>NZ_CDPP01000001.1 GCF_000829905.1 Beduini massiliensis
CCAGCGGCGGATTAGCAGCGAACAAACTGGATTCAAACGGGATGTTCGTAGGGATGATTTTAACGATTATCGTTGCAGAAATCTTCGTAAGATTATCAAGAAACGATAAATTAAAAATCACGTTGCCAGATGGAGTACCACCAGCAGTAGCCGGATCATTTACAGTATTGATCCCAGCTATCATTACAGTTATCTTAATTGTAGCAGCTGGAATCTATATTGATAAATTAGCAGGAATGAACTTATGGACAATCGTACAGAAATTCGTGTCTGCACCATTAAACAGTGTAGCGGATACATTAGGTACAGTAATCTTAGTTTACTTCTTAATTAACTTCTTATGGGTATTCGGGTTACATGGGGCAAACATTGTTGGATCAGTAACAACACCAATCTTTACTCCAATGTTATTAGAAAACACAGCAGCTTATGAAGCAGGAAAAACAGGAGCAGATATTCCAAACATCGCTCATGGTATGGCACCATTCGCTGTTATCGGTGGATCAGGATCAACATTAGGATTAATCATTGCCGTATTGATCTTCGGTAAAGTACAAGCAGAACGTACAGTTATCGGAATCTCAATTGCACCAGGTTTATTCGAAATTAATGAACCTATCACATTTGGTGTACCTATCGTAATGAACCCAATCTACATGTTACCATTCATTGCAGGACCAGTTATTTTGGCAGCATTGACTTACATCTTAATGGACTTGAACATTATCGAAAGAGTTTCGTTAACAGCACCTTGGGTAACACCACCAATCTTGTTCGCATTCTTAGCAACAGGTGGAGGAATCAAGGCAGCGATCTACAATGCTATCGAAATCGTACTATTGACATTATTATGGATGCCATTTGTTATGGTATCAAACAAACAAAATGCCAATGCAGAATAACAATTAAATATTGCTCAAATCAGCTGAAGCGTAAGCTTCGGCTTTTTTAATATTATAATAAATGTAGTTCTAATAAGGAAATGTGATTCGTAAAATGAAGTATAGTATTAAAGGGGAAGGTCAAGGCGCGGTTTATGGTAGGAATGATCGGAATATGTATGGAAATAATGTGAACTATATGTGAATTAATCAGCGGAATAGTTCATAAAACATTATTTTATAAGGTTGTTTTTTCCATATTCATTGATAGTTTACTGTTGTAATAATCGCTTTCATTTATGTTTCATTAATTATGAACTTTCTGTGAACTTTTTTAGAAATCGCTTTCAATTTAATTGACAAAAGCGCTTACAAAGAGTATAGTAGAGATAGATGAAGCGATAGTAATTTAAACTATCAAGCTTAGCCTTGAGCAAGCTAGGTCAAAATCAACGGGAGGAAAAAAGACAATGAAATTTTTGGAAGAAAAATTTGTCCCTCTTGCAGCTAGAATCGGGTCTCAAAGACACTTAGTTGCAATCAGGGATGCCTTCGTTGTTATCATGCCAGTTACAATCG
>NZ_CDPP01000002.1 GCF_000829905.1 Beduini massiliensis
GTACAGCCAGGTTGCTTATGTCTTACTCACCCGTTCGCCACTCATCACCAAGGTGATGCGTTCGACTTGCATGTATTAGGCACGCCGCCAGCGTTCATCCTGAGCCAGGATCAAACTCTCCATGATACTTTATATCATCAATCTGTTTTTCTTTGACTCTTTTGTCTTCTGACTTTTGTTTCTTTTTTTCTTCTCAATTTTCTTTCTTTCGATCGAAATTGTTTGACGTGTTCTGTTCAGTTTTCAATGGTCTCCGCGGCCCTTGATCGGACTGCCTGTTTATATTACCACGTCCTTCCTCTCTTGACAAGTCTTTTTTATTATTTTTTGAATTTTTTTGAATAATATTTATATTCTATATTATCGAATCCTGCTCTTTCTTATCTATCTGTGTTTTTTCTTACCTTTTATTAGCAAAATAAAAATGCCCCACACTAAGTAGAAGCATTTTCTTTATCATATGTTTTTAATAAGTAACGATACAAAATAAAGCTCACTGCACTTAATCCTAATACTATAACTACGATCATCATGAATGCATGCATAAAGAAACTCTCAGGCAATATGGTAATAACCGGATCATAGCGCTCATCAAAAATCCAATCATTATTTCTAAAAACAATTTGATGAAAAATAATGAATGCTTTTGAAAAATCGATACTCGCTAAAAAACCGATGATTGCCGGTACAGCAACCGTTAAAACAGAAGTCCATTTAAAAAACAGAAAATCTCGCTCTTTAAATCGTTTGATACCGATTGGAATCGTTGTGATTAAGCCAACTGCACAGATTATCTGAATCACTTCAAATATTCTTTTTACTTCTTCAAAATGTTTGATTCCACTTTCTGACATAATAAAGTCAGGTAAAATAAGTGGCCCTTGGTAAAAAATGGATTGATAATGAATCAGTGCATCATAATTTTGTTTAATCTGTTCAACTGATAATAAAGTAGCATCTTTTATTTTTAAGTAATGAATATCAAAATAATATAATCCTTTAAAGAAAACTGTTATCACAATAGCGAGTGTAATGATTGTTATCATTGCAATGATCGCAAACAGCCAATCATTACGTTTCAGCTTACTCATATAAGAAGTTTTCCCCTTTTTGGGTCTCTACTAATGATAATCCCGGGAAATCCTGCTGACGCAGTGCTTCATAGATGACTAAAGCGACGCAGTTTGAAACATTAAGGCTGCGTGTTTTTGTACTCATTGGAATACGCATACATTCTTCTAAATGTTCTTTTAAGACGTCTTTGGGAATACCATCATGTTCATGTCCAAAAATAAAATAATGATCTTGATCTGTTTTTTTCATATCAAAATCGCAGTATGTTTTTTTACTGTAACGCGTTGTAAAATAATAATACCCTTTATTTTTTTGTTTAAATTCTTCCCAGTTTTCATAGACGTACATCTCTAAATCTTTCACATAATCCAAACCGGCGCGTTTCATCTTTTTATCGTCTAAATCAAATCCCAACGGTTTGATCATATGCAATGTCGTATTGGTCGCTACACAAGTTCTCATAATATTACCGGCATTCTGCGGAATTGCCGGATTGTAAAGTACGATATGATTTGCCATAACTGCCTCCTATAACTCTTTTATAATGTCAATCGCTTTTTTTACTGCTTTTGCTCGATGTGAGTATTGATTCTTTTCTTCCATACTCATTTCTGCACTCGTTTTTTCTAGCGGTGGGAAATAAAAGATCGGATCGTAACCAAAACCATTTTCCCCTAAGATTTCTTTTGCGATTTCGCCTTCAAATGTTTCTTCAAATAAGATCGGTTCTTGATTGGGAATAACGATGGCAATAGCACACACAAAGCGAGCACTGCGATTTTCTTTATCCTTCATCAACTCTAAGATATGATTATTTTTAATAATATAACTGGTATCATGTCCTAAAAAGCGGGCAGATTCCACTCCCGGGCGTCCATCCAAAGCATCGATCACCAATCCGGAATCATCAGCCAACGTTACTTTTCCCGTTTTGTCTGCAATTGTTTGAGCTTTAATTAAAGCATTTTCCTTGAATGTCTTCCCATTTTCTTCAATCTCAATATTTTCCTTAAATTCATCTAAGATCGATTTGACTTCAATATTTAGCGGAGCCAACAACGTTCTCATTTCTTTCATTTTCCCATTATTTGTTGTTGCGATAATTAATTCTTTCATTTTGTCACCTTCTTGTATTAAAACATTTTATCATACTTAAATAGAAAAAAACAATCTTTTACACAAATTAAAACATTGTCCTTATTTTTATCATTTCCTATTATAATAGGCACGTATATGATATTTGAAAGGACAATACTATCATGAAAAAATTAATTATCAACGCCGATGATTTCGGGATGTGTGAAGGTGTAACACGTGGAATCATCCAATGTCATCGTGAAGGTGTGTTAACTTCAACAACACTAATGACAAATATGCCCTATGCAGCAAAGGCTTTGGAAATGGCTGAACAATATCCTAATTTAGGAGTTGGGATTCACCTTGTTTTAACTTGCGGACGACCACTAACATTAGGAAAGAAAAGTTTTACTGATGAAAATGGTGATTTTAGAAAATTAAATACGTATCCTAATAAACAAGCTATCGTAGATCCAGATGAACTATATGAAGAATGGCATGCTCAAATCGAATTATTTATTCAATTAGCCGGAAAGAAGCCAACTCATATTGATTCTCATCACCATACTCACTTAGAACCGGGCAATATCGATGTAGCTGCTCGATTGGCTAAAGAATATGATCTGCCAATGCGCTTAACTCAAGATATTCAGCATCATTACGAAGTTGCGCCACTGATTAGAGGGTTCAATGGAGAAATCAAAGATTTCATTCAATTCTGTGAAGAAAATTTAGATAAAGAAGGGATTCAGGAATTAATGTGTCACCCTGCTTTCATTGACAATCATCTCTACACCAACAGTTCTTATGCCATCCCGAGAATTTTTGAAATGAAGTTTATTCGCAGTCCTGAATTTAAACAATGGTTAGAAGATCACGGGATTGAATTAATTAACTTCAGAGATATCAATAAAAGATAATGCCTTTAGTAACAGCCGGAAATTTTCCTGCTGTTTTTAATTTATTTAAAATATCTTTCTTTTAAATAGTGCTGTATAAAGTCTATTGATATAATTCTTTTTCCAAAACCGAAAAAAATAGATACAAGCGCTTTCATAGTATACAATGAATTTATGAAGGAGGTGTTATATTATGATTAGAGTATTATTATGCTGTGCTGCAGGAATGTCAACAAGCTTACTTGTTACTAAAATGGAAAAAAGTGCTGCTGACCGTGGTATCGAAGCAAAAATCTGGGCAGTCAGTGAGAAATCAGTTGACGCTGAAGAGGGGAATTATGATGTATTATTAGTTGGTCCGCAAATCCGTTACAAATTAAAGGAATTAGAAAAAAAATGTGAAGGTAAATGTCCGGTTTCAATGATCGACATGAGAGATTATGGTCGCATGGATGGGGAGAAAGTGTTAGACCTAGCAGTTAAACTTTACGATGAATTTTACAAATAATACTTATAAAGGTTACACGAGCGTGTAACCTTTTTTATTATAACGATTATATTTTAAGTAAATTAAAGTTTTATCTTTCTTATTTATAACGATATTTTTTTACCCTCTCGTCTTGAATAACACCATCAAAATCCATTCCAAATGCAAAGTCATAACAATGACCTTCACTATCTACATAAGGAGTCATATCGAATGGAACATCTTCCAACTGTGTTTCTACAGTATCCATATCGATTGGGATTTGCAGAGGCAATAATCCGCTTGGCATTCTTTTACCCGATAAAATATCAAAGATAGCTTGATTCTGAACTCCATATTCTGCGACGATCGCATCTGCATAAGGTTCAAATTCTGACATTACTGTCGGTCTTTTCAATTTCATGCAGACAATGACCGGTTTATCTTTCATTATTTTCTTCATCTTCAGCACATTGTCTAAATCTGTTTCATTTGCTGTCGTATTAGTTTTATTATAATAGCTTCGGTTAGTAAACGATTCCAGCGGATCTCCTCCCGCCAAACTTTCTTTTCTTGCATTTACGGCAGTATAAGGACGATACTGCAAGCTGATTGGCAAATAACCGTTTCCGCCCTTTTCTACATCTTTTGGATCATAAGAATCACAAATCGGTGTTTCCATGAAAACAATAGCAGCATCTGCCTCTTCTGGTGTATCGACCCATTCAAAATATTTATTCACCAAATCTTGTTTTACCGGAACAATATCTTCAGGTTCGGACATTGTACTAAAGAACGTTCTGTAAGCATCAATATGACGATTCGGAATATATACTTTTGTTTTTGCTTTCAAAGGTAATATATGATTTTTATTTTTAAGAAGTGTAATAGATCTTAGCTGAGCTTCATAACCGGCAGCCATGAATTTTTCTTTTCCCACTGTCTCTTTTGCTTCTTTTATATCAACATAAGGATTTTCAAATAAACCTAAGCGGAAGATATTCATTAATAAGCGTCTTGCAGATAATTCAAAACGTTTACGCATATAATCTTCACCAAATTCCTTACATCCTATTTCATAAGCCTCTAAAATCGGCTGGGCATCATTGTTGCCACCAAATTGATCGGCTCCGGCAAGAATAATTTTCAAGTGCCTTTCTGCTTCGGTCAAGCCTTCGACTCCCCAACAGGTACCTCCAAATGAATACACCGTTTCTCCTTGGTTTTTAGTAATTCCCCAGTCCGTACAAACAACGCCATCATAATTTAACTGATCACGAAGCAATCCCTGGATGATGTATTTACTGTAAGAATTTCCTACCATTTCATGATCTTTCCCTTTCAAATCAGCTGAAATCGTGTAATAAGGCATTACGGCAGATGCCATTTTTGTTTTCCCTTCTAACTTAAAGGCTCCCTCAATAAAAGGTTTCAGATGCATTTCCATATTTTTTCCGGGATGCACTGCGTATTTTCCATATGAATAATGAGCATCGCGTCCAGCCTCCCCGGTTCCGCCGCCAGGAAAATGTTTTACCATGGCATTGATACTTTCATATCCCCAGCCATCTTTGATTTCTGCCTTTCCAAAAGATGTCTGCAAACCATCACAATAGGCTCTAGCCATGTCCGTTGCTAGTTCGGGTGACTCAGAAAAAGTTCCGTTAAAACGCATCCAACGGGGTTCTGTTGCCAAATCAATTTGTGGGAATAATGCAGTAGTCAATCCTAAAGAACGATATTCTTTGGAAACAACTTCTCCGTATCGCTTTACTAATTCAGGGTCAAAAGTAGCCGCCATACCAATTCCGTCCGGCCATTTCGAGATATCGCTGTTTGCTCCGCCGTTAAATTCCGCATCGCTGATTGTTCCGTGACGAGGATCACTGCTGTTATTGACCGGGATCCCCAATGGCTGACTTTCCGCAAAAGCCTGTACAATATTATTCCATTTTGCCATGACTTCTTTATTTTTATAACGCATGACCAAAATATGACGTACATCATCTTTTTCAATAAATTCTTTTTGTTGATCAGATAAACTCCAAGGCTCAACGTTTGCTTCCTCAAAAGCAAGACCATGATAAGTTCCGCCAAAGCGTGCCATACCTTGAGCTGGTATCAACTGATGACTGCTGTAAAGCATTAAACCGGCAATTTGTTTGATTGATAGTCTTTCCGCTAAATCCTGAGCACGCTCTTTCACATCTAAACGCCAGTCCTCATATTTTTCTAACTGATGACTTCTTGATAAGTTTTTAAAATAAAGACCATCTACCTCTAAAATTGGAATATCACTATCTTTTGCGACTCCCAGTGTCGGACCATCTTGATTATAAATTAATTTATAGTTTTCTTTCTCTATGACTTTCATCTTATCCCTCCTGTTCTTATTTTATCATATTTTAATCGCTTTCATAAAGAAGAAAAAAGAACTACCCATCACCAGATAGTTCCATTAAGATATGAATATAGGCTTCTAAATCCATAGGCTTAGCGCAATAGTACCCTTGAATATAATCACAGCCCAGAAAACGAAGCAGATCAAACTGTTCTTTCGTTTCTACCCCTTCAGCAGTTACTTTAATATCAAACTGATGACACAGGTCAATTATCATTTTCACAATCGTCTGCCCACGGTCATTCGTTAACGAATCATCAATCAGACTTTTATCAATCTTTAAAACATCAATCGGAATATCTTTAATCATCGAAACGGAAGAATAGCCCGTACCAAAATCATCCATTAAGACAGCAATACCATCGTCATGCAGACGATTAATGATTGACAGCATGTCCTCATTATTATCAAATAAAGCTGTTTCTGTGATTTCCAGCTGAATCAGCTCAGAGGGAATCTGATACTTTTCCATAATATGCAGATAATCATCAACGAAAACCGGGGAATACAGATCTAAGCGTGAAACATTGATTGAAATTGCCCCTACTGTCAGCCCGGCTTTCAGCCATTGTGAAATCGAACAACAGACCTCTTCAAAAACATAGCGATCCAATTTAATAATACTGCCGTTGCTTTCAAAGATCGGAATAAACTGATTAGGAGTAATAAAATTACCGTCACTGTTTTTCCATCGGACTAAAGCTTCACCGCCATCAAAACGATTTGTATGCAGATTGTATTTAGGCTGATAATAGAGAACGAATTCACGATTATGGATTGCCAATTCAAACTTGTTTTCAATCATCTTAATTTGCAGAAGCTTTTCTTTTAGCTGATCATCATAGTAACTCACTGAATACATAACTTCTTTTTTTATAAGATTTAGAGCCAGATAGGCATGATCAATCATTGTTTCTAAACTTTCTGTCTCATCAATAGCTAAGCAAACACCAAATTTCGCTTTAATTTCATACTCTTGATGACCGAATTCATGGCAATGAAGAAGCTGTTGCTGAAGGCTTTCTAAACGTTGAGTGAACTTATTTCGTTCTTCAATGTGAAGCAGTAAGATAAAATGATCGCCGCTCTGACGAGCACAAAGTTCATGTTTATTTAGCTGAGCATACAAAATATGATAGATTTTCTTTAAAACAATATCTCCTTCCGAGAATCCATATAAGTCATTGATGTATTTGAATTTCTCGATATCCATTACCACGATTGCATAGGAAACATCCGAACGTTTAATCAAAGAACGAGCTTCCAACTTGAAACGTGCTTGACTCATTCCGCCGGTTAAAGCATCGGTAAAGATCATTTCTTCCTGCTCTTTTTGATTCTTTTCTTTCTGCTTATAAATATACACGACTAAATAACTGATTGCCCCGATGCAAATTAAAGCAAACGATGCCGACAACAGCATTAATGTGTTGGTGTATGTGGCAATAACCTCATCGGGAATAATGGTCAGCACATACCAGTTGTTGATATCTAAAGGACGATAGTCCATATATTTCCCCACACCATACGTATAAGTTAAGTTTCCTGTTTCATTATTCTCGATAGCTGCACGTAGTTTTTTTGCTGTGGCAGTGTTCCCCTTATTTTCATTTAAAGCATCATAAAAGTTAGTAAAATCGACCTTGCTGTTTTTATTATTTGAAGCAATGACACGATCCCCTTTATTATCGATGACATAGGTATATCCCTGCCCATTAAAAATGGTTGTTGTCAATAAATTGCGATAGTAATCTGTCGCATATGTAGCGAACAATAACGCGACGACCTCTCCTTCTTTGATGATCGGGGCACTGAATACATTGATTTCTTTTCCATCCGATTTATCGATAATCGTTCCCGAGACACTCGAATATCCATTCAATCCTTTTATAAAATAATCACGGTCTGAAAGATCCATGATTAATCCATCTGTGGTTCGTCCCACCCCTTCGAGATCAACGATCCCCATTCTTTTAAAGAAGTTATCATCATTGAGTGTATCCAGCTTCGTCAATATATAATCTGTGTCTAATTCTTCCTGAGCAATGTAATCCGCCACATTACTAAGAACCGACTCTCCCTTTTCTACTTCCTTTTTTAAAACTTGTGTGGATTGATAAGCGATTTCCGAAAGCATAGATAAAACTCGCTCACGCATCGTATTATAAAAAATATTGGTATATAGGAGCGATCCTATCACCAAGGCAATCACAATAATCACAAATCGTTTGGATGTCGAATATTTTTTCATAATCGTCCTCTCCCCCTAAATTAGTAGGATACCCAAAGGTGTCCTACTAATGATCGAGTGCTAGCTTAATTTCATCAAATGTTTCCTGAATAAATTTCTTCACCATCTGCTGTGTCACGCACATTCGAATCACGGCTGGCAAACGCTGATAAAACTGGTTGAAAACATAATTGAATTTATCCTCATTTTGTCCGTATTCAAATGCTTCTTCAGCAACAACAATCATTCTGACTAAGAACCTTCTAAGTCCTAGTTTTTTGATGTTGATTAAAATAATAGCGACTACAAAGAATACAACCGCTGCTGTCATACATACTGTACACATTCTATCACCCCTCTACAGAATATGCCAGTTTTCGACAATGAATTAATATATTTGTCTGTTTAAATCAATTTATATTCATTATTTACCATTTCTAGTACAACGATATGGCACTTAAAATCTTTATATTGTGCAATGATATAGTGGTCATTTATTTTTTCAATCAGACAATAACGAAATAATAACTCTTGATTAAGGTTCAATGTTTCTAAAAGATCAGGATCTTGTAATAAAGCATGAGAAAAAGTCTGACGCTGTTGGCGTGACCATTCACTTTTCCACCACTTCTTTGGCTTTACTTTAAACAATTCCAGATAGTCTAATATCATTTTTTCTAAAACATCAATCCCTTTTGTTTTTAAATAGGATTCTAAGTAAACAAAGAGATCATCGACCTGATGTCCAATCATTTTAAAATGGTAATCGATATAATAACGACCAAAATCGTGAAAGAATTCAAAAGGTGAACTGAACTGATGATCGAACAAATCATTCATTGTGCGAGAAAAACGACCACTGTTCCAGTATTTTTCCAACATTTCTTCTGCCACATGAATTTCCTGTCTTTCCTCATTGCTTAATACATGATTAGCAAAAATTTCATAGGGTGCTTCTTTTTGATAGGTATAATCATAAAGAGCGGCATCTTGGCGTAAACTGGTACCACGTAGTAATTTCAGAAAACCAAGCTGTAATTCTTTTGCCCGGAAAGCAAAGACATCATCAAAAGACTGTTTAAAACGTTCATAGCTTTCAAAAGGCAGTCCGGCAATGAGATCTAAATGAAGATCAATCTTATCGCCTTTGACTAACTGCATGATGACCTCACTAAGACGCTGAAAATCTTGCTTTCTTTTGACTACTTCGTTGGTGGGCTCATAAGTAGATTGAATCCCAACTTCAAAACGCAATAATCCCTTAGGTGCCTTTTCATTGACAAAATCAATAATACGCTGATCCAAAACATCGGCGTTAACTTCAAATTGAAACTGCTGACCGGGAAGATGATGGGTCACAATAAATTCTAAAATATCCAATGCTTTTGTGGGATTGACATTGAAACTGCGATCTAAAAACTTAATTGTTTTGGCACCGGCTTGAATGATTGCAAGGAGCTGTTCATGGATATAGGCATCACTATAAAAACGGACGCCTTTTTCTAAAGAGGACAGACAGTACTGACATTGATAGGGACATCCTCGGCTTGATTCAAAATAAACAATACGATCTTTAATATGCGGTAAATCCCGTTCTAAAAGATAGGGGGATGGAAGTTTTTCAATCTCCGCAAGATCACAGTTTTTGGCAATACCTTCATTCATTAAGAGTCCATCTTTTAAATAGCAAATTCCTTCTAACATCGGTTCCCTTTTTTCTTCTATGGCGGTTAATAATGCGGGCAAGGTTTTCTCCCCCTCTCCACACAATACATAATCAATAGAAAATTCTTCTAAAAAATAGCGTGGCTCATAGGTAACTTCCGGTCCGCCCAAAAGAATCACGATATCTTTCTGGCGCTGTTTTATCATCGCCGTCAGTTCTTTTATTTTTTCAACATTCCAAATATAAGTAGATAAAGCCAAGACATCCAATTTCATAGCAAGGATACCCTCACATACATCGTTCAGATCATCTTTAATCGTATATTCTTTAAAATCTATATCAAATTCATCCACACAGGCAACATACAGTAAACGCAGTGCCAAAGCAGTATGAATAAATTTTGAATTTAATGTCGCAATCAATGTTTTCATAAGATCCTCTACTTTCTCATACGCTTATATTTTAACACAGTTATAAATAAGGAATAAATAAAAAAGGGATAAAATCCCTTCTTAATAGTCAATTTCCGGCAATGTGCTTGTATTTAAGCAATATTCCTCAAATGTCCATCCTTTATCATGAATCACTTTCGCAATATCTTCTCCGACATAACGTAAATGCCATGGTTCATGTGCAATTCCGGTAATATCTGCACTTTCCGTTTCAAAACGAACAATAAAGCCGTATTTGTAACAGTTTTTAATCACCCATTGATATTCTTCTGTATCACCAAAAGTAATACGTGTTCCGTCTACCACGCTTTGTGATGTAATATCCACACCTAATCCGGTTTGATGTTCACTTGCTCCCGGTAAAGCCACATATTCAGAAGCATAGATTCCACCATAGATAGATTCTGTTTCGTCGTAGACTTTGGTTTGTTCACTGTAAGAACGATAACCGCTGTTCAACACTAATTCCATTCCTGCTTTTTTAGCGTCTGCTGTCATTTTAACCAAAGCATCCGCTACCACTTGTCTTACCGTATTATCCGTATTGTCCGGTGCAATCGGCATTTCCGGTACGACTAAATCACTAGGGACATATGTATTAGGTAAATAGAATCCTTTCTTAACTAAAGTCGTGATTTCTTCCGGATTCTTTATTTCATAATGTTCACTTGTAGGATTGGTTGAAATGATGAACGGGAAGTTGACAATATTCACTGCATATTCATCACTGTTATACTGCGTAGAAGCGGTGATATATTCCCCGATTTTCTGATAATCAAAATATTTGTATTTATTGAAACGATTGACTGTTTCCATTGTATACTTGTTTGTAATCAACGATTGAATATCGTCCATCGACGCATTTCCTAAGATAGTCCAGATATCTGCATCCGTATATCCTAAGTTCACTAATTCCGGATATTTTTTATCCATAAAGCTCTGCATCGCTGAAACTACATCTTCTTTGCTCATCTCCGGATGCAAATCGAAGTAGCGATCATACTCATCGTAGTAACCTGCATTCAAATCAATTGCCAGCCAGTCTGTCAGATATTTAACCTTAGCTTTTGACAATAATTCCGCTTTTACATCTTTACTTTGTTTCAAAACGATATTAGCATCATGAAAACTATATCCTTTTGTCATTAATTTAATACGATTGAAATTTAATGCAATCACTATCGCAATCACAATCACAGGGATTCCGACAAAAACTAAGATTTTTCGCCAATTAACCCTTCTTTTTCTTCCATAAGAACTATAATATGAACGTTTATTTCTCATTCTTCTTTATTCCTTCCATAAGTACTGACTTGAATATCCCTGCCCAAACAGCTGATCGTACTGAAGTAATTCATGATCCGCTAAAAACTGTTGGATCTCATCAGGCATATCTTCCGAATATTTATAAAACTGATTGTTTTTCCCTAAGACAAAATAATTATTATATCCATCTACTAAGCTTGATGCATAGTAATTGTATTTTAAATAATTTGGTAAAGTCACTCCGGCATTTAATAACGTATATGCTCCCAATACTGAAGAATCCATCGTCACGTCAATCTGTGTGGGAATATCATAATTCGCCCATATCACAAATGGCGTTTTGTATTTATTTACATCATCCAAATGATCTGAATCCTTATTGATCGTCGAACTCACAAACGGATGATGATCACCAAACATTACAACGATTGTCGGTTCCTCTTCATTTGAGAAATATTCTACTAATTTTTGATACATCGCATCTGCATCTTGGACACCACGGGCATGAACCCCGGCTTCCAATTTACCTTCTTCTTTAAAGAGACTGTCCTCTCCCTCTACGCCTACAACCCCATTGCTGGTATCGGTATAAGGGGTATGGTTTTCCATTGTGACACAAAATGTAAATAGTGGTGAGTCTGTATCTTTATTTTCATAGCAAGAGACAATTTTATTATAGACTTCTTCATCACTGATATACCCTTTTACTTTCTGGGTGTCTTCGCTGAAATCATCAATAGTATAAAATTGATCAAAACCAAAAGCAGGATAAACGTGATCACGATTCCAAAACGTTCCTAAATAAGGATGAATCGCAGTTGCGGTATAACCATCTTCTTTCAGCACTTTGACCATGCTGTCTTCGTCATCATCTAAATAACGATCATAAGCAACACTTCCTATCGGTAAATGCTTCATAGAATGTCCGGTCAAATATTCAAATTCAGTATTTGCTGTTCCTCCGCCAAAGATTGACACCAATAAATCTCCTCTTACCACATTTTTATTTAATGAATGAATAAACGGTGTCAAAGGTTCATCAAAACTTAATCCCTCATTGGCAATCGTTATATCGGAAAAAGATTCATTCATAATCACAATGATATTCGGTTTTTCTGATACTTCTACCGGAGTTGGGTCTTCGATGGAATCTATTCTGTTGATCACCTCTTCTACTTTTTCTTCACTGTAGCCTTCCGGGGTGACAACCGAAATATTTTTCAAATTCATAAAGAAAGATAAAATAAATCCATTCTCACGATAATTCTTATCTTGATTCCAGTCCATATTTGTGATCTTTAAACTTGTCAGTACTTCATTATTAAAAATAACACCAACCGTTAAAGAAGATAATACAATGAATGCCAACGCTAAATACTTAAATCGAATGCTGATTCTTTGCTGTTTCCTTGCTCCTCTGAACTGCTGATATAAAACAGCACATAACACCACCAGACATAAAATGACCTGCCAGCTAATTTTTATATTTAACTCTGTCATGATGCCTGCCGCCGCCTGTAAATTCAGCACATCCCATAAGACAACATTTTCACCCTTCATAAGAAGTTTATAATAGTTGCATATGCCGATGATGACAAGCGTCGTAATAAAAATTATATTGGACCAGTTGAGCCGGTTCATGACAAGATATATCAAAATACAAATATTGCAGTAAATGATATAATTCATCAGCAGTACCCGTTTATGATGAAACATCCAGTTTACTAAATCAAATAGATTAAATGTTGGATGATTAAGCAGTTCTACACATAACAGGGCGATCAGACTAATGATGAAAACACTCTTATAAGCCTTGATAAAATATAATATTTTATCTGCTACTTGCTTTAATATTTTCATAGACACACCTCAAATAAATAGTTTATCATAATTTGGCTTGAATACAAGAAAGATTGTAAAAAGAAAAGAAAGCTATACTTTCTCTCCCAAATATTCTTTTTTGCCTATTTCGTATAAATCATTGCCCTCACAGTCGATGACGACCGTTAAAGGGAAATCCTTTACATCGAGTTCGCGTATCGCTTCTGCTCCCAAGTCATCAAAAGCAATCACCTTTGCTTGTTTAACACACTGGCTAATATAAGCCCCGGCTCCGCCAATTGCCCCAAAATATACGCCTGTATAAGTATGCATCGCTTCTTTCACCGCTTCATTGCGATAGCCTTTCCCAATCATCCCTCTTAATCCTAACGAGAGCATGGTAGGGGCATAAGCGTCCATTCTTCCTGAGGTTGTAGGTCCGCCGCTGCCAAAGACCTGTCCCGGTTTTGCAGGCGTTGGTCCTACATAATAAATAATCTGATCCTTTGGATCAAAAGGTAATTTTTTTCCTTGTTTGACCAATTCAACTAAGCGTTTGTGCGCCGCATCACGCCCGGTATAAATTGTTCCTGACAACAACACTTGATCTCCCGCTTTTAATGCTTTCACTTTATCTATTGTTAAAGGTGTTGTTAAACGTATCATAGAGATACCCCCTTATGTCTGGCAACATGACAGCAAATGCTGACAGCAACCGGCATTCCTGCAATATGAGTCGGATAAGTTTCAATATTAAGGGATAAAGCCGTTGTTTTCCCACCATATCCGGCAGGTCCAATCCCCGTTGCATTGACCATTTCCAACAATTCCTTTTCTAATGCCTGATAGCGTGCATCTGTATGATGTGACCCCACTGATCGAAGCATCGCTTTTTTAGAAAGCAATGCTACCTTATCAAAAGAACCCCCGATTCCTACTCCGATTACCATCGGCGGACAAGCATTGGGGCCTGCATCTCGAATTACCTTTAAGACGAACTCTTTTACACCCTCTACCCCATCGCTTGGTTTTAACATTTTGATCTGACACATATTTTCTGAACCGAATCCCTTAGGGGCAACGGTAATATCCAATCGATCCCCTTCTACAATATCATAATAAATAAGAGCAGGGGTATTATCTTTTGTGTTCACACGATCAAACATCGGCTCACTGACCACGCTTTTTCTTAAATAGCCCTCATCATAACCTTGGCGTACCCCTTCGTGAATAGCTTCTTCCAAACTGCCTCCGATAATATGAACATCCTGACCTATTGTCATAAAGACACACGCCATCCCGGTATCTTGACAGATCGGTGAATGATTCTCTTTTGCCAATCTTGCATTTTCTGATAGTATTTTCAATGTATCTTTGGCGATAGGAAATGTTTCTTCCAAAAGCATCTTGTCAAACACTTGACTGATATCATCCGGCAGTTGACAGTTTGCTTCAATACATAAGTCTCTTATTGCCTTTGTAATCACTTCTGTTTTTATCTCTCTCATGAATGAACCCCCTTAAAAAAAGAAGATGAGTCATCTTCTATTTATTGTGTACAAATAAAGCATGATAGCGGGATGACATCAATTCCATCAATGTCAGTAATGTATGTTTCCCCACATGACCATATTGTGGATCTCCTAATTGAATTACTTCATCAGCAAATTCTGCAATTTCCAGATCTGCTTGCTGAGTAATGACTGCTACCTTGCATTTTGATTTTTTAATATAGTGAAATGCCTTTGATCCGGTTTTAACAAAGTTTCCATTTACCGTAATAATAATGGCTACAGAATCACTGTCTAAATGCTTTGCACTTTCAATTTGTTTTTCATAATCAATATAAGCGATAGTGAATTTACCTAGCATTAATAAATCTGCCTGAAGATGCAAGGCGGCACTATGCGAAAATTGTGAACCGAAAAAAACAACTTTTTTTCCTTCTTTGATATAGCGCAGAACATTGTCAATCGCTTTCCAATCCAATTCTTTCTGCATATCCTGCAAAGAAAGGATAATCTGTTCAATGTAGTCCCCCGATGCTTTGATCGGTGTTCTTTTCATAGAATCTACAGCAATTTTGGTAATTTCCTGTGAACGTTGTTTCAATTGTTTAATATACGAACAGTCCTGTTTTAGATGTGCAAAATTATCATACCCCAGCGTTCTGCAAAAACGAGAGATAGTCGCCGGTGAAACATAACATTCTTTGGCTAAATCACTGATACCGATCGTTGACAATTTTTCTAAATTATGCACCATATACCATGCGATATTATAGTTTGTATCACTTTCGTCCGCCGTATCTAAATAGATAATGAGCCGATAATATAATCCTTTCACCTATCCCACCTCTTTCAGTGACATTATACATGAATTTACAAAAAATGAAAAGGTTTCCACTCTATATTTACATAATAACAAGAAATAAAAAAAGACAGGTTTCCCTGTCTGTATTATTGTATTGAAACAGCATATTTTAATGGGGAATAGGCATTCTTAAATGACTCTATTGAAACTTCTTTTAAATCACGGCGATAAGGATCTTGAATAAATAAGATACTTTGATCTAAATCATATCCGACTACCAATACGACATGTCCGTTATCAACAGCACTGCCAAATGAATATTCTTTCACGATCGGTTTAGCAAAGTCCAAAGTAACATAAGCGACAACCGGATTGCCCTTTTTCACTTCCTCAATAATAGCATCTATTGAAGAACCGCTGATATTCTTACAAGGTCCATACTGATTTCCATATGCTGCCAACGGTGTCGGGAAGATTCCCTGATAGGCATCTGCACTTTCATCTAATACAAACGGATCTCCGCTAAATCCGCTGAGCGGATCTTCAGATCTAGGCAAATTAGCAACAAAACTCTTTAAATCTAAAGGTATATACCCTTTAAACTTCAGTCCCATATATAACGATGTGGCTTCACATCCCATAACCGCTCCAACATCCATTTGGTTATAGTAGGGAACATTCAGTTTCGTGACCTTAGTTTCCGTTGGTTCTTGGACAGGCGGTGTAGTTTCAGACGGATATGTTGGCTCATTGCTCGGTGGCGGAGGTGTTTCCTCTTCCTTTTTTACAACATGAACCGTTACGGACTTACTTTGTTTATTCTCATAGACATCTTGTGCCGCAACATTCATTGTATAGTCACCCTCAAGATTCGTATCGACCTGAGCAAGATCAAACTCCAGTGGCAGGCATTCACTTAGATCCACAGCACTAAATAAACTGTCAAAATCAGCACTCTCCCCTAAATTCACAGTGACTTCATCCGGTCCTTCTATTTGCGGAGCAGTTGTATCTTTAATCGTAATCTTAAAATTCAAAGCTTCTTCCTGATACGTGATTAAGGCACCATAAGTTCCGACTTTCGTATACGTTTGATCATTTTTTGTTATCATATCTTGTTGAGTCATACCGACGGATAACGTACTATTCGATAATACTTCATTTTTTTGTTTGTCATCCAACTTGGTTAAGTCTAAATAATGCTCGGCTTCCAAATCGACCGTTTCACCATATTCTACGATAAATTCATCCTGCTTCACTTTTAATAAGGGCTGTTCCTTCTGATTGGCACACCCACCTAAAAGCAAACAAACAAAACATGACATGAATATCTTTCGTTTTTTCATATCTATTCCTCATTGTTCTTTCCAATGTCTAGTGACGTTGTGTTGTTTCCTCTTCATCTACCACTTTATAATCTGCATCAATCGCTCCATTGGAACGTGATGAAGACTGATTCGTATAACTGCTGCTATAATCTTCCTGATCGTATGAATCATAATACTGAGTTCGATTTGAATAAGATTCTCGTTCATCTGATCCATGAAGCTTATATTTTATATTTTTATAGATCCAATATAATAAATACAGCAAGATCGGAATCCATGCAAACTGAATTAAAAAACTAAAAATTATAATAAGTACGATGACGATGACAGCGATATATAGATAATTATGCATACTTTCACATCCTTTTGG
This sequence comes from Beduini massiliensis, assembly GCF_000829905.1. Taxonomy (GTDB): domain Bacteria; phylum Bacillota_I; class Bacilli_A; order Erysipelotrichales; family Coprobacillaceae; genus Beduini; species Beduini massiliensis. The sequence goes on from NZ_CDPP01000002.1 coordinate 17,364, forward strand.
GCAAGTCTAACACGGCTAATTGAACTTATTGTGAACTACGATAAAATAGTTCATAAATCTCAACTTCCAATCCTCTGGCAATCTTTTCTATAGCTCGTAAAGAAACATTTCGTTTTCCTCTTTCAACATCAGAAATATAGTTCTTTGATACATTACAGCGAAAGGCCAATTCTTCCTGCGACCAGTTACGCCTATTGCGTAATTCTCTTAAACGATTGCCAAACAATGTCTCAATCGTTTCCATTATGTATGAATCGCTCTCAATTTAGCTGCCTCTTCACTGATTTTCTTGAATCGGTGATGCAAGCCTGATTTAGAAATCTTTAAACCGGTCTTTTCTTCATATAAGCTTGCCAATTCATTTAGGCTGACGTCGGGGTTTTCTAAACGTACTTCTGCAATTTGTCTGGTCTTTTCATCAAGTAATGCCAATCCCATCATTTCTTCGATCGTTTGAATATCCTGAATCTGCTGATTAGCCGCATTCATCGTTTTCATTTCATTAGCAATCTCACAATTTTCCAAACGATTGATATTGTTGATGAAATCACGGTCAATACGAATACTCTCATAAGACATATAGGAAGAAGATGCTCCTACTAAGCCTAAAAAGTCACCTATTTTTTCCGCCGATTTCAAATAAATAATATGACGGCTGCGGCGTGTAATGACCTTGGCATTCAATTCAAACTGATTCATCAAATACTGAATAAACATTGCCAGTTCTTCATTTGTCACTGAAATCTCTAAGTGATAATTCGCTGTGGAAGGATGATTCACACTGCCGGTTGCCAAGAAAGCACCGGCTAAAAAGGCACGTTTACAGCATTGCTTGGAAGTAATCGATCCTTGTGGAACATCGGTTAATCCAAACCCTGCATAAAGCCCTAGGTCATCCAGAATTTCTTTAGCCTTACTTACTTTTACGACATAAATATTATTCTTTTTTAATTTCATTTTTCTCAGTACTTTAAATTCGATCTGAGGATTATATATTTCCTTTAACAGCTTATGAATTTTTGAAGCAATCTTAGCATTTTCTGTACGAATATCAATCGTTAATCCCAAATTGGACAATGATAAAGTGCCGTTAATTTTAATTAATGCCGCCAAAATTGCTTTTCCACAACAGGGTTCAAATTCATTGAATACAATTTCTTCTTTTACTGTTCTTGAAAAAGATATCATCCAATCCCTCCCTTAATGATCTGCATCACGATGCAAGCGATGAACCTGATAAATCTTTGCATAATGGTCAGCAAAATAGTTTGTTAAAGTGACGGAACGATGTTGTCCACCGGTACAGCCAATGCCAACGACTAAATGCATTCTTCCTTCCTGTTCGAAGTTTTTAAACAAATAATCCAAGGTAGGCGTTAAAACTTCAACAAATTCCTGTGTTTCCGGCTTTTCCATCACATAGTCATAAACCGCTTTATCATTACCGGTCTGTTCTCTTAATTCATCAACATAAAATGGATTAGGCAAGAAACGAACATCAAACATAAGATCTAAATCTTTGGGAATTCCATGCTTGTAACCAAAAGAAATGAAGCTGATTCGAAACGGATCGGTTTCACTATGCAGATAATAATCTTCAATTAACTGCTGAAGCTTATTGGTTTTCATCATACTGGTATCGATCACTTTATTGGAAATCCGCAGAACCGGCTTTGCGAGTTCACGCTCAAATTCAATGGCTTCTTGTAATGAAGCGGCTCTTTCACTGATCAACAATGGATGAGAACGTCGAGATTGTTTATAGCGTTTCAGTAAGACATCATCATTCGCATCAAGGAATAGAATGGATAAATCAATCCAATCTAAGTTGGATAAGATACGTGCCGCCTGCAAAGCGTCCTTTAATTTAACGGCATACGCCACTTTTGTATATTCTTTTGATGTTTTTAATAAATTCGCAAACTGCTCCAAAAGTTCAATAGGAGCATTATCGATACATTGAAATTCTAAATTTTCAAACACTGCCATGCAGCTTGTCTTACCTGCTCCGGATAATCCGGTTACCATTACTAACTGTATTCTATCCATAGTATCACCTCATATGTGTATTATATACTATTTTGCTTGTTACGCCCATAGCTCACGCTTTAAAAGTTATTTATTTAGAAAAAATCAAGGGAGATTTTCCCTTGATTTTGTTATTTAAAATAAAGTCCTGTCAATTCATCCTCATTATTGAAAGTAATCGTAAACTGAACCTTTTTATTCTCATACTTGGAAATAACCACAACCGTTACATTTTCATCTTTTGAAGCAAAACTGTAAGTTCCATAGTCTTCAAAGGCACCTAATTGCTCTAAAGCCGGTCCCCATGTTTCTTTGATTGCCTGCTCAATATTGATTTCTTTCATCTTTGCATCGGACATATCTTGAATGGCAGCATAATCTTCAGCATTCAATAAATCAATGACTTCATTGGCTAATCCCTTAACACTTTCCTGTCTTTCTTTTGACACATTGCTTTTTTGACATCCTAATAATGCCACAATACAACATCCGATCACTAACCATTTAAGATACTTTTTCATCTTCGATACGCTCCTTCATCATCAAAAAGTAACACCCTACAAACATCCCTATCGCCACAATAAAAAGAGCACATTCACTTATAAATAACGATCCTCCCAAATAAGTGATCGTTATCGGAATCAGATTGAACATCCCATGCAGCAGGATTGCCAAAGCCCAATATAAGAGGGGATGCCCTTTCTTGACCCCAATAAAAATGATGATCGATAAAGTGACATGTACTAAAATCGCGGCAATACGCTCACTCCCGATAGGTAAAGCATTTGCCAATGGAAGTGCCGCTGATAATGCTGGAATCCCGACAAGCAAAATGGCTTCAATCCCACCATGCCCTAAACCAAAAGCAACGGCTTCATAAAAGGTATTCGTTTTTTTTAAAAGTTTAAAACTCACTAGTCTTCCGGTTTCTTCAAATAGTCCCGCAGAAAAGCATGTCAGCCAAACATAAGCATAAGTATTGTTGATGATCCATACTTGGGCAGATGCCTGACTTTGCCACCACGTAAGCAATGGAATACGCAATAGTACCTGAGAAACAAAAAACGTCAGCCCACCAATACCAAAGGTTAACAAACAGCGTTTATTCTTTTTAGCGAGCAGGCTTAACAAGCCAAACGGAATCACAAAACACGTTAAGAAAATCCAAATCGTTCCCATAATGGTTCTCCCTTCCCTAACCCCATTATAAAGCTATCTTTAAGACAAGTAAATCTTCATCATAAAAAAAGAGGATTTCTCCTCTATTCAAACATGTCACGATTAATTGCCTGCGCGGCAATGGCACCATCATTTGTTGCAGTAACAACTTGACGAAGGAACTTCTTGCGGACATCACCGGCCGCATAAATACCCGGACATTGCGTCGCCATATCTTCGTTTGTAATGACATAGCCACGTTCGTCTAAGATATCTAATCCTTTTGCAAATTCAGTAACGGGATCTGCTCCGACAAAAGGGAAAATTCCGGTTACTTTTAAAGTACTGCGTTCTTTGCTTTGGCTGTCTTCTAACACTAAGCCGCTGACTTTATTATTTTCCTGATCAACTTCAATTTCTACCGGTTTCTTTAAAAAGTGAATTTCGATCTTATCATTTTCATTTAATTTATCCTGAACGATTTTATCTGCTCTAAAGACATCACGACGAACGATCAAGTGTACTTTGCTTGCAAATTTCGTTAAATACATGGCTTCTTCCAAAGCTGAATTTCCACCGCCAATGACAGCCACTTCTTCACCGCCAAAGAATGCTCCATCACAAACGGCACAGTAAGATACACCACGTCCTGTCATTTCTTCCTCATTAGGAATACCGATTTTTCTTTCCTTCGTTCCTGTTGCAATCAGCACCGCTTTCGTTTCATAAGTGTTTTCTTCAGTGATGACTTCTTTATGTTCTCCTAAATCTTTGATCTCTTTTACCATTCCATATTCGTAAACCGCACCAAAACGAGTGGCGTGTTCAAACATATCATAAGCAAGTTCCGGTCCGGCAACAATTTGTTTTCCGGGATAATTTTCAATTTCGGCTGTTAGGTTTAATTTCCCTCCAGGAGCTCCGCCATCTAAAATCAATGTATTCAAGCCGGAACGTGATGCGTATACGGCAGCACTCATACCTGCCGGACCTGCACCGATAATAATTAAATCGTACATAGTATTCTCCTTTTCTAAACGGATTCTTTATTCTTTCGCATATATAAATAGATAATCGCAATAACACCAACGATAACAAAGACAACCGAAGTCAACTGCGCCATTTTAATAGATCCTAACATCAAAGAATCACTTCTGAATGCTTCAACGATAAAACGGGTAATACCATACCATACAAAGTAAAGAGCAAACTGGCATCCATCTTTTTTAAGAAAACGGCTGATGACATAGGCGATCAAAATAAATCCTAAAATATTTAATACCGATTCATAAAGGAACGTTGGCTGTCTATAGTATCCATTTATATACATACCACTTTTTATAAATTCAGGCAAATGAAGTGCATCGATATGTGCTTCTGTGATGATTTGTCCAAATGCTTCCTGATTCACAAAATTACCCCAGCGACCCAACGCCTGAGCAATTAATACAGTCGGCATAATGGCATCTCCTGCCTTTAGTATATCAACATTATGTTTTTTCATGAAGTGGACTGCATAAGGCAATACCGCAATCACCCCGCCTTGAATCGCCAGTCCTCCCTCATAAATCTTGAAAATATCAATTGGATTGCTGATATATCTTTCACTAAAAGTGAAAATAACATACCAAATTCTTGCCCCAATAATACCGATGATTAAGACATTGATTAAGAAGTCAGAAAAAGGAAAATCACTGTAGCCACGATCACTCATTCTTTTTTTAGAAAATAAATAAGCAATGAAAGCACCGGACATAATACAAACAGCATACCATGTAATATTCAGTGGTCCCAGCTGTAAGAAAATTGTCCTGCTGGGAAAAAGAGCCATTAGTTTTGACTTCCTTTCCCATTTTCAATATTAGCTAAAATACGATCGACAAACTCTTTTGAACTGTCATAACCTAATTCTTTTAGACGTTTATTCATGACCGCCGCTTCAATAACAACGGACATATTACGTCCGCCAGTTACCGGAACAACTAATTTATCTACTTCTACTCCTAAAATATCTTCAACCACTTGTTTATCTTCTATTCCGATTCTGGTATATTCCTTGCTTGGTACCCAACGTTCTAATTGGATAATCATATCAACTTGGTCTTTTTCCAAAACAGCACCAACGCCAAACATTTTAACAACGTCAATGACACCGATTCCACGAATTTCCAATAAGTTTTGCAATACCGTCGGCGATTTTCCAATAATTTGCTGACCAATCTGATAAAGCTCAACCGCATCATCGGCTACAAGCAGATGCCCTCTTTTAACTAATTCCAAAGCAATTTCACTTTTTCCGATTCCACTGTCGCCTTTGATGATGACACCTTTTCCATAGATATTCAAGAATACTCCATGCATCAGTGTTTCCGGTGCCAGCTTTTCATCAAGGAAAGCAGATAACTCCACCGAAAAACGTCCGGTTGTTTGGGCGGTCAACATGATCGGAAAATTCTTCTTATCAGCAATCTCTTTTAATATAGGGGGACACTGATAGTTTTTGGCAATCACGATTACCGGTGTTAAATCATCGGTTAAGCGTTCAAAACGGGTCACTTGTTCCTCTTGTGTCATTTGGTCAATGAATGCCATTTCCTTTTCACCGAATACCACGACACGACGGAAATCACTATGCTGGAAAAAGCCGGCTAATTCAAAACCGGGACGATTGATTTCCGGAACCAGAATCTCACGATCTAATGAAGATTCGTCTCCGGTTGCTTGGATAAGACTTGGATAATGTTCGGTTAATACTTTCACTAATACTGATTTTTTTGACATGATGGGTCCTCCTTACGATACGTTGTGATCATATACAGTATTTCCACTATTACAAATAATAGTAATGTTCCTGATAAAGTCATATAACTTCCTCCCTTTAGTATAAAGGAATTTAGCAACAAAAGAAACCAACTTATAAAATAATGTATCGTTTTTAATAAAATTATCCAATTCAGCGTCATTTGTTTATTTTTAAAATGATGAAGAATCAAAAACAAATAAAAGAATTCAAACACCGTGTAGCCAGTCATATAAAGAAGGCTTACCAACAGCATTTCCTGCATTTTTAAAGAGGCGGCGAACTCAAAGAAGCCTAATATCAATAAACCTAAAAAGACGGAAACCAGACGTTTCATCATCTTTTTAGGATTTAATGCATCAAGATCTATTTTCATTTAACACATGCTGTAGAAATTGACCGGTGTAGCTGTCTTTGCATTTCGCTACTTTTTCAGGGGTTCCTGTGACGACGATGGTTCCGCCTTCATCTCCGCCTTCTGGTCCCAAGTCAATAATATGATCAGCTACTTTGATCATATCTAAATTATGTTCAATAATCACAACCGTATCCCCATTATCGACAATGCTTTGCAGGACTTCAATCAAACGGGCAACGTCATGAGAGTGCAGTCCTGTTGACGGTTCATCAAGGATATAGACTGTTTTCCCTGTCGCTCTTTTTTGCAGTTCGCTTGCAAGCTTCACGCGCTGTGCTTCTCCTCCTGATAACGTCGTTGCACTCTGTCCTAGTTTGATATAACCTAAGCCAACATCTCTTAACGTTATCATTTTATTCGCAATCTTAGGCAGATTAGCGAAGAATTCACAGGCATCTTCTACTGTCATTTCTAAAACATCATAAATATTTTTCCCACGGTACATGACTTCTAATGTTTCACGATTATAGCGTTTTCCTTCACATTCTTCACAAGGAACATAAACATCCGGCAGGAAATGCATCGAAATACGACGTACCCCATCTCCTTGACAGGCTTCACAACGACCTCCTTTGACATTGAATGAGAAACGGCCTTTATCATAACCTTTTAGTTTAGCGTCAGTTGTTTTCGCAAACAAATCACGAATATCATCGAATACACCGGTATAAGTCGCCGGATTTGAACGCGGTGTACGACCAATCGGGTCTTGGGACACATCAATGACTTTATCCACATGCTCTAAACCGAGAATCGATTTATGTTTCCCTGGTTTGATCTTCGTACGATTGACCGAAGCTTGAATTCCTTTGCATAAGATTTCATTTACTAAGGAAGACTTTCCTGATCCGGATACCCCGGTGACAACGGTATACGTTCCTAATGGAAATTTTACATTAAGTTTCTTGAGGTTGTTTTCTTCAGCCCCTTTGATTTCAATAAACTTTCCATTGCCTTTGCGACGTTTTTTAGGTACCGGTATGCTTAATCGATGGGACAAGTATTTTCCTGTGATCGAATTTTCATCTTTCATGATCTCTTCCGGTGTTCCGGCGGCAATCACTTCTCCACCATGAATTCCGGCACCCGGTCCGATATCAATAATATAATCTGAGGCACGCATCGTATCTTCATCATGTTCAACAACGATGACACTGTTTCCCAAGTCACGAATCTGATGCAAGGTATTAATCAGTTTATCATTATCACGCTGATGCAGCCCAATAGACGGTTCATCTAAGACATAGAGAACCCCGGTTAAACGTGAACCTATCTGGGTTGCCAAACGAATACGCTGTGCTTCTCCCCCAGACAATCCGGCTGCCATACGTGACAGGCAAAGATACCCCAACCCGACATCAAATAAGAATCCTAAACGATCTTTAATCTCTTTTAGAATCAGTTCTGCGATAACCGCTTCGGTCGTCGTCAATTGGAGTTCATTGAAGAAACGCAATGCTTCTTTAATGGATAAATCTGTCAGCTGTGCGATGTTTAATCCACCAACACGAACACTTAACACTTCATCTGTCAAACGTTTTCCATGACAGGTCGGACATGTATGTTCAGCGGTAAAAGATTCATAGTATTCTTTTGACCATGAAGAAGTTGTTTCCTCAAAACGACGCTGAATCAACGTTTTGACTCCTTCTATGTATTTTGTTGTCTTACTGACATTTCCTGAACTGGAAGTAATCGTATAAGTAATGGGTTCGGTAGAACCAATCATGATAATATCCATTTCTTTTTTAGTAAATTTCTTTAATGGCTTATCTAAATCAATATGATATTTATTACATAAAATCAAGAAGCGCTGCCATTCAATACGATCAGTTCCGATCGCCGTTTTAAAATAACGAATTCCCCCTTGATTGATAGATAATTCACGATCCGGTATAATCAAATCAACATCTACTTCATTTTTAAATCCTAATCCTTTACAGTCAGGGCATGCCCCTAAAGGAGAGTTGAACGAAAACAGACGTGGTTCTAATTTAGGTACGGAAAAGCCACAGATCGGACAGGCATGATTTTCTGAGAACAGATGTTCTGTTTCCGTCGTTAAGTTTTGAACGATGGCTTCCCCTTCGCTCAATTTCAAAGCCGTTTCCAGTGAATCTGCCAGTCTTGAACGATAATCTTCACGTTTTACAATACGGTCAATAATGACTTCGATATTGTGGCGCTTATTTTTATCTAAATCAATTTCCTCTTCTAATAAACGCGTTTCACCATCAACACGGATACGCACATAACCTTCTTTGCGAAGTTTATCAAAAAGATCTTTATGTGTTCCTTTCTTATTTTTCATGATCGGTGACAATACTTGCAGTCTTGAACCATCTTCAAAACAATCTACTGTATCGATCATCTGCTTCACAGTTTGAGACTGGATAGGAATATTATGTTCCGGACAATAGGCAACCCCGATTCTTGCATAAAGCAACCTTAAATAGTCATAAATTTCAGTAACCGTTCCAACAGTAGAACGAGGATTGTGACTGGTTGTTTTCTGATCGATTGCAATGGCTGGTGATAATCCTTCAATGCTGTCAACATCCGGTTTATCGGCATTCCCTAAGAACTGACGCGCATACGCACTCAATGATTCCACATAACGGCGCTGACCTTCAGCATAGATCGTGTCGAATGCTAAAGATGTCTTTCCCGATCCGGAAAGTCCGGTCATGATGACAAGTTCATTACGTGGAATCTCAATATCAATATTTTTTAAGTTATTCTCACGTGCTCCTTTTATAATAATTTTATCGTGTTCCATATTTTCACCTCTCATATTTGCTTAAAATATAGTTAATTAATTGCTGCTTATCATTTCCGGACAACTGTTGATCATAAGCATCTTCCAATATCGTTGAAAATGCCGGTCCGGGCAAATAGCCTAAAGCTTTTAAATCTTGTCCACATATCAGTGGAGGCAAAGCTATCATACCATAATTTTTCTTCATTTTATCGATATAAGCATTAAAATTTTCAATCGATTGGCGATCAATTCTAGCCCTTCCCATTTTATCACAAATGCATAGGAGTGCCAAATCATCTATATGAACCCTTCCCTCTAATCTTTTCAAAACTTTAAGATAAGGATAAGATTTCATTCCCTGTCTGGAGGCATTCATCAACACCATATGACATCGTACCATTAATGATACATAAGTCGATAATTCCTTATTGCAAGATAATGAATACATAAATTGATAGGCAAGCGGTTCTCCTATTAAATCATGATTAGGAGCTTTACCTTGAGCGGTGGTAACAGATGGCTTCCCGATATCATGAAGTAAAGCCGACCACATAAAACCTAACGGATTCACAGTTTTATCTTTACACAATGCCGCTAAATCCACCACTAACAAGGTATGATTCCACACATTGCCTTCGGGATGAAAATCTGCCCTCTGTATGGTTTTAGCCAATAAAGGAAGCGGTTTTATCAACGCTTTGATTTCAAATAAGAAAGAGAGCCCCAGTGATGGCTGTACACTTAACAACAGCTTTGAGTATTCTTGAAATATCCTTTTGGTACTTAGATGAACCAACTGATCTTTCATTACTGCACATACTTGTTTTGTATCAGGATCAATATGAAAATCCGGTAATTTTGCCTGCATTCTCGCTACTCTTAGCACTCTAAGAGGATCTTCTTTAAACGTTTTTTCATCAATGAAACGAATCACTTTATTCTCTAAATCCTGTATTCCCCCATTAGGGTCAATCAGCTCACCACTGTAAGGATCTAATAATATACTATTGATCGTTAAATCTCGGCGTTTACAGGCTTCTTTAAAGTTTCTTTCCGTCAAATATTCCATCGAAAAATCTCGATGACCATCACCTGTCTTTGTTTCTTTTCTCGCTAAGGCAAAATCAAAATTAGGGAGGCATCCTAGCTTGAAAACGCTAAAGCTTCTGCCAATCTTCTCTGTTTTTCCAAACTGTTTTAATACAATATGAAGATGTTGAGGCTCTAATCCATAAACCTCAACATCAATATCTTTATTTCCTTTTAACTTCAGCCATTCATCACGTACATAACCGCCAACGACATAAGCGTCTCCGCCTGCTTGTCTAATGGCATCAAAAACTGCTTTGACTTCGGGCGAGAAGTGACTGAAAAATTCCATTATTTCTCACCTTTTAACTCAATAAGGATATCTCGCAGTTCCATTGCTTTTTCAAAGTCTAAGACTTTGGCCGCTGCTTTCATCTGTGCTTCGATATCTTTGATTAGTTCTTCTTTTGCTTTCTTTGGTGCTTTCTTCCCCTTCTTCAACAAGTCAGCAGCAGAATCCACTGTATTTTCCAATCCGTGAATCGCATCACGAATGTCTTTGATAATCGTTTTAGGGGTAATGTTATGTTCTTTATTATAGGCTTCTTGAATTTCACGACGGCGGTTTGTTTCTTTGATGGCTGAATCCATTGAATCCGTGATACGATCAGCATACATGATAACACGCCCCGAAGCATTACGGGCTGCACGTCCGATTGTTTGGATCAATGAACGATGACTTCTTAAGAACCCTTCTTTATCTGCATCTAAAATACAGACTAATGATACTTCCGGTAAATCTAACCCTTCTCTTAAAAGGTTGATCCCAATTAAGACATCATATTTCCCTAAACGCAGATCACGTAGGATTTCCGTTCTTTCCAATGTTTTAGTTTCTGAATGAAGATACGACACTTTTAATCCGACCTCTTTTAAATAATCGGTCAAATCTTCTGCCATACGTTTTGTTAGTGTCGTGATTAATACACGTTCATTGCGCTTAATACGCTCATTAATCTCTCCGATGATATCATCAATCTGATTGGCAATCGGTCTGACTTCGATAATCGGATCTAATAAACCGGTAGGGCGAATAATCTGTTCCACGTAATGATTGTTTACTTTTTCTAGTTCATAGTCTCCCGGTGTTGCTGAAACATAAATGGCCTGATTAATCAACGTTTCAAATTCTTCAAAACGCAAAGGACGGTTATCCAAAGCACTTGGCAAACGGAAACCATAATCGACTAATACGTTTTTACGTGAACGGTCACCATTAAACATACCTCGGATCTGCGGCAGCATCACATGGGATTCATCCACCACTAATAAGAAATCTTTAGGGAAATAATCAATCAATGTATAAGGACGTTGTCCTGCCTGACGACCATCAATATGACGTGAATAGTTCTCGATTCCGGAACAGATGCCGACTTCTCGTAACATTTCAATGTCATGGCGTGTACGCTGCTCCAAACGCTGATGCTCTAAAAGTTTATTATCTTCCTGTAATTCTTTTAAACGAATTTCTAATTCCTCACTGATGCCATTGACTGCTCGATTCATTTGCTCCTTAGTGGTAACGTAATCATAAGCAGGATAAATTGTATAATGATTAAAGGCGTTTAAAACATTTCCGGTTAAGGGTTCAACTTCACAGATTCGCTCTACTTCATCTCCGAAAAGTTCAATACGGATAATCCAGTTTTCCGTATGTCCCGGCATGATTTCCACGACATCGCCACGTACTCTGAATGTTCCGCGAGTTTGTTCAATATCGTTGCGAACATATTGGCGATCCACTAAATAGGTTAACAGTTCCTTACGGTCAATGATTTGTCCGACACGCACACTAAAAATCATTTCTCGATATTGATTTGGATTTCCTAATCCATAAATAGAAGCCACCGATGCCACAACAATCGTATCTTCACGTTCTAATAACGAGTTCATAGCGGAAGAACGCAGCATTTCAATTTCATAATTGGTAACTGATGTTTTATCGATATACGTATCACTTTTAGGAATATACGCTTCGGGTTGGTAAAAGTCGAAGTTTGATACAAAATATTCCACACGATTATTAGGGAAGAATTCTTTAAATTCAGAATATAACTGCCCAGCCAAAGTCTTATTATGAGCTAATATCAACGTTGGCTTATTCACTTTTGCGATGACATTGGAAACCGTAAATGTTTTTCCTGTCCCGGTTCCTCCTAAAAGGACTTGGACTTTTTTACCGTTTTCGATTCCTTCTACCAGTTCATTGATTGCCTTAGGCTGATCTCCGGTTGGCTTATATGAAGACACTAATTCAAATTTTGGCATAGACTCCCTCCTTACTTAATCAGCGTTAGTAGTTTTTGGTATTGCTGATCATTATTTTCATCATTTATATATAAAATTACTTCTTTTATCAAAATCACACGGTCATCATCGGATAATTCTCCGTTAACTTCTAATCCGTGGTTCTTTTCAAACTCGATTAATGCCTCTTTTGTCGATTCATTGAAATAACCATCTTCACGATCTAAATGATACCCTAATAGTTTCAGCATCATCTGCATTTGTTGGACACGTAAATCGACCATATCTGTTTTTAATGGGTCCGTCACCTCGAAATCATACAGATGACTGGCATCTATATTGTTTACTTCAATGTCCGCGCTCAAACCTACTTCATTAATATTTTTTCCGCTTGGAAGCATCCATCTTGAAGAGGTGTATTTGACTACACTTAAATCACTAAGGGTTACTTGAGTCTGAACAACGCCTTTGCCATAAGTTTTCGTACCAATTAACTGATACCCTAAAAGTTCCTGCAAACTTCCGGCAACAACTTCCGAAGCCGATGCTGTATTTTCATTCACTAAAATATATCCGTTCACAAACTTATAAGGGTCATTATTTTCAGACTGATAAATGACTTGTTTGCCGTTTTTATCTTCTGTACTGAATTCTGTTTGTCCCTTACTTAAAAACAAATCGAGAATTCCTTTTGCGGATTGCAGGTATCCCCCCGTATTATTACGTAAATCGATAACGATTGTCTCGATATTTTCTGTTTTAAAATAAGCTAATGCTTTTGCGACTTCTTTATCTGTGGTGGTTCCAAATGAACTTAAATGGATCAGTCCAAATTTCTTACCGTTTGCCTCTTTGATTTCATAGATTGCAGAGTAATCTACCGGTGCTCTTTTTAATGTTACTTCAAATTCTTCTTGATCACGTTTCACTTTCAACAGCACTGTCGTTCCGCTGTTCCCCTTAATCAACTGAGCAATCTCGGTGCTGGTTAAACTAGACAAATCCTGATGATCTGCTTCAAGTAAGATGTCCCCCATCTTTAATCCAGCGGTTTCTGCTGATGAGCCTACGTAGACTTGCGTAATAACCGGAACCCCGGCTGCCGTATTAAATGCTACCCCGATACCTTCATAATTTTTATTGATGGTATTTTCAAACTGAGTCAATTCTTCTGGGGTAAAACAGCTGTTATAAGGATCATTTACTGCTTCTACCATGGCTTTGGCTAATACATCATCTAAATTGATATCATCGGATACATTCAGCCAATCATTTTTCAAGATATTGTAGACTTCTTCTATTTTTCCTAATGAGCTCTGTCCTAACGCCGTCTCATTTTGTTTACCGTTCTCTTTTCCCAGCCAATAGCCACCGCCTAAACATAAGATCATCGCAATAATCATCGCTCCGGGATTAATTCTTATTTTCGCCTTCTTTTTTGGTTCTTCATTCAAGTTCATCCAATCACCTCAATAAGGATATTCTACCACAAAAATGCTGAATATATTATTAAAATGTACTTTTTGTTTACATTTTGTTTCTACTTTTATTAAAGCATTTCTAACCTTGTCGAACCGTATCTTTTATTCCCATAATTTGGTAAAAATTAGACTTTCCAACAAAAAAAGGCAGAACATTTGTTCCACCTTATAAATATCTTCTCGCTCCGCAGAATGTGTTTTGCCAATACGCAATATTGACATTCGAGTACATCACTGTACTTCCCGGCTGCGGTGCATGGACCATAATTCCGTTTCCGACATACATCCCCACATGACTGCAATAACCATCCGTACTAAAGAAAATCAAATCTCCCGGTTGGAAATTTCCCCAACCTACCTCTGTTCCTTGTTTAATTTGATCCCATGTAGTGCGTCCAATCCAGATTCCGGCAGCTTGTAAATAAGCTTGTGAGGTCAATCCTGAGCAGTCATAACCGTTGGGTCCGCTTCCGCCCCAAATATAAGGCAAGCCGATCTTGCTGGTTGCCCAAGCAACGACCGCGGCTGCATCTCCTGTAGCTTCCGCCCCGCCTCCGGCACTCGCTCCGCCGTTATTGATCCATTCCTGCTGTTCCAAAGAGATACGGCTCTCATTCAATGCAGCATCTAATGCGGCATTAAATTCATCTGCTTCAGCCTTTTCTTTTTGTTGACTGTCTAATTGAGCCGCATACTGATTCACCAAATCCGTATACTCATTCTCTTTTGCAACCTGTTCTGCTTTTAAGCTTTCTAAAGTTGCTTTGGCATCTTCTGCCCAAACTTTTTGTTCTTCTAAATCTTTTTTATCTTGATTTAACTGTTCGATTAACTGCTTATCGTTCGCCGTTAATTCATTAATCCCCTCAATACGAGAGAATAAATCAGAAAAATCACTTGCTCCTAAAATAAAGCTTAAAAATTGGTTTGAGTTTGAATAGGTCTGCATCGCATATAGACGTTCTCTTAACAATCCTTCACGATAAGCAATATCCTCTTCTTTATTTTTTATATTCGCTAAAATATAATCAATCTCTGCCTGCTGTGAAGCAATCTGATCATTAAATGAATCAATCGTCACATGCACTGCATTGATCTTTTCTTTTGTAGTGGTTAAATCTGATTCCAATGCATCAATATTATTTTGAATATTCGCTGTTTTATCTTTCAAATAGCTATTAAATTCTTCACATACAGCAATCTCATTTCGTGAGAGTGTATTCGATGAACATTTCTCCATGTAGGCACGTTCATTTTCCGCAAAATCATTTTCTGCATTGACTGTGTGAGAACCGCTAAGTGCCACAACCATTGTGCAGCTTCCCACTAATAGCCATTTAATAAAGTTTGATTTTTTTCTCATTCCTTATTCCTTTCCTCCTTTTAGAAGCTATATAAATCTTCTAATTGTATAGCAATGGTTATACCATGTAGAACTTGCATTCAAGTTAATCATATGTACCCCCAAACCATCATTTGGTGTCGATGTATGGACCATCATTCCATTACCGGCATACATTCCAACATGGTCGGTTCGCCCATCGTAATCCCAATCAAATAAGATAAGATCACCAGGCTGCATACTATCCCAAGACACTTCATAACCTCTTACTTGCTGGTCAAGTGTTGAGTAGCCAACATATATACCAAACTCTCTATATGCCCAATAGGTTAGTCCGGAACAATCAAAAGCCAAGGTTCCGGTGCCATAATAATTTTCTAACCCATTATACCAACCGGCTGCGGCTGCATCTGTATAACAGCCTTTTAACCATCCAATCAATTCGGAAGTGATAGGCTGTCCTTTTCCACCCCAAACATATGGGCTGCCTTTTTGGCTTATTGCCATTTGGACTACCTCCAAACCTAAAGATGAAGCATCCTGACCGCCGCCGTTATTCCCACTGTCGGTATCGCCATTTCCATTATCTGAACCTGAATCATCGGAATCGGTTCCGCCATTATCCGGTGTACTGGGTTTATTCTGCTGTTCTTCCAGCCATTTTTGATAAGCTTCTTGTTCGGCAATACTTGCCTGACTGCTCGCTACTGCGCTTGCCAATTGATTGATGACAGGCTCAGTCAGTTTTTGTCGTTCTTCCACATACCCAAGCTTAGCTACATAATCTGCTAATTGAGTATTCAATTGATCTTGGTACAGCGTTTTTTGTTCCTGTAACAACGCTAAATTGTTTTTAGATTCTTCCATCAAATTCTTTTGTTCTTCGTTGGCAATTTTATCATTCGCTAAACGATTCATCAAATCCTTATCATAAGAAGTCAGCTGATTGACCCCATCTATTCTGGAAAACAAATCTGAAAAGCTTGTTGCACCAATGATAAAAGCAAAGAATTGGTTGGAATTCACATACATCTGCATCGCATATAAACGTGCTTTTAAACTTTCTTCTAATTCCTGAATATTACTTGTCAATGTATTAATATTCTCGGAAGCATAATTTATTTCTTCTTGTTTATTTTGAATTTGTAAATCAATCGCATTAATTTCATCTCTTAATGTATCAATTTGTCCTTCAGTATCGTCAATGGATGACTGTAAATCTGCCATGCTATTTTTCAAATTTTCATTTTTTGCTTTTAAATATTCATTGAACTGGCTGCAAATCTCTATATCCTTTTTTGACATTTCAGAGGATTTACAACGTTCGATATACTCGCGTTCATTGATTTCAAAATCATCCTCTGCTTGTACTTTGTAGGATAAGTCTGCACCGCAAACGATGAAAGTGAAACAAATGCACAGTCCTATTTTTATAAATTTATTCATTAAAATTTCAAGAATTTACGGATAGAGAAGTAACTTCCTACAAGTCCTACTCCTGATCCTAATCCGGCAAGTATCAATGAGAATTGATAAACGAATGGTGATGCTGGTCTTAATGACAGCAATGAAGAAAAGAAAACACCATTCATTTGATTATACATTGCTGTATATCCAAACATTAAGATTAAACATGGCACAACAGCACCAAATAGACCGATTAATATCCCTTCAATCATAAAAGGAATACGAATATACCAGTTTGAAGCTCCTACCATACGCATGATTGAGATTTCCGTCTGTCTTGCCGTAATCGCTACTTTGATCGTATTTGAAATCAGCATCAATGCGATGATTCCCAACGCCACGATAAAGATAGCTCCGCCGTTACGCACATTTTCTAATGTTTTGACTAATTCGGCAGTGGACTCTCCACCATAATTGGTTTTATTCACATGATCGATGTTCATAATTTGTTTTGCAATCTGCGATAAATTCTGAGCATCCTCTACCTCTACCACATACGCATCACCTAAAGGATTTTCTTCTCCTTTATATGTACCAAATAAACTTTGCCCATCTTCACCATAAGCATCGATAAGTTTATCTAATTCTGACTCTTTTGAAGAGTACACCACAGATTTAATTTGACCAATTTTGTTGATTTCTTCCCCCACTTGCTGTACATCTTCTGCAGAGGCATCACTTTCTAGCTGAACGTAAATGGTCAAACTTTCTTCAACTGACGTGGTCATATCTTGTACGTTTATTGCGACAACACCAATTAAACCAATCAGCAATAAAGTTATTGTCACTGCGAAAATAGAAGAAGCACTCATGACCCCATTGCGCCATATGCTCTGTATCGCTGTGATTAAATGCTTTGGCAAGTTTCGTATACAACTACTAATTTCTTTCACTATAATCATACCCCCCTGCCATTGTATCCGATGATACACATCCATCGGCAATCGTAATTGTTCTTTGTTTATATTCCTCTACAATCGTAATATCATGAGTAACTACGATCACAGTTGTTTTATGTTCTTTGTTGATCTTCATTAATATTTCAATAATCTCACGTGACGTTGAAGGATCTAAGTTCCCCGTCGGTTCATCGGCAATCAATACCTTGGGCGAATTCACAATCGCTCTGGCAATCGCCACACGTTGCTGCTGTCCTCCCGAAAGCTGATGGGGATAAGCATTCGCTTTATCTTCCAACCCTACTAAACGCAGTGTTTCTTTAACTCTTGTTCGTATTTGTGTCTTAGGTGTATCAATTACCTCTAAAGCAAATGCTACATTTTCAAACACTGTTCTTCTTGGCAAAAGACGGTAGTTCTGAAAGACTACACCGATCTTTCTTCTAAAATAAGGAACATGTCGATTCTTTATTGATGAAACATCCACTCCATCTACAATCACATTTCCTGATGTCGCTTTCTCTTCACGATATAACAATTTAATAAATGTGGATTTTCCAGCTCCGGTTGGTCCGATAATATATACGAATTCTCCGGGTTCAATAGAAAGATCCATCTTATTTAAAGCGTGTACGCCTGTTTTATACTTTTTAGTTACTCCTTGGAGTTTAATCATTTTCATCACCCGCTTACAATTATAGCATACTAAATGTCAAAACCTGTATGATTTTATAAAAATATGTAAAAAATTTTTTATTTATTATATCACGAACTCTAGTTTAAATTATCTTCTGTAAATCACATATTTTTAACATTATTTTCTTATTTTTTTATCACTGTGATAAGGCCTAAAAAGAAAAAAGACTATAACCTAAATTATAGTCTATTGAATCTCCCAACGTAAATAAGCGTAGATAAAATCAAACAAATCACCGTCCATGACACGGTCAACCTGGCTTGTTTCGTAATTTGTACGCGCATCTTTTACTAAGGAATAGGGATGCATCACATAGGAACGAATCTGTGAACCCCAGCCGATTTCCAACTGTTCACCTTTGATCTCTCTTAGCTTTGCCTGCTGTTCTTCTATCATTTTTTGATAAAGCTTAGACTTCAGCATCACCATCGCTTGTTCTCGGTTTTTGATTTGAGAACGCTGAGTCTGACAAGAGGTCACAATTCCGGTCGGAATATGGGTAATACGCACCGCTGAATCGGTCGTATTAATATGCTGACCCCCTGCTCCCGATGAACGATAAGTATCAATTCTCAAATCTTCTGTACGAACTTCAATTTCAATGTCATTATTGAATTCCGGCATTACATCTACCGAAGCAAATGAAGTGTGACGTCTGGCATTAGAATCAAATGGAGAGATACGTACTAAGCGATGCACTCCTTTTTCTGATTTTAAATAGCCATAAGCATTATAGCCTTTAACTAAGAATGTGACTGATTTGATTCCCGCTTCTTCACCGTCTAAATAATCCAATACTTCGACTTTAAAATCTGCCTTATTTGAAAAACGGGTATACATCCTAAACAGCATTTCTGCCCAATCCTGACTTTCTGTTCCGCCGGCACCGGGATGAATTTCTACAATAGCATTCAAGTGATCATATTCATGAGATAACAACATATCTTTTTCAAACGCATCAAGTTCAATTTCAAACTGCTGGTAATCTTCATCCAAAATCAGCGTGAAGTCTTCATCGCCTTCTTTAGCTAGTTCATAAGTTTCATTCAGTTCTGCTAATTTATGATTTAATGCATTATATTGATCGACCGCTTTCTTTAACCCCGTTAACCGATCGTAAATACGCTTGGCATGATCCGGGTCATTCCAAAATCCTTCTTCTAATGTTTGCGCAGTTAATGATTCGATTTCCATTTCCTTTGTACTCACATCTAGCGACTGGCTTAATTGTTCGAGTAATAAATGGGCTTTTTCAAGCCCATTTTTAATTTCGTATAATTCCAAGATTAGAATTCTACCGTGATATCACGGCGTCCTAATTTCTTTTCAACATCTTCATCAAGAACTTTTAAGCCCATTCTTCTAATCGAAGTACAAATACTTGTCGCTATGCTCGTTGTCATCTGTTCAAACATATAGAAAGCTTCTTCCGTATATTCACGCAATGGATCTTTTTGCGCATACGCTCTTAAGTAAATTCCATTTCTTAATTTACTCATCGCATCAATATGATTTACCCATGAATAATCAATAACGCTTAATAACACATTTCTTTCATATTCACAAATCTGTTCCGGTGTTAATCCCTCTCTAAAGCGTGAGCGATATCCTTTAAAAGCCACTTCACTTAAAACCCCCGCTAATTTTTCTGGATCTTGTTTCACCGCTTCTGCATTCGTTGTTTTCAACACACTAAACAACATATATTTTGATCCTACTGACTTCAGCACACTTTCAACATCAACAGTATCATGTTTTCCGTCATTGCTTGTATGAGCTTTGATTTCTTCTTCAATGGCTTGTTTAAACATCCCTTTAACAATTTCACCTAAATCCGGTTCCGCCATGATGCGATCACGTTCACTATACATAATTTCACGCTGTTGTCTCATGACATCATCATATTGCAAGACTTGTTTACGCGCATCAAAGTTATTTCCTTCGACACGTTTTTGTGCCCCCTCAATGGATTTGGAAACAGTTTTATTATCGATAGCTTCATCACCAAGTAAAGCAACCATTGATTTTACTTTATCGCTGGCAAAACGTGCTAATAATTCATCATCAAATGAAACGTAGAAACGTGAGAAACCTGGATCTCCCTGACGTCCTGAACGTCCTCTTAACTGATTATCGATACGTCTTGATTCATGACGTTCCGATCCTAATACGGCTAACCCACCTAATTCTTTAACACCTTCTCCTAATTTAATGTCGGTTCCACGTCCAGCCATGTTGGTGGCAATAGTAACAGCCCCTTTTACTCCGGCACGACTGATAATTTCAGCTTCTTTAGAGTGATTCTTCGCATTTAATACGTTGTGGCGGATACCACGTGATTTCAACATTTTGCTGATCTTTTCACTGGTTTCAACTGCCACTGTCCCAATCAGAATAGGCTGACCATAGCTATGACGACGTTCTACTTCATCACATAAAGCATTGAACTTTGCTGAACCTTTCGCAAAAACTAAGTCATTGGCATCTTCTCTGATTACCGGCACATTGGTTGGAATTTCGACTACACGCATGTTGTAGATTAAACGGAATTCTTCTTCTTCGGTTTTAGCGGTTCCGGTCATCCCGGCTAATTTATTAAACAAACGGAAGAAGTTCTGATACGTAATATTTGCCAACGTGATCGTTTCTTCTTTGATTGGTACACCTTCTTTTGCTTCAATTGCTTGATGCAGACCATCTGAATAAGCACGACCCGGCATAACACGACCGGTAAACTGGTCAATAATCAAAACACTGGCATTGGCTAATGAATGACTGCCGTCTTCAGTAGCGACCATGTATTCCACATCACGTGTCATTGCATAGTTTGCTTTTAAAGCCTGATTAATACGATGTACGATTGCTGTATTTTCAATATCATATAAGTTTCCAACTTTAAAGTATTTTTCTGCACGTGTTACTCCATGTTCTGTCAACGTTACAGCTTTTGATGTTTCATCCACTTCATAATCATCTGTTTTAACTAATGATTTCGCAAAAGCATCCGCCTGATTATAAAGCTTAGCCGTATTCACCTGTCCACCGGAAATAATTAACGGTGTACGAGCTTCATCAATTAAAATGGAATCGACTTCATCGACTAATGCATAATTAAGCGGACGCAATACTTTTTGATCCATGGATTTCACCATGTTGTCACGCAAGTAATCGAATCCTAATTCAGCATTGGTCGTATAAGTAATATCGCAGGCATGTACGGCTCGCTTTTGCTGAGCAGATAATTCACGTTTATTTAAACCAACCGTTAATCCTAAAAAGTTAAATACTTTTCCATTATCTTCTGCATCACGTCCCGCCAAGTAATCATTGACAGTAACAACATGTGTTCCTTTACCTGTTAAAGCGTTCAAATATACTGGAAAAATCGAAGTTAATGTTTTCCCTTCACCAGTTTTCATTTCCGCAATATCACCGTTATGCAAAGCAATAGCTCCCATTAACTGTACTTTGAAGGCATGTAGTCCTAATACACGGCGTGAAGCTTCACGAACAACTGCAAATGCTTCTATCAACACATCATCAAGTGTGCTTCCGTTCTCAATTTTCTTTCTGAATTCATCTGTCTTAGCGGCTAGCTGTTCATCGGATAAAACTTTCATCTGTGGTTCTAATTCCATAATTTTATCCGCTTGGGTTTCTAATACTTTAAGGGTTTTATTTTCCTGATCAAATATTTTACGTATGCGAT
This sequence comes from Beduini massiliensis, assembly GCF_000829905.1. Taxonomy (GTDB): domain Bacteria; phylum Bacillota_I; class Bacilli_A; order Erysipelotrichales; family Coprobacillaceae; genus Beduini; species Beduini massiliensis. The sequence continues at coordinate 39,460 of NZ_CDPP01000002.1, forward strand.
CAAAAAATCCCACTTTCGTTTTTTGCGCTTTTGTATTAAATTCAACATTCCCCTGATGGCTTGTCTCTACATCTTCGAATGTCTCAATCTGTATCTCTTCTGCCGGCTGATCATTCAAATCAACAACTTCATAGGTTTTGTTGTCTGTTGAATTATCGCCATCTTTGCTTACTTTAAGAGCCATGAAAAATCTCCTTTCATCATTCGGTCATAATGAACCGTATTATCTACCATATTATAACATCATCATTCCTTAAAGAAAAGAAAAAAGGTGATGACTCACCTTTTTAGTATCTAACTGCTCCGGCATAGGTTGCTGACCAATAAGAGTTCCCCATGCTGGTTACTTCTACACCTGTCGATTCGTTTCCACTATGCACCATCATTCCGCCACCAAGGTAAATCCCTACATGACCTAAAGATGTATATGTATTGAAGAATACTAAATCACCCGGCTGTAAATCACTGACAGGTGTTCCACCTGCATATTGTGAGAATGTTGTACGTCCAATAGAAATACCTGCCTGTGCAAATACATAGCTAGTAAATCCTGAACAGTCAAATGCGCTTGGTCCAGTCGCACCAAAGACATATGGCGATCCAACTAAAGACATTCCAATTGAAGTAGTAGCACCACCGCTAAAAGCATTCACTCGAACATTAATTGTTTTTGTTGCTTCGTTTCCAGCAGCATCCTTTGCACTAATCGTAATTGAATAGTCACCGGCAGTTCCTGTATCGACACTACCGTCAATTGTTGCTTCAGCGGTTAAATCACCGTCTTTGTTATCAATAACGGAGATTTGGCTGCGAATATCCAAAGCATCTCCTTTTTCGATTTCAATATCAGAAGCATTGATGATCGGTGCTGAGATATCCCCAACGCCAACTTTTAATTCTTTTTCTGTTTTATTCCCTGCACTATCCACAGCAGTTAATGTAACGGTTTGCGTTTCTTCCTTAGAAGTATCAATATCATTGCTTAATGCAATTTCAATTTCTTCTCCGGAATTATCTGAAACAGTTGCAAAGTCAGAAATATGGAATCCATTTCCGAAATCTGTCGTTACAGCATCTCCCTGTGATAAATGAATAACAGGTGCCTCGATATCCTTTACTTGAATATCAAATGTTTTCTTGTTCACATTACCTGATGCATCGCTTACTGATAAAGTGATCGTTTGCGGATCAAGGTTCGCTGTATCCAAAGTCCCCTCTACTTCAACGAAGGCTGTTACGTCTCCATCTGCATTATCAATAGCTTTAATATGATCTGTAATGGTGTTGCTTGAATTTAGATTGATGATCATCTTGCCATCTTCTAAACGAGTATCTTTTGAATCCGCAACTAATTCAAAATTAGGAGCAACATGATCCTCCACTCTAACTTCTACGACTTTCGAAGCAGTGTTATTGTATTCATCGATTGCTTCTACTGTTACATAAGAACTTCCTACTACGCTTTCACGTAAAGTAGATGTATCACATGTGATTAACAGATCATCATAAGATGTTCTATTATCCGCAATATTTACCATACTAACATCAAATTTGTCACCATAGTTTAATACCACATAATCATCAGCAATAACTGGCGCCTCTTTATCCATTGCGGCATAACCGACTAGGAAAAATGAAGAGACACAAACTAATGGTATAAACATTTGTCCTTTATGTAAAACGGCTTCTTTGATTGATTTGATTTTCTCAAAGTTCATCCTTTTTACCTCCATTCCTTAACAAATACGTAACTCATTATAACAAAAACAATCAAAAAATCAACCTTTTTTCGTATATTCGCATTTTACGCCCTCTTAAAACAAAAAAATGCGAGGTCTTTTTTGACCTCACATCTATCTTGTTTTTTCTATACTTTAACAACGTTTTTCGCCTGTAAACCGCGGTCGCTTTGGAAGATTTCAAATTCTACCAATTCACCCTCAGTCAGGCTTTTATAGCCATCTTGAACGATTTGTGAATAATGAACAAAAATATCTTTTCCTTCTCCACGATCAATAAATCCAAATCCTTTTTCGCTGTTAAACCATTTCACTTTTCCTTGCATAAAATTCATCCTTTCTATCTCTACGTTTTAGTATAAACTTTGCTGCAAAGATTAGAAAGAATTTTCGCTCGACAAAGTTTTCCTATGTTTTCGGCACGATAAAATTAAGATATCGATTTTCTTTGGCGATCGTTTTCTTAACTGATTAAGACACGCTTTAAGTGTATGCCCGGATGTCATCACATCATCAATTAATAAAATCTCTTTCTGGTAAAGGTCTTTTCCATCGACAATCGCAATATGATCATAAATCTCTTTTCGTTTTTTAAACGGCTGATCTGCCTGCTTGTATTCGCCCATTTTAATAAGACCGGTAAAAAGGGGAAGGGTTAATGTTTTAGCGATCTCTTCCATTGGAGCAAATCCACGACACTCATTTTGATCTTTACCTGAAGGACAGCAAGCAACGATATAGTTCGCATACCGGTGCCTTAGTTCCCTTAAAAAGTAGGATAAAAAAACAGGAGCTAAAGCAATGTCATACTGTCCTTTGTATTGAAACAATAAAGAACGAAAAAATTCATTATATTCATAAAGAAAGCGAATATCACAACCATCAAATTGACTTTTTTCATTTAACACATTTAACTTTCTAAAACAATCGATACAAATTGAGGGATTAGCAATTAATGATAAAAGGAAAAATTGATGATCAATTGGCTTAAAACAGATTAAACAGTCATGTGATTTAAATCGATGATAGTTTGAATACACTGAGTAATCGCTTTTGTTTTTTGTGAAGATAGAAAAATCACCTCCCCGGTAGGCGCTTTGGGACTGCGTCCTACGCGTCCGGCAATTTGAAGCAAAACCGCTTTTGTATAAACACAATGATCTGCTTCAATAACAATCACTTGAACATCTTCAATCGTAACGCCTCTTTCCAGAAGCGTTGTGGTTACAAGAAAATCAAGATCCCGATGTCTTAACTTGTCAATGAGCGAGGATACATCCTTTGAATGTGAACTTACAGTCGCATACCGCCATCGTCGCTGCCATCCCTTAAATTGATCCAAATCTTTAATTCTTGGAACATAAATCAATGTAGACTTTTTCCATTTCATTAAATAATGCTGAACTTGATTTTTCCACATTTTTCCCAGGCAAAACTGCCATTTAGGGATGGGCAGATCGATCAAATGATAGCGACGATTTAAAACAAACAGTTCTGCGTTTGGATAACTTTCAGCATCTAAAGTAGCACTCATGAAAATGTAATTTCCCTTTAAAGCACCAAAAAGCAGATCTTTTAGGAGAGGATTTCCCTGATAAGGATAGGCATCGGTCTCATCTAAAATTAACAGATCAAAACTTTTATAAAACCGATAAAGCTGGTGAGTGGTACAAACAATCAGAGGTGCTGACAAATCGCCCTGATGTCCGCCATAAAATAAAGAGGGAACAATACCGATAAATTGTTTATGAATCCGTTCACCGATTTCTTCTACCAATGTCCTTCTGGGAATGGCTACACATACTCTTAGATTCTGATTCAATGCATAGGCTATGCTGTCATAAATAAGTTCTGTTTTACCACTGCCGCAAACTGCCCAAACAACGGAATCTTTATGCTGTTTGAAATTCTCCATTAAATGTTGTGCGATATTCTTCTGCGCAGAAGATAACGCATAACTTAATTCATAATAAACATGTTCATTTATTTTTGAGACTTCCAAAGATTTCAATTCTTCATCACAAAATATTCTTCCAAAAGCGATGCAACGCCGGCAATACCAGCGGTCATTCACTTTATAAAAGTATTTAGGATCTGTCGTTTTACATCTTGGACATCTCATAGTGATCACCTGTCATTATTATAACAGCCGTCCATAAATCGTGCGTCCCAAGTTCATTTCATATTTATTTATAAAATTATTTATCAAGATGATAATTTTTCCTTTTCTAATAATAAAAAATGGTATATGCTAGTAATGAAATAGGGAAAAGGGGTTATTTTATGAAAAATAAAAAGGGGTCAACTGTTGATCTTTTAGAAACTGCTAAGAATTTTAAATACATCTTGATCATTGAAGGCATTGCAACCGGATTAATCGCCGGATTAGTTGCCGTCATCTATCGTATCCTGCTTGGATATGCAGAAGATTTCATTGGTTTTATCGCAAACACAATCAAGGGAAACTTATTGTACATCATAGGTTGGTTTATTGTCTTAATCTCACTTGCTTTGATTGTTTCAAAATTACTAAAATATGAACCTTTAATCAGTGGCAGCGGGATTCCTCAGGTTGAAGGAGAAATCATTTCTTTTATTGATCAAAAATGGTATAAGATTTTGCCTACCAAAATACTAGGTGGTGTACTATGTGCATTCGGTGGTCTTTCATTAGGACGGGAAGGTCCCAGTATCCAATTAGGAGCAATGGCAGGAAAAGGTTTATCAAAGTTATTCCATAAAGTTAAAATGGAAGAACGTCTGCTTCTAACTTGCGGAGCGGCTGCCGGATTATCTGCGGCATTCAATGCACCGCTAGCTGGCGTCATGTTTGCATTAGAAGAAGTTCACAAGAATTTCAATGTTCATGTTTTGATTTCTGTCATGTGTGCCTCAGTAACCGGTGATTTTATTTCAAGTAATATTTTTGGTTTATCACCGACTTTTCACTTTGCTGTCGAGGGGACATTGCCGCTTCACTATTATGGAATGGTAATTTTATTAGGTATTGCCTGTGGTGTATTTGGGGTTCTATATAATAAGGGAACGGTTTCTACTCAAAAGCTTTTTAATAAAACAAAATTAGGCTCTTATGCTGTCATTGTTCCATTTGTTTTATCCGGTTTTGTTATTTTGACTATGCCTCAGATACTTGGCGGCGGACATCGAATGATAGAATTTCTAAGTGCTAATCAAAGTTTTGTCATTCAAACGCTGCTCATTTTACTAGCCGCTAAATTTGCTTTTTCGCTCATTAGTTTTGGATCAGGGGCCCCCGGTGGAATATTCTTTCCTTTATTGGTTTTGGGAAGTTTTATCGGTGCAATCTTTGGTACAATAGCAATCCAATGGTTTAATTTCCCCCAAATGTACTTAGCGAATTTTATTATTATGGCGATGGCGGGAACGTTTGCCGCTATTGTAAGAGCTCCGATTACCGGAATTATCTTGATCGCTGAGATGTCCGGATCACTGACAAACTTATTGCCGTTAGCTGTAGTTTCACTGGTTAGTTACCTTGTTGCCAGCATGATGAACTGTGAACCAATCTATGAAAGTTTACTGCATAATCTGCTTTCTAAAATGGGAATGGATATGTCCGCTTTCCATGGTGAAAAACAAATTATTCAATCTGTTGTAGAGCTCGGTTCACCGGTATGCGACCAAGCGATCAAAGATATCAAATGGCCTAATAAATGCTTGATTATCAGCATTATTCGCGGTGGTAAGGAACTGCTTCCAAGAGGAACGACAATTCTTCATACCGGAGATACACTCGTGGCCTTGCTAAATGACGAGGATTCACCTTATATCCAACATGAACTTGAAAAATGCTGTACGCATCAACAGCTATAGTAAAAACGGCTGAAGGACTTAACCTAACAGCCGTTTTTCTATTAATAATTTTCTTTACGTACTTCAAAGAAGCTTTGAGAGAATTTACATACAGGACAAACTTCAGGAGCTTTCTTTCCCATTACCAAATGTCCGCAAACTCGGCATTCCCACATTGTTTCTTCACCTTTTTCAAATACCCTTTGCATTTCCACATTCTTTAGCAAAGCACGATATCTTTCTTCATGTGATTTTTCAATCGCTGCTACTTTTCTAAATCTTTCCGCTAATTCTGTAAATCCTTCTTCATCTGCTTCTTTAGCGAATTTTGCATACATATCTGTCCATTCGTAGTTTTCTCCTTCAGCAGCGTGCAATAAGTTTGTCGCTGTATCACTTAATCCACCTAATTCCTGATACCAAATTCTGGCATGTTCTTGTTCATTACGTGCAGTTTTCAAGAAAATTTCCGATAATTGATCATATCCTTCCTGACTGGCGATATTGGCAAAATAAGTATATTTATTTCTTGCTTGCGATTCTCCCGCAAAAGCTTCCATTAAATTCTTTTCTGTTTTGGTTCCTGCATAAATATTATCACTGTCTTTCTTTTCTTCTACCAGCACAAATGCAGATGCCGGCTGTTTGCAAATCGGACAAACGAACCCTTCTTCTAATTCACCTTCGTGGATATAACCACATACACTGCAACGATATTTCATTTTCTTTCCTCCTAATAGTTTACTTTTGTCATTATACTGAGTGTGCAACATTTGTTCAGCTAAATCTGATAATGGTTTATTATAAAATTCTTTGTAAAGTGTTTTTATTTCTTCGTTTTCATGACTCGTTCTGAGGTTCATGGTCTGGTCACGCTGATATAGTCCATCAATACGTTTTTGTCTTAGTGCATCTCCTTTTAGCAAAGTGCCTTTAGGCTGTCCGCCACCGCCGATACATCCACCCGGACAGGTCATGACCTCAATAAAATGATACTCTTTGGAACCATTCTTTATGCGCTTAATCATATTACTGGCATTCTTTGTTCCAAACACAACCGCAATATTTAATTTTAATCCATTAATTTCCAGTGTTGCTTCCTTAACATCTTCCATTCCTCGAACCGGCTCCAATTCATAAAGCGCAGCCGGTGCTTTTTCTTTTGTGATAAATTCATAGGCTGTTCTCAACGCGGCTTCCATCACACCGCCGGTATTTCCGAAAATAACTCCAGCTCCGCTTCCTGCACCCATGACACGATCAAAATCATCATCTTTTAAATCAATGAAATCAATCATTTCTTCTTTTGCCCACTTTGCCAGTTCTCTGGTTGTAATGACAAAATCCATATCACGCATTCCTTCAATACCTAAATACTGACTTGCCGCATTCATTTCTTCACGACGAATCTCGTATTTCTTGGCAGTACATGGCGTCAAAGCTACATTCACAATTTTTGCGGGATCGATTCCCATTTTTTTAGCAAAATAAGTTTTGATTGTCGGTCCCTGCATCCCAATCGGGCTCTTGGCACTGGAAATATGATCCAGCATATCCGGGTGATAGATTTCCGCATACTTTACCCAAGCCGGACAACAACTCGTAAATTGTGGAAGAGGTTTATTTCCTGTAGTGACTCTTTCAATTAGTTCGCTTGCTTCTTCCATAATAGTTAGGTCCGCTGAAAAATTCGTATCTAATACATAATCGGCACCTAATCGGCGAAGTAAAGCAACCATCTTGCCTTCCACAAAGCTGCCATCTGCCATATCAAATTCTTCACCTAAAGCAACACGTATTGAAGGGGAAGTACTGACAATCACAATTTTATCAGGATTGGCAATAGCTTTCTTAACCTCTTCATATTCATATTTTTCCGTAATACTGGATACCGGGCATACATTGGCACACTGACCGCAGTGAATACACACAGCAACATCGTCTGTATCTTCTAAGCAATATGTATTATGAACGCCAATATAATCCGTACAGATGTTTTTACATTGTCCACATTGAATGCACAAATGTTCATCCCTTTGAATCGCTGGATTATCCGGTTCGATTGGAGCTCGAATATCCATTGATAAGTGTTTACTCATACATTTCCTCCTATTCTTTTTTGTTCACCATGAAAACTATAAAACAACTTTAGCTGACATTTTCATTATAACATTTTCGACTTATTAAAACAGTATCTGATACTAAAATAATTTCTTTATATATCCCACTGCAGCTGTACGGTTCTTTTCATTTTTTCTTCTTTAAAGCGATTATAATCCGCACTTATTCCATATTTTCTTTGCATTCTGGATATCATTGGATAAAGTTCTTTTTTATAGCTCATTTTTACCTCTTTATTATGGTAAAGCTGCCATAAGTTTTCATATAACTGCGGGTAATCATGAGAGATAAAATTATAAAAATGCGTTCTTGTAACACTCTTTAAATACAACATTCCCGGTAAAACATAGTCCACATCGGTTTCTTGAGCTTTTTTATAAATGGCTTCCAAATTTGTCGGTTGATCAGTTAAATAGGGAATAATCGGCATTAAATGAACCCCAACTGCCGCATTTGTTTCCTCTTTAATTCTTTTGAGCATCGCCCATCTTCGTTCATAAGGAACTGCCCCGGGTTCCAACCTCGCTCTGATCTTTTCATTATCCGCTGTGATTGTACTTGCGATATTGACATAAGTGAGTTGAGAAAGTTCATTAATTAAATCCAAATCTCTTAAAATTAAATCTGATTTTGTACAGATAATACAAGGTGTTTTATACTTAATCAATACTTTTAAAATTCCTCGCATTAGCCCATACTTTGCTTCTGCCGCTTGATAAGCATCACTGACACCGCCAATATTAATCACAGCGTGATCCCATTTTGGCTTTCTCAGCATCTCCTCTAATCTTTCTACGATATTTGTTTTCACATAAATATCTGTATCAAAATCACCGCCCTCTAAATACTGATGAGAATAACGTGCATAGCAGTACTGACAAGCATGCTGGCAGCCACGATAAATATTTAAGTCCCAATGATAGGGAAGGCGCCCTTCACGTATACGATTGCAAGCATTAAGACATTGTATTTCATGATATTTCATATCTTTTCTCCTAAACAAAAGAGCTATAAACCATTTCTTACAGCTCCTATTTTACTTCTAATGCATTAGAATCTGCATTTTTAACTTTTAAACATCTTATTTAAAAAACCATTCTCGCCTTATCTTTATATTTTATTATAATCCCTCTTAAGTTGAGGCACAAGATAGGAGTAAAAAAAGAGTCTGCTGACTCTTTTATGCTTCCTCAATAAATTGTCTTATTTTTTCTTTTAATCCCGAAATTTTATTTGTATTGCGATCATTTATAGATTCTAATTCAGCCATAATATTATTAATCTGATTATAAATGCCTTCCATTTGTCTTTTAGCGTCATTAATCTTTGACTGCACCATAAAATCAAAGAACATATTATCAAAGAAAAAGTCCATCATTGTATCAAATGAACTGATATTCACCACAAAACCAGTATCAAAATTAACATCTACAAGCTCTGTCTTAAAATGACGCAAGGCCATTTGCAATTCGTTCATCAATTGTTTCGCTTCATTTATTTTTTGATATTTTGCCATGTCTGCAATAAAATCCAATGCTCCGATCATATCTACAATTCCCCAATTCTGAGCAGAACTTAAAGAACGCATTGCTTTTTCTACAAGTTCTTTAGCCTCTTCTCCAGCAGCCAATGCCTCTTTTGATTCTTTGATAGCACTCTGACAGTCATGAAGTTCATCTTGTAAACGATCCATTTCTTCTAATTGGCTTTGACTTAATTGATCTCTTTTCATCGATAACGCTACTTTATACTCTTCTCTTACATTACTCAGGCTATACTGTTCATCTTTTAATTTAGCTAATTCATCAAGCAGCTCTTTTTCTACACGCTTTGCATCATTAAAACGCAGTTCGACAATTCTTGCTTCTTGAACTTCCTTTTCCATCTTCTGTTCCATTTGACCCGTAATTCGTGCTAGCAGAGATGAAAAGGAAGCGCGTTCCAATTCCTCTACATCACGATTTTCTTTTTCCAGTTGGTGATATAAATCACTTAATCGATCCCGTTGTACAGCCAACTGCCTTCCTTTTTCCGAAATCAGCTTCTCCAAACGGTTATAGCGGTCAAAACGTTCTCTTACTTCCTTTATATTATATTGTTTATCCATATTCATTTCCTACCTTTTAGAGAATTATAGCATATTTTCTCACAGAATAACATATCGTCCGATTTCCAAGTAATACACCATTGCCTCAATATGACAGTGCGGGTACATTCTTTTTAAAATCAATTTATAATATTCCATTTGAACACGATGGTTTTCAATGAGATAACACTCTTTAGTGTCTGATTTAACGCGATCTGTCTTATAATCAATGACAGTAATGCGATCATCTTCAACACAAAGCACGTCAAAAATTCCATGTACAATCTGGTGTGTCTGATCGTCTAATAAGCTAAAGGCTTTTTCCTTATATAAATGTTTTGCTTCTTTCATTCGTTTAAAACAATCACTTTGCATAAATGCTTCGATTTTATCTTGATAAGAGATCAAAACAGCTTTTTCATTATCATCATACAGTCCTTTTTCATATAATTGACTAATCATTGTCGATACAGAGGTGCCATCCATCGGTAAATATTCAAAAAAGGAGTGAACTAAAGTTCCTTTATCCGCTGCACTCATTTCCTTATCCGCATTCATGATTGGGGTATAACCATAATCATGATCATCCGCCTCTTTTTGCAGTTTAGTCGCACTGGTTGTAACTGTTACTGTTGAGGCTGTTGGCAATGACAGATATTGAATCCGCTGGTTTTCTTCTTTAACTATACGCTTCGGCATCTTTTTTTCTATCATGGCTTCTATTTCAGTTGCCTCTAAGAAATCAATTTTAAATTTAGATGCCTTCGTATTATCAAAACAATAATGTTGTGTAGAAGATAATTGATTAATCTTTTCAAAATTAGTTTTAATCATTGGATATTCTTCTAAATTAAGATGACGGTATTGTTCAATGACCTGTGGATGACGCATCAGCGAAAGCCCAATCCAATCAAGGTAAGAATTAGCTTTACGTGCATTATAGTAAAGCAGCAAATGTTCATTTTCTTTACCCTCGTAAATATCGTAATCCTCGTTCAACAAAATCTTTTGCTGCCATTCAACTAATGTGTCCAAACGCCCTACACCGCTCATGATCAGTTTTTGAGAAGCACGTGTCAACGCTACATAAAAGATTCGCATTTCCTCGTTGATTGCTTCTTCTGTTTGTCTTGCCGCCAATAATCGGCGGTAGGGGTTTTCATATTCAACAATCTGATCCACCCATTTTCCATTAAGCATCTCAACACTCTTTTTTGTCCTAGGTTTTACGGCAATACCTAACTGCTTATCAATTAAAATACGTTTAGTACTGTCCTGCTTATTAAACCCTTTATCGATATTACTGACAAAAACAATAGGGAACTCTAATCCTTTAGATTTATGAATCGTCATAAACTGGACTACATTATCACTAACAGAAATCATTTGTGCCGGAGATGAAGCAGTTTGTTTTTCCATCAGTTGATCATAACGTTTAACGATAGAAAAAATATCCTCTTTGCTTTCAAGTTGGGCAAATTCCTCGACTAGCAAATCTAAATTGGCAACACGCTGTTCTCCATTAATCAATTGGCTGACAAACAAACGATAACCACTAACAGACAGCAACTCTTTTAAAAAAGCACTTGGTTTTAATTCTAACATTTGTTTACGCAGTAAATCATAGTGTTGTTTGAAATCTGCAATCTTCTGACTGCCTTCTATTTGAGCTTCGATATATTGCTTTAAATTTTCCATTAAAGGCTTTTCTTTATTCATCAAACGTATTTCCATGATTTTATTTTCATCAAAATGACTAAATAAATAATTCCCTCTTAGCACTGACAGCAAACTCACATCGTCATATTGATTAATAAGTGCTTTTAAAAGTGTAATAATGCTGATAATTTCAACAGCATTTAGATAACCTTGGGATAAAACAATATGATTTGGAATCTGATATTGATCAAATACCTTTTTAAACGTTAAAAACAGTGAAGTAGAACGCATTAATACAACAATATCCCGATAATCAATGTTTCTCGGTTTTCCATCATAGCCGTCAACAGTTTCCTCGCGAATTAATTTTTGAATACGCTGAGCTACCATATGTGCTTCACATTCCGCAGCTTTCAACTCTCCCAATAAAGTATCATCCACTAATAGTACTTCACTATCAAAACGGGTTTCAGCCTGATAGCGTTCATCGGTCCTACTTATAACATCTGCAAGTTGGTCAAGGGATGGACAACGTTCTTTACGCAGATAGTCATAGTTTAAGTGACTGGATGCATCATGAAGATATTCCAGCCCACCTACCTGATTATCCATAATTTGATTAAAAATATAATTTACACTGTCTAAAACAATCTTATTAGAACGATAGTTAAATCGTAAGTCTATACGCAGTTCTCCTGTAGAATTTGCTTCATCAAGAGTGAGACTGTAGCGATCATACTTTTCTTTAAAAAGTTGTGGGTCAGCCTGACGGAAACGATAGATGGACTGTTTCATGTCTCCAACTCTAAACGCTACGATGGAAGGTTCCTGATAATCTTTAATCAATCCGATAATTGTTTCTTGAATTTGATTCGTATCTTGGTATTCATCGATCATAATTTCTTTTAATTTATGATAAAGCAGTTCGGAAATATGGTACTGAGGTTGCAGTAATTGAATCGTATATTGCTCCAAATCATTAAAATCCAAAACATGCTGAGCTTTTTTTTCCATTTGATAAGCTGTTTTAAATCGATGCACGAGTCCATTTTTTCCCAAAAGTGTTTCAATGACATAATAAGATTCTTTTAAAATCATCTTAAAGGCACTTTCATCTTCCGGCAAGTAAGTCTTAGCTTTTTCCAAGTAAGGCTTAGTTACACCGATTTTCTTACTATTGAACTCTTTTTGATAAGGTTTAATATCCTCATCCCATTTCATCGTATAGGCTTTATCTGCATTTTTTAAGGAAACCTGACGAAAATGATCATAAGCCAAATAATCTTGATTCAACAATTGAAAACGCTCTTTGAAATAATCCTGCATTGTATCAAACGGAACCGGTAAAGCAGCATTATTTTTACTTTGTTCTTCCGGACGATCAAAGAAATCAGAGATTCCTTTCTCCTCTGCGAATTTCGCAAGATCAATGAGATTGTTATAGCCGCTGATCGCAGCGTTTTTAAGCTGACGTTTTATTTCCGGAAAAATCTCCCAAGTCGTTAAATCTTGGTCACTATCCATATAATCTTCATAAATGTGTTCTTTAATATATTGTACAAAACGGTCGACATTATCAATAGAATGTATCATCTCGTATAATTCTAAAATAATCGATTTCAAAGCATCAAAACGCATATCATTAAAATACAAAGAAATAAAATCTGTAAATTCTTTTTCGCGGCACCACTCTTCAATGCAGGCATCCAATACCTGATGTTTCAGCAAAGCAGATTCACTTAAAATATCAAACCCCGGTTCAACCTGAATTAAATAGCCATATTTTTTTAATAACTGTGAACAAAAGCCATGGAAATTTGTGATATAGGCATAGGGAATTTTTTCTTTTTGTTTTAATAAATGTGTGTATATTGAAGGTTTCAGATCTTTCTTTAATTCATCTTCTATCGCAAACAATAAACGTTGTTTCATTTCTGCGGCAGCCGCTTGAGTAAAGGTTAACACTAAGAATTCATCAACATGATAACCATCTTCCATCAACAAAGACATAATACGGCTGACTAAAATCTTTGTTTTACCACTTCCAGCCGGCGCCGACACCAAAATGCTCACACCACGAGCCGCAATGGCTTGTGCCTGTTCATCATTAAATGGACTAATCATGTTCTTCCCCTCCTAAAATTTTCAGCATTGCTTTGGGATCCATATACTCAATCTCATTGTTTTCATTATAGAAGACATCTTTCAGACATACATTGGCATAATCGCAATACGTGCAAGGGTTTACTAACATATTAATCTTAGGCGAATCATGATGACTCGGAAAAATACGAATATCTCCTTGATGATAAATACGATCCAGCAACGTATCAACGTGCTGATTGACTTTTTCTAATAAACGATCAAAACTTTCCCGGTCTAATAAATTTCCTGTATAAGTCCCTTTGCTTTTAACAAATTTGACATTCGCAATAACGCTGGGATCATAATGACGATCCATAGCCTTAATCAATGTTTCTTCACTATTGATATAGCCTTCCATTTTATACAGCTTTACAATTTCTTCAAAATCCAGTCCATCCTCATAGAGATATTCATCCATCTTTACTACTCGCTGTTTTGTATTAAAATAAAGCACTCCGCCTTTTTCCAAAGCCTTATCCTGACAGACCATATCCAAATAAAGAAGCATCTGAATATTAAAGCCTAACGTTGCTAAACAAAGATCCAACGCCTTCTGCGAAGATTTATAATCCACGACTTTTACATACTGCTGATACTGTTCGACGCGGTCAATTCGTCCATGCAGCAGAAATTCTCCGCTGTTTTTTTCCACCCATTGTTCGTGATCGATAATAGAAAAATCACTGATTGACATCTGGTAAATCAAAATTTTGACTGTATTGAAAAGATCATGCTGTAATTTATGAAACAGATACTGCTGACTGGCTGTCAATTGACTTTGATCAATTTTTCCATTTGCAATATGATGAATGATCAAAAACAATCCTTGATCCTGTTCATTTAAAACATCACTTTCACAAATAAAAGGATAGATATTCAAGTCATAGGCATTATGGACATCTTTAATCTGATATTCTTTCAAATAATCTTCGATTGTTTTCTTACCATCGTAAAGGTCACTTAAAACATCTAAAACATCATGGACAATTGTTCCGAAATCATTTGCTTTTAATGTTCGATCCTGCCAAGGATAAATCCCTAATCCATAACGAATATAATATTTGAATGGGCAGCCATTATACGTCTCTAATTCACTGGGTGAAATTGCCTTCTGTCCATTTTTTACGATCAGCTGTTCAAGCAATGCCACATTGATAGGACTCGGCTGATTTTTATTATGACGATATTGTTTGGCTAAAGTACGGACAGACTGAATAGGTTCCTGAGTATCTCCATAATGCAGAGCGATATCTAAAGAAGCCGCCGGTGTGGTCACATCATTCAAATGACGTGTCTGTCCTATGACTTTTTCTTTTCCCTTCCACTGTTTCATTAAAGTTAAATAAAGACTGGAAGGCAAAAAATCATCTCCGCCTAGTGAACCGGTAATATAAGAAAGCGTTACTTTCTTTTCTAAATAAAATAATTTAAACCATTGCAGATACTGTGCTTCAATTCGCTCAAACAAATTTAATCCCAGATGGATTCCCACTTCTTCACAGGCTATCCGCTCATCGTTTAAAATCAGCTCATTATCGCTTTCAATGGCCGGAAAGCTATTCTCGTTACATCCTAGAATATAAATATGCTTCGCCTCTGTCACCACCGCATCATTCATAGCCACTGTAATCATATCC
Source organism: Beduini massiliensis (assembly GCF_000829905.1). Taxonomy (GTDB): domain Bacteria; phylum Bacillota_I; class Bacilli_A; order Erysipelotrichales; family Coprobacillaceae; genus Beduini; species Beduini massiliensis. The sequence continues at coordinate 54,681 of NZ_CDPP01000002.1, forward strand.
ATCGTTTTTTCTATTTTAGGAACGTGTAAAGTATAGTGTGCCAACAACATATCTAAGAAATGATCTTGATCCATTTTAATATGTATTTCAAATTGCTTTAAATAATCCAGAGTTTGAGACAAGCAGGTACGGCTCAATTCATCAACTGCACTTTTTTCGACTTCCATTTCTTCTAACCAGCAAACTAAACACTTTATTTTTTGATCCACATAAACTTCATCATTTAATTTCACCACTATCCGGTCAATAGAGGCTTTTGCTTCTTGATAATCTTCAAGTAAACATGTTTGAGTTGTGTTAAGCTGTTTTTCAAAAAGATCAATATTGGAATCCATAAAGATTCCTTTAAAAAGATGACTTCTAAACAGCGTAATTAAATGCGTTTCGGCTCCGGTCTTTGCATACATCCATAACCCCTTTACAAGCATGGCAATTCGGCTTTGATAAATCAATGCCCGTTTTGTGATAAAACAAGGGAGTTGATGCTGCTTAAAGACTGTTTCTATTTTTTCCAGATAATCTTGATTTGTACAATAAACTGCAAAATCAGAATACTCCGCCTGACCGTTTGCAATTTGGCGATAAATTTCAACTGCAAGCTGCTGAATCTCTATATTTTGATTCACTGCTTTTATCCCCGTCAAAGGATAATCTGAGGAATATGCAGGCGCTTTTAAATTTTGGTAACTTTGTATCAGATATTTTTTAAACGGACTTACTGTCTTATCAAATGAAATGACTTCTGTACCCCATCTTTGTAATTCTCTTTTTATAAAATGTGTGTACGTATCTTCTTGATTATCACAAGTCAATAGAATCGTACAATGCACCATCTTATGAATCAGTCCCATCATTTGTTCGTCTATTTCTTCGATCTGATCAATATAAAAATGAAGCGTATCGTCTATTTCGACCGGATCAGATTCATAATCCTCTTTCATTCGCCAGCCATATATGTCCAGTTTCGCCAAATATCGCTGATATAACTGTCCGCATTCCTCTAATTTTTTCTTTGAAAAAGCCGGTAAAGCCACTTCTTTCAGCAACTCTAAATTACTTTTATAGCGTTTAAAACAAGTAAACACATGATGCAGCTGCTGTAAAGTCCCATTATCTCTGCACTGAATAATCTCTCCATCATAATCCGATAAAATCTCATAAATCACTAATAATGACTGAATAGGACTTATTACCTGACGTTTAAAAAACTGCTGTGAAAAAAGCAGATCATTATAGAATTCATCAAAAGTCATGACCCTTTGCATTAAGATCGCTTTGCTTTCACTGGCTTCCAACAACATCTTCTCATAGGCTTCCTTAACCGCCGCATCAACCAGCCAAACAGAAGGCTTTGATAAACTCTCTTTAATATAATAGTCTGTTTTTTCTTTCCATTGTTTTCCGATTACGATTTCCATATTATCACCTATCATTTATTATACATGATTTACTTTCTTTTGCGTATTATTAACACTTTTGCCCACCAACAAAGACAAATTCCCAACCTTTTCCTCTATTTATTCATATCTTAATTTAGGAGGGGATTTTCTTGGCAGTTCTACAATATCTCAGTGAAATTCTGCTACTTGTCGTAGCTTTATCTCTTGATTCTTTTGTGGCCAGCTTTGCTTATGGTAGCAGTAAAATCAAAATTCCAATTTCTTCTGCTGCCATTATCAGCGTTATCGGGTGTACTTTTTTGGGAATCTCCCTTGGCCTAGGGGCAATGATTAAAACCATTATTCCTCCACCCATCACCTCTTTGTTTTGCTTTACCCTGCTCTTTATTCTTGGTGTCATCAAACTTTACGACAGTTCCATGAAAGCCTTAATTAAAAGAGGAGCTGATCAACCTATTTCAATTACCACTAAACAATTAACATTGATTCTGCAAGTCTATGCCACCCCAACCAAAGCAGATTACGATCGTTCTCATACCCTATCACCAAAAGAGGCTCTTTCCTTAGCGGTCGCCCTATCCCTTGACAGTCTCGCTGCCGGGTTAGGTGTGGGATTAAGCATCATTCATCCCATTGAAATCCTTTTGTGTGCATTAATTGTAAATTTAATCGTGATTGCATTGGGAAGTCATTTGGGTAAAAAGCTGTCCGAACGATTGGATTTAGATCTTTCTTGGTTATCCGGTGTATTACTTATTATACTTGCTGTTTTAAAAATAGTGTAACTTAAAGCTACACTATTTTTCAATTTTTTGAAATTCAATCTGATAGCCATTGGGGTCTTTCATAAAGAATGAATAAACATCAAACTGATTATGCTTTTTAGGAGGAAGCAGCCCCTCCACCTTTAATTCTTTAAAGTGAGTATAATAATCGTCTACCTCTTTTTGATCTTTTAGATTAAACGAAATACATGTCTGCGTTGCCAATATTCCATGATCATACTGACAAAATCCCAAATAACCATAGCCACTGTCAAAAATTCGCGCTTTACCTTGATCTTGAAACAATGTAAGGCCGATGATATTTACATAAAACTCCGTTGTCTCTTCAATATCTTTGCATGGATAAAAATTAACGATTGATTCAATTGCCATAAAGAAAACCTCCTTACCCATATTATACCGTAAACATGGGAAAGTAGGAGGTTAAATTTATTTCAATGTTATATCATGAATATCTTCTAATACAATTGTATATGTACCATCTTCATGGCGTGTCTTTTTTATATGGTTTTGTTCAAGATAATCACTGACATTTAATGTAATCTCAATTTCAGTATCGGTCACAAGTTTGCATTTAGATAATTTTTCCACTGTTTCAAAATTCTGAGAAATCGTATCCTCTTCTGCAATTCCCAAATCTGTCAGAATATCCAAAGCCTCTTCTTTGGCATTGTAGTCTCTTTCCAAAATAACGGAAGCAATCTCATGAGGCTTGATATCCTGATGATCCAAAACACGATTCGCCATTTCTTGTTTAATTAACGCTTTGGGTTCAAACTCGTTTACCCCAAACTGACTTTCAATTTTCGTAATCGTCTTATTCAAAAGGGATACTTTTTGCTTATCAGTCATCTTCGGTTCCCCTTTGATGTACTGCGGATTCAAATAGTAATCAGGACGTCCATCGATTTCAAAACGTTTCTCTATAAGATAAACGCGGTTATCTTCTACATTCACCAAAATAGCTTCTTCTACATTCGCTGTTTTTGTCGGAACTGTTTGACGGTTCGTAATTCGGACTACTTTATTTCCATTTTCATCTTCTTCAAGAACATTGACCGGTGCCAATTTATAATTTAATTTGATGATGACCATATGTTTCATCCCATCAATCTTACATTCCACAAAGATAATATTGCAGTTCGGCATTAACTGGATCATCTTGCCTAAATCAAACAATTCCTGTGTAATGGATTTGGCGTGCTGGAAAAATTTATCATCATCCTCAACCATATCTTTGCTTCTTAAAATAATGGGTGCAAAATCCCCCAGAGTTAATTCCTTTAGCTGTGGACTCAGCCATGCTTTTTCTAATTTTTTGTCATAATATTCCTGCATAGTGGGACTTAATTCTAAAAAGTCATCAGAAAAGAAAATCTGATGATGTTCAAAATCCATCATATGCATTAAAATTCGATCTATAATTATTGTATTCATTTTTATCACCCACCCCATTGTATCATAAAATTACATCTTTTGACACGTCGGAGTTTTTTATATATAGTATTTTTTAGGAGGAAAAGCCATGAAGATTATTATATCCCCAAGTAAAACCCTGAAAGAACAATCTTGCTCACTGCCATCTACACAGCCAATGTTTTTAGAAATGACGGAACCTATAAAAAAGAAACTATTAAACGATGACATTGCGATGATAGAAAAAAGGATGCATGTCTCTTCAAAATTAGCACAAAACATTTATGACGGACTGCGCCAAACTAAAAAAGTACCGGCACTATACTATTATACAGGTACTGTCTTTAAACAATTAGAACTCCCCACTTACACTTTAAATCACCATGCTTACTTAGCTAAACATCTCTATATCTTAGATGCGTTATACGGATGTCTGCGTTATTTGGACGAAATTTCATTTTACCGTTTAGATTATCTGTGCCAGATGGATGAGTTGAACCTTTATGAATATTGGAACAAAGAAATCAACACTTTATTACAAAATGAAGACTTTATTATCAATCTCGCTTCACAGGAATACGCTAAACAGGTCAAGCATCCAAATCTAATCACCATTGACTTTGCGGTTAAACATAATGACCAATTAAAAAGACCCTCGATGCTGATAAAGAAAGCACGGGGATCTATGTTGAATTATATGATTAAGCATGAAATAAAAGATTTGGAGAAAATAAAGGAGATTATCATTGATGACTACCATTTTAGTAAAAACCATTCAACTTCATCCCACTATGTATTTATTAAAGATTAATTAATCAGGTTATCTTTTCTAATATCTTCAGGCGTTAGCGATTTCAACATATCGTCTAACGTCTTTTCAATTTGCTGGGTAATTTCATGACCATGTTCTATGGCATATTCTGCTTCAATCAGTCCAAATGAAGTCACGATATACTGGGGAATATTTTGACTTGGATTAAGCACACGATAATGAAGAACTTCTAAAAGCGGCTTTATAATCAAATGAACGACATGACGATAAATATCTTCTATTTCAATGTCACGCTCGCTTAATTCCTTGCATTTATCTATGCCATAGCCAAGATCATGATGAAGCATCATATCATTGATAAACAGATACGCATTTTGAATAAGTGTACAGACAACCAGGATCGGAGCAATCATAATCGTTCCTCCTTGTCTTTCTTTTTCATGAGCAAAACGATCATAAATACCGATAGATCCTACAAATTCACTCTCCAATGTTTGCCCAACCATCACTCCCGGTGCAAAGGGTGCAATTAATTCATTGATGTAGGTTTCTAATATTTCATCATTTTGTATAAAATTAAACAACGCCTCCAATTCAGTGAATGTCACCTCTTGAAGCTGTGCATGTAAAATAAACTGTTTAAGCTTGGTTATTGTAAAAATAATTTCTTGATGTGTAAGATTATAAATTCCTTCACACTCCTGAGGATTAAAATCCTGCTTAAAAGCCTCTACTATATCTTTAATCGGAATATCCACCTTGCCTCACCTCTTCAATTATTATACAACAACTCGTTTGCTTTACCAACAAAAAAGCAGAATCTCCTATTTGATTCCGCTTTCATTTTTATAATATCTCACCATTGCTTTTTGTTACTGTCTGATACCAGTAGTAACTGTCTTTTAATGAACGTTTACCACTGCCATGACCGTAATCATCTAAATCAACATAAATAAAGCCATAGCGTTTTTTCATCTCACTGCTTGAACAGCTGACAATATCAATCGGTCCCCAAGGATAATAGCCTCGAACATCAACCCCATCTTTAACTGCTTCCTTAATCTGTCGAATATGTTCACGTAAAAAGTCAATGCGGTAAGGGTCATGTAAACTGCCATCTTCATTTAGTTCTTCAATAAATCCCATTCCATTTTCAGTGACATAAATCGGAAGCTGATAACGATCATAATACTCATTTAATGCGACTCTTAAACCAACCGGGTCAATTCCCCAACCCCATTCATTGGTTTTAATATGAGGATTGATTTTCACTTCTTCACTCGTTCCATAATCTTTTGCACTGGTGACTTTTGTATAATAATAGGAAAAGCTGACAAAATCTACGGTATGTTTAAATGCTTCTAAATCTTCTTTAGTCATCTTAATGTCAAGATTTTGTTCTTCAAAAAAACGATAGGCATATTTAGGATATTCTCCTCTTACTAAAATATCAGAATAAAAGAACTGCATTTGATTAATACGCATTGCTGCCATAACATCTTTTGAATCAGACGTTGCCGGATAACAGTTCGCATAATAAGACATCATCCCAATCTGCATGCTTGGATCAATCTTTTTAGCGATATCAATGCTAAGTGCACAAGCAACCAGTTCATGATGAACACCTTGATATTTTGCTTCCAGCAAATTTTCTACACGATCACTCGGAATACCTAAATGATTAAAAGATTCATATTTAATCAGGTTCATCTGATTCACTAAAATCCAATACTTCACTTTATCATGATAACGTTTAAATAATGTTTCACAGTAATGAACAAAAAAATTGATGAGTCGGCGATCATACCAACCATTATAATGGGTCGCTAAATGTAAAGGCATTTCATAGTGGGAAATGGTAACCATTGGTTCCATCTTATTTTTAATAATTTCATCGATCAAGCGATCATAAAAAGCCAAGCCATCTTCATTGGGTTCAGTTTCATCTCCATTTGGGAAAATTCTTGCCCAGTTTATAGAGATTCTCAAACTATTCATACCGGTTCCTGCTAACAACTTTAAATCCTCTTGATACGTATGATAAAAGTCAATGGCATATCTTTTAGGAAAAACAGCACTTGGATCCTGAAGCAAAGATTCAATATCTTCAGTACTCATTTCTTTATTTGATTTCTTTTTTAATGCTACATTATCTTTATAGACGTTGATATCGGCAATACAAAGCCCTTTCCCACCAACATCATATGCTCCCTCACATTGATTGGCTGCCAAAGCTCCGCCCCATAAAAAATCATTTGGAAATTGATCTGGATTTTTCTTCATATTTATACCTCTCTTTCAATTCCATCATAAAAGAAAAGTCACGATAACGAAAGAAAATTCATTTTCCAAAATCGGATAGTAAAAAAGCCTGATTTAATTTCAGGCTCTTTCCCTATTCGTCTTTTTCTTTATCTGCCACGATATCAGCCAAAATCGTTTCCACAGATAAAACATCTGCATCAATTTTTTGCAATTGATCCTTAATATCGGATAATTTTCCACTTATTTCATCCAACACTTGTTTAGTACCTTCCACAATACATAGCCCTCCTTTTCATTCCTATTGTAAAATAACAAAAGAATGAAAATTGTAGAATAAAATCGATTTGTCACAAATTATGGATAATTAATTAGAAATTTATTGTATTTTATTATTTATGAGATAAACCGTTTTTTATAATAAAAAAGCGCCGCAGCGCTTATTTCATTAACGATACAAAAGAATCAATCTCGGCTTTAGACCCGTAAAAACTGTAGACACAATGCTCATCAGGTTTTCCCAATGTCTCAAATGGTCTGGTCATTGCAGTTTTAGCTTCAATCATATCCACAAGTTTTATCATATCAAGCAGATACTGCATCGTCATAGGATCATTGAGTGGTGATAATGGATCTCGTCCAATACTCGGATACTGCTGCCAACGATGTCCGCACATGAACAATGGCTCATGAAAGTTCTTAATCTCATTATATAAATGGTGAATTCCCTTTTTGTAGTATTCTAAAACATTTTCCATAAAAAACAGCCAAACATAACTTGAACCAATCGCATCCCCTGTAATGACCAGTTCTTCTTGAGCGTCAATATAAGCCATTGATCCGGGTGTATGCCCGGGTACTTCAACTGCCTTTAACTGTTTATCACCTAAATCAATAATATAGCCATCCTCAATAAATTGAAAATCAAATGTTTCTGATTGGTCATCCTTATCTTTTAACGGAAACAGAATGGTCTTGTCTTTAAATGCTCCCAGACCACCAACATGATCATAATGATTATGCGTAATAGCGACAATAATTTCCTTTCCTCCTGCCAACGTTTTAGCAATCCGGGTGAGTTCTTCTTCATCGTCAGTGTGTGTATTCGCCGCATCAATCCATAATACTTTCTCGCTTCCGATAATACAATACATACTTGAAGGATTATTTATACGGTCTTCAATATGAAATATACGATCTTTTAATTTTTCCACCCGATACATCGAATACTCTATTATTTCTCCTTGCTTATTTGGGATATCCATGTCAATTCCTCCTAATCAACGACACTGTTTAATTTTTTCTGCCATTTTCCTTTATAGTAATAGTAAGCCAATAAGGCACTGCATAAGATCCAGCCTAAAGGATAACTAAAGGCAACAAAGTTGATGGAACTAAAGAATTGAGTTCCAAAGAATAAAGTAATTTGTCTAAAGACAACAAAACAAAACAGCATGATGACCATCGGCGCATTGGAATCTCCCGCTCCGCGCAATGCTCCTGCATAAATTTGATTGAAGCAAATCGCAAAGTAGAATGGTGAGAACGTTCTTAAAAAGATATTTCCATACTTTAATACATCGGCATCCTGTGAGAAGATACTTAACACCTGATTCCCGAAAATATTCAATAAGATTGATAAGAAAATAGTGACACCAATCGAAATCATCAAAGAAGTTTTAGTTCCTTTTTTAGCACGGTCCACATCTTTTGCTCCCAGATTCTGACCAACAAATGTTGTGGAAGCCAAAGAGATACTTTGTACCGGTAAAATAACAAACTGGTCAATTTTCGTATAAGAACTCCATCCTGCCATTGCAGAAGAGCCAAATACATTGACATACCCTTGAACAAATATATTAGAGAATGCCGTAATCGATTGCTGCAATCCTGCCGGCAAGCCGATTTTCAACATTTTAGTAAACATATCTTTATGTAAACGCAGATCTTTTAAAATAATTTTATAGGCTTCTTTTGATTTCGCTAATAATGTGATAACCAAGATTGCGGATAATACCTGTGCTACTAAAGTTGCCCAAGCTACACCGGCAACACCCATATCAAACACAATAACAAATACTAGGTCCAATATTGTATTCACAATAGAAGAGAAAATCAAAAAATACAGTGGTCTTTTTGAATCTCCGATTGCTCTTAAAATAGCCGCTCCCATATTATAGACCATCAAGCCTAAAATACCGGCAAAATAGATTTTTAAATAAAGTGATGAATTCGGCATAACATCAGCCGGTGTTTTCATGAAATTCAATAATGTCGGTGACAATAAAATTCCTACAAATGTCATAATAACCCCTAAGATTAATGTCATCATGATCGATGTATGAACCGCATCATGCAGTTTTTTATGATCATTCGCTCCGTAATACTGCGAAATAACAACACTGGCTCCGGTAGATAACCCCATGAAAAAACCAACGAGCATATTAATGATAACGGTACATGACCCCACCGCTGCCAACGCTTCTTTTCCTACATAGTTCCCCACCACAATACTATCGACTGTATTATATAATTGCTGAAAAACATTTCCAATTAATAATGGAATTGAAAAATAAACGATCGATTTCCAAATCGATCCTCTTGTCATTGTTTTACTCTCATCCATTCCTATTCCCCCCATACCCATATATACTATACCTATTTTTTAGATTTCTCAATTATTTTCGTTTATTGAAATCTAATACATAATTTTTATGTGTTTTATACATAAAATAAGGCTTATTTTAATGTTTTTCATATAAATTAACCATATTTTTTACACAAATAGGAGTAAATTGGGAGTAAAAAAGCTATCTAAATTTGATAGCTTTTCATGCTTAATAAAGGAGTAATTATCTTTTAAACCCCTTTATAATTTTAGTCTTTCCATTTGGATAATGAATTGCGATCTGGCAGCAACCACATACCCGGCATTGATAATAATAGGCTTTACACTTCCCATTTTCTTCGTAGAACATATCATACGTAGATACAATCTCTCCACATTTACACTTAAAAATCATTTTCGCACCTCCTAATATATAAAAACAATATTAATCTTAAACGTAGTATTTGTAAATGTGTTGGTGTGTATAAACAAAAAAGCCTAAACCATTAAAGGCTTAGGCGATATCTTGTTAGTTCTATATTCTGTTAAAGTTTTATATACGTTGCTTAGATCCTCTGTAGTTATTATTCCTAATGTCACTGCAATAGTAAGCTGACCAAACACAATTCCCTCTGAATATTCTATTATTTCTGTATCCGTTGGATCTTCATGAATCGCCGGTACAAACCCACCTAAAGGTGAAATAATGTTAATCAGTATTATTTCTCTTAATTTTATATAATCCATATTTTCTCCCTCAATATACTAATAATTCTTTTAAACTATTATAGAGTATATTATAAGAAATTAAAATATGGTAATATCTACATTATTCAAATATCCTAAAACAATTTATAATGCTTCATAATGCATATTTACAATTTTTTGTACTATAATTTAACTGTAGCGATAGGAAATTCTATGTGAACCTGTCTGCGCCTCCCATTAAAAATGGGAGTTTTTATTATAAATTTATATTGACATTTCCTTAAACTAGATGTAGTATAATATACAAGTTAGCGATAGAGAATTCTACGTGAACCTATCTGCGCATGAGGGCTCTCTATGAGAGCTCTTTTTGTTTATTGGAGGAAATTTTATAATGGCTAAACCTTTTAAAACAATTGATGAACAATGTACCCTTCTATGTTCTAGAAATTTAACATTTACTAAAACAGAAGATGCAAAACGTTTTCTTTTAACTAATAATTATTATAATGTAGTAAATTGTTATGGAAAATTTTTTATTGATCATGGTGATGTTTTTATCGATGGGACTAACTTTAACGAACTTACATGTGTCCATTATTTCGATAAAGAAATTAAGAACATTTTATTCAAATATATTATTGAGATAGAAAAGCGGCTTAAATCAATTATAGCTTATTATTTTTCCGAGGCACATCAAGGAGATCCTTATCCATATTTATACACCCATAATTTTAATAGCAATAATATATTAAAAGTAGCTCCATTAATTTCATCGCTTTCAAATATCATCAAAAAGTATTCCACAGCGCTCACAAACAATTCCATAAAACACTATATACATGTACATAAAAGTGTACCACTTTGGATTATCTGCAATTATATGTCATTTGGACAAATAGTACTATTTTATAAAAACATGAAGCGCCCAGAACAAAATAAAGTGGCAAAAGAATTTAGTGCAATATTAAATGAAAGTTTAGGAAGAAATGATATTAAATTACAAGTAAAGCACGTGATTTCATATTTAGATAATTTGTTAGAAATAAGAAATTTAGTTGCTCATAATAATAAAGTGTTAGGATATAAGTGCAAACAAAATACACTTTATATTAAAGAATTACATTCAAATTATAATGCTAACCCTAATTCACCTCGACAAAGTGTGTTTGATATTTTTATAGTTATGCGTTGTTTCCTAGATAAGAACCAATACATAGAAATGCACAATACTGTGCATAAAAGAATAAAAAATTTAAAGAAAAATATTAAGACAATTGATCCAGATAAAATTTTAGATTCCTTAGGTTTTAGTCAAATTTGGTATGATAACGGAAAAATACCACAAAAATAGCCCTAAGTCCTTAATTGGACCTAGGGTTTTATTTTAGACATATTCTCTAATCTGATCAAGATAGATTTCATCTTCCCATACACCGCATCGAATAACATAAGTACGGTTTTTCTTTTCTATAATAAACACATCCTGTTGATAACACATTAATGGCAACGGGTGCCAGTATATTGTTTTTGCGTTGCTTACAAGCAATACTTTAGGTAAGTTTTCCATACTTTACCCCTTAATTACTAACGCTTGTCCCGGATAAATAGTATCTGATTCTAATCCGTTCCATAACATGATGTCTCGATATCTTGTAGGATCTCCCAACAGTTGTGCTGCAATATCCCATAATGTATCACCGGATTTTACGATATATTGTTGATCCGAATTAGAAGTAGCTTCTTGAATATCACCGTCATTAACAAAACACATACCATTATTAATTAAATATGGGTTATTAGTTCCCGGATAAATAGCGGTGATCGTTCCTTCTTTAATATCCGGAACTAAGGCTTCACCATTAGGCGGCCAACCAACTTTAGCGGTAGATGAACGATAACAACTTCCAAAATAAACGTATTCTCCAACACGGTGCTTTAATGGCTGTGGTGTAGGTGCTGGCATTGGTGCTGTTGGTTGATCTACGACATTATCTGTCACACCTGCGTATTTATCCCAAGCAGCTAAATCACCATAAAAAATATTGCAATCCAAGTTACCGCTATATCCATCTAAGCGACCACTAGATGTAAATTGCCACATCGCATAAAACGACCAGTGGTTAACTTTTGGTTCTGTGCCAGCGCTGGTCATATCGTAATTATAATCTGGCTCATAGTCCCTATACTTAGCTACCCATAAGCCATTACCATTAGCTACGACAGGTGACCAATCATATTGATTAACTACACTTTCAGACATATAAATCATGGGCTTTACTCCTGTTTCTCTTTCGACCATTTTAAGCCATTCTAACGCCCATCTAATATCGGCGGTCTCTTCCTCCCAATCAAGGACAAGGACGGCTTTTCCAATATAGTCTCGGCATTGACTAATAAAATGTTTTGCTTCTTGTTCAGGTGTATTTTGACTATTATTTGCAAAGTGATATAGCCCCAATTTCTTTCCTTTATTTAGCACCTGTTGAGCGTGTTCATTAAAAAAAGGATTAATATAGTCTATTCCCTCTGTTGCCTTTACGATCGCAAAATCAAAGGCAATTTGGTTAAGGTAAAGATTACTTTGCCAACTTGAAATATCGATTCCATATAAACTCATACTAGTTGCCCTCCTGATAGTCTAAGGCTTTTTTTATTTCATCGAATACCGTATTGACAAAATCTTTAATCACAGTCACCGTGACAAAAGGCTTTATTAACACTGGTAATTTGGTACGAATATTTTGAATAACGAAATTTAACTTTTCTTCATTTTCTCCTTTGTTAAATAGCTCCTCAGCTTTAACAATATAATCAATCGCTAATCCTCTTAATGTTTTCTTTTTAATAGAATAGGTTAAACCACTTACAGTTACTAACCCTATTACAATAATACTAATTAATGTTTGTTGGTCCATTTCTTTTCTTCTCCTTATTTAATCGGTAATTTTTTTATTTCTTCATCCATTTTCGTAATCATGCCGTTACCACCTAAATCGTGATAGGCTTCATACATCATCGTCCAATTTTGATAAGCGTAGCTTGGAATCTCCCCCAATTCTATATATTTATCATGGTACTGAATGAGCTGCACTCTTAACAAGCAGCAAATAGCTTCCTTAATGGCACTTTCTTTTGTGGTGTTCGCGTGCTTCCTATTTTCCCTAAGACGTTTATTATCCTTATAGAGTTGTTGCACCATAAAGCTTAAAAGCCCAACCGTGAAGCTTACTGCACCCGTTATAAAATAGTTCATCTACTTAGTTTCCCTTCTCTAAAATAAAAGGAGCAGCTTATTTAGCTAACTCCTCTGATCCTAAATCCAATAAGATTTTTCGCACTTTTTCTTTTAATGTTTTTGGTACTGCATTAAATTCTAACTTTCCATCTAAAATGCGATATGCTAAAAATTCAGCCATAGCTTATACCTCCTCTCCTAAGATAATTGTGATAAGTTCCTGCAAAGCATTCCCTTGCCTTTCCTGTTCTTCTTTTATTTCCTGTAATGGGTCCTTCCCAAAGTCTAATGGTTTAAACACAAACTGATGATTTATATAACAATATTGATCTATTTCCCTTGCAAACTCTAAATAAGGTAATGGTAAATCTTTTCTTTTAAGTTTTACGATAATGTCCGTTTCCAAATAGTCGCAATCCATCGCAATAATTCGGCTATCCATATTTAATTGCAACACTACATCCAGTTCACCTTCATCGATTGGAATTGGATCATAGATTTCTTCCTCATTTATTAATTCCATATTATTCCTCCTATTCCGGCATTTGAATAAATTCTAAATTAGATGGCGCCACTCCTATTACTCTCTTTCCCTTTTCTAATCGGTGGACGGCTGCATCGGGTAATGTAGCTAAAAATTCAAAAATCCAATGTGCCTTTTTTTCTTCGGTATATTCTCCTAATACGGTTTCGTTGTGTTTTACAATATAGCTATTTTCAGTTTTTTCAACTTCAATATTTCCGCATAAATTGACCACTATATCTCGCTTTTGATTTTGAATAAGAATAATCATTTTAATCCTCCTAGTATTTAATAATATAATTTAAAACAATGTAAGGCTGCATATTGTTGTGTGCCTGTCCTCCGCCAGTATTGGTAATACTTACGGTACCGGTATGAGCGTGAGCGCCACCGCTATTAACTGTAATTGTATGACTATGCCCTCCGGCACTCGCTGCTGTTCCGCTAATACTGTGAGTATGGGCTCCTGCACTTCTCGTCCCAATGGATGTAGAACTATTCAGCCCTACAACTCTATCATTGTAAGCTGGTGATGAATTCGTTAATCCATATTTAGTATCGAGCTTATTGAACGTAGACTGGTCCATGTCATGATAATGTGTTCCTGCACTTGCTGCACTACCACTAACAGAATGTGTATGAGCACCTGTACTGTTGCTACTGGCAGTATGCGTGTGGGCACCCCCGCTATTTATCGTAAGAGTAGCAGAATGGTTATGAGAGGGCATTTCTTGCGCAGTTAAGGTATGTGCCTTTTCTCCGCCCTTATTCCCAAGTGTTTTTAAGTCTGTGTCTCGATCATCTTTTCCAACCGGAACGCGTCCTCTTAAATCCGGTAGGTTAAAGGTTGTGCTTCCATCGCCACTCCCATAAATCGTGCCAATAACATTAAACAGATTCGAATAAGTAGTTCTACTTACGGCTTGTCCTTGACATAATAAATACCCATTAGGGGCTGTTTCTCCGGGAAATGGGATTGTTCCACCTGTAGGCAATAAATATTCAAAATATTGCTGTATTTTACCAAATAAAACTTTAACTTGTTCGCCACTTTGTATATTTTCTAATTGGTTAAATTCTTCAAAACTAATAATAGTATCACTAAAATCTCTTACTGCGCTTCTAGCTTCCTCTGCAGCAGTATTTGCATTGTTTGTAGCATTTTGTGCATTTTTAACCGCTTCCGCTGAGATTGTTTGACGTTCTGATTCATTTTCGATACGTACTGTTTCATTTGCAATACGCTCGTTTTCTTTAGTAATGCGAAGTGCTTCTTTTTCTTCCCTAAGGCGTTCATTTTCGATACGTTCGCTTTCTTTAGCTTTGCGAGTGTTTTCACTATCTATTCGTTCAGCTTCACTGGCTAAACGTTCGTTTTCTTTAGTAATACGAAGCACTTCTTTTTCTTCCCTAAGACGTTCGTTTCCGATGCGTTCACTTTCTTTAGCATTACGAGTGTTTTCACTGTCTATTCGTTCAGCTTCACTGGCTAAACGCTCGTTTTCTTTAGCTACTCGATTCGTTTCACTCTCAACACGTGTTATTTCATCAGCTTTGCGTTGATTTTCATTTTCAATACGTGTGTTTTCATTTTCAACCCGAATGGCTTCCTGTTTTTGGTATTCTTGTTCTATTAAAATTAGATCAGAAACTATTTCTTGTTGTTCGCTAGCGATTTCTTGTTGCTGTTTTGCTTCCGTGATCAATTCTTGCAACGGAGCATCGTATTCATTTTTCACAATCTCTCGAATAAGAGCCTGTAGGATTTCCGTTTCTGTAGGTCCATGCTGAATAAAGTCTTGATTTAAAGATTGCCCAATACAAAACTTAACCGGTTCTAATGTAAACTTAACCCCCTCTTTTATAACAGCAGCTTGCACATACAAGGGACCATCGTGTTTAAATGCTTCTGCCGGTAATGTTATTAAGCTGGTTGTGCTATCGAACAGAATAGGCACTGCTTTAGGCTGTTGATAGCTATAACCACAGAACCACAGCCAACTATAACCGTCATATTTGTTATCAAATTCGACCTGTATTTGTAAGTTCTCTGCATACTGGTTAGCAATATTCGTATTGTCTGTTGTCAGAATATCCCCTATTTGATTAATTTTTCCTACAATCATTTAATCACCTCCTCTAATCGTTTTTCTAAGGCTTCAATGCGTTTTTCTAACGATTGCACTTTCTGTATAGCGGCTAAATATAATACACTGTAATCTACAGAATAATATCCATTTCCATCCTGCGACAACACATACTTTTCAAAAGGATCTCCGATAAAATCTTGTGCAATCACTCCAATTTTATTTTTTTGACCACTTATATAATCAAATTGTTTAATCTTTACTCTATCAATCAAATCTTCTAAATGGGTATCAGTTATATTTTCTTTAAGGCGTTTATCAGAAGTAACAGTTATTTGATAACTACTAAAAGTATTATCTTTATTCACGTTAAACATGTTTTTCAGTTGCCCATTACTATCATAAACATCCAAAAAAATAGTCTCTATGTTTGCATCTACTACTGTATTATATCCTCCGAATTGATTTGATAAAGATACTGATCCTTTTCCTAAAATACGTACCGCTCCGTTTTCACCCATTTTAGAGAATCGAATCCCTATATCTTTTGAAAAATTGATATACTTTCTTCCTGTATACCCAGAATCTTGATTTTGCCCAACATAAATATTATCTCCAACAGTCAAATCCGTTCCAACATTAATAGCTGTCTCTCCGGTAATGGTCCCACCCATGATATCACCATAAAATTTTCCACCGCCTGAAACAACCATATTTCCATTACTATCTACTTTAAATTTATTATTTATATTAATGTTTCCACCATTGATATTAGCCCCTTCTACAGTAATCGCCCTTAGAGTACCTGCAGTAATGAAATCTGCATTAAATTTACCGTCTATGGTCCAAGCACTGACATAAGGTCCTTGCCAGCCTTGTTGACTAAAAGCAATCCCACCAAGGTTAATCCGGATGCAATATTTTGCTGTCTCTTTCGGTAACTTATCTAAGATATAGATTTCGTTTTCGGTCATATAAATGTAGCCCTTTTGCGCCCAATTGTTAATCAATTCTGTTGCTGCTTGTTGGGCTTGATGTAAAACGGATCCTTTAAACTTTTCACCATCTTCACCGAGGATAGAAGCAATTTTATCTATCCTAGTTGTTAGTTGTTGCGGTGCTGTTGAAAGAGTAATAACATTCATATAGCTTTCATTTTCAAGTTTATATTCCCTGTATTTAACTACTTTCTCTATAACCTCGATTTCATTAGTAACAAAAAGATGAACTAAATCATAAAGACGAATGGTAAGAAAAGCATAATCCGGATTATTTTTAGCTAAATCTATGATATTAGCAATATAAGATTTAATTGGATAAGCTAATTCCTTTAGTTTTTTCTTTGCACCTTCTAAAAGATTCTCTTTGACCGTATAACGTTCATCTTTCCAACACCCTGATACAATATTTTCTTTGTATCCTAGATCCTCCACGTATTCCTTATTGCTATTAATACTAGCAAAGGTAAGGTCGTCTTTTCCATAGGCATACAAACGGTTTATAAAGTTGCTGCTATCTCCTTTCTCCACTACCTCTTTTAAATTTAACTCATTATGGAGATATAAGCCTTTATCCACCACCTGCTCAGGATCTAAAACCGTTATTTTCTTGTTTATAGTATCAATCTCATAAACTACTTTAAAGATATCTCTCAATTCCGTTAATACATCATAAGCATTTACTCCTTCTAGTTCAGGAGTACGCTTTATGACTGTTATGTTGGCATTTTGTACAGTCCAACCTGTAGGTTTAATATGCTCCAACAACTGAGCTAACGTTTTTGTCTGAAAAGCAGAATCGTTTTTTGTGTCTTTATAGGGTTTATTGCTTCTCCATTCATCCATATATAATTCTGCAGTAAACATCACTTCATCATCGACACGATTTACCTTTTTTATTATATATAGATTGGGGTGATTCACATCTTCTTTAAGTAGGATTTCTTCTCTTAGAAATGAATATACCTCATCTCTGACAGATAATGTAAAGCATAACGTTTCCTCGCCACCGTACAAATAATCTACATAATAATTATAAGCATTATTCACAGGAATCCATTTGCCGTTATATAATTGCAGCATATATTACACCCATATTGGATAAAACTCGATGGAAACCTCAATCGGTCCGCTAACTTCAATAGCGTTTATTCCAACTTCAAGATAAGGAAAATGACCATCTTTTAACACTACATTTAACATATTATTATCTTGATCACACAGGACCTTCTTTTTTATTCCATCAAGAATATATTCCTTTCCTTTCACTAATTTTTTAATTACATGCCCTCCTATATTCACACTTTCACTATCCTCTAATGCAGTTATTTTATAAATACATGGGCAAGAGAATGTACCGATTACAGATATAAGATTTATTTCACTTTTAAGTATCATTTTCACTAAAGGCGATTTTTTTATCACAAGCACAGTTACACTTAATTCATAGATATCGCCGCCAATATGTTTATAAGATAAACTATTCTTTTCAGTTAGTTTTCCATCGTATAAGTATAAGTCATCCTCTATAAATACATCTTTTAAAATAAGAGATACGAAAAAGCTCATGTCTTTTTCACTTTCAAACACGAGCTTTAATATTTTTTGTTTTGGAGTTATAGAATAGCCATAATTTACGATACACATTTCATGAGCATACAGGTGCTGAATAATACTAGGAGGAGAATCAACAAAGGAAACAAACGTCGCATTTAAGTTTTCTAAACTATACCCATTTATTTTCATTTTTCGCCCCTCCTAAAAGCATAATTCTTCCTGATTAAATTCTTTTGTTGCAATTGCAATTTTTCTACCGTTTACTACTACAGGAACTTCAATCGTAATGCGTTTACTATCCGCATTTCCTTTGCTGTATGCTTGGTTTTCTTCTTTAGTCAATACACGTTCTCCTTCATGCAATCGTGCATTGTACCCATCATACGGAACATAATCAAGACCGTTATAGTGACTTAATCGTGGTCCTCCGCTCCATGAACCGCTCACACCGTTTATTTTGTTAGCGATCATATCCGATCTTTGTGTTAACCAGTCAAAAACACCACCGGCCCAAGATGATAACTGATCCCATGCTGTCTTCACTTTTCCAGTTTGCATATTTACCTTTTCTTCAATACCCGGCGTAGCTTCTTGAATTTCTGTTTTAATTCCCTCACACGCTTCCTCTGCTTTTTGAATCTGTTGTTTTCTTGTTTCTTCTGCTGAATCAACCATAGCCTGATACTCTTCTTCTGTTATAAGTCCAGCTTGTTTCAATCGTGAAGCTTCTTTAACAACACCATCATATTTTTCATTGGCTGCATTGATTTCTCCATCACGTGCCTCATTTGCTTTTTTTATCATATCGGAAGCCATATCCGCCGATAATCTTCCCTGATAATCTTTCATACGCTCACGAATGACAGCAGCTTCTGCCTCTGTTTCGCTGAATGTAGTAATCGCATTGTCCCTCATTTGACTTTGAATATCATTAATTTCTTGTTGCTCTTGCTCTGTAATCGATCTGTTTTGATCAGCAGCGTTTTGATAGATTGCTTGAATTCTTGCCTTACAATTATCAACAATAGCGACCTGTTCTTCATGCTTTGCTGTAATATTTGTTAATATAATGGATTCATGCTCATCCGTCATCCCTATATTATCACTAAAGAATTGTTGCAGAGTATTCAAAGAGGTTTGAGTAGTCTCATTTTGTTTAGCCACGATACTATCCCCCATATTATTAAACTTCGATATCATATCGTTCGCAATTTCGCCCGTGATTTTAGTATTATTCACCTTCATTTCATACATTGACTGGCTAACTTGATCGTCCATATCCACATAGGCTTGTACTGCTGCTTGTGTAGCTTCAGATATCTTTACAACAGTTTGACCTGTTATATCCCCAACATCGTTGTACGTTGTTATTACCTTATCTTTGAAAAGATCTACTTCTGGAATAACCTCCGTATTCAACACCTTATATATACCATATGCTGCAGTACCTATAGCTGCCGCACCAGCTACCCATGGAAGCGATGCAGAGGCAAGAGTACCTAAACTTGCAATAAATCCTCCACTAGAAGTAGCAGCACCAGCCAAAGCAGTTCCTAACTTCGCAGTGATTCCACCGCAATCCATCATCTTCAATCCAACATTCCCTAATGAAGTTCCTAATTTTCTAATTAAAGGAATCCCTTTAGAAATCATCGTCCCGGCCCCACTAAGTAGTGGTTTAAGTTTTCCATACGTGCTCACTAATCCACCGGTAACTTTTAATACTGGGCCTATAGCAATGGCCATAGCGCCCCATTTGAGAATGCTTTGCTGTTGTTCCGGAGTAAGTTTAGATAACCATCCAGCTACGTCACCAATGACATCTGCAACTTTTTCAACAATAGGAATCAAGCTCTGCCCAAGTTTTATACCACTGTTCTTTAATTCATTGAGTGCGCCTTTCATTCTTTCTGCTGGTGTTGCATCCATCTTTTCAAACGCTTCCTGTGTTGCTCCTGCGCTTGTTTGCATAGCACCGAGCATCTCATTGTACTCAGCACCATTGCCCTTAGCTAAAACGAGTGCTGCTGAACCCGCTTCAACAGAACCAAACATATCCTTTAGAGTTTTACCATTCTTTTCTGCATGATCACTCAATAGTTTTAATATGTCAGAAGTCGATTGCCCTTCTTTTTTAAGATCCGCAAAGCCTTTTCCTGTTAGTTCTCTCAAAGCTTTATCAGCAACGGAGCCTGACTTACCAAGTTCAGATAACATGGCTTTTAGATATGTTCCAGATTCAGCAGTTGCTATACCATTTTTAGTGAGTTGTGCATAAGATGCCGATAATTCATCGATGCCGAAATTAACAGAGTTCGCAACAGGTATAACCGCACCCATACTAGATGCCAATTCATCGACAGTGGTCTTACCCAAATTCTGTGTAGTAATCAGCATGTCGGATATCTTTGTTGCATCCTCGGCTTTCATACCGTAGCCATTTATGGCTGTTGTCATTACATCGACAGCTTTAGCTCCGTCAGTAAATCCACCTTTAGCAAGCTTCATAGCATCCGTAGTAAATTGAATAGCTTTTGTTTGATCAACACCTGCTGAAATAGATCCGTATACCGCTTCACTGAATTCTTCTACAGCGACCTTGCTATCACTCGATGCATCTAGCAAATCATTTTTATACTTTCCGTAATCCACTACATTCGCATCTAATAGAGTGGAAACCTTTGCAAAACTACTTTCAAAATCAACAGCCATTTTTGTTGCTGCAGTTCCTATCCCAACCAAAGGCAAAGAAACAGTTTTAGTTAAAGTTCCACCGAGCTTAGACATATTCTCGCCAACTTTCACAGTCTTTTCCATCTCTTTGGATACTGCCTTTGCTTTAGCCATTGCTTCAGTTTTCACCTGATCCATTTCAGTTTTAAAGTTCTTTATATCCAC
Source organism: Beduini massiliensis (assembly GCF_000829905.1). Taxonomy (GTDB): domain Bacteria; phylum Bacillota_I; class Bacilli_A; order Erysipelotrichales; family Coprobacillaceae; genus Beduini; species Beduini massiliensis. The sequence goes on from NZ_CDPP01000002.1 coordinate 75,933, forward strand.
CTTAAGCTGAGTATAGAGTGGTGCCAGTTTAATGCCTTCTGCCATTAGTTTCCACCTCCTTTTTTAATGTGACGTCGAATAGCCGGGATATCAGCCTGTGTTTGTTGCAAACGCCATAAATCTTCTAAAAACTTTCTTCCCTGTTCTGTACGCATGTTATTGTAGATCCATGCATCTCTTCTATAAAGCAGAAAAAGGCTAATAGGAAGATCCATCACAGAATTAAAAGAAAGTCCTGTATAATCCGCTATTGCCTTTATTTCTCCGCTTGCTTTATCATAATTGTTTTCCCACTCCTCTCCTCCGAAATACTTAGAAAGAATAGCTTCTCTAATTCTCGGATCATCTGGAAGTGGGATCTTTAGTTTGGGTCATTAAGCGGTTTTCTACTTAATAAGACACATTCCTGATAAATTCGTGTCACTGCTCCTGCTGGCAATTCTCCGATATCTAATTTTGTAAACTTAATTTTTGCTGTATTTCTATTAAGTAAAAATAAGATCATTTCCATTTCATCTTGACGAGTAGATTCTGAATTTTGTTCATATTGTTGTACCTTCTCCATCTCTTTGTAGGAAAGTTCCGGGCAACGTATTACCTTATCACCGATCATGAATTCTACTGCACGATCTGCATATTTATTTAAATCAATAATCGTTTGTTTCATTATTCTGCGCCTCCTTGAACTGAATCAGCAGGTAAAGCCGCAAATTCTTCATCAGTTAATTCCTCTTCAAATTCAGCTAACCAATCTTTTTTCTTTTCGATTGCGGTCAGTTGTGCATCGATGGTTAATTCTTTTTCTCCACTAAACTCTAAAGCAAAACCGTTTCCTCCTTGAGCGATTGCTGTAAAACGAATATTTTTTCCGTTACTCTTTTGATGAACGAATCGTACTAATACGGTGGCTAATGGATTTTTCCCACCAAATACTAATTTCTTTACTTTCTTAGTTTTATCTACATCATATTTAGCTGTAGATAACATGGCTAATTTTTCCATCGCCCAGCTGATAATACCGGTCTTAATGGTTAATTCTTCCCCAACAACAAAACGTTTCACAATCTTTTTGTATTGGTTCTTCACATCATATAATTCCGGTTTATATTCAATCGCAAAACCGCTGTTACAATGTCCGACATTATTTTGATCTGTTTCGATCTCTGCATCTTCCGGGATTTCTTGACCATCAAAATTGATCATATACACTTCGCCAGCTCCCATTAAGATTTCTTCTTTATTTCCCATCTTGTATCCTCCATTTCACAATAAAAATAAGAGACAGTTCCCATACTTGAATACTGTCATTGAAAATTTGCCCGCCTCCGGCAAGACTTGCTCTAAATACAAAGTTATCTTGCACAAGAGAAGGCTTTGATATATCTACGTTTAATAATGCAATCAATTCATTACGCTTCTGTAACGCTCTATCAAGGTCATTATCAATTACCTTAATTTCATATTGGCTTTCACTTACTGGTCCGACACTGATTGGTGTGTGCATATAAATTAAGCCGGGAATTTCTGTAGTGAAGGAAGGCATCAGATTACAATGTATATGCCTATCGATATAGTGTTTTATCAGATACTCAAACACATTATTTGCCTCCCAACGTTTTTTCTATACGACTTTTAGCATTCAACTTTGCCCTATCTAAAAAAGGATTTGGTTTTTGTCCCTGTGTAACATATGCATTAAATCCTTTTTTCCTTAGAAACGCCATTACTCTTTTAGCTTCCGATAATGTATATACTTTTTTCGATTTTCTTGAACTATAACTACCTTTTATATATACCCAAGGTGTCTTTCGCCCTTTGCCATCTTTTGCATAAAGCCCGGTGCCCTGATGTACATAAGGAGCAATCTCTAAAGGACTTCCAACTGTGCCTGTAATAAGATCAGTCCCAAGTACCGTTTCGTGTGTGATAGAAGCACGTAAAATCCCCTGATCAACTGGACATTCCTTTTTTGCCTCTGCTTCTAAAATGATGCAAGCCTTATCCACACTTTTTAAAACGTTCTGAATCTGTGTGATTGTAGCTTCCTCCATACTTTTGACAAATGCTTCATTGTGATCACTCATACATCCACCGCCTTTAATAACAAATGCATTAGATTCCCATTTTGCACTGCACGTTCAATCCCATAAGTTTCTTCTCCTACTATCCGATACTTTTCTTTCTTTTCAAAGCCGTTGTAAAAAGTTAACCCAGCATAGTCATATTGATCATACCTCACACTTCCTACCACTGACATTTCATCAATTAGATAAACAGCTACCTTGATATTCTCAATGTCTAACCACGTTTGTTTTTCTTGACCAGATGGACCTCTTACTGCGTTTAACTTCTGTAGCTGATACAGCTGCATATCATTCATCACTGCCATAGATAGGTAGCCTCCTATATCGCTTTAACTTCCTTATATCATCTTTAGATAAAGTATCTGTAAAACTTGTTGACACCCCACTAAATGAATGAGAAGAAACGCCTTCATACCCTATACGGTTTACTTTAACAATAACAATATTCTTAACCACACCTTTCAGGCTGTTTGGAATATCTTCATTCTCTTTATAATTGATATAATCTTTAACATCATTAATTGCATCACCGATCATATCGTTTAAAAGAGTATCATCAATATTCGCCATATTTGGACGTAACTTAATTGACTTCAAAATTTCTTCATTCATGCTCGTTCCTCCCTAAAGGAAAAGAGGACCTTTTAAAGTCCCCTTATGCACCTGCGCTTGCTGTATCTTTAGTTGGGATAGGATTTTCTTCCGTATTAGCAACTTCAACTCTTACCGTTTTCATTGCCTGATCAGTTGGTACAACTGTGTAGTACATAACAGCAATTGCGTCTGTTCGCAATTCTTTTGAACCATACATGCATAACCCTCTAATACCATCTGCAAAACTTGTCTGTAAACGCATTGCTTCCATTTCATCTAACTGTTTAGCTGCACCAATGGCGCTTCTGTGATGTGCAATGATTTGATTTGCCGGTTTACATTCTGTACATACAATTTGCATACCGCCAATCGTTGCACCATCTACAATACCATTTGCTAATACAGTTGGATTTGATGTAAAGCGAGGATCTTTAGATAATAATCCTAATAATTCTGTGTCAACTGTACAGAAACGTTCCGTTTTGGGTACTTTCTGTTTTCCTAACAGAACTCCTAAATCTACGATGTAATCGTATAAATTATACTGACTTACTTCCTTTTTAGATGAAGCTGAACCGATCTTATTTTTTGTATCGGCACCAGCTGCCAGCGTAACAAAGAAATCTTTATCATATTGTTCAGCTAGTAACGCGGCGTGCTCTGATGTCGTTACACTCATTACATCTGCTTTTAATTGCACTTTATCCACATCTTCTAATGAAAATGCAAAGTATTTTTTTGTTGGGAAAGTCATTTCTATTGGCGTTGTTGAGATAGCGTCCCAATCAATTTTACCTGTGTAATCCTTAATAGCACCAGCGCCAATTCTATTAAAAATAACCTTATTTCCTTGAATTGATGCTGGTTTTGTACATAAGGCATCTGCAACGGATACCTGATGGAAGTTGTGAATTAACGCCCCTTCCCATAATGTCGGTTTAAAATTTTCTACTGACATACTCTTATCTCTCCTTTATCTTTATTTACTTTCTAATTCCGCAAATTGAGCTGCTACTTCTTCCGCACTCATATTATCGGCATTTTGGACTAAATCTTCAAATCCAGCCGCCTTGAAACCTTGTGGCGGATTGATCGGATCATTCCCTCTAATAACAGGAATGAATAGGTCTTTATACTGTTCAAGCAATGCTTTGCCCTGTTCATCGATACCGATTACCTTGTCCCCATCAACGCTGATTTTTTCCATATCAAACTTACTCTTTAATAAATCCGGATGCTTTGTTTTATTTTGTGAAAACCAGTCATTGATCGCTTTTTCCTTAGCAAACCCTTCCTGCATATCCTTCATTTCTTTTTTATACTGTTTTTCCATATCTTTGAGCTTAGTGTCTAAATCTGTTTTTTCTCCTTCGAATGTTTTAACAGTATTATTCAAAGTCGTAAGTTGCTCATTTGCCTTTGTAAGTTCTTTTTCTTTGGCATCATATTTTTCCTTGCTGACATATTCACCGCTAGCTAGATTAGCAATCTTGATCTGATTATCCTTGTTAGCCTGATTGTACGCCTCAACAGCTTTTACAAGTTCATCAAAAGACAGCTGCTTATCACCAAATAAATCCTTTAAAAAATTCATATTCGTCCTTTCATTCCACTATGTTTATTGTTTATATGTCGAGGCACTCTCGACAGTGAAATACATGCCTTTATGTCTCTGCATGTTAGAGAAATTTTAGTTTAAACAGTTTATATGCCATGTTAAGGGCAAAAGAAAAAGCGCCTATTTAGCGCTTATCTGTTATTCAGTTTATCCATTTCTTTTTTTAACTTTCTTTTTAAAGCAGCGGCTTTAACATTCTGACCATAATATTCAGCCTCTTTTATTTCTTCTTGAATTTTATGTGTAAGATCATTATGATAACAAACAAAATATTCTTTACCACAATGTGGACATTGATAGAATACTCGATATAATCCTGATGAATGTCGGTCTTCACAGAGTTTTAATTGAGTAGTATCAAATAATTTATTGCATTCCTGACATGTTATTTTCATACTATTCATTCTCGAATCTCTCAAAATCTTCTTGTGACAACTTCCCCTCCGCTACTAAACGTTTTCTTATCCTTGTTATATTTTCTTTTTGTGCTTTAGTTAATTTCGATTTATCGACCTGTTGAGGTATTGATATAGGACCAGTTACACGCCAAATATACTTATCATGTTGAGACATATACTGATAATTTTCTCGCTGCTCATCTTCATTCATTTTTCTGAATTGATCAATTGTTACAACTTTATCACTCATGTTCATGCCTCCTCTAGATATATATAAATCTTATCATCTTTCACTATAATATCAACTGGAATAAACACATTTTCTCTTGTATACAGAACTTCTTGCTCTTTCCAATTTAACAAAGAAATATCCTTACCTTTCTTACTATTTTCTATAATAATTTCAACATGCGAATCCGGATTATAAATTTTCCCTTTAGTAGTAGCAATATATTCAGGATAAACATGTTCTAAACCAATGACATGAGAATTAACAAAGCTATCTAAATGATCTTGTGTATAAAAATATAATGAACGTGTTACTCTTCCTTCATAATTCGGAAACTTATCCAATGCTTTATCTAAATCTTCTAAAAGCGCTAGTTCATCACTCTCTAAATTAAATCCATGTCTAAGAGAATCGTTTATAACATTGAAATCACCTGCAACGTACTTATTAGTAGCATAAAGTTCTTGATCGGTCAAATTATAAACGCTTTGTACATCAAGAGGTGTTAATTCGTCTTCAAATACCGGTAGCCATGTACATCTACAACCGGGATGACACGGAAGATTGGGTGCTTTATCTATTCGATAAACTTTTCTGTGATTTACACCGCATATTTCACACGTTCTTTCATCCTCAGCGGCCCACCAACGAACATATTTAACATCTGCATCTATCATTCCTCGCATTGAGGCTCTATTTAATGAATTAATAGTTTCTGTCCTAACGAGCCGGTGACACGCATTCATATCTTTGTTCATTCGGTTTGACAACTGAAACGCCATTTCCGTAATTGTCTTTCCTTCTGTAATTCCAGTAGAAAGAATACTATTTAATTCATTGGCTAATTTACCAGTATTATTCCATAGTCTTTCCGAGAATGACGATCCTTGCCATGGAGTATTAACAATGTCTTTACATGAATTTTTTGATAATTGAGAGAACTTTTCATCACTGCTGAATGATGTTTTATAAATATCTTGCATATGTTTAGATACGTTCTTAATCGTATCGTTTTCAACGCTGTCACCGATTTTTTCACATTCCTCGAGTATTTGCTCTTGAATAGACTTTAAATGCTGTACACGATATTTATCACTTCTACTAAGGGCAGTCTGTTCTTCTAATTTCATCAGCTCAGCCCGAATATTGTTCATTGCCTTACTGTAATGATCTAATAAAGCGATGTTTTCTTCTTCAAGCGAGTTATAAGAGTTCCAAACAACATTGGCAAGACGTTTCTCCCAATATTCACTATTCATTCTTATCCTCTTTTATGGGAACCTTATCCTTAAATGGATTGTTTTCCTCATTCTGCTTTTGAAGCTCCTCCAGTTCCTTCTCAACATCCTCAACCCATGGATGATTGGCAAGTATTGTTCTGTCACTAACAACATTTTTAGAAGCAGAACAATTTTGAATAGTCTCTGTCTCATCAGTTTTCATATCAACATTAAAAACAATTTTTATTTTCTGATCACTAGATCCAAGTTTTTTAATATCCATGAAAGTATTCACAAAGTATCGCAACATGTCAATTCCATTATTAAACTCTTGTGCCATGATGGAAGTTTTCAGATCCAACGATGAATACATCATCTTCAACGCTATTCCCGAAGGTGCATTCGCTAATTTCTCCGGGTCTTTAGAAACAGACTGACCATTCTCTGTAATATCCTTTTTAAGTTGCTGCCAATGTTCCTTAGAAGCATTGATGTCTGTCGATGGTGTTAATATTTCAACACCATCATCATCCTTTTCATCGAAGAACATCATACCGTGTTCTTTAATGTTTCTTTTAAATGTGATCGCTTCATCTGAATTATATCCATAAATAGCAATGAGATAATTAGTCACATCTTCAACGTAGTTTGCTGCCTTGCTTCGTGACTGATCATAATTATCTATGATTGTTTTAATGAACTTAATATCTGGGAGTTCTTTGAAGTTATTTTTAAACGGAATAAAAGGAACCATTCCCCACGATGTCCATTGGTCGTCGACATAATAATGATTAACAATTCCACCATTCTCATCATAGTTTCGTGTAGGACTATAAATAAGAATATCCTTATCTCTTCGATAATATTTTACATCTGTAGCCGTCCAAACCTCGATCTCTGTGACTGTCTTTCTAATATTTCCCTGCCAAGTATCAACGAAGCACCTTCTAATCATACAATCAAGTTCTGTGTGCTCAATATCTTTCCATACCGGAATACACTGTTCTGAAGGAACGACCATAAATTTTAATTCGCCAGTTGAACTAATATAGGGATGTAGCCATGCAATCCCTTTGTTGCTAGATTCATACCCAAGTCTTGTCAGCTTGTACTGAAAATCATCACCTAACACATCAGCAAACTTGCTTTTGTAATCTTCATCATCGCATACGAGCGAATAAGGTTTTGACAGCAGATAAGATACTTTCTCATCCACTTGATTCTTGTACTCAGCATGTGCTAGCCGGTTATCTGCCCTATACTTGTCATCCCCAGTTTTTTCTTTTACATCAAGAATATCATTGTCTACTTGATAATATTTATCACCAATCTTCATCAACTCAAGTGTTTTACTTTTTTCATGGGCATCTAAAATCACTTTTAACCTTTGTTCATTTATCTCATTCGTTTGATTCACCATACGTGCCGCCATCACCCCTTTCTTTATTGCGTTGATAATTTTCATATTATCCCCCCTTTAGTCGTTTTCCTAAAATTGTATAAACGAAATATCTTACTGCATCCATACAGTGATCATACTGTTTGACCGGTTTATCTTCTCCACGCTCTCCTGCTTTTGCATCCCATGTGTACGAAGCAAACTCTTTGATTGTTTCCTTACATAAAGCAGAAAAAAAGATAATTCCTAAATTCAAGGCATTACCCACTACACGAATTCCATCTTCAACATCGTTTTTAGCTTTCCTTACATGAAATCCACGTTTTCTAAGTTCCGCTATGAAAGAAGCTGCGGAGGGATCCACAATAACCGCATTTACTTTAACATTTTCTAACCACTGCAATAAATCATCGGCATATTCTCCATCAGTTTTTTGCTTACCTCTATCTCGACCGGAATAATAGTATTCTTTGGTACATATCCACAAGCCTAAAATTGTTTTCTGCCACAAAAGAAAAACGGTCGCATTTTGCGTACCGTAGTCAATACTGACATAATTAGTTGATTGCTCGTTGAGGATGTCTTTTATTTCACTAAGGACATGCTTAGCATTATCAAACATATCATAGATGATGCCCTCTGCTACAGTCCATAGTCCTAAAATATAGCGTTTGAAGAACACCCCCGAATACATTGATCGATAGCGTTCTTTCACTCTTTCAGATAAGCTAAGGTTATCATCCATTATGAAATGCAAATAGAGTAAATGCTTTTCAGTCTTCTTATCCATCCAATTTGTTTTAAACCAATGATATGGTCCGTCCGGGTTACAGTTAAACCAAAATTTAGATCCCTCAACTGAGCAACGTCCTGTAGCTTGATTGACAAAACTTTCCGGCATCAACGCCACTTCATCAAAAAATACACCGGCTAGTGTTATTCCTTGGATCAGATCTTGTGATCGTTCATCTTTACCCCCGAAGATGTAGAAATAGTTTTCTATCCCATTACGTCTAACAATGACTAAGTTATCCGCTCGATGATCTTCTACCTTATACCCTCGACTCTTTAGCATTAGTTTAAGCCAGAACAGAACGTTTCTTCTGAATGATCCAATAGTTTTCCCGCACATCCCGAAATTTTGATTTTGGAATGTGGTCATTGCCCATAACACATAGGATAATGACATGCACAATGTTTTCCCGGAACGTATCGCACCATCTGCGATTATTCCGTCCATATCTTTTACAGGAGAGGCGTTCGTCCACCAGTTTAATACTTTTCTTTGTTTCTTAGAAAATGGCTTAAACGTGAAATATGCCTTATTCTTTTTCATCTTCCCAATCCTCTTGAGCGGTTCCGTTCAAGGCTTCGATGAATCCATCATTCACCGCCGGATCATCGTCACCATCATCAAGTTTAGCTTTCAAACTAGCAATTCTAGCTTTTTGTTCCTCTGTTGCTAGCTGCCAATCTTTATGCAACATTTCATCATACTGCTTGATCATGCTCTCAAGAGTTTTCATTGCACGAGATTGTGCACTCATGAAGTTCGCTTGTTTGTCCCATGCTTGTTGAACATCGTATGCTGTTGTGTCCGGGCTTGCTAAGGATATCTCTTTCGTCATATCTTGCTGATCCTTAACATACATCAGTTTTTGTGCCCTAATAATAGCAGCGTACTGAAGCTGGATATTATCCCACAGCAAATCAAGCGAGCTCTTCTCTTTTACTTCTCCGAGGATCTCCAACGTTTCCTCCGGTAGCCATTTGCTAAAGAAGCCATGCTTTTCCGCGTTTGTATTTTGAGGAGGTGCTCCGCCTTGATTATTAAGTGCATTCTTGTTGTTAAGGGGTGCGCCTCTATTATTCTTTTTTTGTGTGCATACTTTTTTTGATTTTGTGTGCATACTTTTTTTATTCCAATAACGAGTTTTCCATGACTTTACTGTGTTAATAGAAACGTTGTATTTTTCAGCTATATCTTTGTATTTAAGACCATTTAAGTAATCTTCATATGCTAGTTCCCAATTTTCTTTCAAAGCTACTCACCACCTCCTTTGTGTTGTTTTGTGCAAAAGAAAAAGCACTTTTGAGTGCTTTTACAATTAATTGTTAAGTATATTAATAACACTACATGTTTGTTAAAAAATTTTAGAACAAACTCATATTTTCATTTTTATCTACATTTATTACATCTAATACTTCAATGATTGTATAATCGCTTTGTGTTCCTTCTATTGGTAAGCCAAACTCATTAATTTTATATTTTGATTTTAACTTCACCTTAAGTTTAGTACTTCCTAAGAAAGGTATTTCATTATTATGTACTCTATTTAAAAAGTCTGTATCAGTAACAGTTGCATTTATTTTTATTGTTCCAAAAAAAACTTGCCATTTTGAGCTACCATATAAATCTGGTTTTGTTACTGTGACAATAGTTTCAGCCACAACTTCCTCAATGTCATTCACTAATTTCGCCGCATCAATTGGCTTCTTAGCTTCTAAAACATCTTCCACAGTAAACTCTACTTTTGAATAATTTTCATTGTTATCGTTAACTGCAAAGCTTATTCCTTTTCTATCGTTATCAGTAGATATCTTATTGAATGTATTTACTAATGCTTTTTCAATTTGATCATTATTTGCATAAATATTTATAACGGCTCTATTAAAATTGTTTACTGTTCCATAATTATTTGTAATCTCTACATTGTTTTCATCAATTGCTCTGACTGATTTCGGATCACTACCATTAAGATGTTTTTTAATTTCTAGTATTGTTTTAAATGTTGTCAATACTGTTGGCATTGCTGATATTATTGCTGGATAATTACTTAATATTACCGCTAATATATCAATAGTAAAACTACCTTTTTTAACATCCTTAATTTTAAATTTACAAAACTGTTCTTCCTGTAACACTTCACTAGCAATTGTCTTCAATAATGAAACCGTATTCTTTAACGCTGTAGAAAAGGTTTCAATATCGATATCATTAGTACCCTCAAACTTTATTTGCAAACTTTCAATGTTTTCATCCACCATTCTTAGCATCTCCCATTCATCCTTTCCTTTATTTTACCGTCAATAAAGTTTGTTTACAATTGTATTCTACATTTTTATATTAGTTTCTTCATTATTTGCTAAACAGTTAAGTCCATTTAAACGGTTTTAAAGCAAAAAAGACACATTGTGCCTTTTTCTTGTAAACCTAATCAAATTAAGGGAGGTGTCGTTCTTTCAAATCAAACCACATTACCATAATAACACTTATTTAAGGATATAAAAAGTTACTTAGGTATACTAAGGTATACAGTTTATGGCTTTTTTATATAATTTCTTAATCCAAGGTAATGAATACCTCATAATGTCCGCTATCTCCTCCAATGATTTAAACTGAATAAATTTATATTTTAATACATATTTTAAACGATCATCTCTGATTTCGTCTATAATGCCTTCTATTTCGTTTAAGTCGCACTCTATACACGTTTTTTCTTCGATGTAGTCGTTTATTGACTTTCTAGGTCCGCTTATATCATCTTTATAAGAAATTGCCTTAACTCCCTCAATTTGATTGTTTAAGAAGATCCAACGATAATATTTATCTTTATAACTTTTCAGATAATTTACTTTTTCTTGATATGTCACACCTATCTTTCCTCCCAACATTTACGCTGCGCTTCCTCGTATGTTCCATCAAACAGCAAGCCATTTATATAAACAAGCAGTTCTCCCCGCCATAAGTATTCTTCTATGTCTTGTCCGTTGATCACGATTCTTCTTTCAGGTTCTATCATATAGAACTCCAATCTATTCGCTGATCACAAATTTCACAATGTGCTTCTGAACCATCTAAAGGATTATGACAATACGGGCAAAGCGGTTCATCTACATCTTTGCAATATGGTTTTGTTGGTGTTACTTTATCAATTAGCTTTTGTAAAACAAATATTTCCGAATGATAGAAATCAAATATAGATGGTTGATTTTCTTCAATTACATTGTCTTGATCTTTATACACATAAAGTTTAATATTACTATTTTTTAATGCGTTTAATGCGTCTTGATACTCATTCATTGTCTTTTATCTCCTGTATTAATTTGATTAATTTCTTTCAAAAACATATTATGATCATCGATGTAATAGTTCGCAAAAATCTTTCTTGGATTGTTTTTATAGAATTCTTTCATATGTGGCAAATTATCATTAACCGCATCAAATACGATTCCCTGACTCCTACAATACAGCAAGGCTTTTGTCAAGTGTGTACCTTCTCTCATCGTGTTAAGAATGATATAATGACCATTACTTTTAATTTTTCTGATCAGATCAATTACCGCTTCTATGGGTTTGCCTATATTTGGAAATTCATTCGTTACTATCGTTCCATCAAAATCAAAAGCATAAATTAATTTTTCCATCTTTAATCCCTTACTTTCGTTATTAATAAATTTTTAAATCTACTCAACGATATATCATGCTTGTTATTCTTTTCATCCTTAACAACTACATATTCCGTGCCATTATCGTTTTTTATATCGATTATTTCAAACTTAAAACCGTTTATTTCTCTTACAAATTTGTTCCCGATTTTTATATCATCCTCTTTTATCATTTTTCCTCCTCTTTTCTTCTTTCAATAGCCTCTTCAAGCATTTTTGCAAGTCTCTTTTTCTATAAGGACTTTTAGTTTTGCTAAGCTGCTCTTTGCATTCTTTTATGGTCATTTTTAAACCCATAACGACATATTCACATTGGTCAGCATTTTCTCTTTTGCTTCCTTATAAAATTGCTTTTTTATTTCAAACCCATAACAACTCCTATTCAATTCAGCGCACGCTCTTAATGTGCTAGCACTTCCAGCTACTGGATCTATAACAACATCCCCCGGATCAGTATAAATTTCAATTAATTGTTTAAGGACCGATACAGGCTTTTGAGTGGGGTGTATCTTGGGATAATTTCCCCCTCTATCCCATTCAAACCAATCTAATATCATACGCCCATCATTATTAAATTTAGGCAGCTTATCTCGATATAAGACAAGTGCAGTTTCTACTGCACCACAAATACGCATATTCGCTTTTAGAACTTGCGAAGATGATTTTTTTATAAAAAATAATGGTTGCGCATGATTAAACCCAAACTGCTTAGCATATTCTTTTATTTCGCTAAGCTGTTGCCATGAGCAGAAAATAATCATACAGGGTGCTTCTCTCTTTTCTTTAGGTTCTTTCTTTAAAAGCCTTGTGCAAAATTGAAAGAAATTATATATCTTAAAGTCATTATCTGTATCAAAGAATGTTTTTCCTGCCTTTTCACTTTCTCCATTTTTATTATCTCCACCCACATACCAATCACTTCTTGATCCATAAGCGTTTATCCCAATGTTATAAGGAATATCCGCAATGATTAGCTGTGCTCTTGGTATTTGATATCGTTTGGCATTTTCAAAGTGATCGTTAAATAATTCGATTTTTATATTCTCCATTTTATTCCCCCTTAAAGCAAAGGCGGACTACTGTCCTGCCTTTATTTTCTTTCATACAGCACTAGCTCTCCAATTTGAATGATTGTATTGTAACGATAACCGATTAATTTATAGCTTATCTCATAATCCCTTTTGTAAAACTCCATTAGTTCCTGATAGCTAAAACATTCCACCGTAACTCTTTTATAGTCCCTCATAGTTTTTCTAATCGAATATAAATACCCGGCAGATCAGCCCAAAACTTCTCTATCACTTCCGAAGCTATCCGAGAATCATTCACGAAGAACCCCAGATCTTCCATGATGTCCTTTAATGCTTTGTTAAGATTGTCTGTATCGGGCTTAGTTGCTTTGTACTCGCCGTTTTGATGTTTACCCTTAATTGGATAGCACCATTTGACAATTAGCCTTAGAGGCCCATCTAAAGGCCTTTCAGGGGCATGTTTGATAAGATTATCTCTTAGCTTTGCTTTGGCTACCTTTAATTCAGGTGGATCATAGAATCTACCGTTACCCACCTTATGCTGCTGCGCTGTAATGGTGGGTGGCTTCATCGGCATAAAGAACTCAATGTCACTCATCAAATTCGTTTTCCCAATCTTCAATAGTTTGCTTTAAATAACTAGCCCCCTCATCACTGTTAAGGAGTTCCTTTCTATCCAAAGTGAACTTTACGAGGTAGCCTTTTTCTTGGGTATTCTTGTTAATGTAAATCGTTCCAAACTGAAGCTTTCCTGCTTTATCAAAACACCTCATGAAATACTTTCCAAACTCAACAAGTTCTCCTTCTTCGTTTTCCCAATATTTATCTGTTTGTTTTTTCTTCATTATCTTTTTTTCTCCTTCGCGTACATGTACATGGATAGAAAGATAATTTCCGCCCACCTTAAGGCGGGAAATTTTTTTCTATTTACATGTTATATATCTATAGAATATAATCATTAAAGTTATCAATATTGCGCGCGTGATATATTTATATCGCGATATATCGCGTACGTGCGATATATATATAGTATTTATTTTTCACCGCTAGAGGGAAGGGAAAAAAACGTAAATTTTCCCTACTTTCCCTATATCGAGTGAGGGAAAAAAACATGTTATTTTCCTTCCTTCCCTAATCTTTTTCAATAACGATCCCGTCAGAAATTGAGTAACCGCCATGCTCTTTCAAACGTGTTCTAACCGTTTTTTCCGTCACTCCCATATATTCGGCTAAGGTGTTTACAGATACATCACCGTCCATCTTACAAGCGCTATATGCGGTCACAATGGCTGCTTTTCTTTCCTTCTTCTTATCCTCCGGGCTTTTCCTTTTTGCCATTGCTTTTTGCCATGCCGGTGCTTCCTCTGTACTAATATCTTTTAATACATCAGAATCGTCTGTGACATGAATTGGATATTCAAAGAACAGGTTAACTGGACTAAATTTCGGGAATTCTCTAAGTGTTCCTTCTATTCTCCAACCGCTTATTTGCTCCACACTGTAACGTGCTTCATTCACTAGATGATCTAATTCTTTATAATAGTTCGATCCTAATTTTTGTTTACAGTATTCTATCATTGCTGACTGTGAAAGCATATCGTCTTGTGATAGATCATTTTGCCAATTTACTACATGTTGGTTTAAATAATTTATACAGCATTGGCAAGCAACTTTGTTCTTTAAATATTTATAATGCGATTCACTTAATTCTAACTCTAGTAAATCGATCAAGGCATCCGGATCACGAGCGAATACACCCGAACCGCTCGCTCTATCCATGCTTTTTTTATTACCTTGCGAACCTTTACTATGATGATGACAATAGATCACTGCACACCCTAATTCTGTACACACCTTATCGAACTGGTTACAGAAATTCGCCATTTGATCCGCACTGTTTTCATCGCCGGTAATGATCTTATAAATGGGATCAATCACAATCGCTATATAATCTTTCTTTATAGCTCTTCTGATGAGCTTAGGAGCCAATTTATCCATTGGGATAGACTTACCCCTTAAATTCCAAATATCCACGTTAGCGAGGTTATTCGGCTTGATATGAAGGGCATTATATACATCTTTAAATCGGTGCAGACAGGAAGGTCTATCTAATTCTAAATTGACGTACATCACTTTTCCTTTGGTACAGTCAAAGCCTAACCACTTCTGCCCCTCCGCTATAGCGATACACATTTCGATAAGGGCAAATGATTTCCCAGCTTTTGATGGACCGGCAATCAACATCTTATGCCCTTGTCTTAATACCCCATCGATTAGTGGTGGGGCTAACTCCGGAAGATTGTCCCATACGCTGTCTAATCCTTCTGGATCCGGAAGATCATCGTTCACACTTTCTATCCATTCGTACCATTCTTCCCAGTTTGCTTTCCCTAAATTAATGCCCATGAGAAATTGCATCTTCCCATTTCTCATAACACCCGGCATACGTGATAAACGCGATGGATTGCGGTTCTGTGAATCAATATTTAAGCCATTTTTCTTACATATTGAATAAAGATAATCTACTCGTTTTCTGTATTCTTTATAATCTGCTGCATCTATTCTTACAATCGCGTGAATAGATTTACTTCCGCTGTGAACCAAACACGCCACAGGCAGCTCTAATTCTTTAATAATGGCGTTCTGCTTTTCCAATTCCATGTTGTCAGATTCTACCAAAGCATAGCGATAATCAGTGACATTAATATCTTTGACGCCTTGTCCGTCTAATGGATTAAATCGGATCCATGCTCCAACCTCAGGATTATAATCGCCTAATACAGCGCCTATATCGCCTTTACATTTCATTAGTAGCTCTATCAACTGCCCTGCAGTACGATCACAGCATCCTTTTTATGGCAAAAACTTACCGTCTTTCTCCCATGTACGTGTGACATACCCAACATTCTCAGTTGAACTAAATAACGTTTCAATATAAGTAATCAGATCTTTAACCGGATCCCAATGTTTGGGGTATTGAATTTCCTGACCTTCGATCCAATTCTTATCGACGATCACAAAATCATCTTTATCCTTGATGGTCGCATCCCAATCTAATTCAATATCGTCATACGTATAGTTAGGTGCCCAGCCATTTTCTTTTGCTAATTGAACGATAGTCCCTCCTGTTACAGGATTAGAGGATCCCTCAAACGTGTCCCATTTTCGATAACATTCGTTGACGTGGTAACGCTGCGGATCACGTTTGCTCCATAAATCCCAATCATGAGCGGTATATCCTTCATATTTCAAGGCCATGCCAATGTTAATCCACTCTTGATAGTTCAAAGCAGAAGGATCAATATATTCCAAAAAATCAAGTAAATCTATCTTATTTTCCATTCACTACTCTCCTTGATAACTTTGTGGGTGAATTCCGCTTGGTATACGCCAATTATTAGCCGCGATACGATCAATTAACTTTTTAGCTGTATCAAATTGCCAAGTACCCACATGCTGAAAACCTCTGCTTTCTAAAAATCGAATTTGCTTAGGTGTGGTTAATCCTTCTTGTCTTCGCTTATCTAAACGTTCTAACAATAAAGAAGCTTTACCGGCATTGTCGATTTCATCAGGATTAACCCCTAATTTTTCTAAAGTATTGATTTGTTTCTGACTTGGGGGCGACATTTCCCAACCAAAAGCAGGAACATAATTGGATAGATCTTCTGCTTGTATGCTCATTTCAAATTGTAAAGGATCAACAAGCTTTTTCTTTCTTCGTTTCATTTCTTCCAACTGTTTTGCCAAAGATTCTTCACGCTGAGCGACGACATCATTAGCAGCTTGCTCTTCTGCTTCTTCTATATCAATAGCGATACCCGGTTGCGCTTCTAAATTCTTTGTCATTTTCTTTGCCACTTCTTCATTCTCGCAAATTAAACTTGCAGGGTGACATAGCTCCAAACGTTCTGTATGCCATAGAAAGTCCAACAATAATAGTTCAGTCTTCCCAGCCGAGAGACGCGTGCCTCTACCCACCATCTGACTATAAAGGCTCCTCACCTTTGTTGGTCTTAATACGATAATACAATCCACATCAGGACAGTCCCACCCTTCTGTTAGTAACATTGAATTACACAGGACATTGTATTTATTATGTTCAAAGTCTTTTAACACTTCCGAGCGGTCTTTACTCTCTCCATTTACTTCTGCTGCTTTAAATCCATTTTGATTCAGCAGCTCCTTGAATTTTTGACTTGTTTTGACTAGAGGAAGAAATACAACGGTTTTTCTATCTAAACAATACTTTTTCATTTCTTCAATAATCCCTTTTAAGTAAGGATCTAATGCCGTTCCAATTTCACTAGCTTTGAAATCACCGGCTTGTATGCTTACACTGGATAAATCGATCTGTAAAGGAATTGTCAGCGCCTTAATAGGCGTTAAGAACCCCTCTTTAATAGCTTTGGGTAACGTATATTCATAAGCTAGGCTTTCAAAATAATTCCCTAGACTTCGCATATCTCCACGATCGGGAGTCGCAGTTACGCCTAATACTTTTGCTTGATTAAAATAACTCAACACTCTTTGATACCCATCACTCAAACAATGATGAGCTTCATCAATGATGATGGTATCAAAATAATCCGGACTAAATTTCTTAAGTCGCTTTTCTCTTTGAAGGGATTGAACAGATCCAACCACAATCCGAAACCAACTTCCTAAACACGTTTCTTCTGCTTTTTCAGTCGCACACATTAATCCTGTGCTTTTAAAGATTTTATCGGAAGCCTGCTCAAGCAATTCTCCTCGATGCGCTAAGATTAAAACGCGATCGCCTTTAGACACACATTCTTTAGCTACCTCAGCAAAGACAATCGTCTTCCCGCACCCGGTAGGAAGAACGAGAAGTGTTTTACGCACTTCTTTATTCTCCCATTCATTAAAGATGCTGATCTGTGCTTCCTTTTGATACGGTCTAAGTTCCATTAGAATGTGCCGGATTGGAATGTAGGGTTAGTCATCGGTGTTGTATCTTGTTCTTTAGGCAGATATTTCTTCACTTTGTTATTGGTTCTTTCATTCCCGTTTTTATCTTTATATTTATTGATTTCAATCTCTGCCCTTCCAACTGCTCCGGGAACTAAGGTCCAGTTCATTTTTAGTGGTTCCCCTTTTTTCTTTTGACCGATACATGTGAAAAATTCGGATAGCTTCCATTCTGACTTACTATGAAGGAATAATTTTTCTAATAAAATTGTTTTCCCTAACGTACTATTGACTTCTAACTGTAATACGGCTTGATTGCATGCTGGCATCTTATCACTCCCATTAAAACGACTACGTTCAAACTTTATGACTTTAAAATCATAGATCCCAGCAGGAATGACGATAAACTCATTTCCCTCTTGGACGATTTGATCATCCCAATTTAATTCTCTTTCAACTACTTGATTATTATCCATCTTTTCTTATCCTCCTAAAATTGCATATCCTGTTGTCTAATTTCTTTGATAATATCCAATACCTGTGACCATGCCCCAATCAATACACCATTAATAAAATTCGGATCATAGTTAGAAAATGGAGTTTCTTTAGTGTAATATCCTCTTTTAGCTACTGCGGCTCTTATCTCATCTTCTGTGACCAAATTCGCATTCATAAGATCTTGTAATGCTTTGGGTAGCGAAGATACAGCAGGTGTTGGTACAGGTTGTACTCCACTTTTTAATGGCTCTTGTGTTGATGTTAACATGTCTTCCATTGGCACAGATTCTACGGTATAAGGAGCGTTATCCGTTGCTTGTGGTGTTGGATTAACGACTGCCTGCGCTACCGGTACATTTGGACTAGAAGTAAACAGATGCGCAATCGTGGCATAATCGAAAGGTAATTCTTCCGGAAGCCCATCACGATTTTTAGCATCCCAACAAGGGTGATGAGTCGTATACATGACACGTTGCCCACCTTGTGCCTTATGCTTTTTACCGTCTTTATCCACTGCTACCGAATATGTTTTATAATTAGCAAATAGGACCATATCCGCCCACTCTTTGACTAATGGTGCTGTTTGCGAAGATGTTTTCTTTCCTAATTTCAATTCGTAACGATCATATGCCCCCAGTTCATCTGGTTGCTCAAATTTTCTTATTTGGGCATGAGCGAGCAACAACACATTCACCCCAACATTAATGACCTCATCTAATAGATGTAGAAAGCGTGCAACTTCTTCTTTTACATATACATATCCATTCCCATAACCAAAATCTTCAATGCCTTTTTTTTGATGTTTGTTTAAGACATAATCTACGATATATTGTTCTGCCCAATCTGCGGTATCAATGACCAATGTTTTGCAAATATCAGGATGCAGAATGACATGCCTAATTTCTTCATTCATCATTTCATAACTTGTTGGTTTGGGAAGACGTTTGACATTTAGTTTTGAGGTAGATCCTTCTGTATCGATAAATATTGGATCTGGAAATTTAGAAGCAAAGGTTGATTTTCCAACTCCTTCAACTCCATACACTACTACCTTTTGAGCGCGATGGATCACGCCACTTATGATCTCAAAGTCCATTAAAATTCACCCGCTTTCCATGTACTCACTTTTTCTTCTGTTTTAGGCAAAGGTGTACTAGAATACCCATCTTCAATGATGATAGAACATTCATCACCTGTACTGACTCTTGTGGCAATACACTGTAATCCTTCTTGATCCAGCCATGTATTAAACTCTTTTAGTGTGTTAAGGTCCATCTGTTCCAATTTATCTAACAACACAAAACCACATTCCGGATTTAACTTTCTAACGATTGCCGTCGATACTCTTAATTGCTCACTGCCGCTCATGCTATCCCACTTTTTACCGTTATAGGTCAATTCTCCATCTTCAACAGAAAGCCCCGGTAATGGTAAATTAGCGCTATTTAAAAGCTTCAATTTATTTTCACGAACGTCATTAAGGCGATTCGTTAAGGCATCATATTGTGCCTTGTATTGTCGTGCATCTTCCTCCGCTTTTTCCTTGTCTAAATTAGCTCTTACCTTACAATTAATTTCTTCAATCTGTGCAAGGTTTTTCTCTAATTCTTCTGTGGATTGGTCAATAAGATCTAATACGTCTGTTTTAGCTAAAGCTAGATCTGCTGTTGCTTGGTTGAGTTCATTTTCTTTATTTGCAAGGAGTTGCTTTAATCGGACCACTTCCTCGGTTAAAGTAGACACTTGGTATTCGTACTGTGTAACCTTTTGACGTTTACGTTGATTTTCTCCGTTTTGAGCTAGAATTGCTTGTTGTTGATGGATTAGTTCCTGTGGAGAGATAAGATCCTTCGGTGCTTCCGGATATTCAATTTGCTCCTTAGCAAATTTCTGCTTTTGATCTGCAATCCTTCCAACGGTTAATCGCTCCTGATACAATTCATTTTCTTCTTTCTGATATTGAGCGAGCTGTTCTCCAACCCCGATAATTTGAAGCAAGATGTTTGCTTTTTCTTTACTGGTGCTATTCATAAATTTAGGTAAATTTAAGGCTAATTGTTCAATGAAACTGTCCAGTAACATTTGGCCGCCCTTTTTCCCTAATGGATCTGTGACTTTTAAAGAACTGTTTTTTCCTTTACGCTCCACAATAATCCCATTGCTTAACGTAACCTTTAAATTAGGTGGTACTAGAGAACCATCTCTCATGGCATTACTTGGTCGATTCTTATCGCCACCTAGTGCCCATGCGATACTATCTAATACCGAAGTCTTTCCTTGATTGTTGTTTCCGCCAATGATCGTCAATCCTTTTTCTTCCGGATCGATCTTAACGGCTTTGATTCGTTTTACATTTTCAATTTCGAGTTGATTTATTTTAACAGTCATTTTATTTCCTCCCTTTATTTAAGATTAATAATGGTCATCCCGGTGTTGCTTTTAGTTGTGTTTTTGACTTCCATATCCAGCCAGTTTCTTTGATATTTATGAAGAATATGTGTTAAACCTTTACCGCTCCAAGACAGTGTTTTTTCACCTTTTCGTATCTCCACGCTACGATCACCTATATGTCCTCTTATCAAATATTTTAATTTCATAGATAAATCCTCCTTAGTATCCTCTGTATACTGTGCTAACCCCTAACACGATCGCCACTATAATTAGCGTAACGATCATAATATTTACAATCTCTTTTAATTCTTTGATGTTTAACAAAACGAGTAGAACAAAGCTTTCTAGTGCAATTCCTGCAAATAAATAAAACATGTAGTTTAATTCTCCTAAAATTTATTTGACTGATTACCATCGGCAGTACTAGCAGACAGATGGTCAAAAAGATGGCTAAATTAATCAAGTTTGACACTTCCTTTCAAACACCTTATAATTAAGGTGTAATTTTTATAGATAATTACGTTTTTGGTCCTGTTCCAGCAGGATCATTTTTTGTTTTTCCAAACATGTTAATATCTCCGTTGTATCCATACCATAATACTTAGCAAAAATGCTTGCCGGGATTGCACTCTCGTCATAGTGTAAATCAAATTTATTTTTTAATTGACGGATTATTAAAGCTGCCTTATTCGATTTATAAGGGGTAAGCAATGTAATATCTTCGGCGTTCAATAGCATATCCATTTTTTCTTTTTCATATATACCCAATACTTTTAATGCTTCTATTGGAAGCGGATCATTTCCGTGCTGGTCCATTAATTCCTTAAGCGTCATGCTCCTCACCTCCTTTAATGTAATTGTTTCTTTTTGTCACCTGCTTTATAATTAAGTTGTCAGTATTGGCAGTGCTGATAATAACTACAGAAAGCGAGGTGATTTTAATATGTCAGTAAAATTTAAAATTGATGAAAGAAAACTCATGAGAGAGGTTCAAAAACAAGCCACTTCAAAATTAAATAGTCAAACCTATGAAGTTGAATGCCCTCATTGTCATTCTAAAATTCGAGTTCCAGTGGGAAAAAGCTTATGCTCCATATGTCATAACGAGATAAATCTCAATTTAGATATTACTTTTGAGGGTTAATATCTACATCAGTTAAAGCTAAGTCACTAATCAGTGATTTGGCTTCTTTTAATAAAGAAACAAGTTTTTCAGTTTTCTCAGTTAACTCATCAATATTAGTAATGTTGATAGTCACTTCTATCTTTTCTTGATCCATCTTCTTTCCTCCTACGTTTGTTTTAATTTATATTTTTATAATCTTACTTTATTTATTTTCTCAAAGTGGTTTACCTCATGTATAATTAAATATGAAAAGGAGGTGATACTTTGATTTACACTACAGACGTTTCAAAAAAATCTCATTGTCCCATGTGGGACATAGACATAAACATTAGAGGTAAATATAGACTAAGCGATAGCGAAGAAACACCATATCAAGCTACTTTTATGCGTGCATATTGCCCTATCATTGAAAATATCCATTTACCTGTTGAAAAAAGAGATGAGGAACTAAGCTACTATCCATATTGCCGTATAAATGATTGTCCATGTCTTAAAGGATTTAAGAAAACTATTGATATTAGAAAAGATGGTTACTCACAATAACTAACTTTTCTTTTTTCAATTTCAAACTCAAAATCTTCCAACTGTTTTATTAATTCTAATGATTTTTCTAAATCACCTGATTGAATAGATAGAGATAATAAACTAAGCACTCTTTCAAAATCTTTTAAATTTACTATTCTTTCGGTTATATAAACCATAACCTGCTCCTTTCTATTAAGTTTGTTTTTGCTTGTTGGAATCTTTAACCTTGCATTGAGCACCTAATGAAAAAGCAGTAACCACATCAAGTGCTCTTTGCTGATCTGTTTCATCTAATGGTTTAATAACTTGAATGATTTTTTCTGCTTTCTCTTTTTCTTTTTTTAATTTATTCATACTTTTACCTCCTTTCAATAGGGGATTTATTTGTACCCTACGTCTATAATATAGTCCCCTAAGACTATTTTGTCAATAGAATAGTAGAAAAAAGTTGACAAAGGGGACTTTAAGATATAATATGATTTTAGGAGGTGAATTTATGGATACTTCATCTATAGGTGCAAGAATAAAAGCAATAAGACTTGAAAAAAAACTGAATCAAGAGAGCTTCGGAAAAAGATTAGGTGTTGGAAAAACTGCTATTTCTAAACTCGAGAAAAACGAGCGTAATCTAACAGAACAGATGGGAAAATTAATTATGAATGAGTTTAATGTCTCTTATGCTTACCTTATGGAAGGAAAAGGAGATATGTTTGATGATCTACCTGAGACATTGCTTGATGAATTAGCTGATGAATACCATCTAACGGATATACAAAAGAAGTTAGTTAAAACATTCTTGGAATTGGATGATGAGCAAAAGGATGCTCTAACTACTTTATTAGAAAAAACGTTTACAAAATAAAAAAAGACGAGAGATCCCGTCTTTAATATAATTATTTTAGATAGTGTTTACGTACTAAGAGGTAGATTAGTTTTATTTTTTTAATATCATTTATCTTTTCTACCATATCAAATATAAAATGTTTGTATTCATCGATGTTCATTATGTAATTCCTCCCTAACTGAATTTTTGTTGATATGCAACAGTAGCGCTTCTGTACCTGTATATTAGCACAAATTATAAAGTAGTGCAGATTGCCCTAATTATATATACTAGGGAAATTAGAGAAATGCTTAATTTTTTTTACAAATTTATACATTTTATTTTTGTGAATAACAGATGTTAGTTTATTGTTTGACAACTACCAGTATACTAGGAATTAATTTATTTTAAGAATTTTGTCATTCGATAGTTTTTGTCAAAATCGTTGCATTTGAGCGATTTTAGCCTATTTTTGAATTTTTGTTGCATGGTTTAGGCTACTAATAGAAATAGATTGTTGTATAATATTAAATATAAGAAATAAAGGGAGGAATAAATAAATGGGAAAATGTAAATATTGCGGAGGTAGCACTGGCTTTTTTAACAACAAGGAAATTTGTAAAACATGTAAAAACAAATTTTTGCTAAATGCACAATTATCATCAGATAATATCAATAGATTAACTAACGATATAAATAAAGGGTTCAAAGAGATAGATTCATATTTATCTAGACTGAAAATCATATTAGAGCAATATAGAACTTTAAATAACGCTCAAGAAGCCTTGCCTGATTTAATAAAAACAAATCTTAATTATCAAGAGATGAAAGCAAATACGGAGAAATTTTTACTTGAATTTAATGAAAATAAAATATCTTTAATTATGGCTATGAAAACGGAAAAAGGGAAAGCTAGAAATATATATAAATATTTAGATTCTATAGATGAAGCTATACAAGAATATGGAGAATTCAAAGATATCTTAATGAAAATAAAGTGTCATTTGACTAACATTATTCAGCAATATAATTTCGTACGACCTAATGATCAAAATAAATTGAAAATTAATTTAGATAGCAATAGAAAATTAGACGATATTGAAGAAAGGTTTATTGAGGAGTTAAGTTCTCAAATAAAGAAACATATAAAGAAAAATGTTGAATTAACAATCGAAGTAAGGAGGAAATATCTATTAAATTTTAAACTAAACGGCTATCAAATAGGTCGTATTGAGTTAATAAGTTCGCATCCCCAAATGCAAATTATTAAAAAAGATACAGTAGAGTGGATCAATGATATTACCCTACAATCAGCAATTGATTTAATTCCTGAATGGATAGCCTATGCAAAAAAAATAGTATAATAAAAAATCTCCGCGCTACCAACACGGAGATTAATAGATATGCTACCAACATATCTAAGCATGTAAAAAATTGATGTTCGGTCAATCTTTTTTACGTGCTCATTATAACATATTTTTAAATAAAAATGAAATATTTATAAAGGAGCGATTTTATATGGCTAAAGAATATAAAATAAAAATTCTAAGTAGTGGTAAGAAAAGATATATTTTTGATGTTAATCTTGGTTATAATCCAGATGGATCACGTAATCGCACTACTGTTACCGCTGAAAGCATAACAGAAGGCAGAAAGAAAGTAGCACAACTTCTTTTAGGGCAGAACGTTATTAAGGCAAACAAGTCTAATACTTTCGAGGAATTGTTTGCTTATTATTTAAACTCGCTTGAAAACCAAAATAAAAGTCCAAATACAATACGTAACAAAAAAGCATATTATAAATATTTTCAACCTTTTTATAAAGATAAAGTAACTAAGTTATCTATAACAAAAATACATAAATGGCAAAACACATTGAAATTAAATAATCAATCAAAAAACAAAATTGAAAATGAGCTAAAAGCCTATATTAATTGGTTATATAAAAATGATTTTATTAAGGAAAATATAACCAGGAAAATGTCCTTAACCACTTTTGAGAAAAAGAAAGTTAACTTTATTACAGAGGATCAATTTAAAAACTTGTTAAACTACATAGAGGATGATTTCAAATTATTTTTTATAACACTTTTTTATACCGGTCTTCGATTAGGCGAAATACTTGGTTTGCAATATAAAGATATACAAGGTACAAACTTAGCTCTTTCTCACGTATTAAAAATGCCAAATGGAAAGCCTTATTTGTCTACAACATTTAAAACACCAAAATCTAAACGAGTTGTACCTATCCCAATATGGTTAGAACTAGGTAGCGGTAAAGGAAGAATATTTGCAAAGTCTCGCGACCATTATCGAAAAGAATTAAATCGAGCATTAGAGGCTGCAAATATGCCACACATGACTATCCATGATTTTAGACATAGTTATGCCAGTATGATGATAAATAAGAAAATAGATCAATTTACACTAATGGAATTATTAGGGCATGATAACATAACAACGACAATGAATACTTACGGTCACTTATACAATGATAAAAGGCAAGAAGTGACTAATAGTTTTGGTAATAAAATGTAGTTTTGGGAGTAAATTGGAGTGAAAATATAAATGTAAGCGTAAAATATAGTATTATAGTCAATATTTCTCATTTCGTTTATTGAAATACTAATTTATTTATTTTTATATGATTTATCCATAAAAGAATTAAAAATTTAGTTATTTTCAAATGATTTCACCCTATCCTTAATAAATTTATATATAAAAAGCCGCCCTTTCAGACAGCTTAATACAATTTACTTTATTAAAACAATGCCCCTCACACTTTACCTCTCTTATCCTTAAGGATAAGACGATGGATAATTTGGGGCATGACTTCTCCTCTGACAAACTTACGATATTCTTTTATTTCATCTGTTGATGCACTCATCAATGATTGATCCTGCACAGTATTATCGGAAACATTAAGCAGCGCAACGATTGGAACTCCTATTATCTCCGCTGTCTTAAAAGCTGCCGCACTTTCCATATCAATCGTATCACATCCCATGTCGATTATGTCATCAATATAAGGATATTGAGCAAAAATAGTATCGGTGCAAAACGGCGTTCCGATATGCCAATTTACCATTTGACTATCACATATCTTTGCCGTTTCTAACTTCAGTTTTTCAAATAAGGCATTGTCCGGATTGTTCTTCTGACCAAAAACATCATTTTTAAAACTATTTGATGAAATATAACGACTGGCTCCGTCCCCAGATACTGAATATTTTGGAATCACCAAATCTCCAATACCAATATCCTTTTTCAACGCCCCAACAGAACTTACAAAAATCAATCGTTTGCATTTGCTGAGTCCTAATAAAAGAACAGCATCCATGACTGCCGGAGCTCCAAAACCGGTTTTTATGAAAGTCATGGTTAGGTCATCGTGACTGACATTCCATACTTGGTAGCCAAATAAAGGCGATGAATTGACAATCGGCTTGAATGTACCCAGTCTTGACAATGTTTGCGGTGTCCAGCCCGGTGAAACAATCACCGTTTCCCCTATAACATTTTCATCTACTCCCATGCAATTATAGAAGATGTCTTTGCTATTGGCACCAAAATGCAGCATCCCGGCTATTAAATCTGAATATTCCATATTAACCCCCTTGCTAAAACGAAATTAAAGTATATTGTTCTTTAATATTACATATAGTATCGTTTCTTTATTATCACATTATCACAATGATACGCTCCTTGCAATGCATCTTCCTATATCTTGTAAAATAAAAACTCGAGCAAACAAAATACTTTTTCATTTTATATCTGCTTTTTTTATTTATACTCACTCTTAATTATACAAAATAGAGAGGATAGAATATTTTGTATTTAAGCATAATCTATAATATTTATAATAGGATATAGTAACGTTATAAAGAAAAAACAGATACTTTTCATCATTTTAAAGTACCTGTTCATTATTATTCACTTAAACGGTTAATTTCATATGATCCGTGATATATTGGATCACTTCATCCTTCGGGATTCCCAATACGACAGCAAATTCTTCATGCAATAATTCTTCGGCTTCTTTTCGATAACGAGTATCGATTTGTCCTAATTTTTTGCCTTGCGATTCCATTTTTTCCTGCTTCATTCTCACATTATGAATCACTTGCAACAAATCTCCGCAAGAATACTCATCAATAAGATCTTTATAATAAGAAGTCAATTGCTGAGTTGTCTGGTTTTCCAACGCACTATTCTGCATGGTTGAAATCATTGCAATCAGTTGATTAACTGCCTCTTTTGTAATAAGAGGACGCATATGCACCTTTGTATCAGTTGGTGTATACGTTCTTCCTTCTCTAAAAACCGGAACAAGGGTATAGTACTCTTTTTCATTAGAACTGCTTCCAATATCTAATTTTCCTATATTTTCAATTCTGCAAACCCCTTGGTTCCCATATATAATCAAATCTCCTTTTTCATACATATATCCACCTATCTTTCTATTAAGTATATGCTTGATATCTTTATTTTACCACAAATTATTGATTTATATGCAAAAGAAATTTAGAATTACCAATAATTCATATAATTATATTTATTAAAAATGACTATAAACAGATAATTTTGTATAAAAAAAGAAAGCATTGCTGCTTTCTTTTTCATTATCCAATTAGATAACTGTAACGTTTGAAGCTTGTTCACCACGATCAGACATAACGATATCAAAGCTAACGTTATCTCCATCATTTAATGTTTTGAACCCGCTTGATTGGATTGCTGAGAAATGTACAAAGATGTCTTTTCTATCTGCATCACTTGTAATAAACCCAAACCCTTTATCTTGATTAAACCACTTTACTTTTCCTGTATTCATACTATGAAATACCTCCTTTTTTATTTAATAAGAAGCATTATATTAAAAAACAAAATCATCCGCCAACACTGTACTTAGAATAGACAATGTTGATGGATGATCCATGTAATTGTATATCGTTGCTAGTTACTATATGCATAGTATAGCATGCACATTTAATAAAAGCAAGCTTTATTTTTATATATAATCTATTTCGCATTAACTTCTTTTATTACATTGTTTAATAGTTTAACCAACTGATTCATTTTTCTCACGGATATCGTTTAACCATTGTCCATTACATTTAAAATATCTCGGTCCGGCAACACCCCATTTAGAACCTAATAGTTTTGTCGCAAGAGCAGATAAGGACCATAGTTTATTTTGAAATTCCACTTGTTTATTATTGACAACTTTACAGGTAATTCCCGTATTAGTACTTGCACTGCTCCAAAACTCTAATATAGATCCCGGTTTAATATTACACATTGGAAATTGAAAGGGTGCCAAACGTTCTCTATGTTCCGCCTCAATTTCAATAGCAATCTCTTCTTCATCTTCTTCATAATCAGATGGTTGGACCAACATTAATTTATCTGTACGTCCATGTATTTCTGCCATTGCCTCCAAAATACTATATGCATCTTCTGGTGACATAGCATAAAACTCTCTTACGCGTTTTTTTCCTGCAAAGGTCTCGATAGATCGGAGATTAGGATTTAATTTATCTATAATACTATGTATCTTTTTATCCGAAAGTCGCATTTCAACCTCATAAATTGCATATATTCGAAATGCAAATGGGATACACTCACTTCGATTAAGTTGATTTAATCTCTTTTGCACATCATCCGCATAACCAATTTTTACATATTCTTTAAAAGATGGGTTTGTTAAAATATAAATATAACCATTCACTAAATCACCTCCATAATTTCCTAATATAGTCTTTCAAAAAGACTGTTTCTTTACTTGTAATTCTATCATATAGGTTTTAATACCACAATATGAAAACTTGTAACAGCTAATAAATCCCCTTTTTCCTGCACACTATTATCTAAGTATTATAATTTTTAAAAATGGTTGTTGATTTAACAAAAAGACTTTATCAGATGAATTATTATAAACAATATTCCTATTTTTAGATTAATGGCGAAGTCCACCCTTTTATTGATATTCACAAGAACGGAAAATGCCCTAGAATAGTTAATATAGATCATGTAAACAATGCCTTAAAAAATAAGAATGTGATCTATAAAAAGAATACTATGTAATTTCCCCATAACGGGGAAATTTATTTTAAGGAACTCTTAATATTTGTCCCGGATAAATGAGATTAGGATCACTAATCTGATTCATCTGTGCTAAAGCCTGATAACTGATTCCATATTGTTCTGCAATTTCACTCAATGTGTCACCCGCCTGTACCACATAAGTGTTTTTATCATAGTATCCTGTAATATCGCCATTGTTCACAAAACACATCCCGTCATTGATCAAATAAGGGTTGTTCGTTCCCTTGTAGATTGCTGTGATGACTCCATGATCGACATCCGGAACTAAAGCTTCCCCAAATGGCGGCCAACCGATCGCCGCTGTAGATGATCGATAACAACTGTTGAACATGACATGATCCCCTACTTCATAAGTGGTTTGTTTTACTTCATAATAGCCTTGAATATCGCCATTATTTACGAAGCACATCCCGTCATTGATCAAATAAGGATTATTGGTTCCGTCATAAATGGCTGTAATGACCCCATGGTTGATGTCCGGTACCAACGCTTCACCTTCTGGAGGCCAGCCTATTTTAGCTGTGGATGATCGATAACAGCTTTCAAAGACAACATGGTCGCCAATCTTATATTCTGTTTGTGCAGGCGGCTCAATATTTTGTCCATTGCCATTAAAATGACCGCCAACAATAATACTTGGATAATCCAAATAAGCAATGTCTCGGTCAACGTTGCCGTCATATCCTTCAATTGACCCTACCGAAGTATATTGCAGCATACCTGCTCGATCACTGACATCAACTTGAATTGTTCCATCATTAGTTCCCCAATTTGCTATCCATCTATCGTAGCGTTTTAAAGAGGGAGCATCCAAACACTTATCAAACCAAGCTTGTGATGAATAAATCCCAACATAATTATTTTGGCTTTCAACTCTGCTAAGGAATGTTTGTGTAATATCGACATACGCTTGAGGATCGGTAAGTCCGTGCTCTTCTTTATAGTGATCGCCATCTTCCATATCAAGATAAATAGGGTATTCAAATGCCTTTCCTTCTAATAAACTTAAATAAAAATCTGCTTCTGCCAATGCTTCTTCTGTATTCAAGGCATACGAATAATAATAGGTACCACAAGGGATGTTTAATCGTTTACATTCCGCATAACTTCTTTCAAACTGTGGATCGACCACATCCGCATAACCTGCTCTGATAATAACGTAATCAATATTTCCTGCTATTGCCTCAAAATTTAAAGCACCTTGAAATTCGCTTATATCTATTCCTAACTGACTCATTTTTTCACCTCCTTAGTTTAAAGTATGTGCGTAAAAAAAAACGGTATAGTGAGAATTATTTAGAATAATTCACCCAAATGAAAAGAATCGCCTCATAAAAGGCGACTCTGTCTTATTTATTTAATGCATCAACATATTTTTTTATATTTCCGGTATTGCTGAATGTTTGATACTCATCTCCCTGCACCACGACTAAAGTAGGAGCCTGCAAGACACCAAATTTCTTTGTCAATTCAATTTGTTCCTGAGCATCAATCTTTTCAAATGCAACTTTTGCTTGATTTAAGATATGAATCGCAGTAGGACAATTCGGACATGTCTTAGTTGTAAACAAGTATAATTTACCTTCACTTTTCACTTCCACATCATTGCTTTTTGATAGTGATGATTCAGGGAAAGCCTCTTTCCCATTTAAGATGGTTTGTCCGACATTGTAAACCTTTCTTTCAGCGAATTCCTGAGATTTACCAATATTCCAATTCTTTACCGGGCGATAATAACCGGTAATACGGCTATAGACTTCTGTTTCTCCTCCACATTCCGGACAAGTATAAATCTCACCATTGATGTAGCCATGATCCTTACAGATCGAATATGTTGGTGAAAGTGTATAATA
Source organism: Beduini massiliensis (assembly GCF_000829905.1). Lineage (GTDB taxonomy): Bacteria > Bacillota_I > Bacilli_A > Erysipelotrichales > Coprobacillaceae > Beduini > Beduini massiliensis. The sequence continues at coordinate 107,211 of NZ_CDPP01000002.1, forward strand.
AGGTAAGCGATAATTTTGGGCAATCTTGCGAATTAAAGCTGCCGCTGAACGCCAATCCGGTAATTTTTCACCGAGGAAAGCATGGAATACCGTTCCCGACGTGTAAAGGGTCTGCAGTTCATCTTGTACATCCAAGGCTTCAAAAATATCTTCTGTATAGCCTACTGGCAAGTGTGAACTGTTTGTATAATAAGGAGCGTTATCATTATCTGTGGCCGTAATTATATTCGGATAGCGTTCCTTATCATGTTTTGCCAAACGATAAGTTGTTGATTCTGCCGGTGTTGCTTCTAAGTTATACAAGTCTCCGTATTCTTCTTGATAGATGACTAAACGTTCGCGCATGTGATTGAGTACCTCTTTAGCAAATTCCTGTGTTTCTTTATGCGTTAAGTCCGCTTTCAGCCAGTTTGCGTTCAATCCGACTTCATTCATTCCGATTAACCCAATCGTTGAGAAATGATTATCAAAAGATCCTAAATAACGTTTTGTATAAGGATATAATCCTTCATTCAACAATTTTGTAACAACTGTACGTTTTACACTTAATGAACGTGCCGAAATGTCCATCATATGATCTAAGCGAGCATAAAAATCTGCTTCATCTTTTGCCAGATAGGCAATTCTAGGTAAGTCGATCGTCACTACTCCGATTGAACCGGTACTTTCCCCGCTGCCGAAAAATCCACCGGATTTTCTTCTTAATTCACGCAAATCTAAGCGTAAACGACAGCACATACTTCTGACATCAGAAGGTTCCATATCACTATTAACATAGTTAGAAAAATAAGGTGTCCCGTATTTAGAAGTCATCTCAAATAATAAACGATTATTTTCTGTATCAGACCAGTCAAAATCACGTGTAATCGAATATGTCGGAATCGGATACTGGAAACCGCGTCCGTTTGCATCTCCTTCAATCATGATCTCAATAAACGCTTTATTGACCATATCCATTTCTTTCTTACAGTCTTTATATTTAAAATCCATTTCTTTTCCGCCAACAATTGCCGGCTGTTCCGCTAAATCTGCCGGCACCGTCCAGTCCAACGTAATATTGGTAAAAGGGGCCTGACTTCCCCAGCGGCTTGGTGTATTCACCCCATAAATAAATGATTCAATACACTTTTTCACTTGATTATATTCTAAATGATCCGCTTTAACAAAAGGGGCTAAATACGTATCAAAAGAAGAAAATGCTTGAGCACCTGCCCATTCATTCTGCATGATTCCTAAGAAATTCACCATCTGATTGCATAATGAAGCTAAGTGTTTTGCTGGTGCAGAGGTAATTTTTCCGGTTACTCCACCAAGTCCTTCACTGATTAACTGACGCAGTGACCACCCAGCACAATAACCTGTCAGCATAGATAAATCATGAATATGAATATCCCCGTTACGATGGGCATTTCCTATTTCTTCATCATAGATTTCTGACAACCAATAATTCGCTGTAATCGCTCCACTGTTGTTTAAAATCAATCCCCCTACCGAATAAGTGACGGTCGAATTTTCTTTTACACGCCAATCAGTTGATTTTACATAGCTATCCACTAATTCTTTATAATCTAAGATTGTTGCTTTCATATTACGGATTTTTTCACGCTGTTTACGATATAAAATATACGCTTTCGCAACATCTCCATATCCTGATTCACTTAATACTGTTTCAACACTATCTTGAATCGCCTCCACATGAACATGGCCATCACTAATCTTTGGTTCAAAATCAGATGTTACTCTTAATGCCAGCAATTCAATAATACTGGGTTCATATTGACGTTCCTGTGCCTCAAATGCTTTCGCAATGGCAGAACTGATTTTAGTCAGGTCAAAATTTGCTACTTTCCCATCTCTTTTTATAACTTTATACATGATTTATCCTTCTTTCTATATTCCCCTAATGTCTACTGTTTCGATATATGGCTTCGCCACCTCAGCAAATGCTTCTAATTCTTCCTTAGTAAATCCATGTAATCCTTTTTGAATTACACGTTCTCCGTCTATAAAATTTTGCAGATAATAACGCTTAGCCCCCTTCAGCATCTTTCCGATCGCAAGCATATCCTCAAATGAATGAAACTCTTTTACCATCGTTGTCCTAAACTCGTAGTCCACTGCTCCGCTAAGCAAATAATCAATGCTTTCCTTAATTGCATCTATATAAATAGTCTGCGTCCCAATTGTTTCCGGATATCTTTCAAAGGAATTTTTAATATCCATCGCGACATAATCAATCAAGCCTTCTTCGACTAAATATTTGATTTTGTCGGGAAAGCACCCGTTTGTATCTAATTTGATTGGATATCCCAAAGCTTTTATTTTTCTTAAGAAAGGCTCGATTTCATCATGCAAGAGTGGTTCTCCGCCGCTGATGCACACCCCTTCCAAGATTCCCTGACGTTTTTTCAAATAATCCAAAACATCCTGTCCTTTAATTTCTACCATGTTTTCCGGTAAAAAAACTAAATCCGCATTATGGCAAAACGGACATTTAAAATTACATCCTCCGGTAAACAACGTACACGCCATTTTCCCCGGATAATCTAATAACGTGAGTTTCTGCATTCCAAAAAAGGCAATTTCTTTTTCTTCTTCAACCATATACTGACTTGCACTCTCCGCGATTTTTTGCAGCAAGTTTTCAAAGAGCTCCGCTTCTGATAGTGAGATCCCTTTGGTAATACGTTCCCACCAATCCCGTCGGATTAAATAGAGATTGCCGATGATTTCTTTTGTTTTATCGGTTGTGTATAAACAGCGTACACGTTTATCCTGCTCGTTTACGACAGAACGTACATAACCGAGATCTTCAAGTTTTTGAATTCCTTTGGTAATCGTTCCTTTATCAAAGTTTCCTTTACCAGCAAGGGTCTGCATTGTAATCCCTTCCTCTTCGTAAATCATAATCAAAAACTGCAGCTGACCGGCACCGATCTCGTACGGATTTAATTGCTTATCATAATATTTTTGAGTACAGCGATATAAAATTGATGAATTCATTAATAAATAATTATTACTTTCCATACGCCCTCCAAATGGTTGAATACTCAACTAAAAACATATTAGCACACAATAGTTGAATATTCAATTAATTTTGAAATAATAAAAATCGAGATCAAATTCATCTCGATTATTGACAAAATCTATAAGTTAAATCACCTAAAATCTTAATTCCTTTTTTTATGTTTTCTTTAGTTGGCGTTGAGAAATTCAAACGAACGCTATGACAAGGAGCATTCTCATCCACCATAAACGCACTGCCGGGAACGACTGCTACATTCTGTTTGATAGCTTCTTGAATAAATTCTAAAACATCTACCTCATCCGGGAAAGTTGCCCAAATAAACATCCCGCCCTCAGGTTTGGTGTATTGTACTGATGGATGAAAATGTTCTTTAATACTATCCAGCATCAATTGTGCCTGATCGCGATATATTTCTTGTAAACGTTCTAAATGCTGATCCATATCGGTTGTGCGTAAGAAACGATCCATTACTCGTTGTGCCCATACATTCGTATGTACATCCGCAACTTGTTTAGCTACCGTTAAGCGTGACAGTAAATCTTTATGACCGATCGCCACCGCAACACGCATTCCCGGAGCAATAATTTTCGATAAGCTGGCTGCATATAACACAATCCCCTCTTCATCCATTGATTTAATTGACGGAACTGCTTTTGAAGAAAAGCGCAGATCACCATAAGGATTGTCCTCTAAGATAAGCACACCATATTTCTTTGCCAGTTCATAAGTCTTTTTTCTTTTTTCCAATGACATGGTTGTTCCCATTGGATTTTGAAAGTTAGGAATAAGATATAAGAATTTAGGAGTTGGTTTTAACTGCATTGCCTGTTCTAATTCTTCCATATTAATTCCATCTTCTTCTAAACTGACCCCTACCAGTTTAGCCCCATTGCTTCTAAACGCATTTAAAGCCCCTAAGAAGCTGGGATTCTCGCAAATAATCGTATCCCCTTCATTACAGATACACTTCGCTAAAAAATCCATGATCTGCTGTGACCCGGAAGTGATGATTAAATCATCATAATCTTTTGAAACCTGTTCATGACGATTGAAGAATGCCTTGGCAGATTCACGTAACGGTCCATACCCTTCTGTGATTCCGTATTGAAGCATACTAATCGGATCTTCTTCAAACAATTCATTAGAAATAGTTTTTATACTCTCTACCGGAAACGCCTGCATGGCCGGATTCCCTCCACCAAAACTAATCACCTTAGGATCAGACGCAGCTTTTAAGATTTCTCTGACTGCCGAAGCCTGTACATTACGCATTCTATTGGAAAACTCGAATTTCATATAACCCCCCCTGTTTGTTATATCCATATATTAAACATTTTTAAGATAAATTGCAAATTAATTTATGTCCTTATTTATTTTTTCTAAAATTTCTTCTTGAGTTTTCATTATATTCTCTATTTTCTGATAAATATCTTCCATCATCACTTCCGTTTTAATATTTAAGATATAATCATTGCGTGCCCGCACCCGATCCTTATGATCCTGACGATTCTGTGCCATCATGATTAAGGGAGCCTGAAAAGCAGATACACAGGATAACACTAAATTCAGCAGAATAAACGGATACGGATCAAAAGGGGATTTTAAAAAAAGGATATTGACATACATCCAGCTAAAAAGCACAATTCCAAAAATAATGATAAAAGCCCAGCTTCCGGCAATGCGGGCAATAGAATCCGCCGCCTTCTCTCCAAAAGAGGGTTTAGCCGTCTCACTTTCACCATCATATTTTTTCCCTAACAGCAGCTGCATCGTTTCTTCGTCGCATAAGGTTGACTGCGTTTGTTGGAATATTTTCTCTAATATTTCTTTTCTTTCGTCCATTATCATCACCTGAATCTATTATGAACAAAAAAAGGATGTTTTAAGCATCCTCTAGTTGTTCAATTCCTTGATATTTACGAATATACTGATAACCAATACCACCGATCCCCATGTGAACCCCCACTACAGCAGGTAATAATCCCGTATGGATGGTATCGCTATGAAGCACCTCTTTAGCGTAATCTTTCATTTCATCACGAATTTCAGGAGCTAACACATCTTCAAGTGTCAGTATATAATCTTGAGAGTTTATATTTTTTTCTTTAAAGTATTCAATAATACGGATATTGGCTTTTTTGATTGTTCTCACTTTATCAAACTCATCAATCTTACCGCCAAGATCTTCATTCAATTTCATTACCGGTACAATTTTCAATAAGCCGCCCAACACCGCTACAGAAGCAGTTATACGCCCTCCACGTTTTAAATGCTGTAAGTCACTGACTAAAATTAAGGTAGCTGAATCTTTCACCAAATCTTCTAAGATCAGCTTAATTTCTTTTGCACTTTTCCCTTCTTTAACCAATGTCATCGCCACTTTGACTAAATATTTATGATTCCCGGCTGTTGCTTTAGAGTCCACTAATGTGATGGGCATTTCTTCCATATCTGCGGCAATTTTCATTCCTTCGATCGTAGAAGACAGTCCTGAGGCTAAACTGATACCTAAAATCTCATCATAGCCATCTGCTTTTATTTGGGCAATCACTTCCACTAAAGATCCGGTTGCCGGCTGTGATGTCGTTGCGATACATTTTTCATCTTTGATGCGATTGAACACTTCTTCGGATTGAATATCAATTCCATCTAAATAATTTTGATTATTCACCGTTATTTGTAACGGAACAATATAGACTCCATCTTTAATTAAGGCATCTTTTTTTATCTGACAGCCACTGTCAGCTAGTATTGCGATTTTTGACATGTTCATTCCTCCTTTAAGTATATTAGCACAAATCTAAAAAAAGTCTCTAGGTTTTTGACTAAAAGATGCGACAAATTTCACATTTTGTATTTTATTATGTGACAAATATTAGTTTTCCTTTTAAAATCGACATTTATACTCTATAATGTTTTTATTGGAGGTGCGACATGATCAAGTCTGTGAAAAATAATTGTGAACATGAAATTATCGTTAATAAATCACGCTTTATTGGTATTGTCGTTCATCTTCAATCGATTGAAGATGTCTCTTCATATTTAGAATTTTATAAAAACAAATATCCTGAAGCGAATCATTATTGCTATGCCTATATCTTTGATGGGGCAATGAAAGCAAGTGATGACGGCGAACCCGCTAAAACAGCCGGGATGCCGATTTTAAATGTTATTCAAAAGCAGGAATTAAATCATGTTTTAGCCATCGTTGTCCGATATTTCGGCGGAATTAAATTAGGTGCCGGCGGATTAGTCAGAGCTTACAGTCAGGCTACCAGCCAAACCTTATTAAATGCCGATCTGGTCGTCTACGAACTAAAACCTTTATACAAAATCAGTTTTGATTATACATTTACAAAACTAATCGATCACTACATCAAAACCATGGCGATCCTCGTTATAAACAAAGAATATGATGAAGCAGTCACTTACACATGCTTTGTTGATGATCCGCATTTTTTTGAATTCATTCAGGAAACAACTTCAAATCAATATAAAAAACAGTATCTGCGTGATGAATACGTAGAGAAGGAGGTTACTCATGAGTAAACACAAAAAAGAAGGAATAAATTTTAAAAATATCGCCTGTATCATACTGACGTACTTACCTCTGCTTCTTTCTGTCATTGGTATTTTTTTACTATTTAATTCCCCTTATTTAGGAACTAAAATCAATTTAATGATCAGTGGTGTCATCTTATTGCTGTCTGTCATCGTTATTCTCTGCTTTATTTTAGGAAAGAAAAAAGCCATTCGCAACTTAACGATTTTTGCGATTGTCTTAAGTATTCTTAGCAGCAGTGCCATCGCTTATGCAGATTACCTTTATTTCCGTCTGCATTATGAATTAGGAAAGATTTCCTCTACTCAGGAATATGTTTACAGCTATATCTATACCTTAAAAGATTCGGCAATCACAACCCCAGAAGAATTGACCGGTAAGAAACTAGGCTTACAGTCTTCTACAAGTTCCACTTGCTATAGTACGGTAATCGAAGGATTGGATAAAAAAGGCATCGCTGAAAGTTCCTATACGATTGAAACCTACAGCAACTTCGTGACTGCGGCCGGAGATTTAATGAATAAAAAAGTTGACGCTATTGCCGTTGATGAACAAGGTTTAAGCATGATCGGTGAAGTCTATCCGGAATTTGCGAAAACCACTGTCCAGATTGCCTCTTACAAACACGCGCTTGATAATTCAAACTCATCAACATCTGTCAACATGTCTACCGAGCCGTTTACCGTTTTAATCAACGGAGTCGATTCTCGTGATGGGGATCTGTCTTCGGGATCAAATGCCGATGTTATCATGCTTGCTACATTTAATCCGAAAACATTAAAGCTCTCAATGATCTCTATCCCACGTGATACTTATATTCCTGTCACATGCCGCGGGAACATTAATGATAAAATTACTCACTCCGGTTCCGGTGGGGTAACTTGTACGATTGATTCACTTGAAGAAACATTAGGCATTACAATCAACTATTATGTCAAAGTGAATTTCAATGCCGTTGTCAATCTGGTAGATGCTATCGGCGGAATCGATGTTACCGTCCCTTTAACTTTCTGTGAACAGGATTCAAAAGATACACCGGATGCCTTATGTATCAACGAAGGTTATCAGCATTTAAACGGTGAACAAGCCTTAGCTTTATCTCGTCATCGTAAAACCTTGCCAAATGGGGATATTGGTCGTGGTGTCAATCAGCAAATCGTGATTGAAGGAATGATCAACAAACTTGCTTCCGGTCAAATTCTGACCAGTCTGGACAGTTTGCTTTCGGTATTAGGAAACAACGTCCAAACAAATATGAAGCAAAGTGATATGTACGGTTTATTCAGTTTACTTACAAGTTTAGGATCTAAATCAACATTCTCAAATACTTCTGCCTTATCTATTTCATCCAGCACAATTGCCGGATATGATTCAATGATCTATACTGATTGGGCAGGTGCAGAAATCTACTATTACATCCCATACAAAGAATCACTCAAAGCTGCGGCTACTGAGATTCGCCGTATCATGGGATTGGAGGATTATCCTTTGCCATCAAGCAATTTCTCATTTAATGCAAATGAGCCTTATGATCAATATAATTTTGATACGACAAATGGATTGGAAGATGCGCAATAAACGGTGTGATACACACCGTTTTCATTTGACAGTTAAAGAAACTGCTTTTGAATTGTAGAAATTTAAAACCAGGTCATACTAAAATAAACGTATGATCATCTATTTTGGAGGTTGAAACATGAAAAAATCGCTTTATAATTTAGTCGCAACATTAATCGGCAATGCTTTACTGGCTCTTGGAGTATGTCTTTTCGTTTCCCCTACTCATCTTATTATGGGTGGCGGAACCGGGATCGCATTTGCCTTAAATAATTATTTTGGCATTGATATTTCCTTGGCGGTACTCGTTATTAACATTGTCATGTTTATCATCGGATTACTCTTTTTAGGAAAGAAATTTGCAATGCTGACGATTGTCAGTACTATCGTCTATCCACTTTTCTTACAGCTTTCCCAACAGCTAGTCAATCTGTATCAGCCCACATTTGACTTATTGATTAGTACAATCTTTGGCGGATTATTTATCGGTCTGGGGATCGGTTTAGTGCTGCGACAAGGCGCAAGTACCGGAGGTATGGATATTCCTCCAATCTTGCTGAATAAAAAACTGGGAATCCCTACTTCTGTCTTAATTTATGCTTTTGATTTCGTTATTATTATGGCACAAGCCTTTTCAACGGATATCCAAAGTCTGCTTTACAGTCTCATTATTTTATTTATCAGTTCTGTTGCGATCGATCGAACATTGATGCTGGGATCAACTCAAACTCAGGTTGTTATTATTACTCCAAAATACAGTGAAATCAATGACTGGATTCATCGTCATATCGATCGTGGAACCACTTATTTAGAAATTACGACAGGACTGCATAATGAAAGTCAAAAAGCCGTGATGTGTGTTCTGTCTAAACGACAGCTGCATGCTTTAAATGAAGGGATTGCATCGATCGATCCTACTGCTTTTACGATCATCTCTGAAGTGCATGAAGTAAAAGGAAGAGGATTTACACTTCCTAATATTGATTTGCCGATTTAAGACCCGATGGGTCTTTTTTATTATAAATTACTATAAGAAAAAGCATGTTTATACAAGATATTGCATAAACATGCTGGCTAATCCTAAAAAGAACAGAAATCCTAAAACATCTGTCACCGTGGTTACAAAAACACCGCTGGCTAATGCCGGATCAACATTCATTTTTTCTAATACTACCGGTACCAGATAACCGGAGAAGTTTGCCATGATCATATTTAATATCATCGCAATTCCGGCAATAAGTCCAAACATAATATTAAATTCGTAATAAAGTGCTAAGATGGATACAAAGACCGCGATGACCAAGCCATTGACTAGTCCGACCACCAATTCTTTCATCAATACCTTTCGTGCGTTTTCTTTTGTCAGCTCTCCAAGAGAAAGCCCACGAACGATAATCGTTAAAGATTGTGTCCCGGCATTACCGCCCATTCCTGAAACAATCGTCATTACCGCCGATAATGCCACCACCTGAGAGATCGTAGATTGGAATAGGTCAATGACTGTCGAAGCCAGCAAAGCCGTCAATAAATTGATAATCAGCCATGGCAGACGTGATTTGATCGAATCGCCAATGGTTCCGTCAACACGTTCTTCTTTCGCTAATCCAGCCATATGGTGAATATCTTCACTGGCTTCTTCTTTAATAACTTCCAAGATATCATCAATGGTGATGACTCCTAATATTTTATTTTCTTTATCAACCACCGGCATCATAACGAATCCGTATTTATCAAAGGTATTGGCTACTTCTTCTTGATCCATATCCACATCAATCGAGATAACATTGTGATTGGTAATGGTGGCGATTCGCGTATCAAAAGCAGTAAAGACTAAATCTCTTAATGAGACAACGCCTCTTAACTCCATATTTCTGCTGATGACATATATGTAAGTTGCCATCTCTACGTCCTGACATTCACTTTTTAAATATTCGAGCGTTTTCAATACGGTCTTATTGTCATAAATGCCAATAAATTCCGTTGTCATGATCCCCCCGGCACTATCCGGATCGTAAGACAACAACTGTTTGACATCTTCTTGATCTTCTTTATCTAAGATATTAAAGACATCTTTCCCCTCTTCATCATCCATGGAACCGATCATGTCGGTAATTTCATCTGATGACATCTCATCGAGGATCGTCTTTTGGTGAGTACGGGTGAACCCTCTCAGCAATTCATATTTATCTTCGGCTTCTTCTTCATCGATAATGGCCCCGATCATTTCATCAGGCAACTTCTGCAAAATCTCCCGTGCAAGATCCTCGTGTTCATGCAAGACATCCAGCACATCGGCTGGGTGGATAAAACGAATCATCGCTTCAATTTGAGCAGGTGTGCCATTCAGCAATAATTCTTCAATATTGATCTGTTCTCCCATACTTTCACCCCTTTATCTTTATAGTTCTTTTATTTTCGGCAAGATTTCATTTGCTCTTGCAAGCCAATTCTCATCCTTTAAAAATTTTATCACAATCTTTTTCATAGTGTAAGTCAAACTAACCTTTTTTCTGTATTCACTGATCATGTTAAAGAGTTTTTCACCATCTAGCTGATCACTGAAAGATTGTGTTAAAACGATTTGAACAAGATTCTTTTCTTCTTTCATTTCATCGATCTTTTCATCATTCATGATCAGATCAAATTCTCTTTTTTGAACTAATGTTTCGACAGTCTTTGGCAGTTTCCCATAGATATCATTCAATTCAATTTTAATCGCATCTAAATCTTCGAGAGACTGAACATGTTCTAAACGCTGGTACAGCTCCAACTTTTCTAAATCAGTATTCACATAATCACTTGGAATATAACCGTCCACATTGACATTTAAGACAGGAACATCTTCTTTTTGTTCGATACCACGTTTTTCATCAACCACTTCCATCAAGATCTTCATATACATATCAAATCCGACGGTATCAATGAATCCTGCCTGCTGACCGCCTAAAATATCACCGGCACCGCGAATCGTCAGATCTCGCATGGCAATCTTATAACCGCTGCCCAGCTGAGTAAATTCTTTGATTGCCTTTAAACGTTTTGCTGCCTCCTCACCCATCTGTTTATTAGGTCGATACAACAAATAGGCATAGGCATTACGATCGCTTCGTCCTACACGCCCTTTAATCTGATACAATTGTGATAATCCGAATTTATCTGCATCTTCCACAATTAAAGTGTTGGCATTGGGAATATCAATTCCGGTTTCTATAATCGTAGTACACACTAATACATTATACTCTTTATTCATGAATTTCATCATGACATCTTCCAGATCATCTTTATGCATCTGGCCATGACCGATGCCTACTTTAGCCCCGGGAATCGTCATTGCAATCTTATTGGCAACATCCGTAATGCTTGATGTTCGATTATACAAATAAAATACCTGTCCCTGACGTGACAACTCTCTTTCGATTACCTGTTTAATAAGTGCCGGATTCTTTTCCATCACATAGGTTTGAACCGGAAGACGATTCGTTGGTGCTGTCTCAATTTGAGAGAGGCTTCTGACTCCCATCAATGACATCTGTAAGGTTCTTGGAATCGGAGTTGCCGATAAGGTTAAGACGTCAATAGTTTCTTTATATTCTTTAATTTTTTCTTTATGACGCACACCAAAGCGTTGTTCTTCATCGACGATCAGTAATCCGATATCCTTAAACTGAACATTATTATTCAGTATCTTATGAGTGCCGATCAATAAATCTAAACTTCCATCTTTAACCCTGTTTAATATCTCTTTCGTTTGTTTTGGAGTTGTAAATCGGTTCAGCAACGCAAAATTCACCGGAAAGTTCTTAAAGCGTTCTGTCACTGTACGATAATGCTGTGACGACAGAATGGTCGTCGGGCAAAGAAAAGCAACTTGCTTGCCACTTAAAATAGCTTTAAAGGCAGCACGCAAAGCGACTTCTGTTTTTCCAAACCCAACATCTCCGCAAAGCAAGCGATCCATTGGACGCGGCTGTTCCATATCTGCTTTGATCTCATTAACTGCCTGCTGCTGATCAGGGGTTAACGGATAGCTAAACTCATTTTCAAAATCCTGCTGCATGGCATTATCTTGATCAAAAGCAAATCCTTGCTGACTCAAACGTTTTGCATATAAAGCAATCAGTTCATCCGCCAGATCATCGACTTTACTTTTAATTTTTTGTTTTGTACGCTGCCATTCGGCACTTCCTAATTTATGCACTTTAGGCACATGCCCATTCGCCGATGTATACTTACGAATCAACTTAAATTGATCTACAGGTACATAAAGCGTATCGTTTCCTCGATAACTAATATAGAGGTAATCACGATGAACTCCTTGTACCTCCAGTGTTTTGATACCCATATATTGTCCGATCCCATGGGTATCATGCACGATATAATCACCTACATTTAACTCACTAAAGTTTTGAATCACTTTAGCGTTCTTATATTTCACAAAATGTTTTTTCGTTTCAGACGTTGTACCGTATAATTCTTTTTCTGTAATGACTGTTAATCGTTCATCTACCAGTTCGATTCCGCCGCTTAATTCACCGTGCATAATATTAATGCCCGGATAAATGTCATCCTGATCACCGATCAAAGTAAATGGCAATTGATGACGTTCCAGTAATTCTGTAACATTTCTAAAATGCATATCATTTTTCAAAATAAGGAGTACTTTGGATATTTTTGCGTATCCGGTTAATTCATTTATTAATTGTGCTTCCGACTGATAGATGGATTGAATCTGACGGGCATTAAATGCGGTTTCTTTTTCTTTCGATTTAAAGATTTCACCATAAACAACGTTGCCTTTAGTAACATCATTGATATCAACATACAGCGACAGGTTTAACAAAGAACGCCCTTCTTCAAATAATTCCTTATTATAGTAAAACAGTTCTTCCACATACATCTTATAGTTATCTAAAATACTTGTATAAACGGATAAGAAAAGAATCGCATCTTGACAATAATCTTTGATTGTATTGGTCCTTGTTAGAAAAGGTAAAAATTTATACATCGAAAAAGAGGTATCATGCTGTCTCAAATTCTCTAAATCAATCGCTATATTTTCATCTAATTCATCTTGTTTAAAAGTGTCCAGTTTGCCAATACAGTCTTGTTTTAATGTCAATACTTTTTCACAGCAGGATTCAATTGCCTCATCTTCATAAAGAATATCTGTAGCGGGGATAATATCCACTTCCAAAATACTCTCGATCGTTCTTTGATCATCGGCATCATAGAAACGTATGCTTTCAATTTCATCATCAAAAAATTCGATACGAATCGGGTTAGGATACTGCATGGAATAAACGTCAATCACGCCTCCACGCTGAGCAAAATAGAACGGTTGATCTACACGTGTCGTATACTGATAACCATTATAAATCAGGGCTCTTTTTAGATCGTTGATCTCGATTTGCTGATTGACCTGAAGATGAAGCATTCTTTCTTTAAATAAAGATACGCTAGGCAGATAACGAATCAACGAAGCTGTATGTGCAATGACGATCTTTGGCTCATTGCTTTGCAATTGATAAAGTGTATTTATTCTTTCTGCCAGCAGTTCCGGAGACTGTACCAATGCTTCTATACGCTGAGATTCGTCTACAGGAAAAAACAGCACATCCTTTTGATTCATATCGACTAACTGTCGGTAGAGCTGAAGTGCTTCATACTGATTGTTTTTCACAACCAAAATATTTTTTTGAGCAGCGAAAAAGGCACTAGCGATTAAATAAGCTTCATCGCTAATGTGCGTAGTCACAACGTTTCCTTTACCTTTTGCCAGTGTTTGTACAGCCGGATTTTGCGTTAATAAACGAAATATCTTTTCCATCTTATTTCTTATTATATAGGCTCATGACTTTATTGAAATCTTGAGTCATGAATGCAATCGCCGCCAGGCAGGCATTTTCTAAAGCCTCATTCAGTTTCGTTTGTTCTTCGGCTGTAAATTTCCCTAATACATAATCCACGACCGGAATCATGGGATGTTTATCGATTCCGATACGAATGCGTTTAAAGTCCTGTCCTCCTAGGTGAGCAATCGTACTTTTGATTCCGTTGTGACCACCGGCACTGCCACTTTCACGGATTCTGACCTTTCCGACAGGTAAATCCAAATCATCATATACCACTAAGACATCTGTTTTATCAATCTTAAAAAAGCGCATGACTTCTCCGATAGATTCCCCCGATAAATTCATATATGTCTGCGGTTTAAGCAGAATAACATCTTCTCCCTCTATCTTTGTTTTTACGTACAGTCCTTTGAATTTTGCTTGATTGATTTCCACTTTTAACTTATCCGCCAAACGATCGATCATCATAAATCCACAGTTGTGTCGCGTATTTTCATATTCTCTTCCAGGATTTCCCAACCCTACGATCAATTTCATATCATCACCCCTTACTTTAATAGTCCATTTATTATCATACCCTAATCTACTTTATTTGCAAATAAAAAACATCATATTTTAGTCAGTGACCAGGAATGTTTCAGACTTCAGCTGACTGTAATAGCGTCCTTTCTTAGCTGTGAATTTTAATACACAGTAATCCGGATCATCGATCCCTAAAGGATAATACAGCGTGTCCCCTTCCCGCCACATTTTTTCTTTAATATCATGTTCTTCTAAAATTTCAAATTCTCCTTGGAGCATTACACCACGATAAAAACGGCGGTCACAAAAATAAATACAGCCTTTTGGATTTTCTCGATAATGACTCACCCTCAACGAAGAAGTATTGGACGTAAAGTAAAATACTTTAATCCCCTCCCTTATTCTAGGGGCAAACATCGCTTTTGTTGCAGGGAATCCGTCCTCATCAATAGAACTGATATACCCTATGGATTGTTTATCAATTAAATTCCCGATTGTTTTAACTGCATCTCGCATCATTTTTCATTCCTCCTAAATCTCTCTTACTTTTACTCTACCATTGTCACAATAAAAATGATAGAAAAAACGGCAGTAAAGGAAAAAAGATACCGTTGGTGCGATATCTTTTAGAGACAAATTATTTTTTTGGAAGAAAAATGATTATCTTTTTGTCTACACTTAAATAATACCCTCATTTTATGAACTTGTGATTAACAGGATGACTTATTTTAAAAGATTTTCCACATCCATGATAAACTCGTCTACTTTCTTTTCATGGGTTGCGAACGAAGTAACAAGACGAATACACGAATGATGGGGATCGATCCTCTGCATATACGTATATTCATATTTTTCACCAATTGCCTCAATCACACTGTCCTTTAAAATAGGAAAAAGCTGATTGCTTGGAGAATCGGCTAAGAACGTTAACCCATACTGTGTAAAAACATCACGCATACGAGCTGCCATCTTATTTTCATATTCACCAATCTGATAGTAAAGATTATTTTCAAATAAAGTGAGAAATTGCAGCCCAAGCAATCTCCCTTTAGCCAGCATTCCTCCTCTTTGCTTCATCATATAGCGAAAATCCGGTTTTAAGGCTTCGTTGACAATGACCACCGCCTCTCCAAACAAGGCACCGCATTTTGTTCCGCCAATATAGAAAACATCACTGTTGTGAGACAGGTCCTCTAATGTCATACTGTTTTCCTTTATGGCTAAGGCACTTGCCAGACGAGCTCCATCCACGAATAAATAAAGATCATTCGCTTTTGCAAAAGCATATAAATCTTTTAATTCATCAGCACTGTAAATCGTTCCTACTTCTGTCGGATTGGAAATATAAATCATTTTAGGCTGTACCATATGTTCATCGGTATGTTCGTCTAAAATCATCTGAACCTGCTGACAGGTGATTTTCCCATCATCACTAGGAATCGTCAACACTTTATGCCCCGTTGCTTCAACCGCACCTGTTTCATGAACATTGATATGTCCGGTATCCGCAGAAATACATGCTTGATAGGGTTTTAAAGCCGAAGCAATGACCGTTAAGTTCGCTTGTGTGCCCCCTACTAGAAAATGAATATCGACATCATCACGATTTAACTGTTCCTTTATTTTTTGACGCGCCTGTTCGCAGTAGTCATCTTGAGAATAACCAGTAGTTTGTTCAAAATTTGTTCTTACTAAAGCCTCCATGACTTGTGGATGTGCCCCTTCACAATAATCACTTTTAAAACTATACATCTTCATTCCCCCTCAATTATGAAAACGGATTTAAGTCAAATCTTTCATCTACTCGACATAAAAATTCCGCAATCAAGTCAATACTATTTTGAATATCTTCTTCATGGCATGTTTCAGATGGAGTATGCATATAACGAAGCGGCAACGAAACTAAGCAGACCGGTATTCCCTGATTCGCAAAATGAATTTTGTCCGCATCCGTTCCTGTTCTTCCGACAAAAGTTTCAATCTGATAAGGAATCTTTAATTCTTGTGCTATTTCTTTTAATTTTTGATTCATCTTCTTATTGACGATACTGCTGCAGCATAGTACCGGCCCTTTTCCTAATTCAACATGTCCGGAATCATAATCATTTACCCCCGGATAATCCGAAGCATACGTAACATCCACAATGATTGCCATAGTCGGATTTACTCGTGCCGCTGCAAAATAAGCTCCGCGCATTGTTGTTTCTTCCCCTACACTGGTACTTGCATAAACGCCGATCTGACATCCTTTTTCTTTTGCTTTTTTAAGTGCTTCCAGAATAATAAATGCCCCACCACGATCATCGATCGCTCTTGCTGAGATTTTACCTCCCTGCATTTCACGAATATGGGTATCAAATGTGATTGTATCTCCGATTTTCACTAAGTCTTCTGCTTGTTGTTTACTGCTGACGCCGATATCAATTGAAAGATCGCCAACTGCTAAATCACTTTTCTTTGATAGAGAACGTGTACACACAACGACCCCATACAAATCCTGATTAGCCGTATGCACGATCACTTGGTGTCCTAAATAACCAGATACATAAATGCCTCCGGCATTCGTTACCTTTAAAAAGCCATCTGCACTATATCCTGTTACAACCAGACCGATTTCATCAATATGCCCTGACATTAAGACTTTAATCGGACTGCCCGGATTAATCACATTCACTACATTACCGGTTTCATCAGTCATCTGCTGATCAACGATAGGCTGATAATGTTTTAATACTTTCTTTTGCAGTTTAATTTCATCTCCGGATACTGAATCTGTTTTCAGCATCTCATAAAAAAATTGTTTATCCATATTTAGCTCCTTTTATATACTTTCTGTTTAAATCCAACCTTAGTAAGATTTTGATTTCCCATATATTGAATGGTTTCTATCTTGGGATGATCTTCTAAAAATGTCTGTACTGCCAACTTAATCGCTTCATTGTCAAAAACAAAAGTAAAGTTAAGTTCCGCTTTATTTCCTTCCGGCAAGAAAGAAAATAAGCCAACGATTGAATTTGCATTTGATACAATATACCCTGCTCCCTGTGCCAATATTTCAGGTTTAAAATATTGATAATGAGATGCGTCCGCTCTGGTAATCTTCAACGCCATAAGATCGCCTCCTTTTTTAAAGATTACCACTATTATTCAAAAAATACAATCGATGTTGCCACAATCCAAAAATAACCCGGACTAAAGACGTCAAATAAAAAAGATCCCGATGATTTGGGATCATGAATTGGATACTTTATATCCGGTTGCTAAATCAACAATATTTTCTAAGGGTTCATCATTAAAATAACGTTTAAAGTTACTATAAGTCAAATGAAAAACGATATCACCAGTTTCTTTATCATAATTACCGCCCGAAACATGAGGTGTAATCAAAACATTTTCCATCTGCCAAAGAGGATGATCGCTAGGCAATGGTTCCTGTTCAAAAACATCTAAAGCCGCTCCCATCAATTTGCCTGATTGCAGACATGCGACTAAGGCATTAGTATCGATAGCTTCCCCACGTCCTACATTTATAATCAATGCATCATCTTTCATCAATTCCAACATTTCTTTATTAATTAAATGAATGGTGTCTGATGTACGCGGCAAACTTAATGCGATAATATCCGCTTTAGGCAAGACTTCTTTTAATTGTTCACTTGTATAAAGTTCATCCATATACTCCGGTTTATTGGCGACTGTTCGTTTGATTCCCATTGTATAGGCACCTAATTTTTTCATTCTTTTCGCAAAATTAGACCCAATATCTCCCAGTCCGATACATAAAACCTTCGTATTTTCCACATATTTTATATGCCCAACGTTTGACCAAATGGCTTGAGACTGACGCCCCTTATACTTCAATAAGTTCTTATAGAACGCTAATACCGTTCCGACCATATATTCGCTAATCGGCATGCCATATGCCCCTGTGGCATTGGTAATAACCGCCCCCTTTGCCAATATTCCCGGTTTACAGTAAGGATCAACTCCAGCCGAATGCGTTTGAATCCATTTCAAGTTCTTCGCCTGTTTTAATTCTGCCGGGGAAACATTGCCAAAGATGACAGTCGCTTTTTCTAACTGTTCCAAAGTAGCCGGATGCTGTTTATCACAAAGAATAAATTCACTTTCTGATGCTACTTCTTTTAAAGCCGCTAATTCATGTGGCTTAATCGCATTGGGAATTAAAATAACTTCTTTTTTCATAGACTTCCTCCTTTTATCGATGAAATCACTCAAAAAATTGTGTATTTATTTTTATTTAAAATAGATGATTTTTATCCAACGAATAACCGCTCACTTAAATAATAAGCTAATTGGTTAATCCCTGCGGTACTGTAATTACTTCCGATTGTTTGATCTTTTCAATCGTTTCCTTGTTAATGATTTCATTTACTTCTTCATTTCCGGTTTCCATCATATTGCAGATCGTAATCCATACAATGCAGATATAATAATTAAAGGCCGTCTTTTCTTTTACCAATAATTCCATCCATGTTTTAGAAATGAATTGAATTTGTTTCTCATGAGTCTGAATAATATGTTCAAGTTCATGAATATACCCATATCCCATATAATTTAAGCGCTGTACTACTCGAAATTGAGACAGCAGTCCGACATCATATTCTAAAGGCACTTGATATTCTTCTGATAAACGATTCATCAATTCTTTTAAATAAGGCTGATGCAGCACATACTTTTGTAAAGACAGAATATTGATATCGGTCTTCATAATTTTTTCTTCATGTTCCAGTCCGTTATTATAGGCTTCGACATCTTTAGCGATAGCCACAAATTCTTCATCTAACAGTTCGATCGTTGCCGATAAACGATTTAAACGGCGACGAATATGCTTGGGAATTTCATATTCTGATTTATATCCCAATCCATGTTCGATCTCACACCAAGAATGCTGTAAAGCGGTACGAATCTGGATTTCAAAAGCAATATCCTGATAAGGTGCATATTCGACCAATGCACATCGCTCTTTTGTAAATTTCGCAATAATATGCAATGAATTATAGCCATATTCTTCGCGTACTTGGTTTTCTTTCTTACGTTTATCACGCAGTTCCAGAATCTCAAAATTTTCACAAATCAATTTTTTTAATTTTTCCACATCATCTTCAAATAACGTAATAACGCGGCAGGCTACAACATCGGTAACATCATTAATATGATGATATTTATTTTTATACATAATCTTCTTATATAAAGATTTCTCTTGTTTGATACGAATAGATAAGTTGGAGATTTTAATCTCATTACGCTGTATGATACTGTTTAAAATATCTTCAATATCATCTTTCAGACTATAATAGATTTCTGCATTTTCTCTGTATTCTTTTAATATATTATTTGTTTGATCCATAACTAACCTCCTGGGTTAATATTCTTTTAAAAATTTGATAAGTTCCTCCATCTGTGCCATTGTTCCAATTGATATTCTTAAAAACTGGTCTATTCTTGGCTGATTAAAATGACGAACAATAATTCCTGCCGTTCTTAAATCTGCCAGCAGTTTTTTTGCGTCCAGATGAGGATGGCGCGCAAAAACAAAATTTGTCTTTGATTCCAGTACTTCAAATCCTAATTGGCGCAGTTCCTTTATCGTATAATCCCTTGCTGACATCACTTTCTTTGCTTTCTGCAACATATCCTCATTGTCTAACACGGATGCCGTTGCCAGCGTTTGAGCGATATAATCCACCGGATAAGAATTGAATGAGTTTTTCACATTCTGCAATGCCTCAATCGCTTCAGTGTTTCCATAAGCCACTCCGATTCTTAGTCCCGCTAAAGAACGTGATTTAGAGAATGTCTGAATAATCAGAAGATTATCATAACGTTCTAATAAAGGCAGGCAAGATTCCCCACCAAAATCAATGTACGCTTCATCGATGATGATCATACTGTTGGGATTGGCTTGAAGCAGTGTCTCTATGAAATCAACCCCAACTAAAATTCCTGTCGGTGCATTGGGATTAGGAAAAATAATACCACCGTTTTCCTGCTTATAATCGTCTAATACAATTTCAAACTGATCGTTTAATGGTATACTTTTATAAGGAATACCAAAAAGGCGTGTATATACTGGATAAAACGAATACGTAATGTCCGGAAATAACAGAGGCTTTTCACTGTTAAAGAACGTTAAAAAACTTAACGCCAATACTTCATCTGACCCATTGCCAATAAAAATCTGTTCCGGCTTTAAATGATAGAGTTCTGCCAGTGCTTTTTTTAGTCCGGACGCATCTGCATCGGGATATAAGCGCAGTTTTTCACTCTCCAATAATTTTAATGCCGCTTCGACTTTTGGACTTGGTCCGTATGGATTTTCATTGGTATTCAGCTTAATTAAATTAGCCATCTTCGGCTGTTCTCCTGCCACATATGGCTCAACATCTCTTAAATAATCTTTCCAGCTCATTTTCATTATTCCCCCTTAGTTTACCCCATATAAATGAATTTCAGATTAACTTAAAATTTCTTCTTCGATAAGTTCATAAACATAATGCACAACTTTATCGGCTTTTTCTTGAATTTCAGGAACAGCATAATCAAAAGTAACCCCTACATCTGCTACCCTAATCATTGGCAGATCATTAAAAGAATCTCCAATCGCATAAGAACGATCAATATTATCTAATAATGAGATCAATTTTTTCACACCGGTTCCTTTAGAGTGCCCGCGTGGTGCCACATCTACAAATTCTTGATTCAAGTGTGTCTCAACTTCGCTAAATCTTTCTGTAATCTCGTTTGCCACTTCTTTTACCGCCTCAATAGAACTGCCATCTTGATTAAACGATACATTTTTGTGATGAAATGACAGCATATAAAAACGCTCAGCCTTCTTTAACAACGTATAAAAATCATCTTCGCTATCCTTCAAACCGTCCAAATATAAAACCTTCGTTTCTCCATTTACTAAAATCGGACAGCCTTCGTCAAAGCAAAAAGAAGCAATCATATCGGGATGACTCAAAACTTGTTGTATTACCGCTTCTCCCACCTCTTTGGAAATATGTTCTTCAAATAGAATATTCCCGTTTTTATCTTCTATATATGACCCATTGCATAAAACTAAATAATCATAGGGGATGTGTATTTTATTCAATATTGGTTGAATATCAATATGATTTCTTCCTGTACATAAAGCAATATAATGTCCTTGTTCCTGCATTTTTTTCATTGCCTCAAAATTTTTATCGGAAATTGCCCCTCCTTTGGCAAGAAGCGTCCCATCTAAGTCACTAAATAATATTTTCGCCATATCTTGACCTCCATGTTCTTATTATACTCGATTCTTATTATAAAGAAAATCTTTTCATAAAATTAAAAAAGGAGTTGCTCCCCACATAAAAGGGAAACAACACCTATGTTTTAGCGGATATGATCAAACCTTTTTGTCCCTAACAAAATCACTAAGCCCACAACATTGAGAAGCGTCATGACCAAGAAGATCGAATGACTGCCAAAATCATCATAAATAAAGCCGAATAACTGTGTATAGACCGCTGTCACGATCATCACAAAAGCACTGTAGATACTCATTGCTGATGTGGTCAGGCGGGGTGGAATCACTTTGCTGATATATCCGAAATTTCCAACGCTGGCAACCCCTACCATGATCATCTGCACCACTGACACTAATAAAAATAATGGGAAGCTGGAAGTTAGCGTATACACAATTCCTCTTAGGATTTGGGTAATGCTGGCAATAAGATAGATTTTTTTGTAGCCATAGTTTCTAAATAATTTTGAAACGATCATAATAAAAGCAATTTCCGGCAAGGTAGCAAAGATCAGATACGTACTCATTGAAGAACTGCTTAAATGCATGGCAGATATAAAATGATTCCCGATATATACAGAAGCACTTTCTAAAGGAATATTATTGAAAGCCGCTAAAAAAAGAATAAATAAGTAAGCTTTATTTTTCAACAGGACTTTCAAATCTTCGATAAATGCTCCTTTTTTCTCTTTTTCTTTCTCCTGTTCTATCTTAGGATAGTTTAATGCGATGATTAAAGCTATAAAAATGACCCCCAAATAGACACACACTAATGGGCTGCTGTAACCAAGATAATCCGCCGCTTTGACTATAACAACACTGCCTAATACATATCCCAATGAACTCATCGATCTTAATAAGCCATAATCTTTATGATAAAGCTTACAAAACAACAGACTGGCACTATCGCAAACAGGCATCGTCACCCCGCGAAAAATACTCATTAATATTGAAAAAAGCAATATCCAAGAATAGCTTGACTGCAATTTCCACAAGTAGGTCATAATAAGCGTTAATATTAATGATAATACCAACATCCATTTATACTTCTTGATATAATCTGTCAGTATTCCCCAAAGCGGCAAGACCATCATTGTCCCTATCAATGACAATGAGCCGATCTGCCCGATCTGCATGCCGGTCAGTCCAATCTGATCATAATAGATATTGACAAAAGGAAGCAGAATCCCTTGCGAAATAGAATAGATCAGATAAAATGAGATGAGTTGAACAAAAGCTTTATTTTTCATTATTATACCCCCAATTTCTCGTCCATTATAGCAAAGCCTCTATTTATAAACGATGGAATAATGTATAATAATAGGTAATTTCGATTAACATGCAGGAGAAGAAGAATGAGCCAAAAAGAAGAATTACTCGACATCTTAAAACAGTTGTATACCGTTTCCGGATTCAGAATGACATTAATGGATTCTAATTATCAAACAATCTGTTCCTATCCTGAGCAAACCGCTTTCTGCAAATTGCTTCATAGAAATCCAAAAGCCTGTGAAATCTGTCTTCAATATGATCACATTGGTTTTAAAGAAGCAGAAAAGTTAGGAGGATTATACGTATACCAATGTCATTTTGGCTTATATGAAGCCATCTCTCCTTTGTATTACTGTGGTAAGCTGACCGGCTATTTAATGATGGGACAGACGCTCAGCAATTCTAAATTCGACAGGGAATATACTTATCAAAAAAGTGAGCAATTCGTTGAAGATAAAGCATATCTAAAAGAAACAATCGAACAGTTGACGATGCATACCCAAGAAAAATTAACGGCCTGTTCAGCCATTATGGAAATATGTGCTTCTTATATTACGTTTACACATCAAGTCGAAAGTCCTTCCCCTGATTTTCCGTTAGCAATCAAGGAATATATTCATTATTATTACTACCGTCCTATTTTGCTTGAGGATTTATGCGAACATTTTAGCTGCAGTAAAGCAACCATCACCAATACTTTTAAAAAGGCTTATGGCATTTCTGTACGTCAGTATTTAATCGAATATCGATTAAAACATGCTCAGATTTTCTTAAAAGATGTTCAGGTTCCCATTAAAGAAATTGCCAATCAATGTGGGTTTTCCGATCAAAATTATTTTACCAAAGCCTTCACGAAAACATTCAAGATCAGTCCTACGGGATATCGAAACCAACTCATGAAAATTTCAAATAAGATGGAATAAAAAAAGATTTACCAAAATGCTTTCCTAAAGAGTTAGACGATAATGCTAACTGATTAAAGAAAGTCAAAAGGTAAATCATTTTTATTTTAATATAAAGCCGTAATTACCGGAACAACTTGTTTTTTACGTGAAATCACACCCGGCAATGTCGCTTGATGATCCACTAACTGACAATTAAATGCCTGTTCCACTAATTCTTCTTTTCCGGCTACAAACACTTCACTATTGGCATTAATAATATCGGTCACTAACAGCATGATGAAATCTAAACCATCTTTCTCAACCTTTTCATTCATATATGCCAGCATTTCTTCTTTTAAAGGTAAGAACCCGTCAATATCCATGCTGTTTACTTGTCCGACACCCACTTTATTGTCACCAAATTTGAATGGTTTATAATCTGCATTTAAGATTTCGGAAACCGTTTTTCCTTTTAATGAAGTTCCTGCTCTAAACATATCCATACCAAAGTCTTCAATTTTTACTCCGGCAATGTTCGCTAATTCTCTTGCCATTTGTTCATCAATCGGTGTACATGTCGGTGACTTAAATAACAACGTATCTGAGACGATTGCCCCTAACATTAATCCCGCCATTTCTTTAGTGATTTCTATTCCGTTTTCATGATACATTTTTGCTACAATCGTAGCTGTACATCCAACCGGTTCTCCACGGAAATATAATGGCGACATCGTCATAAAATCAGCAACACGATGGTGATCGATCACTTCTAAGATTTCTGCTTCTTCAATACCATCAACAGCTTGACCACGCTCATTATGATCGACTTGAATAATCTGTTTCTTTTCATCTACAATAACGTCATAACGACTCAGTGTTCCCAATACTTTATCATTGACATCCAATACCGGATAGTTATGATAACGTGTTTCTGTCATCACTTCTTTAACTTGGTCGATTGAATCTTCTACATGAACACAAGTAATGTTATCCGTATCCATAACATGACATACCGGAATTGCCTGTACGATAATCTGTGAAGCCATATAAGTATTATACGGCGTTAAAATGGTTGTGATATTCGCTTCTCGAATCTGTTTTGCCAATTCCTGACTTAATGGCAGATTCCCTGTCAGAACAATTAATCCTGCTTTATTTTGAATACACACTTCAATGGCAGAACGACGATCTCCACCGACTAATACAATATCTTTTTCTTGAATACGTTTTTTCATTTCCGCAGAAGACATTGAACCGATTTGCAGCTCTCCATAATAAGTATCTTCATTATTGCGATACAAGCATTTCGCTTCCAACACTTCAATAATGTTTTCCACAGGTGTTTTGCTTTCCGCTAAAATATTCGCATTCCATCCGCCCATATATCCTTCGATTAGGCTTGTTGAAGAAAGAATTCCCAATAATGTGGCATTCTTATCTACGATCGGTGCAGTCTTTAATGATTTTGCTTTCATGAGATCCCAAGCTGTTTTTAAAGTAAAGTCACTTGTAAACTTCACCACACGATCAAATTTTAAATCAGCCACGGTTTGTCTGACTGTTTTCAATAATTCCGGAGCCGGTACTTTAAATGTATCCAACACATATTGTGTTTCTAAACTGACATTCCCTAATCTTACTGGTTTTGCATCATATTTTTTTAATTGATTTACAAGGTTTGCATAAGCGATTGCAGAACAGATTGAATCTGTATCAGGATTTTTATGACCTGAAACGTATACTTTATTTGCCATTCTTCTTCCTCCTATATAGCATCTTTTTTTAAGTAACGGTAAATGGTGGGTTCAGACACCCCTAATTTATTGGCAACGAAAACCAACGCCCCCTTAACTTTGAAAGTTCCTTTTTCCTGCAGGAACTTCACGACTTTGATTTTTTCGTCAACCTTCAAGCGTTCGGGCAAGAAATAGCTTGGGAATCCCATTTCCTCCAACGCTTCTTTAATATATCTTTCAACCGTTTCATCCAGTGAATAAGATAAAACTTCGATAGGATTTTCTCGCCCAAATTCAGCCGGTGTCTCATCTTTGATTCCTAAGATTTTTTTCAATGTATCTTCAATGTAATTAAAGTCCGTAATATCAACATTGATACAAATCATTCCCACCGGTTCAGCGTTTTGTCCATCTTTTATAAAATAAGTAGCAGCTCGCAACAACTTGCCATCTGCACCGACTGTTTTATAGTTAAATACATAATCCTTGGTTAAATACTGCTTGTCATCTAATAAATGCACAGCTAAGCTGGATAACCCCGAATTCATATCCCTTCCGCTAATCTGTCCATTACATAAAGCAACGATTTCTTTATTCTTAGTCGTTAAGTCATGTAACGCAATCTCTACATTATCTCCTAAGGCTTCCCCCAAGAAGGCAACAAATTTAGCGTATGGCTCTAATATTGGATGCATATTTCCACACTCCTTTATCAACATTATAGACGAAATCCAATGTAATAACAATTTATTTTTTTAATAATAAAGACGTTAAAAGCAGGCATTTGCCTGCTTATAAAAAATCTTTCCACTGGTTGATATGTTCTTTTGATAAATTCAAAAACTGTTCACATAATGCTTTTGGTTTTTCCTCAATATCGGGATAATCATTGATCAAAGTTTGCATTGACATAATTGCCTGTGTACTTCCTTCAATCAACATTTTAGCGATCTTATGATCATCATTATTCATCATTGTTTTCATTTTTACCATTGATTTAAGCATCGCCGTTTCAAAAACATGCTTGTTTTCTTTATCTCGCTGATAATATTCAAGCTGTTCTTCCGCCTCTGCTTTCAACGCTTTATATGAACGTGCCTGTTCGATTAAAATCATTTTCAGCTTTTCATCTTCAACATTCTTCATGACCTCATCGCTGGCATTTATTCCCATATCAATCCCGGATACTAAACTTTCTAATACTTCAATATCATGTTCCATTTTTATCACCCACTATAGTTTGGGCGTTTCTAATCGTTTTATTACAGATTCATCAAACAATCTTTTAAAATCCAACCTACCTCATGATCCTTTATGATATAAGCATATTTTCCGTAAATATCAATGACATCAACCACATCATGAACTTCAACACTAACGTGGTAGTCAATATAATCATCCTTACAGTACCACTGATCATTTTCAACATATAAAAACTCATTTTTAATCGAAAGTTTTTCTCTATTATATACTTTCTGACAAAGAGAAAATTCATCTTGTTTTTCAAGTACGTTTACCTCATAATGAGGCCAAGTCACTTTATGATGATGACACACTCCCGGATAATAGGCTTTACTAATAGCAAAGCGTTTGAATGGACGTACGTATTGTGTCTGATAATCTTTATCGATTATCAAAGCATTCAGCTGACAAACAATTTTTACCCCAACACCGCCATCAATGCTGATCATGCGTTTATTTTCATCGATAATGATCCGATTATCAATATGATATAAATGATAGTTAGCGGCAGGCAGATGTCCTACTACCACATACTGTGATAACGGATGCTTCCCATTCATAAAATAGCGCTGTTCCAGCAATGAAGAAAGGCTGCTGTTTTCAACATCTAAACGATCCTCAATTCCCGCGTGAACAAAAATATGTTCCTTAGTTTTCAGCATTACGGCACAGGACTCAATAAAAGCCAGTTCCTCTTTCAAAAGCAGCTGTGCTAGAATTTTCAGCGTTGATTCTTCATATCGATGATAATCAATATCATATTTGCGAAATATTTCATGAAAAATACTATAACACACATTATTAAGATAATGCTTTAAATGAAAGGAATGATAAACCATATCTAAAACAGCCCATTCACAGTTTCCATTTAAAATATAGACATTCTTTTGTCTCGCTAAATCCTGCATGCGATGAACCGTTTCTAAGATTTGTTCCCCTTTTTCAACATAATCTCCAATAATAATCAAGTTATCTTGCGTCGAATAATCCACTTTATCAAGCAGCTGTTGAAATAAATCTAAATGACCATGAATATCGCTGATCGCAATCGTTCTTCCTGTTAATTGGGAAGAAATTATTTTTTTCTCCATAAAAAACAGCTTATTGCGCCTTTTTCGCATAAAACTGTTTTACTAATGTCTGAGTGGAACGAATATGGCGCTTGATCATTTCGCGTGCACTTTTTTTATCTTTATTCAAAATGGCTTCAAAGATTGCCTTATGTTCTTCCAATGCCGTATCTAATCGTTCCGGCTGAGAAATTGAATGACGTGAAGTGACAGATACATAATAGTTGATATCTTTTAATAATTGTGCAAAGTACTGAGAACGTGTTGACTGATAAATTGCATCATGATATTCAATATTTAAAGAAGCAATCTTTTTCTGATCATCTTTCATTGTATAAAATTCCATCAATTCAAAAATTTCCTTAATCTTGTTTAGATGGTCTTCATCCATACGATCAATTGCCAGTTCAATTGCCAACCCTTCCAACGCTAAACGGATTTCAAACATATCATCAATATCACGAGCACTAAAGCCAATGACATAAACCCCTTTGTTGGGAATACTGCGAACCAGTCCTTCAAGTTCCAACTGCTTTAATGCTTCTCGAATCGGTGTACGACTGATTTCCAGTTCCCTTGCCAAAGTCACTTCGTTTAATTTTTGTCCTTTAGCGTATTCTTCATTTAATATCTTATCTCTTAAAATTAAGAATGTGCGATTTCCTAATGACCCGCGTTCTTTTAAAATATTACTTTTTGTAGCTGTATCCATAGATTACCTCCCCGTTTGAATTTTATTGATAATGGCTTGAGTAAATTCTTTTGTTGTTGATAGACCACCGATGTCCGGAGTTGTTTTAACACCTTCTTTGACTACATCGTTTAGAGCTTTCGTTATTTGCTGTGCCGCATCGACTTGGCCTAATGCTTCCAACATCATGACAAAAGATAAGATCAATGCACTTGGATTTGCGATGTTCTTACCGGCAATATCCGGTGCGGACCCATGGGCTGCTTCATAAATATGATAATCATCTCCTATGTTTGCGCTAGGAGCAAACCCTAACCCGCCTACAAGCCCGGCACATAAATCTGAAATAATATCCCCATACAGATTCGGTGCTACCAATACATCATATTTTTCCGGATATAAGACGAGCTGCATACACATGTTGTCAACAATGATCTCCTGCGTTTGAATTTCCGGATAATCTTTAGCGACATCACGATAAGCTTCCAAAAAGAGTCCATCTGTTAATTTCATAATATTCGCTTTATGCACCGCTGTGACCTTATGACGATTGTGCTTTTGTGCATAATCAAAGGCATAACGGCAAATTCTTTCACTGGCTTTTCGCGTAATCAGTTTTACTCCATTTGCCATATTATCGTTTATTTTATATTCAATTCCTTTGTACAAGTCTTCTGTATTTTCACGAATGGTGACCAGATCAATATTCTCATAACGTGATGCAATCCCCGCTAATGATTTGACCGGACGAACATTCGCATAAGTTTCAAAGTATTGTCTCAATGCAACATTGACACTGCGAAAGCCGGTTCCAATCGGTGTTGCCGTTGGTCCCTTTAACGCCCATTTATATTCTTTAATCGCATCTAATAGACCCGGTTCAAACAATTCGCCATGAGCGGCGGCATAATCTGCTCCCGCCTGATAAGTCACCCATTCGATATCTAAACTCAATGCATTAGTGAGCTGAAGAATACTTTCTGATATTTCTTTGCCAATACCGTCTCCGGGAATCAACACTGCTTTCATATCTTTTGTCCTCCTGTTTCTTTGATCATATTCAATAGTCCGCCATACAACAGCATCTGCTTTTCTCTCTGACTTAGATTTAATGTGGCTTTTATGGTTTTTGACGTCGTTTTATTTAAGATCGTGACTTCCCGATCCTCATCCACACTCCCTTTAGCATCTATAAGTTCTATCTGATCCCCTTGAGAAATCAATGCATAGTCCTCTTTATTAATTACTAACGGCAATATTCCATTATTTATCAGATTAGATCGATGAATACGAGCAAAACTTACCGCAATCACCCCGCGAATATTTAAGTAGCTTGGCACTAACGCCGCATGTTCACGAGAAGAACCTTGCCCATAATTATCTCCGCCGACAATAAATCCTTGTTTAGCATGAATGGCACGATCATAAAATTCAGAATCCACTTTACTGAAAGCAAATTTAGCTAAATGTTCTACATTGGAACGATAAGGCAGTAATTTTGAATCAGAGGGCACAATATGATCCGTCGAAATATTATCTTCCACTTTCAATACCACTTCGCCGCTGATCACATCCGTAATCTTTTGACCACGTGGAACAGGTTTAATATTCGGTCCCATAATTACCTCCTGTTTTTGATCATATTCATTGATAAAGAAATGTGGATTTTTGATATAAGGGATATTGGGAATATCGGCTAAATACATATCCTCATCAAATTGATCGGACAAATATCCTTTGACTGCCGATAACGCCGCAACTTCAGGTGAAACCAAATATACATTTGCATCATTCGTACCACTTCGCCCTTTAAAGTTACGATTGATCGTGCGCAATGAGACTCCTTTGCTTTTAGGTGCCTGCCCCATTCCGATACAAGGTCCGCAGCCACATTCCAAAATTCTAGCTCCTGATTGAATCATCGCTGCTAATGCACCATTTTCAGCCAGCATCGCAAGAATACTGCTTGAACCCGGAGCAATAACCAAACTGACATGATCCGCTACCTTTCTGCCTTTTAATAAATGTGCCACTTTCATCATATCGGAAAAGGAAGAATTGGTACAACTGCCAATCACCACTTGATCAATCGACATTCCTTCTAATTGCCCGACCTCACAAACAGCATCCGGTGAATGCGGCTGTGCTACCAATGGGACTAATTTAGAAAGATCAATTTCAATTATCTCATCATAAACAGCGTCATCATCTGCTTTTAACTCTATATAATCTTCAGCACGTCCCTGCAAATAAAGATATTCATAGGTACGTTCATCACTTGGAAAGATAGAGGTCGTTGCCCCTAGTTCTGCTCCCATATTGCAAATTGTCGCTCTTTCCGTTAACGATAAAGAAGCTGCTCCGGTACCGGTATATTCAATGATTTTATTGACCCCGCCTTTAACACTTAATTTTCTTAATACCGCTAGAATAATATCTTTAGCACTTACCCAAGTCGGTTTTTCTCCCTTTAACACAACCTGCAAGACACTCGGACATGATAAATAATAAATCCCCGATGCCATTCCCACGGCAACATCCAAACCACCTGCTCCAATCGCAATCATGCCCATCGCTCCGCAAGTCGGTGTGTGAGAGTCTGATCCAATCAATGTTTTACCCGGTTTCGCAAAATTTTCCAAATGCAGCTGATGACATACCCCATTCCCCGGTTTAGAAAAAACAATCCCATGTTTTTTGGCGACCGAACGAATAAATTCATGGTCGTCCATATTTTCAAAACCTGTCTGCAGCATATTATGATCAATATAAGCAACTGCCTTTTCAACCGCTACATGATCAATTCCCATTGCTTCTAACTGTAAATAAGCCATGGTCCCCGTCGAATCTTGTGTTAATGTTTGATCTAATCGAATTCCTATTTCCTGACCAGGGACTAATTCCCCGGATACTAATTTAGAAGCTAAGATCTTATACGCTAAGTTCATAAAATGATCCCCCCATTATACATAATCCGTATTGTATACAATTATACATGATGTTTATTAAGAATACAATATAATTTTATTAATAATTTATGAAATTTAGATATATTAACTATATTTTTGTATTTAAAATACGAATATGAATTATTTAGTTCCCATTTTATGTATTTTAACTTTTTTTAACGAAACCTTAACATCTTTCTATTTATATTTATCTATTTTCTTAAAAGCCTTTTTTAAATTTATTGAAAATAAAAAGAATGGCAAGCCCACCTTGCCATCCCCTTATCTAAAGTTTTCTAATTCAATTTTTGCGTTAGATGTCTGAACATCCAATCTCAATAATTCTCCCTGATCATTGAAATCCAATTCACCTCTGTTATCATAGCGAATACCATCAATAACGACTTTTGAGTTGCTTGTTTTATAGCGAACATGTTTAGCCAAATCATTATTTCTTAAGGTACAGCTGATCTTTGCATTCGTTGTTTTTATTCTCCCTTCTAAAAACAGGACATCTTCCATTATGATCTTAGCATTGGTCGTCTGTACTTTTAATTGTTTTGCCAGGACATCTTCCATCACGATCTTTGCATTAGAAGTAATAGCTTCCAAAATTTCACTATCTATATTATTTAAACGAATTGGCGCATTTGTTGTTTTTAAATGAAGCTCTCTGATTTTCATATTATTGACTGTAATCGAACTGCATGTCGTCGCTAAACGAACCGGTGCTGTTTGAACTTTATCATTTCCTTCGCTAATATCAATTTTTGCGTTTGTTGTGACAATGGAAGTCTCTAAATCATAACTTGTCGGAATTCTCACATATAATTTGCGCGATTTAATTTCCAAATCAAAATTAAAATCAAAATCGAACAAACGTTTATCATCTCCTCGATTGTAGCGAACAACAAACCCAGGTCCCACTGAGATGGATGATTTAATCTGTTTTATCTTAAATACGCCGTCAATTGTTTTGACTAAATAATCTTGTTTAAAACGTTTATCTACTTTCACACTGATTCCGCTGATCGTGTCATCATACACTACTTCTACAGAAGTATTGCGCAGGTCCATTTCCAATCCCGCAAGATCATTTGTGGTCACTGCGATTTCTCTTGTGGAAATATCGATATTTTCTTGTGATAAGCCTTGAGTGATCTCTTCTACCAGCAAGTCCAAATCTCCTAATTGCTCAATGATTTCAGATTCGCTCATGCCAAAATCTAAGGCTTCATCGATATAGCCATCATAATATTGAACTAAAGAGGCGGTCTCTTCACGATTGACTTTAGCACTTAGCTTTGCTTCCAAAATATCTAAAAATTCTTGTTTACTCATTTGTATATCCTCCTTCTAGGATTTTATCCACACTTTTCGTAAATTGTTTCCATTCTTTTTTCATTGTTTCCAAATAATCTGTTCCTTTGGAAGTAATTAAATAATATTTTCTAGCTCTGCCAGCCTCACTTGTTTTTGTGTATGTTTCCAATAAACCGTCTTTTTCTAATCTTCTCAGCAATGGATATAAAGTGTTTTCATTAATATCCATCAATTTGGACATTTCTACCTTGAGACCATATCCATACATTTCATTCTTCGATATGGCCGCTAATACACAAATATCTAACACTCCTTTTTTAAATTGAGTATCCATCGTCCTCACCTACTCTCTTTATTACTCATTATACACTTACACCAAGCTAACTGACAACTTATTCTCTTGATAGATGTCCATCTCCTTCCCGTATCTGTGTAATACACATCTATGTGTCAAACACAGTATAACATATCACTGTGTATTACACAATATATAAATTAAAATTTATTTTTGTTACAATAAGGACTATGTGAGGTGAGAAAAATGCTTTTACAATGCAGTAATATTTCAAAGTCTTTTGGAACTACAGCCATATTAAAAGATATTACTTTTAAAATAGAAAATAACGAAAAAATCGCAATCGTAGGTGTCAATGGTGCAGGAAAGTCCACTTTAATGCGCATTATTTCCAATCAGGAAAGCTTTGACAGCGGAGAAATTTATAAAGCAAAAGGAACGACAATCGGCTATTTAACCCAAGAAAGCAATCTTCATTTAACGGAAACGATTTATTCGGAAATGATCAAAGTATTTGAACCCATTATTTTAATGGAAAATCGAATGCGCGAATTAGAAAGCCAAATGAGCCAGACACAACAGTTAGATACGATTATGAAAGAGTATGATGAATTAACTCATCGTTTCAGTGAATTAGACGGATACAGCTATCAAAGCCGAATCAAAGGGGTATTAAAAGGATTGGGTTTTACTGAAAATGATTTTAATTTAAACATTCAGTCTTTATCCGGCGGGCAGAAAACACGAGTATCTCTTGCCAAATTATTATTGCTTCAGCCCACGCTTTTATTGTTGGATGAACCGACGAACCATTTAGATACAAAAGCGATCATGTGGTTGGAAACTTATTTAAAAAACTATAACCACGCTGTGGTGATTATCAGTCATGATCGCTATTTTATCGATCAGGTCTGTACCTCTATCTTAGAGGTTGAACATGGGAAATCAAAACTCTTTCGTGGCAATTATAGTTTTTACGTGCGTACCCGTACAAAAGACAAAGAAGTAGAAATGAAACATTACGAAAATCAACAGCGAATAATAAAAAAACAAGAAGAAAGCATCCAATTACTACGTTCATACAATCGTGAAAAATCGATTAAACGGGCAATGAGTAAAGAAAAGCAGTTAGAAAAAATGGAGAAGATGGATAAACCGGAAAGTGACCCGGAAACTATTCGACTTCGCTTCCACCCCCAGATTCAAAGCGGCTATAATGTATTACAGCTTGAAAATCTAAGTTATCGCTATGATCAGGAATGGCTGTTTCAAAATCTCAGCTTAGATGTGAAAAGAGGCGAACGAATCGCCTTAATCGGTCCAAACGGAATAGGAAAAACCACTCTTTTTAAACTGATCTTACAGCAACTCTCACCAAGTGATGGAAAAATTACCTTTGGCACCCATGTTGAAACGGCCTACTATGATCAGGAGCATACGTCACTGCATCCACTTAAATCGATTTTTAACGAAATTCAAGATGAATACCCAAAAATGAATAATACCCAAGTACGTAATATCCTAGCTTCATTTCAATTTAAGAATGATGACGTATTTAAGGAAATACAAATGTTAAGCGGAGGTGAAAAAGGTCGTGTCGTTTTAGCAAAGCTGATTTTAACGAATGCGAATCTGCTGATTTTGGACGAACCGACAAACCATTTAGATATTGCTTCAAAAGAGATACTTGAAGAAGCCCTTTTGGAATTTGAAGGAACGGTATTATTTATCAGCCATGATCGTTATTTCATTAATAAGATTGCTACTCGTATCGTGGAAATGACACCGAAAGAATTGATTAATTTCCCAGGCAATTATGATCACTATATCGAACAGATCAGCAATCAAAAAGTGGAAGTCAAAAAAGAAACCAATTATTTTGAACATAAAGCTAAACAGACGATTGATCGTAAAAAACAAAATGAAATCCGAAAAATTGAGCAGACTATCTCAAAGTTGGAGAAAAAGATCCAAGATCTTAACGATTTGCTTCATTTAGATGAATATGTTAATGATTATGTGAAGTACAATGAATTAACTGCTCAAATTGAAGAATATGAAACCCAGTTACTAGAAATGATGGATCAATGGGAGGCGGCTTCTTCTAACTAAAAAATTCCATGACCAATTAAAGATCATGGAAACGTATTCTATTATTTTTATAATATAATCATTCATATTGTACACTTTATGAATGCATGTTATTTCGGTCATGAAAAGATGTTTTTAAAACAAACAAAAGATATAAAGTTGCTTAAATTAGCATTTGACTTTACATAGAATATGTGATTGAATAAACTTGTAATAAGAATCTATAAATCATTCAAGAAGTGTACAACTTGATTGTATACGATGTCGGTCAGATAGAAAGGAGTATGACATGAACGAAAATCTTCATTTAATTAATTGTGTTGCTAACGATTTAAACTGTGAATATCTCTCAGACTTACATGCTCCTAAATTATTGAATTCAATTAAAAAGATTATTGGCAATTATGCTGCTGAGGACTTTACTTTAAAGGACTGGCAAGATACCGTCAATTACATTCTGGATAGTAACCAGATATTTGAATCTTGCCAAGAGGCAAAAGAGTTCCTGCTTCACTATTAAAAAAATCAATCGGTATGGCTGTAAAGCCCTACCGATTTTATTTTTTACTTTCGATAAAACGATTAGCCAGCTTATAAACCTGCTGTACTTCCTTAGTCGAAAGATCCCAAGCTGATAACTCATCAGAAACACGTTCACCATGTTTTTTACTGATATCTCTTAAAGCATTGCCAATTGATTTTCGTACATAGAGACTATTATCTTGACGATGTGCCGACAACAGCTTAATTGCCACATCCGGATGATCCTTAAAATAAGGTCGGCTTGTCCAAACCCTTAATCCTTCAGAAGCGGCTCTGCGTACATTAGCACAATCATTATT
This sequence comes from Beduini massiliensis, assembly GCF_000829905.1. GTDB lineage: Bacteria > Bacillota_I > Bacilli_A > Erysipelotrichales > Coprobacillaceae > Beduini > Beduini massiliensis. The sequence continues at coordinate 143,426 of NZ_CDPP01000002.1, forward strand.
CAGCCACTCCTCAATTAATGGAAGTGCCGTTTCATAACCTATTATTTTGCAATGACTATCAAATGCCATTGCCAAAATTTCCTGCACTTTCCAATTTTCGTGCTGACTAACACGCTCTTTTAGAAAGGTTAATGCCCATGGGAATTCATGCGCACTATACCCTAGCAGAAAAATTCCGACTTCCTGAATCGGATAATGTTCAGAAGCATAAAGTCGAAGTCCCATTTCACTACATTCTTTCATTGAATGAGATTGATAATATTTTTTTGCTTCTTCTTTTACCAATTTTAAGTTTTCCTTCACCAATAATATTTCAGATAAGTACGCTATGTATGCTTCCATAATCTCATTTTCCCTTCCCTTAGATACTAAACCAATTATAACACAATCTCCAGCCAAATTTGAGTTAGCAAAAAAGACATTGAGCCCAATGTCTTAATTTTATTTTTTCAGTTCTTTCTTTAAGTCTAACAAAGCAGCAAACGGTGAATCCTCAATCGTTGTTTTTGTTTCTGCTTTTTGTTTTTGCAGATATTTTTTCACATCGCTCTTGCCTGCTGCACCTTTTTTATCCTCTCGCTCTTTCTTAAAAGCATTCATATGCTGACGATACCCACAGTTCTTACAAACGAACATTTGGCTTTCCTTTTTACCGACTAACTCCATCTTCTTATGACAGTTAGGACATCGAGCATTGGTTACAATAGACAGCGTTTGTTTGTATTTGCACTCACGATTTGAACATACCAACATCTTTCCTTTTTTACCATTTACCTCTAACAATGGTTCTCCACATTCAGGACATTTTTTACTTGTGATATTATCATGTTTGAACTTTCCTTCACTGCTTTCAATTTCTTCTACAACACTATGGGTATATTTCTCAATGTCTTTAATAAATTGATTTGATTTTCTTTCGTTCTTCGCTATTTTCGCTAATTCCAATTCCCATTTCGCGGTTAGTTCCGGTGATCTTAAATCATTGGGAACCAACTGCAAGAGTTGTCTTCCTTTTGCGGTAACATGAATTTCTTGTCCTCTTTTTTCAATAAGAAAGGTATTAAATAACTTTTCAATGATATCCGCACGTGTCGCTACAGTTCCAAGTCCACCGGTCGCACTCAATGTCGTATTCAGCTGTTTTGAACTGCTTTTCATATAACGTACCGGGTTTTCCATGGCAGATAACAGCGTTGCTTCAGTAAAATAAGCAGGCGGCTGTGTTTTACCTGTCGTTTTTTCCCATTGGTCCACCTGCATGGATTGTCCTTTTTTCAGAGGCGGCAACGATTGTTCATCCTCTTCTTCCTCTTCATCATGGTAACGTCCGTAAACCTCTTTCCATCCTACTGCTTTTTCTACTTTTCCTCTTGCCATGAACGTTTCGTTTCCACTTTTCGCAACAAGCGTTGTTTGTTCATATTCATATGGGGGCAGTAAAACAGCAAGAAAACGTTTTAATACCAAGTCATAAATTTTTCTTTCGCGGTCATCAAAACTTCCAATATAAGCACTTTGTTCAGTCGGTATGATGGCATGATGATCACTTACCTTACTGTTATTTACAAAATGGGATTGCTTCTTTATCGGCTGTTTTAAAATCTTTTGAATTGCGCTGTCATAGTCACCGCCACGGCTGGCTTCTAAACGCTCTTTTATCGTCGGTACGATATCATCGGTCAAATAACGTGAATCCGTTCTTGGATAAGTTAAAACCTTATGATATTCATATAAACTTTGCATAACTGCTAATGTTTCCTTAGCAGAAAAACCATATAACTTATTCGCATCTCTTTGTAATTCTGTAAGGTCATAAAGCAAAGGCGCATATTTCTTTTTAGAGGTTTTACTGATCTCCGTGATTTCTAAAGATTGATTTTCTAATTTAGAAAGTGTTTGATTCACCTTTTCTTCATCAAATACATGTGTTTCATTCTTTGTTGTACGCCAGCTCCAGCGAATTCCCATAGCTTTTGCAACAATGCCATAATAAGGTTTAGGTACAAACTGGCGAATCTGATCTTCTTGAGCTGCAATCATCGCTAATGTCGGGGTTTGTACACGACCACACGCTAACTGCGCATTATATTTACAAGTTAAAGCGCGTGTTGCATTGATCCCAACCAGCCAATCCGCAACGCTGCGGCTATAGGCACTGTGAAATAGTGATTCATAGGCACGGGCATCTTTTAAATGCTTAAATCCTTCGGAAATTGCTTTATCGGTAACAGAAGATATCCACAAACGCTTTAATGGTTTTTTAATCCCTGCTTTTTGAATAATCCAACGTGCTACCAATTCCCCTTCACGCCCAGCATCTGTCGCAATCACAATATCCTGAACATCATTTCTGTTCATTTGACTTTGTACTGCTTTAAATTGTTTGGCCGTTTGACCAATCACCACTAAGGACATGCGGTCAGGTATGATAGGCAAATCTTTTAAATCCCAATCTTTATAGCGCTTATCATATTTTTCCGGATCGGCTAATGTAACTAAATGCCCTAAAGCCCAAGTTACAATATAGCGATTTCCTTCTAATGCTCCATTCAACTTTTTATTACATCCCAATACTCTGGCAATATCTCTGCCAACAGAGGGTTTCTCTGCTAAAACTAATGTTTTGGCCATCTTTCCACCTCATTTCCTCATTATTTTATCATTGTTTTCATCATGACGCCAGCTATAAACAAAATAAAGCAGTGAAACACCGCTTTACTCATTTAATTGATAAAATTCCTTTAATTCTGCTTTCTTTTCGTTACTCAAATCTTTCTTTTTAATTCCTTCAACAGCTGCCTCGATACCATAAAGAAGATGAATACAGGCTCCCGGATCTATAGATGTTTTAATCCGTAACCAAGCTTCCTTACTGCCAATCATGCTTAATTCTTCCGCATCATGAATGCCTACTTCTTCCAACTGACGAGCCGTTTCTTTCCCAATATTCGGTAATGCTGACAATTTCATAATTCCCCTCCTCTAGTGCATTTTTGTTCTCATCAAATACGATAATAAGATTTCGTTAAATACATAAAACAATACTTGTTCATCTAACAGTCCGACTTTTGACGCAGCCGGATTTGGCAGGCATACCATTACATCATGACGGAGTAATGAAAAGTTTTCGGGGTTCATAGTGATAACGAATGCCGGTACTGCTCTGTTTTTTAGTAATGCCCCATAAACTTTGGCATGATCCTTTACAGAATAGATAATCACCAAATCTTCTTTATTTAGGTTCTTAAATTGTGCCGCAAAATAATCACGATTCGTATAGACCGCAAAATCCAAATCCAGTAATGTCGCTCGTATCGCTAAATGCTGGGGAGGCAAAGCAGATTCGTTATAACCGAAGACCTTTATTTTATTGGAATGCCAAATTCTTTTGGCAATGGTCTCAATCATATCAGAATCCAATTCTTCAATTAAGGCAGAAAGACATTCTATATAACCATGTCCGATAATCTCTGCCGGCGTATGAGCTTCCTGTGTCTTTACTCCGCCGGTAAAAATAATCCTTGATAATTCATATCGCAATTCACTATATCCACAATAACCTAATTTCTTTGAAAAACGTATAAGCGCTGATTTTGAAATCCCCATTTTATTTGTGAAATCATTCATATCCTGACGACAGAATTTCTTTGGATACTCTAAAATATAATCAGCAATTTCCTTATCTTTTTTCGTTAATTCATTATAATGAATATGAATATTTTCTAGTACGTTCATGCTAACACCTCTATTTATATTTATTTTACCATAAACAGTACATAAAGCATTATAAAATTAATTTTAGTTATTATTGAAATATATTTTAATAAGCAGTATATTGAAATAAAGGAGTGTGGTATTATGAGTTTTAAAGAGAGTTTTCTTTGGGGTGGTGCTAGTGCTGCCAGTCAAGTGGAGGGCGGATTAACACACCGTGGTTTAGCAACCTACGATTTTATGACAGCAGGTAATAAAAATACCCCTAGAAAGGTTTCGATTATCTTAAAAGATGGAACAAAAGATTTTGTTTATAACTTTAGAAAAGATGATCTTCCCGTCGGTGCCCAGATCGAATTAAATGACCAGCTTTATTATCCCAGCCATGAAGCAATTGATTTTTATGGACATTATAAAGAAGATATTGCCTTAATGGCAGAAATGGGATTCAAGTGTTATCGTATGTCATTAGCTTGGACTCGCATTTATCCTAACGGTGATGATGCCCTTCCCAGTGAAGAGGGACTACAGTTTTATGATGATGTTTTTGATGAATGTTTGAAATATGGAATTGAACCAATGGTGACTACTGTCCATTTTGATTATCCTTTTCATTTGTCTAAAAAATTAGGTGGATGGATTAATCGCGCATCTATTGATTACTATTTAAAATACTGTTTTACTATTTTTACTCGATATCAGCATAAAGTAAAATATTGGTTGACATTTAATGAAATCAATTTATTATTAAACAATGGTTATCGCTCTCTTGGTTTTTGCAGCAGCAATGAACAAGAACGTTATCAAGCCTTGCATCATATTTTTGTTGCCTCTGCAAAAGCTGTCGCACTGGCAAGAAGTATCAATCCAAAATTTAAAATTGGTATGATGCTTGCCAATATTATGAGTTATCCCGAAACCTGCAATCCAAAAGATCAGCTATACTGTATGGAAACGGCACGAATGACACGCTATTTTTATACAGATATTCAATGTCGCGGGGAATACCCAGCCTATGTCTTAAACGCAATCAAGAAAAAAGGCATTGACCTCATAATGGAAGAAAGTGATCGAAAATCCTTAAAAAATGGGACTGTCGATTTTATCGGTTTCAGCTATTATAATACGAGTGTTGCAACTACAAGAAAAGACAAAAAAGTTACTGAAGGTAATCAGATGATGGCAGTTGAAAATCCCTATCTTGAAAAGTCAGAGTGGGGATGGACAATTGATCCTATAGGATTGAGACTCTCATTAAATGACCTATATAGCCGTTACCAATTACCATTGATGATCGTCGAAAACGGATTAGGGACTATAGATACGCCTAATGAAAGCGGACAAATCATTGATGATTATCGCATCAACTATCTGCGTCAACATCTAATGCAAATGAAAATTGCTGTTGAAGAAGATGGCGTTGATTTAATGGGTTATACACTCTGGGGACCAATCGACCTCATTTCATCCGGAACCGGAGAAATGAGTAAACGTTATGGTTTGGTCTATGTCGATTTGGACGATGAAGGCAATGGGACCAAAAAAAGAATAAAGAAAAAATCATTTGACTGGTATAAAGAAGTGATTCAATCAAATGGGGAGATATTGGAATAGAAAAAGGAATTAAAATGCATAAATAATAATTGATACAGTTTTTCTCTATACAAAAACGTACTCAAATGTGTATCAGATTGTGAACGAGGGGATACTCGAAAAGGAGTATTCCTTTTTTCTCTCAAAAAATGGAGGATAAAATATTGCAATAAAAAAGTTAAGAACTAAGAAATAGTAAAAAATATACTTAAATACATCCTCTTATCGATTAAAATTTTTCAAGACATGAAAAGCTCTTTTAAGAGTGTCAGAAACATCAAAAAGTTATTTGCAGTCTAAACTGGAACTCTTTTTTTGATAAGCAAAAGAAAAAGGACTATAACGATCTAAATAGTTGAAACACTACTTATTCGTTACAGTCCCTTTTTCATTGAATCTTCAATTTTTGCCCAGGATATATTAAATCAGGATTTTCTAACTGATTAAGCTTAGCTAAGTCCTGATAAGTGGTATTAAACCGCATTGCTATTTCACTTAATACATCTCCGCTTTGCACAATGTAGAACTCCTCTTTAATTTCGTGAATATCGCCATCATTGATAAAGCACATGCCATTATTAATTAAATAAGGGTTATTTGTTCCTTCATAAATAGCGGTAATGATTCCCTCTTTTATATCCGGCACTAGTGCTTCACCCATTGGCGGCCAGCCGATTTTTGAAGTCGAAGAGGCATAGCAGCTTCCAAAGGTGACATAATCTCCGATTTTATATTTTGAGTAAAACGGAGTTGGATCAACAGACGGTTGTCCCACTTTAACATATTGATCCCAAGCTAGCCCATCCCCATAAAAAATATTACAATCCAAATTACCTTCATAACCGTCTAAACGACCGCAAGAAGTAAATTGCCACATCGCATAAAACGGCCAATGACAAATCGCAGGTTCGGCTCCTCTATTGGCTGAGTCATAATTATAAACCGGATCATATCCTTTATATTTTGCGACCCATAAGCCGTAGCCTGCTTTTGCCACATCCGTCCAATCATAAGCATTTACTACACTTTCAGACATATAAATCATTGGTTTTACATTCATTTTACTTTCAACGATTTGCAGCCATTTTAATGCCCATCCTACATCTTCAACGGCATCTTCCCAATCTAAAATAGGAATACCTTTTCCAAAATAGCCTTTTGTATGGTTGATAAAATAGTCAGCTTCTATTTCCGCTGAATACATACTGTTTCTGGCAAAATGATAAAAGCCGACCTTTTTATTTAGATCATTCGCTTTTTGAAAATGCAGATCACAGCAGGGGTTAATATAACCGACCCCTTCCGTAGCCTTAACAATTACAAAATCACAATTAATCCGGCTAAGATCCAACTTATCTTGCCAGCTTGAAATATCAATCCCCAATAAACTCATAAACACTCCTCCTTTTAATCATTTAAGATTTTTTGTAAAGTGACATACGCTTCTTTAATATACTTTATAATTGCCATCCCCACTGTTAAAAGAATGGTCGCTACAGAAATCACTTCGCTAAGATCATTTTGACTGAATCCCGTGATATTAACGAGTAAATCTACGGATATCACTAATAATAATGTACCAACTACTAAAACAACAAATTGTATTAATCCTTTTCTTAGCTTAATCCAGCTAAAATGCTGTTTAGCGTTCACAATATTTTGATATAAGCTTAATGTTGTGTTTGCCAGATAAGCCAAACCAAATACTCCATAAACGACTACTACTTGATGTAAATCCGCTATCATTATTTTTCCCACATACAACCTCCTATCGAATAGATAGATCTTTGATTTCTTCATCCATTTTTGTGATCATGCCATTACCGCCCAAATCATGATAAGCATTATACATCATGACCCAGTTTTCATAGGCATAACTTGGAATCTCCAACATTTCCATATAATGGTCATGGTATTGAATGAGCTGTACTCTTAATAAACAGCACAATGCTTCTTTAATGGCGCTTTCTTTTGTCAGGTTTACTTGTTTTCTATTTTCTCGCAAGCGCTTGTTGTCTTTATAGAGCTGTTGGATTAGAAAACTTAGAAGCCCAACCGAAAAACTCACTGCGCCTGTGATAAAGTAATTCATCGTTTTCCCTTCCTAAAACAAAAGGAATCGTTTAATCCGATTCCTTGTTTTGCTGTTCATATTCTTTTTGCATCGCTTCTTGATATTGCTGTTGTTCTTGTTTAATGGCTTCTTCGCTCATCAATGTTAATTCTCGATCTAAATCTTTAATAAGCATTTCTAATACCGTGACTGGTAATTCCTGTAATGCTGAATTTAATGCCGACATAATATTTTGTCTTGTTTCTTGAATAATAAAATTACTTCCTTTTTGTATCATAATTTTTTTGCTCCTTTTTATCCTGTTCTTCGCCAGATGTATATTGCGATATATAATGGGGAAATACTGTGAGTATGCCCTTGTCCGCCACCAACAGAAGTGGTATCTATACTACCTTGTGAGGTTGTGCCATTATGATAGGGCACTATATTTGAGCTACCTCCAGGCCAAGTCAATTCAACATCAAAAGAATGTCGATGTGGCGGTATTTGACTTATCGTCAATGCTGTTGATCCTGAGGTACTACTCCCCCCTGTAGCTCCACCACTATAGCTGCTGCCTGCTCCAATAATATAACGATTTTGTCCTACTAAAGACCACGTCCCACCTAAAAAAGTACTTGGATTCACATTATTGTAAGTTAAATATATAGAGTTCACCGGAAACATTTTTAGACGGTAATCTATTCCCCCAACAAATAAATTCTGATTAATATAGACATTGTTGTTAGGTAATACTGTTTGATTGCTTGAATTCATAGAAATGATTTCTCTTGGCGTTCCTCCTGTATCTTTAACTCTCAATCCTTGATTATTTGCAGCGACAAAATAGTTCTTACTCTCTATCATCCCTGATACTACTGTTGGTTTTCCTAATGTTATCTGTCCATTACTTGCTACTGTTCCTAAAGCAATCCCTGTCTTATCTTTTGTAATATTCATTGGTAATTCTGCTACGGCGATTGTTCCACTTATCGTTGTGCTTCCTAATAACTTATCTTGAACTGTCATCGTCAAATTATAGCTTTTCGAGATTGCATAGCTGTTTCCATACGTCACCCCTACTCCATTGACTGCATTACTGCTCACTGTTTCTGTCCCTATCTTGATTGTACTGCTGCTTACATTATTCCCCGCTATATTCGCAATCGTATAACTTGGTTTTATATAAATATAGGTTCCGCTTAATAAATCCTTTTTCCCTCCACTGTTTGACCGGTAGTACTCCCAACTGATCTGGGGCAAACTATATGCTGTATAAACAATTGCCTTTGTTACGGTAACACTTTGCCCTCGACTATCCGTTAACACTAAACTTGCCGTCATACTTCCTGTTTTATCTACGGTTCCAATTGTCACATTGCTCCCTGCACTCACATCATAACTTTTGCCATTGTAGCTCAGCTTAAAACTTCTTACTGTTGCTTTCTTCTTGAGACTATAAGTAGGAATTGTGATTACCAAAGAGGATTTATTCTGTATAATCATTTGATTATTACCTGTTACATTAGTCACCGCACTGTTTCCATCATAATAGGTTAAAGCGCCTAATGTTGGGATGAGGTTCGTTAAACTCCCTATCGCTGTCTTTTCATGACTGCCTATTGTATAACTGCCATAAGTCGTGGTTAACACTGCCGTAAAGGTTCCACTGGCACTATTCTTCATCGCTTCATATAAGGCGTTCATTTTACTGCTGTCTGAGACTGTCACACTATTACTGTAAGCTCCGCTATATAATACCAGACTCCCATATTTGATCGTTAAACTATGTCCATAGTAACTCCAATATGTGGTCTTGCTTAACGTAAAACTTACGCTATTATCTATACTCCCCACACTCATTCCACTTAATACACTTACTGACGGTTTCACAAAGGTTTTGATTGATTCAGAAGACTCTCCTAGTTTTATTGAGCCGGAGTAGGTTTCGATCACAAACCCTAAATTAGCACTTGTCTTTCCATTCTTACATAAATAATCAGTGAGATATTTTTGTTTTTCTGCACTTAAAGTCTTACTTGCCCCAGAGGTGTAATTATTATAGGTTTCAAGAGCCACAACATTAGGAATGGATACCCTTAATTTATAATTAAAACTACTGGAATAGGAAGTAAATCCTACATTAAAGGTACTATAGATATTGGAATAACCGACAGAAGTAATAGGAGCTGCACGGGGAATGGTAGGACAGGTAAAAGATCCATTACTGCTGAGTGCGCCTACATAAGGAAGATTATCTGCATTATAGTAACATTGATAACTTAACGTTTTTGTTCCATCCGAATTATGGTAAACTCTAAAGTCTTTCGTAGTCAGATAAGTACGACTGCCGGTACCATAAGAACCGACACTGAAATCTTGTCTTTGTCCATCGACGACGATATATCCATATGTTGTATAATTATTCCAAGCTCCACCACTGTCTCGATCAAAGTAAAGATCCACTCGCACAATAGAATAGTTTTCTGTTGTACTTTGTGAAGTTGTATATACTGCTTGACTAAGCCAATAACTCATTATTTTTCCTCCTTTTTATAGAAAAAGAATCCCAGATGCGTGATTCTTCATAAATTTTATTATTTTAATTTTATGTAGTTCTACGCCAAATATATATTGCAATATACAATGGAGAGATACTATGTGTATGTCCTTGACTGCCACCAGTTGCATCCCCATTCTGAGAAGTTCCATAAGTTGTTGCAACACTTTTTCCACCACGAATCCATAATTCAGACAGACCATTTGTGGGAATACCCGAATCATTTGCAAACACCGCTGTTTTATGAGTATGACTTGGAATTTGATTAATTGTTAGAGTTGTTTGTCCTGAAACTCCACTCCCACCTGTTGCTCCACCCAAATAAGTATTTCCTGCACCAATAATATAGCGATTTTGACCTATTAAAGACCATGTTCCACCTAAAAAAGTTCCAGGGTTTATATTCGTATATGTAAAATAAACCGAATTAATTGGAAAAGCCTTATTTAATGTCAAAATCCTATCGCCATTAATATTGGCATTACCTGCTAACTCGAAATATTGAGTTCCTGCATACAATCGTAAAGATCGATTCGTCGTGCTATCATAAAAATCTATACCATAATGACGTTTCCCCGAATTATCTTTACCCACAATAACACTATGTTGACTATTGCTGTTATTGATGATTTGAGTTAATGCACCAACAGCAGGAGTATTCCAACTTCCACAATTAAAAGAACCAGAAGATATCATTTCTTTTTCCACTTTTAAACTACCAACTATCTCCGTGCTTTTTCCTAAACGTATTGTATTTTCTATTGCTTTTGTACCAAAAGCTATCCCTGTCTTATCTTTTGTAATATTCATTGGTAATTCTGCTACGGCGATTGTTCCACTTATCGTTGTGCTTCCTAATAACTTATCTTGAACTGTCATCGTCAAATTATAGCTTTTCGAGATTGCATAGCTGTTTCCATACGTCACCCCTACTCCATTGACTGCATTACTGCTCACTGTTTCTGTCCCTATCTTGATTGTACTGCTGCTTACATTATTCCCCGCTATATTCGCAATCGTATAACTTGGTTTTATATAAATATAGGTTCCGCTTAATAAATCCTTTTTCCCTCCACTGTTTGACCGGTAGTACTCCCAACTGATCTGGGGCAAACTATATGCTGTATAAACAATTGCCTTTGTTACGGTAACACTTTGCCCTCGACTATCCGTTAACACTAAACTTGCCGTCATACTTCCTGTTTTATCTACGGTTCCAATTGTCACATTGCTCCCTGCACTCACATCATAACTTTTGCCATTGTAGCTCAGCTTAAAACTTCTTACTGTTGCTTTCTTCTTGAGACTATAAGTAGGAATTGTGATTACCAAAGAGGATTTATTCTGTATAATCATTTGATTATTACCTGTTACATTAGTCACCGCACTGTTTCCATCATAATAGGTTAAAGCGCCTAATGTTGGGATGAGGTTCGTTAAACTCCCTATCGCTGTCTTTTCATGACTGCCTATTGTATAACTGCCATAAGTCGTGGTTAACACTGCCGTAAAGGTTCCACTGGCACTATTCTTCATCGCTTCATATAAGGCGTTCATTTTACTGCTGTCTGAGACTGTCACACTATTACTGTAAGCTCCGCTATATAATACCAGACTCCCATATTTGATCGTTAAACTATGTCCATAGTAACTCCAATATGTGGTCTTGCTTAACGTAAAACTTACGCTATTATCTATACTCCCCACACTCATTCCACTTAATACACTTACTGACGGTTTCACAAAGGTTTTGATTGATTCAGAAGACTCTCCTAGTTTTATTGAGCCGGAGTAGGTTTCGATCACAAACCCTAAATTAGCACTTGTCTTTCCATTCTTACATAAATAATCAGTGAGATATTTTTGTTTTTCTGCACTTAAAGTCTTACTTGCCCCAGAGGTGTAATTATTATAGGTTTCAAGAGCCACAACATTAGGAATGGATACCCTTAATTTATAATTAAAACTACTGGAATAGGAAGTAAATCCTACATTAAAGGTACTATAGATATTGGAATAACCGACAGAAGTAATAGGAGCTGCACGGGGAATGGTAGGACAGGTAAAAGATCCATTACTGCTGAGTGCGCCTACATAAGGAAGATTATCTGCATTATAGTAACATTGATAACTTAACGTTTTTGTTCCATCCGAATTATGGTAAACTCTAAAGTCTTTCGTAGTCAGATAAGTACGACTGCCGGTACCATAAGAACCGACACTGAAATCTTGTCTTTGTCCATCGACAATGATATATCCATACGTTGTATAATTATTCCAGGCCCCACCACTGTCTCGATCAAAGTAAAGATCCACTCGTACAATAGAATAGTTTTCTGTTGTACTTTGTGAAGTTGTATATATATTTGGACTTATCCAATAACTCATTGTTTTTCCTCCTTTCTTTCATTAAAGGAAGGCAAATAGCCTTCCTATTGTAAAACAAAACCAATATCATTATCATAACGTAAAGTATAATCCCCAATTTGCAGACTCTGTACAACCACTACCTGCTCAATATAAAGGCGCTTATTACTGATATATGCAACACGTGTTTTTCCATCATAAAAGCCTAATTCTGTATCCGATAAAATCATCTCAAAACTATTATCCGATTTACTAATATGAAGCCCTTGTTCATCAAACTTAAAGTAAGTTTTCATTTCATTCATCAATGCTTCATCCGATGCTAATCCAGAAGTAATTTCACTAATTTTCTCAATACTGAATTGAATATTTGTTGCATTCTGTTCTATCTTTGAAGAAACTTCTGACATTTGAGACCCAAGCTCTGATTCTACCCTCTCTACATTTTTTACAGTAGAATTAATCGCATTACTTAATATAGTAAAGTTTGCAGTGCTGCTTTTCTCCGTTGTTATATAGACATTTTCAGCCGTATCACGTAATGGCGTTTCATCATTTATCGGTGCCCATGATTTTAGAAAAGTATAATATTTTTTCAATTGCCCGGTATTGCTATCTAACCACAAACAAGATGTATCTGTTGGTTCACCGTCTTGTTCAAGAACAGTGCGATAGTCTTTCATTTTAGTCCAGACGAATGCGGATAAATCTGAATAAATCTTATTCCCATCCTCATCAATCGTATAGGGCGGCTCTTTTTCAATCTGCATATTTGCAATACCAATAAACTGTTTGCCTAATGGATTTGGACTTAATCCGTCACCTAAATCATTATCCGCATAATAAACCCAGGTATAGTAAATCTTATCTCCTATACTTACTTCTTCTTGATTTTGATAACTGGTAAATTCTATCGTCTTTGATATAGATGAATAATGATATTTTACAGACACTATATATCCTATTTTTTTTATTTCCGAAGTCATTTTATTTGTTGTTACCATTAAAACACCATCTTGCTGTATCTCCGTTTCATCTAACTCACCATTTATTTTCTGCCATACTATATCACAGTCTGATAAGGGAATTTGTTTATAATGATCCATAACTACTGGCGTTAAAACTAAATTCCCAGTTTCACTCCAATCTGGACTGTAAACGCCATTATCATACCCCTGATAATTTGGCTGATTAGTATTAATATAGACTTGAAGATTTGAAATATCCGTTTCATCAGTTACCAATGCATAATTACTCATACATGAACCATAGGGGGTCGTAGCAACACAATAAAAATTTGCATATAGAGCAATATCTTCGGAATTTATCTCAATTACTTTGTTATTCAGTTGAAGATCATCCCATTTAATATCTGCATCACGATTTTCACTTACTCGATGCCATTTTATAGATTCATTCCCCAATGTTGAGGTAATATCTTGACCATTTAAAATAATTTTGGCATTCAATGAAACAGATGGATTTTTATTTGTGATTGCAATCTGTGACTGTTCAATAGAAATATCAAGATTATCAACCTGAATATTCTCTATTGTTTTCTCAATATTCTCTATAGATGATACAATTTCACCTTTTATTTTATCTACTTTTAATTCAGTTCTAAGCAATTTACTTTCAATACTGCTTGCTATTGAATAATTGATTTCTGCTCGAGACAGCGCTGGTGATGAAATAAAGCTTGCCACACCACCATTAAAATCAATATTATGATTCATAATGACCGCATCAATCTCTTCTCTCTTATTTGTTTCAACCTTAACAATATCTCCCGGATCTAAATGAAATAAACCCTGGCTATTAATTGTAAGAGGCTGATAGGTAAAATCTTTTATTCGATTCCAAATAGGAAGACGTGTTTGAACTCTATCGATATCCAAAATCGGATTATTACTGATTTTCAACTCAAGTAGCCCATTTTTTTCAATACTTTCCGCATCTTGAATATAAACATTATCATTTTGCGGGTCACGAGCAAGAACTAAAGAGTTTATAGGTCCATAAGATTCAGTTAAAACAGGATATTCCAATTGGTTACTTATTCTAATATTAAAATCAACTGGACAAAACCATTTCAGTTCAAGTTGATTTTCACGATTAATATGAGCAAATGAACAAGATGCTTGCGCAACTGCTGATACAACATCAAAACATGTTGCTTCATAGCCGAAGAAAATCTCTTTATCTATAAGTATATCTTTATTAGGAAAATCTGATGTAAATAGTTCTACACCAGATTGAATACACACTTTTTCTAATAAATCCAACGCAGTAATAGGATAAACAATTTCAGAAGGATCAAATGGAATATTAAACAGCATTTTTGAGTCCATTATTTTATATTCATAATCACTTATTTTTTCATAGATAAAGAACTTTCCCAACGGAACATATTCATAATTATTATTACAGTACACTCCCATAAAAATATCGATAGACTTATTCTCTAATGACAAAACGGTTTTAACATCCAATTTGAGTATGCCGCTTTTTGCAATAAAAGTTCCTATAAAACTTTCTGTTTCTTCACTATAGATATTGTCATCCAGTGTTAACCCTTGAGGGTAATAAATTTTATTTTCATAAATAAAGTAGCACTTTATCTTTCGAGCATTATTTCTAATCGCTTTTTTAAATTCCTCTGAAACTAAATACATATTTAATCATACCTTTCATTAGAATTTAAAATAAATTCCATATTCTGATAATAATCCATTAGTCCTGGCATTAATGTCTTTTTAGGATCAATACAATAGCAATCTAATGTTTTATATTGATCTGTTTCACTATCAAGAAATCTAACATTAATATTTGGTTCTTTTAAAATATTTAAAATTTGCATCCCATCTTGTCGAGAGATTATTCCAAGTGTAACAGTAATACTCATAACACGCCCTAAAATATCACGGGTCATCGTTAAATTGGGTGTCCTACCTGAATTATCTCCATCTTGAATAGAAGCAAGATCATTAAAACTAACAATAGACTTAATTTCTTTATTGTTCAAGTATAGTAATGGTCTGTACATTTTTCTACCCTCCTATCATTTGTCTTTCTCTTTTAGCATTGTCTAATAAAACAGATAATTTTTTAGAATCAATATTGACTTTCAAATGAAGATTCTTAACTGCTTGGATTAATTCTTCAATAAGGGATATAAGTTGATCCAAGCCATCAAGTGACTGTCTACTTTGCTGCATTTTTAATGCTGTATTAATCATGTCCACCATTTTATCTTCTGGTGCAATAATTTCACCCTGATGGCGATTATCTCCAACAACTGCTAATTGAGGCTGATTTGCCTTAATATATCCTCCTTGAGCTAACAATGGTATTGCCGGTATATTTACTCTAAAAGATTGTCCACCTAAAAATGGTACCCAATCAGGAATATCAAAACCAAAACCATTAACATTGGAAATAGCACCATTAATAAGACTAATCACCGCATTAACGGGTATTTTAAAAATCCCTGAAATAGTTCCTACTACTCCTTCAAAAATTCCCACAATACCTTGCCATGCTTGTTCCCAGTCTCCACTAAATACCCCACTGACAAAATCAATAATTCCTTGAAGTATCCCTTTTACACCATCTAACGCTTCACTAATAGGAGAAGCAATACCTTTAATAACACTTACGACTGCTGTAAATACTACATCAAACTTAGCAAAGAATTTATCAACTAAAAATGATACTAAAACGCCTAATACACTCATGAACATATCAAAAATGGGTCTGGCAATATCCCAAAACCATTGAACGGCTCCTCTTATTCCATCAAAAACAGTCTTAAAAATTGGTAAAAAATGTTCCGCCAACACACCAATAACAATATTTGCAGCTTCCATAAACCCATTCAGATACCCGACAATCTTGTCTATAATCGGTATTGCTATTGCTAAAAGAGCATCCCATACTGTTGTAAAGTTGGGCAGGAAAATATTTAGTAACAAATCAATAAATGGAGCTACCGCATTATTCCAGATACTCAATACAAGTTCAATAATTTGTAAAACAAAGACAGAAACATTTTCAATCAGCACCGCCAAACCGTTATTCCATAAATACTCGAAACCAAGCATTACACTCTCAATCATCGGTTGAATTCCAACAGACCAAATCGTCTCTATGATCATAATAATATTACTAATTGCAACTTGTATATGTTCCGCAATGGCATCAAACATCCCATTCATTAATTCTCTAAAGCTTTCGCTTGTAGTATAAAGATATAAAAATCCGGCTGCTAATCCCATAATTGCAAGTAATGTTAGACCCACTGATGAAAATACAACATTAAATGCCGGAGTGAGTCCATTGATTAGTGTTGTCGATAAACTTTGCAATGTGGGAATTAATCCATTAGTGGTAATTGAAGTATAAAGGTTAAGAAGTTGATTACCAAAGGCTTGTATAGTTTCTGAATTCTTTATTGTATCGAAAGCACCTTGTACACCACTTATAGCATCTTTAAAATTATTAAACATCTCCTTAAAAGAATCAAAGTTTGCAATTAATGGGGCAAAACCATCGATAAAACCTTGAACTGGCTCTAAAATTGCTTCCAACTTCTCAAGAAGCATATCCTTTCCACTATCAAAAGGTCCAAGTAAAGTGGTCAGAATATTTTCTCCCGCAGTAAAGAAAGAATTAATATTACCCATAATCCCTGAAATGAGCCCCCCTGTTACTTTCTCTCCTGTATTTGTAAATTGTTCCTCGGGGATAGTATCAATAGCACTATTTATTGTCGTAGTAATATTCGTAGAAATTTCTCCGACATTGTTTGATAGATCCAACTGTCCAATAATGTCATTTTTTATGTCACCTAAATCAAGATGAATACTTCCTTCTAAATTAGATTGCAAAGACTGAGAAAATTCTGTAGCAAAAGTAGGAATTAGTTTTAATAATTGATCAAAGGATGTCATAATGCCATCAATATTCAAATTAGCATCTAAATGAATATCACCAAACTGGTTAAATAAATCCCCAATATTTGAATTTAATTGGATATCTACACTCGTTGGTAAATTCAATACTTCCTGTCTAATCGCAGCAAGCGTTAATTGAAACTGCTTTGCCTGTTCAATAGAGGGACTAAATTGAATCGATGGGCCCTTAATATCTCCTCCAGGTTTAAAATCTGGTGGAGTTGTTTCTTCAGCACTTCCAAAAGATAATTTATTGATAGTATCCACTTTTGCAAATGCTTTTTTAACTTTTTTAACAGTATTATCCGCAAGTTTCCCAGTATTTATGATTCCTATACTCATATTGCGATTCATCTGCGGAAACAACGTACTGACAATTCGTTCACTTCGTGCTAATGATTTTTCCAAATCTTGACATGATTTAACAAATGTGCTGACTTCTGTAATTTTAAGATTTGCTTTTGCTATTTTATTCATTTTTTGAAAATTTTTTTCAAAAATCTTAACCATATTTCCTGTTGCTTTTGACATTAACTTCTGCGAATTTTTTAATATATTATTAAATTGACGATTAAAAACTTTATCATTAACAATAAGTTCAATTGCTAATTCATTTTTATTCATTGCCATTTTTTATCACCTCCCTATGATAAGTTTTTAAACATATTTTTAAATTCTTCAATGATACTTGTATAATCCTGTGAGGTTATCTCTTTGCTTTTACGTTGCAACCATTCATTCCGTATCCTTTTTTGTTCAACAGTATAGTTTTTTATAATCTTGCGATCCGTTTCACTACGTATCTTAACAATACTCCCTAAAGGAGTTTCAGGCATAATACCACTTAAATATGAACAAAATTCATTCCACGGCATATCGTTTATTTTGCGTAAACGGATACCATATTGCGATAAAAAACTTGCTTCAATCAACGGCCAATCATCAATAATATCATAGAAGTCATTATTTGTTTGCTTGTTGTTGAAACCGACTTTCAATCACATCGATATCTTCATCATTTACACACGCAACTAAAGCATAAAAAATTGTCATATATTGACTCAAACCATATTCAGCTGCTTCAATTTCTTTTAATGCTTTTTTGCCTAGAAGAATAGAAATTACTCTGTCTACCATGTCCATCTCTGATACATTTTCTTTTTTTAATTCCTGATTCATTAATAATACATTTGATTTTTCATCATTTACTTTGTACACAACTCCATTAATTGTGATAGTGGGTCTTTCACTAGTTAATTTGTTTGATAGATCAATATGTCTTGGCATAATTTTTATTTGGTGTATGTATTTTCATACACGCTTCCTTTCTATTATTTTTTGTGAATTAAAAAGAGGGAATAAAAACCCTCTTAAGTTTTATTGTTCCGTAAAAATTGGCTTTCCATTACTCATTACATCAAATTCTAACGGTGCTACCCCTGTTGAGTCTCCTGCACCAATATTCGTTACATTAATTACAGCTTTCTCTAAAAGTACTTTAGAACCATCTGGAAATGTCCAAGCAAATGGAACTTCCACATCTCTGCCATTTTTATTGAATAATGATGCAATATAATCATTACCCGCATCACCAATACTGCGTTTTCCAGTTACTGTGATTGTTAATGCTTTTGATGTCATTAATCGTTTTGTCCATCCTTCTGATTCAAATGGGGTCCATTCTTCTACCCCATTATCAAATGCTACACTGAAAGATTCCATATCTGCAATAGGACTCATTACTGCCTCTGTTTCTGGTTCAGTAGTAGCAGATTTTGTTTGTACTTCAAATTGGTTTTCATAACATGGATATACTCCTGTTCTTTTTTCCATCTTTATTTCCTTCTTTCTATCATTTATTAAATATCTTTCACATTATTTAATTTTTCTAATTGAAGAATAGAATCTAATAACTGAATGGGGATTCCATTTTTCCATAGTTCTATAATCAATTGGTTTTTAAAGTTGAGATTTTCAATTTCTTTTTGTGACAAAGTTAGCTTGCGTTGTAATGTGTCAATTTCTTTTACGCATAGGGCTCTTTTATTATTTTTATATAAATAGTAGCGCCTGATCGTACAATTTAACGCTTCTTCTGATAGACCTTCATCTTTAAAAAACTGATAAACTATTCTTTTTGTGATACTGTTTGTCCTACTTTCTATAATTTTAGTAAGCAAAGCAAACTTGTTTTTTTCTTTTTCTATTGTTGATATAATTGGATCCATTTAATACCTCCGTCTATGGGCAGCTGTCCTACACGCACCTTTTAGAGCCATGTCGTGTTTGGGCTTTACTTAACTTATCTTTCGACACTACTATATTAACAGTTATAAAGTTGTAATGTGTTGGACAGTTTAAAAATCTAATTTCTGAATTATTTTTTTATGACATTTATGAACGTAAGATTTATCATTATAATGCATTTTGTCTGCAATCTTTTGAAACGTATAGCCATAAATATAGCGATACCGTAATATCTGCTGTTCTTGAATATCATCAAGCTGCTGAATTTTTTGTTCTACATTTTTTAATGTTTGATTGTACTCATTTAATTTTAAAGTTATTTGTTCTTGTAAAAAATCTGTTTCTGATATCAAATGATGCAGTGGTGAATGCCCAGCATTGCTGTTATTTATTGTGATATGAAGAATGCCACTATTTATTTTACTTTTTTTATATTCAATTAGTTCGAGCTGTTCTTTTAAATCTTTGCATTCTTTTTTTAAATATTGAAAAGATTTTAAATAATTGATTTTTTCATCATACGTCATATTATTCTCCTTTATTTGTTGATTTTAAGTCAACTATTGTAGCAAAAAAAATTATGTCTCTTGTTTTATCTGATAGCTTTAATATCTGCTGAATCGCATTAATTTCTATAGATTTAAATTCATTTTTATTATTTATCTTTCTACTTAAAGCAGATACCGAAATATTCAACTGATCTGCTAGCTTCTGCAATGTAAAATGTTTTTCACGCAGACATTGTTTGAGTAATTCTGTGTTTGTCATTTTTCCCTCCTTGTTGATTTATAGTTTACATTAAAATCATACACTTGTGTATCTTAATTGTCAACAGAATTTGTTTTTTTACATAATTGTTGAATATAAATCAACAAAATGGTATAATGTAAGCGATGAAAGAGGTGTCTAATATGGGTATAGGTGATAGAATACGTACAAAAAGAATAGAATTAGGATTGTCTCAAGAAGAATTAGCTAAAAAAACCGGCTATACTTCACGTGCCGCCATTAACAAAATAGAAAAGGGAGTAAATGATATTACACAATCTAAAGTGAAAGTATTTGCAGAAGCATTAAATACTACTCCCGCCTATTTGATGGATTGGCAAATTAAAGAAAGTTTATACGGCGATCATGCAGCTAACCTAGAATATTTTGCCAACGATCCTGACTTATTGGAAACATACAAGCATATCGTAGAAAACGATAATCTAAAGCTATTATTTGATTCAGCCAAAGATTTAAGTCCGGAAGATTTAGAACCGGTATTAATTTTGATTGATGGTATAAGAAAACAGAAATGCCTGAAATGAGTATTTCCCAAATTAACATTATATAATAATCCCAGAGGTTTCTATCGGGAGGTTTAATATGAACGAATTTGAGGAATTTTGCTGCAGTCATAACATTGTAATCCGTTATAATCAGCAGCTAACCAGTAAAGTACGTGGGTTTTGTTACTATGATGGATATGAGTATAACGTTTTTATCAACCAAAAGCTGGCTTTACAGCAACAAAAAAAATCGACGATTCATGAATTGATTCACATCTTTAATAATCATTTCAATTGTGATCCTAACTATTCTTCACAGTGTGAACAAGAAGTAAAACAAATTATAAAAAAAATGAATCAATTTTATGAAGTATATGAATAGCCCCTGTCAATTGACAAGGGCTTTTACTTAAATCTTTTTTCCCATCTCATAAGCTTCTTTATAAGACGGATGTAATAAAGCATCCCCTTTGTGGAATGCCCCTAAACCATAAATAATGCCTCCCTCTTCTACGGTACGTAATACTTGAATAAACCCTCTGAAACTTTCTACTGTCCCCGTCATCTGCTCAATATCCGGAGATCCGCTCGTTAAGATCAGATAAGCTTTTTTTCTCGTAGCACTATCACGTACTTCATATTCTCTGGCAAACATTCGATCAATTAACGTTTTTAATTGTCCGGATAAACTATAGAAATAAACTGGAGTTGCCATCACAAAAACATCTGCTTCAATGATTTTATCTATAATCTGATTCGCGTCATCTTTTTGTATACAAACATGATCATGCTGACGGCAATACTCACACGCTAAACAAAATCCGATATGATAATCGTTCAGATTTACCATTTCAACACTATGACCTGCCTCTTTTGCTCCTTTTGCAAATTGTTCACATAAAATTTCACTGTTTCCTTTTCTTCTTGGACTTGACGATAAAATAATAACCTTCATAATGTTCTCCTTAAATCAATCGATTTTTTCTTAAATAATCCTTAACACTTTGTCTGGCATTCCTAACAGCCGAACCTCGAATAGCCAATCCTTTTAATAATTTACTATTCAAACATGTCTTCTGAAGATCTTGCTCACTTCTTCCCATTCCACTTCCTTCATGTGTACAGAATGGGATAATCGTTTTATGGCTGCAATCTATGCTTTCTAAAAATGTAAAACATGGCATTGGCATCGTTCCCCACCAATTAGGATAGCCGATAACAATCACATCATAGTCTTTCAAATCCGGAATTTGATGAACTAAACTCGGTCTAGTCTGTGCATTTAATTCTGCCTTTGCCTCCTCCACTACGATATTGTAATGACTTGAATAGGCATGTTGTGCTTTTATTTCATATAAATCCCCTTTCAATGCTTCAGCAAACTCCCTAGCAATAACTTCTGTATTCCCTGAGTGGGAAAAATAAGCAACTAATGTTTTAGACATCTCTATTTCCTCCTATTTAATCTTAAATAATGTACGCTGCATTTGACTCAATACCACACAGATCATTTGAATCAGCGCACTAATAAAGAAAACATTCACATAACCTGTTTTCATCGCAACCACTCCCCATACAATTGAACCCATCGCATAACCAATATCCATCGAACTATAATAAAGAGCATTAGCAATACCACTTTTATTAACCGGCATATTTTGAATCATAAAGGTATTTATAATAGGTGAAATAGCTCCTATAGAAAAACCTGCCGGTAAAGCCATGACAAGCATCTGCCACATTGCTGTCACTTTTGATAATAAGAAAACACTTATAAAAAAGACTGCCGAGTTAATCAGAATCATCTTAAATGGACCAAACTTTTTTACCAATGGATTCATTACCAAACGAGAAGCAATCATGCCAACCGCATTAACGGAGAAGAAAGACCCGGCTCCGACAAAACCTAAACTGATTGCATATAAAGAAACAAAAGAAGTGATTGCACTTTGAGTCAGTGAATTCATGAACAAAATGACTACCGGTAAACATAAAATACCCCAGTTGATTTTTTCATGTTTCTCGTTTGCAGATGAACTGCCGATCATTTTTTGAGATGCATCTTTACCTAAAAGCATCAGTAAAAAGGTTCCGACGGCAAGGAGCGTTGCCACAATAAACAATAATTCAAACTGATCATAGTGTTCTCCTATCAAGGCATAAGCCAAAGAGGGACCGATAACCCCTGTTAACGAATTGGCAATAGCGGCATAACCCACTCCTTGTAAAAGTCGATTAGGATGACACATCTTTGTCACGTAGGTGCTTGCCCCGGTGGAAGCAATCCCAAATCCAAGTCCTTGAATAGCGCGATAGATCAAAGCCGCAGTAATATGATCACAGCGAATAAATAAGAAAGATGCTATAATCATCAGCATGATTCCACTTAAGATCACACGTTTACAATTCAATTTATCCAGCAGTACCCCTGCAGCAAAGCGTACAGATAAAGCCGCAATCGTAAAAACCGATGTCATTAATCCCGCATAAGTGTCTAAACCGGTTAGATTTTTTGCGAAAATCGTTAATACTGACAGTAAAATATTTGAACATAAACAAATGCCAAATAAGATGCTTACTGCCAATATATATTTTTTTGTCCATAATTTTTCTTCCATCATATCCCCCATTTATTATCGAGTATTTCGCTCCCGCTAATTAAAGGATACATTTTGGAGTTAACTCCAAGTCAATACTTAAATTGAGAAAAGATGAAATAATATAAAAAAACCTTATAAACCGTTTATTGTTTATAAGGTATTCGTTTATTTTTCTAATAACTCATGCAAGCGATCAGCATATTCACTGTCTGCTGCATTTTTTGCTTCCGATGTATTTTTAAATTTATTCACAGCGGTTGTTGAACGAACGATGGATTGCAGTGTTCCCGCTCCTGCAACACAGCCGCCAGGACATGCCATTCCTTCAAGCAGATATCCGTCATATTTTCCTGCCTTGGCATCTTTAAGCATCTTGCGGCAATTCTGCAAACTTTCTTCAGCGTGAACTTTGACTTCACGGTCAGGGTGGGTCTTATGGATACAATCGACAACTGCCTGAGCGACTCCTCCACTTACCGCAAAGCCACGTCCGGCTGCAGTTGCTTGAGTAAAAGGATCTTGTTCGACTAATTGATCCAGATGAATATTTTTTGCTTCAAACATCCCCATGATTTCTTCAAAGGTTAAAACAAAATCAACATCACTTCTCACCGACTTACGTGAAGCTTCGAGTTTCTTTGCCGCACAAGGTCCTACGAATACGACTTTGCAGTCCGGATGATCTTTTTTGATCATTCTTGCGGTTAAGACCATTGGTGTTAATGCCATTGAAATGTAGGGTTTAAATTCAGGGAACAGCTTTTTTGCCATCACTGACCATGCAGGACAACATGAGGTCGCCATAAAGGGTTGTTTCGCCGGTACTTTTTCTAAAAAATCTTCCGCTTCATCCAGTGTACACAAATCAGCTCCCACAGCTACCTCTACCACATCAGCAAATCCCAACTGACGCATCGCTCCCTTTAGTTTTTCCGGAGTGACTTTTGGTCCAAACTGTCCAACAAATGCCGGAGCAACTGCCGCAATAACCTTATCGCCCTTTTTGATAGATGTAATTAACTGAAAGATTTGTCCTTTATCACTGATGGCTCCGAATGGGCAGTTCACTAAACACATTCCGCATGAAACACATTTCTCATAATCGATATCCGCATGACCGTTGGCATCCGTTTTGATTGCATCCATTCCACAAGCTTTTGCACAAGGACGCTGTAATTTAATAATCGCATCATACGAACAAGCCTTCATGCATAGACCGCACTTAATACACTTTTCCTGATCAATCACACTTTTTCCGTCTACGATACTGATTGCATTCTTAGGGCAGACTTCTTTACATGAGCGCGCTAAACAACCTTGACAAGCGTTCGTCACTGTCACCTGATTATCAGGGCAGGCATGACAAGCAAATTTAATAATATTAATAAGCGGAGGTTCATAATATTTCTCTGCCACAATACTTTCACTTACTCCGGTTGTCAAAGGGGCGTGCTGGTCAATAGGGCGTAATGGCAGACCCATCGCTAAACGTAGACGTTCTCCTACGATTGCCCTTTCCAAAAAGACACTGCCACGGTATGTTCCGATTTCACCGGGAATAATTTTATATGGAATTTCTTCCAAATCATGATAATTGCCATTGTAAGCCATTCTTGCTATTTCAGTAAAAATCTTTCTGCGAATATCCGTAATGGATGAATAAACCCCTCTCAT
This sequence comes from Beduini massiliensis, assembly GCF_000829905.1. Lineage (GTDB taxonomy): Bacteria > Bacillota_I > Bacilli_A > Erysipelotrichales > Coprobacillaceae > Beduini > Beduini massiliensis. The sequence goes on from NZ_CDPP01000002.1 coordinate 168,463, forward strand.
ACATTTCTCTCCTTTATTTCATTTTTTTAATACTAACAAAATTAAATGCAATCATTGCTGCATCTAATAATATAGTAATGCCGACAATTCTTACCGCTGTATCCGATAGCTTTCCAAAATAAATACCAAACAGCATCAACAGCAGCGCCACAATCATTAATACTGCAGAAAATATCAAACTTTTTTTGGATTTCATTTTTCTTCCTCATTTCTTTTGTAACGCATATAAAGTAAAGGAAACGGATTCCCTTGATCGTCACATTCACTTCTTCTTTCAACCATAAATCCCATATGTTCATAAAATCCTTTAGCCTGAGGATTCTGTTCATTTACTGTCAAACAATCTACCCCTTCATGTAAGATTGCATATTCCAACAATTTTTTACCAATTCCCTGTCCACGTTCTTTACTAGAAATAAACAGCATTTCCAGACTATTTTGATCAATCCCCATAAAACCGATAATCGATCCCTCTTTTTTTGCTGTGATTAAGGTCGGAACATGGAGCAATGCCTCAGGTACATACTCTGCAATGCGTAAGATATCCTCTTCTTTTAAAAACAAATGTGTTGCTCGAACTGAACTTTCCCAAATATGCATTAATTGATTGATTATCGCAGTATCTCGATGACTTAATTTTTCTATTTCCATTTTTACACCTTATTCTTTACTTTCTAATCTTATTTTACTACTCAGCTATGCATATGAAAAGTTAATTTTCTGTTATAAAATAAAAAGATAGAACCGAAATTCTATCTGTCATATTGCGGATTTAATTTTATTTTGGGAATTAACTTCATTAAATGAATGACGATTGCGAATACAATACATACAGCCGAAACAAGATAAGTGATTGTATATCCACTATATTGTGATAATGTACCCCAGACTGTTGCCCCAATCCCATTACCGATATCACCAAATAAAGCAAAAGTCGAATTGGCGACTCCTTTTCTTTGAGGATCGGCAATCTTAAAAATCATGGCATTTAATAGAGGCGTTGTGATTCCCATACCAATTCCACAAAGGATGCCGGCAACGATAATCATAAACGTATCATAAGCAAAGGCAATCATTACAAAGCCGATCCCTACCAAAATTGCCCCAGTAAAAATTAAGCGGGACAGTCCGTAACGATGCGTTAACCTGCCAGTAAATAAACGAATAACAATCATTGAGATACTGTTCACCATAAAGAATAAGCTGATGCTGGTAATCCCTCTCTCAATTCCGCAAGCGGCTAAAAAATTGGCGACTGAACTGTTTCCAAAAGTAATAAAAAATGATATAACTGCCGGAACTAACACACTGAATTCTATCAGCATTGAAAGTTTTGGGACTTTGAATCCATCATGATTTTCTTTTTTCCCCACTACTGGTATGAAATCCGATTTGATCCAAAGCGTAAACAAAGCTCCTATTGTCGCAAAGAATGAGACAAATAGAAACAGGTTAGATGCTCCTAAATTTTGAAAAATCTCCAAACCGATCATTGGGGCAAAGGCAGCTGCCAAACTTCCGGCAATGCCAAAATAGCCAATTCCATCTACCAAACGATCTTCAGGAACGATATCTGCTACCATTGTACTCGCCGCCCCAAAATAAATTCCCTGACTGATTCCATTGAAGATACGCAGCATGAACAGTCCGGGAATCGTACTGACAAAATTATAAGCAATTGTATTTAATGCAAATAAAAATCCACCAATTATCAACATTTTACGTCGCCCATAACGATCAAGCAATGATCCGCAGATTAAACGAGTAATTGTACTGGCAATGACTAATCCTGTAATCATTGCTCCGGCTAAAGCATTATTTCCCCCTATTTCAACGACATATAAAGGAAAAATGGAAATAAAGATATTATGTGTTACTGCCGCAAAGAATGTAGTAAATAATACACATAGATAATCTTTCGTCCATAATTTTATTTGATTCATCTTATTTCCTCCTATCTATTTCCACAGTATTTGTCAATCTAAACAATATCTGATAGAATGAATGTATCACCTTCGTGTAACACGAAGGCAAGCATTTTTTATAAAAAAGGAGAAAATATTGATGTATACAGTTAAAGAGATTGCCCAAAAGCTGCATATTACAGAACATACGGTTCGTTTTTACAGTGATCAAGGATTGATTCCACCCGTTAAACGTGATAAAAATAATAATCGCATATTTGATGATGCCTGTTTAAATTGGTTCATTGGGGTTAAACATTTGCGTGATTCCGGCATGTCAATAGAAGCGATCAAAGAATATGTCAACTTATGTCTGGAAGGAGATCAGACTATAAAAAGAAGGTATGAAATACTAAAAAGACAAAAAGAAATTGCCGAAATTGATTTTGAAGAAGCTCGTTTAAGGTTAGATTATATGACCAAGAAATTAGACCATTATCAAGATATCCTAGATAAAACGATCGAAGATGATATGAATATGGCAAACTGGTAAAAAAAAGATTCCTATTTCTAATTTAGGAATCCTTTTTTATTTCATCAGCAATTTTAATGAGCGTTGAGCTTCCAACCCCAAAATACCGGGTAAAGCCACATAGCTTTGTAAGATCCGGTTTGTTTCTTTTGTCGGAAAAGCAGATAAACAGGTTAAGCCTTTCCAAATTAGCAAAGGGTGATTTTGATATCGCTCAAAGATTGAATAAACCTTCTTTGCATTCTCCTTAGTAACAAGAAAAGGATGGTAAAACACCATAAATCCAATGGCATCCAGTACCTCGCTGATTCGACTTAAATCATCTGTATTTAGTACCTCCAACAGGATAGGAAAAACGGCTGTGTCCATTTTACCTAAACAGCGGGCTATTAAATCTCTGGGCAAAGGATAAGATTTCTTTGCTGACCCTCTTTTAGGCAATGCATGATATTGATTATGCCCAATCTTTCCAAGTTCCTTCACCATCAATGAAGCGGTTAAAGCATTACCGGTCTGAAGTTTTTCACAAATCGCAATTCTTGTATAAAGACTTTTTTCTTTTTTCAATTGATCGATAAGCAAGAGAATATCTTCTTTACGCAAAGCATCCAGATAATTTGCGGCAATACTGCGTTTTACAGAGTCTGAATCATTTATCCACAAGATTAAAGTCTCATGTGGGGTTCCTTGATATTGTCTAAGTTCCTCAGTGTCAACATAACCTCTTTTTTTCAGATCATTCTGCGTACTTTTCATGATTATATTATTCCTTTATACGAAATTCTTCCAATAAATCACGATGACTCTCAACCACAGAATAATCATAGACTTTATCCAAAGTTGAAAGACGCACTTGTTTCCATAAAGCAGCGGCCGCTTTTAGTTTATCCTTATAAATACTATTTCTTTCATCTTGACAAAATCCTTTTAAAAACTTATTCCATTGACATGCGGAGCTATCATATTTAGCGTAATCACTTTTTCCATAATAAACATCAATTAAATCTCTTACGGTAAAGTCTTTATTTTTTTCTTGTCGAACTTTCTTTATAGCAGCTGCCATATCCGCAGTAAATTTAAAGTTTTTCACCCCAACTTGTTTTCCAAAAAACTCTCGATACTCATTTCTCATCGCAAAACCACTTTCTAAAAGCTTTGTGTCCAAAGTTAACTCAATATCTTTCTTTTTAACACTGATACGTTTTGCTTTCTTTATTATCTGTCCATTGAAATAGGCTTCAATATTATGATTGAGATCCCCTTTTGAACCGGAGTGATCAATCCCTAAATCCTTACAGATTTTTTGCAGTTCTTCTTTATACCAATAATATTTAGTAAATTCATCAAATGTTTTAATATCTTTGAACGCCGGTCTGTCTTCCATTTTTATGCTCCTAATCTCATTTTATTTTTTATAATTATATCATATCCCCGATTAAATGCCATGCTCTAAGCAAAAAAGGTCCGTTAGGACCATAGGCTTATTCCATTAATTCCTTTGCACTGCAAAGATAATAATGGCGTGCATTTGCAGAAGTCACGTATTTAGATAACCCCAGCAACCCTTCCGCTTTTAACTTTTTGTATTTTTGAACATCTGTTTTGGTGTTGAGTAAAATATCACATAATTGAACAGCCATTTGATACTGTTCTTCTTTCAATGCTGTCTGAATTTCCGATTCAAGCTTTTCCTCACCGATCATAGAAAGCAGTTTTGCATCGTATAAGTCATCCGATAATTGTGCTAAATGAGTAGGATTTCCGTCAAACCACCCAAAGTAGCCATGGTAAACCGAACGTACTGACCACTCTACCGTGCCATAAAATTCACCTAAATAAGGCAGATCAGCCCATTTTTGCGGCAGAACTACTGCTGCCACAGTTTCAGATTCACTCATGCCTTTATTCATGCACTTTAATGTTTCCAGCAGGATATATTCAATCGCATCTTTAAAGTTGCCCAAAACCACCTGAACTTGTGCTTGTCCGATGATTGCTTTGGTATGTCCGGGCAGTACCACTTCCGCAGGATAGGATAAAATGAGATTTAAGCTATCTACCCAAGCCGCAATATCACGATACTGACTTCCTCTGATGGCATAGAGATTTGGGAAACATCCATAAAAATTATCTCCACAGCATAATACTTTATCTTCCGGCAGCCAAACAAAAATCTGATCATCAGTTTCTCCTACAGCCAAAACCAGCTGCAGTTTTACGCCATCGATCTCTCTTTCCACAATATCCTGATCATAGACAACATTGGCATCTAAGCAAATACCTGTCCCGTCATTCACTACTCTTCCTTCTCGAATTCCGATTCCCTGCGTCATACATTCTTCATCACTCAAAGCATAGCCAAATTGCTTAGATGTTCTTTTCTGCAATACATCGTCTAATAAATTATAATATTTTAGTGGTGTTTTTTTAGGTTTAAACGCAATAATTTCTTCAACCGTATCCTTAAATGCACCACTTCCGCCATGATGATCATAGTGACTATGTGTAAAGATAATTGTCTTTACCGGTTTATCCGCAATTTTTGCCAATTCTGCCTTCATTCGTAAAGCACGCTGATCACTATCAAGTGTATCGACTAAAATCCATGAGGTTTTTCCTTCGATTGCAATTGAATTACTATGCCCTAATCCAACCACATGATAAATACGATCATTAATTTTTTTAATTTCATAGGGATAAGCTGTTTCACTAAATAATCTTAATCGTTCTTCTCCGTTCTTTTCAAACATTACATATTCCTCCTATTCATTTTCTTTTTTAAATACATATATTGAATTAATCCGATAACCAAGACCGCAAATATTGCCCCTAATAAAATGACAGTAAATGCATTTGGCAGCGTATGTCCACCTGCGGAGTTAATCGTTATATAACTAAATGCGATAATTAAAATCATTTTTACCAACATCAGTATTTGCTTTGAAACACGATAACTATTGACAGTTCCGTTATTCATCTTTATTTCCCAGGTAATTAAATATTTCTCTATCACAGTAAAAATAATAAATAAAATCAATGAAATGATCGGACATAGCCACAATTCATTTTTATTTCCCCAACGATCAATCGTACCATTTGCATCATAATGAGCAGGAATCTGATTAGGCAAATGATTCCAATTCAAAATCAAATAGCCAAAGACACCGGCTAAAACAATAATACATACTGCATTTATAATAGACTCAAAACCGGTGTTTTTTATCTTTTGTCCCATTTCTCACACAACCTTTCCAAATCAATATCATATTTCTCTTTGATCAATAGATAATCACATTGGTATTGCAGACACATCTCCCGATTAGATTTATTTGTTTCTATAAGTTCCTGTCTATTAAAAGCTTCTTTTTCATAGCGTTTTTCGATTTGATTTTCATACTTGCCAATGTCATCATAGTGTGAATAGATGTAAGTTTCATCTAAAATCAAACAAATAAAACGTATATGTGATAAGTAAAATGCCTCAAAATCCTTTTTATAATCAAATGGAATATAGCAGCCCTCAATGATTAAATGCTGATGATTTTCAATGTTTGTTTTTATGATTTCACGCACTATTGGCCATAAGTAATCTGTCAGTTCCTGATCACTGCTGTCAGGGGTTAAAGATGTATATCCACTGCGAATCAATCCCATCTTTAGATGATCGATTGAAAGGTAGGGATAATGATATTTTTCTAAAAGTCGTTGTGCCAGTACCGTTTTACCGGTATGAGTACTCCCGCTGATTAATATAATCATCATTTATTCCTTTCTATGTCTTGACGATGTTGTAAATGAATACCGATATGACCGATTCCTAAAATAATGACGGACAGAATCAACCATATGACTTTGCCATAGATCCCTAAAAAGATAAACGCAATAATAGGCAGTGTTGCACCCGCTACAGGCAGTATACCAAAATTTGCATACATATCTTGGAGTTCTTTAGCACTTTTAAAATATCGAATCCACCATATTTCATAAAAGGCCATAAAAAGCAAAGCCAACAGCAGCCATATCGACCACAGATTCCATCCCTGAAAATTATAATCAGAAAAAATTAAAACCGTTATACTGACTAAGACTTCTCCGACCCGTTCAAATAAGCATAAAACTTTATTTTCATGACTGGGATCATATCCTTTAGGCTGATGTTTTAGCCAAACAAGATTGGGAATCATCAATAATAAAAGGAATACAATACCCATATAAGAAAAACCGAAGTGTCCCATAAAATTTCCTCCTTTTATTATTATATCTCTTATTTATATCGGCTACAATCTTTTACACTCCAAATGAAAAGACACAATTCCTTGTGTCCTGTGTTTATTATTTTTTAATCCATAGAGGACTGTGAATGACCCTTAAATGATTCTGATATTCATTGGTTCCGTACAATGCATCACGAAGATTGATTAATTCAACTTGATTATCAATAATCCATTGTTTAAGTACCGGAGAACAAAGTGCCGCAATATCGATAGGTCTTGCCTCCTTATAAGAAGATTCTGCAACGATATAATCGTCAAGATATCCGGGATGCCAAGCGGAAATACTGATTTCCTGTTTTAGGATACCATCTTCATCATCTAAGAAATATTGAACGGGATCATAATGTTTTCGGTCATTCCAATCCTTGCTTTCTTGTGGCTTATAAGCGGTGCTGTGTTGTGTTGCCATGGTAATGTTCAAATGTTCAAATTCTTCCAATGGGTAGGATTCTTTACTTGAATGTGTATCATATTTATACATGAAATTATATTTAATGCCATATTCATCACACACCTGTTTTCTAGCTAATTCAAAAGGAGAGTCATTATGAATCAAAGCAACGTCAGGTGCTCTCCCTAAAATACGGATACATCTTTCTATTTGCGCACGACATTCTAACAACACTTCTTCAAACACACATTCATTTTTTAAAGACTGGTCTTTTCTAAATTTAAAACGACCTTCTTCGTTGACCATAGACGGCACCAGTTTAGGATCACTTACCGGAGCTCCCCAAAAATGATCATGCCAGCCTACTGAAATCCATGGGTAGTTTTTAATTGTTTCTAATGCATCTACAGTTCCCGGTGTATCCAGCATAATGTCGACATGTGTCGTAATTCCTTCTTCGATTGTTTTCAGTGCCCCCATATTATAAGGCACTGTATAGCCATAATCATCAGCTCTTATAATCAATTTCATTTTGATATTCCTCTTTTCTTTACATCATCAAAGAATACACAATTAATCTAAATCCGCTCCATTTGATGCAATGACTTTTTTATACCAATAGAATGATTTTTTACGATAGCGTTTCAATGTTCCATTGCCATCATTATCACGGTCTACATAAATGAAGCCATAACGTTTTTTCATCTCACCGGTACCGGCTGAAACAATATCAATACATCCCCAAGGCGTATAGGCAAGCAACGGTATACCGTCAATATTAACGCCTTTTTCCATTTCTCTAATATGTTCTCTTAAATAGTCGATGCGGTAATCATCATCAACCGTTCCATCTTCTTTTACTTCATCCACTGCACCCAAACCGTTTTCAACGATCATTAAAGGAATATTATAACGATCATATAATTCATTCATTGAGATACGGATACCCATTGGATCAATCTGCCAGCCCCATTGTGACTGTTCCAGATAAGGATTTTTATATCCGGTAAATAAGTTTCCGTTTGCCAGTTCAGCTTTTGCGGTTTTTTCTCCGGCAACAAGCGTCATGTAATAGCTATAGGCTAAATAATCTACTTTTCCTTTCATCAAAATTTCATCATCTTCCGGTGCTTTTTGAATTATTATGTTTTCTCTTTCTAATTGTTTCAATTTATAATTCGGATAGTAACCCTTACACATCACATCGCAATAGAAAAGCTGTGCATGCATCGTATCAATATTTGCCTGTACATCTGCCGGGTTGCATGAATTTGCATACGAAAATAATCCTCCGTACATCATTCCGATTTTGTTTTCAGGATCAATTTCATGTCCCGCTATAACAGCCAATGCACTTGCGACAAATAAATGGTGCGCTGCCTGTGTTTTCGTCTGTAAATCTTCTTCCAGCATCGCTGCTCCATTCCATGAATTCATTTCTAAGCAGTTAATTTCATTAAAAGTCATCCAATATTTTACTTTTCCTTTATAACGCGTAAAAACAGTTTTGCAATAGCGCACAAAACAGTCGATACATTCTCTTGATTTCCACCCTCCAAACTTAGTATATAGTCCGAGCGGTGTTTCATAATGTGATAAAGTAACGATTGGCTCAATCCCATTTTTTAAACATTCATCAAATAGATCATCATAAAATTGAAGTCCTTCTTCATTTGGAACTTCATCATAACCATTAGGGTAGATACGTGCCCAATTAATAGACATACGATAACAATTAAATCCCATTTCCGCAAATAGTGCGATATCTTCCTTATAATGATGATACATATCAATTGCGATATGACTTGGATAGTATTCTCCCTCTTTAACGACGAGCGTATTTTTCCTTTCTTCATTTAAACTGCCGGCAGTCAACACATCCGCAATGCTTAATCCTTTTCCACCGTCTAAATAACCACCTTCACATTGATTGGCAGCGGTAGCGCCACCCCATAAAAATCCTTTTGGAAATGCCATATTTTTTCCTCCTTACTTTTCTTTAAGTATAAATCCGAATAAAAGAGAACAACGAATTTTTTCGTGAAAAGAAATCAAATAATTAATTTTAGTTGTATTTCTCACTATAAATATCCTATACTTTTCAAACCCTCAATACATTCAAAAGAAACTATGCTATTATAAAAATAGATAAAGACACATCTATAATTTTTCACCAAAGTAAATCCTATCTTTGTGGTATTACACTACATTTATTATCTGCATTTGATCATGGAGGGGCTATGAATAAACTAAAAATAATGATGTTAATAAGTATTCTTTTGACAATGGTATCCCTTGGCTATTTTTATTTATCTTCTTTGAAATGGGATCATTTCATCTTAATGATCGCATATCCGGTGCTTTCAATTATTTCGATTAAGTTGGATAATATCGGAAACTCAAATCAGTATTATTACTTTTCTGTTTATTTTATCCTCTTTCTTATACTTTCCTTATTCAATCTAAATTCTATGATTGAATTACTCGTTCTGCTATCTTTCTATGGGATCGGCAGAACGGTTAAAATCCCATTAATAACGATGATGACTATGCTGCTGCTTGGCGTGTATGTTTTCACCGCTCACTCTCGGTATACCTTTGATTTAGGGTGTTTGATTTGTTTATTGGGACTGCTGATCAAATTTAAACATACTGGTATCGGTATGATAGACGGAAACAGTCGGGGACCGTTTATATAAAGATCGATACTTCACCGTTTAGAGTAATGATGAGAAACTCAAATGGCTTCTAAAATCATTCAACGTTTTATCCATAACATTAAATTTACACACAACAATTTTACTTATTAAAAAAGATGGGCCCTTGCCCATCTATTCTTTTACATTTATATTTGTATAATCAAAGGTAATAAGTCCGCAGTCTTTACAAATAGCGCCTTTAAAATTAGCTCCGTTTATCATATTATTCACAATCAACACGTCATTTTCATCTTTTGGATGTAAAGATAATTTATGAATATGCTGATTAAATGCCATGATTTTATCCGTTTGTAAATAACCGGTTTGCATTTCCTTTCCACATTTGGGACACTTCATTGTCATCATCTCTTTTCCGTTTTATCTCTTATTAGGGCGTCGTTTCATATACAGTAATTTCATGAGTTCTTCCATCAATGAAAGATCGGTTAATTCAAACATCATCCATTTTCCATCATGGTATGTAACACTTTCATCATACATTTTTATAATGGCAGATGAATAATTCTCCTGCTCAGCTTCAAATCTTTCTCGTTCGCTTTTCCCCAAGATGATCATAAAACCAATAGTATGATCTTTTGCATAGAGCGCACACAATGTTTTTCCGCCTCGGCGATATTTATATTCATAATCCCATTTCTTTCCACCGGTATTCCAAAGCCGGTCCATTTCATACTTTTCTTCGATTTTCCTGCACACTTCCTGCCATACGGCAAATAAAGAATCGCCTAGCAAGATATTTAATTCATTGAGTGTCGGTTCTCTTTTCAGCATGCTTATCCCTCCTATCCATTTTTTCTTTAGTGTATTCATCTGCTTTGTCAAATTGCTCTAAACAATAATCTAAGATCTTCTGTCTTGCCCTACGCCTCCTTATTATCATTATAGCAGTTAAAACCTGACAAGTAGCTGTCAAGTTAAAAAGACCAAAAATAATAGTTGGTCTTTAGATTATTTTATTTAATTGGATAACAAATTTCCGTCACAAATTCATTAGGATTATCTGTCTGGGCATATCCTACATGATAAATGGAAAAGTCAGGTCCGCAGATTTCATAATTGTGCTCAGTAATCCAAGTCGCAATATGATAAGCAATTTCCGTTATATGTTCATACCCTCCGGTAAATGTCACAGAAGCCACTTTCACAGGATCAATCTTTCTGAATTTAATATTTTCCGTATCTTCATAGTTTCCTTTTACTTCTACCCTTATTTCTATGTCTACTTCTTTTTCCTTATATCCGGGGTCATAAAAAACAGCCATGACCATCCCGTTTTCTGCCATTTCTACATCTAACTGACATTCTTTTAATTCATTATTCATTCCGTTCCACAGCAATCCTTCTTTTTCATATGATGGGATGATCGCTCTTTTACACATCATATACTTTGCCGGAATCTCTTTAATTTCTACTTGATAATTCATCATAATTTCCTCCTGATTGATTTTTTGGATCGTCAGTGAAAGAGCGTCGATCTTTTCTGTTAGTTTATTGCGTTCACTTTCCAATTCTTTAAGCTGACTATTCAGATATTCCGTTAATTCAGAACTGTTTTGTAAGATTGATAAGATATTTCTGATCTTATCGGTACTAAAACCTAAATAGCGCAGATATTGAATGTGTGAAGCAATGATCAGTTGGGTCGGTTCATAATAACGATACCCGTTATCTTTCACGATGATCGGTTTTAAAATTTCTTTCTCATCATAAAATCGCAGCATTCGAATACTGATTCTTGATAATTTTGAAAAGTCTGATATCTTCAACATATGGAGGTCCTCCTCTTGAGCTCACTGTTAGTATAAACTATTCCATTATGTCAGAGTCAAGAGAGGATTGATAAAATATGAATAGATTTTAAAAAAAGCTGTTTTTTTTATGTATACTGTTTTCCAATTCGCTAACATAGTGTATTAACGATTGAAAAGCAAAACATATAAAACAGCTTTTCTTTATTTATTCTATAATGGATTCTCTTTTGGGCAGCTGACTTAATGCCAGATAGAGATCAGAAGCGCTAACTGGTTTGACTAAATAGCCGTTCATCCCAACCGCCTGCGCTATCTTTTTATCTTCATCAAAAGCATTGGCACTCATAGCTAAAATAGGCAGTTTCCCCTTTAATCCAGGCAGCTGACGAATTCTTCGGGTCGCTTCAAGTCCGTCCATCACAGGCATACGAATATCCATTAATACTGCATAATAGGTTTTGGGTTCATGATGATTCACCATCTCTACTGCTTCCAGTCCATTACATGCGGTATCTACGATTAAGCCTTGCATTTCCAATAATTCCTTAGCAATTTCCATGTTCAGTTCATTATCTTCCACCAATAAAATTCTTTGACCTTCCATGTTATAATTGACTTGTTTTTCCGTCTGACTCTCAAATTCCGAATATAAGTTTTCTAATGTATCACAAATATTTTCAGTATATAACGGTTTGGTAATGAATGTATTCGCCCCTGCTTCTATTGCTTCTTGCTGAATACTGCTCCAATCATAGGCAGAGATGATAATGATCATCGTATCCGGACCTACTATCTGGCGGATTCTTCTGGTGGTTTCCAGACCGTCCATATCGGGCATCTTCCAGTCAATCATTGCCACATCGAACGGAGATTGGTTTTCAAGACGGCTTCTCACTTCCTCGATTGCTTTATATCCTGAATTCACCCATAAACACTCCGCCCCAATATCTTCTAAAATCATTCCGGCTTGCTCGCCAATAATCGCATCATCATCAACAATTAAGACACTCAGATCTTTCAGGAGAGATTTTTGACGATGATGTTCTTCCTCTTCCTTATTGATAAATAACAGTTTCATCGGGAGGGTTACGATAAATTCTGTTCCGATATCTTTTTCGCTTTTAACCTCAATATGTCCTTCCATTAAATGAACCAGATTGTAAACGATGGATAGTCCTAATCCACTGCCTACTTTATTTCTTGCGGAATCCGCATATTCTTGTTCAAATGGCTGAAATAATTTCTGCATAAACTGTTTTGAGATGCCAATACCATTATCCTTGACTGAAAATCTTAAATATGCATATCCATTGCGATGATATTCGTCACTGATCGTTACTGTAATATCTCCTGAAACAGGAGTAAACTTGAGTGCATTACTTAGTAAATTCATAATAATCTGACGCAGATGCAGGACATCACCAACGTAATTATGAGCAATGGGTTCCATAATATGCATCTCATAATTAATCTCTTTTTCATAAGCCTGCGGTACTATAATGCTGTTGATTTCCTGAGTCACATCGATTAAATTGAATTCTACCGGGTTAATATTCATCTTTCCTTGTTCGATCTTAGACATATCAAGAATATCATTAATCAACGCTAAAAGATAACGACTGGATGCATCAATCTTTTCAAAACAATGTTTAACGCTCTCACTGTCATAACGTTTCATTTGCCCAATTGTTGCCATTCCAATGATAGCGTTCATCGGTGTACGGATATCATGGCTCATGGAAGATAAGAAATTGCTTTTTGCCTCGTTGGCTGCATTCGCTCTGGCTAAAGCATCACGCAGCAGCTGTTCCTGACGTAATTGTTCAGCTTTTTGTTCATCCATTTCTTTTACCAGTAAAATCGCTAATTGTGACTCTTGATAAGGGTCATCGACATGAATGACATGTGCTGACTGCCAATGATAATTTCCGTCTGCTCCCAGCTGCAATAAGTCCATGTAAATTTCTTTTTCGCCATCCGCAAAACGTCTCAGCATGTTTTCTCTTTTAAAATTTTCTATATAAGCCTCTTGATAATCTCTGTGCACTCGCCCAAAATAATTTTCAAATAATTCATCATATTGTCCGCTTTCAGGCAGACCTTCCTCTATACGGTTGCTCAATAAGATGTAGCCATCTTGACTTAAATTCAAATTATAGATTAAAGGATAAGCAATATCAATGGCGGCACGCAGAGACTCTGTTTCTACTCTTCGATTTTTTTCAACTTCTAATTGCAATTTCTTCTGTTCTGTAATATCGGTGTAGATTGCCTGAATAACATCTTTGCCATCCATATTGATTAATCGCTTCATCAATACAGAAATCCAAAGTTCACTGCCATCTTTTTTATATGTTTTTCTTTCATATTTAACTAAATCACCATTGAGTTCAAGTCCATCCAGCAATGTCATAATATGTTCTCGATCTTCTTCTAAAACAAATTGCAATGGACTCTTGATTGTACGATGGAACTCTTCTTCCTCATAGCCATAAACTTCCCAGCCATAACGATTCGTCATCAATAATAGATGAGCGTCATCCACAGTAAATTGAACAATTCCACATGGCAGTGTATTAAATAACTCCACCATAAATGCCGCCTGACGTTTAACGTCTAAGTCAGCTTTTTTATAAAGCAGTTCCATTTCTTTACGTTCACTGATATCACTGACAAAACAGTAGACTTCTTCTTCCCCATGTTCATTCTTTATGATCTTACCGATATTAACGATCCAAATCAGTCTTCCGTCTTTTCTTTTCAAACGATACTCAAGCATAAACGTCTTTCGTTCCCCAATACAGCGATGAAGTTCTTTTTTTATTTTAGGAATATCGCCCGGATAAATCACTTTTGAAGTATCACCACCGGTTTCTCTCCAAAACTCCGCCTCATTTTCAAAGCCTAATAACTCACATCCGCTCTTTGAGATCCACTTTGTTGTGAGGTTATCATCCAGCGAACAAATTGTTGTTCCTCCGGGTAATTGTGAAAGCATTAATTCAATCTGATTATCTCTTTTTGCCAATTCATTTTTTAAGGTTTGATAACGTTGTTTACCATAGCGAACAGGAAACAGTTTTTCATCTTCCATTGCTTCATAAGCAATCGAATGATGTAAATGCTTTATCTTAAATGTATCTCCTTCTTTATGAAAAACAAAGGTTACACGTTGAAATTCATGAATTCTGACATCATTATCAGGCAGGGTATCCATATAGGCGTGTCCCTGACAAACAGCATCATTTTCTCCTAATAAAATCACTTCATACTGTTCCTCACTAAATAAGCAAGGCGATAAATCTTCTTTCCCCTCAATAAAATGACGAGCAACATCCTCTTTCCCTTTTGCAACTTGTGTTCGCCCGGAACCCATCCAGATAATATCATCACTCATCGCATCAATTAACGGCTCTATGTTATTATCCATGAAAAAAGTATGCATGATATAGGTTGCAAAACTTATCACTTCTTCTTTATTTTTAATCATTCTTTATCTCCAATCTATACCTCTAATATATATTTATTACGTGATCTATGTATCGTTCATTCTTTAATATATTCTCATTATACTCGTTTTTACTATATTGGAAAAGATAAATATTTCCCTGTTTACCTTATCTTTTTAAACATTAACATGGTTAAATGAAATGATAAAAGTATAAAATATCGATTAAAACCGAAGATGTTGACCATGATCATAAAAAACAGTATACTTTATTTGTAAGCGCTTTATAAAAAGGAGAATAGATATGAAGCTAATAATTGAAGAAAACGAACAAAAAATGAGTGAGAGTGCAATGTTTATTTTACTGGGGACCATGATGCAGGACAAACGTGTCAATATTTCTTTAACTTCCGGTCGTTCACCTAAGACGATGTATAATATGATGATTCCCTATATTAAAGATCAAGAAAAATTTAAAGAGATCGAATATTATCTGTTTGATGAAAATCCTTATACAGATGAACCACACGGACCTAACTGGAATGATATGCAGCAACTGTTTTTTAAAGAAGCCCATATTCCGGATGAACGTATTCATATTATGGATTTAGATAATTGGCAGAATTATGATAATGAAATAAAAAAAGCGGGTGGCATCGACGTTATGGTGATCGGTCTTGGCTATGACGGACACTTTTGCGGCAACTGTCCACGCTGCACGCCTTTTGACAGTTACACTTACTGTATTGACTTCAAGGATAAACAAGCAGTTAATCCCGATTACAAAGACCGACCTCGTCAGCCTTATTCTCTGACAATGGGGCCAAAAAGTTTAATGCGTGTTAAACATTTGGTGATGATTGTCAATGGTAAAGAAAAAGCGGAAATCTTTAAGCGATTCTTAGATGAACCAATCAATCAAGATGTACCGGTTACCATTTTAAAAATGCATCCTAATTTTACGGTCATCTGTGATCAAGAAGCAGCATCTTTGATTGATCCCCAAAATTATACACATATATAATAAAAAGAGTTGAGATTTTCGGTCTCAGCTCTTTTTCATCACACCATCGGACTCTTGCTGCAACTTCAAATAGATCACGATCCGTTAAATAAAGTTGGTTGATACGCGTTCTTCTTTTTCAGGAAGTCCATATTCTTTTTTACCCAGTTCAATACTTTTAATAAGAAAAGCCATATTTCTTCCTAAAGTTCGCATCGTTTGACACCCTTCTTTATCTGCGTAAACATCTTCAGGTGTATAGCCATGAACACTGTTCCAGTATTGGCTTGAAGCAACCGGCATTCCCGAAATCGTAAAATACTTATTGATTTCATCAAACGTTGCTGAACATCCCCCACGTCTGGCAGAAACAACCGCTGCTCCAACTTTCATTGATTTATCTACAGGTACACTATAGAACAGCCGATCAATAAATGAAATCAGCGTTCCGTTTGCCGAAGCAAAATAAACCGGTGAACCAATGACAATACCATCACATTCCGCAAATTTTGGTGCGACTTCATTCACTAAATCGTTAAATACACATTTTCCGTTTTTCTTACATTGACGGCAGCCAATGCAGCCACGGAGATCCTTGTTGCCTACCTGAATGATTTCTGTTTCAATTCCGTCTTCATGCAATGTCTTTTCTACCTCTGTTAAAGCGGTGTAGGTGCATCCTTTTGTATTAGGACTACCATTAATTAGTAATACTTTCATTATTGTTCCTCCTATTTTAATGAATTTTATGTATAAAATACCTGACATCTTTATTTCTTGCTTTTTCGTCGGTATCACTTTACAATTAAATTATAGCACCCGGTAGTTACAACCGAGCAAGCACTTTTTTATAATTAATGGAGGAATTAAATATGTGTACCATGAAAGAAGTTTGTGAAGAAGTAGGGATGACTTATGAAACATTAAAGTTCTACTGTAAGGAAGGACTGGTTCCTAATGTAAAAAGAGATCAACATAATTATCGTGATTTTGATGAAAGAAACATTGCTTGGCTAAAGAGTCTGCAATGTTTACGTCATTGTGGATTAAGCATCAAAGATATGAAGATCTATATGGAATATTGTTTGCAGGGATCTTCCAGTATTCCTCAAAGAAAAGAAATGCTGGCTAAAACCAATGAAATTTTGCTTGAAAAAATGCAGCTGCTCCAGCAATCAATGGCATTTATTAAAGAAAAGCAGGCATATTTTGATGGTGTTCTTGCAGGTGAAATCAAATACACCAGTAATTTGATTGATATAGAAGATTAAAGGCAATACCTTAGTGGGTACTGCCTCTTTTTTATGATTGCGTTCCTTTTATATACGGATTCTTAAAGAATGAATACAATAGTTGAATACACATTAAGCACCAAATCACCGGTTCACAAATGATGACCCCAAAATATCCTAATGCTGGAATACATAGCCAAGCAAATACAACCTTCCCAATAAATTCGATGACACTGGAAATCAAGGGTACTATTTTTTTGCCTAAGCCCTGCAGTGAATTTCTCAGAATCAGCAGAATACCTAATACTGCATAAAATGGGGCATTGATCATTAGATAACGAGATCCATTATCCAATACAACAGCTTCACTTGACCCTGATAACAGCGTCACTAATGGTCTAGCTAAAAAGAATAAAACGATGGTCGCTATAACGCCCCAAGCAATCGCTATCTTAAATCCGGTTTTAACTCCCTCAATGATGCGATCACGATTATCGGCCCCTTTATTTTGGGATACAAATGTAGATAAAGAAGCCGCAATAGTAGCACAAGGCATGATACAAAAGGCATTAATTTTTCTTGCAGTCGTATGTCCCGCAATGGTCAAATAACCAAAGCCGTTGATTGCCTTTTGTAAAATTACTGTCCCAGATGAAACGATTGCCATCATGAATCCCATAGAAAATCCCTGTCCGGCTAATTCCTGATATAATTCTTTGTCAAACTTAAAATGTTCTTTTTGTGGAATTAAAATGGGTGTTTTTTTCCACATATATATAAAACATAATACAGCGGAAATTCCCTGAGCAATGACGGTTGCGATTGCCGCTCCCTGAATTCCCATATTAAATTGAGTAATAAAAACTAAATCTAATACAATATTAACTACTGATGAGATAATCAGAAAAACCAGCGGCATAAAACTATTTCCAATTGCACGCAATAATCCGGCACATAAATTATAAGCAAACATAACCCCGACAAATAAAGTAATCATTGAAATATAAGAATAAGATTCCTGAATAATATTTGCTGGTGTATCCAATAACTTAAGCAAAGGATATAAGCCTAACTGAGAAATAATCATAATAATGATCGTTAAGGCTGTCCCAATCACAATCGACCCTGCAACAGAACGTTTCAACAGTACTTTATCATTAGCCCCATAACTTCTTGCGACTACAATACTTAAACCGTTTCCCACCCCTAATGCAAAGCCGATTAACAGTTCATATACTGCAGTACAAGCGCCAATCGCCGCCAACGATGTATCTCCTAAAACATTTCCAACGATCATTGTGTCCATCGTATTATAAAACTGCTGGAATATATTGGAAATAAAAATCGGTATCGCAAACAACAATAACGCTTTGAATATTTTATCTTTTGTCAGATCTACCTGAAAATTAAACATATTTTTTCTCCCGTTTTGCTCTCCTAATCCGTTGATACGGGGGTTGTCAGTTCAATGTGATTCCCCTCACTATCGACAAACTCTATTACCCAATTGTTTTTTATTTTGGTAAGCGGAAAGCATATTTCTAAATTCTTGATTTTATCTTGAAGAATGTTCAGATTGTCTACTTCTAAACTTGGCAGACAATTACTTCCAAACATATGATCTTCTCCCACTTTTTGATAAGCAAATAACCCTAAACGAAAACCGTCAAGGTCAAATACACTATAGATTTCATCCTCTATTAAAGGTGATTTTTCAAAAAAATCTTTATAAAATGAAACAGCTCGATCCATGTTTTTTACACATAGATATAAAGAATATAAGCGACAATTCATCATGTTCTCCTTTTTACTGCTTACTATCCATCGATGGATTCGATTTTAAAAATAGCCGACCATATCCCATCATTACAGCAGTCACCCATCATTTTTTCATTCATCCAGTCATACATTATCCACCCTCCACGCAAAGAAATACATGTATCGTGTTCTTCATCTTACATGTCCTTTTATGAAATTATTATCCTTTTTACATTATACGTCATTTATTGACATTTTACTAACGCTTTTATGAAAGCGTTTAAAAAAGCTGCCTATCTTTAGATCAGCAGCCTATAATTGTAAATAATAGATTTCTTCATCATCTTCTATCGCACTGAATTGGAAACCTAATTTTTTAAGCAGATTCTTACTGGCAGTATTTTCAGACAACACACCTGCCTTTAAAAAAGCAATCTCCCTTTCAGAACTCCAATCGATGAGACCTTGAATTACCTCGTAAATATATCCTTGCCGCTGATATAAAGGGTGTATCGTATATCCCAGCCAAAGTATCTCAGCTTCTTTTTTCAAATAAAGATCCCCTAATAATTTCTGATTCTCCCGATGAATAATTGCGATCTGGCACCCTTCTTTTAATTGAGGTTGTACTAATAGTATTTGACAGTACTCCTCATAAGTCAATCCCTTAAACCCTTGATAGCACATCCACTGTTCATTATTGCGATATTCCATAAAAGCGAACATATCAGATTGTTTAAATGGACGCAGATGACAACGTTTAGTCGAAATAACAGGCAGTCCGTTATTTTCCATCCTACTTTTCCTTGCGGACAAGTTCGCGCGCAGCTTTGCCTGTCATATGTTCAATTGCAATTTCTACCATAACCACACGATTAAAAGATTCTTCAATCTCTTTAGCCCTTCCTGCTTCATCTTGTGGGGAGTATTTCTTTGCTAACAGATCGATGGCATAATGTTTTTCTTCATTCTCCAAAAGACGTGCTTTTCCAAATGCAATAACACTTCGATAATAGGTTGTATATTCTTCTGGAATGATTTGATCTTGGGCAATGATACAGAAAGAGACTTTATTATTATTTAAAATAGCCTCTATTTTATGACCACTCTTAGCACAATGAAAATAAATTTTTGAATCTTTATAAACATAACTGAGTGGAACTGCATAAGGATATCCATCATCCCCAAGTACAGCCAATGTCCCTGATGTTTCTCCTTCTAGGATTGAGATTGTTTCTTCTATTGATAATAATTGATTTTTACGGCGCATTTCTCTGAACATAACACTTCTCCTTTATTTTATCGTTAATCGTTATCGCGTCATAATCACTGTCCGCTAAATAAGCTGCTCCTAATAGATGATGAGCCAACGCACGATTCTGTACTGCAAATCCACTTGCCCGTGTCTCAGAATCTTTAAAAAGCAACGTATCGTACCCTACAAAAAATCTCAGAACACTATTAAAATCTGTTTTTTATCAGAATCATTTTTCTGTTCATCATCTCCTGATAGACAATGCTTTGGAGCCTTCTCCAACCGCTTATATGACCGCTATGCTTCAAACAATAGACACAAATATATTTTATTCTCTATTCTGCCTATGATTAGCTTTATTATAACAGTTCTCTATAAATTATCTATAAAGTATTTTTATATTTACTGCTTGGCTTTGCGATACCCTGCTTCAATAGCTTCTTCTTCAGTATGGAAGATAATCAGATTTTTTGAATCTTTCATGCTTTCATAGGCAGCTTGCCCGGGACAATGATAGATTTTTGAATTTTTGTTTCCTCGAATCTCAGCACCGATTACTTCCGTTTCAATAATATCCTCACTTAAATAACTGTCTCCGTTAGAATAATCGATTATGATCCCCGGCTGAACATTATATACATAGACACAATATTGAATTCCTTCGCCATTATCTTCAATCGATTCTGCTTCCATCAAAACACCACTGGCAACTAAATGGTCGCCATCATAAACAGGGGTTACCCGATATAATACATGATGCGCTGTTTCTTTAATATAGTCTGCCACCATATTTTCAAAAGGAAGCATACCTTCAGTATTCATATATCTCGTTCCCGTGATTAAATTTTTCTCATTAGCATTTTCTCCGGTTAGCAAAAACCCAATCAAGTGACATCGATTGTAAAGATATTTCCCACTGATCTGATCATATTTTACTGTTTGCCAGCCTGATGGTTTTACCTGTCCAATGGAGCCACGACTTTCAACCGGCATCAATTCTTTGGAAACATTGGCATAAGCAACCCCGCATCTGCCTAATGCATCAAGATCACTGTAATATTCAAATGAATTGGTGTTTTTGTCACTTTCTTCAAAATCTGGAACATTGTTATTTACGACTACATAAGGCTCTCCGGTAAATTCCGGAAGGTCAGCCAAATCTACTATTTCTATTTCAGAGGAAGAAGATTGACAGCCAAAAAGACTGAATGCAATGGCAAAAACGAGCAACAGTTTTTTAAACTTCATGTGTTAAGCCCTCATTTCTGATGTAAACTGTTTTGGTAATATTGTCATGAGAACTTCCTTGAAACTCAGTGACAGATACTACCTGCCATTGTTTACTCGTCAAATCGATCATCCACTTTAAATCACTGGGATAAGTTCGATTCCAATAATATACGATAACTTCCGTAATTTGATCCTCATACGTTTTAACATCTTGATTTTCAATAAACAAATAGCAATCCTCTTTTAATACAGGAAGTTCTTCTTGAACTATAATATTTTTTGTATACCCTTTTTCAAACATTTTATATGAATACGAATTCATCATGATAGGTAATGATAACTGCATCATATCTTCTCTGACCTTACGGTCTTGACTTTGTCTTCTGTTATTAAACATCATTCCATTATGATCATCTAAACATACAATTATTTTCATTGTCTTCACCTCATTTTAACCTTATACTCTCTACTCTAACATAAATTTATTGGAGCGGACATTGATAAGCTAAAAAAGAGACAAAAAAATGGCTGTGTTCACAACCATTTTTCTTTATTACTGATGTCCTACAATAGAATGAGGCATATAAAATTCTTCTAATTGTTCAATATCCTCTTTGCTTAAATTAATATCTAAAGCACCGATAAAATCATCTAAGTATTTTTCTTTAGTGATTCCTACGATCGGTGCCGTCACACCTTTATACCACAACCAAGCTACTGCAATCTGCGAACGAGTAGCTTGGTGCTTTTCTGCAATTTCCGCAACTCTTTGTACGATCCGTTTATCTTGTGTTTCTGTGGTATCATATTTTTGTTTAGCGACTTGGTCTTCTTTCGCACGCTTGGATTCACTGTTCCAATCTCTTGTAAGACGTCCGGCAGCAAGAGGACTATAAGGCACTAAAGCTACTCCCATGTCTAAACATAAAGGATTCATTTCTCGTTCTTCTTCACGATACAGCAAATTATAGTGTCCCTGCATCACTGAAAATTTTGTCCAGCCATTCTTTTCTGCTACATATTGGGCTTTTTGGAATTGCCATGCATACATGCTGGAAGCCCCGATATAATGAACTTTACCTGATCGAACTAAGTCATTGAGCGCACACATCGTTTCTTCAATCGGAGTTTGATAGTCCCAACGATGGATATATAAAAGATCAATATAATCTGTCTGCAAGCGCTGAAGTGACTGTTCAACTTCATGAAGGATTGATTTTCTAGAAAGTCCAGAGCCATTAGGTCCTTCATGCATCTTCCCACTCACCTTTGTAGCAATAACAACCTTTTCTCTTGCTGCATAATCCTTTAATGCTCTCCCTAGTATTTCTTCGCTGCTGCCAACGCCGTAAACATTAGCGGTATCAAAGAAATTGACACCTAGATCTAATGCTTTTTTGATGATCTTTCTTGATTCTTCTTCATTTAATACCCAACTGTGAATCCATTTTTTTGGATCACCAAAGCTCATACAACCTAAACATATTTTTGATACATCTAAACCCGTATTTCCCAATTTAACATATTCCATGTTTGATACCTCCTAATGATATTGTCTGATGACTTCTTTTAAATAAAACTGATGATCTGTAAATTCATATACAAAGATGGTGCCATTGCCAAACCCCTTTTGTAATTCTTCCATCGGATCTTGAATCGCTCTTAAAAAATTAAAGCAGGCACCGCTATGTGATACGGCTAAGACAGAATGATGATCTTCCTTTTCCATTATAGCGGTAAGTGTTTCCAACATTCGATCTCTCACTGTATTTGAAGACTCTCCGCCAAACTGTAAGTAATAAGTTTCACATTCTTTAGGTGTCAGGCAGTTTAGCCGTTCACTTTCACCCTCTAATTCCCCATAAAACATCTCTTTTAACCCTTTAAGCCGCGTATAGGGTAAATCAGTGACATATTCTAAAGTGTCACTGCAACGTTCACTGGTTGAACAATAAGCATGATCAAAGACAATACTTTGATTTTTAAAATACTCTCCTGCAGCAATTGCCTGCTGAATACCGTTTTTTGTTAAAGGGGAATCACACCAGCCTTGAATACGATGCTGAACGTTAAACATAGTTTCCCCATGCCGCATTAAATAAAGAATTTTTTTCATTTTTTCACCTGTTTCTTAGTAAGCGTAAATGCCTCACCAGGAGCTAAGACACGAATGCGTTCGGGATGAATAACCTTATCGATTAATGATTCCGGATCGCCGTTAAAAGGCGACATATCAGGGGCATCAACACTTCCCCAATGAATACAAATTAAGTCGGCATTTGGATAGGTATTAGCTAATAAAACAGCACCATCCAATGTAATATGCCAATCATTATCACTAAAATCAAACAAGATCACATCGGGCTCCGGCATTTTCAAATGTTCTTCCATAAGTTTAGAATCTCCCGGAAGCCAGATTGTTCCATCTGCTGTATCCAACCAATAACCACAGTAATCTTCTTCTTTCCACTCTCTAAACTGATATTTTGATGAACCGTTTTGCCAATTATGACGTGCAGGAGTTAAAGTAACTTGAATATCCTTCACTTTAAAACTATCATGAATGGCATGCCCGGTTCCTTTGATATTTTCTTCTTTCATCACTTCTGCCACATAATAAGGGGCATGATAAGCTTCGCAAACAGACAATAAGTCCTTGCATGTTGGTCGGCTGAAATGATCATTATCTATATGGGTAATCAATACTGCATCTAAATGAGGTACAGCTTGCGGCAGGATCGGCATCTCAAAAAGCAACGGCATATCAAATCCTTCCAGCAAGGGGTCAATCATTAAAGTTGTTCCACGGCTGTTAATCATAATGCTGGCACTGCCTAACCAACGAATTTCTGTTTTATGAATAGGTAAGAAAGCATCTTTATTCACAACTATTACTTCTTTTGGCATTGCCTGTCCACTTTTACTTCTCTTTATTTCCATAAATAAAAGCCCTCCTTTTCTATACAATTTCATTTTACTGTATAAATAAAGAGGGGGCAATTTACAAATATTTTGATGTTGTCTATAAATTGACATTTTATTCAAATTGTCAACCTTAATCCTTGTTTTGATAAGGATTATATCCGTTTTTTACATCAGCAAACAGTTTTTCCATTCCAATTCCTCGCATTTTAGTAATCAGCAATGCCATTTCTTCACAACTGGCAGGCATATCCGACAAAATCCATGAAAGGGTCATACTGCTGGAAGCTGTCGCATGGTATTCGGTAGCAAAGCGGAGAGCCTGAGGCATTGGCTTATCTCCATAAAGATGCTGGTGCCACTCTAAATCAAATTGTTTGCAGTGATCAAATATATAGTCTCTTAAACAATTCTGATCCTCCATCAAACAAGCTTGTTTCATAAAGACATGGTATTTTTTCATTCTTTTAAATGTATCTAACAAGGATTCATAAAAATCTATTTCTGTATTCGCATTATTATAACGTGGAATAATCTTTTCTAAATAGATGTATTGAATCAAATCATTCTTATCTTGGAAATGATTATAAAACGTTTGTCGGCTGACTCCTGTTTTATCCAACAATTGTCTAATCGTAATAGATTCTAATGGAATTTCTTCACAAAGCTCCAGTAACCCATTTGCCAAAAGGGCTTTTATATTAATCGCCATTAACGCCACCTCCTATTATTAGTATATCAGTTTTTATATCAAGATAAAAAGATTAATCCAAAATCATCAGGCTCTTTTGTTAATTTCTTCATTGAGTAACTTTAATGACAGTGACATAGCATTAATTAAAGGAACAAAACGTTGATAATAAGGCGTTTCTTTTTCAAACTTGGACTGTCCCTTTTCACATTTATGAATAATGGAGGTGATGGGTGGCAGTGCCTGACAAAGTTCTTTAGTTGTATAAAGTGATAGATCTTCTTGTTTGACTAATGCTTTTGCGATATAAAGGGCTTTTATTCTGTTTTTAAGTAAGGTATGTTGTGAACTTCCTTCATTAAATTTTAACTGCATCTTTTCACAATTTTTAATTGTCGATGAGATGACACTTTCTGCCTCATTAACTTTTCTTATTGTCATAGATTTCATCCCCCTCCCTTCTTCATCTGTTTTTATATTCTACTCTTAATTTAATTTATCTTCAATATAAAAAGGAACTCTTTACTTTTATGGTATAAGTTCCTAAATTCAATGTTTAAAATGGATTGGACGATTCAATTTGCCCAAAGAAATGATTTGACCATGATTTTTAGAATAGAGAGGCATTTGCACGGATACAATTTCACTATTATCATAAGTCTTAAAAAAGTATTGTGATGTCGTCAGATCCATAAACGCAGTGTATTGAGTATAATCACTTGTTTGTCGTTTAGTCATCACGACACCTTTTGGAATACTGACAGTTTCCATCACATGAAAACAGGCAATGACAGCCTCTTTTGGATTATTAGAATAATTTACGTGACTTTTTTGAAAAGCGGCACGGACAAATCGGGATGGCGGCGTATAGTCTCCCGGTAACCCAAATGTTCCTGCTCCTTGACCGAATGGAGTTAAACTAAATGAATTCCATTTTATTGCTTCCATTTGTGTCGGTGTAACATTCATATAATTTCTTAGGTTCGTCATATGCCATAAAAAATCCGGACTGTTAGCTAAGACACCGATTGGATTATCCATGATTTGTAAGCCCTGCTTTGTTTTTTCAATGACACTGCATTTTCCCAGTTTATCTGCCATAATCCAATGAAGCGGTGCTACGGATTGAGTGACTGGATCTTCTAATCCGACAATTCGTACCGTTCTTAATATTTCTGCGGCCTGTTCAACACTCGCACAGGTGCTTAATAAAAATTTTGTGACTTCGAGTGCTGTAATCGATAAAGTTTGGTGGTCTTGCCTATCAATCGGATCATAAACTGCATACCCGGGGAAATACAAAACAGCGATCCCAAAGCCCATTTCATTGACACCGTCCGCAAAAATGACCGGAGAAATATCCTGACCAATGCCCATAAAAGTATAATTTGTTTTAATCGTATGTGTGTTTAACTGATTCGTCCATTCGTAACCTTTAGACACTACATAGAGATGCGGATCTAAAGGATAAGAAAAATCCATCGTACGTCCTAAGAAAATACTATCAAACCCTGTCTTAACATGAATTGCGGTACACATAAGCCCCTCCTAAGTTTATAGCTTCTAATGTTATATATTCGACTGGATAAAAAGATATTCCATAGAGACACCCAAATAAAAAAGAGCCCATTCCACGTTGACCCCTTATCTTAAACATATTTTTTAATACAAAATGCAGTGACTGCCAGCACGCCAAAGAGCGCCCTACTCATCATAAACTAGTTATTCAAATCTGCTGTCGCATAGCTAAACATATTCCCCAAATATGAGCGAAGAAATCTCCTAAACTTTATTGCCAGCCTTTGAAACAATGATGGAATCGTAGTAATCAACTCAATGATATAAAGTGGAGCAGAAGAAAAGGTTTTCACCATTTCCGAGATATTCCTTGCTATGGCATTTATCGATGCCGTTACCAAACAGCATGACAGTAATGCGATTATTAATTTCCAATTATGATTCATATATTTAAAATATCTTACAGATATGATATATGTGTTACTGCAAGATTGATTATATTCACCATATTTAATATAATAAAATACTTATACAGAATAGTTTGTCATACATGAAAAACATGGAAATTTTCCATATCGGCCAAATAAAAACTGCTTGATCAAATTGAGCAGTTAAATGAAAATTACATTATAGTATTCAGAAATATATATTTAAGTCATTTAAAAGTAACGTCTGACCTGCCGTATATAATCGACATAGTCTTCCTTAAATTTATTCAAACACCATCGTTCTTCAGAAAGAATGATCCAGTGTGCCGAAAGCTGAAACATGAATACTGCTAAAGTTAACAATATCGAACGGGTAATAATTGCCGATCCAAGAAAATATAGAAAATAACCTACATACATAGGGTTCCGGGAATAATGGTAAATACCTTTTCGATTTAATCCAGTTGAATCTGGTTTGGCAAAAGCAATGACGGAAAAAACAAGGACGGTTATTCCTAAAACGTAAAATATTAAGCCTATTAAAAATGTCGGTCGATCTAGCTTTATCTTTAAAAAGAGCAGATAAAGCATAATAAAAATATTGGTAATTTGGTAAAAAAGATAAGCCGCTTTTTCTTTTCCTTGTCGTGGAGCAAAAACAGCGGCACGTGATATGGCCTCCTTATTTATCACCTGCATCAGGGTAAATCGTATGAAAAAGAATGGAATCATCAATAAAAAGGCATCCATTCGCATCTGCTCCTTTATTTAAAAAATAACTTCAAATAGATACTCGTTTCTTTGTTGAAGAGACTCCCCATTGATAAAATCGGGTATTTATCTATATTCCAGTCAATATGAATAGTTTAATTCTACAATCCATGACCATTCCATTAACTAAAAAACTAACCCTATTTTGGTTTGGTTAGTTTTAGCTGTATCATTACTCTATAGACTGATCCTGTGAAAACATTTCATCAATAATAATTTTTGCTTTTGAGTAATGAATATAAGGTACATAAAATTGATAATTCTCCAAATATGGGCCTGCTTTTATTGCCATTGCCGCTCCCATTCCTCCTACACATTCAAAAGGGATCTCTGCGTTATCTAACTTTTCTTTCAACATTTCTGCCCAAATCATTGGTTTTTCTATAAGAAAACATACATCTCCATCGGTTATACTTCTTAATTTTTTATTTCCACAATAACTGCATTCTTCATTATGATTTAGATGGTGACATTTTTCACAATAGTTCATAAAATTTCCCTCCTTATTCTTTGTTTTTATGTATCTTCTTTATTTAATTTTACTATAGATCTTTCTTAATTACAATCTATGCTTCTTTAGTGAATCTCTCATATTGATTAACCGTGATTGATTTAGTTTTAATCAATGTCATAATGAGGTAAAGGAGGAGATGGAAGTCGTCTCGTATATCTGGAATGCAAGACATATGGTATTATAAAATCTCAAGTTACTCTGGATTTTAAGATGAGATTATCCGATGGGGTAGTTTTCTTTTTACAAAAAAAGTACCTTGATCTGATTTTTTCAGAACCAAGATAAAACAATGGTTTTGTACTGATTTATTTTCGGTGTTTCCAATATTCAAATACCGATAATTGCGGCTCTTCTTGATCCCAAGGCATTTCATGTCTTTCAAAATAACCAATCACTTTACCTAACTTATCTCTTACCGGTACAAAGAATTCTCTTTCGCCCGTTTTACCATTAAGAAGTTCAAACATCTCCTCTTCACCGGCATCTGCTCGTTTTAAAAATTCTTCAATCTTTATCTTTGAATTTTCGTTATGGCAGTTGAAAAGACTATTCCCTATTTGAACTCTGTCACCATATCTTTGCATAGCTGTTTTATTCATATAGCGAACAATATGTTCTCGATCAACAAACACAATTTCATAAACGTATGCATCTAAAATACTGCTTAAGATTTCTTTTGTTATTTCCATTTCAGATCCTCTTTTTATTTTATACAAGCAAATAATATAATAATCGCTGTCTCTAATAAATACCTAAAAATAATGAAATGACTAAAATTACATCATTTTCTATTTTAAACTTCCATCATCTTTTAATTCACGATAGGCTTGTTTTATTCCGCTTTTAACCGCCAACTTTACAACAAAATACAAAACGACAAATAAAAGCACTGCTATTCCTATACCTATGCCGACATTTATATTAAATAGATTGAACATCATCATCCCTCCTATACACTTTATTTCTTTAATTTTACTAAGTAATTATTATAGGCATTTATTTGTTTTTCATATTATAAAAGCAGCTTTCATCATTTATAACTTCTTTTAATATCTCTAGATGCTCATCGTTAAACGGAATATAGATGGAACTCTTTTTAAAGATTAACACAATAATATCCTTTACAGTAACACAGTAAAGAAGATTATCCCAATAGTACTTTACATTACAATCCATGATGTATTCTTCATCAATGATAAGGGTGAGTGTATCCTCTGCATACTTCACGCGTTTAAAAGAAGTCGCTATAATATAATAATTGACTAAAGCTAAAAACAACCAAACGATGCCTAATATTATACAGATCACTTGCATTATCACTGTAAAACCATGATCATCAGGGGATTGCAAAGAATAAAAAATAAGAGCAAATATAAAAAATAAAGTGGATTGTAAAAGAAGTGTTTTGAAATTTGAAGATGCTTTCGGAATCTTTTTTAATTTCTTTATTCTTTTTTTATTCATGAACAATCCTAAGGCGATATCCAATTGTTCTTTATTTCGATCATTATTATAATTTAACTTATACATAAAATTCCTCCTTAAGCCAAATTTAATTCATTATATTGGGTTTAAAATATCTTATAAATTCACCTTTTTTAAATAATTTCAAAGCTTTAAAATATTTCTAGTTTTATTTTATCATAGAAAATCCATATCACCAATCAATTCCAAAGAAAGATGATTTATATATTAAGTTATAAGAAATAAAAAACTATTTATCAAACGGGATATACATCTATAACGGATGATATCTGTAGTAATAGCTCTATTCCCTTAAATATCGTACTTATTACTTATCTTTTCTTAACTTAAATAAATATATTCCTTTAATACTGTTTAAACTTTCATAACAATATATTACTACAATAGATTCTATTAGACCTAAAAATAAATTCATAAAAATATTTTTAATATAAATGCCTAAAGATAATAATATTTATATTCTTTAGGCAGATTCAATTATTGCGCTTTTTTCATTTTTTTCTTAAATGTTTTATTTAAAAGAATTGGGTATACACATACAATTAGTAAAGTTGAAGTGCCCCAACATAATGGATTGATATAGATCATCCCCGTAAATCCTAATGGATAAACAAGAAAATAAGTTCCCAAACATCTCACTATAACTTCTAATACACCCACACCTAAAGGAATTGAAGACTGTCCTATTCCTGTCAGCACAAAACGAACAATAAAATTCACACCTAAAATAAAGTAACAACAAGAGGTAAATGAAATATATTGTACACCTAAGCGAATTACATCTACTTCACTTTCATTGACAAATAATGTCATAAACTGACGACTAAAAAGTTGAGCAAAAACCATTACTATTAGGCTCAAGATAACTGTAATTTTTAGCATCGATTTTGCTCCTTGACGAATACGGTCAAACGAATTATTTCCATAATTTTGCGCAGAGAATGTTGAAATCGCAGTCCCAAATCCTGATAACGTTTGCATCATCAAGGAATCCATTTTATAGGCTGCAGTATAAGCAGCAACCTCATAACTTCCTAACGTATTCAAAGCTGATTGTACAACTAAAAAACTAATAGCTAATAACGATTGAAAGAAAGCCATGGGTAACCCAATTTTAATTTGTTCTTTTATATAATCAAGGCGAATTGCATAATCGTCTTTTTCGAATACTAAAATATCTAATTTCTTTTTCATATAGATAAAACATAGAATACAACAAATCAATTCTGAAAAAACGGTTGCTAAAGCTACACCGGCAATTCCCATTTGACAAACAATAACAAAAATTAAATCTAATATAATATTTAAAAGAGCTGATAAAATGAGAAATAGTAAGGGAACAACACTATTGCCATGAGCCCTTAAAATAGCTGACTCATAATTATAAATTGAAGCAAAAATAGATCCTATAAATATAATAGTAGAATAAGTTAATGCTCCCGACATTAATTCATCTGAAACATTAATGATTTTAAACAAAGAATGATTTAATAATAACCCTGCAATCATAACAGAAATTCCTGTAAATGCTATTAAATAAAAACCATTCACAATGGCCCTCTTTGTTGCCCTGGAATCATTTGCTCCAACTTTTTGAGCAATTACAATAGACAGACCACTAGATAAACCTATAGCTAATCCTAATAATAAATCAATGACTGGCGTAGTTGCTCCAACCGAAGCTAAAGCCAAAGTGCTGACATATTTTCCTACAATGATGGTATCCACCGTTGTATATAATGTCTGAAATAAATTGGCAATAATCAATGGCAGTGCAAAAAAAATAATAACTTTTAACGGTTTTCCTTTAGCTAAATCTATAGATGATAACATTGATAGTTTTAAAGTATTCATAAAATTCCCTCCTCAACAATATTTTAGATAATTAATTTTCTGTTGAGAAATATATATAATTCATAATACTATAACTCCAAGTTATATCTTACTGGTAAAAACAATCAATAAATATTATAATTTAGATAAGGAGGTTAATTATGAAATTAGAAGTCTTTGAATATTTAATTGCAATAGAAAAATATGGTTCTTTAAACAAAGCGGCAAATAATTTATTTGTTTCTCAGCCGAATTTAAGCAATGTTATTAAAACATTTGAAAATGAACTTGGCTATCCTGTAATTTACAGAAATCATCAAGGAGTTCATTTTACAGATAAAGGCAAACAAGTCTTACTGATTGCACATAATATGGTGAAAGAAAAGGAAAAATTAATGAACCTTAACTTAGATCATCAAAAAATAGCGTTTAAAATCTCTATTGGTAATGGAGATTATGCATTGTCGCCTATCTATTATTTATTAAAACAACAGTCTTTTCAAGATGAAATAAACATTACTATTGTAAATTGTGCTGTATGGGAATCTCTGGAAAATGTCTATAACCAAATTATTGATATAGCTTATTTTATTATTCCTAAATCTATGAAACTGGAAATTGAAAAATACAGTGAGTCACATCATTTAAAATTATATCAAATAATAGAATCAACTTGTCAAATCGAACTTAGGAAAAATCACCCCCTATTAGAAAATTTTTCTAAAGAAGGTTTATGGAACTATCCATTTGTCGATTTTGTGAATCAACGTCCGAATGCTTACGAAGAATACCAACAATATATTAATCCACACAAAATCATCGAAGTAGATCATCATTCTTTAAGAAAGAAGATTATTTGTGAAACTGATGCCTTTTCTATTGGCTTACCCTCATCCGACCCTATTCAAAATCATTCACACACTGTAGGTATCCCTACTCCTGAATTAAAAATGTATATTTGCGAAGTGCGCCGGCAAAGCGATAAAGATCACCTGTTATTCAATCAGTTGCGCAATATTATAGAAAAAAATTTAGGAAAGATATATCTATAAATATAATATATGAAGATAGATATATTCCTATAGGATTTTATTAAATCATTTGTATGAATCCTTTATTTTTATATACAGGAGAAGTTCAATGAAAAAGTTTTTAAATCCTAATAGGCATCTTGTGTTGCTACGTATGAAATTGCTCAATGATTTTTTATGCCAATGTTACAGTTGGGAGTCTCTTTTTACTCCTGCTATTTTGCGTTCAACGCCTTTTTATTATTTTATCATGTAAATAAAAAAAGCATAAGTTAAGACATACGTTCTTAACTTACACCATTTATATTACACTCTCTGAATTCTTATCTATATGATTTTTATAATCATTAATGATATCCATAATAGATTGTGGTATTTCGTCTTCATGGCTATCAATATAATCTACTAGTTGCATAATGGCTTCTGCAATTACAACTACTGCTGTTTTATTATCACTATCAAACTCTGTCATTGCTTTCCACAATTCAACTGGACACTTCCCCTCTTGTTGTAATTTTTCAATTTCATCACAAACATCTCTTCTTAAAGCTAACAACTGCTGTGGCTTCCTTTGTCCATAAGCTCCTTCAATAAGACTTTTTAAAGTTGCCATATTAATCCTCTCCAATCTTTATTAACTTAAATTAGTATAAATTTATCACAAATAATAAATACTTATAAGTTATTATTTTTATAAAGATGTATAAATTAATCCTTACTTTTCCTTTCGCCTTCACCTCAACCATTAATAACTTAATAGCTCAGGTGGAGCCGGCGGGAATCGAACCCGCGTCCAAAAACAGTCCCTCTAAAGCGTCTACAGTTTATCTTATTGAATGAGTTTAACTAAGCTACGATCAATAAGCAATCTTTCACTCAGCGATCCTATTGATTTTCGTAAAAAGGAGCTAGGCAATCCTTTTTCTTAACTCATAAGTTATGATACTAGCTGCTAAATTATGAGTAAATCCAGCAGTAGCATGCCAAAGTCTATGTCGACTTAATTAGGCAAATGAATAATTTGTTCTGTTTCCAGTTATTTGTTTGTGCACGTAACGTGTGCCGCCGACTGCAGCTAAAGTCAGACTTGTCCCTGTCGAATCCAAGACGACCCCATGTATGCGGATAACCGCATATGAATTATAGCACATTCATTGAAACGAAATCAATAAATGTTCTTTAAAGCTTTTTCAATATCTCTTTTCGCATCTTTTTCTTTTAACGACTGACGTTTATCAAATAATTTCTTCCCTTTTGCCAAAGCAATCTCCACTTTCACTTTACTTCCCTTACCAAAATAAAGCTTAGTAGGTACAATCGTATATCCACCCTCTTTAACTTCTTTTGCCAATTTAACAATTTCTTTTTTATGCAATAGAAGTTTTCTTGTACGTAAAGGTTCATGGTTAAAGATATTTCCTTGTTCATAAGGGGCTATATGCATATTTTCTAAAAAGGCTTCATCATTCTTAATACGAATAAAACTATCTTTTAAATTCGCACTCCCTTTGCGAACAGATTTAATTTCCGTTCCCTGTAAAACAATTCCTGCTTCAAAAGTATCTTCAATGAAATAATCATGATAAGCCTTTTTATTTTGAGCTAAGATTTTCATTTTGATCCCCTCCTGCTTCTGCCTTTATTGTTTGGTCGCTTTGAACGAGAAAATAAATTACGTGAGGCAGATGTCCTTTTTTTATCCCCATTCCTGCGATGAACAGGTTCTTCTTTAGGTTTTCGTTTTTTCTTTTTACTATCGATAATCTCAAAATCAATCTGACCATCCAGCTTAGAAGCATTAATTACTTTAATACGTACACGATCTGACATACGATAAGTGTTTCCGGTTCTTTCTCCAACTAACTGAAGATATTGGGCATCATAATGATAATAATCATCTTTCAAGGTCGAGATATGCACCAAACCGTCAATTGTATTAGGCAATTCCACAAATAATCCGAAAGCAGTCACCGAAGAAACGATTCCGTCATACTCCTGACCGATACGGCTTTGCATATATTCTGCCATTTTCATATCCATGACATCACGCTCACAGTTTACCGCATCAATCTCACAATTCGATGAACTTTCCGCTAACTGTGGTACCACTTCACTAAAATGCTGAATCGTCTGACCGTCTAATTTTTGATCAAACACATATGTTCTGATTAAACGGTGTACTAATAAATCCGGATAACGTCTGATGGGTGAAGTAAAATGTGTATAGTATTCGTCTGCTAACCCATAATGCCCTAAACATTGCGCATCATAGCGTGCCTTTTGCATACATCTTAACAGCAATGTTGAAATAACGCTATGCTCCGGCTTCCCTTTTGCTGATTCAATCAGCGAACTCAATTCTCTTGGATAAACATGATCCAGTGATCCTTTGATCTTATAGCCTAAAACGCTGGCTATTGTAGCGAAGTTCAATAATTTCTTTTTCTTAGGGTGCTCATGTACACGATAAATAAACGGTACTTGCAGCCAAAAGAAATGTTCTGCTACGGTTTCGTTGGCAACCAGCATAAACTCTTCTATAATACGTTCACTGATGCCTCTGGTTCTTAACACAACATCTGTTGGTTTTCCCTTTTTATCAACAATGACCTTCGCTTCATCGACATCAAAGTCAATAGCCCCTTTTTTATTACGTTTACTTCTTAAAATAATAGCCAGTTTCTCCATTTGGAAGAATAACTTATGAATATCTTCATAACGTTTTGTAGTAGCCTTATCTCCGTCTAATATTTTATTCACATTATTATAGGTCATTCTTTCTGTAGAATGAATCATCGTTGGCAAGATTTGATGATCCACTACATCTCCTGCCGAATTGATCTCCATGATACAAGAAATAGTCAGTCGATCAACGTGCGGGTTTAATGAGCAGATTCCGTTAGAAAGTTTATGTGGAAGCATAGGAATGACGCGGTCAACTAAATAAACCGAGGTTCCTCTGCTGACTGCTTCTTTATCAATCTGACTTCCTTCTTTTACATAATGCGATACATCCGCAATATGTACCCCTAACTGATAGTTCCCGTTTTTAAGTCGTTTCAAGCTAATTGCATCATCTAAATCTTTCGCATCATCTCCGTCAATGGTGACAATTAATTCATCACGTAAGTCCACACGCCCCTCTTTGTCTTTAGCCGCGACAACATCCGGAATGTGTTCTAATTCTGCCATCACTTCCTCATTAAATTCTGTCGCTAAATCATAGCGTGCCACCACAGAAAGAATATCCACTCCGGGATCATTACGGTGACCTAAAATCTGCACCACTTCTCCCATGATGGGCTGTTCAAAACTTGTAATTTTTGCGACTACTTTATGACCTTCCATAGCTCCTTTGCGGTTTCCACTCAACAGAACTAAAGACCCAAATTTATTATCATCTACAGACACATAGAATTTTCCATGTATCTGCTTCACTAATCCAACAACTTGCTTTTGTCCTCTTTCAATGATTTCAATGACTTCTCCTTCTAACGAAGACCCTCTTTGCTTTCCATCAATCTTAATTTTAACTTTATCATTATTTAAAGCACCATGCAGATTTTTTTCACCGACGTAAACATCATCCAAATCGTCTCCCACTCGTATGAACCCAAAACCACGAGGATTTAACTGAACGGTTCCAATTATAATACCGGTACGATCAGGTAAAAAATAACGATCCCCAATGCCTCTGACAATCGCTTTTTCATCCTCCAACTTTACTAAGCATTTTACCAGTTCTTTAAATTTATCCGTTGTATCAAATCCTAATGCTGTAGCTAGTTCGTCTACATCCATTCCTAAATAATCCTCTGCTGCCAACCAATCTAATATTTGCTTTTCCATAACATCCCTCCTTCAAAAAAAAATAGGACTGTATTGTCCTATTGTTTACCCCATTTGGATTAATACTGCCAACACAAAGAAAGCAATACCGAACCCAACTGTTAATCTTGTTAAAACTAACTCTGATCCTCTTTCTTTAGTTTGTGCGAATAATGCCGAACTTTGTCCGGTCAAAGCGCTGACGATTCCCTCAGATTTCCCGCTTTGCAATAGAGATAATACAATAATTGCAATACATACGACTACCATTAATATATCTAACATGATCGATCCTCCTAAATACTAATTAAAACTCATGTGAATTTCTTGATTTACTAGCATTGTCATAATACCATATCTATTTTTAAATTTCAACCATTTAAAGGGCAAAAAAAGAAGCGATTAAGCTTCTTTATAATCGATTCCGACAACATAATACAATTCCGTATCTTTCACGACAGTAATCACCATAGAACTCTTTAACGACGATGTCGGCATACCACCGCTCACTTGCTTGTAGGTAATATCGATACTGATATCAAAGCATGGTTTATCTTTATCTTCTTCACTTTCCAAGCGAAATTCAGATTCTGAAACACCATTGATGACATAGTTATCTACTTCCGGAAGCAAACTGATTCCATATTTATTTGCGTAATCTGTAAAGTTTGCATAATAGTCACGCAAAGCAAAGGAAGCAAAGTCCTGACGAGAATCCGGCCAAACATAATTCAATCCGCCAATGTCTTCACGTTTTGTCTTATTTGACCAGGTAAAGAAATCAGTCGCAAAATAAGCGGCAGCATAGGTCATTTCTTTTTCCTGATCTCCTGATTGGTTAGCCGCTTCCAATTGTTCAAATATTTCCTTCATTTTATCCGTAGGGTTCGTTGATAATGTATAATTTAATCCATCATCTACAGGCTGCTGAACAGTTGGCGGATTGCTTTCTCCTTGATTTTTAAGATACATCACTGCTACTACTCCGAATACGACACAAACACTTAAAATGGAAACAATAAGAATTTGCAACTTTAACTTTGATTTTTTATCTTTTTTCATGATTCGTTTAGTCCTTTCATATGCTCTGGCACGTCGACGATAATAATCGATCTGCTGCTTATTTTCTTCATTAATCTGTGTAGATAAATCTTTTAAAGTATGAACATCAGGTTCCGGTTCACTTAAGACCGGCAATTTATCACTATGAACAAAGAGGTTAATGATGGTTAATAACGGACGATAACGACGGCTGATCATCTGTGTATACTCTACAAATAACTCAAAGGCGACAACTAGTACAACGAATAAAGCAATCGCAGCTTTTTTATCAAATAGGTAAATGTAAGATGAAAGTGAAAATAAAACAGTCGCACCGTATAATATCAACACACTCTTTTTTTGTCCTAAATTTAAGTTAAACATTAATTGATGATGCAAGTGTTCACGATCTGCATCAGAAAATTTCTTCTTCCTTAGCTTACGCCTCAATATTGCCATGATTGTATCCATAATCGGAACAGCTAAGACGATAATTGGCGCTCCTAATGTAAAAAAGGCAGAACTCTTATATCCAAACCCTAACAGTGAAATAACTGAGATCATAAAGCCTAAAAACAAGGCACCGTTATCCCCCATGAAAATAGAGGCAGGATGAAAATTATAGAAGAGAAAACCAACTGTTGCTCCTGCCAACAATAATGAAAGAGCGGCAATATCAGTTCTCCCGAAATGTAAGCTGGTAAGAGATAATGTGACTAACACAATCGTTGAAATCCCTGAGGATAATCCATCAAGTCCATCAATTAAATTGATAGCATTGGTTATGCCGATAATCCATAGATACGTAATCCCTATCGAAATCCATTCGCATATATCGCCGGGAAGATATGGAATCGTAATTCCTCTCAGCATGATCTTTCCATAAAAAATAATGATCGATGCGGCAATAATTTCTACGAATAACTTAACTTTAGGACTGACATCATGAATGTCATCATACAATCCGATGATAAAGACAAGAAAACTTGAAAATAAAATCGAATTAATCTGCACATCGGTTTTTAAGAATATATAAGCACAAACAATAAAACTGATATATATGGCATAACCGCCGATTCTCACGATTCGTCCATTATGAATTGTTCTTTCATTTTGTAAAGCGATGATATTAAGTTTATCTCCTACGATCTTTACAATAGGAACGAGGAGTGCACTGAGGATCATTGCCACTATAAATGATAATATGATTTCAATTTTCATTCTCATGCCTCCTACTGTATGTCATTATACCATATATTTTATCGTGAACAATGTGAAATAATCGAAAATAAAAAAAGGGGAATACTCTCCCCCAGTCTTACAGATTATTTTACGTAATGTAAATTATTTAACATAACGCCGCATCCTTCAGCAACACAATCTAAAGCATTGTCTGCTACGAATACCGGTACATTTAATTCTTTTTCCAATAACGCATCTAGTCCATGAAGCAATGCTCCACCACCGGTTAGGAAAATACCACGGCTAACGATATCCGCTGCCAATTCAGGCGGTGTTTTTTCCAATACTGATTTTGCAGCAGCAACGATAGTATTACAATTTTCTCTTAATGCCAGTTCAGTTTCATCGGCACTGATTTCGACAGTATGAGGAAGTCCGGTTACTAAGTCACGTCCTCTGACTTCCATAACTTTATCTTCTCTTCCGCCTCTTACAGCAGTTCCGATTTCAATTTTGATTTGTTCTGCTGTACGATCACCGATTAATAATTTATACTTATCTTTTAAATAATGAATAATTTCTTCATCCATACGGTCTCCCGCAATTTTTAAAGAGGTACTTGTTACGATATCGCCTAAAGATAAGACAGCAACATCTGTAGTTCCCCCACCGATATCAATTACCATATGTCCGGCTGGTCTTGAAATATCCAATCCTGCTCCAATTGCCGCTACTTTTGGTTCTTCTTCGATAAATACACGTTTAGCGCCACAACGTTCAGCAACATCTTTAATTGCACTTTTTTCAATAGAAGTAATATTAGAAGGACAGCAGATCAAGATTGTCGGTCTTGAGAAAACACCTTTTAAATTTAATTTATTGATAAAATGAGTGATCAAGATTTCAGTTACTTGGAAGTCGGCAATAACCCCGTCTTTTAAAGGACGAATAGCTTGTACACGTCCCGGTGTTTTTCCTAACATTTCTTTTGCTTCAGCTCCAACTGCCAATGCCTTATGTGTTTCAGCATCCATTGCCACAACTGAAGGTTCATTAACGACGATTCCTTCGCCTTTAACATAGATTAATATATTTGCAGTACCTAAATCGATACCAATTTCTTTTGAAAATCCCATGATTTTTTCCTCCTATGAACCTATTTCTACAGTATTATATCATATACCATATCTAATAATCTAGCAATAAGAATAATAAAAAGAATCATTTTTTGTTCATACACTAAAGATTCATTTGATAGATAGTATTAAATACTACTTTAGTATAATTCTTTTATTAAGGTTCATTCACAAATACAGTAAAAAAACTCTGATCCCACAGAGTTTATTTTTTGATGTTGCGATAAGCACATTTTCTTCTGATTTTTAAAACTTGATCTTCGCCGGGAAAATGATAAGGATTGAGTCCGCTTTCTTTGAAACCTTTTATAATATCTTCAGCATCGGCAATGACTTCTTCAAAAATCATGGTGCCATACATCTGTGGAGGCAAGACATAAATAGGTTTATTGGGAGACTTTTTCTCTACTAATTCTTTGATCCATAAGCGAAGATGAGGACACACCATCGTAACATCATATTCCTCCACTTTTTTTGCTCCATCTGCTATCCCAGCAACATTAATAGGAAAAAAATCAAATGAATATTCGTTTTCCAATCCTGCTTCCTTGCATGCTTTCTGTAATTTCTGACATAAAAAACTTGATGACATTCCTGCTCCGCAGCTAATTAAAATCTTAATCATTTATTTTACCTCTTTCATCTAAAATCATAATGGATTCCAATCAAGAATAGATAGGCATTCTATTTGTTTGAACCGATTATTCCAGTTCACCAATATACACAAACCACACTTTTCTCACTGGTCCACACTGCTTATTTCTCGGGTTTCTTCGTATTCTTCAGCCTCACTTGCCAAAATGATACCACCCCATAAAAATTTTTAATCCATTATACTGCTTCTTCTCTTAGTATAACAGAATCAAGAAAAAGTTCTTAACAATAAAAGAAAGCAGTTTCAAAATATGAAACTGCTTAAGATAAGTTCGGATATTTCTTTTGATAACAAGAAGATAAATAGTGAATAAACATTAAAAATATATAATATCCATACTCATAATCTTCATGGTCTCCGCAAACTAAGATTTCATCTATATATTCCGCAAATTTTATATCTTTTGTCAAAGTCAATAATACAATTTTAACATGCCTTGCTTTTGCTTCTTTTAGTTCACTGATGATTTCTTGAAGAAAGTTGCCCCGCACAGATAAGATGATAATTAAATCTCCCTGTTTTAAGGATCTGATGAGATCTATTTGTTGTTTAATGTGCGTATAAGAATAGACTTGTTTATTCAATTCCATTAAAAACAACTGCAGCTGAAAGGCAATTGCGTGAGTGACCGATACAGCATTAATACTGATTATATTGGCTGAATGAATAAAAGAGAGTATTCGGCTTAACTGTCTTTCATCTAAAAGATCAGCAGAATGATCAAGGGAATCTTTGACCTTTTCTTTATAATCAATAAGATTATTCATTTCCGGCATGTAATAAAATATTTCTTTAAATTGATTTGACCATTCCAAATTGTCTCGCAGCTGATTAAAGTTTTTATATCCTAAATGCCTGACAAAACGTGAAATAGTGGCAGTAGACACATAGCATTGATCCGAAATCTGATAAATGGTCATGTCTTGCATCTCTTTTAGATGATGCAGCATATATTCAGCAAGAATATGATCCGTTTCATTTTCACTGCTTGTATTAATAATATTTAATAATTGAATAATAATAAATTTCACCTTGACCACCTCTTATTCACTATATCATAATTCAATAAAAAAAGTTAGAAACTAATTTTCTAACTCTTCTTTGCTTATAATTCTTTTGTTGTCTTATCAAAGCATTTTTCCGGATTTAAAACATTGCCGTTCTTTTCCACAATCATGTGTAAATGATTCCCAAGATCCGCTTCGTAAAGATTTTCTCCTGTCTTACCTAACACATCGCCTTGTTTTACTTTAGCGTTAAGTTCTACCGTTACTTCTGACATACTTTGATAAGTAATCGTGACACCGTTATCACTTTCGATGGATACACATAATCCAAAGATCGGATCTTCTTTTTTGCTTGTTACGGTTCCGCTTAAACTTGCTAATACTTCAAATGCTTTATTATTGCTTGTAAAATCGGCACCTTGATTAGGACGATAAACACCTTCAAATAGCACTAAAGATTTCCCTTGTTTTTCAGCATCGTCGCTTTGGTCATAGAAACTTCTTGCTACTTGTACTTCACCTGCATATGGTTTAGCGATTTTTTCCTCTGTTTTTGTTTCTGTTTCCGTTGGTGTAGGATTCATGGAAACAACGGGGATATCTCGGTTATTTTCATTAAATTTTTCATAAACCACTAATCCCGTTAAGAAAACAAAGACAGATAAACAAAACAATAAACCAATTTTATATGTTTTTTTATTCATAATTTCACCTCATAAACAGTATTTCCATTATGAATAAATTTATTCTACAATTTACAAATTTCCACGTTTTGATAATAGTAAGCAAGGATTTCCTCATAATCGTAGCCATTCATTGCCATTCCGTTGGCACCGTACTGACTCATTCCTACCCCATGACCGAATCCAACCGTATTAAATGTATACTGATCGCCATCATAACTGATTTTAAAATCCGTTGAAGCTAAATTCAGCAACTCTCTTATTTCCCTGCCACTGTATATTTGATCATTGACGCTGACTTCTTTTACGCGTCCGCTGTCATAATGAGAGACGATATGAATATCTTCAATATCCTGATTGAACGCCGCTTTCATTTGTTCAGCGGTAAAACTCATTGTACGTTCAATATTGGGACAAATAGATAATTCCCATGTACTGTCTACTGAGCGTAAATAAGGAACACTGCTGGAAGCAAAATAATCTTCACTGTTTTCTGTTTTCCCATTTGAACTTGAAAAAAACAAAGCAGAGATATAATTATTATTGTATTTCATCACTACATTATGAGTAGAACTTACGATATTTTTTAAGCGTTCATATTTTTGTTCAAATTCATCTTTCCAATTATTCTTCATCTGTTCAACCGTTAAATAGACCTGCGTATTCGTCGTTGTATCTACCTTTAGTCCTCTTGAAAAAGCAAAAGTACGACTGGCAACTGTTTGGGCTTTTAAAGCTTCATCTTCAAATGACAAAGGCATCTCTCCGGCGACAACCCCTACTAAATAATCATCTAATGCTAAATATTGAACACTTCCGTCCTTTTGAGTAACTTCAACTTGGTACTCACTAGGAAGAGCAGTTTTATCATTGCTGTCACTTAATTGTTGAATATCCGGTTCTTTAGCATGGGATTTATCTGGCTTTAAATATAAGGAATAATTAATCCATGCAAACAACAAAGCTAACGCTCCTAATCTCATAAATATCTTTTTCAAATCATCACCCGATTCTTATTGTCATAAATTCGAGTATAAATGAAGCGACTAAATAAGCTAAAGCAAAACACATTAAGATAAAGAGGGTGTTAAACTCTCTTGCTTTATTCTTTTTTAGAAAACGAGCAAAGTCTATACAGCTTAAAGCATAGAAACTCACCATTACACTTCCTATATACGTCACTAATTTTATGATTGAATATACCATCATTATTCCTCCTTTCTTTCGTTTTATAAAAAAATTATCCCCCATTGGGATAATTTTATAAGTTTTTGACGTGAATACGATTCAGAGCTTTTCTTAAAGCAATCTCAGCACGAATAACATCGCCGTCTTGACTCTGCAAACGTTTTTCTGCACGTTCCTTTGCTTGTTTAGCACGTGCTAAGTTAATTTCTTCTTGACTTTCGATCGAATTGGCTATGATTGTCGTTTCATCATTTCCGACATATACAAAACCACCGCCAATAGCATAGAAAGTTCTTTGATTATTTTCTACGAAGTTCATTTCCGAAATTTCAATAGCACTGGCTAAAGGCAAATGATGTGCTAAGATGCCCATTTGTCCTCCGGTCGTTCGAATGTTTAAGATATTCACATCTTTTTCTGCGTAAACACCACTCGGAGTTACGATTTTTAAATGAAAGGTACTCATCATTGCACCTCTATTCTAATGTTTCAGCTTTAGCGACAGCTTCTTCGATAGATCCTACGTTATGGAATGCCTGTTCCGGTAAATGATCCCACTTACCTTCAAGGATTTCTTTGAAGCCTTTAATGGTATCGTCAACATGTACATATTTACCTTCCATTCCGGTAAACTGACTGGCAACGGTAAATGGCTGTGACAAATAGTTACGTACACGTCGAGCACGTGCAACCGTTAATTTATCTTCTTCACCTAATTCATCCATCCCTAAAATGGCGATAATATCCTGCAGCTCTTGGAAACGCTGCAAGATTTGCTGTACGCCATGTGCTACTTCATAATGTTCTTTTCCTACAACCAGCGGATCGAGCGCACGTGATGATGAGTTCAATGGATCTACTGCGGGATAGATTCCTAACGCAGCAATCGAACGATCCAATACAACTTTAGCGTCTAAGTGAGCAAAGGTTGTTGCCGGAGCCGGGTCTGTTAAGTCATCGGCTGGCACATACACGGCTTGTACTGAAGTGATTGATCCTTTTTTAGTTGACGTAATACG
This sequence comes from Beduini massiliensis, assembly GCF_000829905.1. Lineage (GTDB taxonomy): Bacteria > Bacillota_I > Bacilli_A > Erysipelotrichales > Coprobacillaceae > Beduini > Beduini massiliensis. The sequence goes on from NZ_CDPP01000002.1 coordinate 212,893, forward strand.
TTCCTGCAGCTGTCCCATCTCCGTCGCTAAAGTAGGCTGATATCCGGCTTGTGAAGGTACACGTCCTAATAAGGCAGATACCTCAGAACCGGCTTGAGTAAAACGGAAGATATTATCGATGAACAATAAGACATCTTGTCCCTCTTCATCACGGAAATGTTCTGCCATTGTCAAACCTGTTAACGCTACTCTTAAACGAGATCCAGGTGGTTCGTTCATTTGTCCGAACACTAAAGTTGTTTTATTTAAAACACCGCTTTCTTTCATTTCATAGTAAAGGTCATTTCCTTCACGTGAACGTTCACCAACACCGGCAAACACAGATAATCCACCGTGTTCTGTTGCGATGTTGTTGATGAATTCCTGGATTAATACCGTCTTACCTACACCGGCACCACCGAATAATCCGATTTTTCCCCCTTTGATAAAGGGACAAATCAAGTCAATAACTTTAATCCCTGTTTCAAGGATTTCTGTTTCCGTTCTTTGTTGTGAATAGTCAGGAGCCTGACGGTGGATCGGCATCATCTTGACACCATCTCTATCAAATTCCTGATCATCAATCGGCTGTCCTAAAACATTGAACATACGTCCTAATGTTTTATCGCCAACCGGTACACGGATCGGCGCCCCTGTGTCAAGAGCATCGATTCCTCTGGTGAGTCCGTCTGTCGGACCCATGGCAATACATCTAACAATATCTTCACCGATATGGCTAGCAACTTCGACAACAAGTTGGTCTTGTCCATTCATGATCTCAATGGCAGTATTAAGCAAAGGCAAATGATTTGCTTCAAACTGCACATCGACAACGGGTCCAACGGCACGAACGACTTTTCCAATATTTTTTTCAGACATCATACCGCCTCCTTTTATTGAGCATTAGCACCGGCAACGATTTCTGAAATTTCATTCGTAATCGCTGTCTGTCTTGCTTGATTGTATTTTAATAATAGATCTTCAATTAATTCTTCTGCATTATCGTTTGCATTTTCCATCGATGTTCTTCTTGAAGCATTCTCACTGGTAATCGATTCTACCAAATAACCATAGATAACTGCCTGTAAATACATTGGAATTAATTGTTCCAATACTGCTTCCGGGCTGGGTTCAAATAATGTTTCTTTATTTGCGTGACTGCTTTTAACAAATTTATCAGCCGTCACTGGCAGCAATGTCACAGCATGAGGAACGTAACGCAGATTATTAACAAATTCTGTATAAATAATTTTAATATGACCAATTTTCTTTTCTAAGTATAAGTTTTTCAGCTCATTGACCAAACGTACGATTTCATTAAAATCCAAGGTCTGATTGACGTGCATATAACTCTCATTGACAGAAGCGAAACTTCTTTTTAATGAACTATAGCCTTTTGTCCCGATCGTATAAACCAAATCATCTGCTTTGATTTCTTCCAATGCCAGTTTGATGACATTGGCGTTATATCCCCCACATAATCCTAAACTGGAAGTGATCACGATATAAACAGTTTTATCAACATCATTCTTCATTAAATAAGGACTGTCACTTTGACCCTGACTTGACTCTAGGATTTCTGCAACTGTTGAACGAACGGTGTTATAGTAAGGCTTTAATTGATCTAATTGATTTCTTGTTTTTCTTAATTTAGAAGTGGCAACTAACTCCATCGCTTTCGTGATTTTTTTAGTTGATTCGACCGAGCGAATACGACGCTTGATCGTCTGCATTCCAGCCATAAGCCGCTATCCTTCTTTTTCGGCGGTTTTTACGAATCTTTCCGCAAAAGTTCCGATAGTTTCTTTTAGCTTCGCTTCTAATTCAGGTGAAATGGCTTTTTCCACTTTAATTTCCTGAATATAGTCATCATGATTTGACGCTATTTCTTCCAACAGTTCATCCATGAATAAATTAATTTTAGTTACCGGAATTTGTTTAGTAAAGCCATGTTTTAAGGCAAACAGCGTGATGACCTGAGTTTCTACACTGCGTGGTGAATACTGTGCCTGTTTTAACACTTCACGTACTTTTTGACCATGATCCAATACTGCTTTTGTTGCATTATCCAAATCTGATCCAAATTGAGCAAAGGCTTGCATTTCCGCAAACTGTGCTAATTCCAGTTTCAATGATCCCGAAACTTGTTTCATTGCTTTGATCTGTGCAGCCGATCCTACACGAGAAACTGATAATCCGGTATCAATTGCCGGTCTGAATCCGGCATTAAATAAATCCTGCTGCAAGAAGATCTGTCCATCTGTTATCGAAATAACATTCGTCGGGATATAAGCAGAGATATCACCGGCTTGTGTTTCAATGATTGGCAAGGCAGTGATTGATCCTCCACCCATTTCATCATTTAAACGGCAGGCACGTTCCAACAGTCTTGAATGCAGATAGAATACATCCCCTGGGTAAGCTTCACGTCCCGGTGGTCTTTTTAATAATAAAGACACAGTACGATAAGCAACGGCATGTTTCGATAAGTCATCGTAAACAATCAAAACATCTTTTCCTTTATCCAGCCACTCTTCTGCAATCGCACACCCTGCATAAGGGGCAATATATTGTACCGGAGCCAATTCTGAAGCAGATGCCGATACAATGGTCGTATAATCCATTGCTCCGCCTTGACGCAGTTTTTCAACGATTTGAGCAACAGTTGAATTCTTTTGCCCGATTGCAACATAAACACAATAAATATCCTGACCCTTTTGGTTTAGGATTGTATCGATCGCAATCGCTGTTTTACCTGTTTGGCGATCGCCGATGATCAACTCACGCTGACCACGTCCAATTGGAATGATCGCATCAATTGAAGTGATCCCTGTTTGAAGGGGGACACTCACTGACTTTCTTGTCATAACCCCTGGGGCTACTCTTTCAATTGGTCTTGTTTTATTTGTCAGGATTGGTCCTTGTCCATCAATCGCTTGTCCTAATGGATTCACAACACGTCCTAACATTTCATCTCCGACCGGTACTTCAATGATCTTTCCGGTACGTTTTACTTCATCGCCTTCCTTGATCTCATCACTTTGACCAAGCAATACGGCACCTACATAATCTTCTTCAAGATTCATAACCATCCCATAGACTTCATGTGGGAATTCCAACAATTCACCCAGCATGGCATTGTCTAATCCATGGATCAATGAAACACCGTCTCCGATTGTCATGACTTTTCCGATATCTTTTGTTTCAACGACTTCGTCATAACGTTTGATTTGTTCTTTTATGATTGAACTGATTTCATCTGGTCTAAGACCCACTCGATCCACCTACTTTCTAAGCAGCTCATTTTTCAATAAGCTCATTTTATTTTTGACTGTTCCATCAATCACATGATTTCCAATCACCACTTTGATACCGCCGATCAGACTTTCATCAATCTTTGGTGTCAAAACGATCTTTTTATTCATCTTTGTTGATAAAACATGTTCCAGTTTTTTTATTTCCTGTTCAGCTATCGGCATGCTTGAATAAAGCATTCCCTCTTTAATCCCTAAATAATCATTCGTCAAAGAATGATAGGCTTGAATAATCTCCGACAGAGAACCCATTCGGTTTTTATCAATCAGTAATTTGATAAAGTTCAATACATACACAGATATGCTGTTACCAAAAGCTTTATCGATTGTTTCTTTCTTTGCTTTTTTATCCACATTAAAATGCATAAAAAAGCTTGATACTTCTTCATCTGAGCAAATGATATTCTTCACTAAGGCTAAATCTGCTTCATAGCGTTCGATCTTTCTTTCTTCTTGAGCCAGCTCAAACAAGGAAGAAGCATAACGCAGTGCTACGGACTCCATTAGTTCACCAAATCGTCGATAAATTCATCGACCATATCTTTATTTGTTTTTTCATCGACTTCTTTATTCATTACTTTTTCCGCAACTTCAAAAGCAACCTCAATGATCTCTTGTTTCATTTCCTCTTTTGCTTTTAATTTTTCAGCTTCGATTTCTCGATCTGCCTGTTCAATCTTTATTTTAGCTTCTTGTGCTGCTTCCGCTAAGATTCCTTCTTTTACTTTAGCCGCATCTTCTTTCGCCTTTTGAATTGTCGCACGATATTCTTTGGCAGCTTCTCGTGCCTGCTGCTCGCTTTCTTGTACAAAGACTTTCGCCTGTTCATTCATTTGTCGAGCTTCTGTAATATTTCCTTCAATCGCTTCAGCTCGCTTAGCCATATATTCTCTGATCGTGCTCCATAAGTATTTCTTGAATACTAAAAGCATGATACCTGTTGAACATAGCTGTACGATCAATGTCGTGATATTCGGGAATAATTTTCCGGCTATATTGATATCCATCTTATTCCTCCTATTCTAATTAATGATGATTAATAAACGAATAATAGGATGAAGGCGATCAATAACCCGTAAATCGCTACTGTTTCTGATAAGGCAATCCCTAAGATCATCATCGTACGAATTTTTCCTTCTGCTTCTGGGTTTCTTCCTACTGCTTCAACTGCCTTACTTGCGGCAATCCCTTCACCGATACCGGTTCCTAATCCGGCACATACTGCGATTCCTGCAGCGATCGCGATTAATCCAACGTCTGTCATTTTTTAAATCCTCCAATATTGTTTTTATTTTGTTTTATTCTTCTGCTTCAATAGCAATCAGAATACATGAGAGTGTTACGAACACTAACGTTTGAATACATCCTGCAAATACATCAAAATAAACATGTAGTACAGGAGCTAAGATTGGTCCGACAAAGTTAAACGGAATGATTTTGAATGAAAGCCACCCGGTAAAACTATACACCAACCCCATTAAGATGGTTCCGCTTAAAATATTACCAAATAAACGCATAGATAATGAAATAAGCGGTGAAATTGCTCCTAAAATATTGGTGGGCGGCCAAACTAATTCTTTGATGTAGGTCAGTCCACCTTTCTTTTTAATAGCGTTGTATTGTATTAATGTAAATGTAATCAAAGTGATCGCTAATGTGATTGAAAAATTGGATGTCGGCGAATCAAACCCGATCAATCCACTTAAATTGGCACACACTAAGTACACAAACATCAATGCGAAATAGGGGTAATAATTTTTCGCAAATTTTTCCGGCATAATGGATGCCATATAATCTTGCACTGTACGTACACCTACTTCACAAATTAAGACGACTCCTTTAGGCTTTTCCAAAGGGTCCGCTGCTTTGATCTTTCTTCCCGCATAAACGCAAAAAAGGCAGATTGCGGCCATGATGATCAAAGAAAATATAAGTTCTGGCTGAATGATGATGTGAATATCCGCTAACATCAAACGCATTGTATTCACATACCCTCACCTCGCTTTCTAATCCTATAATCATAATAGAATATAGTCAATTTTATCATAAAATAGCCAATTGTTACAGTAAATATGTTAAAAACTGAAGGGAGTTTTACAGCTAGAAAAAATCCAAAACCATAGACGATCATTTTAATTAGATAACTAAACATGACGATCATTGCGGAAATCTTGCTTCTAAATAAAAGAATGTTGTCAACAGTAATCGTAATAATCTTAAAAATGATTAAATTGATCCCATACCCCAAGCCTAATCCAAGAACATAGGATATTTCCCCAAATAACAAACCCACTATTGCTGTGACTGCCGCCACTGTCAAAAAGACGGGGATTGATTTTTTTACAATGGCTTCTTCTTCCTTCACTTATTTCCCTCCTAATCGCAGAATTTGTTTAAAACTGCTTACGATTCCTAACGCACTTCCTAACAATATTCCGATTGGCTTGATTCCAAAATAATGGTCAACTGCCAGACCGATAAAGACACTAAGAATCAAAACGCCGAATATTTCCCAGCCGATTCCCAGTGCCAATACGATATACTTCCAAATCTTATTCTGTTCCAAAGATACGATCCCCTGCATCGCCAAGTCCCGGCAAAATATAACCCTGTTCATTGAGTTTTTCATCAACAGCACAGATATAAAGATCTACATCCGGATGAAGCTGTTCAATCAGCTTGATTCCCTCAGGAGCTGCCACTAAACATAGGAACTTAATATGTTTGGCACCTTTTTGTTTAATACTGTCTAATGCTTTTGCCAAACTTGATCCGGTTGCCAGCATCGGATCTAAAACAATGATCATATCTTCATTGATTGTACTGGGGAAATTGGCATAGTATTCCTTTGCTTCTAAAGTCTCTTCATCACGTTTCATCACAATATGTCCGACTTTAGCATTGGGAATTACCGATTTCATTCCATCTAAGAAACCTAATCCGGCTCTTAAAATAGGCACCAGAATTACATCTTTAGCCAGCATTTTTGTTGAGGTCGACATTAAAGGGGTTTCGACTTCCACCACTTTTGTTGGTAAATCTTTCGTCACTTCATAAGCGGCAAGCGTCGCGATTTCTTTAAGATTTTCTGCGAAATCTTTGCATTTAGTCTCTTTATTACGCATGATTGCCAATTTATGAGTAATCAATGGATGTTCAATAACAAATGTTGCCATGGTGTCCTCCTTTCTCTATAAATAAGTTAATCCTTCATATAAAGGATATTTATCAGTCAACGCTTTCACACGACGGATACATTCTGCTTTTACTTCCTCAGTTTCTTCACTTTTCAAACGATAGGCAATGATCTTTCCAATTTCAATAAAATCTTCTTCAGTAAACCCTCTGGTTGTCATTGCCGGAGAGCCAACACGGATTCCACTTGCTTTAAATGGTTTCTCTGTATCAAATGGTATCGCATTTTTATTGACCGTAATATGAATTTCATCTAATAAGCGTTCTGCTTTTTTACCGCTGATCCCACAGCTGGCATTTACATCTATTAATAATAAATGATTATCCGTTCCATCTGAAACTAATCTGAAGCCTTCTGCTTTTAAAGAATTTTCCAACGCTTTAGCGTTCAACACTACATTTTTAACGTATTCTTTGAAGCTCGGCTTTAGCGCTTCGCCAAAGCAAGCAGCTTTAGCCGCAATAATATGCATTAATGGTCCACCCTGCATTCCCGGGAATACAGCTTTATCAATGGCTGCCGCATATTTTTGCTTACACATAATCACTCCACCACGAGGTCCGCGTAATGTTTTATGTGTCGTTGAAGTAACAAAATCTGCATAAGGAACCGGTGATTGATGATAACCTGTCGCTACTAAAGCGGCAATATGTGCAATATCCACCATCAGCATGGCTCCGACTTCATCTGCTGCTTCACGCATTTTTTTAAAGTCGATTTCTCGGCTGTAGGCACTTGCCCCGGCAACAATCAACTTTGGTTTAAACGCCAAAACTTTCTCTTTGAAGGCTTCATAATCAATTGTTTCGGTATCTCGGTCTACACCATAGCTTTCAAATTCATAATTCATTCCGGAAAAATTTAGAGGATGACCATGTGTTAAATGCCCGCCATCAGCTAATGACATACCCAATACACGATCTCCGTTTTTTAAGACTGCCAAATAAACAGCGGTATTTGCCTGCGCCCCTGAATGCGGCTGAACATTGGCATATTCACTGCCAAATAATTCACACAGTCTCTCTTTTGCAAGAGATTCAACCGTATCCATGTTTTCACAGCCACCATAGTAACGTTTCCCCGGATACCCTTCCGCATATTTATTTGTAAATACGCTTCCGGCTAATTCCATAATTTGTTTTGATACAAGATTTTCAGATGCGATCAGCTCAATATTTTCTCTTTGACGCATCAATTCTTTTTCTACTGCCTCAAATACTAATTCATCTCTAAAGTCATTCATCCTAAATCCCCTCTCGTTTTTATTGTTTTTCAATAGCCATCATTTTTTCGATACGCTGATCGTGACGTCCTCCCTCATAATCAGTATGAAGCCAAGTATTTAATATTTCTAAAGCTAATCCTTCTCCGATCACACGTCCGCCCATGGCAATCATATTCGTGTCATTATGTTGACGTGTTGCTTTAGCACTGAACAAATCGTGTACTAAGGCACAACGAATACCATCGACTTTGTTAGCGACAATGCTGACCCCGATACCTGTTCCGCAAACGACGACACCACGTTCACATTCTTTATCTGCTACTGCTTTTGCTGCTTTGTAAGCATAATCCGGATAATCCACACTTTCTTCACTGTTTGTTCCAAAATCGATAACCTCATATCCTTGAGCAATCATCGCTGCTTTTAATACCTCTTTAAGGCGATATCCGCCATGATCACATGCAATCGCTATTTTCATTTCAGTTCCTCCTCAATCATTTCAATCGTGATTCTTCCTTGTCTTAATAGTTTAATTTCATCCGTAGTTAAATCTACCACACTGCTCGCCTGGAGATGACCGCATTCTCCCTCTACGATAAGCGGAATACGACCATTCAGCTGTTTTAGTACCTCTTTTGTCGTTGTGGTACTGGGCTGATGCGAAATATTTGCACTCGTCACATACAATGGTTTTCCTGTTTTTCGTATCAATTCACGAACAAACACATCGTCCGGTATACGAATGCCAATCGTTCCTTTTTCTTTTTTACTGTTTAGGATAACCGTAATATCTCCCGGCATAAATTTATCTATAATCAATTGGTCCCGATAGGAGACATAAACATACTGGTCAAGCTCTTCTTTATCTGACAGCATCAATGTAAAGCGCTTTGACATATCCCGCTGTTTTGCTTCAATCAAGCGCTCTATCGCTATTTTTGAATCATATATAACGCCTAATCCATAGACTGTCTCCGTAGGAAAAGCAACTACTTTTTCCTGCTTTAAAGCAGTCACAACAGCGTCTATTTCCGCTCTTTTTTTGATTTGTGTTTCCATCGGCTTCACCTCTAAGACATCATATCATAAATAAAATAAAAAGGGAATTTTAACACAAAATTAATAGACAACAAAAAAAGCACACGATGTGCTAGTCAAACAAACCGCCAATAAATGATTTTGGCTTTACCTCTACCTCACAGTAATCCTTTTTTAATTCACCACTGATGCTTTTTCCTTTTCCTTCACCGATGACTAAAACCAATTGATTATTCACATAATTCATCTGTGGATAAAGGATGGTCAAATCTTCCATAACTTCTTCTTCGCTTACCCCTGTAATCATTTCCTGATAACTTTTAATAATCTCATTTTTATATTGATACATCTCTGCGATATCTTCTTTTGTATTTGAATTTGCTACAATGCTGAAAGTTTTGGAAGATGTCGGATTAGATAATGTCATTCCAATTAAAAAGGTACAAAATATTTTTCTGAACATGTTTCTCACCTCATTTGGATTATGACCACTCCTTTATTTTTTAAACCTCATCAAAATAAAAATAAAGAACTTTATTTCTTTTGGCAAAGTTAATACGTATAATAAAGTCAGATCATAAAACCGATTGGCAAAAATGGTCGAGAGACTATTACCGGGAGAATCTATAATAGAAAATGTAAGGAGGGATGGATATGCAAGAGCAAATTGAAGCGGTACAGCGTATGCAGGATTATATTGAAACCCATTTACAACAAGATATTACCCCTGCCGATTTATCCAAAGTGTCTTTGTTTTCTCCTTGGTACTCTCGGCGCTTATTCATCAAACAATTAGGGCTGTCTCCCTCAGACTATATTCGTAAGCTAAGATTGTCAAAATCTGCGATCAGACTGCGTGATCAGCCATGCAAAATTATTGAAATTGCATTTGATTTAGGTTTCAAAAGCGTCGATGGCTATCAGAGAGCTTTTTTGCGTGAGTTCGGCTGTAATCCCAGTGAATACGCTGCCCATCCGATACCGATATATTTATTCGTTCCTTATGGCATTAAATTCAGACATATCGAAAGGAGAATACCGATGTTAGATTCAAAAAATATTTTTATTCACGTCATTGATAAGCCATCTCGCAAAGTCATTATCAAAAGAGGCCTCCAAGCAAAGGATTACTGGTCTTATTGTGAAGAAGTAGGATGTGATGTTTGGGGCCTTCTGCAAAGCATTAAATCAATAAACGGGGAACCGATTTGCCTCTGGCTGCCTGAGCACTATCAGTTACCCAACACGTCTCAATATGTACAAGGAGCGGAAGTCTCTTTGGATTATAATGATATCATCCCTGAAGGTTTGGATATCATCGAATTGCCCGCTACTAAATATTTGATGTTTCAGGGAGAACCGTTTAACGAAGAAGACTATTGTGAGGCGATTGAAAGCGTTCAATCTGCAATCGAAAAATATGATCCTGCTGTGATTCATTATCAATGGGATCATGATCAGCCTAAGATTCAGCTCGAACCGATTGGAACAAGAGGTTATATAGAGTTAGTGCCTATAAAATAAAAACATCCCCGATAACGTTGTATGTTATCGGGGAATAATTATACTTTCAGCTTTCTTGTTTGCAGTGCTTTTACTGTCGCTAAACAAATAACTATGGCCAACAGGATTTCCAAAATACCATTTGTCATAATTGTTGTCAGCAAAACTGTAACCAAAGCAGAATACTCAATACCTCTTGCCACTGCATAAGCAGAACCAAAGAAAAGGTAGATTCCCATCAGTACCAAAAGCGTATTGCTTAATGTTCCTATAAATGCACTTAGCATGATACTGCGAGTTTCGTTTTTATCAGAAGTAAGTTTTTCATAAATCCATCCACTGCTCCACCCCAGCAATATTCTAGGCAAAACAGCAATGATTAAACTATATCCATTTCCACTCACATTTCCCACCGTAATAAACGGAGAGAACACAAAAGAAGTTAAGGTGGGCTGCAATGTATTCATTACTATTGAACTAATACCAAATAAAGCTCCCATTATCATGCCTTCTTTTTTACCTAATACCATTGCCGTGATCAAAACCGGAATATGCATTGTCGTAATACGTAATCCCCCGAATGGAAGATACCCTAATGGGGTCCACATCATGATGACCAAAATAGCCATCATCATCGCTAAAAAAGCCATTCTAAAAATTTTTTTGTTTTTCATCAATTCCTCCACTATCGCTCCTCTTAGGATGCCATGCGATTTTTAATATTGCCTTTTATTTAGAAGGTTAGTGTCTTTTGATCACTACCATAGATCTATAAGGCATTTTTATTATAGCGAATCTATAAGAAATTGTCATTTATTTCTTTGTTGTTATTACACTTGTTCCATTGGCTATAACAGTAATCAATCCTTCAATGATAATATAATCAAAATCGATGCCAATGATAGCATTTCCACCTTTCATCAACGAACTGATGATCAGTTCACGTGTCGCACTTTCTTTTGCTTCGATAAGACGATTACCAAAATAACTGGATTCTGTCCCTAAAAAATTGTTTGCAGCAGCACTCCACCCGCTGAACGCTCCTGACCCTAACGCTGACTGCCCGCTGATGACACCTAAATATGCACTGATCTCATACCCTTCAAAATTATATCCGGTTGTCAGCAGATGGGTATTCATATTACTCAGATCAATATATTTTTTCTTTTCATCAAGGATATTGCGTTCTATCTTCGCACGTCGTTTCTGCAAGTATCGATTTATTGCCGTCTTTGTTTCATCATTAAATGTGTGCTCCTCCATTTCCATTTGAATCAGCTTAAACGTTTCATCAAATTTTTGGATATCGTTTTCATCTGATTTTATTTGAAAATGCGCTAATTTCTTATAGCATTCTCCACAAAGAACTTGGGTCATATCAGAGTCCAAATAATATTCCGGATTACGCATTCCGGTCTTTTTACCACAATTCATACAAACTGCCATTTTCATTCCCTCCTAGCAAAAAAAGGACGTAAGTGTCCTCTTGTTTTATTTTTCGTCTTTTATTAAAATTAATTCTTTTGCATACGGCAAAGTTTCGATCCAATCACAAACGGTATGCCATTCTGCTAGCTTATGGTTCTTTCGAGCATAATAAATATTAATTAATGTTTCATAGTTCATGCTGCAAGTACGCATTTGCTGATAGCTGCTCGGAAGCAACTGAATCATGCTATACCAAACTATTTTATCTTTTGTTTCTAAGTATTGCTGACGTAAAGTTTCTAAAGTATCAACAATTTGGTTTAAACAAGCTAATGTCATTTCATTCATATGGTCATGTGAAAAATCATCAATCGTAAAACGTTTGCTCGCTATTTTATGCATAGTTGAAGTAGAATTGGCAACTGTTCCTACTTTATATGTATCAAATTCTTTCCACCAATATAATGGAGCTGTAATATCCACAGAAACAAAAACCTGACGCAAATATTTACGATGATCGCTCCCGGCTTTTGCTAAACGCATCGCCAAACTTAAATCATTAGGTCCTAGTATGTATTGTCCCTTTTCATCATAAGTACTGTCCATACGGTTCCAGCTATTCATTGGATTACGTGCCCCACGAATGGCATTTTCAAAATTCATCACACTGCTGTTTTTAATTTCTAACATATTTCATTACTCCTTTATTAAAGCATCATACCATTTTTCAATTTTCATAGGGTCTATTGTTGTCTTAGAAAGTTCACTGCAAACACAGTGAATAAGATATTTTTGCATCTTATCCCCGTTTTCTCCTAAAACTTGGTAAATCGTATCAATAATTTGCTTCCCATCCTGATCATTATAAAGTTCGTCTTCTAAAATAAGCGCAGTTTTATCTAATAATTCTGCGGTACTTGTAAAGAGTTCTGATGTATCACCTATCCAATTTTTTATTGTTTGTTTATCCATGTTTTCACCTTCCACTATCTATTCTAACAAAGAAAATAGAAAAAGACTATTCATTTTAGTAATCTAAAAAAATAGTCCCCGTATTTCTCATCATAATCAATGAGTTGAAATCCTAATGAAATGAGCAAACGCATAGACGCGACATTTCCTTCCATGACATAGGCATCAATTTCATTCTTTTTAAAATACATAAATAAATAGTCAATCATTGCACTGACCGCTTCACGGGCAAATCCCATATGATGATAGGCAGGATGAAATGTATAGCCGATACTCACGCTTTGTTGATTATTGACATTCACTCCGATAAAAAGATCGCCAATCAATTCACCATGGTATTCAACAGCAAAGTTTCCACAATCGAAATAGCCTGTAAATGGATGCATTGTATTGCGTCTGACTAACTCCGTTGCTTTTTCAATAGAATAGTCGTCCCAAGATTGATAACGTTTAATCTCATCAAGATGGCGATATTCATATAAAGGATAAATATCTCTTTCTTCCAATGGTCGAATTCTCAACCGTTTGGTTTGAATAAATCCAAACAAGTGATCACCTTATTTCTTACTGATATTTTTATAAATAAACAGCATACGATCTTTCCCGTTAATATCTTTGAGTATTTCAAAAGGATAATCCGGGAAATAATGTTTAACTTCCTTTTCCATGTCTTCTTTTTGATCATACCCCATTTCAAAAGCTAAAATAGCTTTATCTTTTAAAATGGCTTCTACACTATTGAAGATTTGACGATAAAAATAGAGTCCGTCGTGTCCCCCAAATAAGGCAACATGGGGTTCATGGTCTTTTACTACACTTTCAATTTCCTGCTGAACCGGAATATAGGGCGGATTTGAAACAAAGATATCCACTTTTATACCTGCTTCGATCAACGGCTGTACCATATCCCCTTGCATGAAGGTAATCTTAGCATCATTGTTTTGTGCATTCGTTTTAGCAGTTTCCAATGCCTTCTCAGAAATATCTGTTGCCCAGACTTTTAAACGTGGTTCTTCACATTTTAATGATACCGCAATCGCACCGCTTCCTGTTCCTACATCACATAAATCAATCTGATCCGTATCGTCAAAATAATCGTCAATCGCGTATAAAATATGCTCAACTAATTCTTCGGTCTCATAACGGGGAATCAAAACGTCTTGGTTCACGATAAAATCGCGTCCAAAAAAGTTTTCAACACCCTTGATATATTGTATGGGTCTTCCTTTTAAATATTCACTTATTCCATCTTGAAATGAAGTCGCCATAGATTCATCGACTTCTTCATCCATCATTAAGTAAAGCTCATGAGGTTCTTTATTAGCAAGGTGATAAAACCATACTTTTGCTACTTGGATGTCTTTTCCTTGTTCTTCAAGTTGTTTTTCCGTTTGACGTATTAATTCCCTAACTGTCATTATTGTTCTTCTCCGGCTAATTTCAAGCGCTGATCTTCATTGACTAACGCAGTGATCAAATCATCAATACGTCCTTCCATAATTCGATCCAATTGTTGTACAGAATATCCGATTCGATGATCGGTGACACGGTTTTGCGGATAGTTGTATGTTCTGATTTTTTCCGCACGATCTCCGGTTCCGATTTTGCTTTTTCTTTCACTGCCGATGGCTTGTTCTTGTTCTGTAATCATTTTATCGTAAATTCTTGTGATTAAAGCTTTCATCGCTTTATCTTTATTATCATGCTGACTACGTCCATCTTGACTTGAAGCAACGATTCCAGTTGGCAAATGGGTAATACGCACTGCTGAATCGGTTTTGTTGATATGCTGACCTCCGGCTCCTGAAGCACGGTAAGTATCGATTCGCAAATCACTTGGATTAATATCAACATCTACTTCTTCTGCTTCCGGCATGACTAATACAGTTGCTGTAGAAGTATGAATTCTTCCCTGTGTTTCTGTCTTTGGTACACGCTGTACACGGTGTGACCCTGATTCAAATTTTAACTTTGAGTAAACGCCATCCCCTTTTACCATGAAAGAAATATTACTAAATCCTCCGGCTTCGGCTTCTGTCGCTTCCATTAAATCAATCGTCCAACCTTGTGCTTCTGCATATTTTGTATACATACGATAAAGGTCTCCTGCAAAAATATTTCCTTCATCTCCGCCTGCAGCGCCACGAATTTCAACAATAACGTTTTTCATATCATTCGGATCTTTCGGAATCAATTCTAAATGTAGTTTTTCTTCTACCTCTACTAATTGTTCTTCCAATTCAGTTAATTCCATCTTCGCCATTTCTTTAATTTCGGGATCATTTTCTTTCGCAAGTTCTTTTGCTTCTTCAATGCCAGTTGTTACTTTTTTGTATTCCTGATATAAATCATAAGCATTTTGCAAGCTGGCTTGCTCTTTGGTCACTTCTGTCATTTTCTTGATGTCTTCTCCGATACTAGGGTCCATCAGCATCTGATTCAACTCTTCATATCGTCTCTCCATCGATTCTAATCTATCAATCATGTTGTTCATGGTTTATACCTCCAAATCTTTAATATTATATACTATTATATATAAATAATCAAAATATAATCTACCAGAAACAAAAAAATCATGATTTTCTCATGATTAATTCATTAAATGGGGAAAGGTACTGCAAAGCAGTACCTTGGGGATTAGTGTAGGTGCTTATTTTGGGAGAGGGGCACCTACATTATTATTATTGTCCTTCGACATGGTATATAATACCCAATAAATATGAATTAAATATGAACTTTGAAAAAAATGCTCAAATTAAAATACAAATCATTGTTTATACAAAAAGACAACCACTGTTACCAGAGCGGTTGTCTTTTATGGGGAAATTTTGTAGGTTAATTGTTTGGGAGAGTTTTTCCTACAATTATTATTATGTTGTCCTTTGACAAACATATAATAACAATTCTATATGAATTATTTATGAACATTTAAAGTTTTTTTAATTTGGGTTTATCAGGTACGCTATGGCAATGACGACAGCGTGGTTCATAGTGATCTGTAGCTCCAACCAAAACGATCGGATCATCAAATGAAGCAGGTTCTCCGTTAATCAGACGTTGTGTACGCGTTGCCGGAGCTCCGCATTTTGCACAGACGGCCGTTAGTTTTGTGACGAATTCTGCTCGTGTCAGTAATTCCGGCATTACGCCAAACGGTTCACCTCTAAAATCTTTATCTAACCCGGCAACCATCACACGTTTCCCTTGATCTGCCAGATAGTCACAAATTTCTACAATATCTTTATCTAAAAACTGTACTTCATCAATCGCTACAACATCGATTTCCGGATCTTTGCTGACATAATCTAAAATATCCACCGCTCGATCTACTACGATGCAGTCAATGCTAGTTCCTGAATGAGATACGATTTGCTTTTCCGAATAACGGTTATCTATTCTTGGTTTAAAAATAACAATCTTCTTTTTTGCATAGCTTAAGACATTTATTCTTCGGATCAATTCTTCCGTTTTACCTGCGAACATACATCCGCAAATGACTTCCAGCCATCCTTCTCTATATTGATGATACATCCTATCTACCTCTAAGTTCTTAAATCTTTTGTTCCTTCTATTTGTTCTTTATAGCGTGTATCAATATTACTGAAACGACTGAAATTCTTTTCAAATAATAAATCTACTTCACCTAAAGCCCCATTTCTATGCTTAGAAATGATAATTTTAACCGGTCCGGCATTTTCAACCTGACCATCTTCTGTTTTTTGGTAATCTTCACGATGCAAGAACGCAATAATATCAGCATCCTGTTCGATGGCACCGGATTCACGTAAATCGGACATTAAAGGCCGCTTGTCTTCACGCTTTTCAATTGAACGTGATAACTGTGATAATGCAATTAATGGAACTTCCAATTCTCTGGCTAAAGCTTTCAGCTGACGTGAGATATCGGATACTTCCTGCTGACGGCTATCGCTTCTGCCACTACCGGTAATTAACTGTAAGTAGTCAATCACGATTAAGCAAAGTCCATGTTCCTGTTTTAAACGACGACACTTTGCAATGATATCATTAATTTTAATTCCTGCCCCATCATCGATGTATAAATTACACTGTGACACACGGTCCGCCGCCGCATGATAGCGATTCAGATTTGTTTTAATAATTTCACCCGTTCTGATTTGATTACTGTCGATCCCGCCCATCGAAGAAATAGTTCTGCTGACTAATTGTTCGGCAGGCATTTCTAATGAGAACACCGCCACCGGTTCTTTGGATTTATAAGCGATGTTTGTGGCCAAGTTTAAAGCAAACGCCGTCTTTCCGACAGAAGGACGCGCCGCTAAAATAATCAAATCTCCTTTTTGCAGTCCGGAAGTAATTTTATCTAAGGCGTAATAATTTGTCTTTAGCCCCGATATTTCTCCGCCTTGACTGCTTAATAGCATTAAACGGTCAGTCACATTTTGAACGACCTGCTTAATATTTTTGAATTCTCCCGAATTTCGATCACGGGTTACCGCTAATAAATCTTTTTCTGTTTCCCCGACGAAGTCCCCGACATCGTCCACTTCACCTGTTGCCTTTTCAATTATGGAAGTTGCTTCTTTAATCAGTTTGCGTAGCATGGATTTATCTTCTAAGATCCGCATGTAGTAACGACTATGTGCCGTTGTCGGAACCGATTCACTTAATTCCAAAAGATATTCTACTCCACCTGCTTTATCTAGAATTTGCTTATCTTTTAGATGCGCGGTTAAAGTGGTAATATCAATCGGCATATTCTTTTTATGTATATCGATCATCGTATCATAAATCATACGATGTCGATCTAAATAAAAGTCTTCCGGCATTAATGAACCAATAACTTCATAGCATACTTCCTTTGATAACAGCATAGCTCCTAAAATGGAACGTTCTGCTTCTGTATCATGAGGTAAGGTATTTGGCATTTTAACCCCTCCCTATTCATCTTGCGTCAAATGAACTTTTAATTCTGCAATGACTCCTTTATATAACTCGACTTTATATTTTGTTGTTCCTAAGCTTTGAGCCGGTTTAGCATCTAGGAATTTACGTTTGTCTACTTTAATGTCATGTTCACTTTGAAGTTTTTCTACGATATGCTTCGTTGAAACACCTCCAAACACACGTCCTCCTTCTCCGGCTTTCACTTTAAAATCCAAAGTAATCTTTTCAATCACTTCTTTCAATGATTCGGCATTCTTTTTGTTTAATGCATCCTGTAATTTTTCTTCTTCTTTATTTGCCGCTACGATTTCTTTTCCTGTTTCAGTAGCAATAACAGCTAATCCGTTTTTAATCAGATAGTTTTGTCCGTAACCATCTGCAACTTTCACGATATCACCTTTTTTTCCTAATTTTTTTACATCTTGAGTTAAAATTACTCTCATCTTATTCCCCTCTTTCTTCTAAATATTGACTGATCTGCACCTCTAACTCATTGGTTGCATCGTCTAATTTATAATCATGGAGCTGACAGGCCGCCATTGAAAAATGTCCGCCACCGCCAAGTGCTTCCATAATAATCTGTACATTAATATTTCTTGAAGAACGTGCTGATATAGCCACTTCTCCTTCTTCTACATACCCCAAAGTAAAGACTGCATCGATTCCGACTGTTGCCAGTAATTCGTTTCCGACTTTAGCCAGTAATGCACGACTCACATAAGAGTCTTCATTATTATACGCAATTAAAATATTGTCTTGATAACGATACGCTGTCTGCATAATGCTGATACGCGCCATGACATCCTTGAAATCGTCTTCCAAATACTCATAAGCCGTACATACATTAGCGCCTTGTTCTTTTAATTTAGTTGCCGATTGGAATGTACGCACACCCACACGTGCTCTAAAGTTATTCGTATCGACCAGCATCCCAGCATACATAATCGTTGCTTCTTCTTCGGTCAGTTTTATCGCAGATTCCTGATAATCGAACAATTCGGTAATTAATTCCACTGTCGAAGAGGAAGTGGGTTCCATATACGTTAATACCGGTGAATCAATAAATTCTTCACCGCGTCGATGATGATCGATCACAACTACATTTTTCGTGACATCGATGACTTTATGATCAATCGCCAATGATGGCTTATGATTATCGACTATAATAAGCAATGTTGTCGGCTTAGTCAATTCGATAGCTCGATTCGGTGAAATCATCACACCTTGATAGACCGCTTGTTGTTTCATTTCCGCTACCACTCGTCCGGTTTTATCTTCTAATGAGTTGCCATCTATAATAATATTTGCAGGAATTCCATAAGACTGAACGATTTTATACATTCCCAAAGAGCCACCAAAGGAATCCAAATCAGATTGCTTATGTCCCATGATCATAACATTACTGCTTGATTTAATTAGACTACGTAACGTTTTGGCAATAACACGTGCTCTTACTTTATTGTTCTTAGAAGAGGATTCACTGTTTCCGCCAAAGAAACGAATCTGTTCATCCATTGACTTAATGACGACTTGATCTCCACCACGTGAGAACGCCAGATTCAAGGCAGATGCTGACATTTCTTCTAATTCCTTTAAGGAATCATATTTTCTTGCAATTCCCATACTTAATGTCAATACTACACCTAGCTTATCGGCTTCCTCTTTAATTAATTCTAAGATATCAAATTTATTGTGTACTAACGAATCATAAATTTGCTCATTAAAAACTAAAATATACCCATCGGATTTAAAACGACGTAAAACAATACCGTAGTCACTTGCCCATTTTGATATATCATTACGAACAGCGGATTGAATCATTGCCATTTTTTGTTCATCGACACTTGCGATCGTATCATCGTAATTATCAATCGACAAATAGCCAAAGACTGCTCTCTCATTATGATAAGATTCACTTAATTCATTAAAATCAGTCACATCACGTAAATATAAAACACGTGAGCTGGCATTATTAAAAACTTCAAAACGACGTTTGTTTGCTTCAATCATTTTCACAGATTCTTCTTCAAACAAGATTTCTAATCCCGGCTGCCATTCTAATAATTTTTGTCCAACTAAATCCATGCCTAATTCTTTCAAAAGTTCACTCGTCCACATGATGTTGCGATTCTCGTCATACATGATCAAACCAATCCCACCAAAGATACAGGCATTTCCAACATCTTCACCTAAAACTGTGGAAATATCAACCTGCTCTTGATCAAACTGCCGACATAACAGATATAGGATTGCAATCATAATACTGTTTTTAACAAAAATATATAAACTTAAGGCTAATATGAAACTGGATGTCGTTAACGCACTTATAGAAACCACAATAATAAATTCTACCAATAAGATAAACATCACAGCGTTCCTATACTTAAATAATGTTTTTGACAATTCAATCACCACCTTTTACTGCATATGTTTATTATACAGTAATTTTTTCTTTATACCAATCATTATGTCAATAAAACCGAGGATTCCATAGATATACCAGACATATGGAATAATCAGCAAAAGCATTGACAAGAAGTAAAAAACAATCTTTTTATTGAGGGTAAAATAGAGTCCTACAAGCGAAGCCCCCTGAACAATCAGGATCGTTTTTAAAATAACATCTAAATAATGGAGAAACAAGCCACCATCAATAAAGGAGTTCAACGCTATAATAATAAGACTGATAATACCAAATCCTTTAGGAAACTGCATCAATAAAAAATTAAAACGAAACGAAAATGGGACTTTCAATCTCGGCAAAATCAACATCATTAAAAGAATCATGACATATGCTTCAATAATCCCCATAAAGAAGATGACCAAGGGAACAAACTGTAAGAATATCTCAAGGGCAATCATGCTTCCCGTTGGCATAAAGCCTTCTACCAAATGATAAATTGAAGTGGCTTCACTGATCAGATCCATTTCAAACAATTTTGAAAATAGTGTATATATTAATATATTAGACAGCAATGTAATCGTGGTTGTTACTAAAAACAAAGTCGTGGCATTGACTTTCTTTTTTACACAATACCCAACCACGATTCCTGCCAGTAATGCGGATACTGCATAATAAAGACTAATCGGTGACGCTACAAACAGCGTAATAAAGAAAATTGCTACGCTTAGTGTCAACGAATCTTTCAATTCATATTTATATCCATACCAAACAATTAAAGTCGGTAATATAAAATACAAGTAATAACCAAATAATCCCCCGCTGTACATATCAATTAAAAAGAGGGTACCAAAAATAGCGGTAATCGCTGCCCCTTCTACAATTTTTCTTGTTTTTTTCTGTCTCATTTTCTCACCTGATTTGCATATTTTAAAACTTCTGTCGTATAGCTATTGTTTTTCATATCATTTTAATATAATTATAGCCTTTTGACCACTGTTTTTTATCATAATTTGTCATTATCAGCATAATATTCCCAGTATTATATTCTCAAATCGGATTTTATTCACTTAAACAATTAAGATTTATAAGCTAAACTGCAAATAAAAAAACTCCTGTTTACTCAAGAGTTTCATATCATAAGCAGATATAACAGTAGAGAATCTGTCTAAATTATATTGCTTTAGTTCCTTACATAGTTACATTATTTAATAAATAAAAACAACAATCACAGTATATACGATTAAAGTCACGATCATAAACAACGATATAAAGGCGGATTGGAAATCTGCATCTTCTTCGGATTTGTTCAGTGGTGATATCAGCATCGGAATCGCAAAACCGGTAGGACACATGAAGTAGATTAGAACTGCGATCATATAAATCTTATCTGCCATTAAGTGCGGAAAGAAAATAAAGAATCCAATAATCACACCGATGTAAAATAAGACCCTAACTGTTAATAGTTTTATGAGTGACCCTAATGTTTCTTTTTTAATTTTTAAGTTATAACCAATGATGAACAAAATCATTCCAACAATAGGTCCGGTTGCTTGCGAAACCGTATTCGTATAAATATCTATAAACGGAGTGGTGCAAAAAAACGCATAGACTCCTGTAAGGTTCAATATTAATGCAAGACTCACCGCGATAACAAATGAGTTTGTCAGAATTGTTTTCATCAATTCTTTTGCACTTGTTTTTTCTGCTGCGGATTTAGCTGTCAGTATAGGAATCACCACAAACGCAATCAAAGTTCCGGCAATATCAAAAATAACAGTATTGCTTGCAAAACTTAATCCTACAATAGATGTATATAATGGCAAAGCGACATTTCCACCTTCACAAGTCGTTAACAAATAAGGTGAAATATGGACAACTTTTTTGCCGGTAAAGCGTCCTAGCAGCTTCCCTGCAATAATCGCTAATATAAAAGCAATAAATACGTACAGAATAATCCATATTGCAGAAGTTTCTATTGTCGCAGTGAACAACACATTAAAAATCATAATCGGAAATAAGATATTAAAAACAATGTTATTGGCGCCATCTTTTTGCTCCGGTGTAATCCATTCTTTTATTCTTGCCAGCAAACCTAATCCGATCATAAAAAAGACTGGCAATAACGTTGATAATGCTGTCATATTCATTTCTCCTCTCGTATGGGTTTTATTATACCTATTCGTTTTTCTATATCAAATACTTATATTTTATACTTGAGTATAATTAATAGGCATAGATAAACATAACAATTACTACAAGAGGTTGAGGCAATAAAAATCATGCTATATACCTTTTTCGGTTTACGAAGGTGTAAACGCAACATATGAGACTGTATTTATTACTTTTTACTGATAATAAGCATTACTGGAGACTGCTTCTATCATTAGGGACGAAAGGTTTTCTCTTCATACTTGTTCCTATTCTAAAGTAAAATCATTATTTTACAGAATATACAGGCATAAGAAAAGCCAAGAAGCAGCAACTGTCCCTCATGGCTTTATATCCCAACAACGTTATAATTGCATCTGTCAGTATTCCATTTAACGTTTTAATTAACCAATAAGAAAAAATCATTGTAAAGTAATCATAAAATAGAAATGATATTTCCATGAGAAATCGTCATTATTGGTTTAAATTGGTTGTTAGTAGTTGGTTTTTAAATACACAAACCCTATTAGCAATCTGCTCACTGCACGCTATGTATTTCACACTTTTTTCTAATAGATATATTAAAGTTTGGTCATCTACTCTATTAAAGTGTTTTGCATATCCTTCTTCAAAATTTTTTAATATATTTAGTATTAATGATCGATCTTTATCGTTCGTACTGTTACCCAATACGCTTAAATAATGAACAATATATTTTAAAAGCAGTTCTGTTTTATCTTTTGATAACATAGCTCCGTCCTTGAATGGTTCAATATTTTCTTTAAAATTCAATTTATTATGAATATCGTTTACACGCAGACGCCAATTCGTATCTTTTTCATGAGTATCATTTAGTATCTTTTGTATATCAACGTCTTTAAACTTTTTAGTGGACTTCAGTGCCTCTGCCATCCAAAAGAGTGCTCCCCGATTATAAATCTTCACAATATTGTCAGCAACACTTTTCCCGTTATCTGCCCTAGCTAAAAAATAAAGTACCATATGTTCTTGCTGATTCATCCAATACATATTATTTGCTTGGGGAAAATATTCATCATACTTTTGTGATATCTTCAATTCTTCATCAACATTCATCAATATATTGATAAAACAAAAATTCTGTTCTAAGTTATCCATTATTGTCATTTATCTCCATTCTTTCCTAGGATTTTCATTTTAAAATTCAATAAAAAAGCCCATAAACACTAGGTTATCCAGTATTTAAAGGCTTAATTCTTGTTTAGCTTTTAGACTAGTTTTAATTATTCACCAACGTATGGTAATAAAGCCATTTGTCTAGCTCTTTTGATAGCAGTTGCTAACATTCTTTGATATTTAGCACTTGTACCAGTTACACGTCTTGGGATAATTTTTCCGTTAGCTGAAATAAATCTTTTTAATAATTCTACATCTTTATAATCGATTTCAGTAATTTTATTTTTTGTAAAATAACAGATTTTCTTTCTACCCATTCTTTGTTTTCTGTAAGCCATGTTTACACATCCTTCCTAATTAAAATTGTATGTCATCATCCATAATGTCGAATGCATTGCTGACATTGTCAAAATCATTACTAAAATCATTTGACTCAACATTATAGAATGATTGATTTGATGTATCGATTTGTGGTTGCGCTTTTTCACGAGCCGCTTTTGTTTCTAAGAACTGAACAGAATCACATACAACTTCAACAACAGTACGCTTTGTACCATCTTGAGCGTCATATTGACGTGATTGAATTCTTCCTTCTACTCCTACTAAAGAACCTTTTGAACAATAACGTTCAACATTTTCAGCGGCTTTATTCCAAACGACACAGTTAATAAAATCTGTTTGACGTTCTCCATTAGCACTTGAAAAATTACGGTTGATTGCAAGTGAGAAGCTTGTTACAGCTGCTCCAGAAGGAGTTCTTCTAAGTTCAGGGTCTCTTGTCATACGCCCCACCAATACTACACGATTTATCATATCTCTACCTCTTATTTACGAATGATCATATGACGTAAAATGTTGGCGTTGATTCTTGATAAACGATCTAACTCAGCAACATCTGCAGCTGAAGTTGTTGTATCAACAATGACATAGTAACCTCTTGTGAAGTCTTTGATTTCATACGCTAATTCACGTACTCCCCATTCGTTCACATTGTCAACAGTTCCATTATTAGCAGTTAAAATGTTTTTCACATTTTCCAATAATGCAGCTCTTGTATCGTCTTCTAAATTAGGACGAAGGATAAACATAATTTCGTATTTATTCATCTCTTGTGCACCTCCCTATGGTCTATTGGCTTATATTTGATATATAAGCAGGCAGTAAATTATTTTTACATGCTCAATCATTTTAGCATAACCTTAGACCTTTGTAAACAAAAATTACTATGAATCTTCCAACATTTTTCGTTATTTATAAAACATGGCTAACTTCTGCTACCTATCTTTCTATACACTTTATTTTAATAAATTCCTTAAAGATCTTCCGGCGTTGTTATTTTTATATTACCATAATCGCCCTCAACCATCTTTACTTGTACATTTGTCAGCATCTCAACTAATGAAGCATCATCTGTTCCTAAGACTTGCTGTTGTTTTGCTAAACTATAGGCTTCTTTAATAATGGCAGTTTTAAACGCCTGAGGAGTCTGTGCATGCATAAGGCTTGCACGATTCGGTGTCTCTTTCACAAAACCATCTTCATCTACGATTTTAATCGTATCTTTTGCCGGCACCATCAATAAACAAGCTGTATATTGTTCCAATGTCAGCAATAATCGGTTGATACAGGCTTTTGTCAAGTAAGGACGTGCACCATCATGAATCATGACATCATCAGATTTAACACGCAATAGTCCCTGGTACACACTGTCCTGTCTTTCTTTTCCGCCTAAGCACCATTCCACTTTTTTACTGGAACTAAATAATTTCTCAAATTCTTTTTGATCTTTAGGACTAATCACTAAAATAATTTGAACACAACGATCGTCTTCAATAAAAATTTCAACGGTTTTTTCAATAACTGTTTTTTGTCCGTCCATTTTATAAAAAAGTTTATTATAGCCTAAGCCCATTCTTTTTCCCATACCTGCACAAGGTATGACTACACTATAGTTCATAAAAATCACCCATGTGTATTATATCACACATGGGTGTTGTTTAATATCTGCTTGTACATATATTGTTTTACGGCACGCTTTATTGCTCTTGCCCCATACTTTTGAATTTCTTCTTTAGGCAGTAATTCATTTAGTTTATTACTTTCATACCGGATATCCATATTCAACTGCTTATTGTAGGTTTCAATCTGCATATCGGCAATCTGGCGTGCTGCTTCCTCACTGATTGGATCAAAATATATGACCTGATCAATGCGATTCAGCCATTCTTTTGGGAAAATGGAATCGATCACATTATTCTTTTTCTGATCTTTTTTAAATCCAATAGAATCTTTCAAGGCGTCACAGCCTGCATTGGAAGTCATAATAATAATACATTCTTTAAAGTCAATGGTTTTTCCACGCTGATCTTTTAAAACTCCTTCATCAAAAACGGATAAGAAAAGATTTAATACATCACGATGTGCTTTTTCAATTTCATCTAACAAAATGACACTTCGTGGATGACTGCTCATATGCTTTACCAGCAAGGATTGTTCATCGTATCCGATATATCCGGGACTTGCCCCAATAATCTTACTTACACTGCTCGATTCTTTATACTCCGACATATCCAGTTTAATAAAATGATGTTCATCATCTAAATAATACTTTGCCAGCAGTTTTGCAATTTCTGTTTTCCCTACTCCTGTAGGTCCAACAAATAAAGAAACCCATTTAGGTTGTCCATCTTCATATAATCCGCTTTCTACTAAGGAAAGCTGCTGAATGATTGTTTCTATCGCTTCATCTTGGCCTTTTATATACCTGAGTAATTGGCCTTTTAAGTATTGCAAACGATTGCTATGGGCTTTCATATTGGTGAGTTCCTCAACCATTTTATCCACATCACGCTTGTCAATACTTTCACTTTTATTCATTTTCGCTCTGACCAAGATCAAATCCAATAGATCTATGGCACTATCTGGCATAAAGCGATTGTGAAAATGACGCGATGCATTTTCGACCAGATAGGGAATCAAGCTATCCTCTAACTTTACTTGATGAAATTTTTCAAAGGATTCTTTTAACCCTTCAATAATTGCCGTTGTTTCGGTAATTGTTGTAGGATCTAAGTGAACATACTGAAAACGGCGGTTTAAAGCTTCATCTTTTTCAAAATACTTGTAGTATTCATCTTGAGTAGTAGCTCCGATACAAGTAAACTGTCTTCTGGCAATATAGGGCTTGATAATATTTGAAGCATCAATTGCCCCCTCTGCTCCACCGGCACCAATAATATTATGGATTTCGTCGATAAAAATAATGCAATGAGGATCATTGCATACTTTACGTATGATCTTCTTAAACTTTTCTTCAAATTCACCACGATATTTTGTTCCCGCTACAACGCTGACAAGATCTAATTCGTAGAGCGTACATTCTTTCAAGGATTCCGGTACATTCCCATTATTGATTTCTATGGCCAACTTTTCTACTAAAGCAGTTTTTCCAACCCCTGCTTTTCCAACGATGATTGCATTATTCTTTTCTTTACGACTGAGGACTTCTATTAACTGATGAAGTTCCTTATCCCGACCGATGACGATAGTGTTTTGAGCTTTAACTCGTTTATTGATATTGATTAATTCATTGATTTGATCAAGCTCATTTTCTGTCTTTGTCATTTCTTCCAATTCCTCTTTTACTTCTTCAATATCGACATCATACTTTTTTAACAATTCTATAGCAACACTGTCTTCTATGCTTAAAAGCCCTAAACATAGACATTCCACGCTTACCTTTTTTTCACCACGCTGATGTGATTCTTTGATTGCTTTATCTAAGATAACGCGAACAATATTTGTATATTCCATATAAAAGGGCTGCATGTCATTTGTTCCAAACAAGCGAATGATGTCATCCTGCAGTTTCTGCTCCGTAATCTGATACTTTTCCAGTAAGGGATACATTGCATTATCTTTCATTTTCATAATCGATAATAGCAGATGCTCGCTGCCTACGTTTGCATGTCCCAAATCAAACGCAACACTTTCAGCTATCACAATGATCTTTTGTGCTTTTTCACTAAACTTAGTTAACATAGTACACCTACTTTCTCTTTCTATTGTATGAAATTACTTTTAAATTATTAACCTTTTATCCCTGCTTTAAACAACACACAAAAGTTTATTCAAAGCTCGTTATTTTATACTTGAGTATGCTACAATTAATGACAAGGAGATGTATATATGAAACATTTAGATACTAAGCGATTAGTACTCAGAGATTGGGAACAAACTGATTTAGAAGATTTTTTTGCCTATGCTTCAAAGCCTTCTATCGGTCCAGCTGCTGGTTGGCCGCCCCATACTTGTATCACAACTTCACAGAAAATTTTAGATAGCTTTATTAAAAGCCAAGAGGTTTGGGCAATCACAGATAAACTATCCCAGCGTGTCATTGGCTCTTTGGGATTACATCCTGATGAACATCGCAAAAATCCTAATTGTCGGATGATCGGTTATGTTTTAGATGATCTTTACTGGGGGAAAGGGCTGATGAAAGAAGCTGTAGAAGCAGTTTTAGACTACGCCTTTAATGATCTGGCATTGGATCTTATTTCCGTTTATCACTATCCATTCAACCATCAATCCAAAAGAGTCATTGAAAAATGCGGTTTTACTTATGAGGGAACTATGCGCCGGGCTCTTATTCATTTCGATAAAGGTGTAACAGACAGCTGTTGCTATTCCATGACAAAAGAAGAATATGTCCATAAAAAAAGATCTTAGACATTACCAAGATCTCTTTTTTCTTATTGTTTTATCATCACAAATTGAAATGGTTTCAACTCTCCCAGTTGATATTCTGGATAGTTATTTAATAATACTATCCCCTCAATATTTCTTATTTTAATACTATTTCGGCTAAAATTACATAGACAGCTGATCGTTCCTTCTGCACTCACACGTGAATAGGCGATGACATCATCCGGCATTTCTGATAATTCTTCAAAATCGCCTTCCACTAAGATTGGCTCTGCTTTGCGAAGGGCAATCATTTTTTTATAGAATTGGAAAACGGATGGCTCTTTACTAAGTTGATTAGCTACATTGATTTCTTTATAATTATCCATCATTTTTATCCAAGGCTCTGTATCTGAAAATCCAGCGTATTCACTGTCATCCCAATGCATTGGTGTACGTGTATTATCGCGGCTTCTCAAATTTACAAAATGCAATGCTTCTTCCTTACTATACCCTTCTTCTATCGCTCTTTGATATTGCCCGATACTTCCAATATCATTGAATTCATCAATACTTTGACGAGTAAAATTGACCATTCCTATTTCTTGACCCTGATAAATAAACGGGGTTCCTCTTAAATGAAAGAACATTCCTGCCAACATTGTTTTTGAATAATAATTGTGATCTTCTTTATTTACAATCAATTTATCAATTGAACGTGGTTGATCATGATTTTCTAAAAAGCTTGCAACCCAGCCTATTTTTTGAATCTCTCTTTGACTTGTAAATAATAATTCACGATAGTCTTTAGGTGACCATGTTTTTCTTTTAAACCATTCCTCATCTTCACCAATATCAAAGTTAGAGTAGTTAAAATCGAACATCATTGAAAAGCATCCTTGATCCCCAATGAAAATGCCTAAATCAGGGTAGTTGACTCCCACTGCTTCAGCCACTGTCATACAATGATGTTTCGCAAAAGTTTCTCTTTTCATTTCTTCAAAGAATTTTTCTATTCCCGGCTGATTTCTTGAAAAAGCAAAACAAGCAGATAGTCCATCAGCACCATCAACCGCTCCATCTTGATAACGTTGATCTTTTTTAATAAAATTGATTGCATCTACTCGAAATCCTGCAATTCCCTTTTCCAGCCACCAATTGATCATCTTATATAAATCTTGACGCATTTGCGGATTTTCCCAATTCAAATCAGGTTGACGCTTTGAAAAAGCATGGAAATAATAATCCTCAGTATCCCCCACTTTTTCCCAGACTGATCCGCCAAAAACACTTCGCCAATTTGTCGGTGCTTTGCCATTTTTTGCCGATTTAAAGATATAATAATCGCGATAAGGACTATGTGGATTAGTCATTGCTTCTTTAAACCAAGGATGTTCATCCGATGTATGATTGATGACCAGATCCATGATTATTTTAATATTTTTCTTTTTAGCTTCTTGAATTAACTCTTCCAAGTCCTGCATGGTTCCAAATTCCGGATTAATATCATAATAATCGGAAATGTCATAACCATTATCATCCATGGGTGATTTATAAATGGGACACAGCCACAGTAATGTCACCCCTAAATTCTCCAAATAATCTAATTTCTCTGTGATTCCTTTAATATCACCAATCCCATCATGATTTGTATCCTTGAAACTTCTCGGATAGATCTGATAGGCCACTTCATTTTTCCACCATTCGTTCATAAGTTATCCTCCATATATAGTTATATTATACAAAATTAAATCCACAATTTGTGGTTTTTTTGATTTTATACAGTACATTTTTGACAAAAAAACATGCCTAAGCATGTTTAATACAAAGCATTATATGAGGGATAAATAGCGATCAATGCATCTGACTGCAATCGCTGCATCACGCTGGCAAGAACATTTTCCGGTATTGCTACACATCCGTATGTATAAGATCCGATATCACAGTGAATAAAGATAGCAGATCCTACTCCAGGTGTACAGTTTGGATTATAATTAATATTGACGCAATAATTATAGTACCCCGGAAATTCTACAATATGCTCTGCACTATCCCAATCCGGTGTTGTCTGTGAGATATCCACAAATTGATTATAGTATTTTGAATTCACATCATCCACCCAATAATGATTGCTGTTGGCTTGAGTATAACCGTAAGTGGCACCGGGATCACCATTCAAGCCAAAATTTTTTCCTAAACTAAAAACTCCATTTGGCGTTGTTCTTGACCATTCTGTGGTCGGTCCGATACCATTAACCCCGACACGTGCACTGCATTGAAGCACTTCAACCCAAACACCATTGCGTTTTTCATGTAAGGCAAAGTCCGCATTCGATCCGCCTGTTCCCACTACTGTAAGCAATTGTGTCGTGTTACTCGAAGCACTAAGGCTCGCCGCTAAAGATTGCTGAACAGTGGATGCATTCGAAGATTGATTTCCTGTATTTGGTGTCGATGCCCCATTAGCATTACTTGCTGTATTATAGTTTCCTGACTGCGAAGCATCTGTTGTTCCCGTTGCTTCTTCTTTATCTGCGGCCTTTTCGATGACCGTGACAGTTACTGTTTTTTGTGTTTCATTTCCGGCTGCATCTTTTACTGAAACACTCATCGAATATTCCCCGGGTTCATCCTTATTGATAAGAGAGGTATCATATTTTATTTCTTCTAACTCATTTAAGTCTTTTGCTGTGAATAAGTTCTCTGTTGATAATTCTTCTCCCTGAGTCAATTCTATTTGATCAGGTCCGACTAATTCCGGCTTAACAGTATCTTCAATCACAATCTTAAATTGAAGTTCTTCTTTTTTATAAGTAATGATAGCTGAATATTCCCCGGTTTTTATAAAAGAAAGTTCATTTTTCGTTATTTTAGCCTCATCGGGTATATTGATAACGAATTCCATTTTTTCTAATTCCTCTTGAGTTATATTCTCTGTATCCAAATAATCTTTTATTTCTGTATTTAATGTCGTTCCCAATTCTGTTTTAAATACATCTTGCTTTAATTTCAACTCTTTTTTCTGACTGCATCCTACTATTGTGATAATCAATCCCATAGCGACCAAAAATTTACACATCTTTTTCATTTTTATCCCACCTAACACTCTCATTATATCAACTCCCCTACACAAAAACCAAACACTTTCTTTAAAAAAGAAAAGAATGAGTTTTCTCATTCTTAACTAGCTAACACCTTTATGACACCACAAGCAATTTTTTTACCTGCATTTCCTGCCGGCTGACTAGTAAAATCATCTACCTTTTCATGAATAATAATTGTCCGATTCACAATTTGATCAGGTGAAAATTTATCCGTATAGACACACATCCAAGCATATCCTTGATTGGAGAATAAAGGCGGTAAATCTCCAGTATGGTAAGGGTGCGGACAATCGTTCATAGAAAAATGACTGCCTGCATTTTTATAAGGATCTTCTTTATCTCCCATACAGCTATCTCCAGCGTGAATGTGTAAGGCATGGATTCCCTGATTACAGTTTGTTTGTGGAAGTCCAGAGACCTCAACCATGACTAAAGAACCATCAAGATATTTATACGCTGTCATCATACCGGTAATCTCTTTTCCTGAAATTGAAGCATAAACCTGTGGTGTATCATAATATAAAACTTTCAAGATATCAAACGAGTTCAAAGCAATTCCCCCTAGCATACTATATGTTTATCGCTTTGAATTTGTGCCATTTATTATCCACAATATTTACATAATAAGTTGTTTAATAGTTCAACATGATGTTTCTCATCCAAAATAATTCTTTCTAGCATATTTACTATATTTTCATCCGTGATGATAGCTGCTTGCTGCTGATATTTTTTGATTGCTTCTTGTTCGCCTTGAATGGCATACTTTAATAAACAGCTTAATTCTTTTGGATAAGCATGAAATTGCGGTGACCAGTATTCAAAACTTCCTTGATCGCACGACCACCATCGAGGATCAACCCCTTCCAACAAGCAAAATTGACTAAAAATATCTAAATGATGCATTTCGACAATACTGATTCCGTGAAATGTATCTGATATTTCTTTAAATCCGGGATGAGTAATAATTTTATTATAAGTGTATAAACTCACTGCATTGACTTCAGAATTACTGCTTCCAATGTTAGATAAAAGCATATACCCATATTCAGGATAAACGCCACTGATTTGAATTGGCGGGTAGGGTAAATCAACTTTATAATGGCTCATATCAGCACCTCCATTATAAATATACGGTGTCTTTATACATTTATGTAAAGAAAACAAAAAAAGTGGTTTTCACCACTTATATATCTTATTATAACATATAAACCTATTAAAGGAATAGGCTTTTTTAAACATAGAAAAATGATTGTATTTCAAATTATGTATGATTATTATATAAGTAGAAAGAGGAAGAAGTTCTTCAATGATGTAATAATAAAAAGAAGAACAAGTCCTTTGAGCATTGTTAATCTTAACCTATTTACCCCAAACACAACGTCCACAAAGTTAAGATTGAACAGTGGAACAGGTCATCTGATATGGATCGTACAATAGAGCTTTCAAGAAAATTCTAACTCATAGTTAACTAACTGATGATCAACTATTAGATGCAATGTTCAAAAAGAGTTATGACAAAAGTCATAGCTCTTTTTCATTATTTTCATCTTCACTCACAACAAGGGTTGATTCAATTGATTCAATGGCCGGACCATCCAGAACTTTACCTGTATAGTCGAAACGTGAACCATGACATGGACATTCAAAAGTATGTTCCGCTGAATTATATTTTAATATGCATCCCAAGTGACTGCATACAGGAACAAATCCATAATAATGACCGTTTTCTTTATAAACGGCAACCATTGTATCATTTAAGTCTGTAACGGTTCCACTGTGGTTATCCATATTCTCAATATCCACCTTTTTTAATACAATACGATCTACAATTTCTGCTTTCATCGTTCTTAATACTAATCTTGAAAAAGCAGAAGCACTGGTTATAGGTTTAAAACGATGTGGCTCATACAAATCCTGATACTCGCTTGCTTTATTCAAAATTAATTCACTGATTAATTTTCCGGCAACATGACTCATTGTAATGCCCCATTTATTATAACCAGTTGCAACGAACATTGTATGATCCCCTTTATCATAATATCCAACCATCGGCAAACCGTCATGACTGATGCAGTCTTGATTATGCCAAGTTTGAATTTTATCATAGACTCGCAGCGGCTTTTCTTTATCTCCTACAAGCCGTTCATTTGTGACATGCAAATTATAATGATCGATATTGCGGCGACTATAAATATCATCATCTTCACATAAAACAATACGACGATCCCTCTGTGGCGTTAAAAACAGTGCCGAACGAACTTGATGCATTTTTAAAAAATACATGCTAGGAAAATTGAAGATAGGATAACGTGTAGCCACTACTACATATTTAGCCGTAATACGATGATGTTCAGTTTTTAAAATATGTTTGTGCTGAATCTTAGTATGATTAAGAACTTTTGTGTGTTCATAAATATTAACATTATCCAATGTATCTACAATGCCCTTCATATACTTAACGGGATCAAAGGTTCCCAAGGGAAACATCTTAATTTGATTGGTTGTAAATTCCATGGTGGAAATACTTCCTTCCAACATATCATAAACTGTTTTCAAATCCTGTGGTTTATCAATTGAATAGAAGTAATGTGGATTCACACTAAAATCACATTGAATATTGTTTTTCTCTATGATTTCAACCAAAGAAATATATGCTTCCAAATTTGATTTAAAATAACGCAACGCTGTCAGTTCATTAAAACCCTGTTTAATGTTTTTTAAGACACTTGGTTGAAAATACGAAATTTTTCCTGTCATATGAGAAGAAGAATGAGAGCCAATTTCATCTGCTTCTACAAGTGTAATATGATAAGGACTGTCTTTTAAAAAATATGCACACATAAGACCAGTTAGTCCGCCTCCAATAATTAGAACATCTGTTTCAACATCATGGTCTAATGTTGGGAATTGTTTAATTTTAGTTTTTTGTTGCCAATAAGATTCTTTCATTTTATCACCCTAATAAGTATGACCAGAAAATAAAAGAAATATCTATTTCTAATACAAATGTTGATAAATATTCGTCCTTACACCATGCTTCTTCCCGTTTATAAATAGGCAAACAGCAAAATCCGAAATATACATTCCGGATTTTAACTATGAATATTATTTTTTAAATTTCTCGTCATCTGCCACTTGCATTATAAATTTTTTATCTTCTCCAAAAGAAAAGAGAAGATATTTAGCTTTTTTCGTATCAGGTATTTTATAGGACAAAGTCACAATTTTACTTTCTCCGACTGTCACTTGAAAAGTCTTCTCAAATAAAATAGTGTTTTCATATCTTTTTCCATCTATTTCTAACTGCCATAAAGAGCTGTCAAAAGAAAGAGTTTCTTTTGATTGATTATCTACCTTTATATCGATATATAGCGTTGATATATCTGCAACAATAATTTCAGTTAGTTCGGTATCTGCAACACTGATCAATACATTTTTATATTCAATGGTGTCACTCAACTTATAAACTTTTGGTTTCGTACATCCCATTAACAGTAAGAAAAAACAAATAATAATTATTTTGTTATTGGATTTTCTTAGATTTAATAATTTCATCTAAACATTGGATCCACTGTTCAACACTTGTCCACTTATGCCAAATGGGCAAATCAAAATGATTTGGGTCCCCTTTCTTAACAAATTCACTGAAATAATAATTCATTTTATCTGACAATTCATAATCTCCGGGTGTAAATGGTCTCCAACATCTTTTTAAAGTACCAAATTCATACCATAATTCCCCCGAGTGGAATGCTCCCGCCTGATCACCGGGTAATTCTCTTTCAAAGGAATAGACATAGATTGGAGAAGCGTGCAGTTGGCTTTGCAGTTTAGCAAACCCTTTTGTAGATTCAAGAATAGCGTGAGCAGTTTCTTTAGAAAACAATTCATCTTTCGTACACCCAATCATATAAGGAATATCATGGAAAGCCGCTTTTGACAAGATTTTGTCACATTCTTCTGCCAGTAATTCTCCATCGA
Organism: Beduini massiliensis; assembly: GCF_000829905.1. Classification (GTDB taxonomy): domain Bacteria; phylum Bacillota_I; class Bacilli_A; order Erysipelotrichales; family Coprobacillaceae; genus Beduini; species Beduini massiliensis. Next base: position 247,952 of record NZ_CDPP01000002.1, read on the forward strand.
TATTCGGACCCAGTAATTCCAGTGGGTTCATTTGATGTTCACTCATATACTGATGAATATCATGAATAAGTACTTTATACGGTGTCGCTCTTAACTGTGCTAAATCTTTATAGCCCAATCCAGCAATCACTTCTTTCATTATACTTGCCTGCTTTTCTTGAGTAATTTCCTGACAGATGCTGTTTGTTCCGGCTGCACTTTGCATAATGGCTTTAGAAAAAAGTCCTTTTGTCTTATCTGTTGAACAAATAATTTGAACACTTCGGCTTCCTGCAGATTGTCCCATAATTGTAATATTATCAGCATCCCCGCCAAACGCTTCAATATGCTCATGAATAAATTGAATAGCCGCTATTTGATCATAAATTCCAAAATTCCCTCTTTCATTTTCTTCTTGGAGCCATGGATGAGACAAAAACCCCATTACACCTAAACGATAATTAACGGTTACCAGAATGACCTTTCTTGAACAAAACTTTGCTCCATCAAATTCTATTTCATGTCCATATCCACCAGTATACGCTCCCCCATGAATCCATAGCAAAACAGGTAATTTTTCTTCCCTTGACATTGCTGGTGTCCAAATATTCAAATACAAACTATCTTCTGACATCGCTTCTTGATGCTCAAAAAATTCTTTTTGGTAAAATGAACCCAATTCATGTCTAGGTTGAACACTGATTGGACTAAATGTATCCGCAGTATAAACACCATGAAACGCTTCAAGCGGCTGTGGCTTTTTCCAGCGCAAATTTCCAAGTGGTGCCTTTGCATAGGCAATTCCTTTAAATACTGTATACTGTGGATGGTCATCTTGAACCCCCACATAAGTTCCCAATTTTGTTTTTGCTTCTAATAATGCCATAAACAAACCTCCTTGTCCTCATTATACTACAACTTTAATTTAATTATATCGTACTCCCTCATTAATTGTACAACTTCTTTATACACTTGTGCATCTACTTGTTTTAAGTCTCCTAAAATCCGCCCTATCATCGCTTTGTTAATTGTTGTTTGTTTATGGCATCGAATAAAACATTGCTCATGAAGTCCTAATTAATGGCACAGATTCCATGATAAACAATAATCAAATTGGGGAGAATAAAATTCTCTGCGTTTCAATGTCGCAATAGGCAATACCAGAAATTCCTCATCCGATAAAGGATAACTTGCCATGATTAAAGCGGGTCTGGCCTTGTAAGCATAATGATGATTTTGTACGTTATAATAAGGAAACAAAGTAATCACAATTTTACCTGTCCACATCTGCATGTTCTTCAAAGAAGCAACCCCAATCTGTATCAAATGGTTGTATCTTTTTAGCATCTTTTGCTATATCACTTATTTTTAATGGCGCTGTTCCAATTTCATTCTTTTGCATCGATTTTCTCGAATTTTTCCAAGAAGTTTCCATATGTGTTAGATGACACAAATCTAAAGACTGACGATTCCCATACTGCTTTAGCACACTGTCAATTAATATTCTTGCTTGAAGCGATATAGGAACCGAAAAATTTTCAATACGATAAAATACGCTTCTCACTTCCAAAGATACCGGTCCATGCACCCAGCCAAGCAATGACTCGTTAAATAATGGTCGATTATAAAAAGCCAAAGCTTCGCGCTGTAATAAATATAATAATTTATGAAGTTTCATCTCATCAAGCTTCTGTCCGTAAAGTATACAATAACGATTATAAAGATATGCCGCTATATGTTCTACCTGATCCATAATATCACCATCTATATTATAACAGGTCTCAGCTAACCATTCGTCCCATCTTCATTTCAACTTCACAACAAAAATCCCACTGGTTAAGCAGTTTAACCCGTCGGAATTAAATAAAGAATACTATTATGATTTTTGTGGGGTTTCCCTGATAATTTCATCTTCCATCCAATGAAGCTTGCGATCAATAACGAAATGGTCAATCAGCAAACCCAATGATACAGCAAGCAATAAGCCACGATACAAATTAAAGCCTCCACAGAAATAATTCAGTCCGTAAAAAATAAGAAGTCCCAAAATTCTTCCTGCTGCTGTAGGAAATTCACAGGCAATAATGTAGTCACCATCATTAAATCCATCTTTCGCCCTAGAAGAAAGCTGATACTTCATAGTTTGAAAGATAACAGAATTCCAACATAGGATTACCCCATTTAAAATAAAGCACATGACCAAGCTCCATGGTTTAGCTACAATAGCCAAAGTTCCAATAGAAATCAAGTAAATAATTGAAGCCCATAAATGATATTTCTTTTGATTTTCCAGAGTAAATTTACTCGCAATAAAAATTGAACTTAACACTCCAATCAATGACATCGCTGAGTTCAAATTTCCGATGATCTGCTCATTATTTAATATAATATAAGCAAATACCATGAATATCTGTCCGTAAATCGCTTCTCTTAATCCAAAACTAAAATTATAATAACGATTCGCATCCCAATACTTATTATGCTTTAATTTTAAAATTGGTAAAACATGGTATTCCTCATCAAACTTGACGTTTTTAAGCAAACAAGAAATAACAATAGCTAGAATATAAACAATAACACTAAAGGCAAATAAGATATAGTATCCGGTTAATTCACTATAGCGTACTATAATTGCCCCGGAAATCATAGGTGCTACAACTCCAAAAATATAGCTAAATGAGGTTTGATAGCTAAAGAAGGTTGCACGATGTTTTTCACCGGTAAATTTTCCTACCAGAATATTGAACGCAAAATAATACATTCCCATTCCAATCCCATTGAAAATTCCTAAATAAATTAAATATTTACTTGCCTCCGCCTGCAGCAGCAAAATAAGGCTGTAATAAATAACCGATGATATAATCCCTACTTTTAATAAAGTAAGGATAGATCCTTTCTTAACATAATATGTTCCAAACAAAAACGAACCTAATAACGCAATATAATTGGAAACATTTTGCAAAATCATCAATCCCATATTATCCGTTAAACGAATAAGATATACATTAACAAACGTTGCGGCAATCGTCATCCCTGATAGGAATAAAATGCCTACTATTAATAAGATTTTCGCATCTCTGGATAAAGGCTCTCGCTTCTTTTTCTTCTTCATATGATTTTCCCCCTATTAAAGCGATAATAGCGCGTTTATAAGAGGAAATAATCTTTTTTTCAAAGCATGAAAGTGTTTTCATAAATAGGAAATAAGGTCTAGTTTTTTGTTTCTTTTAATAGATCTCTAATCTCCGTAAGAAGTAATTCTTCTTTTGTTGCTTCAGGCACCTTGGGTGTCTCTTCTTGTTTTTGTTTTTCTTTCATCAATTTTCCAATCACTTTCATCATACAAAAAATACTAAACGCGACAATAATAAAACTGATAATAGCATTCAGGAAATTTCCATAATTTATCAGTGCCTCACCAAATTTAAAACTTAAATTTTCAAAATTAGCTACCCCTGTAATGGCTGAAATGAGAGGGGTAAAAATATCTTTAACTAATGAGTTAACAATAGCTGTGAAGGCACTCCCCATTACAACCCCGATTGCCATATCTAATACATTGCCCCTCATAGCAAAATTTTTAAACTCTGTAAAAAATTTTTTCATTGACAATTCCTCCTTTCATTTCATTATACGGACTTATTGACAAAATGCAACATCATACATTTTAGTACCATTTCACATTAATTTATGTTACACTGTTAAACGGAATTGGAGTGATATAATGGACAATTTTTGGTATGAACTTAAACATGTGTGCAAACAAACAGGAGCTCGTTATGGCATCCTGCACACACCTCATGGTGATGTAGAAACACCTATTTTTATGCCGGTAGGCACTTTAGCAACAGTTAAAGGAATTTCTCCTGAGCAGTTAAAAGAAATGAACAGTGGGATTATTCTTTCAAATACGTATCATCTTTGGCTAAGACCCGGTGAAGATGTAGTTGAGCAAGCCGGGGGGCTGCATAAATTTATGAACTATGACCGCCCGATCCTAACAGACAGCGGTGGTTTTCAAGTATTCTCATTAGGAAAAACAAGAAAAATTGAAGAAGAAGGCGTAACATTTAAAAGTATCATTGATGGAAGCAAATTATTTCTTTCACCTGAAAAAGCTATTGAGATACAAAATAAATTAGGAGCAGATATCATAATGTCATTTGATGAATGTGCCCCTTATCCTTGTACTCATGATTATATGAAACATAGTGTTGAAAGAACCTTAAGATGGGCAAAGCGCGGACAGAATGCACATCAAAAAAGTGATCAGCAAGCGCTTTTTGGAATCGTTCAGGGCGGTGAATTTGCGGACCTTAGAGAAATGTGTGCCAAAGCTTTAGTAGAAATGGATTTCCCGGGTTATTCCATCGGTGGTACAAGTGTCGGTGAACCTAAAGATATTATGTATAAAATGATTGATGACGCCGTTAAGTGGCTTCCGGACAATAAACCTCGATACCTTATGGGGGTGGGAAACCCAATTGATCTAATTGAAGGGGCTATGCGTGGGATTGATATGTTTGATTGTGTATTACCTACCAGAGTTGCACGTCATGGTGCATTAATGACAAGTTACGGTCGTGTCAATATTAATAATGAGAAATATAAATATGACTTTACTCCTCTTGATCCGGAATGTGACTGTTATACATGCAAAAAATATACGAAAGCTTATTTACGTCATCTTCATAAATCAGAGGAGCTGTTTGGTAAGAATTTATTATCGATTCATAATGTGCGTTTTCTTCTAAAATTAAGTGAGAATATACGTCAAGCCATACGTGAAGATCGACTAGCAGATTTCAAAGAAGAATTTTTGAGTAAATATGGACGAGATGTTTATGAAAGGGCGTTTTAATATGAAATTAAGTGATTTTGATTTTGATTTACCTGAGCATTTAATTGCCCAAACTCCATTAGAAAAAAGAGATACTTCCAAATTATTAATTTTAGATCGTAAAACCGGAAAAATTGAACATAAGCATTTTTATGACATTATTGATTATTTGAATGAAGGCGATATTTTAGTACGTAATAACACCAAAGTTATTCCTGCACGCTTATTTGGAACTAAGGAAGAAACCAATGGTCATGTTGAAGTGCTGCTGTTAAAAGAACTTCACGAAAATACTTGGGAATGTCTAGTTGGAAATGCTCGTATTGTAAAAGTAGGAACGATCATTACTTTTGGTGACGGATCATTAAAGGCAGAATGCATGGAAGTAAGGGAAGAAGGAATCCGTATTTTTAAAATGATCTACGAAGGCATCTTTTATGAAATATTGGATCGTTTAGGAACAATGCCTTTACCCCCTTATATCAAAGAACGATTAGAAAATCCCGATCGTTATAACACTGTCTATGCGTTAGTTGAAGGCAGTGCGGCTGCACCAACAGCAGGTCTTCACTTTACAGATGAGATCAATAAAAAGCTGCTGGAAAAAGGGGTTCAGATTGTAGACGTTACGCTTCATGTGGGGTTGGGAACATTCCGTCCTGTCAAAGTAGATAATGTACTAGAACATCATATGCATAGTGAATTTTATATGATTTCTAAAGAAAGTGCAGATATTCTAAACAAAGCAAAAGCAAACGGTCAGCGCATCATCAGTGTTGGAACCACTTCAACAAGAGTTTTAGAATCTAACTATACAAAATACCATACCTTTAAAGAAACAAATGAAAGTACCGATATTTTTATTTATCCTGGCTATGAGTTTAAAGCGATCGATGCCTTGATTACTAATTTCCATCTGCCAAAATCGACATTGCTCATGTTAATAAGTGCATTGGCGAGCAAAGATTTAATTATGAAAGCTTATCAGGAAGCCATTGAAAGAGAATATCGTTTCTTCTCATTTGGTGACAGTATGTTTATCCTATAATGGAAAAACGAAATTTTGATTTACTCTTTAAAAAGGAATTAGAAAGAATAAAAGGTACTCGGCCAACATTATTACTGCATGTATGTTGTGGTCCTTGCAGCAGTAATGTTCTCAAAGAATTATGCGAACAATTTGAAATCACAATCCTGTATGCCAACTCGAATATCTATCCTGAAAAAGAATATCAGCGACGTTTTTTGGAATTAATGGATTTCATTCAGCAGTTTAATCAAGATTACTCACAAAGTATCCAAGTAATAGAAGAACCCTATCGGCCTCTTGAATTTCTAAATCATTTAAGCCCTTTAAAAGAAGAAAAAGAAGGCGGAAAACGTTGTTATTTATGCTATAGTTTGAGAATGGAATCTGCCTATCGCTATGCTTCTATACATCATTTTGATTACTGGACAACGGTCTTGAGTGTATCTCCCCATAAAAACAGTCAATGGATCAATCAAATCGGAGAATCTAAACCGCAAGATAAAACTTGTTTCTTATATGCCGACTTTAAAAAGAACAACGGTTATAAAAAATCAGTAGATATGGCAAGTCAATATGGTTTATATCGTCAAAATTACTGCGGATGTTTATTCTCTTATACGGATATGTTGGAAAGAACTGCTAAAGAAAAGGAATAATCACAAACTAAAATGCATCTTCTAATTTGTTTTTTCAAATTACAGGATGCCTTTTTCTATATAAAATAATAAGAGAACAGAAAATAAGGATAGATAAACTACTCCATAATAAAAACTTCCTTTAAGATTTTCTCCTTATCACAAGGAGTCCCAAAAGGAAGTTTTTTATTTTATTATTTAACGAATATGACCTTTAAAACTAAATCTAAAGGTATAATGCTCTTGATTAGATAATAGATATTCATCATGAGTTTTAGCTCCCCATGTATTATCTCCGGCAATTCCCATCTGTACTTGATTGATACGAACAACGCTTTGATATGGCAAAGGCAGCTCAAAAGGATGACGGGCACTCTCCATCTCAATCGGTGTATAAGGAATTGCAGAGAATTCAAAAGCATCATCAATAAAGCTGAAGTGTAATCCAATCTCATCTTTATTGTAAATATCTGCATATCGAACACCTGTTCTGTTTCCGCATTCCTGTGGCATTAAGTATGGTGTTAAGTTTTCATAAATTGTATATTGATACATGCCCAACATGGTTCCCTGTTGACGGTCAATATGATTTTCCATAGGACCTTCTCCATAAAATTCAACATTTTCAAAATCCAATGGCAATTTAAACATCATTCCAAATTCCGGCATTTCAATTTGTTCAGCTGAGGGCTGATAATCTAAAGTGACATCGACCTTACCATTTCCATCCACTAAATAAGTAACTTCCATCTGTGTTTCCACAATTCCCGGTAAAATATGCTGATAAACAATTTCAACACTTGTTCCCTCTTTATTTAGCGTTGCTTTTTGAAACATTGATTTTTGATACAAGCTGGCACTAAACCATTGCCCATAGCGGAATCCATATTTATTTCCTGTGTCATTTTGAGTAGCCGCACGATAGAAGTTTGGCTTAGGCACTTCTTTGATCAATGATTTGCCAAGATAATTATATTCCACAATTCCTCCATGAATCTTTGAAAATATAATACGGAAGTCTTCACCAATAACTCCCACATTAGCAAAATCATCAGCAATATGAATTGGTTTATTTGACACAGTCTGTACAGGCTGATAAGGATAAATATATTCTTCCTGTGCTACAATATGCCCACTTTCACTATAAAGAGTATCCTCCATTGTAGTATATACGACTTGTACACAATATTCATTGTGTTCATCTAACGGTGTAAATGGATTTTTAATTGTAATGGAATCATGTGGTAAAACATTTAAGATCATTTCTTCTGATTCAATCTCCACACCATTGCGCAAAATCATAATCGTAGTAACAAATTCATCAAGATTAGTAAATAAGTAATGATTGGTAATCGTAATATTTTCATCTGTAATAATGGTATCAATGCTTTGGTAATTATATTTTACCTCTTGCATTTTAGGGGTCAGCTGACGATCTGCAAAAACAATCCCATTTCCACAAAAGTCATAATCACTTGGTCTTTCACCAAAATCCCCACCATAAGCATAAAACTCATTGTTATAGCGATCGAGTGTGTATATTGCTTGATCCGCAAAATCCCAAATAAACCCGCCTTGATATTGTGGATATTTTTTAGTTAGATCTGTATATTTATGCATTGCACCATTGGAATTTCCCATGGCATGTGTATATTCACATAAGATAAACGGTTTTTCAGGATGTTCCTGAATGAATTTTTCCACTTCATCTGCCGGCGTATACATTTGACTTTCCATATCACTGGTATTTGGATAACGGCGATCCCAAGTAATCCCTTCATAATGAACAAGTCTTGTATCATCACGCTCTCTAAAGAATTCAGACATCATGAAGATATCTTTTCCTCCGTAGGATTCATTTCCGCATGACCAGATAACGATACTCGGATGGTTTTTATCACGTTGAAACATCGAATTCGCACGATCAATTAAGTTTGCTTCCCATTCCGGTTTGTCATCTGGCAAAATAATCTCTTTATCATAAAAATCCGTCCAAGTACCATGTGTTTCTAAATTCGTCTCATCGATCACATACACACCATATTCATCACAAAGCTTATAGAAATACGACGTATTTGGATAATGAGAAGTACGTATAGCATTCATATTATTTTGTTTAATAATCAGTATATCTTCCAAAATTTCTTCTTTAGTAATGGCTCGTCCAGATTTAGCACTGAATTCATGACGATTTACCCCGTTAAATACAATGCGTTCACCGTTAATGCACATTAAACCGTCTTTCATTTCAAACTTTCTAAATCCTACACGCTGATAAATAACTTCTTTTACTTCATCTTTATAAAGCACAGTTAAAATTAAAGTGTATAAATGAGGGTACTCTGCACTCCATAATAATGGCGATTCTACCGGAATACTCAATAGCGGATTCTTTTCAGTTATTTTGAAATTCAGTTTCAACACTTCTGTTCCATCCGGATCTAATAACTCACTTTGAATAAGACAATGTTCGATTTTTCCTTTAATTTTTAACTCCATTTCGATATTGGCTTTATCAAAAGGCTCTTCCATTACTGTTTTTATAAACAAATCTTTAACATGTGTTGTTGGAATGCTGCAGAGTTCTACATCTCTAAAAATGCCGGAGAAGCGCCAGAAATCCTGATCTTCAAGCCAACTTCCACTGCTGTATTTAAAGACTTGAACTGCCAGCTTATTTTCCCCTTCTTCTAAATAAGGACTTAAAAAGAATGTGGAAGGTGTAAAACTATCTTCACTATACCCTACAAATTCGCCATTCAGCCATAATGCAAAAGCTGTTTCGACCCCATGAAAACAAATATACAGCTTTTGTCCTTTCATTTTTTCAGGCACACTAAAATATTTTACATAACTGCCAACCGGATTAAAATGTTCTGGAATCTCCCCCGGTTTAATCCCTTCTCTGCCTGACCATGGATACATTTGATTAACATACATGGGTTTATCATATCCTTGCATTTGGATATGTCCCGGTACTTTGATATTATCCCAGTCTTTGCAATCATAATCCTTTTGTTCAAAATCACGAATCGTTTCTTTATAATTCTTTGCATAATGGAATTTCCAAACCCCATTTAGACTTTGCTTAAAGCTACTTTCATCCATCAGCATCTCTTGTGAACTAGCATAATAGCTATGATCTGAATGCGCTTTTTCACGATTGATTTCAAAACATTCTGGGTCTTTTACCCATTGATAATCAAATTTCATTTTCTATCCTCCTCGATCTCTATAATCGTATGACTACTTCTATTATAAACTTCATTTCTTCCGTTGCCTAGTTAAATTAACGGCAAAAAAAGACTTCGCTAATATGAAGTCTTATTAATATATTTCTCAATTGCTTCTTGAAGTTTTTCTAAGAATGCTTCTTCACCGAATGTATTGAACTTAAAGATCATACCTTGACTGCCACCCGCTGATATACCAATAATATACACTTCTTTTTGATCAGCTAAAATTGTGATATTCAAACTTACACGATTGCTTCCCGTATAACTATAACGTTCAAAAACCAATACTGCGCAATCTACTCCGTTCAAGTTGATGTAGCTTTCTTCTTCCAATGAAGCTGTAAAACTGCCTGCCATAATCTCTTGTTTTAAACATTCAATAACCTCTTTAAAATTTCCCTGAAAATGCGTTGTATATTTTGCCATAGAATGCCTCCTATGTCTATCTTACACTATTTGCATATGAAAAAACAGATGCATTGCACCTGTTATAATCTTGATTTAAAATCATCATAACCAAATTCTTTAATCAAAACATCTTCTCCATTTACTTTATGTAAATAAATACTTGGCAAATTAATCCCATTAAATGTATTATTTTTTACCATAGAATAGATTGCCATATCTTCAAAAACAATGCGCTGACCAATCTTCAATGGCTGATTAAAGGAATATTCCCCAATCACATCCCCGGCAAGACATGTTGGTCCTCCCAATAAATAACTATAGGGCAGAACTTCAGGTAAATCACCGCCAATAATGCGCGGACGATAAGGCATCTCCAATACATCGGGCATATGACATGCAGCGGAAGTATCCAGGATACAGTTAATCACTCCATTGACATTAAAATCAAGTACTGAGGAAACTAAATATCCAGCGTCAAGGGCTACTGCTTCCCCAGGCTCCAAGTATACATTTAACTCATATTTTTCCTGCATAAATTCAATACACTTGATAAGGGTTTCGATATCATAGCCTTCTTTTGTGATGTGATGCCCGCCGCCAAAATTTATCCATTTCATTTTCTTTAAATAAGTCCCATAATGCTGATCGATAATTTGCAATGTACGCCATAAAACATCTGAATTTTGTTCACAAAGGGAATGGAAATGCAGACCTTCAATCCCATCAAGCTGACCTTTTTTAAATTGTTCAAGAGTGATTCCCAAACGAGAATGACTGGCACAAGGATCATAGATTCCGTGATCCTGTTCAGAATATTCGGGGTTAATGCGTAATCCGCAGCTTATTTTTTTAGATGCATGATCCACTTTATCCTTGTACATTTCCCACTGATTAAATGAATTGAAAACAATATGGTCACAGTAATGTAAAATATCATCAAAATCTTGCGGAATATAAGCCGGGGAAAAGATGTGTACCTGTTTTCCCATTTCCTCATACCCCAAGCGTGCCTCATTAATTCCACTGGCAGTAATTCCGTCAAGGTATTTTCCAATTAATGGGAACACACTGTACATTGAAAAAGCTTTCGCCGCTAATAATATATGGCAGCCTGTACGTTTTTTAATGTCAGATAGAGTCTCAAGATTAGATATTAATTTTTTTTCGTCAATGATATAAGATGGAGTTTTGTATTGATTAAAATTAATCATATTAGTCAACCAACACCGGATTAAAAGATTCGTGCCATGGCAGTCCGCATTCGTTTAACTGTTCCATGAATGGATCAGGATCGAATTCTTCAACGTTAAACACGCCCGGTTTTTTCCATTTTCCTGTCAATACCATCATCGCTCCAATCATCGCCGGTACTCCTGTTGTGTAAGAAACCGCTTGTGATCCCACTTCCTTAAAGCAGGCTTGATGATCGCACACATTGTATAAATAATACGTTTTTTCTTTTCCATCTTTTACACCACTGAAAATACATCCGATATTTGTCTTACCTACTGTTCTCGGTCCTAAACTTGCAGGATCCGGCAATACTGCTTTTAAAAACTGCAATGGAACAATTTGCTTTCCTTCAAATTCAATAGGCTCAATAGATGTCATTCCGACATTTTCCAAACATTTTAAATGTGTTAAATAGCTCTCTCCAAAAGTCATGAAGAAACGAATTCTTTTAATTCCCGGAATGTTGATTCCTAAAGACTCCAGTTCTTCATGATGCAACAAATACATATCCTTTTTCCCTACTTCAGCAAAATCATATTCTCTTTTAATTTCCATTGGCTTTGTTTCTACCCATTTACCATCTTCCCAGTAGCTGCCATTTGCGCTTACTTCACGGATATTAATTTCCGGATTAAAATTAGTCGCAAAAGGATAACCGTGATCTCCGCCATTACAATCTAAAATATCTATATAATGAATTTCATCAAACTCATGTTTTAAAGCATAGGCACTAAAAATACCAGTCACACCGGGATCAAATCCACATCCCAAAACTGCAGTTAATCCGGCTTCTTCGAATTTCTGTTTATATGCCCATTGCCATTTATATTCAAATTTTGCTGTGTCTAACGGCTCATAATTTGCTGTATCTAAATAATCAACTTTACATTTTAAACAGGCATCCATAATGGTTAAATCTTGATAAGGTAATGCTACATTTATGCAGATATCCGGTTTAAATGCGTTCATCAAATCAACCAATTCTTCTACTTTATCCGCATCCACTTGGGCAGTATGAATAATTGTTTTTGTTTTATCTTTTAATGCTTCTTTAAATGCATCACATTTTGACTTCGTACGACTTGCGATCATAATTTCACCAAACACATCACTATGCTGACAGCACTTGTGAATTACCACCCCTGCAACGCCTCCAGCGCCAATAATTAAAGCTTTTTTTGCCATTTTTCTTCCTCCTAATGTTTTTCTAACATATCCAATACATAAGTCGGCAGTTTAAAACAGCCGCTATGTAACTCTGTATTATAATATTTTGTTTTTAAGTTTAGTTTATTCCAAGATGATACATCTGTTTCAGGGTCCATCCCTTTACTAGCGAATCCAAATAGCCAATGACCAGATGGATAGCTGGGGATATGTGCCTGATAGACTTTTGCCAGTTCAAATGTCGAAGCAATCTTTCGATGAGCACGCATCATTGCCAAAGCATCTTCACTGTAATAAGGACTTTCATGCTGATTAATTAAAATACCATTATCTTTTAATGCCTTATAGCAGTTTCCATAAAATTCTTTTGTAAACAATCCCTCACCGGGACCAAAGGGGTCAGTTGAATCGACTATGATTAAATCATATTCATTATGGACCGTCCTGACAAATTTTAATCCATCCTCGTAAAATATAGTGACTCTATGGTCATTAAAACTCTTAGCTATTGAAAAATATTGTTTACACACCTCTACTACTAATCGATCGATTTCCACCACATCAATTTTTTCAATGGATGGATAACGAATTAATTGATTGACCGTACCGCCATCCCCTGCACCAATCACTAAGATTTTTTTAATTTGCGGATTAACTGCCATCGGCACATGAGCTATCATTTCATGGTAAATAAATTCATCTTTTTCTGTCAACATGACAACCCCATCGAGTGTCAGAATTTTTCCAAATTCATAGGTTTTTAAAACATCAATACGCTGAAATTCACTTTGTTTACTATAAAGATGTTCATCTACACGAATGGATAATTTAACGTCGTCTGTATGTTTTTCACTGTACCATAATTCCATTACTCCACCTCCACTATATTCAAATAATTTAAGTCCATATCTTCTGTTCCGGTTAATACACATCCTTTTTCTTTAGCGAAATCAATATATTCTAAAATATCTTTCGTTATTTTTTCTCCTGGAGCCAAAATAGGAATGCCCGGAGGATAACACATCACAAATTCCGCACATACCATCCCTTCGGTTTCCTCAATCGCTACAGCTTTCTTATTGGCATAAAATGCAGCTTGAGGGGAATAAACCACTTCCGGATCAATATATTCATGATCGTAGAGTCCGCTGGGATCTTTTGAAGCCGTTCGACTGATTTCGGCTAAAGCAGCGATCAGACGCTCAATTTCAAAGGGGCGATCTCCTACGGAAATAATCGCTAAGATATTACCGATATCCCCAAATTCTATTTGTATATCAAAATCATCTCTTAATATATCATAGACTTCAATTCCAGCTAATCCCATTTGACGAGTATGAATAGAAAGCTTTGTTATATCAAAATCATAAAGATCATCACCGTTGCATAATTCTCGACTGAAAGCATAAAGTCCTTGTATTTTATTAATTTCCTGACGAGCATAATCTGCCATTTCGACTACTTTTTTAAAGATTTCTTTTCCATGAATCGCTAATTCGCTTCTGGCAATATCCACTGAAGACATCAACAAGTATGAGCCTGAAGTCGTTTGTGTCAGGTTGATTACCTGTCTCACATAATCCGCATTCATTGCCTTACCTAAAAGAAGCAATGAGCTTTGTGTCAAACTTCCTCCTGTTTTATGTGTACTGACAGCTGCCATATCTGCTCCTGCTGCCATTGCATTGACAGGCAGATCTTCACCAAAATAAAGATGTGTCCCGTGTGCCTCATCCACTAATACTTTCATGCCTGATTGATGCCCTAAAGCCACAATTCTTTTTAGATTTGAACAAATTCCGTAATAGGTTGGATTATTTACAAGAATGGCTTTAGCGTCAGGATGTTTTTTTATTGCAGCTTCTAAATCCGCTATTTTCATTCCAAGGGAAATTCCAATCTCTTTAGACATCCCCGGATTGACATAGACAGGAATGGCCCCAGTAATAATCAGGGCATTGATGGCACTGCGGTGAACATTACGTGGCATGATAATCTTATCTCCACGCTTACAAACGGACATGATCATTGCTTGAACCGCACTGGATGTTCCATTCACCATGAAGAAAGCATGAGCAGCACCAAAAGCCTCTGCCGCTAGTTCTTCCGCTTCTTTTATAACTCCAGTCGGATGGCATAGATTATCAAGAGGTTTCATCGAGTTGACATCGACATCCAAACAAGCTTGTCCTAAGAAATCTGTTAAGCGTTTATTTCCTCTTCCTTGTTTATGTCCCGGCACATCAAAAGAGACAATGCGGTTACGCTTATATTCATTAAGTGCTTCATATATAGGAGCACGTCTTTGATCCTCAATCATATATATTTCTCCCACTATAAATTTCTATCATTTCTTTTCTTAAACTCTGTGTAATCTGCAACCGTTCTTCTGGGGTTAATTCATACGTATCTATTTTAAATAAATAATTTTGTAAGATAATATCTTTGATCAGTAGTCTGGAATGAAAAATATTAGACTGATAAACATTCACATCGACTGCATCGTACTTCCTTTTTATCTTATCATCGATATAATCCTGAATAGAGGTGATATCATGGTCAATAAAGCATTTTTTGCCATTTAAATCTCGCGTAAATCCACGTACCCGATAGTCAATAGTAATAATGTCTGAATCAAAGCTTTGAATAAGATAATCAAGGGTATCAAGAGGAGTAATCTCACCGCAGGTTGATACATCGATATCTACCCTAAAAGTAGCAATGGATGTTTCCGGATGATATTCGGGATAAGTATGCACTGTAACATGCGATTTATCTAAGTGACCTACAATGCTTTCCCCATTGCCGTTATTATTAATCTTGAATTCTTCGGAGATCATAAGTGTAACACTGGCTCCTTGTGGTTCATAATCCTGTTTAGAAATACTCAATACCTTTGCCCCTATCATTTCCGTAACTTGACAAAGAATATTGGTTAATCGCTCAGAGTTATACTGCTCATCAATATATTTAATATAATCAAGCTGTTCCCGTTTGGTTTTAGCGTAACATACATCATATATGTTGAAGCTTAAAGTCTTAGTCAGGTTATTGAAGCCATATAATTTTAATTTTCCATCCATAACGGTTCCTCCATTGTATAATATAAAAACGCAGGCAATGCCTGCGATTAAGATAGCTGAAAATAATAGTTCACCATTTCATCTCTTGATCTAATCCAAGCATTAATACTTAGTATAGTCACAAGTTTACACCTGTCTAAAATCGGCTTTTGACCCGGCTGTCCGTCTGGCCTTTAACACTGTCGTGTGGTCAAAAATAAGAAATAACTTATTTCGTATGTTCTTATCGAACGCCAAGATGCGTTCTCCAAAATTAGTGTGATGTATGAAATAGCTTCTTGTTATCACGAACTCAGTATATCCATTTTGAAATTTCTTGTCAATATATTTTTAAATATATTAAACAAATTGTTTCATATTAATAAACTTATGCTATAATTTTAAAGAGGTGAGACTTATGTATAAAATAGATTCATTTTCTTATCAATGTGGTATTATGGATTGTTTTAATGAAATGGTAAAAGCCGGTTTAAAGCCGATGGCTCTGGCACATCCTTTTAAAACGCCGCAGGAACGTGAAGTATTTATTCCCTTTGTTAACCAAATAACAAAACAATATGAAAACTATTATTACTTAGATAATGACCCTTTAATCACTGATTTATTTGCTGCATCATTAAACCTGAATACGTACAATATTATTTTTTATCGTGATGAAGCAGCCATTGAAAAATATAAGGAATTAAAGGAAGCAAAGAAACAGGCTATTGCGAATAAGCATTATCAGGAAGTTAGAGAAAACATTGCCTATAAATTTGGTCGTTTGCTCGGTTATCCTGATTCTCATATTCAAAGGTATATTGAAAACAATAATGAAAAGGAGGAGTATTAATGTCAGGCATTATCGTGACCAATCAAAAAAAGCTTATCGCCCATCATAAAGATGAGCACAAACCGTATGAATATTATAAATATGAGGTCACTCCTCGCCAGGATTTTTCGCAGGCATATATCTGCTTTTATGAAATACCACCACAAAAATATAATTATCCTCTGCACTATCATGATTTTAATACAGAAGCATTTTATATCATCAGTGGTGAGGGATTATTAATTACAGAGGAAGAATCTACTTCAATCAAAACCGGAGATATTATCGTGTGTCCCTCTGGCAAAAAGGGCGGACATCAATTATTTAACAGTTCATCTTCTGAACCACTTACTTATGTTGATTTTGATACGACCCATTCCCCTGATGTCTTGCATTATCCACATTCTAAAAAAATTGGTATTATTGAACATAATGTTTCAAGTCAGTTTTATAAAGAAGAAGAACAAGCGGATTATTACGAAGGGGAATAAAAAAACTTAGTCAAGAATTCTCAAACCAAAGAATTCTGCTAAGTTTTTATTTTGTTATATAATCCATAAATTTTCTATTTTTAGATAAGGTTTCAAATAAAACAGCCCCGATGAGTAAAACTGCCAATTCTCCTATCCAAACATAGACTGCGTTAATGATAAATGGAAACCCAAATGCCAAATGCAATTCAAATCCAATGATTACACCGGTAATGAGAGCCCCTACAAATGCAGCTAAATATTTATTTTTCATTTTATACATTGCAATGCAGACCAACAAAGTACTGAATGTTCCAAAAACCATATCAAACCATCCTAAAGTAGAGGGAATATTAGCAATAAAACATCCAATGACTAAACCTGGTATATATTTCTTATTATAAAAGGCTAAAAAAACTATGATCTCTGATAGTCTAAATTGAATTTCAGAATAGGCTAATGGTGCAATCGCAAGTGTAAAAACTGTATAAATACAAGCTATAATCGCATTTTGGGCAATTAATTTCGTATTAAATTTCAACAAATTCGCTCCTTTCAGTTTTTGTTTCCACTTGTATGTCACCTCATTGAAAACATAATTATTCTAGCGAGTTCTTTTTCTTTTGTCAATAAAAAAGCAGCTATTAAATAGCTACTTGCAGACACAAACCGGCCCCGGTATAGAGAGGTGCTGATCTAAACAGATTAATTCATCATTTCCGATTTTCATGACTTCTAAACGGTTTTTATTCTGACTTGCAACCACCAGATAGTTTCCGATTACATTAAAATCACGAGGATTTTCTCCTACCTCATAAAAACCGATTAATCCAATTTTTCCGGTTTCCTGACTTATTTTATACATGGCAATGGAATTATGTCCTCGATTTGAAACAAACAAATACTTTTCATCCTCACTCATACGGATCGCAGCAGCTGAGCTTGCTTTGTTAAAGCCATGAGGCAGACAGGAAATTTTTTGTCTTAAGACAATCCCGTCACTGCCACAGTCAAATACCATAATGTTATTAGCAATTTCATTGACTAAATACGCATGTTCTCCATTACTAGAAAAAATCATATGACGAGGACCGCTGCCTGGCAATACATTGATGCAAAGATTCTCGTTTTCTTCAATCTTTCCGTCTCCATAATGATAGAGAACAATCTTATCACTACCAAGATCTACACTGTATAAATATTTTTTCTCCGGTGTAATTCCAACGTAGTGAGGGTGTGGCTGTGTTTGACGTTTAAATAAATCCGGTCCCATCCCTCGATGATAAACAACGCATGTTTTTTCTACCACCTTATGATCTTCCAATCGATAAACTACAGTTGTTCCAATATGATAGTTAGCGGCATAAATATAATTTTTATTTGGATCTAAACAAAGATGTGTATATGATCGTCCATGAGAACTGCAATGGCTTAATTCTTTCAAAGTATCTCCCACTACTTCAAAACTGCCGATTCCTCCTCCATTAGGCTTTTTAGTCGCATTTTTATATGCAACATACAAATACTGATCTTCTTTTATCAAGTAAGAAGCAAAATCCGTTGTTTCAATTTTATTTTTTAAGTCTAAGTGTCCTGCTTCATCAATACTGCAAACATAGATTCCTTTTTGCTTGCCATAACTTCCTACGTAAAACGTTGTCATCGTTTTCCCCCCTTACTAATTTAATTATATCAATTTATCCCTTAAAAAGATAACTATTTTAAAATTTATAAACAGGAATTGCCTGTCCGTCACAGCGCGGATCACAACCACCTTCTAAATGATCCTCAAATACTTGTATAATTTCACTTGCTCCACTAGCACTATATTTTGGAATCAATACAATATCATGTCCCATCTTTTTGAGTTCTTCCACTATTTCCTCGGAAATATTTTCTTCTATTTCTATCTGGTGTTTCCCATTTTTATAATTCGCACGCCACTTGATAGAATCCACCGTCTCAAATGCATTTTTCTTTTCATCAATTAAATTGCTGACCATCTGCATATTCCACATAACCTGATAATCACCGCCTGGGGTATTCCCAACATATTTTAAATGTTC
Organism: Beduini massiliensis; assembly: GCF_000829905.1. Lineage (GTDB taxonomy): Bacteria > Bacillota_I > Bacilli_A > Erysipelotrichales > Coprobacillaceae > Beduini > Beduini massiliensis. Next base: position 266,910 of record NZ_CDPP01000002.1, read on the forward strand.
ATGATCAAAAATCATCCAAGTATTTAATGTATGCACTGCTTTTTTTCTTGTTTCAATGCAGTTTGGATGTCCATGATGCGTGTTCAACCCAACGCCCGCACGGTTGTTTAATAGGATTCCTGTTCCATCAACAACTTCCATGCTTCCCCAAGTTCCGGCGACACTCAAAATAAATGAACATGCATTTCCCCATTGATCTACTACAACAAAAGAAGTGGTATGTCCATTGTTTTGTGCATAGGGATCATCAATCTCGTTATTTGCTTTGTTTAAATCAATTTGACCAGCTAATTCTTTTGAACGTTCTGCTGATAATTCTTCTTCGATATTATTAAACGTCGTTTCACGATGATGAAACGCCAGTTTTTTTGCCTCAATTTGCACATGAAGCTTTTGTGTCGAGGTCAATGATGCCATATCGATCTGATTTAAAATTGCCAATTCTTGTAAGTGTACATAGCCTTGAGATACCGGCGGTGTCTGAAAAACATCATAACCTCTATAATTGATTTTTATCGGCTCAATAATTTCACATTGATAATGATTAAAATCATCTAATTCAAAATACCCTCCATGCGTTTTGCTGTACTGAACGATTTTTTTAGCTAACTTTCCTTTATAGAAACCATCATTTCCATGTTTATTCAAATATTCTAAACTTTTTGCGTAGTCCTCGTTGATTAATTTATCTTCTGAGGTCATCGGTTTACCTTTATTTAAGTACAAACGTGATGCATTATATTTTTTTAATTCAGAAAGATCTGTATGCATATGTCTTTCTACTTTACTCGGAACATCAATTCCTTCTCGTGCATATCTGATGGCATCTCCTGACAGTTCTTCAAACGGCTGTGTCCCCCACTGATCTAAAGCCGTAAACAATACACTTACACACCCTGGAACCGTAACCGATGTCATACCATGCTGCTGTATAGGTGTTTTAATATCATAGCGTTTTGGTATTTCACCACTCCCATTTACTGCATAAAGCTTCTTTGAGTGTTTATGATAATACAACATAAAAGCATCTCCGCCAATTCCGCACATATCAGGCAGAACGACTCCGGCGCTTAATGCCATTGCAACGCTGGCATCAATGGCATTTCCTCCGTTACGCAATACTTTTATTCCGGTTTCACTAATCAGCCAATGTGCTGATGACACCATCCCATTTTTTCCCGTGACTAGCATTCCCAATATCCTCCTTTAAAGTTCTATTTTATTATACTATTGTATTCTTCTTTCTTTATTGTTTTTCAGAATTTGAACTTGAGGATAAAAAATAATGCCTAAAGGATTTTCCTTTAAGCACTATTTATTTTATTTAATTGATAAATGATATTCCTGTAAAGATTTAACTTCATGGCTGCCATGAATTTTCATTTCCATAATTCCTTCTAATGAAGCTTTTGCTGCAGCAATATTTGTTACGTATGGAATTCTCATTTTAATGGCATTTTTACGAATATAACTATCATCATCTGCACTCTGTTTTCCATGAGGAGTGTTGATAATCATTGCTAATTCTCCATTTGTTAGGGCATCCATAATATTTGGTCTGCCTTCATGAATCTTTTTAATTTTTTCAACTGGAATTCCGTTTTTAGAGATTAAATCATAAGTATGCCCTGTTGCAACCAGTGTAAATCCAGCATCATAATAACCTTTTGCAAGATCAACCACTTGAGGCTTATCTAAGTCATTAACACTGATCAAAATTTTTCCCTCAGTTGGCAAAATAGTTTTAGCTCCTTCAGCGGCTTTATAGTAAGCAGCACCATATGATCCGCCCAATCCTAATACTTCGCCTGTTGATCTCATTTCTGGTCCTAAGATCGGATCTACTTCCGGGAACATATTGAATGGGAATACCGCCTGTTTAACACCGATATGCGGAATTTTTTTCTCTTTTAATTCCGGTACCGGAGACGCTCTTCCTGTTAATTCTCTGGTAATAATGTCGGTCGCAATTCTTACCATGTTGATATTACAAACCTTAGATACTAAAGGTACTGTTCTTGAAGCTCTTGGATTAGCTTCTAACACATAAACTTTATCATCTGCAATAGCATACTGCATGTTCATTAATCCACGAACATTCATTTCTTTTGCAATCTTTTTGGTATATTCTTTAATTGTCTCTAAATGACGCATTGGAATATGTTTAGAAGGCAGGATACATGCTGAATCTCCAGAGTGAATTCCAGCTAATTCGATATGTTCCATAACTGCCGGAACAAATACATTTTCTCCATCACTGATGGCATCTGCTTCACATTCCATTGCATTGTTCAAGAAACGGTCAATTAAAATTGGACGATCAGGCGTAACTCCTACAGCCGCTTTCATATATTGTGTTAAGCTTTCATCATCATACACAACTTCCATTCCACGTCCACCTAATACATAAGATGGTCTTACCATCAATGGATAATGAATTCTTTTAGCGATTTCTAATGCTTCTTCAACATTGACTGCCATTCCTGATTCCGGCATTGGAATATCAAGTTTTTCCATCATCGCATTAAATAAATCACGATCTTCTGCCATATCAATTGTTTCCGGAGTTGTTCCTAAGATGTTAACTCCGTTTTCTTTTAACTGAGCCGCTAAATTAAGTGGTGTTTGACCTCCAAATTGAGCGATAACACCTACAGGTTTTTCATTATCATGAATGCTCAATACATCTTCCAATGTCAACGGTTCAAAATACAAACGATCTGATGTATCATAATCTGTTGAAACTGTTTCAGGATTACAGTTAACAATAATTGTTTCAAATCCTAATTTCTTTAAAGCCAATGTAGCATGAACACAGCAATAGTCAAATTCGATACCCTGACCGATTCTGTTTGGTCCTCCACCTAGGATCATTACTTTTTGTTTGTCATGATGAATATGGCTTTCATCAGCACTGTTATATGTAGAATAATAATAAGAACTATCTTTTGTACCACTTACGTGAACTGGAAGCCAAGCTTGTTTAATATTATTATCTAATCTTTCTTTTCTGATTTCTTCTTCTGTAACATCTAAAACCTGACTTAGATATTTATCTGAAAAACCATTTTGTTTTGCCTGTTTTAATACTTCTGCAGGTAAAGATTTACCTTTATAAGCTTTAATTGCTTCTTCTTCCTCAACCAACTCTTTCATTTGTTCAATGAAATAATGTTTAATTTGAGTTAACTCGAATAATTCTTCAACAGTAGCTCCTTTTCTTAAAGCTTCGTACATGATAAATTGTCTTTCACTTGTTGGAGTGGCTAACATTTGTAATAGTTCATCTTTTGATAAGTTGTTGAAATCTTTTGCATAACCTAAGCCATATCTTCCGATTTCTAATGAACGAATTGCCTTCTGGAAAGCTTCTTTGTATGTTTTACCAATACTCATAACTTCTCCAACAGCCTTCATTTGTGTTCCAAGTTTATCTTCTGCTCCTTTGAATTTTTCAAAAGCCCATCTTGCAAACTTAATAACGACATATTCACCATCTGGTACGTATTTATCTAAAGTGCCATATTTTCCACATGGAATATCTTCTAATGTTAACCCGGCTGCCAACATAGCTGAAATTAAAGCAATTGGGAATCCGGTAGCTTTGGAAGCTAATGCACTTGAACGTGAAGTTCTTGGATTAATTTCAATAACAACAATACGGTCAGATACTGGATCATGAGCAAACTGAACATTTGTCCCCCCGATAACACCGATGGATTCAACAATTCTAAATGCCTGATCTTTTAAACGATCTTGTACTTCTTGAGAAATCGTCAGCATAGGAGCACTACAGAATGAATCTCCCGTATGAACACCTAATGGATCGATGTTTTCAATAAAACATACTGTAATCATATTATTGTTGGCATCTCTTACTACTTCTACTTCTAATTCTTCCCATCCTAAGATTGACTCTTCAATCAAACATTGGTGAACTAAGCTTGCTTGCAATCCGCGAGATACAACTGTTTTCAACTCTTCCACATTGTAAACAAGTCCTCCTCCGGCTCCCCCCATTGTGTATGCAGGTCTAACAACAACCGGATATCCTAATGTTTCAGCAATCGCTAATGCTTCATCAACAGTATTGGCAACTTCACTTCTAGCCATCTCAATATGTAATTCGTTCATCGCCTTTTTAAATTCCAGACGATCCTCGCCTCTTTCAATCGCATCAACTTGTACTCCTAATACTTGTACATTGTATTTTTCCAGTACACCTGCTTCATTTAATTCTGAACAGAGGTTCAACGCTGATTGTCCACCTAAGTTTGGCAGCAATGCATCGGGTCTTTCTTTTTCAATAATTTGGGTTACCCTTTCCAAATTTAAAGGCTCAATATACGTTACATCGGCAATCTCAGGATCTGTCATGATCGTTGCTGGATTTGAATTAACTAACACGATCTTATAACCTAAGCTTCTTAAAGCTTTACAAGCTTGTGTACCTGAATAATCAAACTCACAGGCCTGTCCAATAATAATCGGTCCTGAACCAATAACTAATACGGTATTAATGTCTTCTCTCTTTGGCATAATTTGTCCTCCATTTTCTTATATTTAATTCACAAAAAAACATATCAAATAAAATGATATGTCTATTAAATGAACTATAAAAAATGAGGAAAACAGAAGTGTTTTTTCAAATTGAATGCTAATGCACGATCTAATAAATACTTCATTCTCCTCATTCCTTTCTTATTCTTATACATTATAGTAGAATTGTATCAAATATGCAACAACAAATTAAACAAAAGTCACGATCCATAAAAAAAGCAGGAATCCCTGCTTAATCTTGGTTTACGGTTTTAATTTCCAATCCATTTTCTTTAAATCCGTCAATAATCTGTTTAATATGTTTTTCACCATTTGTTTCACAAGTTACACGCAGTTCTACTTCGGAGAAACGAGGAAGATTAATAAACTGGTTATGTTCAAGACTAATTACATTAGCATTTAAAGCTGCCAATAAATTAGAAACTTTTGCCAATTGCCCTGGAACATCAGGTAATTCCACAGTAAATGTAAAAATTCTGCCTCTGGCTACCAACCCTTTATTAATCATAGAAGAGATATTCTTCACATCAATATTTCCGCCGCTGATTAAACATACGACTTTTTTATTTTTAACATTAAGTTTCTTTAATGCAGCCAATGAAAGTATACCTGAGTTTTCCGCAACTAATTTATGCTTTTCAATCAGAACCAGAAAGGCTTTCATTAAATCATAATCTGATACTGTTACAATTTCATCAACATATTCACGAATATATTGAAAAGGAATATCCCCTATTCTTTTTACCGCTGTACCATCAGCTATCGTAACTGCATCTTTTAAAGTAACTACTTCATCCTGTTCAATAGCTGCTAAAGCACTGGCTGCTCCATCGGGTTCCACACCTATAATTTTCACATGAGGATTCATTTGTTTTGCGGCACAGGCAATCCCTGAAATTAATCCGCCTCCGCCTACAGGAACTAAAATGATATCCGTATTCGGCAATTCTTCTAAAATCTCCAGTGCGATCGTACCTTGCCCTTCAATAACATCCTCATCGTCAAAAGGATGAACAAAGGTATAGCCGTGTTCTTTCTGCAATTCACAGGCTTTACCATAAGCTTCATCATAAACCTCTCCATACAATACAACATTGGCTCCATGAGAAGCTGTTGCTTCAACTTTGATCAGCGGCGTATGCGCGGGCATTACAATCGTAGCGTCTACATTTGCTTGATGTGCAGCATAAGCTACTCCTTGAGCATGATTTCCCGCAGAAGAAGCTATCAAGCCTTTTTTCTTAAGTTCTGGATCCATTTTTGAGATTTTATTATATGCCCCCCTTAATTTGAAAGACCCTGTACGCTGCAAGTTTTCCGGTTTAATATATACATCATTGCCACTTTCATTAGAAAACGGTTCACTGTAGATTAACGCTGTTTTCACCAAAACCGGATCTAATCTGTTTTTGGCTTCCTTAAAATTTTCTAATTTAAGCATAAAATATCCCCCTCGTTTTTTAATAGTATAGCACAATACCCTTATTAAAAAAAGAGTCTAAAACTGACCGATTTAGACTCTATTTTGCCTTGATCTGATTGATTTCTTTCTGATATTCATATCCATTATCCATTAGAATACGAATGATTTCTTCATAGCTTTCCCCTTTTGTTTCAATGATGGTTTCCAATAACATATCATCATCTCTAAGCATCATATTCAACATACTTACCAAAATATTAATATCTCTAGGCAAACTCATTAAAATTCAATCCCTTCGATTAATTGGCTCAGCATATAGGCAATCCCATCTTCGTCATTGCTAAGCGTTACTTTATCTGCTTTTTCCTTTACACCATCCACAGCATTTCCCATTGCTACACCTACTCCGGCATATTCGACCATTGATAAATCATTATAACCATCACCAAACGCAATTACTTCTTCTTGCTTGATGCCTAAATGTTTTACTAAGCAATCTAACGAGGCTGCTTTATCAATATTTTGAGCCATGATTTCAATATAAAAAGGTGCCGAACGATAAATGCTTAACTGTCCGTCATAAGGAGCTTTAAATTCGTCTAAGATACTTGCTACATAGTCAGGATCTGCAGCTAACAATACTTTATTTACAGGGAAATCAATGAACGCAGTTAAATCATCAATTTGGCGTAACCCCATATCATTTAATTTCGCTTCTCCTAATACATAGCTATTATCTGACTGATCAGAAATTAAATCCTGATCCAGATAAGACATAGCCGCTAAACGATATTCTTTTGCACGCTGAATCATTTCTTTAGCTTGATTAACTGTCAATGCTTTTTCATAAATAATTTCACCTGTTTTATAATCATTGACCTTAGCCCCATTAAAAGATAATAGATACCCTTCATATTTTTCTAATTCTAATGCTAACGCTTCATGACGCAATCCAGGTGTAGGGCGTCCAGAGGCTAATACTACCTTAATCCCTAACTCTTGACATTGAATCAGTGCTTTTCTTGTTTTTTCAGAAATTGTATTCTGACTGGTTTTTAATGTTCCATCTAAATCTAATGCAATCAGTTTATAGTTCATGTTAAGTCCTCCACTTCTTTAATATCAAAACACGAAACTATAAAATTGTCAAAAGAAATATTAGCGGGCGTAGCTGATGATTTTATTTGTTGTCTGATATCCTATGATAGGCAAATGAAGTGTATATTCTGTTTCTACTTGATATAGTTGCTCTTTAGGATAAAATTCTAAATCATGATCTATTGTGCAATCCGTATAAGTGACACGATATTTCTCTGAGTTCGCCATTATTTCCATAATTCCCTGGTCAAAATGACTTTGTGATATTTGTGCGATCATATAGTGATGATAATTATAAGCTGTATTAATCTGTGATGCTATATTAAACAGTCCCATAACCAATACAATAAAAAAAGTAATTAATAAGCTATCCACAAACCATTCCACTGATATTTTCATTCGTCCACCCTCACATCTACAATTTTATCAGCCCACTGTCCATTGCTGTTTTTTACTGCAAAACGCACTTTGTAATACCCTTTTTCTTTAATATTAATATTATCATAAATCTCTACATTCTTTGAAATATCCCCATCTATTTCATCTGTTGCCAATACAAAAGATTTAAGATCGTAATCTTCATTTAACTTCAGTGCAATTTTATCTGCATGAATCGAAAGAGCAGAGTACTGAATATCCGGTGTTATAAATTCATTTGTTGTTAGCGTAGGCCGATTGTTCATCTGTAGAAGAAATTGTGTAAAGCCATATAAAAACAACGTGCATAAAACAATATAGAGTGCTAGCTGGCTTGCCTGCTTTATACTAAAATCCATTATATCAGTCTTCCAATCATCATTTTTACAACATCCCCAAACAAAAGAAAATGTATTCCTTTCAAAAAAACAATCGTAATAACCATTGCAATCAGTAAATCGCAGAAATTCTCAAAAGTATAATCCATAACTAAAACCGATGAACATTATTAACACATTGATACGCAATCGTTAATAATCCGCCGTATAAAATTAAATTCATGATTAGCTCAAATCCTTGTTCTAAAGAAAATTTCATAATTATCCTCCCATAAGTGTATTCGATAACATATTGGCAATTAATAAAATATAGATACTTAATAAAAATAGCGGTACAGAATTAATTGCACCAATAAAAAATAAGTTCTGCTCCTGTGAATGTTGACGATTGCTTGTATTGATTGCATTAAGACGTTTATGTAAAACAGCAAATTCACTGATCATCAATGATTTATCTAAGTAATTAAATTGATATAAATCCAACATCAGTTCATTAACATCTGATAATTTATACTGTGATAAAAACTCAATATAACTTTGCTGATTCATTGGGTCTTTTTCAATTTTATTTACCAAAATTTGTAAATCTTTTTTAATAGAGTTGGGACAAGTCATCAAAGATTTTTTCAATGTGTTCGGTATATTATTCGATAAAATCAATACTTCCAGTGAAGACAGCCATAAGGGAAAGTCTGCGGATACTTGTTCTGTTTTTTGCTTAACCTTAACTTTTATATAAAAATAGGGAATTTTGTATCCTACCCAAAATGCTCCTATCATACCATAAATAAAAATAGGTTTATTAAATACAATTGGTCTGCAAATAAGCATATAGCCGCTTATCCATAAACCTATGCATAACCCCCCTATGATTAAGCGATGCTTAAAAAACTTCTGCATACTCGTATTAGAAATTATTAAATAATCATTTAAGTTTCTTTCATTGAGTCGAGATAACCATTTCATTCTTTACTCCTTTCGATTGATCCATTTACCATTTAATCCACATGTCACCAATGTATATGCAATGATCAGCATTTCAAAATATAGGAAAGTCATCAGTTGGAATTGTGTAAGGCTGAATAGATTCCTCATAAGATCCATCGGAAACATATAAAGACAAAACAAAGATATGCCTACACTTAATAATGTGAAATATATATTTGTCTTTTTAACATTATTTTTCTGCTTTTGAAACCGGATCACATCACTTTGCCAATCTTCAAAGTCAACATTATTTAAAGCCTGATAAACATTATCTCCGCCGATCTGCTCTCCTAAAATCATATAGGAATGCAGTTTCAAAATATAGGAATTGCAATAGTGATCTTCAATATGGCTTAATGCGGTTTCAAAGTTTTCCCCATCCTCAATATCTTCTATCGCTTTTAAAATACAGGTATGCATTCTTGAAGAGTTTTCCTTGAAAGCCTCAGCTGTCTGTAATAATGCACTCTTAATTTTCTTATGTGTCTTATACTGGATAGTCATTTGTTTTAAATAAAGACAGTAGTCATTAAAACGCTGAAATTCATAAGTATAACTAAATTGAGCATAAATAATAAACGGCAGCAGTAAGATAACCGTCAAAATTAATAATACCGCAAATTGCCATTTCAATTTGTGAGCTAAAGCTACTGCTGATAACAGCAGACTATATATTCCCAAAGATTTCAAGTAATCCAGTACAGAATAATGATATCCTAATTTTTCAATGGAGCTTTTTAAACGGTTAATTTTAAACAAGTTTTTCATCTCCTTTCCATTGAAAACGACAATTGTATTCCGCATACTGATCTTTCATCCACTTGGGCATAGGATGATAACTGACAAAAAATTGATTATGCCGTTTAACCACTTCATAAATCATTTTATGATGTCGACGATTATTTACATCTAACCAAAATACAGCTATCTGACTGATATAACGAAAAGTTTTTATATCCGTGATATCCGCTTTCACACGGATGCCAATATCCACCGATTGATAAATAATATTTTCTATCTTATCATTACCTAGTTCATTCCCTTCAAGCATATTTAAGATTCGCTTAGGGATATTAAAAACATGATCAGTATGCAAAGTGGTAATAATTTTTGCCCCAGTTGAAACAGACTTAATTAACTCTTTAACCTCATAACCTCTGGCTTCCGATAACAGAATCCACTTGGGCAGCATTCTCATACAGCTTTTGATTGCCTGATTGTAATCCACCCTTTCATTCACCTTTAATTCCACAATATCTTTACTTGGATACAGCTGGTTTAAATGCAGTTCAATTGTATCTTCTATTGTGATAATACGTTCATGATTTGGAATATAAGATGTTAAAAACTTTGCCAATTCTGTTTTTCCATCCCCTGTCATGCCGATAATGAAAAAATTCATATGGCTTTGAATACTGTTTTTGAATAATTGAATAACCTCTTTAGGACAATATTCCTGATCGGTCATTTTCTCCTCACTCATCCTTGCAATACAGGGAGTTTTACGAATGGACATCGAGGTTCCGCTGGTAGAAAAAGACTGATGGGTAAACTGTAGTCGTAAATCATTAAAATCAGCCTCCAATATAGGAGAAACTACATTAAATTGTTTATTTTCAACATTGGATATCTTATATGCCAGCTTCTCTATATCTTCATTACCTAATACAACATCATGACATTGATATCGTCCTTTACTAATATGATTAATCCAGACCGAACGGCTGTTGCAATTTATATCAGTAATATTGATATCGTCAATCAAATATTGAATTTTTCCAAAAAAATTTGGATCATGGATATTTTCTATTTTTTGTGGAACCTCATGAGGTTCCGCTATATAAGGCTCCGGTTCCTCCTCAATTCTTGAAACTCTTTCAAAATAGTCTATATCCTCGTTCTTTTTAAACCACTTCATACTACGCCTCTGGAACTACATTAATCGCTTGTTCCCACATTTTTGTCTGCGCCCCTTGAGCACTCTCGTTATTAGTATTGGTTATACTGATTGCTGCCACAACAACTAATGCTGCTACAGCTATTACAACAACAACTCCTAACGCTTGTTTAAGACTAAAATCCATTATATTTCCTCCTCGATTATGATTGTCTGACGACTCTGAATCACTTCTTCTTGACCGTTGATATGTTGATAAGTTTGAATGATGTTAACATCCAGTAACCCATTAATATGATCAACGCCTAAAACCTGCACTTTAATATCACAGTCACTTTGCTTACTGAAGACAACATGTTTCAATACTTCTGCCACTAGTTGATCATTAGATGTAATTTGCTGATAAGGTGATGCCAACTGTTTCAGCGGATAATAAGTGCTGTCATAGCTAATTCCATGAGTTTCATTTATTTTAAACGAACGGTCATTGATATCCGATAAGCATATAAAAAATATAAACATACAAATAAATAAAAAAGAGAATTTAATTGCTAATTTCATGTTTCTCCCCTATCTTTGCCGATAAGCATTAAAAAAAGACAAATCCAATATTTGCCCGTTGTTTAATAACTCCTTTTTTAACATATTATTTTCTTCCCTGCTCCATTCAAAAATATAAAGACTGTTTTCATCTGTTGCTTCCTTATTTAAGGAATCATTTAGAAGTTGATGAATTGATCCATTTATTCGCCATTTCGATTGTGGAAGCAAAGTATTCATATAACTGTTTCCAATATATCGTATCGTTTTTTCAGACTCCCTCTCTTTAGGCTGCAAGAAATGAATAAGTACTGTCTTGTAAACAATCTTTTGATATCGATCTGTCACACTAAAAGTGACTTCACCTATACCTTCTCGATGCGAATCTATTGCTTGATTAAATATCTTCACTTTATTCGTTATATTGCCATCTTCTTTATCTGTTGCCTGCACCCCTTGCAATAACAAGGCATCCGTTATTTCATCATCTACAAAAAAATAACGATCCGTAGCTTTAATGACAGGTGGCTCATTGACAATCACGGTTATTGTTTTTTGAACAATCGCCCCGGCAAGATCGGTAATTTGATATGTTACTTTGTAACGACCGCTTTTAATTGTTTTTAATTTTTCATCCAGTGCGACCTCATTGCTTGTCACAATCAGTTGACTTGTAATATCCCCGTCTTCTTGATCATAAGCAGTCGCATAGTTTAAAGCCTCAAATTTATCCCCTAATTGAATAATAAGATCTTCACCCTCAATATAGGCCTCTCCTCCACTCACAACTGGACTGGTGATTATCGGAGAATAGTTTACCCATTGTGCGGTTAAAGCAGCTTGTCCTTTACTATGGATATACTGGTTGTTTTCAAAATGACCGACCCCTAATAGCTGCCAACGATCAAAACTGTAGCCGGGACGGCTGACTTGATTAATTATGGTTGTTTCACCCGCCATTTTCTGAATAACTGTTACTTCTTTTTTGTCATTGTATATTCCGCCATTAGGATCAATCGTCAGTGTTCCTGTAAAGTTATCTGATTTTACCTTTAAAAAAGCACTGTCTTTTTGCGTTCCTATTGATGACAGGGATACTAAAGCCTGATTATTGCCTTGACTATGTCCGACGACTTGTGACATAGGATTCTGCGGATCTCCTTGAATCATGCTGTTATACCCACTAATTTGTCCTTCATAATCCGGTATTTTGCACGTAATCTTCATTTTATTACCGATTATTGTGACCTGTATCTTATCATTGGCATGAAATTTAAACCTTTCCACAATATGATGTGAATCTTCTAAAATCGTATAGTATTCTTTTGTTTTTTCATCATATTGATTCAAATAAACGGTAGGTGCTTTATTGACTTGATTGGAAGTAAAAGAAGGTATAAGCGAATGTTGAAACATTTTCTTTTCATACTCATCATAAAGAGAATTAAATCGATTCAGATGTTGCTGATTTGTTCCCTGAAGCAAATGCGTAATTGCCGTTGTTCCCTTTTTTGGTCCAATATAATCAAAATTTTCATTTCGTTCCTCACACATAACTTCCCATATTAATGTCTGAATAACCAAATAATGAAGCCTTGTTTCATTCGTTCCATCATCATAGCGATACTGTTTTTGTACTAACTGCAATAGCTTTGAAACATTCAAATACTTGCTGTCCGGTGTCGTTTTAGAATTATACGCCTTGACAAATAAAAGCGGTACGTTGCTCCCTTGATATTGACTATTATCAATTGAAACTACCCCGGGTTCTATACAATAGACAAATTCATTATTTGCTCCGGCAATCATTATCTTAAAATCATCATACTTAGCTCCACCTTTACCGTTAAAATATTCTTCATTCCCAATCTTTCCCTGTGCCTTTGTCATAATTCCGGCAACAACTTCCCTCATGGTAAATACCTTATCACCATTTTCCAAGGCACTAACAGAGGTAAAAGAAATACACCCGACCAGAATACTTAACGCCACTTTACAAATAGTTAGACATCTTTTCATACTTTCCCCCTTTTCAATAAAATAAAAATAGAAAAAGGTATCTCCATACTTTTTTCTACACTATCATATTACCATGTTTTATATAAAAAAATATCCCAAATCTCAGCCAAAATTATTTATCAATATCGTCCCTGTTCATTATTTATTATCGCAGCATTTACCCGACATTTTCTTAAATTCATACAATTCGTCGCAAATTAAAAAGTGACAGCTTCAAAATTGCTTCTAAAAGTTAGATCAAACCTCTAACAAATCAAAAACAATTCTTTCTATCTGTCACTCCATTATTCACTAATTGGAAAATTTCTTAGTACATTGCGGATAATAACTTTCATCAAAGACATACCCTAACGCTTTCATTTCACTGGTTGATAATAATTGGAATCCCGTACCATAAATACGTTCGTAAGCAACATCAATATGATAATAATTTTCGCCCACCTTCACAATATTCCATACCATTTCCATATTATTATATGTTCCCTCAACATAATAACAATCAATCTTTTGCTGCTGACACATATATAAGAAAGCACGTGCAAATCCTTCATCTGTTGCCGCATTATTGCATATTGCGCCATAAGAAGAATTGGCATATTTACCGGGAGCATCCGCCGGCAGATATTTAGTAAATTTTACCAAATAATCATTCATTTGCTTAACCAAATCATAATGATTGGTCGCTGTAAACATTGCTCGGCTGATGGTCAGATAGTTCCCTTCCAACTGACGATATTTTTCTTTTGGCAAGTATGGTCCATTCGCCACATCCTGCACACTGTCTGCTTCATCTACCCCATCAATTTGTACCGTAATCGTACGATTGACCGTCGTGATGTTTCCTGATAAATCAGAAACAGTATATGTCAATGTATAACTTCCTGCTGTATTCGTATCTACCATTCCGGTCACTTTTATTGAAGTGGTTAGATCTCCATCTGTTTTATCATTTGCCCTTACACCTTCTAAAGCATTAAATAAAGTCCCTACTTTCACTACTTTATTTTCTACACCACTAAATATCGGTGCTTCATTATCCTGACTCACCACAACACTCAAGCGCAGCTTGTTTGAACGGTTTCCGTAGATATCCTCCACAATAATAAAGACATCATTATAAGTTTTTGCTTCTGTAAACGTCTTTGTTTTCGGTCTGTCCTCTTCATCAAAATACACAATGTATTCCGAAGCATCTTGGATATCTTTAACTAAATCAGCAGCAATCAATGTATCGCCCACTTTAATCTCATATTTTGTTTGTATCAAAGAAGCAATCGGTGCTTCCGTATCTCGGATTTGAATTGTAAAAGGGTACTGTTTTCCTGCATATTCCGCATAGGCAGTATATATACCAATTTGATCAATTTGAACATCAGATAAATTTATAACCGCATTTTCTAATACTTTTTCATTTGCGTTCAAATAATTTTCGGCTGTCGTAGGGATTTCAGAGTGAATTTCATAAGTAAATTGTCTTTGTTTAACCGCAACAGGATCAACTGTAAATAAAAGACCAACCAGTGAGACGGAACCCACCAGCAACGCTCCCATTATACCCGCTATTATCTTCTCCCGTTTATCCATAAACTTCACCCTTCATTCCGACTAAAATATCTAAATCATTATATCATCAAATCCCCAGTTTGACATACAATTAGATAAATAATTAGCAATTCTTAAGAATATTTAGATTTTCTTAATATATCTCTATTTTAACATAAATTTGTGATAATAAAAGTTGTTTTGTCGAACTATTATGACTTATCATAAGTTTTAACACGCAATAGAAATTTTATTAGAAAAATATCTGATATTCCACCTTTTCTTGTATACAAAATTCTTCTATTTGTTTAGATAACAATTCAAAATAATGTCGATTCCCTTGATTATAAATCTGATGATAAAGAGGCAGCAGAGTGGGAGCATGCTTCTCAATTTGTTCCATTACCCACTTCTTATTCTCGCCTTTCAAGCGCAATGCATCAAACATATAATAGTCGACATAAGATTTACTCTCTCTAATAATCTCTTTGTAATTGGTTAATTTAGGTAAAATCGGAGCTACAAAAACATACGTGGTTATACCGGCGTCATGAATTTTTTTCAAAGCATCCATTCTTTCTTTAATCGGCGATGCCCCCTCTTCCATGATTCTTCTGAATTTTTCATCCACGGTAGCAATACTCATTCCCACCTCGACATGATCGATCTGCTTAAATAAATCAATATCCCGAACAACCAGCTTTGACTTGGTTAGGATTGAAACGGTCCCGCTAAATCCGATCAAATGTTTCAAGGCGTTTCGCGTCACTTTATATTTTGCTTCTATTGGCTGATAAGGGTCCGTAACTGAACTCATCATAATCCGTTTGGCATTTTTAGGAATAGGATATTCTTGAATCCTTTTAACATCCACATAATCTCCCCAGGCTTCAATGTGTTGAGTATAGTCTTTCATATAGTGAGCATAACAATACTTACACCGATGGGTACATCCTCGATAAGGATTAAAAACATGACCAAACGCTTTACTTTTCGTTAAAAAACTATTTACATCTATTTCCTGAATCTCCATGTTTCTTCTCCTTATTCGTTTGATAATAAAAAACACTCACATAATAATCCTCTTCAGGCAAATCTTTTACATAATGAAAACCTAAAGACTCATATATTGTTTTTAATTTTTCATTTTTATAATAGCAATCCAAATAAATCGTTGTTTTATCCGGATAATATTGATTTAAAAAATTTATGATATTTTTAGTCACGCCATTACCTTGGAAATAAGGGGTTATTGCCAACCGATAAAAGTAATACTCGTGATCTATCGTTTTCATCGAAAAAGTGCCTATTAATTCTCCATTTCTAAATATTCCAAACACTCTGTTTTCACTTACTTCTTTCATTAAAAACACGTTGTCCCAAGGGTATTGCCACTGGGGAATACCACGATTCAATAAATCAATAGTGACAATGTCAAGCAGCTCTTTTAGTTTATCTGTTTCTTTTAATTCTAAATGTCTGATCATTATAAAAATAGAGATAACAAAGTTATCTCTATGGTAATGGACGATCTACAGATAAATAAAGAGCGTACCAGTCTTCTCGACTCAATTCAATATCAACAGCTTGACATAGTTCTTCTAAATGTTCAGGTGAGGTCGTTCCGGCAATTGGTTGCATTGAAGCAGGATGACGTAATATCCAAGCTAAGGATAGCGTACTTGGGTTTACCCCGTATTTCTCACCTAGTGTTTTTAAAAGATCGTTTAATTTCTGATAGTCAGGATGATTTAGGAAAGTTCCTTTTTCCCATGACGCCTGTAAAATAGACCAAGGCTGAATTGTAATATCATGAATACGGCAATAATCTAAAATTCCACCGTCATGGTCTATCGATTGTGGATTCGTCATGTTTGCATTGATCCCTGAATCAATCATACCGGCATTGACAACATTGAACTGAACCTGATTAAACAATAATTTATGCTTTGTATATTTTTGAATCAGCTCGATTTGATATGGTGTCATATTCGATACACCGAAATATTTTACCTTTTTATTTTCATATAACTCATCAAAAGCTTCTGCGACTTCCTGCGGATCCATTAAAGCATCAGGACGATGCAGCAGCAACACATCTACATAATCTGTTTGTAATCTTTCTAAGCTCTTATTTACTGAGTCAATGATATGTTTTTTAGAAAAATCATAGTAACCCTTGCAAATTCCACATTTTGTCTGAATAATCATTTTTTCACGCCAATCCGGATGCTTTTTCAATACTTCACCAAATACTTCTTCTGATTTTCCACCTCCATAAATATCAGCATGATCAAAGAAGTTAATTCCTAAATCCATAGCTTTTTTAATCAACTGTTCCAATTGTTCCGGTGTCTTTCCGGCAATACGCATACATCCTAAAGCAATTTGCGAAACTTTTAAATCACTGTTTAAAATATCTATATATTTCATTGTTTTCTCCTATTCTTCATCTATCGATTGATTTCTGCTTAAATAATGATATAAAGCGCCTAATAAATTTGCTCTGTTTCCGAATTGATTCACTGCAATCTTTGGCCGAATTTTAGCGTCTGGCAATGATTCCATAATATCGTCCATTCTTTTTTCAACTTCGGCTAAGAAATCTTCTCTTTCACTGATGGCTCCGCCAAGTACAATAATTTCAGGATCATACTGATATTGAATATTATAAATTCCGATAGCCATATAATAATAGAAACGATCAATAGATTCAATTGCATCTTGATCCTGATTAGCGGCCATTTCAAACACTTGTAATCCACTTAAAGTGTTAGGATCACATTGCTTTCTTTTTGCGACTTCTCGAACTAATGCCACGGTTGATCCTACTTGTGACCAAGTTTTAAATCTTTCCGGTGCTTTTTGAGAAGGATCGAAATCCATGATACAATAACCGAATTCACCACCATGCTGATGAATTCCTCCATGGATTCGCTTATTTTTAACGACTGCTCCGCCAATACCGGTACCACATACGACAAATGCTGAATCCTGATGTCCTTTTCCGGCACCCAGCCAGCATTCCCCTAAAGCGGCACAGTTGGCATCATTTTCAATCTCCACATTAAGCCCTGTTTTTTGATTTAATATTCGTCTGAAATTAGGTCCATGTATATATTTGATTGCACTGCTGCCGCCAATCACACTGGTTTCACAATTAACAGCTCCCGGAGCACTGATGGCAATCCCCATTAAATTATAGCTTTTTAGTTCATTTGTTTTATCTGCTAACGCGTCGAAAAAGGCATCCGCATCGTTTGGGACCGCTATTTTCCCATCGGTTAATATATCCCCAAATTCATTGGCTACTGCCCACTTAATGGCGGTTCCACCTATATCAAACACCATATAATTGATATCCATTACTTCTCTCACTCCTTTGTTATCTGCCTATTAACAGGCGTCTATGATAAGTATAGTACATAGAATTTGCGGAGACAGTGTTTTTCAAATCAAGAAATATTTTCTAAAATTATACAAAAAAAACAGATCTCGACGATCTGCTACTCCCCATGATGTTCAACAACCTTTTTTAGCTTCTTTTCAAACTCCCTGCGACTAAACATAATCACAGCCCCGCAGCCTAAACATTTAATCTTGATATCAGCACCCATACGAATGATCTGCCACTGCGTTGACTTCTTACATGGATGCTGTTTTTTCATTTCTACAATATCATTTAACCCATATTGATGATCAATCATTATTTTATCTCCCTATTCTATATTTTCTCTTAGTTTATACGCTTTTAATGTATTATGCAAAAGCATGGCAATCGTCATTGGCCCTACTCCTCCCGGAACAGGTGTAATCGCTTGAGCTTTATTCTTACATTTTTCAAAATCCACATCTCCGCACAGTTTATTATTTTCATCACGATTCATTCCTACATCTAGTACCACAGCCCCCGCTTTGATATAGCTGTCGTCAAACATCTTCGCCACACCTACAGCCGCAATCAAAACATCTGCTTTTTGGCAAACTTCTTTCAAATTTTTAGTACGGCTATGTGCGATAGTCACTGTTGCACTTTTTGATAAAGCAAGTAATGCTACCGGCTTTCCGACAATATTGCTGCGTCCCACCACGACAACTTCTTTTCCTTCTAAATCATACCCGATACTCTCCAGCATCACCATCATGCCATAAGGCGTACAGGGCAATAGACCTTCTTTTCCTAAAAATAAATTTGCAATATTTACAGGATGAAACCCATCAACATCTTTTTTAGGATCAATCGCTTCAATAACCGTTTTTTCATCGATATGAGCAGGTAAAGGCAACTGCACTAAGATTCCGTCTACGGTGTTATCAGCATTTAACGTATAAATCTGTTTCAATAATTCTTCTTGAGTCGTCTGTTCAGACATTTCGATTTTGATTGAACCGATACCAACATAACGACAGCCAATTTCTTTATTTTTCACATAAGTCATGCTTGCAGGATTTCGTCCAACTAAAATAACAGCTAAAGTAGGCACTCTTTTACCATGTTCGTTAAGTCTTTCTACTTCTTGTTTTACTTCATCTTTAACCTTTAAAGAAATCTCTTTTCCATTAATGATCATTCTCCCTGCCCCCTTTTAAATTACTACTAATTATACTCAAAAACAATACGACAAACAAGCAGAAAATCACCCTTCTTATCTCCCCTTTTCATCATATCAGCAATAAATTTGACAAATCTTTCAGAGAAGTATATGCTTTATCTGTAAATGTTTAATAATGGTTACTATTACTAATTTCAAAGGAGAAAAATATGAAAAAATTTTATCGCTTATCTGCCTTATATGCCATCATCGGTATTATCGGCGGGGTCTTTTATCGTGAGTTTACAAAGTTGAATCAATTTACCGGCACTACGCCGCTTGGATTTGTCCATACACATGCTTTTATGCTAGGTCTTTTCTTTTTCTTAATCGTTTTATTATTAGAAAAACAGTTTAAATTAACTGAAAGTAAAAAAATGAAGTCATTCTTACTGTTTTATAATGGGGGATTATTTCTTACCATTATCATGTTAGTGGTACGTGGTATCACTACTGTCCTAAATACTACTCTGACTACTGCCATAAACGCAGCAATCAGTGGAATTGCTGGGGTAGGACATATTCTTTTAGGTGTTGGATTGCTTTACTTTTTCTTAATCCTAAAAGAAAGACTGGATAACGAATAAAAATCTCTCTCTTCATCTTTTCATAAATGACATTTTGTATTATGATTAGATAAAAACTGGGGGAATGAACATGGTTGATTTTAGTAGTCTGATAGATTTACAAATAGAGTTGTTTATATTGATGATCATTGGCTATGTCTTGCGGAAAATCAATATGATTCCCGCTACAGCGAGAAAATCACTGACTGACTTAGTCATTTATGTGGTTTTACCGGCTAATATTATTAATTCATTCTTAATTGAGATGAATTGGGATATTATCCAATCCGGAATTATTGTTTTAATTATCTCAATTATGATTCAGATATTTTGTCAGTTACTGGGAAAACATTTATATCCCATGGCAAATAAAAAACAAATACCGGTATTATCGTATGGAACCATTTGTTCAAATGCCGGATTCATGGGAAATCCGCTGATTGAAAGTATCTATGGTTCAATGGGATTATTGTTTGCTTCTATTTATTGTATCCCGCAAAGAATTGTCATGTGGTCTGCCGGTGTTTCCTGTTTTACGGATTCCAAAGGGAAGGATGTTATCAAAAAGGTGATTACTCATCCCTGTATTATTGCCGTTATAATCGGCATGATTTTAATGATGACACAAGTTCAATTGCCTTTATTTCTGACGAAAACCATCAAAGTCACCAGTAATTGCACTACCGCCTTATCGATGATTGTCATTGGAGGAATATTAGCTGAAATTAATTTAAAAAGTGTATTGAATAAACTATCTTTATATTATAGTTTTTTACGTTTAATCATCATTCCCGCTATTGTATTAAGTCTTTGCTTTTTATTTAAACTTCCCGCTTTAGCCGTAGCCGTTTGTACTGTTTTATCGGGAATGCCTGCTGGAACAACAACGGCAATTTTAGCCGAGAAATATGAAAGTGATGCAAAACTGGCAGTACAGATTGTCTTTTTATCTACTGCTTTATCATTAATCACTATTCCCATTCTTTGCATGATTATTGAATTGCTCTATTAACCAGTAAAGGTACCCCATGTCGGGTACCTTTTTATATTCCTTTCAATTCCTGATACAAACTTTTTGCGTAACTGTCTGTCATTCCGGCAATAAAATCACATCCCAGCAACAATCGATGATATAAACGTTCCCCTTCGTCTTTAATCCCTTTAACACTTCGATGATAATTATCCAAATAATTACGCGACAATAAATCAATATACTTCGATTGAATTTCCGTAATAGAATCTGTCTCATAGACGATTAATGCACTCATGAAACGATCTAATAAAAAGGTGATTATCTCATTTCCCATTAACTCCAGTTTTAAGATAGGTGAGACATTGTAAATACGGTCAAAAGAGAACTGTTTAAGACCATCAATCAGTTTAGACTGTGTGCATACCGCTAATAATTCTTTATTAAAGGTTCCCTGCATGATCTCTTCATAATGATGAATAAAAGCGTCACTTGTCTGAGAAATACAATAAAGTTGTTTTAACGTCAGCCAAGAAAACACAGCGTGTTTGTAAGGATCAAATCCCTTTTCTTTTTCAGCCACTAATTTTCTACCGTCATTATAAGCTTTTTCAAGACTCTCCGCTCCTTTTACATCTCCTGAAGCTCTAATAACTTCCATTAGATCTTCATAAGAATACAGCGACTTGTTGAAACCATCCTCCAAATCCGCGAAGGTATATGCTAAATCATCTGCTGCTTCTAAAATAAATGCCAGTGGATTACGACAATCATAACACCCCGTATTTTCTTTGATTTCATTGAAAATTAACTGTTCACTTTGAAAATAGCCGATTTTTTTTCTTAGTAAATTTCTTTCTTTTTTAGGCAGTTTATCTTCTTCCATCTTAACAAGAGAACTGGTTGGATATTTAATGATGGTATCCATGACACTTGATGTCAGATGCATTCCATTATTTCCTACTAAACGATGCAGTTTAGTGACAATACGCAAAGCTTGAGCATTCCCTTCATAATGAATTAAATCTCCATATTGCTGAGGGGTTAAATATTCTTTTAATATTTTATTATTTAATGTCAGCTTTTCCAAATTTTGCATAAACCAGTCACGTATCGCCGTTTCCCCAAAATGTCCAAAAGGTGGATTGCCGATGTCATGCAGCAGACATGCACAGTTCAATACTTCAATCACATTCAATGGGTCTGGTAAATCTTCTTCTAAATCATTCACCCTAATCTTTGTGCAAACTTGCTTTCCAATTAATTTAGCGATTGCCGCCACTTCTAACGAATGTGTTAAACGAGTTCTGACAAAGTCACTTTTATCAAGCGGAAAGACCTGTGTTTTATCTTGCAGACGGCGAAAAGAGGCACTGCGGATGATACGATGATAATCACTCTCTATCTCACTGCGTAATCCACTAAGATCCTGTTTTGAATTATTTTTCGGAATTCTTTCTTCACTCGTTATTTTGGTCCATTTTAATCGTTCCATCTGTTTATCCCCCCATAATTTCTATTCTTAGTATACCACAATCTTTTGGGGAACTGGTAGAGATTGCTTGCATTCAATCATGAACTTATGACCATATTATTATAAAAGCATTTTAATAGTATTTTAAGAAAGCTTTTCTTATAATCAGATTAGGAGTGTGATTTATATGAATAAAATCTATTTAGCAGGCGGTTGTTTTTGGGGAATGCAATCTTACTTTGACAATATTAATGGCGTTGTTTCCACTAAAGTAGGATATGCAAACGGAACCACGGCAAATCCTACTTATGATATTGTCTGTCATGATAACAGTGGCTTTGCGGAAACCATTGAGGTGCTTTATGACCCTCAAATCATCAGTTTATCATTTTTATTAACCATGTATTTTGAAGTAATCGATCCTATTTCCGTTAATCGTCAGGGCAATGATATTGGCAGTCAATATCGCACCGGAATCTATTACATTCAAGAAAAAGACCAAGACATTATTTTGAATGCTTTAGCCCATCTGCAAGTGGTTTACACCCAACCACTCGCAGTGGAATGTGGACCTTTAATTAATTTTTATCCGGCAGAAGAATATCATCAACATTATCTGCAAAAAAATCCCAACGGGTATTGCCACATATCACGTCAAAAGATTGAATCAGCAAAATACGCAAGACAAGAAAAGAACACCTTTTATAAACCTAGTATACACGTATTAAAAAAGCAATTAAGTGAGCTGGAATATCAAGTTACCCAAGAAAGTAAGACAGAACCGCCTTATCAAAATAAATATTGGAATCATTTTGAAAAAGGAATCTATGTGGATATCACAACAGGTGAACCCTTGTTTATCTCCGATGACAAATTTGATTCCGGCTGTGGTTGGCCAAGTTTCAGTAAGCCCATTGATCGCAAACTGATTAAAGAGCGTCGAGATACTTCTTTTAATATGGAGCGTACAGAAGTTAAAAGTCAGCTTGGCGATGCTCATCTGGGTCACGTATTTACTGATGGACCAATTGAAAAAGGGGGACTTCGTTACTGTATTAACAGTGCATCATTGCGTTTTATTCCCTTAGAAAAAATGAAAGAAGAAGGTTACGAAGCTTATATTCCTTTAATAAAACAATAAATGATATATTGGCATAAAAAAGAATCTCACGATTCTTTTTTGGTAGATAACAGGTACGCTTATGTTAGATCAACAACAGCCATAAAACGTTATTTTGGGTCATATATTATTTTATAAATCTTTATTATTCGCACAACAAATGATCGATATCATTTTAAAATCTTTGAAAAAGGGTTATGATATAGTTAGATATTAGATAAAGGAGGGATTTTATGCATACTATTTATTATAACGGTACCATTTTAACGATGGATTCCCATCAACAAACAGCAACTGCATTATGTGTGGAAGATGGAAAAATTATAAAAGTCGGAGATGATTCAATGATTCTCTCATTAAAAAAGGAAGAAACTCAAATCATTGATCTCCAAGGTAAAGTCATGATGCCAGGATTTATTGATCCCCACAGCCATTTTATTGGAGTCGCAAATTCACTTTCACAATGTGATCTTTCTGAAGCTGTTTCATTTGATGATATTATCAATAAAATGAAAGCTTTTATAAAAGAAAATCCAATCAAAAACGGGGAATGGATTTTTGGCACAAACTATGATCATAATTTTCTTAAAGAAAAAAGACATCCGGATAAATTTATATTAGATCAGATTTCAAAAGATTTTCCTGTTGTTCTTATTCATGCATCCGGACATATGGGAATTGCAAATTCCAAAGCATTAGAACTTCAGCATATTACCGATCAAACGAAAGATCCTGACGGCGGAAAATATGACCGTATTGACGGAACAAATGAACCCAATGGATATATGGAAGAAAATGCGTTTAATCAATTCCGTAATAATACCCCGATGATAGACATAGAGACCATGTTGAAGCTTGTATTAAAAGCTCAGGATATTTATGCCAGCTACGGAATTACCACCGTGCAAGACGGAATGGTTACCCCACCCTTATTCCAATTATTAAAATATGTTGCTGAATCTGATATGCTTCAATTAGATGTCGTAGGATTTGTTGATTTAGATCATTCCCATGACTTAATTCGTGAAAAAGAATATGTAAATCGTTATCATCACCGCTTGAAATTAGGCGGTTACAAAGTCTTTTTAGATGGTTCTCCACAGGGACGAACAGCCTGGATGAGTACACCTTATCAAAATGCTAAAGATGGTTACTGTGGTTATCCAACCCTTAAAGATGAACGTCTCTATTCTTTAATTGAGACAGCTTTATCCGAAGATCAGCAGCTATTAGCGCATTGTAACGGAGACGCTGCATCACAGCAATATATCGATCAATTTGAAAAAGTGCTGCAAAGCCACCCAAATTGGGAAGCACATCGTCCAGTAATGATTCATGCTCAATTAGTTAGAAAAGATCAGCTAGAAAGAATGAAAGAAATCGATATGATGCCTAGTTTCTTTGTTGCTCATACGTATTATTGGGGAGATATTCACATTGAAAATTTCGGTAAGGAAAGAGCAGACCATATTTCTCCAGCAAAAGATGCATTGGATTTAGGTATTCCTTTCACTTTTCATCAGGATAGTCCGGTTCTTCCACCGGATATGATGAAGACCGTTTGGTGTGCTGTAAACCGTCAAACTAAAAATGGTCAATCTATCGGAGACTGTGAAAGAATTGGTGTTTATGATGCTTTAAAAGCCATCACAATCAATGGGGCTTATCAATATTTTGAAGAAGATTCAAAAGGAAGTATCGAAGAAGGAAAACTTGCTGACCTTGTCATTTTAGATAAAAACCCATTGGAAATTGACCCTAAAGATCTTGCGAATATCATAGTTCTTGAAACGATTAAAGAAGGAAAAACCATTTTTAAAAGAAACAAATAAACAAAATGTCTTGCCATCTAAAAAGGCAAGACATTTTTATTTATTTTACTTTTTCTAGGGTTAAAAAACCTAATACAACCCCTACGACGGAAACAATTGCCCCTAAAAGCAAAGATTCATGAACACCGATCATATCTAATAAAATACCTCCCGCCAGACTGGCAAATACTCCCGCTAAAGTCATGGATGTAGTGAGGAAAGACTGTCCTTTAACCATATCATTTTTCTCGATGATCTGATTGACATAGTAAACCGATGCCGGAACAAATAACGCATAGGCTCCCATCTGTAAAACCTGTGCCATATAAATCATTGGCATGTTTGTTGCGACTAACGTAAGAATATGCTTCAATGCAAAACATACTAAAGATATTTTAATAAGCAATGTGCAGTTGACCTTTTCATTGAGTTTGTTGAACATAAACATGATTGGCAGCTCAAGCATTGCCGCTACAAAAACAGCATTTCCCATATCACTGCTGTTTCCACCTACATTGGTTACAATCTGAATAAAGAAGTTATTAATTATACTGTGGGCAAAATAAATACAGACAAACCCTAACAAGAAAACCATAAATTTAATGTATTTGTGTACAAATTGTCCGAATGATAACTGAGATTTCTGTTCTTCTTCATTTGTTTTACTGTCTTTATTGTCATCAACCACTGTATATAATTGAATAATGATGTACAGTAATGTATTAAATAAAACATATGCGAGTGGAATAATTGAACTGTTGATGGCACTTACAACATACCCCAATGCAATAGAGGTTAAAGCATAAGCGGCTGACCCTAATCCTCGGGCAACCCCGAAATTGATCTTATAACCAAACTTTTCAAATACAAAAGCAAACGAATTAATCAATGGCATTAATGAAGTCGTTAGTGAAAAGATAACGATAACAAAGAAAGCCAGAATCTGTTTATTCATAGGAATAAAATATACCGCAACAGAACAGATGATTGTCACTGCCAATAAGATACGAATAACTAGATTGATTTTTGCCGTTGAGGATTTATCAGCAATAGTTGCGATCAACGGCTGCAAGATCACCGCCACAATACTGCTTAGAGCTAAAGTGATTCCAATCAGTGAATTCGAAAACCCTTCTCCCAGTAAATAAACGGAAGCATAGCCCATCATTGCACAGATTGCTGCACAATAGAAAATCTGACTCAATGAATATTTTATATTTAAGACTCTATTCATTTTTCCTCTCCTTCTAAATAGAAAACATAATAGTCACTATTTTTAATATCGTTTATTAAGATAGTATCTCCTATGTTATAGCAGTTGATATTCTCTTAATTGTGCTTCAATCTCATGTTCATCAATTATACAGCGTGTTTCCCCAAGTTCAATAGCCGGTTTAGTTTTTCCATGGTAATCACTGCCACAAGTAATTAATAAATGATGTTCTCTTCCCTTTTTTAAAAAATAATTAACTGTATCTTCATCGTGATAATTACTGAATGCTTCTACTCCCTGAATACCTGCTTTGATCATCTCATCAAACACTTCAAATTGTCCCTTTAAATTATTTCCCGGATGAGCCAAGACAGCCACTCCACCATTTTCATTAATAATTTTAATCGTTTCTTTTAAAGAGGGGAATACCACTTCCGTATAACAAGGCTTTCCCTGAGCATAATAATCCCAATAAAAATTCACATAGGGGTTATCACTTCTCTCTCCGTTTTCTCGATAAGGTTTTAATAATGGATGATCTTGATAACGTGAATCGTTCAGTAATGCTTCAGCGAACATTTCTCCGGTGTAGACTCCATTTGCACTTAAAGCATCTAATTGACTTTTGTCTAGTGCAAAACCAAGCTGGTTTGTAAGCTTTAACTTTTCTTCACTGCATGCTAATTCCTGTTTTAAAATATTTTCTTCCAGTTCATTAAAAATTGGATTTTTATGATCAATTCCATACCCTAATACATGTAAATTAATCCCATTATAGGTGCAATCAATTTCTGTCGCATGAATATAATGTATCCCATACTCTTTTGCTGCTTTCTTTGCTTCATCAATGGCTTTGACACTGTTATGATCTGCTATTGCCATGATTGTGATTTTGGCAGCATGACATTTTTCAACTAATTGAGTGGGAGTAAATTCCCCATCATCACTATACATGCTGTGCATGTGTAAATCGATAAATTTATTCATTATTCTTCCCCTTTTCTTTTAAATTTCTAATCGCAATGCTGTATAACCCTTTCCAGATCATTTCATTCATATCTTTTATTTGTACTAGCTGCGGATAATGGTACTTTGGTATTTCACTGTTAAGATTCAAATTGCCAATTGATTCTACGACCTCACTGCATACACCGATTATTTCCGGATTAAACACACAGCATAAAGTTAAAATTTGTTTGGTCAACAATAACTCCGGATCTTTTCTTAATAACTGATCCTGCTGCTGATGTGTATAAAACGGCAAATAACGCAGCTCTCCGGCAAAATGTGAAAACCCATTGTATAATTTATGATCAATCATCATACCACACCCTACATAGACCACCGCCGGCTGATAAATAAAAGCCAAGTGCGGACTTTGGGGATACATATAAGATAATCCAATACAAGCATTATTCACATCATTTTCAATAATACAATTTATTCCATACCGTTGCTTTATCATTTCTCCTACATGGCATCCATTTAACTGTTCAAAGTCGCAGATATCTATTTTTCCGTCTTGACAGATTCCCGGTATACTAAAAACAAAAAGAGAGATTTTCTTATCATCCTTAATCAGCCGATCCGTTATAATCTTTAATTCATCTAAATTACCGATCTTACTTACCAGTTTTTCTTCGTCAAGGATCATCCCCATCAAGTCTATGGTTCTGCCAATAACCTGATATTGATCATAATCCCGTTTTAAAATAATCATTCCAATATGATAGTAATCCTTATTAAGTCTATACTGTTTTGATTTTCTGCCACCTGTAGATTCGGCTTCCCCAATGTACTCTATTTCTTTCTTTTCGATCAGGTCATGGAGAATATTCGTGATTCCCGCTAAAGACTGCCCAGTTTCTTCCGCCAATTCATTTTTAGTCCAAACTTTAATGTTGTAAAAGCATTCTCTGATCTGTTGAATGTTGCTAAGTTTTAGTTCATTTATTCTTGCCAAATGCTCGCCTCATTTCTTTCGTTACATTATGACGAATGTTACAGGATCAGTATACGCTGATTCAATTTGTAAGGCACTTTATTTTCACAAATTGAAATCATCCCCCCTTGTCAGATGTGACCTTTTCATACTATTATGAATTGAAAAATCAGAATTTCATACACTTATTAAATATTGACCGCCTATTGTTTCAAAGTTATACTAAATGAAATACAGCAAGGAGATCGGACAAATGAAAATCGAATTACATACGCATACCAGTGAAGGAAGTTCCTGTGCCAAAGCAAAAGCCAAAGATATTATCAAAGCCTATCAAGCATTTGGGGCAGATGGGGTTGTGATTACTAACCATTACTCAAAAAATACATATGAACGTTTTAAAGAGGATTTAAAAAACAATTATCTTAAAGGCTATAGGAATGCTTTAAAGCAAGCTGAAGCATCTTCTCTCAAAGTTTTCTTAGGCATGGAGCTTAATCTTTCTTCACATCCCAATGATTACCTAATCTATGGCATTGATGAAGATTTTATTGTTAAATATCCAACTATTTTTAATGAAAGTTTAGAAAGAGTCGCAGAAATTGTTCACCATGAAGGGGGTGTGATTTTTCAGGCACATCCTCTGCGAAAGCCCTGTGAAATAAAAGGCGCCGATGTATTAGATGGCTATGAATTTAATTACACTCCTTTTCACAACAACTATAACGATCACTTAACACAATGGGTCTTAAAACATCAAAAGGATTATCCTTCCTTACAGTATATTTGCGGAAGTGACTGTCATGGTTTAGAAAGTGTTGGCTGTAAACTATTTGAAATAGACGAACCTATCAACAACAACAAAGCACTTGTAAAGGCACTAAAAAATAAAAAATATAATTATTTCACTTTCCTAACAAAGAATGATGACTAAACAAGGAAACAAGACAGGATTGCGCAATTTAAGACAGGACAAAAAGCAGTACCTCTTTTAAAATAGAATTAAATCTAATTTTAAAAGGAGAATAGCATATGGAATTTAATGAAGTGATTCAAAACCGAAGAAGCATCCGTCATTTTACATCACAAGAGGTTGAATCGGATAAGATTAACCAGCTAATTGACTGTGCACGTTTATGTCAATCCGCCAAAAACAGACAGCCTTGGTATTTCATGATTTTAAAGGGACAAGAAAAAGACAAAACAGCAGATATTATGATGGAACCTTTTAGTGAAGAAACCAAAGAAATGATGGGTTATATAAATACTGTGAAATATTCAGCGGACACAATCAAAAGGGCACCGATACTGATTGTTGTTTTTCAGGAAAATGAAGAAGAATGGCTGGCTCCCGACCTTTTATCCGTGGGGGCTACAATCGAACATATTTGTTTAGAGTGTGTAAATCTTGGCTTGGGATCGGTATGGATCGGAGATATCTGTTTTAATGAAAGAGCAGTTTCCAAATACTTAGGACATGAGCACTTTCATATAGTGTCCGCAATCGCTATTGGGGATCCTGCAGAATCTCCTAAACAAAGGCCAAGAAAAACCAGAGAAGAAATTTTGATTCATAAAAAAGGATCAGGATCTGTCAATTGACAGATCATTTTTATTTACATTGCGGATAACTTTTATAAAAAATAATATATAATAGCTTTAAAGCAGAATAACTTAGTCAGAGGAATTGCAGAGGAAAATATGAAAGATTTTATAAGGGAAATCGTTGAACTATTGTTTGAAAACATCCCATTTTCAAAAGATTCAGAAGAAGCAAAATCAAAAATAACAGCAGCTTTAAAAAAAGAATATACAAAAGAAAATGAACGAAGCAGTGCTATTGAAGCCGTTGCCACGATCATCAATCGCTATCCTCATATTCGAGAGGCTGCTCATTTGATCGATTACGATCAAACAGAAATAGCGATGCTGCTTAATCACGATGTAGTATTCAATAAAGGAAGCTTCAAAAAGATATGGAAGAAAACAAAACGATTTATTTTTATGGAGTGCTTTCTTGTAACGTTTATTATTTCCGCTCTTTTGCAATGGATTTGCAATTTTCGAGTTACCCCCATTCTTTTTACTGTTCCCTTTGTCATCATGCTTAGCAGCGGCTTATTTTTTATCCATAAAAAACATAAAAAGTTTGCATCAATGTATGATTTTGAAAAGATAAAACTGGACTCCTCCGGTCGTGACTATGTCAAAACACAATATGATCGTTATTGTAAAAAAGAAATGAATATGATATTTGTATGCTTCACATTTTTATTTTATCTCATTTTTACTACACTATTGTCCGTTTTTAGTTCCTTATATTCATTTTATGATATCCTACAACAAATTACCTACAGTAGTTCTCTCATTAATATTTGTTTATATCTCTTATTTAAGAATATCTATTGCCGCCAGAATATTCGCAGTTTTTTCACAGAAGAGAAAGAAACAAACTATTTAAGCCATCTGCAAAAACTTTCTGTTTTCTCTCTAAGCTATTGGTTTATTACTACTATGGCATTATTTTTTGGTCGTTATTTTACCAAAACAATTATCAATTATTTTATAGCCGCAGCACTTTTATATTTCTTAATGATACTTATTTATAACTTAACGACACGAAAAAATTTAGTTTTTAAAAATATAGTCTTTAATCTAAGAAGAACCATTATGATTTCCCTGGCAATATCCGCTATTATGCTTTATCAGTTAATGTCGATGGATCTCTGGTTAACTCAGCCTTATATCAACACGATTGCCAGTATTCCACATGTTGAAAATACCATAGACTATAATGATGAAAATGGCGTTTATACGATAACTACCGAGAAAGAAGATTTTAAGATCTTGCAGTTAACCGATATTCATCTCGGTGGAAGCTTTTTATCGATCACAAAAGATATAAAAGCATTGGAAGCCATTTATACGTTACTTAAAGAGACAGAACCGGATTTCGTTATTGTCACCGGGGACCTCGTATTTCCAATGGGAGTTATGTCATTTTCACTAAACAATCGAGCTCCTGTAATGCAATTTGCTTCATTTATGCGTAACACAGGAATTCCTTGGGCATTTACCTATGGAAATCATGATACTGAAGCAATGGGATTAATTACTGACCATGAGTTTGATGAACTGTTAAAATCGTTATCATATCGAACTTCTCAGAACCTTCTTTATCCTTATATTCAGCCGGACATTTATGGCAGAAGTAATCAAATGATTGAAATTCGTCAAGTTGACGGCACCTTGATGCAAGCTTTGTTTCTTTTAGACTCCAATGATTATATGGACAGTTCAAAGATCAATGATTATGACTATATTCATGATGATCAGGTGGATTGGTATGAAAGACAAGTTCTTTATTTAAGTGATAAGGAGGGCTATACGATTCCATCCATGTTGTTTTTTCATATTCCTTTGCAGGAATATCGTGAAGCTAATGATCTGCTTGAATCAGGAAGCCATGAAGTTCAATATTTCTATGGAAAAATTGGAGAAACAATGCTCAACAAGATATGCAGTTCTGAATATCCAAGCAAACTTTTTGAAACAGCGGTAAGATTAAACAGCACGAAAGCAATGTTCTGTGGACATGATCATTATAATAATCAATCGATCGAATATAAAGGAATACGTCTTACTTATGGCTATAGTATTGATTATTTAGCTATGCCCGGCATTCAAAATGATATTGAGCAGCGTGGGGCTACTTTGATTACCCTTCATAAAGAGAGGGATTTCTCTATTGAGCCATACCGACTAATAGATATCTCTTAGACAAAATACCATCGCCATTATAACGGAGGTGGTATTTTTACTTTAAATACATAGATGACCGTATTTGAATATTAATAAATATTCTAAGCCGACCTTTTTGAGATTGGATTAATGCAATATTCTACATCTTACTAATGAGTCTATCCTAATATAAAATACAAAAGTTTTCAATTTATGAATAAGCAGTTGCACTTATTAAGTTATTGTAATAATATATAGATATAGAAATAATAAAAATAATTTTTATTATTTTATTTCATATCGATCGGGAGGCGATTTTATGAAAGACAATATCATCACCTTGCAAGAGGTGACAAAAGTTTATGATTTGAATGGTCCTAAGCCGTTTATGGCAATTGATCAACTTAATTTAAGGATTGATGCCGGTGACTTCATCTGCATTATGGGACCATCAGGAAGCGGTAAAAGTACGTTGATTAATTTAATTTCAACGATTGATTATCCTACTTCTGGAGAAGTGATCATTAATGGTAAAAGATCGACTGATTTAGATGAAGTAGCATTGAGCCATTTTAGGCAAACGGAAATGGGCTATATCTTTCAGGAACATCAATTAATCGATTCTATTACCCTATTTGAAAATATCATTATTAAACATCCTATCAGTCAAAAGAAAAAACTGATGGAACAAATTCATCATTTAGCTAAGATTCTTGATATTGATCAAGTGCTTTATCATTATCCAAGAGAATGTTCGAGCGGCCAAAATCAGCGTGCTTCTATTCTTCGAGCACTGCTTGACCAGCCAAAAATCGTTGTTGCTGATGAACCGACCGGCAATCTGGACAGTATCAATACAAGACAGCTGTTAGATCAATTCACTTTGATTAATCAACAGGGAACAACCATTTTAATGGTGACACATGATCCTCTTTGTGCAAGTTATGCTAATAAAGTCTATTACTTAGTCGATGGACGTTTTCAGCATATTTATAATAAAGATGATCTCACTAATGATGAATTCTACAAATTGCTTTTTAATGCCATTGTTCCGGATATGGAGGCGTTATTATGAGAGATTTATTTCATTTTTCCAAAGAAAATTTTATGTTGGATAGAAAAAAGAATCATGTGTATATGTTTATTCTCGCCTTTTGTACAGCTTCTGTTCTCTTGTTTTTCAATTATATGAACAATGATTCCTACAAGGTCGTAAGTATTGGCGGATCATTCTTTTCCGATAATAATGCTAATCTCTTTGTGATGACGGTAGGCCTGATTATGGTTTTAGCAATCGGAGGGTTAATGTATGTCATTTCAAATACTTTTCTAAAACAAAAAAATAAAGAAATCGCTATACTGCATCTTTCCGGTGTTAATCTTGTTAGAATCAGTGTTTATTTTTTAATGCAGATTATGCTGGTACTGATTAAAGCTATACCGCTTGGTATTGTTTTATTTATGATAATGAATCCTCTTTTTAATGGGGTCATAGGTCTGACTACCGGCATGAAAATTCCCCTTTTCTATATTTCCAGCGAAGCAGTTGTCTCAGGTTTGATGGTCATTGGTATTGTTGTTGTTACTTTAGCTATTGCCGCAGTTGGCTTTGCTTATCAAAGTGAACTGATTGATTTATTGAGTGGTCCATCTAAAAATAGTAAGCCATTACCGATATCTCATATACGTATGCCTAAAGTGGTTTGGTGGCTCCTATATGCAATAGCCATATATGAGATCACGACTGTTTCAGGTCAAAGCCGTGCTTTATGCCTTATGTGCGGAATGGGGGCTATCGCATTAAATAAAATTATTAAAAAGGCATTGCCAAAAGTCTTCATGCTTATTCGAACTAAATTCTGCATAAATAAAAAAGAACGTCTGATTGCCATTGGACGAGCTTCGGATTTAATTGTTTATTTAAGCGGTTATATCTGTATTACCTTTATTGCGATTACCTTTTTAATGGCATTCATGATTGAAACTATGTCCGATATAAAAATATTTTCTATTTTATGTATGAGTTATTTTATTATCATTGTATTAATGAACCTGGCTTTATTTTATCGCAATCTTGTTGAAACGCCTAACCAGCTGCATCAATTTAGAACACTCTATTATCTGGGTTTCCAACGTAAACAGCTAAATAAAATTAATCGTTTAGAATTATTTATCCTATTTATTATGATGACAATCTCACCTATTATTTTTGGAGGTGTAATGACAGCAACGAATTTATCATTTATGCCGTTATCTATGGGATTGATTCTTATTGGCTTTAGTATATTATGTACAATCGTCTCGCTGACTGCGACCTACTATTATCGTAAAAGATTATTAATGAAAGAAGGTGCCTTATCATGAGTTCACAAAAAGATGTTATTTTGGAGGCACGTCACCTCACTAAATCATTTGGCTTATATCGAACTAATCGTCATGATGTAATTAAAGGGATTGATTTAAAAATTTACAGTGGTGAATTTGTGTGTGTCATGGGTCCTTCAGGAAGCGGTAAAACAACACTCCTCAATTTATTATCCACAATAGATGCACCTACAACAGGCTCAGTTATCATCAACAATACCAGTGTAGGGAAATTAGGATTAATAGGGTTAGCCGATTTCAGGTATGAACATTTAGGCTTCATTTTTCAAGATTTCTATTTGAATGAACGTTTGAGTGTATT
Organism: Beduini massiliensis; assembly: GCF_000829905.1. Lineage (GTDB taxonomy): Bacteria > Bacillota_I > Bacilli_A > Erysipelotrichales > Coprobacillaceae > Beduini > Beduini massiliensis. The sequence goes on from NZ_CDPP01000002.1 coordinate 301,846, forward strand.
TAAAAATATTGCAACGCCCTTACTTGTAAACAATGTAGATGAAAAAGAAATAAGACATCGTGTTCAAGAGGTAGCCTATTTACTGCATATTGAAGATCAGCTCGATAAAATGGTGGATCAATGCTCCCGTGGTCAAAAGCAGCGTATAGCAGTTGCCCGTGCTTTAGTCACGAATCCAAAACTAATAGTTGCCGATGAACCGACTGGTAATTTAGATCAAAAGAATGCACATGAACTGCTTAAAATACTGCAAAAGTTAAACAAACGTTTAAATTTAACCATTCTTCTTGTTACCCATGATTTATTGGTGGCAAGCTATTCAAGCCGTTTCTTTTATTTGAAAGATGGGCAGATTACGACTGAGTTTGAACGGGGAGAATTAAGTCAGCTGGACTATTTACATCGTATCCGAGATTGTTTCGAAGACAGCGAAAGTTAATCTATCTATAAAAAAGCAGAACCATATTATTGAAAAGAGTACTCTTTTAAGATTCAATGTTGTATTAACATTATCTATTTGGAGTAATCAAATCATTACTGTTCTGCTTTTTTCTTGTTACATAAAGTAAATCTATTATATAATCTGGAAAATATAGAATTTTAAATAAGATGTTTCTTCCATTGTCCATAGAATAGGGTGATCGTGATTTTGCTGTGTAACTGAAACTTGTTTTAATGTAACCCCCACTTCATGGGCAGATTCTCTTAACATTTTTTCAAAATTAGCGGTTTCCATAAAACGTGAACAGCTGCATGTAATGAGGTAACCCCCTCTTTCAAGAAGTTTCATTGCTTTCATGTTGATTTTCTTATACCCATTATAAGCATGATCTATTGTTCTTCTTGATTTAGTGAATGCCGGTGGATCTAACACAATAATATCATATTGACCCGTTTTACATTCATCTAAATATTTAAACACGTCTGCCTGAACAAATTGAATCTTATTTTCTAAGTGATTCAACACTGCATTCTCAAAAGCCTGATCTAATGCTGTCTGTGACAAATCAACTGCAACCACTTCTTTAGCGTTACCGTAAGCCGCATTTAATGCAAATCCACCCGTATGAGTAAAACAATCCAGTACTTTTTTGCCGTGAGCCATTTTTCTTAATAGGACACGGTTTTCTTTTTGGTCTAAGAAATAGCCTGTCTTTTGACCATTTTCCACATCGACATTCAACAAAATACCATTTTCATTGATAACCGTTGCAGTAGGTAAATCAGCATTTTTCCAGTATCCCTTTTCTAAAGGAAGTCCTTCTTTTGTACGCACATTGATGTCATTTCTTTCATAGATGCCGTTTACTTCCTGTCCATCTTCCCGCAACACCTCAAGCAACACTTCATACAACATATCTTTTATTTTATCTAAGCCGTAAGAGCTAATTTGAGTCACTAAAATATCATTATAGCGATCAACAGTTAATCCCGGAAGCTGATCTGCCTCGCCAAAAATCAGTCGGCAATTTGTCATATTTTCAGATTCTAAAGTCTTCCGAAAATCATAGGCAAATTGAATTCTCTTTTTAAAGAAATCTCTTCCAAATGTTTCATTAAGATCTTTGGATAAAATACGAACTGTAATATGACTGTGTTTAGATAAAAAACCGGTTCCTAAATAACGGTCATTGGTTGTCATGATATCAACCAGAACCCCATTTTCAATCGATTCATCTAAATCAACTACATTATTTTTATACATCCACATTTGGCCTTGATCGAGCCATTTTTCACCTTCTTTTGAAATTGTCACTCTAGGATATTTTCTGTTCATTGATTTACCTCACTCTATTTTTTACGAGCTACGCTCTTTTGTGTTCATTTTACACTATCGAGGACATTCTCTCAATAAATTTCACTCTAAAAGAAGATGGATATTTTTGAATTATTGCTTATATGATTGAGATAACATTATTAAGTAAAAAAGATAAACATTATTTATTTAATAATTATTACAAACAAGAAGTTCGTAAGCTATCGGCAGTAAGTGTCTTTGCCTCTGCAATCATCTCTGTCGGTGTACCGGAAAATACTACTTCTCCACCATTTTTCCCACCATCGGGTCCAATGTCTATGATCCAGTCTGCCTGTTTGATCACATCTAGGTTATGTTCTATAACGATGAGTGTATTGCCCTGAGATACAATTGTATCAAACAATTTTAATATTTTTTGAATATCGGACATATGCAACCCGGTTGTCGGTTCATCCATGATCATAATACCGCTTTTCTTTCTCAAATGCTTAGCTAACTTTAGTCTTTGACGTTCCCCGCCGGAAAGAGTGCTTAGAGGTTGCCCTAAAGTTAAATAAGCGAGCCCAACTTGTTCCATTACTTTCAGCTTGTTTTTAATCTTACTGTTATCATTAAATACCGATAAAGCTTCTAAGACTGTCAGATTGAGTAACTCTACAATATTCTTTCCCTTATAAGTACATCTTAGTGCCTCTTGATTATAACGTACCCCATTACATGATTCACATTCTGTAACGATTGGGTCCATAAAAGCAAGTTCAGTCACAATAACGCCTTTTCCACTGCACACAGGACAAGCTCCGATAGAATTAAAACTGAATAATCCTTCCGGTTTTCTACTTTCTTTAGCTATTTGTTTTCTTATTTCATCAAAGAAACCTAGATAAGAAGCAGGGGTTGATCGATTCGTAACGGTAATAGGTCCCTGATCAATCATTACGACCTCTTTTTCGTATTCTTTTGCAAGTACTTGAGAAATTAAGGTACTCTTGCCTGATCCTGCCACACCGGTTACTACTGTCATGATGCCAAGTGGAATATCCACATCAATTCCTTTTAAATTGTGTAATCTGGCTCCTCGAATCGGCAGGCTTCCTGTGGGTTGTCTTGTTTTCTTTTTAATTGGCATTGCTTGCCGCAAAGCTTTGGCTGTTAGAGTATCTGCTTTAAGCAATTCCTGATAACTGCCTGTAAAAACAATTTCGCCACCATTCTTCCCAGCAAATGGACCTACATCGATAATATGATCGGCAATTGAAATTACATCTTTATCATGTTCTACAACCAAAACAGTATTGCCCTTATCTCTTAATTGTTTTAGTAAATTATTCATACGATAAACATCACGGGGATGCATACCGGTACTTGGCTCATCAAAAATATAGGTCAAACCACTCAAACTGCTTCCCATATATCGAACAAGTTTTAGTCTTTGTGCTTCTCCGCCGGATAGAGTCGGAGTTGTGCGGTTTAAATGAAGATATGACAATCCTATAGTTATCATTCGATCGAGTCCTGCTATCAAATTTTGTATCAAGATCTGTACCGTCGGTTCAGCTATTTGAGATAAAACATGACGCAATTGTGTAAGTTCCATATTACACATTTCGGCTATAGAATACCCAAGGATCTTACAATTAAGACTCACCTCATTCAATCTGTTGCCATGACAAGCATCGCATGCTTCTTCCACGATAAAGTGCTGTGACTTTTCTTTTGTGTGCTTACTTTTATCACTGATATCTCGATTCAAAAGTGTTTTTTCATATTTATGATAAATCCCTGTTACTTTAGAATTTTCAGGCTGACTTTTCCCATCACGAGATCCATATAATAAAAGATTGTATTCTTCCTGCGTATAATCCTTAATTGGTTTATCAAGGTCAAACAGACCGGACTTTGCATATTGTTTCCAATACCATGAACCGGGTAAATATAAAGAATCCTTTAAACACCCTTCATTCCATGATTTATTAAAATCGATAATAGCTTCGATATTAATTTTAGTGACCCTTCCCAGTCCTGAACATGTTTTACACATCCCATTAGGATCATTAAAAGAAAAATAAGAGGCTGTCCCCACATAAGGCTTTCCTATTCTAGAAAACAATAATCTCAGACTGGAATATAAGCCACTGATCGTTCCCACTGTTGAGCGTGCATTTCCACCTAAAGGAGATTGATCGACCACCACCGAAGCAGTCAAGTGTTCAATTTTCTCCACTGCCGGTTTAGGGTATTTTGGCAGCCTTGAACGTATATAAGCAGGATAAGTGGCATTCATCTGTCTCTGTGATTCTGCCGCTATTGTATCAAAAACTATACTGGATTTCCCCGAACCGGAAACACCGGTAAAAACTGTAATCTTTTCTTTTGGTATTGTAAAACTTACATGTTTTAAATTATTCTGAGTAAGCCCATGTATCCATATATCTGTCATATTCATAACCCTCTTTCCGTTCTTTTTAACTATAATCTTTACTTATTTTACTAAATCATGAGCAGTCAGACATGATACTTTTTGCTAAGCTGCGTGCACATAGCGATAAACGTGAAGGTATGGTATAATAAATGCATTTAAAGGTGGTGTTAACTTGAAAGAATTGTCTCCCTTAGAAAAAGCGATTGAATATATTGAAGACCATTTGCATGAGGATATTGGGTTAAGTGATGTATCAAAAGCAGCAGGTTATTCCTATTATCACATGACAAGGCTTTTCTCTTGTGTTTTAGGAGAATCAGTTGGAAAATATATGAATCGCCGCAGGCTCTATGAAGCTTCAAAAAAACTTATTTATACAAATGACCGCATTATCGATGTTGCTTTGGAATCTGGTTTTGAAACACCGGAAGCATTTAGTCGGGCGTTTAAATTAATGTTTCATTGCAGTCCTACAAGCTATCGTAAGGTTGGACTTGATCAAGTTACGTTAGCTAAAAGAAAAATACTGCCTGATGATGTCTGCCATATTGCCAATAATATTTCCCACACTCCAAAAATTTGTTGGATCGATGAAATTAGAATTATGGGAATCAGGGGAACCACAATGCTTTCCGATAATAAGATTCCTCAATTATGGGCACAGTTTTTATCCATTTATGATAAGTCTTTCACCCCTAAACGAGCAGGCTATGAAATTTGTGAGACACTGCAAACAACTTATACTAAAGATGGTGATGTATCCTTTTCCGTCATGATTGGAGTTTCAGAAGAAAACTTATATCATGTACCGGAGATGTTTATTGAAAAGAAAATAGCTGGAGGAAAATATGCGGTGTTTACTCATCAAGGAACCTTTGCCAACTTATTTCAATCTTACCAATATATTTATGGAACATGGCTCGCTTCTACCAAAGAAGAATTGGATGACCGTGAAGACTTTCAAGTATATGAACATGAAGTCATTGCTTTTGGTGATCCAAAGAATATAGTGAAAATATTTATTCCTATAAAATAAATAGAATATTATACTCAATAAAAAAATGTAGAGGATACACGAAAAGGTTCCTACTACATTTTTTACAAATACAATAAAACAATCATAGAACCCCTATAAATTGATTTTAGCTTATTGAATCAAACACATCTATAACGGTATATGAATATCTGCAACAGAGTAAATGACAGCTTTTCCACTTAGGATAACTCTGTCATCTTTCATATGGCAATACAACATCCCTCCTCTACTAGATGTCTGATAGGCGGTGATATAGTCTTTATTCAACTTTTTAGACCAATAAGGAATTATATGACAATGTCCTGAGCCACAGACTGGATCTTCTTGGACATTCAGTTTAGGAGCAAAGCTTCTTGATACAATATCTGTATTTTCACTTTGAGCCGTAACGTGCAAAAGCAGACCACCCAAATTCTTCACTAAATCCATTTGGGGATTCAAATTTTTAATCGTCTCCTCATTTTCAAAAACACAAAGTAAATCTCTGCCTATGTATGCCTCGATAGGTTCCTTTCCAATCGCTTCACTGATTTCTTTTGTTATTTGAACAGGTTTTAATGAATAAGCCGGAAAGTCCATTTCATACAATTCACCATTTTTTTGAACTTCTAATATTCCACTTTGGGTCAAAAACTTAATCCTTTGTTTATCTTTTTCATATTCGTTCATAATCACATACGCACACGCTAATGTGGCATGCCCGCATAAATCGATCTCTCCTCCCGGAGTAAACCATCTTAATCTATAGCTATCCGTACCTTTTACTGCAAACGCGGTTTCAGATAAGTTGTTTTCTTTTGCGATATTTAACATTAATTCATCATTCAACCATGTATCTAATATACAAATTGCTGCCGGATTTCCACTAAATATCTTATCTGTAAATGCATCTACTACATATTGCTTCATATTTCTTCCCCCATAAAGTTCAATAAATTAATTTCATATTTTTGCCAATATTGATATACCCTCAAAGTAATTGACAAGGTCAACTTTATATTAGTTTATACTTCCACTTGTATTATTCTTACAAATACCCATAAAAAGAAAAGCATATATTATATAATTTAGGTTACTTAACTTACAATCCAAATTATAAATATATGCTTTTTTTTTATTTTTTTATGGATAAAAAACGTCTTGTAACTTCTTATAAGTTTTTATAAAAACCGACAAAACTCTTGTAAATCAAGCTTTTCTCTACTTCTGCTTAAATCTTGCCATCTCTCTTTATAAGTCCTTTTTGTAAATGCAGGCATCAAAAAAAACGTTAATCGAAATTGTAATGTGACGTTGTCAAAATGCATTTCAAAAAGTCACATAGATAATGCGCTGCCGACATTAAAATCTATTCCAAAAGCCACCTGCAACACGGCTATTTCTCCTCCTACTTCAAAACAAGAAAACTACATAATTGCAGAGAGCAAAAGATTATGTTCATTAGGTTTATCTGTTATATTAGTAATTTGTTTTTGAATAAATTGACATGTTCAATAATATGCCCTATATTACCTTCACCTGCAAATTTACTGACATCAAAAAAATTACAATCTGTTGCTGACCAATACAAATCGTTCTCATCGCCTATGACTGTTATAAACTTATTTAATTTACCAACATAAACTTCAACATAACAATCATCTAAATAATAAGTAAAATCCATTAAATGAGTAAGAATTATATCATTTTGAGATATTGAAGTTTCTTCATACAACTCTCTATAAGCAGCACTAATTCCGTCTTCATCATCTTCTATCTTTCCTCCAACCAAATTAGATAATCCTTTATATGGATTTTTCCTTCTTGTGCACATTAATAATCGGTCAGCTGTTTCGTTATAAACAACAATCACGTTATATCCTTGCATATTGATACCTCCTCGTATAAATAACTTGCATTTTAACTACTATCTTAATAAAAATATGGTATCACATTTAATTTTACGGAAAAGGGTACTCTCTTCCTATGTTTACTCTTCGATTTCTTTGCCGCCAAAGTAGGAAGAGAAAATAGCAGAAGCGCCGAAGTCACATTCTATATGAACCGATGCGGATAATCGCACTCCACAAAAATAAGTAGCCGTATCTTCTTGTTTGTTTTTATAAGTCCTCATAGAGCACGGGCATCAAAAAAGCGTCAATCCACATTTTTAGGCTAACATTGCATGCCCTCACAAAGTCGCAAAAACATAGTATTTATGCGGCTTTTTAGCATTTCTCACTTTTCATAGCTCGAAATCAAATACAATTTTTTATTACTTTATAAAACTCAAAAATAACTTGATTATATCAATACTTTTATTTATTCTTCATATGCGGAAAAAGGATTACTTCACGGATCGATTCTTGTCCAGTTAACAACATTACAAGTCGATCAATTCCCATACCCATACCACCTGTTGGAGGTAAACCATACTCTAAAGCTTCTACATAATCTAAATCCATTTCGTTAGCTTCATCATTTCCTAACTCTTTTTCCTTCAACTGATTAGAGAATCTCTCATACTGATCAATTGGATCATTTAATTCAGTAAAAGCATTCGCATATTCATTACCGCAAATAAACAACTCAAAACGCTGTGTAAAACGTGGATCCTGCATATTCTTCTTAGCCAATGGAGAAATTTCAATCGGATGCCCATAAACAAATGTAGGCTCCACGATTGTTTCCTCTACATATTTTTCAAAGAAAGCATTCACGATATGTCCATAACCAAAATGAGCTTCTACTTCAATATGATGTTCATCAGCAAAAGCCTTTGCTTGATCAAAAGTCAATTCTTCAGCAAAATCAATACCTGTTTTCTCTTTGATCGCATCCGTCATTGAAACACGTTTAAATCCCGGTGCCAAAGAAATCTGATGCCCTTTATATTCTAATTCATATGTTCCACATACTTCCATAGCAGCATTTGAAATAATACCTTCTGTCAAGTCCATCATTCCTTCTAAATCACTGAAAGCTTTATAGACTTCGATCGTAGTAAATTCAGGATTATGAGTTCTGTCCATTCCTTCATTTCTGAATAAACGTCCGATTTCATAGACTGCATCCATTCCTCCAACAATCAATCTTTTCAATGATAGTTCCGTTGCGATTCTCAAATAGAAATTCATATCCAAGGCATTATGATGAGTAGTAAACGGTCTTGCCGCTGCTCCCCCTAAAATCGGATTCAACACCGGAGTCTCTACTTCCACATAACCTTTAGAATCTAAGAAATGCTGAATAGAACGAATGATTTTTGGTCTTGCAAAAGCAATCTTTCTTGCTTCTTCATTCATAATCAAATCAACATATCTTCTTCTATATCTTTCTTCTACATCACTTAATCCATGATATTTTTCCGGCAATGGACGTAATGCTTTCGTTAAATGAATAAATTGGCCAGCCTTAACAGATAATTCGCCTGTATTTGTCACAAAAACAGTTCCTTCGATACCAACAATATCCCCAATATCACTTTTGATAACAATTTCGTAATTTTCTTCACCAATGACATCTTTTCTAACATAGATTTGGATTTGACCATCTCTGTCTTGGATATGCATAAAGCATACTTTTCCTTTACGACGTTTTGTCATAATTCTTCCTGCTACCTTCACAGGTACAGCCATTTCCTCTAATTCTTCATGTGTTTTACCAGCAAACTCTTCCTTAATCTGGCTTGAAAAATGTGTAATATCAAATCTTTGTCCAAAAGGATCAATTCCGGCATCTGCTAATGCTTTGGCTTTTTCGCGACGCACTAATTCTTGTTCACTAAATTCTCTTTCCATAATTTCCTCCTAAAATATAAAAACTCTCGTCCTATGAAATCCTCATAGGGGCGAGAGTTGATTCGCGGTACCACCCTAATTTATTAATATGTCACCATATTAACCTTATTGACTACAAACATAGTCTAGTTCGTAACGTGAACAGACGGCATATCATCCCCCCCAAAGGTTCCTTATGCAGCTCCAAGTCTTTTTTCACTCTACTAGCTAATATCCATTCACACCATTTAGGACTCTCTTTTTTAGCGTCATAAGCTACTCTTCTCTTCATCGCTTTTTATTTCTACGTGTTTGATTATATATAATTTTCTTTCATTTTGTCAAGTAATTGTTTAAATAAACTTGACAATGCCAATGTTTTTTACTTTTTATCTTCTTTCCTTGTCACTCGTTTAAAATAAATATAGGAATCGATCGTTGCCCATAAAATAGTTCCCACTGTCACTCCAACCATAACAATATACGCTATATTCCCCCGCATAAACCCTGCAATCATGGTCACAATCCCCGAAATCACCATCGCCAATCCACCCATTCTTTGAGTACGAATCCAAACTTTTTCATTATCCAAAGCCCAAGGAATCCTAAAACCTAAGAAATAATTTTGAGGAATACGCGGCATATAATTCCCCATTACAATCAGCATCACCCCAATAATAAATGGAACAATCATAGAAATATCAATTCCCTGATTACAAGTACCAATAAGAATAACTGCGTTTAATACGATAAAAATACTGCTGGTCAATACTCTGAAAAACTCATAGACTTCCGGTCTTTTATCAATCTTAGCTTTCTTAGGATCAATTTTCCGAGTAAATCCCATACCAATATAGATAATCATTGGCATTGCCGCAAGAAAAAGCAATGTCCATTTTGAACCATACCCATCAATTTCTCCCGATGCATTCCAATGAACAGGTACAATCGCTGGTAATTGCAGTATAACTGCTAAGGATATAATAAATGAAATTGCAGCAATCAGAATAAACAATTTACTTCTATTCATTTTCGTCCCTCCCCATGAAATCGTAAAACCATTTTATCACATCTTGAAAGATAGTACTATTCAAAGAATACACGATATTTTGACCTTGCCTCTCATCCATGATCAAATCGCAATTTTTTAATATAGATAAATGGTGAGAAATAGAGGGTTTTGTTATATTAAAATATTCGGCTATCTCACCCGCGTTCATTGGCTGTTCCTTTAAGAGTTCTAATATCTGACGTCGGGTAGGATCACTTAATGCCTTAAAAATATTATTCATTTTTCCCCCACCTTTCTTATTTAGATGATCGTCTAAATATCTATTATAATAATACCGATAAAAAAAGGGTTAGGCAACCCTTAAACTCATTTATTTGGAAATAGACTTAAAATTAAGACGTAAATGTTCATCCATTGCCTCATAGGCCGCATTTTCATTATGTGCCTTAATCGCCTCGTAAATTTTACGATGTGTTACTACAGTTTCCTTTGTCAGTGCTTTCTTGTTGGTTTCCATCAATAAAGCAATCGATCCATGAATAATAGGTAAAAGGTTAGAAATAACCAAATTATCTGAACTTTCTGCGATTTTTGTATGAAACAAGCGATCTTCATTCAAGTAATCCTCTTTATTATTAATCTTTTCTTCAACTAAATCGCATAGATGCCCAATTTCACTGATTTGCTGTTTTGTTGCATTTTTTGCTGCTTTTGCCGCTAAACTTGGTTCAATCAACATACGCAATTCGAGGGTATCTAATACAATCTTATATTTATCTTCAATATATTGAAATCCTAAGGGATCTTCGCTGACACCCATATTCTCACAAACAAATGTACCTACCCCTCTGCGAATCTCTACCACATGTAAAGAGGCAAGAATTTTGATGGCTTCACGAATTGTTCCCCTGCCAACACCTAGCATCTCCATCAATTCTCCCTCACTGGGAAGACGTTCTCCTTTTTTCACCGTTCCATGCATAATATATTCTACAATATGATCTGCCGCTATTTGTGCCAACGGTTTGCTTCTCGCTATTTTATCCATATGTTCACCTTATTTCAATTTATCTTTAATGTTAATCTGCTGATTGACAAATTATTCCTCCATGATACAATGATAACAGATAAGACGTCATATGTCTAGGAGGAGAATAATGAGAAGTCAAGAGATCAGAAAAATTGCTCCGGAAATGGACCCACTAAGAATTGGCATGGGTTGGAGTGTAGAAGATTTAGCAAAACCGCAAATTATGATTGAAAGCACTTATGGAGATAGTCACCCCGGAAGTGCCCATTTATTCGAATTAGTATTAGAAGCAGAAAAAGGAGTCAGTCAAGCAGGTGGAAAAGCTGCCAAATATTTTACGACAGATATCTGTGACGGGCAAGCTCAGGGACATGATGGAATCAATTATTCATTAGCGCACCGTGACATGATTGCCGGAATGGCAGAGATCCATGCAAACGCAACACCATTTGATGGCGCAATGTTTGTTTGCAGCTGTGATAAAGGTGTCCCTTCTCACTTAATGGCTGCCGGTCGTATTAATATCCCTTGTATTTTTGTAACCGGTGGAGTGATGGAGGCTGGACCGGATTTGCTCACCTTAGAACAAATCGGTAAATACAGTGCGATGTATTTACGTGGTGAAATCACTAAAGAAAAATTTGAATACTATAAACATCATGCTTGTCCAAGCTGCGGAGCATGCTCATTTATGGGAACCGCTTCTACGATGCAGATCATGGCAGAAGCATTAGGGTTAATGCTTCCTGGCAGTGCTTTAATGCCCGCAACATGTGAAGATTTAAAAACAGTATCCCAAAAAGCTGGCGAACAAATCGTTGAACTTGCGAAAAGAAATTTAACGCCAAGGGAAATTGTGACAATGAAATCGTTTGAAAATGCCATTATGGTGCATGCCGCAATATCCGGAAGTACCAATACATTACTTCATATTCCAGCCATTGCAAAAGAATTTGGGATTGATTTAGATGCCAGAAAGTTCGATGAACTGCATCGCGGTGCCCATTATTTATTGGATATTCGTCCAGCTGGCAAATGGCCTGCCGAATATTTCTATTATGCAGGTGGTGTACCGGCAGTTATGGAAGAAATCAAAGATCAGCTTCATTTAGATGTCATGACTGTCACAGGAAAAACATTAGGTGAAAACTTAGAAGAATTAAAACAAAACGGTTACTATGAAAAATGTCAGCGTTATTTAGATAAAACAGGGTTAAAACGTACAGATGTTATTCGAGATTTAGATCACCCAATTGGAACAGATGGAACGATTGCGATATTAGAAGGAAATTTAGCTCCTGATGGATCTGTCATCAAGCATTCCGCTTGTCCAAAAGAAATGATGAAAGCAACATTAAAAGCACGTCCGTTCGATAGCGAAGAAGACGCCATTGATGCCATTATTCATAAACGTATACAGCCCGGAGATGCAGTATTTATTCGCTATGAAGGGCCAAAAGGAAGTGGAATGCCGGAAATGTTTTACACATCCGAAGCCATCAGTTCTGACCCTGAATTAGCTGCCAGTATTGCATTAATCACAGATGGGCGCTTCTCAGGAGCAAGTAAAGGACCTGTGATTGGACATGTATCACCGGAAGCCCAAACCGGAGGACCCATTGCATTAGTCGAAGAAAATGATTTAATTCAGATAGACGTTGAAAAGCGTCTGCTCGCTATTATTGGGATCAATGGCAAAGAAGAAAGTCCTGAAACTATTGCAAAAATTTTGGCAGAAAGAAAAAGCAAATGGCAGCCAAAACCAGCTAAGTATAAAGAAGGAATTTTATCGATCTATACCCGTTTAGCTGATTCACCAATGAACGGCGGACGAATGATATAAGGAGGAAGCAACATGTATCCAGTTGTAGAAAAACTAGCAAAATACGGAATTGTTCCGGTAATTAAAATAGAAAATTTAGAAGATGCCGTCCCTTTGGCAAAAGCGCTTTGTCAAGGAGGACTGCCAGTAGCCGAAGTAACCTTTAGAACAGATTGTGCCGCCGAAGCGATCAAAGCCATGAAGCAAGCTTGTCCTGATATGCTGATTGGTGCCGGTACTGTTTTAAATGCAGCACAGGTTGATGAAGCGATGAAAGCGGGAAGTGAATTTATTATCTCTCCCGGCTTCAATCCCAATACCGTCACCTATTGTATAGAAAAAAACTACCCCATTATACCCGGTACCTCATGTCCAAGTGATATGGAAAAAGCAATTGAGTTCGGATTGGATGTTGTGAAGTTCTTTCCGGCTGAAGCAAGTGGCGGTTTAAAAAGCATCAAAGCCATGTCCGCACCATATGGACAGTTAAAATTTATGCCTACAGGCGGGATTAATCCAGATAATTTAAACAGTTACCTTGATTTTGAAAAAATAATTGCCTGTGGGGGAACTTGGATGGTACCTGATACCTTAGTAAAAGAAAAACGTTTTGATGAAATTGCGGAATTGACACGTTCAGCGGTTAGAAAAATGTTGAATATTCAATTTGATCATGTCGGTATCAACTCTCCAAAAGATCAATCCAGTTCACAAGTAGCACATCATTTCAGTCAGTTTTTAGGTGCACCATTAGATCCTAAACCAGCTTCCGTATTTGTCGATCGATTAGAAGTCATGCCAGCAGGTTCCCCTGGAAAGAACGGACATCTGGGATTTAAAACGGATGATCTTCAAAGAGCGATCTTTTTCTTGGAAAATGCAGGGTATACCTTTAATTATGATACGGTACGTAAAAATGAATTAGGACAGATTACCTTTATTTATCTAAAAGAAGAAATCGGCGGGATGGCGTGTCACTTAATGGATAAGCAGGTGAAATAATGGCAAAGATACTATTATTTGGCGAACCAATGGCACTTTTTACTGCAACTGAATATGGTTCATTAAAAGATGTCAAAACATTTGAACGTAGTTTAGCCGGTGCTGAGATTAATGTTGGAATTGGTCTTGTTCGTCTCGGACACGAGGTTACTTACTTGACAAGGCTTGGAGAAGACCCTTTGGGTTATGGTATCAGTCAAAGACTTGTAGAGGAAAATATTGATACTTCAATGATTACTTATGATCCGATTTATAAGACTGGCATGATGATGAAGAATATCGTTAAAACAGGAGACCCTGAAATTGCATATTATCGTAAAGGATCTGCTTTTTCTCATATGCATCCTAACATTATTAATACATTAGATCTAAGTCATTACGATTTGCTTCATGTGACGGGCATCCCTTGTGCATTAAGCGAAGATTGTCGCGAAGCTACATTGCGTCTTGTTAGAAAAGCCAAGACAAGCGGATTAAAGATTTCATTTGATCCTAATTTACGTCCGTCTTTATGGTCCAGCGAAGAAATAATGATAGAAACAATTCATGAAATCGCAACTTATGCCGACATGATTCTGCCGGGAATCAGTGAAGCTGAAATATTGATGGGTAGTGATGATCCTGATCAGATTGCCGATTATTATCTTCAAATGGGCATTCAACAAGTCATTATTAAATTAGGAAGCAAAGGCGCTTTTGTTAAAAGTGAGCAAGAACGTTTCATACAGCCGGGCTATAAAGTTGAAAATGTCGTTGATACTGTTGGAGCCGGAGATGGTTTTGCGGTGGGTATGATTAGTGCTGTACTTGAAGGACTTTCTTTAAAAGAAGCCAGTGATCGGGCAAATGCCATTGGCGCAATGCAGGTCAGTGTTCTGGGTGATAATGAGGGTCTGCCAACAATCGAGCAGTTAAAAGCCTATATGAATAAATAAAAACAAGGGATCATTTTGATCCCTTTTAGTCATATAATGTCTCTAACAATTCTAATATTTCCTGTTTGCTTAATCCGCATAGTTTTGCTTTTTCCACGACTTTATTCAAATATTGTTCAATAATTCGGTAACTTTCTTCTTTGAGAAGTTCCGGATTTTTTGCTGAAACAAAACTGCCTTTACCGGTAACCGATTCTATAAACCCTTCTCTTTCAAGTTCTTCATATGCTCTTTTGGTCGTGATAACACTAATCTTTAATTCTTTCGCCAACAAACGCATAGAGGGAAGTGCTTCCCCCTCTTTTAAAACATTGGAAATGATTAATTGCTTAATCTGTGTGACAATCTGTTCATATAATGGCTGATTGCTCGCATTATTTATGATAATATCCATTTCCACACCCCAATCCTTTCTTTAATACAACCAAATATTCTACTTTTTGTCAATTAAAATTCTTTCTTATCAAAAATTTTAAGCGAAAACATATAGGAAATTCCTATCGCAATAATAATCACAAAAGGATAAATTATAGGGTATTTAGCAAGTATTTCAATGAATTGAATGACACTTTCCATCGACACATTCATCGCATTTAGCAAAGCTGCAAATCCAAGTGGAATAACTATAATAGACATCATCACATAACGCCCTTTTTCACTGCCGTATTTAAACGTAAAGGGAATTACCACTGCGATCACTAAACTTATTATTGAAGCAATCAATAGATTTGCCAACATATTTCCATCAGCCATAATATCTTTATTTTGAATTAAATTGACAACAGTGACAGTCACAGCACCGATAATTGTCATGATCAGTACCATACTGTAAGCAAGAATATATTTAGATTTAACAATATCATTTCGTTTGATTGGTAAAGTCATCGCATAATGATCCCACTCTACCTTTTCATCATAACCAAATGTCGCCAGAATAATAACGATACTCAACATTTGGATATAGCCAGTAAAGAAAGCCGGTGACTCATTCATAATACTGATGACTAAAAAAACAGCACACATTAAAGCGATTGATTTAATGTAAGATTTTAAATTTACCAAATCTTTAAATATTAAACCTGTCATTTTATTTTCCTCCCTTACTATGGTATCTCATGATCTGATCCAAATTTACACGTTCAAATATTAATTCCGGATAAGCTTCTTGAATTTCGGATTTATTTTCAACTAAGGCTTCTACACCAAATTGATTTTTCTCATACCCCAAACAAAGCTGTGGATCAAAATGGCTGAATTGTTCTACTGTCATTTTAACAATCGCAAAATTATCTCTGATTTCATCTTTTTCTTTATTAAAAACAATCTGCCCATGATCAATATACACTACATAATCCGCAATCTGTTCTATATCACTGGTAATATGACTTGAAAAGATAATGCCATGTTCCTCATCACTGACAAAATCTGAGAAAATATCTAAGATTTCACCACGTACTACAGGGTCTAATCCGCTTGTTGGTTCATCTAGTATAAGCAATTTCGGATCACAAGCTAAAGCAGTGACAATTGACAATTTCATTTTCATCCCCTTAGAAAATGTTTTTATTTTCTGTTTTCTTGGTAAACCAAAATGCTCAATATAATCATAAAATTTAGCTTCATTAAATTTAGGATGAATTTTTTTAATAATATCGGCAACATCTTTAATTTCTATGTGATCTCCGAATGGACACTGTTCAAAAACAACTCCTAGATCTTTTTTCACATCTTTTTCAGAGTTATTCATATTTTGTCCGAGCATTAAAACTTCACCACTGTCTATATGCATCATATTTAAGATGCACTTTAAAAAAGTCGTCTTACCGGCACCATTTTCACCAATCAATCCTAAAACCAATCCGCCGTCCAACTCTACGTTTATATTTTTTAACTGAAAGTTAGGAAAACGTTTGTTTAAATTTTTCACTGATAGTAGTTGTGTCATTTTTATCTCTCCTCATATATTGTATATATCGTATATATACAATATAACGTCATATCTATTATTTGTCAATAACTTTATATCATAATTCCTATTTTTTTATAAAGGGATTATCTCAGCCTATTGACTTCTAATTAAAATTATATATATTAAAGGAAAGGAGACTCCTATGATAGAAATTAGAAAAGCTACTATAACCGATGCGGAGGATTTAAAAGACTTATATCTTAAACATTTAACTAAAACACCCCAAGAAACACAGGATATACAGGTTTGGAAAGATATGATAGCCGCATTTGAACAAGATCCTAATTACCACTTATTAGTTGGAATTAAGAATCAGCACGTCGTATCATCAGTCACGCTTATTATCATTAAAAATTTAACCCATCATAACCGTCCGTATGCACTTATTGAGAATGTGGTTACGCATAATGCTCACCGTGGTCATCATTATGCCTCAATGCTGATTGACCAAGCTGTTTCGATTGCTAAAGAAGCAGATTGCTATAAAATAATGCTGATGACAGGGTCAAAAGAGGAAAGCACATTAAATTTTTATAAAAACTGTGGTTTTGATCCGAATGCAAAAAAAGCTTTCTTAAAAAAGTTATAAAAAATTGAAACCTACTTACTGCTAGGTTTCAATTAATAATAGAAGCTGCTGATAAAAATAATCGTCATCTTCTCGAGTTCGTTTTTTTGGTCCACGTAAGTGGATTTTTTGTTTTGACTGACGCTGTTTTTTACTCACATAGCGTCCAAACAGCATTTCTTCAATATTATCATTATTATAGAGACGCCCATCAGGATGCAGTGCTTTTGCCTCTTTCGTTAAGACAAGCGTAGCTAAGCCGTAATCCTGTGTTATCACAATATCCCCTTTACTTACTGCCTTTAACAACGCAAAATCAACAGCGTCAGCACCTTGATCGATGATATGCACTTTCCCGATATCACTGTATAAGGCATGGTTCATATCACAGAAAATGTCTAATTCCAATTGTTTAGCTCGTGCTACCTTTTCTATAATGCCTAATACCGGACAGGCATCTCCATCAACTAAGAGGCGCATTGTTTATCCCATTTCTCAATAATGCTTTTATCCCCTGTGGTTAAATACTGTGAATAGTCATTTAAGATTTCTTCTAATTGCTGATAAGTTTCAATCTTTGACAATTGATTTTTTACATAGCTTGCTGATTTTACCCCTTTTATATACCATGGTGCATGTCCTCGCATTTCTCGAATCGCCAAACGCTCTCCCTCAAAATCAATTAATTCCCGAGCATGTTTTAAACATTGGTCAATTCTTTCTTCGTAAGTCGGATCGGCAAGTTCAATCCCATTTTCTACGTAAGCTACCATTTGTCGAATCACCCACGGATTTCCTAAAGCTGCACGGCCCACCATGACAGCATCAACACCGGTTTCATCTAACATACGCTGTGCATCTTGGGCTGTTTTCACATCACCATTGCCAATGACAGGAATACTGACTGCCTCTTTAACCTGTTTAATGATCCCCCAGTCTGCTTTTCCTTCATACATCTGAGAACGTGTACGTCCATGAATCGCAATAGCACTGGCTCCTGCTTTTTCAATAAGCGTTGCTATTTCTACAGCATTAATATGTTCAAAATCAAAACCACTGCGAATTTTTACCGTTACTGGTTTATTTACCGCTTCGACCGTCGCTTTAACAATATCATATATTTTATCAGGATAAAGCAAAAGTTTGCTGCCGGCCTCTGATTTTAAAACTTTATTGACCGGGCATCCCATATTAATATCAATAATATCACAGTTTGAATGCTGATCGATAAATTTAGCCGCTTCAACAATCGATTCCTTATCGCCCCCAAACACCTGCATGCTGATTGGGTGTTCACTCTCATCAACTTGAAGCATTTCCAGCGTTTTTTTATTTCCATATAAGATTGCTTTATCACTTACCATTTCTGAATAAACAAGTCCGGCTCCGAATGATTTAATGATCTTACGAAACGCAATATTTGTAATTCCTGCTAAAGGTGCCATAATAATTCTATTTTTAATCTCAACATTGCCAATAAACAATTTTCTCACTTCCTTTATTTTGAGTCTTAACAAATTATAATATATTTTTAAAAATATGCAAAAACAAATGTATAATAACTTTTCAATCCGGACATAATTAGTACAGATAACTTACCGATTCCCCTCTATTTTTCCTCCCCCAATTTAAAATAGACGTAAGTTATCTAATCATTAGTTTATTCCTAATATAGTGCAAAACCAGCTTAATGCTGGTTTTGTATTTTTTTATTTAATTGAATCTCGAATGGCTGATAGTTCTTCTTCATTAAACTGATAAGCAGTATTACAGAAATGACATTTAATTTCACATCCATGATCTTCATCGATCATCGCTGTTAGTTCCGCTTTGCCAATACTATATAACGCTTCTGCCATTCTTTCTCGCGAGCAGTCACATTCAAAAGAAAGATCTTGATGATCCAATATTTTAACATCAGGAAAAATCATCTCTAAGATTTGTTCTGGGGTCTTTCCATCATGGATCAAAGCAGAAACCGCAGGAAAATCTTTCATTTTTTCTTCAATATACTCAATATCCTCATCTGTCGCATTAGGCAGTAATTGAATAATAAAACCACCGCTAGCTAATATTTCATTTGTATCATTCACTAAAACACCCACAGAAACAACAGAAGGAACCTGTTCGCTGGCTGCGAAATAATAAGAAAAATCATCTCCAATTTCACCAGTCTGTAAAGCTACACGACCACTAAACGCTTCCCTAAGCTGCATATCGCGAACCACTTCCAAATAGCCTTCTTTTCCTACAGCCACACCTACCGCTAACTTACCGGTATCATTATACGTATAATGAACTTCCGGATTGGCAACAAACCCTTTAATTTTACCATCACCTTTGGTACTACAGATCATTGTTCCAATCGGCCCGCCGCCATTAATAGTACAAGATAAGCTCTTTTCACTTTTCATCATACTGCCCATCATTAAAACTACGGACATCATTCTTCCTAGTGCCGCCGAAGCCGTAGGCCAAAGTCCATGTTTTTTTCTTGCCTCTTCTAAAAGGTCAGTCGTAGAACAAGCAAATACACGAACGTTTTTACTATCTACAATTCCTCTTACTAAATAATCTTTCATACTAACCTCCAAATAAGATAATCAAAGCCGAAATCAGGCTGGGAACAACCATTGCGAAAATGATCATGATTACTAAAAATTTATTTACTTTTTTACGATTGTTTTTTGTCATTGTTATCACCTATCTCATTATATACAAAAGTTCATGTAAAAAAAAGTCATTATTGAAATTAATAAGGAGCTGGCTTCGCCAACCCCAAATCTATTATTTCATATCATCAATAAGATCATCTAAATCTTCATAAGAAACAGGTTTGCGTACTCTTGGTTCCTCAGCCGGAGCCGGTTCGCTTTCTTCCGCCTTTTTTTCTTCTTCCTGATCATTAAATCTAATTTCAGCAGGTAAGATAACATCTGTACCATTTGTAGTTTTGCCACTGACTTCCGGCATTTTTCCTGTTGTATATAAAGCTTCGATTTGTTCATTTGCCAATGTTTCATATTCTAGTAAAGCAGCAGCAATTAACTCTAATTTATCTTTATTTTCTGTAATAATACGTGTACATTCCTTATAGCATTCGTCAATAATCTTGCGCACTTGCTGATCGATTTCAAATGCCACCTGTCCTGAATGATCATTGTTCGTTGAAGTATAATCTCTTCCTAAGAATACAGAATCCTGACCACTTCCATATTTGATTGGTCCTAATTCTGACATTCCTAATTCAGTCACCATCAAACGAGCTAAACGGGTAGCCTGCTCAATATCATTTTGAGCACCCGAACTCACATCGCCAAAGAAGATTTCCTCAGCAACACGACCACCCATAAATCCGGTGATACTTGCTTCCAGTTGTGTCTTTGTTTGGAAATAAGTTTCTTCTTTAGGTGTCATCAGATTATATCCACCGGCATTCCCACGTGGAATAATCGTCACTTTTTGTACCTTGTTGGCATCTTCTAAAGTTAACCCGATGATAGCATGTCCAGCTTCATGATAGGCAACTAGTCGACGTTCTTTTTCAGTGTATTTACGAGACTTTTTAGCCGGTCCGCCAATCACACGGTCAATCCCCTCATCAATGTCATCCATAGTAATAACATCGCGTCCTAAACGAACTGCCAATAAAGCCGCTTCATTTAATACATTCTGTAATTCGGCTCCGCTAAATCCTGGTGTACGCGCCGCGATATTATCAAAGTTCACATCCGCTGCAAACTTTTTATTTCTGGCATGGACTTGCAGAATTTGGGCACGGGCACGCTTATCCGGATTGGCAACCTGAATCTGACGGTCAAATCGTCCCGGTCTTAATAATGCAGGATCTAATACATCTGCACGGTTTGTTGCCGCTAAAATGATAATTCCTTCATTTCCGGCAAACCCGTCCATTTCAACTAATAATTGGTTCAATGTTTGTTCACGTTCATCGTGTCCGCCACCGATACCACTACCTCTTTGACGTCCTACTGCATCAATTTCATCAATAAAGATGATACATGGTGCGTTTTCTTTTGCTTTTTTAAACATATCTCTGACTCTTCCGGCACCAACTCCGACGAACATTTCGACGAATTCAGAACCTGAGATAGAGAAGAACGGTACATTCGCTTCTCCCGATACCGCTCTGGCAAGCAATGTCTTCCCTGTACCCGGCGGCCCTACTAATAATACCCCTTTAGGGATTTTTGCACCCATTGCCGCAAATTTCTTAGGGTTTTTAAGGAATTCTACCAATTCTCTTAATTCTTCTTTTTCCTCATCAGCACCCGCTACATCTGTAAAACGTGTCTTTTGATCTTTTTCTAACTTCGCTCTGGAGTTTCCAAATTCAAAGGCTTTCGCATTTCCGCCGCCTCCCCCGATTTTAGTCATCATAAAGAACATAACCCCAATCAGCAAGATCGTTGGCAAGAAAGTCATAATGACTGACATGAACATTCCATCACCGGAAGCATCACGTACTGTATACAACGTTCCGCTTTCTGCCAATGCTGTCTGCAATTCATTCATTTGAGTTTCTGTATTTGGTAAAGTGACAGAGAATTTTACAGGCTTCCCGTCTTCTTTATATACCCCCGTCATACTGATTACGAGATCGCTCGGTGTAATTTCCGCCTCTTCAATCTTTGTTCCGCTATTCACCAATGCTTCATATTCGCTAGTCGTTAAAGTTTTGCTTGTACTAGGATTAAGCATGGTGTATGCAGCGCCAATTAAGATCAAGAGCAACAGCCAAGGCAATATCGTTTTAATTAAACTCGTTGGTTTACTTTTCATACACTTCTCCTTTACTTATAACATGACTCTTTTAATACCCCTACGTAAGGTAATTGTCTATAATTCTCATTAAAATCCAAACCGAATCCGATAACGAATTCATTTGGGCAAACAAAACCATAAAAATCTGCTTTAAAATCGAATGTACGTCCTTCTACTTTATCCAATAAAGTCACTACCGTTACATCCTTTGCACCTCGTTCAACCAGTAATTTTTTCACATTTGATAATGTTTTACCAGTATCCAAGATATCTTCAATAATTAAAACATGTTCACCTTCAACACTCGCTTCTAAATCATGTTTAATCTTTAATTCTTTAGATTCTACACCATCATAACTGCTTGCTTGCATGAAATTCATCGTTAATGGTGTCTGCAAATGTTTACACAGCTCTGCCATAAATGGAATCGATCCTTTTAATAAGCCTACTGTGAAAATATGATCTGCATCTTTATAAAAGTCATCTATCTGACATGCAAGTTCCTTACATTTTTCAATTATTTGTTCTTCCGAGAATAAAATACGCTCTACATCTTTATGCATCCCTAAAAATACCTCCAGTAAATTTATTATTCATTTTACCACAAAAACGTTTGCTTTTGTATCCATATACCTCAAGTTTTTCACAATATGAGGAATTAGTAATATCTCGCCATTTTTATTTACTAAAATTGGCCAAGTTGTCCGTTGAACCTGTGGTATTTTATTATCAATGAATAACCGGCTGACTTTCTTATGTCCAAACTTTGTATGAACGATGTCACCTGGTCTAAAGTTACGAATCGTAATAGGGAAATCCTCTTTAGATAAATAAATTCCTTCATTAAGCTGTCCACTTGCTGCCAACATAAAATAGTCGCATTCAAACTCATAAAAATGAGTAAAATGATACTCATAGTCTGCCTTCTGGCTACTTGTTTGAATGTATCCATTATCGTACTCTTTTATGAACCTAAGATTAACTGGTAAAGTTATTTTTAAATTTGGACGCTTATTTTTTAATGCTCTATACACTTCATCAATCAATGCCCTAGAAATACGCTGATCAGGCAGATATATTTCTAAATAACGATGAATAACTTCGGGTAAATCCGCTTCATTCAAATCTTTGAAATAGAAACGTCCGTCAATCAGATGCATATCTAATAAGGCTTTGCTTCGTTCCCTTTTCAAACGTAATGTTTGATTATGTTCTTCGGCTTCAATCAACAGTGATTCTTTTTCCTGATCACTCATTTTACACAAAACAACATTACGAATATAATCACGCTGATAATGCGTTTCAAAATTAGTATAGTCATCATGATAGTCAATATT
Organism: Beduini massiliensis; assembly: GCF_000829905.1. GTDB lineage: Bacteria > Bacillota_I > Bacilli_A > Erysipelotrichales > Coprobacillaceae > Beduini > Beduini massiliensis. The sequence goes on from NZ_CDPP01000002.1 coordinate 325,281, forward strand.
ATATTTATGACAATACTCTATAATTTCCTTTTTTGTCACCTCTAAAAAAATGCGATATACCTGATTGCCGCGAACTTCACTCTCATTTTTGATGCCCCAATAAAGTTCTTCTCCGCCACGCTTTTTCTGCATGAGGATCGTTTCGTAGACATCATCTTTATGATGACCCAAAAATACTTTATTAGTATGGTAAATTTTACCAATTTCAAAATAAAAATCATAGCGAATATGGCGGGCTGACTGCTGAAAATTATCTTTTTGACAACGCTTTTCTTCTTTATAGTAAAAAGGAATTTGACGCAATTTGCAGTATTCACTGACAATTTGATAATCCCTGTCAGTCTCCGCTTTAGGCCGCAAACGATAATTTACATGACAAACGATAACTTGATATCCTTCTTTGTATAAAATATCTAATAAACACATCGAGTCACATCCCCCCGATACCCCCACAATATAGGGAATATTTTTAGGATATTGTTTTAAATGCTGTTTTACCTTTGCTTCCATAGTCTCTCCTTACATCAGCCAAATGATCGCTGAATCTGATTTTACTGCTCCCACCTTGTTATGTAAACGCACAGATACTTCATTTTGTATTTCTACCTGTGAATACGCTGTCCAGCCCCTTTTTTGGTATTGCACACACATAAAGTTCAGTAAATAGGTTGCATAATGCTTACGCTGATATTTAGGCAGGATTTCTAAAAGTCCCATACTTCCATCCGTATGACGCCCAATAAACCCTGCCAATGTTTTATTTTCATAAAGTCCAAACATCCAGCCACCAGAAATAATTTCTTCAATATATTCCAAATCACTATGATGACTATAATAGTTGCAAATCATCTTTGCATCTTCCAATACCATTGGTCTTATTTCCAATTGCCCGGGCAATGACATTAGCTCCGCTTTAGGAAATATCTCTTGATAACATTCTAATCGTTCACTTACTTTAAAATAGTTTCTAACCACAGGCTCTAATGCACTTTGATGAATCACTATCCCTGTCCCAGCTTTTAAATGTTGTTTAATTAACGCTTCTCCGAGATCTAAATCATCTGTAGACAACATATAAATGCGTGCTGTTTCATTAAAAAGCATAACGCCTTGATCACTGGCATATATCAATTGACAGGGTTCATGACGTATTGTTTCCAGCATATCAATATGTAATTGTTCATTTCTTAATAAATAATCTAATACGATCTGTTCCATCATTACCTCCGAGCATTGCTTCTATTATTATAGTCGATTAAGCAAGGGAATAAAAGAAAAAGTAGAGGTTAGCCCTCTACTCTCATAACCAGCAGTGTCACATCATCGATTGCCGAAGCTTCTTCTAGGGAGGTAGAGAAAGTGGAAGCAATCATTTGTGGATTTTGCTTATTATGTTCAATGATATAATCGATAATACGCGTTTCTTCGCCTTCATCAATTCCATCACTTAACATCACAATATAGTCACCGATACGTAATTCATATTTCTCATGCTTGGTTTCAACTTCACTCATGATCCCAATCGGTAATGTACGGCCTTCAATTTCTACAATCGCTTCATCTCTAATGATGAAGGAATGCATACTGCCGTTTTTATAGAATTCTATCTCATTTTTATACGGATTAAACACAGCTAAATCTAAGGTTGTAAACATATCTGAGCGGTTTTTAATTTTTAGAAGCGCATTCATTGTAGTAATACTTTTTTCAATTCCTACCCCCGTCTTAATCAGTTTCTGCAGAACGTCAAGCAGGAACGAACTTTCATCATAAGCTACTTTTCCATGCCCCATCCCATCACTGATCGCCAATATATTTTTATTGCCATAGTCAAACACGGCATATTGATCACCACAGAATTTATCGTCCTTTGAAGATTGGAATACTCCATAAGTTAAATAAGACAATGTTTTATTTTCCAATACTAAATGAACATACCCCTTATGTTTTGGAATCGTTTGTTTTTTCAGACGGAAAGTCGTATTGTACCCCAAATTTAACAATGGGATCAGATCGTCAATCACCTCATTGGCAGTAATGTTTTTAACACCTAAATCAAGTTCATACTGATTATTCGCAATGGTTTCACAATGCAGATATTCCACATCAAAATGATAGCCTTTCAATAAATCCATCACGTAGTCATCTTGACTCGTATATTGATTGGTCAGATTATTTTGAAAATCTGTCAGCATGCTAGAAACAACCATCAGCTGTTCATATAGATTTTTCTTTAGCAGATCATATTCTTTATTCATTTTTTCTTGCTGTTCAAATAAAGTGGTTTCTACTTTCAGCTGATCCTTATACTGCTTTGCATTTAAACAATAGTTCTGCACATATTTCATCTCATGAAGTTGCAGTTTTGTATCTAAACCTTTCATAAATAACTTAATTAAACGATGGTTTCCGTTATATCGATCGAAACATTGATCTTTACAAGTACATTCCTTACACACTTCATCATATAAGTGTCCCACATATTGTTTGGTGTTGGTCGGTGTTGTCTCGATTTGGAAAGAAGAGGTGATTTTATTGAACAACTCACTAAATTCCAATACTTTTCTTTTCATTTTTCCACGATCGTTTTCTAACTGCGCAGATGTTGATAAACGTGCTTCAAGAGCGCTGTTTTTAATTGCTGGAACGATCAGAAATATTAAGGTGGCAATACCGATTTTTATAGCTTGTATTCTTAAGGTTTCTATTGATAAAAATGGAATCCATGCATTTGATAAGATGAATAAGAAAGCAAATATAAATTTGTTTTTTGGTTTATAAACATTAAATACAATCATTGGGAACATCATTGTGACTAAGTCATAAACGCTTCCCAACTGCATAAAGATAAATAGGAATAAAGAAAATAATCCCAAATACGATGCGCTTGTTAAAGAGAGACTGTAAGCTGAATAAAGAATAATGGCATAAACGAGTGTTAAAACCAGATTTGCATTATAAGGAACTACATTCATTAACGCTACAATTAATAGTGACAGCAGTAATGTATATTCCCGTTTTGTTACCTTTCTTGCATGGGTATGTACAAAGAAATTAGTAAGTTCTAAATTTATGGTTTGTAACATATATTGGGATAAGAGAATAAGTAAACTCTCACTGATACCCGCAATCGAGAAATCAAAATACATTAAGTTGACATAGATCCCGATTAATAACGATACTACAATAGGCACTAAAAAACTTTTTAATAAATGAAGCAGATTCGTTAACTCCAATAATACATATATTCCTACGCTTAGGATAACTAAAGGAACATTAAAAGATAATCCCATCGCTACAAAATACATTAATACAAATTCATAACCTGATACATAAGCGATAGAAAGCATGGTCATCCCTAATAACCCTTTTATCCCAAAAAGCGGTACCTGGCTAAGTAATCCGACGATAATAAAAAATATACCCTTTCTTATTAGATTTTTGACTTTTTTCATCTCAATAGACTTTGTTAGTTGCATGATTCTCACCTCAACTTGAATTATATAGATATGGTTCGTAGTTATTTGTCATATTAAGTAAGAAATAAAAAAAAACTATGAAAATTTTCCATAGTTAGATTAATTTGAGTTTTTTTAGGTGTTTATAGATGCCATCATGATCAGGTTCTTCAAAAAGATCATCAGCCAATGCCTTTAATTTATCAGAAGCTTTTTCAGATACGACACTGTATCCTGCCACCTGCAGCATCTCATAGTCATTCATACTGTCACCATAGCCAATACTGTCTTCCATCGGCAAATTATAATATTCAGTTACAAACTTTACCCCGTCGCCTTTGGTACAATGTTTTAAAATGATTTCACCATTGATGTAACTCTCTTTTGGATCACTAAAAATAACGATATTAAAGAATTCTTTCAAAAAGGACTCACATTGGTAAAAACGTTCTTTATTTGGTGAAATAAAACACATTTTCATGACCGGCGTTGTCATGATATTGAAATCTTTTAATGTTTTGCGTCTGAAATTTTTCTCACGATCCTCAAAAGTACGTGCTAATTCAAGATTATCTTTAAATTTTTCTTTATTGATGGTATCAAAGAAATTTTTAATTCCCGGTGCTTGGTAAATCGCTTCTTTTGTTTCTAATGAAAATAAAACCTGATGATTAGTAAACAACAACATAATTTCACTTAACAAATATTGGTTAATAAAATTTTCAAAGACATACTCATCACCGATTTTAATTAATCCCCCAGCTGATGCCACTACTCCGTCAAATCCAATATCGGTGAGTGAAGGCTCAATCGAAGCAGGTGCACGTCCTGTACATAAAAAGGCTAAGTGCCCATTTTCTCTTAGTAAATGAATAGCTTCCTTATTTTTTTCAGTTATTTTTCTGGAAGCCCCAACTAAGGTTCCATCGATATCAAAAAACACGATCTTTTTATTCATGGAATTCCCCCTTTTTTATTATTATAATCAATTTTATTTTTTTCTTGTCGCTTTTTTATGATATGAAAATTAACAACTTTTTAATCAAAAAAAGTTTATTTTAAAACCTTTTATATCGGATTAGTTTCTTATATTAATTTATTTATTATATTTACTATTTCCATGTTTGACAAATTTATCATTTATAGTGATAATTATAGTATAATAAAGATATATAGGAGGAATTAACAAGATGAAAAAAGGATTCTCATTATTACTTGTTGCAGTATTGTTGTTGGGAACAATAGGATGCAGTTCAAAAGATGATGGAAAGAAAGAGGGAAATGGGGATACCCCAACAAAGGAAGAAGTCAAAAAAGAATTATCTTTTGCTACGATCAAGAAAGCTTTTCAAGATAATGGTTATGAAATCAGCGAAGAAACTGAAATGGCAGCATCAATGATCGGGGCTAAGAATGGAATTAAGTATAAAACAGATAAGGGCAGTTTAGAATTTTATGAGTTTGATAAAACAAGCGAAGCTTATAAAAAAGCGGAATCAGATGGTTTAATTACGTTGGAAGGTTTTGGTGATTTTGAAATAGTGGTAAATAATGGTTTCGCCATGATGAAAACGGAATATAATGATGAGGCTGTAAAATTATTTTTGTCTCTATAAAAATCTTAAAAGGTACTCCATATTATAACTGAATGATGGAGTGCTTTTTACTATATAAAAATTATATACACTATTCAAAAACAACATAACTATATTTGTTTAATTCAAATTTAAGTTTTGTCAAAATGTTCAATAATAAAAAAATAAAGCGCCATTATACAGCGCTTTTATCTTTTTTCAGGTATTATCTCAAACCAGTAATCATCAGGGTCATGAATAAAATATAAGCCCATCGCCGTGTTTTCAAAACAAATGCAGCCCATTTTTTCATGTAGGGCATGAGCGGCATCATAATCCTCTACGGTAAAACAGATATGACTTTCATTTTCTCCTAATTCATAAGGTTGTGGATGATCATTCAGACACGTTAACTCCAAACTAAACGGTGTGACACCATCACCTAAATAAACAAGAGTGAAATGTTCTGTCTCTTTTCTTCTTATTTCCTCTAGTCCCAGTGCCTCTTTATAAAAAGCAAGACTTCGGTCTAAATTAGTAACATTAATATTGCAGTGATTAAAGATTGCTTTCATATTTTATCGTCCCGGCATATTGTGATTGATTCCATAAATAGTCATAAATCAATATACCATCTCCTCCTTTTTTCATAATAGCAAGATTAATCACAATTTAAAAGTATATTGAATAAAAAAATTACAACTACAATATATCGGTGTTCAACGATGACTAATATCCTTCTGTTAACTTTATTTCCGCTATAATGATCTCGAGGTGATAAAGATGATAACAATGTATATTTCCAACAACCGTTCTTCAAGAAATGCACGTCAATTTTTTGACGAATACCAGATTCCTGTAATGCAAATTAAAATCAGTTCTAAATTGACTGAGGATGAGATGATTGATATTTTAGAAAAGAATCCAGATGAAGTGACTTCGATCTTATCCATAAAATCGGATAGTGTACGTTCTTTAGTTCATCGCTTTGATCATTTACGTTTGAGTGAACTCGTCAAAATTTTGATCAGTGATCCAAAACTAATAAAAACCCCGATTATATTTGATGATAAACGTTTTTTAGCCGGTTATAACAGTGAGGATATTCGTGCTTTTCTGCCAAGATAACAAAAACCAAGCAATCGCTTGGTCTTTTATTTATGATAAGTTTGATTGTTCATAATTTTAAACGAACGATAGATTTGTTCTAATAAAAACAATCGAATCATTTGATGTGTAAACGTCAGTTTGGAAAAACAAAGACGAAAGTTACTGCGTGCAACAACATCTTTTGCTAATCCCAGTGAGCCCCCGATCACAAAAGTAATGGTACTCTTTCCTTCAATCATTTTAGTTTCAATATGTTTAGATAATTGAACAGAATCTATTTCTTTTCCATGCAGATCTAAGAGAATTACATATTCATCGTCTTTTATTCGATCTAATATCTTTTTTCCCTCTTTATCTAAGACTAGCTGTTCATCTGCCAAAGAAGCTTTATCCGGAATCTTTTCGTCTTCCAATTCTACCATCTCTATTTTAGTGAAAGCGCCTAAACGCTTTTTATATTCATCAATCCCCGCCAACAAGTACTTCTCTTTGATCTTGCCAATACTGACGATCCTGATTTTCAATAGTATCTCCTCCACTTACAACTTCTACTTGGCTCGCTATTTTTATATTATAATTTTCAATATTAATCTGGCTGTATTCAAATACTTTACAATAACAATCCATGGCTAATTCAGGCGTATTCGCTTCTTGGGACAAATGGGCTAAAACAATATCTCGTGTCTGATCCCCTAAAACTTTACACATTAAACGAGCACTGTAATCATTAGATAAATGTCCCACATCGGATAAAATACGCTTTTTCAAATAGATTGGACGAGCACTGTTCATCAGCATATCGATATCATGATTACTTTCAATAATATAATAATGAGCATTTTCTATAAAGCCCATGTTTTTCTTGCTTACATAGCCTGTATCGGTCATGTAGACAAGCTTTGAAACCGTATCGTTTACTACAAATGCCAATGGACTAGTTGCATCATGTGAGATAGATAAAGGAGTGATCTCAATATTTTCAAATCCAATTGGTTGATAAGGCTTAAGAATATGGCGAGATGATAATCCCTCCAAGCATCCTAATCCCGCATACACCATAGAGGGGTCAAAAATATGAATATTTTTTTTATGATCGCTATGATCGTGAGTCAATAATACACAGTTTATGTCTGATTCACTGTATCCTACTTGATTCAATCGAGTCAATAACTGTTTTTTTGAAATACCGCAATCAATCAATATTCCAAAACCATTACTATATATAAAGGTACTGTTGCCTTTTGACCCACTCGCTAAAACATGATATTCCATCTTATCGCTCCTTCCATTTATTCATTATATCACGAAAAAATAAAAAGTGGCAAATCTGCCACTTTATTATTTAAGACCGTATTTTTTGTTGAATTTATCGATACGTCCATCAGCACTTGCAAAACGTTGTTTCCCTGTATAGAAAGGATGACAGTTTGAACAAGTATCCACACGAATTTCGTTTAAAACTGAACCAGTTTCAAATTCAGCTCCGCAAGATGTACATACTGCTTTTACTTTTTTATAATCTGGATGAATTCCTTTTTTCATTTCTCTTTCTCCTTCCGCCTTGAAATTTTTTGTCTAACTTCAAAGTAAGTTACTGAATTATAATAGCATCTTCAAATAAATTTTACAAGTATTATTCAGTATTTTTTATGATAAAGATAACGATTAATTATCTTCACGTTCAATTCGGGTAATACGTGCCCCTAACATAATCAATTTATGATCAATATTATCATAGCCACGGTCAATATGATAGACATTGCCGATCTCCGTTTCTCCTTCAGCGATCAAAGCTGCAATAACCAAAGCTGCTCCACAACGAAGATCCGTTGCACAAACATTAGCTCCTTTTAATTTTGTCTTTCCATTAATATTTGCATAGCCCGAATGAATATCAATATCAGCACCCATTTTATTCAATTCTGCGCAATGTTTAAACCTTTCAGGATAAATGGTTTCCTCTATGATAGATTGTCCTGTAGCCTGTGTTAAAAGCGTTGTTAGAGGTTGCTGCAAATCAGTCGCAAACCCCGGATAAGGCTGTGTTTTAATATCTACCGCTTTTAAAGAAGATTCTAATCCGTAAACAACAACACTATCTCCTGAAACCTCCATTTTTACACCCATCTCTTTCAATTTAGAAATCAATGAATCTAAATGCTGAGGAATAACATTCTGTACAACGATTCTTTCACCTGCCGCAGCAGCTAAAATCAAAAAGGTCCCAGCTTCAATACGGTCAGGAATAATCTCATGATAGCAGCCTCCTAAATGATCTACACCTTCGATTGTAATCGTATCCGTTCCGACACCGCGAATCTTAGCTCCCATTTTTGTCAGCATGTTTGCCACATCAATAATTTCAGGCTCCTTAGCAGCATTTTCTATTTCTGTTTTACCCTTTGCTTTTACCGCAGCCAGCATAATATTAATCGTTGCACCAACCGAAGCAAAATCCAAATATATTTTTGTTCCTATTAGTTCTTCTGCATAAATTTCATAAGTTCCATCTTCATCACAAGTAATTTTTGCACCTAAAGCTTCAAATCCTTTTAAATGTAAGTCAATCGGACGAGGCCCTAAATAGCATCCTCCGGGCATTTTCATTTTGACATAACTAAAACGCCCCAACAACGCTCCCATAAAGTAATAAGAAGCACGTAATTTATTTACTGCATCACTTACTAAAGGCACACTTTGTAAATGAGTAGGATCCACTATAATATGATTTTCAAATGTTTCTACATTGCAATTTAATTCTCTTAACAATGTAGCTAAAGCTTCTACATCTGATATTTCAGGCACACCAAAAACAGTTACCGGTCCTTCGGCTAAAACAATTGCAGGAATTAATGCAACAGTTGCATTCTTAGCACCGCTCATCATTACCGTACCATTTAATTTATGCCCACCCTCTATAATAATCTTTTCTGACATAGTAATCTCCTCAATCCTGTCTCTCTATATTTATCACATATAATATTTTTTATACTCTTGACTATTATAAATGAAATAGTCAAATAAAACAACTTTATTACTTATTATATGCGCTACTTACATTTGTGATAAAGAAAAAGGAGGAACTCCTCCTTCTCTTACCCGGCAATCTGCTATTTTCGCGATCGCTCACTATCTTCGCCGTTGATATGCTTAACTTCTGTGTTCGAGATGGTTACAGGTGTCTCCATATCCCCATCATCACCGGATTCCTCTGAGCTCTCACTCAAAACTGGATAATAAGTTCTTTCTTCTTCTAGGTTAAGTTCTCGACCTATTAGTATCAGTCCGCTCCATATATCACTATACTTCCACTCCTGACCTATCTACCTTATCGTCTTTAAGGGGTCTTCCAACTTGCGTCCGGAAGTCTCATCTTGAAGGGGATTTCACGCTTAGATGCCTTCAGCGTTTATTCCTGCCACACTTAGCTACCCAGCTGTGCCACTGGCGTGACAACTGGTCCACCATTGGTGTGTCCATCCCGGTCCTCTCGTACTAAGGACAGCTCTTCTCAAACTTCCTGCGCCCACGACAGATAGGGACCGAACTGTCTCACGACGTTCTGAACCCAGCTCGCGTACCGCTTTAATGGGCGAACAGCCCAACCCTTGGAACCGACTTCAGCTCCAGGATGCGATGAGCCGACATCGAGGTGCCAAACCTCCCCGTCGATGTGAACTCTTGGGGGAGATCAGCCTGTTATCCCCAGGGTAGCTTTTATCCGTTGAGCGACGGCCCTTCCATTCGGTACCGCCGGATCACTAAGCCCGACTTTCGTCCCTGCTCGACTTGTCTGTCTCGCAGTCAAACACCCTTTTGCCTTTGCACTCTGCGCTTGATTTCCATCCAAGCTGAGGGTATCTTTGGGCGCCTCCGTTACTCTTTGGGAGGCGACCGCCCCAGTCAAACTGCCCACCTGACACTGTCCCGTTGCTTGCTTCAAAGCATCCGGTTAGAACCCCAATCAAGGAAGGGTAGTATCCCAACGTCGACTCCTCACACACTGGCGTGCATGTATCCCTGTCTCCTACCTATTCTGTACATCCTTCATCAAAGTCCAATATCAAGCTACAGTAAAGCTCCATGGGGTCTTTCCGTCTAGTCGCGGGTAACCTGCATCTTCACAGGTACTAAGATTTCACCGAGTCTACAGCCGAGACAGCGCCCAAATCGTTACGCCTTTCGTGCGGGTCAGAACTTACCTGACAAGGAATTTCGCTACCTTAGGACCGTTATAGTTACGGCCGCCGTTTACTGGGGCTTCAATTCATTGCTTCGACCTTACGATCTTACAACTCCTCTTAACCTTCCAGCACCGGGCAGGCGTCACCCCATATACTTCGCCTTGCGGCTTCGCATAGAGCTGTGTTTTTGATAAACAGTCGCTTGGGCCGTTTTACTGCGGCTTATTTTCATAAGCACTCCTTCTCCCGAAGTTACGGAGTCATTTTGCAGAGTTCCTTGGCCATAGTTCTCTCGCTCACCTTAGGATTCTCTCCTCACCCATGTGTGTCCATTATCGGTACGGGCTAATAAAAATTTGCTAGAAGCTTTTCTTGGAAGCTTGCTTCGACAGCTTCTGTACTTGGGTCGCCCCTTTCCATACGCTTCACGTCTTCTCCTTGCGGTATGCGCATTTTTCTACACACCAGATATCCCGCTTGCTCCGGCTCTTCCATCCGCCGGACCTGTCTAGCCTTCTCCGTCACTCCATCACTCTTTATTAGGTACAGGAATCTCCACCTGTTGTCCATCGACTACGCCTTTCGGCCTCGCCTTAGGTCCCGACTTACCCAGAGCGGACGAACCTTCCTCTGGAAACCTTGGGTTTTCGGTGCGTGGGATTCTCACCCACGTTCCGCTACTCACACCGGCATTCTCTCTTCTATCCTCTCCACATGTCCTTACGATCATGCTTCTCCGATGATAGAACGCTCCCCTACCACTCACATTTTTCAATGTCAATCCATAGCTTCGGTATATTGCTTAGCCCCGGTAAATTTTCGGCGCAGAGTCATTCGACTAGTGAGCTGTTACGCACTCTTTAAAGGGTGGCTGCTTCTGAGCCAACCTCCTAGTTGTCTGGACATCTCCACATCCTTTTCCACTTAGCAATAATTTTGGGACCTTAGCTGATGGTCTGGGCTGTTTCCCTTTTGACAATGGACCTTATCACCCACTGTCTGACTGCCAGGTATGTTTTCGTGACATTCGGAGTTTGATTATGTTCAGTACCCCGGGATGGGGCCATCACATATTCAGTGCTCTACCTTCACGCTACTTTACCCTGACGCTAGCCCTAAAGCTATTTCGGGGAGAACCAGCTATCTCCGAGTTCGTTTGGAATTTCACCCCTAGCCACAACTCATCCGCCAACGTTTCAACGGGGGTCGGTTCGGTCCTCCATCGGGTTTTACCCCAACTTCAACCTGGTCATGGCTAGATCACTCGGTTTCGGGTCTATGACATCCAACTATTCGCCCTTTTCAGACTCGCTTTCGCTTCGGCTCCGCATCTCCTGCTTAACCTCGCTGACTATCATAACTCGCCGGTTCATTCTACAAAAGGCACGCCATCACCCCTTAACGGGCTCTGACTTCTTGTAAGCATATGGTTTCAGGTTCTCTTTCACTCCCCTCCCGGGGTTCTTTTCACCTTTCCCTCACGGTACTGGTTCACTATCGGTCACAATGGAGTATTTAGCCTTTCGAGATGGTCCTCGATCCTTCCGACAGGATTTCTCGTGTCCCGCCGTACTCAGGATCAGTCTTGGCTTCGCTCTACTTCGAATACGGGGCTCTCACCCTGTCTCGCATACCTTCCCATGTATTTCTTCTGTAAAGTGTCTTGCCTTTCTTGACTGTCCTATAACCCCAAGATAACTCTTGGTTTGGGCTCCTTCCCTTTCGCTCGCCACTACTCAGGAAATCATTCTTTATTTTCTTCTCCTACAGGTACTTAGATGTTTCAGTTCCCTGCGTCTTGCTTCCTATGCATTATGTATTCATGCATGGATACTATCTCGTAGATAGTGGGTTCCCCCATTCGGATATCAGCGGCTCTTGCGTGTGCTTACCACTCGCCGCTGCGTTTCGCCGTTTGCTGCGTCCTTCTTCGCCTCATTGTGCCTAGGCATCCTCCATACGCTCTTCTTTTCTTATCCTAGATTTGCTTTTGTTACTTTTTCTTAGTTTTTTCGACTATTAGGAAAGATCCTTGATTTCTCCTGATCTTTCTAATATTTCTTTTCATCTTATTATCCAGTTTTCAATGATCTCTTTTCCTTGAGTGTCTCCACTCAAAACTGAACAGAACCTTTTTCTCCTTAGAAAGGAGGTGATCCATCCCCACGTTCCCGTAGGGATACCTTGTTACGACTTCACCCCAATCATCGATCCCACCTTAGACAGCTCTCTCCTTTCGGTTAAGCCACCGGCTTCGGGTGTTATCAACTCTCATGGTGTGACGGGCGGTGTGTACAAGGCCCGAGAACGTATTCACCGCGGCATGCTGATCCGCGATTACTAGCGATTCCATCTTCATGCAGGCGAGTTGCAGCCTGCAATCCGAACTGAGAACGGGTTTTTGAGTTTCGCTCCAAGTCGCCTCTTCGCTTCCCTTTGATCCGTCCATTGTAGCACGTGTGTAGCCCAGGTCATAAGGGGCATGATGATTTGACGTCATCCCCGCCTTCCTCCGGCTTGTCACCGGCTGTCTCGTTAGAGTCCCCATCTTACTGCTGGTAACTAACGACAAGGGTTGCGCTCGTTGCGGGACTTAACCCAACATCTCACGACACGAGCTGACGACAACCATGCACCACCTGTCTTGGATATATCTATCCCTCTATCTCTAGAGTCTTTATCCAGATGTCAAGACCTGGTAAGGTTCTTCGCGTTGCTTCGAATTAAACCACATGCTCCACCGCTTGTGCGGGCCCCCGTCAATTCCTTTGAGTTTCATTCTTGCGAACGTACTACTCAGGCGGAGTACTTATTGCGTTAACTGCAGCACTGAGGCTTGTCCCCCCAACACTTAGTACTCATCGTTTACGGCGTGGACTACTAGGGTATCTAATCCTATTTGCTCCCCACGCTTTCGGGACTGAGCGTCAGTTACAGACCAGATCGTCGCCTTCGCCACTGGTGTTCCTCCATATATCTACGCATTTCACCGCTACACATGGAATTCCACGATCCTCTTCTGCACTCTAGCTATTTGGTTTCCATGGCTTACTGAAGTTAAGCTTCAGCCTTTTACCACAGACCTCCATTGCCGCCTGCTCCCTCTTTACGCCCAATAATTCCGGATAACGCTTGCCACCTACGTATTACCGCGGCTGCTGGCACGTAGTTAGCCGTGGCTTCCTCACAAAGTACCGTCACTCTAATACCATTCCCTGTATTAGCCGTTCTTCCTTTATAACAGAAGTTTACAACCCGAAGGCCTTCTTCCTTCACGCGGCGTTGCTCGGTCAGGGTTCCCCCCATTGCCGAAAATTCCCTACTGCTGCCTCCCGTAGGAGTCTGGGCCGTGTCTCAGTCCCAGTGTGGCCGTTCACCCTCTCAGGCCGGCTATGCATCGTCGCCTTGGTAGGCCTTTACCCCACCAACTAGCTAATGCACCATAAGCCCATCTGTTCCCTATCCCTTAGGATATTTAACTTTATCTAAATGCTTAGTTAAAGCCTATGCGGTCTTAGCGCATGTTTCCACGCGTTATCCCCCTGGTACAGCCAGGTTGCTTATGTCTTACTCACCCGTTCGCCACTCATCACCAAGGTGATGCGTTCGACTTGCATGTATTAGGCACGCCGCCAGCGTTCATCCTGAGCCAGGATCAAACTCTCCATGATA
>NZ_CDPP01000003.1 GCF_000829905.1 Beduini massiliensis
TATCATGGAGAGTTTGATCCTGGCTCAGGATGAACGCTGGCGGCGTGCCTAATACATGCAAGTCGAACGCATCACCTTGGTGATGAGTGGCGAACGGGTGAGTAAGACATAAGCAACCTGGCTGTACCAGGGGGATAACGCGTGGAAACATGCGCTAAGACCGCATAGGCTTTAACTAAGCATTTAGATAAAGTTAAATATCCTAAGGGATAGGGAACAGATGGGCTTATGGTGCATTAGCTAGTTGGTGGGGTAAAGGCCTACCAAGGCGACGATGCATAGCCGGCCTGAGAGGGTGAACGGCCACACTGGGACTGAGACACGGCCCAGACTCCTACGGGAGGCAGCAGTAGGGAATTTTCGGCAATGGGGGGAACCCTGACCGAGCAACGCCGCGTGAAGGAAGAAGGCCTTCGGGTTGTAAACTTCTGTTATAAAGGAAGAACGGCTAATACAGGGAATGGTATTAGAGTGACGGTACTTTGTGAGGAAGCCACGGCTAACTACGTGCCAGCAGCCGCGGTAATACGTAGGTGGCAAGCGTTATCCGGAATTATTGGGCGTAAAGAGGGAGCAGGCGGCAATGGAGGTCTGTGGTAAAAGGCTGAAGCTTAACTTCAGTAAGCCATGGAAACCAAATAGCTAGAGTGCAGAAGAGGATCGTGGAATTCCATGTGTAGCGGTGAAATGCGTAGATATATGGAGGAACACCAGTGGCGAAGGCGACGATCTGGTCTGTAACTGACGCTCAGTCCCGAAAGCGTGGGGAGCAAATAGGATTAGATACCCTAGTAGTCCACGCCGTAAACGATGAGTACTAAGTGTTGGGGGGACAAGCCTCAGTGCTGCAGTTAACGCAATAAGTACTCCGCCTGAGTAGTACGTTCGCAAGAATGAAACTCAAAGGAATTGACGGGGGCCCGCACAAGCGGTGGAGCATGTGGTTTAATTCGAAGCAACGCGAAGAACCTTACCAGGTCTTGACATCTGGATAAAGACTCTAGAGATAGAGGGATAGATATATCCAAGACAGGTGGTGCATGGTTGTCGTCAGCTCGTGTCGTGAGATGTTGGGTTAAGTCCCGCAACGAGCGCAACCCTTGTCGTTAGTTACCAGCAGTAAGATGGGGACTCTAACGAGACAGCCGGTGACAAGCCGGAGGAAGGCGGGGATGACGTCAAATCATCATGCCCCTTATGACCTGGGCTACACACGTGCTACAATGGACGGATCAAAGGGAAGCGAAGAGGCGACTTGGAGCGAAACTCAAAAACCCGTTCTCAGTTCGGATTGCAGGCTGCAACTCGCCTGCATGAAGATGGAATCGCTAGTAATCGCGGATCAGCATGCCGCGGTGAATACGTTCTCGGGCCTTGTACACACCGCCCGTCACACCATGAGAGTTGATAACACCCGAAGCCGGTGGCTTAACCGAAAGGAGAGAGCTGTCTAAGGTGGGATCGATGATTGGGGTGAAGTCGTAACAAGGTATCCCTACGGGAACGTGGGGATGGATCACCTCCTTTCTAAGGAGAAAAAGGTTCTGTTCAGTTTTGAGTGGAGACACTCAAGGAAAAGAGATCATTGAAAACTGGATAATAAGATGAAAAGAAATATTAGAAAGATCAGGAGAAATCAAGGATCTTTCCTAATAGTCGAAAAAACTAAGAAAAAGTAACAAAAGCAAATCTAGGATAAGAAAAGAAGAGCGTATGGAGGATGCCTAGGCACAATGAGGCGAAGAAGGACGCAGCAAACGGCGAAACGCAGCGGCGAGTGGTAAGCACACGCAAGAGCCGCTGATATCCGAATGGGGGAACCCACTATCTACGAGATAGTATCCATGCATGAATACATAATGCATAGGAAGCAAGACGCAGGGAACTGAAACATCTAAGTACCTGTAGGAGAAGAAAATAAAGAATGATTTCCTGAGTAGTGGCGAGCGAAAGGGAAGGAGCCCAAACCAAGAGTTATCTTGGGGTTATAGGACAGTCAAGAAAGGCAAGACACTTTACAGAAGAAATACATGGGAAGGTATGCGAGACAGGGTGAGAGCCCCGTATTCGAAGTAGAGCGAAGCCAAGACTGATCCTGAGTACGGCGGGACACGAGAAATCCTGTCGGAAGGATCGAGGACCATCTCGAAAGGCTAAATACTCCATTGTGACCGATAGTGAACCAGTACCGTGAGGGAAAGGTGAAAAGAACCCCGGGAGGGGAGTGAAAGAGAACCTGAAACCATATGCTTACAAGAAGTCAGAGCCCGTTAAGGGGTGATGGCGTGCCTTTTGTAGAATGAACCGGCGAGTTATGATAGTCAGCGAGGTTAAGCAGGAGATGCGGAGCCGAAGCGAAAGCGAGTCTGAAAAGGGCGAATAGTTGGATGTCATAGACCCGAAACCGAGTGATCTAGCCATGACCAGGTTGAAGTTGGGGTAAAACCCGATGGAGGACCGAACCGACCCCCGTTGAAACGTTGGCGGATGAGTTGTGGCTAGGGGTGAAATTCCAAACGAACTCGGAGATAGCTGGTTCTCCCCGAAATAGCTTTAGGGCTAGCGTCAGGGTAAAGTAGCGTGAAGGTAGAGCACTGAATATGTGATGGCCCCATCCCGGGGTACTGAACATAATCAAACTCCGAATGTCACGAAAACATACCTGGCAGTCAGACAGTGGGTGATAAGGTCCATTGTCAAAAGGGAAACAGCCCAGACCATCAGCTAAGGTCCCAAAATTATTGCTAAGTGGAAAAGGATGTGGAGATGTCCAGACAACTAGGAGGTTGGCTCAGAAGCAGCCACCCTTTAAAGAGTGCGTAACAGCTCACTAGTCGAATGACTCTGCGCCGAAAATTTACCGGGGCTAAGCAATATACCGAAGCTATGGATTGACATTGAAAAATGTGAGTGGTAGGGGAGCGTTCTATCATCGGAGAAGCATGATCGTAAGGACATGTGGAGAGGATAGAAGAGAGAATGCCGGTGTGAGTAGCGGAACGTGGGTGAGAATCCCACGCACCGAAAACCCAAGGTTTCCAGAGGAAGGTTCGTCCGCTCTGGGTAAGTCGGGACCTAAGGCGAGGCCGAAAGGCGTAGTCGATGGACAACAGGTGGAGATTCCTGTACCTAATAAAGAGTGATGGAGTGACGGAGAAGGCTAGACAGGTCCGGCGGATGGAAGAGCCGGAGCAAGCGGGATATCTGGTGTGTAGAAAAATGCGCATACCGCAAGGAGAAGACGTGAAGCGTATGGAAAGGGGCGACCCAAGTACAGAAGCTGTCGAAGCAAGCTTCCAAGAAAAGCTTCTAGCAAATTTTTATTAGCCCGTACCGATAATGGACACACATGGGTGAGGAGAGAATCCTAAGGTGAGCGAGAGAACTATGGCCAAGGAACTCTGCAAAATGACTCCGTAACTTCGGGAGAAGGAGTGCTTATGAAAATAAGCCGCAGTAAAACGGCCCAAGCGACTGTTTATCAAAAACACAGCTCTATGCGAAGCCGCAAGGCGAAGTATATGGGGTGACGCCTGCCCGGTGCTGGAAGGTTAAGAGGAGTTGTAAGATCGTAAGGTCGAAGCAATGAATTGAAGCCCCAGTAAACGGCGGCCGTAACTATAACGGTCCTAAGGTAGCGAAATTCCTTGTCAGGTAAGTTCTGACCCGCACGAAAGGCGTAACGATTTGGGCGCTGTCTCGGCTGTAGACTCGGTGAAATCTTAGTACCTGTGAAGATGCAGGTTACCCGCGACTAGACGGAAAGACCCCATGGAGCTTTACTGTAGCTTGATATTGGACTTTGATGAAGGATGTACAGAATAGGTAGGAGACAGGGATACATGCACGCCAGTGTGTGAGGAGTCGACGTTGGGATACTACCCTTCCTTGATTGGGGTTCTAACCGGATGCTTTGAAGCAAGCAACGGGACAGTGTCAGGTGGGCAGTTTGACTGGGGCGGTCGCCTCCCAAAGAGTAACGGAGGCGCCCAAAGATACCCTCAGCTTGGATGGAAATCAAGCGCAGAGTGCAAAGGCAAAAGGGTGTTTGACTGCGAGACAGACAAGTCGAGCAGGGACGAAAGTCGGGCTTAGTGATCCGGCGGTACCGAATGGAAGGGCCGTCGCTCAACGGATAAAAGCTACCCTGGGGATAACAGGCTGATCTCCCCCAAGAGTTCACATCGACGGGGAGGTTTGGCACCTCGATGTCGGCTCATCGCATCCTGGAGCTGAAGTCGGTTCCAAGGGTTGGGCTGTTCGCCCATTAAAGCGGTACGCGAGCTGGGTTCAGAACGTCGTGAGACAGTTCGGTCCCTATCTGTCGTGGGCGCAGGAAGTTTGAGAAGAGCTGTCCTTAGTACGAGAGGACCGGGATGGACACACCAATGGTGGACCAGTTGTCACGCCAGTGGCACAGCTGGGTAGCTAAGTGTGGCAGGAATAAACGCTGAAGGCATCTAAGCGTGAAATCCCCTTCAAGATGAGACTTCCGGACGCAAGTTGGAAGACCCCTTAAAGACGATAAGGTAGATAGGTCAGGAGTGGAAGTATAGTGATATATGGAGCGGACTGATACTAATAGGTCGAGAACTTAACCTAGAAGAAGAAAGAACTTATTATCCAGTTTTGAGTGAGAGCTCAGAGGAATCCGGTGATGATGGGGATATGGAGACACCTGTAACCATCTCGAACACAGAAGTTAAGCATATCAACGGCGAAGATAGTGAGCGATCGCGAAAATAGCAGATTGCCGGGTAAGAGAAGGAGGAGTTCCTCCTTTTTTTATGTATTGGAAAGAGACATGTCTATAGAGAGAGAAGAGAGATTTCTACTCTTTTTTGTGTACTATTTCTCTTTTTTTGTGTATAATAATAGTAACGAAGGGGGAATATTTATGAAACTCGTTATCGCAATTGTTAATAAGGATGATAGCTCTGCTGTTGCTTCTACTCTTAACAAAGCTGGTCATTATGTTACAAAATTGGCTTCTACCGGTGGTTTCTTAAGTAAGGGAAACGTTACATTATTGATCGGAACAGATGAAGATAAAGTAGATGCTGTTATTGAGTTAATCAAATCTGAAGCTAAACAGAGAGTAGAAAAAATGCCTACAATGAACTCTTTAGCTTTACCAGAAGTTTCTTTAGCCACTATGATTGATGTTGTCGTAGGGGGAGCTACAATCTTTGTAATTGATGTTGATCAATTCAAAAAATTCTAATAATAGACTTCTATTGGGCATATACCTTCGCGTGTATGCTCTTTTTCTTGTGCTCCATTTAAAATATAGTATAATAGGGCATATGAAGGAGGGAGTATATGCCGATAAATAGAATCAAACTCAAAGACAATGCTAAAGATTTTTTAAGAAGTCACTATATCTTCGCTACAATTATTTGTGCGATTATTCTTATTATATGTGGGAACGATACATTTTTATCGATTCGCTTTGATTGGAATACAAACCAAGTTATATATTTTTCTTTTAGCGGAATATTGTTGTTTCTTACAAGAATTATTTTTTCGATTATCACTTGGGTGATCATTTATATTTTGCGAATTTTTGTTTTTAACCCGCTTTTGGTTGGAAAAGCACGTTATTTTACAGGTGGGAATTATGACTCTGTAGGAGATCTGTTTTACGCATTTAGCGGCAGTCATTATTTCAATATTGTAAAGACGATGTTTGTCAGAGATATTATGGTCTTTGTATGGACTTTATTCTTTGTAATCCCGGGAATTTATAAAATGTACCAGTATAGAATGGTAGTATATCTGCTGGCTGAAGATCCCAGCATGGATACCTTAGAAATTCTGCGTCTTTCTAAAGAGATGACGATGGGCAGAAAGATGGAAATCTTTTATTTAGACTTATCTTTTATCGGTTGGCGCTTTGTAGGATCTTTTTTAGGTGGATTACTGTTGTTTTTTATCCAGCCATATTTCGATGCTACGTATGCCCAGCTTTACTTTGAACTGTGTGATGAGAGAGACTATATAGCTTATTAATAGAAGAAAGGATACAGGTGAACGAGATATGTTATTTATTGAATACCCAAAATGTTCGACATGCCAAAAGGCAAAGAAGTTTTTAATAAACCATGGAGCAGACTTTGATGATCGTCATATTGTAGAAAACACACCTATAGCAGCGGAATTGAAACAGTGGATCGAAAGATCAGGATTGCCAACTAAACGTTTTTTTAATACCAGTGGCAATGTTTATAAAGAAATGAATCTAAAAGAGAAAGTAGATTTGCTGACAATCGATGAAGCCTGTGAATTGCTCAGTCAAAACGGAATGTTGATTAAGCGTCCATTGTTGATTACAGAAGATACCGTCTTAGTCGGGTTTAAAGAAAGTGAATACGAAATGATCATAAAATAATAAGGGAAGTGTTTCTCTTATTATTTTTTTAAAAAAATATTACTTTTCACTTTACATCTGTAAAATTTATGATATACTAATAAATGTAATAAATAGTAATGATTACTATTAATAAAGAGGAGGAAAAAATAATGGCAAAATATGTATGTTCAGTATGTGGATATGTTCATGAAGGAGATTCAGCACCAGAACAATGTCCAATTTGTAAAGTAGGAGCTGATAAGTTCGTAAAACAAGAAAGCGGAGAAATGACTTGGGCTGCAGAACACGTATTAGGTGTAGCTGAAGGGGCTCCTGAAGATATCATCATGGGATTAAGAGCAAACTTCGAAGGAGAATGTACAGAAGTTGGTATGTACTTAGCTATGGCGAGAGTAGCACATAGAGAAGGATATCCTGAAATTGGTCTTTACTATGAAAAAGCAGCTTGGGAAGAAGCAGAACATGCTTCAAAATTCGCTGAATTATTAGGTGAATGTGTAACTAACTCAACTAAGAAAAACCTTGAATTACGTGTAGATGCTGAAAATGGAGCAACTGCCGGTAAAGTTGAATTAGCTAAACGTGCTAAAGAAGAAAACTTAGATGCAATTCATGATACAGTTCATGAAATGGCTCGTGATGAAGCACGTCATGGTAAAGCATTTGCTGGATTATTAGAAAGATATTTCGGAAAATAAAAATGTATGAAAAAAGATCGGATCTGTTAGATTCGATCTTTTTATTTATCTGCAAAGTGAGGATAAATCACTTTGCTTTTTCTGTTTCAAAGAGATATTGGATCTATAATAATGGCAAATTATTAGAGAAACAGAAAGTTAGTCTAAACTAACTGTAAATTCATATTAAAACATTATTAATATAAAGTCAATAGTTTAATTGGTAAAAAATGAACGTAATAGGTAAAATGACGTTGAATTAAAAAAATTAAAGAATATAATAAAAGTAGATAAGTATGTTTTTATGTTTGCTTAAAGTAATCATGGAGGTAAGCGAGAATGAAACGGTTTTGTCGATGGGGAATTGCGTTTGTTTTAGTGCTTAGTATACTGTTTACTCTTATAAGAGTACCGATATATGCGAATGATGCCAATATTACTGTGGAAGGCAGTACAATTTATGCAAATGGGACATCTTTTCGCTTGAAAAAAGATAATGATGGAAAAAATTATATATACGATCTTAAAGGAGAGACCAAATTATTGGACACCGCAGTAAATTGTTCAACGATTTATGGTGGGAGTAAAAACAATAGTGTAAATGGTAATATTGAAATGATTGTGGAGGGTGTCTATGTAAGTACGATTTATGGTGGTGGTTATAGTGATGGAACAGGAAATGCTGATGTGAATGGCAATGTTACAATACGTGTTATTGGAAATGTAAACGGTGGCAGCATTTATGGCGGTGGCTATGCCAATGCACTTAAAGGAAATGCTCAAGCAAATGTTACAGGGTCAGTAAAAGTAGAAGTATCTGCAACGCCGACTTCTAATCATGGGAATATTACGTGTGGCGGATATGCTTATACAAATGGCGTTTATCAGGCCGTTGCCCAGACAGGAAGCACAAATGGTTATGTGACAGAAAGAGTATATTCCATTCGTGGCGGTGGTAATGCAAGTTCTGAAGCCAGTGGCTATGCCAACGCAGATGTTAATGGCAATGTCACACTGAATGTTGACCATGCCGATATTCGTGAAGTATACAGTGGCGGATATGCATCTGGGAATGCACAGGCAAATGTTAACTTAGTGACAACGAACATTTATAATAATACGGAAATCATGATTCTCCAAGGGGGAGGACAAGCCAGCCAAGGGATAGCTAATGTGAATCAAGTTGTTTTATCATTAAACGATTGCAGCAATATATACGGCTATATTCGCGCCGGAGGGACTGCATACAGCGGAGGGCAAGCAAATACAAATTCAACGAATCTTAGTATTCAAAATTCAGTCATCCCCGCTGATACACAAGGGAGTAATATTGTCGCTGCAGGAATCTATGGCGGTGGTGCAGCCAATGGAGCAGGATCAACGGCAACAGTAGGATATGTTTCTATGGATATCGGCAATACCAGTACGGCAGGTACCTTTTACAGTGGCGGAGAGGCAAGTGATGGTGGGAATGCAGCGGTAACCTCGGCAAATGCCAGCTATCATCAATTAACCGGAAGCCTATTTAATGGTGTTACTTATTATTCAACTGTAATTGCCGCAGGAAGTGGGGCTGACGTTAATGCTATTGATATATCCGATACACAGGTAAGTGTTCAAGGCAGCGTTTTGGATAATATTTGGGGTGGAGGAGAAAACAGAGGAAATCCACTCAGTTTGAGCGGAAATGCAGATTTGATCCTCTATGATGAAATGACATTGCAGTCTGTTGCCAATTTTGATTCGATTACATTAAAAGCAGCCCTGCATGTCACTATGTTAATGGGAAAAACATTAGAGATGTCAACGCTTTTAGTTGCAGATGATGATCTGACAGTGGGGGCACCACTAGTCTATTGTGATGATACGGTGGGAATGGAAAATACGTTCTTGTTAAATAACGGCAAATTAGAGTATGTGATTGAAGAAAATAAATCTGTTTGGAAAGTAGGGATTATGACCTACACGATTGAAACGAAAGCAAACAGCGGTGGAAAGATTACGGAAACACAAAGCGTCAATAAAAATGAGTCATCCAAAATAGAATGGGTGCCTGACAATGAGTATGAAGTTATAAGCGTAATGATCGATGGTCAGCCTTATGATATCAACGAAAAATCTTATACCTTTACAACTGTCAGAGAAAATCATCATGTTGAAGTTACGTTTAGAAAGATACCGGGGATTATTAAGGAACAGGTAGAAGTAGAAAAAGGAAACAACTTGGCACTTCCTGATCTTCAAGTTCACTTAGACCAAACTTTGGCAACAGAGTTATTAGATGAAGAAGATAAAGCGGCTGTGGCTGATGGTAAGGATGTGGAATTTAACCTTAAAATGGATGAAGTCACTAAGATTCCTAATTCGGTTGTACAAGGCTTAAAAAACGTAATAGATGAAAAGAATGTATTGGTAAACTTGGATCTGACATTTTTTAAAAATGTTGCCGGCACGATTTCTTCAATACATCAGACGTTAAAACCCATCAGAATTACTATAACGATTCCCCAAACGTATTTAGACCAAAGCAATGGACGTGAATTTGCGGTGATTCGCAGTCATGCAAATGCGGATGGAACGATTATCACGGATATTCTCAAAGACCTAGATGATGATCCTGCAACGATTACTTTTGAAACTGATCGTTTTTCAATCTATACATTAATCTATGATGAGCCAAAAACGGATCAGCCTATGCAGCCATCAGAACCGGATAATAAGGAAGAAGTTCCTCATCGAAGTGGAGAAAGTGATGCAAATATGGATGTAGAAACTGATCCGACTTCTTTAAAAAATGGAGAAAATACCCTTCCTTCTTCCATTGATACTGGGGATCAAATCCAGTATAAAGGGTATATGGGGCTTTGCATTGGATCGCTTATCTTGTTTGGTCTGCTTATAGTGGGGTCTAAAAAGCGTTCGATAAAGTAAAATAGCGGTATAACAGAAATCTGTTATACCGCTTTCTTAATGATGGGCTAATTCATTTATTAAAAACTGTTTAATATATGGATTGCTTTCTTGACTTAAAGTTGGCATAAATGCCATGAAACGACACTTTTGGTATTGTTCATTGTCAAATGAAAAGGTATATCCCATCGCACACTTTTGATTGCAGTCATCCGGATTAATTAGCCGCTTGCAGATCGAAGCTTTACTAATCTCTTTTTTCATTTTCTTAGGCAGACTATTTAAAAATTCTTGATATTGTCCAATATGATCTGCATAGATACGCAGTTTGATACCACTCTTGCGAAATACAAAATTAGCTAAGGTTTTTTTAGTATTCAAGAAAACATAAGACACTAAATAACCGCTTTTAGCCGGCTTGATTTCACATTTGCATTGATTTTCTGTTAGAAGATTATGCAGGTCTTGGACAAAATCTTGATATTGTGCTTCTACACTGTTAAGAAATAAGTTAAAGTTATCATTCATCTTTCGTTCTCCTTTATTCCATGATTGGAATCCAAATTTGACTCAAATAGTTTTCATCGTAACTGTTTCCATCACTGTACCATTCCAGTTCAGGGCAATCGGCATGCTGAAAAGGGTATTTAATGACCCATTCTTCAAGCAGGTAGCGCCAGCCATTTTGAATAGCCTGTGGGGTAGGTCCCAGACAATCAAAGATCGCCCAAGTTTCTGCGGGAATGATGATTTCTTCAAATCCGTCCGGCAGTTCCTTATCAGATATGACCATGATCGCGTAATCGATGTCTTCTATCAGAGGATCGGCAGCACTAAATAAGCCAAAGATTCCTCTTTTATTTGCGGTGTCTAATGAAATCAATTTTGCAAAAACACCATTTCTTTGACACTCACTCCAAAATTCGGGAATCTTAGAATAGTGCTCATTATTTTGACGACTTACTTTGATTTTTTTACCGATTAAACGAAATGCGTTCTTTTGCTTTAGTCGCCAGGCATACTGTTGTTTCGAATGCAGCTGCATTTTAGGATATACTTTTAATTCGACATCTTTATTTCTGGCTTCTCTGGGTGATACCCCATGAAACTGCAAAAATGCTTTGGTGAAAGAAGTAGGTGAATCATAGCCGTATTTATAAGAGATATCCACCACTTTTAGATTCGTACTTTTGATATCATAACCCGCTAATGTTAATTTACGAAAGCGAATATATTCCGCAAAACTGATTTTATTCATATAGGAAAACACTTTCTGAAAAAAATCAAAGGAACATCCGGCAATCTGTGCAATTTCATCATGATCAATCGGGGCCTCATCTCTTTGTAAATGATTTTCGATATAGTCAATAATAGTTTGAAGCAATGCATTCCAGTCCATTGGATTCCTCCTTATTTGTTTGACTGATCCTATTTTAGCATTTATAAAACGGGAGTGCATCTTATTTTTGGTACTGATTGGATAGATAATAAAAAGATGACAAAATTTGTCATCTTATTTGACTTTATATTCTCTTAGATTCATTTCTCCTGAAAAGTGAGAATCAAACTCACGTTTAAATTGAAAATCTAAACTTTCATATAAATGATTCAGTTTTTCATTATGACGCCGACAATCCAAGCGCAGATAATCTTTATGTTCCTGCTTTGCATATTCTTTGATTCTTTCCATGATCTTTCCCGCATAACCACGCCCGTTAAACTGAGGCAAAACAAAGAGTTTATGAACATAATATGCATTATCCTGATTTTCTTCTATCGTCCAGTAAGAGTAGTCTTTTTCTAATAGTAGAAAGCCGCCAATCACATTCTGATCTTCATAAACAAGATAAGTTTCATACGTATCATAGACTTCTTCTAATCCCTTTATCGTTAATGACTCATCGCTCCACATTTTTTGCGGTAAGCTGTCATTTTTTATTTTAATATGTGTTAAAAAAGATTCAGGAGAGGCTAGTTTAACGATCTCCATGTTGTTCTTCCTCCTTTTTTAATAAATCATCGATACATTCACCAACACTGCCGACGAAATGATTCACATGTTTTTTTAATGCCGGTTCGATATGTTCAAAAGAATAAGCGTGATCAGTGACATCAAACATTGAAATATCGTTTAAAGAATCCCCGATTACCGCAATATCCTCTTTATCAATATTGAAATGTTCCGCAATCATCAGTACGCCGTTTCCTTTAGAACACCCCTTTGATACAACATCGACATTAATCGTATTACGGTATGCGATGATTTCATCGGAGAAGTGGGCATTGATAAAATCAACGGCTTTTTGAGCCTGATCTTCTTCCCCCTCCATAAACTTAATCGCCATAAACGAATAATCTACGTCTTCTAATTCATTAATATCTTCGATGAGTTTAAATGCACGATTGGAAACAGCACGATGAATCACAACCGCTCCTTGTTCTGTAAAGAACATATATTCCTTTGGACATTGAGTGGCATTATAAATACGAGTCACAATATCTTTGTTTAAAGGGCGATCAAAGAGGATCTGCCCGTTTTTTCCTATAAGCTTTGAACCACTGGCTAACACTAAAAAATCTAAATGAATGCCATAAGGATCAGTGACATGCAGAATGCCGTCTAAATTGCGTCCGGTTGACATTCCAAATAGATTTCCGGCTTCTTGGAATTCTTTGATTTTTTTAATATCACTTTCTTTGATTTCATTATTAAAGGCTAATGTACCATCAAAATCACTTGCTAAAAGTTTCATTTTATACCTCCATACTTGCTTATTTTATCATTTATTTGGCAGGAGCGGATAGGAGTATCAAAAAATGAAAAAAGTTTAGCTATATCGCTAAACCATGGAGACGATCTTTTTGCGTTTTATATTGATACAAGTAAATGGCACATAAAGTTTCTTTAGAAAACATTGGCATGATCCAATTGGATTCCCATAATGTTTGATCAACAAGTTTTAGATAGATGAAGCAAATCAGTTCTTCCGAACCTAAATCGGTTAAAAATTTAGTTAAACGAGTTACTGAATACCCTTTTGTCTGAAAGATATCACAACATGCTTTCAAGGTGGTTTCAAATTTTTCAACAATCATTTCATTAATAACGTTGAATTGATAAATCTGATAAGGATCTATTTTATATAATTCTGCCAAAATATCCAAAATAATCAAAGTATAATCGGGAATATCTAACGACAGTTTATTCACATGCTCTAACAGAAGATGCGTAAACGGTACGATATCAAAAATACGAATACGTTTTTTAATCGATTCACGATTAATCTTGGCTTCATAACCGAGAATACTGTAGTAGATATGCTGACACAATATGTCATCAATTTCGGGATACAAGGTATACTTGAACCCTAAATAATGCCCATACGCCTTCATCGTGTCATAATAGCCCATAAGCCGGCGATGTGCCAATACATCACTGTCAAAATCCAGAAATCCGCCATTATCATTTAGGGGAGCAATATATTTAATATTAGGACGATGTGTATATTCCTCATGAGTAAACGTTTTGGCATTCAATTCTACGGCAATGATTTCCGTCGCCCCCATCTTAAAAGCAAGATGAATGGGCAGATTATCATAATATCCGCCATCTATATAGCCATGATCATTAAAATAATGAATCGGAAATGCAGGAAAACAAGAAGCAGAAGCAATCAGGTAATCCGCTAATTGTCCCTGTGGGATTTGTTTCTTCGTTATTTCTATTGGTTTAAGGGAAGGATATTCTACTGTGACTAAACCAAAATCAATGGCAGATTGATTTAATTTATCTTGATTGGCCAGACGATGTACCATCTTAATCAAAGGTTCGATATTTGCTCCTTTAGAATTAATATAGGATTTAAAAAAAGGAACGATTAAGTTTGTATTGGAAATAAGGGAATCTAACGAAAAATCTGTACTGAATCCATCTTTTACGACTTGTTCCACCGTCATATTCTGCCATAACTCCAACAATTCATTATAATCTTTTTGAGCGATCATACACCCATTCAGCGCCCCAATCGAACTGCCGGTTACAATATCCGGATAAATCCCCAATTCATCCATCGCTTTAAGAAAACCGGCTTCATAAGCTCCTTTTGCCCCACCACCGGATAATACGAATGCTCTTTTCATAAAATCAACTCCTTAACTCCATTATACTACAAATGTTATATATTTATTTCTTAAATTCATTTCAATAGTGTGTATATAAAAAGAGAATGCAAATACATACGTACAGTACTTTGCATTTTCATGAGAAGATAGAATAAAAAAATATAAAATATTAGCACTCAATACTTGACGGTGCTAACCAGATGTATTAAAATAGCTTTAGCACATGTGATAAAAGAGTGCTAGGAGGATAATAGATATGAGTAAAAAACAATTTAAAGCCGAATCAAAACGTTTATTAGATCTAATGATCAACTCTATTTATACGCATAAAGAAATCTTTTTAAGAGAATTAATTTCAAATGCTTCAGATGCATCTGATAAACTGTATTATAAAGCCTTAACGGAAAACTTATCAGATATTAATAAAGAAGATTTGAAGATTGAAATTAAAATCGATAAGAACGAACGCAGTTTAACATTGATCGATCATGGGATCGGGATGAACAAGGAAGAATTAGAAGAAAACTTGGGTACGATTGCCAAGAGCGGCTCTTTATCATTTAAAGAAGAACTTAAGAAATCAGAAGAAAACAATAGCGATGTCGATATTATCGGTCAATTTGGAGTTGGCTTCTATGCTGCTTTTATGGTGGCCAGCAAAGTCACTGTCTTATCTAAAAAATACGGTGAAGATGAAGCCTATTTATGGAGCAGTGAAGGAGAAGAAGGGTATTCATTGGAAAAATCAATGAAGAGTGATCATGGAACTACGATTACCCTATATTTAAAATCCAATACAGATGATGAAAACTATGATGAATATTTAGATGAATATACATTACAGTCTTTAGTTAAAAAATATTCAGATTATGTTCGTTATCCGATTATGATGGATATGACAACTTCTAAAAAGAAAGAAGACAGCGATGAATATGAAGACATCATTGAAACAAAAACATTAAACTCAATGGTACCATTATGGAAACGCAGTAAATCTGATATTACCGCAGAAGAATATAATGAATTCTATAAAGACAAATTCAATGATTATACCGATCCGTTAAAAGTTATTCATACGAGTGTAGAAGGAAATGTCTCTTTTGATGCTTTATTATTTATTCCTTCAAAAGCGCCAATGAACTATTATTCTCAAGATTATGAGAAAGGATTGCAGCTTTATTCAAGAGGGGTTTTCATCATGGATAAGGCAAGTGAACTGATTCCTGAACATTTCCGTTTTGTGAAAGGGTTAGTGGATTCTCAAGACTTATCTTTAAATATTTCACGTGAGATGTTACAGCATGACCGTCAGTTAAAAGTCATTGAAGGACGTATTGAAAAGAAAATCAAATCTGAACTTGCTAATATGCTGAAAAATGACAGAGAACACTATGAAGAATTTTATAAGAACTTTGGTTTACAGTTAAAATATGGTATCTATCAGTCTTATGGAATGAAAAAAGATCTGCTTCAGGATTTATTGATGTACTATTCTGCTAATGAAGAAAAGATGATCACTTTAAAAGAATATGTTGAACATATGAAAGAAGATCAAAAACATATTTATTTTGCTTCCGGTGAATCAATCGAAAAAATCTCTAAATTACCGCAATGTGAGTTATTAAAAGATAAAGGCTATGATCTTTTATACATGGTGGATAATGTTGATGAATTCTGTATTCAGATGATGCAAGAATTTGAAGAAAAAACATTTAAAAATATCGCTCAGGGAGATTTAGATTTAGAAACGGAAGAAGAAAAGAAGGAATTAGAAAAACAAAACGAAGAAAACAAAGAAATGTTGGAATCCATCAAAACAGCATTAGGTGATAAAGTCGTTGATGTTAAAGTGTCTTCACGTTTGAAATCACATCCTGTTTGTTTAGTCAGCAGTGATGGTATCTCATTTGAAATGGAAAAAGTACTGTCACAAATGCCAGGACAGGAAGATATGCCGATGAAAGCCGGAAAGATTTTAGAAATCAATCCAAACCATCCGATTTTCAATGCTTTACAAGAAATGAAAGATGAAGAACAAATCAAAGATTATTCACAATTATTATATGATCAGGCATTATTGATCGAAGGATTTGATGTGGAAGATCCAATCGAATTCTCTAACAAGATTTGTGAATTAATGATTAAGGCAAAAGTCGCACAGTAAAAAACCTACCATTTATTAAAAAGTGTGCTATAATGTTTTCATAAGAATTTAAGGAGGATAAACACATGAAATCTACATTATTTAAAGTGGCTTCAATTGGAATCACAACGATGATCGGTGCATTTTTATCTATTAAATATCTTGAAAACGAAATGGATAAATGCTTTAACGAAAGAAGAAATTCAGGTGAATAGATGAATAAAGGACTGTAACCCATTACATTTGGGGAAGTCCTTTTTTATTACACGGAAAAGGGAGGAAAAGAGATGGATCAAAATTTAAAAACATTGATGGATCTAAAGATAGAAAAGACTAGAAATGCATTGATTAAAAATAATATGGAGGCACATATTGTAGAAAATGCAGAGGATTTAAGATCATTAATAAGCAAATTGATTAAACCGGGAACATCTGTCAGTGTGGGGGGAAGTCAGACTTTATTTGAAACAGGCATCATCGATCAGTTAAGAGGGATGCCGATTACCTTTAATGATCGCTATGAACCAAATTTATCAGCCAAACAGATCGATGAGGTGCATCGTCAGGCTTTTTTTGCGGATTACTTGATTACCAGCAGCAATGCCATCACCGAGGATGGTCTGCTTTATAATGTTGATGGAAAAGGGAATCGTACAGCTGCTTTGATTTTTGGTCCTAAACATGTCATTGTGGTGGCAGGAATGAATAAAATTGTTTCTGATTTAGAAGCCGCTATTCAGCATGTGGAAAACGTGGCGGCACCGGCAAATGCTATTCGTTTAAATAAGGAGACACCTTGTACAAATTTTGGTCACTGCGCTCATTGCAAATCAAAAGACCGTATCTGTTCTCACTATGTGGTGACTGGGCGTCAAGGGACTCCCGGACGTATCAGTGTGATTTTAGTAAAAGAAAGTTTAGGCTACTAACCTGAACTTTTTTTATAAACACGCAGATGGGATTTATGGTATAATGGAACAAATCAGTGTGAAGACAAGCATTATGCAAACCGATGATCCTAATCATACTGAAAGAAATAACAAAACAACTAAAATGCTGACCTCGTGATCATCTCACTAATGAGGAAAAGCAGGTATAAAAATGATTTAAAGGAGAAGAAGTATGTTGAAGTTAGAAGAAGAAATCTGTAAAAGAGGAAAGATCATGAATGGAGAAATATTGAAAGTCGATTCTTTCTTAAATCATCAGGTTGATCCGAAGCTGATGGAAGCGATCGGAGAAGAATTCTATCATTATTTTAAAAAATATCCAATTACAAAAGTAGTGACGATTGAAACAAGCGGGATTGCGCCGGCTTTGATGTGTGCTTTAAAATTAGAAGTTCCGATGATTTTTATCAAGAAAGCACAACCTTCGACGATGCAGGAAGCGTATGTATCCCATGTTTTTTCATTTACAAAAAATAAATCTTACACAATTTGCTTATCTAAGCATTTAATTGATAAAGAGGATCATATACTATTTATAGATGACTTTTTAGCAAACGGTCAAGCATTTTTAGGGGTAGAACAAATCATCCGTGAAGCTGGGGCTGTTATCGATGGGGTTGGAATTGTCATTGATAAAACGTTCCAAGATGGTCATCTGCTGATTAAAGAAAAAGGATACGATCTGTATTCGTTAGCTAAAATAAAAAGCTTAGATGAAAATGGGGTAATATTTGATGAATCATTATAAAACATTATTGTTTGATTTAGATGGGGTAATCTTTGATTTTAAAAAAGCCGAGGAACACTCTTTCATTGAAACCTTTAAGAAAATTGGCATTGAGGTTGATGAGACGCTGTTTAAACGTTATCATCAGATTAACGATCAGTTATGGAAAGCATTTGAACTGGGGCAGGTGACAAAGGATGAAGTGACGATTGGGCGCTTTAAACAACTGTTTGAACAGTTAGGCGTGGACTATCCTTATGACCGTTTTGCCAATGCGTATCAAGAGGGTTTGGCAGATGGCTATTTTTTAATACCACACGCTAAAGCAACATTGGAAACCTTATCTTCTTCTTATCGTTTATTTGCAGTGACCAATGGGGTATCGAAAACAGCTTTTAAGCGTTTGAAAGGAACAGAGACGTTACAGTATTTTCAAGATGTTTTTGTGTCAGAAGATCTGCATGCACAAAAGCCAAGCATGGACTATTTTAATCAAGTCTTTTCAAGAATCGAAGCATTTGATCCCAAGACAACATTATTGATTGGCGATTCACTGACATCCGATATACAGGGCGCAAATAATGCCGGATTAGACAGTTGCTGGATCAATACCACTCAACAACCGTTGACGGGGACTGCGATTCCAACCTATCAAATCACACATATCGAAGATATATTTGAAATATTAGTTAAACGCGCCTAAAACAGTTTGAAGCGTTTAACTTTTTTTGCTATAATAGGGCAAAGGGGTGAAATTATGACGTTAGATTTAGTACAGCCGGGAACAAGTGCGACCGTCGAAGCCGTCGGGGGAGAAGGCTTATTGAGAAAAAGATTACTTGAGATGGGATTGACTCCGAATACTTTAGTAAAGGTGAGAAAAATAGCACCGATGGGAGATCCGATCGAAGTTTATTTAAGAAGCTATGTATTAACAATCAGAAAAGAAGATGCAGCTAAGATCACAGTGAAGGGGGTAAAATAGTGGAACATTTGATTGCTTTAGTCGGAAATCAAAACTGTGGGAAAACCACTTTATTTAACCAACTGACCGGATCAAATCAGCATGTGGGGAACTTTCCGGGAGTTACCGTTGAAAAAAAGATGGGAACGATGAAGCGTCATAAAGACATTACGATCGTCGATCTTCCGGGGATTTATTCTTTAACTCCCTATACATCAGAAGAGATTGTAACAACGGACTTTTTATTGAAAGATCGTCCTGAATTGATTATTGATATTATCGATGCGACCAATATCGAAAGAAACTTATATCTGACTTTACAGATGATGGAGTTAAACATACCGATGGTCATAGCATTAAATATGATGGATGAAGTTGTGGGAAGTGGCAACAGCATTGATGTTTCCGGTTTATCCGAAGCGTTGGGAATACCGGTTTATCCGATTTCAGCCAGCAAGGGAGACGGGATTATTGATTTAGTGAATCAAGTGAATGCAATGCTCAAGAATCAGCCGCCGGTTCATCATGTGGATTTCTGTTCGGGTGAAATTCATCGTGCAATCCACGCTATTCGCCATTTAATTGAAGACCATACCGAGCGTTTGCGTTTGCCTAATCGTTATGTGGTGACACGTTTAATTGAAGGAAATGAACAGCTGGAACAGGAATTAGGGCTAACCGATGAAGAATGCCATATTATTCATCATATAGTCGAAGAAATGGAAAAAAATTTGCAAACCGATCGTGAAGCTGCGGTCGTGGATATGCGTTATAATTATATTGAGAAAGTTTGTCAGCAATGCGTCTTTAAAGAGGGCGAAACAAATGAACAGATTCGTTCGGAAAAGATTGATAAATTACTGACCAATAAATATTTAGCAATTCCGATCTTCATTGGGATCATGTTCCTAATCTTTTATTTGACTTTCAGTGTGATAGGCGGACCGCTTCAGGAACTGTTAGAAAGTGGTATTGATCAATTCAATCAAATGCTATCAGGATTACTGCAAACTTGGCAGGTGAATGAGCTGCTTCAATCATTGATTATTGATGGAATTTGCAGTGGGGTAGGAAGTGTCTTATCTTTCATGCCGATCATTGTAGTCTTGTTTTTCTTCTTATCCTTGTTAGAGGATAGTGGCTATATGGCACGTGTTGCTTTTGTCATGGATAAGTTTTTAAGAAAACTGGGATTATCGGGACGTTCGTTCGTTCCCATGCTGATCGGATTTGGCTGCAGTGTACCGGCAATCATGGCGACACGTACTTTATCCTCTGAACGTGATCGTAAAATGACTATTGTGCTGACACCTTTTCTTTCATGCAGTGCTAAACTGCCAATCTATGGAATGATTACAGCGGCATTCTTTTCACAAAAAGCAGCCCTTGTTATGATTACGATCTATTGCATTGGCATCTTTGTCGCAATCCTATCCGGATTACTATTAAAAAATACTGTGTTAAAAGGGGAACCGGTTCCTTTCGTACTGGAACTGCCGGCATATCGTATTCCCTCATATAAAAGTGTTTTGATGCATATGTGGGAAAAAGCAAAAGACTTCATCAAAAAAGCATTTACGATCATTTTTATTGCTTCGATGGTAATTTGGTTCCTACAGTCTTTTTCATGGAATCTTACTTTGGTAGCCGATAGTTCAAACAGTATTTTAGCTTCTATCGGAAATTTCGTTGCCCCGATCTTTAAACCGATGGGCTTTGACGACTGGCGTGCTTCTACGGCGCTGATTACCGGGATTACGGCAAAAGAATCGGTTGTATCGACGCTGACTGTTCTGCTTGGAAGCGACAATTCAATGATGTTAAGTCAAATGCTGCAAACGATCTTTACCCCTCAGAGTGCCTTTGCTTTTTTAGTGTTTACGGTTCTCTATATGCCTTGTGTCGCAGCCTTTGCGGCTACTAAAAAAGAACTGGGATCCTTAAAGGAAGCCCTGTATTGTGCCTTGTTTCAAACCGGTACAGCCTATGTGGTTTCACTCGTCGTTTATCAGCTTTCATCCCTGTTGATGTAGCTTTCTAGTTTAGAAAAAATGACAAAATAATAAAAATATATGTTACATTGTACTTGCTAACATAAGTATATAAAAAAGAGATGCCAGTG
Organism: Beduini massiliensis; assembly: GCF_000829905.1. Lineage (GTDB taxonomy): Bacteria > Bacillota_I > Bacilli_A > Erysipelotrichales > Coprobacillaceae > Beduini > Beduini massiliensis. The sequence continues at coordinate 20,989 of NZ_CDPP01000003.1, forward strand.
CATCTCTTTTACTTTATGATTCTTGTCCACTGATATGGATCTTCTATTTTTCCCCATTGAATACCTGTTAATGTATCATACAAACGTTGTGTCAACGGTCCGGTTTTAAAATCGTTAATAGTGACGATATCCCCTTGGTAATTCAGTTCGCCAACCGGAGAAATAACGGCTGCGGTTCCGGTTCCGAACACTTCTTTTAAAGTGCCGTTATGTCCGGCTTCCATAAGGTCATCGATGCTTAATTCTCTTTCAGAGACTTTGTATCCCCAGTCTTTAAGCAGTCTCAGCATAGAATCACGTGTTACTCCCGGAAGTACCGAACCATCGATTGGAGCAGTGATAATCTCATCACCGATATAAAACATAATATTCATCGTTCCGACTTCTTCTACATATTTACGATGAACACCATCCAGCCATAATACCTGCGTATAACCGTTTTGTTCTGCTTTGACTTGTGCTGCTACGCTGGCCGCATAGTTCCCACCGCATTTTGTAAAGCCGGTTCCGCCTTTGACCGCGCGTACATACTCATCTTCTACCCAGATTTTAATTGGATTGACCCCTTCTGGATAATAAGCACCTACCGGTGAAAGGATAATGATGAATTTATAGCTGTTTGCCGGATGCACACCGACACTTGGCTGAGCGGCATACATAAATGGACGAATGTAAAGTGATGTATCCGGTGCGGTAGGAATCCAGTCCTGTTCATATTTAACGATTGCTTCAACCGCTTCAATAAACATTTCCTCCGGTAAAGCCGGCATACACAAACGAGCATTGGAATTAATCATTCTTCGTGCATTCATTTCCGGTCTAAACAGTAAGATATCGCCGTTTGGATTACGATAAGCTTTTAATCCTTCAAAAGTTTCCTGTGCATAATGCAGCACCATAGCGGCAGGGTCCATAGCGATCGGTTCATAAGGCGTAATTCTGGCATCGTGCCAGCCTTGTCCCTCATCCCAATCAATCGTCAGCATATGATCGGTAAAATAATTTCCAAAACCAAGATGATTCTGATCTGGTTTATCTTTTAAATGTGTACTGCGTGTTATCTTGATATCCATATATAATCCCCTTTTTTAATGATTATAAGTAATAATACGCTTTTTTATTAGACTTTTCAATAGTTTATTCCTATTATCTAAATATTTTTATAATATTTCGCTTTCTCACAAAAAATATCTGTTTTAATTAATTTAAAAGCTTGCTATAATGGGAAGTAGGGGTGAAGATATGGACAAAGAATTACGTCAGGCAAAAGTTTTAGAATTGATTAGAGAGACAAAAGCACCTTTAAGTGCCGGAAAACTAGGAAAAATGCTGGGAGTCAGCCGTCAATTGATTGTTGGGGATATTGCTTTGCTGCGAGCAAGCGGAGAAAAGATTTTTGCGACCCCACGCGGCTACTTATTAGAAGAAGTTAAAGAAGAAGGAATTACCGCTCAAATTGCCTGTATTCATACTCGTGATGAAATGGAAGAAGAATTAAATATTATTGTCGATGAGGGCGGAGAAGTGGTCGATGTTCTTATCGAACATGCCCTATATGGCGAACTGCGTGGTAATCTTCATTTAGTGACACGTCATGATGTCCGAGAATTTATTGAAAGCTGTCAGGCTCAGGAAGCACCGCTTCTTTCCAATTTGTCTAATGGGGTTCATCTTCATACGATCCGTGCCAAAGACATAGAAACACTTCAGCGTATTGAAACCCATTTGCGCCAATCCCATTTGCTCTATGAAAAAGAGGAATAGTGAAACATTTTTTCGATTAATTTAGAGATCATATTATTAAACGGCATGATGGCAATGATGGATACCAGATTGAATAGGGCATGAAAGATGGCCAACTGCATTTTCACGGGAACAACAAAGGTTAAGATATAGTTATAGATCGGAATATAGAAGATAATAAAGACAACTGCGCCGATCAAGTTAAAGAGAAAATGGTACATTGCTGCCATTTTGCTTTCTTTGCTGCCGCCAAGACTGGCAATATAGGCGGTGATGGTCGTTCCTACATTGCTGCCGGTAATCATGAATAATGCGATCGGTAAATTAATGATATTCAAAAAACATAACTGCTGAATTAACGCAACAAACGCACTTGATGACTGAATGCACGTTGTCAGCAGAATACCGAAAATGAATGAAAATAACTTATGTTGAGACATCAATAGAATTAATCCTTGAATTTGAGGAAATTCAAGAATCTTAACGAGTTCACTTTCCATCAATGTGATTCCAAAAAATAAAAGACCAAAATAGAAGATTCCTAACGCAAGTTTGGAGTCTTTTTTTATCATATAAAAAGCGATGCCTAAAATCAAACAAAGCGGAGCTAAACCTTGAATCTCGATACCGGTGATAAATGCTGTCACTGTTGTTCCCAGATTGGCTCCCATGATAAAACCTATGCTTTGCTTAAAGGTAACGATATCAGCACGAATCAAAGAAATAATGATTGCCGTTGTCCCCGAACTGGATTGAATTGTGCCTGTTAATACAGTTCCCGCTAATAATGACAAGAAAGGATTATCAGCATATTTTGAAATTTTTAATTTGGCAGAATCTGTTACACAACTTTTTAAGAGTGATGAAATTTGAGTAATACTAAATAAAAATAACGCTAACCCGGATAAAATAGATAAAATAAACATAGGGCACCTCCTTTATTCATTATATGTGAGAGGTACCTAAATATTTTGTGAGGTTATGTTGATATTTGCTTTAAAATCTTGTAAAATGTATCCAGTAAACAGGGGAGGGAAAAATGTGAAGAAATTTAAGAAATTTATCTCTTATTATCGACCATATAAAGCTTTATTTATCGCTGATATGATATGTGCCAGTATTGCCGCAGGCGTGACCTTGGTATTCCCAATGGTCACACGCTATATTACCGGAACCATCTTGCAGACAGAGCCAATCGAATTCAATACCATCTATAAACTTGGTATCTTTATGATTGTTTTAGTAGCTGTAGAGTATATTTGTAACTACTTTATCGCATATCAAGGACATGTCATGGGGGCTAAAATGGAACGTGATCTGCGTTCCGAATTGTTTGCTCATTATCAGAAACTATCTTTTAGTTTCTATGATGATCAAAAAACCGGGCAGTTGATGTCACGTTTAACTAATGACTTATTCTCATTGACAGAGCTGTATCATCATGGACCGGAAGACTTACTGATCTCATTGATTAAATTTATCGGGGCATTCATTATCTTGATGACTATCGATGTTCAATTAACACTGATCGTCTTTGCTTTCTTGCCGATCATGGTCATCTTTGCTTCTTATTTTAATAAGAAGATGAATCAAGCCTTTACCAACAATAAACGTAAGATTGGGGATATCAATGCCCGTATTGAAGATAATCTTTCCGGGATACGTGTCGTACAGTCTTTTGCGAATGAGGAAAAGGAAAAAGAAAAATTCGCTTACAACAATAATCAGTACGTATTAAGCAAGAAAAACAGTTATAAGTATATGGGTGGCTATCATTCAGGGCTAAGTGCTTTTATCAGTATGATTACAGTCACTGTGATTATTGTCGGGTCTGTTTTAATTGGGAAACAACAGATGTCGACGCCGGACTTGATTGCTTTCATTTTATATATCAATAACTTGATCGATCCGGTAAAAAAACTGATTAACTTTACTGAACAGTTTGCTGAAGGGATCACTGGATTCAATCGTTTCTTGGAAATGTTGGAAATTGAACCAGATATTCAAGATCAGCCGAATGCAATCGAATTAAAACAAGTCAAAGGTGAAGTCACTTTTGAACATGTCGGATTCAAATATAAAGAGGGATTGGACTATGTTTTAAAAGATATCAATCTGCATGTTGAGTGTGGAGAATACATTGCCTTAGTAGGATCTTCCGGAGCCGGGAAAACAACAATCTGCAGTTTGATTCCACGTTTCTATGAAGTGAGTGAAGGACAAATTTTGATCGATCATCAAAATATTAAAGACGTCACTTTAAAATCCCTGAGACAAAATATCGGAATCGTTCAGCAGGATGTATATTTGTTTGCTGGAACAATCATGGATAACATTCGCTATGGTAAACCGGATGCAACTGATGAAGAAATCATTCAAGCCGCTAAAAATGCAAATGCACATGATTTCATTATGGAACTGCCGGAAGGATATAATACGGACTGTGGTCAGCGTGGCGTAAAATTATCCGGCGGACAAAAACAGCGTTTATCGATTGCCCGTGTATTCTTGAAGAATCCACCGATCTTAATTTTTGATGAAGCAACCAGTGCTTTGGATAATGAAAGCGAAAGAGTAGTACAGGAATCATTGGAAAAACTGGCACAGAATCGTACAACATTTGTAATTGCCCATCGTTTGTCAACGATTAAAAACGCCAAACGTATTATCGTATTGACAGAAGACGGTATCGCTGAACAAGGCGATCATGAAACACTGCTGGCTAAAGACGGGGAATATGCTAAATTGTATAATATGCAGTTTAAAGATTAAAGCGGATCAATGAATCCGTTTTTTTGCTTTTATACTAATGGCTGTCATACTTCAATACAATACGATGTGTATGTATTAAATATCAGTTAAAGTTTTGATTTATTGATACTAAATAGTGCTCTAATCTATATGTTTACATTCATTATTTTTCTCATAATCATCGATCTTATGTTTAAATAAGAAGAAAACAGCCACGCTAAAAAGGGAGATGATAACATGATTAAAACGATTTCAAAAATTACATTATATGTACATGATCAAGAAGAAGCAGAACGCTTCTGGGTAGAAAAATTAGATTTTAAAGTGAAGATGAAACAACCGATGGGAGAAAATCATTATTGGCTGGAAGTTTGTCCAAAGGATGCGCAAACCAGTTTTGTTCTTTATGATAAGGACATGATGAAACAACAAAACCCAGATACCAACCTTGGACATCCATCCATTTTACTTTCAAGTCCTGATGTGATGTTTACCTTTCAAATGCTGACAGACCGTGGGGTAAAGGTTGATCCGGTAGTCGATATGCCTTATGGAAAGATGTTTACCTTCTATGATCAAGATGGAAATGCCTATTTGTTAAGAGAAGACAAATAAGCATTTCTTTTTTTAATGATTTATGATAGAATATGACGAAAAGAAACGGAGGCATAAAGATGAACACAATTTTATTTGATTTGGATGGAACATTAACGGATCCCGCACTCGGGATTACGAACGCTGTAAGCTATGCATTAAAACATTATGGAATTGAGGAAGAATATCAAAATTTACTGCGCTTTATCGGACCTCCGTTAGTTGACAGCTTTATGGATTATTATGGATTTGATCAGGAAAAAGCACAAGAAGCCGTTGGATATTATCGTGAATATTTCAGTGAAAAAGGTCTGTTTGAAAATGTAGTATATGAAGGGATGGATCAATTTCTCGCTGCGTTGAAAAACGAAGGGTATATATTAGCCGTCGCAACAAGTAAACCCGAAACATTCGCTGAAAAGATCTTGGAGCATTTTCACTTATCCCATTATTTTACTAAGATCTGCGGTGCTACGATGGACAGCAGTCGTTCTAAAAAGGGAGATGTCATTGCCTATGCATTAGATCAATTAAAGATTACGGATCCCAATACGGCTGTGATGATAGGGGATCGTCAGCATGATATTGTCGGAGCACATCAAAATAAATTGAAAGCGGTCGGCGTTTTATATGGTTATGGTGATTTAGAGGAAATGAAAGAATACCAAGCAGATTATATCGCGAAAGATTTGAATGAATTAATGGCTGTTCTGCATGCATTATAAACTTCACATAGTCGGTATATGTGTATAAAAATTTGTAATATTTCCCAGGAAAATGTCAATTCTATGATATGATAATTCCTTAAATTACAATGAACTTATTTTTTATTGACAAACCTTTGATTAAATTTTATACTTTCTATGGGAATGAAGTTCTCCCATAGTGATGAAACTAAAACTGCTTAAAAGCTAATGACTTCTACATTTTATAATGTAGGGTGCATTAGCTTTTTTTGTCGAAGGAGGAGATTATATGCTGTTAAGTATTGCTTATATTTTAATGTTTGGGATGTTTATGGGGTGGCTCTGTAAACGGATGAGATTACCTAGTTTGATGGGAATGCTTTTCACCGGGGTATTCCTTGGACCTTATATGTTGAATGGCATTGATAGTTCGATTCTTAGTATGTCTTCAGATTTAAGAAGAATTGCCTTAATCATTATTTTGATGAGGGCAGGATTATCATTAGATCTCGATGATTTAAAGAAAGTTGGAAGACCCGCAATATTGATGTGCTTCATCCCGGCTTGTTTTGAAATGTTGGGCATGATGGTCTTAGCACCAAAATTATTAGGTATCTCTTTATTAGATGCGGCTATTATGGGAGCCGTTGTAGCGGCTGTTTCTCCTGCTGTCATCGTCCCTAAGATGCTCAAACTGATGGAGGAGGGCTATGGGGCTAAAAATAGGATTCCTCAGCTGATCCTAGCCGGGGCATCGGTAGATGATGTTTTTGTGATTGTTATATTTTCGGCTTTTACGAGTCTTGCTCAAGGAGAAGCAGTATCCATCATGCATCTCATTCATATACCTGTTTCCATCGTTATAGGCGCATGGATCGGTATGATGGTCGGCAGAATCCTTACTAAATATTTTAAAATTATTCATATCCGTGATACAGTAAAAGTAATGATATTGTTATGTCTTGCCTTTATATTGGTGAGTCTTGAGGATCGATTTTCAAAGGTTATTCCTTTTTCAGCTTTGATTGCGATTATGAGTATGGGAACTACTTTACAAAATCGTTATAGTCAGGTTGCTTTACGATTATCCGCAAAATTTAATAAGCTATGGGTAGTGTCGGAAATTATGCTTTTTGTTTTAGTAGGCGCAACGGTTGATCTAAAATATGCATTGTCAGCGGGGAAAATGGCGATAATTCTAATTTTGGCTGTCCTTATCTTTAGAATGTTCGGGGTTTGGCTCTGTTTGATAAAAACCAAATTAAATAAAAAAGAACGCTTATTTTGTATGATTGCGTATACACCAAAAGCAACAGTACAAGCCGCTATTGGCGGTGTGCCTTTGGCTATGGGATTAGGGTGTGGCAATATTGTATTCACTGTTGCCGTTTTGGCTATTCTCATTACAGCTCCGCTTGGTGCATTTTTCATTGATTACACGTATCCACGTTTATTGGATAAAGGTTAAACTATGTATTTACTTACCAATCTAATGGATATAAAAGAACTGACCTTAAAAAATCAGTTCTTTTATATGGTTTATCCTAGTAAGATATCGAGAGCCATCATAATAATAAATCCCATCATACAGGTAAGCGATCCTAGGATTGTTGCGTCATTCTTTTTGCTTTCGGGAATTAACTCTTCAACGACCACAAACAACATAGCACCACCGGCAAAGGCTAGGGCGTAAGGAAGAATTGAACTGAAAATAGTTGCGGCTAAATATCCCAGCAATGCGGCCGGTACCTCGACCATTGCTGAATATTGCCCATACATCATGGCCTTAAATTTTGAGGTTCCGGCTTGATGCATCGGTAAAGAAATGGCTAATCCTTCAGGGAAGTTCTGAATTCCGATCCCAATAGAGAGGATCAATGCGGCGATTCGTGCTTCCGGATTAGGGTTTGCAAAAGCTACGCCTACTGCAAGACCCTCGGGAATATTGTGCAGTGTCATGGCAAACATTAACAGCTTTGCTCTGGAAAAATGTGATGATCTTCCTTCCGTTTCGTGGGTCAAAAGATGTTCATGCGGCAAATAACGATCCATCAAACCGACAAAGATCGCACCGACCATAAAAGCGACCGGTAAAAAACCTAGAAAATATTTTGGCTGTCCTTCTAATAAATCGATTGCAGGCATTAATAAAGAAAAGAAAGTAGCGGCAATCATGATACCCGATGAACTTCCCAAAGCAATTTCATTAAGCTTGTGATGATGTTCATTCACTAAATAGACCAGGGTTGAGCCAAGAAAAGTCGAAAACCAGTTAAATAATGAGCATAGAAATACAATCAGTAAAGCGGGTAAAGCAAGTAGTTGTCCCATATTTTCCTCCGTTCCCTATAGAATATGCCATAAATAAAAAAAGAGTGAAACTTGTAGAACGTTTAAAAATATGGTATTCTAAGCACAAGGAGTGATATTATGGGCGAAATTACAATCGCAATGGAAAATTATTTGGAAATCATCTATGAGTTCCAGCAAAACGGCAAAAAAGCCAGAGTCAGTGATATTGCTAAAAAGAAAAATGTAAGCAAAGCAAGCGTGAATAATGCCATGAACGTATTAGCTGAATATGGGCTTGTGATTAATGAGAAATATCATGATATCCTACTTACTCCTGCGGGTGAAGAAAAAGCTAAATTTATATGTGAAAAACACCATGTCATTCAATTATTATTTGAAAAGGTGTTGGAAATAGAAGAAGAACAGGCAAGTGAAGATGCCTGCTTGATCGAACATGTCATTAGCGATTATTCGGTAAGTAAGATGAAAGCATTTTTAATAAAAAATAATTACTATAAATAAAAGAAGGGGTGGGCCCCTTCTTTTTAGTCTGAATATTCAAGTGTCAATAACACTGCACGACTTGTTTGTTCATCTTTTTTACGGTCATATGCCGGTATTACCGTATACTCCACAACATCATATTTTTGTACTTCTTCATCATATATATAATCTGCTTGTCTAAAGAAAATCGTATCATCTTGAGGTGTCTTGATGTTTCCGAATTGTTTTTCTTTATTGTAGTAAATGACTTTACCTTGAACACGTTCCACAAGCTTATCTAAATGAGCTGTCAATTCTTCCATCATACGATCATAAATGATTCCGCTGTCTTCATTGGCATAAGGATCATTTTCAATTTCTGAGATTTTTCCTGCTTCTTTTTCCATCTTCTTTAAGAATAAAGAAACAAGATCAGCTAAAGCAGTATATTCCGCTTTCTGACATGCCTTTAATAGATTTTCAAATAAACCGATTTTGCTTACATCATAGCCGCTTTGATAGAGGTCATAAAGCAAGAATGTGTTAGCTTTCTTATCATCATTTAATGAAGAATACGTTGTGTAAAGCACTTCATAGAAATTAATATCTCTGATTTGTCCCTGCAATGCCAAGAAATCACGCTGACCTTCTTCATAGTTGCCTAAAGCGACTTGACTGCATGCACGATAATACTTGATCCATTGTAAATTACGATAATGGAAATTGTGGATCATTGCTAATGCATTATTTGCATAAGTGATACAATCCTTGTAGTTTTTCATATCATAATGGACTTTAACCATTTGGCGATACCATCTTTCTAATGGCGATTCCCCTTCCTGATTTCTTTCTTTAATCAGCAATGGCTGATCCGATAATAACTTTGGATCTAACAATTTTAATGTTTCAAGATACTTGTCATAGTTGATCGGATTTTGTGAAGTAATGTACTTAATCATACGATTGACAGTGACTTCATACGGAGAGTACTTCTCTTGTTTGCACATTCCCAAAATATCATTGGCAAAACTGAAGAATAGAAATTCATTTTCAGAAATTTTATTTACCGGGATATTGATATGTTTATTGTATAAGGCATATCCATATTGGTTGATATATCCTTTTAAGTTTGGGCACATTGAACGGAAAGTACTGCCAACTTCAATCGCTTCATCAAGCAACCCCTCGTTTTTTAATGAGCGTACATAATCTGTCGCTTCATAATCGTTGAAAGATGTCACATCATCCTCAAATTTTTTTGCATAACCACTTAAATCTACTTTTGTCATAACTTTGCCCTCCTGTACAACATTATAACACTGTTTCTTATAAAAATAAATTTTTAAAGTCATTTTATAACAGGAATTATTTACTAATATAGAAAGAAAGTTAAGGATTGAATCGTTTTTTGAAGAATTCTTGGGAATTTACTTTTGGAAAGATATGAATGAAATCGGAAAAAGAGTGAATACTGAAAGTGTAGTAAATAAGAGAAAAATTATGAATAGTGAATTAGGAGGATGATTTTATGGGTATGAATGAAGATTTATTTGAAATCAGTAAATCCCTATCTCATATTAAAGAAACAGGTATGTATGATGTTGAAAAATATTGTTGTTCACTGCTGCATTTAACCAATCAATTAGAGTATTTTTACTGTAATCTTGTCCCTAAAGGTTCGGGTGAAAGCGCCAGCACTTACTATCGTCTGCATGATCGCCCTAAGGAACATCAAATGGCATACTTCAATATTGGACGTGGATTCCCAAAAGAACTGATGGATGGTCATTGGTGCTATGTACTAAAAGATTTGGGATATAAAGCATTAGTTATTCCGAGTACATCTATAAAAAAAGATTCTAAACCGTGCCATCCTCAGTTTGAGATGGATATAGAAATTGAATATTATGGGAAAAGATTAAAAAGCAGAATACAACTTAGTGATATACGTTCTATTGATATGCAGCGATTAGATTTAAGAAAACCGTTTTGTCCTGTTTTTACCGATCGGGAAGTGATAAAAGAATTTGTGGAAAATAATTTACTGAAATAAAAAAAGAGCCAAGGCTCTTTTTATTATAAGTTTAATAAACGTTTCGTATCTCTAGCGATGACTAATTCTTCATCTGTAGGAATAACAAATACTTTAATCTTTGATTCAGGTGTACTGATCAATGCTTCTTCTCCGATGGCTTCATGGTTGATGTCTTCATTGATTTGAATACCTAAAGCTTCTTTGATTGCTTCTAAGATATCATGACGACCACTGAATGAGTTTTCACCGATTCCGGCTGTAAAAGCAATAGCATCACATCCGCCCATTTGAACGAAGTAACGTCCGATATAATCAGCGACACGTCTTACGAAAATCTGTCTTGCCAATTTAGCTCTTTCATTACCTTCCTGCATTGCCTTTTCAACATCTCTAAAGTCACTTGACACTCCGGAAACCCCTAATAGACCAGATTGTTTATTCAAAATATCAATCATTTCTTCTACAGAAATATTTGTTTGTTCACAAATATAAGAGATAATAGAAGGATCAACGTCACCAGAACGTGTTCCCATCATAATTCCCGCTAATGGGGTTAATCCCATTGAAGTATTGATTGACTTTCCATCTTTAACCGCACTTAAACTTCCGCCTGCACCTAAATGACAAACAATGATTTTTGAATGTTCTGGATTTCCTAATTTTTCAATTACTTTTTGTGATACATAGAAGTGGCTAGTCCCATGTGCCCCGTATTTTCTTACTTTGTTTTCAGTGTAATATTTATATGGAATTGGATAGATATATGAACTTGGCTCCATCGTTTGGTGGAACGCTGTATCAAATACCGCAACTGCTCCAGCAGTTGGAATGGCTTCTTTAAATGCATAATAACCAGTTAAATGTGCTGGGTTATGTAAAGGTGCCAACGCTCTGATCGCATCGATCTTATCAGCTGTATCTTGATCAAAGATAGCAGAAGAACTGAAGTATTCTCCACCATGAACGACACGGTGACCTACCCCTTTGATTTCGTCTAATGAATTTACAATTTTTTTATCAATCAAAGCTTCCAATAACAACTGTACGGCTACTTTATGATCTTTGATTGGTAAGGTTTTTACGTCTTTTTCACCGTTATATTTGATTGTGAAGATCGCATCGTCAAATCCGATTCTTTCGATAACCCCAGAAGTGATCGGAGTTTCGTCATCCATTTCAAATAAACGGAATTTTAATGATGAACTTCCTGCATTAACAGAAATAATTTTTGCCATAAATACACCCCTTTTTTTAAAATCAATTCTATTATATGCCTATTTATAAGAAAAGACCATACTAAAATGTGTTAATTATTTAACAAGCCGCCTATAAAAAAGCAATCTATTAAGTTTTTATTTTTTCTATCATTTTTATTAAACGTATAGGAAATATGGATGAAGGGAGAGCGTTTTAATCTTGTTTGTTTTAGAATGAGCGGCGGGCGATTCCATAAAGATTTAGGCAGCAATATGAAAATACATGAATATCTTGACAGCATTGGCAGATTGAAGTTAGAGTATAGAAAAGGCTGTTCATTTTTGGCGGATGAGGGGCAGTGGAAGAGTGTAATATAATGAATGGAGGTATTTTTTTGGAAACAGTAGAATTAAAATTTCAATATACTCAAAAAGAATATGTACAAGCGGAAAGGCAATATTTGATCGCTGATAAAATCTTACATAAATATGATCTTGCTTTAGCAGCTTTATTTTTGGTGTTTTCGATCGTATACATGTTGGTTTCTTCGTTTAGCCTGTTTAGTATTATCCTATTTGGGACAGTCATTATTGTAACGGCAATGGGATGCTATGTATATTTTTTATTGCCTATCCTTAGATTCAAACAAACGAAGAAATATCATGAAGAATATACGCTGACATTCTCAAAAGATTCTCTTTATTTTAAAACCCCAAGCATTGCATCGGAAATGAAGTGGAACATTTATTCTGTGCTAAAGGAGAACGATGATTTTTATTACTTAATTCAAAGACCACGAATATATACGTTAATTCCCAAAAGAGTCTTTAAAAGCCAAAATGAAAGACAAACTTTTGAGGAAATTGTACAGTTCAACTTAAACACCATTGAACATATTTAATGTGCATTATGATCATTTCTCTTGAATTACAGTGTTTCTAGTCTGCATCGAATTCAGCTTTATTTTATCAATAATCAAAGAACGTTCCTTCTTAGTAAGGGGACAGGCATGACAGTATACCTGTTGTGCTTTTTTTAGTTTTGGAATTTGTGATATCCTATTGGTGTTTATATGATGCAATGGCAAACTTAACGATGAATACTTACCTATTCAGATAAGTTGATTTCTCTTTATCATTTGAATAAAAAAACTTGCTATTTTGGTTCATTGGCTCTATCATAATACGTGCCAGGGGTGCATCTGCTGAGAGAACTATGTTCAACCCTTAGAATCTGATACTGGATAATACCAGCGTAGAGAGAGCTAAATAGGATCTATTGGCTTTCCCATGGTGGAAAGCTTTTTTATTTGGCGATGGCATTATTTAAAGATAGGAGAGAAAGTATGAAAAACAAAAAAGTATTATGGATGAGCTATATTGCAATGTTCATCGCCTTAGAAGTCGCTATGGAATTTGTCAATCGCGCAATACCGGGAATGCCTTTTGGCGGAAATGTTTCATTTTCGTTGATCGCAATCTTTTTAGCGTCGTACCTTTTAGGGGTTAAAGGCGGCATCATTGTCGGTATCGGGTCTTCGGTTGTTTTATTCGCAGTCGGTATCGCCACTTTTTGGGGATGGTGGTCTGTTGCTTTAGATTATGTTATTCCTTTTGGCGTATGCGGATTAGCCGCCATCATTAAAAATGTACGTTTAAAAAATGGCTGGGAGCTGCCAATCGGAATTGGTTTTGCAATGGTACTGAAATTTTTATCCCATTATTTTTCCGGAGTATTCCTTTTTTATCAAAATACTCCAGCCGGTATGAGTAAATATTGGTATTCTTTTATCTATAATTTACCTTATAATCTGGCAACTTTAGCGGTTTGTTTCGTTTTAGTGATGATTTTATTACCAAAATTAAAGAAGGTTGTCAAGCTGTAGTGTTTATACACACCTGCCACTATCATTCATAGTGAGATTTGCTATAATGAGGGGGTAATGGAAATAAGTAATGAAATTTAGGGGATTTATGCAGTAAACAGTGGGTCAAACGGAGTAAAAATGTGAAATTCAAAATCTGCTTCCCTAAATGAGTTGAAAAAGCAACTTTATCATAAAGTTGCTTTTTTTAATACATAAATAAATTTTTTAGACATAATCTGACAAGATATTCAAATAAAAACACAAATAAGGAAGAAATGTGTAGACACACTTACCTATTTATCGAAACATAAACTTCTGTTAGAATGATACCGTGGAGGTGAGAGGGACAAAACTAATAATAAAGTCTTTTTTTAGTAGGGAATCATGGGGATGAAAACTAAAAGAAGCACAAAGGCAGAAAACGGGATAAGAGGAAATAACCTAAGGAATACTAAAAACGTATTAAATTTATCAAATATCTTTGAATTGTTACGTTGTTTCGACAGTTTTTTCATTTTGCCTTTGTTAAAATAAGCGTGTATTCGAGTTATTACACGAATTTAAAACAAAAAATGGAAGAAGATATGCAGAAAATAAAGAATATAAAAGAAAAGGAAAGTTCCGACTATCGGCAAATGGTGGAATACACCTTGATGAAACTGTATATCCGGGACCATTTTTTTGTTTTTTAAGAACCATCTTCGATAAATAAAATTGAGACTATCTATTTATCTGTAAATTGTGTATAATATTTACGTTATAGAAAGAAGGCAGGTCATGAATAAACCTAAATTAGGGGATGAAGTGCTTATCCACAGTTATAAACATGATGGAAAGATTCATCGCAGTTGGTCTAAAGGTTTAGTTCTTGATGCAAATGAGGATCATACGATTGTCATCAATGTCAAAACATTGGTGACAGAAGCGGATGGTAGAGTCTGGTGTACGAGGGAACCAGCAATCTGTTATTTTCCTAACCATGAATGGTATAATGTAATTTGTATGATAAGGAATAATGGAGTATATTTCTATTGTAATTTAGCCAGTCCCAGTCTTTGGGATGGAGAAGCAATAAAATATATTGACTATGATCTGGATCTAAAAGTTTTTCCTGATTGTAAATACAAAGTGCTGGATGAAGAGGAGTACCGTCAACATCAGCGCAAAATGCATTATCCTGATGAATTAGATATTATTTTGAGGTCACAGTTAGAAGAGCTGATCGAGATGGCAAAAACATCCAGTGGGCCTTTCAAGCATGGATTTAGTGAACATTGGTATCATGTGTATCAGGAATTTAAACGGAAGGAAAAGTAGTGGTATTCTACTTTTTTTCTTTTATAAAACTTGTTAAAATGAGGTGGGTGATAATATGTATAAAGTAACTCTCAATAGTGTAGAAGAGACAAATAGTATCGCATTAAAATTAGGACAGGCAATCAACGGACATGCTGTCATCTTATTAACAGGAGATCTCGGTGCCGGCAAAACCACCTTTACAAAGGGACTTGCGAAAGGCTTAGGAGTAAAAGAGATTGTCAATTCTCCTACTTTTACGATATTAAAAGAGTATCACAGCGGACGTCTTCCGTTGTATCATTTTGATGCTTATCGCTTGGAAGATGGCTATGAAGATTTGGGATTTGGAGAATATATTGACAGTGATGCCCTTAGTGTCATTGAATGGCCAATATATATGCAGGAAGATATTCCAGAAGAATATTTGGAGATCAACCTTCAATATATAGACGAACAAACACGAACTATTGAATTTATCCCACATGGATTGGCTTATGAAACATTATGTAAGGAGGTGCTCGCATGAGAACGATCGTGATGGATACATCGAATCATTATTTAGCGATTGCATTATATGAAGATGGCATGCTGAGAGCCTGTCGTCAGTTGGAAGCATTGAAACAGCAGTCTGAACTTGCGATTCCGGTATTAAAGGATTTGATGGACGGACAGCATTGGCAAATGAAAGATATCGGTGAAATGGTTGTTTCTTTAGGCCCGGGCTCTTATACCGGAGTTCGTATTGCAATGACTATAGCGAAAACATTAAGTGCAGTCATGCCAATTCGTTTAAAGGCAATCTCTTCTTTAGCGATGCTTGCGGGTGATCAAAAGGCAATCTCAATCATTGATGCCAGAGGAAATAAATTCTATGTAGGCATGTATGAAAACGGAGAACCGTTAATGGAAGATACTTTAATGGAAGCAGAAGTTTTTGAAACATTTAAAAATGAACATCCTGATTTTCCTATAGTAGCTTTAGTCGATGAGATTCCTTTATGTGACAATCTCTATTTATTAAGCAGAAAAGCACCTTATATTGAAGATTGTGACTGTTTAGTTCCAACTTATATCAAAGGGGTGGAGGCAAAGAAACAATGTTGAGGAAGATGCAGGCGGAAGATTTACCTTTGATCTTGGCATTAGAAAAAGAACTGTTCAGCAGTCCTTGGAAAGAAGAAGACTTCTTATTTGAACTTACTCAAAATCCATTCGCTACCTATGTTGTTTTAAGTATAGAGGATGAAATCGTAGGCTATATTGGCTATTGGATCAAAAATCCTTATGTCGAGATTACCAATGTAGCAGTCGGAAAACGATATCAGCGCTGTGGGTATGCCAAACAGCTCGTTGCATATTGTTTAGAAGATGGAGTGAAGAATAATGCTCCTATCTTTACCTTAGAAGTTCGTTTCAGCAATATACCGGCTATTTCATTATATGAATCTTTTGGCTTTAAGCAGGTATCAGTGAGAAAGAATTATTATACAGATCCTATTGAGGATGCACATTTAATGATGAAAGAGGTGAAACAATAATGGCGATTATCCTTGCGATTGAATCAAGCTGTGATGAAACCGCAGCAGCTATTTTAAAAGATAAAAAAGAATTACTGGCAAATGTTGTCTCCACCCAAATTGCCACTCATAAACTTTATGGAGGAGTTGTGCCTGAATTAGCCAGTCGTATGCACGTTGAAAATATTTCTTATGTTATTAAAGAAGCATTGGCTAAAGCAGAGGTGACGATGGAGCAAATCGATGCGATTGCAGTTACTCGCGGACCGGGATTGATCGGCTCTTTACATGTTGGGATGCAAGCTGCAAAAACGTTAGCTTATGCCTTTGACAAGCCTTTAATTGGGGTTCATCATATTGCCGGGCATATCTATGCTAATCAGTTAGTCAGTGAATTGAAATTCCCATTGATGGCACTGGTTGTTTCCGGGGGACATACTGAACTTGTCTACATGCGTGACCATCTTCAGTTTGAGATTATCGGAACAACTTTGGATGATGCTATTGGAGAAGCCTATGATAAGGTTGGCCGTGTCATTCATGTGCCGTATCCGGGCGGACCGGAAATTGATCGTTTAGCTAAACATGGCAAGCCGATTTATCCATTGCCTAGACCATTAGATGACGATACCTATAATTTTTCTTACAGCGGATTAAAGTCAGCGGTAA
This sequence comes from Beduini massiliensis, assembly GCF_000829905.1. Taxonomy (GTDB): domain Bacteria; phylum Bacillota_I; class Bacilli_A; order Erysipelotrichales; family Coprobacillaceae; genus Beduini; species Beduini massiliensis. The sequence goes on from NZ_CDPP01000003.1 coordinate 38,122, forward strand.
TCAATCTGGTACATAAAATGGATCAGCGCCATGAAGAAGTGAACAAAGAAGATTTATCATGTTCTTTTCAAGAAGCGGCACTGGGAATATTAGTCAGTAAGACATTACGTGCCGCCAAGGCTTATGATGTTAAACAGGTCATTGTTGCCGGTGGGGTAAGTGCTAACTCTAAATTAAGAGCCGATTTGACCACGGCTTTTGAAAAAGAACCTATTGAACTTATTTTGCCGCCATTATGGTGCTGTACGGATAACGCTGCCATGATCGCTATGGCAGGAAGCTATATGTACGATCAAAAGTGCTTTGCAGACCTAAAGCTGAGTGCAAGACCAAGTTTGGTGTTGTAAGAACTATAGAATTTAGGTAAAATAGAGGAAGAAAGGATGATTTGATGGATAAAAAAATGCCAAAAATATCGAAAGCCACCATGTCAAGATATCCTATTTATCTAAAAGCACTGCGTAAAATGCAGCATGAAGGAAAAGAAGTGTTTCTATCAAGTGAACTTTATGAAGCCACAGGGATTCAAGATACAACGATCCGACGTGATTTTACGTATCTCTCTAAAACAGAGAATTTAGGACGCCGAGGAAAAGGGTATGATGTCAAGCATTTGATCGATATCTTTAACGAAGTGTTAGGATTAGGATTACATGAACCTATTATCTTAATAGGGGTAGGAAATTTAGGAAGTGCCATTTTAAAGTATAATCGCTGGCAGTACACAGTGGGACAAATTGTATGTGCTTTTGATTTAGATCCAAATAAAATGGGAGAAAGATTCGGAGTAAAACTTTATAATATTGATGATTTGGAAGGAAACTTCCCTAAAGGATGTAAAATTGCGATCTTGGCAATTTCACAAAATGTACAAGAAACAGTCAATCGTTTGATGGATTTGGGAATTAAAGGAATCGTTGATTTCACACATACACATTTTACTGTGCGTCCCGGAGTTGAGGTGCAAACAGTGGATGTGGTTGTCGCTATTCAGGAATTAGCAATCAAAATGCATCTAAACGATGAAGCAGAAGAGGAATTGTAAAAAAAGTATTGATAAATATTTAGGAAGATGGTAATAATATAGGTACAAGTAATGATTTGAGAGCATACATCAACTTTTATTAAGCGAGTTTTGGATGGTGAAAGCAAAACACTTAGATGCTATGTAACACTCAATGAACTAGGTAGGAGAAATGTGAGTAGACTATCTCGCTTAGCGGCGTTAAAGCTTAGAGAGCATCTTATTCAAAGATGAAGTAAGGATGGTACCGCGCTTAGTCGTTCCTTTTTAGGAGCGACTTTTTTATTTACAAAGGAGGAAGAAACCATGTTTGAGTTTGAAACAATCAGAGAGTTATATGAAATGGTCATTTCAGGAAATATCGTAGAAAGTGAATCATTGGAATACGTTGAAATCGAAGGATGGGTACGTACAAATCGTGATAATGGGAAAGTAGGATTTATTGCATTAAATGATGGAACATATTTTAAAAATGCACAAATTGTTTATTTAGAAGAAAGTTTAAAAAACTTTGATGAAATTAAAAAAGTAAAAACCGGAGCAGCTTTAAAAGTTTTAGGTAAATTCAAGCTGACACCGGACGCAAAACAACCATTCGAAATCGAAGCTACTGAAATCACGATCGAAGGAGATTGTGATGAAGATTATCCGCTGCAAAAGAAACGCCATAGTATGGAGTATTTAAGAGAGATGCCACATTTAAGACCTCGTACCAATACATTTATGGCTGTGTTTAGAATCCGTTCATTACTTGCAATGGCAATCCACGAATTTTTCCAAGATCAAGGATTTGTCTATATTCACGCTCCAATTATTACCGGAAACGATGCTGAAGGAGCAGGAGAAACTTTCACCGTGACAACTCGAAATGATGGTAACTATGAAGATGATTTCTTTGGAAAGAAAGCCTCTTTAACAGTTTCAGGACAATTACATGTCGAATCTTTTGCCTTAGCATTTAGAGATGTTTATACATTCGGACCAACTTTCAGAGCAGAAATCTCTAATACCAGCCGCCATGCCAGTGAATTCTGGATGATTGAACCGGAAATTGCGTTTGCTGATTTGGATGATGATATGGATCTTATTGAAGATATGGTAAAATATTGTATTCAATATGTATTGGACAACGGAGCCGCAGAAATGGAATTCTTAAACCAATTTATCGATAAGACATTATTGGATCGCTTGACCCATGTTTTAAACTCTGAATTTAAACGTTTAAGCTATAGTGATGCAGTAGATATTTTAATTAAATCTGGTAAGAAATTTGAATATCCAGTAGAATGGGGAATTGATCTTGCCAGTGAACATGAAGTATATTTATGCAGTGAAGTTGTTAAAGGTCCGGTATTCTTAAAAGATTATCCAAAAGATATCAAAGCTTTCTATATGCGTGTCAACGATGATGGAAAGACAGTGGCGGCAGCGGATTTATTAGTTCCGGGTATCGGAGAATTAGTTGGCGGAAGTCAAAGAGAAGAACGCTACGACGTTTTAGCTGCACGTATGGATGAAATGGGTGTAGATCAGGAATCATTACAATGGTATATGGATTTAAGAAGATACGGTGGGGTTAAACATGCCGGATTCGGATTAGGGTTTGAACGTTTAGTGATGTATATTACCGGAGTTCAAAACATTCGTGATGTACTGCCTTATCCACGTACACCAAGAAACTTAAAATTCTAAGCGGTTCATTTTAAATGACCGCTTTTTTTAAAAGGAGAAGAGGATGAAAATCGGAATTATAACCGCTTTAACTATTGAAGCAATCGATTATATTAAACACTTTGGGTTAGTTGAACAAAGTGATAACCATGGATTAAAGATTTATTTTGGATACTATAAAAAATATGAAATTTATCTTGCAATCACAAGTTGTGGTAAAGTCAATGCTGCTTACTGTACAAAACATTTGATTGATACGAAGCAGCCTCAGTGCATTCTCCACAGCGGGATTGCCGGAGGAATTGGAAACAATATACATCCCCTGGATCTTGTTGTTGCAAAAGAGGTAACTTATCATGATGTTGATCCCCAGCAAATGATTGAATTTCCGCCCTATTTAAGCGTTTTTCAATGTGATAAGGGATTAGTGGATAAAACCTTGAAACATATCGAAACAATGGGAATTACTGCCAAAACGGGACGTATTATAAGCGGAGACAGTTTTATTGCTGATGAAGCAAAAGCCAATCTTTTGGCAAAAACTTATCAGGCAGAAATGGTTGATATGGAAAGTGCGGCGATCGGACAAGTATGTCAATTAGAAGATATTCCGTTATTAATTATTCGTTGTGCCAGTGATGAAGCAGGAAATGAAGCTGTTGACACTTATGAAGAAAACGAAGAAAAAGCCTCAAGTCAGGCTGCACAGGTTATTTTATCTTTGTTAGATAATGAATTGTTATAAAGATTTAAGCACAGCAATGTGCTTTTTTAGTGTGTAAACGTATGATAAAACATAAATTACTGGCAGTTTATATTAAAATACGCTAAAATTTAAGTAGATTGAATATAAAGGAGAGCAGATCATGAAAACAATTTATATCAATGGAGAGGTCTATACCGTTACTCAAGGTTTCTGTGAAGCCTTTGTCGTACAGGATGATCAATTCCTTTACGCTGGAACTAATGAAGAAGCTTTGCGTCATGCTGATGAAGCCTCAGCCGTTATTGATCTTAAAAATAAATTTGTCACTGCAGGATTTAATGACAGTCATATGCATGTTTTGAATTTTGGATATACATTGAATATGGCAAACTTAGCCAATGCGACTACATCGCTTAGTGACGTATTAGAATGTTTAAAGACTTATATTGAAAAGAACCATATTCCTGAAGGCAACTGGGTGAAAGGGAGAGGGTGGAATCATGATTTCTTTAGTGATGTTCATCGTTTTCCCACTCGCTATGATCTTGATTTAGTGTCTACACAACACCCTATTTTAATCACTCGTGCCTGTGGTCATGTTTTAGTATGCAATTCAAAAGCAATTGAACTTTTAGGATTAACACCAGATATGGAACCTGTTGTTGGAGGAGAGTTTGAAGTCGTTGATAATCAGTTGAATGGTGTGTTTAAAGAAAATGCTTTAAATCTTATTTACAGTAAAGTACCACAACCTACAGTAGAAGAAATAAAAACAATGCTTGTTAAAGCGTTTCATGCATTGAACACATATGGCATTACATCTGCACAATCCGATGATTTAATTGTTTTTGAAAACTATAAAGATATTCTTCAGGCATTTAAAGAATTAGATGAAGAAAACAAGATGACAATAAAACTTTATGAACAATCCCATTTTACTAAACTTGACACCTTAAAAGAATTTTTAAATGACGGCTATAATACCGGAATAGGGACAGAATACTTCAAAATTGGTCCATTAAAGCTGATGGCTGACGGTTCCTTAGGTGCTAGGACTGCCTTAATGTCTGTTCCTTATGCAGATGATCCCTCACGTACCGGAGTTCAGGTATTTACTCAAGATGAATTAAATGAAATGGTAGATTATGCATCAAGTCATGGAATGCAGGTTGCCATCCATTCAATTGGAGATAAATCAGCAGATATGATTATTGAAGCATATGAAAGAACTTTGACAAGACATCCGCGAACAGATCATCGTCATGGTATTGTTCATTGTCAAATTACTCGACCTGATATTTTAGATAAATTTAAAGAATTGGAACTTCAGGCGTATATACAATCCATCTTCTTAGATTACGATATTATGATCGTAGAAGATCGTGTAGGACATGAACGTGCACAAACAAGCTATGCATTCAAAACGTTATTTGATGTCAGTCATGCTTCAAACGGTTCAGATTGTCCGGTAGAACTGCCTGACGTGTTAAAAGGGATGCAGTGTGCTGTTACTCGTTGTTCAACTCATGGACAAGGGCCTTATATTCCCGATCAAGCTTTGAATGTCGAAGAAGCAATACAATCTTTCACAATTCATGGAGCCTATGCCTCTTTTGAAGAAAATTTAAAAGGGTCAATAGAAGCCGGAAAAGCAGCTGATTTCGTTGTTTTAGAACAGTCTCCATTTAAGACAGATGCTTTTAAAATTAAAGATATAAAAGTACTTGCAACTTATCTGAATGGACGTTGTATATACAAGAGTTAACCTAAAATAGTTTCTAAAATATAACCAAAATAAGGGGTGAAATGATTTCCAATCATTAACCTCTTATTTTATTTGTTGATATTGTTAAACAAAACTTGATCTCATTTAATAGTTTTTGATTTTATCGTTGCACTTTTGTCAAGTTTCTACAATAAGCTATAGATAAATTTTTGGTTATAATATATAATCTAGTCGTAAAATTATTTTGAGGAGGAAAATGATATGAAGAAATTATTGAGAAATCTAGCAGTCGTAGCTTTAGTATTGGGAGTATGTAGTTTTGATCCTATCCGTGGTATTCCATGTGATCATCAACATGATGCTGAATGTGGATACAACGAAGAAACAGGAGCAGGATGTACACATACACATGATGACGGTACTATTAAGCCACTTGACAATGGAGAAGGACCTTTAGGTTAATAATGAGAAATTTAACTTTTAACGAAAGACTCTTAATTATATTTAAAAGAAGAGAGTGTGGATTGACCGTTAGTCAGTTAGCAGATCAACTCCATATGAGTAAAAGTAATCTCAGTAGAATAGAGAATGGCAAAATAATGGTTTCTGATGAAAATGAGAAATTATTAGAGGAGCGATTCTCTATTAACTTTTCATTGGGAGAAAGATATTTAAACGAATACAATGTGGTAGCTGATAGAATCATAAATATGTTGATTTTTTATAAACTTTTTGATGAATATTCTAAGGATAAATTAGAATGTACACATAATAATGTGCTTAAGTCAGTTGCATACCCTTATTTTATGTTAATTAGATTATTTGTTTATTCAGTAAAAAATATTGAGCATAAATTTGTTGGTAAATATTTAGATGTATTTGAAAGGCTGACACCTTATCTTGATGAAAAACATTGTAGATTATTTTATATGTCAAAGGTGAATTTTGAGTATTTTAATAAAAATTATGAAGATGCAATATTATTGTGTGACTTTATAGAAGAAAATTATAGCCATGATGAATTGCTAGATTCATATTTATATCATATTAAAGCCATAACTTATGGATGCCTTGGAAAAAAGATAATGACATTAAAAACGTTGGACGAAGCAATATTTTATTCAATGAAAACAAATAATATTGTTAGAAAAATTGCATTAAATATTACAAAAGCAAATTATAAACGTTTAAGAGGTGAGTATAAACAAGCACTGATCATTGATCAGGAAACTATTGAATATAGTGATGGTCATAATGTTCATATATATGATTATATTCTAAATAGAAATATTGCTTGGACATATTATTTATTAAAAGATTATGTAAGTGCATTAAAATATTATAGTATTGCTGAGACATATGATATAGATAATGATTTATGTTTTATGAAAGCACTTTGTAGTTATCGTTTAGGCTTAAGAAAGCAATGTGAGGAATATTTATTGAGGGGAAGGCGGGCTAAAAATTCAGGAGTATCTTTTCCCTATTTGTTAGATTGGCTTGAACTTATGCTTAATAAGAGATATAGTAAAAAAGCTGAACAGAAATTATTGTATTGTTTACGAAAATTTAAAGAAACAATGCATATAGACAGTATAAAGAATATTTATATTTTGCTGATTGACCATTATTCTGTTCATCAAGAATGGGATAAAGTATCTTTTTATGAAGAAAAATTAACTTTATTATTATCTGATGATTAAGAGTTGCATAAATAATAATTGCAGTTTGTTGTATAGATAAGTTTCTCTAAATAATATATAATATAACTATATATGAGTTAAACATACTGTATGTTTTAACATTAAATTGTTAAATTATTTGATAATATCAAATATAAAAAAGGAAGAAACCAATGAGAACTTTAACTTATAACGAACGAATTTTTATTATATTTAAACGAAGGGAAGCGGGGTTAACCGGCTTAGCATTATCAAATCAAATTTTAATGAGTAAAAGTAATTTGAGTAGAATCGAAAATGGAATAATAATGGCTTCAGAGGATAATATAAAATTATTGGAAGAGCGTTTCGATATTGATTTATCTTTAGGTGAGGAGCCATTAAATGACTTTATAGAGTTATCAAAAGAACTGGTATATTTATTGATTTTTTATAGAATATTTGAAGAGTATCCTAAAGAATGGTTTGAAACACCGTCTAGTAAGATTGTCAAATCTGTTGCTTATCCAATGTTTATGCTAATCAAATTATTTGTATACTCTGTGAAAAATATTGAAATGGAATTTGTTAAGAAATATATTAATGTCTTTGAAAAAATAATCAAATATTTTAGTCCTTACTATCAGAAAATATTTTACATATCTAAGATGAACTATTTTTATTTTCTCAAAAAATACAATGAGGCTTTAGATATTTGTGAATTTATTGAAAGTGAATTTGAACAAAATGATTTAATCGATTCATTTTTATTTCATGTCAAAGCTATTATATATGGTTGTTTTGGGAAAACAGAAACAGTAATTAAAACTTTGGATCAAGCTATCGTTTATTCTAATAATTCTAATAATAAGGTTCGTTTAATTGCTTTATTTATAACTAAAGCAAACTGTAGACGATTAATGAAAGATTATGAATTGGCTCTTGAACAAGATTTAAACACTTTAGAATATGCCAAAGAACATAATGTACATATTTACGATTATATCTTGCTACGCAACATTGCATGGACATATTATCTGATGAATGATTATGAAAATGCAATCAAACGTTATAAGATTGCTGAGAAATTAGATATTGACGATGATTTATGTTTCATTACAGCTTATTGCTGTTTTAAGCTGGCAATGGATTGTGAAAGTCCTAGTCGCAAACTTGACCTAAGAAATCAATGTAAAGAATATTTGGATAAAGGAAGAAGGGCTAAGAATTCTGGTATTGCCTTTCCATACTTAATTGACTGGTTAGAATTAATGTTGAATAAGAAATACAGTGTTAAAGCTGAACAAAAGCTATTATATTGCTTGAAGAAGCATGAGACAACGATGCATGTTGACAGCAGAAATAATATTTATAAATTTCTGATTGAGCATTACGAATATCATCAAGACTATAAAAATGCGGATTATTATCGTAAAAAATTGCAAAATGGGTAGAGGGTATTGAATAGAATACCCTTTTTTAATAAAATAATTAAAAAAAGTTGAGTAAATTTTATAAAGAAATAGAATAGATAAGTAAGAGAGAGTTTGTTGAAAAGTTTCTTAAAAAATATCCTATTTTTTAGTGAATTATAAAATCATTCTTTTTACTTTTTAATTCGACGGTTTTTGCGTTTCCTGTTGCAACGACCTGCCAAATTGTTGAGTTATCGAAAAGATGATGATATTATCGTAGTCAAGAAGTGGGCATTTATTTTATAAGACAATTCATAACTCTAAGGGAAAAGAGTCTTCATAGTAATTGTAATGATTACCCTTATTTTATACCTAATGACACTTAAAAACTTATTCTTTTCCCAAACCTATTCGCACTTATATTGTTTGTTCTGTCTTGTGAAGTAATAACCTACTTCTTTTTTTATTTATATGAATATACAGCTTTGTATGTTGGGATAAACAGAATCTTTTTAATTATTAGATATAAAAAAATGAGCAGTGATCTGCTCTTTTTGTTTACTCTTTACTAAATACACTCCAAATGACACAACATAGTATAAATACGACCGGTTTTAAAAATAAATGCAATAAGCTGCTGACACCATTACATGCCAAATAGCTGATGATGAGATAAATAATCCCAAATACAACGGTATGAATCAGTGGCTTTGACGGCACAAAGTGAATAAACAGATAACTTCCGGCAATAATAACAATATAAGACGTCACTAAGATGATCATATTATATGTGGCGCTGCTTAATGGCAACAGATAGGTAATGGTTACCATCAATAGTGATATGATCATAAATAATCCAAAAATAAATGTTAAAGTAAAAAGATATGGGGTCAAGTATTTTTTCATAACGATCCTCCTTAGGGGTGTGCCAATGGAATATATAATTATTATATTAAAGAGTATATTTGTTTATGTGTATTTAATTTGTTTACTGCGATTTTTAGGAAAGAAAGAGTTTAGTCAGCTTTCGGTCTTTGATTTTGTAGTCTTTTTAATTATTGCAGAATTGATGACAATGTCATTTGATGAGACATTGCCGGAAATGGTGGATTCCGTCATTGCGACATTATCTTTGGTGATCCTTGATAAAATAAGTTCTTCTTTATCATTGACGAGCAAGAAGTTGAGAGATTTTTTAGATGGAACACCGTCTTATATTATCACCAACGGAAAAGTGAATCAGAAAATGATGCGTAAACTTAAATATAATGTTGATGCCTTATGTCAGCAGTTAAGACAGCAACAGATTGGCAGTATTTCAGAAGTGGAATTTGCCATATTAGAGACAAATGGTACTCTGTCTACCTTATTAAAGAAAGACTGTCAGGTTGCGCATCCGGAACCCGTCATTATTGATGGGGAAATCATCAAAGACGTATTAACGACTTTGAATAAAGATGAAAACTGGTTAGTCAACGAATTAAAGCGTCACCATGTTCAAGATTATCACGATGTATTTTATTGTGTGGTTGAAAAGGAACGCCTATTCTTTATTATGAAATAAAGATTTGTTTTATACCTTGGTTGATGAAATTACAGGCACAAAGATGTGCCTGTTTTTTAGTGGAATAAAGCACGATAGACATTCCATGCACTTAAAATCAAAGTGATGCAGATTCCAATCAATAAGGTAATCCCCATTGCCAAAATCTTAAATTGCGGCGTTAACACAATGAGCAAGATGACTTCCATGACACATTCCGCAACACTGATATAAAACATTGTCTTGTTTTTATCTAAAGCCTGAAGCAGAGCGCTTAATGGCGTTTGCAGATAGAATAAGATAAAAGGAATACTGAGGTATTTTAAATATTGCCAGCCGGAAGTGGTATTATAAAGGAAAGACAGGCATTGCTGAGGGAAAAAGTAAAAAATGAAAGTAAATGGCAAAGCAATTAAAAAGCAGACAAACAGACCGGTATAGAGATATTTCAACGTGGTTTTGCGGTTATCCAGATGTTCCAAAAAGATAGGAAGCAAGATGCGGTAAATGACAGTTGTAAAAAAGGTGGGAATCGTAATTAAACTCATGACATAGCCGCTCATCATTCCGTATTCGATCTGAATCTGAGTGGATTGATAACCGATTGATAATAAGATCGTCGTAATGATGATCGGTTCTAAGAAACCGGCAACCGAGTGAAGCAGGCGGCTTCCGGTCATCGGTAAACTGATTCTGAAAAAATCATAATATAAATGTGGTTCGCTGAAATCAAACATTTCACGTTTTCTTCTTGGCTTGACATAAAAGAGAAGATGCAGAACAGAAGCCAGTTCCCCTAAGCTCATTGCGACAAATGCCAAGGTGACTAAAATAGGCATTGAATAATCAGTGAAGATCATTAAAAAGGCAATAGTAAAAGCTAAACGGGACACTTCTTCGGTAATCTGTGTTTTAGCAATGACCTTATGCTGTTGTCTGCCTAAAAAATAATTTTTAATAACCGCACTTAAACTTGTTAAAGGGATAAACAGGATCAACGATTTAAGCGGCAGCAAGGTATCCGCATTTTTAAGCATATTGGTGGCGATAAATGGAGAAAAAATAGTAAACAGCAGCATCATTAAACAAGTGGTAATGGTAGTGATAAAAAAACCGGTGGTCATGACTTTCTTATTCTTATATTGCGGATCAGCTATCAATTTAAAAATCGCACTGGGAATGCTTAGTTGAGATAAGGTAATCCACAAGCCTAAAGTCGGCATAATCAGCATATAGAGACCAAATCCTTCGCCGCCTAATAAACGGGATAAGATGATTCGGTTAATGATGTTGAAGATTTTTGAAAGAGCAGTCGTAAAGGATAAAATAAAAAAAGCTTGAATTGTTTTCTTTTTCATAAAGCAAGACCTGTATTTTGGTACATATTAAGGACCACCTTTCCGTATGATTGTAAAAGATACATTACATAGGTATTCGGCTTGATAATTAAATATACATGAAGAAGACGAATAAAAAGGCAATCGGTTATGAGGTTAGAAACATTTAAAAGTCACGTAAGCTGTGATAAGATAGAATTAAGGGAAATAAAGAAAGTTAGTGAAACAAATTGACGAAAGAGGGGGAACAATATGAAAAAAAGATATGGGAAGTATTCGATTATTGTTCTTATGGTTCTCATTTTGATGTTGGGTGGTTGTTCCATAGAAGGAAAAGTACGTTTTTTAAGAGTCAGTATTACGGAAACGATTTTAAACCTGCACTCTGCTAAGCAAGTATGGGTCAATGATATGGTTAATGAACAGCATTATCAGATTGATCAGTTCAACTTAGAAGTGGAAGAGGGAGACCTTGAAAAGGTTGAAAATAATGATGGGTATGATTTGATCTTAGAATTCTCTGCTTACTATTTTGGACGTTATTATCATTTACAGCTCTTTAAGCAGGGAGAATCCTATATTATCGGGACGGTATGCTTTATGGCAGGAAAAAGCATTCCCCTCACTTACAGCAATCAGACCTATTATGCAGCTTCTGCAAAAATGGTCGAACAACTAATGAGAAACTGTAAAACTTTTGAGGAAGATAGAGAGTAAAAGTAAAGGAATAATGGTCATTTTTTATAATCAAAGCATAAACTAACGAAAATAAACCTTTCCATATGTCGAAATATCATTTATAATATCATTTATAAGAGTTTAGTGAGTGAAAGTGGTGGTTTTGAAAATGATTTTGTCAGAAAAGCAAATCGAAGATTTGGATGTTCTACTGGCATTAAAAGTTAGAGAATTTAGAAAAGAAAATATAAAATCGATTGATAAGAGTCAAATTAAAGATTATCTTTTTTCAATCAAATGGAAAGCGAAAAAAAGACTGGAAACATGTGATCTGGTAGATGATGTTTTTGCAGTTAGTTCTGCCCAGATATTTGAATATATGAGTCGTAAAGCGATTCAGGATGCAGCCACTTTAAAAATTGATGATTTTATGGATTTAATTGCGAAATAGCTGAGTAAAATCAGCTATTTTTTTTGGAGGATAATATGGAATGGAAAAAATTTAGAAGTGAAAACTATCATCACTATCAAGACCGTTATCAGACTAATAGTCTGTTAAGCAAAGTGCTGGATCAACGCCAAATGAGTGAAGAACAGATCAAGCAGCTTGGTAAGATGGTGTTTCATGATTATGAATTGTTTGCGGAAAGCCAAGAAGTGATTGAACGTATCTTAGAGGCGATTGAACAAGATGAATCAATCTGTATTTACGGAGATTATGACTGTGATGGTATTTTAGCGACAACAATTCTAGTCAAAGCCTTTAAAATGTTAGGAAAAGAGGTAGGTTATCATATTCCGAATCGTTTTGTGGATGGCTATGGATTAAATGAAGCCAGAGTGCAACAAATGTATGAAAAAGGGTATACTTTGATTATTACTGTGGACAATGGTATCAAAGCTATGGAAGCGATTGACCTTGCAAATGAATTAGGGATTGACGTGATTGTGACAGACCATCATGCATTTAGCGATGATCTGCCTAATGCTTATGCATTCTTACATACAAAACTATCACCGTCTTATCCTTTTAAAGAGATTTCCGGTGGAGTGGTTGCTTATAAATTGGCGTATCGTCTATTGGGAAAGCATGACCGTTATTTATATTGTCTTGCGGCCATTACAACAATCAGCGATATGATGCCGCTCGTGGATGAAAATAAAGCAATGGTTAAAAAAGCCTTGATGCTGATGAAAGAATGTCACTTCCCGGCAATTGATTTGCTTTTAGGGGATAACATCGTCTACAGTTCGACTTCCATCGGTTTCAATTTAGCCCCAAAGATTAATTCGTTTGGGCGATTACCAGAAGAAGTCAACCCGGCGAACTGTGTTAAATATTTTTTGATAGGAGAACACCCGAATCCTTCACAGCTTGCTTTCCTGCAAACATTTGCCAATAAGGCAAGAGCGATCAATTCCAAAAGACAGACGATGACGAATCAGTTGTATGGCATGCTGAAAGAAGAAATAAAGAAGGAAGATGATTTTATCTTTCTTTATGAACAGCCGGTTCATGAAGGCTTAATTGGGTTATTAGCCGGTAAGTTTACAAAAGAATATAATAAAGTCAGTTTTTTAATGAACTATGATGAAACCAATAATGTATATAAAGGATCAGCACGTTCACTTGGTGGTTTTAAACTCAATGAATTTTTAGAGACTGCCAGTGAAGATTTACTGTTTTATGGAGGACATGCATTAGCTGCAGGATTTACGGTTAAATTTAACTGTATTCCTTCTTTCTATGAAAAAGTCAAGAATGCTGTGGAACAGACAGAGTTTCAAGAAGAAAATAAAGAATGCATCGTTTTAGATGAAGAAGATATCACTTTGAAAAATGTTGCTTCTTTACGTTTGCTGGAACCTTTTGGCAGCTGCAATGAAGAACCGATCTTCTGTATTGAAGATGTTTTGGTAGCAAGAAAGAATGTGCTTAGCGGCGGTAAACATTTAAAGATCAGCTGTATCAAGGATCATGTGAGCTTTGATGCTATCTGCTTTAACTGCAAAGATTTGATCGAACAGGTTAATGAAGGAGAAAAACGCACTGTCATTGGTCAAATTGCGATTAATGAATACCAAAATCGACAGTATATTCAAATAATTTTAAAGGATATACTTTAAACAAACGATTGGGTTTGATATAATTTTAAGTATACTAGGAGGAAAAAATATGGACTTCAAACAATATATTGCAGATATACAAGATTTCCCTATCGAAGGGGTTTTATTTAGAGATGTGACACCATTAATGAAAGATCCAAAAGCATATCATGAGGTGATTGACCAAATGAAAGCTTATGCCATCAGCAAAGAGGCAGATATTATTGCCGGACCGGAAGCCAGAGGGTTTTTATTCGGCTGTCCTGTGGCTTATGCGATGGAAGCAGGTTTTGTACCGGTTAGAAAACCGGGAAAACTGCCTCGTGAAACGATTAAAGCAACATATGAATTAGAATATGGACACAATACGTTAGAAATGCATAAAGATGCGATCAAAAAAGGACAAAAAGTCGTTTTGATCGATGATTTATTGGCAACCGGAGGAACTATTGAAGCCAGCTGTAAGATGATTGAAGAATTAGGCGGGGTTGTGACCGGAATTTGTTTCTTAATCGAATTAGAAGCTTTAAAAGGCAGAGAAAAATTAAAAGATTATGATGTGTATTCTATTTTAAAATATTAGTTCTGACATATTTTTAAACTAGGCATAAGATAGAAGGGGTGAGTATCATGGTGAAAATCAAACAAGCAGGAGATCCGATGAGTTTTGATGATGTCTTGGAATTAGTTTCGACATATATCAAAAATGATGAAAGCATTGATCTGATTAAACGTGCATATGCGTATATTATGGAAAAACATGCCGGTCAAACAAGAAAAAGCGGAGAACCGTATACGATTCATTTGATTTGGGTTGCTTATATTTTGGCGAGCCTGCAAACCGGACCAATGACCATTGCCGCCGGATTACTTCATGATGTGATGGAAGACTGTGACGTTTCGCAAGCGGAGATGATTGAGCGTTTTGGATCTGAAATCACAACGTTGGTTGAAGGAGTAACGAAGATCACCAAGATGCAGTTTAAAGATGAAGCGGATGTTTATGCTGAAAATCACCGTAAGATTTATATTGCGATGGCAAAAGACATTCGAGTCATCTTAATCAAATTTGCCGATCGTCTGCATAATATGCGTACTTTGCAATATATGCCGGAGCATAAGCAAAAGCGTATTGCCAAAGAGACATTGGAAGTTTATGCACCGATTGCTCATCGCTTAGGGATCAACGATATCCGCATTGAGCTGGAAGATTTAAGTTTATACTACCTAGATCCTGTGCCTTATCATGAGATTTCCGAATTATTGGAGATTAAGCGTGATGAAAGAAAAGAAGCCGTCGAAGCGATGATGGAAAAAGTCAGAGAACTGCTTGACCAGCATCATATTCAATATCGTATCTTAGGACGTGCTAAACATATTTACAGTATTTATAAAAAGATGGTCATCAAGCATAAACGTTTTGATGAACTGTATGACTTGAATGCCTTACGTATTATTACTGATAATGATAAGATGAAATGTTATGAAGTATTGGGAATTATTCATGAATACTATCGTCCGTTGCCGGGACGTTTTAAAGATTACATTGCCATGCCAAAGCCAAACATGTATCAGTCTTTACATACGGCCATTATCGGCGAAATGGGGCAAATCTTTGAAATTCAAATTCGTACCGAAGAAATGGATGCGATTGCCGAAAGAGGGATTGCAGCCCATTGGCGTTATAAAGAAAACGGACAGTATTCAAGTAAGATGGAACAAAAAGAAATTGGTGAGAAGCTGCAATGGCTGCGTGAATTCATCAGTTTATCTGAAGATATCAAAGATGGTGATGCTAAAGAATATTATGATTCCTTAAGACAGGATATCTTTGAAGCGAATGTTTATGTATTATCCCCACAAGGGAAGATCATCGAACTGCCAAACGGTTCAACGCCGATTGACTTTGCCTATCGTATTCATACAGAAGTAGGTCATCATGCGGTCGGAGCTATCGTAAATGGCGTTATCGTTCCAATCAATACGGCTTTAAAAACCGGGGATGTTGTCGAAATCAAGACCAATAAGAATTCTTCCGGACCGAGTGAGGACTGGCTGAAAGTGGTGCATACTGCCGGAGCCAGAAACAAGATTCGTCAGTTCCTTTCTCAAAAGGAAGCAGAAAGCAGAAAAGTTTTTATTGAAACCGGCAAAAAATTGCTAAGAGAAGAAGTAAAAAAACGTGAACTTGACGAAAAAGTGTATTTAGACGGAGAAATCTATAAATCTTATTATAGTTCTTTTGGAGCAAAATCCTTTGACGAACTGCTTTATCAGATCGGCAGAAAAGCAATCACCGCTTATGCGTTATTAGATCGTGCTAATCCGAAGCGAAGCAGCTTTATCGACAGTATTTCCAAAATGCTTCAAAAAAACAATACAAACAACGATCGTGACAAAATGGCAAATGCTACCGGTGTAGTAGTCAGCGGCATGAGCGGATTGAAAATTCAGCTGAGCAAATGTTGTAACCCGATTCCGGGCGATGAGATTATCGGTTTCGTTTCAAAAGGTCAGGGAATCAAAGTGCATCGAAAAGACTGTCCGAATGTCAAAGGTCCGGATATGAAAAAGCGTTTGATCGATGTTTACTGGGATTATGCTTCTTTAATGGCGAAAAAATATGAAGTGGAATTTACCATTGATGCGACCGATCGAACAAATTTACTGACAGATATCATTAACACGTTAGGACAATCTAAAATTAATATCTTGAACATTCATGCGGATGTGGTGGATACCAGAGCGATCATTAATTTGAAAGTAACGGTAGAAAATGGCGAACATTTAAAAACTGCCTTTGATAATCTGCATAAGGTTCAGGGGATTTACGGGATTGAAAGAACGATTCATTAGCACTTCTTTTGAAGTGCTTTTTCATAACTTGGCATGAATTATGAAATAATGATTATACTAAAAGAGAGGTCTTAAAATGAAAAAAATAGTGATGGGTTTAATTGCTCTTTCAGGGGTTGTTATCGTGGCTTTTGCTTTTCTTTATAATAAGAAAGGAACGGAAATTGTGCCCTTAAAAGATACGGCAGTTATGGTTGAATTGCCAAAGAAATATCAGAATGATTTTTCCAATGTATCGACACCTGCCACTTCCGTTCCAGTCTTTATGTACCATTATTTTTATGATGAAACGACTGAAACTCCGGAAAACGGAAATTTCTACAGTATTCAAAAATTTGAACAGCAGCTGGCTCATTTTAAAGAAGAAGGCTATAAAACATTGACTATGGAAGAACTATACGATTGGCTGGAAGGAAAGATCGAAGTACCGGAAAATTCAGTCGTGATTACGATGGATGATGGATATCATTATACGTATGATATGGCATTGCCGTTATTAGAAAAATATGGTTTTGTGGGAATCAGCTTTGAGATTACCTCCGCTCCTGAAGATTATGCATCACGCTTGTCGCATCTTAATCTGGAATTAGAGAGCCATACGCATAATATGCATCAAGGAACTTGCCCGGGTATGAAACCAATTCAATATGGGGCCATTCAATGTCAGGATTTTGACTCTGCAGTAGCGGATATGAAAACTTCAGCTGAAACAATCGATCAGCCGATTGCCATGGCTTATCCTTTTGGAGGATATGACGGACAAGCTAAAGCTGTATTGAGAGCTGCCGGATATAAATTAGCATTTACCACCCAATATGGAAGAGTGGAAAGAGGCATGGACTATTTGGAATTGCCAAGAGTCAGGATGTCAACAGATTCGTTTTATTATTAATTCATTCTGATTGACAAGATATTAGAAGTATGATATAAAATGATTAATATCAATCCAATGAAAAAGAGAGCGTTATTATAAAGTGGTAAGAGACGGGTATCAAGGCTGAAAGTACCTGCATGGTTAATGACGGAGACACTTTGGAGGAGCTATTAAAAGCATAGCCGTTTGTCGCGTTAAGACCTTAAGTGCATGAGAGATCATGAATTAAGGTGGCAACGCGTGTAATACGTCCTTATTTATAAGGGCGTATTTTTTATTTAAAGGAGGAGAAAGAAATGGCATACAGCGCACCAAGAGGAACAGTGGACTTGCTTCCACAACAAACAAAAAATTGGCAGTATTTAGAACAACTATTACGTACGATTGCCTTTAACTACAACGTCAAGGAAATTCGTGTTCCAATCTTTGAACATACCGAATTATTTAACCGAGCAGTAGGCGATACGACGGATGTTGTATCAAAAGAAATGTACACCTTTAAAGACCGTGGAGACCGTTCTTTGACTCTGCGTCCCGAAGGAACAGCCGGAGTGGTCAGAGCGTTCGTTGAAAATAAACTTTATGTGAATCCCGATAAATTAACAAAGCTTTACTACATGGGACCAATGTTTCGCTACGAACGTCCGCAAAAAGGGAGACAACGTCAATTCCACCAATTTGGAGTGGAAATGTTGGGACTGGAAAATCCCGAAGTGGATGTAGAATGCATGGTTATGGCAGTGACGATCATTGAATCGTTAGGATTGCAGAACGTTAAACTGCATATCAATACATTAGGTGATGAAACCAGCCGCGAAAATTATCGTCAGGCATTGATGAATCACTTTAAACCGGGATTGAATGAATTGTGCGGAGATTGTCAGGCTCGCTTTGAAAAAAATCCTTTGCGTATTTTAGACTGCAAAGTAGATAAAGCACATCCGTTGATAAAGACAGCCCCTAAGACGATTGATTATTTAACTTTGGAAGCAAAAGCGCATTTTGAAAAAGTATGTGCTTTGTTAGATGATCTGGAAATTGATTATCTGGTGGATACTAATTTAGTCAGAGGATTGGATTACTACTGTCATACTGTTTTTGAGGTAATCAGTGAAGATCCGACTTTCGGCAATGCCGCTACTTTAGGCGGAGGCGGTCGCTACAATAAATTAGTTCAGGAAATGGGCGGACCGGAAACACCGGGTGTCGGGTTTGCCTTTGGAATGGAACGTTTAGCCTTAGCGTTAGATCAGATGGAACCGGAGGAAGAAGATGCCTTGGATATTTACATCATGCCGCTAGGACAAGAGGCCAGAGACTTATCTTTGCAGATCGTTACAATGTTAAGAGCTAATGGATTTAGCTGCGATATGGATTATGCCAATCGATCAATGAAAGCAATGTTTAAAACAGTCGATCGCTTACAGGCACACTTTGCGATAATTATCGGAGAAGAAGAAGTCAAAAATGAAGTCGTCAACATTAAATGTACGCATGATAAAGTACAGGAAACAGTACCGTTAGAAGATATTGTTGCTTATATTGAACATCATTTAGAAGGGGGACATGAGCATGAATAGAACACACCATAATGGGGAATTAAGAATTGAAAATGTAGGAGAAATCGTTGAATTAAAAGGATGGGTCGCAAAAAAGAGAAACCTTGGGGCCTTAGTCTTTATTGATCTGAGAGACCGTTATGGCATTACTCAGGTTATTTGTGATGAATCCATGGAGACGGTTACAAAAGAAGTGAAAAATGAATTTGTGATTCATGTGGTAGGAAAAGTGGTGGAAAGAAGTTCAAAGAACCCTAAGATGCCAACCGGAGATATTGAAATTGAAGCGACGAAGCTGGATATCATTTCCCCTGCCGCATTGACACCCATGATCATTGCCGATGAAACAGACGCTTTGGAAGAAACACGTTTAGTCTATCGTTATTTAGATTTACGCCGTCCTAAGATCCAACAAAATATCTTATTGCGCCATCAAATCACAAAAAGTATTCGTCATTATTTAGATGATTTGGATTTTGTGGATATTGAAACCCCTTATTTAACTCGTTCTACTCCGGAAGGAGCAAGGGATTTCCTTGTCCCCAGCCGTGTCCATAACGGAAAATTCTTTGCCTTGCCGCAGTCACCTCAGCAGTTCAAGCAGTTATTGATGATTGCCGGATTTGAAAAATATTATCAGATCGCCCGCTGTTTCAGAGATGAAGATTTAAGAGCCGATCGTCAATTGGAATTTACTCAAGTCGATGTCGAAATGTCATTTATGAATACCGACGAGATCTTGGCAGTCTGTGAAGGAATGATGGCAAAAGTCATGAAAGATGTCAAAGGCATTGATCTTCCTTTACCATTAAAACGTATGACTTGGCAAGAAGCAATGGAAAGATATGGTATCGATAAACCGGATATTCGTTTCGATTTAGAATTGGTTAACTTAAATGAAACAGTAAAAGATGTTGATTTTGTGGTTTTTAAATCGGCTTTAAATGCAAACGGACATGTAAAAGGGATCAACGTCATCAATCAGGCGGCTCATTATTCACGTAAAGCCTTAGATAAACTGACCGATATCGCTAAAACATATAAAGCAAAAGGTTTAGCGTGGATGAAAGTGAACCAAGGCAAAGCAGAAGGACCGATCGCTAAATTCTTTAATGAAGAACAAACCCAAGCGTTATTGGAAGCTATGAATGCCCATGACGGAGACTTGCTGTTGTTTGTTGCAGACGCTAAATATGAAGTCGTATGTGATGCTTTAGCGGCTTTGCGTAACCATTTAGGAAAAGAATTAAACTTATATGATCCGGAATCATTTGCTTTCTTATGGGTAACGGATTTCCCAATGTTTGAATATGATGAGGAAACTCAGCGTTATTATGCAAAACATCATCCGTTCACACGACCAAAAGAAAGTGATTTGGAGCTGATCGAAAAAGATCCGGCAAACTGTTTGGCAGATGCATATGATATCGTGTTAAATGGATTTGAATTAGGAGGAGGATCTATTCGTATCCATGAACAGGATTTACAAAAACGTGTCTTTAATGCATTAGGCTTTAGTGATGAACAGATTCAAAGACAGTTTGGTTATTTTGTTGAAGCCTTTAAATACGGAACACCGCCTCATGGTGGATTTGCCTTAGGTTTGGACCGTATTGCAATGCTACTGACACAGTCAGAATCATTACGTGATGTCATTGCTTTCCCTAAAATTTCAAGCTCTAGCTGTCCGATGACTAAAGCACCGACAGCCGTAGATCAAGGGCAGTTGGAGGAATTAGGATTAGAGGTGATCGCAGATGATGAAGCTTAATCGTTTGGAAAAAGTCATTGACAAGATGAAAGAAAAGAAGATGGATTATATGATCATCAGTGATCCTTCTTCTATTCACTATCTTTGTGGGGTCAATAATCACCCCGGTGAAAGAATGTATGTGTTATTGATTGATGCAAAGGGCAGCCATCGTTTATTTTTGAATAAATTATTCTTTGTTTTGCAAGATGTCGGAATTGAAAAAGTTTGGTTTTCAGATACTGATGACAGCATTGCTTTATTGGCTGATGCCATGCAGTCAGAGACAACGATTGGTATTGATAAATTTTGGCCCGCCCATTTCTTATTAGCCTTGCAAGAAAAAATGCCAAACAATACATTTATCAACGGATCCAGCGTTATTGATGAAGTCCGTATGGTGAAAGAACAAGATGAAATTGAGACAATGATGCATGCCAGTCAGATCAATGACCAAGCGATCGAACGATTGATCGCCACACTTCAGCCCACCGATACAGAACTGAGCATGAGTGAGCGTTTATTGGCTATCTATCAGGAATTAGGAGCCAGCGGACATTCTTTTTCACCGATTGTTGCTTTTGGTAAGAATGGTGCAGATCCTCACCATGGAAATGATGAAACGCGTATTCAATCGGGGGATTCGATTATTATCGATATGGGGTGTTTGTATCAGGACTACTGTTCCGATATGACCAGAACTTTCTTTTATCAATGTGTCAGCGATAAACAAAAAGAAGTCTATAATATCGTTAAAGAAGCAAATTTAAAGGCTCAGGCGATGATCAAACCGGGAGTGCGTTTATGTGATATCGATGCAGCTGCCCGTGATTATATTACCGAAAAAGGATATGGTGAATACTTTACCCATCGACTTGGTCATTTCATTGGCCGAGATGTTCATGAATACGGCGATGTATCGAGCCAGTTTGATATGAAAGTGGAAGCGGGAATGATTTTCTCCATTGAACCGGGAATTTATTTGCCAAATGAGTTTGGTGTACGTGTGGAAGATTTAGTGGTCGTGACCAAAACCGGTTGTGAAAGCTTGAATCATTATTCCAAAGAATTAAAAATAGTAGATTAACAGCAGATAAATTCTGCTGTTTTATTTTTGTTACTAAATCTTTTTAACTTGATTTTAATTTAGCGTATAATAGAGATGGATAAAAAAAGAAAAAGGTGAGTATATGAATTTGTTGTTTTTTTTGAAATCTAAATCAGATGTAACGTATATTGATGAAAGCAATACGGCCAGACAGGCTTTAGAGACGATGAAGCATCATGGCTTTACGGCAGTGCCGGTTGTCAGTGACGATGGCCGCTATGTAGGAACGATTACAGAAGGTGATTTGTTATGGGAGATTTTAAAACATGATCCTTTTGAATATAAAATGAGTGAACATATTTATGTAAAAGACATGATTCGTCAGCAGTTAAATCCTGCTGCAAGGGTCGATACGTCAATGGCAGATTTGCTGCTGATGGCGACAAAACAGAATTTCATTCCGATTATTGATGATCGTAAACTCTTTATCGGTATTGTTACCCGTAAAGATATTCTGCAGTATTATTACCGCTTGCATTATGTAGAAAATAATCCAAAGCAAATCGCCGAAGAATATCAAAAATAGTTTTATAAAAATCGTATTTATGCTATTGTTAAGATAGACATAAATGGAGGAGAAATA
The DNA here is from genome assembly GCF_000829905.1 of Beduini massiliensis. Taxonomy (GTDB): domain Bacteria; phylum Bacillota_I; class Bacilli_A; order Erysipelotrichales; family Coprobacillaceae; genus Beduini; species Beduini massiliensis. The sequence goes on from NZ_CDPP01000003.1 coordinate 60,719, forward strand.
CATGTATTTAGGAATTGATATTGGTGGAACGTTCATCAAATATGCACTGGTTGAAAAAGATTATACGATTACTAAAAAATGGAAAAAAGAAACCAAGCTATGCAAGACGAAAGATGAATTTTATGATTATCTTTGCGAAGGTCTAAACGAATTAGATGTGGAATGTATCGGGGTTAGTGCGCCGGGGGTCATTGACAGTGATTCTACTGTTTTATCGAAAGCGGCTCGCAATGTCAGAATCATGATGCATCATCGTGTCAACGAAGAAATAAAGAGTCGTACCGGAATCAAGACAGCGACGATGAATGATGCAAAAGCAGCCGGTTACTGTGAATTGATGATTGGTAATGGAAAAGGGACGTCTTCAAGCGTATATTTCGTCATTGGTACCGGAATCGGCGGATGTGTTTGTGATCGTGAGGGTGTCATCCAAGGCGTGAATAATATTGCCGGAGAATTCTCTAACATTCCAATGGGCTATGCTGATGGAAAGATCTTAGGATTATCAAATTTGGCATCCATGAGTGCTTTGATTAACATTTATAACAGCATGAGTGAGACTCAGCTGACCTATGGAACAGAAGTATGCGAACGCTACCTGGCAAAAGAAGCTGCAGCTGTGAAGGCTATGGATCAATGGTGTTTAAATATCTGTTTAGGGCTTTTTAGTATCGTGATTTTCTATAATCCGGAAGTGATCTGTTTAGGCGGAGGAATCAGTGAAGAAGACTGGTTTATTGACAAGGTAAGAGAGACTTGGAATGGATTGGAACGTCCGTTCAAAGATTTAACGACGACAAGGATCGACCGTTGTCTTTATAATAATGACGCTAATTTATTAGGCGCCGTATTATATGCAACAAAACATTAGGGAAATAGGGCTCTAATGTTTCTTTTTTTTGTGATTGTGATAAAATAGTTCTAGAGGTGAGAATAATGTATTATTTTATAGGTGTAAAAGGTTCGGGAATGGCATCCCTGGCAAGAATTTTATATGAACTCGGGTATGAAGTTACCGGAAGTGATATTGACAAATATATCTTTATTGAAGAAGATTTAAGAAATAAAGGCATTCCTATCTATTCTTTCAACAAGGAGAATATTAAAGATGGGTATAAAGTCATTATTGGGAATGCGTTCAATGATGACCACGAAGAAGTAAAAGCGGCATTGGAAAATCCCAATGTGGAATGTTATCGCTATTTTGACTTTTTAGGAGAGATGATGGATCGTTATGATTCGATTGCCATTGCCGGAACACATGGAAAAACCACCACGACCGGAATGGCTTATCATCTGTTTAAAGACTATGATAAAACGACAGTGCTGATCGGAGATGGAACCGGATTTGCAGAAAAAGACAGCAAATATTTTATTGCGGAGTCATGTGAGTATCAGGATCATTTCCTGCATTATCGTCCTAAATATGCAGTAATCAACAATATCGAATATGATCATGTGGATTATTTCAAGACGTTTGAAGATTATAAGCAGGCATTTGAAAATTTTGCCAATCAAGTAAAAGATACGGTGATTATTTGGGGAGATGATCCTTATTTGCCTAAGCTTCATATTCAAACAAGAACATTGTCTTTTGGGTTAAACAAAAACAATGATGTTCAAGCAATAAATTATTTACCGACAGAAGAAGGCATGAGTTTTGATGTGATGATTCACGGTGAACTGTTTGGACATTTCAATCTGCCTTATTTTGGGAAGCATATGCTTCAAAATGCTCTCGCTAACATTACTTTAGGTTATTTAGAAGGGATGGAAGCAGAATATATTAATGAACGTTTAGCCTCATTTGATGGTGTAAAGCGTCGTTATAGCGTGAAAAAAATTGGTCATAATATATATGTTGATGATTACGCTCATCATCCAACAGCTATTCGTATGGTCATTGAGGCGACTCGTGTGCGTTATCCGTATAAAAAGATCGTGGCCATCTTTAAACCAGATCGTTTTTCAAGAATCCTGCGTTTTGCTAAAGAATTCGCTGAAGCAATGGATCTTTCAGATTATCCATATTTATGCCATTTTCCGGAAAATGCGGCGAAAGAACCGGGAATTGACATTGATATTCATGAGATCGGACAATATATTCCAAGGGCAAAGATTATTCGTGAAGATATATCTTCTGCTAAACAGCTTGCAGAGTATGAAGATGTTGTCTATTTATTTATGAGCAGCAAAGATATTTATAAGTTCGAAGATTTAGTGATAGAGGCGAAGAAAGCGGAAATTTAATACATTTATTGCATAATGAAAGCGACTGTGCAATAATAAACTTAAGAGAAGAGGTGGATATATGAGCGCATTGCAGATAAGCCAATGTATCGTTTTATTAGCAGGTGCGTTTGCCTTGCTGGCACTCGGTTTTGTCTTTATAAAATTAGTCAGCACGATCGAGCGTCTCAACATGACGATCGACCGCTCCAATCAAACAATCGATAAAGCCAATCTGATGATTGATGACATCAATTATAAATTGGATATGATCAATCGTCCTTTTGAAGCGATTACACGATTGTTTGCCCCATTTGGCGGGAAAAGCAAGTTCAGGAAAAAATAGGAGGATATAAATATGAAATTAGGAAAATTTATTGTTGGTTTAGGTGTTGGGGTGATTGCCGGAATGTTATGTGCACCTAAAAAAGGCAGTGAAATGGTAGAAGACATTAAAGAAGGTTCTAAGAAAGCTTACGATAAATCAAAAGACCTGACAAAAGAGGATATCGTAGGCATGATCAGTACAACTGCAGATAAAATGAAAAAAGCTGTAGAAGATTTCGATGCTGAAAAAGTAAAAACTTCAACTAAAGAAAAATTAACAGATGTTAAAAGCAGCTTAGATGAATTAGTACAAAAAGCAAAAGATAATGAATCATGTCAAGAAGTATTGGAAAGAATCGATGATCTTTCTCAAAAAGCAATGGAAAAGATTAACGAATACAAGGAAAAAATTATCGAATACGGTCAAGATGTATATGATGATATGAGTGATGAAATCGACGAAGAATTAGATGATGTTAAAGAAGAAATCGATGACTTATTAGAAGAAATTGGTGAAGAAAAGTCTGATACAGACAATTCTGACAAAGATAATGGATAAAAAGGTAACCATTTATGATGTAGCTAGAGAAGCGAATGTTTCCCTAGCTACAGTTTCCAGAGTTATCAATGGGTCAAGTGTTGTTAAACAGGCAACCAAAGCCCGCGTTTTAGAGGTCATCGAACGATTAGATTTTAAACCTAACGAAATTGCCAGAGGATTGGCAAAAAGCAAGACAACGACGATCGCTGTTGTTTTTCCGCAGTCATTATTTGCTCATGTAAAAGATATGATCGGTGGGATTGGAGATACAAGCCGTACTTTAAAATATACGGTGACATTCCATACAACAGATGATATCGGTGAAGATAACATGGTCAATGAATTAGTGGAAAAATTAGTTAAATCAAGAGCTGATGGTGTTATTCTTTTTAACAATGAATTCTTAGAAGAAGAAATTAATCAAATTTCTAAATATAAAATTCCGATTGTAGTCGTAGGAGATTACATGGCAGGAGATAATTTAGGAAGCATTCATACGAATGTGAAGCAGGCAATCTACGATATTACCTGTGAGCGCTTGGAGAAGGGGATTGATGATATCTTATTTGTAACGACACATCAAAACTTGTTAAGCGATGAAGAAATGATAAGCGGAATCCAAGAAGCCTATGCGAAATACAATAAAACTTTTGATCAGATTTTAGAAAGTTCTTCTGAATATGAAGAAAGTTACAAACAATTTCAGGAGTATTTTAAAACTCATAAACACCAGCTGGTCATTGCAACCAATGATAAAGAAGGGGTGGCAGTCATCAATGGGGCGACCGATAACCAGATTTCAATTCCTGATGAAATGGAAGTCATTGGGATGTTTAATACCACTTATGCCTTGATGTCAAAGCCAACGCTGACAAGTATTAATATCCCTATTTATAATATGGGAGCTTTAGCTGTTCGTCTTCTGACAAAAATGTTGAACAATGAGGAAATCGAATCGAATGATGTCGAAGTGAAATATATTTTAATTCAGCGTCAGTCAACTAAATAAAAAAGAAAGCAGCGTGGTCTGCTTTTTCTTTTTGAATTCTGTTTGACAAAGTGAAATAAACCATATATAATCCAATTATACGCTGAAAGAGAGAGGTTCAAAGGAAATGGGCAGAGAACTCGTGGTTGGTGAAAACGAGTCTGGAATTTGATCTATACACTCTGGAGTTTCTAAGTGAAAAGCTTAGACGGGTCATGTCGTTATGCATGAATGAGTGCATGTGAAAGCATGAATAAAGGTGGTACCGCGAGACTTCGTCCTTTGGATGAGGTTTCTTTTTATTTTGAGGAGGGTAATATGAAAATTTATGATGAATTAGTGTGGCGTGGATTGATCAAAGATATCAGTTCACCAGAGTTAGAAGAAAAATTAAACAATGGAGGATTAACCTTTTATATTGGCACCGATCCAACCGGAGACAGTCTGCATATCGGACATTTTTCTTCTTTTTTAATCAGCAAACGTTTAAAAGATGCCGGGCATAATCCGATCTTATTGGTAGGCGGAGCGACTGGATTGATTGGAGATCCAAAACCGGATACAGAAAGACCCATGATCACAAAAGAACAAGTGACGCACAATTTTAATTGCTTGAAAAAACAGGCACAGGATATTTTTGGCTTTGAAGTAGTGAATAACTATGATTGGTCAAAGGATATTAACTTTATTGATTTTCTAAGGGATTACGGAAAATATTTTAATATCAACTACATGTTGTCAAAAGAAATTATTAAAAGCCGTTTAGATATGGGAATTACATATACAGAATTTTCTTACATGATCATGCAGGCTTTAGATTTCTTATGGCTATATGAAAACAAAGGTTGTACAATGCAGGTTGCCGGACAGGATCAATGGGGAAATATTACTGCCGGAATTGAATTGATTCGTAAAAAGACAGGTAAAGAAGCTTTTGGATTTACAATGCCATTACTGACAAAGAGTGATGGAACGAAATTTGGTAAAACAAACGGGAAAGCAATCTGGCTTGACAGAGAAAAAACATCGCCTTATGAAATGTATCAATTCTTTATCAATTCCGAAGATGATAAAGTCATTGATTACTTAAAATTCCTAACTTTCTTAACCCCGGAAGAAATCATGGATTTAGAAGAGAAAAACAAAACCCAACCGCATTTACGTGAAGCACATAAAGCTTTGGCAAGAGAAGTCATCACTTTCCTTCATGGAGCAGAAGCTTATGATGAAGCTGTGCATATCAGTGAATTACTGTTCTCTGGAGCCATCAGTGAATTAAGCTTAGCACAGGTAAAAGCCTGCTTGAGTGGTGTACCGACATCTCAAACAAGTGATGATTTAAACATCTTAGATGCTTTGATTCTTTCCGGTGCAGCAAAAAGCAAGCGTGAAGCACGTGAATTTACAAAAGGCGGATCTGTATTAATCAACGGGAATAAAGTTACTGATGAAACCTTTACCGTAAAAAAAGCAGAAGCATTCGGTGAAGAAATGACAGTCATTCGTCGTGGAAAGAAAAACTATTATTTAATTCAACACGTGTAAGATATCCAAGAGGATATCTTTTTTTGTAAAAAGGCGGGAGCAAGAAATCTTAATGTTAAAGTGGAGATAGAAGGGATATAAAAAAACCTCAATCAATAAAAGGAGAAAAAAGATGAAATAAGTAAAATGTATTGAAGTGAAACTTGAATGAAGATAAGATGTTTTTGGTTGAGGAATAAAATATAAATTTGAGGGAATCGAAAAGTTCATTTATAAAATGCTGATAGATGGTTGAGATGATAAAGAGTATGTTCCACTGGAAACAAGGAGAGCCGGAGATATTGAAAAATAATCTTTAATCTTTCAAAAAGAGACCACAATATATAAAACAATTAGGGAGAAATGATAATGAAAAATGAAAAAGTATATCAAATGAAATTTTCCAAAATTTATCCGTTACTTGTAAGTAAAGCGGTAAAAAAGGGACGAACTCAATCCGAAGTAGACGAAGTGATCATTTGGCTTACCGGATATAGTGAAAGGAAGTTAGAAGAATTAGTGGAGTGTGACATCACTTATGCCGAGTTTTTTAACCAAGCTCCGCAACTTAATGCGAACAGACATTTGATTAAGGGATCCATCTGTGGAGTTAAAGTAGAAGAGATTGAAGAATCTTTAATGCGAGAGATTCGTTATCTGGATAAATTGATTGATGAATTATCTAAAGGGAAAAAGATGGCAAGTATCCTCAGACAATCATAATCTTGATAAAAAAAAGATCCCGCAGGATCTAATGATGATAAATGTCTTGATCAAATTGGTTTTCAGATTTTGCCACGATGATCGAAGTGGTGGAATCTCCAACCACATTTAAAGAAGTCACCAGCATTTCAATTGGGCGGTTAATTGCTAGAATCAAAGAGTAAGCCAGTAAGGCCGCATCGTTGGTGTATCCCATACCGGTAAGGATTGTAAATAAAATGACAGCGCCTGCACCCGGAGCAGCGGGTGTTCCAATCGATGAAACCAGAGCTAATATGGCGATGATTCCAATGCTGGTAAAGGAAACATCATAACCTGAACTGGCGGCAATAAAGATAGCGGCGATAACTTGCATAATCGCTGTTCCATCCATATTAATCGTCATTCCTAACGGTAGTGTAAATGAGGCAATTTCATCATGAACGCCTAATTCTTCTACCGTTGTTTTTTTGTTTAATGGGAAAGCCGCAGCACTTGATGAAGTAGAGAAACCAAAGAGTGCTACTTTGGCAATTTTTTTAATAAAAGGAATGGGATTTAATTTAGCTAATAAACGAATATATATAGGATAACCAATCAGAAGATAAACAAATAAGGCAACAACAGCAGTCACCACATAAGCGAAAGCCGGTTTTAAATAATCAATGCCGTAGATTGCAAAAGTACGAGTCAATAAAACAAAGATGGCGATAGGCGCAAATTTGTTGATGACAAAACTTAAACAAACTGTAATGATTTTATTGATTTCTTCGAGCAAACGATGAAATACTTGAATTTGACTATGTAAATGATTGATCGCTAAACCGATACAGACGGCAATAAAGACAATCGACAATACTTTACCGTTATTAGAGAAAGCAGAGATAATATTATTTGGAACAACGGATAAGAGAATATTCAGTGGATTTGCTCCCACACTTCCTGTTGACGGCGCTAAATTGCTGACGTTGATCGGATTAAACGCTCCGCTGCGATAAACACTCATCCCCACCACTCCGGCAAAGATTAAGGCACACACCGTAGTCAGCAGAAAAACTAAAATGGTTTTGGTTGAGATACGTCCTAATTTTTTTGTATCTTTCATCGTACAGATTGCCAGTGTAATTGAAGTAAATACCATGGGGATAATGATTAATTGCAGAGCATTGACAAACAGTTGCCCAATGATATAAAAGATGCCAATTGCATTACCGGCATTTTCAGCACTGATATCTTGAAATAAAATCCGATTGATGGTATTCCATGTTTCACTATGCCCAGCAGCTAACAGATTTTCACGCAAGACCATGAAGATTCCACCGGCAATTAAACCGAATAATAATGAGAACAGCATTTTAACAGCTAAAGATAATTTCTTCTTTTCTTTCATTTATAACCTCCTGATTTGGACACAAACCTTTAATATTATATATAGCTTTGTCTTATTAGGCAAATATTTTTTTAAAAAACTTGTAAATCGTATTATTTTGGCAAAAAAAGACTCGATTATGAAATCGAATCTTAATGGGTTAAATACAAAGCTAATAATTTCATTGAGTTTTCTACACCTTGATAATGAGAACGCTCATATCCATGGCTGGCAAAAACGCCGGAACCGATTAAGGCAGCACGGATATTGTTTCCGCCACGTAGGGCAGCAGAAGCATCTGAAGAATATGATGGGTAAATATCCACTGCATACTGCAAGTCATTAGCTTTGGCGAGTTCAATTAATTTTGTCGTCATAGCATAATCATATGGACCGGAAGAATCTTTTGCACAAATGGATACATCATATTCACTGCAAGCTAAATCTTTGCCAATACATCCCATATCCACCGCTAATACTTCGGAAATATCATTAGGAATATAGGCCATTCCATGTCCGACTTCTTCAAATGTCGAAATTAACACTTTAACATTGTATTGAGGTAAAATCTGTTCATCATGTAAATATTTTAAAACGCCAAAGATGATCGCTACACTTAGTTTATCATCCAAGAAACGTGATTTAATAAATCCGTTTTCCGTAATCACCGTTTTGGGATCGATACAGATATAATCTCCGTTTGCAATTTCCAGTTTTTCTGTGTCTTCTTTTGTTTTAACGATTTCATCTAAGATGACTTCCATATTTTCTTCTGTTCTTTCCAACGTTGCCGCATCATTGTAAACATGAATAGCCGGACTGGTGGAAAAGAATGTTCCCGAATAAGTTTTATTGGTACGTGTATAAACAGTACACTGCTCACTATCTAAAGTAGGTAAGATCGGTCCTCCTACACGACTAAAAGCCAAGCGACCGTTTGATTTAATACTTCTTACCATTGCCCCTAATGTATCGACATGGGCAGAAACACCGATAGTACGACTGTTATCCGTTCCGGGAACCATAATAATCCCATTTCCTTTTTCTGTCATTTCAAAAGCAAAGCCTAATTCTTGCGCATAGGTTTCAATCTTTTGCATGACGCTATGGGTAAATCCACTTGGACTGTCTGTTTTTAAAATATCCGTTAGGACATCTAATACATATTGTTTATCAAAATTCATTCTATTTCTCCTTTTTTAAACTCTATTATTATTTTACATCTTTTAAGTGAATATACAATATTATTTTCCTTTTAAATAAAGACGGAATTTGTTAAAATAGGTAAAGTAATGAAGAAGGGTGAAAAAGACATGGATGGGATCATATTAATCGATAAACCGTTAGGGTATACAAGTCACGATATTGTAGGAAAAGTAAGAAGAGTTTTGCATACAAAAAAAGTAGGACACTGTGGAACATTAGATCCGGAAGCCAGTGGGGTTTTAGTGGTATGCGTCAATAAAGCAACCAAAGCCCTTCAGTTTTTAACGAGTGAAGATAAACACTACGTAGCGACCATTAAGCTAGGTATTTCCACAGATACTTATGATATGACAGGTGTAATTCAAAACCAAGTCCCTTATCGTTATGATCTAACACTAGATAAGGTGGAACATGTCTTAGCTAAGTTTAAAGGAAAGCAAAAGCAGATGCCGCCAATGTATTCTGCTATCAAGGTAAACGGAAAGAAATTATATGAATATGCCCGGGCAGGGGAAACGGTGGAGATTCAACCACGTGATATTGAGATTTATTCAATCGAATGTGCTGCCTTTAAAGAAGATGAAATTCACATGAAGGTGCATTGCTCAAAGGGAACCTATATCCGTTCATTATGTGTGGATATTGCTGAGGCATTAGGGTATCCGGGATGCATGAGTGCCTTAAAAAGAACGCAGTCCGGTCCTTTTAAATTGGAAGATTGTGTGAGTCTGGAAGCACTAGAAAACAATCAATATGAAATGATTGCATTGGATGATGCATTGGCACATCTGCCATCATTAACGATTGAAGATGAAAAGATCGTTTATCATGGGAAAACAATTGATTCTGCATTAGAAGGGCAGATCGCTATAAAAAATAAAGATGGACATATTTTAGCTATTTATGAACAGACAGGCAATCACACACTAAAAAATGTAAGGGGGTTATGGTAATGAAAGTATTGCATTATTATTTGAACGAACCATTATCCTTGAATCAGCCGATTGCTTTAGCGATGGGATATTTCGACGGACTGCATTTAGGACATCAGGCTTTAGCAAACAAAGTGAAAGATTTTGCCAAGCAGCATCAGATTGCTTCTGCTTTAATGACCTTCTCCCCCAATCCCCTGATTACATTAGGGAAGATGGAAGCGGAACATCATCTAACGTCTTTTGAAGATCGGGCAAAGCTTTTGGAAAAGATGGGAATTGATTACTTAATCATTGTGAACTTTAATAAAGAAGTAAGCCGGTTATCACCGGAAGACTTTTTTAAGCAGTTTATTTTGCCATTGGATATTCGCTGTCTGGTGTGCGGCTTCGACTATCATTTTGGTTCAGGCGGTAAAGGTAATGGGAAGATGCTGAAGGATTTGGCATCAGACCATTTTGAAGTTTATATTCAAGAAGAAATCATGATTGATCAGCAAAAAGTAAGCTCAACCCGTATTCAAAAAGCATTGAGTGAGGGACAGGTGCAGACTGCCCATCACCTATTAGGAAGACCCTACTGTATTAAAGGAGAAGTGATTAAGGGACGTCAGATTGGCAGAACAATCGGTTTTCCAACAGCAAATGTAGATTACGGGGAATATGCGGTTCCTAAAAACGGCGTTTACGGAGTAAAGATAGAAGTTGATCAGCAGGTCTATATGGGAATGTGCAATATCGGTTATAATCCAACGTTTGATTCATTGGATCATCGCTCATTAGAGGTCAATATTTTTGATTTTGATCAAGATATTTATGGGAAGATCGTTCGTGTTTATTTTTACTGTTTAATACGTGATGAAGTCAAATTTTCTTCCCCTAAAGAATTGATCTTACAATTAAATAAAGATAAGAAAGAAATCATTGGTTATTTTTTAGCCAATGATTAAATGTTTTTACCCATAATTTACCATTTTTACCAATTTTGATTATGTAATTGACAAAATTAGAGGATTATAGGATAATTTGTAGATAGAGAAGTGTGCAATTCAAAGGGGGAGTTAATCAATGCATAATAAGAAGAAAATAACGTTGTTATTGTTGATATTTATGATGATCATTCCTGCATTTTATAGATATAGTGAATCTGTAAAGGCGGAGGAAAATGAAGAATTCAATGATGATTATTTCATGGTTTTAGATCGTGACGGAAACGTTGAATATAAAGAATACACAAATGCAGATGAAAATGGGATAGCAACAGTGAGTGCCGAACCTGAAACCTATACGCTAGTATCTAAACGCGGTGAGGAAGAAACAGTCCTCGGAGAATATGACACTTATGAAGAAGCCAGTCAAGCGATGGAAATGTCAAAATATTATCGTTCTGCAGGAGATGTGATGGTGATGGCAAATAATTCCGTTCGAGCTGTAGATTATGGAATTGTTTGGCTCAAAAGCAAAGTCATCAATTATACTGAAGCGGATACAGGCAGAGCCGGTTATTTCCATGGCGAAACAGCAGCGGATGCGGCATATATCAGTACCAGTTCGGATGGACAAACTGTACGTATCAAAGTTTCTGGAACCATGATGGATATTTCTGTAAACGATGTACGCTCTATTGAACCCTATGCTTCTAATTCAAAGACCAGTTATTATGATATCTATAGTGGCTATCTTTATCACAATAATTTATATTGGAGTGGTGCATCGACAGCTGAATCTAATGCACGAATTGGGTATAAATTAGATTACACCCAAACTAATACCGTTTATTACAGTTATGATGGGCATTATTTTTATAAAGACTTTAAAACGATGATCAACGATTATCGTAATGGCAACTACAACAATGCGGTCAATGCAGGGAATCCATACTACAATTATTATCAGTACTTATCTCATCATACGACTTCCTCTTTTTCGGCAAGTAGTTTTAATCAATTTTTAAGTAATGGGATTAAAGGGAGAGATAGTGCCTTAACAGCGCAGGGACAAGCTTTTATAAATTCGCAGAATGCATATACTGTAAACGCAGCCTTAATGCTAGGTGTCTCAATTAATGAGAGTGGCTGGGGAACAAGTACTTATGCTTTAACTCGTAATAATTTATTTGGACACCAAGCTTATGACAGTAATCCTGATAGTGCAACTACATATCCAAGTGCGGAAGCAAGCATTAATAATCATGCTTACGATTATATTTCAAAAGGGTATTTGAGTGCCATTGATTATCGTTATCGTGGACCTCATTTAGGAGATAAACATAGTGGAATCAATGTGAAATATGCCTCTGATGCTTTTTGGGGTGAAAAAGCAGCTTCCCATTTATATAGATTAGCTGATATAGATAATAGTGATTATGGAAGATATACCATAGGAATTATAAAGAGTGGTGAGCAATGGTTTTATAAGGAAGCCAATCCCAATACGGCAATCTTTTCTAGTGCAACTACTGATGGGGAAGGACGAGATCAGGTTTACGATTTTCCGGTAACTATCTTGGATACTGTTACAGGAACAGATGGGAATAAATGGTATAAGGTGATTTCGGATACGCCTTTAACGGATTCCCGTACGCAAATTTCACCGTCTTCGGTTTTTAAAGCTTCGCGAGATTACGTTTACATCCCAACTTCTTCCACCAGAGTTGTTTATAATGGCAGCGGTGTTGAAGTACCTAGTGATGGTATTCTTTTAGGAGATGTCAATGGAGACGGACAAATTACCCCGGCAGATTATGTGAAAATTAAAAATCATATTATGGGCAGCAGTTTACTTACCGGAAGTGCATTACAAGCTGCAGATGTCAATGGAGATGGTAAGATTACACCGGCGGATTATGTGAAAGTTAAAAATATAATTATGGGCAGATAGAGAAGAGGAATGATAGATGAAAAAGAAAAATAAAATCATAATGAGTGCATTATGTACAATTGCGATGGTGGTATGCATGATGACTGGATTTATTCGTGATGTCTATGCAGCAAGTGCTTCTATTTCTGCAAGTGCAGGCACCATTTATGTTGGCGAAACAGTCACTTTTACAGTTTCAGCAAGTAATGGTGCAGGGTATGTTACATTATCAGGTGCAGTGAATGATAAAGTATGGTTGGATAATTCTTCCCAATCATTTACTGTGACAGGAAGTTCAGCAGGAACTTTGTCAGTTTCTTTTAGTGGTGTCATCGCTGATTATGATACCGGTGAAGATCAGTCGGTATCAGGTGGTGCTTCTGTTTCAGTCGTGAATCGTCCAAGCAACAATGGCGGGGGATCAACGAACACCCCTTCAGGCGGTGGAAGCAGTAATAGTGGCGGATCAAATTCAGGCAATACAACCAATACACCAACCGATACGCCAACAGAAGAACCTAAATCATCAAATAATAATTTATCTGGATTATCTGTAAGTACGGGAACATTGAGTCCTGAATTTAATGTGGATACGACTGAATATACAGTGACGTTACCAGCCGATGCGACAACCATCAGTATCGATGCAAGTGCCGCAGATGAAAAAGCAACTGTCAGTGGAACTGGTGAACAAAGTTTGAAGGCTGGATTAAATGAATTTATTATTAATGTTACTGCTGAAAATGGGGACGCTAAAAACTACTATGTAAGAGTGAATGTGGATGAAACACCGCTTGTTTATACAACGTTTAAGGATCAAAAATTAGGAGTAGTCAGAAATACCGATGAAATCGGAATTCCTAATTCTTTTGAAGAAACAACAGTGACCTTAGATGGACAAGAAGTGAAAGCTTGGAACAGTACGCAAATGAATAAAACCATTGTTTTCCTTGTAAATGATGCTGGGGAAAAGAATTTCTATTTATTTGAAAACAATCAGGTCACTTCAATTTTTAAACCGGTGGGGTTATTTGGACGAAACCTTTATATTATCGATGTGCCAACAGAAAAGCAAAAGATGAAGGGATTTACTTTTGGAGAAGTTGTGATTAAAGATGAAAAATTTGGCGGATGGACTTTTGATGATGAAGCCTTTGCTAATTATTCTGTTATTTATGTCATGGATGAGCTTGGAAATATTAAATATTATCAATATGAAAAGACAGAAGATACCTTGCAGCTTTATTCTTTGGCGGCTCCCACAACTCAAGAAGCGGTAGATAAGACCAATGAAAAAGTGAATACACAGCAGATGATTATCTATGCCTTGATTGCTGCAACTCTTGTTGGTGGCGGGCTGGCCGCTTATGCGTTCTACCGATTAGTACAGTCAAAGAAAAATGACGGTTACAACAAGAAATTTGATTATACAAATGATGATGAATAGAAGAGGAATAAGACTCTTCTTTTTATTTTGTTTGATAAAATTTTAGTTTGTCCCTAATATTCTAGTCAATTCTACATGGGGTTAAGCATATAGTATTACTAGGGAGTGAGGATGAATGAGTATTACTAGAGGAGATATTTTTTATGCCGATTTATCACCGGTAGTAGGAAGTGAACAAGGAGGATATCGTCCGGTCCTGATATTGCAAAATAATAAGGGAAATAAGTTTTCTACTACTGTGATCGTAGCCCCTATTTCTTCAAAAGTGCAGAAAAATAAAATACCTACCCATGTCTTAATTGATAATGATCAGTTAGAAAAGAAATCCATTGTCTTACTAGAACAGATAAGAACGATTGACAAAAAACGTATTTTTGACAAAGTCGGCTGTGTTTCCGCAGAAAAAATGGAACTGATTAATCAGGCAATAAAGACGAGTTTAGATATCAAATGAATTTTCTTTTATTAGGTGAAGTGATATAATGTCATAAAGGGAGGTATGAGAATGCGTAATATTGATATAGTATATAGATCTAAAGAAATGATGATTCAATATAAAAAAATCTTAATTCCGATTTTTTTGTTTATTTCTTTAGTTGGGGTCATCCCATCACTAATATCAAATTCACTTCTTACACTGATAGCGAGTATCTTGATAATGCCTGCTGCGCAGGGATGTATCACTTCATCTTTAAAAGTTTATCGTGACAGTGGGGAAACGGTCGAAACATATGAAGATGGGCTATATGGTTTTAAGAATTGGACGAAATTATTTGGTACATATTTTACGTATAATTTTATAAAATTCGTCATATTCTTAATTGAAGTTATTTTGGTAACGACACTGGTTTATATCGTGTTTGGCGATCAATTGATGGAAGCAGTGGAGATGATCAATCAGACATCTTATGGATTCCTAGATTATGACTATGCGTTAGTGTCAGCGTTGGGAGCAATATTTACGGTGTTGGCGATGATTGTTTTACCAAACATTATCGTGATTATCATCACCAATATTGTTTTTGATCTTTACTTCTTTCCGACATTTTATCTTTTGGAAGATGGAGTCAAGGGATTTGAAGCAATGGGGATTGCAAAACGTTTGATGAAAGGAAAGAAAAAACAATTGTTTTTATTGAAGCTTTCTTTCTTTGGATGGATGGTGTTAGCCTATATTCTAACAGTTATTATCGGAACTGTGGTTTCGATGCTGATTCCAATTGGAGATAATGGAACTTTTTTATTCACTATTATTCTATCTGCAATTATTAGTGTTTTAGTATATCGTGTGCGTTATCAATTAGCGATGACCATTTTTTATAAAGAAATGGTAAGAGAGGATACGATAGAAATGGACGATCATTATTATGATTATGGAGAACCTCGTTCTACAGAGGAACTGCCAAGAGAAAATGATGATTTTTACGAAACATTCAGTAATAAGCAATTAATAATGGGGGTAGGTTTATATCTACCTCTCTATTTTATTGGTGCTACCTTTTTATTAAGCATTGTCTTTGCTTTTTTTATGAATGCTTTTGGTTGGACAGATATGGACTTCATTAATTCTTGGTTTAATTTTGTTGTGGATGGCACACTGCTGATTGTGGCGTTCTTTATGTTTAAGGATGTGTTTCGATCTGCCTGGCGATATTTCAGAAGTCTTTCCCTAAAAGAAATCGGGAAACTGACCTTAGCGGGATATGGATTGACTTATGTGGTGATGGTAGCCGGGAATATTGTCGTAAACATATTCGATTTAGGCAGTGAGAGTGCCAATCAAGTAGCGATTGAAGGATTAATGCATAACTTTCCGATTCCGATGTTGTTTGCGACCATTGTGTTTGCGCCATTAGTGGAAGAATTTGTCTTTAGAGGGATTATTTTTAGGGCAATGCGCCGTTTTGGCCCGGTGCTGGCCATTTTGGTATCCGGTTTCTTGTTTGGCTTTATTCATGTAAGTCGTGCTGTTTTTGCTGGGGATCTAAGCCAGTTTATACAAATTGCACCGTATATGTTTATGGGCTGTTTATTTGCATTTCTTTATGAAAAGACAAAATCGATTGCCGTTCCGATGTATTTACATGTCTTCAGCAATCTGATTTCCGTGCTTGTTATTTTATTTATTTAATCATAGTATTTTAGTAGCTGTTACAGCTACTTTTTTACGTTTTATGAACTGGTATTGCTTATATAGATAGGGTATAATAGGGCAAAGGGGGATTTTTATGAAAAAGTTTATACAATGTTTACTTGCTATTTCTTTAGGATTAGTAGTACTTACAGGATGCAGTGATAAAAAGCATGGATTGAATCCAAATAATCCGATCAGTATTACAATTTGGCATTATTATAATGGGAAACAGTTAGTTGCTTTTGAAGAAATGGTGAATCAGTTTAATCAGACCAAGGGAAAAGAATTAGGGATTATCGCCACCGCAAAATCGAAATCAACAATCAATAATCTTTATGATGAATTGCGAAATGCGGCGAATGAAGAAGTGGGCGCAGATGAGATGCCTAATATTTTTACGAATTATGTAGATTTTGCATTAGAACTGGATAAAATGGGGAAATTAGTGGATTTGGATCAGTATTTTACTAAGAAAGAATTAGAAACATATGTGGATTCATTCATTGAAGAGGGACGTTTTGATGCAAAGAATTCATTGAAGGTATTTCCAACCGCTAAATCAACTGAAGTAATGATGATCAATCAAACAGATTGGAATAAGTTTGCCGAAGCCACCGGCAGCAGCCTTGAAGAACTTCAGACATTAGAAGGAATTACTGCTTGTGCGAAAAAATACTATGAATATACCGATGCTTTAACACCGGATATTGCCGATGATGGGAAAGCATTATTTGGGCGTGATTCCACGGCAAATTATATTCTAAGCGGAGCTAAAGAATTAGGCGAAGAAGTATTTAAAGTAGAAAATGGTGAAGCTGCAATCGCTCTGACAAAAGAAACCGCTAAGAAATTATGGGATAATTATTATATTCCTTATATCAATGGATATTTCTTGTCTAAAGGGCGATTCAGCAGTGATGATGCAAAAACAGGAGATATTATTGTTTTAGTGGGGTCTTCATCATCAGCGAGCTATTTTCCATCAGCAGTAATCGATGATGAAGGAAACAGTTATCCAATTGATTGTACAGTTATGAAAGCCCCTTGTTTTAAAGAGGGAGAAGCGATTGCCATCCAACAGGGAGCCGGAATGTCTGTATCTGTTTCGGATGAAGCACATGAATATGCCTCAGCCGTTTTCTTAAAGTGGTTTACTCAGGAAGAACAGAATGTCGAGTTTTCAGTCAACTCTTCTTATCTGCCGGTACAAAAATCAGCCAATAATTTTGAAACGATTACCACACGTTTGCAGGACAGTGAAGTAGTGATGGCACCGGTTGTCAGTGATACTTTAAAAGTTTCTGTGGAGCAAGTGAATGATTATGAATTGTATACCTCTAAAGCTTTTGATAATTCGAATGATGCACGTAATGTATTGGAAAAATCATTAAGCGATAAAGCTAAGGCAGATCGTCAAACAGTACTGGACAGCAATGATAAACAAGCCGCCATTAGTAATTTTGATACCGAAGATCATTTCAATAGTTGGTATGAGGGGTTATTAAAGGAATTAAATGAAATCATCAATAAATAGGAGTATCTAATATGAAAAAGTCAACCTCTATAAAAACTAAATTATTAAAAGCGATGATTACAGTTGTATTCGTGCAATCATGTATTTATATAATTTTCGTTTTTGGTAGTGGGGCAATCAAGAATATCGAGACAAATGCATATAATAATATAGCAGCGACTTCTCTGACAAGAAAAAATACGGTGGAGTCCATGTTAAGTCGATATAAAAACAGTTTAGATACCTTTGAAAAAGAGTTTAATAAAAATATTCAGACACGGGCAAAAGATTTAGGGATAGATCTGATGAGTTCACTCACTGCAGAACAAACATCAGATCTGCTCCATCCTTTTGCCGATGAATTACTGACACTAACAAAGAATTCCAATGTCAATGGGGGATTCGTTATTTTAGATGGAAACGGCGCTGTTGAAAAACCAGCCTTATATTTTCGCCGTTTGGATATTTCGTCAATTTCTTTGGATAATAGTGATATTATCGCCGAGTATGGATTAAGTTCTATCATGAAAGATTATCATATTACTTTAGATAGCCACTGGACACCCTATGTCGATCTTAATATGATGGATTATCAAGATTTTTATACGAAACCATTCTCCGTGGTGAAAGAATATCCGGGATTAAAAAGCAGTCAGTATGGCTATTGGTCAAAGAAATTTAATTTAAGTCCAACCGATATTGATATTTTTACCTATAGTTTGCCGCTCATTGACAATGCCGGAAATGTCTATGGGGTTGTAGGAATCGAAGTGAGTACTTCCTTACTGGCTCAATCGATGAGCTACAATGATTTGAATGTCGATGAAATGGGAGGCTATTTGATTGCAGTAAATAACAGTGATACAGATAGTCAATATGGTATCGAATTTATCAATAGTCCTTATTTGAAAGCCGTCCTAAATAATGCGGATATCACACTGAAAATGATGGAAAATGTACCGAATATGGCAAATGTTTCCGCTCAGGGAGTCGATGACAGCTTGGTTGCCGGTGTACATCGTATTAATATTTATGAGAAAAATGGTCCTTTTTCAAATGATCAGTGGTATCTGGTGGGGGTTGTTTCTAAGAATAACCTGTTAAGCATGGTCTATACGATGGATAAAGCGATTCTATTATCGTTTGTCACAGCCATTATGGTATCGGTTGGGATTGCATTGCTTTCCAGCTCTAATATTTCTAAAGCCATGCTGAGAGTCATGAAGCGATTGAAAGAAAGCAATCCGGCTTCTAAGATCCAATTAGAGAAAGTGAATATTAATGAGATTGATGAGTTATCATCAGCGATTGAAAAATTAAGTTCAGATGTGGCATTCAATGCTTCTCGTTTGACTAAGATCTTTGAATCGATTGATTTCCCACTAGGGGCAATTGAATATAAGGAAAGCGAAAATTCAATTTACTGTTCAGATAATCTTGTGACACTTTTAGGAATGCCGGAAGATATCAATTTATCAAATATTGATGAAGTAGCACAATTTTTTGATGCATTTAGTGAGCGTTTATTAGAAAATGAACGAGAAGAAAATATGTTTACCTGTTTAGCACCTGTTGGTGATACGCAAAAGTGGTTCCGTTTTGTTTTAAATGAAGCAGATGACCGTTTGCTTGTCATTGTCACAGAAATAACCAAGGAAAAATTGGAAATGCAGAAAATGGCTTATGAACGTGATTATGATGTTTTAACTAATTTATTGAATCGCCGAGCATTTAAAGAAAAAGCGATGCAGATCATTACCGAAAACTATACCGTTATTGCCTGTGTATTATGGGATCTGGATAATCTAAAATATGTGAATGATACATATGGACATGATTTTGGCGATCTTTATATTCAGCAGTCTGCTCAAGTTTTAAGTACGATAGAAGTGGGGAAAGCGATCATTTCCCGTCAATCAGGAGATGAATTCATCGGCTTGTTTTATGGTTATGAAACCGCTGAGGAAGTCCTGACTGAAATTAAAAGAGTGCATGGTACTTTATCGAAAACACGCATTCAGTTCCCTGATCAATCATCGATGCGTCTGCGTGCTTCGGCTGGTATTTCTTGGTATCGGGAAGATGCTCATGATTATGATCAAATGATTAAGCATGCTGATTTTGCGATGTATGATGCGAAAAGACGGCAAAAGGGAATTGTGGTCACTTTCAATGAAGACTCTTACGAACGCGATAAGATCTTATTAAATGATACGGAACTCTTAAATCAAATGTTGGAAACAATGGCTGTTCGTTATGCTTTTCAGCCAATCGTGTCATTAAAAACAGGGGAAGTATATGCTTATGAAGGGTTAATGAGACCGCAGATTCCTAATTTGAAAGATCCGTCTGATGTGATGCGACTAGCCAAATCACAATCTAAACTCTATTACATTGAACAGATGACTTGGTATCGTGTGCTGGAAGAATAC
Source organism: Beduini massiliensis (assembly GCF_000829905.1). GTDB lineage: Bacteria > Bacillota_I > Bacilli_A > Erysipelotrichales > Coprobacillaceae > Beduini > Beduini massiliensis. The sequence continues at coordinate 80,922 of NZ_CDPP01000003.1, forward strand.
AGTGCACAAGTTTCTTCCGACAAGCCTTATAAATTATTTGTGAACTCAGTGCCCAATACAAGTCTGTCTGCCGTAGATATGAATCATATTCAAGAAACCTACGGGGCATATCTGAAGTCCATTGTCGTTGAGATGATTGAGAGTGAACAATCCGATTTAGGACGATTTGAAACAAAAGTAGATCAGCTTAATCGTTGGCAGGCAGAACTTGCGATTGATGATTTTGGTACAGGATACAGTAGTGAAACAACGGTATTAACGATGAATCCCGCTTATGTGAAAATTGATATTTCGTTAATTAATAATATTGATAAAGACAAAGATAAACAGTTAATGGTAAAAAGCTTTTTAGCCTATACGAAAGCCAAAGGCATCAAAGTTATTGGTGAAGGAGTGGAAAGAGCAGAGGAATTAAAAACATTGATTGATTTAGATTTGGATTTTGTACAAGGGTTTTATGTGGCAGAACCGGATTATACAATAAAAGATATTGATGAAGAAATTAAAAAAGAAATTTTAAGTTATCATCAAAAAAATTAAAAGTTGTTTTGTCTTTGAAGAAAGCAAGCCATACTAATAATAAAAGGTGATGAAAGGAGGAAAATGCATGGATATCAAGTTAAGTCTTGAAAGTGGATTTGAAAATTTTAAAGATTGTTTTGATCATTTTCCTTATGGAATCTGTTTGATTAGGAAAGATGATGCATTAACGATTGACTATTTGAATGAATCTGCAAAGCGATTGATGTTAGATGTAAATCCGCCTTTCTCATTGATGGCTTTCATTGATATGAAAGAAGAGAATAGAAACGCTTTTATACAAAAGCATAATGAGGATTGGCTGATGAATATTCAGTTTAATATGGGAAGGTCATTTCTCCAGTTAAGGTGCACCCAAATGCCGAAATTGGATCACCATATAGTTGGACTGCTGCTGGATATCAGTGAATATCAGAGCGATGAAGCACAGATCAACCGTATCATTATTGAACAGACAGGAATTACTGTATTGGAATGGCAGCGTCAATTATCACGTTACTATTTATCTTCCGGTGCGGAATGCTATGGTTTTTATGGGCATATGAATCCTTATAAATTTGATTTTCTTCAAAAAGAGGATATACATCCGGATGACTGGAAAGAAGTGAAAAACACATTTCTTTTATTGCAAAAGAATGAAACGCAAGCGAAGATTACCGTTCGATTAAAAGATAATGATCACAGCTATTTATGGTGTCATCTTACTTTCTTTGTGATGCGTGATCAAGAAGGACAAATGGAGCGTATGATCGTGACCATTCATAATGTAGATGAAGCAGTTAAAAACCGTCAGTCACTTGAATATTGGGCTGAATATGATCCTTTGACAGGCTACTATAATTACGGTAAATTTAAAGAATATGCGCGAGAATTAATCCACAATAATAAAGATAAGAAGTATGCCTTGTGTTATACGGATTTGAAAAACTTCAAGTTTTTAAATGATATTTATGGCTATGAAGAAGGAGATCGTATTCTGAAGTATTGGGCGGATAAATTAAATCTTGTTTCAAGAGAAAAAGAGTCGTTTGCGCGAATTTCTTCAGACCATTTTGCTACGTTAAGAACGTATGAAGATATAGAAGATCTGGTATCTCGTTTTCATCATTCGGTACACGAACTTTATAAGTATCAGAGTGCGACGAATAAGAAATTTCCTTTAGAAGTAGCCGCAGGATTTTATTTAATCAAAGAAAACGATCGTCACAGCATTGAAGATATGTTGGATCGTGCAAATATTGCCAGTAAGAGCGTCAAAGGAAAGCCCGGCAGTCAATACGGTTTCTATGATGATCACTTGCGCCAAAGTGTCATCGTTCGTAAGGAACTGGAAGCTGAAATGTTTCATGCGTTAAAAGAAGAACAGTTCGAAGTATATTTTCAGCCGATCGTGGATATCAAAAATGGGGATCAAGTGACCGCCGCAGAAGCGTTGGTACGCTGGCAGCATCCAAGCCGCGGTACTATTCCCCCTAATGATTTTATTCCTTTGTTTGAACGCAATGGATTTATTGTCGATCTGGACCTTTATATGTTTGAAAAAGTATGTCAGTATGTTAATAAGAATAAAATCACAGATATGATGATTTCTATCAATGTATCACGGGTGAGCGCTTTTCAATCGGACTTTGTTAAGAAATATATTCAATTAAAAGAATACTATCAAGTTCCTGATGGAATTTTAGAATTGGAATGTACAGAAACAACTGTAGTGAATAATCCTCGAGAGTTAAATACGATCATGAATAAGTTAAAAGATCATGGTTTTTTATTCGCTATTGATGATTTTGGTTCCGGTTATTCCTCATTAAATGTTTTAAAAGAAATTTCAACGGTGGATGTCTTAAAGCTGGATCGTATTTTCTGTACTGATGATCTGCAGGAAAGCCGCAATCATGCGATTATTTCCAGTATCATTACCATGGCAAAAAAACTCGATATGAAAGTCATTGCCGAAGGGGTAGAATCGTTAATGCAGTGTGATATCTTAAAATCGTTAAACTGTGATTATATACAAGGGTATTTATTTGATAAACCCATGCCCATTTCAGCATTTGATAAGAAATATCGTGATTTAAAAAATTAAGCCCGATGATGGGCTTTTTTAATGCAAAAAATCGCTTAAATCAAGCGATTTTCTGTAGAATGAATAACATTTTGATAAATCTTTGCCTCATCATCACGATTTTGCTTTGTTAGGAAAAAGATAAGCAAATGAGCGATGTAGCAACGACTGCCATAATGTCTGCTTTGGTATTCTAATTGATACATCTTTTCTAAATGACGAATGATCTTTGTCAGATTGTTGCTGAACAGAAACAGCTCAACTAATTCCAAATATAAGATTGAAGTTTGTGATTTATGTTCAACTTGTTTCCCAGCTTCTAACCATTTCAAAGCCTTATGTGGCTGCTCTAAGTAAAAGTAGTTCAAAGCATAATGATAATGTAGGTTGTTAGCGTGCTTTGAATGATGAAGCAGGGTTAAAGATCGAAGTGATTGTTCATATTGACCTGCATAAAGTTCACTGCAGGCTTTACACTCTAGGATATCTTCAGCCATTGACTCATATTTCAAATTGACAGCACCGATCAGACAGTTTCCGTAAATTGAAATTGCACGATTAAACTGACCGACTGATGCCATGATCTTTGCGTCATTCATTTCAGTATAAAGCCAACGGATCGAGTTACCCGCAGCTAGAAAAAGATGGATCGCCTTTTGGCTGCTGTTTTTTGCTTTAATCGTATCACCTAATGAAAGATAAACCATCGTCAGATAATACTCATTCATGGCTTTCATATTCTGCACTTGGGCATATTGCTGGACGATCAGCAGTTTTTCTAAAGCATCTTCGTTATGTAATGTGTAATGGTCAAGTAATGCGCTATATTGAATAAATATCAGATCATCAAAGGTATAGTTTTCTTCATTTTGCATGTGGATCTTATGCAAAAACTTGATAATCCTTTTAGCTTCAGATAAATGCGTCTCCAACGATATATAATACATTGCCGCAATCAGCAGAAAAAGTGGATAGTCATCCGTATTTTCATAATGGGTTTCCCATTCTAATAAATGACAAAAAAGATGTTCTCTATCATCTGTTTTATAAAAAACAGTGGCATGATAAAATGCGAAAAAAATATTTCTTATCAATTTATGGCTTTGAGCAACAGTCAATCTGTCCTTAATAGGATAAGATAATGAGATTGACTCATAAAAAGATTGAAGAAATGGGATATCGATTTTATTCCTTTTTAACACATCATCATTCAGCAAGTACTGAGGACGTTCTAATTGATAAACGTTTCGGGCATGCTGTGATACTTTCTTTCTTCTAAAATCCTGACTATCCTGAGGGCTCATTCAAATCTTTAGCCATCCGTTTTTTTTCATCCCTGCAGTCCCTATTCATAAACTCATAGGGAAGCAGGTGGATGGCGTTAGGTGAGCGGTTCGCCATAAATAATGTGGAAGGTTTTATATTGGCTTGATAGTGGCTGAATCTGTTCATCTGTTTCTCTCCTTTCTTTAAAGATACTATTATTATATAGAATTGGTAAAAGCTTTGTCTAGATAGCGTTGTTTATACACAAATAGGTCATTCATTTAAAATATATCATTATTAGTGACAATTTTGTGACAATTTATAGAAAAACACCTATTTTACCTAAGCGTTATCATATAAATTTTTAATGAAATCTCCAAGCAATTCTGCTTATTTGGAATGTAATTCTTTATAGGATATGGTTTATCTATGAATCGTGTTGAATATTCTGCGCAAACTTGTTATTTTGTCAAAAGTTTATTATAATGGTACTATAAATAACTATTTTATACAGATTGTTTTGTATTTGCGATGCTCAAGATCATAAAAGTGCAGGGAGGGGTACTATGCATAAACGAAATAAGCGAATCATCATGCTTTTTTTCATTGTGTTGTCATTAATGCTGTCAGGGATTCCTCTGCATGCAAAGGAAAAGAGGATTATTCGAGTCGGGTATCCTATCCAAGCAGGTTTAACTGAGGTTGATGAAGAAGAAAATTACTCGGGATACACTTATGAATATTTACAGGAAATTGCCCAATATGCAAATTGGGAATACGAGTTTGTAAGAATTGATAAAGATATTAATGATTCATTGATTGAATTAATGGGAATGCTTGAGCGTGGAGAAATTGATCTTTTAGGAGGAATGGTTTACTCTGAGACTTTGGCTGAGAAGTATGATTATGTGGGACATAGTTATGGTAATGCAAACACAGTTTTAAAAGTTTTATATAACAGTGATATTACCAACCTAAATTCTGCGAGCCGAACAGAGCTGAAAGTGGCTGTTATTAAAGGGTCAACGCAGCGCCAGAGTGAATTAAAAGAATTTTGTGCCTTGTACAAGATTACACCGGTTTTGATTGAATGTGAGACCGATATTGACCAAAGACAAGCCCTAAGTGATGGGCGTGCAGATGCTCTGCTGGATGTGAGCGCTAATCCAACTAATGATCTTAGAACGATTGCGACCTTTTCACCAAGACCTTTCTATTTTGCCACGACAAAAGGAAAAAGTGATATTGTCTCTGAGATGAATAGTGCGATTGATTTGATTGAACAGACTGATCCCTATTATACATCTAATCTTTATGATAAATACTTTGGCGGAAACTCTTCTATTTTAAAATTAACAACGGAAGAACTTGATTTCATTGAAGCTAATAATACAATTCGAGTAGGGATCTTAACCAATAATCCGCCATTTCAATATATGAACAGTAAAGGTCAGTTAGATGGCATCACGATTGATCTTTTAGACTATATCAGTGAGAAAACGAATCTTCACTTTGATTTAGTGCTGGCGGCTTCGCAAGACGAACTGAATCAGTTGATTGCCGATAATAAAGTAGACATCACTTCTTATGCGGTTTGTGATTACAGTTCAAATCGTGACAGTGATGTGGCACTAACAAGACCCTATTTAAAAACACAAAACTTTATAGCGCTTAAAAACGGATCTGAACAAAATGATCTTAAAAATATGCGTTATATTTCTTATCTTAATGAACCGCTGAGCAATTATGATAAGTCATCATTAACGGTCAACAATTTGAAAGATGCTTTAGATGCGATTCAAAGCAGAAAAGCGGATTTCACTTTGGGAAATGGCTACGCTCTTCAATATTATGTGAATCAATCTGAATATAATGAGTTAACCTTGATTCCGGCTAATACAGATGAGTACGGCATTGGTTTTGGTGTTGTGCGACCGGTCAGCAAACAATTATTAAGTATCTTAAATAAAGTGTTTATCAACTTAAGTGATCATGAACTGCAGAATATTATTTATCCTAATACAACTTATGACCGCAATTTTTCAATAGGAGAGTGGATACGTTTGAATCCATTTATCTCTTTAACGTTTACCACCCTGATTATGAGCATTATCATTTTATTATTAGTGCGTGGGTTAAGAATGAGAAAGAGAATGAATGAAAAAACATTATTGGATCTGCAAAAACATCGTCAGATTTATGAATTGGCAAATGATTACTTTTTTGAATATAATGCCACTGATGATACGTTGATGATTTCTGCTGATGGAAAAACAAGGATATATGACTTGAAAGATGCAACGCATTATTCACCTAATGAAAAACGAGCCATTGATGGGTTTGTGAAACAAATTAAAAACGTACAAAATGAAACTAAAGAAGTTCAAGTGTTATTGGAAAATGGAGATCCCTATTGGGTCAGCCTAACCGGAAAAACGATTACAGATCCAAAGGGAAAAAATGTCTATATCATTGGGAAAATCAATGATATCAATGAAGAAAAGATACGTGAAAGCAGACTGGTCAAAAAAGCAGAGCAAGACAGTTTGACCCATGTTTACAATGCAGAAACATGCCGATTGAAAATAAGTCAAAGCTTAGCCTCTTTTAAAGAGGGTCAAATAGCGGCGCTAATGGTAATCGATGTGGATACCTTTAAAACAGTAAATGATCAATTCGGACATTTACAAGGAGATAAGGCTTTAATTTACCTGGGAGAAGTATTATTGGAAGAAACAAAGCAATCCGGGATTTGCGGCCGATTAGGCGGGGATGAGTTCTTGCTTTATCGGGATCACTTACAAAATGAGGAAGAACTGCAAGCGGTATGTCAGCGAATCAGTGAGAGAATCAATCAATATAACCTTAGTGAACAATATCATTTGACTGTTAGTATCGGAGCTGTTGTGTTTGATGCACAAGTGGATTTTGATTCACTCTATGAAATGAGTGACCAGTTATTATATGAAGTAAAAAATAGTGGAAGAAATCATTATTTAATCAGGTGGTTGAACCATAAATAAGAAAGCTTGGCAGCATTTAGATTGGGTTAGACAAATGAAAATATCTTAATGATCATAGAACATAGGTAAGGATTCTATGCTTATTGATACTTTATGATAGAGTAAAATGAAAAGAAACAGAAGGAACGAGGAGATAAGTATGGAACTAAAAGAAGTTTTAGAATCATTAGGAGTGGATTACGAAGTATTAAAAGAACGTTTTAGTTATAATGAAAATTTGTTAAGAAAATTCATCTTAAAATTTCCTGGTGATGATTGCTATCATCAATTGCAATTGGCTGTTGAGTCCGAAGATTATGAAACTATTATGAGGATGGCACATACGTTAAAAGGATTAGCTGCCAATCTCGGATTTGATCAACTGTCTTTTAAGTGTAATGATTTAGTTCAATATTTAAGAGAAAACGGCAGAGATGACGTCATTAAATTAAATCGAGCAATCGGTGAAGAATACAATAGGATCATTACCGGATTAGCATTAATTGATGACTGATTAACGGCGGAATAGACAATGATAAATAAAAAGACGAAGATATTGATAGTTGATGATATTGAATTGAATCGAGCTTTATTATGTGAGATGTTTCAGTCAAAATATGAAATTTTAGAAGCAGAAGATGGGAAAAGCGCACTTAGGATCATTGAACAAGAAAAAGATAATTTAGCGATTATTCTTCTTGATGTGGTAATGCCGATTATGGATGGCTTTAGTGTACTGGAGATCATGAACGAAAAGGGATGGATAGATTTTATACCCGTTATCATGATTACAGCCGAGGTATCGGATAACGTCATGGGAAGTGGTTATGAATTAGGGGCAATGGATATCATTAATAAACCGTTCAATCCTAATATTGTCAATAAGCGTGTTGAAAACATTATTGAGAATTTTGCTTACAAGAATAGTCTGGAACAGATGGTAGAAAATCAAGCCCGCAAGATTCGTGAACAGTCAGAACGATTGCATGAAAATAATTTACGGTTGATTGATGCCTTGAGTTCCATTATAGAATTTAAAAATACCGAGTCTGCACAACATGTTTTTAATATCCGTATCATTACGAAGATGCTGTTAAATAAATTGGTAGAAATTCGTACGGATTATCATTTAACGCAAAATCAAATTGAATTGATATCCGAAGCTGCGGCAATGCATGATATTGGGAAGATTGCAGTACCGGATTCTATTTTAAATAAGCCGGGAAAATTAACGCCGGAAGAATTTGAAGTCATCAAGGAACATACAATCAATGGGTGTGAAATATTGGAGCATATTGCGGGGATTAAAGAAATGGATTTCTATCATTATTGTTATGATATTTGCCGTCATCATCATGAAAAGTGGAACGGGAAAGGATATCCTGACGGACTGGTAGGAAATGAAATATCAATTTGGGCACAGGCGGTTTCTTTAGCAGATGCCTACGATGCACTGACGAGTAAACGCGTATATAAAGATGCCTATTCCAGCGAAGTGGCTATGCAGATGATCTTAAATGAGGAATGCGGAGTATTTAACCCGGATCTGTTAGAATGTCTGATTCAGATTTTACCATTGCTTGCAGAAAAGAATGGGATTATCAAGAAGGATAATCCGGAGCCTATAGAGACAATAAAAGCTGAAAAACAAAAAAAACAGCCGATGGATGTTTCTGCCAGAACGCTGCGATTATTGGAAATGGAACGTCAGAAATATAAAATTATCTCTGAGTTATCCGATGAAATCATCTTTGAATATGATAAAGAAAACGATAAGATCATTTTCTCTGAAGAATTTCATAAAATTACCGGTAATGATACGATTGTTTTCGATTTGAAAAAGAAAGGCACATTGCTTCAATATATTAGGGAAGAAGACTATTATTTTATCATGTCCAAGGTTGAAGAATTATCTTTGGAAAATAAAATGCTGCATTTAGAGCTGCAATTGAATCTGAATGGAAATGGTTATGAATGGTACAGTGTTCGGATTTCAGGATTATGGGATATCAGTTATGAAGTGAAATGTATGGGATATGTTGGAAAGATTGTAAATATTGAAGATGAGAAACAAAAAAGTATCGAACTCGAAAAAGCTGCGAATTATGATTCCTTAACTAAAATTTTTAATCGTCACGCAGTCGAAACGATTATTTCCGATTATCTTAAAACAGCATCCTCTGCCGCAGTCTGCTTTATTGATATCGATAATTTTAAAATGGTTAATGATCATTACGGTCATATTTTTGGGGATAATGTTTTGAAGCGTATTGCGACAATCGTGCAGAAGAATTTAAAGGAAAAAGAGGTTGTAGGGCGATTAGGCGGAGATGAATTCGTGGTGTATATACATGATTACGAAACAAAAGAAGCTCTCCATCAGCGTTTAGAAATCTTGCGAGCTGAACTTAAAATGGAATTGAATGATTTTGTCTTATCGGGCAGTTTAGGGGTATCTTTTTATCCGGAAAACGGAAAGGACTATCGTGAATTGCTTTATAAAGCCGATCAAGCATTATACTATTCAAAATATCATGGAAAAGATGTTTGTCATTACTATAGTAAAGAATGTGAAAATATTCCGTTTCGCTCATTAGTATCCAATGTTGATGATTATGGAGATGAAGTGGATTATATCGGTCAATTGCTGAAGCTGAAAGGGGACTCTTCCTCTAAATAGCAAAAATAACGCATAAGCAGAATGTATATGAATAATAAGAACAAAAAGGGGGACGGATACATATGTTTATTCTATTTAAAAAGGAATTATTTGTTGGCAGCAAGGAACAGTGTCTGCAGATTGTATCAAAATTAAATACTGGTAATATTAAGTATACGATGAAAAAACGTAATCCGGGTTCTAATTTTACCCCTTTTAGAGCGGGATCTTATGGAATGGTTGGCGGTGAGAGAGCCTTTCAAAGAAAAGGGTTGGATATGCGTGACTTGTATGTTTTGTATGTTCGCTATCAGGATTTAGAGGAAGCGGCTTATTTGATGAATAAATCCTAGAATGACTTTTATTAAAAATAGACAGGGTTTAAATTAAAATGATGTTTTATTTTAAATGATTGCTTTGATTATTTAAAGGTTAAGCATCGTTCATTGCATAAATTTATTTTATATTGGAGAATATTAAAATGATCAAAAGACTTAAGGTAATTATTTTATTTACCGTTATGTTGGGAGTAGCAGGATGTCAAAAAAATAAAGTGATACCTGCTTATAATTCCGGAATTACAGGCGTCGATATTAATGAATTAACGACAGAAAATATAATTCTTCCAGATTATCAATTAGTATCTGAGGCCAGACAGATGTCATCGTCATTATCTTTAGATGAGCTCATCAATAAATCTGATATTATTGTCAAAGGAACAATAGAAAAAATATATTTTAATAATTATGCGTATTTTGATTGTTTCCTGACAGAAGTTTATAAAGGCGACTTAGAAGAAAAGGCGATGATGACTATAAATACCGGGCAGGAATTCTGGAATATCAACAGCAGAAAAAAGGATTTGGGAGAACGTGATCCTTATGAGATGAATGGGTCTTCTGTTGATTATTATGGCATTGATATTGACCATCGGGAATTTAGTGATACCGATTATTTAGATTACTGCGGTATTGATATGTTTGAACTTTGGCAGAACAAGGATCAAGAATATATTTTTTTCTTGAAAGACGGAAGAAAAGCAAAAGGGTATAACGGGTCAACTCCAATACATTTTGCGGCTGATGCATATTACTTTTTATTTGAAAAGACAACAGATGATCACTATGCCAATAAAGAGAATCGCTATCTTGATTTAACGCCGATAAAGTTTAACAGCCAAGATTTGGTGAATCAATGAGCTTTTAAAAACTCATTGATATTGGAACTGATTCTTTAGTTCCAATATCCGTGATAATACGTCCATATAAAAAAGGATTAATCTTCGTTTTCATAGATTAATCCTTTTTGGTTACCAGTTATTTAATTTACAGTCTTTTTTTCCGTATCCTTTTTCCAGATAGTAATTGTAAAGTTCTAAGAATCGCTGATAGTGAACAATTTCACGTTGTCTTAAGAAAGACAATGGTGCAAGTATTTCCGGATTATCAGTTAAATCCATCAGATTTTCATATACCGCACGGGCTTTTTGTTCCGCCGCCATATCTTCCGCTAAATCAGCAATTGGGTCACCGGTAACAGCGAAATAATCGACTTTGAATGGTACTCCTTGAGCATTAACCGGATACAAGGCACGTCCATGTTCAGTGTAATGTCCTTCTAATCCAGCAGCCTTAATTTCCTCGATTGTTGCCCCTTCCATCAGTTGGTAAACCATCGCTGAAATCATTTCCATATGCGCCATTTCTTCAGTACCGATATCGGTCAGTAAAGCGCGTCCTCTTTCATCCGGCATTGTATATCTTTGAGTTAAATAACGTAATAGGGCAGCTAATTCACCGTTTGACCCTCCAAACTGAGTGATGATATACTTTGCCATCTGTAAATCCTTGTGTTTGATATTTACAGGGTATTGCAGTGTTTTCTCATATTTCCACATAGTTGTCTCCTTTTATTTATTTTCCCATGGCCAGGGTGAATGAATCCACATCCAATGATTTGTAGGATTACAGTTATCTACAAATAATGGACGGTACTGTTTTGTATACTGGCTTAATAATTTTTTGTACATCTCATCATATTGATTGAATAATTGAATCAGTTTTTCGTTTTTAGGATCATTATCCAATAATAGATTTAATTCATGTGCAGCAAATTGGAAAGCCAATACTTGATATAATAATGATTGTTCCTGATTACATGCCTGTAATGGGAAGTTACTGAATCCGCAGTATGGATCATATAATCCTTCATACAGGTTTCCAAGCATAAATGCCGTATCCACTTGAAATAATGGATAGTTTTTACCAAGGGGAATGCAGCTGACGCTTTTCTTTTCTTTAGCTGGATTACACATAGCTTTATCCGGTTGTGGCTTTTGTGTTGTTTGCATTTGCATACATTGAGCCTGTTGTGGTGCCTGCTGAGCCTGCATTTGCCCCATGCATTGATTCATTTGCGGTCCCTGCATTTGTGTGATTGCCTGCTGCATTGGACTGTCGCAGCCACAAACTTTAGGCATTTCATTTTGACATTGTCCACCCATCATCATTTGTGTTAAATCTTCATAATAATTCATATTTTGCCTCCTTCAATGTAGTCTATTAAAAAGTCAATAAAATGTATAGTTAAATTGTACTAGATATGTATTAATATATTAAATTATGATATGATAAAACCAAAGAGACGGGAAGGTGGAATCTATGTATTTAGTGTTTGATATTGGTGGGACAGCCATAAAATATGCGTATTTAAACGAGGAAGGAACGATTTTAGAGCGACATGAATTTCTTTCAAATTCATTACATACGCTATCAGAATTTATTGAAAGTTTGAGTCAAATTTATCATGAAAGAACATATGATGTAGACGGTATTGCATTAGCGTGTCCGGGGGTTATCGATGCGCAAAATGGGAAAATTTTAGTCATCTCAGCATATCCGTATTTGAATGAAGTATGTTTGACAGAAGAACTTTCCAAAGCGTGTGGTGGAATAAAAGTGACATTGGAAAATGATGGAAAGTGTGCTGGATTAGCAGAAGCCTGGATTGGGAATGCATCGGCATATCAAGATTCCATTGTCGTTGTATTCGGAACCGGAATCGGTGGTGCTATTATCAAAAATAAAGCAGTTCATCATGGTGGGCATCGTCTTGCCGGAGAAATCAGCACCATTATTTCGGATTATGATGTTTCACAAAATAAATTTATAACGTGGGCAGATACTTCTTCAACAAAAGCGTTATGCCAAATCACAGCTAATCGCTTGAATTTGCCAGTATCAGAAGTGAACGGTTATTTTATTTTTGAAAGAGCGGAGCAAAATGATCCGATTGTACTGGAAATATTGGATCAATTCTATATGGATGTGGCGGTACAGCTTTATAATCTGCAATATATGTATGATCCGGAAATTATATGTCTAGGCGGAGGGATCAGCAAACAGCCGAGAGTTCTGGATGGGGTTCAAAAAGCGTTGGAGCACATCTATAACGTAACAAAGAAACAGCTGCTCATTCCTAAAGTGACAACCTGTAAATATTATAATGATGCCAATTTAATCGGAGCATTATATCACTTTAAACAAATACGATAAATAAAAGAAAGGGTGCATGCACCTTTTTCTTTTTATTCCATGTATTTTGTGGTAATATTTTTGTTATATGAGGAGGGATAATATGTCAGAATATAAATTTGAAACATTACAAGTACATGCTGGACAACATATCGATCCAACGACAAAAGCAACCGGAGTGCCTTTATGTTTATCTAACGCCTTTACTTTTGACGATGCGGATCAGGCAGCACGTATCTTTGCATTAGAAGAAGGGGGATACTTCTATTCACGTCTATCTAATCCGACGGTTACGGCTTTACAAGAAAGAATGGCAGCTTTGGAAGGCGGAGTAGGGGCTGTTGCATATGCATCAGGTACAGCAGCTATCATGGGAACAATCATGACCATTTTGCAAAGCGGAGATGAAATTTTAGCGGCGAATAACCTGTATGGAGGAACGATTGGTTCTTTATCCGGAACGATGGTTGGAATGGGCTTTACAACCCATTTGTTTAATCCTAAAGATTTAGATGGAATGGAAAAAATGATCAATGATAAGACAAAAATGATCTTTGTTGAATCTGTAGGGAATCCTAACGCAGACATTATTGATTTTGATAAAGTGAGTGCTATCGCCAAAAAATACGGTATTGTATTTGTTGTGGATAATACAACACCGACACCTTATTTGTTTAGACCAATCGAACATGGTGCGGATATCGTTGTATACTCTACAACCAAATATTTAGCCGGTCACGGAAATGTGATGGGTGGAGTTGTAGTGGACAGTGGTAAATTTGATTGGCATAACCCACGTTATCCACTGTTTACACAACCGGATAAAGCTTATCACGATATCGTATATGCAGACCTAAATGAAGGGGCTTTAACGACTAAAATGGTTGCGAAAACATTGCGTGATTTAGGAGCATGTATGTCACCGTTTAATGCTTATATGACATTATTAGGTTTAGAAACATTATCATTAAGAATGAAACAGCACGTTAAAAATTCACGAGAAGTTGCTAAATTCTTAGAAGAATGTGAAGATGTAGAATGGGTAAGTTATCCTGAATTACCTAGCCATCCTGACCACGAACTTGCGAAAAAGTATTTCCCTAATGGATTTGGTGGTTTATATACTTTTGGCGTTAAAGGTGGAATTGATGGGGGTAAAACAGTCATCAACAACATTAAGCTAATCATTCATGTAACAAACTTTGCGGATTCAAGAACATTATTGACACATCCGGCAAGTACAACGCATGCACAGATGAGCGAAGAAGAACGTCAAGCGGCAAGTGTTAAGCAAGAAACATTACGTATTTCTATTGGCTTGGAAGATTCAGAAGATATTATTAATGATTTAAAACAAGCGTTTGCCTGTATTAAATAAAACAAAGTCCTTCGATAATTCGGAGGACTTTTTAATGTTCTTCATAAATAAAATAATAGATCAAATAAGCTAATATACTAAAAAACATGGTAAAGCCTAAAAACATAATAGAAGCTTTTGATTTTGATGTAATCATGATTTGTCCTCCTATGAAATAGAATACTCTATGAATATCAAAAAAAGATGAGTATAATATGTTCAAATGAGGAATAAATAGTTTTCATATAATTTAATTATCTATTTTGACTATGCGATAATAATTCTTTTTGACAATAAAGTATAAAACCAATAACTCAATACTGTATATTCCAATAATGACCATCATTAATCCCAGAGTAATTGTACCGTCAAAAAGGGAACGTCCAAAAGTAATTAATGGGAATATATTAGAAACTAAGAATACGATTATCAAGAACAGACTAAGATCATATTTAATAATAGATTTAATATCCCTATTTGTTTTACCTATTCTAAACAATTCAAAATATTCTTTTTTCTTTCTTTTTGCTGCTGTTAATAACTGAAACCCAATGGAGATTACAACGGCTAAAGTAGCGATTAAGAATAGAACAACACTTATTGATAAATCAACAGCATCATCTTTAAAAAACACAATTAAGCATACCCCAAATTGATAAAGGATGGATAATACAAAGATTAGTCCATAACTTCTAACTAAATTAGAAATCGTGAAAGAATAACCGAAATATCCATTTGTTTTTTGATAGTATTTGGTTCTTTTTATTTTGGTTATTATAGGAATAATAATATCTTTGATTAAAGTTTTCATGATAATGCCTATTGCAGTACATCCTAAAATAATATTTGCGGATAAAATATTCCCGGCTTTTATTAATAAGTACATTATAAAAGTTAATCCAATTAAGGTGAAAATAATTCTGAAAGGCTTATTTTCTTGTAAAATCCTTACATTACTTAAAGAATTTCCATTATTATTATAGTTTAAAACATCTTTTATTTCATTTCTATAGACAAAGCCGTAAGTTAATATAATATAGTAAATCATTTGTATAAACAGTATCATGATTGTAATGGCAATTCCATCTGTTGAAAACTGAATTCCCGGATAGATTGCTTCACTGAAACTAAAGATCAAATAATTTAATAGTTGAACGAAGATAAAACCTAATAGGGTACCTACAATCATAGCAGTCAAAGTAATAGGTAATAAATACATAAATAGAAATAAAACAATTTTTCTTGTGTTAACCCCACCGATTCTAAATACTGCTATTTTTTTAGATTGTTCTTGGTAGATAAATTGAAAGGCATAAAAACCTAACATGACTAAAGCAAATAAAAGAAATATACTAAACATGGTGGTGGGAGGAAATGTTTGGCTTATAAAATATACATGATTAATGATGAATACACTGTATTCATATCCCGGGATATTTTGTATATATGTACCAAAATCAGCACAGAAATGGCAACAAAGACAAATAGCAATACTAAGAAATATTTGAAATAAGAAATATGATTTTGTCTTTTTTGTATCATATTTTAATGACTTTAAAGCTAATCTTACAGTCTCCATATTAAAATTCACCTCTATAAATTATGTTTGGAATTTATTTCTGTTATTTTATTAAAATATTCTTCTTGAGTCCTATTCTGTTTTGCTATTTCATCTACTATTTTCCCGGATTTTAAATGCAGCATTCTGTCACTGTAACTTGCTAAATAACTATCGTGTGTTACCATCAGAATCGTTGTTCCTTCTTGATTTAATGATCTGAATACATTCATTATTGCTTTTACTGTTATAGAATCCAAATTTCCTGTGGGCTCATCTGCCACTAAAATTTTAGGATGATTGACTAATGCTCTGGCAATGGCAATCCTTTGTTGTTCGCCTCCTGAACATTCTGTTGGATATTTGTATAATAAAGATTCAATTCCTAATTTATTGGCTAATTGAATAACATAATCATTCATACTTTTGTTTTTACCATCTCTCATTAATACGGGTAAAGCAATATTTTCAAATACGGTATATTCATCTAATAAGTTTAAATCTTGAAATACAAACCCTAAATTTTGATATCGAAAATCTGATAAATCATATTGCATTTCCAATTTTGATCTGCCGTCTAGTGACAATGTTCCTTTAGTTGGTTTATCTATTGTAGTCAAGATTTGAATTAAAGTAGATTTCCCAGAACCACTAGCCCCCATAACACAAACAAATTCCCCTTGTTTAATTTCAATATTGATATCCTCTAATGCTTGTACAAAAGTGGTTTTATCTATTTTATATTGCTTACTAATGCCTGATGCTTTAATTATTGTTGTCATTCTAATCACCTCTAATTATTTAGATTAGCTGTTATTTCAACTATTTGCTGGTAATAGGCTTGTCTGGTTTTATTGTCTTTTTTTAATTTCTGATATATTTCACCATCTTTAATATATACGAGTTCGTTTCCATAGCTAGCCATTGCACTGTCATGAGTCACTAAAATAATGGTTGTTCCTTGGCTGTTTAATTGGGATAGTAATTCCATCATTTGTGCTGCATTCTTACTATCTAAGTTACCTGTTGGTTCATCGGCAACAATTAAAGGAGCACTGCTAACAATAGCTCTGGCAATTGCTACTCTTTGAAGCTGACCTCCGGAGCATTCAATAGGGTATTTTTTTATTAAATCGTTTATACCTAACTCGCGCATAGTTTTAATTATTTTTTCTTTAGCTGTTTTTTTATCTATCCCATTCATCATTAATGGTATTTCTATATTTTCATAAATATTTAAACTATTTAACAGATTGAAATCTTGAAATATGAAATTCAGTTCTTTGTAACGATAGATTGCTTTATCTTCGGATGCCATCGAGTGAATCGATTTTCCATTTATGATGATATCTCCTGAAGTAGGTTCATCCACTGTCGTTATCATATTCAATAGAGTTGATTTTCCACTTCCGCTTGTTCCCATCACAACTAAGAAATCCCCTTTTTTAATAGATAAATTGATATTTTTTAAAGCTGAAACTTGCTGTTTTTTATTGAGATAGTATATTTTACTTACGTTTTTTAATTCAATCAGTGCGTTCATATAATATCCTCCTATTTTCATTATTTATCCTATTATAATTATATATATTATTTATTCTATCTATATTATAGATCTATTAAACTGTGTTTGCAATGGTAAATGACTTACTAAATAAACGATTTAGATGAATAAAGCTTTTGACCAAAATATTAACGTATAAATTGGTTTATTCTTATAAATAAAAAAACCAAGCATTACACTTGGTTTATTTTACATTTGGAGCGGGTGATGGGAATCGAACCCACGTAGTCAGCTTGGAAGGCTGAAGTTCTACCATTGAACTACACCCGCACATAAAGCGGTCTTTATTCAGTTTTTTAAATGGAGCGGGTGATGGGAATCGAACCCACGTAGTCAGCTTGGAAGGCTGAAGTTCTACCATTGAACTACACCCGCATATATATGGCGGTCTGGACGGGACTCGAACCCGCGACCTCCGCCGTGACAGGGCGGCATTCTAACCAACTGAACTACCAGACCAATTTATGATTTGCAATATGGCGGAGACAGAGGGATTTGAACCCTCGCGCCAGTTTCCCGACCTACACCCTTAGCAGGGGCGCCTCTTCAGCCTCTTGAGTATGTCTCCAACTCGTTGCTTAAATATAATAGCATAACCTGCATTTCATTGCAAGTACTTTTTATCAACTTCTTTTATAGATTGAAAATATTCAATCCAGCTTAGAGATTTACTCCAAGGAAAGGCTTTCTTATTGCTTATTTATAATAGCATATAGATATTTATTGTGTCAATTAAGAATTAGAAAAATATTTCTTTAACGGCATGTTTTAAAGTATAAGCTGCATAACTTAATAAATAATAAAAAATCCGCCGTATTAGCGGACAAGTTATCTAAATGGTCTCCCCTCACGGGCTCGAACCGTGGACCCTCTGATTAAGAGTCAGATGCTCTGCCAACTGAGCTAAGGAGAGACAACACAATGATAATACTATATTTAGTGAAAAAAATCAATATAAATTGACCATTAATGTGTTAAGAATTTTTAAAATATGATATGATAGAGACAATCGAGAGGTGAGTATCATGAGTTCGTTAAAAGACTTTGAACATTATAAAGCAATTGTCATAACGATGGATGATTTAATTTTTAACTTAAATGAATTACGTTATGATTTTTCTTTGCTTTTATACCCAAAAACATTTCTTCATTTTTCATATCAGGAATATACACGCCGTTTAGGGACGGTAAAATCGATGTATTCATTTGTTCAGGAAGAAATTGCGACTTTAATGAATCGTAAGATCGAAAACTTTGTATATGATGAAAAAAACCTACATAATATCAGAATAAAAGAAAGTGCCGATGCTTTATTGAGCTTTGCTAAAAGCAAAGAGCTTAAAGTCATCCTTTTAACAACCCATGATGCGACAAATGCGAAACAATTACTGCATTATCGTCATTTAACTCAGGATATCGATCAGGTCATCAGTTTGAGTGATGTATGTGGTGATATGCCTTCCGTAAAATTGTTTTATGCTTTGAAAGAATCTTATCATCTTGAATTAGAAGAAATGCTGGTTATTTCTTCTTTAACAAGTGTTTTTAAATGTCTTCAATATTCTCCTATCGATACAATTTATGTACCGGATAATGACAAATCTTATTTTGATGCTTCCCTATCTTTTAATGGGGTAATGAACACTCTTTTTGATGTTTTACAATATGTTTTGTTTGGCAAGTATACATCTGCTGATATTTATAAAGATTTTCTCGGTTATGATGAGAATATGGATGAAAAGCAAAAGGCATCACGTTATGCCTACCTTAAAATGAAATATGAGAATCAACCGGATATATTACCGATTGTCGAAGAAGTTTTTTCTACTTCAAATAAAGTAGAAGTAGGGGAAATGACAAAAGAATTTCATCAGGCATTCAGTGATATTGAAAAGAAATTACTTAAAGTGGAATCGGAAATTAAGGCAGATGCTTCTTCTACCTTGCTTTCTTTTGAAAAGATTCGTGAACGGGATCAACAGCCCATAAAAGAACCGGTTCCAGTAAAGCTGGAAGAACCTAAACCGATCTTACAAAACGATCCGGAAAATACAATTGAGCCGATATCTGAGGATAAACTGATCTTTGATCAAACACAGGAATTCAGCTTAGATGAATTGGATCGCACGATGGAATTATCGCCCATCAATGAACCGGTGGATATTCCTAAAAATGATAAGATACAGGAAATCTTTGATGAACTTGAAGAAAGAGAATCAATCAAGGAATCTGTCACAGCCCCTCAAGCAGCATCCATTGAACCAATGATGGCTGATGAATCCTCCGAGACACTTTCAGTTGCTGCAGAAACAGAGCCAGTTATTGAAGAAGACGAAAAACTTCGAGTATTGGATGTCTTTTTAAGTGGAGTATTGAATTTACTGACATCAATTATGATCGTCAGCATCGGTGGATTAGTATACATGTGTTTTTATGATATGGTGGAAGATAATGCTATTATAAGGGCATTATTTGATATTTTTCTGGTTGGTTTTGCTAATATCTGCACCGCTATCTATGAATTTATCGTTCAGCCATTCCCGGTGCTATCCATTTATAATGCGACCAGCGTATCCCCCATGTTTTTACAATTTATTATTATTATTTTTACGGTGTTCTTTATCTCCAGCCTCTATAAAATAATAGGTTACTTTTGGCATCGTCATGAATATTTTGAAGAGTGATATAATAACAATATCACTCTTTTTCTATTTAAAAGTGTGGAGCATCATGAAATACCAATGTTATCAAGCGAAAGATAATAAACAAATTAAAAGGATTAACTCCTGTTTAATACAGAAATCAATCCTTAATAATCCCTTAAAATAATTTGTTTAACTCCGTTCCAATCCTTCGCTTCACTTCATTAAACATTTTTCTTACCATAATGATTATACGCATACATGATCGCAATAATTGTTTTTGCGTCAATGATTTCCATTGACATTACAGCTTTGTAAGCTTCTTGGATATCCATCATACAGACATCGATAAATTCATCTTCATCACAAGCCAGCGGATGTTCCGCTTTTTTTAATTCATTGGCTTCATAAAGATAAAGCACTTCGGTACAATATCCCGGTGTAGGCAGAGCTTTTAAAAATAAAGTCAAAGATTCCGCATGATAACCGGTTTCTTCTTCGATTTCACGCATTCCTGTTAAATAAGGATCTTCTCCCGGCTCAATTTTTCCAGCCGGTATTTCCAATGTTTCTGCCTGCTGTGCATAACGATATTGCTTCACTAATAAGATTTTACCTTCAATGATGGCCAAAACGCCCACCCCGCCATGGTGTCTGACGATTTCCCGATAACCGATTTGATGATTGGGAAGTTCTACTTCATCGAGTTCTACTTTGATAATCTTTCCATCGTAGATCGGTGTTGATTTAATTTTCTTTTCCATTTTTATCACCCGTTTTTTATTGTATCATACTTTTTTTGATTATCTATCCAATCTAGAATATTTTGATTGAAACCGTAAATTTTTAATAATTCGATCGCATTCATCGTATGACTCGGTCCAGCTTTTAAAAGATAATCAAAATAAATGGAGTTCTCTTTAATGGTTTCTTCAAAATGATATTGTTTAAAATCAGGGAGTGCCGTCAATTCGATATCATGGGTTGCAATCATACTGAGTGAATCTTTTTGACTTAAATAATGACAGACAGCACTGGAAGCCAACAAACGTTCATAGGTGTTCGTTCCTCTTAATATCTCGTCAACCAGACAGAAGCAATAGGTATGATCGACAAGATCAAGCAAACGTTTAAGGGATTTAATCTCGGCAATAAAATAACTTTCTCCTTCCAACAGATGATCTTGGATTGCCATTGAGGAAACAATCAGACAAGGTTTCATCTTAAAGGCTTGAGCCGTCACCGTATGAATAGTTTGTGCTAAGATCATGTTTACCGCCACTGATTTTAAGAAAGTTGACTTTCCGGAAGCATTGCTGCCGGTAAGCATGATAGGTCCATCCATTGTTAATGAATTGGCAATACCATTGGGCAATAATGGGTGATAACCCTCTGTCATGATAAATTGCGATGTTTCGATAAACTCCGGCAGACAATAATGCTGATTTAGTGAGTGACGATATGTGGCGATGGCGATGCATAATTCAATTTCTCCAAGGGTTTCATACAAGGTCATATATTCAAGTTTATGTTGAGTTAACTGTTTTTGAATTTTAAGGAAACAGCGTGCTTCTTTTAAATTAAAATATCGATATAAACTTAGGATTGCCTGAAGATCAGAATCTTTTATCTTGGTTACCCCTTCAAAAGAGCGAATAAAGGGGCTCCAAAACTGCACCGTTTTTTGTAGGGCAGGATAGAAAAAAAGTGAAGAATCGATATAAGGCAGTATTTTCTTTGCTTGAATCATCATCATCCCACCACTGGATAATAGATAATCGATCTTAGAAATATATAAGTTAGCATAGAGATACAAGACAACATTGATACAAAGTACAATGAAGAATAAAGCAATCCCTAAATTAGGGCTAAAAGGAATAAACAACAACATCAAAACGGGTAGGTAAGCAAACAGACGAAATAAAGGCTTTCCTTTGATTTGAATTCCATTCACACGCTGTGGCAGGTCTTCAATGAACATATCCTCACTTTTGCCAAGTAAGTAAAGCAGATATTGAATTTCAGTACGCTCTTTTGAATGCGTACTGAAATAAGTTATCGCGGCTTCACGATCCAATAAAGTTTTTTCATCTTTTAATTGATGGCAGGCGGCATAAAGATAAGATTCACCAATCATGCTTTGTGTATAATTTAATGTATCAGTCAGTTTATCCATATCCAGATCGTTCCAAGTCTGATGATCGACGGTTCGATCAGGGTTTGACTTCAATGTTTGATAGTAATGATGAAAACATGGCATCAATGGTTCTTTTATGGCTTCCTCATAGTTTTGATTTAATTCATTTTTGATTCGTTTTGGATAATTGAGATCATGGACTACTGCGATGATAGTAGCAATAACCACGAAAACAAGAATAACGATTAATGGCATAAAAATTCCCCCTTGTCTAGCCTGATTGTATAGGTCCGCCTAAGGGGGAAGTCAAGTTATTTTATTAATTTTTCTTTTATTTCCAGTAAAAACAGCTTGATCGAGTAGTAAAGCTTATCACTTAAAAGAAAAAGACTGAAAAAATACATCGTGATATAAAGATCATCATTTTTTAATCCAAAGTAACTGACGATACCTGCTGATAAACTGATAAGCAAAAGACAGATCCCAATTTGCTGATGATTCAATGCTTGGTTCGTTATCACTTCTTCTTTCATTTGCCGATCTTCTTGAATTTGTTCCAACAGTTCATCAAGAATTTCCTGAGGGTCGTCTTCTTGATCCATGTTTGAATTAATCTCTGATGAATCCTGATATTTCAGTAATTCTTCGGTCTGATTCAAATATAGAAGATTTGTCTGTAAGTCATAGACCTGTCGATTAATTTTCTTTTTCTTTTCATTAAATAACTCAAATTGACGGTCATTAATGAGATGTGTAATATCTTCAACTGAAAAATCAAGCTGTCTTAAAAGCAAGATCGTTTTAATTTGAAAGATATCCTGTTCATTATAATCACGATAACCGGATGGCAGACGAGAGGGGGAAAGAAGTTTTTTATTTTCATAATATTCAAGTGCTTTTTTAGTAATTCCGGTTAATTCCATAACTTGCTTTGCCAACATCATCATTACCTCACTTTTATAGTTCTCTTAAAAGGTATTATAAAGCGACTATAGAAAAACAATCAAGATAATAAATAAAAAAAGGATACATTAAGGAATAAATAAGAAACATTGAACATATAATGATTATTAGCAGAAAGGAGAGTTTATGAAAAAGACCGCGTTGCAAGTGCTTGAAGATTATTTCCAAAAAGCCTTTGAAGACGGGAAGAATGTGTATGTTGAAATAACTTTGCCTCAATTTACGGAAAGTGAGTTTATTATTAATAAAAATAAAAGTATTTTAGAAAAATTAAACTATTATAAAGAAAACTTTACCGATGAATTAATCAATAAAACAAATAGTGAAGTCGAAATCATTGCATTTGGTACCATCAATCCTGCAAATATGCCTAAGGGGCTGGAAATATAAAAGGATCTATTAATCCATTTAATAGATCCTTTATTTTTTGCACTGCATGCGATAATTTTCCATCATTTCTTTAAAAATATCAGCACTGGTTGGCGGTGTATAGGTGATGGCATTAGCACCTGCCTCAATAACATCCATGATAGTTTCTTCATTAGGACCGCCGGTTGCGATGATTGGGAAATAAGGATCAATCTTTCGCAGTGCCTGTACGATTTTAACGGTATTTTTTCCGCCGGATACATTAATGATATTGGCCCCGCTGTGAAGCATTCTTTCTTCTAAATTTTCATCTAATGAAACGATCGTTAAGACAATGGGGATATCGACATGTCCTTGCAATTCCTGAACAAATTCGGTTTTGGTCGGTGCATTTAAAACAACAGCCAAGGCACCATGCAGTTCGGCATCCAATGCAATTTCTTTAACACGTGGTCCGGCTGTAGTTCCCCCGCCAACGCCTACTAAAACAGGTCCTTGTGCTACATCAATAATCGCGTTGGTAATTTGTAAAGTCGGAGTAAAAGGGTATACCGCAATGATAGCATCTGCATCACAATTTGAAATAAGAGCGACATCAGTTGAAAATAATAACGATTTAATACGTTTTCCATTAATCAAAATACCAGTTGCTTTACGTATACAGGGAGGAACTGCGACTAAATGAGTTCTTAAAGATGAAACGATTTTAGGCATTTCTTTATTCATAAACTTACCTCCTTTTCTATATTCTAGCATATCTGTATGAAAATCGAATGAACAAAATAAAAAAACTACCTAGAAATAGGTAGCATTACAGAAAATCGTTGCCGTTAGGATAAGTGATCTCATGATGATGATCCCATTCGTTATATAATTCTGCTAACTTATCATCCGGCATTCTCTCTATCTCAGAACGATTTTCAAAAAAATCGTTACTTAGTTCATTGATCAGTGTATTTCGATCTATTTTCTTTTCTAACATGTTTTCCACCTCAGGTTTATTATGTAACTAAAATGGAAATTCATTCTTGAAAGTATATTATTTATATTGTTTAGTATACTGATTAAAAATGAAAAAAACGTTATTTTATCGCTAAAATTAGTAATTAAAAGATGAAATTCGCAATCTATGTGCGTTAATTTGACAAATTTCTCCATATTCGTCTGATAAATTGACATGGGGTGAATCATATGGAAAGAAAATGTCATTGCGGCAAAATTATTAAAAGCATTAATTGCCATGAAAATAAGAAAGCTGGTTTTAAAGCCTATCACTATTTTTGTGCTCACTGCCAGTCGAACTTTACGGTGCTTGTTTATGATAATCATCAAGTCAAAGTATTTAAAGGTTTTATTGGCTGAATTCATACGATTTAAGGGGAATTGATTTATAAAAAAAGAAAACGTCCGGGGGGGACGTTTTCAGTCTCTATTATATTCACGTAAGGGTGATAATAGGGGGTATGTGTAAGTGAATGCGCTTCACTTAACGATTACATTATAGCATATCCGATAAAAATGTAAAGGGTTTCAAAATAAAAAGTAGATTTTATTCAAATACCATTTATTTACAATTTCGACTAAATTAGTAGGTTTATTCTTAGATAGAAGTATGCTATACTTGGGCTGGTGATAAAATGAAAAAAGTAATAATCGACATGAATAATGCGAATCAAAGAATAGATAAATTTTTAGTGAAATATTTGCCATTGGCACCTAAAAGTTTTATTTATAAGATGATTCGTAAAAAAGATGTGAAAGTGAATGGCAGTAAGGTTAACGAGAACTATATATTACAGTTAAAAGATGAAGTCAGTCTTTTTTTATATGATGATTTGTTTATGCAGTTTGCCGGAAAGAAAGAAATCCATGATCTTAAACAAACCTTTAAAGTATTGTATGAAGATGATCAGATTTTAGTGGTTAATAAGCCATCGGGATTATTGGTTCATGAGGACCAAAATGAAGAAGTACATACGTTGAGCAATGAAGTGTTGAGCTATTTAAAACGGAAGGGAGAATATCTTGACAGTGTTGAAAACACCTTTACGCCCGGACCGGTTCACCGTTTAGATCGCAATACCAGCGGAATCGTGATTTTTGGCAAGACTCTGCCGGCATTGCAAAGCTTAAACGAGATGATGAAGCAGCGTCATTGTATCGATAAAAAGTATTTAACGATCGTTGCGGGAAGAATAGAGAGCGACAGGGAACTGATTGATTACGTAAAAAAGAATGAAGCATTAGGGAGAATGTATTTGGTATCACCAAAAGATCCGGATGGGCTGAAGATGCATACACTGATTCATCCGCTGAAGTATAATGCAGCGTATACATTATTAGAAGTTAAAATTGTCACCGGCAGAACCCATCAGATCCGCATTCACTTAGCGAGCATTGATCATCCGGTGATCGGAGATAGTAAATACGGGAATTATGAGTTGAATAAACAGATTAAAAAGCAATATCGTTTGTCACATCAATTCCTGCATGCCTATCAGATTACCTTTACCAAACCCCTAGGCAAGTTAGCTTATTTAAAAGATAAGACAATCACTTGTCCGCTGCCTTTAAAGTTAGAGAATATCAAACGGGAAATCTTTAATTAGGGTATTCATTAACCTTAAATTATTGTATAATAAAAACAGAACGTTAAGGAGGAAAAAAGATGAGATATTTTATCGGAGTAGATTTAGGAGGAACTAACGTACGTTCATTATTGGTAGATGAAAAAGGGACAATCATTGCCGAAGTCAAAGACGTTACGGAAAGTGAAAAAGGACCGGACTATGTTACTCAGAAAATCATTAAGCAGATTGAATCAATCGATTATTCAGGAATCGGTGGATTCGAGCATGTAGATGGAATCGGGATTGGCGTACCGGGACCCGTAGATACAGTCAATAAGTACATGGTCATGGCAACAAATTTGCATGATTTTGCCAAATATCCGATCTGTGATAAGTTAGAAGCTTATTTTTCAAAACCGACTTTTATTGATAATGATGCAAATGTTGCAGGTTTGGCTGAAGCTATCGTTGGCGCAGGACGCTTAAAAGCAACAGTATTTTACATCACTATTTCGACGGGAATTGGCGGAGCATTTATCGTTGATGGTAAATTAGTGTCAGGAAATCGCGGGCATGCCGGAGAAATCGGAAACATCATTGTGAAATCAAATGGTGAAAAGATCAATCATTTGAATGCGGGAGCGGTTGAAAACGAAGCAAGCGGAACCGCGATTGTGCGTAAAGCACGCAAGATTTTCGGAGAAGAAGCAATCAAACATGCGGGAAATGTATTTGAATTAGCTGCTAGTGGGAATAAAGATGCGATCGCAATTAAAGAAGATTTCTTGGATTGTATTACAACAATGATGGCAAATATTGCCCATACCGTAGATCCTCATTGCTTTGTTATCGGTGGCGGAGTCATGAAATCAAAAGATTATTTTATCGACGAGTTAAATGAAATGTTTAACAGTAAGATTCATGAAGGAATGCGTGGCTATACACCAATCTACAGTGTAGAAATCGATGACTGCGGGGCAATCGGAGCGGCAATGCTGCCAATGTCACAATTACAATAAAGGACGGGAGTCCTTTTTTTAGTGATTTGTCTTAAATTGAGGTATAATAGATTAAGAGTTGCAAAAAAGAAGAAATATGGTAAACTGCTTTAATGAGGAGGGATAGGATGAAAGAAAGAGTAATTGTAGGATTAAGCGGTGGTGTTGATTCAGCGGTCAGTGCTTATCTATTAAAAAAACAAGGTTATGAAGTGATTGGTGTTTTCATGAAAAACTGGGACAGTCAGTTGAATAATGATGTGTTGGGAAACCCGGATAATGATGCTCCTTATTGTCCGCAGGAAGAAGATTTTAAAGATGCTAAAAAAGTAGCAGATACTTTAGGAATCGAGATTCATCGTGTCGATTTTATCAAAGAATACTGGGATCATGTTTTTACCTATTTCATTGATGAATATAAAAAAGGAAGAACGCCGAATCCGGATATCTTATGTAATAAGCATATCAAGTTTAAAGCTTTTTTAGACTATGCCAAAACACTGGGAGCGGATTATATTGCGACCGGACATTATGCACGTGTGGAACATCATCAAGATGGAGAATCCATCATGCTTAAAGGGTTAGACCATAATAAAGATCAGACTTACTTTCTTTGTCAGCTATCTCAAGAACAATTAAAAACGACTTTATTTCCATTAGGAGAACTAGAAAAGCCGGAGGTTAGAAGAATTGCCCATGAAATCAATTTGCCGGTTGCGGATAAAAAAGACAGTACAGGTATTTGTTTCATTGGAGAACGTGATTTTCGTGAGTTTTTGAAAAATTATATTCCGGCAAAAGACGGGCAGATGGTCGATATCGAAACCGGTAAGACAGTAGGTACCCATCAGGGAATTATGTATTATACCATCGGTCAAAGAAAAGGACTGAACATTGGCGGACCGGGAGAAGCTTGGTTTGTTGTGGGAAAAAATTATGATAAGAATGTCTTGTATGTTTGTCAATCGGATCAGAATAAATGGCTGCTGTCAACAGGGGCATTAATTCATGATGTCAATTGGATTTCCAATACAAAACCTAGCGGTAAATTAGAATGTCAAGCAAAATTCCGTTATCGTCAGCCGGATAATCCTGTCGTTATCGAATTTATTGACGATACAACATTACAGGCAGAATTTTTAAAACCGGTTAAAGCAGTGACTCCGGGTCAGGCAGCAGTTTTTTATTTAGGTGATGTGTGTTTAGGTGGCGGAACGATTGACAAAGTATATAAAGACGGTAAGGAACTGACATATTTATAATGGATCAATATGTTGGAACGATTGTTCAGGTACGTTTTTATAATGACCAATCTCGCTTCATCGTGGCAGTGATTGATGATGATGATTTGGAAAAGCCATTGTTGATTACAGGGCTAATGAATGAACCGAAGGAAAATCAGCGTTATCGATTTTATGGTGAATTTGTTGTTCATCCTAAATATGGCAAACAGTTCAAATTCAGTCATTATGAAGAAGTATTGGCGAATGATTATGAAGAAATCATTCGCTATTTATCTAGTCCGCTGTTCAAAGGAATCGGCAAGATTCAAGCTACCTATATTGTGGATGCCTTAGGCGAAAATGCGTTGGAAATGATTAAGGAAGACAGTGATGTCCTCAATAATATAAAAGGAATGACCTTGTCTAAAAAACAAACGATTTGTGAAATATTAAATACACAAAGCTATGATAGTGAAGTCATGCAGTTTCTAATGAGTCATGGTATCAGCATGGCTATGATTGATAAAGTATTAGTGACTTATAAAGAGGAAGCGATGAAGATCATCAATGAATACCCTTATCAGTTAATAGAAGACATTGAGGGGATTCAGTTTAAATCAGTCGATCAGTTAGCTTTGTCAATCGGAGTGGAACGCCAAGATGAAAGAAGAATCAAGGCATTGGTATATCATTTAATCAAAGATTTGTGTTATCAAAGTGGCAATACTTATATCGATGAGGGGAGTTTGCTGAATCGACTGCAAAAATTTGATTATACGATTGAACTGGAGGCTTTTCAGCAGGCAATAGCGGAAATGATTGAAGAAAACAAGTTGTATCGTCATGGTGAAAAGCTATTAGTGGATCTGTATGAAGAAGCAGAAAAAAGCATTGCAGATCATCTTTTGACTTTTATGGGTATGGAAGCACATGGCTTTGAACAGACTAAAATCGATGAGCAGATTCATGCGATTGAAGAAAGAGATCATATCGTTTTTGATGAGTCTCAAAGAGAAGCAATGGCTCTATTTTTGGAGTCACCGCTGATGATTCTTACCGGTGGACCGGGGACCGGAAAAACAACAATCGTCAAAGCAGCGATCGATGTTTTTTCAAGAATGAATCGGGATTGTCCGATTTCATTAGTAGCCCCTACTGGCAGGGCGGCTAAACGCTTAAGTGAATTGACAGGATTAGAATCACAAACGATTCACCGCTTATTAAAATGGGATATCCAAAAAAATGAATTTATGCATGATGCACAGCATCCGTTGGAAACCTCTCTTCTTATTATTGACGAGTTTTCTATGGTCGATACGGTACTCTTTGCCAGATTATTGGAAGCTTGCAGCAAGGTTGAAAAAATTTTAATAATCGGTGATCATGAACAACTTCCTTCTGTTTCACCGGGGAACGTACTTCGTGATCTGCTGCTGATTGAATCGATTCCGACTATAAGACTCAATAAGATTTATCGGCAAAAAGAATCTTCCGGAATTGTCAAGATGGCCCATGAAATTCGCAATGATGAAATGCAGTCTTTTGACTTATTTGATGATTATAAAGACATTCATTTTATGGATTGTGCGAATACGCAGGTACTTGGCTTTACTAAAAAAATTGTTGAAAAAGCTTTATCTGAAGGCTACAGCAACAGTGAAATCCAAGTATTGGCACCGATGTATCAGGGAATTGCGGGAATTGATGCTTTAAATGAAATGCTTCAAGATGTTATGAATCCCAAAAGTGAGTTTCATCAGGAGATTCGCGTAGGTCAGCGTGTTTTTAGAGAAGGCGATAAAATTTTACAGTTAAAAAACAGGGTCGATGATAATGTTTTTAACGGGGATATCGGGACGCTGGTGGAAATACGCTTTAAAGATAATGTAGAAACCCTAAGTGATACGATCGTTGTTGATTTTGATGGGATTTTTGTGGAATATCCGGCAAATGATTTTAATTCGATTACATTGGCTTATTGTATGAGTATCCATAAGGCACAGGGAAGTGAATTTAAAATCGTTATTTTGCCAATCTTAAATGACTATTATGTAATGCTTCAAAAAAAATTACTTTATACCGGTATAACCCGAGCTAAGCAGTCTTTATTCCTGTTAGGACAAAGACAGGCATTTGTACGTGGCATCACGACTCAAAAAACAAAAGAGCGATGCACGTACTTAAAAGAAAGATTTAATGAAGAAAAAGGAATGTCACCGTATGATTTCATGGATTAGTGCCACAATAATTTAGAGGTGATTGTATGTCTAAAGTCGCAGCCGTTGCGTGTGGTATGGCGCTTGCAGCCGGTTTATATGCATTGATGATGGATCCTAAAGAGAAGAAAGCCATGATGGATAAAGCCGAAAAACTATATGAAGATATGGTTGACGCCATGTAAAAACAAGAGCTCGCTCTTGTTTTTTGGTACAGGAAATAAAATCAAAAAAGTGACTATTTGACATTTCATTATAGATATCATATAATTTAAGCAATTATATTATTAAAGGAGATGGATTTAATTTGGACCCGGAACAATCGATGCAGGTAGTAATTTTTATTATCTGTCTAGTGTTATCAGCTTTTTTTAGTGCTTCTGAATCAGCACTGTTATCAGTAAATAAAATAAGGATGAGAACCTTGGCAGAAGACGGTGACAAGCGTGCCAAAACAGTAGAAAAGCTATTGTCAAACACGAATGCACTATTAAGTACAATTCTTGTAGGAAACAACTTAGTCAACATCTTGGCGACTTCCCTTACCACTTCAATCGCTATTGCGATCTTTGGAAACAGTGGGATTGGAATTGCTACGGCAGTTGTAACGATTTTAATTTTGATTTTCTCAGAAATCACACCGAAATCTTTATCTACTAAATATGCTGACTCATTTTCTCTAAGAATAGGTAAAATTATTACTTGGCTGATCGTTTTATTTAAACCGGTCGTGATCATATTAAATTTTATTTCAGGAATGATCATCAAAATTTTTGGCGGAAAAATCGAAGAAGCTCCGGCAATAACTGAAGAAGATTTAAAAACGTTTGTGACAGTCGGACATGAAGCCGGTGTTTTGGAAACTGAAGAAAAAGAAATGATTCATAATGTATTTGAATTTGGTGATACCGAAATTCGTGAAATCATGACACCACGTATTAATGTCGTTTCAGTGGCAGAAGATGTGACTTATGATGAACTGATCGAAACATATAAAAAGGAACAATTTTCACGTATCTTAGTACACTCTCAGTCGTTTGACGAAATATTGGGTGTATTAAATATGAAAGATTTATTATTTATAGATTTCGATAAGGAAGATTTTTCTATCAAAGATTATATGCGTGAAGCGTACATGGTGTATGAATTTAACCATATTTCAGATGTTTTTGCGTCAATGCGTAAAGAAAGAGTATCGCTGGCAGTAGTATTAGATGAATACGGGGTTATGAGCGGACTTGTTACATTTGAAGATATCGTAGAAGAAATCGTTGGAAATATCGATGATGAATACGATGAAGAGGAAGAATTGATCAAACAGATCGATGAAAAATCTTATTATGTTGATGGAGCCATGAGCTTTAATGAAATCAATGATGAGATTGGAACGCATTTTGAATCGGAAGAATTTGAATCAATCGGGGGAATGGTGCTGGGAGCCTGCAACGGTGCACCGGAACTGCATCATCAGTTAGTGATTGATGATGTCTTGGTTGAAGTAGAAAAAATTCATAAAAATCGTATATCGTTATTAAAGTTAACGATAATGGACCCGATCGAGGAAACGGAAGAAGAAGAGTAACCTTACTCTTTTTTTCTTCTCTATATAAGGGGGAATAAAAAATGAAAAGCAGAATTGCAAAGGACTTTCAGGAACATCATCCTGCAAAAGAAATACGAATAAAAGTGTTTATGGAAGAACAGGGATTTACACAAGAGTTTGATGAAATCGATCCAATCGCTTATCATGCTGTGATTTTTGATAATGATCAGGCGGTGGCATGTGGTCGTCTTTATCAAAAAGAGGGAACAGAGGATACTTATATTTTGGGGCGAATTGCAGTTTTAAAGGAGTATCGAAAACAGCATCTCGGAGCTAAAATATTGGAATTGCTTGAAGATAAGATAAAAGAGTTAAATGGTAAAAAAGCAGAATTATCTGCACAGATCAGTGCCGTAGGCTTTTATGAAAAAAATGGGTATCATAAACAAGGTGATATTTATTTTGATGAATATTGTCAACATATAAAAATGATTAAGTATTTATAAGAAAAGTGATAGAAAGATCACTTTTTTTGCATAATTTCTGTAATTTCACTATACTATTATAAAAAGGAGTGAACGCGATGAAAAAAGAAGAACAGATTATTAAAAATGCATTGAAACTCACAAAAGAAACGGATGATCATCTTTCGATCTATGCGACTAAAAACAGTGACTGCATCAAAGTTAAAGAAAGTATTTCAAAGCCCGGTGAATTTGATATTCGCTGGCCATTTGAAGAAGATATTGATCGCGTTTTATATTGCAAGTCTTATCAGCGTTATGTCGATAAAACACAGGCTCTTTCATTTTTCAGGAGTGCACACATATCGAAACGTTCGATTCATGTTCAGTGGGTAAGTCGTATTGCCAGACAAATCGGACGTGGGCTGAATCTTAATCTGGATTTAATCGAAGCAATCGCATTAGGTCACGATTTAGGACATGCACCTTATGGGCATGTCGGAGAAATGGCATTGAATCAGAAATTGAAAGACAGTGGCTTTGGTTATTTTTGTCATAACGCTAATAGTGTCCGCAATATTTTATTTATTGAACGTGATGGTGTAGGGTATAATGTGTCCTTACAAGTATTGGACGGTATTTTATGCCATAATGGCGAGATGCTGTCTCAAAAATATGTTCCCGATAAAGAGAAAACCATTGCTCAGTTTTGGCAGGAATATGAGGACTGTTGGAAAAAAGAAGGGACTAGCTTACGAATTCGGCCTATGACATTAGAAGGGTGCGTCGTACGTGTTTCAGATGTCATTTCTTATATCGGAAAAGATATTGAAGATGCAGTGAAAGTAGGACTGATTACGATTGATGATTTACCTGATCATGTAGTAAAAGTTTTAGGTGTTGATAATAAGTCGATGATCAATCGCTTGATAGGGGATTTAGTCATCCATAGCTACAACAAGCCTTATTTAAGCTTTTCGTCGGAAGTCTTTCAAGCATTAAAGGAGTTATTGAATTTCTTGTCTTTACGTGTTCATCATCATCCGGTTTTAGTCAAAGAAAACGGTAAGTTAGTGCGCATGATTAAAGAATTGTATGATGTTTATTATGATGATTTGATGACCCCTAATTCAAAAACAACAGGTATTTGGCGCTATAAGGAAAAAATGACACCGGCTTATAAGGAAAATGCTCCCGAATTGATTGTATGCGATTATTTATCGGCAATGACGGATTCTTATGTATTGAGTGACTACGAACGTATTTTCCTGCCTATTGTACATGATGAGATGATCTGACACCTAGAAAGCTAGGTGTTTTATTTTGACAATAACAGTAAGTTAGTTGCCTCTTCAACTAAAAAAATGCTATGATGTTCATATTAGGAGGGATATGGATGATTTACGATATCACCACATTACAAAAAGCTATTGAGACTTTAGCGGGAATGTTTCAAGTGGATGAAAGCCGTATTATCAATACGGGACTGGAAAAACAAATTGCCGATGTTGATTTGTTTTTGAAAGAGATTGAGGGCTCTTTACAAGATTTTGATATCGATGATTTAAAAATCGTGGGGATTCACAGCACAACAAACAATGATCAGTGCGCTTCGATTAAGCGTACCGGTCTTATTAATATGAAGCAGGCCCTTTCATGCGATTCAAGTTTGAATGAATATCTGCACAGCAATGGAATCTACATAGATATCTATACAAAAAAATTAACTTATCAAGATAAAAGCTATAATTTAGTCGATCAAGGAAATTCAAAGCTGCACTATAAAATCTTCGGTGATTACCAACTGGACTGTTTTTTGACATTAAGAGAAAACCGCCCTTATGATGGTGCATTAAGAGCGCGACCAAAAGTATTGAGTGAAATTGAGAAGTATGTCGGACTTATTGGACTGCATCAAGGATGGATTGATCAATCTACCCCTTACATGATTAAATTTATTGATCGTGCATCTAATTTCAACCCTTACAGTTTCAGTGCTGACGGTTCGGAAGTAGGAATGAAAACAGCTTTGGTCTATTATGCATTAATGGTGATCACATCCCATCAGCAAATCGATGTTCAAATTGATTTAGCGAGTGAGTATCAAGTTACACCGGAACATATTTTAGAAATAATTCCTATCTGTGAATAAAAGGAGTGCTCATGTATATAAAAAATTTAGAATTGAAAAACGGACTGCCTAAAATCTGTATTCCGTTAATCGCAAAAAATAAAGAAGAATTAAAAACGGAAATAAATACATTAAAAGATATTTATTATGATTTAATTGAATGGCGTATCGATCATTATGAAAAGGTAGAAGAGGAATCGGAGCTTTTAGAAGCTTTAGAACTGATTCGTCAGGAGTTGCCGGACTGTGTCCTGCTGGTTACTTTTAGAACCATTTATGAAGGCGGCAATACGATAACAAAAAGATATGCCGATATTTATCGTGGACTGATTAAAACCCATCAGATCGATTTAATAGATGTCGAGTTTTCTCGTGGTGATGAGTTGTTTACTGAAATATTGAAGCTATCGCATCATCATCATGTAGGCGTTATTGCTTCTTATCATGACTTTTCACAAACACCAAGTAAAAAAGAAATGATGGCATGCTTTGAAAAAATGAAAACACTGCAAGCAGATATTTTCAAATTGGCGGTTATGCCTAAAAGCATAGAAGACGTATTGGCATTGTTAGAAGTGACTTATAAAGCCAATAAACTTTTTACACAGCCGATCATTACGATGTCGATGTCAAAATTAGGATTTATTACACGTGCTACGGGGGAATTATTTGGCAGTGCGGTGACATTTGGCAGCGGGAAAGAGGCATCGGCACCGGGACAAATCTCAGCCGAACAACTTCGTCAATTATTATTGTTAATGCATGAAGGATTATAAAAAGCTACAGAAGTTCATCAAGAACTTTCTGCAGCTTTTTTATTTCTTTTTTTAAAGTGGCATCATCTAATTGATAACGAACGTGATTCATCTTTTCATAGGGAACCCACCAAACCGGACCGGGGATCGGCGTATCTTGAATACGTCTTGGAAATAAGTGCCAATGAAGGTGGGCATCGCCATTGCCAAGGCATTCATAATTCATTTTCTCTGCATGAAATGCAATTTTGACAGCTTTAGCAACAATAATCATTTCTTCCATAAATTCTTTTCTGAAATTTTCTTCCAGGTCAAAGAGTTCAACAGCATGAAACTTACATAGAAAAAGCGTATATCCTTTAAAATACTGACTATCGCCTAATACCACATATCCTGTTTTTAATTCTTTAACAAAATAACGGTTTTGCTTCTTCTTTATTTGTTCGATTCGATTACAGATTAGACAGTTCATTTTTCATTTCTCCGAATCTAAGCATAACCGTTAACGTAAGGAAACTGTCAAGAGGGGTTGACAATTTATTCATTATGTAATATATTTCTTATTAGAAAGGTAATGTATTACATAGTGATAACGATGAAAAAACGAATAAAAATGATTGGAATGATTGTCCTTCTCCTCTTTATTGTGTTTGCCGGTATTTTTTTTAAAGAGAAGAATGAGATTGACAGGTTAAAGAACGTACAGGTGATGCATGTAAAGGATGGCTGTTACATTGGCGAGGCAAAAACTTTATTGATCAAAGCAAAAGTTGAAGTGACAATTCTTAATGAAAAGATAACCTCTATTCAACTTCTCGAACATGATCATGGTCTTGGACAAAACGCTGAAACGATAATTGAAGAGATGATGAAAGAAAATACTTGGGATGTGGATACGATCAGCGGAGCCACCTTATCGAGTGAAGTCATTAAACACGCGGTCAATCAGGCACTGCAGAAGGGAGCAAAATAATGGATAGAGAGAAATTACTAGAAGGTATGGAAAGCAGAAAAGCATTATTTGGATTGTTTTTTAGTTTTGATAATCGTCTTCAGCAGGCGGGGGATCAGTTTTATGAAGAAATTACTTGCAAACAATTTTTTCTATTAATCTGTTTATCTTTGTTTAAAGAAGAAGCCCCTACGATCAATGACTTATCTGAAATTATGGGAAGCTCACATCAAAACGTTAAACAGATTGCATTAAAGCTGGAAAGGAATGGATTTATCAAAACAATGAATGATCCCCATGATAAACGAAAACTAAGGATTGTTCCAACCAAAAAGATTCAGGATTTAGGAGAGAAGTATGTCAAGCAAGAAGAGGCATTCATGGAAGCCTTATATGCGGGGATCAGTGACGAAGATATTGAAAGAACTTTCCAAACAATGAGTAAGATTGAACAAAATTTGATTAAAATAAAAGGAGAACATCAATGAGAGCAATTGTTGTCTATTCAAGTAAGACCGGTTTCACCTTAAAATATGCGAAAAAATTAAGTGAAGACTTAAACTGTGAACTCCTCTCAATAAAAGAAATAAAAACAAGAAATTGGGATAAAGATGAAATTGTTATCTATGGCGGAAGTTTAAAAGCCGGGTTGATTCGCGATCTTAGTCATTTTAATAAAACGGTGAAAGTAAATCCGGATCACTTGGTTGTATTTGCCTGTGGGCTGACTTCAAGGGAGGATCAAGTTAAGATTCAAGAAATAAAAAAAGCAAACCATTTAGAAAATAGTCCGTTTTATTATTTTCCCGGCGGTGTGGATTATAGCCGGCTTGGCTTTGCCAGCAGAAGCCTTTTGAAGATGATCTGCCAATCTATTAAAAAAGATCCACAGAAAGATCAGATGATGGCAAAACGTTTGGAAAAGTCAGGAGATTATACAGAACTTGATCTTTTAGAAGAGATGATTGAACAGATTAAAAGCAAATCGCGATTTCATGAAATAAATGTTGAATAATGGGTTGAAAAACAGATCTGTAACCTGTGGCTAACCGTTCTTCTTCTTCATTTTACCTATTGAATTCACTAAATTTTTGGTGTAAACTCTTATAAGTTGGGTTAAGAGGAGGTTAAGATATGGTTAAAGATATGACAGAAGGCAAACCGATAAAGTTAATTTTAGCGTTTTGTTTGCCTTTGGTAGCAGGGAATATTTTTCAACAGCTTTACAACATGGTAGACAGTATCGTGGTAGGGAAGTTCGTTGGGGTGAATGCCTTGGCAGCAGTAGGAGCAACAGGTTCTATTAACTTTTTGGTTCTTGGGTTTGCTTTAGGACTGTGCAGTGGGTTCGGGATTCCGATCTCTCAAAGTTTTGGTGCGCAAGATGAAGTAGGCGTTAGAAAGTTTGTGATTAATTCGATTTATTTATGTTTAATCGCAACGATTGTGCTGACAACACTGACGATGATTTTTACACCGTCATTGCTGACATTGATGAATACACCGGCTGATATTTATCAGGATTCTTATACATATATTTCGATTATGTTTATGGGAATTGTCGCTACTATTTACTATAATATGCTTTCAAGTATATTAAGAGCGTTGGGGGATAGTAAAACACCATTACTTTTCTTAGCCATTGCGTCTATATTAAATGTTATTTTAGACTTAGTATTCGTTATTAACTTTAACATGGGGGTCGCAGGAGTGGCTTGGGCAACGTTGGTGGCACAAGCAGTGTCGGCTATATTATGTGCTGTCTTTATGATTAAACGTTTCCCTATTTTAAAGTTTAAAAAAGAAGAATTTCGTTTTGATATTGCTTGCTGTAAAAGATTATTGGTAATCGGAGTGCCGATGGCATTACAATTCTCCATCACAGCAATCGGATCTGTTATGATTCAGACTGCGGTCAATGGATTAGGATCTGCTCGTGTTGCTGCGGTTACAGCCGCTAATAAGATACAGATGATGGTGACACAGCCAATGGATACATTGGGAATCACGATGGCAACTTATTGTGGACAAAACTTAGGAGCCAAGAAAATCGATCGTATCGAAAAAGGCTTAAAAGTAAGCTTTGCATTATCATTTGGTTATTGTATTATCGCTTGTTTATTGATGTGGGGATTTGGAACATTTATCGCCCAGTTGTTTATCGATGCTTCAGAAACCGCCATTATGGCAGATGTCTCTTTATTCTTACGAATGAATAGTATTTTGTTCTTCTTACTGGGAGCATTGTTTATTATGCGAAACTCATTGCAGGGATTAGGGTATTCCGCTTTAACGATGTTAGCCGGAGTAGCAGAATTAATCGGACGTGCCATCGTTGCGTTTGTATTTGTAGGAATCTTTGGTTTTACAGCCATCTGCTTTGCCAACCAATTCGCATGGTTGTTGGCAGATATTATTTTACTGATAACATTCATTATTAAAATGAAGCAACTAAAGCTGTCCGCAGCTAATCAAACACTATAGCAAAAAAACTTGGAATTCACCGATAAGGCAGTTCCAAGTTTTTTGTTGCACCTAATTCACTATTCATTCTAATTAATATAATTAAACGTTTATCCTAATGATCCGTTTTTTCCATGTATTGAATATACTGTTTCCCCCATGTTTTAAAGCTATCCAAGACAGGGAGAAATTCTTTTCCAATATTACTCAAGGAATATTCTACTTTCGGTGGTATTTGCGGATATTCTTTCCTGATGATCAGACTGTCATTTTCTAACTTTTTTAACTGTTTAGATAGAGTGGCATGCGTCATATTGGGCATCATTTTTAGTAATTCGTTAAATCTGAGTGTACCGTCACTTAAAAAGTGCAGGATTAAAATAGACCATTTTCCCTGTAAAACCGATTGTGCAGTAAAATACGGGCATTTTCCAAATCTTTCATCTGTCATAATGTTTCCTCCTAAGTATCTTTTAAGATACTATGTATCATAAAATATCGTACTTTTCATTTGTTTCCTATAATGATATTATCATATTAGGAATAAAAAATACAAGGAACTAAGCAAAAGGGAGGAATTCTTATGAATGAAACAGTAAAAAATTTAATTAGCAGAAAAAGCTGCAAAAGTTATCAGGATAAACATGTCAGCAAAGAATTGTTGGAAGACATTGTTGCCGCTGGACTCAATGCCCCATCTGGCATGAATAAGCAGACACCACGATTTGTTGTCGTATCAAATAATGAGGTTGTTGGAAAATTATCAGCGATGAATGCTGCGGTTGCTGGAATGCCATCCGATCCATTTTATGGAGCAAAAGATGTGATTATCGTTTTAGCAAAGAAAGAAGCTACCTATTTATATGATGGCAGCCTCGCTATGGGGAATCTGATGAATGCGGCTTGGTCAATGGGAATTGATTCCAGATGGATACATCGTGCCAAAGAAGTATTTGAAAGTGAAGAAGGAAAGAAACTTTTGCAGGAATGGGGCATTCAAGATGAGGTAGAAGGAATTGGTTTTTGTATCCTTGGCTATGCAAAGGAAGAAAAAGAAAAAACAGAAATTCAAGATGGCAGAGTATTTTACATTTAAACGTTATCTGTATGAATGCTAAAGGACATCGTATTCTATAAAACGGTAATCTATAAGATTGCCGTTTTTTTATAAGGAGTACTTTCATACTTTTTATCAATGTTTATATTTGATTTTTTATTTCAATAAAAAACAACATAATACGCATTATGTTGTATAAACGAAAAAAATGTCCTATTTTCTAGCATTAATTCTATTATATGCGTCACTTTTATAAAATCATAATGAAATAAAATTCCATTATTCAGTATCTAATGCCAAAAAATATTGTCACGAAGGAAAATTGTTGTTAAAATGAGAGTGGATTTATTAGTAAAATATGAAACTTAAACAGCTTACATTTTCTATTTTACTATGAATTGCTAAATATGAGATACATTTGTTGAAGTTATTTCTAAATAGTTAAAGAATTTTAATAATACATTTATTTGACAACATAATGCGTATTATGTTGTACAAATTGAACGAATAATTTGTTTAAAATAGTTGAATAAATCAACGTTTTTAGAAATGTGAGGGTAGAGTTATGGATGCTGTTGAAAAAAAGATTAAAGTTTTAAGTGAATCGATGATTACACATTTTTTCGTACAGAAAGAAGATCAATACTTTGTTTCGTATTTATCTGATAACTTACTTTGGATGAGTG
Source organism: Beduini massiliensis (assembly GCF_000829905.1). Classification (GTDB taxonomy): domain Bacteria; phylum Bacillota_I; class Bacilli_A; order Erysipelotrichales; family Coprobacillaceae; genus Beduini; species Beduini massiliensis. The sequence continues at coordinate 121,635 of NZ_CDPP01000003.1, forward strand.
ATGACAACACGTTTTATGATAGACAGACAACCCTAGCTTACCTAAAACAATTACGAGATGATTGCCATGGAGTCGTTAAGATCAAGCATCAAGATTTTCATGTGTATTCTCTGCGTCCGCATATTTGCTTTGTAGTAGGAACGGTGACCATTGAGGTGGGCAGTGAAGAAAATCAGTTTAGAGAAAATGAAATATGTATCAGTGGTATTTGGCAAGAAGAGAGCAACTGGTGTTTAACTCACTTCTATTCTGCGATTAAAGATGAACGACTGATGAGTCAAAACGGTTCGTTATCTTTACATCAGCAATTAGAAGTAATTCAAAAAGCAACGATGATCGATCCTTTGACACAGATCAATAATTTACAAGGGTTTGAAAAAGAAGCAGCTGCACTTTTGAAACAATATCCCAAACAGAAATATGTCATGATTAAGTTTGGTATTCGGGATTTTCGTTTTGTGAATCGCCGTCATGGCTATAAAATGGGAGATTTGGTGTTAAAGCATATTGCTAAAAATCTGCTGGCGACCTTAAATGATCGTGAAACCTGCGGACGCATGGAGAAAGATGTTTTTGCTATGCTGTATTGTTTTGAAGATAAAGCCTCTTTAGAACAAAGGGTGGAACAGCTGGAGACAGTGCTTATTGATACACCGCTCCGTCAGCGTTTGGAAACAAAAATTCATTTTAATATTGGAATCTATCAGATTGAAAATGATCATACCGAGTATATTAAAGATATGTTGGATAAGGCATTGATTGCGCAGAAAAAAGGCAGCACTTCAATCAGTCATCGTCATCACTATGCTTATTATGAAGAATGGATGATGACAGCTCAGTATCAGCGCAGTAAATTATTAGAAGAAGCCCCCAAAGCAATGGAAGAGAATGAATTTTCACTTTATATACAACCGCAGTTTGATTTAACTTCGGGAACTTTAGTAGCGGGAGAAGCATTGGTAAGATGGATTACTCAAGACGGTATTCGTATGCCCGGTGAATTTATTCCGATCTTTGAAGAACAAGGATTTATTTTTTCATTTGATTACTACATGCTTGATAAGATTTGTCAGCAAATGAGAAAATGGATAGATGTAGGGGTAGAAGTGCATCCTATTTCAACGAATCAATCAAGATTACATATTGAAGAAGAAAATTATTTTAAAGATTTTTGTGCGGTGATTGATCGTTATCAAATTCCTCATGAATATATCATTTTTGAACTGACTGAATCTGCTTTTGTGGAAAACAGTGAAAAAATGGTACGTTTGACAGAATTACTGCATGAACATCATTATAAAATTGCGATTGATGACTTTGGTACCGGCTATGCTTCTTTGAATTTATTGAGTGTAGTTCCGGCAGATATTTTAAAGATTGATAAAAGCATGCTGAAAGGGTACAGTACTAATATTCGCACCCAGATCATTATCGAAAGAATCATTCAGTTAGCTCATGATATTGGGATGAGCGTAGTCTGTGAAGGGATTGAGGAACAGGCAGAATGGGAATATCTTAAAAAAATCGGCTGCAACATCGGTCAAGGCTTTCTGATGGGAAAGCCGGTGGAAGCAGAGGCTTATCGAAAGCTATGGTTGAAAACACCAAATCGCTAAAATAATCAATTAAAGTTTATACCGGTGAAAACACGGTATAATATTCATAGATGAGTATTGAAATTTATTAAATTATATTATATAATTCTAAGTAATTCAGTGAAGAAGATGAGTAGATAATATTTATTTTACAGAGAGAAAACGGTTGGTGGAAGTTTTTAAAGGATATTATTGAAGGCTACTTTGGAGAAGTTCGCTTTGCAGCGTTATTGCATAATTAAGTGTGTGACACATAGTCATGAATTAGGATGGTACCGCGATTTAAGTCGTTCCTATTATAGGAGCGGCTTTTTATATTTTAGAGGAGGACATTATGAAAAAATTAACAGGAAATCAAGTAAGACAATTGTTCTTAGATTTTTTTGAAAGCAAAGGACACAGGGTAGAACCTAGTCATTCATTGATCCCAAATGGAGACCCGACTTTATTATGGATCAACAGCGGGGTAGCAGCCCTTAAAAAATATTTTGATGGAACGATTACGCCGGATGTGCCAAGAATTACGAATGCACAAAAATCAATTCGTACCAACGATATCGAAAATGTTGGTGTGACAGCAAGACATCATACATTCTTTGAAATGTTAGGGAACTTTTCGATCGGGGATTATTTTAAGAAAGAAGCTATTGATTTTGCTTGGGAATTTTTAACAGGTGAAGAGTGGCTGGCATTTGAAAAAGATAAGCTTTATATTACTGTCTATCAAGATGACGAAGAAGCTTATGATTATTGGGTGAACGTTATAGGTGTTCGTCCTGATCATATGCTCAAAACCGAAGGAAACTTCTGGGAAATTGGAGAAGGTCCATGTGGTCCGGATTCGGAGATTTTCTATGACCGAGGGGAAAAATATGATCCTGACCATATCGGTACAACGTTATTTTATGAAGAATTAGAAAATGACCGTTATGTTGAAATATGGAATTTGGTTTTCTCACAATTCAACGCTAAAGAGGGTGTTGATCGTAAAGACTATCAGGAACTTCCACAAAAAAATATTGATACCGGAATGGGATTAGAACGTATCGTGAGCATTATTCAAGAAGGGGAAACGAATTTTGATACAGATTTCTTTTTGCCAACGATCAGAGCTGCAGAAAAACTGGCAAAGGTCACTTATGAACAGGATAAAATGGCATATCGTATCATTGCGGATCATATTCGTACAGTCACGTTTGCTTTGGCAGACGGTGCTCAGTTTGATAATGAAGGACGTGGCTATGTATTAAGAAGAATCCTGCGCCGAGCTGTACGTTATGGTAAAAAGATCGGTATTGAAGGGACTTTCATGTTCAATTTAGTTGATGTCGTATCGGATATCATGAAAGAATTTTATACATATTTACCTGAAAAAGTGGATTATATTAAAAAATTGGTAAAGATTGAAGAAGAACGTTTCCATGCTACATTGAGTGGTGGTGAAAAAATGTTGTCAGAGATCATTGCCAACACAAAAGGCGATACGATTGATGGCAAAACCGCATTTAAACTTTATGATACTTACGGATTCCCGTTTGAATTAACTTTGGAGATTGCTGCTGAACATCAGTTAAAAGTCGATGAAGATGGTTTTAAAGAGGAAATGAGAAAACAAAAAGAGCGTGCTCGTAATGCCAGAGGCGGAAACGAATCAATGGGATCTCAAAAAGAGGATTTAATGAAATTTATGGAATCTTCTACATTTACTTATGATCCAGCCCCATTAAAAGCAAAAGTAATAGGTTTATTTAAAGACGGAATACAAGTTGAAAGGTTAGAAGATGCTGGAGAGATTATTTTTGATCATACCAACTATTATGCACAAATGGGTGGTCAATGTGCAGATCGAGGAACAATTAAGAATGCAGCCACGACTTTAGTATGTACAAATGTATTGAAAGCACCAAATGGTCAGCATTTACATTATGTAGAAGTCAAAAACGGACAAGTAAAAGTCGGCGATGAATTTACACTTGAAATTGATATGACATTAAGAAATCAGACACAAAACAACCATACAGCGACCCATTTGCTGCAAGCAGCTTTGAAAGAAGTATTGGGCAGTCATGTTGCACAGGCAGGTTCTTATGTGGATAGTCAGCGTTTACGTTTTGATTTTACTCATTATGAAAAATTAACCAAAGAAGAATTAAATAAGATTGAACGTATTGTAAATGATAAGATCTTTGCGGCTTATCCGGTCAATATTTCTTATATGTCAAAAGAGGAAGCGATTGCTTCAGGAGCAACTGCATTATTTGATGAAAAATATGGTGACGAAGTGCGTGTTGTTAATATTTCCGGATACTCAATAGAGTTATGTGGAGGAAGCCATGTTGTGAATACATCTGCTATCGGTATCTTCAAGATCGAAATGGAAGAAAGTATTGGTTCGGGTATCCGTCGTATTGAAGCCGTTACGGGGAAAGCCGCGTATGCCTCATTACATCATGCAGTTCAAACGATTGATGCGATCAGTGATACATTAAAACTTAAAAATAAAGCAGAAGTTTTAACGAAAGTAGAAGCTTTGCAGACAGAGTTAAATGAAATCAGAAAAGAAAACGAGAAACTGCGCTCTAAACTAAACAGCTTGGAAGCAAAAGAAAAATTAAGCAATGTCGAAATTATTCATGACATTAAGTTCCTATTGGTTAATCAGGAACAAATGAGTGCAAATGAAGCAAAACAGCTGACTTTTGAATATCGCAGTCAGTTAGGCAGCGGAATTGTGGCTTTAGTGAATGTGGAAGAGGATAAAGCGACTTATTATGTAGCTGTCAGTGAAGACCTTGTTGCTAAGGGGTATAAAGCCGGAGATTTAGTAAAAGCGGCTTGTGCAATCAGCAATGGACGTGGTGGCGGAAAGCCTGATTTTGCTCAAGGCGGAACAAAAGAATTGGACAAAGTTTTGTTGGGAATTAGCGAAATTAAAAAAGCTTTATAGTAGATAAATTGCGATAAATAGTGTACAATGCTTATGAGGATTAGCAGAAGGGAGTGACTGATATGGAGAAAGATATGACAGCAACAAGAATTTTCAGTGCCGAAGATATTAAGCGAGAGGTTATTCGTTCAAACTTACAAACGGTTGTTTCAGCATTAGAAGAACGCGGTTATAATGCCGTACATCAAATTGCCGGATATTTGATTTCAAATGATCCTGCTTACATCTCTAGTCACAAGGGAGCACGTGCTATTATCCAGCAAATCGATCGCAATGAAATTATCGAAGAACTCGTAAAATTTTATTTGGAAAGTAAGTAGATTTATGGAAAAAATAATGGGACTTGATTTAGGGTCAAAGACGTTAGGAATTGCCATTTCAGATGCATTAGGAATGATCGCCCATGGGGTTGAGACATTCCGATTTGCGGAAAATCAAGATAGTTTAAGCATTCCTCGAGTAAAAGAATTATGTGCTCAGGAAGGCATTAAAAAAATTGTTTTGGGTTTACCTAAACATATGAATGGCGATGTCGGTATTCGTGGGGAAGTGTCTCTCAAGTATAAAGAAAAACTTGAAAAGAATATCGAAGGAATTGAAGTGATACTCGCAGATGAGCGTTTAACCACAAAAGTGGCAGAAAATGCATTGATTTTTGCAGATGTATCAAGAAAAAAAAGAAAAAAAGTTATCGATAAGATGGCAGCTGTAACAATTTTGCAGTCTTATTTAGATAGCCATTAAAGGAGATTACAATGGATACAAATCAAATCGTAGTGACAGATGATCAAGGAAATGAACATGCTTTAGAAGTATTGTTCACATTCAACAGTGATGAAACAGGGAAAAAATATGTATTATATTTTGATCCGAAAGAAGAACAGCCAACTGTATTTGCTTCTTCATTCGATGATGAAGGGCAATTATATGAAGTAGAATCACCAGAAGAATGGGAAATGATCGAGGAAGTATTCCAAAGCTTCGTTGCTCAAGATGAAGGTGGATGCGGATGCCACAATCATGGTGACGGAGAATGTGATTGTTCAGGAGATGGTGAATGTGGATGCCATGAAGAAGAAGGTCACGAATGCTGTTGCGGTGACGACGGAGAATGTTGCCATTAAGACTGATTTATCAGTCTTTTTTTATTGACTTAAACAGCCATTATTGCTAAAGCTAAGTCAAAATTCAGGGAGTATCAATAAAAGAAGAACAGGCGGCATAATATGAATGATTTGAAACTTTATATTCTGTGTTATTATAGGCATAATAAATTGAAAAGCGTCGATAAATAGATTATAATAAACTTATTTGGAGGTAACGAATGAAACGTATACATAAAATAATTATTGCTGTTGTGGTGGTCATTGTAATAGCCGGAGCCGGTTTTTTCTTGACTTATCAGCAGTCCATTAAAGCGGTCTCAAATAAGGATGAAAAAATACAATTTACGGTAGTGGAAGGCATGAGTCATGGAGATGTTGTAAATGAATTAGAAGCATCAGGATTAATCAAGAGTAAATTTTTCACACAGTTATTCTTAAAATTCAACTCTTATCCCATTATTCAGGTGAATACCTACCAGTTAAATAAAAATATGGATTTGAAAACAATTTTTAATATTTTATCAACCGGATCTTATGAAAATTTAGTACAGGCAGGATTTACAGTAAATGAGGGACTGACCATACCTGAAATTGCTGAAATCATGGCTAAAGAACTTCATGTTTCAAAAGAAGAAGTGTTAAATAAATGGAAAGATCAAGCTTATTTACAGGGATTGATCAATCAGTATGATTTTTTAACGACGGATATTTTAAATGATCAGCTGCTTTATCCGTTAGAAGGCTATTTATACCCGGAAACTTATAGTACGGTAGGCGTAGAAGCAACAATCGAAGATTATACTAAACTGATGCTGGATATGTCGGAGACGGTTTTTGGCACATATTTGGATCAGATTAAAGCAACCGGCATGAGTGTACATGAATTCTTAACATTTACTTCAGTCGTGGAAAGAGAATCGTTATATGAACAGGATAAACCAATGATTGCCGGGGTCTTTAAAAACCGCTTAAACATTGATATGAATCTGCAAAGCGACATTACAGTTTTATATGCATTGCAAAGAACGGGGTTAGATATTTCCTATGCGGATTTAGAAGTGGATTCACCTTATAATACATATATGTATAAGGGATTACCTGTTGGACCAATCAGCAGTGTATATAAAACAACGATAGAAGCTTGTTTAAATCCTTCACAACATGATTATTTATTCTTCTTTGCATTAAAAGATGGAAATGTGATTTATTCGAAAACATTAGAAGAACATGATAAAGCAGTAGAGGAAAATATGTGGTATTAATATGATAGATCAGAAAACATTAGATAAAATTGAATTAGAAGCATTAAAACGCAATATACCGGTAATGCAAAAAGAAGGGCTTGATTTTATGATCAGCCTTTTAAATGAAGAAAAAGCAATGACGTTACTGGAAATCGGCAGTGCGATTGGGTATTCGGCAATGCGCTTAGTGACCAATGTCGAACAGTTGACAGTGGAAACCATTGAACTCGATGATGAACGTTTTTTGGAAGCGAGAAAGAATATTGATCAGTATGGCTTACAGGATCAGATTTATCTTCATCATGATAACGCTCTGACCTTTGATGAAAGTCAGCTGGTGCTTAAAAACTTTGATGCCTTATTTATAGATGCGGCGAAAGCTCAATATCAGCGCTTTTTTGAAAAATATATTCCTTATATTAAAGAAAATGGGGTAGTCATTGTTGATAATTTAGATTTTCATGGTATGGTGGATCATATTGAAGAGATTCGCAGCCGCAACACAAGACAATTAGTCAAGAAAATAAAAAGATTCAGAGATTGGATATTTGATCATGAACTCTATGATGCCCATTATTATCCGGTAGGGGATGGGATCGTCGTGGTCAGAAGAAAGGAAACATCATGAAATATATTGTTCACTTAAATGACATAGAGATGATCGAGCCATTGATTGAACGTCAGATAGCCGGTGTGATCGTTGGAACAGATCATTATTCTAATGGGGGCATCATAAATAGCTCTATTGAACAGATTCGACAGATCGTCGCTAAAATTAATCATCGTATGCACGTTTATGTACTTGTTAATCGTCTTTTTCATCAACATGAAATCGCAAGTTTAAAAGTATTCTTAAAAGATTTGATGGAGAGCGATATCGACGGTGTTGTTTTTCAGGATTTTGGTGTACTGAATATCGTTCAAGAGTTACAGGCATCTTATAAGATGATCTATGCTCCGGATACTTTGAATACCAATCATCAAACAATGAACAGCTTGTCGTTATTAGGAGTGGATGCTTTTATGCTCGCCGGACAGCTTCATTATGATGAAGTGGAAGCCATCGTCAATCATAGTCAAAAACCATGCATCGTGCCTGTTCATGGAGTCCAGTATATATCTTGTTCAAGAAGAGAACTGCTGACAAACTATTTCTCTCAGATCAATAAATCAGAGAGCAGCAGATATCAAGATAAGATTAAAATTAAAGTCAATAATAAGGAAGAATATTCTTATATTTATGAAGATGAAGCCGGGACTCATATCTATACTACCAATGAACTTTGTACACTAAATTTGAAAATACCGGGAGAATACGGCTATATCGAAACCCTTTATTTAGATAATGATTATATTTTGGATGTTATTGATTATTATCAGAATCATTTTTTAGAAGAAGAACTAAAAACGAAATATCCTGAGCATAACTATGATCATGGATTCTTGGAAGATGGAACAGTTTATAAGATTGAAGATGTAAGGAAGCGTGAAGAACATGAGAAACGTTAGTACAATCATAGATGGGAAAAGAGTTATCACCAAAAAGCCTGAGTTGTTGGCTCCGGCGGGTAACTTAGAAAAATTAAAAGTAGCGATCATGTATGGTGCTGATGCAGTATTTGTAGGTGGAAAAGAGTTTTCTCTGCGTTCTTTAGCATCTAACTTTACGTTGGAAGATATTAAGGAAGCGGTTGAGTTTGCCAATTTGTACCATGCAAAAATTCACGTGACCTGCAATATTATTCTTCATGAAGAAAATTTAGAAGGAATTCGCGAGTATCTGAAAGCGTTGGATGAAATCGGTGTAGCAGCTATCATTGTTGCCGATCCGTACATTATGCTTTTAGCAAAGCAATTACATTTATCTTTACAGGTACATGTTTCAACCCAGTTATCTTCAACCAATGCGGAAGCTATTCGCTTTTGGCAAAAGCAGGGATTGGAACGTGTTGTATTAGGGCGTGAAGTCGACTATCAGGACCTTAAAGCGATTATGGCAGAAACCGATATTGAAGTCGAGTATTTTATCCATGGGGCGTTATGTATTTCCTATTCAGGAAGATGTATGCTGTCGAATTATTATTCAAGACGCGATGCCAATCGTGGGGGTTGTTCGCAGTCTTGCCGCTGGTACTATGATATTTATAAAGGGGATCGAAAAATAAATACAGATGAAGATATTCCCTTTAGTATGTCCAGCAAGGATTTGTCATTAGTCGATCATATCGGAGAACTGATTGAATTAGGGGTGGATTCCTTTAAAATTGAGGGAAGAATGAAATCTCTGCATTATATTGCGACAGTCGTTTCAACGTATCGTAAACTGATTGATACTTACTGTGCCGATCCGGATCATTTTGAATACGATCCAAAGTATATGACGGAATTGAATAAAGCGGCAAACCGTGCGTTAACACTGGGATTCTATAATCAAAAGCCAAGTCAGAATGACCAATTATTTAACTTGCGCGATGAACATCCTACCCAGGAGTTTTGCATGCGTGTCTTACACTACAACCCAGTCACTCAACTAGCTAAAATTGAACAGCGCAACTATTTTAAATTAGGGGATGTGGTAGAATTTTTCAGTCCTGATCGAGATAATTTTAAAATGGTTGTCCGTGAGTTATATAATGAAGACATGGAAAAAATAGAAGTAGCCAATCATCCGATGGAAGTCTTATATGTCAAAGTAGAAGGGCTCGTTAAAAAAGACGATATGGCAAGAAAGGTGGGAAAATAGTGAGACCGATTATTATTGGAATTGCCGGTGGAACAGCTTCCGGCAAGACAACGATTGCGAATCGACTGGTTGAATCTTTTGTGGATGAAACGCATGTAACTGTGATTCGTCAAGATGATTACTATAAAGATCAAACTCATAAAACGATGGCGGAACGTGTAAAAAACAATTACGATCATCCGGATGCTTTTGATACGGAATTCTTAGTTGAACAACTGTCGGCTTTAAAAAGAGGCGAAACTATTTTAAAGCCTACCTATGATTATGAACAACATACCCGCAGTGATATCGTTGAAATGATTGCACCTAGCCGCGTTATCGTTTTAGAAGGAATCTTCGTCTTAGCTCAAAAGGAAGTACGTGATCTATGTGATATCAAGGTCTATTGTGACACCCCGGATGATATTCGCTTTATTCGTCGTTTAGTCCGTGATGTGAATGAGCGTGGGCGTACGGTCGAATCTGTCATCAATCAATATTTAAGTACAGTAAAGCCAATGCACGATGCCTTTATTGAACCTTCTAAAAAATATGCGCATATTATATTTCCGGAAAACACCGAAAATGATGTAGCGATCGATCTATTAATTACTAAAATTGCTAGTATTATTCAATAAATTATGTTATATTTAGGACTGGAAGGTGAAAAAACATGGAAGAAAATAAAGTTTTACTAACCCTAAGTGGTATCGAAAAATTAAAAAAAGAACGTGAAAATTTAGTTAATGTTGAACGTCCACATGTCATAGAAGAGTTACAAGCTGCCAGAGCCCAAGGGGACTTGTCAGAAAATGCTGACTATGATGCAGCCAGAGATAAACAAGCCGCATTAGAAGCAAGAATCAAAGAAATCGACAGCATGTTACAGCATGCAGAGATCATTAATGAAGATGATACCGATGTTGCCTTAGTTAAACCGGGGACAACGGTGACTTTATTAGATTTAGCCGATAATGAAGAAGGAACTTATACAATTGTCGGTTCTTTTGAAACAGATCCGGGAAATGGAAAGATTTCAAATGAGTCACCATTGGCAAAAGCGATCCTTGGACATGGGATGAATGAAATTGTTACTGTTGCAGTGGAAGATCCTTATGAAGTCAAAATCTTAAAAATTGAGTATAAAAGCTAATCTCGCTTGCGAGATTTTTTTATTTAAAAAGCAGGAATATGTCGCCATTTCATAAAGTTGGGTTACTTTATGGAAACGTTACGCATTCCTGCTTTTGTTTATGCTTTTACAATTTCAACCAATAACTCTACGCATTGTTTCATAGCATTAATACTGACATATTCGTATTTGCCATGCGCGTTATAGCCACCGGTTCCTAAGTTTGGACAAGGCAGCCCGGCATACGTCAGCATGGCTCCGTCCGTTCCGCCGCGAATCGCACTGCTTTTTGGTGTTAAGCCAATTTGTCGCATTGCTGTTTTCGCTTTCTCGATGACACGCATATCCTTTTCAATATGTTGTCTCATATTTGCGTACGTATCTTGAATATCTAAAGAGATAATCGGATACCCATATTTATTATTCATAAACGTTTGTGCATTGATAAAATCCTGCTTTTGTTTTTCTAACAGCTGTTCATCATGATTACGAATAATATAATCCATTTGCGTAAAATCCACATTTCCGCTCATTGTGTTTAAATGATTGAAGCCTTCATAGCCTTCCGTATATGCGGGGTTATCAAAAACCGGAAGCAAGCTTTGGAATTCCATTGCCGCTAATAATGAATTGATCATCTTATATTTCGCACTTCCTGGATGAATTCCTTTTCCCTGCACACTGACTTTACAACTGGCGGCATTAAAGTTTTCATAATCGATACAGTTAATTTCCCCACCGTCAACGGTATACGCAAAATCACAGCCAAAATATGAAACATCAAAGTTTTCGGTTCCTCGGCCTACTTCTTCATCGGGTGTAAAAGCCAGTTTGATCGTTCCATGTTTGATGGTAGGATTTGCTAATAAATAGTCTGCCATCTGCATAATTTCGGCAATCCCGGCTTTATCGTCACCCCCTAAAAGAGTAGTGCCATCGGTCACAATTAAATCCTGATGGATATTTTCTTTTAGACTTGGGAATTCTATTGGGTCCATCACAATATTCAGTGCTTCATTTAAAACAATCGGTGATCCATCATAATCTTGAATGATTCTCGGTTTCACATTTTCACCGCTCATATCCGGTGAGGTATCCATATGTGCAACAAAACCAATAGTAGGTAATGGTTCTTCCGTATTGCTTGGTAAACATCCGTAAACGACTCCGGAATGATCCAACTTTACCTCCTGAATCCCCATCTCCTGCATTTCCTTTTCTAAAAAGCGTGCCAGATCCAGTTGTTTTGATGTACTGGGAACACTGCTAGAAGTGGCAGAAGACTGAGTATCTATCTTGACATAATTTAAAAAACGATCAACAACGTTCATCTTATCCCTCCGTTCTTATAATTTTTATTATATGCCGATTAAAATAAAAGAGCAATGAAATCATTGCCCTTTGTGGATTTGTTCAATTAAGTTTTTGGCTTCGGCAATCGACGTGGCATCCAGATAAGTCACATAGAGTTCTTCACCATATTGAGGAAGATAAGTAATATCATCTTCTCCGGCAATAATCAGATTCTGATAGCTTAAATTACCAAAGTTAGGTGCCAGTCCGGCAAGGGTATATAACTCTTTCTTCGTAAAGTTCGTCAGCATGTTCGATGACAATACTTTTAAGATCGAATTAAAATTCGTTACGACAGAGAAACTTGTCAGCTTATTGGTAATTCCCTGAATCACTTGTTGTTGTGCGTTGTTACGGATATGATCGGTTACCGTTTTACGATGACGGGCATAAGCTAAAGCCTGTTCTCCGTTTAGATTTTGCTGACCTTCTTCTAAACAGATGGCATCCGGCACATCGTTGCTGTCTTGTTCACAGAAACCATAGTCGACATGGATATTAATACCGCCAATCGCATCGATAATTTTAACTAACGCATTAAAGTTAAATTTCGCAAAGTAGTTGATATTGATATCTAAAAGATCTTCTACCGTATTGATAACAGATGGAATTCCGGACATCCCGGCATGTGTGATCTTGTCTTTTTCTCCCCCATTGATGCTGACATAAGAATCACGCGGGATGGAGATCAGACTGATTTTCATGGTTTTAGGATTAAAAGAAGCGACCATCAGTGTATCTGTACGGCTGTCTGTTTTGATCGTTCCTTCTTCTTCACGAATATCCACTCCCATGATGAGGACATTGAAGGGTTCACTGGAAACATTCACCGGATCACTCGTGGCGGAAGAAGAAAGTGACAGCTGACAGACTAATGTTGTCTTTTGAGTAAAGTCTTCATTGTATTTTTTCATTGTTTCGGTTTCTTTTTCAGAGACAACGATGACATCAACATCTTTTTCCGCTAAACCAATATATAGATCTACGGCCGTTGGATAAGAAACAATTGTATGCGTAGACGAGGTTTTGTTGTAATCTTTTTTGAGTGTATTGGATAAAGGCATCTTGATACTTCCATCTTCACGGGACAAGGTACCAAAATAATCGATTTCTTTTGAACTCAAACTGGTAATATTGGATTCTTTTAATGCATACACATTACACACCAAGACTTCTTCAGTCAGATCAATATCTGTAATGGAATCCATCGTTCGATCGATATTATAGTATAGATGGTTAACATAGGTTAAACCAATACATAGCGCCAGCATCAAACAGATTGAGCTTAGTCGCTTGCGTTTGATTTTATTCTTTTCTCTTTGGGGCATCTTACGTTTGACCTTTTTTAATTGTGTTGACCAAAAACGTATAAAGATCAATGCACAAACAACGATTAAAATAATAATAAAAGCATAACGAAATCCGGTTGTAAAGCCTTGATATTGATAAAGCTGCCAGCCGCTAAATCCGGTAATCCCGATAAAGATGGCAGACAGCACAATTGCGAATATTTTTCTCATTTCTATCACCTTGTTTAATATTACCCAATGAAGCAAATTTAGTCAATGAATATCATTGCTTTTTTCGCATGACAAATTTCGTGACATCATATATAATGAGGCAAGGAGCGTGAGAATAATGAAATTGATTGAACAGATGAAAAATGAAGATTTAGGCGGTGTCCTTTTATATAATTTTACTTTAGGATATGGTCAGCCGGTTCCGATAGAAATTTATGACTATGTACTGCCATTGCTTTTTAGTGAATGTTTTACTTCACATATTTTAAGCGTTTCGACTTATCAGGAATGTGTCGTTGAAACGCTGAAAGAAGATCCTGCTTTATTTGATGATATTCGTAATCAGCTGGAAGCGTTGAAGCAGCTGACAAACCGTACGTTAGGATTAGCCGTTGTCAATAGAATAATGGCATTTGAAACTATCGCGCAGCAAGTCTGCGGGATAACGCAGCCAAGTTCGATTCTGCCTTTTAATGAAGCAATACGTTTAGGCGAGTGGTTTAAGCAGCTTACTTTGGAAGAAATGATTAAGCCTTTTTCTCACCAAACGAAAAAAATCGTTATTTTGGATGGGGAGACATTGGGAGATGATATTGATCTTACCGTATTTAAAAAATTAGGACAGCTGACGATCTATCCGGCATCTACCCAAGAAGAAGCGATTCAACGCATAGCGGATGCTCATTATGTGTTAGTCAATAAAGTCGTGTTGGATGAACAAGTATTAAAAAATGCCCCGCATTTAGAATATATCGGCTTGTTTGCCACCGGTTTGAATAATATAGACTTAAATTATTGTCAGAATCATCAGATTACTGTCAAAAATGTATCCGGCTATTCTACGGATATCGTGGCACAACATACCTTTGCTTTACTTTTATATCTTTATGAAAAAATGGCATATTATGATCACTATGTGCAATCGGGTGATTACTGTCATTCTCTGTCATTTTCTCATTTTGGAATGCCATTTAACGAATTATCAGGGAAAACTTGGGGAATAATAGGATTAGGGCAGATCGGATGTCAGGTCGCAAAAATCGCAGAAGCCTTTGGCTGTCATGTGATTTATTATTCAACCAGTGGTAAAAATCATCACGATCACTATCAGCAAGTACCGTTTTATACTTTGCTGGAACAAAGTGATATCGTCAGCATCCATGCGCCTTTGAATGAACAAACGTATCATCTATTCAATGGGAAAGCATTTGCACATATGAAACGTACGGCTTATCTGATCAATGTCGGCAGAGGACCGATTATCGATGAAATTGAATTGGCTTTTGCCTTGAAACATCATTTGATAGCCGGTGCGGGATTAGATGTATTGGAAACAGAACCCATGACTAAAGATAATCCTCTGCTTCCGCTTTGTGATTCACAGCATTTAGTCATTACACCACATAGTGCTTGGGCGGCAGTGGAAACAAGGAATCGACTGGTTCAGTTTGCATTTTCCAATTTAAAGGCATTTATAGAAGAAAATGTTGAATAGAAGGTGATTAATCGCCTTTTTTGTTTGCTTTTTGCAAGAAAATGTGGTACAAATAATCTATTGCAAGAAAAAGGAGAAATGAATGAAGAGATTTGAAGAATTTAATTTAAGTATTGAGGTACTGCAAGGTATCCGCAACATGGGATATGATAAACCAACAAACATCCAAGCAGAGGCGATTCCTTTAATGTTAGAAGGACAAGATGTTATCGGTTTAGCTCAAACTGGAACAGGAAAAACTTTGGCTTTTGCCAGCGGGATGCTTTCGTTGTTAGAATATAATTATGATAAATCAATTAAAGGAGTAATTTTATCTCCAACAAGAGAGTTAGTTGTTCAAATAGAAAATGAAATGCGTCGTATCGGTGAATTTACAAAAGCCAAGATCATCTCTGTCTATGGCGGAAGCAAAATCGAACCGCAGATTCGTGATATTAAAAGAGGTGTTGATATTATCGTTGCTACGCCGGGACGTTTAATGGATTTAATGCGTCGTAAAGTGGTAAAGTTAGATCAAGTAAAAATATTCGTTTTAGATGAAGCAGATGAAATGCTGAACATGGGATTCTTAGAAGATATTGAAACGATTCTGGAACAGACGAATACAGATCGTCAGACGGTATTATTTTCTGCCACTATGAAAGAAGATATTCAGCGTATCGCTAAAAACTATATGCGTGAAGATGCGGAATTAATTAAAGTAGATCAGCATACGAAAACAGCATCAACAATTAAACAGTATTATATTGAGACAAAACCTAAAGCACGTTTAGAAACACTTTGCCGTTTGATCGATTTTGCTCAGATTGAGAGCGGAATCATCTTTTGTAAAACGAAAAAAGGCGTGGATGATCTTGTTTTTGAACTTAAGAACCGTAATTATTTAGTCGAAGCGATTCATGGTGATTTGTCACAGGAACAGCGTATGAAAGCTTTGCGTCAGTTTAAAGAAGGGGCAACCACTTTATTAGTAGCGACAGATGTTGTAGCTCGTGGAATCGATATTGAAAATGTAACACACGTTATTAATTATGAATTACCACAGGAAAAAGAAGCGTATGTCCATCGTATTGGGCGTACCGGGCGTGCATCGAAAGAGGGAACAAGTTATACTCTGATCACAAGTCGTGAAAAGAGCTTTATCGAACAAGTACAAAAGCAAATGAACTGTACGATCAAGGAATTGCCGATTCCAACGAATGAACAGATCTTAGAAGTGAAGGCGGCAGCGTTATTAACCAAAGCGAGTCAGTATTTTGAAGACCGTCGTCATCAGCGTTTTGTGGATATGATGAGTGCCTATGATCATCATATGCTGGTAGATTTATCTGCTTCACTATTTTCAATGCTGTATGAAAAAGAAATCGGTTTTGATGAAACACAACGTGTAGAAAAACCGACAGAATATGAAGTCATTCGCTTAAATGTCGGAAAGAAAGAACGTGTTCAGGCAAAACAAGTCTTATTCTTTATCTTAGATAATAGTAATATCAATAAAAGAGCGGTTGGGCATATTCGCTTGGCACCGAAATTTACAGATGTTGAAATTGAAAAGAAATACGCTAAGAAAGTATTGGATAAATGTCAAAATCAGCGTATCGGTCGTAATAAAGTAAAATTAGTCAGAGCTTAAAAAAGGCGGGTCATCATGGCTCGCTTTTATTGTTACAACAATGAGATTTCTTTGGCATATAATGATAGTGATTCTCTGATATAATGGTACTGTGTCATCTTTTAATTTCATGAAAAGCGTGTTATACTGATAATATTCAAAGGGGGAACGAGAATGAGTAAGAAAATTATTGCGATTTCTGGCGGGATTAGCAGAGAAAATGGCGTGAAGCGTGCGAACATCAGTCAAAATTATATTGATGCGGTCGTAGCAAGCGGACATTCGCCGCTTATTTTACCTATCATGCAGGATGAAGAAGCAATCGAAGCGGCACTTCGTGTTTGTGATGGATTGATTATGACCGGGGGAGTGGATATCAATCCATTATATTACAATCAGCCGGTACATCGTTTATGCGGTGAACTTGATGATGAACGTGATACGTATGAAAAGAAAGTAATGGATAAAGCAACAAAATTAGATATGCCGATCTTAGGTATCTGTCGTGGGAATCAGATGATTAATGTATATTTTGGCGGAACCTTATATCAAGATGTCACATTGAAAGATCAAAATGTGATTCAGCATTTACAACTTGGAAGTCGTGGGAAAGGCTGCCAGTTTATTGATATTGAAGAAGGCAGTTTGCTATATAGTGTGTTGGGCAAGAAAGGATATGTGAATTCTTATCATCACCAATCTATTGATCAGTTAGCCCCTAATTTTAAGGTGACAGCTACAGCGGTAGATGGTATCATTGAGGGGATCGAGCATGTCAGCAAAAAGATTTATGGTGTGCAGTTCCATCCGGAAGTCACCCATTATGAAGATGAACTCATGCTGAACATCTTTAAAGAATTTATTGATCGCATTTAGGAGGAAAGTATGTACAGTTATATAAAAGGAATGGTCACAATGATCTTTAAGGATCATATTGTGTTGGAAAATCAGGGAATCGGCTATATGATCTATGTACCTAATCCATATAGTTTTAAAACAAACAGTGATATGACTGTATATATTTATCAGCAGGTAAAAGAAGATGGGCATCTTCTTTTTGGGTTTAAATCTTTAGAAGAAAAAGAATTGTTTTTAAAACTGATTTCGGTAAAAGGAATCGGACCCAAAACAGCGGTCGGAGCTTTAGCGACTTTGGAAGTGGAGCGCATTGTCGGTGCGATTGAAAGCGGCAATATCAACTTCTTAAAGAAAATTCCGGGAATCGGACCTAAGGCAGCCGGACAGATTATATTGGATTTACAAGGGAAGATTGTTTTGCATAACGAGCCTTCGATCAATCCGGCATTTGATGAAGCGATTGAGGTGCTGGTGGCATTGGGGTATCGTGAAGCGGATGTTGTGAAAATAATGAAGAAAATCGAAGATGATGCGTTAGATACGAACGGGTATGTCAAACAAGCATTAAGTTTATTAGTAAAGTAGGGAAAACATGAATAGAGAAGGAATATTGGATGCCACTTTCCAAGAAGTGGAAGAGATCACTTTGCGTCCGCAGTCCTTTGCGGAATATGTCGGGCAGGAGGATCTTAAGCAGAATTTAAAAGTTTTTGTTGGAGCTGCCAAGATGCGAGAGGAATCATTGGATCATGTCTTGTTGTATGGACCCCCCGGACTGGGGAAAACGACAATGTCCATGATTATTGCCAATGAGATGGGGACCAACATTAAAGTGACGACAGGGCCAAGTATTGAAAAAACTGGGGATTTGGTTGCGGTATTAACCCAATTAGAAGCAGGAGATGTCTTGTTTATTGATGAAATTCATCGTATTCCCAAAGTGGTCGAAGAGATTTTGTATCCGGCAATGGAAGATTACTGCGTAGATGTAGTGATTGGAAAAGATGCGTCAACACGCTCGGTGCGTATTGATCTGCCTCCGTTTACTTTAGTCGGAGCAACAACGCGTGCCGGTGATTTATCGGCACCATTGAGGGATCGTTTTGGGATTATCTCAAAGCTCGAATACTATCAGCCGGAAGATTTAATCAAGATCATTTCTCGAACTGCCGGTGTTTATAATATGGAAATGGAAGAAGAAGCAAAGGCGGAATTAGCCCGTCGTTCTCGCGGTACTCCGCGTATTGCTAATCGTCTGTTTCGTCGTGTGCGTGATTTTGCACAATTTAATGGGGACACCACAATCACTTTAGCACGTACCCAAGAAGCATTGGGGCGATTAAAAGTCGATCATTTAGGACTGGATGATGTCGATCACAAGTATCTTTTAGGGATTATTGAACGCTTCCGTGGGGGACCGGTCGGATTGGAATCCATTGCCGCGTCCATTGGTGAAGAACCGATGACTTTGGAAGATGTTTATGAACCTTATTTATTGCAGACAGGGCTGATTAAACGTACGCCAAGAGGACGTGTCGTAACAGAAATGGCGTATCAACATTTTAATATTCCTTATCATACGAAGTAGATCTAACGAGGTTAGGTCTATTTTTATTTAGGAGGCTATATGAAATCAATTATTCTATTTATTATACTGCTGTTTAGCAGTTATTTTTTTACTTTTCAAACCCAAGGTTCTCTAACCAAACAAGAAAGCCAACCGATCATTACTGTGGTGGTCGAAGGAGCACTGCATAATCCCGGTACTTTTGAATTAAGTGAACCGACTATGGACGCCTTACTGCTCCAACTGGATCTTGATGTTCAAGCAGATTGTACCTGTCTTTCTATGGAGAGGACTTTGCTTGATCAGGATATTGTATTTATCCCTAGTATGGTCCAGCAAAAAGTGTCCTTAAATCAAGGAAGCATAGAAGAATTGATGAGCATCAACGGAATTGGTCAAAAGAAAGCGGAAAAAATCATTGAATATCGAAATAATATTCCCTTTACTTATATTGAACAGATCATGGAGATAAGTGGTGTAGGGTATAAAACCTATTTAAAATGGAGACCCTATCTATGTTTATAATCTATTTAGCGTTGTTTATGATCATGGTGATTTTACTCATCAATGGGACTTATGCAATTATTGTTGTTTATGGCCTCCTGCTTTATTTTTGTTGTTGTAAATATGGGGTTAAAATGTCACTCCTGCTCCAACTGCCCGTTCTCTTGTTTTGTTTCATGGTTAAGGTCCCACAGGCACAGCTGCCAAGTGAATTAAAAGGAGAAGTGGTGGAGGTTGGGGAGTATCATTATATTTTAAAGACCGATTATGGAAAAATAAGGGTCGTCAGTCATGGACAGGAAATTGAAAAAGGCAATCGTCTGGTTATTGAAGTTTTGCCGGATTCTTTATCTAAACCAAGCAATTTTAATGCCTTTGATAATCGTCTGTATTGTTTTAGTCAGAAAATCTTTTACCAAGTAAAAGAACAGCAACTGCTTTCTAATGACCATCATCGCTCATTAATAGGTAAGGCGGAACATTGGATAGAAGGCTTTAAAAATGAAAAAGTCGTTTCAATGACGAAACAGCTTATATTAGGAATCAAGGATGAAGCCATGGCAGAATTATTAGAAGCCGGACAAAATCTATCCATCGTTCATCTCTTTGCCCTTTCAGGGATGCATTTAATGATACTGAAAAAATTATTAGAAAGAATTGGTATTCGCCAAACAAAATGGCTTCTTTTTATATTAGGGGCTTATGTCTTGTTTTTAGGGGATGTGATTTCCTTATGGCGGGCTTATTTGATGCTTCTGTTTCGCTATTTATTAAAAGATAAAGGGAATGATTTAGAGATTCTTTCGGGAATCAGTATTTTATTTTGTCTTTATAATCCGTTTGTCATTTACTCCTTATCCTATATTTTCTCCTTTACGATTTATGCATTCATATTGTTAGCTAAAGGACATCGCTTTTCTTTTATCTACCCTTACTTAGCGGGCATTCCCATTGTTTTATCCACTCAATTTTCACTAAATCCGTTTAGTTTCTTTTTTATCTGGTTATTTTCTCATGTCATTGAAATCCTTTATGGTATCGTACTATTAAATGTGGGATGCTTTAATCTTTTGGGAACGATTACCGGGTTTGTGATTTCTCAATTTGAACGAGTTCTCTATTTTTTAGATCATTATTCATTAGAATGGATATTCATGAAACCGCCAATGATCTTCTTTTTATTTTATTACGGTTTCTTACTGTTATCTTTATACCATGAACCTCTCAAGGGGTCTTGTTATAAAGATTATTTAAAATTAGGCGGTGTAATCGTGATCTTATATTTTTATCCCTATCTTCAGCCCTATAGCCGTGTCACAATGATCGATGTGGGACAAGGGGACTGCTTTTTAATTATGCAGCCCTTTCATCAAGGAAATTATTTAATCGATACCGGTGGGAACCAGAATTATGATCTGGCTAAAAAACGCATTATCCCTTATTTGAAGTCTATCGGTATTAAAGAACTGACTGCACTCATTATTACCCATGATGATTATGATCATATGGGGGCGAGTGAAAGCTTACAGACGCACTTTATAATTAATAAAGTTATCACGAAAGGCGAGGATGTTGGCATGTTGAAGTATTTGCCTCTGCCTTATGCTTCAGAAGATAAAAATGCTAATAGCTTAGTGTATTATTTGTACTTAAATCAGCTAGGATATTTGTTTACCGGTGATTTGCCGATTGCTCAGGAAGAACAGCTGACGGCAATGTATCCGCAGTTAGAAGTCAATGTATTAAAAGTAGGACATCATGGATCTAATACATCTACAGGGGCACTGCTGCTATCGACCTATCAGCCACACTATGGGCTTATCAGTGTTGGCAGAAATAACCTTTATCATCACCCTAATGCGCTTGTTTTAGAACGGCTGAAAGCTTATGATGTTGACATTTATCGCAGTGATACGATGGGAATGGTAGAGATCGTCAGTCTTTTGGGGATTCACCGAATTAATTATTGTAGAAAAACTTGAGACAGGGTATAATTTGAATGGTGATAAAAATGATTTATGTGCTTTATGGAGAAGAAACGTTTCTATTGGAACAAAAACTTAAAGATATTAAAAAAGAATACGGAATCAGTGAAGAAAATATGAATCTTGCTGTCTATGATTCCGCTGCAACAGAATTAAAAGAGGTGATTGAAGACTGCAATATGCCGCCTTTTTTAAGTGACTATAAAATGGTACTGTTGAAAAATCCTTATTTTTTGACGACCCAAAAAGGACCGGCGAGTCTTCATCAAGATGGCACTCTATTGGAAAAATACCTTAAAGCACCGATGGAATCTACAATATTCGTCATCTATCATAATGTCAAGAATTTTGATGAACGTAAGAAATTAGTAAAGCTCTTGAAAAAAGAAACAACATTCATGCTGATGGATAAGATCGGACATCATCAGTTAAAGTCTTCGGTTCGCAATGCAGTAAAACGCAGAAAAGCGGTGATTGACGATGAAGCGTTGGAATTTATGCTGAGTCGTTTGCCTAATGATTTGATGATGATTTCTAGTGAAGTAGAGAAACTATGTCTTTACTCACAACATATCACTTTGGAGGATGTACGTGCCGTCGTCAGCAAACCCTTAGAGGAAAATGCGTTTGAACTGGTCAGTGCAATCATGAAAAAAGACCAGCAAAAAGCTGTTCAGATTTATAAAGATTTGATGGTGAATAATGAGGAACCGGTAAAACTGATTGTATTAATTGCTAATCAGATGCGTTTGCTGATGCAAGTCAAAACTTTGGATCGAAAAGGGTATAATGACCAGGAAATCGCTAAAATACTTGGGATTAACCCATTTAGACTGCGTTATATTCGCGCCGATGCTTCTCAGTATGATATACAGGATTTGATGCACCGATTAAATGATCTTGCCTTGTTAGATACCGATATTAAAAAAGGAATGGTCGATAAGAGGCTGGGCTTAGAATTATTTTTGATGAAAGTATAGGAGATAATTATGGAATCTTTAAGAAACTTATATAAAATTGGGGTAGGACCTTCATCTTCACATACCTATGGACCTAAATTAGCGGCAGAAAGAATTAAAATGCTTTATCCAAATGCTTCAAAGATCGTTGTCACTTTATATGGATCTTTGGCATTGACAGGAAAAGGACACTTAACCGATTATATTATCGAAAAAGCCTTAGCACCGTTACCCTGTGTGTTTACCTTTAAAGCGGATGCTTTGCCTTATCATCCGAACGGGATGATGTTTACTGTCTATGAGGGAGAAAATAAGGTGGATGAGATTACTGCCTATTCCGTGGGCGGTGGCAAGATTGAAATGCCCGGGGTTGAAAATGAAGCCGATCAAGAGGTCTATCCGCAAAAAAATATGACAGAAATCATTGAGTATATTGAAGATCATAATATTTCTTTTTACGATTATATATTAGAGTTTGAAGATGAAGAAATTGAAATCTATTTATACCATGTTTTAGAAGCGATGTTTCAAAGCGTTGAGGATGGGCTGCATACTCAGGGCACGATTCCCGGGCGTCTGCAATTAAAAAGAGTGGCTAAGATGATGCATGCACAGGCTTTAAACACAAAAAAAGAAAGCGAACGTGAACGGCTTTTAGTCAGCAGCTATGCTTATGCGGTCAGCGAAGAAAATGCGTGTGGGCATACAATTGTGACTGCTCCGACATGTGGGGCCAGCGGAGTAATTCCAGCGGTACTGTATTATTGCTATAAACAATTGCATATGGAGAAAAAAGATTTAGTCAAAGCCTTGGGAGTCGGCGGATTATTTGGCAATGTCATCAAGAAAAATGCAACGATTTCCGGGGCTGATGGGGGCTGTCAGGCAGAAATAGGTTCGGCATGTGCAATGGCCGCCGCACTTTATGCATGGCTGTTAGAACTCAATAATAGTGCGATTGAATATGCAGCGGAAATGGGAATGGAACATAATTTAGGATTAACCTGTGACCCTGTTGGCGGTTATGTTCAGATTCCTTGTATTGAACGCAATGGCTTTGCGGCATTAAGAGCGATGGATGCGGCAGTCTATTCAAAACAACTTGGATATATCCGTAAAAATAAAATCTCATTTGATGCAGTAGTAAAAGTTATGTATGAAACAGGAAAAGATCTAAACTCAGCTTATAAGGAAACATCACTAGGCGGACTTGCAAGTCATTTTGAATTTGGTGAAGAAAATGAATAAAAAAATAGAATGGTTGGAAAATAATGAAGGGATGGGATTGTATGTCCATATCCCTTTTTGCACGAATATCTGTACTTACTGTGATTTTTCCAAAATGTATTATAAAAAAGAATGGGTTGATCGCTATTTGGAAGCTTTAAAAAAAGAGATTCAGCAATATGCCATTGATGTCCCGATTACCACAGTATATATTGGCGGTGGAACGCCAAGCAGTTTAACCACGGAGCAATTGCAAACACTCTTACAAATGCTGCAGGTGTATACGAATAATGTATTGGAATATACGATTGAGGTGAATCCGGAATCAATGACCTGTGAAAAACTGCAGTTGTTTAAAGCTTATGGCATCAATCGTTTAAGTATTGGAGTTCAGACCTTTAATGAAAAGATTTTAAAGAAGATTGGCAGACAACATTGTAATCAAGAGGTTTTTAGGCTCATTTACCAAGCACAAGAAATCGGTATAAACACCATTTCAATCGATTTAATGTATAATCTGCCTTTACAGACAAAAGAGGATATTTTAAAGGACTTGCAAATTGTTGAAACTTTGCCAATCACACATTTATCCTATTACTCCTTAATATTGGAAGAACATACTATGTTGTATAATGAACACTTTGAGGGCATGAATGAGCAGGAGGAATACACAATGACAGAGATGATCCGTGAAAAGCTCGGGCAGATTGGGTTTCACCGATATGAGATCAGTAATTTTGAAAAAAACGGACATCCTTCTTTGCATAACAGCATATATTGGCTCAATCAGCATTATTATGGATTTGGTTTGGGAGCGCATGGATATCTTCAAAATATCCGCTATTCAAATACAAAACAGTTATCCGCTTATTTAAGGGGAGAGTTTTTGCTATGTGAGGAAACGATCAATCAAACAGAAAGTATGTTTGAAGCTTTGATGTTAGGCTTGCGTTTAGCTAACGGTATCTCTCTTTCCTTGTTTAAACAGCGTTATCACATAGATTTGCTTGCTTATTATCAAGAAAGATTGCAGCCATTTTTCGATCAAGGACTCTTAATCATAGAAGAAAATCATTTGCGCCCAACTAGTAAAGGGATGGATTTATTGGATTTTATATTACTTGAATTGGTCGATTAACTTTTTTATATTTTTAGCACTAAATTGTTGACAGTGCTAAATAATTATGTATAATATAGTTAGCACATGAAAATGATGAGTGCTAAAAGGTGGTGACATCATGCTTACATCAAGACAAATCACGATATTTAAAGCCATTGTGGATGCGTTTGTAGAAACGGCAGAACCGGTGGGCTCTAAGTATTTATTGGAAAGATATCAGTTACCATACTCAAGTGCAACAATTCGTAATGAAATGGCGGCTTTAGAGGAATATGGCTATCTGGAAAAGACACATACCTCTTCGGGACGTATTCCCAGTGTGGAAGGGTACAAGTATTATGTGGAAACACTGACGGATTTTAAAATCGAAGATACGATTAAAAATCAAATGCAGACAATATTCAGCGAGCGCGGCAGAACTTTAAATGAAGTTGTTAAAGAAAGCTGTGAGATGCTGAGTCAGCTGACGCATTTAACGTCCATTGCTTTAGGACCGGATGCCCGGAATGAAAGTTTGCAAAACATCACGATAGTTCCCATTTCCAATGAGCGTGTCTCGGTGATTATAGTGACCGATATGGGACATGTGGAAAATAAGACGTTTATCTTGGATGGAACGTATAGTTATGAAGATTTGATTTCTTGTGTAGGAGTTATGAATGAGATGCTGATCGGCACTCCGATCAATCAGGTCATTATCCGTTTGGAAAAAGATGTAAAACCAATCATCTCAAGTCGTATTCAGGAACATGAAGTGCTCTTTAGAGCGTTT
This sequence comes from Beduini massiliensis, assembly GCF_000829905.1. Lineage (GTDB taxonomy): Bacteria > Bacillota_I > Bacilli_A > Erysipelotrichales > Coprobacillaceae > Beduini > Beduini massiliensis. The sequence goes on from NZ_CDPP01000003.1 coordinate 147,353, forward strand.
CTGGAAGCTTTTGTTAAGTTTGCCAGCAAAGATGTTTATTTCTCCGGCAAAGAGAATATGCTGTATCAGCCTGAATTTAATGATGTCAATAAATTAAGAAGACTTGTCAGTGCCTTTGAAAATTCACAGATGTGGCAAAGCATCGGATTGAATGAAGAAGAAGGCGTCACTGTTAAAATTGGTCAGCCACTTCCTTTAACAGAATTAGAAGATGTTTCAGTGATTTCCGGATCATTCAAAACCGGCAGTCATTCATCCGGAACTATTTCCGTTATTGGTCCAACAAGAATGCCTTATGAACAGGTTGTTTCTTTAGTGGATTACGTGTCAAAAAATATTGAAGAATTATTTTTCAATGATGACGACGAAGATGATGAATAAGAGGTGAAAGAATGGAAAAAGATAAAGTAGAGCAGGAAGTAAACGAAGAAGTTGAAGAAAACCAAGCTCAAGAACAGGAAGAAAATGTTGAAGAAGTAAAAACAGAAAAATCAGTGGAAGAACTTCAACAAGAAAAAATCGCTGAATTAGGTGAAGAAGTAGAAAAATGGAAAACAGATTACTATAAGGTGTTTGCCGATATGGAGAACCTTAAAAAACGTCTGCAGAACGAACATGCGAACGCTTTAAAATATATGCTTCAATCTTTTGCAGAAGATCTGTTGCCGGTCGTAGATAACTTGGAACGTTCACAAAATGTGGCTGAACCAAGTGAAGAATTAAAGAATTTCTTAAAAGGTTATGAAATGATCACTGCTCAGTTCATTGAAGCATTGAAAAAACATGGTATTGAACAGATTGATGTAGAAGGAAAAGAATTTGATCCAAATTTCCATCAGGCAGTTATGATGGTAAATGATGATAATTATGGTCATAATATGATCGTAGAAGAATTACAAAAAGGATACAAGTTGAAAGATCGCGTTATTCGTGCATCTTTAGTAAAAGTAAATGAGTAATTTTTAGGAGGATAAGAATATGAGTAAAAAAATTATTGGTATTGACTTAGGAACTACTAACTCTTGTGTTAGTATTATGGAAAACGGAGAAGTAAAAGTAATTGCTAATCCAGAAGGAAATAGAACAACACCTTCGGTAGTATCATTTAAAAACGGTGAAATCATTGTTGGGGAAGCCGCAAAACGTCAGGCAGTAACAAACAAAGATACAGTTTCATCAGTAAAAAGACATATGGGAACAGCCTATAAAGAACATGTTAACGGAAAAGATTATACACCACAAGAAATCTCTGCTATGGTATTACAGAACTTAAAAGCTACAGCAGAAGCTTACTTAGGGGAAACTGTCACAAGTGCAGTTATTACTGTTCCTGCTTATTTCAATGATGCGCAAAGACAAGCAACAAAAGATGCAGGTAAAATTGCCGGATTAGAAGTAGAACGTATCATCAACGAACCAACAGCAGCCGCTTTGGCATTCGGGTTGGATAAATTAGATAAAGAACAAAAAGTATTAGTTTATGACTTAGGTGGAGGAACTTTCGACGTTTCTATCTTGGACTTAGCAGATGGTACTTTTGAAGTATTATCAACTGCCGGAGACAACATGTTAGGTGGAGATGATTTCGATAAGAAAATCATGGATTATGTTGTCGCTGAATTCAAAAAACAAGAAGGTATTGATTTAAGCGCAGATAAAATGGCAATGCAACGTGTTAAAGAAGCAGCTGAAAAAGCGAAAAAAGATCTTTCAGGTGTAATGCAGACACAAATTTCATTACCATTCATCTCAGCCGGAGCAAACGGACCAGTGCATTTGGAAATGACATTGACTCGTGCTAAATTCGACGAATTGACAAGAGACTTAGTTGAAAGAACTGTCGGACCAGTTAGACGTGCATTAAGCGATGCCGGAGTTACACCTAATGAAATCGATCAAGTATTGTTAGTAGGTGGATCAACACGTATCCCTGCTGTACAGGAAACAGTAAAAAGAGAATTAGGAAAAGAACCTAATAAATCAGTAAACCCTGATGAAGTGGTTTCTATGGGAGCTGCTATCCAAGGTGGCGTTATTGCCGGAGATGTAAAAGATATCGTATTATTAGACGTTACACCATTATCATTAGGTATCGAAACAATGGGTGGTGTCATGACGGTCTTAATCGAAAGAAATACAACGATTCCAACTACAAAATCACAGATTTTCTCAACTGCTGCCGATAATCAGCCAGCGGTAGATATCAACGTATTACAAGGTGAACGTAGTATGGCAAAAGATAATAAACAATTAGGTTTATTCAAATTAGACGGTATTGAACCGGCTCCAAGAGGAGTACCTCAAATCGAAGTTACTTTCAATATCGATGTTAACGGTATCGTCAACGTTAAAGCAAAAGATATGAAATCAAATAAAGAACAATCTATCACTATTCAAAACTCTACTGGATTAAGTGATGAAGAAATCGATAGAATGGTAAAAGAAGCAGAAGCAAATAAAGCGGATGACGAAAAGAAACGTAAAGAAGTAGAAACAAGAAACAAAGCAGAACAAATGATCAATGAAATCGATAAATCATTAGCAGAACAAGGTGATAAAATCGATGAAAAACAAAAAGAAGAAGCAACAAAATTAAGAGATGAGTTAAAATCAGCTTTAGATAACAATGATTTAGATACATTGGAATCTAGAATGAATGAATTAGAACAAATGGCTCAGCAAATGGCATCTTATGCTTACCAACAACAACAGGGTCAAAACCCAACCGACACAAACAGCGGTGGGGCTGATGATGTGGTAGATGCAGATTTTGAAGAAAAGAATTAATGATTTGGCCAAGGGATTTTTCCCTTGGCTAAGATCATAATACGTAAGGATGGTAGCAAATGGCAAAAAGAGATTATTATGAAGTGTTGGGTGTCAGCAAGGATGCAGATGCTCCCACTATAAAAAGAGCTTATCGTAAGCTCGCAAAAACATATCACCCTGATGTTAATAAAGAAGCAGATGCTGAGGAAAAATTCAAAGAAGTTCAAGAAGCTTACGATGTTTTATCCGACGACAATAAACGTGCTGCCTATGACCGTTATGGACATGCTGCGTTTGATCAAAGTGCAGGTGGCTTTGGCGGTGGTGGGTTCCAAGGTGGATTCAGTGGTTTTGATGACATGGACCTTGGTGATATTTTCAGTTCGTTCTTTGGTGGCGGCGGTGGCTCAACACGTGCGCGCTCAACCGGACCTCGTCGTGGGCAAGATCGCTATATGCAAGTGGAAATTGACTTCATGGATGCGATTAACGGAAAAACATTGGATTTAAAAATTAATTATGATGAACAATGTTCTCACTGTCATGGAACCGGTGCGGAAACCCCAAATGATTATACGACTTGTTCACGCTGTAACGGAACCGGGCAGATCAAAACTCAGCAGCGTACAGCATTTGGGACTTTTGTTAACCAAAGTGTTTGTCCGGATTGTCAGGGAACAGGAAAAACAGTGAAAACAAAATGCCATCAATGTCATGGCAGCGGATATACAAACAAGAACATTACAGTGGAATTAAAGATTCCAGCTGGAATTGATTCGCATCAGCAGCTGCGTGTAGCCGGAAAAGGGGCACGTGGAAGCAATGGCGGATCTAACGGAGATTTATATGTTGAAATCGTAATCAAGAGACATCCTCATTTTGTTCGAGACGGACGCAATATCTTGATTAATATACCGATTTCTGCCCCTAATGCAACATTAGGGTGTGAAGTCGATGTTCCAACCCCATATGGTGAAGTCACCTTGAAAATTCCTGAAGGAACACAACATGGAACAACATTACGCTTAAAGGGCAAAGGAGTTAAGGATTTACGCAGTGATAACTATGGGGATGAATTAGTGAAGATCGAAGTTAAGATTCCAACGAAGTTATCTAAAGAAGAAAAAGAACTTTATCGTAAGATCATTGAGAAAGATAAGAAAAAAGATTCATTCTTCGATAATTTCAAAAGAGCATTTAAACGTTAACAAGCGCACGAATTTCGTGCGTTTTCTTTATGGATAATAAAAAAGCTATCATACAGGATCATCCTATACAATAGCTTGATTAATAAAAAAAGATGCGTTTGCATCTTACCATGGTAAATTTACAATACTAAAATTAAGCGCTTTTTCTTAAAGTTTTAAGAGCTCTTGCTGAAATTTTAACTTTTGTTGGTTTTCCATCCACCAATACGACTGCTTTTTGAAGGTTAACATTCCATTTTCTTCTTGTCGCATGTAATGAATGTGAACGTGCGTTTCCAGACATTGCACCTTTACCAGTTAATTGACATTTTCTTGACATTTCATTTTACCCCCTTTTTTAGTGGCTTTTTCATACTTACCAATAATAACATCTAATAATATAAAAATCAAGCAAAAAATATAAATTTAATTCATGAAAGGTGTTGAAATATTGGAAATAGACGAATATAATGTATTGGTCGTGAATTATTTGCTTAATCAAAATATCTAGGGTATAATAATATTAGCGTTTATTATACATAAATGAAACAATATGGAGGGATCACTTGATGATTGAAAAAAATACACAATTTGGTAATATTAATTTTTCTTCAGAAGTCGTAGCTCAAACAGCTGGCGGGGCAGCCACTGAATGTTACGGGGTAGTGGGCATGGCCAGTCAAAAAATGTTAAAAGATGGTTTCTATGAATTACTAAAGAAAGATAATTTTTCTCGTGGAATAGAAGCAAAAGAAGGATTGACGGGATTAATCGTAGATATGTATATCTTTGTCGGATATGGGATGAAGATATCAGAGATCGTATATGAAGTTCAAAAGAAAGTAAAATATGTTCTTGAAAAATCACTAGATGTTAGAGTTGAAGCTGTTAACGTTTATGTTCAAGGCATTAAAGTTGTGGAGTAAACGTGGAGGGAACATAAATGGAAAAAATCAATGGACAGCTATTTAAAGAAATGATATTGGCAGGGTGCTATCTACTGCACAATCAGCATCATGAAATTGATGCCCTAAATGTTTTCCCAGTACCAGATGGAGATACGGGAACAAATATGTCACTTACTTTTTCTTCAGGAGCAAAAGAGATTGAAAACATGGATACGAGCAGTATCTATGATATTTCAAAGAAATTATCAAAAGGATTGCTGATGGGAGCCCGTGGAAATTCAGGGGTTATTCTTTCACAGATCTTTAGAGGTGTTTCTATTGCTTTAGAAGGAAAAGATGAAATTGATTGCGTAGATTTAGCAAAAGCTTTTAAAAACGGGGCTAAGGTGGCATATAAGGCCGTTATGAGACCCGTGGAAGGTACAATCTTGACAGTCATCAGAGAAGCTTCAGATGCTGTCGTGAAATACGCTAAAAAAGATAAATCAATTGAAGATGTCTTTTCTTATTTTGTGAAGCAGGCAGAAGATTCATTAGAAAGAACACCAGAATTATTGCCGGTTTTAAAAGAAGTGGGTGTAGTGGACAGTGGTGGAGCTGGATTAGTCTTGATCCTAACCGGGTTTATGTCTGCGATTGCCGGAGATAAAATTGAAAAAGTCGATGTTTTTTCAGAGGTGCAGGCAGCAGCCAGCAATGTGGATACAGGAGAAGAAGGCTTTGGATACTGTACTGAATTCATTTTAAGATTAGAAGAATCCTTAGTGAATAAATTCAGTGAAGATCAATTGAAAAATGAATTATCGATGATTCCAGGAGAAAGTATTGTCGTGGTACAAGATGAAGATATCGTTAAAGTCCATGTACATACCTTAAAGCCAGGGGAAGCATTGAATTTAGCTCAGCGATTTGGTGAATTTATCAAACTGAAAATTGAAAATATGCAGGAACAGCATAATACCATTATTGAAGAACAAGCACAAAGTGCAAAAACGGAAGCCCCACGTGAAGAAAAAGAAGTTGGGTTGATTTCAGTAGCTGCCGGAAGCGGAATTAAAGACATGTTCATGGAATTAAACTGTGACTACGTGGTAAGCGGCGGTCAAACGATGAATCCGTCTACTGAAGATTTAGTGGCGGCCATTACAAGCATCAATGCAAAAAATGTGATTGTTTTACCAAACAACTCTAATATTATTATGGCAGCTAATCAGGCGGCGGTCGTGCTGGAAGGTAAAGTCAATGTTAAAGTGATTCCGACTAGAACGATTCCTCAAGGATTATCCGCATGTATCATGTTTAATCCGGAAGCACATTTAGAGGACACAATCGAAGATATGATGGAAGCTGTAAACAATGTTAAAACCGGACAGGTTACTTTTGCGATTAAAGATACCAATATTGATGGCATAGATATCAAAGCGAATCAATATATGGCAATGGTAGAAAAAAGCATTGTCGCTTGTGTTCCTAGTAAAGTAGAAGCATGTAAAGAGACATTAAATGGATTATTCAGCGATGAAGATGAAATTATTACATTGATTGCCGGAGATGATGTCAGCAAAGAAGAATTAGATGACATCACACATTTCATCGAAGAAAATTCGGAAGCTGAACTGGAAGTTCATTTAGGGATGCAGCCAATTTATTCGTTTATTGTCGGTGTTGAGTAAAAGACAGCTGAAGACTTATATATACTAAAAAATTTAAAAAGCCTCATTGGTTAGACGATGAGTCTCCTCTACTGGTCAAAACAGTAGAGGTTTTTTGCTTTTATTGTATGTTTGTAAATATAACCGATATAGGTATTTATGTAAAACGCAATACATCCTCATTAACTATTTTAAATGTAAGAAACAAATATCTGATTAAAAAAATCAGTAGACCTGATATAAAAAACAGGTCTTTTTTATTTAAATTTTGAAAGGGGGAATATCATATATTTCATTTTTTCTTTATTAAAGAATTAATCTATAAGAAGGATAAATGAGGTGGAGAAAACAGTAAGAAGTTGTTGAAAACGGTAGCTTGTACTATTAGGTACTTGTCAGCCATTTTGCTAAATGATATAGTGATGCTGCTCATGATATCGCCACTGACGATAACGTCACTGGTGATATCGTAAATTTCATTTTAGGGAGTAGAGGAGAGAAAACTATGCTGAAAAAAAGAGTAAACCAACTTTCAAAGATTTTACTGTCTTTGCTGATGGTAATAATGCTGGCAGTAAATTCATCTTCAGTATTTGCGGATGATGCAAAAGAATCTGTTGATATGAAAGACTTTTTAACGGATGCCGGGATTGTCGGTTATAAGGGAATTCCTTATACAAAAGAAACAAAAATTCCAAAATACGCAGAGGATATCCAGTTTGAAATTACTTTTACAGAAAAAAGTGATCATCAGTTTCCAATTGGAAAAATTTTAGAATATACACTGCCATCAGGGCTGACTTTACCCAGTAATCAAAATGGGGAAGTATTGATGGGAGAAACGGTAATCGGCTCTTATACTATAAAGACAGATGGAACTGTACAAATGGAATTAAAAGCAGAGTATGACAGTGATGATATTGTCATCACAAATTGTCGTATTGGGTTTACCGCTAATCTAGGAGATATTGCATCTGACAGTACCAATCCTAAAAAAGGACAGCTCGCCTTTCCCCCTGATAAAACCATCACTTTTCTATGGGAAGATCCGATTAATTTTTCATTGAATAAAGCGATTCAAAATTATGATAAACAAACCCACATTGTCACATATAAAATTGACCTTCTTATTACAGAGATGAATATGTACAATGAGGGAACCACCATTACATTAACAGATACAATGGGGAATAACTTGGTGTATCAGGCAAATAGTCTGCGGATTGATAATATTAAACAAGCAGATCCAGTAATTAAAGATCAGCAATTTACTTTAGAGCTTCCTATTGTTGCAGGGCAGAGCGGAGCAAAAACGATTACAGTGGTTTATCAGGCAAAAATTAAAGATGATGCTTTCATTCAAGCCAATACAGACACAGTAGTAGTAGATGAAGTTGATAATCGCGTAACAGCAGAAGAACCCAATTCTAAACCGCAAACCAGTGAAGTGGATTTAGCGACAGATAGTGGTACAAAAGATGAAATGAAATATCAATGGATAGAAAAATCAAGCAAACGTTTAGCTGGAGATGCAATCGAGTGGACAGTGAAAATGAACAGTTCTTGTTATTTTGCTGTTGGGGGTTATACTTTTAAAGACGTTTTAGATAGCCGTGGAATTCTTTCTTACGATACCACAAAGGATGTTGTATTAAAGAAAACAAACAGTAACGGAGACATAATTTACAACGGATCTATTATAGTTAATTACAATGATGAAAAGAGTCAGTTTACTTATCTGTTACCAACAGAGGACACTTCCCCTTATATCTATGAATTTACATATACAACGCTTTATAATCCTAAGGGTTTTTTGGGCAGTGGTACCTATAATAATGATGCTTATCTGATTGGACCAGGTCCCGGACAAAACTTTCATTCACAGGTAGGTATTGCATTAAAAGGAGTCGAAGCAACCGTAAAAAAAGAAGTCATTGCTTATGATTTTGATACAACAGAATGGAAATATACGATTCATGTCCCTAAAGATGGTTTAAAACATGCCTATTTTGTAGATACTTTTGGAAATAATGATGGTATGATCCAAGCGTTAGCTAATGGAATAACCGATATAAATGTGAGTAGTTCGAGTTTAGTGAACATCTATCATACGGTAAAACAAGGAATAAACGGATTTGAAATCTATTTTGCTGACACGCAGGAAAAAGCAGATATCGCAAGCAGTGAAAATAAAAGTGGAACAGAATCTTCTAGCTTCTTACCGGAAACAAGCACAGAAGATGGGTATGATATCACAATCACTTATCAGACAAAAATAACAAATATGAGTGATCTGATGATGGGTAAAACCGTTAAAAATACCGGTAAGCTGTTTGCTGAGGAAACCAGTGCACAGGCATCAGCGGCTAGAAAAATTATTGCTGCTGTCAATAAAAGCGGCAATGCCAATAAAGATGGAACGATCACATGGAATATCATTGTACCGCAGTCTTTTCTTAATTCAGTGGTAAAAGAGAATGGTAAGGTTGTTCTGCAAGATGAAATGCAGGCAAATGAACTGGAATATATTGATGAAAGTGTTACGATGAGAGCGATAGACGGCATTTTGACAAATCCATCTGTATCTGATTTTAATGCAAGGGCAACCTGTACGAATATCAATGCAAGCAATGAAGGCAACGGTAAAATAAAGTTTTTCATCGATCTATCTGGTGATGCACATGACTATTATCTGATCACCTATCAAACAAAAATTGTCGATAAGCGATTATTAGATGAACAAAGCAAAGCCGATCATATACTCCAATATGAAAATAAAGTCGCTATTCCCTATAGTGGGACATTGGAAGATTTTCAGTTCAATTCATCAGCTGTTGTTCCTTATGATAATAAAATTGTGAATAAGCAGGTGATAGAAAAACCAAATGCTAAAAATAAAAATACAGTGACCTATCAGATTGATATAAACCCATTGGGACTTGATCTTTATGCAAGCGAAACGTATCAGGAAAAAGAAGACTACTTTATCTATGATTTACCAAGTGATAATTTGTCTTTAAATTATGATACTATTCAAATTTTAGATAAGACAACGAATGTAACGTTAAACAAAACGGATTATCGTGTTTTCCAACAAGTTGTAAATGGACAGCCTCAAATTGTTTTCCAGATTCACAATAAGAAGATTGCCGGAGAAGGAAAAGGACATCATTATGTTATTATTTACCAAGCAAAAGTATTGGGAAATGTTGGAGAAAACACGGCTTATTCCAACAGTGTTTCTTTAAATAATCAATCCACTATTCGCTTTGAACAATCAGATAGCTATAAATATGAAAGTTCTTATTCTTCAGCGGAAATACTTAATTATGAATTGACTATAAAAAAGAGTGCCAGTGACGATATGCTAAGTGGTCTTTCAGGAGCCGAATATGCGGTGTATAAAGAAAATTATGATCCCTTGCATCAAGATCGCTATTTAATGGAAATGTTAGTAACTGATGAGAATGGTAACGCAAAATTAGAAAAATTACTAAGTCACTATGATTGTCAAGCAGGGACAAAACTTATTTTAGTAGAGACGAAGGCACCGGATGGCTACACCCTTAATAATGAGCCTATTGAGATTATCTTAAATGATGGGAGACAAACCATTGAAAATAAAGAAAAACTGGCTGATTTAGGATCAATATTCTATTTAAGTGATAATAACATTAAAAACGAATTAATGATTCAAAAACAGTTTTATAAAGGAAATGAATTACAAAATGATGATACTTTATCAGCTGTATTTGCTTTATATGAAAATCAAGAATCTCTAGTGCCGCTTTTAGAAGCAACTACTTTTAAAGGAATCGCTAAATTTCATAACCTAGATAATGGGACTTACTATTTAAAAGAATATAAAACTACAGAAGGCTATCAGTTATCTCCAACGGTATATGAAATAAAAGTTGATGGTTCTTCAATAAAAATAGATGGACAAGAAATAAATAAGGTAATAATCAAAAATCAGTATTGTTATGGAAGCTTTTCGTTTGTTAAACAGGATGCACTAAAAGAACATAATTTGAAAGGCGCAGTCTTCTCTTTGAGCAATAAACAAAACCGTTATGAAGCTGTCTCTGATGACTTAGGAAACGTGCATTTCACGAATTTGGAGCAAGGAACTTACTTACTAACGGAAGAGATAGCACCATCACGCTATGAATGCAGTGATGCAATGGTACAAATCACAGTAGATCAGCAAGGCAATATTTTAATGGCTGATCAACCTTATGTTGCCAGCAGCTTAACTGAACTTTTCTTAAATACATTAAAAGACAATGAGCAGGCAGATACCGCTATTTCATTAATAATCACCGATTCTGACAGTCAGCCTCTACGTGGTGCTATCTTTACCCTTTATAAACGAGTAAATGGTCATTTAGCCAAGGTGGTGGAACTTACTGAACAAAGTGAATATATAATTGAACATTTAGATGAAGGCGATTATGTATTGAAACAAACATCCACACCAAATGGGTATCTGTCTGCTGAGGATTATCTGTTTACGATTGACGAACAATTACGTGTATGGTCTTCTGATCAAGAAGTTACAGATAACCAAATCCCAATAATCCTTAGACAGTATGCAGATGCTGAAGAATTACAACCGGCACTGCCAAAACCAACTCTACCTCATCCCAATCTGCCCAAACCAGATAGTATACCGGAATTACCCGATCAAACAGTCAATGAAAATACACCTGTAGAGAAAGTGAATGAAAATAAAGTAGTTTTAACTGGAGATCAGAATAATCCATGGTTCTATTTGGTAGGGCTAGCAGTAAGTGGGGGACTGCTTGGAGCAATCCTTGAATTAACAAAAAGAAAATTCCCACTTTAATAATCAGCATAATAAAAGACCCCTCTTTACTGGTTTGTCCGGTAAAGAGGGTACATATTCATAAATATTTGGATTCACTTTATTAAGAATCGCTTAATGTCGTATCATAGGCTTGAAGCAGCTGATCAATATAATTTTCTACAATATAAAGTATTTCATCTATATAACGATTTATCTCATTGTATTTTTTTAGGCTTAATGCTTCTAAAAACTGATGGTTTCTTTTTATAAAATCATAAGGAATTCGATTTGGATCAAACAAAGTGTCACTATAAATATTCCAGGCAAGGGATTTATTAAGCTCAAGGTAAATGTTATATAAAGTTGAATTGCTGTTTGAAAAGATAAACTCAATATAATGAACTAAAACCATTTTATTAGAGGCTTGCTTTTGATATTGGATGAAGGAAGCCAATACGTCATCCGCACAGGTGGATAACACAGGTTTATTTAATCCTTTTGCCAAAATTAATAAAATCTGCAAAGCCTCCTTGTAAAGCATGATATTAGACATAACTTCTTTATTAGACAACAGTATTCGAGGATCGTGTATTTCATCAATAATGATCCGACTTTTTAAACCGTTGCTTTTTTGAATAATGTGATATTCATCTAATAGGTCACAAGCTTTTCTTACAGTTCTTAAACTGGTCTGATAGTTTTCAGAAAGCTGTTGTAATGAAGGCAATGAGGTAAGATATTTCTTATTATTAATATCCAAGATGATCTTAATAAGTGTTTGCATATAACGAAGATCTAAATGCCGTGTGCTTTTCCAATTAAATGCGATAAACTCTGTTTGATCGACAGCACTGCCTATTTTATCCACATAGTTTAAAGTAGTATAAGACAGTGTGGATAATAACAGTGAAATGGAATGTTTAAGTACAAAATCATTTTTAGTCAGTAAGAAACCAGCTATTTTTGGAAGTGCATCACTGATCGTCTGCGTGATTTGATTAAATTTTAGATTTTGCTTATCGTCTGCGATGGGCAAATAGATGAAATGAAAAATATCTCTAAAAAGGGTATCTAATAAGCTGTTCTTGAATAGAGCGATAACTTCAAGGATAATTCCATAGAATTTATCAACAAATTCTTTTTGTGAATAAATCTTATTTTTATTAATATAAACTGTATTTATTTTTTCTGCCAGATGTATTAATTCCTCTTTGTTTGTTTTTTTCTTTAATTCAATGATTAGATCTGGCATGCACCAGCTAAGAAATTGAAAAAGATCTTCATAAGCCTGCTTACGTTCATAAATGGATTTTTTATACATAAACTGCGATTCCATCTCATTGATATCAAATCTAACAATCGCTGGTGCACCACGCTGGTTTTGAATAAATCCGCGGGTTTCAAGCAAGTTCAAGGCAGAGCGGACAGTGTTGCGCCCGACATTGTATTTTTCACATAAATGATTAAGAGTAGGGAGCTTTTCACCGTAAAGATATTTACGGTTTAAGATATCTGTCATAAGATGTTCATAAATGTCTAAGTACAGTTTATTTTCAGACATGATCTCTCCTCGCTTTCATCATCAAGATATTCTTATTTTATCACTATTACATGAAAATGGTAGGATAATTCTATATATAGAGAAAAACCTCTGCATACTCGACTGAATACAGCTAAGCATGCAAAGGTTTTTATTTGTGATAATTCAGCCATTCTGAATTAGGCGTGACAGGTTGATTTACAGCAAACCAAGTATTGCGTTCTTCATCGCTTTGACCACCATGATGCAGATCTATACCGCCATGATCGGTTGTGATGATGACGAGCCATTCTTCCTTTGGATAAGTTTCACGCTCCTTTACGGCATTCAATATTTCTTTTCCCCAATGATCTGCCTCTTGGCAGGCTTCTTGATATATGGGATTATCATTGCCAAAACCACTAGAATGTCCCGCATTATCGGTACACTCGGCAATCGCCATAACAATATCAAAATCTTGCTTTATCGCTTCGATTGCCTGATTTTTAGAATCTTCATCATTCGTTGCGAAAATATATTGTGAAGGCTCGTTTAATAATTCTGCCCTTATCATATCTTGTGTATAAACTGTTTCAAAATGTTCTTTCCATGAAGAAACAAATGTAGTGGAATATCCTTTTTGAACTGCTGTTTGAAATAAAGTCGGTACATCCTTTTTAGGAATTCCGTTATCTTCAACACCATGATAATCATGCCATCCTCCTGTGAGAATGGAACTCCATCCGGGAGATGTACTGGTTGCCTGTGAAGAATCTTCCAAACCACCGGCAAAGCTATGATACAGTCCGCCGGAATCCATAATAGACAAGATAGCACTATTTTCTATATCATAGATATTATTTAAACCATCTTCACGAAATCCGTCATATCCAAGAATCAGTACCTTTTTTCTTTCTTTCCCATTTGCCAGAGGACGATTTATAAAATCATCAACAATTTTTTGAATAATAGTCTGTGGCAATCTTTCTTCAGCACTAAACGTAAAAGCAGCAGCATTTACCTTACAATCCCCACAGGCATTCGCTCGTGAAATAAATGTTGCAGCCAAAGCAACAAGTACGATTACACATGCAATCCATGTGTTTGTCATCTTTTTTTTCATTATTTCTACCTCCTATTTCTATCAAAAAGGCCCTTACTTCCTTCTTGATGAGATAACTCTATCATTTAAAGTTAACTCCAAGTCAATGTTTTTTTCTTTCCTTTATCATTTTATTTTCGATAAAACTCTTCTTCTCATCATTTATTTATTAAATTGTCTGTTTAAAGAAAGTAGTCAGTCTGTGATAGGTATGCTATGATAGTAGTAATCTATTATTTGGAAAGAGGGCGATATCATGAAACTATTAATCGTAGAAGACTATGTAGAGCTGTCGTTAAGAATGAAGGAAACATTAGAAGGTATTGGTTTTTATGTAGATGTAGCTCATGATGGAGCGAGTGGAGAAGAAAAAGCGTTTGTGAATCATTATGATGCGATTCTTTTGGATTTAAACTTACCCGATAAAGATGGGATCGATATACTTAAATTTTTAAGAAAAAATGATGTGGCAGCACCTGTCATTATTATTACTGCTAGAGATGAATTGGGTGATCGAGTGAAAGGATTGGACTTAGGAGCTGATGATTATTTAGTTAAACCATTTCAATTAGAAGAATTAAGAGCACGTGTTCAGGCTGTCATACGACGATTTTACGGGCGTCATCAATCGCAAATCAAGATAGAAGGATTGATCGTAGACAGTGGTGCCAGAACAGTTACTTTAAATAATCAGCCGGTATCTTTATTAGCTAAAGAATTTGATATTTTAGAATATTTAGCGATACGTTATCCGAATGTTGTTTCCAGTGAGGAATTGGCAGAACATGTTTATGATGAAAGTTTTGATCCGTTTTCATCTGCTCTACGTGTACAACTGACCCGCCTGCGTAAAAAATTAAGTGAAAGCACGCATCGGGAAATTTTAAAAACAATCCGCGGGAAGGGTTATTATCTATGTCTAAAGTAACCATTAAAATGGCTTTGGTAGTAAGTGTTTTTGCTCTGTTTATTACCAGTTTATTTGTGTTAGGCATCTTCTCTTTTGCTTCGATAAAGGATAATATCGACATAGACTATTATATTCAGGAAAATATGGTCGAAAGAGAGAACTATGCAACTATTGATGATATTTCAGAGTTGGTAGAACCCGATGAATCTTCGATTTATGAAAATAATGATGGGCGCTATGCTGATTTAAAGGAGTATACAGTTTATTATAATGCTGAATTGATGAAAAGAATCATTCCGATTGCCGGGCTATTTTGTATTTTTTTAATAGGGGCATCGATATTGATGTGGATTCTCCTTAAAAGAATTCAGCACCAAGAAAATAAACGGATTGCCAATCAATTGGCATCTTTGCAAGAAATACATGAATTTACCCATGATGATCCGGTATTGGCTAAAGCCTATGAAAGTATTCAAAGAGAATTTGATCGGCATATTACAGATTATAAGCGTCTTCATACGTATTTATCCCATGAACAGAAAAATGCTTTATCGTTATTAAAAGCAAATTTAGAATTGCATCATGAAGAAGCTTGCATGAAAAATATTGATGATATAAATGAGGGGATTGATGATCTGGTTACATTGAGTGAACAGGGAAAGGAAACTGACATCGAAACTGTCGACATCACTTTATTATGTGCGGATGTTTATGATAAATATAAGGTATATTATCCCCAGTTAAACTTTCAGTTTGACGATCAAGAACTTTTAGTAAAAGCAAAGCCACGATGGATCATCTGTGCATTAAATAATTTAATCGATAATGCAATAAAATATGGCAATAATAAGGAGATACTGTTATCTGTCTATCGTAAAAATGATCAAGCAATCATTGAAGTCAAGGATCATGGAATTGGGATTGCTAAAGATAAGTTAGAGAAAATCTTTGATCATCACTATCGTATAAACGAATTAAATAAGGATGGGTACGGTATTGGACTCAGTCTATTACAACATGTCTGTGAACTATGTGATGGAATGATTGAGTGCAGCAGTGTTGAAAATGAGGGTACCGTCTTCACTTTAGCATTTCCGATTAATAATTAAGAAAACGAAATTTCGTTTTCTTTTTTTTATGTAACATTCATGTAACACAATAAGTTATATACTGGGTTACAGTAAGGAGTGAGATATATGTATTTAATAGAAAACGCTATAAAAAACATAGGTAGAAATAAAGGCAGAAATTTATTGCTTGGAGGAATGATGTCTTTGATATTATTTATCGCAACATTATCCATTATGATCTATTCTGCGACTCAGCATCAGATTCAGATTTATAAAAATCAGCTTTCTGCTTCGGTTGTCATATATCGAGATGATGAAAAAGCAATGAAAGTTAAAAATTATCAAGAACCGAGTATAGAAGATTATAAAAAATTTGCAACATCTTCATTATTAAAAAGTACTGAGATGATCCTTACCACACCAGTCAGTCTGCTTCAGGGAAAAGCACTGGATGAAGATAGTACTAAGATCTCCGGGATCGAAAGAGAAGATACGGAGGGACCGACTGTCAAGGTTTCAACGAATATGATTTATGGAACCAATCATCCCTTTGTTAATGGTGAATTTGAAAATGGTATTCGCAAAATAATCGAAGGAAGAAAGTTTGAAAATATTAATGAAGTTATCATTTCCCAACAGCTTTCTAAACTCAATAATTGGCAAATTAATGATACGATTGAACTTCAGTTAGCTTCAATAGGAGAAAAAGAAAGTGGCAGATTAAAAGTGACGATTGTGGGGATTTACGAAGACCATACACAAGCATATGAAGATAAAGAGATGCAGATGCCATTGTTGAATCGTGGCAATGAGATTTTCACCAGTTTGGAGACTCTGGAAAAAGCAGAGGGTACGTTTATTAATGCAGCTGCAAATTTTACGATTCAGGATCCATCAAAAATCAAAGAGTTAGAAAAGGAAATGTATGCGTTGGGGTTACCACAATATTTTGGGTTACAGGCAGATGACAGCGGTTATCAAAAGGTCATTGCACCATTGATGGGACTTCGTGATTTAGCGATAATATTTGTGGTAAGCGTTTTAGTTGTTGGAGGTGGAATCCTGATTCTTTTATCCGGTCTTTCAATTCGTGAACGTACTTATGAAGTAGGTGTTCTTCGAGCAATAGGAATGAAAAAAAGAAAATTGGCAGTCAGTTTTCTTTTAGAAGGATTTATTATTACCAGTCTTAGTTTATGTCTTGCCTTTGGTACTGCTAAATTAGTGAGTCATCCTGTTGCAAATGCATTATTTCAGCAGCAGGAAACAATTCAGCCGTCTCAGAATGAACAATCAAGCAATGTCACGCTAAGTACTGCCGGAGGATTTTCAGCAGGATCAGGCACCCAGTTCGAGCAGATTCAAATCAATATAACATCAGAAATGATGGTTCAGATTATTGGAATGACAATTCTATTTGGAACGATCGCCAGTATGGGAGGGATCTATTATGTCATGCGCTATGAACCAAGAAAAATATTATCAGATCGACATTAGGAGGTTATTATGAGCATATTAAAATTAGAACATGTCAGTTATCAGTATGAAAAAAGTAATATAAATGTGATTAACGATATCAATGCCCAATTTGAAACAGATAAAATTTATACCATTATAGGAAAATCTGGAGCTGGAAAGAGTACCTTGTTATCTCTTTTATCTGGGTTGGACGTAGCTACAAAGGGGGAGGTGCTATATAAAGACATCTCATTAAAAAAACTAGATCGGGACGATTATCGTGCTAAAAGTATCGGTATCATATTTCAGGGGTATAACTTATTAACGAATATGAGTGCTGTTGAAAATATTATTCTTGCCATGAATATTTCTGGAAGTCATATCAAAGATAAACAACAAGCGGCATACCACCTTTTAGAACAAGTAGGGATTTCAGCAGAAATTGCAGACCGTAAAGTTTTGAAATTGTCTGGCGGAGAACAGCAGCGTGTTGGGATTGCCCGTGCACTCTCTCATGATCCGGATATTATCATTGCGGATGAACCAACCGGAAACTTAGACGGCGAGACGGAAAAAGGAATTATGACAATATTGCAGAAACTTGCTCATGAAGAACATAAATGTGTGATTATTGTAACACATTCAAAAGGTGTAAGTACTTATGCAGATCATTGTTTCAAACTGATGAACGGAAAACTTAAAGAGATGGGTGAATAAAGATGTATGCTTTAACTTACGCGACACACAACTTATTACGAAATAAGGGAAGGAACATTTTACTTGGCATCATTTTAACTGCCATGATCACTTTATCGGGAATTACATGGATTGTTTATCATGGCAGTTCTCAGTTAACTCAGGTGTATAAACAGCAGTTTGGTTCAAAAGTAATCTTGAATGCTGCTCTAAATGCCCCTAAGTTATCACCATCTCAGCTCATGGCGTTTGGGACTTCCGAATATTTGCTTAAACAGGACTTGACCGCTAAAGTACCCATCATACAGGAAAATTTAAAAGCGGTAGGGGAAGAAGAAAGCACCTCATTGGAAAATATACCAAAAGGTTATTTAATAAGCTTTTCGGATCAGGAATTAAATGACACTTTTAAAAACAAATCAAAAAAATTAGTTCAAGGACGCATGTTTGAAAATTCCAAAGAAATCATTGTCAGTCAAAAATTTGCCGAGTTAAATCATTTAAAACTTAATGATACGATTTATTTAAAAGGGAAAAAAACAGATTCTCCCGCTTCAACCACATTTACGGTTGTCGGCATTTATACCCCTCTTGCATTAGGACAATATTCGGGCGATGTTCCTTTGTTAGATCCGCAAAATCATATATATACTTCTTTTCAAACCATACTTCAAAGTGAATTGTTTCATCAATATGGAGATTTATCCGCAGTCTTTTATTTAAAAGACCCGCAAATGATTGCGGTTTTTCAAGAAGAAATGCGAACAAAAGGTCTGCCTGAAAGTTACGAAGCAACTACCGATGACAGGAATTATGAGGAAGCAGTGCAGCCGCTTCGTACCACAAATAAGATCTCTCTTTTATTTACCGCTGGTATTCTTTCATTAGGTAGTATAATTACTTTACTTCTTTCATTATTTTTTATGCGGGAAAGAAAATATGAAATCGGTTTATTAAGAGCAATGGGAATGAAAAAATTAAAGGTAGCCATTAGCTTAATGACTGAAAATGTATGGATTTGCTGTATCAGTCTAAGTATTGGATTGGCTTTTGCTCAAGTGGGCGGACACTGGATTGGTCAAATCTTTTTGCAAAATCAGCAGCGCTTTATTGAAAAGATGCAGCTATCTGTTGACTTATCTCAAATTACTTTTCATATGGATATAACCGGCATGGTTTTATTGATTGGTACAATATCTTGTCTCTGTTTTCTTTCTGGATTAGTGGCAATATGGAAAATCATGCGCTATGAACCAAGACAAATTTTATCTCAGCAAAATTAGATAAATCAGGAGGAATTAAAATGAATAAAAGACTAAAAGAAATCTTTGTTTTACTATTAACAATAAGCATAATAAGTGGATGTGCTGATCGTTCAAATAATCACTCATCCTATCAATATCCCCCATCTTCCTCACAGACAAATCGACAATCCAACGATGATCAGATTCCTGATGCAAGTGGTTTTTCTATAAAGGAGCTTGAAACAGCTTTACGTAAGGTCGGGGCTATTAATGAGAAAGGAGAACCTTACGATGTAGCAGGAACATATTTTGAATCTGCTGTGCGTTATGGGAATATCGTAATTGCAGAAAGTGGTATTAACAGTATTTCTCAAGCCATCTCCGATTATAATAAAGGAAGTATGGAACTTCATGGAAATAAAGTAAAAGTCGCTAATATGATAGGGGGTTATTTACTGATTGTTTTAGAGGGTGATATCAGCCAAGAAGCAATCAAAGCTTTTCAGGCTGTAGGAGGATTATAATCAAGCAGATTCAATGAATCTGCTTTTTCAGTAAAATAAATTGACGTTTACTTTTATTATATTATAATAAAAGTAAGGAGGAAATGAAATGAAGGCGTATGCACACACTGTTTTAAAACAAAACAACAGTCATTTACTGTTACATCATTTATATATTAAACAGAATGCGACAATGTACGATTTGGTACAAGCAACACACTTATCACAGTCCAGTGTCCGTAATATGCTAAGACAATTTGAAGAAAATAAGATCGTTAAAACTATTGGAGTAGATGAATCTACGGGAGGAAGATGCCCTATACGTTTTTCTTTAAACCCGGATTTTTTCAGCTTGATTTGTTTATTTGTTCACAAAGATTATGCTGAATGTAAAATAATGAAGTTATATGAGGTAATTGAGTCCATAAAGATAGAGTACACTGCATTCCATCAGCTTGCCAATCAAATTAAAGGTTTAATTAAACAGTATGACTCCACTGCGATTGTGATGGCAGTAGAGGGAATCGTAGATCAGCATATGTATTATACAGACCATGAAGATCAGTACATAAAAAATGATTGGATTGATCATTTACAGCAACAGCTGACAATTCCGATTTATATTGAAAACGATGTTAAATGTATGCAAAGAGGCATCTATAAGCATGATGAATCTGTCGATAATTTTGTGTATTTATATATCAGTTCTCTAGGAATGGGGGGATCCGTGATGGTAAATGGAACTATTTTAAATGGTCATAAAGGGATTATGGGTGAATTAGGACTGATTCCCTATCAGGACAAAACGATTAATCAAGCGATACGCGTATGTCAAAATGAAATGGAATTTAATCAGATTATGTCGTATTTGTTAGTGATTACCTGTACGAGCAATGACCCGCAGAAAATAAAAATGACTTCGAGACTTTCGTTTCCTTTGAACTTATCGTTATTGAAACAACAGCTTAAAACCTGGGTTCATCAGGAATATTGTTTAGAGCTTGAAGAAAACCCAGATCAATGTCTATTTGATGGTCTGGAATATTTAGGAATAATGAATCTTATTAAAAAGATAGCGGAGGAACAATGATGAAAAGTTATAAGGCAATTATTTATGATATAGATGGAACAATTTTAGATACTTTAAAAATGAATATGGTTCCACTGCAAAGAATTATTAAGGAAGAACTTTATGTCGATTATACTTATGAGCAAGTCCTGAAATATGCCTCTTACCCGGGAATGAAAGTGATGGAAGAATTACCTATTAAAGATAAAGAAAAAACTTATGCAAGATGGGTGCAGTATGTAAATGATTATGAGGAGGGGGCAAGTGTTTATTCGGGAATCAGAGAAGTACTTGAAACTTTTCATCACTATATGCGGCAAGCCGTAGTTTCTGCCAAAACAAAAAAACAATACCAAATCGATTTTGTATCCAAAGGATTGGATCAATATATGGAGACTGCTGTTTTAGCGGATGATACTACATTGCATAAACCTGATCCAGCCCCCATTCTTTTGTGTTTAGAAAGACTGAACGTAAAAAAAGATGAAGTGATTTATATCGGGGATGCGTTGAGTGATTACCTCTGCTGTCAGGCAGCGGGAGTTGATTTTGGTTATGCTAAATGGGGCAGTGTTTCAGATAAAGGTATCATTGATTCAACGTTCACCTTTTATCAGCCTGCTGACTTGCTGAAGCTTTTATCTATCCCTGAAAAGTAAATATAAAAGATTATTGCAAAAATAGATAAGGAAGGAATAGAGGCAAATTGCTGAGATGGCAATGATCAAATATTAAAATGGAATGAAGTCATAAATAGATAAAGGAGAAGCACATGACAGAAAGGGAAAAAATGTTGGCGGGAGAATTATACGACTGTGGAGATAAAGAACTGTTGTTACAATGGCATTTAGCGAAAGATTTAGTACGCCAATATAATCTTTGTGATTCAAATGACAGTGAGAAAAAAATACAATTGCTTCAACAACTTTTAGGCGGATTTGGTGAAAATCTTTGGATTACACCTCCGTTTTATGTGGATTATGGGGAAAATATATATTTCGGTGAAAATTGTGAAGTAAACATGAATTGTACCTTTTTAGATGATAATACGATTAAAATTGGGGATTATGCTTTGATTGCACCGAATGTCCAAATTTATACTGCTTTTCACCCCACCAGTGCAAAAGAACGTTTTGGGGAAAAGAAAGAAGATGGCACATTTGCTTTTTGCAAGACTCAAACTGCTCCGGTGATCATTGGCGATCATGTATGGATTGGGGGCGGAGCGATTATTATGCCCGGAGTTACAATCGGTGATAATGTTGTGATTGGCGCAGGGAGTGTCGTCACAAAAGATATTCCCTCTAATAAGGTGGCTTATGGTAATCCTTGCCGCGTTATTCGAGATAATAGTTAATTATAAAAGTCAATCTGATCAGATTGACTTGTTTTCATTTATATAGTTTTTATAAAATTGAATGTATATTTTATATTCATCTTCCATATTTTCCGGCAGACTCTCTAAATCAAAATAATCTAGGGCTAGGCTTTCAAAGCCGTCTGCCAGTAGTTCACCACTAATATGTTTGGCATGATATAACGCCGTTACAACATAGATTTGATCTTTATTTGGCAGAGTAAAATAGAATGCTGGTCCGGAAAAAACGTTAAGCAGCTTTAATTCCGCAATATCAATATGGGCCTCTTCTTTTACTTCACGAATCGCCGTTTCTTCTAAGGATTCCCCAATTTCCATTAATCCGCCAAGCAGCCCCCACGTTTCATTGGCTCTTTTTTGAAGTAAGATTCGATGTGATGAATCCGTGATGATAATATTTGATCCGATTAAAATCAAATCATCATGTCCGATTTTCTTTCTTATTGTTTTTACATAATTCATTTTATCCTTCACCACGCTTTATAATTACTGTTACTATTATAACATTGATTAGGCTTTGCCTAAATAGATTTTACGTTTAAATGAGTGTGTTTATAGACTTTCTTTTCACAGCTAATTTCACATAAAATCTGTATAAATATTTGACAATACTAACTTATTGGCATAATATAGAATTATAAGTTAGATAAAACTAACAAAGTGAGGGATCTTTATGATAAGAAATGATAGATGCAGCAGTCAATCGAGAAAAAGCAGCAGAATGGGAATATGGTCACAGCTATTCTTTTTACAGCTATTGTTTTAATAAGTATATTTGCGACTAAATCTTATTTAAGAAAATTACTGCATGGCTGCTGCGAAAATGAAACGTCAAAGAATGAGGGGGATATGAATAAAACCATTGATAAGAAGAACTATCCTTATTGTCATAGAATTTTGATTTATGGCATGACATGTGCTTTCTGCAAGAGCAGAATAGAAAATGAATTCAATCGGCTAAAGGGCTATTATATTGAAGTAGACTTAAAAAACAATTGTGCTGTTCTTTACACGATGCGTCCGATTGTAAGGGAAGATGTCATAAACAGAATCCGTTCATTAGGGTATCATGTGTTTAAAATATATGCTGAAACAAAATAAAACTCTTATTACTAAAAATAATAAGAGCTTTATTTTATTAACAAATGATTGGAATCATACGGATCTGCCTCTACTTGCAGCCAGCTTTGACTTAAAAATGAATTTATTTTATCGCAAAGTTCTTTCATGTGGATATCACTTTGTGTTTCAATACGTAAAGAACGATTATCACAAGCGCTGGCATGATGAAGAATGCAGTCTATGTTTTCCTCTTTTAAGTATTGATTTAGTCTCATTAACGTCATTACATCAATCGTTTTAGACATAATATCACCTCTTTTCTTTATTCTAACGAATTTATAAGATGAGTACAATCAAGATACATTTCTTTTCATATTTTGAGATTCTCGCTATTCATTATCGAAATCATGTACAATACAATTAACGGAGGAATATATATGTATAAAATAATAGCAAGTGATTTAGATGAAACTTTATTAGATGATCACCATCAAATCTGTGAAGCAAATAAAAAAGCAATTCATGAAGCTTCAAAAAGAGGAGTGAAATTTGTTCCCTGCACCGGAAGAGGGTATATGGCTATCCAGTCAATATTAAAAGATTTAGACTTAGATGATAAAGAGAATGAATATTCCATCTCATTTAACGGTTGTGCATTAACAGAAAACAAGAATAATCGTTTAATATTTTTTAATGGGTTAGATTTTGATAAAGCTGCTGAATTATTCGAGTTTGGAAAAACAAAAGATGTCTGCATTCATGTATATACATCTACAGAGGTGTATGTCTATAATCTTAATGAAGATGAACGCCAGCGCTTTTACAATCAAAAAAACACGTTTATTGAGATACAAGGAGAGTCGATTGAATTTTTAAGAGATGAACCGATTGCGAAAGTTCTCTATCAAAATGTAGATGTTCCTTATTTAAAAAGCTTTGAAGAAGAAATGCGACCGATGACAGATGATGCAGTAAGTGTCAGTTATTCATCTAATCGATACATGGAATTAAATCGTTTAGGTGTCAATAAAGGGGATACCCTTAGACAATTAGCCAAGTTATTAGACTGCAAAATCGAACAGACGATAGGGGTAGGGGATAATTACAACGATATGCCGATGCTGCTTGCGGCTGGCTTGAGTGTGGCGGCTGGAAATTCTGTTCCCGATGTTAAAGAAGCCTGTGACTATGTGTGTGAAAATGATAATAATCAGGGCGTTTTGGCAGAATTGATCGAAAAATTCATTTTAAATGAAAAATAGTGCTGTTTGGCACTATTTTTTTAATATAAATTCTTCAATAACTTCGGCAACCGATCCTTCTGCATAATCTCTTTTAGTGACATAATCGGATATCGCTTGTATATCTTGATGAGCACTGGCAACACATGCCCCTAATCCGGCAGTTTTGATCATATCGATATCATTGTAATTATCACCAATGCCGATTGTTTCTTCAATTGGAATATTCAAGTATTCAGCCAGCCATTTTAATCCAACCCCTTTATTAACCCCTTTTTTATTGAATTCAATGTAGCGGGAAGAAGAAGCCGTAACGGTTACTTTATCTCCTACCAAAGGTTCGATTTCTTGTTTTATTTTTGCCATATACTCGACATCTGTGTTCTCATAGTTAATTTTAGCGATGCGCTGATCTTTTAAGAAATCAATATCATAGCCTTCCATAACTTTGAAGTTTGACTTTTGTCTTGTTTTTCTTTGAATTTCGTCTTCATTCGCATTAAATAAGTAACATCCTTCTGTTGTAAAGACCATTAAGCAAACATCTAAATTTTTACCATATTCAAAAATTTGTTTCATCAACTCATATTCTAAGCCATTGAACATCAATTCTTTAGGTCCTTTTGTTTCCATGATCAAAGCACCATTATACCCAACCAAATATTCTCCAGCTTGCTCGTATTGATCTAATTCTTTAAGAACGTCGATTGTCATATCGTAGCCACGCCCTGTACAAGGAATAATTTTAACCCCTTGTTGCTTTGCTTTATTGATTGCCTGCAGGTTCACTGCCGGAACATGATGATCGGCTAACAGCGTTTCATCTAAATCCGCAAAAACTAATTTATACATCTAATCACCTCTTCACCACTTTAACATATGTGGCAGAAGAATCCCAGTTTTTTAACATTTGTAAAAAAGAATCAACACAGAAAATGGAATTATAAATAAATTTTAAAAAATGTCATTTTATGCTTTACAAGTAAAAGGTTTTATACTATAATATTTTTTGCTGATGAGCGATATGGCGATCGTGGTGAAGTGGTTAACACATCAGATTGTGGCTCTGACATTCGTGGGTTCGATTCCCATCGGTCGCCCCATTTTAAAACTAACATCAGCAAATATATAAAAGTAATCAACTGTTTAGGCAGTTGATTTTTTATTTTAAATATAGAGTTTTAAAAAATGAATTGAGAAATAATGACGGATATTGAACCTTCTATAAAGAAAGCATTATCTTTAGTAGATATGTACATAATCCGTATATAATCTATTTTTCAATATTGATTATATAAAGTTTATTGAAATAGATAAATTAACGTGTCCAACTTTTTGGTGACACTACATATTTGTACGGTTGGTATTTTATGATGTGTAAAGTATAACGTTATGGATTTAAAACTGATTTTTAAAATTATCCAGCCATGATTCCAATGTGGCAAGAGGGTATGGTCTAGCAAAGTAATACCCTTGAACGATTTCACAACCGCAATGTTTTAAAATTTCTATTTGATTTGCGGTTTCAATCCCTTCAGCTACCATTTTTATACCTAACTCTTTAGTCAAGGTAATAAAGCCGGCTATAATGGTTTGTGCTTTGGGATTTTCTATATCTATAAAAAATTCACGATCTAACTTAATACAATCAATGTTAAAATCTTTTAAAAGTGCCAAAGCTGAAAAGCCAACACCAAAGTCATCGAGAGAACATAAGAAACCCGATTGATGCATTTCGTCAATCGCATCTTTTACGGCTTTTCGCTGTTCCTTATCAAAAAAGGTATATTCTGTAAGTTCAAATTCAATCCATTTATCTGGTATTCCATATTTACGTTTTATACGTGAAAAAGCTTCTAAAAAATTTGACTTTTTAAAATGGATGCGAGATAAATTGACCGAAATTGGATAGATCGGTTTTTGTTTTTGCTGACAATCGTGAAGATACTTACATACTTGTTCAAATACAAATAGATCCAGTTGACAAATCTTATTACTTTTTTCAAATAAAGGAATAAATTCAGAGGGGGCAATCATTCCTAAGCTAGGATGCTGCCAACGAACAAGAATTTCCAAACCGACGATAGAATGATCATTCAACTTTATTTTAGGTTGGAAATAAAGCTGAAATTCATGATTATACAAAGAAGTCTCAAATAACTGGTTCAGTTCGTATTCTTTATTTAATCGCATGGATAATTTCTTTTTATAAAAATAACAGAAATTCACCGCTTCTTTTTGATAACAGGCAATGCGTGAACGATCCATTGCAATTCTGGCATTTATAGTAAGATCGTCAATTAGATAAACACCCAGATAAAAAGTATATTCAAATGTTGTTTTTTGGGAATAGTGGTTCATATGTTCGATCATACTAGATAATCGCTGACCAATCGTATGAGGGTCATGTTCCTTGAGACAAAGAAAAAAACAATCAGAGTTATCACGACATAGAAATTCTTCATCACCAATCTGACTTTTTAAAATATGATATAGATTTATTAAAATTTGATCCCCCATCGATGAACCGTATTTTTCATTAATCCATTTAAAATTTTTCATGTTCATAAATACGATAGTGTAGGTATGTGGGGGAGACTGCAAGACCTTTTTTTCATATTCCTGACAAAATGCCGTAATGTTGAAACCTTGAGTTATATGATCTTGAAAAGCCAATTGTTTTAAATGTTTACACTTTTTTTGAAAAAAGCAACAGCTAATCAACACACTAACAAGTAAGGCAAGATAAAAAAATATAAAAAGAATATGCATCAATTTCATCACCTTCGACACATGAATAATATCATTAAATATCTTGTGCTTCAATTATCAATCTGGGTCCATTTAGGTATAGCAGGATTGTAAAAGTGAAGGATATGACTATAATAATTTAATAATCATTATTTTGGAGGAAACTATGTGGCATAAACAGACGTTATTTGATTATGTCTATGACAGCTTAAAAGAACAGATTTTAACGAAACGATTTAATAATGGGGAAAAACTCCCATCTGTAAGCCAAATGATGGAAATATATCATGTTGGGAAGCGAACTGTGAAGAATGTCATTCATCGATTAAAAACGGAGGGATATATTATTGGGGAAGAACGAAAAGGACTGTACGTCGTTTATCAAGGAGAGGAAGACGAACACCTCATGATCTTGCTGAATAATCAAAAATCCTCAATTATTCAAGCCTATCAGACATTGGCGATTATCCTTCCTTTGTTTTTGTCTTTTTCTCTTACTCAATACAAAAGAAGGGAATTATCAGAATTAGCAAAACACTATTCTTCTAATCTATGGATAAAACAGAGGAATCCTAAACGATTGTACCAGTCTTGTATACATGAAATATTTAATCATTCAAATAACCCTCTTTATTATGACTTTATTTGTCACATTGCGGTTTATGCAAAACTTTCTTTTCTAAATCAAGAGAACCGAATAGGTCATTTACTTTTTAATCATCCACAAAAAGAAAAGGATTGGTTTTTTCATACGTTATTGCTCGATAATAAAAATGAACTTATTGAACGTTTTTCAGCGTTATTAAATGAACAAACTCTATTAGTGGAAAAAATGTTGTCAGAAACGATTAAAACGACACAACATAACGCCTTACATGAGAACCTAAATCCTTTTTATTGGAATATTCACTATGGGCAGGATCATTTTTATATGCAAATCGTACACGATATCATTGATAAGATTTCTCTTAAAGAGTATCCCTTGAATGGTTTTTTACCCTCTGAAAAAAAGCTTGCTGAATATTATCAAGTAGGTTTATCCACCGTTCGTTCTGCGCTTTCTTTATTAAATAAGTTGGGATATGCAGAGACTATAAACGGGCAGGGAACGAGAATCATGCTGCAAGATGAAGTGACAGCACAAAAATGTATGAACAATAGGTGGATACGAAAAAACACAATACTTTATTTGAATGCACTGCAATGTATGATTATTATTCTTCCACCAGCATGCAGAATGAGTTTTGACTTTATTGAGGATAGCACTAAAACTGATCTTATTGAACGTTCTTTAAAGCAGAATCATATTTTTATTGATGATCTATATCAATGTCTGATCGATCATATTTCATTGCAGCCTTATCAAGAAATATTGATTCAATTAAGAGAAATTTGTCGCTATGGATACTATTATTCCTTCTTTAAGAACGGGATTGAAAGTGAAAAAGTGGTTGCAGATAAAAGTAAAAAAGTACTCCAATTTTTATTAGATGGAGAAAAAGAAGCCTTTACTCGGGAATTTACATCGTGTTTTCAGTATATATTAGAGTTTGTTAGAGAGCATATCATTAATTATGGCTTATTAGAAGCAAGAAAAATTAAGATTCCTATGATGAAATAGATATTCCATTATAAAAGGTCTGTTCCTTATTAATAAGAAACAAACCTTTTGCTTAATAGAGATGATGATTGAGCCATCTCTTACTTAGAGGGAACGATATCCAGTTTTCCCAGATCACGCTTTATCTTGGCATATTTTTCCGGCATTTCTTCAAATGACATGCGATCGACATAATCCATTGTGCCATCTTTTTTTGAAGTTTCATAATACCAGCATTTATATTCTAATATGGCAAGCGTTTTTTGCATTTCTTTAATTTTATTTTCGACAGATTCTTTTTCTTTTCTGAAAAGTTCTAAACGGGCATCAATACTTTTATCCCCCTCACCAATCATATCAATATAGCGTTTAATATCTTTAATAGAAATTCCGGTCTGTTTCAGACAATGAATAACAGAAAGAATTTCAAAATCTTTTTCGGTAAAAAAACGAATTCCGTTTTCACTGCGCTGAATGAAAGGCAACAGCCCTTCTTTATCATAATACCGAAGTGTGGAAGGGGCAACGTTCATCTTTTTTGCGACTTCTCCAATAGTAAAGGTCATGTGGTTTCCTCCTTGAATAATAGTTAAAGTTAACTTTAATTAAACTACATAAAGTATAACATAATTATTTCTGTCTCACAATGCTTCAAATTTTTAACGGTAAAATTTTAGAAATATTGCATTTCTTCATGACAATTTCTTGATATAATGAGGTTATGGATTAGAAATAAAGGTTAAATCTTATCTCAAGAAAGTTATACACGAACTAAGAAATGGGGATGAACACAATGACACATGCGTTTATTGGTAAAATAATTAAGCAAGGGAATCGCCATTTTATTGCTGTTCCTTTTAATGTTTGGGAAACATGTGGTCAAAAAGGGAACGTTCAAGTTCAAGTGACTATTGATAATTGTGTTTTTGAATGTAAGTTGGTTCCTAAAGGAAAAGGCTTTTATTATATTCCCATTACAAAATCAATATTAACTGCCATCGATAGGGAAACCAATGTAGATGTTTCTTTCAGAATAATCACAGGACTAACGCGAATTCGTCAGAACAGTCCTTATACAAAAGAAAATCCGATTCAAACAATGAAGACTATTCAAAAAATAGCTTATCCTAAAGCGGGTTACTGTGGTCAGCAATGCATCGCTATGCTTACGGGATTGCGTGTCGAGGATATCGTCGAAATCATGCATGCAAAAGCGTGGCAATGTTCTTTTTCTAAATTGGTAGAAACATTGGATTATTTTGGGATTTCTTACGAGGATAAGGTTATGTACACAAGGGGTAAACCCGTCGAATTGCCCAAGTGCTGCATTGTGACGATCCGAGATGAAAGAATAAACCACTTTGCTTTATATTATAAGGGAGAATTTTACGAAGATACAACTTACGAAGCAAGCGATATTATCAGCTATTTAAAAATCAATGTTGAGTAGGACAGGTGTATATTTTATTGATAATATTTATAAGTAAAAAAGAGTTTATAGAAATATGTACAATTTCTTCTAAACTCTTTTTGTTTTTATGAATATTTGCGAGTGAAAATCTTCAGTGAAGTAAAATAACTGACGATC
The DNA here is from genome assembly GCF_000829905.1 of Beduini massiliensis. GTDB lineage: Bacteria > Bacillota_I > Bacilli_A > Erysipelotrichales > Coprobacillaceae > Beduini > Beduini massiliensis. Next base: position 177,870 of record NZ_CDPP01000003.1, read on the forward strand.
AAGCAAAGTATCGTGATTAGACAAGCTATGAGCATTAATACAGTGGAACTTAAAGTTAACACTTGCTTGATATCAAAACCAAGGAAGGTAACGACATAACCAATAATGGAAAGAAGCAAGATGACCATATAAACAAACGTTCCTTTTTTTGCTCCCAGTAAAATATATCCGACACTATTGATAGAAATCATCATTGTGCCGATCAATAGACCAATTCCCCATAGAAGAAGACCAAATTCTAAACTAACGGATTTAATCACATAAATATGGATAAAAGTATAAATCAGCCCAAACAGCATATGGATTCCAAAATAGATGAATGAGGTAATATATTTAGCTAAAATAATCTCAGCTTTTGTAACAGGCAGTGAAATAACAGTTTTGTCAAAATTAGTACGTTCCTCTTTTTCCATGACCACTTGGATAAAAACACTTCCGCCAATTGGGTAAGATAAAATAATAATCAATGCTAATCCATATAAGTTTTGAAAGAAAAATCCTATTGGAATGACCATTAATAAATTAAGAATGAGTGTGGCCAGCTGACCTTTTTGTTTTAAAACAAATAAATCTTTGTAAATTAATGCTTTCAAAGTTTTGTCCCCCTTACATACATCAGCATGATGTCTTCAATTGTTGCTTTATCAATAACAAGATCTTTATAGATTTTTTGGAAATCTTGTCTGTTTTCCACTAATACTTTATATTCAAAATCCTCTTTTTTATAAGCTAATATTTCATCTTCAGGCAGAGTTTCAAATATCTTTTGTCCACATCGAATAAGACCATATTGACTGTGAATATCATCGTAGGTTTTGGTGAATAAGATTTCCCCATTATGGATAAAGGTAATATAATCGGCAATCTTATCTAAATCACTGGTGATGTGGGAAGACATCAATATGCCATGTTCTTCATCCATGATAAACTCTTGCAGGATTTCTAAAATCTCATCCCTAACGATAGGATCGAGCCCACTGGTTGCTTCATCTAAAATCAGCAGTTTAGGGTGGTATGACAGCTCTGCGGCAAAACATAGTTTCATCTTCATTCCCTTGGAATATTGGGAAATAGTTTTATTTTTAGGTAATGAAAAGCGATCAATATATTCAAGATATTTTTCTTGGTCCCAATGATCATAGACAAGACTCATCATTTTACCAAGATCTGAATATTTAAACTTTTCATTATAATGACAGCTGTCATAAATGATGCCAATATCCTGTTTTAATGTTTTTTCATGCTCTCTAAGATTTTGACCAAAGACATATATTTCACCACTGTCTTCTTTTAATAATCCCTCTATGATATTAATAATAGTCGATTTACCTGCTCCGTTTTCACCAATCAGACCTACAATCATTCCTTTTGGAACAGTAATCGATACATTTTTTAATTGAAAATCATCAAATTGTTTATTGATATTTTTTAATTCAAGAATTGAGTCCATGTTAATCCTCCTTATATAATAATGTAATGGTATCAATTAATTGAGATAGTGGAATGCCATTCATTTTCGCAGCTTCGACTAACTCCTCTGCCTTTGCTTCCAGTATTCTCAGTTGTTCTTCACGTACAAAATCTTTATTTTGAAGAGAAACAAAGGTGCCTTTTCCGGCAACTGTTTCAATAAAGCCATCTCGGGCTAAATCTTCGTAAGCATGTTGGGAAGTAATCACACTGATATGCAAAGATTTGGCTAAGCCGCGAATAGATGGCAAAGTATCTCCGGGTTTTAATGTTCCATTCATAATCATGGCTTTGATTTGGGAAACGATTTGTTCATAAATTGGTTTATTTGAACTGTTGCTTAATATGATCTCCACATTTTTCCTCCTAACTGTACTTACTGTACATATACAGTATAGTCTGTACATGTACAGTTGTCAATCCCTCAATAGTAAATTCTGCATAAAATAAAAATCAACTACTATGAAGCAGTTGATTTTATCTGGCTAAACCCGGTGAACTCAATGATCTTGGACGTGTAAATTAACATATAGAATATAGGGAGTACCGAGTGGAAACGTGATTGCTTATATTTTCTACTTGTATTATAAGAGGATTTTATGTATAAGCTTCATTATTTTCAAAGGATGAAACGTATTGTCAGAATCTTTTCACTTTTAAAGTTTAGATAAGGTGAATGAATGGAAAAAATAGTTGCATCGTTAATCTGTGAATTTGGTTTCACAGTTTGAATAAGTTATGCTATAATGGTAAATGATTTCGATAAAGAGGGAGAAATTATGATTAAAATCATTGTGGCAATGGATAAAAATAATTTGATTGGCAGTACTCAGGGAAGAATGGGGATGCCATGGCATAACGCCGAGGATCTTTTGCATTTTAAAGAGACCACTTGGAAACAAACGATTTTGATGGGAAGAAAAACGTTTGAAGCGATTGGCAGAGCATTGCCGGAAAGAAAAACGATTGTTGTCAGCAAAAGAAACCGGATTGAAGATCCTGCTGTTGAGATTTGTGAAGATTTAGACTCTTTATTGAAAGAATATGCGGATGATCAAGATATTTATATTTGCGGAGGAGCGTCCGTTTATCAGCAAACCCTTGATTTAGCCAAAGAGCTAATTGTTTCTTATATACCCGGAGAATATACAGGAAATGCCTATTTTCCAAAGATTAAAGAAGATCAGTTTATGTGTATAGAAGAAGTGAAAAAAGAAACGTTCATTTTAAAAAAGTATAGGAGGATCAAATAGAATGAAAAGAATAGCACTCATTGTATTACGATTATTTTGGAAAATACCGTATTACTTATTCCAATTGAAGCGATTGCAGAAAGTAGATAAGTTTCCAATAGAAGAAAGATATGGCTTTATAAATAAGTTTTTAACCGATGTGGCAAGAGCGGGGAGAGTTCAAATCGTGTGTACAGGATTAGAGAACCTGCCTAAAGAAGATGGTTATTTGATGGCACCCAATCATCAGGGGTTATTTGATCCGGTAATTATTGCGATCACGCATAAAAGACCGACAACTGCAGTTATTAAAAAAGAATTGTTAAAGGCTCCGATCGTGAAGCAGATTGCGGTGATCGATCAAGCACAGGCTATGGATCGTAATGATATCCGTGGGTCAGTTAAAATTATCAGACAGGTTACAAAAGAATTAAAAGAAGGACGTACTTATTTTATTTTTCCTGAAGGTACACGTTCTCGTGAGGGAAATAAGATGGGAGAATTCAAGGGCGGAACATTTAAGACTGCGGTAGAAGCAAAAAAACCCATCGTTCCGGTTGCTTGTATTGACTGCTATAAACCGTTTGATGCTAATACGATTGCGAAAGTAACGGCACAAGTGCATTATTTGAAACCTATCTATCCGGAAGAATATGCAGAAATGTCAACAGTGGATATCGCAAAATTAGTACAATCAAGAATTCAAGAGAAAATGGATGAGGTATTGGGAGAATAGGAGCATCTTTCTCCTTTTTTCATATATATAACTATAACATCATTTGAAAAAATGAGTGAAACATGGTTAAATGACAAACAAGGAGAGATCTATGTGGAAAAGAGTCTTGTCAAAAAGATCTTGGAGACCGATCCGGCAGCTAAAAACAGATTGAATGTAGTATTAAATTATCCCGGGGTTCATGCGTTATTTTTTTATCGTATCGCCCATACTTTGTGGAAAGGACACCTGAGAATACTGGCTCGTTTTATCAGTCAGCTGGCTCGCTTTATGACTGGCATTGAAATTCATCCGGGAGCAAAAATCGGGAAACGTTTATTTATTGATCACGGACATGGTGTAGTCATCGGTGAAACAACAGTAATCGGTAATGACTGCACTTTATATCAAGGGGTTACATTGGGTGGTGTCGGGACAGGACCGTTGATGATGAAACGTCATCCGACCTTAAAGGATCGAGTCATGGTGAGTGCCGGTGCTAAAGTCATCGGGAATATTACGATTGGCAATGATTCCATTGTAGGAGCACAGGCAGTGGTTTTAAAAAATGTTCCTCCTAACTGCACAGTTGTGGGAATCCCGGCGAGCATTGTGAAAAAAGACGGAGAAAGAATGAGGGAAGAATCAAAATGAAGAAGTGGACAATAGCTTGTTTAATACTTATTGGAATATTGATTTTGGTAAAGACAAATATCATTTTACCATTAGATAAACAAATCTATGATTATGTCTCATTACTTCAATCCCCTAAAACCAATCAGCTAATCATCAATATTACTAATTTGGGGTCAGGAACTTTTTATGGGATTATTTGTGTTCTTCTCATTGTCTTTAAAAGAAGACTGGGGCTCGTTCTGACCTTAAACAGCAGTTTTGGTTTTTTAATGAATTACACTTTAAAAAATATTGTTCAGCGACCACGACCAATAGATCGTTTAGCCGTTGAAACAGGATTCAGTTTCCCAAGTTCCCATACTACCTGTTCAGTCATGTTTTATGGGATGCTGGGGATTATGTTTGCTCACAGCAACCTGAAATATAAAAAAGCGTTCAGTTATGCCTCATGGGCAATGATTCCCATTATTGCGTTTACACGGGTTTATCTGCATGTTCATTATTTCAGTGATGTATTGGCGGGGGCCGTATTTGGTGGTATATTATTAGCAGTGATGTATGAAAAAGTATTTAAGAAAATGCTAGACTACTAGCAAAGAGGTGAAGAGATTGTCTAAAGAGAAATTTAAACATTATTTAGAGTGGTTTTTATTAGCTGCGGCAGTGATTGTATTCTATAAGACTTTTGATAGTTTACATATTATTTATGATGTCTTTAAAATGATATTAACGATATTAACGCCGTTTATTGTCGGCGGTGCTTTAGCGTATTTCTTGTATCCAATTTGTAAGAAAGTGGAAGGGATACTTGAAAAGACAAAGAAACCTTGGGTGATTGAAAGACGCTTATCTTTGAGTGTATTTATAACTTATTTCGCCTTTTTGCTTCTATTAGCGATTTTATTATTATATCTGATTCCACTCACTATCAATAATGTGATGGACTTTATCAGTAAATCAGGACAGTATGTCGAACAGTTTGATCAGTTGGTAACCTCCACATTCAGTGATCCTAAACTTGTTTCTTTCCTACAATCTACGTTTAATAATTTTCAAATTCCATTTGACCGTTTATTAAACTTTGATGTTTTAAAATATGCTCAGGGAGCCATTAATACGGCTGGGGTCTTGTTATCTTGGGTGATGGGAATCGTCATTTGCCCTTATGTACTTTTTGAAAGAAGAAATTTAATGCGTATATTTGATCAAGTGATGGGAATGTTTATTGATCAAAAAAAGATTTCTTTGATTCATTACTATGTACGTAAAGTTCATATTATCTTTTCTAATTTTATTTATGGAAAAGCTGTTGATTCCTTAATTATAGGGATTATTGCTTATATTGGGTTTTCCTTACTGAACTTAAAATTTGCATTCATGTTGGCTTTAATTATTATGGTGACTAATATGATACCTTACTTTGGCCCCTTCATTGGAGGAATACCGGTTGTGATTATCACCTTGATTGTCATGAATCCGATCACTGCAATTTGGGTTGCACTCTTTATCTTTGCCCTGCAACAATTTGATGGATTGATCTTGGGACCGGCAATCTTAGGAGATTCAGTGGGCATCAGTCCTTTTTGGATTATCTTTGCGATTACGTTATTTGGTGGATTATTTGGTTTTTTAGGAATGTTTTTAGGTGTTCCGCTGATTGCGGTCATCCGCATGATTATATTAGAAGTACGAGATTATCAGGCGAATCCTTCTAAACAAAAACTCATCGATGATGAATAATAGTGAAGCCTTCGTTTTTAAGCGAAGGTTTTTTATTATTTATAAGATTTACTGGATAGAAAGATAAAATAAATTATCATCTGAAAGCTGTTTAGTGAGACTAATTTTATTTCAAATGGAATATATCTAGTGTATACTAGAATTAGAGTAGAAACTTAAAGAGGGAAAAAGCGTGAATATAATAAAAGATCAAGATGTAATCATTATTTTAAAGACAATGTTGAACAGACTGGATGATCGTTTAGTGGATCATGGAGAACGCGTTGCTTACTTGTGTTTAGAGCTTATGCGTTACATGAATGTTTCAGAGGAAGAATATCTGCATGTCGCTAAACTTGCACTGCTGCATGATATCGGAGCCTATAAAACTGAAGAGGTCGATGCCTTGCTTAGCTTTGAGAGTGAAGATGTTTGGGAGCATGCGATTTATGGTTATTTATTTTTGACTAAGATGTCCCCATTGAAAAAGAATGCGGATTGTGTATTATATCACCATATGTCCTATGAAAGATTGATGGAAACGGATTGTTCAAATAAGAAGATCGCAGCCTTGATCCATTTATGTGACCGCATAGATGTTTCTATAAAACGGGGAGCATCACTTCCATCTATTCTTCATCAGGAAGGACAATTTGATCCGATACAAGTTAAGGCTTTTGAAGAATTAAATCATGATAACCGCTTAATACAAAGATTAGAAAATAAATCTTATCAAGATAAAATGAATGATCTTTATCAAACTATTTATTTAGGTGAAGACGAACGCAAAGGCTATCTTGAAATGCTTGCTTACTCGATTGACTTTAGAAGTGAATTCACGGTTCTGCATACGATTACCACTACGGCGATTGCTATTGAATTGGGCAAACAATATCAATTAAGTTCAGAAGAACTCGATAAATTATTTTATGCCGCCTTACTTCATGATATTGGCAAAGGAGCAATTCCAATCAGTATCTTAGAAAAGCAGGGGAAACTTAATGACGAAGAAACAAAATGGATGCAGCGTCATGTATCGATTACCGAAGAGATTTTAAATGGATATATTCAAACAGATGTACTTCATATGGCAGCGCGTCATCACGAAAAACTAGATGGGAGCGGGTATCCGCATCAATTAACGGATAAAGAGCTGACCTTAGGAGATCGCATTGTAGCCATTGCGGATATCCTCAGTGCTTTATTAGGAAAACGAAGCTACAAGGAAAAATTCTCTATCACAAAAGCTATTTCCATTATTGAGGAGATGGCGGAGAATGAGAAAATTGATCGGGAGATTGTTCGTGTATTTGCTGATCATCATGAAGACATAATGATTCAGGTTGAACAGAATACAAAAAAGATGAATCAATTATATGGGGATATGCTGGAGCATTACCAAGAACTTAAAACAATGTATTGGATGAACAGTGTAAAAGTGTAATTTATTTTTATAAAATTATATATTGTATAAAAAGAGCCATACAAGTTAAATAGAGTTTATTAAGCAATCGAAAGACGTTATAAAAAAGTTATTGTATGAATCAATAACTTTTTTGCTAGTAACCTCAAAACTTAATTCATTACTGTAAGAAGTAATTTAAAGGTACATCTATACTATTGCTTTATGAATGATATTATATCGAGGTGAGCATTAATGACTAGAATACGATTTATCAGATAACATATTAAACTGCAAGGAAACGGAAATATTTACTTCATTCTATTCTTTATTTTGCATATTTTGTAAATGGCAGCAAAGTTGCATTTTAAAATAAAAAATGCTAGAATGGTAGAGTCTTTAAAAATGTCGCTATAGCTCAGCTGGATAGAGCGACCGCCTCCTAAGCGGTAGGTCGGAGGTTCAAATCCTCTTAGTGACGCCAAAAATTCCGCCGAAAACGTTGATTTTTCAAGGTTTTCGGCGTTTCTTATTTTTACGAGAGAAATTGCACTCGTAGCAATGTGCGATTAGCAAGAGCATCTTTCTGCTAATTTTTTCTTCCTCAAATATAATCGAACTATATATTTTGGTCAGCGATTAGCTTACTAATTTAAAAGGCGAAAGTTCCTCATTTTACCCGGTGTTTTCTAACATTATCTGCTCCTGCTGTTGAAGATGTACAGGAGAAAAAAACATCTAAAGCGGCACAGTCCAACCAAGAAATATGTCTTGCTAATCACCTGCAAAAAGGAGCGTTTAAAATACCTTAAAACCAGCAAGGAAGCGGAGGTACGAGATAACACCTTAACCTTGTGAAAAGTGAGTAAATATAGGGATTATTTAAACTTATAAGGGAACTGTTTAGCCCCTGCAGTGCTGCTCCTAAGCGGAAGACCAGCGGTTCGGTAAAAAAATATTGCTTTTTAATATAGTACATGTTATTTATATAAATATATCTGAACGGTTTGTGAGGATGATTGTTATTGCCATGAAATGATAAATGGGAGAACAGATATGCATTATGTTACAAAGGGAAGTATTTTCTCAAAAGTAGAAAGGGACAGAGATGATAAAAAAGAGAAGAATAAATAAGATATTGTTATTATGTATATGTCTGGGTTGGGGCTGGATCCAGACCGGGGCATACCAGGTGCAGGCTGCTAATATTGCTTCAGTCAGTTATGATGTTTCCACGGATTCGGTGAATTTGACAAATACCAATGAGACAGTCAGTATTACCGGAACAAGCGAGGAACAGAATACAACTGTTATATTAGACCAGCCAACGCTCCACTTAAATAATGTAAACATTCAAGAGTCAAACAAGAATGTCATGTCTGGGGCGGATAATTCTAATATAAGTAAGCCAGCTTATTATGATGAGATTCCGGAAGAGCCTATGAACAAAACTGTACAAATAGCAGTGTCTGACAATGTGAATGGCAGGGAGTTTAAGCTGAATCATTCGGCAGCTATTGTAAAGAATAAGGTTCCTCAGGTGGAGAGTATGACTGTAGATATAAAAGGAGAGGTAGAGTCAGAAGAAATATTTACGATTACGTTAACCGGAACACAAATGGAGGCTTTTCAAAACGGAACTTTAATGGCTATCATGGAAATTCCAAAAAGCAATGTGACGTCACAGGCAACATTTAAACGTGTAAATGATAATCAGTGGAAAGCCAGTTTAAAAGCTCTGATGAACCGAACGGATCAAACGCAGACATACCAGGTTCGTATCTCTGCACTGTCGAAGGACAATGAAAGTTATGACTATGATTTCCATGCAAATGCGTTTGTAGATTCCAGCAGTGCGGATTTTGACAGTTGTATGACACCTGTATTCGTGAAGCCTAATTTGGATACTCCTTCATTTTCATTAAAGAATGGAGCGTTAAAGATTTCTAAAAATGTGGACGGTACAATCCAGGTCGAACAGCCGAATAGACAGGCAGTCACTCTTTTGCAAAAGAAATTGGCCATTTCAGATGGGACAACATTGGATTCATGGAAAATTCTTTATGGAGACGATGGCTATAAAGAACAGCCATTGGTCGAGATTGGTGAGGGGGTAGAGGTTGAGATTGTCCTGGATGGTGATGTTTTGCAAAGAATGCCGGGTTATAAAGCAAATACCATTGAGAGTCAAGGTGATGTTGTGCTGAAACTGGACACAGCAGCCCGCTCAATTATATATGGAGATATTGATTTGGGAAAAAATAGTATATTAAAGGTGGGTGTAGTGGAGGTCGATGGATACGTCACAGCTGATCAGGTAAAAGTAGAAACATCAGGGGTTTTTCTCGTCGGGGATACACTGACTGCCAGGCAAATAGTCACTGATCAGGCAGTCATCTATGCGGATAGTTTAAAAGTGGCAGATTCTGCTGTTTTTAATGAAAGTTTAGTGCACTTTCAAAATATCAGCAATTCCGTGCTGCCGACTTTAAATTATTCCATCTTTGGTGTTCAAAACGGATTTAACGAAGTTTTAAAAGATTCGGACAATCAGACGTTAAAGGAGACGGATATCACTCTCCCACTGCTGATGTCACATGGAGATTATCCATTCCCGGCTTTAAAAGAGGTGATTTTCTCCGCAAATCAGGGAGAAAACTGGCATACAGTAGATCTCAGTGAAAAAAATGTCGACTATGATATTTTTAAATATTTTTTTATGTCAGATATCCCTGTACTCTATGTGCAGGAGGACATCTCCGCTGTTCTTGTGAAGATTGCAAACAGGATCTATCAGTATGATATCGACGGAAAGGCATTTGAGAATGAATTGATTCTTCATTTGGATAAAAATGAATTGGCTTCCCAGGGAACTACGCCGCAGGTGGAACTGGGATTGCAGAATAAGGGAACTGTAGATTTGCCCTATGTCAATTACCAACTATCCGGGCAGGATGGGGACAAGATGCAGATATTGGAAAAGGCCAGTCGTTCAATGATGATGAACATTGCGGCCGGAGACCAGAAGAATGTGGCAGTTGGATTAAAAGAGGGGATGAACGCTGGGACGTACAAGGCAGAAATGGAGGTTTCTATTGGAGATTTAAATCTATATAAGATACCAGTTACCTTAACAAAACAGGAGAAGCAGCCCGAAACAACTGATCCATCGGGAGGAATAGACAGTCATCCCGAAACAACTGAACCGTCGGGAGGAACAAACAGTCAGCCCGGCACCGATGTGGACAAGCAAACGGATAAACAGTCCGGTTTGGATTCATTAGGAAATCCTGCAGGTGGAAATACAAAAAATGGGAATGTGAAGTCTGGTGATACGGCTCCTGTTAGTCTGTACTTTAGCACTCTTGTTGCATCAATTGCTGTAATAGGCGTGGTGGGGTGTTTTGTTTTATAAGAAAAAAGCTAAGAAATAAAAGGTAATCATTTGAAAACTATGTATAATTAATATCAGCATAGATTCTAAGGAGGTATATTGGTGTGACCTCCCATAAGCTTGAGGTGGTTAGAGAGAGCAAAGTGCCGGAAACATTGAATTTCCGGCACTCTTTCTTTAGCAGCTTTAGCTTACAGTAAAAAATTCCCAATGATAAGCAGTGATTTATTTATTGTTATTACGGAAATGTTTTGGTGAAGAACCATATACTCCTTTAAATGTAGGGGAAGAGTGTAACTGATTACTATAGACTACAACATTACCGATTTCATTTATGGAAAGTTCAGTGGTAATAATTAGCTGCGCGGCTTTTGAGATTTGATTAGATACTCTTGTGACCTTGTCCCAGGATATCCTTAAAAAGCTTGAGTAAATGATTGCGATGTATGTTACACTGAGCAGCAATAGACTCTACAGAAATATCATTCATAAAATTTTTTCTATATATAAAAGGGCAGTCTGCATAAGAGAGAAGAGAACAGATGGCAGATACTTTTGGGGAACAGCAATCCGTGTATTCATGGAAATTGGCCGCCGCGGACAGATTGCTGAAAGGAAAACGTGACTGTGTGTCACTACGGGAAAAAGAAGCAGAGATACGCAAAGACCTAAAGGATGATATAAACGCTTTGCTAACTTTACGCCAAACATCACACCACATATCCTGTGCCACATGTTCTGTAGCCATTTAGCGAATAAGAACATGAACCCAATGCGCTTGCAGTATATCATGGGTCATTCTAATATCAATATTACGCTGAATCTAAACGCCATGTGTCACTGGATGGTGTAAAGACTGAAATGGTAAATCTGATAGCGTAATAATTTACCACTTATTTACTACTTTCCAAAGATAAAACATGAGAATTTATGAAAAGAAACGTGAAGTATCTACCGATAGTAAAAATGCCCGTAAATTCTGTAGAATAAAACTTTGCGGACATATACGAATTTATGAAAAGATAATCAGAAACCTATTTTAAGGTTAATTAATCTTATTATACTTCTTATCGTTAAAGAAACAGAATCAATTTTACCATTCTTATTCTTACTTATACTTTTTATGATAAGAAAAAGGTGGCCATTTTATCTTCTAATTGATAGGGTATATAATAACAAGTTTCTATTTATTTATAGTAGCCATTAGAAATTCATTTATTTAGAAAGTAAAACATAAATTAGTTAAGAAAAATGGTATAATGGGATTACATCTGATTGTTTTAAAAAATCAAGGGATTTATCAGTAATAGGAGAGTGATTTTGGTGAAAAGAAAATTGTCGAAAATGCGAGTTGCAGCAGTTCCGTTTGTTTTATGTATTGCCTTAATATTAAGTGGAATACTGTCGGTTCAATCAATCAATAATTTGCAAGGAAATGCACGCATTATTAATTATACCGGAATCGTTCGTGGAGCTACTCAAAGATTAATCAAAAAGGAACTGAATTATAATCCCGATGATAGTTTAATGGAACGTATTGATGATATTTTAGTTGGGCTTGATGAAGGCAGTAAAGAATTGAATTTAATTAAACTTAATGCAGAGGAATTTCAATCTTTGCTTTTGCAAATGCAGACAGAATGGGAAGAAATAAAAACGGAGATTGCATTATATCGCCAGCAGGAAACATCAGGTGAGCGTTTATTTAATTTAAGTGAAGACTTTTTTAATTTGGCAGATGAAACGGTTATGGCCGCTGAAGTTTATACTGAAAAAGTGGTAATGAATGCACGGAACCAATTATTTTATATGAATGGTATTTTTATCTTATTGGCAGGGTTATGTACCGTGTATGCTTTTATGCAAGAAAAACGTCGTATTCAGCTGAATGCCGCGGAAGAAGAAAATCGCAAAAAAGGAGAGCAGCTTTCACAGCGATTTCAGGAATTATTAGTTCCTATGAATGAGATTACCGAATTATTATATGTCTCTGATATCGAAACAAATGAACTCTTATTTGCCAATGAAATGGGGAAAAAGACCTTTCATATTACAGATGATGCGCATTTAAAATGTTATAAGGCATTGCAGGGATTAGATGCGCCTTGTCCGTTTTGCACTACCCAACATTTAAAAGAGGGAGAAACGTATACGTGGGAGCATACTAATTTAATTACGCATCGCCATTATTTATTAAAGGATCGTCTCATGGAATGGAATGGACGTCCGGCAAGAATGGAGATCGCTTTTGATATCACGGATGCAGCTAATGAAAAAAATGAATTGAAAAATAGATTAGAACGAGATAATGTTCTTGTTGAATGTATTCGGGAATTTTATCGTAATCAGGATATGCTGGATGCATCGTCGCATGTATTAAAAAGAATCGGTGAATTGTTTTCAGCCGATCGTGCTTACATTTTCTCTTTTCATGGAGAGGCTATATCCAATATTGCAGAGTGGTGTCAAGAGGAAATTGAACCCCAGATAGAACACCTGCAAAACCTGCCTAAATCAGAATTCCAAATCTGGCTGAATATGTTTGATCATCAACAGAATATAGTGATTCATGATCTAAATGATATTAAAGAGATGTCCTATGAATATGCATTTCTTGCACAGCAGGGAATTCAAAATGTGATTATGGTGCCATTGGAACGTGATGGACAGTTAGACGGCTGCATTGGATTAGATAACCCTGAGCATAAACTTATGGAAAATGCGGTCACATTTTTAGAAACGCTTCGCTATTACATTATGCTGGCAATGCGAAGAGAAGAAGATGAAAAAGCACTGTATCACTTAAGCTATGTAGATACGCTGACTTCTTTTTATAATCGAAATCGCTATATCCAAGATATTAACCGGCTGAAAGAAAAAGAAGAATCTGTGGGGGTTATTTATTTAGATGTAAATGGATTAAAAGAAATCAATGATCGATTTGGACATGATGCCGGAGATGCCCTATTGAAAAAATGTGCAAAAATAATTCAAAAGAGTATTATAAACGGATCTTTTTATCGCATTGGCGGTGATGAGTTTATTATTATCTGTTTGGGAATAGAAGAAGAATCGTTTAAGGAACACCTTTACGGGTTAAAAAATAATTTATCTCATGAGGAATGCACTGCTGCGATTGGTTATAAATGGGAAAACAACTGTCATCATATTCAAAAAATCATTAATCAGGCAGATGAATTTATGTATACCGATAAAAAAGAGTTTTATCACCGTCATCTTGAAACAGGACGTTATCGTCATCAAAATGATGTGCTGGATTATTTGTCTGATCCGTCTTTACTCAAAGATAAAATTGCCAATAAAAAGTTCCAAGTATACTTACAGGCAAAGCTTGATGTTGAGACACATGCTTTAGTAGGTGCAGAAGCTTTAGTTCGCTATTTAGATGATGATGGAATGATTCAGCCACCGGATCGTTTTATTCCCGTGTTAGAAAATACGTATCAAATCAGTAAAATAGATTTTTATGTTTTTGAAACAATCTGTGCTCAATTACAGACGTGGCAAAAGCAAGGAAAACAACTGTTTCCAATATCAAGTAACTTTTCACGTATTACATTTATGGAAGAAAACTTGCTGGAAAAATTGGAAACGATCATTCAAAAATATGGGATTTCCAAACAATATTTAGAAGTAGAGATTACAGAAAGTACCTGTTCATCGAATTGTAAAGGGTTAACAGATCAAATCAATCAAATCAGAGAAGCCGGATTCTTAGTTTCAGTCGATGATTTTGGGGCTGAAAGTTCAAATCTCGCACTATTGGCAACGGCCCAATTTGATATTTTAAAGATAGATCAAGGTTTTGTTAAAGATATTGTGTCGAATACTTATGCACAATCGATTGTAGAAGCTATGGTAGGCGTGTGCAATAAAAGAGGGATTCATCTGATTGCAGAAGGAGTAGAAAATGAAGAACAGTTTGAAGTTTTAAAAAACTGTGGGGTTAAAACCGTGCAGGGGTTCCTTTTTAGTAAGCCGATCCCTATGAAACAGTATGAATGGCGTTATCTAAATACTAAATAATAATGTACGATTGTCAATGAAACTGCCCGATATAAATAGGCAGTTTTATTTGTTATAGGGCACTCTCATTGAGGTATTAAAATAGATTAAGTATAATGAATGAGAATAGTAAGTCAATATTCATATAAAGGAGAAACGATATGGAACATTATAAAAGTAAAAGTGAATATCAGCATCGTATTAATAAAGTTCAGGACTATATTGAAGCTCATCCTTTTGAGTCTTTTACACTGGCAGAACTTGCACACGTTGCCGGATTTTCTAAATACCATTTTCATCGCATTTTTAAAGCAGTAACTCATGAATCTTTATCTCAGTATGTCCATCGTTTTAAGTTGGAAAAAGCAACCCATCTTTTGGGACAACGTGATGATATGAGTATTACCGATATTGCTTATCATTTGGGATTCACGGATTCAGCTGTTTTTTCAAGAAGCTTTAAACAAATGTACAAGATCAGTCCTAATGATTATCGTAAAAATTATCGCAAGAATTGCAAAGACCAATATAATATTTCCAGATACAATCAAAGTGTATCAGACATGGGAAAAAGCGTATCTAAAGAAAAGGTGAGAGGACAAGTAGAAATCGTAAAAGTAGAAAAGATGAGGGTCGCTTATGTTCGTTTTACCGGAAACTATGGAGAGCTTGCAGAGCAGTTTTCTGCTTTATTGAATCGCTTATTCAAGATTGCTCAAGAACAGCATTTATTGGATGAAAAAACAAAAGTGTTATCTGTTTATCATGATCATCCTGAATTTACGGAACCGGATTATTTCAAGACCAGTATCGCGGTGACGATTGCAGAGGATGTCAAGGTAGATGAAAATTGTGGTCTAGGAGTGATGGAGCTGCCTGCAGGGCAATATCTTGTAGGACATTTTTACATTGAACAGGATCATTACAGTGCAGCATGGGATTATATTTATGAAGAATGGCTGACAACAAGCGGTTATGTACCGTGTGACAGTTGTCCATTTGAAATGTATATGAATGATCACTCCGTCGATCCTAATAATATGCATTTAGTAGATATTTATTTGCCGGTAGAACCCATCGTTTTATCTTAGCTGTTTTCCATCTCTGATTAGATCGTGAATTTAATGATGAGGTGATGAAATGAAAGAAATAAAGATTAAAGGGGCACATCTCCATAATTTGAAAAATATAGATGTAACCTTGCCTAAAAACAAATTAATTGTGGCAACAGGAGTCAGTGGATCAGGAAAATCCAGTTTAGTTTTTGATATTATTTTCGAGGAAGGACGTAAACAATATCTGCAGTCTTTAGGCATGCTGACTAACTTAGAAGAATCTTATAAATTTGATTCAATTGAAGGGATCGGTCCCACAATTGCCGTTCATCAAAATACGATTCGTCAAAGTAATCCACGTTCTACTATTGGGACACGAACCGGAATCCTGCATATGCTGACACTTTTATATTCCAGCGAAGGGAAAGTGAAAAATGAGGATTATGATGAGGATGAACATTTTGGACCGAGCTTCTTTTCCTATAATTCAGCTAGTGGAATGTGTCTTCATTGTTCAGGAAAAGGTGCCCATTATGAAATCAATCTCGAGCAGCTTGTCAGCGATGATAAGATGACATTAAAAGAAGTTTTTATTCAATCAAAAGTAACGCCGGGATATATGAATATTTTAAAGAAACGGTTTGAAGCTTATTTTGATATGCCCTTTGTTTCATTGCCTAGTGAAGTAAAAGAAGAGGTCATCTATGGGCGTTTTGAGTTAGGAAAAAGCAGTTATTGTTTAATGAAAGCTTTTGAAAATCGTCAGCGCAAAGGTGAAGCTGTTCAGGATTTTTATGCACTGCAGCCATGTGTTGAGTGTCACGGTTATCGTATCGGTATAGAGGCAAGAAGTGTTTTTATTCATGGAAAACACATTGGAGAATTATGTCTGATGCCTGTTTCTGACCTCCATACGTTTCTTTTAGAGACCCTTGAAACAGAAAGTTACAGTCCGCTTGGAAGTAACTTGATTCAAGATATCCTTATTAAATTAAAGCATTTAATGAGTGCTAAACTGGGCTATTTAACGCTTTATCGGGAATTATCTTCATTAAGCGGCGGAGAGCTGCAGAGACTATTTTTAAATTCTCATTTGGATAGTAAAATGGATTCTCTAATTTATGTTTTAGATGAGCCGACAGCCGGACTTCATGCTTCTGAAAAAGAAGAAATCATTGCTTCCATTCAACAGTTAAAGGAGATTGGCAACACAGTTATCGTTGTTGAACATGATAAAAATACAATCCAACAGGCAGATCACATTATTGATATCGGTCCCTTTGCCGGGCGTTTAGGCGGGCAGATTGTTTATCAAGGGGATGTCGCCGGTTTATTGAAATCTTCTGATTCTGTTACCGGGAACTATTTATCAGGTAAAAAGAAACTGCCCATTAGAAAGTTTCGACCGATAATTGATAAAACCTCATTTCTGACGATATCCAACGCCAAAACGAATAACCTTAAGAATATCTCTGTGGGAATACCTTTACATGCGCTTGTGGGCATTGCCGGGAAATCCGGAAGCGGGAAAAGCTCATTGATCTTTGATACATTGCTTCCTTTACTGCGAACACATTTTAAATATGGATATCAAGACGGTATTAGGACTAAGACAACAGTAAAGGCAAAAGCAGATGGTTTAATAGGCGTGGAAGCAATCGCCGGATATGCGGAAATATCCCAAGCTCCGATTGGCCGCAACAGCAATTCAAATCCCGCTTCCTACATTGGCATTTGGGATAAAATTAGGGCATTGTATGCCAAACAGGAGGAAGCTGTTGCTCAAGGGATGCATGAAGGCTATTTTTCATTCAATTCAAAGGGTGGCTGTGGCAAATGTAAGGGGAGTGGATATGAAAAAATATGGTTAGGAGAGCATCTCAGCATTAATAAAACCTGTCCCAAATGCTTAGGAAAACGATTTAATCAAGAAACACTTTCCGTTCATTATAAAGGAAAATCAATTGCCGAGGTGCTTGAGATGAGTGTTGATGAGGCGATTGCATTCTTTTGTGATCACTCAGCTATATTAAATCCATTAAAGATTCTGCAGCAGATTGGAATGGGCTATATCCAATTAGGACAACCAACACCAACACTAAGCGGTGGGGAATCACAGCGAATCAAACTGGCAAAAGAAATAGGCAGAAAAAGAAAAGGGAATATTCTGTACATCCTTGATGAACCTACGACAGGGCTTAGTCAATATGATATCGCTAAATTGATTGAACTATTAGATCAGCTTGTGAAACAAGGCAATTCTGTTATTGTGATTGAACATGATACCGATGTGTTAAAAATCTGTGACTATCTGATTGAATTAGGACCTAACGGAGGAACAACAGGTGGCTATATTATTGCCAAGGGAACTCCCAAAGAGATTAAGAAAATTGAAAGTTCAGTGACAGGGAGGTATCTCTAATGAAACAGATGGCATTATCTTTCGAGAAAATCGATCCAAGTATGGTTGGTATGTGTAAAGAAAAATTAATCGAAATGGACAAAGCTATTCCGGTATTGTATAAAAACTTAAACGGAATGATTGTGATAAGGGCTAATAAAATGGTCTTTGAACGTTATTACAACGGCTATCAAAAAGAGGATACGTTCCATATCGCCTCAGTTACAAAAAGCATTCTTTCTGCTTTAATCGGTATTGCCATTGAGCAGGGGAATATAAAAAGCCTTGATCAGAAAGTATTGGATTTCTTTCCTGATTATATCTGTCATCCTTCAGAAATACAAAAAAAGGCAGTGACGATTCGCGATTTGCTGACGATGAGAGCTCCCTATCTTTTTAAACCGATGCAGGAGCCGATGGAAAAAATGGTCAGACGAAAAGACTGGATCAAATTTTCTCTTGATTTATTAGGTAAAAACGGAAACATCGGTGCATTCAAATATGCTAACTGCAGTGCTCATCTTTTATCAGTTATCTTAACTAAAAGCACGGGTAAAAGTGCCAGAGAATTTGCTAATGAATATTTGTTTAAACCGCTTGATATAAAGCCGATTGAAGATAATCCGGACCAAACATTTGATTATGAGGGTTTGTTTGGAAAACAGCTGAAAGGTTGGGCAAAAGATCCAATGGGTTATTCTACCGGTGGCTGGGGTCTTAAACTGACAACCCGAGATTTGGCAAAGTTTGGTGTTCTTTATATAAATGGAGGAATATATAATCATCAGCAGATTGTATCAAAAGACTGGATCCAAGCATCCACTATAGGGATTCCGTTGGAAAAAGAAATAAATGTTTCATTTACTCATTATGGCTATTTATGGTGTATCTATCGTTCAGAAAAACTTTTTGCTTATATGGCATTGGGAGATGGCGGAAATATGATTTGTTGTATTCCAGAAAAAGAAATTGTCGTAGCGGTAACATCAAAGAATATGCGTAAGGCACATGACCGTTGGGATCTTATTGTGGATTATATATTACCGGCTATTCTTTAAGTAAAAGCTGTTCTTGTTGAGAGGACAGCTTTTTTTCTGAAAATAGGGATCATTGCATAATTTAAGAATGTTTTGGTAATAAGCAGGATAATAATTTGTGTTGACTTTTGAAGCATTTTTAAGAAGGAGTAAGTCAGCATAAGCAAATACCAGATTATTTTTAGAAAACTTAAATTTAGTAAGGAACAGTGTCGTAAGACGATGAATGCAAAACTACCGGCATAACCGGTAGTTTTTTAAAGAAATATAAAATACAATAAAACAATGATACCTAAAATAATGCGATACCACCCAAAGACCTTGAAATCATGCTTTTTAATATAGTTCATTAAAAAGCGAATAACAATTAAAGACACAACAAAAGCAACAACCATTCCGATGAGCAGCAATGTCAATTCGGCAGTGGTAAAGATAAAGCCAAATTTCAACATTTTAATAAAACTTAGTCCAAACATTACAGGTACTGCCAGAAAGAAAGTGAATTCTGCGACTGCTACTCTTGAAACACCGATCAATAGACCACCGACGATGGTTGAGCCGGAACGAGATGTACCGGGAATAATGGATAAAACTTGAAATAGCCCGATCATAAAAGCCGTTGTATACGTAATATCAGAAAGTTCATGAACAATAGGTGTACGTTTTTTATTCCAAGTTTCAATAAAGATAAAGGCTATTCCATAAAAAATTAAGGCACAGGCGATAACGATAGGGGTATGAAAATGTGCCTCGATGTAGTCATCAAATAAAAGCGTTACAATTGCACCGGGAATGCAAGCAACCACAACTTTCAGCCATAGAGAGATAATATCAGTTTTAATCATTGGTGCTTGCTTATCGGCAAATTGAAAAGGTATCATTTTTTTATAAAATAATACAACAACAGCTAATACTGCTCCAAGCTGGATGACAATAAAAAACATTTCTTTATAATGGTCACTTACATTTAAAGTAATAAACTGATCGACTAAAAGCATATGACCGGTACTGCTGATTGGAAGCCATTCGGTGATCCCTTCGATGATTCCCAGTAAAATGACTTTAAGGACTTCGATTAAATTGATTATCATTTTAAATCCTCCTTCTTAAAATAAGTATATGTGCATATAAAGCCAATCATGGCAATTAAAATAATAATGGTTAAACTAAGCCAAATGGGATAGTTAGTGGATAAAGTTTTTTTCATCATTATAAAATAGGTTCCGGTCCATGGATATAGAGCACCTAGATCTTGATTGGATAAAGCTGCATTTCCCATCACAATCACAGCTGAAACGATTACAGGAACTACAATGCCTTTGCTTTTTAAAGAAAGATAAGCAAAAGGACTTAAAGTGATAAACATGAAGATTCCACCCAACAGCATTTTAATAAGCCAAACAAAAGCAATGGTGATTTGAAATCCATCTAATCCGATCATTATGTGATATAATCCGAATAAAAGAAAGATCCCCATCCAAGTTATTCCCATCAATATCATTATCCATATAAATTGAACTAAAAACTTGCTCGTTAAAAAGGAAGAACGTGAGATTGGAATGGGCAGAATTGTTTTCAGTGTTCGCTGTGTATATTCTCGGCTGAATAAGTAAGCGGTAATCGCAACATAGATCATCATATTGATCAGTAGCATCCCATACAACAAGCCGTTACTGTAAATATCAGCTAAGGTAAACGATTGCTCGGGATGTTCAAAGTGGGTTTGCAGTGCTTCAATAAACAGCATAAAAGGTGTTGTACATACACTGACTGCACTAAATAAAACAATTTTGGAACGTTTTAGTTTCAGCCATTCACAAAAAATAAATCTAGCCAATGTCATTCCCTCCTATTAAATCAGAAAAATAGTTTTCTAAATCTTCTTTTTCAATTCGTAACTGATGAACAGCAATATGATTTTCTATCAACAATCGATTATAGACATCACTTCGCTGCTTACAGCCATAAAGTTTAAATGATTGTGCTTCCAGCCGATAATGAAGCGTAGGTTCATATTGAAGAAGAAACTCGAGTGCGTGTTGAGGATTATTGACATCAAAAGATAAATAACAACGCTGTTTTTGTTTTAGTTCATCGATGGGGATCTCTTCAATCAGACGACCATGATGGATTATACCGATTATATCGGCAATATGTTCTATTTCGCTAAGAATATGACTGGATATTAAAATGGTCATTTTATTTTCATGACATAATTTGACTAATAGGGAACGTATTTGTGAGATACCAATAGGATCTAAGCCATTGGTTGGTTCATCTAAAATAAGCAGTTGCGGCTGGTGGAAAATAGCGGCAGCAATTCCTAAACGCTGTTTCATTCCCAATGAATAATCCGAAAATACCTTTTTTGTTTCATGATGCAAGTTAACCGTTTTTAATGCTTCATATATCTTTTGATTATCTTGATTTCCTTGATAACATTGCAGTAAATGTAAATTCTCATAAGCGGTTAAATTATCATAAAATCCCGGAGATTCAATTAAAGACCCGATTCTGCGGTAATGTTCTTTTTTTGGTGTTTCATTAAATAAATTGAAATGTCCGCTGGTAGGTTTAACTAATTGAAGCAGTATTTTCATTAATGTTGTTTTTCCTGCTCCATTTCTTCCAAGTAAGCCATAGATTTTTCCTTGAGGAATATGAAGGTTTACACGATCAACTACTGTTGTATGGGGATATGCTTTGCTTAATTGGTAAGTTTCTATAAGGTTTGTCATAATGGATTCCTTTCTGCAATAATGTTTGCATGATTATTATTGTTTTATTCTTTATGAATCTCAAGAAACGAATTGTCACATTATAAAAAAACTCCGACACGAAACGTGTCAGAGCATAAATTCTATTGATAATATCAACTGTTTTTATATTTAATTAAGAGATATATTTTAATGATAAAAAGCATGAACAACATGACGTTGACATATGGCTGTAAGCTAATCGCAAAGAAAATAACGGCTGATCCATGTATAAAGATTGAAATCAATTTTACTTTTTTCAATCCCTTTTCATCATTGAAATGGCGCATAAGAAGCTCAATGATCCCAAAAACAAATAGGGCGACAAGGAGAGTAAAATAGATAGTACGAATAACAAGAGAAGCATCGTGGTAAGCTAGTAATGATACCGATTGAATAAAGTCAACTTCCTTTTGACCATATAAAGGTAAAAAAATGAAAGATAAACAAAGAAGATCTAAGACCCCATAGATGAAATTTAATAAACGGTTAATATTTTTTCCATTCTCATTTTCAGCTAAGACAATCAGTTCTTCACCCGATAAGAGTTCATCAATGGATACAGAGAAAAGTTTAGAGATACTTTTTAAAGATTCGATATTCGGATAGCCTTTGCCCGTTTCCCTTAGTTAAAGATATTGTTGGGTATCTCAAGATGTGTCATTCGATTTTGCCGATAAAGCGGTAGAAGATTTCCACTTCCTGTTCCCGGCTTCCGTCCTCACTTTTGACCGCTTCATGGACAAGGATTTTTTCAATCAGCGTATTCAGAAGTTCAGCCGTCAATTCTGTGGGATTGACATACTGTTTCATCAGACCTATCCACTTTTCAGCGTCAACCGCTGTCTGGGCGGCGGTCTCCATCGCTTCGTGAAGCCGTTCAATTTTTACGTCCAATTCTCGCTGTTCGCCCTGATACTTTTCGGACAGCATATTGAAATTGTATTCTGTAATGCGTCCGGCAGACCAGTCCTCATACATTTTTGCAAACAGGGTGTCTACTTCTGCTTTGCGCTTTTCCGCCTTTTTCAGTTCGGCTGTCTGCCGCTTCCTTGCAGTATTGCGTTCCTTGTCGCTGGCGTTAAGTAGCCGTTTCAGAAGTTTGTCCCCATCCTGCTGTGCCAGCACAGACCAGTATTGCAGACGGGAAAGGACATAGGCGTAAAGCACATCATAGCGGATATAGTGCATGGAACACTGGTGCAATCCTTGCCCGTACTTGCTACAATGGTAGTGGGCATAGGGATTTTTGTTCTGGCTGTTCATACCATAGGCCAGCGACCAGCCGCAGTCCGCACATTTTACCAGCCCGGAAAATATCTGTGTTGTGCCGTTCTTCTGCCGTCTGCGCCTGTTGCAAATCTGCTCCTGTACTTGACGGAACACATCTTCGGAAATAATCGCTTCGTGGGTGTTCTCCACACGATACCATTCCTCTTTTGGCTTGCGTACTTTCTTCTTGTTTTTGAATGAAATGTTGGTCTGCTTATTGTGGACGCTGTGTCCGATATAGGTTTCCTCTTTCAGAATACTTTTCACCTGCGCTATCGTCCACGCATAGGCTTTTTCCTCCGGCGCTCCGGCATAGATATTTGCGAAAGTGCCGTATCTCTGGAAATTCAGCCAGCCGGGAGTAGGTACTTTTTCTTCGACCAAAATCCGTGTAATGCTGGCGGCTCCCCGGCCATGAACGGCAAGGTCAAAAATCTTTTCGATAATCCACCTTGTTTCCGGGTCAATCAGAAGATGGCCTTTCTTATCTGGGTCTTTGACATAGCCAAGCGGAGCATAGGCTCCATAGTGTGCGCCATTTGCGAACCGTGTCCGCATGGCCGCCTTTACCTTTTTGCTGGTCTGGCGGGCGTGCATTTCATTCAGAATGTTGAGGAATGGGGCAAGCTCATTCTCTCCGTTGATGGTGTCCACATTGTCATTGACAGCGATATAGCGGACGCCTTTGCTGGGAAAGTAGATTTCCGTGTACTGGCCGGTCAGAATGTAGTTTCTGCCTAAGCGGGATAAATCCTTCGTAACAACGCAGTTGATTTTCCCGTCCTCAATGTCATCAATCATTCTCTGAAAATCCGGCCTGTCAAAGTTCGTTCCAGACCATCCATCGTCGATATATTCATCTATGACATTCAGGCCATGCTCGGCGGCATATTGCCGGAGCATCATGCGTTGTGTCTGAATACTCCCGCTTTCTCCTTGCAGTTCATCGTCCCGGCTCAATCTCATATAAAGCGCCGTGTTGTAAATCGTAGTATTGTAAGGTTGTTTCACCGTAAAAATCCTCCTTCTAAAGAAACAACCCACGCTTACAATACTTTTGCTCTATGGCAATTATATCATAAGCGTGGGCGTGTTATCAATGATGGGCTATCAGGTTGAAGCGGCTTTTTCTGCGGTATGCCGCACCACATCTACAATCAGATCACCGAGGGGCTTCCCGCCTGCGGCGAAGTGTTCGGAGATTTTTATACGGTTGTTCCCACATACAAAATACTGCGTGCCGTTCTCTGCTTGTATAACCTGCCCTGTTCGGGGTGTAAAAATATCGCTTTCACTTTTTGCCATCCAGTGTCCTCCATATTCAGTTTTCAAGGTACAATGCCGCACAGAGGCGGCGAAAATTTCTGCTTATATCTATCACCTTTCCTTTACCGTGTGCCGCTGCTGACGTTTCAGTTCCGCCAGTATATCCGGCGGGATACGGTCAACCAGCCGCTGTAAATTGTCCAGTTCGCTTTTCAGCTTTGCCCGTTCCATCGTATCTTTCATCTTTCCTTTTTCGCTGGCCTTTGCCCTTGCTTCCAACTTCTCATTCTCCGCCAGCAGGTCATTGATTGTGACCTTGTACTTTTTCAACTGCCCGGAGAAATTCTCCATCTGCGGGAACCACTTTTTCAGCATGGAGAGGGCTTCCTCTTTTTTCTTTCCGGCGTTCAGCGGGTTAATGCCGTCCAGTGTGGCTTCAATGGCTCTTGCCTGCCGGGAGAGGGAAACCGCCTGTTTGAAAAGCCGGGTGGGGATATGCTTCCGGCCTGTCCTGCTGGCGCTCTCCCCACGCTCCAAGTCAGGATATTTCTCCACCATATAGGCGTGAAAATCGTCCTGCCACTTCGTCAGGTTTGCCCGGTTGCCGATAATCTCCTTTGCACACAGGCGGTTGTCCTTTGTCAGCGGAACAAAGGTCAAATGCAGGTGGGGCGTTTTCTCGTCCATGTGTACCACCGCCGACACGATATTTTCCCGTCCTACCCGGCCAATGAGGAAGTCCGCCGCCCTCTGGAAAAACGCCTGTATCTCCTTTGGGGATTTCCCCTTGAAAAACTCCGGGCTGGCAGTTACCAGCGTATCGACAAACCGTGTGCTGTCCTTGCGGGTTCGGCACCCGGCCTGTTCAATGCGGTTTTGAATGAAATGATAGTACCTGCCCTCTGGCTTGACGATATGAAAGTTGTACTTGCTCCGGCTTGTGTCAATGTCGGGGTTGCTGGCGTATTGTTCTTTCTGTCTTTCGTGATGGGCTTCCAGCGGCCTTGCCGGGTTGCCCTTGTGCTTCTCAAACCGCAAAATTGCGTGTTGTGCCATTCTGCTCCTTTCCCCATTCCTTTCCTATCCGGGGTTTTCCACAGGGAAAATCCCGCAGAAATTAGCTCGGATAGGATTGGAATGGATAGAATATAAATAAATCTTTTTAATCTTTGTATTTCTATATACCGTCCGGTTTTCGTACTTCCGGGGAGTGATTTCCTCACTTCATAAGTACGGTTTTCAGCCCTCCGGCGTACCAGAACCGGATTTCTTGAAGTCGGTGTTTGGAACCGCTTCATAGGATTTTGGGAAAATGCGGTTGGGTTTTCCACAGCCCTGCTTCTGGATCTCCACCAGCCCGGCGTATTGCAGTTCCCGCAGGGTGTTTACCGCTTTCTGCCGCCCACAGTGGAGCAGGTCAACCACCTCGCAGATGGGATAGTACAGATAAATCCGTCCGCAATCATCCGCCCACCCATTCTTGCGGGATAACTCTGTCCGGCGCAGGATAAAGGCGTACAGAACCTTTGCCTCGTTGGACAAGGGCTTGAATGTGGGGGCTTCAAAGAGGAAATTCGGGAGCCGGGTGAAGCTGAACGCCTTTTCCGGCTGATGGATATAGATGGTATTTGTCATAGTGCGTTTTGTGGACGGTTAGAAGCCCGTTTTCCGGGGCGGGCGATACTTTATACCACCAGCCCCGGTTTGGGGCTTGCGAAGCCTGATAAATCAAGGCTTTTTTCGCTCCTAACTGTCCACAGCAGACCTCCTTTTCCGTTCACTTTCTGTTTTCTGCCGCCTGTGAACTCTGGCGGCACAGCCGGGGCAGTATTTGCCCGGTTGGATTTGGGGACGAACACACCGCCGCAGACCTCACAGCGTTTCAAGTCCTTATCCCGGAAAATCTCCGCTTCCAGCGTCCCGTCCAGCGGCAAGACCGCCCAGCGGAACCACTTACAGCAGACCGAGAAAGAAATCGTCTGCGGACAGGTGCAGGTGTCCCCATCGTCAAGGACAATGCAGTTGCCGTCCTCACAGCAACAGCACTCCCGGCGTATCAGGCTGGCCGCCTGTTTTCTCTGCGCCGGGGTCATGCGGTAAAGGGAACCGTCCGGCCTGCGTTCCAGCGGCGGCAAGTCTTTATAGGGGTTATCTCTCATGCGTTCCCTCCATTTTGCTTTCCGTTGCCGTTCTCCCCGAAAAGGTTTCCTGCCCCATTCCTGCGGCGTGTTCCGGCGTTGGCACGCTCCTCGCAACTTCGGGACATTTTGTCCCGAAGTCCGACTCCTTGCGGTGCTTCCCCAGCCGGGGTATTCCTTTTCGGACGGTCATTCTGTTTTCAAGGTGCCGTCCATCGATGAACTACCCTAAGTCTACACGAAAAAAATGCAATTCCCGGAATATTGCGAGAATTGCATTTTGATGAAGTTTACACTTTGGACATTGCATTTTTGCAATCATTCTGTATAATGGAAGTATGCGGAGGAGGTGCGTATCTATGGCTTTACCCGGAACGCCCGGACAGCGGATTTCCGATTTATGCAACGGGAACCACATCACACAAAAGGAACTTGCGGAGAAGATAGGCGTTTCCGCTTCCCAGTTGAGCCGCATTGTCAGCGGCGAAACAAGAACGGTCAGCAGTGATATTCTCATAGGTGTGGCAAAGGAATTTAAGGTATCGACAGACTACATACTGGGCTTGTCTACCGTGAGCGTTCGTAAAAGCTACGATATTTCTGAATTAGGCTTGTCCGAGGGAGCCGTGAGGGGGCTTGTGACGGGTGCTGTTGATGTGCAAATCCTCAACCGCCTGTTGGAACACAGGAATTTTCCTAAGCTGATAGATTTGATACGGATTTATTTTCAGGATACGGCGGCAAAGGGCATAACAGCAAGAAACCAGCTTATCGAGATGGCAACGGCTTCCCTGTCCGACCTGATGAAAGAACACCCGGAACACCGGGCAGAAGCGAAGCAGGATTTACAGCTTTTGAACGCCCAAAAGATAGGGGAACATGAAGCGGAGATTGAAAAAATCAAAAATGTGTTCCTGGCTATCCTGCGGGACATTAAGAAAGACATTGACAACGGGGAACAGCCGGGAGAAGCTGTGACCGCCGCTATGTTCCAAGCCATGCGGGACGCACTGGCGGAACAGAAGCAAAACCCGCTTTCCATTGACGATGTAGCGGCGATGGTTGCCGGACAGATCGGACAGCTTACGCCGATGGATGAAGAAACTGCCGACCTGTTCAAGCAGTTGGCAAAAAAGATGATGAAAGGAATAGAATAATAGCCTGTTATTCGAGATAATAATATGCCATTAGTAAAGCATGACTACCCTGTTTTAGAGTACGATACCGCATCAAAAGCTGTTTTTCAGCCGGGAAATGGGAAAAAATGTTTTCCTGCAAAAGCAGTGTTTGCTTTTTTAGGAGACGAGGTTGAAAATTATGCACATACCCATGATGGAATACAGATAGATGAATTTGAAAGTGCAACAAGACGATATCCTATTTATGAATGTCTTTATAATCAGGAGAAAATATGTCTATGTCCGGCTCCTGTGGGAAGTGCTGCTGCCGTCCAAGTTTTAGAATATTTAATTGCAGGGGGTGTAACAAAGATTATTTCCGTCGGCTCCTGCGGCGTATTGGAAGACATCCCGGAAAATAGATTTTTGATACCTGTTTCTGCATTGAGAGATGAGGGAACATCTTACCATTATCTTCCTCCCTCCCGAGAAGTAGAGATTTCAAAGGCTGGTATAAATGCGATTGAATCTGCTTTAAGCCAAAAGAATATACCATATTGGGAAGTTAAAACATGGACAACAGACGGTTTTTATCGAGAAACAGTAGAAATGGTTCAGTATCGGAAAGAAGAGGGATGTCAAGTAGTAGAAATGGAATGTTCCGCATTGGCGGCGTGTGCAAAATTTAGAAAAGTTACATGGGCTATGCTGCTTTTTTCAGCCGATACTCTTGCAGACCCTCATAAATACCAAGAAAGAGAATGGGGAAAAACAAGTATATCCATAGCCTTAGAATTAGCCTTAGACGCTGTTTTATCAGTTGTTGAGGAGTAAAAATAAATACATATAGGAGTTACAATGAATATAAATGAATTTCCACAACAAGTAAATCAAGTTATTTCAATAGCAGAAACCATATTACAAGGTCAAATATTGGGGATATATTTATATGGTTCAGCAACAATGAATGGGCTGCGTCCAGATAGTGATATAGATATACTGATAATTACTAAACAAGAATTGAGTAATTCAATCAGAGCAGATCTAACAAAGCAATTATTGAAAATTTCTGGCTCCGTAGGCTGTATTGAAAAAAGACCTTTAGAGGTAACTATTATCAATCAATCTGATATTGTTCCGTTGCAATTTCCGCCAAAATGTCAGTATATGTATGGTGAATGGCTAAGGGGAGAGATGGAAGCAGGAGAATATCCGCAAGCCTGCAATGACCCAGATATAATGATTTTATTATGGCAAGCAAGAAAAAATAGCATAACTTTGAAGGGGGCGGAAAGCAAAGAGCTTATTCCCGCTATCCCATTTCACGAAATTAAAAAAGCAATTCGGTTTTCTTTACCTGGTTTGATTTCCAGCTTTAAGGGTGATGAAAGAAATGTGTTATTAACCTTATCACGAATGTGGTTTACTTTAGTAACAGAAGAAATCACGACAAAAGATGTTGCCGCAAAATGGGTAATTTTAAAATTGCCGGAGAGATTCCCCCCCCTGCTAACAACGGCAAAGGAAGCTTATTTGGGAAATTTGTCTGATGAATGGGAGACAGTAGAAAAGGAAGCGATGGCACTTGTAGAATATATGAAAAAACAAATTGAGGAATTACTTAGAACAGAGTAGCAAAGTTAGCGGGGCCAATCAACGGTCAAGATGAACGGCGCATAAATGCGCCGCCGTTGACAGTCCCGCCCGTCTTTGCTGATGGGCAATCAAGGCGGGAAAGCCCTAAAATGGCTTCCCGCCCATTTCAATCTTGAGAGAAGAAACGCTCCAAAACCAGAAAGAGAGCGGTAAATCTGAATTGCGAGGGAGAATGTAGATGAATCAAGGAAGAATTATTGTGATTACAGGTTCGCCGGGAACAGGAAAGACAACAACTGCGTCGATTGTCGCAAAAGAATCGAACATGGATAAATCTGTGCATATGCACACAGACGACTTTTTTCATTATTTAAGCAAAGGAGCAATACCGCCGCATTTACCAGAGTCCAACGAACAAAATTTAGTTGTCATTGAAGCCTTTTTAGAAGCTGCAAAGCGCTATGCCCGCGGCGGATATGATGTAATTGTAGATGGAATTGTCGGGCCATGGTTTTTGGAGCCATGGAAAGCTCTTGCCCAAGAAGATTACGAGGTACACTATATTGTATTAAGAGCGAGTAAAAAAGAAACTATGAAGCGAGCTGTGGAACGCTCAAAATTAGATAGAAAAACAAATATTGAATTAGTGGAAACAATGTGGGAGCAATTTTCCGGTTTGGGAGTATATGAATCAAATGTCATAGACACAACTACATTCACAATTAAAGATACGGTTTCCGCAATAAAAGAAAGAGTTGCATGTGGGACGTCTTTACTATCTTAGACATTCCCATTTGTCAGGAAGATAGCAAAGCCAGCCGAGCCAGTCAACGGTCAAGATGAACGGCGCATTTCATGCGCCGCCGTTGACAGTCCCGCCCGTCTTTGCTAAAGGGTAATCAAGGCGGGAAAGCCCTAAAATGGCTTCACACCTATTTCAATAATTGGAGGAGATAAAAATGAGATCAGAAAAGGAAGTTTATGATATTGTTTTGAATTTTGCAAAAACAGACAAACGCATTCGCATGGTTACTTTGGAAGGATCTAGAACAAATACAAATATTCCGCCTGATGATTTTCAGGATTTTGATATTACTTTTTTTGTTACGGATATGGACAGCTTCACAAGTGATGATAAATGGCTAGATATATTTGGTGAAAGGTTGATTCTGCAAAAGCCGGAAGATATGGAATTATTTCCAGCTGTAGAAAAGGGATTTTCATATTTAATGCTGTTTACTGATGATGTTAAGATAGATTTAACTTTGCTGCCGCTGGAACTGATAGACGAGTATTTTACATGGGATAAACTGGTAAAGTTACTGTTGGATAAAGACAACCGTATCGTAAAGCCGCCAATACCAACGGATATAGACTACCACTTGCAGAAGCCTACTCAAAGAATGTTTGACGATTGCTGTAATGAATTTTGGAATACTACAACATATGTAGTAAAGGGCTTATGCCGCAAAGAAATTCTTTTTGCTATTGACCATATGAATGATATAGTACGAAAAGAATTGCTTCGCATGATTTCCTGGCTGATTGGTATCAAACAGGGATTTCATTTCAGTTTGGGAAAAAACTATAAATTTATGAAGCAATATGTCCCAGAGGAATTGTGGGAACGACTTATGTCCACTTATAATATGGATTCCTATCCCCATATGTGGGAATCCTTTGAACAATGTATGGCATTGTTCCGGGAGGTTTCGTCAGAAGTGGCATGCCAGTTGGATTACCAGTATCCACTATATGATGAAAAAATCAGTAATTATGTGATTCGGCAAAAGAAAAAATATGGCATTGAAGATGATAACAAATAAAATTTTTTCAATCGAAAAAATTTATTTTGATTATTCAATTTTGAAAAACTGAATACCTCAAAATCAGAAAGAGAGCGGCCAAGCACTTTGAGGGATTGGCCGCCTTGTCCACCCATCCAGCGGGACAGCGGGCGGAGGTCAAGGCCGGGTGTAAACCCGTTCATTTCAGCCTTGACGGTTGCCCGTTGTCCTGCTACTTTTCCGGGAGTGTGGCCACAACTTCGGGACACTTTGTCCACAAGTCGGAGCGTAGGACGAGGAACTGGGGCTTTCATATACGCCCTGTCTGCTGATGAGTCCAGACCTGCGCTTGCGGCTCCACGCCACGCAAGCACAGCCCTGTTTTCCTGCCGCTTCAAATGCCCTTGCCCTCCCCGGCGGCAACGGCATTTTCACGGCAACGCCGGCAGAGCGTATAACACACTACACTTTGCTTCGCAAAGTCGTGTGCCAAATGGGGGCGTTGCCCCCTTTGGAAACCCCCACAAGAAAAGGCGGTACGCTACCCCTCCACGGGGCGCATACCGCCTTTTCTTGTTATCCAGCCCTCCGGCTGTATCGGTTGAGCAAAAGTCCGCGTGGGATTGATGTGGTATCTTTAACTTTGGGAAACTCCACTTTCCCATTTGGAAATGGCAGTACGTGAAACATAGAGACACTCAGCCAGTTGTTCTTGTGTCATTTGCTTTTGTTTTCTTAGCTGCTGTAATTTTTCACTAAAGTCCATACAGCTTCCTCCTAAATGATTATTTATCTAATACTATAGTATATCCCATCCATTTAAACAACTAAAAGCCTAATTTAATAATTTTAACGTTTCTTAATCTAGGTGTTTTAATAAGAAAAATTCATATATTAAATAAGAAATATCCTAAGTTTAGAACCTTAAATATATGAAGTAGACAAAATCATATCGAATATATAAAAAATTATTTTATTTTTAAATTATCTCCCGATTATTAGTATGCTGTATAAATTCAACGTGCTATGATGAATTTATAACACAATGAGTTAAAAGGAGAAGTGTGACATGAAACGAGCAAAATTAAGTGTAAAAACAATAAAAAAGTATAAAAATTTTCTATATGAAGAAGAACGAAGTACCTCAACGATTAATAAGTATATAAGGGATATCCAATCTTTTTATGAGTATCTGCCGGAAGATAAAATGATTACTAAAGAAATTCTAGTGGCATATAAGCAGCATCTCGCTGATAAAAAATATAAAATATCCAGCATCAATAGTATGTTAGTGGCTATTAACGGACTTTTGGAATTTATGAATTTAAGCAGTTTCAAATTAAAATTACATAAACTGCAGCGAAATGTCATCTGTGAAGAAGAACTGTCCAAAGAAGAATACAAGAGGCTGTTGGAAGCTGCTTTGAAAAAAGAAAATGAACGTCTTTACATGCTGCTGCAAACCATTTGTGGTACGGGCATACGTGTATCGGAACATCAATATATTACTGTCGAAAGTTTAAAAGAAGGAAAATCAGTCGTTCATAATAAAGGCAAAACACGAGTAATTTTTATTCCTGATAAATTAAGAAAGATTCTGATTCTTTACTGCAAACAAGAAAAGATATTAAGTGGTCCGATATTCGTAACTAAACGAGGAAATCCAATGGATCGTTCAAATATTTGGGTAGCCATGAAAAAACTATGTGAAGACGCAAAGGTGGATGGAAAGAAAGTCTATCCTCATAATTTACGTCATCTGTTTGCCTTAACCTACTATAGAATGCAAAAAGATGTCGTGAGATTAGCAGATATACTTGGACATTCCAATATTGAGACAACTCGTATTTATACGATGACAAGCGGAAAAGAATATCAAAAGTCTTTATCAAAAATGGATTTAGTGGATCTCCTTTGTTAATCGCAAAAGGATCGATAAAACTTATAAAGGGACTCTAAATTAAGTTTTATAACCCCATGCAGCAATAAGTTGTGGAAAAAAGGATATTCTATTGCTTTAAGAGCTGGTCTGGTATGAAAGTATGTAATCGAATTATTCAAAGTATTGAACATTTCTACAGCCACTTGGAAATTGAATGCAAAGATAAGTTAGATTGAATTTAAAGAAGGTGTAGTCAAAAGAAAAAATAGGATTATTGATTTTTATAATAAGGGATAGAAGAATAAATTTGAATGAATAAGAGAAAAGATCCGATGATTCCTAATAATTTAAATGGGTTTATCGTAGTTAAAAAGATAAAAAATATTGAGTGAAGGCTTATCAGTATCATTTTGATAAGTCTTTTTATATGGTTAAAATCATGATAAAATGACACTATATCATAGGACGTGTCCTATGTAAGCGCGAATAGAAAATTTAAGTTAGCAGTAAAGTGAATAAAACAAAGTATGTAAAAGGGAGGATAACATGAATCATCACTATCAATTTTATATTGCCGGGAGAGCAAGAAATAAAGAAAATATTTTAACAATATGCAATACATTTGAGGAATTAAATATCTCTCATTACTGCTTCTTAAAAAATGAAAAATCGCATAAGCAAGCGGGCTTAGATTTACATGATGATCATCTCGCAGAGACATTTGAATCGTTAGAATTAGAAAGTCCCAGTGTCAGAATACTGTTTGAAAACGATTTAAAGGGAATTAAAAGTTCTGAAAAATTTTTATTAGTGCTTCCAGCAGGAAAATCAGCCCATATCGAGGCAGGGATTGCTTATGGATTGGGAAAAAAATGTTATGCGGTGGGAGAATATGAGGTTACCGATTCTTTATATCTCATCTTCGATCACATTTTCAAAGATGAAAATGAATTGAAATTATTTCTGAGCAATCAGAGCGTTTGATGATACCGGACCTCTGTTTATTGTTGGTAAATTATAGAAGAGAGAATTTTCAGCCGATTCGCAAAAAGGTTGGAAGAAATTAAAGGAATATTGAGAATGAACTTAGTTGTTATAAAAATAGTAGGGTTGAGAAAGTAATGATGAAATAAAAGAGAAATTTATGAATCCCTCTCTTTAAAAACAGAAAAACATGTGAGATAATCAATAAACAGCGAGGAGTGGTAAGATGAAACGAATTGATGTCGGAATGATGAAAGTATATTCATCAAAGGCACATTATCATCAAGATGATCTGGAAATTATTTTAGTGTTAAAAGGCAGTCTGACAATTCATAAGGTTCAGCGGCATCTTACAATCCACGAGGGACAGTTTACCTTTATTAATCGTTTTATTGTTCATAGTATCGAATCCGATGGAGCAACAATATTATCGGCAAAAGTACGCTTATCCGAGTTTAAGGATATTTTTGAAAAGATTGAATATGTAGAATTTTTAAATAATGATGAAATTCATGAGATTGAAAGACCCCTTAAGGAACGCTTGAATGCCATTGTTGTCGATTTACTGATTAAGTTTTACTATGATCAAGAAGAGGAGAAAGAAAGATGGCTAAATGAAAATAATTTGGTACATCTTCTGTTTCTTTCGTACCAACTGATTTCCCATACAAAAAATCAGGAAGAATATCCCACTTATGAACTGCAGTTACGCTATTACAGCATCGTTGAATATATCATGAAACATATGGATAAAAAGATCGAGGTAGAAGATATTCTTCAGGAATTTTATATGAACCGCGCTTATTTTTCACAGTTTATGAAGAAAATAGGTGGTGAAGGATTTAAAACTTTCCTGTCTTATCGAAAACTGATTCATATTTTAGATCAGCTTATCGATGATCAGTTGTCAATGGCAGAAATAGCTGCCAGTGTAGGCATCTTGAATATGAAATCTTTCTATGGATTATTCAAGAAATATTTTGATGTATCACCTATGAAATGGAAAGAAAAAACAGCGTTAATTCAAGACCATTATCAAAAAATCAATGAGGAACAGCCTTTACAGGATTTTATTAAGAAGTATCATATTGATAAACATCGTGATAATACAATCTATAAGCTGTATAAATATTTGGCGATTGCAAAAGCAAATAAAATAAATATGAAGGGAATCGATATCGTCTTAAACCCTTATTTGGATATGGGAGAAGAAATGGACGAAGATTACCAAGTCTATAAATTTTTAGATAGGCTGACACAGCTTACTAAATCCATTGATGCCCATCTAAAGCTCATCTTTCCTTTTCATTATTTAAAAGAGGAGAGTCAAAAAGAGCTATTGTTTCAGGCTTTAAGGCTGCAGGCTCTGCAAAATGGTGTGAATGAACTGAAAAAATGGAAGATCTGTTTTTATATTGATCGCTTATATGATTACCCGGACGCTTTAGCATTAAAGGAATATATTGAAAAGACGATAGGAACGCTTAATATACAAATAGCTTTGGATCCTTTTACAACCAAATAGATGAGGAAAGTGATTTTAAAATGACTTTCCTTTTTTTAGCTTTTAATAAATTATAAATCTAAGTTACTGCCATTACCAAGCGCTTACATTTTTTGTATAATTATCCATGTTAAGTATGATAATTTTTTAACAAGCATACAAAATTTATAATGAGAGGTAAGTTGTATGAAAAAGAAAATCAAAAGTTCGTACATCCATTTCGTGATTGGAATGGCGATTATGATCGCATTTCGTTTCATTCCTTTGGGTGTCTTGCCAAATGTAACTAAAGTAGGGCTGCAGGTAATGGGAGTATTTATCGGCACAATCTATCTATGGTCAACGATAGATCCGACAGTGGCAAGTTTAGCGAGCATCTTCATGCTGACCTTTACGAGTTTTTCCACCTCAAGCAATGTATTAATGTCTTGTTTTGGAAATCCAACCGTAGTTCAGCTGCTTTTCTTAATGATCTTTATGGGGGGATTAACGAATCGACGTTTAACTGTCTATATTGCCAGATGGATTACTACTAGAAAAATGATTGAAGGGAGACCTTGGGTATTTACCTTTGTCATGCTGCTAGGGACTTATGTGATGTCCGTCTTTATTGGCGCATTTGCACCAATCTTCTTATTTTGGCCGGTCTTGTATGGGATTTTTGAAGAAGTGGGCTTTAAGAAGAAAGATGCTTATCCAAAGTTAATGATTATCGGCATTGTTATCGCGGCATTAATTGGTTTTCCGGTTCCGCCTTATATGTCAAATGGGCTGGCGTTATTAGGAAACTATCGTGGATTATTAAATAACTTTCCCGCTTTAATGGGGATGGAAGGGGCATTGATATCTGATGCCAGTTACTTTATTGGGTGCTTTGTTTTAGGCTTATTGCTGATTGTAGTAACGGTCTTGATTATTAAATTTATCTTTAGGCCGGATGTATCACCATTAAAGAAGATTAGTATTGAAATGCTGGAAAAAAATCCGTTGCCGCCAATGTCATTATCACAAAAGATTTATGGTATTTTCTTATGTATCTTCATCTTTATTATGTTGGTACCGAGTCTATTGCCAAATGTACCGATCTTGAGTTTCCTCAATCAAAATTCTTTGGTAATGCCGTTAGTGCTGACATGTATTTTAACCTTATTGGAATTTGAAGACGGACCGGTATTAAAATTAAATGAAGTGATGGGTAAAGATTTTGCTTGGGCGACTTTCTTCCTTTGTACGTCTGCGATCTTATTGGGAAGCGTACTGACAAACGAAGCAACAGGCATCACCGCATTCTTAAATGCTGTTCTTTCTCCTATCTTTTCAGGAATGTCAGGCATGATGTTTACGATTGTCTTATTATTGATGGCTATCATCTTGACTAATATTTGCAATTCATTGGTCATTGGTATGATCTTACAGCCGGTTGCTTTGACTTATTGTGTAAATGCGGGCATCAATCCGGCACCGATCATTACCTTATTAATTTTTACGGTGCTGCTCTCAGCGGCTTGTACACCGGCGGCATCACCATTTGCGGCGATGATGTTTGGAAACAAAGAATATTTATCTTCGGGGGATGTGTACAAATATTCAACGGTGTTTGTATTGATTGAATTTGTCATCATTATCATTGTCGGCATTCCATTTATCAATCTGTTATTTTAGAAAGTAAAAATATTAGGTCGGATAGATTTCAGAAAACTTAAAATATCTATTACTTATTTAGAGGTTAGGGAGTAAAATAAAAGAATAGGAGGTATATAGGATGAATACTTACGATTTAGTTATTATTGGCGCCGGACCGGCAGGCATGACAGCTGCGATTTACGGGGCACGAGCAGACTTAAAAGTATTGATGTTGGATAAACTGGCACCGGGAGGGCAAATCATCAATACAAACGAAATTCAAAATTATACCGGGATGGGAACCATCAATGGTGCAGAACTGGCAATGCAGATGTTTATCCACACTCAGGAATTAAATGTGGAATTTGATTACGGAACGGTTACCAAAATTGTAAATGAAGAAAATATAAAAAAGATTTATATTGAAGAAGATAGTGAAAGAATAATTTGTACAAAAGCAATTATCATCGCAACAGGAACAACCCCAAGGCGTTTGAATATTCCTAAAGAGGATCAGTTTATTGGCAATGGTATCAGTTTCTGTGCAATTTGTGACGGAGCCTATTATCGTGATAAAGATGTCGTTGTGATCGGTGGGGGAAATTCAGCAGTGGAAGAATCCATCTATTTAGCGGGGATAGTAAAATCACTTACGATTGTGACGATGTTTGATCTAACGGCAGATCCGATTGCCTGCGATAAATTAAGAGCGTTGGAAAATGTAACGGTATATCCTTATCAAGATGTTTTGGAATTTGTCGGAGATCGTCAGTTGGAAGGCGTTCGTTTTAAATCAACGCAGACGGGAGAAGAAAAAACCGTACATTGTGATGGTGTGTTTGAATATATTGGGCTGTCACCGGTAACGGCTTTTGTTAAAGATCTGGGAATTTTAAATGATCACGGCTATATTGAGGTCAACGATAAAATGGAAACTAAAGTCACAGGTATCTATGGGGCCGGAGATTGTATCACGAAAAATTTAAGACAAGTGATTACGGCTTGTGCAGATGGAGCGATTGCGGCACAAGTTGTATCGAGATATGTAAAATAAGAGGAGGAAAGAATATGTTAAAAGAGGTAGAAAGTACAGAATTCAATGAGTTGGCAGAAAGTGGGTTAGTATTGGTTGATTTTTTCTCAACAACTTGCGGGCCATGTAAGATGTTGGCATTTGTCCTTAACGATGTAGAAAAAGCAGTGGGAGACAAAGTGAAAATCTTAAAAGTAGATTTTGATAAAAACAGTGATCTGACTAAAAAATATGAAGTAAAAGGATATCCTACTTTGATTTTATTGAAGGATGGGACAGAAATAAAACGTATGCAGGGATTACAGCAGAAACCTGCCATTATTAAGATGATTGAAGAAAATGCATAAGAAGGAGAAAATGGGATGAGCGTAGAATATAAAAGAATAGAACATTGGATTCCACTGCAAAAAGAAGCTGAAGAAAAAATGTTGGCAGAATTTGAAAGTGGAGACTATACCATTGAAAATCCATTGGTAAAAGTGAATGCGTATCTAATCAATCCGTTGTCAGCAGTCGTTTTATTTAAAACGAAAGAAGAAACAGCCGTCACGATTCGTGTACGAGGAAAAACGAAAGCAGCCGATATCGTGCATACTTTCCCTAAAGGGAAAACACATATCTTACCGGTTTTAGGACTTTATGCAAATTATAATAATACGGTGGAAATTACTCCTTATCGTGGAAAAACAACAACGATTCAGATTGAATTAGGGGATGTCTGCGATCAGAGTGTCGTGGAATATATTGAAACTACACCGGAATATTTCCAAGATAATATCATGTTGTTAACACCGGCAGGATCAGAAAAATCAATTGGCGTTGACTTTGCCGGAGATATTCGTTTTCATTTAACCGCTTTATGTGTATTTGATGCGAAGCGTTTGAAAAATGGAAATTTATTGATTGGGACAGATCGTTTGATTAAACTGCCTTACTATATGTCAGGACTATATGAAATGAGCATGGTCGGGAAAATCTATAAAGAGTACCGCGTACCGGGAGCTTACCATCATGATGAATTTGAAATGCCGGATGGCAATATCCTATGTCTGACTGAAGATTTAAGAAGTGAAACGGTGGAAGATATGTGTGTTTTACTGGATCGCAACACTGGTGAAATTTTAAAAACTTGGGACTATAAAAAATTCTTAACGCCAGGAGAAGGACAAGGGTTATCTTATACAGATGAAGACTGGTTCCACAACAATGCGGTTTGGTATGATGAAAATACACATTCATTGACTTTCTCAGGGCGTCATATTGATTCGATGGTAAATATTGATTTTGATTCCGGGGAATTAAATTGGATCATCGGAGATCCTGAAACGTGGCCTGAACATATGCATAAATATTTCTTTAAACCGGTAGGGAACAATTTTGAATGGCAATATGAACAGCATGCTAACTTAATTACCCCTAATGGGGATGTCATGTGCTTTGATAACCACCATAACTCTACCAAGGTAGAAGCAAAAAAAGTCTTAGCTCACAACAATTATTCAAGAGGAGTTCGTTATAAAATCAATACCGAAGATATGACGATCGAACAAGTTTGGCAATATGGAAAAGACCGAGGGGCAGAATTCTTCTCACCTTATATTTGTAATGTGGAATATTATAATGAAGGACATTATCTAGTGCATTCAGGTGGTATTGCGTATGATAAAGATGGATTGCCATCAGAAGCGCTGGGAGCCTATGCTGTACAAACCGGAGGACGACAGGAAGCGATTACCGTTGAAGTCGTGCATAATGTTAAAATGTTTGAATTGAAAACAAACAGCAACTTCTATCGTGCTGAAAAAGTAAAATTATATACACAAGGAAGCAATCTGGAATTAGGAGAAGGACAGATTTTAGGATCAATGGGAGTCACTTTAGAGTTTGATACAGAAATTCCGGCAGAAGCTGCGGGAGAAATGCTGCCCGAAGACTGCAATGCAAGAATTGAAGATGAAATGGACAAATTCACTTTCTTTTGTCGTTTTATGAAAGGGGATCTGGCAATGCTGATGTTAGAAAAAGGGGAAGAGGTACATCGCTACTATATTTCCACAACATCACAACCTGCTAAGGCAATGTGCTGTGGTTCATTCTTGGATTCTGATGACCGCAATACTCGTACCGGCATCAATAAAGCGGGATTAAGCGGAACTTATGATGTACGTGTTATTATCAATGATAAAAAATATGAAACTGGCATTAAAATTGAATGTTAAGTAGAAAGCAGGTTAAGTATGGCAATTGAATATACATTTACTAAAAGCTTGGTGGATCGTCAAAATGAAGCAGAAAAAGCAATGTTAGATGAATTAGAAGCAGGTTCATTTACATTCGATCATCCACTGGTGAAATTAAATCCTTACTTTATTAATCCTTTGGCAGCGGTTATCTGTTTTAAAACAGATAAAGAAACAGCTGTTACCATTCGAGTATTAGGCAAAGAAAAAGAGGGGACGATGATGCATACGTTCCCTAAAGCAAAAACACATATCCTTCCGGTACTAGGTTTATATGGCGGATATGATAATACTGTAGAAATTGAATTATACCGTGGTAAAAAGCATACCGTTCACATTCAAACGGAACCCTTATCAAATGATGTACCGGAACTTGTGCATATGAAGACTACTTATCATT
Source organism: Beduini massiliensis (assembly GCF_000829905.1). GTDB lineage: Bacteria > Bacillota_I > Bacilli_A > Erysipelotrichales > Coprobacillaceae > Beduini > Beduini massiliensis. The sequence continues at coordinate 218,556 of NZ_CDPP01000003.1, forward strand.
ATCTAAGAGATGAATTGATCTTTGTATCTCCGGCCCTTACCGATTTAGCCACCGGATTTGATTATGCCGGAGATGTGCGCTGGCATTTGAATATCCCAACTGTATTTGACATTAAACGGGCTGCTAATGGCAATATCTTGATCGGCACACACCGCTTATTAAAACTTCCTTACTATATGTCAGGGATTTATGAAATGAGCATGGTTGGAAAAGTAATCAGAGAGTATACGATCCCCGGTGGCTATCATCATGATCAGTTTGAATTGTCTAACGGCAACTTATTGATTCTGACTGAAGATTTAACCAGTGATACGGTAGAGGACATGTGTGTATTAGTCGACCGCAACAGCGGTGAAATCTTAAAAACTTGGGACTATAAAGATTTCTTGGACCCAACAAAAGTAGCCAAAAGCGGTAGCTGGACAGAAGAAGATTGGTTCCATAATAATGCAGTTTGGTATGATGAAAAGACAAATTCATTAACCTTCTCAGGACGTCATATTGACAGTATGTGCAATATTGATTTTGATTCAGGGAAGTTAAATTGGATCATTGGTGATCCTGAAATGTGGCCGAAAGAATATCTGCCTTACTTCTTTAAACCAACAGGAAATGGTGAATTTGACTGGCAGTATGAACAACATGCCAATGTGATAACACCAAATGGCGATGTCATGTGTTTTGACAACGGTCATTTCCGTTCAAAAAATCCAGATAAGCGTATCTTAAATAAGGATAACTTCTCACGTGGAGTACGCTATAAAATTAATACGGAAGATATGACGATCCAGCAGGTATGGCAGTATGGAAAAGAAAGAGGACAGGAGTTCTTCTCTCAATACATTTGTAATGTAGAATATTATAAAGAAGGGCATTACATGGTACATTCCGGCGGAATTCAGTATTATGGGGACGATGCTTCTGAACAGTTTGCAGCATTGATGCAGGATGATCCTATGGTTAGAACTCGTTCAATCACAGTTGAAATATTAGATGATGAAGTGATGCTTGAACTGGAAGTCAAAGGAAACTTCTATCGTGCTGAAAAATTAGGATTGTATCATGATCAAGATAACCTACCTTTAGGCAAGGGCGTTCGTTTAGGACAAATGGGCGTAACAAAAGAATCCGATACATTAATTCCGATGGATTCATGTAATGAAGAATTAAGTCATATTTATGAAGCAGTCATTGAAGAGGAAGATGATCGCTTTACCTTCAAAGCCACATTTGAATCCGGTCAGTTGGTAATGCTGATGTTAGAACAAAATGATGAACAGCATGGTTATTTCATTTCTACAGCGAAGACACCGTTTGCGGCATTATGCTGTGGAACCTTTATTGAAAAAGATGCAAGAAAGATCAGCTGTTCAGTAAATAAGGCAGGATTAAGCGGAACTTATGAGGTACGTGTCATTGTCGATGATAAAAAATATGAAACGGGCATTAAAATTACTTGCTAGAAGGTAAGGAAAGGAGTCCAATCAATGAAAGAACAAATCAAGATTCCGGCAAAATCAAATGATCAGTTGGTGCTGAGAGTTACTCCGGGACATTTTTCCAGCGATCGCTTTCATGTGAACTATTATATTGATATGTCTTCCTTAAAGATGAGACAGTCAGAAGCAAAATTAGTCGCTAAAGTAATGGCAGAAAAATACGTTAAAAAAGTGAAACTGCCGGGAAATGTAATGGGAATCAATTTAGAGGCAATGGCAGAAATCGGCGCTAATCGTACTCCTGTAGATACGATTATCTGTATGGATGGCTGTGAAGTAATCGGAGCTTATTTGGCAGAAGAATTAAGTGATGGAGGTTTTCCTTCAAACAATAAGCATAAGAGTTTCTATGTCATCACACCAGAATTTGATAATACCGGACAAATGGTGGTTCGCAATAATATTAAACCCATGATTAAAGGTAAAAATGTATTAGTCGTATTAGCAACGGCAATGAGCGGGCGTACTATTTCTAAAGCGATCGGGACTATCTTAGCCTATGGCGGGAAAGTAACAGGATTGTCGGTGATCTTTGCCAATGTTGATCAAGTTGATGACTATCCGGTGTATGGTGTTTTTACGCATGAAGATCTGCCTAATTTTAAATTATCGGATCCTCATCATTGCACTGACTGCGAGGATGGCAAGCCTTTGGATGCGGTGGTTAATTCTTACGGTTATCAAATGCTTTAATCAATGCGAATGTTCAGATGAACATTCGTTTTTTTTATAAGCATAGGAAACTTTGGTTCTTATTTGGTTTAAGTGAATCATCCATGATAGAGTCAAGCCCAATGATTTTATTAAAAATGAAATGATAAAAAGTTTATTGTTGTGATTGGATACTTATAGTCTTTGGGTTTTCTTTTAATAAGAATTCTTTTATAATAAATAAAGGAGATAAACAATAGCATATAAAAAGAGAGGAGGATCATTATGCTTTACAGTAAACTGCCAATCATTTTTTTAAGTACCCTGGCAAGTGAAAAAGATGGATCCACCAATAGCCAGATCGCAGAATTTATTCTCACTCATTTAGAGGAAATGAAAGCAATCGGTATCCGTGAGCTATCTGAACAATGTCATGTGGCAATCAGTTCAATCTCTCGTTTTTGTAAAGAAATAGGATTGCAGGATTATAATGAACTCAAGACGCTTTTAACCTTGCCGGATCTTCAATTTGAATTATATTCTTCCTCGACAACACTAGCAGAGCGTATCGGAGATTATGGAACAAAGATCAAAGAGAGTATCGATCAGGTCATCCAATCTATTCAACCTAAACAGATCCGCCAATTATGTCTGGATATTCGACGTTATCAAAAAGTTGCGTTGTTTGGTTTGATGAAAGCCGGTTCAGTTGCCCTCAATTTACAAAGTGATTTATTAATGCAGGGCAAAGTAACCTATACGAAGATTTCATATAAACAGCAGATGGAATATCTTAAATCTGCATCACAGGAAGATTTAATTATTATCTTTAGTTATACAGGTGCGTATTTTGATTATGAATTTCGCCGTTTGCCCCAGTCTTTGAAACGCCCTAAACTTTATTTGATTTATGGTGGAGAAGAAGCACAGGAAGAATTTATCGAAACGATTCATTTTGATTCTTTGCAAGATCAAGCCAGTCATCCCTATCAGCTTCAGTGCATTGCCAGTCTTATTGCTCAGGAATATGCGTATTTAAACAAGGAATGATCCTTGTTTTTTCATTTCTTAATTTAGGAAATGAATAGAAGCCAAGTCTTATTCTTTGTATACTGAGGGCAGTGAAAGGAGAGATAATTATGAAAATAGCGTTATTATTAGCCACCGGATATGAAGAAGGTGAATCTTTATTTGTCGCAGATATTTTGCGCAGAGCCGGTTTTGAAGCAGATTTAATCAGTACGACCAAGGAGCTTTGGGTTACAGGGGCACATGGCATCAAAGTTGAAGCTGATCGTCTTTTAGATGAGAGTGCTTATCATTATGATATGGTGATTTTACCGGGAGGAATGCCGGGAGCCACCAATTTAAGAGATAATCCAAGAGTGATCGATCTTATCCGTTATTTTGACAAGGAACATAAATATATCGGAGCTATTTGTGCTGCGCCGATCGTACTGCATGCGGCGGGAATTTTAGCGGGCAGAAAGATGACCTCTTATCCGGGAGAAAACTATGAAAGCTTATTTACAGAAGCAGCGTACTGTCAGGAACGGGTTGTTGTTGATGATCGATTGATTACCAGCCGAGGACCTGCGACAACATTGCCGTTTGCCTATGCAATCGTGGATTTATTAGGGGGAGACAGTACCCCGTTAAAACGTGGAATGCTGTATTTGGATATTGAAAAATAGAGATAAAAGAGTACAATAGAGAAAAAGTGGATTAGAGGGGAATCAGGATGAAATTTTTGCGTGAGCAACTTTCAAAACAGCAAGTGTCAGAATCTTTCGTGTTGGCGTCTCTGCTTGCTTTTGTGGGTGGATATTTAGATGCTTATACGTATTTTTGCCGAGGGCATGTATTCGCTAATGCCCAAACCGGAAATATTATTTTCTTAGGGCTGAATATTGGCAATGGCAATTATCTTAAAGCAGCGTCTTATCTGATTCCGATTCTTGCCTTCATTCTTGGTGTTTTGTTGGCACAAGGGGTACGTGAGCATTATCAGTATAAAAGTGACCTCAATATCCATTGGCGGCAGATCATTGTATTATTTGAATTGTTGATCATCGGAATCGTTGCTTTTGTACCGACAGGCAAATTTGATTTGATGGTAAATACTGCAATTTCTTTTGTTTGTTCCTTACAGGCGGAAAGCTTTCGTAAAGTCAATGGAAATGCCTATGCGTCGACAATGTGTACAGGGAATTTAAGAAGTGGAAGTGAACAGCTGTACAAAGCTATGCTTCACCATGACCAAACCGCGAAAAAACATGCCATACAGTACTTTATGATTATTGCATTGTTTATCATAGGCGCCGTAATTTCAATGTATTTGACTCGGTTTCTGGTTGAAAAATCAATCTTGGTTAGTGTGATAATCTTAGCAGTTGTATTTCTTATCATGTTCATAGAATCTAAAAACGACTGATGGCAGTCGTTTTTATTGTTGTGTATTCTTTATTTAAAATTGTAGTTTTTTCATGTATAATATAAATGATAAAATTTGTAGATAAATGGGGGATGATCATATGAAAATAGCGATCATAGAAGATTCACCAAAGGAACAGCAGCAGTTGGTGGAATATCTTCAGACATATAATCAACTGCAGCATTTGGAAATGGAAATAAATCATTTTGAAGATGGAGAATCTTTCATCCAGTCAGATTTTGCAGACTATGATATTGTATTTATTGACATTTACTTAACGGGAATAAATGGTTTGGAGATTGCAAAAGTTATTCGGCAAAAGGACGCTGAAAAGATTTTGATATTTACAACGACAAGCAAAGATCATGCTGTGGAAAGTTATCGTGTAAAAGCATTTGACTATTTATTAAAGCCATATCAATATGAGCTGTTAGTCGAAGTCATGGAAAGATGCTTGAAACAGTTGAATGCAAAAAGCAAATATATTCAGGTAAAAGAAGGACGAATCCAGATTAAAGTTTTATTGAAGGATATTATTTATACAGACTATAATAATCATTATATCCAGATTCATACTTCTCAAAGAATGATTAAAAGTTATATGCCGTTTGATCAGTTTGCACCCATGCTGTTATGTTATCCATCGTTTTTGAATTGTTATCGTAATTGCATTATTAATATGGATAAAGTCAGTAAAATGGATACTACTGATTTTCTAATGGATAATCAAGAGCGGATTCCGATCGCCAGAGCGAAACGTGCGGAGATTCGCCAACAATATGCAGATTACCAGTTTGCTAAATTAGAAGGAACCCTTTAAGATGTTTTCGATTGATCATCTGCTTAAAGCGTGGCTTGTCTTTTTCTCACTTGCTTTTATTATTTGGTATTTATTTAAGGATTTAACGAACTTAACGGGAAAGCAGATGTGGATGATTGTTGGGGAGTTTATGGTCTATGATATCATTGCTATTTTCATTCATTATTATTTTTTAGATGATCGGATTGATTTTATTGTGGTCGTGATCTGGGTTTTTCTCATCATTTCTTTAATCAAGAAAAAATGTCAGATCCGGTTGGGTGAGCTGATTTTTATCTTTTTTATCATCGTCAATTACAGTGATGCCATTTATTTGTTTTACCGCTCATATGACCGTATTTTACCGGTCGTGATTAAAAGTCATTTACTCTTGCCGATTTCATTAGTTATCTATATCTTAGTTAATATTATTTGTTTACCGCCAATGATTCTGATTGTTAAACGTGTGGTTAAACCGATTATTATGAAATCAAAAGAATTGCCGTTATCAAACTATTTATGGCTGGTTCCGGTTTGCTTCTTTTTGATTTATCGCTTTTGCTTATTACCGGCAATCGAATATATGAAACTGAGCGAACTTTTTATTACAAATATTACGGTGCCGATTTTTTGGTATGTAGCGGTTACGTTGGCTCACACCGGATTATTCATCACCTTGGAAAGAACGATCGAGGGCAAAGAAATCGAAGAAAAATATCATGCTTTAGATCGCCAGAATCAATTGCAGCAAGATCAATATCGAATGATTGAAACTCAGTTCAACGATATGCGCCGCATGCGCCATGATATTCGTCATCATGTATTAGCCGTTAGAGAATATCTTTCTATGGAAGAATATGAAAAAGCCGATCATTATTTGGATTCAATGCTGAATAAGATTCATAATGAATCCATCTGCTTATGTGATAATATTGTGGTTGAAGCGATGGTACAGCATTTTTTAAAGGAAGCACAAAAAGATAATATAAAAATGACTACCTCACTTAAACTGCCTCGGCAAATCGCGATTAATGAGCAAGATTTGATTACCTTGTTAGGAAATTTATTAGAAAATGCCTTTGAAGCTTGTCGTCGTCAGAAGCAGTCACCACGATTTGTAGATATTAAAGCGGGCATCTCCGGAACAGATTCTTTCATGATTGTTGTCAGCAACAGCTTTGAGGGAAAAATTGTCGAAAAGGAAGATGGAATCATTTCGAGTAAACGTGAGCATCAAATCGGAATTGGGATTCCTTCTATTAAAAAGATTGTCAATAAGTATAATGGAATTACAAATATTACCTATGATGATCACGTCTTTAAAGTACAGTTATTATTAAATCACTAAAAAACAGCGCTATTGAGTGGATCAATATACGCTGTTTTTTTATAGATAATATTGTTGGTAGTAATGGATTCTCAATAAGTCAAAGATCATCATCAATTGGTAATTGAAGTTAATCCCATCATATTTACCTGGAATGATTAGGGTGTGCTTAGCTAAAGACATTGAACTGTCGGCATAAATTTTATTTTGGGTAATCAAGATGGACTGTGCCCTTTCTAAATGCACATGTTCTTTTTCACGATTGAAATCTTGAATATAGCGTCCGGTACCGGAAACAACGATTGCCACATCTTTCTCAGTCAGCTGCATCGGGATAAAACTATGATACTGAATACTTGGTTTACCTAATGAAATAAAATCAGTCTGCATTTCGACACTGATTGCCATAGGATATTGGGCACCAAACAAAACGATGCGATCAGCTTCAAAAATCATCTTACAGATCATGGAGATTTTTTCTTTCAATTCTTCCTTACTGTAGATTTCTCCCATCATATCAATAAAAGTATCACTGTTGACATCAATCATTCTAGCGCGTATCTGATCCATTCGCATACTGTGTGTCTGCATCAAATACTCGTTAAAGGCTTCATAACTATCAAATCCCAGCAAGCGGCAAAAAGCTAAAATATCTCCTTTTTTTACTCGGCTTTTCCCGATGACTTTATCTAAAGTCATACTGTCCATCTGAGTATAGTTTTCAATGACAAAAAGGCAGAAACGGTAATAATCATCATTAAACAATGTACCATTCAAATAAGTTAAAATACGGCTTAGCAACGTGATCATAAAATCCCCTCCTGTCTTTATTATAGTATTTTTTAGGTTAAATTCCTATCTACAATTTCTAAAACTAATTGATGATAGTTTTGCGTTGCAAAATCATTTGGTGAAATACAAATGATTTTTTGTTTATTATTTGTTTTATATTGAGCAATGGTTGATCGCATATAAGCAATCTGCGGTGCCAGTAAAATAATGTCATATTCATGAAAGATGTCTTTTAACTGCGTGACACCGACAGCAGAAAAGGTAATCGGCAGATGATAGCTGTCTGCGACCGCTTGTAAATGATGAGAAAATAAAGACGTGGAAAGTCCACCCGAGCAACATAACAAGACACGTGTATGAGAAAGGGCTAAGAAATTGATGAACGCTCTGAAAAAATCATGGATAAAGCTATAGCATTGCTTTAAAGAAACGATATTATAATGCAGATAAAAGATGGTATGCTGGTCTTTATCTTTGATTTCTTCTTCAATGATGTGTTCATTTAGCCACAAAGTAATACTGCCGTGATAATCTTCTTTATTGATTGAAGCTTTTTTATATGTCTCTTCTTCTTTTTGAAAAACATTAGGAAACTCATGTTTAATACAAAGTGTTTTGATCCATTCAAAAATAAGATCTCCATATAGCTCATTGTAAAATTCATCCATTTTCTTCGCCTCCTTTACAGTCTTATCATAACAGAGAACATCTGTCAGCAAGCGCATTTTCCAAAGCAGTAAATGATTTGTAAAAAATGAAAATACTATTTCAGTTTGCTGAGTTGTAATTGATTCAGTTGGGTTAATACCCGATGATAGTTATTGGTAGCAAAATCGATAGGTTCAATGCAAAAGATAGGAATCTTACGATCGGTTGCTTTTAAGATGGCAGGCTCTAAATAGGCAATCTGAGGTGCCAGAAGAATGGCGTCAAAATCACTTAACTGATAACGTAAATGATAGATACTGATGGCAACAAAATCGTAATTTAGTTTTTCCAGTTCTACTAATTCAGCCAGCTTGACTGAAAAAAGTGACGTTGATAGACCACCGGAACAACATAACGCTACTTTTATTTTGATTTGATTATTATGATGTAAGATCACTTTATAGAATTCATAAAATAAGTAGCGGCATTGACGAATGTCATTGATATGATAATGCAGATAAAACAAATGCTCTCCGTTTTTATCGATAATTTCTTCTTCAACGAGATTTTCCTTCCAGATTTTAAGATAGGCAGTGGCATTTGTTAAATCAAAGCGGATGATACGTGCGGAATCTCCATGATCAACCGGACTCATTAGGATATGATGCTGGTGAAAGTCGGCTTTTTTACCGATAACCCAATAATAAAACAAATCACTGTAGATACTTTGATAAAATTGATCCATAGATCATCACGCCCCTTTTAATACATTATAGCAACAATTATTGTCGCTATTTCTCATTTTCTTAATTAGTAAAATCTTTTCAAGTATTTCAATAGATTTATTCTAAGAGTATGATACAATAAAAACGAGGTGATAGCATGGCAAAAAAGGTCTATATCATTTCTGATTTGCATGGGCATTATCAGGTGTTCATGAAATTACTGGAAAAGATTCAATTCAGAGATGAAGATGATATGTATATATTAGGCGATGTTTGTGATCGGGGGCCACAGAGCTTGGATATTTATTTTGAAATATTTAAGCGTAAGAATATTCAACTGATCAAAGGAAATCATGAAATCATGATGCGAGAATCGCTTTTAAGAGATAATGATACGACGACAAATCAGTTTAGAATGTGGATAGAAAACGGCGGAAGGAAAACGATTGATAACTATCACCAGTATTTGAATAAGAAAAATATCAGTGAAGAAGAATATAAACAAGTCAGAACTGCTTTTTTAGCGGATATGATCCGTTTTGTAAATGATTGTCCGAGCTTTATTGAAGTTGTGATGAATAAAAAGAAATATGTGCTGATTCATGCCGGAATCAATCCTGAAAAGGGATTATACGATCAAACCGAAGAAGAATGTGCATGGATGCGTGAGTATTTTTATATGAGCAAGGGATTAGCCGGGAAAACGATTATCTTTGGACATACTCCGACTTGCTTTTTACATGGTGAACAGATTTTTGACATTTGGGAAGATCCGATCTTCCATGATAAAATCGGTATTGATGGTGGGCTGGGCAGTTTTGAGGGCGGACAGATCAACTGTCTATGCTTGAACGATATGTCCATCACGACGATAAAAAAAGCAGAAGTTTATACGCAAAATGAGAATGTTTCATAACCGTAATACATACCTTTATTTATGGGTATGTTTTTTTTATAAGTGGTGCTTCGTTTGTGTCAAAAGTCTTAGATTATGTTAATATAAACAAGCCGATAGTTGGAAACAACTAAAAAATAAGCAAAATGGAAGATTTGTTGTAAGGAACAAATAAGAAATTTTGTTTATTTTATTTTCAAATCATATACCACATAAGTAGGAATTATGATATACTGATACCGGCAGGGAAATGTCAAATTATGTTGATTAATGGGAGGATTTATGAAGAATTTACAACAATTTGTAATTGAAAACAACTTTAAAGAGGATAAGCAGCGCAACGCTGTTTACGGTGTTTTTAAAAGCTATCCGGTTGTCGTTGTTTATGATAAGGTACGAAAAGTTTTTTTAATTACAGTAAATGCGAAAGAACCTGAAGGAAGCGATAATCAAAAGAATCGTGATATGTTCAGTGCAATGGCAAAGGAAGTGGCAAACGTCAATTATGTTAGCTACAACGAAGGCATTGTATCAATTAATTTAAAAGACAATAAAAAAACGAGCAGTGAAGCATTAGCTGAAATATTGAAGAAAGTAACAAGCTATTGTCAGTTAGAAGGATTTGTTCACACATGTAAATACTGTGAAAATGAAACGGGATTAGATTTTTACAGCATTCAGGGAAATGTAGAAGTGATTTGTCCGGAATGTTATGAAAAGATCGTGAATGCTACTACAGAAAAATCAGCGAAACCAGAAAAAGTGGATATGGGAGTTGTTGGGGCTGTTTTAGGAGCTTTAATTGGAGGTGCCATTTGGGTAGGGGTTTACCAGTTAGGCTATATCGTAGCCATTGCCGCTTATTTAATGGTCGTATGTGCAGTAAAAGGGTATGAAAAATTTGCCGGGTCTTTATCAAAGAAAGGACTTTGGATTTCGATCATTATCAGTATTGTCGTGTTATTCTTAGCGGAATACGTATGTATCGGAGTTGAAATTTATAAGGTATTTGATGTAACGATATTTGAAGCAATCAAAGCTGTACCAAGCTTTATGGAATTTTCTGAAATTATGGGGGCATTCGTTAAAGATATCGTGATTGGCTATGTCTTCATGGCAATCGCAAGCTTCCGTTATATTTCTTCAATCAATCATTATGTTTCAAATAGCTATGAAGTAAAACGTTTAGACTAAACCGAGGACTCGGTTTTTTCTTTTGCAAAAGAGGTACTGCTTTTGTATAATAAAAGAACAAGGAGGCGCCTATGGAAAAAGCAGTGATATTTGATTTTAACGGAACTTTATTTTTTGATAATGATAAACATATTCAAGCTTGGAATGAGATGTCTTTAACAATACGTCAAAAGGGAATCAGTGAAGAAGAACTGCATACACGATTGAATGGTGTGCCCAATCATCAGATTATTGAATATTTTCTGCAAAGAGAAATCGATGAAAAGGAAAGCAAACGTTATTCTTTAATGAAAGAGGAACTATATCGTCAAGCTTGTTTGGATGATCCGGCTTCGTTTCATTTGGTTAAAGGCGTTACGGAATATTTCGACCTTTTAAAAAAACAAGCCATCCCCTTCACGATTGCCAGTGCATCGATTAAAGAGAATATTGATTTTTTTGTTGAGCACTTCCATTTAGATCGTTGGATGGACCCTGAAAAAATTGTATATGATAACGGCAGTTATACGAGTAAAGAAAAAATGTTTTTAGATGCTGCCAAACTGTTGGACTGTGATATTCAAGAGATTTTGATTTTTGAAGATTCATTGGCAGGTATTCATCATGCTTATGAAGCAGGATGCAGAAAAATAATCGTAGTATGTCCAAAAGAAAAAGAAGAAACATTTAAAGCATTGCCGGGAGTCATACAAACGATTCAAGATTTTAGTGAGATGATGAAATAGGATGAATAGAAAATTAAAAGATTATTTAGAACAAATTATTATTCCCACTTATAGAAATTATGATAAGGGACATGATGAAGCTCATGTTTTAAAGGTGATTGCCAACAGTATGGAAATTGCTAAAGATTATGATGTAAACATGGAGATGGTCTATGTCATTGCGGCATTTCATGATTTGGGGATACCTTTTGGCAGAAAGGATCACCATTTAAGTTCAGCAGTCTTAGCCTACTATGATCATGTTTTAAATGAATGTTTTAGTCCCCAACAGCTTTTGATAATCAAAGAAGCGATTGAGGATCATCGTGCCAGCAATACAACACAACCACGTAGTCTATATGGAAAGATCATTGCCGAAGCCGACCGTGATTTAGAGGTCGATACCATTCTTTATCGAACGTGGCAGTATGGACTGACCCATAATCCTCATCTGGATGAAAAGGAGCAGTATCTTCGCTGCTACAATCATTTAGTGGAAAAGTACGGCGAAGGCGGTTATTTAAAACTATATCTGGAAACAGAAAAAAACAAAGCGGGATTAGAAGCACTGCGTTCACTATTAAAAGATCCGGATGCTTTAAAAGAACGATTTAAAAAGGTATTGAAATAACATAAGAAATAACGATGGAGCATAGCGGCCATCGTTTTTTATTGAATATATAATGGGAGAGCGCTATAATTTTTATAAAAGGAGGGATTTTTGTGACGATTACACAGTTTGCTCAAGATATTTATATTTTAGATGATCAGCGAGTGAGAGAATTTTTGATTTTAGGAAGAGATCATGCCGTATTAATTGATACCGGTTTCTCAGATACTCCTATTCTTGACGAGGTACGAAAAATAACCGCTTTACCTGTTCAAGTAATCTTAACGCATGGAGATGGGGATCATATCGGCAACCTGTCTCAGTTTAAAGAGTGCTGCTTTCATCAGGCAGATGAAGCAAAAATTAATCCGACAATCCCTTTTCATTCTTTAAAAGAAGGGGATATTATCGATATTGGTGATTACCATTTTAAAATCATCGAAATACCGGGACATACATATGGCAGCATTGCCTTATTAGAACTCCAGCATCATTGGCTGATTGTAGGGGATACAGTGCAAAAAGATGGACCGATCTATATGTTTGGTGAGCATCGCAATCTTGATCAATATATCGAAAGTCTAAAGAAATTAGCTAATATGAAAGAGCAAATCCGAACAATTTTGCCAAGTCATCATGACTGTCCGATCTCGCCGGATTATATTGATTATTGTTTAGAGGATGCCAAACGCTTAAAAGATGGTCAACTAGAAAGCAGTCCCCACCCTAAGATGCCTTGTCGGGAATATAGGGGAGTGCATGTTCATTTTTACTATTGAGAAGGGAAACCTTCTTTTTTCTTTAGTAAATATTTAGTAAACTATTGATTTGTTTACTAAAATCTTTTAAGATAAAGGTGAAATGAAAGGGGAATCATAATGGCGACGATTAAAGATATTGCACAATTAGCTCAGGTTTCTCCAGCGACAGTTTCCCGTATTCTTAATCAAGATGCGACGATCTCCGTGACACCGGAAACAAGACAAAAGGTGCTGGAGATTGCTAAAGAGCTCCAGTATACAAAAAAGACAAGGAATCAGATTGGTTCTGTGCCTGCTTTTACGATAGGCATTGTACAGTGGTACAGTTTAGAACAAGAACTGGAAGATCCTTATTATCTGTCTGTACGCTTAGGGGTGGAACGTTACTGTCAGCAAATGGGAATTCCTATTGTTCGTTATTTCAAAAATGATCAGCATCATCCAGACATTAGTCAAAGGGACGGTTTGATCTGTATCGGGAAATTTAGTGAAGATGAGATTTCTTACTTTAAAAGTTGTTGTCAGAATATTTTGTTTGTCGATTTGATTTCAGAAACTATTCGGGAAAATTCAATCGTTCTGGATTTTGATAAAGCCATGCAAGATGTATTGGATTATTTATGCAGTCTTCATCATCGAAAAATCGGATATTTGGGGGGAGAGGAATTTGGCAGTGATCATAAAAAGTTTAATGATGCTCGCTTAAAAGCCTTTCTTCAATATGCTTTACTTCATAATTTGGAAGTTCAGCCGTATATTATGTTGGGACAATATACAAGTGAATCGGGATATCAGATGACAAAGAAAATGATTGAGAAAGGAAATCTGCCGACTGCGTTATTTGCTGCCAGTGATCCGATTGCAATAGGAGCACTAAGAGCAATGCAGGAAGCCGGAATCGAAGTGCCAAAGCAGGTAAGTCTTATTGGTTTCGATGATATCTCTGCTTCCTCATATACGAATCCACCGCTGACAACGGTTCATGCTCCTGCACAGGAAATGGGGGAATATGCAGCTAAATTGGTAGTTTCCAAATTGTTGTGCGATACTTTAATTCCGATGAAGATTTATCTCCCCTGTCATTTAGTAAAACGAGAGACTTGTCAGATAAAGGAGGATCAAAAATGAATCATGAAATCAATCGTCTATTACATTTTGCTTTACAACAACATTTAATAGCAGAAGAAGATTTCGATTATGCAGCGAATTTATTAATGGATGTATTGAAACTAAACGAATTTGAAAAAGAAGAAATCAATGAGCAGTTAAAAGAATGTACGCCAATCTTGGAACTTTTGTTAGATGATGCGTGTCAGCGAGGGCTGATTGAAAATGATACAACACATCGCGATCTGTTTGACACCCGCATTATGAATTGCTTAATGCCGCGGCCAAGTGAAGTGGTTGAGCGTTTTTTAACCCTTTATGAAACGAAAGGTCCAAAGGCCGCTACAGAGGCTTATTATCAATTATCGATCGCTTCAAATTATATTCGTCAATCAAGAGTGGATCAAAATATCAAATGGGTTACGAGCAGTCCGTATGGAAATATTCAAATTTCAATTAATCTGTCAAAACCGGAAAAAGATCCAAAGGAAATTGAAAAAGCAAAATCAATCAAATCAACGGATTATCCAAAATGTTTATTATGTAAAGAAAATGTTGGCTTTGCCGGAGATCTAAAGAAAAATGCCAGACAGACACACCGCATTATTCCGATGAAACTTGATGAAGAACGCTATTATTTGCAGTATTCCCCCTATGTTTACTATAATGAACACTGCATCGTGTTTAATGAACAGCATATACCAATGAAAATCAATGGACAGACATTTTCACATCTGCTTGCTTTTTTAGATATCCTGCCGCATTATTTTATCGGGTCAAATGCAGATTTGCCGATTGTAGGCGGATCTATCTTATCGCACGATCATTTTCAAGGGGGATGTCATCATTTTCCGATTGAAACAGCTGAAGTGTTGGTAGAATATACCTTTGAACACTATCCGTTAGTAAAGGTGGAGATAATGGAGTGGCCATTATCCACGCTGCGTCTTACATCTAAAGATAAAACAGAGTTACTGCAATTAAGTGAACATATTTTAGCTGTATGGCAGGATTATAATGATGAAACGGTGGATATTATCGCCTTTAGCGAGGGTATTCCTCATAATACGATTACACCGATAGCAAGAAAAAAAGATGATTTTTATCAGCTGGATTTGGTGTTAAGAAATAACCGCTGCAATGATGAATATCCGGATGGCATCTTTCATCCACATCCAACAGTGCATCATATTAAAAAGGAAAACATAGGGTTGATTGAAGTCATGGGGCTGGCAATTTTACCGGCACGTCTGGATAAAGAAATGCACTATGTAGAAGAAGCCTTGCTTCAAAAAAGAAATCCGGATGATCCAATATTGGGTGCACATCGAGAGTGGGTTCATACGATTGCCAGTCAGCATACGTATACGAAAGAAAATGTTAAAGAAAAGATTCAAGAGGAAATCGGGAAAGTTTTTATTGAAGTGTTAGAAAATGCCGGGGTGTTTAAATTAAATAAAGAAGGGATAGAAGCATTCAAGAGATTTGTTTCTAATTTGGGATAATATAATGACAAATATCAATATGATACAAAAGGATCCGCAAACGGGAATTGTGGTGGTTAAAATGGAAAGCGATCAGCTTAAAGTAATGGTGACTAATTTTGGCTGTCATCTTATTTCTGTATTGATGCCTGATAAAAACGGGCATTTTGGAGATGTAGTCTTAGGGTTTTCGGATCTTAAAACCTATCAAAAACAAGATAAATTTATCGGTGCCATTGCGGGTAGGGTTGCTAATCGTATTAAACATGGAGAATTTAGTCTAAACGGGAAAGACTATCATTTAGCGCTCAATAATGGACCTAATCATCTTCATGGCGGCTTGATTGGCTTTGATAAAAAGATCTTTGATTATAAGATCGAAGGCAACGCAGTCGTATTTCACTACTTATCGAAAGATATGGAAGAAGGATATCCGGGGAATCTTGATTTAAGCATCACTTATGAGTTGGTTGAAGATACTTTAACGATGCGTGCACATGCAGTTAGTGATCAAGATACTCTGATCAATATCACGAATCACTCCTACTTTAATTTAAGTGATGAAACAGAATTGATCGACCATCATGAACTTATGGTCAAAGCAGATGAGATTGCTTGCATCGATCAGGATGGACTGCCTGATGGTAAATTTTTAAAGGTAGCGGGAACGCCTTTTGATTTCAATGCATTTCGTTGTATTGGAGAAGGTTTGCAGCAAGCACATCCACAGCTTACTTTAGGAAAAGGCTATGATCATCCTTATATCCTAAGCCAATCTCAGGATCAAATCTGTCTGCGACATCCCTTAAGCAAAAGAAAGTTAAGTATCAGTACCAATCTGCCATGTGTTCAGGTATATACGGCTAACTATTTAGATGAAACCCTTATCGGGAAAAAGGGACATCCATATAAGGCCCAAGAAGGAATCTGTTTAGAAACACAATATCTGCCGGATGAAATTCATTTGGCAAAAGAACCAAAAGTTATCTTAAGAAAGGGCGAAAGCTATGATGCTGTGACGGCATATCGCTTTGAGGTGGAAAAATAGTATGAGACAATCTGCATTATTAAAAAAAGAAATAGAAAATCATCACTATGACGAATGTCTTTTAAATCTTTATGTCGATGAAGCAAAATTAGAGAAGCAAAGACAGCGTTATATCAACGCGATTGAACAATTTGAAAACTTATACGGAGAAAGGGAAATCGAGATTTACAGTGCTCCGGGAAGAAGTGAAATCGGTGGAAATCATACGGACCACCAACATGGTAAAGTATTAGCGGCTTCTATTAACTTAGACTGTATAGCAATCGTGGCAAAACGAGAAGATGCCATTATAAAAATTGTTTCTGATGATTTTGATATCAACCCCATTACATTAAATGATCTGTCTGTGAAAGAGGAGGAAAACGGAACCTCTGAAGCATTAATAAGAGGGGTATGTCATCAATTGAAAACATTAGGCTATCAGATTGGCGGATTTGATGCTTATATGACCAGTGAAGTTCTAATGGGGGCCGGACTTTCTTCATCGGCAGCATTTGAAGTGGCCATTGGTTCTATTTTATCCGGATTGTATAATGAGATGACTATTGATCCTGTGGAAATCGCTAAAGTCGGGCAATATGCGGAAAATGTCTACTTTAAAAAGCCTTGCGGACTAATGGATCAGATGGCATCATCGGTCGGATCAATCATATTTATTGATTTCAAAAATATCGATCAGCCGCAAATCCAACGTTTAGACGTGGACTTTCCGACATTTAAACATAGTTTATGTATCGTTGATACGAAAGGTTCTCATGCAGATCTGACAGATGACTATGCTGCGATTCCGGTGGAAATGAAAGAAGTGGCACAAGTATTTGGTCAGCAGTTCTTATGTGATATTTCAGAAGAGGACTTTTATGCTAATTTGAATAAGGTGCATGCTATCTGCCATGACCGTGCATTATTAAGAGCCATTCATCTTTTTGAAGAAAATAAACGTGTTGAAAAAGAAGTCAATGCTTTAAATGCCCATGATTTTGAAGCCTTTAAAAAACAAGTGCAGTTTTCCGGCAATAGTTCATTTAAATATCTGCAAAATGTTTATTCAAATCATGATATTCAAAATCAAAGTATTCCTTTAGGGTTGGTGCTAACAGAAAACTTCTTGCAGGATGCCGGGGTATGCCGCGTGCATGGCGGTGGTTTTGCCGGGACAATTCAGGCTTTCATTCCCGATCATCTTGTTGAAGGGTATCAGTCTTATATTGAAAACTTCTTTGGTCAAGGAACATGTCATATCTTAAAAATCAGAAAACAAGGTGGCGTTAAAGTTATCTAAGATACACAAGTAAATCGTGTAAAAATGGTCTTATTAAAAAAATAGATCATTTTTTTATGAATGAAACAAGTTGGAGTTGAGATATATTTAAAAATGTGTTATTATTATGCTCCTTGAGTAAGGCGGCAGAAGGATGAAAACATGGTGAATTGATAACTAAAGGTTACATTGCTCTGCCATTTTTAGTACTACGATGGTAGTACTTTTTATTTTGTTTAAAAAGAGAGGTGAAAGAATGATTGAATTAGAAAACATTAGTAAGACGTACAAAGTAAGCAGGCGAAATGCCGGGTTTAAAGAAGCCGTTAAATCTTTATTTAAAAAAGAGATGGTCGAAGTGGAAGCCTTAAAAGATATCTCATTTAACATTAATGAAGGTGAAATCGTGGGCTATATCGGTCCTAACGGTGCCGGAAAAAGCAGTACGATCAAGATCATGTGCGGGATTTTAACGCCTGATGGAGGACGCTGTATTATCGATGGTATGGTGCCATGGCTGGATCGCAAAAAGTATGTGAAACAGATCGGCGTTGTATTCGGACAACGAAGCCAATTATGGTGGGATGTTCCGGTAATCGACTCATTTGAATTACTCAAGGATATTTATGAAATTGATGACTCGGTGTATCATCGCAATGTAAAAGAATTAAGTGAATTGCTTCAGTTAGACACACTTTTAAGAACACCGACCCGTTCATTGAGTTTAGGTCAGCGAATGCGCTGTGAGATTGCGGCGGCACTGCTTCACGATCCTAAGATCTTGTTTTTAGATGAACCGACAATCGGATTGGATGCAGTCAGTAAAGTCGCTGTCAGAAATTTTATTAAAAAGATTAACGAAACCCGCCAAACAACCATTATTTTAACGACCCATGATATGCAGGATATAGAAGCTCTGACTTCCAGAATAATCCTGATTGGTCATGGACGTATTTTATTTGACGGCTCTTTAGCAACACTAAAGAAGCGTTATGGGGATTATAAATTTATACGATTAGAACATCGTGGCGGAACCATTCTTCCTAAAGCAGGACTGGTGGTTAATGAAGAAAACCAGCAGATCGTTAAACTTACATTGGATCAAGAAAAGTTAAGTATCAATGAAGCCATCGATTATTTATCAACACAAGTCGATATTCTCGATCTCACGATCGATCCTCCCTTCATTGACGATATCATTATCTCCTTATATAAGGAGTACCACATATGAAAAAGTATTTAAGTTTTTTTAGGATCCGTTTTAATTTATTATTGCAGTATCGGGGAGCCGCTTATGCCGGAATGGTGACCCAATTTTTCTGGGGAATCATGACCCTGCTCATGTTTCATGCTTTTTATGAGGCTGATCCCAATGCTTTTCCGATGACCTTTCGTCAGTTGTCTGCCTATATTTGGATACAGCAATCCACCATTGCTTTACTGATGGTCTGGTTTTTGGAAAATGACATTTTTGAAGAAATCACTTCAGGGGGTGTTGCCTATTCTCTTGTCCGTCCGTTAGATCTTTATACGATGTGGTTTACTAAAAATGCGGCAACCCGTTTGGCAAAAGCCACGTTAAGATTTCTTCCGATTTTATTGATTGCCTCTTTACTGCCTGATCCGTACCGCATGAGTTTGCCAGCCTCCGGACTGAGTTTTATTTGCTTTATAGGAGCGATGCTTTTAGCTTTGATTATTGTAGTAGCGTATTGTATGCTGATATATATTGCGACATTTCATACGATGAATCCAATGGGTATTCGCCTTGTCGCAACATCAATGACCGAATTTTTCTCAGGTGCAATTATTCCGTTAGCGTTTTTACCCACCTATCTGCGTACTTTGTTGGAATGGAGTCCATTTGGATCGATGGTCAACTTTCCTTTACAGGTCTATAATGGTAACATTCAAGGAATGGCATTACTGCAAGGATTACTTCTTCAGTTATTTTGGGCAGTTGTTTTAGTGTGGATAGGAAAATGGTGGATGCAGCAGTCTTTAAAGAAAGTCATTGTACAGGGAGGCTAAAAGATGAAACTTTATTTAAAATATTTTCAGATTCATTTACACAGTCAAATGCAATATAAAGTATCCTTTTTTCTTACTGTTATAGGTCAGTTTATCTTATCTTTTTCCGCTTTTTTGGAAATTTATTTTATGATGACACGCTTTCACACCGTAAATGATTTCCCTTTTGAAGAAGTCTTATTATGTTTTGCGATTGTGATGTTGGCTTTTGCTTTAGCGGAATGCTTTGTACGGGGATTTGATGGTTTTTCTTCGATTTTAGGCAATGGTCAATTCGATCGTATTTTAGTTCGGCCACGCAATATTATTTTTCAAGTCTTGGCCACAAAGATTGAGCTATCAAGAATCGGACGTTTTATTCAAGCTGCCATTATTTTTGCCTATGCCATTCCACGTTGTCAGATTATATGGAGTGCTGATAAGATTTTCACATTGATCTTGATGGTAATTTCCGGTGTTGTCGTATTTAGTGGATTATTTATTATTTATGCCTCCCTATGTTTCTTTACAACAGAAGGACTGGAATTCCTAAATATTTTTACAGATGGCGGCAGAGAGTTTGGGAAGTATCCGTTTTCTATTTATGGGGAAGGTGTTTTAAAGTTATTTACCTATATTATCCCATTAGCTTTATTTCAATATTATCCCTTTTTATATCTGATTGGCAAAACAGAGGATATCAAGTATATGTTAGCACCGCTTATCGCTTTTCTCTTTTTGATTCCATGTTTCATGTTGTGGCATTTTGGATTAAAGCATTATAAATCTACCGGTTCTTAGATTTTTAAAAAATATAAACATTAATAAAAAAAGACAAACAAAGAATGACCACTCTTCTTTGTTTGCCAATCATATAGCGGACGATCTGTCTGCTTTTTTTATTTTAGTAAATTCCTTGTGAGATCATGGCCGCTACGACTTTTTCAAATCCGGCAATATTTGCTCCGGCAACAAGATCATAACCTAAACCATATTTTTCACTTGCTGCTTTGCTGGCAGCATGAATATTCTGCATGATCTGTTTTAATTTTTCATCAACTTCTTCTTTGGTCCAGCTATAACGCATTGAGTTTTGTGCCATTTCCAAAGCGGAAACCGCAACTCCTCCGGCATTTGCTGCTTTGGCAGGACCCAAGATGATTTTATTTGCTTTAAAGAAATTCATCGCTTCCGGACGCGTTGGCATATTGGCTCCTTCAATGACATAGCGTACACCGTTTTTTGCCAATTGTTCTGCTTCTTCTAAACCAATTTCATTTTGCGTTGCACAAGGCATGGCAATATCGCCTTTAAGCCCCCATGGTTTTTGATTTGGGAAAAATTCACAATTAAATTCTTTAGCATAATCCGCTAATTTAACGTCATTAGATTCTCTGATCTTGACTAAAAAATTGATTTTTTCATCCGTATTAATTCCGTTTGGATCATAAATATACCCATCTCTTCCAGAGATTGAAATAACTTTTGCCCCTAATTCTTTTGCTTTTAAACAAACACCCCATGCTACGTTTCCGTAACCGGAAAGAATGATGGTTTTCCCTTCAAAGCTTTCCCCTTTTTCTTTAAGTACTTCTTGAGCATAATACATAGCACCAAAACCGGTTGCTTCCGGACGAATCAAACTTCCGCCATATGGCAATGGTTTTCCGGTTAAGACCCCATTTTCAAATGCACCGCGAATACGACGGTATTGTCCGTATAAATAACCGATTTCACGAGCACCAACACCGATATCTCCAGCCGGAACATCAACATCCGGTCCGATATGACGATACAACTCTGTCATAAAACTTTGACAAAAACGCATAATTTCAGCGTCTGATTTTCCTTGTGGGTTAAAGTCCGATCCGCCTTTGCCACCACCGATTGGCAATGTCGTAAGCGAATTTTTGAAAACCTGTTCAAAACCTAAAAATTTAACGATACTTAGATTTACACTTGGATGAAAACGCAGTCCGCCTTTATAAGGACCAATCGCTCCATTAAACTGAACACGATAACCGCGATTTACTTGCACTTGACCTTGATCATCTGTCCAAGGCACTTTAAACATGATGGCTCTTTCTGGTTCAACGATTCTTTCTAAGATCGCAAGTTTTTCATATTCCGGATGTGCTTCAATGACGGGTGTCAAACTTTCCAGCACTTCCTCTACAGCTTGGCTGAATTCCGGCTCATGGCTGTTTTTTTCTTTCACTTCTTTTAAAACGCGTTCGATATATTTCATAATTCATCCCCCTTGTTTTTCATTTTACTAAAAAAGAGGATATAAATAAAGAGAAAAAGTAAATTTTTTAGAATTAACAAAAAACCGGCATAAAGATACCGGTTTCATTCAAAATTTATTTTTTACTTTGTTCAATGACACGTTTTTGAACGGGCTCAGGAGCGATTTCATAACCTAGAAACTCCATTTCAAAAGTTCCTTGTCCTTGTGTCATTGCTTTAAGATCGATGGCATATTCCATGATTTCATTCTGTGGGACTTCCGCTTCAATCATCACATTTCCGTCTTGATGATCAATGTTGCCGACACGGCCGCGTTTTTTATTAATATCACTCATAATATCTCCGGTATATTTTTCATCGGCGGTAATCATCATTTTAACAAAAGGTTCCAATAAAGCGGGTTTTGCTTTTGCCATCGCTTCTTTAAATGCCATACTGGTAGCGGTTTTAAAGGCTAATTCAGAAGAATCTACATTATGGTAAGATCCATCAATAAGAGTGGCTTTGATCCCAATCACCGGATATCCGGCAAGGACACCTTCTTTTACACTTTCCAAGAGTCCTTTTTCAACCGCAGGGAAGTACGCTCTCGGAACGGCTCCGCCTACGATTTTTTCTTCAAAGATATAGGGTGTATTTAATTGAAGTGAAGGTTCAAACGTGATTTCAACATCGCCATATTGTCCATGACCGCCTGATTGTTTTTTATATTTGGCACGCTGAGTGACGGTAGAACGAATGGTTTCACGATAAGGAATAACAACATCTTGCAAAGTTACATCAATTTTAAATTTTGTTTTTAGTTTGGAGACGATAATATCCAAATGCTGATCGCCCATTCCATAAATCAGCTGTTGTTTTGTTTCCGGATTGGTCTCAAAACGCAGAGTTTGATCTTCTTCTAATAAACGATGAAGGGCATTGGCAATCTTCTCTTCATTATCTTTGCCAACAGGGCGGATTGCTTTAGAATAATAAGGGGTTGGAAATTCAATCGGTTCATAAGCCACACGATATTCTAAAGTACATAAAGTATCGTTTGTTTGAGTATACTGCAGTTTAGTCAAAGCACCGATATCTCCGGCATTCAATTCTGAAGTTTCAATCAGTTCTTTTCCTTTCATAATAAAGAGCTTATTTAATTTTTCGGCTTCTTTTTTATTGCTGTTATAAAGGGTCATACCGCTTTTTAAAGTTCCTGTACAGATCTTAATTAATGAAATACGACCTACAAACGGATCGGCAATCGTTTTAAAAACAAAAGCAGAGGGAGCTAAACTTTCATTATAGCCAATGATATCTTGTTCATTTGTTTCAAGATTATTAACAATAAAGGAATTGCAAGTATCACCAGCCGATGGGAAAAAGGCCACGATTGAATTTAAGATGATTTGAATACCGATTGTCTCTGTTCCACACAGTACCGGAATAATTGTATTATTCATCACTCCTTGACGCAAAGCCCAAGAAATTTCTTCTTTGCTGAAAGGTTCTCCATTAAAATATTTTTCCAACAACGCATCACTTGAATTTGCTACCGCTTCATCAATCATCTCTTTGATTGGATTGACTTCATCCCACATATCCTCTGGTATTTCGGAAGGAACTGTATGATCTCCTTGGAAACGGCGGCCTTCCATTTTGGCGACATTGACATAACCGACCATCTTATTTTCTTCCATGATCGGCACTTGAATAGGGGCAATGGCTTTGCCAAAGGTTTCTTTTAGTTCTGTCAATTTTTGTTGATAAGCGCTGTTGGGATCGTCTAAACCATTAATAAAAATCATTTTGGGCATCCCTTTTGTTTTATTCATGGCCTGAATCGTGCCGACGTTGATGCCTTTGCTGGCAGGCACAATGATTAATGCCGATTCAGCGGCACGAATCGCTTGATTGATTTCTCCCACAAAATCAATGTTTCCCGGTGTATCTAATAAGTTAATCTTACAGTTTTCCCATTCCAGCGGAACAACCGTTGTATTAATTGATATTTTACGTTTAATCTCTTCATTGTCATAATCACTGAGGGTATTTCCATCTGCAATCTTACCGATTTTGCTGATGCTGCCGGCACGGTAAGCCATCGATTCTATAATACATGTCTTTCCGCTGCCGCTATGTCCTAAAACAACAACATTTCCAATTTCATTTGAATGATAAACTCTCATGTTATCACGCTCCTTTAAGTAAGGTTTATCTATAGTTTTATTTTACCATATCTCCTCTTTTAGTAAAGCGCTTTCATGCTATTGCTTAAAATAACTGCCATAATAAATAAGGCAGTTATTTGGTATTCAATTTTTCTTTTAATTCTTTTGGAACAGCAAAACAATGAGTCAGTGTAGCATTTAAAAGCTTGAAGCGTTCCGCATATTTATATGGAGTATTGTATGCCATCATTTCAAATAAGGAATAAAACATTTGTATTTGCTGTTCATCCATTTGTGATTGATGAGCACGAATCGCATCCATCTTTGTTTCTATATAATCGGTGATATCAACAGTTGTATTATCATCACTGGTAAAATAGAAACCAATGATCTTAACGGAAAAAGCATCGGGATGCGGACGATTGTCTTCATAAGGATAATATGGCTGACCACAACGCATAAAGGCTTCACATAATGCTTTACCGGTTTGAATATGCACCGGGTGCATTTCATTTGGTAAATCCGGATCAACTGTAAATATGGCATCCGGTTTTACTTCTCGAATCACTCTGACTAAATCTTTTACCAATTGTTCATGAGTAGCGGGATGTTGATCATGATAACCAAGATCGCCTAAATTGATAGTTCCGGTAATATCCATAGCAGCCTGTGCTTCTTTTTGCCGAATTTCTCCCAGCATTTCGGGAGTGATGGCCGGATCATTGGAACCTCCACGACCTTGAGTGACCGTCAGTCCATAGACTTTCACTCCTTTTTTGACTAAATAAGCCATTGTACCGCCTGCACCGATTTCATTATCATCCGGATGCGGCTGAATGAAGAGAGCTGTTTTGATATCATCCATTTTTGGATAATCTATCATAAAATCCATATACATCTTCCTTTCTTTTTATATAATTGTTTTTTCAAGATGTTCTTTTGTGACTAATGGAAATAAGATTTTATAGTGACGACTTCCAACTTTAAAAGTTAACCGATGTTTTTCGTAACTTGCTTTCTGAATATTTTTTGCACGAATGAATTCATCGCGGCAAATCACCGATTTTTTTGAAACAAACACCCAACGATTCAAATGCCAATACGTTAATATCAATCCTGCAACATGAATCAAAGTTGAGATAGATTCATTCACGACAGATAAAGGAATCAGGAATTGAAGGACAACGTAGATATTAAAAAGATAAACTTCCAGTTTCTGTGGAAGCGATAAAACACGTTTAATCGTACGATCCTGCTTTAATAGTTTTTTAGTTTTTGAATAATCATAGAAATAAATTCCAAACGTAATGATTTTTAATAGTACGATAATAATGATATGAAACATGATGACACCGCCTTTTAAAATATTTTAACATAAATTAAAAAAAATAAGTATATAAAATTAAAACAGTTACACAATAATCTTGAAAGGAAGGTGAGATATATGAATTCAAATAACTCAAGTACTAACAAATTAGTAGTTCCTGGAGCTAAAAATGCTATCGATCAAATGAAATACGAAATCGCTAACGAATTTGGTGTTACATTAGGTGCTGATACAACTGCTAGAGCTAACGGTTCAGTTGGTGGAGAAATCACTAAACGTTTAGTTCAAATGGGACAAAACCAAATTAAAGGATCTTCTCAAAACTAATGATGAAATAGGGCACTCTTGAGTGCTCTATTTTTATTTTTCTCCAAGTCTTATCACACATTCAAGTTTATCAGCTTATTTTTAAAGCGTCATGATATTTTCTGCGGTTTTGTAAAGTTTTTATGAGATGTTCATTAAATTGTTTCTATTTTTGAAAGCGGTTATAATCGAATTCGTTGAAATATTTTAAAAACTCCGTTAGAATAAATGATGAAGGCAAAAAATTGTTTTCAGAATTATAAAAAAAGCTTATTTATTATATGTTTTCGTTGATAATAAACGTATATTGGGAATTGGAGGAAAAATTATGTCAATGATCATTGCAGTCAATGCCGGAAGTTCATCTTTAAAATTTCAACTTTATAAAATGCCTGGATATGAAGTACTGGTTCAGGGGAATGTTGAAAGAATTGGGTTAGAGAGCGGACAGGCTGTTATTAAATACAATGGTAAAAAGGAAGTTGTTCAAGATGTTTTCCCAACACATAAAGAAGGTGTCGATTTTATCTTGAAAGTATTATTGGATTATCATATCATCGCCTCATTAGATGAAATTGAAGCGTGCGGACATCGTATTGTCCACGGCGGGGAATATTTTAATCAGTCAGTCGTTGTAGATGATGATGTCGTAAGTAAAGTAGAAGAATTATGCGAACTGGCGCCATTACATAATCCGGCGCATTTAATCGGGTATCATGCCTTCAAAGAAGCATTGCCTCATAGTCGTCATGTTTTTGCTTTCGATACGGCTTTTCATCAAACTTTAGATAAAGAACGTTATTTGTATGCCTTGCCCTATGAATACTATACCGACTTAGGCGTACGTAAATATGGCGCTCATGGATTAAGTCATCAATATGTATCTCAGCAGGTGATTCAGCATTTAGGAAATCCAAAGCGTTCACGCATTATTGTGTGTCATTTAGGAAATGGAGCGAGTATTTCGGCAGTGGAAGATGGAAAATGTATTGATACATCAATGGGCTTTACGCCATTATCCGGAGTCATGATGGGAACCCGCAGCGGAGATGTCGATCCTTCTATCATGCCGTACTTATGCAAGAAGCTGAATAAAACGGCTCAGGAAGTATTGGATATATACAATAAAAAATCAGGAATGCTGGGCGTATCGGGGATTTCGTCAGATTCACGTGATGTGGAACAAGCATTATTTAAAGAAGGCAATGAACGTGCATTATTGACAGGACTTCTTTATGCTAGAAATGTTTCAAAATATATTGGAAGTTATGTGATGGAATTAGGGGGCGTGGATGTGATTGCGTTTACTGCCGGAATCGGTGAAAATGTGCCTTATTTACGAGCATTGATCATCGATGATGTTGCCAGAGCATTAGGATGTCATATCGATGTGGCATTAAACAATCAGCGCAGTGATGAAAGTCGTGTGATTTCTTTACCATCATCACAAGTAGAAGTCATGGTTGTGCCAACCAATGAAGAATTAGTCATCGTTCGTGATACAGTGCGTCTACTCGGCATTAACGAAGGAGAATAGCGATGAGTATTTTTGACACTATCAAAACTTATCAAAAAGTATGTTTGTATCGTCATGTCAATCCGGATTTTGATGCGTATGGCTCACAATTAGGGATGGCTCATATTTTGCGTCAGCACTTTCCGAAAATGAAGATTATGCTGAAGGGGCAAAGAAATGAAGAACTGCTTACTAAATTAGAAGAGGATGATACATGGGATCACTTTGAAGATGTCAGTGATGCTTTGGCAATTGTATTAGATACAGCTAATCATGAACGTATCGACGGAGAAGATTATCATCAATGTGCAGCCAGAATTAAAATTGATCATCATTTAATCATCGATTCCTTCGGGGATATCAATATTGAAGAGCCCACAAAATCTTCAACGTCACAAATTGTCACCGAACTGTATCAGGCTTATTTTAAAGAACCGATGAATCGTCAAGCAGCAACTTGCTTATATTTTGGGATGATTGCCGATTCTAATCGTTTTATGTATCGCAGTACGGATGGCAGTACATTAAAAGCCGGAGCTTATTTGTTGGATTGTGGAATCGATATGGAAAACATTTACCAAAGAATGTATCTGCGTAAAGAAATTGATCTTCGCATTAATCGTTTCATATTGAATCGCTATGAATCGACGGACAGCGGTATTGCCTACTACACATTGAATCAAGCGGATTTAGATGAATTAGGGATTACCCGTGAACGTGGTTCTGATTATGTCAACATGCTGGCAAATATTCAGGAATTTAAGGTATGGATGGCCATTACTCAAAACTCAGAAGCCAATAACTGGCGTGTCAGTTTAAGAAGCCGCGATGTATCTGTAAATAAAGTCGCTGAACAATTCAATGGCGGCGGACATCAGTTAGCCAGTGGAGCTACGTTGGAGTCCATCAATGATTTGCCAAAATTGATTGCCGCTATTGAGGAACAAATGAAAAGAGATTAAGATTGTAATTGTTTACAATCTTTTTTCTTAGTATAATAGTCATATAAAGTTCAAAAAAATCAGTTATAGTAATAAAAGAATATGTGGAGGCAATATATGAAGACAAAAATATTGGTGGTAGATGATGAGATTCATATTCGTGAATTAATCAAGTTTTATCTGAATAAAGAAGGTTATGAAATTCGTGAAGCAAGCAATGGCGAAGAAGCTTTGGAAATCGTAGAAAATGAGTTTATTGACTTGGCGATTGTCGATGTCATGATGCCGATTATGGATGGCTATGACTTTGTGAAAGAAATGAAAGAAATTCGTGATATTCCGGCGATTATGCTGACAGCCAAAGGAACTTCGGAAGATAAGTTGAAAGGGTTTGATCTTGGGATTGATGACTATGTCGTGAAACCTTTTGATGCACCGGAATTAATGGCACGTGTCAAAACCATTTTAAAACGATACAGTGTCAATGCACAAAACATTATTACGATTGGCAATACGACGCTAGATGGTGATAAATATGAAATTCATTATAAGGGAGAAGTGATTCATTTGCCTTTAAAACAATTTGAATTAGTATTTGAACTCGCTAAAAATCCTAATCAAATCTTCTCTCGTGAACAGCTGATCGAAAGAATCTGGGGAATGGACTATGATGGATTTGATCGTACCGTTGATGTTCACATTAAAAGAATTCGTGAAAATTTAGGACATATCGAGGATTTTAAAGTAGTGACGGTACGCGGACTGGGTTATAAAGTAGAAGTGGAAGCACAGTAGACGATGAAATCCATTTATGGAAAACTGATCCTTGGATTTCTTGTCAGCATTTTAATCAGTTTCTCCTTTGCCGGCTATTTTGTACTTAAAAACAATTCAGAAGAGTTATCGGAATTTACCCGAGTGGAACTGCAGGATGCTACGCGGCTGATTTTAAATCAAATGACCTATGTCGAAGATAGTCAAGTAGGACAGGTGCTTACTAATATATCTGAATCGTTGAATGTGGCGATCCTAGTCAGCCATGATGATTCGGAAATTGTTTACGGACAGTTTAAAAAACCGGATAAATTAGATGAAGCTATCTCTAATTTGAAAGAAAAAAAAGAAGGCTATATCGATATGCGAAATTCCTTCTTTCAAACAGTAGGCACTCATTTTGAAATCGATGGGACACAATATACTTTATTTGTGCAGAAAAATATCTCTCAGCAGGAAAACATTTTTAAACATTCAGCCCTGTTGGCAGTAGGATTTATTTTTATCGTGGGAAGCGTTGTCTTCTTAATCATCGCGGATATCATTGTTAAACCGATCACTCGCTTAACCCGAGCTACTCAGGAATTGGCAAAAGGAAATTATAAAGTCAGTGTTAATTATGTCGGTAATGATGAGATCGGACGATTAAACAAGAGCTTTAACCTGATGGCACAGCAGTTAGGGAAAACCGAGCAAACCCGTCAGCAATTTATATCCGATGTCTCGCATGAGTTTCAAACCCCTTTAACGTCGATCAATGGCTTTGCCACTATTTTAAAAAATGAAGACTTACCTCCGGAACAAAGAGAAAAATATACGGATATTATTTTGTTTGAAAGCCGACGTTTGTCGCAGTTAAGTAAAAATATGCTGCAGTTGACTTTATTAGATGGAGAAGATATCACATTGAATGTGGAAAACTATTCGTTGACGGAACAGTTATACCGTGTCATTTCTTCTTTAGAAGAATTTGCCAAACAAAAAGATATTGAAATAGATGTGAATATTCCTAAAAAAGACATTATGATCAGCGGGGATCAGAACCGTTTAGAACAAGTCTGGATTAACTTGCTGAATAATGCAATCAAATATACAAATGAGGGCGGCTATATATCCGTCAATTTAAAACGCAACAGCAAAGATGTCGAAGTCATGATCAGTGATACGGGGATCGGCATGGATGAGGAAGCACAACGCCATATATTCGAACGCTTCTATCGGGAAGATAAAGCCCGCAGCGTTGGCGGAAACGGATTGGGTTTAGCAATCGTCAAAAGTATTGTCGATCTTCATTTTGGAACCATTAAAGTTAAATCACAAAAAGATGTCGGATCAGAATTTTATGTGAATCTGCCTTATGAAAGAAACAATACTTTAAAAGAAGTCTTTAAATCATATCGTAAAGAAGGATAGAGGAACCCCCTCTATTTTTCTTTCTTTATTTTTAAATTCATTTATTATATAATAATATACTGAGACAAGGGGTGAGCATATGTATTTAAAAAGAATCGAACTGCATGGTTTCAAATCATTTGCTGATCGTGTCAATTTAGAATTCCAACAAGGGATCACCGGAATCATCGGTCCCAATGGCTGTGGGAAAAGCAATATTACCGATGCCATCCGTTGGGTGTTAGGCGAACAATCCGTCAAATCATTGCGCGGAACTTCGATGATCGATGTCATCTTTGCCGGTTCACAGGATCGTAAACCGCAGAATGTGGCAGAGGTTACCCTCGTTTTTGATAACGCCGATCGTTATATTGACAACGATTATCAAGAGATTGAAATTACCAGAAGAATCTACCGTCATAATAATGAAGGAGAATATTTATTAAATAAGCAGTCTTGCCGTTTAAAAGACATTATCGATTTAATGATGGATACGGGATTAGGACGTGATTCTTTATCGATGATCTCGCAAGGTAATATTTCCAGCTTTGCCGATTCTAAACCGGAAGATCGCCGATCAATGTTTGAAGAAGCAGCCGGAGTGGCAAAGTATAAGAAGAGAAAGATCGAATCTTTAAAGCGATTAGAAAAAACGAATGATAATCTAAGTCGTATCAGTGATATTGTCAATGAACTTGAAAAACAGATCATTCCCTTGAAAAAACAAAAGGAAAAAGCAGAACAGTATTTAGCTTTAAGAAAACAATTGGAAGATATTGAGATTGGATTAATTGTGTTTGAATCCAAAGAATTAAAAGATAAAATGGATCAGTTAAAAGCATCGATCGAATCTTTAGAACGTTTTGATCAAGAATACAGTGGGGACTTAGCTTCCAAGGAAGCCATTTTAGAAACGAAGAAAAACAAAATGGTGATGTTGGATAAAGAAGTGGATGAAATGCAAGTTGCCTTAATGCAGGCAATGGAAGAAGTAAATCAGCTATCCACCAGCAAAGTACAAATTGATGAGAAACGTAAACATATTATTGAAAATCAGTCAGGTGCAGATTTGGAACATAAAATCACCTCATTAAAGCAGATGCTGGGTGATATATTAAGCGAGTATAATAACCGTGTCGAACGTTATGACCAATCACAAAAAGAAATCGACGAATTAGAAGCAACGCGTCAGGCAGTCAATAAAAAGATGGAAGGACTGCGCCAACTTCATGAACAGCAAAATTCAAAATATAATGCTCTTAAAACAAAGCAGATGCTTTTAAAAGAGCAACAACAAAACCACAGTAATTATCAGTATGGGGTAAAAACAATTTTATCTTCTTCTATCAATGGGGTCATTTCCGTATTAGAAAAAGTAGTGACACCAAAAACCGGCTATGAACAAGCCATTGGAACAGCTTTAGGGGCGGCTACTCAATTTGTTTTGACCGAAAATCAAAGCAGTGCCCGATCTGCCATTCAATATTTAAAGCAGAATAAAGCCGGGCGTGCTACCTTTTTGCCAATCGATGCTTTGTCTAAACGTACCGTTAGAGAAGAGCATTTATTAGTGGCGAAGAATACAAAAGGATTTTTAGGTATTGCCAGTGAATTTGTAGAATATGAACCTAAATATACAACGGTTATTGCCAATCAATTAGGGAATACTCTGATTGTAGACAGCATGGAAACAGCCAACACATTAGCGAACAGTTTATATTATCGTTATAAAATCGTAACGATTAACGGGGATGTGGTGAATGTCGGAGGATCGATGACCGGAGGGCAAAACCGTCAGCAGCAAAACAGCTATTCGCATAAAAAAGATATGGAAGATATCCAAACGGAGATGACGTCATTAGAAAACAATGTCATTCATCTTAAAACACAGATCAATGAGTTGGATTTAAGCAGTCGTGAATACAGTAATGAACTGCTTCAAAAAAAGATTTCTTTTGCTCGTTTAGAGGAAGAAGTCTCTTCCAAATTATCACAGTTTAAAAGTTTAAAGGCTCAATATGAAACTTTGTCTAATGAAAAACTGGAAGTGAATCAGATCATGAATGATGAAACGGAAAATGACGTTGTGAAACAGTTAAATGCAGCCATTCAAAAACGTGATGATTTAACTGAATCAATTAAAGCAAAGCGTGAAACCCGCATGGGATATGTCAATGACAATGAAGCATTGGAAGAGGAACTGCGCCAGATTCGTAAAGCCATGGCAGATGTGAAGTCAAAACTGATGAATGAGCGTGTGGAATTTACCAAAGTGGAATCACAGCTGAGCAGTAAACTCGCATATTTGAATGAAGAATATAAAATGACATTTGAATATGCAAGCGAAAATTATGGCAATAACGTGTATAATGAAGAAGCGCGCAGTGAAGTGTTCGCTTTGAAAACAGAAATCAAGCGTTTAGGGAATATCAATTTAGATGCCATTGAAGAATATCAACATGTAAATGAACGCTATGAACATTTGAATACACAACGTATTGATTTATTGGAAGCGCAAAACGGTTTATTGAAAGCAATCGATGAGATGGATCATGTCATGGTGACCCGATTTGACGAGACGTTCCATCGAATTAATGATGAATTTAATGAAGTCTTCAGAGCCTTAATGGGCGGCGGACGTGCCTTATTAAAATATACCGATCCTGACAATATTTTAGAAACAGGGATTGATATTGATGTTCAGCCTCCGGGAAAATCGGTGCAGAACATATCGCTTTTCTCCGGTGGAGAAAAGGCTTTGATTGCGATTTCATGTTTATTTGCGATTTTAAAAGTGCGTCCGGTACCTATGTGTATCTTAGATGAAGTTGAAGCGGCATTGGATCAAGCCAATGTAGAACGTTTCGCTAAATATTTAAAAGAATTTGCCGGGAAAACACAATTTATCGTTGTCACACATAGACCGGGAACAATGGAACAGTGTGATATTCTGTATGGAGCTACCATGCAGCAAAAAGGGGTAACGAAACTAATTAGTGTTAAATTTGAAGATGTCGCTGAAACAGTGAACTAGGAGGGTGACAGATGGGATTTTTTAGTAAAGTAAAAGAGAAGATCGTTGGAAAATCAGCCAAGCAAAATGAAAAATATGTTGCCGGGTTAGATAAATCGAATGCCAGTTTTTCAGACCGTATCAATCAGTTAGCAGCACGTTTCAGAGAAATAGATGATGATTATTTTGAAGAATTAGAAAACATTTTGATCATGAGTGATGTTGGGGTCAATATGGTCATGAAAATTGTAGATGAAATCAAAAAAGAAGTTCGCTTACAAGGTATTACCGATCCTAAAGATATCAATGAGATCATCATTGATAAGATGTTTGTTATTTATGCAAATGACAGTGTGATGACCAATACGATTAATTATCAGGAAAATGCTTTAACCGTGATCTTAATGGTCGGAGTCAATGGTGCCGGGAAAACGACAACGATTGCTAAATTGGCACATCGAATGAAAGATGAAGGACGACATGTTATGTTGGTGGCTGGCGATACGTTCAGAGCCGGAGCGATCGATCAGTTAGCCGAATGGGCAAGACGTTTGGATGTGGAAATCATTGAAGGCAAAGAGGGCGGAGATCCTTCCGCGGCGGTGTTTGATGGAATCAAGCAAGCCAAAGAAAAAAAGGCAGATGTACTGATCATTGATACTGCCGGACGTTTGCAAAATAAGGTTAATCTAATGAACGAATTAGAAAAAATGAATCGTATTATCAAACGTGAAATTCCCGATGGACCGCATGAAACTTTATTAGTCGTCGATGCAACAACCGGACAAAACGGGGTATCGCAGGCAACGGAATTCGCTAAAATTACAGAAATCACCGGTATCGTTTTAACGAAAATGGATGGAACCGCCAAAGGAGGAATCGTCCTTTCGATTAAAGATGCCTTAAATATTCCTGTTAAATTTATTGGTCTGGGAGAAAAAATGGATGATCTGCAGGCATTTGATCTCGAACAGTATGTATATGGCTTATGCAAGAATCTGATGGGAGAATAAAATGGACTCATTAGAAAAAACACAGCGTGTCAATTTATTAATGGATATGTATGGTCAACTGTTGACCGATAAGCAGTTAAGCTATTTGACTCTGTATTATGATGAAGACCTTTCTTTAGCGGAAATTGCCGATGAAATGGAAGTCTCACGTAATGCGGTGTATGATAATCTTAAAAGAGCGATTGCTTTATTAGAAGGATATGAAAAAAAATTAGGATTATTGGAAAAACATCAAAAAAGATTACAATTAATTGACCAGATCGAAGCATTCGAAGCAGAAGATCATGATAAGCTTTATACTTATCTGGAAAAAATCAAAAATATTTAGGAGGCTATTATGGCATTTGAATCATTATCGGAACGTTTGCAAAGTTCCATCAAGAAAATTCGCGGTCAAAGTTCATTAACAGAAGAAAATATGGATGAGATGCTTCGCGAGATTCGCCTAGCATTATTAGAAGCCGATGTTAACTTTAAAGTTGTTAAAAGCTTTATCCAAAACGTAAAAGAAAAAGCGTTGGGACAAGATGTCATGGGATCTTTAACACCGGGACAAATGGTCGTTAAAATCGTACATGATGAATTAGTTGCATTATTAGGAACAGAAGTATCGGAAATCAATTTTACTAAGAAACCAACTGTCATTATGATGGTCGGACTTCAAGGAGCTGGGAAAACGACAACCGGTGGTAAGATTGCCAATCTGATTCGTAAAAAATATAAGAAAAGCCCGCTATTAGTTGCCGCCGATATTTATCGTCCAGCCGCAATCGATCAGTTGGAAACCTTAGGACGTTCATTAGATGTCCCTGTCTTTTCTAAGGGGACAGACGTAAAACCGGAACAGATCGTCAGCGAAGCTATGGAGTATGCAAAAGAAAATAACCATGATGTGATTTTGATCGATACTGCCGGACGTTTACATATCGATGAATTACTGATGGATGAATTGCTTCACATTAAGCAAATAGCTCATCCGGATGAAATCTTGTTAGTTGTTGATGCCTTGACCGGACAGGATATCGTGAATGTGGCAAGCAGCTTCAATGAAAAATTATCCATTACCGGGGCTGTCTTAACAAAGTTAGATGGAGATGCCCGTGGTGGGGGTGCCTTATCTATTCGTCATATTACTCAGGTACCTATTAAATTTATCGGGACCGGTGAAAAATTAGATGCTTTAGACTTATTCTATCCAGAACGTATGGCTGACCGTATCTTAGGTATGGGAGATGTCATGTCGTTGATTGAAAAAGCACAGGATGTCATCGATGAAAAAAGTGCTAAAAAATCATTGGATCGTTTAACGTCAGGACAGTTTGGACTAGATGATATGCTTGATCAATTGAAACAGGTTCAAAAACTGGGACCGATTTCCGGAATATTAAAGATGATTCCGGGAATGAACGGTGCAATTCCCAATGTGAATGACGAAGATGCTAAAAAAGAAATGGTCAAAACCGAAGCTATCATCAATTCAATGACTAAAGAAGAACGCCGTGATCCATCTGTGCTGAATGCAAGACGTAAGCTTCGTATTGCCAGCGGTTGTGGAATGCAGGTTGCCGATATCAATCGTCTGTTAAAGAAGTTTGAACAGTCTAAAGCGATGATGGAAAACATGACCCGTATGAATCCAATGACGGGAATGATGAGCGGAAAACCAAAAAAATCGGCTGTCGTACAGCCTAATCGTAAAAAAGAACGTCATAAAAAGAAGAAAAAACGTTAATATAGTAACTAAAAAGGATTAAATGAGAGCAGGCATCTTATTTAATCTTTTTAGTTAAACAGAATTATTTCAATTTTAAGTATATATAGGTGTTGAGGTTACTATTTGTTTTGGTGAAAAATAAATGCATCTTAAATATATGTTTTAAATTAATACAAATGTGTTCTAACTAAATATTTTACTGGATTAGAAAAAATTTTTTCATAAAAAACATAATTATCTATATATTATAATAACCTTTATTTATTAAATTTACTAAATTATATCATAAATAGAAACATATTACAATTTTATTTTATATTTAGAAATTCTTCGTTGTTTACTAAAATTAGTGATATTCTTTAATTAAAGAAAGGATACAACATTGTTGTAAAGGTGATTACTATGCTATCAAAATTAAAGATTTATGTTGTTTTTTCCTTGTTTGTATTATTGACTTTAGCCCCAGTTAATGCTACAAATGGCGGTGATTCTCTTGATGAAATATCTGAAGTTAAAACTCAAATTGAAACTAATGATAAAGTAATTAAATTTGAAAACAATAACAATGAAGCAGTTAATATTATGACACCAGTAACTGAAATAACACAGGTTATTGATCATCCGGACGGGCAGGTTGAAATTATTAAGAAAACTAGTGTGACTGTTTATTTTGATAAAGAAACTGATGAACCAATAAATCCGAATGTAAGAGGTGTTGGTGGTAATGATTCTAGCTATAGTGCATATGCTGAAATAAACTCGCATTTATTTTTTAATGGTAATTTAGTAGCTGTTACGGGTGTTGATGGTTTTTATGTTTTAAAAGAACCATCAGTTAGATGTTGGGGGCAACTTGTAGAATGTGGACAAACTAGTGGTTTTGATAAACAGTATATTTCTTTTAATCCAACTGGAACATCTTTTAATTATAATACTGGCTTTCATACGAGTTCAAAATTAATGGCAGTATATGGCTCTAAATATACGGTTACATTAGGTAGAAACTCTGCATCAATGACATGGAGTTTTACAGTCGATGATACAGTAGTAAATTAGTGTGTCTATAGGAGGAAGATAAAATGGATAAAAAGAAGAAAATTTTATATTCTATTATTGCCTTTGGCTTACTGTTTTGTTTAGGTCTATTTAATTATTATGATCATAGTAAGTTGGCAAAAACCACACTGTTCAGCGAATATTTTCAAATATACTACATGGTCAAAGTCTTCATCCAATTTGTATTCCCCATTTTGGCTATTGTCATTTGTCATAAAATAGAAAGTAACGATCGGGGGTCCAATTTATTATTCCCACTCATGTTAAGTGGCATGATGATAATCTTAGTTGTTTCAATTTTCTTTTTAAAGATTGCTTACACATATTATTGGCTGGATGGATATGTGATTATTACTTCTTTTTGCCTAATTAATATCTATAAAAAAAGAAAAAATGTCTAAATAATAAATAAAGAGGTGATCGAAGCATTATGACGATTACCTTTTTTAATTAGACAGCTTATTTAATTGATAAAAATATCGATATTATGAAAATAAATTGAAATAATTTTCAAATAAAGATAGACTAATGAAAATAAGATTATGTTAAGTGGAATGTGATTAGGTATCAAGGAGGAAAAATAATGGAAAACAAGCGACCTAATTTATTATTATTTGTCAGTGATCATTTTCGCAGTGAAGCTGTTCATCATTTAGGAAACGAGGCATCTGTTACACCTAATATCGACAGGTTAGTGAATAATGATGCTGTTTCTTTTTCCAATGCATTTTGTCAAAATCCAGTTTGTGTTCCCAGCCGATGCAGTTTTTTATCCGGTCAATATCCGCATGTGAATGGCTTTCGAACGATGCATCATTTAATGTCTGCTCACGATGATAATCTGTTAAAAGAATTAAAGAAGAATGGCTACCATGTTTATTTTGGAGGTAAGAATGATGTTTTTAAAGAGGAAGTGGACTTATCTTTGTATTGTGATGATCGCAGTGATGCTTATAGTGAATTGAATTGTATTGCTCAAGGTGTCCCGATGAAAAAAGGGTATCGCCCCATTTTACAGGGAGTAACACAGCAGATGGCAATCGAAGCTGCTAATACGAAAGAGGCTAGCCGTCATCGATTGAACAAAAAGCATTATTATAGTTTTTATCAGGGAATCGTTGATGATGCCAATCCTTTTGCGGTTGGGTTTATGGGGGCAGAAGATGCTCAAATCAGGGATGCCATTGAGTATTTGAAAAACTATGATGGGGATGCTCCTTTATGCATGTATTTGGCATTGACCTTACCGCATCCATATTATGCTTGTACAAAAGAGGATGATGCATGCATTGATCAAGCGAAACTATCACCAGTGGTGACACTGACATCGTCACGAGCTAAACAAAAACCGAGCATCATGCAAGGAATGCGTGAAAATTATCAGCTATATCAATGGTCGGAAAAAGATCTGCTTGCAATCAAGAAAACATATCTGGCGATGGTGCATCATGTTGATTACAATTTCGGTAAAGTCATAGAAGCGTTCAAGCAAAAAGAGATGTATGATGATACGGCGGTATTCTTATTTAGTGATCATGGGGATTACGCGGGAGATTATGGGATTGCAGAAATCAATCAGAATACCTTTGAAGATGTTTTAACAAAAGTCCCTTTAATTATAAAGCCTCCTAAATCAATGACTGTAAAACCGGGAATTCGTTCTGCTTTAGTTGAACTTGTGGATATTCCCCAAACCATCAGCGAAATAACAGCTTTGCCCTTATCTTATCCACAGTTTGGGAAATCCCTTTGTTCGCACTTTGCTGCTATCAAAGAACATCGCCGTTATGTGCATTGTGAAGGTGGGCGCAGAGAAGACGAAACTCATTGTATGGATGGCGGACATCCTAAAGATCATCTTTATTGGCCGAGAACCAGCGAACAAATGAAAATGCCACAGCATACTAAAGCAGTCATGATTCGCAGCCGACAGTATAAGTATGTCAAACGTTTATATGAGTCAGATGAATTTTATGATCTAAAACTTGATCCTTTAGAACTCAATAATCAGATTAAAGAAGAACAATATCAAGAAATCATTGCGGAAATGAAAGAAGAATTATTAAACTTTATGATTGAAACCTGTGATCAGGTGCCTTATCATCGAGATGAACGATGATTTAGCATAGCAAGACATCAATTTTAAATACAATGGATAGATATCAAAATATTTAATGATCCTTTAACGGGAGATATGGAGGAGAAAGTGAGATGACAACGGTCTATTTTATAAGACACGCTGAACCTAATTATGCCAATCATAATGATCAGCAAAGGGAACTAAGCCAAAAGGGATGGCAGGACAGAAAGCGGGTCAGTGAATTTTTAGCGGATAAGCACATTGATGTGGCTTTATCCAGTCCTTATAAGCGAGCCGTAGATACGATAAAAGATTTTGCCGATCAGCATGATTTAACAATAAAAATAGTGGCAGATTTCAGAGAAAGAAAAGTGGATAACGGATGGATTGAAGATTTCAATGCCTTCAG
The DNA here is from genome assembly GCF_000829905.1 of Beduini massiliensis. Taxonomy (GTDB): domain Bacteria; phylum Bacillota_I; class Bacilli_A; order Erysipelotrichales; family Coprobacillaceae; genus Beduini; species Beduini massiliensis. Next base: position 258,449 of record NZ_CDPP01000003.1, read on the forward strand.
CAGGAAACAATGGGAAGATTTTACTTATAAATTAAAGGATGGAGAGTCTCTTAAAGAGGTTCAGGAAAGAAACATAAAGGCATTAACGATGGTGTTAGAGTCTTATCCTGATCAGAATATTGTGATTGGCAGTCATGGCACCGCGTTAAGTACGGTCATTCATTATTATGATCCTTCCTTTGGTTATAAAGAATTTGAAAAGATTCAATCACTGATGCCTTGGATTGTTCAATTGACATTTGATGGTACTAAATTACTGGACATAAAGCGAATCGATGTATTTTGCGGCTAGACAAAGCATGTAGGGATATATCATGATAAATAAAAATGGATATCTTACTTTGATATCCATTTTAAGCTATTATATGATGATAAAATTTATTTCTCTGAATCTGTTGCTTCTTCCGGTAAAATATAATAATCATTTTCATCCACGTACGCACGTTTCTTTTGCAGCTGACTATGAACAAATTCACTCACCATTGAATAAAGCAAGGCAGTTAGCGGAACAGCCACTAACATTCCGATGAGCCCGAACAGTCCACCAAAGATAATTAACGAAAGTAATACATAGATACCGGAAATGCCTACCGATCCACCCACAACACGAGGATAAATCACATTTCCTTCAAACTGCTGTAAGATCTGAAAATAAACAATGAACCAGATCGATTGTATGGGATTAATTGCAAAGATCAGCAAACATCCAAAAGCCATTCCAAACATAGCCCCAAACATTGGCACTAGGCTCGTCAGGGCAACAATGGCAGAAATAAGTTCCGGGAATGGAAAACGGAAGATTAACATCCCAATATAGCAAAGCACTCCTAAAATCACAGCTTCTACCAATTGTCCGCCGATAAAACCGGCAAAGATCGCATTCGCTTTTTTACCGATACGGAAAATATATTGTGCCGGACGATCTCTAAAAATAGCAACGATCACCTTTTTTAATTGAATAATATATTCTTCTTTTGAATTTAATAGGTATAAGCTGATCATGAAAGCAGTAAACCAAGTTCCAAATGAACCGATGAAGTTAACCGATGTATTGATGACACTGCTTGCTCCAACCCCCAGCCATTTAGCACCGTTTTTTAAAATATCATCCCATCTTAATGTATTAAGATATTGGACAATCTGTGATTTAGATGCATCATAATCGATATGGAAATACTCCAATACTTCATTGATATAGGTAACGGTATGCTGTAAATAGATACTGAAGTTATTAAACAGCATGCCAAAGCTGTCGATTAATTTTGGAATAATGACACTGACAATTAACGCACAGATGATAAAAGCAAATACTAAAGTTAAAATGACCGCAATGCCTCTTGAACGTTTATGAATAAAAGAGTTCTCTTTTGTATGTGTCATAATGAACTGCTGAATTTTTTTCATCGGCAGATTTAAGACATAGGCGATTGCAATTCCATAATACAGCGGCTTAAACAACATGATCCAATACCACACTTTATTTAAGACAGATGTAAAATTAAAGATGACAGCCGCTAGAATAATGGTAAATGTTACCAGAATGACCCATGGCTTAATGATTTTTTTGATCGTTTGGTTATTCATTTTATTCCTCCCCCTCTAGTTTTTCCATAGTACCATTTTTTATTGACTAATTCAATTTATTTCATTATATTATCATTAGATAAAGGAGACAAGAATGAAGGGATATATTTTTGATTTAGATGGTACATTATTAGATTCGCAATGGGTATGGAAAAGTTCGACAGTTGAGATTTTCGAAGAACTGGAATTACCGGATGTTGACACACTTTACTTAGAAATGCGTTCTTTTTCTTTGGAGGAAGCGAACGACTTTATCATTGAACGATTTCAATTACCTTATACTCGTGATGAAATGATAGAACGTGTGAGTGTAAAAGTAAAAGAAAAATATGACCATTTAGTAAAGGCAAAAGCAGGAGTGCTGGAAAAATTAAAAGAATTTCATGAAGCCGGCATTAAAATGACGATTGCGACAGCCAGTGAAAAAGAATTTATTTTAGGATGTTTGAATCGTTTGGGGATTACGGAGTTAATGGATCATATCATCACGACCAGTGAGTACAACACAAATAAAAAAGAAGAAGCCGTGATTTATGACATTGCCTGTAAGCTGATGCAGTTAGATAAACAAGAAGTCGTTGTATTTGAAGATGCTTTGCATGCGATTGAAACATTGAAGAAAAACGGTTATTGTGTATATGCAATTGAAGATGATGATGAATTGGATCACCGTCAGCAAATTTTACAGTTAGCAGATCGATATATTAGCGATTGGAATGAATTTTGTTAGATTGTTTTTGAAATTGTACAATTATATTTGATAAATATTTAAAAAATACTAAAAATATTTTATTTTTTACTGATTGATGTTATACTATCTCAAAAGAGGTGAGGATATGGAAAAGTCAATCAGTACTTTTTTTAATAAAGCATTGCTTCATAATGATATAAAAAATCAGCTTTATAAAGACTATGACGTAAAAAAAGGATTACGTAATGAAGATGGTACCGGAGTGTTAGTGGGATTAACCACGATAGCCGATGTTGTCGGTTATACTATGGTTGAGGGGGTAAAAACAGACAGTATCGGGGATCTTTATTATCGTGGGATCAGTATTAAAGATATTATCGATCATAAAGGCAGTCGCTTGATTTATGAAGAGGTCTGTTTTTTGATCTTATTTGGGTATCTGCCAAACACACAGGAACTGGATGCCTTTACTCAGCAGCTACGTCTGCGTTACCATTTGCCGGAAGATTTTTTGCAGTCACAGATCTTGCGTCATCCGGCGGCTAATTTAATGAATAAACTGCAGCAAGATATATTAGCCCTCTATGCTTACGATGAGAAGGCAGACGATGTCAGTCCATTCAATACTTTAGAGCAGGGGCTGAATTTGCTGGCTCGTTTAATGAGCATTACCATTTATGATTATCATGTTAAGGTACATCATTTTGATCATCAGAGCTTATATATTCATCATATTAAAGAAGACTACAGCATTGCCGAAAATATTTTATATTTATTAAGACCGGATCAGACTTTTAGTGAAAATGAGGCAAGTGTCTTGGATACTTTATTGGTTCTGCATGCCGATCATGGCGGGGGAAACAATTCTACTTTTACAAATGTCGTCATCAGTTCTACAGGGACAGATATCTATTCCGCTTTTGCCGGTTCAGTCGGTTCATTGAAAGGTCCTCGTCATGGCGGGGCGAATCTAGCTGCCAGAAAGATGATGCTGGAAGTGATGAAAGAAATCGGTATGACAGAAGATTGTGACATGATTCGAAATATGGTCATCAAGATTTTAAATAAAGAAGCAAACGATCATTCCGGTTTAGTGTACGGCATGGGGCATGCTATCTATACTTTAAGTGATCCAAGAAGTGAATTGATGGCAAGAGAATGTGAAAAATTAGCGATTGAAAAAGGACGCACAGAAGAATATCGCTTTTATCGTTTATTTGATAGGATTGCATCAGAAACAATCAAAGAAATCAAGGGAACACAGGTTTGCAGTAATTTTGATTTTTACAGCGGACTGGTCTATGATATGCTGGGAATCCCAACGGATCTTTATCCATTGCTTTTTGTGGTCAGCCGCAGTGTCGGCTGGTTAGCACACAATATAGAAAATAAACTGTATGCCGATCGCATCATTCGTCCGGCTACACAGTATGTAGGAAAAATAAAAAAATATATCGACCTATCCAAGCGTTAATGTGGTATCATTTAGATGAAATCAGAATAGGATAAATGGAAGGTGATAAAATGAGTTTTAAAAAGATAGCAGTAGAAGAATTAACATGCAACCCATTTACAATGATTGGTAAAGAATGGATGCTGGTAACAGCCGGAAATGAAAAAAGTGGTTATAACACAATGACGGCTTCATGGGGCGGACTAGGAATCAACTGGAATAAGCCGGTGGCTACCATTTATATTCGACCACAGCGTTATACTAAACAATTCCTTGATGAAAAGGAAACCTTTTCCCTTTGTGTGTTTGATGAAGATTATAAAGCACAGTTAGGTTATTTAGGCAGAGTATCCGGAAAAGATGAAGATAAGATTCAAAAAGCCGGAATCACACCACAGTTTACGGAGGATACGACTTACTTTGCGGAAGCAAAATTAGTGTTGATTTGTAAAAAGCTGTATCGTGCACCGATCGTGCCTGAAGGATTTTTGGATAAAGAAATCGATGAATTGAATTATCCGCAAAAAGATTACCATGATCTTTATATTGCCGAGATCATCGATGTTTTAAAAAGAGATTAGTTTCTCTTTTTTTATTGCATACTAGAAAAAGGAGGCAGAATATGTCAGTTATTATAGCGTTACTCTCTGCATTTTTTGCGGGAATCACTTCTGTTTTAGTGAAAGTTGGAGTCCAAAAAGTAGATTCCTCTTTAGCGACAGCACTAAGAACGATCATTGTTTTAATCTTTAGCTGGCTGATGGTCTTTGTCGTGGGGTCATTCTCTGCAATCCATACCCTTTCTTTGACCTCATTATTCTTTTTAATACTATCCGGCTTAACCACAGGTGCTTCTTGGATCTGCTATTTCAAAGCTTTGCAGCTGGGTGATATTAATAAAGTCGTTCCGATTGATAAATCCAGTACAATCTTGACCATGGTTTTGGCTTTTATCTTTTTAAAAGAACCCCTGACATTATCCATGGTCTTTGGGATTCTCTTTATGGGAGCAGGTACTGCCCTGATGATTCAAAAAAAGGAAACGTCACAGATTGTAAAAAGTAAGGCTTGGCTAGGGTATGCTTTATTATCGGCAATATTTGCCAGCACTACCTCTATTTTAGGAAAAGTGGGAATTGAAAACGTAGAATCAAATCTGGGAACGGCGATTCGTACGATTGTTGTGCTGATTATGGCATGGCTCATTGTTTTTATGCAGCATAAGCAGCATGAAATAAAGGCGATTGATCGTAGAAGCTGGTGTTATTTGATCTTGTCGGGCATAACGACAGGATTATCGTGGCTGTGTTTTTATAAAGCTTTACAGATCGGTCAAGCGAGTATCGTCATTCCTATTGATAAATTAAGTATCTTGGTCAGTATTAGTTTTGCTTATCTTGTGTTTAAAGAAAGACTTACTAAAAAAGCGTTCTTAGGGTTAGTTTTGATCGTTATCGGGACATTCGTTTTATTAATCAAATAAAAAACAGATCGGAGTCCTTTACAGACAGATCTGCTTTTTAGTGAGTGCGGTCTATTTATTTTGTAGTACTTCCAAAACCACCGTTACGTAATGAAGTGGCATCATCATCGATTGTAATTCCATACTCAATAAAGATTCCTTGCATGAAGCCTTCTCCTTGTTTTAAAACAACCGTTTTGTCTTCATTGGTATCATTGGTAATTTTAGAAAAAATATGTCCTTCATTATCTGAATAAAAATAGTCACTGTCAATAATCCCCACCGTATTATTTAACTGCAGACGATATTTAAACCCTAAGCCACTGCGTGGATAAAGTTTTAACACCCATTCATCGTTCATTTCCACACGGATGCCTGTCGGAATTTTAATCGTTTCCTGTGGTTTTAATTCAACGGTGATCGGCATAAAAAAATCATATCCGGCAGATCCGGTTGTAGCTCGCTTAGGCAGTTTGATCTGCTGATAGATTTCTTCAACGTTGCCGCCTAAATCCCATCCTTTTTTAAATTGTTCAAAGCTTACTTTGTGAAATTGTGCAATTCTTTTCATAGTGTCCTCTAATCCTCCTTATAGTATACAAAAAACTCACAGCAGTGAGTTTATTTTAATAACGCCGTTAGTTCGGCAGCCCCTAAAATATAGAAAATCCAGCCAAATATATCCGGACGTAAGATCGAAGTCAACGCCTGTATCCACATTTGCGGATTCAACAAAAGGGCGGGCAAATAATTTAATCCAATCATTATCCCCACCACAAAGATCGGGGTTGCGATAATTGACAGTGCATATCCGATATAGCAGATCACGCGTACTTTAGGGTTGACATACGAGGATGTCTTTTTCGCTACCTTGGCAATTAAATATGCACTTAATAAATAAATGACGCCAAAGCGAAATGTTGTTCCGGTTGTAATTGCCGCTTGGATAAACCCACAAATAAGTGAGATTACTAAAATACTGACAATGACGATCGCATACTGTGCAGGTGAAAGAAAAGCATCATTGTTGCTGCGGAAATACTGCATGGCTTCGCGACGCTCTTTTCGTCTTTGCATATCTTCTTTAAGTCCCATTTCATCACCACCTATGGCATCCATTATAACATACTTTTTATTTAATCACATCTATAACTCTGATACTTTGAAAAAATAATGAATTCTGATGACGAATCTGAGAAAATGAAGTATGATAACAATTAAGGAGATGGGAATATGGAAAAAATAGCATTTATTGGCGTTGGCGTTATGGGTAAATCGATGGTCAGAAATCTGATGAAAAAAGGATATGAAGTATCGATTTACACACGTACTAAAAGTAAAGTGGAGGACGTTATTGAAGAAGGGGCGTTGTGGCATGAGGATGTTGCCAGTTGCGTGGAAAATCAAGATATTATCATGAGTATGGTAGGATACCCGGCAGATGTAGAGGAAATTTATTTTGCCGATCACGGTATTTTAGCGCATGCGAAAACCGGAGCTGTCGTTATTGATTTTACTACGTCTTCACCGGCTTTAGCCAGAAAGATTTATGAAGCGGCTAAAGAAAAGGGGATATCGGCTTTGGATGCACCGGTATCAGGCGGTGATGTGGGGGCACAAAATGGAACTCTGTCCATCATGGTAGGAGGAGATGAAGCCACTTATCAGCAAGTACTGCCGATCCTATTTGTTTTAGGGACAACATTAAACTATACCGGAACAGCGGGAAACGGACAGCATACAAAGATGGCAAATCAGATTGCTTTAGGCGGAGCGATTGCAGGCGTATGTGAAGCTATGACATATGCTCGGGCTAATGGGTTAAATATCCAAAATATGTTGGATTGTATTTCATCAGGGGCAGCGGGAAGCTGGCAGATGAGCAATATGGCACCACGTATTCAAAAAGAGGATTTTGCTCCGGGCTTCTTCATCAAACATTATATTAAGGATTTAAAGATTGCAAAAGAGGGTGCTGATTTGGCACATGTTGATCTTCAAATCATGGAAGCTGTCCTTAGCATGTATCAGGCATTGGAAGATGAAGGTTTGGGTGATTTAGGGACTCAGGCGCTAATTAAATATTATGAGGAAAAGCGTTAACGATACAACATTGTATCGTTTTTTTCTTGACTTGGAGTTTACTTCAAAGCGTATGATTAAGATTAGGAGGTGAAAATAAAAAACGCTAATAACAGCGTTTAAAACCAAAGAGTCAGACACCAACCGACGAATAATCCCAGTAAAGCACCGCAGAAGACATCACTGAAATAATGGACATTCAGATAGATGCGAGAGACGGCGATGCCTAGACCGACAAGTAAACTGAGAATACCTAAGACTGGATTGTAATTTAAAATGATGAAAACACAGGCAAAAGAGGACATCGTATGCCCGGATGGGAACGAGTAATCTTTTGGCATTTTGATTTTGAGGGGGATATCATGAGAGTGACAAGGACGTTTTCTTTTAACAACGGGCTTAATCATCACTTGTCCTAACAGTGTCGCAAAGATCAAAACGAGAAAGAGTTTGATTCCTTCTTGTCGCGGCGGTGCCCCATAATAAAAATAAGCAGTGACAAACAGCCAAAAATAACCGCAGTTTCCAATATATGACATAAAGATCATAAGGTGGTCCAGCCATTTTGGAAAGGTTTTCTGATTTAATTTTTGAAAGAGATATAAATCAAATGCCTGAATCTTTTCAATCATTTCTAGGCCCCCTAATAGTGTCCACATTATATCATATTTTATAATAGGCTGCCAGTATAATTAGAAACGAAGCGAGAAGGAAAAAACAGATATTTTGGTTGGTGCAAATCCATTGTGAAAAATGAAAAAATAGGGTAGAGTGATAGATGTAGCAACAAAATGTTCCTACGTTTGAAAGATCAGATTTTTATTATGGGTCAATCTTACAATTTAAGAATGATAAAAAAATTATAAAAGTGCAACTTTTATATTATTAGGTGGTAGAAATTTGTTTTATTAAAGAGTATAATAGTTATAGTAACAATAAGGAGGACTATAAAAAATGGCAAAAAATTATGTGTCAATGGATGGTAACCAAGCTGCAGCTCATGTTGCGTATGCGTTTTCAGAAGTAGCAGCTATCTATCCAATTACACCTTCTTCACCTATGGCAGAACATGCAGAAGCATGGTCAGCACAAGGGAAGAAAAATATTTTTGGATCACAAGTGAACGTTATTGAAATGCAATCAGAAGCAGGGGCAGCCGGAGCTGTTCACGGTGCTTTGCAAGGAGGCGCTTTAGCGACAACTTTCACTGCATCTCAAGGGTTATTGCTGATGATTCCAAACTTATATAAAGTCACTGGGGAATTATTACCAGGTGTATTCCATGTAGCGGCAAGAGCATTAGCAACACGTGCGTTAAATATCTTCGGAGATCACCAAGATATCTATGCTTGCCGTCAAGTTGGGATGCCAATGATTTGTTCACATTCCGTACAGGAAGTTATGGACTTAGGTGGAATTGCTCACTTAACAGCAATCAAAGCCTCTGTACCTGTAATGCACTTCTTTGATGGATTCAGAACTTCTCATGAAATTCAAAAAATTGAAGTATTGGATTATGAAGTATTTGAAAACTTATTGGATAAAGAAGCTTTAGCTAAATTCAGAGAAAACGCTTTGAATCCACACACCAACCCAATTCAACGTGGTGGGGCAGAAAACGATGATATTTATTTCCAAGGCAGAGAAGCTCAAAACGAACATTTTGAAGCGGTAACTGAAATCGTCGTTGATTACATGAATAAAATTTCAGAAGTAACTGGCAGACATTATGCACCATTTACTTATTACGGAGATCCAGAAGCAACAAAAGTTATTATTGCAATGGGTTCTGTTACGGAAACAATTATTGATACAGTAGATGAAATGATGAAACGCGGTGAAAAAGTCGGGTTAGTAAAAGTTCATTTATATCGTCCATTCTCAGCTAAATATCTATTAAATGTTTTACCTAAGACAGTGAAAAAAGTGGCTGTATTAGACAGAACAAAAGAAATGGGTGCAACAGGAGAACCATTATACTTAGATGTTGTTTCTGTATTAAAAGATACAGATATCGAAGTGATTGGCGGACGTTATGGTATGGGATCTAAAGATACGAACCCTAAACATATCAACGCTGTTTACAGACATTTAGACAGTGAAAATCCATTCAACGGATTTACAATCGGTATCAAAGATGACATTACTCATTTATCATTAGATACAGATCCGAATTTTGAAGTAGAATCAGACTATACAGCTTGTTTATTCTATGGTTTAGGATCAGATGGTACTGTTTCAGCAAATAAGAACTCAATCAAGATCATCGGAGATAATACAGATCTTTATTCTCAAGCTTATTTTGCTTATGACAGTAAAAAAGCCGGTGGAGCTACTCGTTCTCATTTAAGATTCGGGCATTCTCCAATTCGTGCGACTTATTATATTGATAACGCAGATTTCGTTTCTTGTTCAGTAGATAACTATGTATTGAAATATGATATGCTGAAATCTTTACGTAAAGGCGGAACATTCTTATTAAATACTGAATTCTCTAAAGAAGAAGTTGTTGATTATCTGCCAAATAAGATCAAAAAACAATTAGCTGAAAAGAACGCTAAATTCTATATCATCAATGCTAATAAGATTGCTCATGAAATCGGTATGGGTCGTAGAACAAATACGATTTTGCAATCAGCATTCTTTGCATTGAATCCACAAATTTTACCAATTGAAAAATCAATTGATTTAATGAAAGCAGCAGCTAAAAAATCTTACAGCAAAAAAGGTGAAGAAATCGTTAAATTAAATTACATCGCAATCGATCAAGGAAAAGATGCTATTGAAGAAGTTGCGATTGATCCATCTTGGGCGGATTTAACGGTCAATACGACACGTACACGTACAGGTGATGATCATTTCGATGATTTCGTTACTGTTATCAATGAATTAGACGGTTACGATCTTCCTGTATCTAGCTTCATGGATAAATTAGACGGATCTATGAAATCAGGTATGGCATTAAAAGAAAAACGTGCGATTGCAACAGAAGTGCCTACATGGATCAAAGAAAACTGTATCCAATGTAACAACTGTGTGATGGTATGTCCACATGCAACGATTCGTGCATTCTTAGTAGATGATGAAGAAATGGCAAATGCTCCGGAAGATATTTCTAACGATGTATTAAAACCAATCGGAAGAGGTGTTGATGGATTAGTTTACCGTGTTCAAGTATCACCAGACAGCTGTGTTGGCTGTGGTTTATGTGTGACTGAATGTCCAGGTAAAGGTGGTAAAAAAGCTTTGGAAATGGTAAGTGTTAAAGAAGAATTAAAACATGCGCCATTAGCAGATTATATGTACAATAAAGTATCATATAAAGCAGATAAATATCCTACAACAACGGTTAAAGGTGTTGGTTTCATGAAACCATACTTCGAAGTATCTGGTGCCTGCGGTGGATGTGGGGAAACGCCATATTACCGTTTAGCTTCTCAGTTATTTGGTTCAGATATGCTGATTGCCAATGCAACCGGATGTAGTTCAATCTATGCAGGATCTACGCCTTCTACACCAATGGTAATCGATGATAATGGGCAAGGTCCGGCTTGGGCAAACTCATTATTCGAAGATAATGCTGAATTTGGATTTGGTATGAAATTAGCTGCCAACTACAAAACAAAACATATCTTAGAAGTCATCGAAGCAACAAAAGATGAAGTTGAACCTGAATTAAAAGAAGTCTTCAATAAATATATTGAAGTTAAAGGAAATAGAGCAGAAGAAAAAGCGTTATATGACAACATGATCGCTTTGATCGAAGCATCAAAATGTGAAGAAGTAAAAGATATCTTAGACTATAAAGGTGATATCGTTACAAAATCACAATGGATCGTCGGTGGAGACGGATGGGCTTATGACATCGGATACGGTGGAGTTGACCATGTATTAGCTAATGATCAAAACGTTAACATCTTAGTATTAGATACAGAAGTATACTCTAATACCGGTGGACAGTCTTCTAAATCTTCTCAAGCTGGTTCTATCGCGAAGTTTACAGCTGGCGGTAAAGCAGTAGCTAAAAAAGATTTAGCACAAATCGCTATGGCATACGGACATGTTTATGTTGCTCAAGTCGCAATGGGAGCAAACCCAATGCAGACAATCAAAGCATTCAAAGAAGCAGAAGCTTATGATGGACCATCATTGATTATCGCTTACTCTCCATGTGCTGAACATGGTATCAAAGGCGGATTGGCTAACCATCAGCAACAAGAAAAACGTGCTGTTGAATGTGGTTACTTCAACTTATTGAGATATGATCCAAGATTAGAAGATGAAGGAAAGAACCCATTACAAATCGATTCTAAAGAACCTGATTTCACTGGATTCCAAGACTTCTTGTTATCTGAAAACAGATTCTCTCAATTAATGAAAGTAAATCCTGACCATGCAAAACAATTAATGGAAAAATGTGAAGCTGACGCTAAAAAACGTCGTGCACGTTTAGACAGAATGATGTAATCAAGAGACCGAAAGGTCTCTTTTTTGTTGACTGGATAATTGAACGAAAATCAAAAACCGCAGAAATTATCATGAATGAGAAAAGTCTTTTTGTTAAACTTAGAGAGAAGTAAAGGAGAGATAAAAGATGAATGAAAGTAAAATGACTGTTGTCGCTAGAACCCTTCATTTGAGTGGAACGTCCTATGAAGTAGGGTATCAGCTAGGAAATAAAATTAAGGAGAACCTATTGCTGAAAAAAAGATATATCTTAAAAGACAAAACGATTGATCTAAAACAGATTGAAGAAGAAAATGAGCTGTTTAACCATTGGTGTCCGGGATTATGTGAGGAAATAAGAGGTTTTGCCGATGCTTTGCAAGTTGAATTGGGAAACCTTTATTTTTATGATATGAGCTATTTGGTTCCACGCTGCAGTCAGATCGCATTGACGTCTAAGGTCACAGCAGATCATATGCCAGTGCTTGTAAGAAATTATGAATATGCATATGAACAGGAAGATTTCTCATTGGTAAAGACAGCAATCAACAAAAAATACAGACATATGGGTACCTCTATGCTGGAATTTGGCAGAGATGAAGGCATTAATGAATGGGGGTTAGCAGTAACGATGACGTCTTGTGGACTGCCAATCGTTAAACTGCAAAACATGAAAGAACCTAAGATTAAAGGATTACAGTATTGGATTGTTATCAGAGCGTTGCTGGAAAATTGTAAAGATGTCAATGAAGCATTGGATTATATAAAAGACATGCCTATCGCATTTAATATGAATATGTTATTATTGGATAAAGCTGAAAATATGGCACTGGTTTTGACTATGGACGGAAAATTTGCTGTAAAGAGAGTTGAGGCTAAGGATCAGGAGTCCCTTCTATTTACAACGAATCATGTAGTACTTCCTCAATTCAAACATTTAGAACCACAAGCGTTTCGCCATAGTATAGGACGTTATCAATATATTGAAAAAGAGCTTAAAGATAAGAAGAATATCACGAGGGAGCAATTAAAAACAATGCTGTTAGAAAAATATCCGAATGGACTTTGCTTTCATAATTATCGGGAAAGCTTTGGAACAACGAAAAGTATTCTTCTTTCACCTTTTGAGAAAACACTCGAAATATGCTGGGGCGGACGCTTGGAAAACCAGTGGCTCAAGTATGATCTTCATTCGGCTGAAGCCGATGAGGAATTTGAAATAGATTTAAGTATCGATCAAATCGAAGCCGGGATATTTGACTGGCAGTCGTTTTAAAAGGAGTCGTTATGGATTATAAACATGCTTTAGAACAAGCGGTGATTTATATTGAAAATCATTTACAAGAAGATATAAAAGTAGAAGAAGTCTCTCGTTTTGCCGGATACTCCTATTACCATCTTAATCGTCAGTTTATCGCTGTTTTAGGAGAAAGTGTTGGAGGCTACATCAAAAAAAGGCGTTTAGCCAATGCTGCGCAAAAACTCCTTTATACGAATGATTCAGTTATTTCGATTGCATTGGAAAACAGTTTTGAATCACCGGAAGCTTTCAGTCGTGCTTTTAAATCGAGATATAAAGTGAGTCCACTACAATATCGCAAGCAACGTATTCAAACATATATATCATCAAAAAAACGTTTAGATGAAGAATCTTTGGAGCATTTGCTTCATCATGTCACTGTACATCCTAAAATTATTGAACTTCCAGAGATCAAAGTAGCAGGAATTCGTCAAGAAATACAACCTCATCATCAAGATTTGAAAAGATTATGGGAACATTTCTTTTTGTTGTTGGAGAATATGCCTAATAAAATGGTGTCTGGTCGTAAATTTGGCATTTATGAATCCATTGAAGAAAATCTTCATTTTAAAATTAATGAGGATATGCTAATGAACGAATGTTTTGCAATAGAAGTCACTTCTTTTGATGGGCTTGATGATCATTATGTCACGAAAATCATTCCTAAAGGGCGTTATGTTGTTTTTACACATCGTGGCAGTTTGGCGACACTGTCACAAACTATTGATTATATATGGGGAACTTGGATGCTTTCTACAAAAGAAGAATTGGATAATCGTGAACCTTTTGAATTATATGGTGAGAAGTTTTTGGGTTATGACCATCCTGATTCAGAAGTCGATATTTATATTGCGATACGTTAATAAGACCTGTTTAGTAAAAACAGGTCTTTTGTATATCGAATATTTAATTATTTCTATCAGGAGTGAACCAAAAGAAACAGTTCTTTTAAGGAATAAGATGAAACAGACGTGCTATTGTTGCGATCATAAAGCAGATGACAAAGCCAAAAGCAGTAGGCAGCAGAAAAGAACAAAGGGTCCATTTTAAACTTTGGGTTTCTTTTTTTATTGTCAGACATGTGGTTGAACAAGGCCAATGGAGCAAGCAAAATACGATTGTGCATAAAGCCGTTACCCAAGTCCATCCATTATTCAACAACAATGTATATAACTGGGGATTGCTCAGTTCAATCAGACTGCTGGTTGACATATAGGTCATAATGATAATCGGTACCACGATCTCATTGGCTGGGAAACCGAGGATAAAGGCAAATAAGATGACGCCATCCAATCCGATTAAATGGCCTAGCGGATCTAAAAAATGAGCGCAGTGCATCAATACACTTAATCCGTTTACTTGAATATTTGCCAACAGCCAAATAATAAGTCCGGCAGGAGCCGCTACAGCAACGGCACGGGCCAAAACAAAAAGGGTACGGTCTAATAATGAACGGACAATGACTTTGCCGATTTGTGGTTTACGATAAGGCGGTAATTCAAGAATAAAAGAAGAAGGAACTCCTTTTAATAAAGTTGAAGATAGAAGGCGGGAAGATACAAACGTTAAAAGGACTCCAAGTAAGATGACTCCTGTCAGTAAAAGAGCGGCATAAATTGTTCCCATAATCCCACCTTGACTGCCAATAAAAAACATCGAAATCAACGCAATCAGCGTTGGAAAACGACCATTGCAGGGAATAAAGTTATTAGTGATAATAGCAATCAGCTGCTCACGCGGAGAATCGATGATACGACATCCTGTTACCCCGGCAGCGTTGCAGCCTAACCCCATACACATTGTCAGCGCCTGCTTCCCGCAGGTTTTGGCTTTTTTAAAGTAATGATCTAAATTAAAGGCGATTCTAGGCAGATAGCCGAGATCTTCTAATAAAGTAAACATCGGAAAAAAGATTGCCATCGGCGGCAGCATGACCGCCACTACCCAAGCGAGTACACGGTACATTCCGTGAACTAACATATCCGTTAAAAAAGCCGGAACATGTATACTGTTCATAAATAATGCAAGTTGGTCTTCTAATGCAAACAGGGTGGTAGATAAAAACTGAGAAGGATAATTCGCTAAAGAAATGGTAATCCAAAAGATAATGCAAAGAAGGATCAGCATGATTGGAATTCCTGTTACTCGATTGGTCAGCCATTTATCGATCTTTCGCTCTTTATGTGGTTCTTGAGAATGCGTCACCACTTGTTTGGCAATATCTTCTGCTTGTTTGACGATGGTATGAATAATCTGATCCTCTAAAGATTCTGTTTCCAATGAAGCACGTATTTCCCTTTGTTTTTCAAAGATAGCATCGCTGTTGCCAAACGTACGGATGTATGCATGAAGACGTTCATTAGAGGGACTGTCCAGTAATCGCAAAGCTAACCAGCGAGCTGATGGCTGCGTATCGCATGGCAAGAGGGACTGTAAACTCTGAATGTGCTGTTCAATGCTTTCCTCATAATGGATGGCTAAAGGGGAAAACGCATAATGATCGATCGTTTCTATGGTGCTTAAAAGATGATCGATTGTTCGGGGATCACGAGCGGCTGCTCCCACAACCGGTACCCCTAAGAGTTGTTCTAATTTCAGTAAGTTAATCTTGATTTTTTTCTTTTTTGCTTCATCCATTAAATTGACACAAACAATCACATGATCTGTAATCTCAATCGTCTGCAATACCAAATTCAAGTTTCTTTCTAAACAGGTGGCATCACATACAACAATCGTGGCTTTGTTGTTTTCGTAGCAGATAAAGTCACGGGCAATTTCTTCTTCAGCAGAATGAGCAAAAAGGGAGTAGGTTCCAGGTAAATCCACTAATGTATAGGATTGATCATGGATCGAAAAACTCCCTTCGGCTTTAGCGACGGTCTTGCCAGTCCAGTTGCCGGTATGCTGATTTAATCCGGTTAAAGCATTAAAAATTGTGCTTTTGCCTACATTGGGATTCCCGGCTAAAGCAAGTATCGGTATTTCTTTCAAATCTATCGACCTCATTTATTATAATTTTTTGAGCATCCTCATTACGCAATGCGATAACAGCACCACGGATATCATAAGCGATAGGATCGCCCGCAGGACTTTTCAAAATACATTCTATTTTAGTGCCGATGATTAGGCCGATGTCTTGTAAACGTCGGCGCATGCTTCCATTTGTATTAATATTTTTTACATAACCAATCTGTCCTTCTTCTAACGTATTCATTTTTATCATATTTTATGACTCCTTCTTCTCTTTGCCATTCTATTCTATGACCTATAGGATAAAATGGTTAGCCAATCCGCCTATAGTGTTTGTAAATGGGGGGGAATTATAGTATCATTATGACCATGGGCAGCAAAGTGAAATCTTTATAAGCTGTATTTTGTTTTAAAGGGAAATGTAGTATAATACAGATAGGTGATAAAATGAAAATTAAGTTATACTTTGAAAATGAAAATGCCATTGCCAAATCAGGAATCGGAAGAGCAATGAAGCATCAGGAAGAAGCATTACGTTTAAATAATATCGAATATACAAAAGACAGCTCAACGAAAGATTATGATATCCTTCATATCAATACCGTTTGGTATAACAGTTGGCGACAGGCGAGAAAAGCAAAGCGTTTAAAAAAGAAAATTGTGTTTCATGCGCATTCAACAGAAGAAGATTTTAAAAATTCATTCATGTTCAGCAATCTTCTTGCTCCACTTTATAAAAAATGGCTGATTCATATGTATAACTTTGGTGATGTTATCGTCACTCCGACCCCTTATTCAAAAAGGGTGCTGGAAAGTTATCATATTCATAGAGAGATTTATCCAATTTCCAATGGAATTAATTTAAACAATTTTAAAAAGGATGCAGCAAAGGAAAAAGTATTCAGAGAATATTTTAAGCTTGCTCCTGAGCAGAAAGTCATTATCAGTGTCGGGTGGTTTTTTGAAAGAAAGGGCTTTGATACTTTTTGTGAAGTAGCAGAGCAATTACCGGAATATACGTTTATATGGTTTGGGGATAAACTGATGTCGGCACCTACCAACAATATTCGAAAACTGATGATGAATCCGCCTAAAAATGTGATTCTTCCGGGATATATCAGCGGTGATGTGATTAAAGGCGCATATTCAAATGCAGATGTGTTCTTTTTTCCAAGCCGAGAAGAGACAGAAGGAATCGTTGTGTTGGAAGCTTTAGCGAGTGAGACGAATGTACTTGTTCGTGATATTCCTGTTTTTGATGGCTGGTTAGTTGATCAAGAAAATTGTTATATGGGGCGTAGTAATGAACAATTCATCACATTGATTAAACAGATCATTAATAAAGAAGTACCGGAATTGAAAGAAGCAGGATATGAAGTGGCACGTAAAAGAAGCTTACAGTATATTGGGGAAGATTTGAGAAAGGTATACGAGAGTGTACTGAAGAGGTAACCTTATGAAAGCGATAATAAAAAAATATGTCATGAACTTTGTCTGGATATTCTTATTTGCTTTTGTGGCGCTTTATTTTTCCTTAAAAGGTGAATTCCATCTTATTATGGATACTATTCGAAACGCAAAAGTGAATTGGATTATCGTTGCCTTTATTTTTATGGTGGCTTACAACTTATTAGAGGGGTATGCCTTATCGATATTTGGGAAACTTTATAATAAGGCGTATTCTTTTAGACAAGGCGTTGTCAATTCCTTTTGTGCTACCTTTTTTAATGGTATTACACCATTTCAAAGTGGCGGGCAGTTTGCACAGGTGTATGTGTTTAATAAGCAGGGGATACAGCCTTCGTATTCGGCAAGCATTCTTTTGATGAACTTCATTGTTTATCAATCGATTGTGGTGCTTTATACATTGGTCATCGTTTTATTTAAGTATTCTTATTACAGTAAGAATTTTTCAGAGTTTTTCTCTTTGGCACTGATTGGGTTTGCGATTAATTTTGTGGTTATCGTCGGACTGTTTATTGGAGCGAAGTCTCGCACTTTGCAGAGTTTTTTTGTCAATGTCGTTTTGCGCATTGGGGCAAAAGTGAGAATTGTGAAAGATTATGAAACAACCGCAATGAAAGTGGAACGTCACTTGGAAGATTTTCGCAATGAATTGAAAGTATTGCAGAAAAATAAAAATATCTTGATTACAGTATCGATCATCAATGTTTTAAAATTAACGGTGCTTTATATTGTGCCTTACTTCTGTGCAAAAGCTCTGAGTTTAGATATTGCTCAGCTGCATGTGAGCGAATTTATCGGAATTACGGCATTTATTTATATGATCACTTCTTTTATCCCCATTCCGGGAGCTTCCGGAGGAAGTGAAGGAACATTCGTTATTATGTTCGGATTTTTATTAGGAGGCGTTGGAGCTAAAAGCAGCATGATCGTCTGGCGTTTTGTAACCTATTACTTAATGCTGATTTTAGGTGCATTAGTCTTTGCTTTGGATCCACAGATCAATCGAAAGGAATAGAAATTATGAAGATTGGAATTTTTACAGATACATATTTACCCGATATCAATGGTGTTGCGACTTCTTCTCATATTTTGCGTCATGCATTAGAAAAACATGGACATGAGGTGCTGATTGTTACTTCCGAACTGCCTGATGACAGTGATTATCAGGATGAAGAGAATGTATTGCGTTTGCCGGGGATTGAAATGAAGAAGATATATGGCTATCGTATCTCGAATATTTTTTCATTCAAGGGAATGAAAGAAATCACAAATCAGGGATTGGATGTCATTCATATTCAGACGGAGTTTGGGATTGGCATATTTGGCAAAATTGCTGCACAGATTTTAAATCTTCCGGTTGTTTATACGTATCATACAATGTATGAGGATTACAGTCATTATGTTGCCGGGGGATTGACACCACTCAATACAATTGTGAAAAAGTCGATTGAAAATATCAGTCGTATTTATGGTGATAACTGTACAGAACTGATCGTTCCTTCAGAAAAAACAAAGGAAGCGCTGATTAGTTACGGATTAGAAAAAGATGCTCATATCATTCCGACAGGATTGATTTTGGATGCCTTTGACGAAAAAAATATCGATAAGGAAAAAGTAGCGGCAATTCGTGAACAGTATCAGATCAAAGATGAATTTGTAGTGACCTTTTTAGGACGTTTGGCGCCGGAAAAAAGTGTCGAACTGATTCTTGAGGCGGGGGCATTATTAAAGCAGAATGGCGTTCAGTTTAAAATGATGATCGTGGGTAAAGGACCCTCATTAGATGATCTGAAAGAAGAGGCACGCCGTCTTAAAATCGATGATGTTGTCATTTTTACCGGACCGGTTACAAGTGATCAGGTTCCTAATTATTATCATGCTTCGGATATGTTTGTATCGGCATCTATTACCGAAACACAGGGATTGACCTTTATAGAGGCTCAGGCATCCGGTTTAGTGGTACTGGCACGCCATGATAAGAATTTAGAAAGTGTCATCGTGGATGGAAAGAATGGTTTTTATTTTACAGATGCAAGAGATTTAGCGGAAAAGATTAAAATGGTGCAGGCAATGGATACGACGAATATTCGTCATCAAGCCTATTTAGATGCACAGCAATACAGTGATGATGTGTTTTATGAAAAAGTGTATAAGGTTTATCAGTTAGCGATTGAACATAAACACTATAGCTATAAAGTACAGAATTTGTTCCCATTAAAAAATAATCGCTATGAATGTGTTTTGAAATCAGATGAAAATGAGATTACATTCGAGCTTCCGGAAAGCATTATCAATAAATATGGCTTATATAAAGGAAAAACAGTTGAACGTGATGAATTTGATGCTTTAAATGATCATGAAAAGGTAGCAGAGGCCTATCAAAGAGCATTACGCTTTCTAACAGTTAAGGATTATACTAAGAAACAAATTGTTGAAAAATTGAATCGTCTGGAACTCTATGATGATATTCAGATTGATATGACCGTTAATCTTTTGATGGATAAGAATCTGATTAATGATGAAGAATATACTATTGATTATTTGCAAAGAGCCTCAAAACTCGGATTAGGGATCAATAAAGCCATCAGCAATTTGCGTATGAAAGGAATTGAAGATGAGGTCATCGAGAAAAATCGAGAAGCCTATGGTGAGGAACAGGAATATGAAACAGCTTTAGAAATCGTTGAAAAGGTATATGCTGCCAATTCGCGCAAGTCACGTACGGCAATGATTGATGCGATTGCCGATAAGCTATATCTAAAAGGGTTTTCATCAGCTGTTATCAATAAAGTAATGACGACCTTTGATTTCTATGCAGATGAAGAATTAGAAGAAGAATTGATATTAAAAGAATTTGATAAAGCATTTAAGCGCTATAGTCAGAAATTTGATGGAAAGCCTTTATACAATAAAATTTATATTTATTTAATGAGAAAAGGATTTGACTATCAGCTGATCAAACAAGTAATGAAAGAGAGCGGTTATGAAGATGAGTAAAAAAATCCAGGAAATAAAACCGGGAGATAATGGGGTTGAATTTGATGCAATCATCACACATGTAGTGAACGGAAAGACCAATAAAGCGCCATATCTTTCTTTAACATTTCAAGATGCAACAGGACTGCTGGACGCAAAATTGTGGGCAGCTACACCGGAACAGATTGCGACGGTAACGGCTGGAAAAGTTGTGCATGTCGTTGGCGATGCAATCAAATATAACGATGATTTGCAGTTAAAGGTCAATAAACTTCAAATCTTGGATTCGAGTGAAGAAGAACAGGTCAAATATTTAAAATCGGCCCCAATGGAAAGAGAGGACCTGTTGGCAGGTATTCAGCAGTATATCGCTAAGATTGAAAATAAAAAGCTGAATACCCTCGTTTCTGCATTATTTAATGAGCATCAGGCGCTTTATGTGATTTATCCGGCAGCAAGCCGTAATCACCATGAATATGTCTCTGGGTTGGCTTATCATACTTTATCGATGCTTCGGATTGCCGAAACATTATGTCAGCAGTACGAAACCCTGAATAAAGATTTATTGTTTTCTGGTGTAATCATGCATGATTTAGGGAAAGTGTTTGAATTAAGCGGACCGATTGTTCCCGAATATACGATGGCAGGCAAGCTGCTTGGTCATATTTCGATTGCTCAGGCATTAGTAGAACACTGTGCAAAAGAAAAGCAAATCGAAGGAGAAGAAGTTGTCTTATTAAAACACATGATCTTATCGCATCATGGAAAGATGGAATATGGTTCACCGGTATTGCCATTAATCAAAGAAGCAGAAATCCTGTATTTAATCGATAATATTGATGCTCGTATGAATATGATGGATAAAGCTTTGGAAGGCGTTGAACCGGGTGGCTTTACAAAACGTGTTTTCTCTTTAGAAAACCGCAGTTTTTATAAACCAAAATTATAAGAAAAAGATCTGGAATGAAGTGAACCCCAATATTTGGATACCCAAATAGAGGCGGCTCATGTCATGATCCAGATCTTTTATTTTAGTATTTCATTTTTGATTTCTTCTAAATCCCATTGCCCCTGATGATCTGTGAATTTCGGGTCGAAACCATCATTTTGATCATATCTGGGGATAATATGGAAATGCAGATGAGTGATCGTTTGTCCGGCAGCTTCCTTTGCATTCGTCAAGATATTGATCCCATTGGCATTCAGGTTTTCCTTGATTTGATTCGCTAAAGTTTTCGCAATCACAATCATATGTCCTAAAGCATCATTGTCTGCTTCTAAAACAGAATCATAATGCGCTTTACTGATGACTAAGGTGTGACCTTTGGTAGCCTGAGAAAGATCAAGGATAGCGATACAGATATCATCTTCATAAAGAACAGTACTATTGATTTGATGATCTTTGATCATACAGAAAATACAATCTGACATAAATAATCCCTCCTGTTTTATTCTAACATAAAAGGGCTAAAACAGCCCGATTATTTAAGATAGTTTTCATTTATTCCTTTAATGTCTTCTGCTAAGCCTTTTTCAAAAACTTCAAATTGATATGTTTTTAAATAGTGGGCTTCAGCTTCAGAAGTCACCTCTGTAATAGCTAATAAGCTTGTTACGATGGTATCTTTGTTAGCTTGACGATCTGTATCCATAACGTTGATAACAGCGTATTTTCCATCAGATAAAGCGACCGGCACACTGTACATCCCAGCAGTTGTGAAAGAAGCTGACATCTTTGCAATGCTGCTGTCCACTGAACTTGTAGAAGCTTTTGTATAAGTTAATTTTTTATCCGGTACACTGCCTGCTGCTTCATTGGCAGCATCTTCAAATGTCATTTCTCCGTTATCGATCTTTCCGATATAGCTAATAGCATCTGATTCATTGTCTACACTGAAGTAACGAATATAGGCATACCCATATTTTTCCGCTAACGTATCGAAGTTTTCTTCGATATATTTTTGTATCATCAATGTTTGTTTCACACTTGGTTCAATCATTTCTGTTTTGTAGCTGTCTAATGAATCATAGCCATTCGATTTAACGTAGTCCAACAGCTTATCTTCTCCGCCAAGCATATCGGTATAAGATTTGATCGTTTCATTTACTTTGTTGCTGATCGCTTCTGTATCGGTCACTTCAATGTTTGCGGCTTTCAATAATGCATCGTTGACTACTTTGCTGGCTCCGTAAGTAGAAAGCAAGCTTTCATAAATCGTTTGTTTTGTCAGTTCAATTCCGTTTTCTGTCTTAACAGCGAGGTTATCACCACCTGTTACTTTTGAAGTAATTGTGGTTTTATTAGAGGTGCACCCACTAAGAAGTAACGCCACTGCTGCAATTATCATTGTTTTTTTCATATCATTACCCCTGTCTTGATGTTTCTCTTTGTTCTAACGCACTTTTTACGTAATCCGTTACTGCTTTTTCGATGGTTTCATCTCCATATTGAATATTATATGAATTGAAAACAATATATTCTAAGTATTGATCATAGAATGTATCTGATGACCAGTTTTTTAATACAGAATCACTTGCCGACAGCTGTTCTTTAATTGTATCTTTATCTGTGCTGTCAATCTTGATGATGTGGTAACCATATTCACTTTTTACCGGTTCACTGACTTCGCCTTCGTTCATTTCCATCATTTTTGTTTTGAAGGCTTCAACGAAGTTTGTTTTATTATCACAGACTCCTAAGCTTCCGCCGTTAGAAGCAGAGCCATCATCAGAATATTCTTTGGCTGTTTCTTCAAAGGATTTACCTAACGCCAGTAAATCTTGAACCTCTTTTAATTTGGCTGCTTCTTCTTCAGTTGGGTTCTCAGGGTCTGCCATCTTTACTAAAATATGACTTACCAGTCTTGGAGAAGTTAAATTATAATAATCTTCAAAAATTTCATCAAAATGTGTTTCAATATACTGATTCATAAATTCTGAGTATTGAAGATAGGTCATATAGGCATCTTTATATTCGTCAAGATTACTATATCCCATGTTTTTAAGTTGTGTTTTTAATGTGTCTTCCCTACCAGAGTAATTTTGCTTGACCTGATTGATCATGACATCCGCTTCAGTTTTCATATCATCTGTAGCCGGATATTCTTTCTTTACGATTTCCTGCAAGATAACCTGATAAAGAGTCTGAGCACCTGATGCTGAAGAAATGATGCTGTCATAAATATCATCAGCAAATATATATTCTCCGTTTATTGAAGCTAGTGCTGATTGACCATCCACTGTTTTACCGGTTGTGCTTGAACACCCGCTCAATACTAGCATGGAAGCGATCGCTAACGCAGCTATTTTGTTTCGTTTCATATGATCCTCCTTAAATTTAACAGTCTTATTATAAACTTTTTATATATTTTTTTCAATAAAATAGGCGAAAACACATGAGGATTATACATTTTCCCATAATATATACTAAGAGTGTGAGGTGAGATTGATGGAAGAATGTCGAGGAAGAAAAAATCCATTTGTTTTGGTCATTGTTTTGTTCATCCTTTTGATTATCATTGGCTGCGTATGTAACACTTGAAGGGAGGGGAAAATATGTTAGCTCATGAAAACTCTTTTTGCTTGATCTTAGTATTATTTATCCTATTGGTTATCATCTGTGGTATCTTTTAATAGGAAGACAAAGCAAACAAAAAAGAAAAAATCAGTATAAATAATGCCTCATAGCGATTTGCTGTGAGGTGTTTTTATTTGTAGGTACCTTGACATTTCATCGATATTTTTTATAATAAAGAGTACAGAAACGTTAAGGAGAAAATTATGGAATCAGATAAATTGTTAGCACAGATGCGTCTTTGTGCTCATTACTTGCATCACCGTAATGAAGGCAAGGGCAGTCAGGAAAGAATACTGATGATCTTAAATAAAAAAGAGCGTATCTCTCAGCGTGACTTATTAGAAATTGTGGGTATTCGTTCTTCTTCTTTAAGTGAAGTGTTGACGAAGATTGAAAACAATGGCTATATCGTTCGTCATAAAAAAGATGAGGATAAACGTAATGTTGAAATTGCAATTACACCAAGTGGTAAGAAAAGAGCGTTGGAAGTCCGAAAAATCCATGAAGAGCGATCGAAAAATCTATTTGCAAGCCTCTCGCCCCAAGAACAGATTGAACTCTCATCTTTACTTGAAAAATTGTTAAGCAGTTGGAATCAAGACGATCATCATCGCCATCATCATTCGTCTCACGAATAGAAAAGGAACTGTAAATTATTACAGCTCCTTTTTTGTGAATCAGTCATAATAGTTTTCTTCTTGATAACTGTTTTGTTCACGATAGGTCTGAATAGAAATCTTAAAGATCACTAAGAGCGGCATCGCAATCACAACTCCAATCGGACCAAACAGCGTTGAACCGGTTAAGATACCAAACAAAACCCAAATTGATTTGATTTCGATCTTTTTTGAATAAATCTTAGGCGTAATATAATAAGCATCTAAATTGGATAAGATAAAAATCATCAAAAGAAGCAATAACACTTTTGTGGTGCCTAAGCCTAAAGTAGTAATAAAACCAAAGGTATTGGCGAGGATCGGTCCGATATAAGGGAAGATACCGCTGACTCCGGAAAGCAAGCCTAAGGTAAACCAGTTTGGATGTCCTAGAATTAAATACATTCCACCGTATAAAACTCCCTGGATACATGATAAAATCAAAAATGCTTTAATATAGTCTATTAATCCCACATCGATTTTTTTAAGATATATCGGTAATTTCGGGGAAATAAAGTGAGATACTTTTTTGATGCGCTTGCGCACATTGCTGTAATCTGCTAAGAAGTAAATACTTAAAACAATATAGATAATCACATTTCCTAAAATGGATAATGCCTGTCCTACCATGCTTAACGATGTATTTAAGATGCTGTCGGGACGAATGAGTTCATTGATCTTATCGATCAGATAGCCACTATAGCTGGAGATATCGACATTGAATGAATTCATCAGAATCTTTTCCAATTCCTGAATTCCATTGGTGAATGTCGTTGTTAATTCCATGATGTTTTTATACAGCAGTGGAAGTAAAGTTCCAATCATAGCTACTAGGAACAACAAAATTAAAATAATCGTAATACCAATCGCATAATTACGCTTGATATGATGTTTTTCTAAATAACTGACAAAGGGCGAGAATACATAAGCGATCGTAAATCCAACAAAGAAAGGCTCAATGATTTTTAATACCATGTGTACCCAACTCATCCAAACGGCTTGAGTGGCATATAAAATATAAATAATGATTGAGAGCCCTAAAATGTTTAGGATCGTGAACATAAAACGCCGGCTGCTGATTTGTTGTATAAGTTTCTTCAAGTATTCCATATTAGCCCTCCTATTCATTATAAATATAACACATTTCATCGTATTTATAAGTGCTTTTCTCAATAATAAAAAATAATCTCCGAGAAATTTGTTGGATTTTCTGTTTTTGATAATAAAAGCGTTTATATATGTCATATATAAGGTGCGTTCCGCTTGAAAAATAATACGTAAAAAGGTATCCTAATAGTGCTTAAATCAATTGGTTTAAGTGGATTTTTATTAAATTTATAAGAGGATGGGTATGAATTAAATCAATAATTGAAAAAATATCACATATTCTCTTAAAAATATAATCATATTCATTGTTTTTATCTTGTTTTTCTACTAAAATAACTTAGAAAGGGGCGATACAATGTCGACTTTAAAAATAAAAGATTTACATGTAAGTATTGGTGAAAAAGAAATATTAAAGGGGATTGATTTAGAAGTCAACACTGGAGAAATTCATGCCATCATGGGACCTAACGGTAACGGGAAATCAACGTTATTATCAGCCATCATGGGGCATCCTAAATATGAAGTCACTCAAGGGAGCATAACGTTAGACGGGGAAGATGTATTAAGCATGTCAGTAGATGAACGTGCACGTGCCGGTCTTTTTTTAGGAATGCAGTATCCTCAGGAAATTCCCGGGGTTACAAATTCGGATTTTCTTAAATCAGCCATCAATTCACGTCAGGAAAAACCTATTTCCTTATTCAAATTTATTCGTACCTTAGACAAAGGCATTGAAGAGTTGGAAATGGACCCCAATCTTGCACATCGTTATTTGAATGAAGGGTTTTCCGGGGGAGAAAAGAAACGCAACGAAATATTACAAATGAAGCTGTTAAAGCCTAAATTTGCTTTATTGGATGAAATTGATTCCGGTTTGGATGTGGATGCATTGCGTGTCGTATCCGATGCCATTAATTCCATGCGCAGTGATGATTTCGGATGTGTGATGGTTTCCCATTATGAACGTTTATTTGAATTAGTTAAACCTACCCATGTCCATGTGCTGGTAGCTGGAAAGATCGTTTTGGATGGTGGCTATGAAGTTATCGAAAAAATTGATCAGGAAGGTTATGATTGGGTAAAAGAATTAGGAATTGAAATAGAAGTAGAAGAAGCAAGACGTCCGATCATTTTAGAAAACTGCGGAAAGAAAGCATAGGGAGAATGTATGGAACAGGAAGTTAAATTGGAATATTCTATTTCAATCAAGGACGAGAACATTCATTCTCAGGCATTACCGGCAGGCGTTAAGATCGATCAGACAGCGATTATTTTCGATTCAAGTGAACCAATCTCAGTGAATATAAATATCGAAATCGAAAAGCAAGATGCTGAAGTTCGTTATATTTTAAATCCGGGAGTTTCGGTAGAGCTTATTGAAACACGCTCAGGTGGTCATGGACATCACTTAAAGCGTCAGATTCAAGTAAAAGAAAATGCACATTTAGCACTTTTAACATTGGATGAAAGCGACAGCAGCATTAAAGTCAGTGATGAGGTAGAAATCGATCGTTTCGCTCATGTGGAGAGTGCTTATGCTGAATTGTCACTAAGCGATGTGACAGGGAAATATGCTTATCATCTTATTGGGGAAGAAGCGAGTGCAAAAATCAAGATGGCGGCTCTTTCAAGCCATCAGTATAAAAAAACTTATGAAGTCTCTTTATTACATAGTGCAAAAGCGACTTATGGTGAAATGAATAATTATGGGGTAGTAAAAGATCAAGGACACCTTTTCTTTGATGGAATCGGTCATATTGAAAAAGGGTACAGCCAGTCTGCCACCCATCAAACGAGCAGAATTATGGTGTTTGATAAAGAGTGCGTAGCAAAAGCAAGTCCCTATTTATATATCGATGAATACGATGTTAAAGCGAGTCATGCGGCTGGTGTAGGGCGTATGGATGAAGAACATTTATTCTATTTGCAGTCTAGAGGAATGACTAAAAATGATGCAATGCGTTTGATTACCTATGGATATTTGATCCCGGTAGTAGATGTTATTGATAATGAAACAGTAAAACAGGCGTTTAATGAAACACTTGAAAAAAGAATGGGTGATTAGATGTTGGACGTATATAAAATAAGAAAAGATTTTCCGATGCTCAATGGGAAAACGATGCAGGGGAAACCGCTGATTTATTTAGACAGTGGAGCTACGGCATTAAAACCACAAAAAGTGATTGATGCAGTATGTGAGTATCTGTCATCTTATTCAGGGAACTGTCACCGCGGAGATTATGATCTTAGTTATGAAGTGGATGTCGCATTTGAAGGGGCAAGAAAAAAGATTGCGGAGTTTATCCATGCCGACAATCACAATGAGATTGTCTTTACTTCGGGAGCATCAGAATCTTTAAACTTAGTCGCGTTTGGCTATGTGTATCCGCGTATTAAAAAAGATGAAGAAATTCTAGTGACGGTAGCGGAACATGCCTCTAACCTTTTACCATGGTTTGAGATTGAAAAAGCAACCGGAGCTAAAGTAAAATATATTGAACTAAACGAAGATGGGAAGATTACGCTTGAGAACGTGAAAAAAGCAATGACGCCCATGACCCGTATTATTTCGATTGCGCAGATTACCAATGTTTTAGGGTTTGAGGCACCGATTAAAGAAATTACCGCATTAGCACACGCCAATGGCATTAAAGTAGTAGTGGATGGGGCACAAAGTGTTCCGCATATGCCGGTCGATGTGATGGATTTGGATGTTGATTTCTTAGCTTTTTCCGGACATAAAATGTGCGGACCAACCGGCATCGGAGTTCTTTATGGAAAATATGACTTGCTGCAGGAAACGAATCCGATTCGCTTCGGCGGGGGATCAAATGCCCGCTTTAACAGCTGTGGAGTTGTCAGCTTAAAGAATGCTCCGGCTAAATTTGAGGCAGGGACTCCTAATATCGAAGGAGCGATTGGCTTGGGTGCGGCAGTCGATTATCTAAGTGCAATCGGGATGCAGAATATTCATCACTATGAATTGGAACTGCGTCATTATGCTATTGAAAAGTTATCGCAGTTGGATAATTTGGAAATTTATAATAAAGAAGGAGCAGGACCGATTGCTTTTAATATTAAAGGCGTCTTTTCTCAAGATGGTGCATCTTTGCTCAATAGTAAAGGGATTGCCGTTCGTTCCGGACAGCACTGTGCGAAGATTTTAGATGAATATTTAAAAGTAAGTCAGACGCTGCGTGTTTCTCTTTATTTCTACAATACGAAAGAAGAGATTGATCAATTAGTAGAAGCCTGTAAGAAAGGGGATGACTTCTTAGATGCGTTCTTTAGATGATCCAATGCTGCTTAGAGAAATTATCATGGACCATTACGAATATCCACGTAATCGTGAATTAACTCAAGAAGCAGGATATAAAAGAGTCAATATGGATAGTGAAACCTGTATCGATAATATCGATATTCAGGCAAAAATAGAAAATGGAATCATAGAAGATATTCGCTTTGACGGAGAAGCCTGTGCGATTTGTACTGCTTCTACTTCTATTATGAGCGAACTGTTAGCGGGTAAGAGTATCAAAGATGCGCGTTACATCATTGAACAGTATATGAATATGATTTATGAAAAAGATTACGATGAAGAAATTTTAGAGGAAGCGATTGCTTTCAAAAATACACATAAACAAGCTAACCGTATCAAATGTGCGACATTAGGATGGAATGGGCTTGTCAAACTGATAGAAGAAAGTGAGGAATAAGCATGGCAATAGAAGATCTTGATATTCCTACAAACAATGCAGAGTATGATTTTAAAGATGAAGATGTTTCGGTTTTTAAAACACCCAAAGGGTTGAATGAAGAGATAGTGAGAGAAATATCTAAAATTAAAAATGAACCTGAATGGATGTTGGAATACCGCTTAAAGTCATTAAAATGCTTTTTAGAAAAGCCAATGCCAACTTGGGGCGTGGATTTAAGCAAGATGAATTTCGATGAATACATCTACTATAATCGTCCAAGTGACAATTTAACGGATAAATGGGAAGAAGTTCCGGAAACAATTAAGAATACGTTTAATAAATTGGGAATTCCGGAAGCTGAACAACATTTCCTAGCCGGTGCTTCGGCACAATATGAATCGGAAGTCGTTTATCATAATATGTTGGAGGAAGTAAGAGAAAAAGGGGTTATTTTCTTAGATATCGACAGTGGATTAAGAGAATATCCGGAGATCTTTAAAAAGTATTTTGATACGGTCATTCCTTATAACGATAATAAGTTTTCGGCATTGAACGGGGCAGTGTGGTCGGGAGGCTCATTTATTTATGTTCCGCCAGGAGTCACTTTAGAAAAACCCTTGCAGTCTTATTTCAGAATTAACTCTGAAAGAATGGCGCAGTTTGAAAGAACGCTGATTATTGTTGATAAAGGATCGGATATTCATTATGTAGAAGGGTGTACAGCACCGTCTTATTCAAAAGATTCGCTGCATGCCGGAGTTGTGGAAATTGTTGTTTTAGAGGGGGCAAAGTGCCGCTATACAACGATTCAAAACTGGTCAAAAAACATTTATAACTTAGTGACGCAACGTGCTAAAGTATATAAAAACGGCTCTATGGAATGGGTGGATGGAAACATTGGTTCCTTGGTGACCATGAAATATCCGACATGTATTTTAGCCGAAGAAGGGGCTAAAGGAACATGTATTACCATTGCCGTAGCGGAAGACTGCCAGATTTTGGATTCAGGATCAAAGATGATTCATCTTGCACCGCATACATCAAGTCAGATTATTTCTAAATCGATTTCAAGAACAGGCGGAAAAGTGAATTATCGTGGTTTGGTTCATCATGGCAAGAATGCATATGATGCGAAAAGTAAAGTGGAATGTGATACTTTGATCTTAGATGCCCTTTCAACAAGTGATACTGTGCCAATCAATGCCATGATGAATAATGATTCGATTATTGAGCATGAGGCAACCGTATCGAAAGTATCGGAAGATCAGTTATTTTATTTGATGAGCCGAGGATTGACCAAAGCTCAGGCAACGGAAATGATTGTGATGGGCTTCATTGAACCGTTCAGCCGTGAATTGCCAATGGAATACGCAGTTGAACTTAACCAGTTGATTAAATTGGATATGGAAGGCAGCGTTGGATAAAAAGATAATTCGTCAAGCGATGATCAAACAGCGCTTGGAAGTTCATGAGGAAGAATATCAGTCATACTCTTTGAAAATTATAGAGTCATTGCTGACTTCTTCCTTTTTTAATATGGAACAACCATTGGGAATATACATGCCAATCCGTCAGGAAGTGGATACTCTCCATCTAATTCATTATTTATTGGCATCGGGCAGTCGTGTTGCTTTGCCTAAAGTGGAACCGGATGGGATGCACTTTTATTATATCGATCATTTAGACCAGTTGGTTTTAGGGACTTTTGGGGTCATGGAACCTCAAAGCAATCATTTAGCGGAAAAAATTTCCACCTTGATTGTTCCTTTGGTCGCTTTTAATGAAAAAAAAGAACGGATTGGTTATGGCAAAGGTTATTATGACCGCTATATCGAAAAATATCATCCTCAAACGATTGGCATTGCTTTTGATTTTCAAAAACAGGAATTTGCTGGTGAAATACATGACCAGCCATTAGATTATATCATTACTGAAAAAAGAATTTATGAGTGAGCGGGGAGAGGGATTCCTCCGCTTTTTCTTGCTTAATCGGGCAACTTTCTTTATAATGAATGAGAAGAAAGGAAAATTTATGGGAAAAGATAAACAATTAATAAAAAATACCCTCATACTTGCAATTGGGATGGTGTTGCCAAAAATTTTCACTGTTCTTACGATCCCAATTTACAGCTCATACTTAAATGTTGAGGAGTTTGGTGGGGTAGATTATGTAACGACAATCATTTTAGGATTAGTCGTTCCGGTATTAACTTTACAATTGGAAAATGGGGTTTTCCGCTATCTGATTGACGCTAAAAATGAAGAACAGAAAAAGCGTTATATTTCTACAGGCTATTTTCTGGTTTTGCTTTTGTCATTGATATCGATGGTAGTGATGTATTTCATTCCGATTAATGGATTGAATACCCCAATGTTAAGAATCGTGCTTTCCGTTTACGTGGGGATTGAGACCCTGATTTTATTTTTTAGGAATGTGGTCCGTGGTTTAGGAAAGAATGCCCAATATGCATTAAATAGTATTATTTCGGTTGTTGTGAATTTTATCATGATGGTGATCACGATGATGGTATTAAAAGCCGGTGTAGATGGTTATATGCTATCTTTACTGGTGCCGGATATTGTTGCTTTGGCGTATCTGATCTGGCATGAAAAACTGCATCGTTATATCCGTTTGCGTTATTTTGATCAGGAATATCTTGGAAAACTGCTTCGTTATTCTTTACCGTTGATTCCCAATGCTATTTCTTGGTTTGTGATTAATTTTTCTGACAAAGTCATTATCGTGGCGATATTAGGTCAGGCGGCACAGGGTATTTATGCGACTGCCTATAAAATCCCGAATATGTTTAATATGTTTTATCAGGCGTTTAACTTAGCTTGGACAGAGTCGGCTTCAAGGAATGCCAATAAAAGCGGACAAGAAAAGTATTATTCACGGATGTTTGCCCAGTTGTTTAAATTATTATCCGGCGGGGTGCTGCTTTTGATTGCTTTTTCACCGTTTGTGTTTAAAGTCTTGGTAAGAGGTGCTTCTTATTTTGAAGCAATCAATTACATGCCGTTACTGATTGTATCCACCTATCTCTCTTGCATTGCTGCGTTTTATGGCAGTGTTTATGTCGTATGCAAGGAATCGAAAAAAGCGGGAGTAACTTCATTTATTGCCGCAGCTGTCAATCTGGTGGTGCATTTTGCTTTGATTACTTGGCTGGGTCTGCATGCCGCCGTTATTTCTACGTTTGTATCATTTTTGGTACTGACACTCTATCGTGCGTATGATATCAATAAACATTACTACAGAATTAAATATAATTATCGTCTGATTATTTTTGTGGCGATTATGACGATCTTACAGGTATGTTTGTATTATGTCGACAATCTTTATGTCATGCTTTTAAATATGCTGTTATCTGTCATTGTGGCATGGTTTATCAATCAGAAATTAATTAAACAAATATTAAGAAAACTAATACATCGATAATGTGTATTAGTTTTTTATTTGACATCATATACTTTAAAGGGAGGTCATATGAAAATAAAATTACTGATTGTTGTTATTATTATCAGTTTATTTGGTTATTATTTCTATGGACAATACTTGCAAATGATTCCTAAAGCAAAAGATTACGGAAAAATGGAAGTTGAAAAATTTGTTAATGTCGTTGTTAATCATGCCACTTTAAGCTATAAGGATGTCGATGAGGAAAGTTTGATCATTGTCGGACGTAATGAAACCGGAGATATCAGCAGTGTTGATTTTAACCTGGCGGGAGTCAATGAAATTGCCAATGAGCTGGTTTATCATATTGAAACAGATTTGAATTATATTATGCGAGGGACTTATGAGGATGATGGAGAGGATACATACAGTAGGATCATCAAAGAAGTAAGCGAGAATAAGGGAATCGTTTCCTATATTCCGGTGGCAAGCTTAATGGATGTACCGATTCTTTCTTATCTCAATGTCAAAGTTCCGCTAAAATATGAAATGATCTCTAATGTAAAATCAGAAGTAAAAACAGATGTCAAAAATTATGGAATCAACCATGTTGTTGTAAAAATCGTTATTGAAATCAGTGTTCAGCAAAATGTGGTCTCGCCATTTTTCAGTGAGCCTTGTATTTTTACTTATCAATATCCTTTGGTAGTAAAATTAGTGAATGGATTGGTTCCGGGGTATTACAGTGTTTATCAAAATCCCAATCAGAATCAGGGACAATACCAAAATAATATTTTGAATTAGGAGGACTATGAAAAATTTAATCTATGATTTTTATGGAATCTATGTCGAATATATCAATGGAAATTATTTTGAATATGAGAATATGCATTACTTTTGTTTGGAGTGTAAATTAGAAGAAGCGGCTTTCATCAAACAGTATCAATTGTATGAGCAGAGTTTTTTGAGTACCGGAGGGACACATCATCTTTATTTAGTTCAAAATCGTTATCAGCATTATATCTCTTCTAATAGAATTTTACTTTGTTCCAAGGAGAAAGAAGTGTATTTGACAGAATTGATCGAACAAAGCTTATTTCCTATTGAAACAGGTCGTTATGAAGAGATTATCAACAAGTGGATCAAAGAGATGGATGTTGTTGAAAACCGTGTTCTGCCGGCAATTATGGGGCAATCACATCAGTTTGAATATCTTTATGCACTGACAATCTACTATTTAGGGATGGCAGAAAGTGCATTGGCATATTTACAGGATAGTTTTAGTAAAACCATGACCTATCAAAAGTCTTTATCGCTGCATGCCAGACAGCTCGATACCTATTTAGACTGGCTGAATCCTTTTTGCTACAAAACCGATCATTATCTCAATTTCTTAGTCAGAATGTACGGACGTTCTTATCTAACGATCGATCAGATCAAGGAATATACGATTTCATTCCAGCCGGCGGATTTGATTTATATGTATAGTGCTATGTTGTATCCGGAAGATTTCTTTAGTGATATCCTATTATATGTTCAAGATCAAATTGATGAAAAGGCATTTGTTAAATATTACCAGCATATTGAAATCAATGAAAAAAGACTGAAAGATTTTTATACATTCATTGCTGAACCTACTCAATTAAGACCGTTAGAATGGCTTTAATGCTTAACAACATCCCTAATTTATGCTATGATTACAAAGAAAGTAGGGATGTCATGAAGAATATACAAACATTGATTGAGGCAATCAAAAATCATCAGGATACTAGAGCGATGGTCACTTTACTAAAAGATGCCGTAAAAGAAAATCCAATTGAATTGGAAACGGATTTTATTTTCAATCTATTAAAGAATGACGATAATAAAATAAGAAAAAATGCGGCGGTAATCGTACGCTGCTGCGGGCTTGAAGATCATGAACAGGAATTTATTGAGCTGTTTTTAAAGGAAGAAAACTGGATCGTAAAAAATGAGATGATCGAAGCGATTAAAACTTTTTCACTAAAAGATCATTTGTTGCAGTTAGAGGAATTTTACCAAAGTTTAAATACAACATTGGAAGATCCGAACTGGCGTCATAAAGAAGAAATGAAAGGACGTTTAATGGAAATTTTTCATTACTATGGAAGTGTTAAACACCCGCAGTTCATTGACTTATCTAAAAAGACGAAAGTGATCTTAACCACACTGAATACAAATCGCGAACTAGTATTTGATAAATTAGAAACAAAGAATAAAAAAATGACATCGATGGGCATTCTGCTGTTGGCAGATTCTGTTCGTGATCTTGAAAAGATCCGTGATTATAATGAATTATTATTGGTGCTGAAAGGTTTTAAGGAAATTAGCTTTGATATTGATGCAATTGCTAAACAGGTCATCAATTCGGGATTGGTGGAACAATTAAATCAGATGCATAAAGGAGATGGGCTTTATTCCTTTAGAATCGAAACATCTTCTTTAAAGAAAGATACGTTTAAAAATGATGAAATCAAACGCTTAGGACTCAGGATTCAAACGCTGTCAGAGGGAAAACTAATTAATAATGCCTCAGACTATGATATTGAATTAAGATTAAGAGAAACCCCGAAAGGGTTCTGTCAAGTCTTTTTAAAGCTTTATACGTATCATGATCCACGCTTTGAATATCGTAAGCATGCCTTGGCTACTTCTATGCAGCCTTATGTAGCGGCAAGTATTGCTGATTTGATTTTGCCTTTTGTAACGCCTAAGGCGAAAGTCATTGATCTTTGCTGTGGCAGCGGAACGCTGCTGATTGAACGTGATCATATTGAACCTTGTAAGTTTTTGATGGGAATCGATGTCTTTAATGAGGCTATTAAGATGGCAAAAGAAAACAGTGAACTTGCAGGCGTTAACATTCATTTCGTACAAAGAGACCTGAATCGTTTTACCCATGCTCATCAGTTTGATGAGGTGATGGCAAACTTGCCGATCCAATCTGCCAATAAAGATCGCAAAAGCATTGAAACACTCTATATGCAGTTTATGAAAAAAGCAATCGAGCTGACCGTTCCCGAAGGATTTATTTTTGTGCATACGAGTGATACAGAAATTTTTAAGAAAGCCATGCGTTTTTATAAAGATCAGATTGAACTGATCGATGAAAAGAAAATGACAATACGCAGAGGCCGAAGCGCACTCTTCATCATTCAGGTGAAGTAGTGCTTTTTTTGTCGATTTAATCTTGCTATAATGGGGATAAGAGATAGGGGATAGGGATATGAATGACGTGAAAGCAGTCTATGAAACGATGAGTGAACAAAAAGCATCACGCTATGCTTTTGTAGAAATGAATATTAAAAACTGGGACTATTTTGTTGCCGCTCATGGTTTAGAGACAGGAAATGAAGTTTTAGAAGAAATAACGAAAACTTTAGAACAATTTTTAAAGAATCGAGGATATCTGCAAAGAACTTATCGTGAAACTTATCATTTTTTTATATTATGTAAAGAAGATCCAAAAAAAGAATTGGATGATAAAGTGCTGGATACTTTTTTGATGGATTTAGTCGATCTGTTATTTGAGATCCCTCATCCACTGTTATTACATAATTTTTATACGTCATTTGGAATTCTATTGCCAAGCGAAGTAAATGGGCCCTATGATTTATTGGTCAACAAGGCATCGATGATGAGAACGAACTGTCCGGAATTAGCTAAACGCTCTTTTTGTTTTGAAGTTTATACGAAAGAAAAATATGATCGTTATATAAAGAAAATGGAACAAATGCGTAGTATTACTTTTGCCAGAATCCATGATCAGTTTACTTATTATATACAACCGAAGATTGATATTGCAACGGGTAAAATCATAGGCGGTGAAGTGCTTTTAAGGTGGAAAGATGAAACCGGCAATATTATTCCAACAGGTGAGTACATTCCGTATCTCAATACCTTTGGAGAAATCTATTTAATTGATTTAAAAACGTTTAGAAGTGTATGTACCTATCTTAAAGAGGGATTGGATCAAAAACAGGTACGTGTGCCGATGAGTTTTAATATTTGTGCGAATAACTTTGGTGACCATGCATTTGTAAGCGATTATTTAAGTATTACAAAAGAGATTGGGGTTCCTCATTCATATATAGAATTTGAGTTTATGGAAGATATAAAATTTGATCAAGGCAGCCGTGTCTTTGATATTATTCAAGGTTTTAAAGAGGAGGGATTTTGCTGTTCCATCGATGATTTCGGCAGAGGGAATTCTTCGTTTGCGGTGCTGATTAATTCTGCTTTAGATATCATTAAACTGGATCGTCTCTTTTTTAAAGAACCACTGAATGATAAAAGAAAACAGATGATTAAGCATCTTGTGAGCATGATTCAGGAAATGGGCATGAAAGTGCTGGCTGAGGGAGTGGAGACTCAGGAGTATGTCGATTTTCTAAAATCGATTGCCTGTGATTATATTCAAGGGTTTTATTACTATAAGCCCATGCCTTTAAAAGCGTTCCAACAGCTTTTGGACCGGCAATATGAGCAAGAAATCCTTTAATCAAGGATTTTTTATTTAAACAACAAAAAAAGATATCTGGCAGGATATCTTTATTTAAAGGTATTATTAAATTTGGAGCGGGTGATGGGAATCGAACCCACGTAGTCAGCTTGGAAGGCTGAAGTTCTACCATTGAACTACACCCGCATCTCATATGGTGCCCAGGGCCGGAGTCGAACCGGCACGGATTTTAAGGTCCGCAGGATTTTAAGTCCTGTGCGTCTACCAATTTCGCCACCTGGGCGTTCTTTTTTATATGAAATGGTGACCCGCAGGCGACTCGAACGCCTGACCCTCTGATTAAAAGTCAGATGCTCTACCGACTGAGCTAGCGGGTCAAATTTATATTGGCTGGGCCACCTGGATTCGAACCAGGGGAATGACAGAGTCAAAGTCTGTTGCCTTACCGCTTGGCTATGGCCCAATAAAAAAATGGTGGGGAGGGACGGATTCGAACCATCGAACCTAAAGGAACTGAGTTACAGTCAGCCGCGTTTGGCCACTTCGCTACCTCCCCAAGAAATATGGTGCCGACTAAAGGACTTGAACCCTCAACCTACTGATTACAAGTCAGTTGCTCTACCAATTGAGCTAAGTCGGCAAAAAAATGGTGGAGGTTAACGGGCTCGAACCGCTGACCCTCTGCTTGTAAGGCAGATGCTCTCCCAACTGAGCTAAACCTCCAATTTCTAGTGCCCATTTATAATACCATAGCTTTTTTTATACGTCAATGCCTTTTTTACAATTTTCTTTAAAAAAGAAACATGTCGGATCTTTGGCGAATTTGGTAGGTTTACTCTGATCATTGTATAGTTTGGTCGTATTAAAACGAAAATATACGTTTATTTTTTTCTGATTTTAATTATATCATTTTCATGAAGATGTCCGATCAATAAGGAAGAATCAGGATCATGACGAGCATAATGGTGAAGGACTTGTGCTTCATCATAATTTGCATAGCAATATTTACAGAAATGAAGACAGGTATTATAGGCAGAAATATCAACGGTTTGTAAACAATTACACAGCGGACGTTTGGTGTTGAGTGGATACTTTTTTAAAACATGCGTCAGTTGATACAAACTTTCATTGCTCGTACAGCCTTCATTTAAAAAGCCAAGATCACTAAAATCATATTTCTCTGCACAGGTTAAGATCTGCATCTGATGCTTTTGGGTAATCGTGACAAAAGCTTTGGCAATCTGCCACGCTTTTTCATCAGTGATCTCTTCTAAGTTTAAATCATAACTGTTTTTTAAGGTGTTCTTTTTTAAGTCAATAAAACTGATAATAAACTTTTCTGTATATCCTTCCAGCATGGTGCATAGTTTCTCAAACATTTTAATGTGATGTTCAATCGTATAAATCGGATTGAGCAAGATCGGATCATAACGAATGACAACACGTTCTTTCCCTATTTGATTCGAGAGTTTTTTGACTGCTTGAATAATCGTTCCCTTAGCCGGTACGTGGGGTTCAATATCTTTTAGATAAGGTGTGATCGTCACTTGAAACTGATAGGCAAAATCTTTTAAAAGGTACAGTCGATCCATCATTGGAATGGGATTTTTTGTGCAGAAAATGATAGCATCAATATGATCTCTATCAAGCAGGATCGTGCTGACTTGTTCTTTGTAAAAAGGATTACGTACCTGAACATAGCCTTCTTCTATTCGTTTGTAAAACCAATCTGCATAAAAGGCACAGATATCCGTACGTTCACTGACACTTAAAATCATAGCTTATTCCCCCTTTTATCATGTATAATGTAGTTATACTATACTAAATAAAAAAAGACCAGTATTTTGTCTTGAGGAGGGACTATGGACGATTTAAACTTGATTAACACCATAACAAAAGAATATGAATTAGGACCTCTGACTAAAGAACCAGAGCGATTGTATGGCGGTTTTATGCATAAAAACTATTTAGTTACAGCCAAACAGTCAAAATGGGTAATCAAATTCTTAATCCACAAATCATGGAAAGAACAGAAGCAAAGACTAATTTTGACATAGCAGAACAGTTGGAG
Source organism: Beduini massiliensis (assembly GCF_000829905.1). Taxonomy (GTDB): domain Bacteria; phylum Bacillota_I; class Bacilli_A; order Erysipelotrichales; family Coprobacillaceae; genus Beduini; species Beduini massiliensis. The sequence continues at coordinate 297,872 of NZ_CDPP01000003.1, forward strand.
GGAATATTAGAAGCAAACCATCTTCCAATTGTAAGTGCTCTTACGTTTTATCAACAAAAGCGTCAATGCCTGAATGGTTTTTATTTTTATATCTTTCCTTATTTTAATGGCAGTTCTCTACCGTTTAATGCCATTACAAAAAAGCATTGTTCTTTAATCGGACAAACATTAGCTCATATACACTCATTAAAAACAATTCATGAACCATTTTCGAAAGCAGAATTGTCGATAGATTGGCCGTTGTATATTCAGGATCAGCAAGCTTTAGCTAAACTTGGTAAGTGGCAGCAAGACTATGAAAAATCTTCAGAACTGCCGCCTTTAAAGACCATTTGTCACAATGATTTAGATCCAAAAAATGTACTTTGGCATAAATGGGATTTTAAAATTATCGATTTGGAATGTCTGCAAATGTCTTCCCCTTATCTTGAACTGTTGGAGACGGCTTTATGCTTTGCTGGTTATGAAGACACTTTTAAAGTAGAATTATTCGATCAGGTTGTGAAGGCTTACTATGAAATTCATCGATTGCCTATAATTGATTGGGAACATATTTATCATTATAATTTTAAAAATAAGTTGGAATGGCTTGCTTACAATCTGACTCGCCTGCAAAGTGACGAGCAAGAAGAAAGAAGCATCGGCAAATTGGAAGCAGAAAAAACATGGAATAATCTTCGTCGCTATGAGATATTAGAGAACACACTATTGATGCATTTAAAAACATTGACCCAATGATCAATGTTTGATTTTGCCGGCTAAACGAGACATGTCCCGATAAAGCCCTTTTTCTAGTTCTAAGCGGTATTCTTCAGGTTCCAAGTTCATTTCCAAATCATTCAATTCTTTATGGACAGCATAAGGCAGACTGACAAATTGGAAGCTAATGGCTCCATCGGAAGGCATTAAATCGCCCTCTAATATCAAATAATGGGCATGAACTGTTTCTTCCGTTTTTCCATCAAGGACAGGATCACGTATAAGGTCAAGCGAGTTGCCGACACTTCCAACGTTAATAAGAGTACGGCAGTATAGCTTTTCCATGATTTGATAATGGGTGTGCCCAAACAATACGATATCGGCAGTATTTTGCGATAAAGTATGAGGACTGGCTTCAAATTGCGTTCTTTTTACTGACAGGGGGTCTAAGTGGGAGATCGCTAAGTCATCTTTTAAAGGAGAAGCGTGAAAGAGACGGACTAATTGACCGCTCATATAAAACTCATAAGAAAAAGGCAAAGATTTTAGGTAAAGAAGATTTTCTTGTGTGAGTAAATGACGATTCCATTCTATTCGCTTTTTTGCTAAGTCATTTAAAGTAGATTCGTCGTGATCATCGCTAATGAAACGGTCTGTATTTCCACGCAGGACCACCTGACAATGTGCCTTTATCAGATCAATGCATTCATTGGGGTGACTGCCTTTTGTGACAAGATCACCTAAACAATAGATATCGCTGATACCGCGTTTTTTAATATCGGTCAATACGGTTTGAATGGCTTCTAAGTTGCCATGAATGTCAGAGATGACAGCTATTTTTTTCATTTATATGCCCCCATTTCATTATTATTTTAACATATTAAATACGATTATAGTATAAAGAAACAAGGAGAGTTTATGAGATCGTTAGATAGTTTAGCTTTAAAAGAGAAGAAAATATTTATTTTTGATATGGACGGAACATTGATTGATTCTATCGGTGTTTGGAACATCACCGACCAAAAGCTGATTGAAACTTTAGGAAAGCAAAAAATAGCGTTGGATATAATTCAGCAAGAACGTGACCACTTTTTACAACAGCACCAAAAAGAGGATATTTATCTTGCCTATTGTGGTTATTTAAAGCAGAAATACCATTTTAGTAGGGATGAGAAAGAAATCTTAGCACTAAGATGGGAAATCTCTGAAAACTATTTAAGGGAACAAGTCGATTATAAAGTACAGGCTGAACAGGTACTAAAAGAATTAAAAAAGCAGGGGAAAATATTAGCTTTGGTAACGGTCACGACACGACTTCAGTTAGATATTTATGAACATCTAAATCATAATATTCGCTCAAAAGCCATATTGTCCGAGACCTTTGATGTTATCCTTTCAAAAGAGAATCTGATTCATAAAAAGCCTCATCCGGAGATTTATCAGAGAATTCAAAAACATTTTCAAGTGAGTGAAAAAGAATGCCTGGTATTTGAAGATTCTTATTTAGGGGTTTTAGCGGCAAAGAATGCCGGGATGGAGGTAATCAATGTGTATGACCGATATGCCGATTTAGATCGAGAAAAAATTGATGCCATTGCGGATTATAAGATAAATCATTATGGTGAATTTTTAAACTGTTTGGAGTCCTTGTATAAAAAGTAAGACCGTGCTATAGTAAAGTAAGAAAGAGGCAGGAGGGATAAGATGAAAAAAAGCATGACTTATCTTTTTACTAATATTATGGTTATTTATCTTTTACCGTTATTGCTGTGTGATCGTTTTGGTCAGCCAAAATCTGTACTTTGGCTGATACTGCCTGCAGTGATTGTCTGTATCAGTTTCTATTTTTCAAAGCATTATCAGTTAAAATATGGATATTCTTTTTTGATTGCGGTCATCACCTTGCCAATGTTGATGCTATTGTTTTCCAGAACGAATTATCTGATTGTCCATCTGCCATTGTGTTTTATATATATGGCAAGTGCTTTGAGCGGACATCTTTTAAGTCTGGCATACCCTAAAATAATAAAAGATGAATGATGTAAACTGTGCTTGATGAAAATCAAGCCTTTTTGTTTTCATAATATAAAAACGGAGTCGAAATCTGTATTTCATAGTTGTATTTGTCATTAAACTATGCGATGATTTACTTATAGAAAAGTTAGACTTCTCAAAACTAACAATCCATACATGAAATTTAATACATATGATCATGAGTTCAAATACAAATCAGCATCATCATATTTTTTATTCATAATAAAGATGACAAAGCATTTATTTTAATATATACAGGGTTTATTGATTTGCTTTTTAAGCAAGCGGGAGGGAGTTAACGATGTATCATTGTAAATTAAAGATTCATATATTCAGCCATTCTTTTTTGTTGGAAGAAGTGTTAAAGAAAGTACCTGCAAAGGAGCGTTTTGAGCATGAATTTGAAACATTCTCAAGTATATCTTTAAAAAAATTAGGAGAGAGCGATATTGCGATTATTGACTTACCGTTATGTTATTTACCCTCTGAGTTGCGAGCAGCTTGCAAAAAAGAAGGTCGTTTGGTGTATTGTCTTAAAAGGGAAGAACATGAATCTGATTTAGATGCTATCTGCCAGTATTTTGATGATGTGTGGGAAAGCCCGTTCAATGAAGTTTTAACCGCTTTTTATTTTGAACGCCTGCTTGCTTTCATAAAGAGTCAAAAAGATCTCTGGCTGACGGAAAACTATTTAGAATCTGGGATCAATAGTATACCGGATTTGGTTTGGTATAAAGATATCCGTGGGGCTCACTTAAAGGTCAACGATGCATTTTGTCAAGCTGTGGGCAAAACCAAGAAAGAGGTTGAGGGAAGAGGACACTATTATATTTGGGATTTGAAGAAAGAAGAATATGAAAAAGGAGAGTATGTCTGTTTAGAGACGGAGGAAATCGTTCTTAGAGAACGTAAAACCTGTTTGTTTGACGAAAAAGTGAAAAGTAAACATGGGCTGCGTCAATTTAAAACGTATAAATCCCCTATTTTTGGAGATGATGGGGAACCGATCGGAACGGTTGGAGTTGCTCATGATGTGACAGATTTAGAGAATATGGGAACAGAAATGGAGATTATTCTTCGCAGTATGCCTTTTTCCATTTTAGTGGTTGACAGTGAAGGACTGATCATTAACGCAAATGAAAGATTTGAGGATTATTTTAAAGTAAAACGTGATGAAATTATTAACCACAATTATCAGGAATGGCGAACTAAAACATTAGTTGATTCGGTTTTGTCAGAAGATGGAAAAACCAAGGAAGTGACCATCTGTAATGATGGAAAAGAAAGCCTGCTTGAAATTCGTGAAGAACCCATTTATGATATTTTCTATAATCTAGTCGGCAGAATTTACATTTATCGTGATGTGACAGCAGAAAGGGCATTGGAAGAGCAGATTTTATATAATTCCAATACGGACTTTCTTACAGGACTTTACAACCGCCGTTACTTTTATGAATATGTTAATCAGTATCGAAATAATCAGCCTGTAAGTTTAATTTATTTGGATCTTGATCATTTTAAAGGCATCAATGACAGTTTTGGACATCAGACCGGAGATGAAGTATTGATTGCGACAGCAGAGCTGTTGAAAATTTGTTTCCCAGAAGCGTTTTTGACCCGTTTGGGCGGAGATGAATTTCTTATCATGATTCTTGGCAAATGTGATCTAAGGCAATTATCACAACGTGTAGAAGACCTTTTAAATGAGATTGATAATAAATTTCTGCAAGCCGAAAAAACTAATCTGCCGACTGCCAGTGTAGGAATTGCCCAAACTGATGATCCTCATCTTTCCATTGATCAACTGATGCGTCAAAGTGATTTGGCATTATATCAGGCAAAGGAAAGCGGGCGTAACCAATATCAGATCTATACTCCGGAAATGATGGAAAAGTAAAAACAAATAAACAAAACACTTCATTTTAGGTGAAGTGTTTTTATGTATTTGGGTTTATATTTTTAAATAGATAAATAATCATTGCGAATAAAAAGAAAATCAAGTTGTACACTATTTGAATGCTTAAATGTGTGTTTATATAACATTATATAAACATAATTGAGAAGTAAAGTCAAATGCTATTTATATAGGTGAATATCCTGGATTTTTATAAAAAACAAGTTAAAAAGAATTAAAATATGCTCGTTCATAAAGTGTACTATACGACCTTTATTTATGACAAAATGAAACCATCCACACAACAAGGGGAAAACTTATGAGAACTTCAAAACATTTAATAGAACAAATCGTCAATGACTTGGGCTGCGAATATATTTCTGATTTACATCGTCCGATATTTCTTATTGAAATTCAAAGATTGATTTATGGTTATGACAGTCAAAATTACTCACTTAAAGAATGGAGAGATGCGGCTGCCTATATAATCGGAAATCGTTGTGAACTGCATGAAGGCGAAGAGATCAAACAATATTTAATTTCATATAAAAAGAAGCAAACAGATGAAAATCAGCGCTAAAATTTGGCTTTAAATCAATAATAATACTCAAACAGCAAGTAGACAGTAAAAGCAGATTATGGTACGATATTAGAAATGGAAACGATAAAATAGCTAGATTAATTCTTAAATTATAAGAGTGAGGGGTAGCTGTTCGATCAAAACAGATGAATGGGGAGGATAGAATGAGACGTTATCGTTTGCGTGCAGATGTCTGGCTATGCTTATGTGTCGCTTTTTTTGCGGCTTGGGGAACGGGAAAAGCTGCGGATGTAGTGACGGAGCATACCTATGATAGTTATGTAGAGAGACATACAGTGGCTGCCGGGGATATTGGGGGAGTGGCAGATGACAGCATCTATCAGGCATATAGTGTAGAAGACGTGCTGTCACATCCTACTTTTACCGTAGTGTCGCCGGGGATTGAATATCGCAATAGAGGAGCCGGTTATTATAAATCCTATTATTTATATAGTTTAACCCTTCCCTCTGGGGAAAAAGTGGCGGCAGCGATTAATATGGATTCAGTTCAAACAGTGGGAGAGAATATTTATTTAGGGCTCTCCGTATTACCCGTTGGTAAAGTGGTGTATGAAGATTTATCGCAAAATCAAACGTTTTTGAATCAAATTGAGTTTAGTGAACCGTTAACACGTACCGATTTTTATATTGATATGCGTGGAAACGGCGGTACGATGAGCATGGAATCTTATCAGGAGCCATATCGGGATATAGTTCAAGTGGTAACTGTCTTGATTTGTTTTCCGTTATGTCATGCATTGGGAGCTAAAATTGGAATTTTTCCATATTTCTTTAGATTTAAAAAGAAAGAAACTGTATCAGAGTGGGATTAACTAAGAGTATGAAGGGGGAATATATTGATGGAAGAAGATAAAAAAATGAAAAAAGTAAATATTGGATACGTATTGGCTTATATATTTATTCCGGTTTTGATCGTCATAGCGTGTGGTGCTGTGGCGGCGGCAATGGATACTACAGGGAGTCTTGCAGTAGTCTTGTTGTTTGTGCCGATTGTGCTGGCAGTAGCTTGGTGGTCATTTGGCGGGAACTTTTTCTATGACAAAAAGAAAGAGGCGTTTGAAAAATCGTTGGATGCTCAGGGGTTTGTCCGTAATCAAACTTTCAATGGAGGGAATTGCTTGGTAGCTGTAGATATCGAGCATGGAAAGATTGCTGTTTTATTCCGCTGGAATATGTTTCAGCCTTATATTTTCTCCGCTAAGCGTATTCAAAAAACTTGGGTAGATGATGGCAGAGGGGGAGCCGGCTTTATGGAAGGAAGCAGCCGTGTAAGCTTTTTGTTTACTGTTGACGATATAAAAATAAGAGTGAATACCTTTACTTCGAATAAACGTTGGCGTATGGATAGCAATTATATTCTGACTGGTATTTCTAAAGCGGATATGATGGTTGAAATTTTAAACAGCGCTAAAGCTAAGGGGTAGTCCATGAGCCTTTTTAAGAAAATGAGAGCTGTCTTTCATGATGATTGGTGCAGTCAATGCCAAGCGGTTATGGAGGTTGTACATAAGCAATTATATGCATTGCCGACTATGACTGTAGGGCATTATCATTCCCATGATGATGCAGATTATTATAAAGCTAATTTAGTAAAAGTGAATAAAAAAGCAGAGATTCCTACAGGGATGTATGCGTGTGGCATGCATGTTTATCGCTGCAAAGAATGTGGACATCGTGCAGTAAAATTAACTGTCTTTCTGCCTGTTCGAGATCAAGAAAAACAAGAACAGCTGCTTTATTTTGATAACGGGGAAATGGATGATTTTATCTATCGTTAAGGATTGTTAGTCTGGTGAGAAGAAGTTTTCTAATCATCAGACTTTTTTTATTGCACATAATATAAAAAGATGATTTTCAAATAGAAAATCATCAATAGATATGAAACGATGGAAATTAGATTTATTATACAGAACCTCTGTTACTCCTATTCTAATTGTTCAATCGTTGTTGTTTTTACTATTTTCAAGAAAAGCAGACTGATGCAGCTGCAGATGATCTCGGTTATTGGAAATGCCCACCAACTGATATTAAGACCAAAAGTCATCGCTAAAATATAGGCACTTGGCAGCAATAAAATCATTTGACGCAGCAAAGTGATGATTAATGATTTCATCCCATGATCTAAAGCCTGAAAAATGGAGCATAAGATCATCGAAATACCGGCAAATACAAATGAATAACTAATCGTGCGCAGTGCTGGAACACCAATGCTTAACATTTCTTCTTCAGCATTAAACAGATACAATAGTTCTTTTGGGAAAAACTGGAATAAAAGCATTCCTGCAATCATAATGATACAGCTGATTTTCAAAGTAAATGAAATCGTAGCGGTTATACGTTCTTTTTTCTTTGCACCATAGTTATAAGAGACAATGGGGATTAAGGCGTTGATCATACCATTGACTGCCATAAATACAAATTGCTGGAGTTTGAAATAAATACTGAATACAGATACCGCTACTTCGGAGAAAGTGACAAGAATCATATTCATGAAGATAGTCATAAAACTCATAATCGACTGCATAAGAATTGCCGGAATTGCAATACGGTAGAAGTCTTTAATCATCTGCCATTGAAATTTGAATTGACTAAAATGAATTTGAACTTCTTTTATTTTTAATCGTGTAATGAAAATACCAAGAAGCATTGCCGCAATTTGACCGATCACAGTGGCAATCGCCGCTCCGGTGACTCCTAGTTTAGGGAAGCCGAACAATCCAAAAATAAAGATTGGGTCAAGAGCAATATTCACCAGTGCACCAAGACCTTGAATGATCATGTTGTAAATGGGGTTGCCTGTTGCCTGCATGATGCGTTCATAAGTAATCTGCATAAATACTCCAAACGAAAAGAGTGTACAGATTCTCATATAGGATATTCCCATTTTCAGAATTTCCTGATCTTGCGTAAACAAACGCAAAAATACATCGGAAAAGAAAATACCGATAATGGAAAAAATTAACCAATTAAAAAGGGCTAGAACAATCCCATGCAAGGCAACCTGATTAGCTTCCTGCTGCTTTTTTTGTCCTAAGTAACGTGACAGTAAAGCATTCAGGCCTACAGCTGTTCCACAGGCTACAGCAACAATAATCATTTGGATCGGATAGCATAAGGAGACAGCAGCTAATGCATTTTGGGACACTTTAGCAACAAACATACTGTCCACAATATTGTATAAAGCCTGTACCAACATGGAAATCATGATCGGGATAGACATTGTCATAATCAGCTTTTTGATTTCCATTGTTCCCATTTTGTTTTCTTTCATTTTCATACCTCTCTTTCACACAGAAAAAAGGAACCCGGGGTTCCTTTTTAAGTTCACTTCGATAGTTTCTTATGTTTTATGCAAAGCGAGATACAGCCGGTATGGGTCACCGCTGTATGATATTATTTTACCATCTCAATAAATAATTTCAAGATAAAATAAATAGAAAGAATAATGTTGTAAAGGTTTATAGGCAGCGGTGTATTAAACACTATTTTTTATCTAATAAGAATGGATTGACAGCGCCTTCTATAGAGGGATTTTATATTTTTCTCTCTATGAAAAGGAGAATGCGGAAAAAGAAACTTGAAGAAATTAAAATCTGCCTCTATATTTGTTTAAAGAAGGAGAGTAGGGGATAACAAATGAGCAATTTGTCGCATTGAAAAATATCAATGAATATATTAAATGCACAGTAAGTCAATAAAAAAGACAATGAAAAGTTATCCTTTGTAACATAGTCCTTGACGATGACATACATTATACTATATAATCTAATTACTCTTTGCACTGCATTACATTCCAAATGGAATGCGAGACCAACAGTACAAACTGAGCAGGCGATGAACCTTTAAGGTCATGGGGCCGGGCCACAATATGTGGCAGCAGAGTGTATGTATGCACCTGTGGGACAGTTGTATGTTCCATAGGTGTTTTTTAGTTTTATGGAACAGTACATCTCTAATGGGGTGCCAATAAGAGAAATCATTATTGCCATTTAAATGGACAAAGGAGGATTCTTTTATGACAACCAACAAAGAAAAACAGACTATTGTAAATACTGCACAATCAGCAGTAGAAGAAAAACGGATTATTCGAAAGTTGTCGCTGGTAAGTATATTTGGAAATACAATTCTATCAGGATTTAAAATGATTGCAGGGATATTTGGTCACTCCGGGGCAATGATTTCAGATGCAATTCATTCGTTCTCTGATGTGCTGACAACGGTTATTGCCTATTTTGGAGTGAAGTTTTCAAAAAAAGAAGCGGATAAAGCACACCCCTATGGACATGAGCGATTTGAGTGTGTCGCTTCATTAATTTTAGGATTGATGTTGTTGCTGACGGGAGTGGGTGTCGGTATAGCCGGCATGAAGAATATTCTCCAAGGACATTACGAAACCCTTGCTATTCCGGGAGCAATTGCCTTAATTGCAGCTGTTATCTCTATTTTTGGAAAGGAAGGAATGTATTGGTATACTCGCTATTATGCTAAGAAGATCAATTCTACTGCTTTCATGGCTGATGCTTGGCATCATCGTTCTGATGCGTTTTCTTCTGTTGGCTCATTGATTGGAATCGGTGGTGCCATGCTGGGATTCCCGGTGCTTGATAGCATGGCAAGTGTTGTAATCTGTCTGTTTATTTTGAAAGTGTCCTATGATATTCTTAAGGATGCTATTTCAAAAATGCTGGATACCGCTTGCGACGAGATCTTCGAAGACCAATTACGCCAGTTTATTGAAAATCAGCCGGATGTTATGCATGTTGATATGCTCCATACTCGAATGTTTGGAAATAAAATTTATATGGATTTGGAGATTGAGGTGGATGGTGATAAACCATTGTGGGAAAGCCACGCCGTTGCTGAACAAGTGCATGATCGTGTAGAGGCGGCGTTTCCTGATATTAAACACATTATGATTCATGTCAATCCGGCTGAATTTGCAGTGGATAAGGGATAAAAACGATGGATCTGAAAGAGCGGATGAAAAGGTTGAAATCGAATATTCCGGTGATATATTTTGCTTTAAAAGATAAAGAAACTCTGTGGTTAGCAAAGCTGTTGGCTGGAGTGACTATTGCTTATGCCTTATCGCCAATCGATTTGATTCCGGATTTTATTCCGATACTCGGTTATCTGGATGATGTTATTTTTCTTCCTGCAATGATTGCCTTAACTATGAAATGTATTCCCAAATCAATATGGGAACGCAGTCGGGTGACGGCCGAGATGCTATGGGCGAATAAGAACCATAAGAAATGGTATTATGCCATTTTGATTGTAGTGATTTGGATTTTGGTTATTTCATGGATAATCAAATGGATCCTTTGTTAATAGGACGTATATTGAAATTTAACTGTCTTAAGTAAATATGCGGCTAATAAAGGGAGACGAGGCACCTTTTATATATGAATATTGAGAAGTAATAACGGTAGAAGATAGTATGAGAGATAGCGTTAGACTATTTAATTTCATAAAGATGTAATGTAAGGAATAAGAGAGTCGAAAGTGTATGTGCTGTTTTGACTCTCTTTTATAATTTGAATAAAAATCGTTGTTTCTGAATCGAGAAATAGCTTTTAATCATGTAAAATTCTTAGAGAAATAGAAATGATAACTTTATAAAGCAATAGAACTCTCTTACAAGAAAAAGTGATTTTAAATACAAATCAACATTTTTTGAGTTTTGTGTGGTTCAGTTTAATGATTCTTTCAATTAAAATAAACTTGTATTAAGAAAGAGGAGGAGTTTTAAATGAATACAAACAAAATTTATGCTGAACATATTGCAAATGAATATTCGGTAAAGAAAGAATCAAAGGTTGTAGCATTAAAAAAATAGACAGAAAGGCAAAATTACCATCTGAGATATTTGCTTATTCCTTTGGGATAATTGCCTCACTTGTTTTTGGTTTAGGCATGTGTTTATCAATGAATATAATCGGTAATGGTAATTTCTTTTTATTAGGTTTGGTCATCGGAGTTCTAGGTTTAATTGGGGCAGGAATCAATTATCCAATTTATAAAAAAATATTAAATAATAGTAAAAATAAATATGCCAGTGATATAATGAGATTAGCAAAAGAAATATCAGAAGAATAATGAAGAAAGGTGCAGTGTGACGATGAATAAAAACGAAAGCAAATATTTTAACACTGCTATTTTAATGGATGAAGCACTTATAAGTTTACTTTATCAAAAAAATATTGAATACATTACAATTAAGGAGATTTGTGAAAAGGCGGGTGTAAATAGATCCACTTTTTACCTTCATTATGAAACTATAAATGATTTATTGAACGAAACTTTAGAATATATTAACAATAAATTTATAAATCATTTTAAAAGTATCCATTCTATTCCAATTGAAAATATTGACTTTATTCTAATAGAATCATTGGATTTTATTAAAGAAGACTATTTAGAGCCGTATTTATCCTTTATTCAAGAGAATAAAATTATATTTAAGGCATCTTTTAGCAATTCAATCGAGATGAAAATACAAGAAAAATATAGAAGTTTAGAAAAATACTTATTAAATCCTATATTGAAAAGATATGATGTTCCAGAAAATAAAAGAAAGTATATAAATAGTTTCTACATACAAGGAATAATAGGAATTGTAAAGCAATGGATTGAACATGAGTGTGAAGATGATATAAAGGATATTATTGACATCATCATTCAGTGTGTTAAAAAATAACGTAATATATTTATGTTATTTTTTTATATAAAAATGAGTCTGATTTTATCAGTATTCAATAATAAAAAAGATTTACTAAAAGAAGATTCAAATTATAAAAATAGAATGATCGTATTGTGTATGGTATGAATACTTAAAATAAAAAAACTTATGAACTTTTTACAGTCCATAAGTTATTTCTTAATTGGAGCGGGTGATGGGAATCGAACCCACGTAGTCAGCTTGGAAGGCTGAAGTTCTACCATTGAACTACACCCGCATCTCATATGGTGCCCAGGGCCGGAGTCGAACCGGCACGGATTTTAAGGTCCGCAGGATTTTAAGTCCTGTGCGTCTACCAATTTCGCCACCTGGGCGTTCTTTTTTATATGAAATGGTGACCCGCAGGCGACTCGAACGCCTGACCCTCTGATTAAAAGTCAGATGCTCTACCGACTGAGCTAGCGGGTCAAATTTATATTGGCTGGGCCACCTGGATTCGAACCAGGGGAATGACAGAGTCAAAGTCTGTTGCCTTACCGCTTGGCTATGGCCCAATAAAAAAATGGTGGGGAGGGACGGATTCGAACCATCGAACCTAAAGGAACTGAGTTACAGTCAGCCGCGTTTGGCCACTTCGCTACCTCCCCAAGAAATATGGTGCCGACTAAAGGACTTGAACCCTCAACCTACTGATTACAAGTCAGTTGCTCTACCAATTGAGCTAAGTCGGCAAAAAAATGGTGGAGGTTAACGGGCTCGAACCGCTGACCCTCTGCTTGTAAGGCAGATGCTCTCCCAACTGAGCTAAACCTCCAATTTCTAGTGCCCATTTATAATACCATAGCTTTTTTTATACGTCAATAATATTTTGCTAATTTTTAGTAGCAAATGATAAGTTTTTTTATAAAATGAAAAGCGATCTTATCAACAGACAGACCGCTTCAACTTTTAAATAAATTATGCCCCAGGTTTTCCTAATAATTTAAACATGTTCTTTTTATAAACTTCTACACCTGGCTGATTGAATGGATTTACTCCTAATAAATAAACGGATAAAGCACATGCTTTTTCAAAGAAGTAAACCATATATCCGAATGAATAAGGTGTCATTTCATCAAGCGTTACTAAGATGTTTGGTACATTTCCTGTATTAGAATGAGCATCAATAGTTCCTTCAGCTGCTTTTTTATTTACATAATCCACTGATTTTCCTGCTAAATAATTTAAGTTATCTAAATTATCTGCATCTTCAGGAATAGTAATGTCAGAAATTGGTTTTGTTACTTGTAATACAGTTTCAAATAATACTTTTGATCCTTCTTGGATAAATTGTCCTAATGAATGTAAGTCTGTTGAGAAGGTTGCAGAAGTAGGCAGTACCCCTTTGTTTTCTTTTCCTTCTGATTCACCGAATAATTGTTTCCACCATTCAGCAAGCATTGCATATTGCAGCTCATAAGTGACGAACATTTCTGCTGGGTATCCTTGGTTGTTCAGCATTTGTCTGGCAACACCGTATTTATAGCAGTCATTTGTCGCTAAATCAGGATTGTTGTAATCTTCTCTCGCTTTTGCTGCTCCTTCTAACATAGCTTCAATATCAATACCGGCAACAGCGATTGGGAATAGACCAACGGCAGTTAAAACAGAATAACGTCCACCGATATCATCTGGGATTGTATAAGTTTCATAGCCTTCATTATCAGCTAATGTTTTTAAAGCGCCTTTTTCTTTATCTGTTGTTGCGATGATACGTGTTTTTGCTTCTTCTTTTCCGTATCTCTTTTCTGCTAACTCTTTAAAAATTCTAAAAGCAATAGAAGTTTCAGTGGTTGTACCAGATTTTGAGATACAGTTGATAGCGAATTCTTTATCTTTAATAAATTCGACAACTTGAGCAATATAATTTGATGAGAATGTATTTCCAACATAAATAATTTTTACTTTATTTGTTGGATAGATTCCATTTAATGCTTCAATTGCAGCTCTTGCACCTAAATAAGAACCACCGATTCCGCAAACTAATAAGACATCTACTTTTTCAATGATTTCTTTACTTTTTGCTTTAATTCTTGCTACTTCGTCTTTATCATAATTCACTGGCCAGTCTAACCAGCCTAAGAAATCATTTCCTTTACCGGTTTTTTCATGAATCATGGTGTGTAGTTCTTTTACTTTATCACTGTATGATAAAATATCTTGATCTAACTTCGCATTTTCTAAGTTCAATTTAATCATGTGTTTTTTCCTCCAGTTTCATTAGTTCCTCTGTTATCCAAATAGGCAACATTTCTTTTAAGGGTTCAAAACCTTTTGGGGTCTCGCGAATTTGCTTCCTTTGATTTTTGTAACTGAGACGACGTTCGCGACGCTTCGATTTACTATCGATAGCTTTGAGACTCAGCTTAGCCTGATTGGTTGTGTTATCAATATCGATGACCTTCACTCGAACTTTTTCACCCTTATGAACAAAATTCTCAATATCTTTAACAAATCCTTCAGAAATTTCTGAAATATGAATCAATCCAGTCAGGTGATTAGACAATGTTGCAAAAGCGCCATAAGGCTGTACACCGGTAATGGTAACTTCTACAATATCGCCGATTTTAATCATTTTCATGATTATCCCCCCACTCCTAGCTATTATAGCATATAATTCTTTAAATGCATTAAAAATATGTTATAATATGAAAGAAATATTAAGCATATTGAAAAGGTGGTTAGAAATAAATTATGGAAAATTTAGAACAAAATATTATTAATGTTATTACTAAAATTCGCCCCTATTTACAGCATGACGGAGGGGATATTGAGTTTGTTCGATTTGCAGATGGTATCGTTTATGTGAAAATGCTTGGAGCTTGTGCAGGGTGCTCGATGATTGATGAAACATTAAAAGACGGGGTAGAGCAAATCCTGATTGAAGAAGTTCCAGGAGTTGTCGAAGTCGTAGCGGTTTAATGGAAAAGAACGAATCTATTACAGCTTTATTAGTCGATTGTGTAAATATAACGTATGATCTGCAAACACAAGAGTTGAAAAAGACAGTATTTTCGAATTTATCTGTTTCCGAAGTCCATGTGTTAGAGGCGGTTTCTTTAGAATTGAAGCCAACGATGACGAATGTGGCAAATCGTCTGCGCATTACGATAGGGTCTTTAACAACAGCAATCAATAAGCTGATTGAAAAAAAGATGGTGATGCGCTCACGTTCTGATGCGGATAAAAGAGTGGTCTATTTGGTATTAACATCAGATGGGAAAAAAGCAGTGGATGTACATAATGAAATTCATGCTAGCATTGATAAAATTGTGATGGATTGCATACCGGAGGAAAAAATGCAGTGGGTATGTGATACGATCAAGGAAATAAGCAGTCGAATGCAAAAAATGGCAAAATAAATTGCGATAAAGATGATACATTTTGTCTGTTAAAACATGTTAAAATAATAAAGTAGAAAATTATTTCTGCTTTTTATTTTACTTTAATTGTATTAAAGCTTGATTTATTCAGGGCTTTTAGTTATAATCAATTGCGTTGAGTTGGAAGTATAGTTTTGACATATTTCGCCAAAATATATTGAGGTGAAAAATATGGAGGACGAATACTTAAAAAAATTAATGGAAGTGTACAAGAGCGTTCATCTGTCTGATGATGTGATTGAAGCATTGGTCCATAATAAGGATAATTCAACTAAATATTGACAAGTAAAATAAAGCTCTTATTAAGAACCACTAGATGAGGATCGATAATGTGGTGGCAACCCTTTTGAAGAAGAAGGTGCCGTACCTAAGCGAGGTGAACTCGAACAATAAGAGGAAAATCTTTAGTATATAAAGCTTTCCTCTAGGAGGCTTTTTTATTTGCAGTAGAAAATAAGAATGGGGGAAAGACAAATGAGTGAAAAAATTTTATTTACATCGGAGTCTGTATCGATCGGACATCCTGATAAAGTGTGTGATCAAATTTCGGACGCTATTTTAGATGCGTGTTTAGCAGAAGATCCATACTCACGTGTTGCCTGTGAATGTTTTGCGACAACAAATCTGCTCATCATTGGTGGTGAAATTACAACAAACGCTGCGGTTGATTATGAAAAAGTGGCAAGAGATACACTAAAGAAAATCGGCTATACATCTGCGGATATCGGTATTGATGCCGATCATTGTGAAATTCGTGTGGTTTTAGATACGCAGTCTGCTGACATTGCTTTAGGAACCAATAAAGAAGTAGGCGGTGCCGGAGATCAAGGAATCATGTTTGGTTATGCGACAACGGAAACAGAGGGCTACATGCCTCTGGCTATTTCTATTGCTCATCAGTTAGTTCGTGTGGCGACAGAGAAACGTTTGGCAGGAGAATTTAAACATGCCCGTCCAGATATGAAATCTCAGGTAACAGTGGATTATACTGATCCTCAGAATATCAAAATCGATACGATTTTAATGTCTATTCAGCATGATGAAGATTATAATGAAAAGGAATTCAGAGATTACGTTAAGAATGAAATTATGATGTATGTTGTATCAAAATATGATATGAATCAGGATTTCCGTGTCATTATTAATCCGACTGGACGTTTTGTGATTGGGGGTCCGCACGGCGATACAGGGTTGACCGGAAGAAAGATTATTGTTGATACTTATGGTGGATATGCCCGTCACGGAGGCGGAGCTTTCAGTGGAAAAGATCCATCAAAAGTGGATCGTTCAGCGGCATATATGGCACGCTATATTGCAAAAAATATCGTGGCGGCTGGATTAGCCGAAAAAACAGAGATTCAACTTTCTTATGCGATTGGAGTGGCAGAGCCGACCTCTGTTTTTGTTGAGACATTTGGAACTGGAAAAGTGAGCCAGGAAGTTTTATTGAAAGCTATCAAAGAGAATTTTGATTTAACTCCAAATGGTATCATACATAGTTTGGATTTATTGCGTCCTATCTATTCAAAGACAGCAGCTTATGGTCATTTTGGTCGCGGAGACTTAAATCTGCCTTGGGAAAATTTAGATAAAGTGGAAGTTTTAAAGGCCTATTTATAGAGGTATCCGAAAGGATATCTCTTTATTTTTAAAACGCTTACATTAATTCATTTTTCTTCTCATTTTTGATGTAATCAAAAGCTAAGTAGTGTATAATAAAAGCATAGAAGGAGGGATTGTTATGAAAGTAATTGTAAGAGGAAAGAATATTGAAATTACTGAAGCAATCGAAAACAAAATCACTAAACAGCTGGCTAAATTGAATAAGTATTTCATCATCAGCGATGATGTGGAAGCAAAAGTATTAGCTAGAACCTATCCTTATGGTCAAAAGATAGAGGTGACTATTCCTACAGATTATGTGATCTTACGTGCAGAGGATGTGGATGATGACTTATATGCAGCAATTGATAAAGTCATCGAAAAAATTGAAGGACAAATCAGAAAACAAAAGACGAAATTAAGTCGAAGAAATAATAAACCAACATTTAATATGGAATCTATAGAAGATGTGGATGACAATGAAGAAGATGTTGTCGTTCGTACTAAAACCATTACACCTAAACCAATGGATTTAGAAGAAGCTATTATGCAAATGGAATTATTGGGACATAAATTCTATGTGTATAAAGATATTGAAACAGAATTGGTAAGTGTTGTATATGTTCGTCATGATGGCGGATATGGTCTTATTGAAACAGATGAATAAAAGAGGAGTGCCAGAAGGCACTTTTTCTTTAGCAAAAAAAGCGCTCTTACGAACGCTGATAACGCTGTCCTTGATAGGTATCCAAAGCTTTCATTCTTTTGGTAATATCATTTAAAATTGTAACTTTTTTAATAGACCAAAGCGGTCCGTAAAGTTCATCTTGTTTGCCATCACCGGTAAGACGCTGGATGACGATATGGGGAGGCAGTAATTCTAATTGATGAACAACTAAATCAATATAATCAGCTCGTTCCATAAAATTAATTTGATGAGCTTCCATATAGCGGGCAATACGACTGTTTTTTAATGCATAAAGCATATGAATCTTAATCCCTTGAATGTCTTGCTTAGCTAAATATTCTACGGTTTGAAGCATCATATTTGTGGTTTCAACAGGCAGTCCATTGATAATATGAACACAGACTGAGATATTATGCCTGCGCAGCTGATGCAGGGCTTTTTCAAATACGGGGAGAGAGTAGCCGCGGTTAAACCATTGTGCACTTTCTTCGTGGATTGTTTGCAGCCCTAATTCTATCCATAAATCGGTACGTTGATTTAAGTCGGCTAAATATTCGATGATTTCATCATTTAAACAATCCGGACGAGTCGCGATGTCGATTCCTACGACATCTTTTTTGTTGACGAAAGGTTCAAATGTCTCTTTAAGCTTTTCTACCGACCCATAAGTATTGGAATTGGCTTGGAAATAAGCAATATATTTGCAGTCAGGCCATTTTCTTTTCATCATCTGACTGACTTTTTCAAATTGCAGCTGCAGATTATCTTTTGGATCACCGGCAAAATCTCCAGAACCGCTGTCACTGCAAAATAAACAGCCGCCAACACCGGCAGTTCCATCGCGATTTGGACAAGTAAAATCTGCATTTAAAGAAATCTTAGCAATTTTCTGTTTATATTTTGTTTTTAAATAATAATTAAACGTATGATAACGTTTGTCATCTAAAGTATATTTGAAATTCATTTTATCACCGCAGTTATTATACCATGAATAGAGAGGAATACGTATGCTTTTACAATTATTTCATTTATCTTATCATTTAAAACAGACTTGTATATTAGAGGATATTGATTTGCAGTTTCATCATCCGGGAATCGTTTTGATTACAGGTCCATCCGGAAGCGGAAAATCCACTTTGCTGCATCTGATTGGCGGATTGATTATGCCTAGTCAAGGGGAAGTGGTGGTGCAGGGAATCTCCTATAATAATGAATATCGCTGTGATAAAGATCGGATACATCAAAATGATGTATCTTTTATTTTTCAAGGATACCATTTAATTGAAGCAATGAGTGTAGAAGATAACTTAAAGCTTTTTGGATTTGAGGAAGACCGGATTAAGAGGGTATTGAAAAAAGTGGAGATGGAAGAATTTATGAAGACACTTGTTCATCATCTTTCGGGTGGACAAAAGCAGCGCATTGCCATTGCCAGAGTTCTTTTGATTCGACCTAAAATTATTTTAGCGGATGAACCAACAGCGGCTCTGGATCAAAAAACAGCTAAGCTGATTCACTCTCTATTTGTGGACTTGTCTAAAGATACGTTGATTATTGTTGTTAGTCATGATACACAGCTGTTTAATGAAGGGATACAGCGTAAAATACAATTGGTAAATGGCAGGGTTATATCCGACGAAGAATTTGAAAAGCCAACAGTAAAAGTGTGTTCTAATAGCCATTCATATACATTCGATAAGAAGAACTATTGGAATTATATCAAATGGAATTTGTATTCAAAAAGGGGAAAACTGATCGTAAGTCAGATATCACAATTACTCATGATTGCCATTATGATGCTTATTTTTTCGTTATCCGGTGGGGTATCTCGTTATTTGCAGACATTGCAGTCTTATTCTTTTACACAGAATGAATTGACGGTCTATAAAAATGCCGATCCTAATCAAACGATATCGAAGGAAGATATTGAGTCAATGGAAAAGTGGGAAGGGGTGCAAGGCACTGAGCGAAAACGGGAAGTTCTTAATTTGGAAAATGAGAACAAAGATATTCATTTTCAAATTGTACCTGATGTAGAGTTGGTGAAGTTTGCCGGAGAGGTGCCAAAAACTAAAGAAGAAGTCATTTTATCGTATGACCTAGCAAAAGAAATAGATCCGACATTAAAGGATGTTATCGGGAAAACGGTTCGTTATTTGTTCAATGAAAAAGAGGAAGAATTTATTGTATGTGGCTATGCTTTAGATCCACTGTCTTATAAAAGTGTTTATTTTTCTTCTTTGCTTGAAGATTCTATTCAATGGTATGAAGAAAAAGGAATGACCGTATTTTTTGAAGATTACAGCCATGTGAAAAAGACGATTGAAACGATGAAGCAACAGGCCACCTATACACTTAAAAATGATTTTTATGAATTTGAAACCAATGTTCAGACCCTTGTTTCAATGATTAATGCTGTTTTAGGTATATTTCTTTTGATCACGATGGCAATGAATGTACTTATGAGCTATTTATTGAATTATGCGGTTTTTTTGCAGAAAAGAAAAGAAATTACGATGCTGCGCGTCTATGGCATTTCACGTTGGCAAATAGGGAAACTTTATTTATATGAAGGGACGTTAATTAGTTTTACTACATTATTTGCTGGGAGTGTCTTTGGTTCGGGGATTATTTTCCTATTAAATCAATGTCTTCCAAAATGGATTGATCCTTCCTTAAATCATTTGCTTGTCATTCCGTATGATCAGACATTTATTCCTGAATTAAACTTGCCGATGTTTGTTTATATCATGATTTTAGGTATGTTATTGATGGTGAATGGGACGGCTATCTTCATTTCTTTGCTAAGGATTTTCAAAAAGGACACGGGGCAGATTTTGAGGGAGGATGATTTATGTTAGAGTTGGTGAATATCGCTAAGAAGCATCACGATCAGTGCATACTAGATGGCATTAATTTAAAAATAGAGGGTCCAGTCTTCATTGGTATCCATGGACGAAGTGGTGCTGGAAAGACCACTCTATTAAATATAATAGGTGGATTGGATGAAGATTATCAGGGGATTGTTAAATTTAATGGGGTGAACATCAAAAAGAATCGACAACAATATCGTCTGCATTATGTCTGCAACTTGTACCAGCAAGTGGCGTTATTATCAAAATGGTCAGTAAAAAATAATCTCAATTTGTATTCTTATTTTTCTCATCGGCAAAGCCCGCTTGATGAAAAAGAACTTTTAGATAAGTTGAATATGAGGGAAATCAAGGTTAAATGCTGTGGTCAGCTTTCAGGTGGTCAGCAGCAGCGATTAGCACTTGTTCGCGGTTTAAAAAAAGATCCGGCAATTATTTTGTGTGATGAACCAACAAGTGCTCTTGATCAGGAAAATGCAGTGAATATGATGAAGCTTTTAAAAGAATTTTCCCAAAAAGCAATAGTCATTATGGTCAGTCATGATGTTCATTTATTGAGTCAATACTGTGATCGTGTTTTGTATTTACATGAAGGACGATTAGATCAAAGCCTTGTTGCGTCTAATTATCGTCTATCACCGATGAAAAAAAGAAGAAAGAGACGTGTCCTTATCGATTATTATCAGTTATTGAAGGAAAGTTATAAAAGCCAAAAAGAACGACATCTGTTATCTGTTTTTGCGGTGATGTTCGGTACCGTCTGTTTAATGCTGACATTGGTTGTGAGTTATGGTTTAAAACAGGAATCTTTTAAGGAAATTAAAAAACTTTTTCCGACTCAGTGTATTAGCCTGAAGTTTAAAGATCGCCATTGGTTAGATATTAAAGATGCCGCTACATTAATGGAAGCAAACGAACATATTCAGGGGGCTTATTTGAATCTTCCTTATGTAGATTTTTTGGGCATTGGCAAAGATAGCGGAGAAATTTTGTTTATTGGTGATAATACGCGATGTGCACATGACGATTTACGTCTCCTTTTTGGGAGAATGCCTGAAAAGGAAAATGAGATCATGCTGTCTAAAAATACCTATGAACGACTGTTTGGGGAAACAATGGGTGAAAAAACGGTTTACGGATATTATCAATATGAAAATCAGGAAAAACGTTATGGCATGCAAGTGGTAGGAATTGTTGATGAATATACAAGTATGGATACGATTTATCGGCGTAGTTTAGACGAATTGAAAATTATTGAAAATTTATTTAATCTGTCAAATGTGACAGGAGACTATTTAATGTTGTATAGTGATGGGGCTATTGAAGAACTGCTTACGTTTTATCGACATCAATTTCCGGAGTATGAGTATAAAGAAGTGGGAGCGGATATCAGTGATCAGATGATGGGGATTTTAAAGAAAGTCAGTTATTTTCTTTATGGGATTACAGGGGTAATGCTGGTGACTATTTTTCTGCTTTTAGGAATGACGGTCTATTTGAATATAACGGAAAAAATGAAAGAAATTGGTTTGTTCAGAATGATAGGTGCTTCTAGCCGCCAGATTCTATCTTTACAAGGACTGGATATCTTGATTATAAGTTTGGCAGGTGGAATAGGCGGGGTGATTTTTGTTCAGTTGCTTTTGTCTCAGGGAAGTCAGTTGCTTATTGAAACTTTAGGATTTACAGTGATTAAAGCAATTCCGACATTGTGGTCAGCAGGAGTCGTGCTTTTCATGGGTAGTCTGGGAATTTTAAGCGGCTTTTTACCTATGCATTTGCTGTCAAGGCTTAGTCTGTTGGATTGTTTAAAAGATCAAGGGTATTAATTTATGCTTAAATACAGCGACAATAATAAATTTTGTTGATTTTAAGAAGCAGTTATGCTATTCTTTAATAGAATTAAAATCTATGATCAGGAGTAGTAGTTTTGCGGTTTTAGTAGAGAGTCGATGGGTGGTGAAAATCGATAAAATCAAAAGATGAACTCGCCTGTGAGATGTATCTATGAATCAGTAGTAGATAACGTGAGTCTGCGTTAATGAATTGAGTGCACATGATTGATGTGAACTAAGGTGGTATCGCGATCAAAGTCGTCCTTAGAGGATGGCTTTTTTTATTTAGGAGGGAAAGAAAATGGCTTTTGATCACAGTACGATTGAAAAAAAATGGCAGCATTATTGGGAACAAAATAAAACATTTAAAACAGATACATTTGATTTAAGCAAACCCAAATACTATGCGTTGGATATGTTCCCATATCCATCTGGAAAAGGATTGCATGTTGGGCATCCGGAAGGATATACGGCAACGGATATTATCGCAAGAATGAAAAGAATGCAGGGATTTAATGTCTTGCATCCAATGGGATTTGATTCTTTTGGATTGCCGGCAGAGCAGTTTGCAATTACAACAGGAAATCATCCGGCTGAATTTACAACGAATAATATCAATACATTTAGAACTCAGATTAAATCATTAGGTTTTTCTTATGACTGGGATCGTGAAATTGCGACGTCTAATCAAGACTATTATAAATGGACACAATGGATCTTTACTAAACTTTATGATATGGGATTAGCATATATTGATGAAATTCCCGTGAACTGGTGTCCTGAATTAAAAGCGGTTTTAGCGAATGAAGAAGTGATTGATGGCAAGTCAGAACGTGGTGGGTTCCCGGTCATCAGAAAACCGATGCGTCAATGGGTACTGCGTATTACGGAATATGCAGAACGTTTGTTGGAGGATCTTGAAGATTTAGATTGGCCAGAACCGACAAAACAGATGCAGCGCAACTGGATTGGGAAGTCAAGCGGTGCTAATGTACAGTTTAAAATTACTGGAACAAATAAAGAATTCACTGTATTTACAACGCGTCCGGATACTTTGTTTGGGGCAACATACTGTGTTTTATCACCGGAACACCCGTTCGTAGATGAAATTACCAGTGAAAATCAAAAAGCAGCGGTAGCCGCATATAAAGAATCTATCGCTAGTAAATCTGATTTAGAAAGAACGGAGTTATCTAAAGAAAAAACGGGAGTATTTACAGGAGCATATGCCATAAATCCGGTAAATGGAAAAGAAATTCCAATTTGGATTGCAGACTATGTTTTGGCCAGTTATGGAACCGGTGCAATCATGGCTGTACCGGCACATGATGAACGTGATTATGAGTTTGCGAAAAAATTTGGAATTGAAATTATTCCGGTACTTGAAGGCGGAAATATTGAAGAAGCTGCTTTTACAGAAGATGGACTGCATATCAATTCAGAATTCTTAAATGGGTTAAACAAAGAAGAAGGAATCAAAACCATGATTGCATGGTTAAATGAGCATCATTGCGGTGAAGCCAAAATTACTTATAAATTAAGAGATTGGTTATTTTCAAGACAGCGTTATTGGGGAGAACCTATCCCTATTATTTATAAACCGGATGGTACAATGATCACAGTTCCGGTAGAAGAATTACCACTTGAATTGCCTGCAACCAATAACTTTAAGCCTAGTGATGACGGAGAATCTCCTTTAGCCCATTGTGATGATTGGCTGTATGTTGAAATTGATGGTCAAAAATGTCGTCGTGAAACGAATACAATGCCTCAATGGGCTGGATCATGCTGGTACTATATCCGTTATATTGATCCACATAATGATCAGGCAATTTGCGATCCTAGCATCATTAATGAATGGCTCCCGGTAGATTTATATGTAGGTGGAGCGGAACATGCGGTATTACACTTGCTTTATTCTCGTTTTTGGCATAAAGTTCTTTATGATTGCGGTGTTGTCAGCAGCAAAGAACCTTATCAACGTCTGTTCCATCAAGGTATGATCTTGGGCAACAACGGAGAGAAAATGTCAAAATCAAAAGGAAACGTCATTAATCCGGATGATATCGTAGAAAGTCATGGGGCAGATGCTTTAAGACTTTATGAAATGTTCATGGGACCTTTAGAGGCTTCTTTGCCCTGGTCAACAAACGGGTTGGATGGTGCTAGAAAGTGGCTGGATCGTGTTTATCGTTTATTTATTGAACAAGATAAATTGTCTGACCACAATGATGGTTCATTAGATAAAATCTATCATCGTACAGTTAAGAAAGTAACCGATGACTATAATACATTAGGGTTTAATACGGCGATTAGTCAAATGATGATTTTTATTAATGAAGCGTATAAATCAGAAACAGTGTATCGTCCATATGCTGAATCATTGATTAAGATGCTTTCATGTATCGCTCCTCATATTTGTGAGGAAATGTGGCAACAACTTGGACATACAGAATCTATTTCATATGCAGAATGGCCAACTTATGATGAAAAAATGTTGGTTGATGATGAAGTAGAAATTGCAATCCAAGTCAATGGAAAGCTTCGAGCAAAGATGACGGTCGCTAAAGATGAAGACGATGAAAAAGTAAAAGCAGATGCATTGGCACAGGAAAATGTCAAAGCACATATCGAAGGCAAGATTGTTGTGAAAGTAATCGTCGTTAAAAATAAGATCGTGAATGTAGTGATACGATAAAGAAGAGGAGATGTCAAAAAATATTGGCATCTTTTTCTGCTTTTTTATGTATTTAAAAGTTGATAGCAATTTTTAATTGTGCTATACTTTATGTGTACCGTTGGAAGGCTTGGGTAATGCCCTAATCCAAATATTCCATTTACGGGATTGAGAGTGGTATACCATTCTTTTTTTTTGGAGGTAAATACATTGTCACAACAAGATAATATACCGATTAATTTAGAAGAACAAATTAATTGGATGAAGAAGTATGTCAATTTCAGACAAAATAAAAAAATGAGAGAATATTTGAAGTGTGTGGGTTATTTTCGAGCTAGTAGATATGGCAAATATTTATTATCACATACAACGCAGTTAGGAAGAAAACCTGATCATAATTTGCTTTTTAACTTATATCGTTTGGATATAGAGTTGCGCAAATTATTTTTTGAATACTGTCAATATATAGAAATACAGACAAGAACTTATATATCTGATTTTATATCATTAGAGTTGAATAATGAATTATTTTATTTAGATGTCAATTCTTATACTCCATCTAAATCGGAGAAAAGTAAAATAAAAAAGCAAAAGAATCAACGTTATTTTCAAACTATGTTTAAAGATTTATTAAAAAGAGAAGGGGAAATAAGAAAAAATCAAAAAAAATATCCAGAATTAGCTGAATATCGCAAAGGTGGTATTAGAACGAATCAAAAATTACCATGTTGGGTATATTTCTCATATGCTGATTTTGGTAATATTTGTTTAATGTATTCGTATTTGAATATGAAATATAAGAAGATGGTATTAGATAAAGGTTATATAGGTAGGACTCATTCAAAGACGGATGTTGAGCAATATGTTACATGGTTAGATGCAATTAAAAATTTAAGGAATATATGTTGTCATCATAATATCTTGATTGGGAGAACATCTTCAATAGTTATAGAAGATAGGATTGATAATGGACTGCTTTTTTCAAATTCTGATTTATTCTCTAGAGTATATGCGTTGAATAAATTATTACATGATAAGGAAAGAACAGAATTTAAAGTTGCACTTAGTAAAATACTTTTAAGAAGTAAAGTAGATTGGAAATTACTTGAAATCTTACCGTCAGATTGGGAAAGTAAATATGACAAAATACACAAACTATAAATGATATAATTTCAATTGTATGCTATAATATATGTAGATAAAGTAGCATATAACCGTTGGAAGGCTAGGGTTGTGCCATAATCCAAATATTCCATTTGCGGGAAGCAGCAAACTACAAGTTTGCTGCTTTTGTCATATATTCTTTATAATTCTGTAAAACTTAATGTTTCAATTGGTGTAAAAATTGGTATAGTCACCATTCTAAAATAAAAAACGCCTTATTTTCAATGCTTTTTTGGAATTGACAATAATTTTGTCAATGTAGTGATACGATAAAGAAGAGGAGATGTTAGCAAAAAAGGCTGACATCTTTTTTTAGTTGAAAAAGGGACAGCTTTTTTAATAATATGCTGTGATATATTTAGGTGAAGCCGCAATAAGCTGTTAGATGGTCAGAGTGTATCGTATCCAAAATATTTCATTTTCTGCTTTTGTTAATGCATGTGATAGAATGCATGGTACTATATGTTAGGTGTGAATATGACTTTATAATTTGCTCTTTAACAAAGTGAAATGTTTTTATTATGTTATATTTTAAAATATATAACATAATGCTGGCAAATAGAAAGTTACTGTATTCAGTCATGAAGTTTTGGTAAGAAAAGCAAGGCTTTATCTATATTTTTGAAATCATTGAAAATGTATTTGCAAATATTGATTATAATACTTCAGTAAAACCTGAATGTTAATACGCGTTGCTTGTGGCAACAGGCAATTCAACATACAATATTGTCAGAAGATAAAAAGGAGGACATTTGCAATGTTAAATGAAAACATTAAAGCGATCAGAAAAGCAAAAGGACTTTCACAGCAAGAACTTGCGATTAAATTGAATGTAGTACGACAAACAATATCGAAATGGGAACAAGGATTATCAGTTCCTGATTCCGATATGTTGATTTCCATATCAGAGGTTTTGGAAACGTCAGTCAGCACTCTGCTTGGGGAAACGGTTGTCGAAACACAGGTCGATGATTTAAAAGCAATTTCAGAAAAATTGGAGGTTATAAATTTACAGCTCGCACAAAAAAAGGCGGTAAGACGAAAAATGATTCAAGGATTACTTCTTACCCTGTGTGCGGTTACAGTCATAATTTTAATACTCTTAATTACGTTAAATAGTCCTTATTTAACTTGGAATTATAATGATCCCGAAACTGCAGTTTTAGGTGTCGGGTTTCATATGTTTGAATGGGTATTTGTTAGGTTAGCACCGATTGTTCTTATTGGTGCAATAGCAGGGATTTTCTTGACAAGGAAAAAAATGTAACGATTATCTGTTTTATAGTATCGGTCAAACTTGTAAAATTAATTATACAACTTCATGTATACAAAAAAGATCAGTCAATTATAGAGTTGACTGGTTTTCTTTTTAATAATCATTGAAAATATTATTTACAAAATACATATTATTTTAAACATAAATTGTAAATGACATTTTATTTTCGCCACTAAGTATTTTTAATATCCTTTAGATTTAATAAGATGAAACTATAAAAATTAAAGGAGGAGATTCTTAGTGAACAATAGACATCAACAAGATGCAAAGCATTTACATGAAAATGGATATAACTGTGCTCAAGCTTTTTTGTGTACGTATAAAAATGAACTATCAATAGATGAAAAAACATTATTTCAGTTTGCAGAAGGATTAGGGAGAGGCGTTGCCGGATTAGAAGAAATGTGCTGCATTCCCATTATAATGGCAATGATTATCTCTTATTTAGAAACGAGTGATGCTAATCTGGAAGCCCCGAAATCAAAATTAAAGAGCTATGCTTGTGCAAAATGTTTAGCAATGGATTTTAAAGAGAAAATAGGATTATTAAAATGTCAGGAAATATTAGAAGAAAACAAAAAAAGAAGTGATCGCTGTTGTACAGACGTCATTCAATTAGGGATAAAAATTTTAGATGAATGTTTGAGGGAAGAGAACTAATATGAAAGATACATTGGCAAATCAAAAAATATCAAAATTGCTATATTCGTTAGCGGTACCGGCGATTTGTGCTCAAATTGTTTCCCTATTATACAATATGGTAGACCGTATTTATATTGGGCGATTACCTGATGGTAATTTAGCAATGGCAGCCATCGGGATCTGTGTCCCTTTAACAACAATCATTAACGCTTTCAATGGGTTATTCGGACGTGGGGGTGCCCCTTTAAGTTCGATTCGCTTAGGCGAGGAAGACTATGAAGAAGCCGATCATATTTTATCAAATAGTTTCATGTCTTTAATCGTATCTTCGCTTGTTATAACGCTTATTGTTTTCATTTTTCAAGAACCCATTCTCTATTTGTTTGGGGCAAGTCAAGAAACTATCCCTTATGCGAAAAACTATATTATGATTTATGCTTTAGGTACTATTTTTATACAGCTCACAGTAGGGCTCAATTATTTTATTAATACACAAGGGTTTACAAAATATGGGATGGCCACTATTCTTTTAGGTGCCGGGCTTAACATTATTTTAGATCCAATCTTTATTTTTTATTTCGATATGGGAGTTACGGGCGCTGCGTTGGCAACGGTTCTGGCGCAAAGTGTATCTTGTTTTTGGGTATTGCATTTCTTCTTTGGTAAAAAAACCATTTTACATATTCGCAAACATTATTTAAAACCAAAGTGGAGAATTATGAAACAAATTTTATCATTAGGAGCTTCACCTTGCTTTATGTCAGCTACCGAAGGATTATTAACAATATCGTTTAATCAGCAGCTATTAAAATTCGGAGGAAATCTTGCTATTAGTTCCATGACGATTATGACCTCCATGTTTCAGTTTATTCTTTTGCCTGTGGAAGGGATTGCTCAGGGCAGCCAGCCGATCATTTCTTTTAATTATGGAGCTAAAAATTATGAGCGTGTCAAACATACAATCTCTTTAGCCATGAAAGTCGCTTTAACCTATACGCTCATTGCCACGTTGACAATGGAAATTGTACCCCAATTTTTTGTCGGACTTTTTACATCTTCACCAGAATTATTGGATTTGGGATCGAAAATGCTAAGAGTTTATATCTTTGGTGCCTGTGTTTTGGGAATAAATTCAACTTGTCAACAAACCTATAATTCTATGGGAGAAGGTAAAAAATCATTTTTCTTTGCTTTTTATCGAAAAATTATTTTATTAATTCCATTAATTTTTATCTTACCGACATTTATATCCAATCAAATGATGGCAGTCGTATTAGCGGAACCTATTTCGGATTTATTAACGACGGGGACAAACTTTTTATACTTTAGAAAATTTGTCCGTAACAAATTAGAGAACCAAAATAATACGTAAATGTTATTTACAAAAATAAATATAAATAAGAGTCAAATTGTAAATGATATACCGTTTATCATTTCAAGGATTGAACAGGTGAACTATTTCATTTAATTTAAAACATGGAGGTAGGAACTATGGAAAAAGAAACATTTATGAAATTAAATAAGAAAAGAATATTCCCGCATTTTATGGAACGATTTAAGAACAGTTATCTCAGTTATTTCTTAATGTATAACTTTTATTATTTATCATGGGCATTATTCTCATCATTTATATCCGTTTATTTACTTGACAAAGGATTTAGACCAAGTGATGTTTCACTGGTTGTCTCTGCATCCTTTTTAGCGTCAATGATTTTTCAACCGATAATAGGGATATTAAGTGATCGATTCAGCCTAAAACTTATCAATACGATATTATTTGCTTTAGCCGGTCTAGGAGGTATTTACTTTGTAAATGCCACCCGGTTGATTGAACTGATTATCGGGTACAGTTTTGTCTTAACACTTATTAACGGAACAAATCCAATTATGGAAAGAATTGCAACCACAAGTCCCTATCCCTATGGACGTATCAGAATATGGGGAACGATTGGATATGCACTAGGATCTCAGCTTGCAGGATTGATCTATGATTTTGTTTCTCCATCAGCAATATTTGTTACTTTTGTATTTACGATGGCTATTTCAATCATCGGCTTGCTTGGAACAAGTCCTCATACAAAAGTAACCGAAAAAGATGAAAATGAACATCAAGATCATAGCTTCTTTAAAGCCATACTTACAAACAAGAAATATATATATTATTTACTTATTTCAGCGATCTTTTTTGGAGTTACGAATATGGGACATACATTTACGCCTGCTTATTTTCAATCAGAAGGTCTGAATATCTCCACGGTTTCAATTATTTTATCACTGGCAGTTGTTTGTGAAGCGCCTATAGTATTGCTCTCTTATAAATTTATGGATAAGATTGCCAATAAAAAATTGATGATTTTAGCTTTTTGCATGGTCATCACGTTGTATTCCATTTACGCATTTAATCTTTGGCTGCCTTTACAAGTCATTGCTACTTTTATCGTTAAGCATCCAGCTGGAATGCTATTTATTATGATTAACTTAAAAGTGGTCAATACATTGGTCGATGCAAAATATCAAATTACGGCATTGGCTTTCGTTCAAACATGTCGTAACCTCTCATCTGTAATTTTCCAAAATATTGGGGGTCAAATTCTCAATGTCACCACCTATCAAAACATGTTTTTATGTGCCTTAGGTGTCATTACGATTGGCTTGATTATGACAGTCTTATTTAAAATTCCCGCAGGTAATGATAAGGGATTATTTAATTAATGCTGTAAAAGGATTAGTATTTTAATGAAAAAAGGTTCAAGGATAAAACTTGAACCTTTAGTCTTCTTTAAGACCTTCTGCAATGATTGTATTGTCTATTGAACGAGTAATTTCAATACGATTTGATATTTTTAATTTGTAATCAAGATTAGCTTGATAATTTAATGAAAACAAACAAGAATAAAGTGTATTTAAAACTATAGAAATCGATTCTAAAGAAACAAAGCCACCTATTTTAGAGTATGATTTTTCTCTTGTGGAAATATGCAATGTTACATTAGCCATATCCGATAAACGATTATTTCCAACACTTGTAATGGCTATAATAGGGACATTGTTTTCTTTTAGGGTTGTCGCAACTTGTAAGATATGGGGTGTTTCTCCTGAATAAGAAATACAAATGGCACATTCTGTTGTTTCCATCATTGCTGCATCATGGAACATGAGATCTTGTACAAGAGCAATACTTGCTTTCTTTTGAATGCGATTTAATTTGAAAACAAATTCTTCACCAACATAATTTAAATTTGATATGGCAAAGACTCTTACCTCTTTACAACGTCTTAATATCTGAACAGCTTTTTGTAAGGCATCATGCTGCATAAGAGACAGAGTATCTTTGGCGCTTTCGGCATGCAAATTGGCAATTTTACTGGCAATAGTCATGATGGTGTCTTGATTCGTAAAGGGAAAGTTCGGATCAATATCCTGAAAGTGCTTATTTATGTAATCCACTTCTTCAAGATATGCCATTTTAAAATCATTCCAACCATTAAAACCTAATTTCTTTGATATCCTAATGAGAGTAGACGGTGAAGTGTATGTTTCATCGGCAATCATTTTGGTGGAATAGTCTTTTATTTCGTGTTGCTTTTCTAAAATATAATCTACGTTAATCCTTTCACTGTTAGAAAAAGGATAATTCATCATGCGTTCTTTTAATAACATGCGCTATCACCTCGTTTTTATTATATAAAATCTAAATCCTATTTACAAATTAAATCAAGAACAGTAACGAAATGTTAAGGATAATAAAGGAATGTATCGATAAAGTTTGCCTATTTTATTGAGAATTAATTATGAATAGAAAAAGACCGATTAAAATCGAGAAGCTTAAAAAAGCGATGAATGTTGCCTCCAAACATAGAATTTGTAAATCGCGTTTACAAGGGGATTGTCAAAACTAAAATAAAGTGTAAACGTTATTTCATTAGCCTCATTCCATATTATATTCGGTGATTTTTTATGATAATCTTCTTCATGATAAACAGTGGATATCGCAGGTATTGAGGAAAAAAGGAAGATAATCCACTTTGAATGGAGGGGAAAGAAAGATGAAAAAAGGATATATCTATTTATTATTGACGGCTTTATTTTGGAGCTTTGCAGGAATCTGTATTCGCTTTAACAATCAGTCGGCTCTTTTGATCAGCGTGACGAATGCCGGAATTGGAATAAGCTTTAATCTAATCTTTAATCATCAGAAGGTAAAATGGAATAAGACTATACTATTTGCTAGTTTTTGCCAGTTTATAATGGGAATAACGTTCATTTGTGCAAATCAGCTAACGACAGTTGGGAATGCAATCATTTTACAATATACATCCATGATTTTTGTTTTAATCTACCAGTGTATTGATAAAAGAAAATTACCGAAACTGCAGCAAATTGGAATTATATTTATGGTTATTCTGGGAATGATCTTATTTTTCTTTGACTCTATTTCCTTTAAGGGGATGTTAGGGAACATAATAGCGATCCTATCGGGGGCATTTTATGGTTTGCAATTCTATGTCAATACGAAAGAGAAAGCCGATCCATATTCTTCAATGATCATTAGTTTTATTTTCTCATTGCTTCTTATTGGTTTCGTGATTAAGGATTTCAGAAACGTTACAACCGTTGAATGGACAGCAATGGCGGGAAGCGGATTGATATGTGCCGGACTGGGAAGTTTATGTTTTGCCAGAGGGATTGTGAGGGTCAATGCGTTTACTGCTAATATTATTTGTATGTTGGAAATCGTGTTTGCTCCTATATGGGCATATCTCATATTTCAAGAAGTCCTTGGACCAATGTCTTTCATCGGTGCTATCGTCATGGTGACAGGAATAGTAGGTCATTTATATTTAGAAAATAAGAAAATTAAAAAGAAATCAGCAAAGTATGATATCTCTTTGAATCAGGTTGAATAACTATAAACAGAATGAAGACAGAGTCTTTTTATTAGAAAGTTTATGTTTTATTTTGAATACTTACCTGATGTGTTAAGAAGAAAATGAGAGAACTTTAAGTGAACATTATCAAGAGTGGGAATACTCAATGTTGTAAACATCGTTTCAAAAAAATGATAAGATGTCACAATCAATTTGTAAATATGATTGGTAAGTTGAAGAAGCAAATTTACATTTTCTATTCGATAGGTGATAATCATGCCAAGTTCAATAAAAAGGAGGTGATATTGATATGATCGGTACAATTGCAGCAATATTAACAACATTGTCTTTCTTACCTCAAGCTTATCAAGTTATTAAAACAAAAGATACTTCTGGTATTTCACTTGGGATGTATACAATGTTTGTGATCGGTGTCTTTTTATGGATGATTCATGGGTGGAACATTCAGGATTATAATCTAATTGGCGCAAATGCAATTACTTTTGTTTTTGCATCCATAATTTTAACCTATAAAATTAAATATAAATAAATGCAGCATTTTATTATTTTAGATGTTTCTAATATGGCCTGATTCTTCCGAAAATCTCTATATTTTGATTTTCGATTGGAGCTGGCAAATTGACTCCGAAAGATGAAGATTTGTTTTACATTTTTTCTTTATTATATAAAAGTATTCTTGTTTGGAACGGGCAATGCAAGAGCATCACTCAAACAGATGAAAGGAGCATATCAATATGAGTTCTAAAAAAATTATTTTTTTTGATATCGATGGGACTATTTTCTCACCATCTTCTAAAAAGATTTCCAGTGCAGTGAAAAAGACTATTAAAAAGACGATGCTGCAAGGACATCTTTGTTTTATTTCAACAGGCCGTCCATTTGCATATGTGAATTCGGAGATTAAAGAGCTTGGATTTGATGGTTATATCTTGGCAAGTGGAACACATGTTCAGTATAGAAATAAAAACTTAAAAATCCACGCTATTGAGTCACAGGTTATCAATGAGCTCTTTCAGTTATTAAAAAATAATCAAATAGAATATATTGCGCATTCACCCTATGACAGTTATATCCATCAAAATTTTATACATGCATCAGATTTATATAAAAATAACAAACAATATTTAAAGATCAGCACCGATGCTGTAGAAAAAGACATCATGAATGACATTGTGAAACTGGAAATACACTATGGCAATAAGCAAAATTTTAAACTATTAAAACCCTATCTGAATTTATTATCTTATGAAGTTTACGAGGAAATAAACAGTATTGATTTTTTCAAGAAAGGAAATTCAAAAGCCCTTGCTGTTAAGGAAATTTTGAATCAAGTAGGGGGATCGTTAGAAGATACTTATTGCTTTGGCGATGGGGAAAATGATATTGAAATGTTTGACCTCATTGCTTATCCGATTGCAATGGGAAATGCAATTCCGGAATTAAAAAATAAAGCAAAGGATGTTTGCAAAAGTGTCGATGATAATGGGGTGGCTGATAAACTAGAAGAATTATTTAATTTATAGTGGTCTATCTATTATTAGATAATGAAGCAATCGTTTCGCAATCTATAGAAATAACATTTACAAAAAGATAAACAAAAAGTTTGATATTTGCGAACAATATTTCAAACAGTCGGTTTCTTATTTTCTTTTTACCTATAAAAAGATAGACTCTATATGAAATAATCCATATCGATTATTTCAAAATGTACTCCATTTTAAGAGTATATCCCATTTAAGAGGAATATGAGAATTATCATGATGTATATGGATTTGAATCTCCATGTAACTCAAATTTTTCTTCCAAAAATGATGCTCAAAACAAACTTTCGTATTCCTCTTATAACTAACATATTTTATGATCGATTATACAGCCTGTTAAATAAAATGATATAAAAGGAGCAATATTATGAAAATACAAACAAAAGTGAAATTAAACAGTTCAAACGAAATGCCGATGCTGGCATTGGGAGTATGGCAAAGTGGAGAATTGACAAAACAAGCCGTTCTTACTGCCTTGAAAAATGGATATCGTCATATCGATACTGCTGCCGCCTATGGGAATGAAGAAGCAGTGGGGGAAGCCATTAAAGAAAGCGGTATTGCAAGAGAAGACCTATTTATAACAACAAAATTATGGAATGAAGATGTTCGCCAAGGAAAAACGGAAGAAGCATTAAAATCGAGTCTAAAAAAATTAGGGCTTGATTATGTGGATTTGTATTTAATTCATTGGCCCGCAAAGGGATATGTTGATGCATATTTGGAAATGGAAAAACTGATGCAGGCAGGATATATTAAAAATATTGGGGTATCTAACTTTAAAAAACACCATTTAGAACATCTGTTAGCCCATGTGCATATTATACCAGCAGTTGATCAAATGGAATTTAATCCCCAAATGCAAGATGAGGAATTATATCAATTTTGTAAAGAAAATGGTATTGTGTTAGAAGCATGGTCACCATTGGGAAGTGGGGCATGTTTGAAAATACCGGCTATTATAAGCATAGCCGAAAAATATCGTAAATCACCCGCACAAATTATTTTAAGGTGGTTATTACAAAAAGGGATTGTTATTCTTCCTAAATCAGTGCACGAAGAGAGAATTATTGAAAATGCCCATCTCTTTGATTTTAAATTACAAGAGGAAGATATGGAGACTATGAATAGCTTAAATCAAAACTTAAGAACTGGACCGGATCCAGATAATTTCCACTTTTAGAGGTTAGTTATGAATAAAGAAAAAAGGAATTATTGGGCTTATGTGCTGATGTATTTATTTTACTTTTTCTCATTGGCCCTCTTTTCCGGGCTTATCTCCATTTATTTAATGGATAAAGGGTATACAGCTTCACAAGTTAGTTTTGTTGTTTCAAGTTCGTTTGTTGTCTCTATGCTTTTTCAGCCATTGATAGGGTATCTGAATGATCGTTATGCTCTTAAGAAGGTCAATAGCCTTTGTTTATTCCTTTCGGCATTACTGGGAATAAGCTTCATATGGATGAAAAACATCTATCTGATCGCACTTGTTTATAGTTTAGCACTTGCTTTATTTAATGGAACGAATCCGGTGATTGAAAGAATGGCAACGTTTTCCCCTTTTACATATGGACATATCCGAATTTGGGGAACCATCGGGTACGCTTTAGGATCACAAATAGGAGGAATTATCTATCGCTATATTTCTCCCGAAAGTATGTATATATGTTTTGCCATTTCCTTATTATTTTGCCTTTTAGGGATTTATGGAACCCGCGATATCAAAAGAAATGAGAAATCAAAGCCAACATCCAAAGGGGCATTCAAAAGTATCTTCTTAAATAAACCGTTTGTCACCTATTTGCTCATTGCCTCAATGTTTTATGGTATAACCAATATTAATTCCACCTATTTGCCATCGATGTTTCAAAATGAAGGAATCGCTGTAAATATTGTGTCCACAATCATTTTCTTTATCACGTTATCTGAACTTCCGATTATATTTTTTTCACATAAATATATGGATCAGTTAACCAACAAACAATTACTTATTGGGGTTATGAGTTTATTAGTTATCCAGTTTTTTACATATAGTATCATACATGTAGAAATGGTTCAGATCATGGTTGCCATATTAACAAAAGCAGTTGCTACAATGACATTTATCATGCTGAATATGAAAATTATTGCTTCTCTTGTGGATGCATCCCATCAAATGACAGCATTAGCCATTGTTTCTACGTTTAAGAGTTTTACTTCTATTTTATTTCAAAGTGTCGGCGGAATGATCTTAGATCATACAAATTATCAAATATTATTTATGTTTTTATTGATAAGTTCTGTTATTACACTTTTAATTTGTTGTATTATGAAATTACCTAAGGGGAATACGAATCGTTTATTTCAATGAAAGGAAGGATAACATGAATTTTAAAAATAAAGTTGTGGTGGTAACAGGTGGAGCAAGCGGTATAGGGAAATGTATCGTGGATATGTTTAAATCA
Organism: Beduini massiliensis; assembly: GCF_000829905.1. Lineage (GTDB taxonomy): Bacteria > Bacillota_I > Bacilli_A > Erysipelotrichales > Coprobacillaceae > Beduini > Beduini massiliensis. The sequence goes on from NZ_CDPP01000003.1 coordinate 334,835, forward strand.
CAAGGAGCAAAGACAGCGGTCTTTGATTTAAAAGAGAATGACTATTTTCAAGGAGATCTTGCCGAAGAAACACATATACAAGATTTTTGTCAAAAGGTCGTTCATGATTTTGGTCATGTGGATTATATCATTAATAATGCCAAACCATTATTTAAAGGGATTGATACATGTTCTTTTGAAGAATTCAACTATGCGTTAAAAGTCGGGGTAACAGCCCCTTTTATGATGGTAAAACTATTAAAGCCTTATTTGAATGAAGGTGCTAGTATTGTCAATATTTCTTCATCAAGAGATCATATGTCCCAACCTCAAAGTGAAAGTTATTCCGCAGCAAAAGGAGGAATAGCCGCTTTAACTCATTCGCTAGCCATTTCATTAGCAGGAACTGCACGTGTTAACGCTGTTTCTCCGGGATGGATTCATTTAGGAGAGCAATCTTTAAGTTTACCGGATCTGCATCAACATCCTGTAAAGAGAGTTGGTACAGCAGAAGATATTGCCTCATTAGTACTGTTTTTATGTAGTGAACATGCCGGATTTATCACAGGTGAAAATATAACAGTGGATGGCGGAATGAATAAATTGATGATCTATCATGGGGAAAATGGCTGGGAATATCAAATATAAAATAAAGTATTAAATTTTGGCGTACACTCTTATACGTTGGATTAAGAGGAAGTGAAATTATGGTGAAAGATATGACAAAAAAAGTATAGATGCAAAAAGCTTTGAATTTGCAGCCGCCTGTTTTTTGTCAGCCTGCATAGTTATTAGCGGATTTAATCTTACTTGTAACGTTCATTATTAAAATGAAGCAGCTAATCAAACACTATAGCAAAAAAACTTGGAATGCACCGATAAGGCAGTTCCAAGTTTTTGTTTTATAATTTTTATGTATGATGTGATTTGTGATAAATGATTGCACTTAAAGAAAATAGTGCTGATGATAACATCCAATGAATAAGGGCCGGCAGTACGGATGGTTTAATGATCTTCTTTAATAATATTTAATGTTGAAAAGCGGCCGTTCTCAATCATTTTTGAACTTTGTATTTTTAAATTTAAGTTGTTATCATAGTCAAGAGCAAAGATACATGAATAGATAACATTTAATAAATACACGATGGCCGTATCGGTTGAATAGGTAGAAATTTTAGAATATAGTTTTTCTCTTGTACAAATTTTCAATACACAGTCCGATAAACGAGCAGTGGTGTTATTACCAATATTTGTAATTGCAATAATCGGGACCGAATTTGCTTTTAAAGCACGAATACAGCGATTAAGAATATCCGTTTCACCAGAATAGGAAACAATTAAAGCACAAGAAGTGGGCTCACTTAAACAAGCATTAAAAACAATTTCACTTTGTAAGGCATGGATTTCAACCCTTTTTTTAATTCTTGACATTTGCTGTTTAAATTCTTGAGTGATAAGTAAATTATTGCTTACGGCAAACAAATGAATACAGTCCGCTTTTCGAATTATCTGAATCGCTTTTTGTAAATCATCATGGACAATCAGTGATAATGTATCATCAATCGATTCCTTTTGTAATAAGGCGATTTTCTTAGCGATGTTCATAATAGGCTCATTACGTCGAAAGGGGATATTAGCATCAATATCCGATACTTGAGATTCTAAGTATTCTGTTTCTTTTAAATACGCTTGTTTTAATTCGTTCCATCCATCAAAATTCATCTTATGGGCAATTCTTATCAGGGTGGAAGGCGAAGTATACGTTGCTTCAGCAATCGCTTTAGTAGTCATATTCGCGATTTCTGATTTTTTTTCAAGGATATAATCAATGATTATTCGTTCACTGTTTGAAAAATCGCATTGTTCTAAACGTTCTGTTATAAGCATGGAATAGACACCTCCTGTGAATTATTATATCATACGGATCATGTAAATCGCATTCTAAAAATCGATCGCCAAAAAACAAAAAAATGTAAATGATATTTCAAATGGTTGTTTCTTACTTGTTCATCTGTATAGGTCATTATATATTGAATACAGAAAAAGGAGGCAGGCATTATGATTAATTTTGAATATCAAAATCCAACTAAAGTTATTTTTGGGAAAGGAGTCATCGATAAGTTAAGCAATGAAATTTTAAATTATGGAAATCGAGTGTTACTTGTTTATGGTGGAAACAGTATTAAGGATAATGGGACATATGATTGTATTGTAACACAATTAAAAAAACATTGTATTTCTATATTTGAGTTAGGCGGAGTGAAATCTGCTACCCTCGATCGAGTTTATGAAGGCATTGAAATATGTAAACAAAACAAAGTGGAGCTTGTTGTTGGGATCGGGGGTGGAACCTGTATTGATGTTGCTAAATCGATAGCATTGGGGGCAGCTAATCAGGTTGATATTTGGGATGTCTTAACCGGAAAAATCCCATGGGATGATCTTGAGGCTTTGCCGATTGGAGCCGTTGTGACAATAGCAGGAAGCGGCAGTGAAATGGATGGAAATAGCGAGATTGATCATGACGTTACAGGTGTTCATGGAAGCATTGGTTCATTTATAAAAACATATCCTTCATTTGCAGTTTTAGATCCGGAATTAACCTATTCCATCCCGTTTCAAAAGACAGCCTATCATGGTGTAGAAATCATGATACAAGCTTTGGAGCAGTATTTTTGCGATACTCGTAATACACCGATCCAAGATGGATTTATCGAAACCATTTGCAAAGTCGTAATGGAAGCATTGAAAGATTTAAAGCATAATCAAACAGATTACAACGCAAGAAGTCAGTTGATGTGGGCAAGTGCATTGGTTACAAATCGAATCCTCGGACGTGGAAAAGGAGCTAAGTGGATGGCAGGTCCATTAAGTGGCATCATTGATGAAAAGGCAGAGTTAAATTATACAACAGCGATTGCCATTACCTTTCCTAAATACATGATGGTATGTTGTAAAGATCACTTGTCTTTATTTAAGCAATTTGCAATAAATGTCATGGGAGTGAATCAAGAGGGAAAAACGTGTTTGGAAATAGCTTATGAAGGAGCTTTAAAATTACAAGAATTCTTTGATGATCTTGGATTAGTTCACTGTTTAAAAGATATGGACATGCCGTTTACCACTTATCAAGAATTTGAAAGTGAGATTGAGAAAGTCGCGAAAAGAAATATCATTTCAAAAGAAGATTTACAAAGAATTGTTCAATTATCGATAGGAGGAAAATAAGATGTTATCATATTCAAAGTTAGGATTTGGGCTGATGCGTTTGCCAAAAGATGATGAGGGAACCATCAAGCAGACAGAAGTCAATCGGATGGTCGATGCTTTTATGGCAAAAGGGTTTAATTATTTTGATACCGCATATGCATATGCAGGAAGTGAAGCCGCAATGAAAGCGGCACTTGTAGACCGCTATGACCGCGCTTTGTTTACCATTGCAGATAAACTTCCCGCTTGGAGTTTAAAAAGTGAAGAAGATGTAGAACGTATCTTTAATGAATCGTTAAAGTTATGTGGAGTGGATTACTTTGATTTCTATTTACTGCACAGCATTGAAGAAAGTCATTATTCGACTTATGAAAAATATCATTGTTTTGAATTTGTTTCTGAAATGAAAAGACAAGGGAAGATAAAATATATCGGTTTTTCATTTCATGATAGTGCTGAGTTTTTAGATCAAGTATTAACAGAACATCCGGAAGTTGATTTCGTTCAGCTTCAATTAAACTATTTAGATTGGGAGAATGGTGTAATTCAATCACGAAAAAATTATGAAGTAGCGCTAAAACATCATAAACCGATTGTAGTGATGGAACCGATCAAAGGAGGAACTTTAGCGGCATTTCCAACGGAAGTAGAAGCTATATTAAAAGATTACAATGCGAATGCTTCTATTGCTTCATGGGCATTGCGATACATTGGTTCTAAAGATGGAGTCATGACCATTCTTTCGGGTATGTCTAACGAAGAACAAATGAATGACAATTTATCCACCATGTCAGATTTTAAACCTTTGAACGTTGAAGAAAATAATCTGATTAATATGGTAACAAAAAAGGTATTGTCATACCCGACGATTCCATGTACGGCTTGCCGCTATTGTGTGCCTGGGTGTCCTATGAAGATCAGGATTCCTGATTTGTTTACCGCCTATAACAGTGCCAAAACATATGGTGCAAATAGAAGGTATGAGACATATTATAAAAATCATACATCGGGTCAGCATCATAGCGCGAGTGCCTGTATTGAATGTGGACAATGTGAAGGGGTCTGTCCGCAGCATCTGGAAATCATGTCCTTATTAAAAGAAGTTTCTAAGGAGTTTGATCATTAGGTAAAATGTTTTCTTGGTCAAGGGAACATTATCATTAATAGTTTTTTATTAACATATTGGAAGGAGTAGGGTTATGAATATATTAGTGGTTTCTTCATCAGGGAGAACGAAGGGAAATTCAGATTTGTTATGTGACGAATTGATTAGAGGGGCAAAAGAAAAAGGAAATATTGTCAGCAAGGTTAGTCTGCATCAATTAAATATTCATCCTTGTAAGGGGTGTGATTATTGTCAAGAACACGATGGATGTATTCAAGATGATGATATGAAAGATCTATCAAAAGTCATTCAGAACACAGATGTCTTGGTGATGGCGACACCGGTTTATTTCTATAATCTTTCATCAAGTTTAAAGTTGCTGATCGATAGAACCTATGCCTTTTATAAAAAGAAACATTTTAAAAAGACAATATTGATTGCGACTTCAGCTGATCCAAGCCCCGAAGCAATGAAAACTACAATAAGTGGATATGAATCTTACTTAAGTTGTTTGGATGGTGTAGAAAATTTGGGGATGATTTTAGCTGCCGGGGTTGAGAAAATGGGAGATGTTTTAGGGCACTCTGCCTTTAAGCAAGCATATGAACTTGGAAAGTCACTTCAATAGGACATTCCTATTTTCAAAAGTAAGGAGAGAAGCAAGGCTGAATGTTTTTACCATAGCCATTGCTTCTTAAAAAAATGTAAAGGGGACACATATAATGAAACTAATCATTGCCATTATCCATCATGAAGATACTAAAAATGTTGAAATGCATCTAAGAGAAGCCCATATTTATCTGACAAAAATTGCGAGTGTAGGCAGCTTTTTAGAAAAAGGCAATACAACTTTGCTCATTGGAACAAATCGAGTGGATGAAGTTATTCGCATCATTTCATCTTACTCTCAAAAAAGAGTAGTGAAAAAACCGATTGTTCCATTAAATGAATTCGCTGACCTCACTTCTCAATATGTAGAAGTGGAGGTTGGGGGTGCAACTTTGTTTATATTGGATTTGCAAGAATTTAGGAAGATGTAATTTTTTGGGGATTTAAACTGGAAGATCGTTCCAGTTTTTTTAGATGAATGAGTCCTGTTTAAATTTAAAAACGCTTGATTTCTATTAATCATATGTAGGATGCTTAAAAAATATAAAATATCACAAAGGTGTTACGCAAAAAAACAAATGCAATAAACAACGAATATTCCGATTGGCTTCATGAATATTATTGGGGTGAGGACAAGATTTGGCTAGGCAAAGATTCTGATCAAATAGAAAAAGGCAAGTGATAGCTTGTTAATTTCTTTGATATTGATCGGTCTTTGCCAAAGGATAACAATTTATTAAAATCTAAAGCGCTTACTCTTATTTGTTGTGAATAAAAGCGCCAATGATACTAGAATACCCCTAAATAGTGTGCTATACTGTATTACAGTACTTTATTATGGCGGATATTAATATTTTATTTTACAACGATCTAATGTTTTTAAACGGGGGAATGCGGTTATGAAAATCATGGCTTTAAATCTTAATTCTTATCAGGAAGATAATCAGGAAGAAAAATTTCGTCGAATTGCCGATAAAATTATTGACGAAGAGATTGATGCTATGTGCTTTTCAGAAGCATCGCAAAGAATTAATACACCTTATGCACATGACCATATTCGTGAAGATAATGCGTTAAAGATTATATGCGATATGGTGAATGAAAAAGCGAAGGATACGTATCATTATGCCTGGGATTTTTCTCATTTTGGTTTTACCATTTATGAAGAGGGAATTGGCATCATTACCCGTTGTCCAATTGAAAAAGTAGAGTGCCGCTACATTTCTAAAACAGCGGATACTTTCAGCTATAAAAGCCGTAAAGTGATGAAAATCACGCTATGGGATCATGATCAAAAAATTAATGTATACTCTGTCCACTTAGGATGGGGGGATGATGAATATGAACCCTTTGAATATCAATTTCAACAGCTAGATCAATGGATCAAAGAAGAACCGGATGTTTTTACTGTCATTAGTGGTGACTTTAGCAATGATTACAATACACGTTATTATGACATGGTTGTATCACAATCTTATGTTGACCAGTATTTGCAGGCGAATCCGGAAGGGATGAATGACTATACATTTATTAATCCCAGCGGAATTGAATTCAGACATGCTGAAAAATTGAGATTAGATTATATCTTTACGAATACGAACGATTATCGTGCCATTGATGCGAAACGTTTTTTCTTAGAAGGAGATCGGGTATCGGATCATGTAGCGATTTATGTGGAATTGGAAAAAGCAGCCTAGGCTGCTTTTTTTAATGAATACGTAATTATAAATAAAAAAACGGTCATGAAGACCGTTTCGATTAACCCAATCTGTTGTAGTACTCAACGATTAATGATTCATTGATTTCTTGATTTAATTCAGATCTTTCAGGTAATCTTACATATTTACCTTCTAATTTATCTGCATCAAATTCAACGAATCCTGGGATATGTGTAGTTGCTTCTACAGCGGCTTTGATCACTGCTAAGTTTCTAGATGATTCTTTAACAGAAATCACATCTCCAACTTTTACTTGGTAAGAAGGGATGTTCGCTTTTTTACCGTTAACTAAGATATGTCCGTGGTTAACTAATTGTCTAGCTGCTCTACGAGTAGTTGCTAAACCTAATCTGTAAGTTAAGTTATCTAATCTTGATTCTAATAAGCAGAAGAAGTTAGTCCCTTTAACCCCAGACATTTTACTTGCTCTAAAGAATGTGTTACGGAATTGTTTTTCACTCATTCCATACATATTTCTTACTTTCTGTTTTTCAGCTAACTGAGTTCCGTATTCAGTTAATTTTCTTCTTTTTTGACCATGTTGTCCTGGAGCATAAGCTCTTCTGTTTAATTCTTTTCCTGTTTCTAATGTAGAAAATCCTAAACGTCTAGAAATTTTCCATTGTGGTCCTGTGTAACGTGACATTTGTGTTCCTCCATCTAATTTCATTATTTTTGCTTTGAAATAATTAGACGCATGTTTCATATCAGAAGTGTTCATATTAAGTATTTCTCATTTGCAGCCAGATACTTTACAAACGTGGGTTTTCGCCTGGTTATGAACGCTTTTTTGATAACAACATGTGCTGCCTCTTTCTAGCACCATTACATATTACATGATTTAAGTATTATTTGCAAGAAAAATAATGAAAAAAACAAAAAGTATATAATGAATTCAACAAGGAACTATGCTATAATTTAAAAAGAAATCAATTAGGGGTGTGAGTATGCAATCAATCATGGACTTTGTCAATAGTTTTGGAAAATCTAAACTTATTATTATATTGGTCGTTTTAATCGCGTTGATTATTACTTTTTTTGTATATCGATCAATGAAATTAAAGAAATATCGCAAAGAGGTATTGGAATTGGATGGGGAAATCAATTCAATTAAAAGTATGCCGATTCAATACCGTTTGGGACGCGTAAAAAAGATTGCTTTAAATGATGAAGGATTAGTCGAAAAATACGAACAGTTCTTAGAAAGAAACGATGCGTTGAATACATTATTGAAAGAAGAAGTTGCTTTTGCGATTAATGAAATCGATGAACAGCTCTACTTTAGAAGATTAAGTAAAGTAAAAGGCAAGCTGGTCAGCTTAAAACTACTGGTAGAAAAATATAAAAAAGATGCAACGGAATTGCTGGCAGATATTGAGACAATTACAGAAATTGAAAATGAACAGCGTGTTGTCATTATTAAGTTGAAAGAGAAATACCGTGAGCTGGCAGCTAGTTTTGAAAATGTGAAATACAAGATTGATGAATATGTTCCGGCAGTAGGGGAATCTCTAGTCACTTTGGAACAGGAATTTTCGGAATTAGAGGAAATGATGAATGCACAGCTTTATGCAGAAGCAAATGAAAAATGTGCGAAGTTAAGAGAAACGATAGATTTCTTAGCGGTTAATGTACGTGATTTACCTACATATGTTTCTATTTCAAGAAACTATATTCCTAAACGCTTTTCTGAAATTACCAAGAGAATGGAAAGCATGAACGAAAATGGATTCTGTTTGGAGCGCTTGAATGCAACGACACGTTTTAATAAAATGCAGATGGAATTAGAATCGGCATTGAAAGATATGCAGGATTTAAAAATTGAGGCGGTGGGGTCCACTTTAGAAGTCATTACCACAGAAATCAATGAATTAATGAAAGATTTTGAGCAGGAAGAAGCCGCTCATAATGAATATTTAACGATTTGGAAGGATATCTTCAATAAAATCAGCGAAGTACATGAAGATTATAAATATGCGATTACCGAGTATAAAAAACTGCATGAACGTTATATGATCGAAGATCTTCATTTAGATATCGAACAGTCTTATCCGGAATTGGAAATCATTTTAGATGAAACAAAAAGTTTGGAACATCTGATTCAATCGAAAGATTTCAGTTATGCGGTCGTAGTGGAACGCTTAAAAGACTTACTGGCTAAAAGTGAAAAGTATGAAGATACCTTACGTTACTTCTTTAGTAAGCGTGATGAACTTTACTTGACAGAACAAAGAGCGATTGATGAATTAGATAATGTCAATATCGTTTTATTGGAAATTAAATCAGAAATTAAAAATACTCATTTGCCTTCAATCTCGGAGAAATATATTGATTATATCGATGAAGCATATGAACGTGCGAATGCCATTCAAATTTTAAGAAACAGTCTGCCTATTGATTTGAACGTTCTGACAAAGCAAGCAGATGAAGCAAGAGATATCATTTATCAGCTTTATGAAAATGTCCATAATTTGGTGATTACAGCCGATATGGTGGAAGAAACGATTGTCTATGGAAATCGTTATCGCTCTGCATTTTTAGAGGTGAATACGGAGTTGACGAAAGCAGAATTATTGTTTAGAAACGGAGAATATTCAGAAGCGCTGAAGATTGCGGTGGATATTGTCGAAAAGATTCAGCCCGGTTTTAATGAAAGACTTACAACAAAAAGTGTTAAAAATCCTACCCTGTAGTAGGGTTTTTCATTTAATTATTGATTTTATTTTATGAGTTTGCATATAATGTCTATGAAAGAAATGAGGGAGTAGATTGATCTATTTAGATTATACAGCGACAACACCGCTAAACCCAGAAGTGACCAAAACGTACACAAAGTTATTAAATGAATTATTTGCGAATCCGGATTCCATTCATAAATTAGGGTTGGAAACGGAAAGCTTGATGAATAAATCCCGTCAGTTGATTGCAGACATGCTGCACGTTAAATATGATGAAGTTTTGTTTACCAGCGGGGCTAGTGAAGCTAACAATATGGCAATCAAAGGCGTGGCATTTCAATATGCTAATCGTGGCAAACATATTATTACAAGTACCTGTGAACATTCATCTGTGTATGAAACCTGTCATCAGCTAGAAAAAGTATTTGGTTATGAAATCACTTATATCAATGTCGACAGCTATGGAAAATTAGATTTGGAACAGTTAAATCAGGCGATTCGTAAGGATACGATATTGGTATCAATCATGCATATAAATAATGAAGTAGGATTCATTAATCCTGTTGATCAGATCGTAAAGATTGTCCGTGAAAAAAATCCACTGACTAAAATCCATATTGATATGGTACAATCTTTAGGAAAAGTACCGATTGATTTAAGTCAGATCGATTTAGCCAGCTTTTCAGCTCATAAAATATATGGTCTCAAAGGCAGTGGTATTTTAATGAAAAAAAACAGCTGTCAGATCGTTCCGCTCATTAGTGGCGGACAGCAGGAATTTAATTTGAGAGCAGGAACCAGCAATGTGCTGACAAATATTGTGCTGGCAAAAACGATGCGTTTGGCATTGGAGAATTTGAACGATAAGCTAATGAAAGTCAAGCAGATGAATCACTATTTAAGAGAACGTTTGATTTTAAATGAAGGAGTGGTCATTAATACACCTTTGACCAATGGGTCTCCTTATATTATTAATGTTTCCTTTGTAGGCTATAAACCGGAAGTGTTTGTTCATGAATTGGAAAAATATGAAATTTACGTTTCTACTCGTTCTGCCTGCTCGACCAAATCGAATCAAATGTCACGTACTTTAGAAATGATGAAAGTTGATCCGGCTATTGGCAGCAGTGCGATTCGCATCAGTTTATCCGCGTTAACATCACAGCAAGAATTGGACACATTTATCAATGCGGTCCAAGAAACCATGAAAAATTTAAAGAAACAGAGGTAGAAGAATGCAGTATGACCATATCTTAGTTCGCTTTGGTGAACTCACAACAAAAGGAAAGAACCGTAAGCTCTTTATTGGGAAATTAGTTCAAAATGTTAAAGCGGCTTTAGCTGAATTTAGTCATTTGGAATATCAGAGAACTTACGATCGTTTATATATTCTGCTTCATGATGAAAATCAGGAAGCGGTTGTTGAAAAATTGAAAAAGGTATTTGGCATCCACTCTTTTTCATTGGCAATCAAAGTGAATAGTGATTTAGAAGAAATAAAGAAAGCAGTAGAATACATCGTAGAAAATTGTGAAGGAACAACCTTTAAGATCGATACGAAAAGAAATGATAAAGCGTTTCCGCTTAGCTCACAAGAAATAAATCGGGTATTGGCAGGACATGTTTTTAATCATACAACCAAAGATCTTAAAGTGGATGTGCATCATCCGCAAATTCTGGTAAAAGTAGAATTGCGTAAAGAATACACATATATCATGAATGATGTGGTCAAAGGAGCAGGGGGATATCCCGTTGGTATCGGCGGTAAAGCGTTATTGATGCTTTCAGGTGGGATTGATTCCCCGGTAGCCGGTTATCTGACATTAAAAAGAGGCGTTATGATTGAATGTATTCATTTCTCCTCTCCTCCTTATACAAGCGATCGAGCACGTGATAAAGTGTTGCGTTTGGTTGAAAAACTAACCGCTTATACAGATAAAATTAAAGTGCATATCGTTCCTTTCACAGATCTTCAATTAGCCATCTATGAACACTGCGATGAATCTTATGCGATGACTTGCATGCGCCGCATGATGTATCGTGTGGCATGTGAAATTGCCAAAAAAAATCATTGCTTAGTATTAGCCAATGGAGAAAGTATCGGTCAGGTGGCCTCGCAGACTTTGGAAAGCATGAGTGTTATCAATGAAGTAACCACTATGCCGATCATTCGTCCGGTTGTCTGTATGGATAAATTAGAAATCATTGATATCGCTCAAAAGATCGATACTTATGATATTTCCATCGAGCCTTATGAAGATTGCTGTACAATTTTCACACCAAAAAATCCGGCAACCAAACCAAGGCTTCATCGTGTGCTTAGTTATGAAGAAAACTTTGATTATGAAAGCTTAATTAAAGAATGTGTAGAAAATACGGAATCTTTATTGATTTGTGCGCATCCTAAAAATGAAGAGGATCTATTTTAATCTCCGATTTGGAGATTTTTTTATGATTGTAATTTGTATCATTTTCAAATTATTTCATATATAATAAAGAATAAGAGGTGAAACTATGAACAGGCTAAGACGAATGTATGATTTTTATGTACGCCATGTCTCAACTGAGGATACAACCAGTTTGGCTTATTATTTCATCTTGTCGTTGATTCCGGCGGCAACGCTGCTGGCAAGTTTTGCTCAGCTATTGCACTTTGATCTGGCAGAAGATACATCTGTAATTAAAACGGTTTTTAATGAAAATATTGCCAATAGTATGATTGAAATATTGACTTCCAGAAGTGTTTCCTACTATTCCATCATTACTTTGCTGATCTGTCTTTATGTCTGTTCCAAAGGAATTTACCGTGTGACAAGGACGGTGGATTATATGTATAAAGTAGACCCTAAGCCATATATGCCGGCTCGCTTTACGGCGGCTTTAAATACTTTGCTGCTGGTCGTCTTGATTTTAGGATTAATGGTGCTGATGACAATCGTTCCTTTTATATTGAATTTATTGAATTTAGGACCTATTTGGAGTTTGATCCAATTTGGCGGCGGCTTTTTCTTTGTCTTGATTATCATGCTGATCATGTTCAAGGTAGTGCCGTCTATTCCTTTGACATTAAAAGAGATTTATCGAGGCGCGTTAGTTACCTCCGTATTATTTATATTGATTATTTTTGGATTTAGTATATACTTAAGATTTGCCAATTACACAACGATTTACGGACCGTTTGCGAGTGTGGCAGTGTTGCTATTGATGTTTGATTTTTTTGCGAAAGCGATTTATATCGGGTTTGCAGTAAATGCTTTGGATCAATATATTATGTAGAATGAAAGAGGAAAAAAGAATGAAAGAAACAAATTTAGAAATTAAGAAGTTAGGCATTAATGGAGAAGGAATCGGGTACATTAACCGTAAGATTACCTTTGTTAAAGGGGCCTTGCCGCAAGAAGAAGTCAGTGTCGAAGTTACCAATGATACGCGTTCATTTAAAGAAGCGAAGCTCATCAAAGTATTGAAAAAATCAGAACATCGTGTTCAGGCACCATGTTTTCAGCAAAATCATTGTTTAGGGTGTCCGATCATGCACATGTCATATGATCAGCAGTTATATTTTAAAAAAGATATTATTCGTGACAGTTTACGTCACTATACTAAATTAGATTTACGTCGTGTTGATTTTAGAAGATGTCTTCCGTCTTTAAAACAGGAAGGTTACCGTGATTGTGTTCATTTGCCGATCGTTCGTTTTAATCAAAAAGTAACGTTTGGAATTTATCAAAGAGAAACCAAATATTTAACGATTATGAATCGCTGCGGAGTTCAAAATCCATTGATCAATCGCTGTTTAAATGATTTAGAAGCGATTTTTGAAGAAAATAGGGTACGTTCTTACAGTGAAGAAACAAGAACCGGTCTGCGCTTTTTAACGGTACGTGTTTTTGAAGAAAAAGCACAGTTAGTGTTTGTAACGGGGCGAGACCGTTTAGATAATAAATTGATTGAAGCGATAGAAAAATTGGATTATGTTCATTCCATCTATTATACGATCAATACCAATAAGGGACAGGAATTTAGCCATGGACATTATGAAAAAGTATCGGGGGCAACACGTCAGGAATTCATGTTAGAAGGAAAGAAATTCATCATTTCTCCAAAATCTGAATATCCGATCAATACGTCAATGGTACCGACGGTTATCCAAACCGTTAAATCATTATTATCAAAAGAAGTAAAATCATTATTGGAAATCAATTGTTCAATGGGATGGCTGGGGATGAACCTGGATGATGCCATTGAAGTGAAGGGAATCGATTTTGATCGTGTTAATATTGAAGACGCTAAATTAAATGCTAAATTCCTAAAGAAGGAAAACTGCAGCTATGAAAGCGGCAAGTTAGAAGAACTGACAAAACAGTTAACGAAAAATAAGAAATTCGATGCCTTTATTGTCCACAGCAACAAATTAGGAATGCGTAAGACAATTAAAGAGAGTTTAGTAAAAGGGAAAATCAAAGAGTTAATTTATTTATCATCTTCCCCTTCTTCTTTTGCTAAAGATGTATCTGATTTAGAAAATAATTATCAAGTAGAATCGATTGTCCCCATCGATATGCTGCCACATAGTCAAAATGTCTTGGTCGTTGCTAAATTGAGGTTGAAGAAATGACCAAAAAAGATTTAAAATTCATTGCTGCTTTACTTTTAGTATCGGTTGTTTTGTTTATTGGGTATCAATGGTTTATCCATGGACGAGCAGATCAGATTGAAAAAGCGTTTGTATATCATAATAACAAATTGGTGATGGAATTTAAAATTGACGAAGATGCGGATTATGAACTCACCGGTGATTACGGAAAAATGCATATTGAAGTAAAAGACGGAAAATATCGAGTTTATGATGTTGAATGTCCGAATCATGATTGCGAGCGAGTCGGATGGGTAGCAAAAGGAAGTACGACCACGATTTTATGTGTGCCAAATGATGTTTTTATTCGACAAGATGCGAAAAACTAAGATAAATTCTTAGTTTTTTTGTTTTCTTGCTTAATAAAACGGATTGTACTTCGATAAATACAAATAATTTATTATAATGCATACTTCTTACTTTTTTTTCTTTGCAACAAGGGGGCAAAATGGTATAATCAATGTGAATGATTTATAAAGAGATGGAGGAAATGTTATGGCAATTTTGTCTGGAATTGGGAAAGTACATTTAGACGGCCAAAAAGGATTGACAAAAGATAAACCTGTCAAATCGATGGATGCGCCGTTAGTTGTTTATATTCCATTAGTGAGTGGAACATCGACAGCCTTTGACGTACATGTACAACCCGGTGACCATGTTGACATTGGGACTAAATTAGCTACACGTAAAGATATGTATGTTCCGGTTTACGCTTCAGTTTCGGGAACCGTAAAAGCAATTGAAAAAAGAATGCATATCAGTGGCAGAATGCAGAACCATGTCGCAATTGAAAATGATGGGCAATATACATCAGTAAAAGCAATTGATATCAGCAACCCTGATGATATGAGCCAAAGTGATGTGTTGGAAGCAATCAAAGAACTAGGTTTAGTAGGATTAGGGGGTTCAGGATTCCCAACTTACATCAAATATTCAAAACCAGAATTATTGGAAACAGTATTGATCAATGGTGTAGAGTGTGAACCTTTCATTACAGCGGATCATATGGAAATGCTAAACAACGTGGAAGCGTTGTTCGATGGTACAGAATTCCTAATCAAAGCGGCGGGAGCTAAAAATGCGATCATCGCAATCAAGGAACACAAACCTGAGCTATTTAGTTTACTTAAAGGGGAATGTGAAAAACATGCCAATATTACTTGTGTAGAAGTTCCTGATAAGTACCCAATGGGGTGGGAAAGAACTTTAGTTAAACAAGTATTGAAGAAAGAATATGATCAGCTTCCTAGTGAAGTGGGCGTTGTGGTCAACAATTCTACAACAGCGATTAGTCTTTCAAAAGGAATTCGTGAAGGAAAAGCGATCACTGAACGTATCGTCACTGTTTCAGGAAACGGTATAAAAGATCCTACAAACGTAAAAGTAGCAGTAGGAACGCCAGCTAATGAAATTATTGCTTTTATTGGCGGATACATTGATGATGAAGTAGATGGTGTTATTTTAAACGGCGGACCAATGATGGGGAATTCATTGATGAATGATACATTTGTTATTGCACCGTATATGAATGCACTGACAGTTTTAGTAAGAGAAGATACAGTACCGCTTCCATGTTTAAAATGTGGTATGTGTACAGATCACTGTCCAGCTAATTTACAGCCGGTTAAGATCATTCAAGCTGAAAAAGCAGCGAATGTGGATATGGTGAAGAAATTAGAAGCTGACCGTTGTGTAAGCTGTGGAATGTGTTCTTATATTTGTCCTTCTAAGATTGAAGTGTCAGATTTTGTTGCAAAAGCAAAACGTCGTCTGCAACTTGCAAATATGAAGAAGAAGTAAGGGGGAGCTTTAATGAAGATAACTTTAAAAAGAACATCGCCTAACTATCGTCAAAAGCTTTCAACGATCAACATCATGCAAAATCTGATGATCGCCGTGATTGTTTTAGCTGCTTATTCAGTAGGGTTCAATTTTATTAAATATGGTTCTGATTATGGAATCCAAGCCTTATTGATTTATGTAGTAGCTGGAGTTGTTGCTTTTGTAACAGACTGGGTGTGTGGAAAACTATTCAAACGCAATGATGCCGGGGATAATAAGTACTTAAATGCAATCTTATCACCTTTGGCAACGGGGCTGATTTTTGCCCTTACATTACCTATCGGAACACCATTATATGTGGTTGGGGTAGGATCATTCATCGCTATTTTCTTTGGAAAGGCGATTTTTGGTGGATTTGGACAAAACATTTTTAACCCTGCTTTAGTAGGACGTGTATTTGTTCATTTATCTTTCAGTTCACAATTATTATCTTATTTACCGGGAGCTGCCGATACAATGACAGGGGCAACACCAACTGCGGCTTTAAAAGCAACGCATTGGTTAGGTGCCAGTTCTCTTGGTTTAGCAGATTTATTTTTAGGAAACTATCAGGCAGCTTTAGGGGAAGCCTGTACAGTTCTGATCCTAATTTTAGGAGTATTCTTGATCTGGCGTAAAGTCATTGATGCACGTATTCCTTTAGTGTATTTGGGAACAACATTAATTTTAGCGTTTATCAGCGGTTTAGTATGTGGAATTGATCCTATTACAAATGCGTTGACGCATATCGCTATTGGTGGGGTGGCATTCGGGGCTGTCTTTATGGCAACCGATCCGGTCACATCTCCAACGAGTCCACTTGGAAAGATCATTTATGGGATCTTCTTAGGGGCTATTACAATGATCATTCGTCTAAAAGCTAATTATCCTGAAGGGGTATTGTTCTCAATCTTAATTATGAACATGCTGACACCTTTAATTGATAATTTGACAACAGGACGTACAAATCAAAAAACATTAAAACAGTTAATTGTTATCGCCGTATGTTTCTTCATTTCAGCCGGAACAGTCGGTGGCATCAGTACAACCCTTAAACCAGTGGTTGAAAAACCGGTAAAAGTACCTGATCCGATCCCAGACTATTTATTCTTGGAATACAAAGACGGGGCTTATATCATGCAGGTAAAAGGTTTCGGTGGAGATGGTGCACCGGTTAAATTAGCCGTTACTATTTCCGGAGATAAGAGCTTAGGCGTAACACCGGAAAAATATAAAGGTGAAACTGCCGGATGGGGTGCTGACTTGTTAACAAGCGGTGTTGGTGAAGGGTTAAATGCCAATGCAAAAGCATTCTATGATAAAGTGATTGCCGGAAGTATTTCTGCTGATGAATTAGATGGTATCGATACAGCTACCGGAGCGACTTATACAGCAAAAGCCGTTGTTAATGCGATCAAGGGAGCCTTGGAAGCAGCGCCAAAAGTAGAGGGAGACCTTTATACATTTAACTTGACAGCGAACGGTTACGGTGGAAAGAAAACACCGATGAAATTGGAAATCGTAATTAATAAAGCAACATCGATGTTTGAAAGTGTGAAAGTGATTGAAGCGAACGGAGAAACTTCAGACTTTGGTGCCGATATGATCAGAGGTGTTCATGGTGAAGGATTGAATAGTAAAGCTCAAGACTTCTATAATTTAGTGTTAAATTCTCAAGTTGCTTTCGCAGATGTTGATGGTATCGATACTGCAACCGGAGCAACAATGACAGCAACAGGTATTGTGGATGCGATGAAAACAGCGATGACGATTGTCAACGATGTATTGGCACCAAATGCAGATGGAGCTTATGTGATTAGTGCAAACGGTTATGCCGGAGCATCAAATCCAATGAAAATTGAAGTAAAAGTATCAGGAGATACAGTAGAATATGTAAAAGTATTGGAAGCCAATGGAGAAACTTCAGACTTTGGTGCCGATATGATCAGAGGTGTTCATGGTGAAGGACTGAACAGCAAAGCCCAAGACTTCTATGATTTAGTCTTGAATGGTTCATTCAGTGTTTCAGAAGTGGACGGAATTGATACAGCGACAGGGGCAACAAAAACAGCGAGCGGAATTATGGAAGCTGTTAAAAAAGCGATCGCTGCAAGTAACTAGGGAGGACTGGACAATGGGTAAAACAATTAAATTAGCTGTTTTTCTAGCGGTCATTAGTGCGCTTTCTGGGTTATGTCTTTCTTTTGTAAACAGTCAGACAGCACCTATCATTGCCGAAAATGGTTCTTCTAAAGAAACAGAATATCTAACAAAAATCTTTGAAAATGCAAAATTCACTGAAAAAGATGTCAGTGGAGAATTTGTTAAAAAACAATATACATGTGATGCCGGAACAGCTTATAAAATTGAGGTAAAAGGTTACGGTGCTGATGGTATTTCATTCCTTTTAGGCATTGATACCGAAGGTCAATATGTAGGATATGAAGTATTAAATTATTCAAGTGAAACATCTGGAATCGGTGATCAAATCGCAGGAGAAGACTTTAAAGCATCTGTTT
Source organism: Beduini massiliensis (assembly GCF_000829905.1). GTDB lineage: Bacteria > Bacillota_I > Bacilli_A > Erysipelotrichales > Coprobacillaceae > Beduini > Beduini massiliensis. The sequence continues at coordinate 353,110 of NZ_CDPP01000003.1, forward strand.
TAGAAGCGACTGCTGATGATGAAGTAGATACGATTTCTGGAGCGACAATTTCTTCACAAGCAGTTGTGAATGGTATTAATGAAGCGGCTGAGTTATTCAGCAGCTCTAAATAGGGGAGGGTTGACAGATGAAAAAATTTGATATTTTCAAAAAAGGAATCACTGTTGAAAACCCAATCTTTGTCTTATTGCTTGGTTTGTGTTCGGCTTTAGCGATCACAACAACCTTAACCAATGCGATTGGGATGGGGTTAGCAGTAACATGCGTATTGATTTTAGCAAACGTGATTATCTCACTTTTAAGAAAAGTGATTCCTTCAGAAATCCGTATACCGGTATATATCGTTATTATCGCAACACTTGTAAAATGTGTGCAGTTATTAATGAATGCCTATATGATTTCTCTTTACAACTCATTGGGTGTCTTTATCCCATTGATCGTTGTTAACTGTATTATCTTAGGACGTGCGGAATCATTTGCAAGCAAGAATACAGTTTTAGATTCATTGATTGATGCGTTGGGAATGGGCGTTGGGTATACTCTTGCCATCTTAGCGGTGTCTTTCTTCCGTGAATTGATCGGAACAGGCGGATTAGCTTTAGTCAATCCATTTGATTCAACACAGGTCATTTTCCAATTCAGTTTATTTAAAGAATATGCAATCGGTTTGATTACGCAGCCTGCCGGAGCTTTCTTAACATTAGGAACGTTAATCGGGGTTATCAACAGTATTTCTAATCGTCGCATTAAAAAAGCTACAGAAAAGAAAGCAGAGGTGAAATAACAGATGGAATTATTCGCATTGTTTATCTCATTGGCATTGATCAACAACGTTGTTTTATCAAAGTTCTTGGCAGTGTGTCCATTGCTGGGTGTATCTAAAAAATCAAGCAGTGCATTAGGAATGGGGGCTGCGGTTACATTCGTTATCGTTATTGCCTCTATGATCACTCATGTTTTATATTACCAAGTATTAGTTAAATTCCATATTGAGTACATGGATTTAATTACCTTTATCTTAGTTATCGCTTCATTAGTACAATTCGTTGAGATGTTCTTAAAGAAAGTATCTCCGCCTTTATATAAAGCGTTAGGAGTATATCTTCCTTTAATCACAACAAACTGTGCCGTATTAGGGACAACTTTGAACAATATTACAGATGGTTATTCATTTATTGAAGCAACCGTAGCCGGATTTGCCGTTTCTATTGGGTTTGCATTAGTTATCTATATCTTTGCAACAATCCGTGAAAGATTGGAAATCGCTTCAACTCCTGAAGGATTTAAAGGTGTGCCTATTGCCTTAATTACTGCAGCGATTATGGCATGTGCATTTGCCGGATTAGCCGGATTGGTATAAAATGATCGCATTAGTTTGGTTAATGATCTTAGTGTTCCTGTATATCGGATTATATATGTGGAACAAAAAAACACCTAAACCAAAAGGGTGTGAAAACTTAACAGCGGATTGTGACGGCTGTAAATTAGTTGATTGTACGCACAATCCAGTACACCATGAGGAGGAGACAAAAAATGATTGAAGCAGTTGCTGTCTTAGGGATCATTGGTGCACTTTTAGGAGCAATGCTCGGTATTGCCGACCTATTCTTAAAAGTGGAAAATGACCCAAGAGAAGATTATGTCATGAGCAAGCTAGCCGGTGCAAACTGTGGTGGATGTGGATATCCTGGATGTCAAGGTTTTGCTGCTGCATTAGTGAACGGAGAAGCGACACAAGTGTCAAAATGTGCTCCAACTAGTAAAGAAGCAAAAGATGAAATCGTAGAATATTTGAACACAACACCGGGACCGGATGGTTCAACTTTGAGTGTTAAATTATAAGATGAGGAAAACCCTCATCTTTTTTTAAAATTGAAAAAGATTTCCAAAATGTGAAATGTTGTGATTATATGAGATAAATTTCACATTATGATGTCAAAAAATAAGAAAAATAGGTGAAAGCGATTGCAAATTTAGCCGAAATGTATTGCCCAAAATACACTTCTAGTATATAATATAAGCGTTAGAAAGAGCTTAATACTCTAACAAAATTCTAAGTAAGGATGGGAAGGAAAAAATGAAAAACTTTAAAAAAGTTATGGCAGTTGCTGCTTCAGCTGCTATGGTGATGACACTTACTGCATGTGGTGGCGGATCATCATCTAAGTACACAAAAGTTGGTTTCGGTATGGTAACTTCTGTGTCAGAAAAAGGAGAGTACAACCAAGTTAATACAACTATGGCTACTGTAGGTCTAGACAGCAAAGGGAAAATCCAATATGTTGATTTAGATGTTGCTCAACAAAACACAAATAATGCCGATGAAACTCGTACAAAAATGGAGAAAAAAGAAGATTACGGAATGAAGAAATTCTCTGGAATCGAAAAAGAACTTTACGAACAAGTTGAATTCTTAGAAGGAAAACTTATTGGAATGACTGCTGAAGATGTGAAAAACATCGAAGTTTATGACAAAGATGACGAACATAAATCAGTACCTAAAGAAGGATCTGATATTGCTTCAGGATGTACAATCTCAATCGCTGATTTCCAAGCTGCAATCCAAAAAGCTTTTGATAATATGGCAGAAGTAAAAGCTGACAAAATTGGAGCAGGTGAAGTTATTTCTGTAGATGCTACTAAAGGGCAAGTTAATACTACAGTTGCTCAAGTTGCTTTAGACAGCAAAGGTGCAATCGTTTGGTCTAACTTAGACGTAGCTCAAACTTCTAATGCTTCTGATGTAAGAAGTAAAATGGAGAAAAAAGAAGATTACGGAATGAAAAAATTCTCTGGAATCGAAAAAGAACTTTACGAACAAGTTAACTTCTTAGTTGAAAAATTAAAAGGTATGACTGCTGCTGATGTAAAAGCAATCGAAGTTTACGACAAAGATGACGAACATAAATCAGTACCAAAAGAAGGAACTGACATCGCTTCAGGATGTACAATTTCAATCGCTGATTTCCAAGCTGCTTTAGCAGAAGCATTTGAAACAGCTAAATAGTCATTCAAAAACCGGATAAATTCCGGTTTTTTTATTATCGTAATCTGTACTTTTGAAATATTTAGTTTATAATAAAAACGTGTTAACGCTTTCAATCAGGAGGATGAACGATGAAATTTACAGATGGGTACTGGATGTTTAAAGAAGGCACTGTTCAAAGTAACGCTATTGAAGTTTACGATTATCAAATTAAGGAGAAAACACTCATTTTATATGCTCCATTTAAGAGTATTCAAACAAAAGGGGATACGTTGAATTTGGGGATGTTGACCATTGAATTGGATTCCCCTATAAAAGATGTGATCGGGGTTAAGGCTTATCACCATATTGGCGGATTGATAAATCAGCCACAGTTTGAATTAAATAAAACAGATCATGAAATCCTCATAGAAGAAAAAGAGGATTGTTTGATCTATACAGCTGGAAAAGCACAGGCTGTAATTAAAACAACTAAAGGGAGATATGAACTATCCTTTTACTATGACGGACAGTTAAAAACAGAAAGTCTTTTTAAATCGTTAGGGTATGTAGAGACAAAAGAGACGGTTTATATGAAAGAAGAATTAACGATTGCGCATAATGAATATGTCTATGGGTTGGGAGAACGTTTTACGCCTTTTATAAAGAATGGGCAGGTTGTCGATATTTATAATAAAGATGGCGGAACCGGCAGCGAACAAAGTTATAAGAATATACCATTCTACATTACAAATCAAAGTTATGGAATTTTTGTCAATACTCCGGGATTGGTATCTTTTGAAGTGGCGAGTGAAAAAGTATCCAAAGTACAATTTAGTACAGAAGGAGAAGTGCTGCATTATTATTTTATTGGCGGTCAAGATATGAAAGAGGTTTTGGTTCATTATACCTCTTTAACCGGTAAACCCTCATTACCACCGGCATGGTCATTTGGTTTATGGCTCTCTACTTCTTTCTTGACGGATTATGATGAAGCGACGGTCAATGAATTCATTGACGGTATGTTGGAAAGGGATATTCCTTTGGATGTTTTCCATTTTGACTGTTGTTGGATGGATGAGTTTGAATGGTGTAATTTCAAATGGAATCCTAAAACTTTCCCTAACCCAGAGGGCATGCTGAAAAAGATACATGATAAAGGGGTGAAGATCTGTGTATGGATTAATCCTTATATCGGACAAAAGTCTCCGCTGTTTCAAGAAGGAATGGAAAACGATTATTTGCTTAAACGTCCAGATGGCTCAATTTGGCAGTGGGATATGTGGCAGGCGGGAATGGGCTTAGTCGATTTCACGAATCCAAAAGCAACGCAATGGTATTTAAGCTGTTTAGAAAAGTTAATGGATATGGGAGTCGATAGCTTTAAAACAGATTTTGGGGAAAGGATTCCAACGGATGTTGTCTATTACGACCATTCAGATCCCAAACTGATGCATAACTACTATACACATTTATATAATCAAGCTGTATTCAATCTGTTGAAAGCTAAAAAGGGAGAACATGAAGCGTGTTTATTTGCCCGTTCTGCGACGGTTGGCGGACAGCAGTTCCCGGTGCATTGGGGTGGTGACTGTGTCTCTGTTTATGCTTCAATGGCAGAATCATTACGTGGTGGATTATCGTTCACCCTTTCTGGATTTGGCTATTGGTCACATGATATCGGTGGTTTTGAAGATGGCTGTTCACCTGACCTTTATAAACGTTGGACTCAGTTTGGTTTGCTTTCAACGCATTCACGCTATCATGGCAGTGGGGAGTATAAAGTCCCTTGGCAATATGGAGAAGAAGCGGTGGCAGTGACGCGTCAGTTTACCAAGTTAAAACTTTCTTTAATGCCTTATTTATATACTCAAGCCGTGAAAACACATCAAACCGGAATCCCGATGATGAGAGCCATGGTGTTAGAATTCTTAGAGGATCGTACGACTCATAGCTTGGATAATGAGTACATGTTAGGCGATCAGCTGTTGGTCGCACCGATTTTTCAAGAAAACGGTGAAGTGGAATATTATTTGCCAAAAGGAATCTGGACAAATATTTTGACTGATAAAGAATATGTAGGCGGAAACTGGATCAAGGAGATCCATGACTATGACAGTCTTCCGTTAATGGCAAAAGAAAATACGATACTAGTCACCAGTGAAAATCAATGCAGTGCACAATATGACTATCTTAGTGATGTCACCATTAAACTGTATCATATTTTGCCTAACCAAAAGTTAAGCCAAATCATTTATGGAGAAGACGGACGTACTGGAACCGTTTATGTTGTCAGTTTGGAAAATGAAATGACAATAGAGTTAAACGGTTTTAGCGGAGACAATAAAATCTATTATCATGGTCAGGAATACGTACTGTCTAATGATAAAATTACTGTCAAAATATAATAATTATAGTTTATCATTGCGGATAAATAGTATATAATACCTCAGAGGAGGAACTTATGAAACCGATTAAAATAATATTAGCTCTTATTCTGTCATTAACGTTGGTAGGCTGTCAAAGCTCTTCATCAAAATATCAATATTTAAAAGATTCTTTTACAGGACCTTTTGATACCGTGATTGAATATATGGCTTATGTCAAATCTCAAAAAGAGTTTGATACTCAGATGAAACTGATCAAAGAAGAATTGACACGCTTAGATCAATTGTTTGATAAATATACCAGTTATGAAGGATTAAACAACATTAAGACGATCAATGATAATGCGGGAGTAAAACCGGTAAGTGTTGATCCGGTGATTGTGGACATGCTTCAAAAATCAGTAACAGATTATAAGACTGTTTCAACAAAAGTGAATATTGCGATGGGATCGGTCTTATCTTTATGGCATGATTCGCGTGATAACGCAGTGGATGGGGTTGGGGTTCCCCCTAGCACCAGTCAATTGGAAGAAGCCAGTCAGCATATGAATATTGATTCTGTAGAGATTGATACGATCAATAATACAGTCTATATTTCTGATCCAAAAACATCTATCGATGTTGGAGCGACGGCAAAAGGGTATGCAATTGAATATGTTAAACAGGTCTTGATTGATAGTGGTGTAGAAGCATTCCTGATTTCGGGTGGTGGCAATATCGCCAGCTATGGTGAGAGAAAGATCAAAGCAAATGGCAATGAAAATGTCCCTAGAAGCAAAAATGAATTTTTAGTTGGCATTGAATCACCCAACAACGGTGCCTATAGTGATGGGAAATATCCGGCAATGATCATCGCCGATAATAAAGCCATCGTGACGAGTGGTGATTATCAGCGTAACTTTAAAGATAAAGACGGAAATGTTTACAGCCATCTGGTTGATCCGGATACCCTTTATCCGGCAACTTATTTCAGATCTGTCAGCATCATTACGGAAGATTCCGGTTATGCCGACTTCTTGTCTTCTACTTTGTTTTTACTTCCCTATGAAGAAGGAAAGACATTAGTTGAATCATTAGAAGGCGTTGAAGCGGTGTGGCTGTTGAATGATGGAACTGTTCAGTATACCGATGGATTAGTGGAAGGCGATAATTTTCATTTAAACAGATAAGCGAGGAAACTCGCTTTTTGTATGATTTTATTGCATTTATAAATTAATGATGATAACATACCTAGTGGGAGGATACGAATATGAAAATGAGTTATCAAACAGTAGGCGTATGCGCGAAGCGAATTGATTTGGAAGTGGAAGATGGAATTATTAAAGATGTGAAATTTGTTGGCGGATGTGCCGGGAATACATTAGGAATATCAAAACTGGTAAAAGGCATGAAAGCGGAAGAAGTCATTGAAAAATTAGAAGGAAACCGCTGCGGAGCGAAACCGACCTCATGTCCGGATCAGTTGGCAAAAGCATTAAAAGAAGCTCTTTAATACCACGTTGGTGGTATTTTTATTTTAAAATAAGTATGCTTAAATCATCTGATACATATAGTGTAGTAGGTGATCATGATGATAATGGTAAAAAAAATAAGAGAATTGCAGTTTCTCTGTGCAATATTATTATTTCTACAGTTTTTCTTTTCTTATTGGGGAGTCTTATTTCATGCAATGGCAGTGATTTTATCCGTCATTGTTATTTGTAATACTAAAATGTTCCGATGCATTGATGCCAGATACAATTACTGGATCATAGGTTTGTTTCTTTATCGGATTGCATTGCGTCAATGGTATTATCAATTTCAAATCTGTGCGGCGATTTATGCCATTGTCAGCATCTATATTATTGTTTTGTTAGTCATCTGTACGTACCGCTGTATCATTTAGGACTTGTTTCTTTATAAATCAGAAAAACAATGGTATAATATTTTAAAGGTGGTGATAGAATGTTCGGACATTTGCAAGTGTATAGTGGTTATAGTTTTCAAGAAAGTACTATGCTAGTGAAAGACATTGTCACCCAAGCAAAAAAATTTGGTCAAAATACGGTAGCACTAACGGATAAAAATAATTTGTTTGGTATGGTGGAATTTTATAAGCTCTGCTTAAAAGAAGAAATTAAACCTATTTTAGGAATGGAAGCTGATATTTTGATTGAAGATGAAAAATATCCTTTTGTACTCCTTGCGAAAGATACGGAAGGTTATTTTCATTTATGTAAAATTTCGACCATGATTCAGTTAGGCGAGGAGGTCACTTTAGAAAGTTTAGCCGGCTTTCAGCCTCACCTTTTTATACTGACCCCCGGGCAGAATGGTATTTTAGAACGTTTAATCACGAAAGAACTTTATAATGAAGCACTGCGTCATCTTGTGCATTTTAAAGAATTGTTTAAAGATCATTTTTATATTAATCTTCATCGCCATCAGATTGCTTTGCAAGAGAAGGTCAATGAACATCTCATGTCAATGGCGAAAATGCATTACATTAAAGTGGTCTGTTCGAATCAAGTCAGTTATTTAGATAAAAAGGATGCGTTAGGATTGGATTTAGTCAACGCCAGCAAGTTGGGAGCAACTTTTGATCCTACCCATCAGCCGATTACTCAGGAAAAATATTTTAAATCGACAAGTGAGATGGAAGCATTGTTTGAACCGGAGATTATCAATGAAACGATTCAGCTGATCTTATCTATCGATGCCAAGATTCCAATGGATGAACTGCATTTACCGAAATATCCTGTTCCTCATAATGGAAGCAGTCAGGAATATTTAAAACAGCTTTGTATTCTCGGGTTAAAGAAGCGTTTCGCTAATCAAAAAGTGCCGCCGGAATACGTTGAGCGTTTACGAGAAGAACTTGCAGTCATTACGAAAATGAACTACTGTGATTATTTCTTGATTGTCTGGGACTACGTTAAATATGCGAAATCACACGGCATTTTAGTAGGACCGGGAAGAGGATCGGCGGCAGGAAGTTTAGTTTCTTATGTTTTAGGCATTACGAATTGTGATCCGATTCACTATAATCTGTTGTTTGAACGTTTCTTAAATGTGGAAAGAATTTCGATGCCGGATATTGATATTGATTTTCAGGATGATCGTCGTGAAGAAGTGGTTTCGTATGTCGTTGAAAAATATGGGAACCGCCATGTAGCTGGGATCGTCACTTTTAATACATATGGACCAAGAGTAGCCATTAAGGATTTAGGAAAGGTCATTAAAGTACCATTGCCTAGATTAGAACGTCTGGCTTCTCAGGTACCTACTTCCTACAAAACTAAAAAATCAGCATTGCAGATGTATCAGGGCAATGCCAGTTTTCAAATAGAAGTGGATAAAGATGAACATTATCGTTATATGATGCCAAGTGTATTCTTAATTGAGCGCTTGCCCCGCAACATTTCACAGCATGCTGCCGGCGTTATTTTATCTTCTCAGCCATTAGATGAGCTGATTCCTTTAGTCTATGGACCGAGTGGTTTCTTGATGAGCCAATATTCCAAAGATTATATTGAAGAAGTGGGCTTGCTTAAAATGGATTTCTTGGGCTTGCGTAATCTAACCGTCATTGATTATATCTTAAAATCGATTGAAAAAAATACAGGAGAGAAAATTAATATCAATACGATTCCTTTGGATGATAAAAAAGTGTATGAACTGATTGCGGCAGGAGATACGTTTGGCGTATTTCAACTAGAATCGGATGGGATGAAACAGCTCTTAAGAAAAATGAAGGTGAGCTGTTTTGACGATATTATTGCAGCAAACGCTTTATTCAGACCGGGACCGATGGAAAATATTCCTCTGTTTTTAGCACGAAAACATGGGGAAAGTCCTGTGGAATCATTGCATCCCGATTTGGATCAAATATTAAAACCAACATATGGAGTAATGATCTATCAGGAGCAGCTGATGCAGGTGGCGCAAAGGCTAGCAGGCTTCTCTTTGGCAAAAGCAGATATTTTGCGTAAAGCAACCTCTAAGAAAGAAACTAAACTGATGGAATCTTTAAAGGTTGAATTTATTGAAGGTGCATTAAAAAACGGGTATGATGAAACTCTGGCAAATAAAGTTTTTGAATTGATATTGAAGTTTGCCAATTATGGGTTTAATAAATCCCATTCTGTTGCTTATGCTTACGTAGCCTATCAGATGGCTTATTTAAAAGTCCATTATCCTTTGGAATTCTTTGCCGCTTTAATTTCCAGTGAATCCGGGTCAACGACAAGCAAGCTTTCTTTGATACAGGAAGGGAAGAAATATGGCGTAACCTTGCTTCCACCATCTATCAATCGCTCAACAGAGCGCTTTAAAGTAGAAGATCATAATATTCGTTATGCTTTGACAGCTATTAAAAATGTGGGAGATGCTGTCTATAAAGAAATTGAAGCCATCCGTCAAGATGGATTATTCAGTGATATTTTTGATTTTTTTATTCGTATCTATCAGCATCGTATTTCGGCTAAGACGATCGAATCATTGATTGATGCCGGAGCTTTGGATGAATTTGGTTATTCACGAGCGATGATGAAAGAAAATATTTCTATTCTTTTAGAATACAGTGAGGTGTATTCGAAGCTGGGAATTACAGATAAACCGATTTTAAAAGTAGCAGAAGATCAATATCTTGAACGTTTGGAAAAAGAAAAAGAAGTGTTGGGGATTTATTTATCCAAACATCCTTTGTCTTTATATCGTGAGAAACTGAACTTTGCCACCGTGCCAATTTTTGAATATGAAAAGCATCTTGGACAAAAAGTAATCAGTGTATTGGCCATTCAGCGTGTCAAGGTAATTAATGATAAAAGAGGGCAGACAATGTGCTTTGTTACCTTCTATGATGAAAATGACCAAGTAGATGGCGTTGTTTTCTCGCAGAATTATGAAAGATATCAAGAGATAATTAAAAGAGGAAACGTTTGTTTAGTGGAAGGCAAAGTGGATCGTAAAACGAATTTATCGATTACTGTCAACCAATTAAAACGTTTAAAATAGAAAGGAATCAATATGGAAAAAATTGTTTTAATCGATGGGAACTCCCTTTTATATAGTGCCTACCATGCCACGGCTTATACCGGAAACTTTATGCGAACCAGTCATGGGGTACCGATGAATGCCGTATCCGGGTTTGCCAACATGATCGAAAAACTGATGCAGTCAGCACCGGATTATGTTTTTGTAGCCTTTGATTATGGTAAGAAAACTTTTAGAAATGAACTAATGGGAGATTACAAAGGAACACGTAAGGAGACAGATGAAGAATTGATTTGTCAGTTCCCGATTGCCAGAGACTATTTAAAAGCCCGCGGTATCATTTATCAGGAAATTGAAGGATACGAAGCTGACGATATTATTGGAACCCTTTCTGTTGAAGCAAAAAAGAGAGGCATCCATGTCGATATTGTCACTAAGGACAAAGATATGATGCAGCTGGTAGATGAAAATACTACTGTTCTGCGTAATACAACGGGTGTTTCGGAGATGGTAGAGATGACACCGGAGACAGTATTTGAAAAATATGGCATTCGCCCCGATCAGTTCAAGGACTTTTTGGGATTAATGGGCGATGCCGCAGATAATATACCGGGAATCAAAGGTGTAGGTGAAAAAACGGCAGTTAAATTGCTGACCCAATTTGAAAGTATTGAAAACATGGCAGAACATGCCGATGAAATTAAAGGCAAGCTCGGAGAAAAAATTCGTGATCAAATCGAAGATGCATTCTTATCCAAAAAGATTGCCACTATCAAAACAGATGTACCCATGGAAATTGAGTTTGAACACTATCGCAATACCGGTTTTGATACAGAAGTATTATCTGCTTTTTGCCGAGAATATGAAATGAACACTTTATTAAGAAAAATATCCACAGTAGTTCCTGACCAAAGTGAGACGATCATGAAACAAGTGACCATAATGCCGTCGTTGACAAAAGATTTTGCTTTGAGCGTTGCGGTTTATGATCATAATTATCACAAAAGCATTGTTTTGGGATATGGTGTGTATAATAAAGATTTCTGCGGTTATATCAGCTATGAAGATGCTTTAGCCGATGAAAACTTTAAAAAGGTATTAAAAGATCCGGCAATCAAGAAATATGGCTATGATATCAAAAAGTGCATGATTGCTTCAAAATGGAATGGCATTGACATAGCCGGTTATGATTTTGACTTACAGTTATCTTCTTATATCTTGAATCCAAGTCTAAAAGATGAAATTAAATTAGTAATGGATTTCCATGGCGATCATTCTCTGCCTTTTAGTGAAGAAATTTTTGGTAAAGGGGCAAAAAGAAAAGTTCCTGAAAACGATGTTCTAACGCAGTATTATGGAAAGATCGCAAAAGGAATTTATGAGATCAAGGCACATGTAGAAGAACAATTGCGAGAGCAGGAACAATATGATCTTTATTATAATTTAGAACTGCCGGTGGCTTATATCTTGGCAGATATGGAATTTACCGGAGTGAAAGTGGATCGTCAATCATTAAAAGACATGGAGCAGGATTTCAATGAAACGATTCAGCAGTTAGAAAAAGAAATTCATCTATTAGCGGGAGTAGAGTTTAATATTGCTTCACCCAAGCAATTAGGAGAAGTATTATTTGAAAAACTGCAGCTGCCCAATGGCAAAAAAACCAAAACCGGATACTCGACATCTGTTGATGTATTAGAAAAACTTGCACCGATTCATCCGATCATTGATAAAGTATTAAAATATCGTGCGATTACTAAATTATACTCAACCTATATCATCGGTTTACAGGAACAAATTTTTATGGATGGCAAGATTCACACGATGTATAATCAGGCATTAACGCAGACCGGACGTTTATCATCGACTGATCCTAACTTGCAGAATATTCCTATTCGCAGTGAAGAAGGAAGAATGATACGTAAAGCTTTTATACCGTCTTTGGATTATATTGTATCATTTGACTACTCACAGATTGAATTAAGAGTGTTGGCACATATGGCGAATGTTCAGGCATTGATTGATGCTTTTAATCAAGATATGGATATTCATACTAAAACTGCTCAGGATATTTTTGATGTAAGCGAAGTAGACAGTAATATGCGTCGTCAGGCAAAAGCCATCAACTTTGGAATTATTTACGGAATGAGTGATTTTGGTTTATCGGAACAAATCGGAGTACCGGTGAATGTTGCGAAAGCGTTTATTCAAAAATATTTTGAGACCTATCCGGGAATTAAGGAATTCATGGATAAAGAGATTGAATTCTGCAAAGAAAATGGGTATGTCGCTACGATTTTAAACCGTAAACGCTACATTAAAGAAATTAATGAGAAAAATTATATGGTACGTGAACTTGGAAAACGTTTAGCGATGAATTCGCCTATTCAAGGAAGCGGAGCCGATATCTTAAAGTTGGCGATGATCAAAGTGGATGAAGCCATGAAAGCCAAACAACTGAAATCAAAAATGATCTTACAAGTACATGATGAATTGATTTTTGATGTCAAAAAAGAGGAATTAGACGTCATGATGGGGCTGATTAAAGAATGCATGGAAAGTGCAGTCGAACTAAGAGTAAAACTAAAAGCGGATGGCGCTTACGGTAAATCTTGGTACGAATTAAAATAGAGAATAATGCCAGAATTACCGGAAGTTGAAACAATCCGAAGAACCTTGCAGGGACCTCTTATCAATCGGACGATTGAATCGATTGAAGTCCTTTATGCCCCCATCATTGAAGATGAAACTGAATTGTTTATCCAGCAAATCACACATCAAAAAATCATGGATATCGATCGTGTTGGCAAGTATCTGATCTTTGTCTTAGAAAACGATGCATTCATCTCTCACCTAAGAATGGAGGGAAAATATTATATCGTTCCCAAAGATACTGCTTATACCAAACATTGTCATGTGATCTTTCATTTAAACGATGATTTGGATCTGCGTTATTATGATACACGTAAGTTTGGGCGTATGAAGCTTGTCAATGTTCACCATTATCGTCAGGAACTTCCTCTTGCTAAACTGGGCAAAGAGCCTTTTGACATTGACCCCAAGGCACTCTATCAGCTTCTTAAAAAAACCGGACGGCCTATTAAAGAGGTTCTGCTCGATCAGTCGGTTATCTTAGGTATTGGTAATATTTATGCGAATGAGATTTGTTTTAGGATGAAAATCAACCCGATAGCGCCTGCGAATCATTTAACCTTAAAACGTGTGAAGGAATTAGTTGCGATTTCGATTGAAGTATTGAATGAAGCGATCGCCCAAGGAGGAACGACTATTCATACCTTTAGCGCAAATGGTATTGATGGTTTATTTCAAGTCCGTTTAAATGTTCATGGTAAAAAAGGACAGCCATGTCCGGTGTGTGGCAGTCCGATCGAAAAGATTCAAGTAGGAGGACGCGGAACCTATTATTGTAAGAAATGTCAGCGCAAGAAAACATAAAAGGAATCCAAACGGATTCCTTTATTTTTTAAGATATAAAGTTTCAAATGACGGAATAGGGAGAGGCTTAGAAAAATAATAGCCTTGAATCAGATGACATGGCGAATGACGTAAAAATTCTACTTGCTCCCTTGTTTCAATCCCTTCGGCAATTGTAGTCATTTGTAAAGCCTTCGCCATTTCCAGCATACTTTGAATGATGATATTCTCTTTCTTATTTTCCATCTTCTGCGAAGAAAAGAAGGCTTTATCTAGTTTGATAGAATCGACATTTATGTTTTTAAGTGTATTCAAACTTGAATAACCACTGCCAAAATCATCCATTGAACAGGTAAACCCTGCTTCATGAATCTTATCAATAATGGACATAAAAGCTTGTGGATTTTCAAATACCATTGTTTCGGTTAATTCAATTTCCAAATATTGAGATGGAACCTGATAGTCATCTCGAATTTCTTTATAGCGCTTTATAAAGTCCTTATTTTTAAAGTGAAGACGTGACATATTGACAGAAATAGGAATTAACGAGTGTCCTTCTTTTAACCAGCGAGCTAACAGTTGACATACATTTTCAAATACAAAGAGATCCAGCTGAATAATGAAGCCGTTTGATTCAAATAAAGGAATAAAATCATTAGGTGGAATCAGACCATATTGCGGGTCATTCCAACGAATCAAAGCTTCGGCTCCGGCGATTGTATTGGTTTCAACCTCATACTTAGGCTGAAGATAGACTTCAAATTCCTTGTTTTTTAAAGCCTCTCGCATTCTATTTTCAATATTTTTTTCATCTAGCATCTGGGTACGAATCGTATCCGTATAGTAATGATAAAGACACATCCCTTCTTTTATAGAATCATTATTTTTGAGAGCGGCATGGGCATAGTCCTCAATTGATGTTACGGGCATTTTTGGATCATTAATATGGTAAATACCGGCACTAAATGTCAGATAATATTTATATACGTTTTGATCATTATAGCTGTTGATATCTTGAATCATGGTGTTGAGCCGATCCTCGATAACTTTAGGTTCGATTGTTTTAAGCAAGATGACAAAATTATCGGAGAAGATACGAGTCAGACATTCCTCATCTAGCAGATGAGCTTTGATTTTACGGTAAATATAGATTAAGGCACGATCACCGGCTTCCACACCGCCAATATCATTCAACAGTTTAAATTTCTGCAAGTTCAGCCAGATGACACTGTAAGTACCCGAAACAGCAGAACGAATGCGCTCACCGGCTGCTAAATCGAATTTGCGGCGATTAAATCCTTTGGTGATTTCATCCGAGAAAGCTAATGTATGCAAGGTTTGATTATATTCTTCCAGCTGTTTGTTTTTCTTGGTAATCTCCGTTACATCGGTATAAATGAGCAAATAAACCGGATCATTATCGACCCAATCAATACATTGTGCATGAATCTTTAAAAAGCATTGTTCTTTGCTGTGATTTGTCGGCGAGATAGTAAAGGCAGCGTTTTTCCCTTGTCTTAACAAAGGCAAAACTTCAATCACTTCATGTAATGCTTCACTTGTTTTTAAATCTTCAAGATGAAAAGAACGTTTTTGATTAAAGAAGTCATAAAAGCTTTGATTTCCATCCAAGAAACTAAGAGAATCTTTGGTAAGACGATACTTAGCAATAAGACCGGGGAAATTATCCTGTATCACATCTTTTTCAATTTTTGTCTGCATCACGCTGGTCATATCACTCATGATTGAATAAGAAATCTGAGAGCCATTGACATACTCATCAATAAAGACAGCAGTAATGCGAATCCATAATTTTGTCCCATTCTTATGTTTCATTCGACCAATATATTCATAGCCGCCCTTATTGTTTTCTAAGGCATCGATGACAACTGCACAAAGGTTATTCCATTCATCGGGGCTATCTTTAAAAAATAGATCGGGACGATTATGGAAGCGACGCTCATATTCTTCTTTTGTATAGCCAAAGAGTTCATAATACCGATCATTGGCAGCGACCAAAGTAAAGTGTTCATCTAATAAATGCTTGCTGACACTGGCATTTAGCCCCTCCATCAGATATTGATATTCTAAATCTTTGGATAATTTTGCGGGTTGTTGGTCCATGCTGTTCCCTCCTTGCTTATTATCATATTATAACACTTTTTATAGGTCGGAGATATGGTTTTAAAGGGAGTTTACAATTTTAGCGGAATGTTCGTATTTGGATCAACTTTGTTTTTTTATGATCAAGAATTGCGTGCGGAGAAGAATTTGTTTATAATGTAGAAAATGGTGGTGAGAAGATGATTATAGGAATTACCGGTGGGATCGCATCAGGGAAGAGTACGGTGAGTCAATATTTAAAAGAGAATGGTTTTTTGGTAGTGGATGCCGACCAGTTATCAAAAGATGCCTTAACAGTGGATAAGCGTTGTATTTTGCAGGTACGCAAGCTGTTTGACTGTATGGACGAAGCAGGGAATATCGATCGGGCAAAATTAGGTACTATCATCTTTAATGATAAACAAGCTCAGACACAGTTGGAGGGCATTGTTCATCCTTATGTTATCAATAAGATGAAAGAAGCCATTCAAAACAGTAAAGAAGAATGGCTGTTTTTAGATATTCCTTTACTTTATGAAGCTCACTTAGAATATTTATGTGATCACATTGTAGTGGTATATGTCGATGAACAGGTACAGTTAGAACGTTTGCTTAAACGCAATGCTTTATCCATCACAGAGGCTAAGGCACGCATTCATGCGCAAATGCCATTAATAGAAAAAAAGCAAAAAGCAAATTATATTATAGATAATAATGGAAGCCGAGAAGATCTGATCAGACAAGCGGATCAATTTATTCAAGGGCTAAAGAAAGGAGAGATTCAATGGGAGAACTATTAAGCTGCGATCGCTATCAGGTATATGCGATGGGACAGTTATCACCGCTTTCTTACAGTGTCTTATCACAGCTTTACCAGCCCTTAGTTGGGGCGAAAGCTTATGGGCTGTATATGTATTTATATTCTGAAGTGGATGTGATGAAAATGCTGTCGATTGAATCCAATCATAGCCGCATTTCTTCTTATACATCATTATCTTTGCATCAGATTAAAGAAAATATGAAAAAACTGGAAGCCATTGGTCTGGTAAAAAGCTATATTCGCTATGAATCTGAGATGACGAAATATCTTTATGAATTGTTAATGCCGATGAATCCGCAGCAGTTCTTTCAAAATGATCTGTTGAATGTACTGCTTTATCGCACCTTGGGTTCATTAGAATATGATAAGACACGTTTTTTATTCCGTCTGCCGGAAATTGACTTGAACGGTTATGATGAAGTGACTGCTAATTTTGAAGAGGTTTTCTTTATTGATGAAACCTCTACAGAAGGGTCACAAATTCTAAAGTATAAAGGCAACTATCGTAAAGAAGAAAGCAAGACACCGGTGATCGATTATCCGTTGGACCTTTTCTACAAACAGCTTCAAGAGCTGCAAGTGAGACGAAAATGGATCACCCCGGCTGTAGAAACAAAAGTGAAGCAATTAGGAGTCGCTTATCATATCAGCGGTCAGCAGATGGCACAATTGGTGTATGATGCGATGGATCATGAACGCATCAATTTAGATGTTTTAGCCAAGAAAGTAAGAGATTATAATGATTTGGAATCACCACGCAGCTTCAATCGTATCTATCACCAGCAGCCTATTCAATTTTCTTCTTCAAATCAAGCAGATAATGCGAAATCACGCCATATTTTACAGTTGGAAACATGGTCCCCTTATAAATTGATTGAAAAGAAACAGGGGGGGAAACCGGTACGCAGAGATTTAGCTATTATTGAAAAACTGATGGTGGATCTTAATTTGGAACCGGGCGTGGTCAATGTTTTGCTGGAATTGACATGGTCACAAAACGATGAGCGTATTTCACGTGATTTCGTTGAATCCATTGGTGCTACTTGGAAACGAAAAAATATTCACACTGTGCAGCAGGCAATGCAGGAAGCTAAAAATTATATTCGTTATAAAAATAAAAATAATCAGGATATCACGCCGGAATGGTTTAAAGATCAGCAGGCAGAAAAGAAACTGCAAGCCGTAAAAGAAGATCAGCATCAAGAAGAAAATGACATCTCTGATGAAGAACTACGTGCATTGCTTAAAAGTATTTAATAAGGAGGACCTATGAAAAAATTAAGTGAGGCAGTAAAACTGCCCAGTGAAATCAATAGGATGAAAAAAGAAAACTTAGATGCCCTATGTCAGGATTCATTAATTCAGTCTTTCATGCAGAAGTATCAGTTGAAAAGAAGCATGATGGATGATTATTGGATCGAATTAATCAATTATTACGAAGATAAAGAAATATGCAGTCGTTGTCCGGGAATTGAACAATGTCCTAAAAATACAATCGGTTATCAAATGTCATTGCAGTTTGAAAATCAGCGTGTGGCTTTAAGCATGCATCCTTGCACCAAAGAGGCAGTCCGTCAGCTAAAACGCAGCACATTAGAGTTAATTGAACCTTGCAATATGCCAAAATCTATTTTTGATATTCCTTTGGATGAATTAGAATTGACCGGGCGTAAGGATGTATTACTGTTTTGTCAGAAACTGGCTCAGAATTTGGGAAGTAATGGGCTTTATTTATACGGACCGATTCAAAACGGAAAAACAACAATCATGGCGGCACTGATTTATCGATTTGCTTTAAAAAAGATTCCTTGTGGGTTTGTCAATGTGCCGGGACTGATTGCAGAATTAAAAGAGCAGTTTTCTTATAATGATGGGAAATCCGATCTTATGCATCAGTTAAAAAGTGTTGATGTTTTGGTGCTGGATGATATCGGCGGCGAGAATGTGACAGCGTGGTCTCGTGATGAAGTATTAAGTGCGATTATTAATGAGCGTGCTTTACGAAAACTGCCGACCTTTTTTACCAGTGTTTACAGTTTAGAGGAATTAAAAAAATATTATGTTTTATCTAAGCAAAAAGGGGATACAATTAAAGTAGAGCGATTAATTGAAAAAATGAAAGCGGTTAGCATGATTATGGAGTTAAAATCAGCTAAATTTAATATGTGAAATTATTATTTAGATGTTGAAAAATAGAAAAATCATGATAAAATATCAATGGATTGAAGAACTTAATGAGGTGAACAGATGATAAAAAAAGTGGCAGTTTTAACTTCCGGGGGAGATGCTCCGGGAATGAACAGTGTCATCCACGCCATATGTCTTCGATGTGAGAAATTAAACATTGAGCTAATTGGAGTGATTGGCGGGTTTAAAGGATTGTACGAAGGACATTTTGTGAAACTACATAGTGATAAGACAAGTCAAAGCGCCTCAATGGGGGGAACAATCCTAAAATCTTCACGCTTTATAGAATTTAAACAAACAGAGTATGTGGAAGCAGCGGTTCAAAAAGCCCGTGAAGCGGGTATTGATGGTGTGATTGTCATCGGCGGTGACGGAAGCTATTTAGGTGCTCTTGCTTTAGCCAAAGCGAAAATGCCGACAATCGGTGTACCGGGAACCATTGACAACGATATTTCGGGGACTCAGTTTACGATTGGCTTTGACAGTGCCTTCAATACGATTGTGCATTGCATTGATCAATTGAAAGATACGATTCGCAGTCATAAACGCTGTCTGCTTGTAGAAGTAATGGGACGCCATTGCAGTGATCTTGCTGTATATGGAGCGATTTCGGGCAATGTTGACGCAGTGATTACCGCAGAAACAAACATAAATGAAATGGCATTGAAAGATCTTATTATTGATTCGATAAAACGTAAAGATGAATGCATGATCATAGTGAGCGAAAATGTTTTAAATGTGCATGATCTGGCGGCACGCTTGGAAGAATTATCCGGAGTAGAATGTCGTGGAAGTGTTCTGGGATATCTTCAACGAGGAGGAACTCCAAGTGCACGCGATCGTTTGTTGGCAGTTCGCTGCGGTTTATGTGCTGTCGATGCTTTAAATGATGGCAAAAGCGGAGAATGTACGTGTTTAAAAGATGAAATGATTATGTTATTACCGATAGAAAAAGCATTAAGCGAAAACTATCACAATTCGTATATTCACGAAGAATATCAAAAACTTCGTTAATATAAAGCTAAAATAAAAAGGAGAAAAAGAAATGCAACCTATTAAAAAAACTAAAATGGTATGTACGATTGGTCCTGCTTCAGAACCAAGAGAAATTTTAGAAAGCTTAATCGATGCTGGGATGAACGTTATGCGTTTAAACTTCTCACATGGAGATTTCGACGAACATGGCGGACGTATTAAAACCGTAAAAGCAATTAAGGCTGAAACTGGAAAAGAATGTGCTATTTTATTAGATACAAAAGGGCCGGAAATCAGAACGGGAGATTTCGAAGGTGGCGTAGCCCAATTCAAAAAAGGTCAAACTTCTGTTGTATGTTTTGAAGATATTGAAGGAACAAGTGATCGTTTCTCAATTTCTTATAAAGGGTTATACCAAGATGTTATCCCTGGTGGCATCATCTTAGTTAATGACGGACAAGTGGAATTACGTGTTGAAAAAGTAGAAGGAAAAGACATCGTTACTACTTGTTTAAATGACGGAGCTGTGAAAAACAAACGTGGAATCAACGTTCCAGGAATCAAATTAGGATTTGATTACTTATCTGAAAAAGATATCAGCGATATCACTTTTGGATGTGAACAAGGAATTAACTATGTAGCGGCTTCATTCGTAAGACGTGCTGATGATGTAAAACAAGTAAGAGCATTACTAGACAAAAACGGACGTCCTGACGTTCAAATCATCGCTAAGATCGAAAACAGCGAAGGTGTTGAAAACATGGATGAAATCTTAGAAGTTGCAGACGGAATCATGGTTGCTCGTGGTGACCTTGGTGTAGAAGTTCCTGCAGAAGATGTTCCATTAATTCAAAAAGAATTAATCAGAAAATGTAATGCTGTGGGGAAAGTCGTTATTACAGCTACACAAATGTTGGAAAGTATGCAAATGAATCCAAGACCAACACGTGCAGAAGTATCAGACGTTGCCAATGCAATCTTTGATGGTAGTGATGCCGTGATGTTATCTGGAGAATCTGCTCAAGGAAATTATCCATTGGAAGCAGTTCAGACAATGGCTAAAGTAGCAATGAAAACAGAAACAGCTTTAGATCATGGATCATTATTCAGAAAAGCTGAAAGAACTGCAAAAAATGATGATTCTGATGAAGCAATCTGCATGTCAGTGACTGAAATTGCAAACAAATTCAATGTAGCAGCAATCGTTGCTTTCACTGAATCTGGACGTACAGCTCAAAGAATTTCAAGATTCAGACCTAGCTGCCCAATTTTAGCGGCAACACCTCATGTGATGACAATGAAACGTTTAGCAATCAACTGGGGAGTTCATGCAGTTGTGTGTGAACCTGTAACAAAAGTTGAAAACATGGTACCTTATGCTATCGAATTAGCAAAAGAATTCGGTGTTGAAGCTGGAGAAAAAATCTTAGTAACAGGTGGAAACCCTGGGCAAGTGGGTTCTACTAACTTCTTAAACTTAGTGGTTGCAGTGAAGTAAATACATAAATTTGGCTTTCGGATAGACGGAAGCCTTTTTTATTTGTTTAAATTATGTTAAGATATAAACGTTATGGAGGGAAACAGGATGGAAAGGTATACTGCATTTGATTTAGAACTAGCCAATCGATATCCAAGCAGCATATGTGCAATCGGTGTCTGCGTTGTGGAAAACAACCGCATTGTCGATACGTTCTATTCAAGGGTAAAACCGGTTCCCTTCATCAGTGAAAGCGGACATTATCATATACATCAGATCAGTGAGGGGAAATTGGCGGCTGCTCCGACCTTTGATCAGGTGTGGGCACAAATTGCACCTTTATTCAATGATACGGTGATATTAGCTCATAATATCCAGCAGGACGCCTTAGCTTTAAGAGCGACTTTGGATTATTATCATTTAACTTATCCTAACTGTGATATGTCCTGTACGTTTGTTTTATCAAAGAAATTGCTGCCAAACTGTCCTTCTTATAAATTAGATGGAATTGCTTCATATTTCAATTTTCGTTTTTCGCATCACCATGCTTTAGAAGATGCGATTATGTGTTATCGTATCATTCGTAAAATAAAAAGTATTTATCAGTTAAGAAGTTTAGATGAACTGCATGAATTGATTCACGTTAAATATGGAAGAATGGCAGATCAATATTATAGGAATATTTATATGAGCGATATTGCCAGCAATCAAGAGATTCGTGAAGAAGAAGGCAAAGACACTGATCATTTTCTTTTTCACCAATGCATTTGTTTGGACAGTATTCATGTTAGCTATGGTACCGTTATTAAAGACTATATAACGCATTGCGGCGGCTTTTTGCAAGAGAAAGTAAACATTAATACGAATTATCTGATCAGTGCCGGAAAGACAGATACAAATAACTATAAGCGAGCATATGAACTCATGCAGAAAGGGCAGGATATCCAAATCATCGGATTAACTGAATTTTTGCAGATCATTAATGAAAATACATGGGTAGGGAGTTAGAATGAAAAAGATTTTATGGATCATCAGCATCCTGATCGTAATCAGCGGATGCAGTACAAAAGAAAAGTCTCTCTATAAAGATGGAGAATACATAGGTGTCGGAAATGGAAAATGCGGAACCATTCAAGTGAAGATTACGGTGACAGAAGGGTATATATCCGCTGTTGATATTATTAAGGAGGATGAAACAGCTTCGTATATGTCCGAGGTAAAAGAAAAACTGCTGCCAGAGATTATTGGCAAGAATTCACTCGAGGGGATCGATGTTGTGACAGGGGCAACAGCTTCCAGTCAGGGGGTTTTGGAAGCCGTTAAAGTGGCAATGGATGAAGCGCTATTAGAAAATAATACATCGGGAGGAAGCAATGAATAAAAAAACAAGAAAGCTCGTTTATATTGCGATGCTGACCACCCTTGCAGTTGCTCTCCACACATTTGAAGCCAGTCTTGCGCTGCCGTTGCCTTATGGTATAAAACTAGGATTCGCTAATATTATCTCATTAGTCACGATTGAGTTATTTTCCGCAAAAGAAATGGCAGTTGTCAATATTTTAAGAGTCGTATTAGCCGGATTGTTAAGAGGATCGATCTTCAGCTATACTTGGTTTATATCTGCAGGGGGAGTTTTATTAAGTTCGATTGCAATCATGCTGGTTAGAAAGTTTACAAAACTGCCGATGGTATCTACATCGATTGTCAGTGCGATCGGTCATGGTGTAGGGCAGATTTTAGTTGTCGTTTATATCTATCAGTCATGGGCGATGGCCACGTGGATCATTGCTTTGTTTGCGACATCGATTCCAACGGGGATATTCACAGGAATTATCGCCAATACCATTGTGACATACTTATCTAAATATACAAAAAATATGAAAGCTTAAACACCGATACGGTGTTTTTAGTTTACAAAAAATGAAAGCGGTTATAAAATTGCTTTTATTTTAATACAATCGATGTTAGAATTAGACCATACTGTGTACAGTTAAGGAGGAAAAACATGGTAAAAATATTAATATGTTGTTTAGGCGGATTCTCTTCAAGTGCAATGTCTGTCAAAATGTCAAATGAAATCAAGGAAAAAGGATACGAAGATCAAGTTTCAATCGATTTTCAGCCCTTTGCATTATCACATGATGTCATGGACCAATATGATGTCGTGATGTGCTGCCCGCATTTAAAATTTGAAATCAGTACATTTATGAAAAAATATGGGGATATTCAAACACCGATTTATTTATTGCCCCCAAAGATGTATGGTTCAATGAATGTAGAAGATGTCTATGAAGATGCTATGGATATTGTGGAAGGATTTAAAGAAACAAAGTTGAACCCATTCCATTTTCCTAATGAAGATAATGTCATGCGTATTAAACGTATTTGCAGCTATCGTAAGTCTATTCAATAATCATATAAAACGGAGGAAATATTATGAGTTTACCAAAAGGATTTTTATGGGGTGGGGCGACTGCCGCAAACCAATTCGAAGGTGGATACTTAGACGGTGGAAAAGGATTGAGTACTGCTGATGTTGTGACTGCCGGAAGCCACACTGTCAGCCGTCGCATTACATACACAATGCCGGACGGAACAAAACATACGCAGCCAATTATGCCTTATGAGGAAATCCCGGAAGGGGCAGTCTGTGATGTTCAGGAAGGATATTACTACCCATCACATATAGGAATTGATTTTTATCATCGTTATAAAGAGGATATTGCTTTATTTGCCGAAATGGGCTTTAAATGTTTCCGTCTTTCTATTAATTGGGGAAGAATATTCCCTAATGGCGATGATGAAACCCCGAATGAAGAAGGATTAAAATTCTATGATGATGTATTTGATGAGTTATTAAAATATAATATTGAACCAGTTGTGACTATTTCTCATTATGAAACACCATTGACTTTAGTCAATAAATATGGTGGATGGCTGGATCGCCGCGTCATTGATTTCTATGTGTTATACTGTGAAACTTTATTTACACGCTATAAAGGTAAAGTAAAATATTGGATGACATTTAATGAAATCAATATTATGGGGATGCTGCCATTCTTTGCCGGTGGTGTGATCAAAGCAACGCCTCAGGCGAAAGCACAGGCAGTTCATCATCAATTTGTAGCCAGCGCTAAAGTTGTGAAATTAGGGCATCAGATCGATCCTGAAAATAAAGTCGGATTAATGATTGCTTATGGGTCTACATATGCTTATTCTTGTGATCCGAAAGATCAGGCATTGGCAATGGAAACAACCCAAAATTCTCATTTCTACTCAGATGTACAAGTAAGAGGATACTATCCTGCTTATAAGTTAAAAGAGTATGAAAGATTAGGGGTTAAAGTGGAGATGGCATCTGAAGATGCGCAAACCTTAAAAGAAGGATGTGTAGATTATTTAGGCTTCTCTTATTATTCTTCAAGCTGTGTTTCTTCTAAGCCGGTTGGCAATGAAACAGGTGGAAATTTTGTTTCCGGTGTCAAGAATCCATACTTAAAAGCAAGTGACTGGGGATGGCAAATCGATGGGATCGGATTAAGAATCGCTTTAAATCGTTTATGGGAAAGATACCAAAAACCATTATTTATCGTTGAAAACGGATTGGGTGCAGTCGATACTGTAGAAGAAGATGGGTCTATCAATGATGATTATCGTATCGAATACATTGCAGAGCACATAAAAGAAATGGATAAAGCAGTCAATTATGATGGTGTTGATCTGATTGGGTATACCCCATGGGGATGCATTGATTTAGTTTCGGCAGGTACCGGAGAAATGAAAAAACGCTACGGTTTCATTTATGTTGATCGTGATGATCAAGGAAACGGATCATTAAATAGAAGCAAGAAAAAATCATTTAACTGGTATAAAAAGGTCATTGCCAGTGATGGAGAAGATTTATCTAATGATTAAAAATAAGGCATCGTCTAATGGACGATGTTTTCATTTTCAGATTCTGGAATTATCTTTATTTCATCCCCCTAAAAGCGTTATGATAATATTTGTAAATGAAACTCCCTTAGGCAGCTTAAAGATATACGGGACATCTGAGCGTAAACGGGAAAAGAAAAAGGAGAACATAGTATGAGAAGATTAGGTATTTCAATTTACCCAGAACATTCAACAAAAGAAAAAGACTTTGCTTACATGGAAATGGCAGCTAAATACGGATTTTCACGTATTTTTACTTGCTTATTATCTGTAAACAAACCAAAAGAAGAAATGATTGAAGAATTTAAAGAATTCATGGATAAAGCACATGAGTTAGGATTTGAAGTTGCTGTAGATACAAACCCTAAAGTATTTGAACATTTAGGTGCTAGTGCTACTAACTTAAAACCATTTGCTGATATGCATGTGGATATCGTGCGTTTAGATATGTCATTTGGTGCTATGATGGACACTATGACAACACAAAACCCTTACGGATTAAAAATTGAATTTAATGGATCTACTACATCAGACAATGTAGAAGCAATGCTTCATATGGGAGCAAGACAAGATCAAATGCTGATCTGTCATAACTTCTATCCACAAAAATATACGGCTTTGGACTGGGATTTATTCATGAGTTTCTCACGTAACTGGAGACGTTTAGGATTTACAACAGCGGCATTCGTATCAAGCCATAATGATCCAACTTTTGGACCTTGGGAAGTCTATGCCGGATTACCAACTTGTGAAATGCATCGTAAATTACCAATCGATTTACAAGCGAGACATTTATTTGCAACAGGATTAATTGATGACGTTATTATTGGGAATGCTTATGCAACAGAAGAAGAATTAAAAGCATTGGGAAGCATTGACTTAAATACCGTACAAATCAAAATCGATTTGGCAGACACTGTTACAGAAGAAGAAAAGAACTTATTATTCAATCATGTTCATTCAAACAGAGGAGATTATCCAAGTCAAATGGTAAGAAGTTCATTCACTCGTATGCTTTACAGAGAAACTTCAATTCCTCATACCCCTTGTGATAAAGAATTCTTTACTCGCGGAGATGTTTGTGTTATTAATGATAACTTGAAACATTACCGTGCAGAAGTACAAATCATTTTAGAAGATATTCCTAATGATGGAGAACGTAATTTAGTAGGACGTATTCCTGAAGAAGAATTATGCATCTTAGAACATCTTAAAGGATGGAAAAAATTCAATTTCATTAAATAATATTCTGAGGCGTTAAGCCTCTTTTTTTATTTGTAAAAGAAGATTCGTTAGAAAAATTATTTAAAAGTAACGATAGTTTATCTTTGTTAAATTAAAAAAGTGTTGTTGATATGGTGATAATCTCGGGTTTATATTTTAACTTTGAGATTCCATAGTAAACAGCACTTTTTATTGTTTTAGTCAAGTAATGATTTAATCATGATAATACCATGATTATGTTCCCCATAACAATTTGGGATAAACCCGGCAGGATTAAACCCATAATGAACAAAGTAATCAAAGTGTTTTCGATGATAAGATTTCAAATTCTTTAATTCATCAGCATAATGATGAAGAGGGCGTCCATGACATGATAGATTTGTGGAACTGATGATGTATTTAAGATTGCAATATCCTTTTTCTCTGGCATATTCTTCGGCTCGTCTTAGTAGTGGTTCTAGCTGTTCTTCCATGACAAAACTGCCATGCTCATCATAACCTAGATTTTCGATACTTAAATAAGAATATCCTTCAAATTCTGCACACAGTATCCAGCCTTGGGGCTGGGTGTCCTTTTCTATGTACCACCCAACAAGTTTAGCCAGCAAAGATACATCTTGTAATTGCTGAAGAGCTCCCTCATAATCCCACCAATCCGGTTTAATATTTGACATAAGGTTGGCAACTTTATTGACATTCGTTTTTCCTATTTTGCATATTTTCATCTTTATTCCTCCAATAGTCGAATATATAAAAAAATTATACCATGCTTAAAATAAATAATCATTTGTATACACACTTATTTAAAATAACGGTATTAATCGAAATAATAAACGTTATTCTTTTATCTATTCTTAAAATTTATTTTCAGCATTTCATTTATCTTTTTTTTATATGTTTTTTATTATTATGGGATACAGCATTTTAATATCCTAATGACAGCATATTGTGAAATAATAAGAATTTGTAGAAGATAAGGAGGATTACATATGAAGAATAAATATGGTTATGTGCGAGTGTCAAGCAAAGATCAAAATATCGATCGTCAGATGTCGGCAATGAAGCAAGCAGGCATCCCGAAAGATAAAATTTATATTGATAAATTATCCGGTAAGGACTTTAATCGTCCGCGTTATAAACGTTTGATCAGACAGCTGCAAGAGGGCGATGAACTCTATATTAAATCGATTGATCGTTTAGGCAGAGATTATGATGAGATCATAAAACAATGGCGTTTTCTGACCAATATAAAAAATATTGATATCATCGTTATAGATTCACCGCTCCTTGATACCAGAAATCAGGTAAATGGTGTCACTGGAAAATTTATTTCCGATTTAATATTGCAGATTCTTTCTTATGTGGCGCAAGTAGAAAGAGAAAACATACGTCAAAGACAGGCAGAAGGAATTCGTGAAGCAAAATTAAAAGGGGTTGCCTTTGGCAGACCACCTAAAAAAATTCCTGATGAGTTTCCGGAAATTCTGCAATTATGGTTGGATGAGAAAATTAGTTTAAGAAAAGCCAGTGAAATATTAAATGTCAGTCACATGACTTTTTCTCGTTGGGTTAAACAGTTTATTAAAGGAAAAATGGAAAAATAGGGTTAAAAAAGCAAATTGATAATACTTTTTTGTAACTAAAGGTTTACTATTTGTTACACATAATTTTGTTAGCTATAACAAATAAAAAATATAGGTTTATTCGCACCAATATTTGTCAAATAAATCATAACATTCTTGTAACAAATAGTAAACTTTTGTACTAGGGGGCGATTATGGGGAAATTAAATTCTTGAAAGATTGTAAGGAATGAAAAAGGAGGAACAAATACTGTATGAAAAAAATATTAACATTACTTGCGGCATTTGCTTTGACAGTCGCTTGTATACGTCCAATGCCACTATTTGCTGCGGATGAGCAAACAGTAAAGACAAATGAAAATGCTTCAACCAATGTAGCTGAAATTAACGGTAAGGCTTATGCATCGTTATCAGAAGCTGTTCAAGAAGTAACAGAAGGACAAACGATAAAAATTCTCGATGATATTACTTTAACAAGCACGATAGATATTAACGGAAAAGCGTTTGTATTAGATTTAAATGGTAAGAAAATAACACAACAAAAAAACGAAGCAGGTGTAAGTAAAACGAATGCACCCATTCGTTTATATAATTCTTCACTAACTGTTAATGATAGTGTGGGGAATGGCTCAATATTTGGCTATCAGTGTGCAATTGGTGTATTTACTAATGCGAATTTGACATTAAACAGCGGAACATTAATGGGAGAATGGTATGGAATTGCTGGAAATGGTCTAAAAGAAAATAGTGGAACAACAATTACCATCAATGGTGGTTTTATATCTAATAACGATCCAGATGGAACAGGAGCAGCCATCTATCATCCACAGACCGGAGAAATCACAATCAATGGTGGGACAATCAAGGGCGATCTTGGAGTTCAGCTTTGTGCAGGAAATCTTTCTGTAGTCAGCATTAATGGTGGGACTATTGAAGGAACTGGTCTTGATCATCGTGCAGATAAAACAGGAGACGGTGCTGTTCCTGATGGTGCCGCTATATCTATTGTGAATCGTCCGGGATATACTTCTGTCCCTAATGTAAAAATATCAGGAGGAACTTTTAAATCTGCACACAGTGAAGGATTGCTTGCGTATACATGGTCTAAAAACACTGCGTCAGAATGGACAGAGGCAAAAGATCATGTTCAGGTCACTGGAGGAACTTTTGATTCTGATCCGACAAACTATGTTATGACGGGTTATAAAGTGTATCCGGTTGAAAATACTTTTAAAGTAGCACCTGCGGCAACTGCTATTGCATTATCAGACGCAAGCTTAAATTTAGAAGTCAATTCAAATAAAACCTTAACAGCTGTCGTTAATCCAAATGAAACATTGGATACCGTTACTTGGCAATCAAGTGATCCGACTGTTGCAACAGTAGAAAATGGTGTTGTGACAGCAGTGGCACCAGGTACGGCTACTATTACGGCAACAGCAGGAAGCGCAAAAGCAGAGTGTGTTGTATCTGTTTATAAAGTAGAACAACCAACACCACCTGCTGTGGATACAGAAAAACCTGTAGAAAAACCACAAGCTGGGTTAAATGATGAAAAAGCACCGGAAATCTTAAACGAAACATTAAATGATATTATCAGTAAGGGTGAAAATTCACAATTTACAGATAAAGAAACAGCAAAAAAGATTAATAGTGCCATTAGCTCAGGAGAAACAATTACAATGGCGCCTACTGTGGAAGAAATTAACACAGGAAGCACAGAAGCTACTGAAGATATCAAAGCAATCGAAAAAGAATTAAAACAAATCACTCAAGAAAATAACAGTATCACTGAAGTAGCGATGTATCTTGATTTAAGTGTATTAGTAAAAACATCAACAACGACTTTGGGAAATATTACAGTATTACCAGAACCTGTCACTTTTACAGTGGTATTGCCAAACGATGTAGCAGAGAGTGCAAAAGATAAAGATGTTTATGTATTACGTATTCATGAAGGAAAAGTAGATAAAATCAAAGCCTCATTAGTGGATCATGTGATTACGTTTGAGACAGACCGATTCTCAACTTATGCCGTAGTATTTGAAGAAAAAACAGTGACACCAACACCGGAAGTAAAAACACATCAGGTAATCTTTGTTGATATGAACGGTGCAGTGTTAAAAGTGGAAACTGTAAAAGATGGAGAAAAAGCAACAGCACCGACAGTACCTACAATCGAAGGATATACATTTACTAAATGGGATACAGATTTTAGTAAGGTAACAGGCGATTTAGTGGTTACTGCAGTATATGAAAAACTACCTGTAGAAGAAACAGTTAAACCTGCTGATAAAGAAGAGAATAAAACAGGGGAAACAGAAAATCCATCAACAGGAGATAGAACGAATGCATCATTATACAGTGCGTTTGGACTGCTTGGTTTAGTGTCTGCGGCATTGATCGTAGTAGAGAAGAAAAGAAGAAGTTTAAGCAGATAAATAAGAAGATATAAAAAAAGCATCGATAAATAGAATAATCTATTACGCGATGCTTTTTATGTTAGGCTTCTGTCGTTTTTAATGATTGGAGTTTTTTCGCTTTTACTTCATATATAATAAAGGTTAGTAATGCAAAAACAACGAATATCATAATAAAGATGCCTACATCATTAAGAATATTTCCGCCAATGCAAAGTGTATTTCTGAAAGCATGAACACTGTAAGTAAATGGCATATATGGGTGGATTGCTTTGAAGAAGCCTGCGGATAATTCGATTGGATAAGTTCCGGCAGCCCCGCCTAACTGTAATACCATAAAGACTAAAACAATGAAACTTCCTACTTTTCCTAAGATCAAATTAAAGAAAACGATCATTGTCATAAAAGTTGTAGAAACAAGGCATGCCATTAGAAATGTTTGTAAGGTTTGTAATGGCTCAAGATGGTTAATCATCATCAGCATCCCGACCATTAAGCAAGCTTGAAGACAAGAAATCACGACGATGACACTGGCTTTTGACAGCCACCATTTAAAGCCGCTTTCTACTGATGGCGTAGAATACTGAAGTAATGGATACATCAAACAAAAAGCGATGCAGCCTACATAAAGACCAACGGACATCATATAAGGTGCCATGGCATGACCATTATTAGGCACTGTCGATAGTTCTGTTCCTTGAGCGATTACCGGTTCGGCAAACATACTGGTGGTATGATCGCTTCCTTTAGCTTGGTCAACTTGACTGGCTCCATCATTTAAGCTTGATGCCAACGTTTTTGAACCATCTGACAGAGCAGATAAACCATCACCTAGCGTTTGAGAACCCTCTTTTAATAAAGCTGCTCCATCATGAATCTGGTCTGCACCATCACTTAATTGGCTGCCTCCGGTAAGTAGGGCAGGACTGTTTGCGTTTAGGGTTGAAACTCCACTGGTAAGGGCTTGGCTTCCTTCTTTTAAAGCCGCTGCTCCGTTAGTATAAGCTGTCAGTCCGTTTTGAAGACCATCTTGGTCTTGAAGTTTGCTGCTGATGAAAGTTAAGCCTTGATTAATCGATGTTGTCCCATCGATAATACCATTTTCTTTATCTAAGTTTTCTTTCACACTCACCAGTCCGCCAGATAGTTCTTCAATTGCTGTTTGACTGCCCGGCAGCAGCATATCAGCCCCCTCAGCAATCGTTTTCACGTTTTCTTGTAAACTGCTCATCACAGTTGTTAACGTGGTGTTAGCACTGTTTAAGTGGGTTCCAATGTTGTTTAGGTTCGTAGATATTGCTCCAAAAGAAGTACTGGTTGTTAAAGCGGTTAGTAATTCTTGTTGGGTATCTATGCTTAGTTTTTTAAAGGCTTCTGAATTTTTAAATTCTTCTATTGTTGATGTGAGATTCGCGCTGATTTGCTGTGCATTCATACCCACTTCCGTTAAATCTGCATTGATACTTGCCATTGGGCTTGCTGCGGAACGGTCATTCAGGGTGCTGTTTAAAGCTTGAATACCTTCATTTAAGATCGGCAGCTGTTCTTTTAATAACGCTATATTTTGCATCTGCGCTGGTGTCAGCGAATCTCCTAAAGATTCTGACATTTGATTTAATCCGGCAAGTAAAGTGTTACTTCCTTGCTTTAACTCAGTTATGCCTCTATCAAGAGCTGCCACCCCATCATTTAATGCTGTATTGTTTTGATTCAATAGATCAATACCGGCTTGTAATTGAGAAGCACCCTGATAAATTTGTGAAACGCCGCTAGTATAAT
Source organism: Beduini massiliensis (assembly GCF_000829905.1). Lineage (GTDB taxonomy): Bacteria > Bacillota_I > Bacilli_A > Erysipelotrichales > Coprobacillaceae > Beduini > Beduini massiliensis. Next base: position 385,371 of record NZ_CDPP01000003.1, read on the forward strand.
CTTTTAATCCAATATTAAGGGTATTAGCACCATCTTTAAATGTTAAACTGCTATTAGCTAAGACTTCCAAATTATCAGTAATCGTTGTATTTCCATCTGCTAACTGAGTGGTTCCGTCATTGATTTGAACAGCTCCGTCGGCTGCTTCATGAAAACCATTTCCAACGGTACGGATTTGACTGAATAAAGTGTTCGCATAAGTCTCGGTCACTTTTGTTGAAATACTGCTTTTTATTTTATTAATGGCGGTTTCATCCATTTTTGAAGCAATATAATTGGTACCGGGATTGGTTTGATATTCCAATTCCATTTTTTGGGGCTGTTTGTTAAGAAGTGTTGTCGCATTGTATGAGAAGTTCTTTGGAATCGTGATGACCATATAATACGTTCCATCTTCTAATCCTTTTTGAGCAGAAGCCTCATCTGTAAAATAAAAATCTAAGGAAGCATCTTCTTTTAAACTGTCCACCATTTCCTCACCAAGGTTCATCTTCTGATCCTGATAGATGACAGCTTGATCTTGATTGACCACGGCAACTGGAAGCTGATCTATGGTTCCGTAAGGGTCCCACATCGATCCTAGAAAAATCGTCGTATACAATGTTGGGATACTCATAACCCCAATGATGACGATCACCAGCCAATGGTTTTTAAGAAAGTTTTGCCATTCCTTTTTAAGCATCTTTTTCTCCTTCTTTCTATTACGATTTAATATATGCTATTAATAGATAAAATGTATCTATGGATATATAATATCTATTAATAAAAGACATTTTAGTCACCTCATAAGGATTTGTCAAGAGCGTTTTAGTGATTATTTTGGGATAATGAGTGTGGGAAAATGAAAAAATATGGTAAAATAGAAGAAGAATGACGAAGGTGGAAAAAGAAATGAGAGTAAAAAATAGTGTTGAACAGGCAATCTGTTTATTGATTATTATTGCACATGGTAAAAATGAAGAACATATCAAAAGTTATTTTTTGAGTCAACGCTTAGATGTATCGGATTCTTATTTGAAGAAAATAATTCGTCAATTAGTGGTAGCCGGGTTAATCAATTCGGAAGCCGGGAAAAATGGCGGTTTTACTTTGAAGAAAGATCCGGCACAGATTACTTTATGCGATATCTTTGAAGCGATTGAAGGAAAAGAAGCCTTTGCTGTGGCAACCGGTTTGGTTGAAAAAGTCTTTTTAGAAGAAAGTACGGAATTAAAGGCAACGAAACAAAAAATGATTTTGAATGCTTTTGAAGAAGCGGAAGAAGCATTCAAGGCAAAACTGCGTGCAGTGACGTTAAAGATGACAATGAAAGATTATACAGAGGGTGGAGGATGATGCTAAATAGAGAAAAGAAGATCATGGAGACCCAAAGATTGATACTCCGTTCACCTCAAGTTGAAGATGTCAGCGCGATCTTTAAAATATGCAACAGTGATAATGTATTACGATATAATGCTATGGAAAAAGTGAGTACTGAAGAATTGACTAGGAGATTTGAAAGTGAATCTGCGGATCATTGGACTTTTCATCTCGTAATTAAGGGATCTGAGGAAGTAATAGGGGCTGTGTTTATTGAGCCCGATATGCTGCGATATAAAGTGAAGGCAGTTTCTGTTGCTTATTATTTGGATGAAAAAGAGACACAAAAAGGCTATATGTATGAAGCTTTAAATGAACTGCTTCATTATATCTTTAATGTCCTCGAGATGGATGTTGTATCGGCAAGAGTCTTTTCAGCGAATGTGGCTTCTGTTGGGCTTTTAAAAAAATTGGGCTTCCAACATGAGGGGACATTGCGTCATGCTGTCTGCGGATATGGGGACAACATTCATGAAGATTTGTTGTTTTCATTATTGAAATCTGAATTTAATTGTATAAAAAAGCTTTAAATCATTTTTTTGATTTAAAGCTTTTTATTTAAGGTAAAGGAATAGGGTGTTCCTGATCGATTTCACGAATGATCTGACAAGGATTTCCAGCAGCCAGACAGTCGGCAGGAATATCTTTTGTCACGATGCTTCCGGCAGCAATGACACTGCGTTCTCCGATTGTGACTCCCGGTAAAACAACGACATTTGCTCCCAGCCAGACATTGTTGCCGATCACGATCGGTTTGGCGATTTCATAGCCTTTTTCACGGCTTGCCGCATCTATTGGGTGGTTAACAGTATAAAGCCCGACATTCGGACCGAATAATACTTCATTGCCGATGATCACTTTTGCCTCATCTAAAATAGTGCAGTTGGAATTAGCATAAAAGTAATCCCCGATTATAATATTTTTTCCATAATCACATTTAAAATGCGGTTCGATATGAGGCTTTTTCCCACAGTTTCCTAATAACTGTTTTAAAATCTGGTCACCAACTTCTGAAGGCATCAGCAAGTTAAAATCATAAAGCAGTTCCTTTGCCTGCATGCGTTTTTTATTCAAAAACTTGTCGCTTGGCATATAATAATAGCCGTGAATCATTTTTTGAACTTCTGTCAGTTTGGAAGGGTTCAGCACTTTTTCCATGATAAAATCATCCATGACAAAGCCGTTGCCAATGTCAGAAACTTTAGCGTCCACCTTGATGAAGCCTTTTTTCTCATAAACTTTGATTGTATGTTCATTATATTTATTAACTGTTAAGTATATAAAGTTTTTATCGTTTTCCTTTGCAATCTTTTCTATAAATTCAAAGGCTAAACTGGCATAGCCCTTGCCGCGGGCAGACTTTTGCAGATAGAGCTTGCTTAAAAATAACTTTTCGTTTTCTAAGCGAATCGCCGTAAACCCTACCGGGATATCTTCTTCTAAAATGAAATAATAAATATACCCTTTGTGTTCTGTTTGTTCTTTAATTGCATGAGCAGATTGAAATTTATCCACCATGTAATTGATTTGATCTTCACTTAAAATAATCGTAAAAAATTCATGCCATATCTGATTCGCTAAGTCGGCTAGCTGATCAATCTGAGATGGCGTCACTTGACTAAAAGATATCTTCATAGCGACCTCCTTATTCATCCTCTTATATTTATTATAATGAATAGATAGGGGTTATGCAATAAAATAAACTTGATAAAAGATGGGGATTAAAACATAACTTGTCAATTCAAACATATATTATTATGGGTGAATGAAATGAAAAAAATAGGTGTTTTCTTATTATGTTTATGTATGTGCATACTGCCGGTCAAAGCAGAAACTCTCAATTTGGCACCTAACAGCGGTGCGATGATCTTGATGGAAGCATCAACACGTCAAGTCATCAATGGAGTCAATGAGCAGGAAAAAATGTATCCGGCAAGTACGACCAAGATTATGAGTATGATCTTATTGTTTGAGGCCATCAATTCTAAAAAAATCAGTTTTGATGATATGGTCACTACATCAGCCTATGCCGCCAGCATGGGGGGAAGTCAAATCTATCTGGAAGAAAATGAACAAATGAGTGTGCATGATATGTTCAAATCGGTGGCAATCGGTTCAGCTAATGACTGTATTGTGGCATTAGGAGAATATATTGCCGGGACAAATGATGAATTTGTCAAGATGATGAATGAAAAAGCTAAGGAATTAAAGCTGGTGAATACGCATTTTGCCAATGCCACAGGACTGCATGATGATAATCATTATACTTGTGCATTGGATTTAGCGACAATGGCAGCTTACTTAATTGAAATCGGCGGCGATAAACTATTGGAAACAACGTCGACAGTAGAAACGTATGTCCGAGAAGATACAGATAAGAAGTTCTGGCTGGTAAATACCAATAAACTGTTAAATGCTTACAGTGGCATTGATGGCTTAAAAACCGGTTATACCAAAGAAGCGGGGTATTGCCTAGTAGCGACAGCTCAGCGCGATGGGCTGCGTTTAATTGGGGTTGTTTTAAAAGAACCGACACCAAAGCAAAGAAACAGTGAAATTGCACAAGTATTAGACTATGGCTTTAACTTATATGAGAGTCGCTACGTTTATCATCAAGGGGATTTAGTCACAACTTTAGAGGTAAACGATAGTGAAATTAAGGAAACCAGTCTTTACGCTAAACATGATATTACGTATATCTCTAAAAAAGGAGAGGCTTATGAACCCAGCTACAACATTCGAATATTAAAAAATCAGGCACCGCTGTTTACCAATGAAACCGTGGCAATGCTTGATCTGCATAGTGAAGATGGGAAAGTTCAAAGCTATGATTTGGTGATTCTTGAAGATATACCAAAACTAAAGTTCTCACAAAAAGTGATTCGTGATTTTCAAAAGATGTGGCAGTAATTTGTCGTATTGTTTCTAATTTTTTCACATAAGTTCTAGTTTTGTCGGATGCATATCTTTTCGTCATAAATTGGTTTAAGATATGTAGCTGAGGAGGCAAAATGATGAATAAAATACAGTTTGAAAAAAATAATGATCAGCTCATTGTCTACTTTTCCGGAGAGATTGACAGTATGCATACGATGAATTATCGTAATTTGCTTGTCGCCGAACTGGAAACGGGTAAATATAAAGTTGTTGTGATGGATTTTAATCGTGTGACATTTATCGATAGTTCGGGAATTGGTCTTGTCTTAGGACGTTACAATCAAATGAAAACAGAAGGCGGTAAACTTTATATTACGGGGTTAAGTCCGGTTGCTTATCGTTTGTTTGAATTAACGGGTATCTTTAATTTAATGGATTATATTAAGAGTATAGATGAAATATTAGTAAAGGTGGGGGAACATCATGAATCAGATGAAAATAACGTGTAAAGCAGAACTGGTAAACGATGGTTTTGTAAGAAACAGCGTCGCTTCTTTTGTGATGTCTAAAAATCCTACCATCGATGAAATCGTTGAAATTAAAACGATGGTTTCAGAAGCATTCACGAATGCTATTATTCATGGCTATAATGGTGAAACAGACCGTGAAGTATCTATTGAGGCAACCTTAAACGAAGATACGCTTCGTTTGATCATTGAAGATCAAGGCTGCGGAATAGAGGATATCAAGCAAGCCTCAACCCCGCTTTTTTCCACGAAGCCCGGGGATGAGCATGCCGGTATGGGGTTAAGCATTATTGAAGCATTAAGTGACGAATTTGAGATTCAATCAAGCAAACAACAGGGGACTAAACTAACGATTACAAAAACACTAAAGAAAAAACATGGCCAATAAAAATTCGGTTGAATTAATTAAGCTTGCGCAATCAGGGGATGAAGCAGCTTTGGATCAGCTCGTCAGTCAAAATGTCGGGCTGGTATGGTCTATTGTGCATCGTTTTAAAAATACGTATTACGATAAAGAAGATCTTTTTCAAATCGGTTGTGTCGGATTGATGAAATCCATCTACAATTTTGATTTTTCATATAACGTTCAATTTTCAACGTATGCAGTCCCAATAATCATGGGAGAAATCAAACGCTATTTCAGAGATGACGGAACGATCAAAGTATCTCGCCAATTAAAAGAACTTAATTTAAAGATTCAAAAAGCAAAAGAACATTTAACGAATATTTCACAGGATGTTCCCAATGTTTATGATATTGCCGAGTATTTAGAAGTAGATGTCCAAGATGTAATCTTGGCAATCGACGCTTCTTATTATCCGACTTCTCTTAATGAACCTATCTATGAAAAAGATGGTTCTGCCATTTCCTTAGCTGATCGAATAGAGGATGGTCACAATAAAATGTGGTTTGAAAAGTTAGCATTGGAAATGGAAATTGAAAAATTAGATGATAAAGAAAAGATGATTCTTGAAATGAGATATAAGCAAAATTGTAATCAAGAAGTAATCGCTAAAAAGCTGGGGATATCACAGGTGCAGGTATCTCGGCTGGAAAAAAAGATTATTGCCAAATTGAAATCCCGCTTAGTTGAAGAATCCTGATTTTTAAATACGAAATGCTGTAAGATAAGTAAGGGATAATGATTGGAAGATCCCGATAACGATGTAGCAAAGACTTTCTCTTTTTAAGAGAAGGTCTTTTTTATCGGGGAAACTGCAATATAGCCGATAGCACTGTTTATTTATAAGAAGGTATATTATAATAAACAATAGCATCGATAAAGCGGAGGAAAAACAATGCCTGAACATACAAGCCATGATTTTAGAAAAGAGAAAATAAAAAGAGGCGATATTCGTATCGCAAGTTTTAATATTGCTTCTCAAATGCATCCTGATATCATTCAAATACATGACCAGCTCAAACAGTATCGTATTGATGTTGTGGGGATGCAGGAGATTGACCGTTTTACTCAGCGCAATCCTATTGATATGCTGCAAATATGGGTGGATCAAGGGACTTATCCATACAGTAGTTTTCAAAAAACAATCGATTTTGAAGGCGGCGAGTATGGTATTGGGCTTTTATCTGCGCATAAGATAAAAAAAGAATTAGGAGGGAAGCTAAATAGTGTTGGTTTATGTGAAGCACGTGCATGGCAGTGTATCATCGTTGAAATTGATGGAAGAAAAGCAGCCATTTATAATACCCATTTAACCCATGAAGGAAAAACTGCCCGCAAAATTCAAATGGATGAAATGCTTGCGATTATGAATCAAGATTCCCATACCTATAAAATATTAACGGGTGACTTTAACATTGATCAAGAACATGATGAAATCTATCCTATGTTAGAAAAGTATGCGATAACGAACGGTTATCATGGTGTGTGGCTTGACACTTATAATCTAAAAAGCGAGGAGATGAAAGTTTACGCTATCGATAATATTATTGTGAGTCGGAATTTGAAAATCTGTCATGTTGGTATGGCAGAAAATACATTATCTGATCATAATATGTTGTATGTGGATTTAGCGTTTGTTGATAAATGACAAGGGGGTAGATTTTTTTGCTTTTTATTATGTATTCCTGATTATGTATAAACAAAAAATGACATCTTGTTTTTTTACTTGCAAAATATCAGTGTAAATGAGGCAGAAGCTTGAAATAAAGCATTACTAAGAAGATCGAAATATGTTGATATATTAAGGAAAAATTGTTTTAGTTTTAGTTATTATTAGGACGGTATATGTTATAATTATGCTTGTGTTGGAAGAAGGTGGCTTCTTCAACATTTAAAAAAACACCTAGCATTATAGCCTATCCCCATATATAATAAAACTGAGGTGTCGTCTATGAATGGTGCAAGCAAGTCTTTGCCTAAATATATATTTGTTTTAATTGTTTTTTTTGTTTTATTTCAGTTGTTTCTTCCTATGGTATACATTGTTGATGGTGTATCGATGGAACCGACTTTTAATGCGGGGGATATCACGATTATTGATTATTATGGAATGAATAAGAAGTTTAGTAATGGTGACATTGTGGTCATTAATAATGATGCTCAGCACACTAAAATGATCAAACGGATTATTGGCAGTGAGGGAGATCATGTGATTATTAAAGATAATCAGGTATATGTGAATGAAGAATTGTTGGAGGAAGATTATTTATTAGAACCGATGGTTAACAAAGACATGGACTTTATTGTTCAGAAAAATAAATTCTTTGTCTTGGGGGATAACAGAAACAACAGCATTGATTCAAGAAACATTGGATTAGTGGATATCAGTGATATCGTCGGGAAAGTGATTTATCACTTATAGGAGGTAGTATGGCAAGAAAGAAAAGAAGAAAACTTAGAGGCTGGGTATATGTAGCTTTGATTATTTTGCTTTGTCTATTAATTGGTTTAGGCGTCTTTTTAGTAAAACATAAAACCAGTAAGAGCGATTATCATTTCTATAAGGGAGAAGTATCTGAAGTGGAAATGAGCATGAAAGCAGATGGCTATCTTTATACTTATCAGCAGCAGTATTTTGAAGCAGATGGACAAACGTATGTTTCATTGAATGATCTTTATAATATCTATACTCATTTAGACAATGGACAAATGGTATTAGATCAAGGGAAGAACACGATGGTATTTACAAATGCCACTACCCATATTACGTTGAATTATAAAAAAGAAATAATGACGTTTAAAGACTGTCAGTGGAGTGAAGCGACACAGCAGTATCTCACTTCTTTAAATATCAGAGATCAATTAAAATTGGACGATACAGCGACACATGCATATATATTTGAAGGAGAGGTTTATTTGAGTCAAACCGTGATTGAGAACGTTTTACTGAATGCTCAATACCAATTAGACCTGTCTATGAAAACCTTAAATAAAAGTTAATGTAATGGATTACATGTTTTAAATTTAGTACAATCATTAAAATTGTCTGCAAAATTAGTAGATATTTTAAAATATTGTACTATTTTTGGTTTGAAAATAGCTATGTTTGTGTTAAAATGTATACACCTTAAAGAGAGTAAGGATGAAAGGATGGTAAAAGGATGGCTTATAAATTCAATATCAATAGAGGAAATGCAATCTTAAACTTTTCGGAAGAATTTTGTCATACACGTTTAGAACTGATCGAAAGTGAAGGCTTTTCTAGGGTAAGCAAAGCTTTTGTGGATCGAATCAAACGTTTGGATGATAATATTTATAATTATTTGAAAGCATGTAATGCGGATCATCTTGGCATGGCGACAGATTTAAAGATGATCGCAAAACTATTGTTAGTGATGAACGTGGAAGAAATCTGTGATATCTATGACAATTATCGTGCATATTTCAGAGATCGGGAAATGTTTGTCAATGTGGTAGAAGCCTTTTATTTGTTTTGGCGTCGTTTAGAACGTTATGCGGTAGTGACGAATGAAAGAATCCAAACCGGATTCCAAAACGTACAGTTCGTTGATGCACAGAATAAATTTGAAGAGTTAGTGTTATCGACTTATCGTACGATTGAAGAAACAGCATTAGGCTATAAAAATAAAATATACCGTCAGATCACTGCCGGAGCGAATGCTGCGCTGATCGTGAGTCAGATGCGAACATTTTTGCCTTATGAATATCGTAATCTGGATGAAATTCCTTTTATTCAGTCAGTAATCATTCATCCGCCGTTTATTACGTATTCAAAACGCAATAAGCGTGATGGTACTTTCCCGGAAATCAAATATAATCCGATTGAAGATAAAAAATTCGATGCAGATCAATGGTTCTGTTATCCGGCTAAAATCGGGGATTTGCTGGCATTCGTTTATTTTAATGCGGCATTTATGTCTCAGGGGGTTACTTTATGTAACTTGTTTGAATTGGCAGATGAATCGGAATATCGCAATCGTAAACCGGATATCTTATATGTTTATGGTTACGAGGATGGAAAGAAAAATCAGGCATTCTATCAAGATGATCAAAATGATATGATGGTTGCTTTATTATCTGCCAATGATGATTTTGATTACTTTGGCTATATGAAAAAAATGTTGCTGACACTGCATAATGTCAGAAAAATCAATCAAAAACAATTACCAATTCATGGGGCTATGGTAAAAGTGACGCTGCATACCGGTGACGTAAAAAATATCGTCGTAATGGGAGACAGTGGGGCTGGAAAATCTGAAACCATTGAACAAATCAAGGTATTTGGCGCCCCTTATATTCGAGAACTGAAAACCATCTATGATGATATGGGACTATTGATGGTAGAAGATGGCCGTATTAAAACATCGGGAACAGAAATCGGCGCTTTCGTACGATTAGACGATTTGGATGTTGGATATGGTTATAAGGAATTGGACCGTTCTGTTTTCATGAATCCGGATAAGATTAATGCCCGTATTGTCATTCCGATTACGCCTTATCGTGATGTCGTGGCACATCATGAAGTCGATTACTTCTTGTACGCAAATAACTATGAAGAAGGCAATGAACCACTAAGTTTCTTTGATAATATGGAAGATGCGTTGAAAGTATTCAGAGCCGGAGAAAGAATGGCAAAAGGTACGACAACAGAAATGGGACTGGTGGGCAGCTATTTTGCCAATCCGTTCGGACCTGTTCAGCGTGAGGAACAAACGGATATTATCTTAGTGGATTACTTTAAAAGAATGTTTAAACAGGGAATTCACGTTGGTCAACTAAGAACGCGTTTAGGGATCAAAGGAAATGAGCATAAAGGTCCAAAAGATGCGGCAATCGCAATCATTGAAGAAATTACAGGGGAACCTTATAGTGATAAAGGGTTTGTAAATTTAGCTAAAAAGTAGGGAACTCCCTACTTTTTATTAGGAGGAATACACGTGTATGATTTGAAAAACATGAGCAAAGAAGAGGCCCAAACGGTTTGCACATGGCATTATGAAGGAGAATATGCAGTTTATGATCTTCCCTCATATGATGAGGCACTAAAACAACAATGGGGCATCGGACAAGATAAGATTCGTCAAAAGGAGTTCTATACAATCTATTTAAAAGAGGAACTGATCGGATATTTTCGTTTGCAGGAAACATGTGATGATATCCGTCTTGGAATCGGACTTCGCCCGGATTACTGCGGACAGGGGCATAGTAAGCAGATCCTTAGTGAAATCGATACATTTATTCATCAGCGTTATAATAAGAAGATACGACTGCTTGTGCGTCCTTTCAACAAGCGAGCCCAAGCCGCCTATCTAAAAGCAGGCTTTGAAATTATAGAAAAGACAATTTTAAATACGACCAATGGAGAAGTGCCATTTATCATCATGGAAAAGCAATAATGTAAAATTATTGTTTTTTTTGTGTCTAAGCATTGACAAATATTAAAAATGTTCATATAATCATATTAACATATGAATAATCATTCATATGAATGGAGGAAGCCTATGGATAAACGACAAATAGTAAATGAAGAAACAGTTGAAAAGGTAAGTGAAGCCTTACCACCTGAAGAAATTTTATATGATGTTGCTGAATTGTTTAAAGTATTTGGAGATACAACCCGCATAAAAATTATTTGTGCTTTATTTGAAGTCGAAGAAATGTGTGTCTATGATTTAGCGGCAACCTTAAATATGACGCAATCTGCCATTTCACATCAGTTGAGAATCTTAAAACAATCGAATTTGGTTAAGTTCAAAAGAGATGGAAAAATGATTTACTATTCACTAGATGATGAACATGTGAAACAAATTTTTGATGCCGGATATAAACATATCATTGAATAGGGGGAAAGACGATATGGAATATAAATTCAAGCTCCAAGGTCTTGATTGTGCTAATTGTGCCAATAAGATCGAGCAGAAAGTTGCCAAGTTAAAACAGGTAGATGAAGCAGTGGTTAATTTTAATACAGCGACATTAATGGCCAGCTCTTCACTAAGCCAAGAAGAATTAATGAATAAAATTGAAACAATTGTTCATCAGTTAGAACCTGATGTGGTGGTAAAAATATTGAATAAAGAAAATGTACAGCATGATCATCACCACGAGGAAAAAGAGATATGTGGGTGTGGACACGATCATCACCATGAAGAAAAAGAGGCATGTGGGTGTGGACATGATCATCACCACGAGGAAAAAGAGGTATGTGGGTGTGGACACGATCACCATCATGAAGAACAAGAAACGTGTGCATGTGGACACGACCATGGAGCAGAATTGGAACAGCCTTATATAGAACTAGCCGGTGCGTTGGTGTTTAAAATTGAGAATTTGGATTGTGCCAGCTGTGCAATGAAAGTTGAGAATCAGATGAATCAGCTTCCCTTTGTAGAAAAGGCAGTGGTTAATTTTAGTACCAGTAAAGTGCAGATTAAATTACATGGGGCAATGGAACAGGAAGAAGTAAAGAATGCGCTTCAAAAGTTAGTGGATCAAATTGAACCGGGAGTAAAAATCTATAGTCAGCAGGAGGCTGATAAACCTGTCAAAACAAAAATCTTTGATATGAAAGAAAACTTGCCGTTCTTATTAGGAACAGCCTTTGTTATCGCTAGTTTCTTCTTACCGGAAGGAACTTGGGAATTGATTGTTTTGGGAATTGCCTATTTACTGATTGGAGGAAAAGTCATTTGGAAGGCTCTAAAAAATATTAAAGCCGGAGAAGTATTTGACGAAAATTTCTTGATGACGATTGCCACTGTTGGGGCTTTCTTAACAGGGGAATATTTAGAAGCTGTAGCCGTTATGTTCTTATATTATATCGGTGAGATTTTCCAAGCTTATGCGGTAAACCGTTCACGTAAATCGATTGGTGCTTTAATGGATATTCGTTCGGATTATGCCAATATTCTAATAGATGGCAAAGAAATGAAACTTTCTCCTGAAGATGTTCAGATTGGCTCAACAATGATTGTTCGCCCGGGAGAACGTGTCGCAATGGACGGAATTGTATTAGAAGGTGAATCTTCTTTGGATACCAGTGCGTTAACCGGTGAATCGATGCCACGTCATATTGCGGTAGGAGAAGAACTGTTATCCGGAGTAATCAATATGAGTGGGGTATTAAAAGTAAAAGTAACGAAATCAGCCGGTGAATCTACAGTTTCTCGTATATTAGAATTAGTAGAGAATGCAACGAATAAAAAAGCACCGATTGAAAAGTTCATTACTAAATTTGCAAAAGTTTATACGCCAATCGTGTGTGCCTTAGCGGTAGCGGTAGCGATTGTTCCACCGTTATTGTCGGGAGGAGAAGCATTTGATATGTGGATCTACCGTGCATTAACTTTCTTAGTTGTTTCTTGTCCATGTGCCCTTGTAATTTCAATTCCGTTGGCACTATTTGCCGGAATTGGCGGAGCCAGTAAGCAAGGTGTATTGATTAAAGGCGGAAATGATCTAGAAAGAATTAAAGATTTAGATGTCTTAGTTGTAGACAAAACAGGAACACTGACAAAAGGGAAATTCAGTGTAGTGGAAATGGTGAGTGACGATCAAGAGCGATTATTAGAATTAAGTGCTTATGGTGAATTCTACAGTCATCATCCAATCGCTAAAAGTATTGTTGCCCGTTATGGCAAAGACATTGATGCTTCACAAATTGAAAATTATGAAGAAATTGCCGGACACGGAATCAAAGCACTGGTTAAAGGAAAAGAAATTTTATTGGGAAATGTGAAACTGATGCAGGCAAATCAGATCGACGTAAAACCAGTCAAAAAGATTGGGACAATCATTCATGTTGCTTATGATCATCATTATTTAGGGTATTTGGTCATTGCCGATGAAATTAAAGAATCTACTTATGAGGGAATCAAACAGTTAAAAGCATTAGGATTAAAACGTATTGTTATGCTGACGGGGGATGATGAGAGTGTTGCAAAAGATGTGGCAGATAAATTAGGTATCCATGAATATTATGCGAATCTGCTGCCGCAAGATAAAGTAACGAAAGTAGAAGAATTATTGAATCAGCCGCATGTTCAGTTAGGTTTTGTCGGTGATGGAATCAATGATGCACCGGTATTGGCTCGCAGTGATATCGGAATCGCAATGGGGGGAATCGGAAGCGATGTTGCGATTGAAGCGGCAGATGTCGTTTTGATGAATGATGACTTTACGACATTGGCGACGGCGATTACCGTATCCAAACGTACTAACCGAATCTTAAAACAAAATATTTACTTCTCATTAGGGGTGAAGGCAGTAGTCCTTGTCTTAGCAGCTGTTGGGATTGCTGATATGTGGCTTGGTGTATTTGCTGATGTGGGAGTAACTTGTTTAGCTATTCTAAATTCAATGAGGGCATTAAAGAAATAATGACTGAGATATGCACGTTCCAAGACGCGCATATCTTTTTTGTATAAATAACATTAAGTTAATGATAGAATGAGGTAAAAACTTTGAAAGGAGAAAAACAATGATAGAGACTTTAAGATTGACCCTAAAACCATATAGTGATCAAGATCAAGATAAAATGATTGAATTATTAACGCATCCAATCATAAAAGAAACCATTATTATCCCTGATTTTAAAACGAAAGAAGAAGCAGCCATCATGTTTGAAAAATTAAAAGACTATTCTTTTGATCCCCACCATTATGAACGTGGAATTTATTTAAAAGGTGAATTGATAGGCTTTGTAAATGATGTGGAAATAAATGGAAAAAGCATTGAACTAGGGTATGTCATTCATCCCGATCATCATCATCAAGGATACGCCACAGAAGTTTTACAAGCAGTTATTCAAGATTTATTTAATGCCGGATACACCGAAATCATCACCGGTGCTTTTGAGAAAAACAGAGCGAGTTGTCGGGTTATGGAAAAGTGTGGCATGCAGTTGTTCGATCGAGTAGAAGACATGGAATATCAAGGGGTGTTACAACGCTGTATCTATTATCATATTCAAAAAAAGTAATATAAAAATGTCGATCGTAATGGTCGACATTTCAACTGATTGGGCGTGATTACCCAAGTGATCTATTTTATCTGTTAAATAATTTTTGTAGAGCATTCTTCCAGGTTAATCACTTCATCTACAATCGGTAAATAAAATTCGGGATCATGGCTGACAAGCAGGATTGCTCCTCGATAAGTTTTTAAAGCGGTTTGTAATGCTTCCTTAGCATCGACATCTAAATGATTCGTCGGTTCATCCAAGACCAAGACGTTAGCCGGTTTGTTCATAATGGCACATAATCTGGCTTTTGCATTTTCTCCGCCGGATAATACTTTCATTAATGATTCAATATGATCTGTCGTAAGTCCGCATTTAGCGAGCATAGAACGGATTTCTCCATTGTTTTTACTAGGAAACTGATCCCATAGATAATTTAAGGTGGTTTTATTTTCTGACACTTCTTCTTGCTTAAAGAAACCAATCTCTACAAACGGGTCTTTTTCCACTATACCGTCATAGGGTTCCTGCATTCCGATTAATGTCTTCAGCAAGGTTGTTTTTCCTAATCCGTTAACCCCTTTTATCGCTACTTTTTTATTTCTTTCAAAAGTAAGATTCATTGGTTTTGTTAAAGGGGTATCATATCCAATCACTAAATTTTGGCAATGGAACAGAACTTTTCCCGGCGTTCTTGCTTCTTCAAAAGAGAAGACCGGTTTTATTTTTTCTTTTGGTTTGGCTAATATATCCATTTTATCCAATTTCTTTTGTCGGGAACTTGCCATATTGCGTGTCGCTACTCTGGCCTTGTTTCGGGCTATAAAATCTTCCATATCCGCAATCTCTTTCTGTTGTTTTTTATAGGCGAGTTCTTCTTGCTTTTTCTTTAAAGCAGATTGCTGCAAGTAATAATCATAGTCTCCTTTATAACGTGTGAGATTACCGTCTTCTAATGCATAGATGACATTGACAACATTATTTAAAAAGGCAGGGTCATGACTTACTAAGATAAAAGCATTCTCATAGTTCTTCAAGAAATTTGTCAGCCAGTAGATATGCTGCTCATCTAAATAGTTTGTCGGTTCATCTAAAATTAAGATCATTGGATTTTCCAGCAGCAATTTGGTAAGCAGTACTTTAGAGCGCTGTCCTCCGGATAAATCGTTGACTTGTTTATCTAAGCCGATATCGTTTAAGCCAAGTCCCGAAGCGACTTCTTTGATTTTAACGTCAATTGTGTAGAAGCCTACATGATCTAGGATCTCCTGAATTTCTCCGACATCTTCCAAAAGCTGTGTCATCGTATTTTCGTCAGCAGTTCCCATTTGTTCATAAAGAGACATCATTTCCTGCTCAAGATCATAATAGTGCTGAAAAGCGGTCTGTAGGACTTCATAGATGGTTTGTCCCGGTGTTAAGGCAGTATGCTGATCTAAATAACCGATTGTTATACGTTTACACCATTCCAATTTTCCCTCATCGGGTTCAATCTTGCCGGTAATAATATTCAAAAAGGTGGATTTCCCCTCACCGTTTGCGCCTACTAATCCGATATGTTCACCGTTCAACAGACGAAAACTGGCGTCATTTAGTATAGTTCTGCCGCCAAAATCATGGCTGACATGTTCAACGTTTAATATGCTCATTGTTTACCCTCAATTCTCTTTGTTTTCAATAGTATTATTATACATAAAACCGATGATAAAGCAAAAGGTATATCTGTCAATAGAAAACAAATCTTATTCAAAACGCTTTAATTTAGGTAGTTTAACGCTATTTCAATAGTGATCGTTAATAGATTCAAATAGCGGCTGGAATGGTAGTAAGAATGAAATAAAGATGAAACTTTCGGCAACGCAATCAAGTGTTTTGCATCAATGGTGTCATCGGCGCTGATGATATAATATGCGATATGATTTTGGCGCAGCTGTTTTAATGTTTCCTGATGTTGGATCAGCCAATGACCGGTTAATGATATAATCAAGACAACACCTTGCTTTTTTATAAGATCAAAAAGAATAACATCATCGACATCACGATTTAAAAGGTAGGTAGCGTGATGATGCACTTCAAAAATGGAACGCAGATGATTGCTGGCAGGATCACTGTAGCTGGAGTTTAAGATCACGATCGGCTGATGCTGAATAATCTCTTTTAGTTTATGCGTAAGATCAGTAAAATCAATCCATTCAAAAAAGCTTTGTGTAAGAAGATGATCTTTTTTTATAAAAGCGTCGACGGTCGTTTGGATATCTGTCGACTGATCGACATAGGGCAAGATATCCTCTTTTAAAGATTTAAAGCTTGAATAGCCTAGACGTTTACAGAATTTAGTCACAGTGGAAATACTGGTATGGGCTCTGGAAGCGACTTGTTCGATATAAATATCCGGGAAATCATGAATCAATTCAATAAGTGTTTTGGCAATATCATAGTTCGCATCATGATGGCGGCAGTCTGCCAAAAAATCAACGAGTTTAAAATAAACGGGAGTACAGCGTTTATCCATTTTCATCACCTCTTAAAAGATTGTATCAAAACCTAGGCTAAAAGTAAAATGTGTGACAGCGCTTACGATCTGTTTGTCAAAAATGCACAGGTATGATAAAATATGTCTAAAGTGAGGGAAAAATGATGATAGATTACGAAAGTGCGAAGGCGGCATTTGAAAAATATGTCGCACAATATGATCTAAGTGATAATAAAATTCGACTGAAATGGATTCATACTTATGGTGTAGCAGCTTATGCACAAAGAATAGCCGAAGATGAAAAACTAGAAGAAGAAGATATTCAGCTAGCTAAGCTCATCGCATTGCTTCATGATATCGGACGTTTTGAACAAATTCGGCAATTCAACAGTTTTAGTGACAACAATGTATCTCATGCACACTTAGCCAGTGATTATCTGTTTAAAGAAAATCATATCCGTGACTTTATTGAAGACAATCAATATGATGAAATCATAAAAAAGGCAATCGAGCAGCACTCATTGTTCAAAATAGAGGAGCAGGGAAATAAAAGAGAAATTTTGCATATAAAATTAATTCGCGATGCCGACAAGCTGGATAATTTCAGAGTAAAAAACACAGAGGATGTTGAAACCTTATTTGATATCAGTATGGAAGAGTTGGCTCAGCAAAAAATAACCGATCGAATTTATGATCAGATTCTGTGCAGTCAGCCAATCGCAGCAGAAGAAAGAAAAACAAATATTGATATGTGGGCATCATGGATAGCTTTTATTTTTGATTTGAATTTTCGCAGCAGTTTCAAGTGTCTGATCGAGACGGATTATATTACTCAAAATATTGATCGTATTGACTATCAGTTAGCTTATACAAAGAAAAAGATGGACCTTATTAAAAAGCATTGTAATCGCTATATTGTCTGGCGTAGCATCACTAAGTAGGAACGATAAAATTATTTTATCGTTTTTTTCAATTTTAGTGTCACAAACCGATTGTTTTAACGTCTAATAATTGAAAGGAGAAAAATAATGGACAAAAACATGGAAAAATGGGTAGCTAAAGCTATCGAAGGAGACCGAGAAGCATTGGAGTATATTTTAATCGACATCAGAGATTTTGTTTTTAATCTTTCCTTGAGAATGTTAGGATCTGTTGCCGATGCAGAAGATGCTTCTCAGGATATTTTAGTCAAAATTATGACCAGCTTGAGTACTTTCAGACAGGAGAGCCAGTTTAAGACTTGGGTCTATCGTATTGCCACTAATTATCTCATCGATTATAAAAAGTCAATGTTTGCACAACATCCTTTGGATTTTGATTTTTATGCCAATGATATCCGAGCAGGATTTATTGATACCAAAGAAGAGTTATTGATGGGAGTAGATAAAAAAGTGTTGGCAGAAGAATTGAAGATGTCTTGTACCAATGTCATGCTTCAATGCTTGGATGCACCAACACGCTGTATCTTTATTTTGGGCACCATGTTTGGGATTGATAGTAAAACGGCGGGTGAGATTTTAGGAATGACTCCGGCTAACTATCGTCAGAAATTATCAAGAGCAAGAAGAAAAATGGCAGCTTTTTTAAGTGAACACTGTGGGTTATCCGGAGGATATTGCGATTGTGAAAAAAGAATAGGTTATGCGGCAAAACAGCATCGCTTAAATCCTCAAAAACTCGAATTTAAAACCTTAAAGCAATTAGATTCTGACGTTTTAATGCGATGTAAGGCATCGATGGAAGAAATCGACGAACTCTCTACTGTTTTTGATGAACTGCCCAAATATCGTTCATCGCTGGAAGTCAAACAGTTTTTAGAGCAGCTGCTCCAATCAAAACAGCTGAAAGAAGTTCAGCACTATTAGGAGGAAATAATAAAATGAATATACAAAAGATATTAAATTTTTTGACCGAACTTGAACAAAACAATAATAAAGAATGGTATCATGCCCATAAGAGTGAACGCTTAGAAGCAGAAAAAGAATTTGAAAGCCTGATTCAAGAGTTGATTTTAAGAATCGGTGAATTTGATGATTCCGTTTTACCTTTTCAACCCAAGGATCTGACTTTTAAAATGGTGCGGGATACGCGTTTTAGTCATGATAAATCTCCTTATAATCCTGTATTTAGGGCACATATTTCTTCTAAAGGAAAATTGCCGATACCGGTGGGGTATTTTATTTATCTTCAGCCGCAGGATCGTACTTTTTTAGGAGGCGGTCTGTTTGCGGATATGTTTTCTCAGGCAACATCGCTGATGCGAGATTATTTGTCATCGAATAGTGACGCTTTTTTGAAGCTGATTCATGAGGAATCTTTTCAAAAATATTTTACGGTGATGGGAACGCAGCTTAAAAATGTACCTAAAGGCTATGATAAAGAAAGCCCGGTAGCTGAATATTTAAAAAATAAGTGTTGGTATTTAGAATATCCTGTGCAGGATATTTTACTGACTGACAGCGATCACTTTATAAATCAAGCCGTTGAGATTTTTAAGGCAATGGTTCCGTTTAATACATATTTAAATACTGCTTTAAAAGATTTTACGATGCCGGAGCGTTAATTATTTGAGAACATGAAAATTCATGTTCTTTTTCTATATGAGGTCTTGTTATTGTGGGGGGATTTTGTATAATGAAAAGAGGATTGAAAATAATGGACGGGAGAAAAAAGATGGGGTTTAATTCAAATAAAAAGAAAAAGAGCTGGTTTACAATATGGATAGGGTTCATCACTCTTTTAGCGATTGCTTTTTTATTTATCAGTATGTCCTTTATTCATAATATGAATCAAATGTCACATCGAATGTATGAACATCCCTATACAGTTTCC
The DNA here is from genome assembly GCF_000829905.1 of Beduini massiliensis. Classification (GTDB taxonomy): domain Bacteria; phylum Bacillota_I; class Bacilli_A; order Erysipelotrichales; family Coprobacillaceae; genus Beduini; species Beduini massiliensis. The sequence continues at coordinate 404,822 of NZ_CDPP01000003.1, forward strand.
AATGAAGCAAGATCCATGCGGACACGTTTATTGGATATGCGTTTATTTATACAAACCGTACTGATTGACGATGAGACAGAGAGTGCTTCTTTTCTGGCAGAACGATATCAGTTGCAAGAGGATTCAATCGCCATCATTTCAGAGCGCTATTTAGGCCCGACTGAGGATATTGATCGTCTGAATGAAAGTATGCAGGCATTAAAGGATATTCAAACTGAAGCTGTTTTAAATGAAAACATTTATACAAAAGAAGAAATGACAGTGTTTATTGAAGAAAAGGTGAATCCTTGTTATGACGAAGTGAATGACTGCCTGTTAGCTATTATTCGTTTTGCCGATGGCAGGGTAATGGATCTTGAAAAAGAAGTGGCACAAGCGGCTACGCAGACCATCGTTTTATTCTTTTCTCTCTTAGCCTTTATTGTTGGATTTTCAATCTATTTCTGGTACCGTGAAAAGAAGAATATGAAAGAGATTGAATATCGTGAAATGTTGTTTGATGGGTTATCTCGTAATATCGATGATATTATTTATATTTATAATGTGAAACAGAAAAAAACGGAATTCATCAGTGCCAATGAACAACGAGTATTAGGGTTTGTTCCCAATATGGAAAATATAGAGGGGGAGGGCTATTTAGCTTACTTGCCAAAAGAAGAACAATTAAAATTAGATGCAATGATCAGTGCCGGTGAAATACGTGAAACTCAGATTTTTGACTTTAAATTGCCGGTTCAGGGCATTGATAAATATATGCGTGTTCGTATCTATCCGGAAATACACAACAATAAAGTGATTCGTTACATCATTTTCCTGTCGGATCAAACAAAAGAGAACACCATCCAGCAAAACCTTCAAGATGCATTGATGAATGCCCAGCAGGCGAATGCCGCTAAAAGTCAGTTCTTATCAAGAATGAGTCATGAGATTCGTACTCCAATGAATGCGATTATTGGAATGACTTCGATTGCTGCGACTTATATTGATAATCGAGATAAAGTAGAAAACTGTTTAAGCAAAATCGGATTTGCCTCAAAACACTTGATGTCTTTGATTAATGACGTTTTAGATATGTCTAAAATTGAGGAAGGGAAGATGAATATCGCACATGAACGTTTTCATCTTAATGAATTGATCGAGACTGTTTCAACAATCGTTTATCCTCAAGCAGAAGAAAAAGGAGTAGCGTTTAAGGTTCCCATACTAGGAGTGACGGAGGAATATTTATTAGGAGATCCATTACGTTTGCGACAAATCTTGTTTAATTTATTATCCAATGCATTAAAATTTACGCCTTGTGGCGGAGAGATTTGTTTAAAAGTCCAACAGATAAAAAATAATAACGGTAAGGTTCGTTTCCGCTTTACGATAAGCGATACCGGAATCGGAATGAGCGAAGCATTTATGTCTCGCATCTTTAAGCCCTTTGAACAAGAAGATATGAAAACAACACAGACTTTCGGAGGAACCGGATTAGGGCTTTCGATTACACATAATTTAGTCAGCTTAATGGGTGGAACAATACATGTTAAGAGTCAGCCGAATGTCGGAAGTGACTTTATTATTGAACTTCATTTTGATACTGCACAAAATGAAGAACGTCATATTCCACTTCCCCATGAATTTGAAAAATTAAAGATCTTGATAGCGGATGATGATCAAGATACTTGTGAGCATACGTCTTTATTGTTGGAAAAAATGGGAATCAATGCGTCATGGGTTCTTTCCGGCATCCAAGCGGTCACTGCTGTATTGAGTGCACATGAGTGCGGTGAAGATTATGATGTTTGTTTTATTGATTTAAAAATGCCGGATATTGATGGAATCGAAACAGTCAAAAGAATTCGGCAAGCGATTGGTCCAGATACTTTAATCGTGATTATGACCGCTTATGATTGGTCCGTCATCGAAAGTGAGGCGCGTGCAGCCGGAGTGGATTATTTCTTGTCCAAGCCTTTGTTCGCCTCAACGCTATATAATACGCTGCTGTCCATTACGCAAGTTGAATATACATTGCCTCTGCAAAAGGCAACTGAGAAAATAACTGAGGATTTATCCGGAGTGCATCTTTTGCTGGCAGAAGATAATGAACTGAATCGGGAGATTGCGGTTGAAATCCTGCAGATGATGGGAATCTGCGTGGATTGTGTAGAAAATGGAAAAATGGCAGTCGAAAAATTTGAATCTTCCGATATTCAGCAATATGACGCTGTTTTGATGGATATTCAAATGCCAATCATGAATGGCTATGAAGCAGCTAAAGCGATTCGCAGCTGCGGTCATCCTAACGCTAAAAAGATTCCTATTTTGGCTATGACGGCAAATGCATTTCAAGAAGATGTTGCAGAAGCATTGGCGTCAGGAATGAATGCACATATTGCAAAGCCGATCGATCCGAATACATTGTATCAAGTCTTGCTGAAACAATTAAAACAATCCCACTAGAACACATCTTGCTTTATTGCTAAGATGTGTTTTCTATTGAAAAAATGTCATCTTTTAAAGAAAATGGCAGAATTATCAAAAAAGCTTCGTCAGATATCATCGGTTTACCGGCAAAAGTAAAAGGTGATACATCCGCAAGACAGAGTGTCAGAATATCAAAATAAAAAGCGAGGGATCCCTCGCTTTAATGTGACTGTGTATATTTAATATGATAAAACATCTCAATGATTTCAAATAGATAAGTTAAGGAGAATTTGGAAATCAAGGAATCTTTTGGACCACCGAGATTTATGAAAAGATCAAATTGATCTTTAAAGGTATCTTCCACACTTTGTGTAATAATCACCTTGTGCGCCTGCGTATTTTTAAATAAGCGAATGACTTCACTGCTTTGTTCAATGAATTTTCCCGTCATTGAACTTAGAATAACTAAATCATCTTGAGTTGCTTCTTGTAAGATTTCAAGCTGACCTTTTTCATCAAATAAGCCGAAACATTCTTTTCCTAAATAAGCTAATTCAATCTGCAGCTGCATGGTCGTATTCTGAGAATAGTAGTATCCAAGAAAAATAATACGGCGTGCATCATGGATTAAATCGACTAATTGGTTGATTTGGCGATCATCAATCATTTCATAAACACGATCAATTGTATGAATAACACTGTCATGGTGGGCACTTAAAATCGCTTTGCCGTTATCTAACGTTGTCGTTAAACTCTTTGAATTGGGAAAGTAGATATTTTCATACACATTATTGAATTGTTCGATGGAAAGAGAAACAGTCGTTTTAAAATCAATGAAAGATTCAAAATTCAGTTTACGGCATAAACGACTGATTGTTGCCGGTGAAACATAACACATTTCCGCAACATCCGTGATCGAACAATGGGGAATCTGACGAATGTTTTTCAAGATGACTTTGGCAGCATCATAATAAACATCATGCTGAGTTGCGGTATTGATAAATAAGACTAATTGATAGAATGCTATTCTCATAAAAAACTCTCCTTTATGACAGTGTTATTTTATCATATCTTATAAAAAGTCATTCAAAATGTGCAAATCTTGAAAATCTTTTGTATTATTCTTCAAACGGACGCACTCTTAAAGAAAGTCCCAGCTGATCTGCAATTTCCTGACACTGGCGGATTTTCTCTTCACCGATAATATCAACGATTGTCACTGCAACAACAGGGACATAAGATTTGCATTTTACCGCAAAGTCCAACATGCCTTCAAAAGAAGCCATCCCAAAACGACTGCGTGTAAGTTCAAGATATTCTTTAGCACTTGGCGCGTTTAAACTGATCGAGATGATGTCGATGATTCCTTTTAAACGAGGCGTGATATCTGTTGCATACATTAGATTTGCCAGCCCATTAGTATTGATTCGAACAGGTAAGTAGGGACAGGTCTGTTTAAGATGTGCGGCAATAGTCAGTAGATCATCCAACCGTTCTGTAGGTTCGCCAAAACCACAAAAGACACATTCTTTAAAAAGCGTTAAATCATACCTCGAAAGTTCATTGATCACTTCTTGAACTGTAGGTTCCGTTTCCAGCCAGAGAGAATTGTCTTTCATCATTTCTTTTGTTTGTCTTAAACAAAAGGTACAGGCACATGGACAACGATTCGTAAGATTGATATAAAGACTGACATCTTTTTTATTTTGAATGTGTCGAATATCAATATAACTATTATTATATAAAGTATATAAAATTGTCATTTTAAAGACCTCCTATAATGTTATTCTACGCTGAAATCACTTTATGCTCAATCTATTTTCAGATTCTTTACAAGGAATAAAAAAAGGATTATGATCAATGGAGGAGGAATCATAATGAAAAGGATTGTCGATTACGCACAGTTATTTATGAGGGATTATTTAAAAGATGGGGATGTCGCCGTGGATTTTACAATGGGGAATGGGGATGACACCGTGTTTTTAGCCAAGAGGACACCTCATGGGAAAGTCTATGCTTTTGATATTTTGATGCAGGCGTTAATGAATACGAAAGCTAAACTTGAGAAAGAAGAAATAGATAATGTCGAGTTGATTTTAGATGGACATGAACACGTTGATCGATACATATCAAGCTTTAAAGTCGGAGTTTTTAATTTTGGCTATCTGCCACGAGGCAACAAAGCAATGACAACGCTCTTAAAAACAAGTCGGGAAGCGGTAGAAAAAGCTTTGAAACTGCTTGAAAGAAAAGGACTGCTGATTCTAGTTTTATATCCTGGACATGAACAAGGGGCATTGGAAAGCCGCTATTTTTCTTCTTACATTCAATCCCTCGATACTTACTGTTATGAGTGTTTTACTTTTAAAATGGAGAATAAAACAGACTGTCCCTATATCATCGGAATTGAAAAGAAACGCGAAAAATAAAGAGATTTTATGCAATTTATAGGGAAACTGTAAGAAATAGAAGAAATCGGTAAAAATCGAGCAAGAAATATCAATTTTTTTATTATCCAAAGACATTTATTAATGAATTGTGGTATACTGTTTTTGTAATCATTTTACAAGGAGGAAATTTAATAATGAGTAATGTTTTAAACAAAAAAGCACTAGCTGAAAAAATTGCTGAAAAATGCGAATTAAACAAAAAACAATCAGAAGCTATCGTGAATGCGGTATTTGATGAAATTAAAACAACTTTAGAAGAAAAAGGAACTGTAGATATCTATGGTTTTGGTAAATTTGAATTAGCTCATCGTGAAGCCAGAGAAGGAATCAATCCTTTAACTAAACAAAAAATGACGTTTGCAGCTAGCAACTCTGTAAAATTTAAATCTTCTAAAGCATTAAAAGACGCAGTAAATAATAAATAAATAAAAAACACACTCCCCCTAGATTGGTGAGCGTGTTTTTTTATTTGAAGCCAATTTCTTCTTTGACATAATCAATCGGCATATCCTGTCCGGTCCACAGTTTAAATGAAGCGGCTCCCTGCCACAACAGCATATTGATGCCATTCATAAATTTGCATCCGGCTGCTTCTGCCATTTCCAATAGTTTGGTTTTCTGAGGGTTATAGATAATATCCACAACAAATAACTCCGGAGTAAAATAGCTTAGATCGGGAATATAAGATATCCCATCCATTGGTGCCATTCCAACATTAGTGGCATTAATGAAATATTGACTGTTATGCATATCTGCTTTTAAAGCGACTAAATCATCTAAATCTTTAACCGTTACTTTTGCTTGGGTATTATCCGTGATTTTTTGAGCTGTTTCTAAAGCATTAGGAAAGAAACGGTCTTTTTTATTATAAATGATAAGTTCCTTTACACCATCCATTGCTGCTTGAATTGCAATAGCGGTTGCCGCTCCGCCACAGCCTACAATTATCATTTTCTTATTGATCGGATCTTCACCAGCATCTTTTAATGCCGACATTAATCCTGTCCCATCGGTAATATGTCCGGTTAAAACACCATTATCATTGACAATCGTATTGACTGCTCCGATCAATCGAGCGACCGGTGATAAGTGATCTAAGTAAGGAATGACAGCCGTTTTATAAGGCATGGATACGTTGCATCCACGTACTTTCATTGCTTTTAATCCTAAAATCGTATTTTCAAGATCTTCTTCATCAATCTCAAAAGCAAGATATGCATAATCCAATCCTAATTTTCTAAATCCGGCGTTCTGCAAAGCCGGTGAAATACTATGGCGAATAGGTTTTGCAATCAGTGCCATCAGTTCTGTATGTCCAGTAATTCTTTTTTCCATATTTCTTTCTCCCTTATGGATATTATTATAACGAAAATGAAAAAAAATCCAACTTATTTGTTGGATTTTATTTGATAAGCGTCCATCCCTAAATAAACAGCACGATCACCTAAATAATGTTCAATTCTAAGCAATTCGTTGTATTTAGCGATACGTTCACTTCGTGAAAGTGATCCGGTTTTGATCTGCATCGTATTTAAACCGACTGCTAAAGAAGCAATTGTTGTATCTTCACTTTCACCGGAACGATGACTCATGATCGTTGTATAACCGTTTTTCTTAGCTAACATAATGGTTTCAATCGTTTCCGATAAAGTTCCGATCTGATTAGGTTTAATTAGGATTGAGTTTGCGATATGTTCATCGATCCCATGCTGTAAACGTTCCTGATTAGTAACAAATAAATCATCGCCAACCAACTGAACTTTGTCTCCTAGTTGTTTGGTTAATTCTTTCCATCCGGCTTCATCTTCCTGATCTAAACCATCTTCAATAGAAATGATAGGGTAAGCTTTGATCAATTCTTTATAATAGTCAATCAATTCAATAGAACTTAAGGTACGATGTTCACCGGTTAAATGGTATGTTCCATCTTCATAAAATTCACTGCTGGCAACATCCAGTGCAATGTAGAAATCTTTTCCCGGCTCATAATTAGCGGCTTTGATCGCTTCAACGATTAATTCAATCGCTTCTTTATTGCTGGAAAGATTAGGGGCAAATCCACCTTCATCTCCGGTCGCTGTAACATGATTTTTACTTTTCAAAATGGCTTTTAAATGATGGAATACTTCGATGCTTTGACGTAAGGCTTCTTTGAATGTTTTCGCACCAGTCGGGACGATCATGAACTCTTGGAAATCAATACTGTTTGCCGCATGCATCCCACCATTGATAATATTCATCATAGGAGTAGGCAGGACATAACCGTTGATTCCGCCGATATACTGATGATAAGGCATGAAATAGTAATTTGCAGCCGCTTTGCTTACGGCTAAAGATACACCCAGAATAGCATTGGCTCCTAATTTTACTTTGTTCTTACTGCCATCTAATTCAATTAAGGCTTGATCAATTTCTTTTTGTTTTGTAACATCTTTTCCTAATAAATGTTTGCTGATGGTTTCATTAACATTTTTAACGGCTTTCAAAACCCCTTTACCAAGATAGCGTTTTTCATTTTCATCTCGTAATTCATGGGCTTCAAATTTTCCTGTAGAGGCACCCGAAGGCACAATGGCACATCCGATTGCTCCTGATTTGGTTTCTACGACAACTTCAATCGTGGGATTTCCACGAGAATCTATAACTTCCATTGCTTCTATACGTATAATAGTTGACATAATTGTTTCTCCTCTCTTTTATTAATATTGTTCCTAAAACTAAATAAATTATACAGGAGATTGTCGAAATATAAAAGTTATATGCATTTAACATTTTTGCGATTTTCCTCTTTTTTGCGAACAATAACCGATTTAGGATAAATTTTAAAAAGAAGCGGGTATACTTTGACTATAAATACAAGAGATGGTGGTGTAAATAATGTCACATAAAATGATAAAAATCTATTTAGGACTGATGATATGTTTGATCGTTACCGGTTGTCAGCAGGAGCCTCAGCCTCATTTTCCTTCAGAAATCAATATCCATGATTATAATGGTTACGTTGAATTTGGAACACCGATTCAAACAAAAGGGGAAGGAATTCAGGTGAATGGAAATACAGTGACGATTCATACCGGCGGAACTTATGCTTTAACGGGGGAAAGTATGGATGGTCAAGTGATCATAGATGCTGGTGATCAGCCGGTGGAATTAGTATTTGCCGGATTAGAATTAACATGCCAAAACAACAGTCCTATTCTTATTCGCTCTGCTCAGGCAGTGACTCTCACAACAAAAGAAGATACTCAAAATAAATTAAAAGATACCAAAAACTATCTTCTGAATGATATTGGAGCGACGGCTGTTATCTATAGCCAATGTGATCTGACTTTAAAAGGAAAGGGACTGCTTGAAATTGAAGGGCGTTATCAAAATGGGATTGAGACGAAAGGAAACATGACGATCGAATCCGGTCGGTATATTATCGATGCTGTTTATAATGGGTGTGTCAGTTTCAATCAAATGGTGTTGCAAAAAGCCGATTATACGATTCAAAGTGACGATACAGCCATTAAAGGGAAAACGATTTTTGTGCAGGATGGGACTTTCTTGTTGGAAAGCAAAAAAACGGCAATGGCGGCAGAATGGATGGATATTACACAGGGAATGTGGACGGTAGAAAGTCAGGAAAATGGATTTATTGCCGAAGAGTTGCTGACGATTCGTGATGGAACCTATCTTTTTGACAGTAAAAAACGATGCATGGAAGCAAATGACCTCGCTATATATCAAGGGGCTTTTACACTAAACAGTGAAGAAATCGGTATTTCCGTAAAAGATCATTTCGCTGTTTACGGAGGAACGTTAAGAATAGACAACAGTCAAACAGGATTATTGGCACATTCTTTGGATGTCAACGATGGAACTTTGAATATTATGAGTACAGTGGATGGTTTGCACATCATTGAAAAAAATGAGCAGGCAGGAAATCTGCTGATTCAAAACGGAAATATTATTATAGATGCCGGAAGCATTGGGTTTAATATTGAGGGGACAATGAAGATGCAAGGGGGGACAGTCTATTTAAACGGACCAACCCATTCACAAAGTCAGGCGCTTGTCTGTAGCCAAGCTTATGAAATGAACGGGGGCATCTTTTGTTCCCTGGATATGAGCGGTCCGACACAGTTGCCGATACCGGAGTCTCAACAGGCAGGGTTATTGATTACATTGGGAAAGTCCTTTGCTACGGGAACCTCGATTATGATCAAAGATAATAATGATCATAATATTTTTGAATATACAAGTTTGAAAGCTTTCCAAACAATGATGATTTCAACGGTAAAGTTAAGTTTAGGAGATACCTATTTGATTTATATCAATAATCAGCTTTATGGTGAAATCACGTTATATACGGCTTATAGTCCCATTCGCTATTAAAACTTCTTATATGAGAAGTTTTTTTTCTTGATACGACAATTATTTTATAATCAAACAGATATAATCATAAGCAAAGAAACAAGGGGTGAAAATTATGTCTAAAAGTAATCGAATTATTATGGCAGTCTTGGTGATGGTCATGGTGATGGCTGTTATGTATATCACTCACTATGCTTTTGAAATTTCACGTTTAGTTCATCATCAGCAGCAGGAAGGATGGTATGAGGTTTATGATTCAAAAAATAATCAATAAATGTTTGCTTCTCCTTTGTGTATTCATCATACTTTTTATCTTTTTACCGGTTTGTTTAGGCTTTGATCTCCATGTTTCACCTACATCGCCTTGGTCTTTGATTTACAGTCGTTCCATCACGTTTGACCATTTGCAAACAGATACACGATTGTTGATTAAGGACAAGGAAAATCAAGTTTCTATCCAATCTGCGGCTTTGATTAATCCGGTGACTCGGACTATTATTCTGGATAATCAGGAAACTATCAGTGAAAATGGAATTATCGGACAAGCCGTCGTCTCCATTCCTTATCTGGGAAATTTTTACACCACACTACAGGCGATTGAATATGATATCAAACTGCAAGTCATTGTACTGATTTTAAGTATCTACGTTTTACCTGAAATATGCCGAACTTTATTAAAAAAATGGGGAATCCAATCTAAAAAGGTGATACAATAAAGAAAAACAAAGGAGAGAAAAATATGGCAAGACTAACCTGTAATTTTATTTCTTATGTATTAAAAAGAGCGGTAGATATTACTGTCATTATTCCGACCACAACAATCCCGGAATCGTTAATGATGGACCCAAAGCAAAAACCAACGCATGTGATTGAAGAAAAATATCCGGTTTTGTATTTACTGCATGGCTATGGGAATAATCATGCAACATGGGCAGGCTACAGCAAAATTGAGCTTTATGCGGAAGAACGCAGCATGGCAGTCGTGATGTTGTCGGCAGAAAACAAAGCATACAATAATGTAAGTGAGGAAGATCATTACTATGATTTTTTAAGTGAAGAATTACCCGAATTCGTTGCATCGATGTTTCCCGTTTCCACACGAAAAGAAGATACTTATATAGCGGGATTGTCAATGGGAGGCTATGGAACCTTGGTGCATGGTTTAACTCATCCGGAACGTTTTCATGCAATCGGTTCTTTTTCCGGTGCGGTATCCATGCTCAACGGAAAAGAGGGCGCTTATGATGTGATGAATATTATCAAGCACCTCTTAGAAACCAAGCAGACCTTCCCTCAGATATATATTGCTTGTGGAAAAGAAGATTTCCTTTACGATGCCAATGTTCAACTGGTTGAATATCTGAAAAATAATAAGGTGCCTGTCACTGTTGATTTTGTAGAGGGATATACCCATGAATGGCGTTTTTGGGATATGGAAGCAGAGCGCTTTTTAGATTGGTTGGATCGCAGTGATTTTTATGCAGGGAAAAAACGTAAGGTCTAATCGTGGATCAAGATTTAGTCTATTTAATTTTATCCATCGTTCAAGAAATTCCTAAAGGCAAAGTAGCGAGCTATAAACAGCTTGCCGTCTTAGCAGATCGCCCTAAAAATGCACGTTTAGTTGGAAAGATATTGAGTCATGCTTCTTATTTTGGCGAATTTCCCTGTCATCGGGTGGTCAATTCTGCCGGTCGCTTGGTTCCCGGCTGGGAAAATCAACGGGCATTATTAGAAGCTGAACAGGTTATATTTAAAGAAAACGGTAATGTTGATATGAAAAAATGTCAGTGGAGAGTCGGATGCGATTAGATAAATATTTGCAGTTAACGAAACAATTTTCTAAAAAAGAAATTCAGCAGCTGTTGAAACAACATGCAATCACAGTGAATGGAAATAAAGCCGCTTCTTTAAAACAAGATGTATCTAAAACAGATAAAGTATGTTTAATGGGAAGCAGAATTACCGAAGCACCTTATTTTTATCTGATGGTCAATAAACCTGCGGGAATTTTGAGTGCATTAAAAGATTCGCATGAAAAAACGATCATGGATCTTATTGAACATCCTCGTAAAGACAGTCTGCGCATTATGGGAAGATTGGATCGGGATACTACTGGTCTGATGATATTAACCAATGACACGCGAACTATAAAACGAATTACATTGCCTCAGTCGCACGTTGAAAAAGAATATGAAGTCACACTGCGTGATCCTATTTCAAAAGTAGCGGTTCAAGCATTTGCGGAGGGACTATTTATCGATCAAAATGTTCAGCTAAAGCCGGCAGAACTAACGATCTTGGATGATTATCATGTAAAAGTCATTATCAGTGAAGGACGTTATCATCAAATTAAAAAAATGTTTCTGTCTATACATAATCAAGTACTTACATTAAAACGTATTCGCATACATCATTTATATTTAGATGATTCGTTGGCTTTAGGACAATATAAATGCTTAGATGAAAAAGAAATAGAACAATTAACAGCAAAATAAAAAACGATCTGCGGATCGTTTTATAATACCTGTAAATTCATATAATAGACATGCGAATCAAATAAATCTGCCATGATCTGATCTGTTTCAATATCTTCTGCATCTTCCCCTTGCCAGTAGCTCGCCAGAAATGTTTTCAAATCTTCCAGCCGTTCTTCTTGAATACGTAAACTGATGGCTAATTCTGCATAATCCGCAATTTTCGCATAAGGCCGCATAGGTGAAAAAGATAAATCTTGTATTTCTATGGCTGTCTGATTTTTTAGGATTTGTTTGATGTGTTCATAAACTGTTTCCTCTTCACTGTTTAAAAGCATATGTATAATAATTTTCTGCATAAAAAAACACTCCTTTTACCCATTATAGCATAAATGGCTAATCTTTGGAGTGTTTTATAAAGGTATCCATAATATCTAAAAGCATTTCTTTTTGTTTAGGGGAAAGCTGTTCTAATCTTTTGGCAACATCTTCGTCCAAATAGTTTTTCTTACCGGGATTAGTTCCTCTTACCACTTCTGCCATATCTAATTCTAAGTACTGACATAAATCATTAAGAACAGAAAGGGACATGTTTGACTTTCCATTTTCTATACGAGAGATAAAAAAGGTGGTAATCTTTAATTGTTCAGCCATAGTGTCTTGAGTAATATGTAATTCTTTTCTTTTTGCTTTTAATCGGTTACCGATTACTTTCAAATTGACATTATCCATCTTTTTTCCTCCTATCTATTATTTAAGATAAAGTGAAATCCAACATAATTCTATATACTTATTCATCAATATTGACTTGAAACCTATTATTTAAAAACTCTCCTTAATAATAAGGAGAGCTTGATTACGAATTGTTAATGATGGCATCTAGTAAAGCAAGGGCCAATTCTCTTTGTTTAGAATTGAGAGATTCGATACGCAAAGCAAACTCATCTTCAAGATATTTAGGACCTTGAGGATTAATACCGCGAACGACATCCGATAAATCCATGTTTAGATACTGGCAAATTGAAGTCATCATGGCTAGGGTCGTGCTGGTTTTGCCATTTTCAAGTTTGGAAATGAAAGAAATGGTCATATTAAGATCCAAATGCATTTGTTCTTGGGAAATCTTTAGTTCTTTTCTACGAGATTTAAGGCGTCTGCCTACAACCGCTAAGTTTAATTCTTCCATTCTTTCATCACCTCTCATACATTAAAGATAAATCGAAACTGTTTTAAATACTACGGCATATTTAATCAATGTTGACTTTAAACGTATTATTATTTTTGGTATCTATTGGTATCTTTATACATGAATTTCTTGTATAATAAAGGCGGTGATAAAAATGGACTTATTAAAAGAATTAAATCCACAACAATATTTAGCGGCAACGAAGGTAGATGCCAATGTCAGGATCATTGCGGGAGCAGGATCTGGAAAAACACGTGTTTTAACTTATCGTATTGCTTATCTAATCAATGAAATAGGGGTAGATCCTCGAAAAATTCTAGCGATTACCTTTACAAATAAAGCGGCTAATGAAATGAAGAGTCGTGTTGAGCGAATGCTGGATGGCTCAACTTTAGGGTCTACGATTTGTACGATCCATTCATTATGTGTGCGTATTTTAAGAGAACATATTCATTTATTAGGATACCCGCGTTATTTTGTGATCATTGATACAGAAGATCAAAAAAGTATTTTAAAGGATATATACAGTCAGTTAGAAATAGATGTGAAAACATTTAGCTATTCAAGTATGCTTTCATTAATCAGTCGTTACAAGCGTGGAGGAGTTGAACCTGAAAAAGCAATGAAGCTTGCCGGGGATTTTCGTGGAGAAAAACTAAAAGCGAAAGTATATGAGTTATATCTGGCTTATCAACAGAAAGAACTATGTTTGGACTTTGATGACTTATTGCTAAAAACATTGGAAATTTTCAAACAATTCCCTTTGGCACTGGAAACGTGGCAGCACCGTTTTCAGTATATTCATGTCGATGAGTTTCAAGATGTCAGTGAAGTAGAGTATGCTATTGTGAAATATTTAGGAGGCAATCATAACTTTGTGTGTGTAGTAGGGGACCCGGATCAAACGATTTATTCATTTAGGGGTGCAAATGTTAACTATATTATTGATTTTGATAAAGATTATGAAAATGTAGTAACAGTGTATTTGAATCAGAATTATCGCTCTACTCAAAATATATTAAATGGTGCCAACACGTTAATTCGTCATAACCGCAACCGATTAGAAAAAGATTTGTTTACTAAATTAGATGCAGGGGATCATATCGTGCATTATAGTGGCGGCAGTCAGGAGGAGGAAGCTCAGTTTGTCGTGGATGAGATTAATCGGATCATTGATTCCGTAGAAGGGGTTAACTATCATGATTTTTTAATTCTTTATCGAGCTAACTATTTGTCACGTCCAATTGAACAGGCTTTATTAAGAAATAAAATGGATTATCGTATCTTTGGCGGACTGCGATTCACAGATCGTAAAGAAGTCAAAGATGTCTTATCGTATATGCGCCTTGTTGCATTTCATGACGATTTGGCAATGAATCGTATTATCAATGTACCGGGACGTGGAATCGGAAAAAAGACAATGGAGAAAATAACGTCGTTTGCTTTAGCGAATGAGATGAGTATTTATGATAGCTTAAAAGATCATATGGGAGAAATGGGTCTATCAGCAAAAGTGAAAAAGAATTTGACTTCTTTACTTACATTATTGGAGAAAGTTAAAGAAGGCATTGATTATGGTCAGATTGATTTAGTCGAAGCATATGATCTTATCCTTCATGATTCGGGTTATATGGATATGTTGAAACTGGAAAATGAAGATGCTCGTATTGAAAACGTATTGGAAGTTAAAAATATGGCGGCAGATTTCATGCGTCGTTATGACGGTGAAAATGTATTGGAAGAATTCCTGCAAGAAATTCCTTTGTCTAATCTTCAGGACAATGACACAGACGAGAGTGAATACATCTCACTGATGACTATTCATATGTCTAAAGGTTTGGAATTCAACTACGTATTTGTTGTGGGACTTTCGGATGATGTGTTTCCAAGTTTCAGAAGCGTTGCCGAAAGTGGAGATGATGGTTTAGAGGAAGAACGTCGTTTAGCCTATGTTGCTTTTACACGCGCGAAAAAGAAATTGTATCTTTGTGACAGTCAGGGCTTTAGCTTTGTAACGAACAGTCCTAAGCTGACATCACGTTTTATTGATGAAATAGGAATGGATGGGGTCGACCATCATGGGAAACGACAGCAATATAAAACAAGTGACTATATTAATGTTAAAGAAACGATGAGTGAAAGAATCGGGGATAACGGGATTACGGATATGCAAGTCGGAGATCTTTTAGAACACCAGATGTTTGGTAAGGGAGTGGTGGTAAAGATTGATGGCAATATGATTGATGTTGCTTTTGCAGTTCCCTTTGGGATAAAGACATTGATTAAAAATCATAAAGCAATAAAGAAACTTGATTCATAAGTTTCTTTTTGTTTATAGAGAAGAAATACATATTTTGACAAAAAAATTAAAAAATAATAAAAAAGACTTGTCAAGAGAGGAAGGACGTGGTAATATAAACAGGCAGTCCGATCAAGGGCCGCGGAGACCATTGAAAACTGAACAGAACACGTCAAACAATTTCGATCGAAAGAAAGAAAATTGAGAAGAAAAAAAGAAACAAAAGTCAGAAGACAAAAGAGTCAAAGAAAAACAGATTGATGATATAAAGTATCATGGAGAGTTTGATCCTGGCTCAGGATGAACGCTGGCGGCGTGCCTAATACATGCAAGTCGAACGCATCACCTTGGTGATGAGTGGCGAACGGGTGAGTAAGACATAAGCAACCTGGCTGTAC
>NZ_CDPP01000004.1 GCF_000829905.1 Beduini massiliensis
GTACAGCCAGGTTGCTTATGTCTTACTCACCCGTTCGCCACTCATCACCAAGGTGATGCGTTCGACTTGCATGTATTAGGCACGCCGCCAGCGTTCATCCTGAGCCAGGATCAAACTCTCCATGATACTTTATATCATCAATCTGTTTTTCTTTGACTCTTTTGTCTTCTGACTTTTGTTTCTTTTTTTCTTCTCAATTTTCTTTCTTTCGATCGAAATTGTTTGACGTGTTCTGTTCAGTTTTCAATGGTCTCCGCGGCCCTTGATCGGACTGCCTGTTTATATTACCACGTCCTTCCTCTCTTGACAAGTCTTTTCTTTCTTTTTTTTACTTTTTTTGTATTTTTGTCAAGTTCTGTGGTAATCCTCCTATATTATTATCCATTATAATTTTTTTATACAAAAAAATATCTGAAAATTTTTCAGATATTTATAGAATCTCATTTGAATCTAAAATAATAGTAACGGGTCCATCATTTAGAAGTTCGATTTTCATGTCAGCCCCAAAAATTCCGGTTTCCACTTTCACTCCTTGATTTTTAATATATGTATTGAAGTGATCGTAAAGCAAGACAGCTGTTTCTCCCTTAGCCGCCTGAATAAAGCTTGGACGCCTTCCTTTTTTGCAGTCCGCATATAAAGTAAATTGTGAAATTGATAAAATAGCCCCCTTTACATCTTCTAATGCCAGATTCATTTTATCCTCATGGTCACTAAACACACGCAGACCAATCATTTTATTTGCCATTTTTTCAACAATTTCAAAGGTATCACTTGAGGTAAATCCTACCAAAGCCAAATAACCTTGATCGATTCGTCCGACAATTTCACCCTCCACCTTTACTTGAGCATAGGTAACTCTTTGCAATACTATTTTCATACAAGCTCCTTTATTCGCACCAATTTATCGATTTGTTTGCCTTCTTCATGCCATTGTGGTTTCACAAAACTGCACACCTTTTCATCTAGTCCCTGCTGATATAGTGATTTTAACGTTTCTAAGGAAATCTGTGTTTCATCAAAATAGACCACGACTAAAACCTGATGATGATAACGATGAGTACGAAGTTCAAACATCGTCGGATTTTCTTTTTCTCCCTGACAATATCCAAACCAATAGTCTAGGATCCCTGGATGCTTAAAGTAACTTAAATCCTGGAAAGCATAATTAAAAGCAATATAGCGATAATGCTCTCCTTTTTCCACATAATTTAAAGCTGCCTGTACTGTTTGGTCAAAATCTTCTAAATTTACATCTATCCAATGGATATCCATCTGATTTCTAAACCAAGTGTATTGTCTTTTTGCGTAACGGCGGGAATTTTGTTTAATCTTTTCCAAGGTTTCTATTAAACTGACATTTTGATTAAAATAATCAAACCATTCTTTATACCCAATCGCTTTCATGCTTTGATGCTCCGGAAGGGCACCGAGATGTATCATGTGCGTCACTTCTTCGATCAATCCCTGCTTTACCATAAGATCAACACGCTGATTAATCCGCTCGTAAAGAAGCGAACGCGGCAGTGTCAGCCCGATAAAGCGTACGTTATATAAACAGACATGCTGTTGTGAGGATAAATGCTCGCTTTTGCTTTTACCGCTATGTTCAAAAATCTGCAAGGCACGCAGTACTCTTCTGCGGTTATTAGGATGAATTTTTTTGGCACTGAGCGAATCAACTTGAGCTAAGCGATGATGCAGTTCTTCATTCGTCATATTCGGTTCAGGATCACTAAAAGGCTCCGTCTCTTCTTGAAAGGTATAGTCATACAATGCAGCTTTAATATAAAGTCCGGTTCCTCCGACAATAATCGGAACATGATGACGTTTTTGAATCGTTTGAATGCAGTCTCTGACATTCTGCTGAAATTCTTTGACAGAATAGTCCTCATCAAAATTTTTAATATCAATCAGATGATGAGGCACTCCCTGCATCTCTTCTTTTGTTACTTTAGCTGTCCCAATATCCATTTGACGATAAATCTGCATGGAATCTCCGCTAATAATCTCTCCGTTAAGCTTCAGTGCTAATTCAACACTTAACTTTGTCTTTCCTACCGCTGTCGGTCCAACAATGACAATGACCTGATCAGTCATTTTTAATGCCCACAATCCCCGACATGACAGAAATACAAACAGAAGTGACAATCATCATAAAGAACGAACTGATATAAAAATCAGGCGCTAAAATCATTGTCGCTAACTTTAAGATAAATCCATTGACAATCAACTGAAAGATTCCCAATGTCATTAAAGTAATCGGAAAAGCTAAAATCGTTAAAATTGGTTTAATTAGTTTGTTTAAGATTGCCAGCACTACCGCAACTAATAAAGCTACTGTAAAATCTTTAACGTAGACACTATCAAACATATAACTGATAATCATAATGATAATAGCCCCTAACACAAATTCTAATATGGTTTCAATAATAGATTTCAATTATACCACCCTCTTAAATAATTTTTCTAATTCATAGGCTGAATAAAAAATAACAGCCGGACGTCCATGCGGACATACATAAGGATTATCACAGCGCATTAAGTCATCCAAAATCGTCTGCATATCCTGTGTTGTCAGATATGTATTCGCTTTTAACGAAGCTTTACAGCTCAAGGTTGCGACTGCATGTTCTTGAAGACTTGGCAGATCTATCTTATTCATCGTTAAAATCTGTTCCAACATATCCTCAATATATTTCTTTTCATCTATATTATTCATCCAAATCGGTAATTTTTTCACCGTAAAACTACTATTTCCAAATTCAATCAGTTCAATTCCTACTTTTAATAAAGCATCTTTTTTTTCTTTTAAGATTATAAATTCACTCATCGGAAATTCAAACACGAGCGGAATCAGCAAATCCTGATAAATTGGAACAAACGTTTCAAACTTACGTTTATAATACTCATAGTTAACACGCTCTTTTGCTGCATGCTGATCGATCAGATAAAGTCCCTCCTGATTTTCACCTACAATATAGCTTCCGTGGATCTGCGTTTTTGCATAAATTTTTTTCTTGATCGGTCTTGGTGCTTCTTCTTGATAGACCGACTGTGTCTCTTTAACGATCAACGGTTCTGTCGTATCTTCGGCAGCCGTTTCAACATGATGATTAACATAAACCGGGATTTCTTTTGCCAGATCCATTTTTTCTTCTGTCTTTAATACTTCTGTCTCTAAATCAAAAGACGGCTGAGCAAAAGGTTTATTAAACGTTTCTTTTTCAGTTTCCTTATTTTTTGGCTGATAAAGCAGATCATTTTCTTTTAAAGCTTCTTTAACGCCGTTATATACCAACTCTTTTAATTGTCCTTCTTTAGAAAAACGCACTTCCATCTTAGCCGGATGAACATTGACATCCACTAAATACGGATCAATTTCAATATTAATAAACGCAATGGGATAGCGATCAGACGCTAAATAATCACGATAAGCTAAATTGACTGCATCGATCGTCATCAGATTACGCACAACCCTTTGATTAATTAAAGTAATGATGTTGGCTTTTGATGCTCTTGATGTATCAATTTTAGATATGTAGCCGCTGATGGAGAACTCTTCATCACAAAACTCCACCTTAATCATATTCTTAGCGACTCCTAATCCATAGATTTGCCCAATCACTTCAATCAGCTGACCATTGCCACTGGTTCTAAAAATCAATCGGTCCTGATGATATAAAGAAAACGCAATCTGCGGATTCGCCAAGGCAAACTTTTCAACAAAACCTTGAATATGTGAAAACTCTGAATTGACACTTTTCAAATATTTTAAACGTGCCGGCACATTATGAAATAATTTACTGACTGTGATAGTGGTTCCTTTTTTCGCATCCGTTTCGCCTTCTTCTTTTAACTCGCCAAAATCATAAAAGGCACGATATCCTTGCATTCCCTGTGAAGTTTTTAATTCAAATTGTGAAATGGAAGCAATGGAAGGGATGGCTTCACCACGAAATCCTAAGGTAGTGATATTAAATAAATCAAAATCATCCTTAATCTTGCTGGTGGCATGCGTCTTTATACACATACGTGCATCGATGGCATCCATTCCATCCCCATCATCAATGACTTTAATCAGCTGCATGCCTCCTTCTTCAATATAAATTGAAATTGAACGTGCAGATGCATCAATACTATTTTCTACCAGCTCTTTAACAACATTGGCTGGACGTTCAATCACTTCTCCGGCAGCAATTTTATTTGCCAGCTGCTTATCTAATTGTCTGATAATTCCCATATACTACCTCCCTGCCATATTTTTAAGTTCGATTAATGTTGATAATGCATCCAATGGTGATAAAGACATCGGATCAATCTTATCTAAATAAAGTTCTACCATTGATTTTTCTATAGTTTTTTCGGTCTTTTCAACAGCTTTTATTTCTACTGTATTATTTTCTAAAGACATTAAAATGTCATTCGCTCTATAAAGCAGACTGTCTGGTAAATGTGCCAGCTTGGCAACATTGACCCCATAAGACTTATTGGCTTTCCCCGGTTTAACCTTATACAAGAAAATGATGTCATGTCCATCTTCGCTTACACTGGCATGGACATTTTTTATATTCCCTAAGGTGCTTTCCAGTTCCGTTAATTCATGATAATGGGTTGAAAACAGTGTTAAACAATGGATTTTGTTGACAATATATTCGATGATTGCCTGTGCAATCGCCATTCCGTCATAAGTGGCGGTTCCTCGTCCGATTTCATCAAATACAATCAATGAATTCTCAGTTGCTCCTTGTAAAGCTTTATTGGCTTCCAACATTTCTACCATAAAGGTTGATTGTCCGCTGATGAGATCATCGCTTGCCCCAATGCGGGTAAAGATCTTATCCACGATGGGCAGATTCGCTGACGCCGCACAAACATAACAGCCGATTTGCGCCATGATGATCGTTAAAGTAATTTGTCGCATATAGGTCGATTTACCGCCCATATTCGGTCCTGTAATCATTAAGACATGACTGGACTGATCCATATAGATATCATTTTCTACATAACGCTGTTTTTTCATGACTTCGTTAATCACTGCATGCTTTCCTTCACTGATATCAATCACATGGTCATGATTAAAGGTCGGACGAACATAACCATTTTGGCTCGAAACAACCGCCAAAGATTGATAAGCATCGATTTTCGCAATAGCGCCGGCGACTTGCTGTATTTTTGACACGACTTTTCTTAATTCATCTCTCAGTTCTGTAAATAACTGATATTCAAGTTTTGTGATTTTATCTTCGGCACTGAGAATCTTATTTTCCATCTCTTTAAGTTCCGGTGTAATGAAACGTTCAGCATTGGCTAAACTTTGTTTTCGTGTATATAAAAATTCATCTTTAATTTGTGACAAGTAACTCTTCGTTACCTCTATGTAATAACCAAACACACGATTATATCCGATTTTTAAGTTTTTGATTCCGGTGCGTTCTTTTTCTTTTGCTTCAAATTCCAATATCCATTGTTTGCCATGATCTCTGGCATCTGTAAACTCATCTAACAAAGCGCTGTATCCACTGCGAATTAAGCCACCGTCTTTTAAATTAATAGGCGGATTGTCTACTAAAGCACGATCAATTAAATCCGTAGTCTCTGAAAGATCCACTAAATCCACTAACAGCTCATTTGTCAGCGGATGATTCAATGCCTGCAGCTGATTTCGTAATTCAGGAATCACTTTTAAAGAGGTTCCGATCCACTTGATATCACGGGGATTTACATTCCCATAAGCGACACGAGCGGCTAATCGTTCCAGATCATAAACATCTTTCAGAATTTCTTTCAAAGATTCTCTTTCCAAATAATTATCGATCAATAGTTCTACTAAATCCAATCGTTTTTCAATCGCTGTTTGTTCAATCAAAGGTTTATCGATCCATTGCTTTAACAAGCGTGATCCCATTGCACATTTTGTATGATCCAACAGCCAAAATAAACTTCCGTATTTTTCATTTTGACGAATCGTTGTCAATAATTCCAAACTGTTTTTGGTAAACACATCCATGTTTAAATAATCTGTATTCTCGATCAATCGGACTTCCTGCAGATAAGGAAGTTCACGTTTTTGTGTTTCTACCAGATAATTAAATAAGATCGACATGGTTTTGATCATTTTCATGTCACTAATCTGTTTAAATAATGGCTTATAGGCCTCTTTAAAATCACTATTGCTCGCAAAGGATATCAAAATATGATAATTTTCCTGAAGTTTACGATGGTCAAGATTCACCTCATTTTCCAAAACCACTAATTCCTTTATATTATTAGAAAGCAAAGCATCAATGAGGGCTTCTTCATTTTTATCGATTGCCATCACACTTGTTTCACCTGTAGAAATATCGGCAAAACCTACAATACTGTTAAACTCATACGAAACATAGCAGGCAATGAAGTTATTTTCTTTAAAGTTCATCGCATCTTCCATGACCGTTCCCGGCGTAATCACTTGAATAACTCCACGTTTTACGATCTTATCGACACCCGGTTGCGTCAATTGTTCTACAATAGCAACTTTGTAGCCTTTATCAATTAAACGCTGTATGTACCCATTAACCGCATGGAAAGGGACTCCGCACATCGGTACTCTCTCCGCTGTTCCGGCATCCCTCCCGGTTAATGCAATTTCCAATACTTTAGATGCTGTTTTGGCATCTTCAAAAAACATCTCATAAAAATCGCCTAAACGAAACATCACGATGGCGTCTTGGTATTGTTCTTTTATTTCTAAATACTGCATCATCATTGGCGTATATTTTTCTTTCATTTAACCACATCCTTGCTTCATATTATACCATAATTTTTCATCTGAATGCTACTTAATAAAATTCGGATCGATCTGATTGATGTCATCTCTCATCTCAATCTTGATCATCGTTTCTCCCAACACACTAATTTCCATTATTTTTTCTAGCTCAACTTCAATTTCTTTTTCTTCAATAACTGTAGCTTTGATACATTTTGGCTCCTGCAAGCAGGTACTGATCGTTTCATCGTTCTCATTAATCTCTTTTGGATCTAATTTTTCCGGAACAATTTCGTCACAGTAAGTAATCTTGCTAACAAAGACTTCACTTTTATTTTTGTCGTAGCTGTACCATAAATGAACATCATAACTTCCAACGGAATATGTTTGGTTATCTCTGATCTTGGCCTGATGGTGATGATCCACGATCCAACACCCTAAGATCGAATCACATGTATTAGGTAAAGTGATCTTATATGTGGATAATGTCGTTTTCATCCCTTTGGCTAATAGTGCTTTGGTGTAAATCTCTCGAATCATATTAGACATCGTATCCCTCCCTTAACACTATATGCGGTAAAAATAAAATAAGACAATTCTTTTTTGTCTTATTTTATCCCACCGTTAATATATTGATTGATATATTGCAGATATTCGTTAAGTGAATCTTTCGCTGCCAAATAATTCACCACTAGAGGATGAAGTTCATAGGCTTCCATTCGCTTTTGATATTCTGCTTTCAATTTTTCTAAGTGTTCATCTTCATGATAAGTCGCATTGACAATATCCTGCTGCATTAATTTTAATGCCTCTTCCTCTTTTTTCAATGCCTCATCTTCATGAATCTTTTGCTCATAAGCTAAATACTCCTGATAGATATCACTTTCTTTAATCGCTTTATTTAGTTTTAAAGCGATGTCTCTTGCATTATTCACAGATTTTACCATTCAATGACCAAGTTTTCGCATCTGTGATTTCGACTTCAACAATTTCACCGATATATTTTGGATCACCGGAGAAATTAACTAATTTCTGTGTATCTGTATATCCCATCAACATATCATTTCCTTTTTTAGAATAACCTTCAACTAAAACTTTTACGATTTGTCCCAAATATTTTTTATTTTGAGCAAGAGAATATCGATTGACCGTTTCATTTAATCGCTGCAAACGTTCTTCTTTCACTTTTAAATCGATGTTGTCCTCCATTTTAGCGGCTGGTGTTCCCGCTCTTGGTGAATAAATAAATGTATAGGCATTATCATATTGACAATATTCCACCATTTTTAAAGTATCTTCGAATTGTTCCGCTGTTTCATTAGGAAATCCCACAATAATATCAGTTGATACACTGACATGTGGAATCTTCGCTTTGATTTTATCAAATAAAGCTTTATAAGAAGCCGCATTATATTTTCTTCCCATCAGCTTCAGCACTTCATCATTCCCAGATTGAACCGGCAGATGAACAAACGGCATGATATTTTCGTATTTCGCAATAACATCGATCATTTCATCTGTAAAATCCCACGGATGAGACGTTGTAAAACGGATTCTGTCTATCCCGGTTTTTGCCACATCACGCATCAAATCCGCAAAACTGTAAGCATCTTTGAAATCTTTTCCATAAGAATTGACATTCTGTCCCAGCAAAGTTATTTCTTTATATCCGGAAGCTTTCAATTCTTCTACTTCATGAAGAATATCCTTTGGCAGACGTGAGCGCTCTTTTCCTCTCGTGTACGGAACAATACAGTATGTACAGAATTTATCGCAGCCATACATAATATTTACCCATGCTTTTAATGGATTTTCTCTGGAAGCAGGGACATTTTCAACGATATCGCCTTCTTTAGACCAAACTTCTATGACCATTTCCTTCGACATCATCGCTTCATGCAGTAATTCCGGCAAACGATGAATATTATGGGTTCCAAAAATCAAATCGGTATGAGGATGTTTCTGCAGCAGACGAGCAATAACCTCTTCTTCCTGTGCCATACAGCCACACATTCCAAAAATCATATCCGGACGGTCTCGCTTGATTCGTTTTAGATCCCCGATTTTACCGAACACTTTTAATTCAGCATTCTCACGGATCGCACATGTGTTTAATAACACAACATCTGCCTGATCCATCTCTTTTGTTTCCTGATATCCCATGCTTTCCAAAATCCCGCGCATCGTTTCACTGTCACGTTCATTTGCTTGGCAGCCATATGTTTTAATATAATAAGTTTTTCCTGCACCAATGTTTTTCATCGTATCCGGAATAACAAATTCATCTTTCAATATTTTGACTTCTTCTTTTCCACGATGTTTCGCTTCTTTTAAAGAAGGTCCTTTAAAATATTTTGTGTAATCTTTTTCCATCATTTCACCACTTTCTTTAATGAGTATACACGAAGAAGATTATTTTTTCCACAAAAAAATAAGGGACAAGCCCTTATTTGATTTATTGTGGTTTAACTGAGAAATAAAGTGAAACACCTTCAGGCATTGCTTTCACTGTTTTTTTGATATAAGCCGCTGTTGTTGCAGCATCCATTTCTGTTTCTACATCAAATAAACAATTAATTCCAGTCTTTTCAACAAATTTACATGAAATTTTATCATCTTTGTAACCATCTAACATTTTGATGATAAGTGCTGACATCCCTGCGCTAACAATAATTTTTTGCATTTTTCCATACCTCCTGTATACGTTTACATTATACATCACAGGTGAATGAAATTCAATGATTAAACTAATTTTATCAGTAAATTTATAGCGGTACGTTCTTTTTCATCAACGACCAACTCTTTGAACGAAGGGACAATAACGAGATCATGTCCGGTTGGAACGATAAATCCTCTAGCGATCGCTACCGCTTTTACAGCCTGATTCAAGGCGCCGGCGCCAATCACGACCATTGTCACCGTTTCTTCTACCCGGATGATATTGGCAAGTGCTCCTGCTACCAGATTTGAATTTGATTGTCTTGATACTTTCATTGTTTCCATATGTTTCCTCCTCGGTTCATTCATATGTAAAACAAAAAGAATTATGACTAAATCATAATTCTCTCAATCTTAATCGGCAGATTCGTATGATCATCAAACTCGATCACTACTCCACATAACTGTGCCGGTCCTTCATCCACTTCAAAACGGTGATTTAAGCCCGTTGTCATTTTATACAGAATTGATTCTTTGGAACAGCCAATGATTCCATTTTTAGGTCCTGTCATCCCAACATCACTGATGAAAGCAGTTTTGTTGTCTATGATTTTTTCATCTGCCGTCTGCACATGAGTATGTGTTCCTAAAACAGCACTGACACGACCGCTTAAATAATAAGATAGGGCGATTTTTTCACTGGTTGTTTCAGCATGGAAATCGACGATATGATAATCTTCCTCACATTCCTTCAACAGTTCATCCATAGCGATAAACGGGTTGTACTGATACCCATTCATAAATGCCACACCTAATAAATTAGTCACACGGATACGCTTGTTTTGCCAAGTAAAGACACGACTTCCGATTCCCGGCAATGTTTTCAATTGATTATAAGGCACTACTAATCGGTCCGCTTCATCGATAAAATCCAACAACTCTTTTTTAGCGTAAGTGTGGTTTCCCATGGTAATTGCCTGTACTCCATTAAAGATCAATTCTTCATAAACACGCTGTGTGATTCCTTTCCCATGAGCAGAATTTTCACCGTTGGCAATGACAAAATCAATCTGATATTGCTTTTTTAATGTATAGAGATGATCTTCGACCATCACTCGACCACTGCGTCCAAATATATCTCCGATAAATAATAATTTCATATACATCTCCTTATTTAAAAAAGTAGGTTTTAAAACCTACTATTTTGCAATTTCGCTCGCTCTGATTTCTCTGATAACTGTCACTTTAATATGACCTGGATAAGTTAATTCATTTTCAATTTTTTCTTTGATATCTCGCGCTAATTTATGACAAGCCAAATCATCTAAACGTTCCGGTTTGACCATGACACGTACCTCACGTCCTGCTTGAATTGCAAATGTCTTGTCAACCCCATCAAACTCATTAGAGATTGCTTCTAATTTTTCTAAACGCTGAATATAATTCTGTAAGCTTTCCGAACGACTTCCCGGACGAGCAGCAGACAATGTATCCGCCGCTGCCACTAAAATTGAGATAACACTCGTTGCCGGTACATCTCCATGATGAGATTCGATCGCATTAATCACAACCGCATTTTCACCATGTTTTCTAGCAAATTTCGCCCCGATTTCAACGTGACTTCCTTCAATTTCAAAGTCAATCGCTTTTCCTAAATCGTGCAGTAATCCGGCACGTTTCGCCAAATTCTGATTCAATCCCAATTCAGCTGCCATGATTCCTGCCAAATGAGCAACTTCTAATGAATGCTGTAAAGCATTTTGCCCATAACTCGTACGATATTTTAAACGTCCGATCAAAGTTACAATTTCTTTATCCACTTTCGCCAACCCTAATTGGAAGACAGCATCTTCTCCGGCCTGACGAATAATTTCATTAATTTCTTCTTTCGTTTTCAAAACGACTTCTTCAATACGTCCCGGCTGAATACGTCCATCACGAATCAATACTTCCAATGATCGTTTCGCAATTTCACGACGGATCGGGTCAAACGAAGAAATCGTGATCGCTTCTGGTGTATCGTCAATGATCAATTCAACGCCTGTGAATTGTTCAATCGATTTAATATTACGTCCTTCACGACCAATGATACGTCCTTTCATCTCTTCAGATGGCAAAGCGACAACAGAGACAGTTTTTTCAACTGTTTCCTCCTGAGCATAGCGATTAATTGCAGTGGCAATGATTTCTCTTGAGAGCATTGATGCTTTAGATTTGGCTTCTTCTTCCTGTTCTTTAATATAAGCAGTAACTTCTGTTGCCATTTTCTGTTCAACTTGTTTAAATAGTTCGATTTTAGCTTCCCCTGCTGTCATAGCAGCAATTTTTTCCAATTCAACTATTTTGGCATCAATTTTTTCCTTTAACTGTTCCTCTAGTTTGTTTAGTTCTAATTCTTTTTTGTTCAACTGCTGAACTTTTTGATCATATGAATCTTCTTTATTTTGTAAGATCATATCACGACGATCAATATTTTGTTCACGTTGTAATAATTTGTTTTCAAAATCTGTTGATTGCTGTTTTTGTTCTTTGATTTCTTTTTCAGCTTGTAATTTTAATTCATAAGCCTGAGTTTTTGCATCAAGTATAGATTCTTTTACAATATTATCCGCTTTACTATTGGCTTCATCAATGATTTTTTCAGCATTGACGTTTGCTTTTGACACTCTTACCATATAGTAAAAGCGCAATAAGCCAACTCCTAAAAGCACAGCTAGAACATAAGACAAACCAGTTAAAAACATGTTGTCACCTAACATAATGTTCCTCCCTATTGTCTATGTTGAAGTTATGTATTTGCATACATAATCGTATTAATTAAAATACAAGTATCATTTTAAACTAAATAGTCCCTTTTTGCAACAAAGTATAAAAGAAAAAATAAAAAGCCGGCAAATCCTTATAGACTACTGATTTTGTAGGATTTACCTGTAAATGGGCTTTATTTTGACATATCTGAGGACCCCATTTTTATATTTTAGGCAATGGTGACTCCAATAGGCATTCATTGCAAACAAAAAAAAGAGACCAAAGTCTCTCGTTTTATTTTTCTTCTATGGCTTCTTCGCCCATAATTTTTAATTTAATAGAATTGATTAATTCTTCCATAATTTCCGGGTGTGTCTTAAGGTACAGTTTTGAATTTTCACGACCCTGCCCAATCTTTTCACCTTTATATGAATACCAAGCACCACTCTTTTCAACCAGTTCCAATTCAACGGATAAATCCAATACTTCCCCGTCTTTAGATATCCCCTGTCCGTAAATCACATCTACGCTTGCAGTTTTAAAAGGTGGTGCCACCTTATTTTTCACAACTTTAATATTGGTTTTATTTCCAACAATCTCAGTACCGTTTTTAATCGCTTCGCTTCTTCTGATTTCGATTCGAATTGAAGAATAAAATTTAAGTGCACGTCCTCCGGTTGTTGTTTCCGGATTACCAAACATAACCCCGATTTTTTCTCTCAACTGATTAATGAAAATAATCGTACATTCCGATTTGTTTAGACAGCCCGAAAGTTTTCTCAATGCTTTAGACATCAAACGTGCCTGCAAGCCCATTTGAGAATCGCCCATCTCACCATCTAATTCTACCTGAGGGACTAACGCTGCGACTGAATCGACAATGATCAAATCGATGGCACCGGAACGAACTAATGTTTCCGTAATTTCTAAAGCCTGTTCTCCACTGTCCGGCTGAGATAAAATGAGTTGTTCGATGTCCACTCCTAAATTTTTAGCATAAACCGGATCGATGGCATGTTCTGCATCGATGAAGGCTGCACGTCCTCCTTGCTTTTGCACTTCTGCAATAGCGTGCAGGGCTAACGTTGTTTTCCCACTTGATTCAGGTCCATAGATTTCAACTATACGCCCCTTTGGATACCCGCCGATTCCTAACGCTAAATCCAAAGTCAATGACCCTGTCGGAATCACATCCACACTTAAATCCGCGCGGTCACCTAAACGCATGATAGACCCTTTTCCAAACTGCTTTTCTATTTGCTTAATCGCTTCATCCAGCGCTTTTTCTTCGCCTGCTTCAGCTTTATCTATCTTCTTTGTTTTCTCTGCCATAATATCCTCCCATCTAAATCATTCTTCTCTTTTTATTATTATCCTAACATATCAAGCAGTTTTTTTTCAGCAATATGCACTGCCTGTTTTTGAATCATCGCTCGGCTTCCCACTAAACGATACTCATAAGTGACGATTTTACCTAAATAATTAATCCCGATATAAATTAATCCCACCGGTTTATTTTCCATCGCTTCCGGACCCGCATTACCGGTAAAAGAAACACAAATATCCGAATTGAAGTAGTCTTTTCCTTTAAGACACATCTCTTTTGCAATGGTCTCGCTGACAACCCCATATTCTTTTACCAACTGATGATCCACTTTTAAAACATCTGTTTTAATAACAGTCTGATAGGTGACCAATGTCCCTTTATATGTATTAGAGGCGCCGGATACACTGCCCAATCCAGCACCAAAAAGTCCTACTGTGAAACTTTCACAGCTCGCAATCGTTAACTTTTTTTCAATCAATTTTTCAACAAGCTCTCTCATTACATAGACTCCAAAATGAATTGTCGATTTTTCATGAAATAATCAATACCCGAAATAAGAGAAATCAATGTTGCTGCCGCCATCGTTATTAAATCAATGCGTATTCCTACAAAACAAAAAGGAATATTATTCAGCAAAATAAAGATAATCCCCAGCATTTGGGTAAACGTTTTTGCTTTCCCTAATTGACTGGCTGCCAGCACAACATTATTTTGACTTGCCAGTAAACGAATGGCATCCACAACAAGATCACGAGAAATCATGATCAACGGAACGATCATATGGATCTTACTGGTACACGCTAAAATGATAATCAGTGAATTAACAAGCAATTTATCCGCAATCGGGTCCATAAATTTCCCAAAAGTAGTGATAATATTTTGTTTTCTGGCAATCTGTCCATCTAAAAAATCAGTAAGTGATGCCACGATAAACAGCATCACTACGATAAATTGATTGATTGGTAAAATCTGTCCCCAGATTGTCCAGCTGCCACCGACTGGAAAAATACACAGAATGATGATGACCGGAACTAAAAGCATGCGAAAGACAGTGAGTTTATTAGGCAAATTCATAGACTACTCCTTTATAAATGTAAATGTGACATCAGCGTAAGTGCCGCTTTGATCACTTTCTGGGATATCAAGTTTTTCACCATTAATATAGTAGCGGTGATATAAATTATATCCATTGCTTAAAACAATGGTATTCACATCTTTCGTATTGAAAGTCAATTCCACTGTTTCCGGTGCTGCATTTTTATCATTTGCTGTATTGGCACTATTATATGCCTTACCCGCAAAATGACTATAGTTCGTTCCGTTAACTAACATTGATGACCAAGTATATGAAACAAATTCGATCTTCATTGTGAATGTTTCATTGTCTGCCGGCAGTTTAATTGAGTATTGGTTGGCTGCCGTACGTGTCATTTCCACTTTCGGTGTTTTTTCATCTGTTGGCTTTTCATCTTCTTTATTGTCTTGGTCAGGTGGAATCACCGGATCTTCATTATCATCGACATTAGGAGTTCCAGAAATATGATTCTGATTCTGATTATCAAAACCAGCCTTATCTTTGCTTGACAATTTTAAAGCGTACCAAACACTAAAAATGATCAATAAACATAAAGCAACGATAATCGTATATTTGACAAAGGTTCGGCCACTATGATTGTCATAGACTTTAGGTGCTTTTGCAAAAGCAGGTTTAGTTATCTTTGTCGCCGGTGCTTTTTTCGGCTCTGCTTTAAGCTTTTCTTCTTTTTCCTTTATTTTAGAAAGATTCAATTCTTGAGTTAGTGTGATATATGTATCCACCAATTCATCTGATTCAATCCCTAGGTAATCTGCATACTTTTTAATATATTTTTTTATATATTCTTCATCACCGACATATTTATCAAACTTGCCGCTTTCGATATCTTTTAAGACACCTACTGAGATATGCGTCGCTGCGCTGATATCTTGTAAAGTGATGTTTCTTAATTGACGTTCTTCAAGAAGTTTTCTTCCTAAATCCTCCACACTATTCCTCCTAACTGCACTATCTTACATTTAGTTTAATTATAGCATAATCATCTGCAATTACAATCATCTTAATTGTAAAAATTTATCGATTTGAGTGATTATTTATTAAATTTTGAAAGGCTATCTATTTATATGTCATCTTCCATTTATTTATACCAACAAAATAAAAACTGGCATTTGCCAGTTTAACGCTCATTTCGTAAGCCAAGTTCTGTTTTTCAGATAATCATTTATCTACATATTGCTATGTCCAATACATCGTTCGTTTCCTTTGTATTGATTCCCCTACCAAATTTGGGTTTCTCGCTTGCGGAGTTTACCTCTTTTCATCCCTGTATTTCTACATGGCATAGTTTCTGTGGCACTTTATGGCTTAGCGACCATGCTTGCGTTTAGGTCTTAGGCCTGTCGTCAGT
The DNA here is from genome assembly GCF_000829905.1 of Beduini massiliensis. Taxonomy (GTDB): domain Bacteria; phylum Bacillota_I; class Bacilli_A; order Erysipelotrichales; family Coprobacillaceae; genus Beduini; species Beduini massiliensis. The sequence continues at coordinate 15,926 of NZ_CDPP01000004.1, forward strand.
TTACACTGCCATAACTTATTGATTCGTTATGCACAATCACTACAGCCATCACAGACTGTGCGAGCCTGGACTTTCCTCTGTTTTAACAGCGATTATCTTCCATGAGCGTTTTTATTTTACGTTATATTGATTTTGAATGCAAGCTTTATTCTGCACTTCGATTGCCAAACACGGCTTTTTCCAGTAAAGAAAGACGCTTTAAAATATCCACCTGCGGTGATAATTGTTCTTCCAAATTCTGAACACTTTCTTCCGCTACACTCTTATCACGTGATAATTGTGCAATTTCTTCCTTTAATTTTTTATTTTCATTTTCCAATTCTTCCAATTCTTTATTGGCTAGTTCAATGATTTTCGCAAAATTTTCATAATCCGCTAAGATCGTATCCAAGAAATAATCTACCTCAGCAGAGTTATATCCTTTAAAATCAACTTTAAACTCCTTGTTTAATATCTTTTTAGGAGTTAACTGTATTTTATAATCCATTCTATCACATCCTTATATTATATTTTACAAATAACGAGCAAAAAAGCAATACAAAAGCGCATTTTATATAAATTACTTTTAATCGCTTCAAAAAAACAGTATAATAGAAGCGGTGATAATAAATGGTAAACTATCCAAATGGGATGAAAAAAAACATTTCTCAACCTGTATCTTCTTTAAAGCAAGATACAAGACACCGTGGTTATTCGTTGGAACAGGATCTTAATGAATCCAATGAATACTATCTCACTTTTGATAAGGCGGTCATTCATAAAAAACCAACGCCGATCCAAATCGTGAAGGTGGATTATCCATCGCGAAGCTCTGCTAAGATCGTTGAAGCATATTTCAAGATTCCAAGCACGACAGATTACAATGGTATATATAAGGGAAAATATATTGACTTTGAAGCAAAAGAGATCAACAAGATGAGCTTTCCTTTTCAAAATATCCACCCCCATCAGATCGAACACTTAGATAAAGTGTTAAAACATGGCGGCATTGCATTTATTGTGATGGCTTTTACAAAATTAAGTGAGGTTTATCTGCTGGAAGCAGATTATATGATTGAAAAATACAACTCATCAAAAAAGAAATCACTTTCTTATGAAGAAATCAGTCAAAATGGGTATCGTATCCAATATGGATTTCGTCCTCGACTGGATTATTTAAAGATTGTAGATGAAGTATTTTTTAAGGAGGAAAAATAAATGACAAATACACCAAATGAAAATAACAGGCGACGACGAAGTCAGCCAAAGAAAGCAGATAAGGCGGCAAACAAGAAACGTAATAAACGTATTATCTTTAGTGTCTTGAGTGTCCTCGTTGTTGCCGTGATTGGATATGGCATCTATTTTGTATATGGCATTATCAAATCAACCGATACATTCAGCATTGAAAAGCTTGTTTCTCAGGAAGCAACAGAAATGTATGATGCGCAAGGCGGCAGCATGGGAATGTGGGGAAATGATGAGGCCGGCACCAGAGAAAACATTACATACGAGCAATTACCGCAAGTATTAGTCGATGCCGTTGTGGCAACGGAAGATTCACGTTACTTTGATCATAACGGATTTGACTTGCCTCGTATCATCAAAGCTGCATTTGGGAACCTGCTGGCTGGAGATATTACCAGTGGTGGATCTACGATCACTCAGCAGTTAATCAAAAAATCTTACTACCCTGACGAACATACGAATCGTTGGCAAAGAAAAATCGGTGAGATTTATTTGGCAATACAAGCAGACAGCCAATTAGATAAGGAAAAAATATTAGAGCTTTACTTAAATAAGATTGCTTTTGGTCGTGGAAACAAGACCATCGGGATTCAAGCTGCAAGTAAATATTACTTTGATAAAGATGTTTCTGAATTAACTTTACCAGAAGCCGCTTTATTAGCCGGAACATTGAATGCACCGGATGCTTTTGATCCTTATTATCACCTTGAAGCAGCCACCCAAAGACGTGATACTGTTTTAGATTTAATGTATCGCCATGGCTATATTTCAGAAGATGAAATGAACGCTACAAAACAAATCAAAATTGAAAACACATTAAAGAAAAGTGCTAATGCTGATAACGATTATACCAACTATGCAAGTTATACGGACACTGTTCTTTCTGAATACTATGAATTAGCTAAGTCAGGAAAATATCCTGAACTTGCCGGATTAGATCCTTTAGAAACGCCAATGGAAATTCATACGTTTATGGACCCGGATGCTCAATCTTATGCAGATTCGATCGCTTCTGGAGAATTATTTAACTTCTATGATGATAACTTAGAACTAGGTGCCAGTGTTCAAGATACACACACCGGAAAAATTATTGCTGTCATCGGCGGACGCCATTATACCGGCGTTACAACACCGGAACGTGAAGCGGTTGAAACAGCACCAATCAATTACGCATTAGAAAAACATCAGCCGGGTTCTTCGCTAAAACCAATTATTTCTTACTGTGCCGCTTTTGAATTCTTAGACTGGTCAACCGGTCAAAGTGTTTCCAATGAAGCGTATACAACACCGGAAGGACACAAAGTCAATAACTGGGACTTCTCGGTAGGCGGGGATGTGCAATTACAAGAAGCACTTCGTAATTCATTAAATTTACCGGCAATTCATACGTTTAATCAAGTACTGGAAAAAATTACTCTGTCCGATTATCAAAAATATGTTGAAGGATTCGGTTTTGATTTAAGTGATGAATCTTTCAATACCACTTACTCTATCGGATCTTGGGATCATGGAATTACACCGATCCAAGGTGCGGGAGCATATGCAACGTTATCAAATAACGGAAATTACATCCAACCGCATACGATTGACTACATTATCCTAAAAGATACCGGAACAAAAATTGATATTCACAATTCAATCACACCGACACAAGCATTATCTGCAGAATCTTCATTTATGATTCAGCAAGTATTAAAAACGTTCGCAAAAACACAATATATCGGAACAAACATCAATTATAACTTAGCTGCAAAATCCGGAACAAGTGACTGGGGAGATGAAGGGGTACGATTTGGTATTCCTCAAGGTGCGAATAAAGACAGCTGGTTCCAAGGCTATACCGAAGACTTAGCCGTATCTGTCTGGGTCGGTTATCCGGGAAGCATCGCTTCTGCTTATGGTTATTATCTAAGTTATGATCAAACGAATTTTGGCAGCAAGATCGGAGCAATGCTGATCGATCATATCCAAAATGGAACTACCGTAAACAGTTATACTCAACCAAGCGGTGTTTCTCAAGCAACAATGGTAAAAGGAATCACGCCTTATATGAAGCCGGATTCTTCTACTCCATCAGACAGTGTCATCACAGCCTGGTTTAAAAACAGCAACATGCCAAAAGATTACAGTTTAGCAAGTCAGTTAGCAGCCTTAACATCTTTCGATGTAACCGGTGAAGCAAATAACTTAAATGTTAAATTCGGTGCTTATGATAAATCAGCAGATGATAAAAACGTGGTCAATATCTATGGAGACGCTATCTACGGTGTAGAAGTGCGTGATCCGGATACAGGTGCCATTCTTTACAGTCAAACAAGTGAGACACCGGAATTCAAATTAAATTACACACCAGAAAAGAGTGTCGTTATAGTTGGGTTCTACACACGTTCAAAAGCATTGACGATTCGTTCGTCAGAAAAATCAGTCAATGTGACGATTAAACCAAAGACCGCAGAATATACAGTGAACTACTATAAAGACAATGTCTTATTTAAGTCTGAAAAAGGGACCGGAACAATCGGTGCGACCATAACAGCAGATGTCACAAAATATCAAGATGCTGCTTATAACACCGGTGTTGCTAATCCTACTTCAATTAAGATTGCGGCAGATGGAAGTTCTGTGATTAATGTCTACTACACCAAAAAGACTCCAACACCCCCTGCTGAAACACCAGGAGGATCGACCGGTGGAAATGACAACACAACCAATAATGGCGGAAACAGTGGTACAGGTAACAACCAAAATGGCAATGGAACCACTCAAACCCCTAGCAGTTAAGCAGAAGGATTACCTTCTGCTTTTTTATTATATTTAACAACATTGATCTCATAAAAAAACGTTTCATCAAGAAACGCTAATTTTCATTCATATGTTTAGTTTTTATAGCTTTACGTTTAGGTTCTTTGCAAATATCATACAAAGGACATTCATAACAAGTGGGATTGGTCGCTTTACAAAAATAACGACCAAAGAAGATAAATTGATGATGCCCCTTAATCCAGCGCTCTTTCGGGATAGCTTTCATCAGCTTCTTTTCTACTGTTAGCACTGAATCATCCCATTTAGCAAAGCCTAATCGCTTCGAGATTCTTTCCACATGTGTATCGACCGCAAATGCTGGCTGCCCAAAAGCTACGGATACGACTACATTCGCCGTCTTTTTCCCTACTCCGGGCAGAGTTGTAAGTTCTTCGATTGTATGAGGAACTTCCCCGTTGAATTGTTCTAGCAGCTGAATGGACATATTATGTAATGACTTTGCTTTATTGCGATACAGCCCGATTGTTTTAATATCTTTTTCAATCTGTGCTAAGGGGGCTTCAGCAAAATCTTTTGGACCTTTATATTTTTCAAATAACGTTTTTGTCAGCTTGTTCACACTTTGATCGGTTGTCTGAGCGGATAACATGACCGCTACCAGTAACTCAAACTCATTGTGATGAACCAATTCACAATAGGCATCCGGAAACATCTCATCCAATGTGTTCAATATTAAATCTAATTTATGTTTAATCATCTTCTTCCCACCACCTATACTCTACTAATTCCTCTTCATTACCGCTGGGTTCAATCGGTTCCGCACCAGAACGGCGCACACCATTTTGCGACCAGTTAATCAAAATCTTTTCGATATAGCGAAATGAATGGACATTGCTTAAGGCCGCTTCTTTCAAAGCATCTAAAATGAATTGATCACTGTAGCCACTTTGTTTCCAGCTCTTGATTGTTTCCAATTCCATTGGTGTTAAAGCTTTGGCAAATTCATTTTCAAAAGCTTCCACCAGATTGATTCCTTTTGATCTCTCCGCTTGTTCCACAGGAGCATCAAACACTAATCGCTTATAAAAAGCATCTAATGAGATTGAGGTCCCGATCAGATTAATCATCTTTTTATTGACTAGCCCGACTAACACACTGTCAATCACTTTGTCATCTAAATGCACATAGTGAGTTAACATCTCATAATTAATCCCTTTTTGACCGGAAGCTTGTAATGTCATAATTAAAAGCAGGATCAGAATTTCGTTCTCATTTAAACCCAATGCCTTATATTTAAGAATTGCCAGTCCCTTTAAATCAATTAAATTATGTTCCTTTAAAAATACATCCATCTTCATTACTTCCCTAATTCATAAAATTTTATTTCACTGCCGTCTTGTGCATTTAAGTAGATATACTGGGTAACATTCCCTAAATTCTGACGACATAAATAACTAATCATTTTATTTTCATAACCTAATTCCAAGGTACTGAAATCCGTGACATTATAATCTGAAGTCAAGCGTTCTTTCACTAAATCTAATTGAAGTGTCTGCAGCTCCTCTTTTTTTACCATTTGATAATCGCTGTTAAAAACATAAACATTTTCTTCGTCCTGTCCAATATAATAAATATCCTGACTGTTATACTGAGAAAATTCACTAAAAGAGTCAATTTTGTTGATTGCCATCGCTTCTTTTTTAGCGTTCAATACTTTATTTTCTGCTCTGTTATAGGGTTCATGAAAAAAATAAATGAACCCGCTGATAAAAATTAAAATCACGGATAACGTGATGAGTAACACATAAAATTTTCCTTTTTTCATAATCCCTCCGACTTTTATTATACACCAATGTATTTTAGGTGCAAAGAAAAATCCTTTATATCTAAAGGATTAATCTCTTCTTGAACTTCCTAATACCAATAAAAGCAAACGCAAGATGGATAACAATGAAGCGGCTACGGCTGCTACATAAGTCATTGCGGCAGCAGACAACATTTGACTTGCTCCGCCAACCTCACTTGCCGGAATCATTCCCGTATCTAAAATTTCCAACGCTCTGCTTGATGCATTGAATTCAACCGGTAATGTTAACAGCTGAAACAATAAAATGGCGCTGATCAAAACGATTCCCAATAATGCGATGTTTAATTCACCCATAGCAAAACCAATAAATAAAACGATATATCCTGCCCACTGTGACACATTGAATAAAGGCACTAAAGCATTACGATAAACCAATGAACGATATCCCACTTGATGCTGAATGGCATGCCCGCATTCGTGCGCAGCTACCGCAATAGATGCAATACTATGCCCATTATACACATCACGAGATAAATTCACAGTTTTATTTTTAGGATTATAATGATCACTTAGTTTCCCATTGACAACGTTGATTTCAACATCCTGCAACCCATTTTGATCTAAGATACGCCGAGCTGTTTCATAACCCGTCAGTCCGCTGCTTGAAGGAATTTTACTATATTTACCATAAGCGCTCTGCACCTTCATCTGTGCTCCCATCGTTAAAATGGCCCCAATAAATAATAGTAAATAACCAAACATATAATAATTCATACCTCTCACCTCGAGTCTATTATACACTACTATTATGAACAATATATTGCAAATAATAAAAAAGATGCATCGAATGCATCTTAGCTGTTCATTGAATCTTTCAAACGGTTACTAGGTTTAAATGTTAAAGTTTTTGAAGCTGGAATTGTCATGATTTCTTTTGTTTTTGGACTGACACCTTTTCTTTCTTTGCGATGATTTACTTTAAAAGTACCAAATCCAGAAATCAATACTTTATTCCCCTCTAGTAAACTATCTGTAATTGTATCAAACACTGTATCTACTAAATCTTCTGCTTCTTTTTTTGTTAATTCTTTTTTAACAGATACAGCTTCCACAAGTTCTTTCTTATTCATTTCAAAACCTCCATACGTGAATATTGAACGTGTTTATAATACCATTTTTCATGCTTTAGTTCAATAAAATTCGTCAAAAAACGCATCAACTAAAGGACGATCGCAATGACGTTCGTTTTTCCTTTATTCACGATTTTAGACAGAATATCATGAATGCGCTGACAAGTTGCTTCCGGGATCGTTCCCAGCTTCATTTTCATACTTTCACTGATGACATCCCCTAGTTTTCGGCCAAACACTTCACAGTCATAGATGGCTTGCGGATTCGTACTGTGTTCTTTCATCAAGTAATCAATAAACATTTCCGCCTGCTGTTTTGATCCGATAATCGGTTCAAAAGCATTCTCAACTTCTACCTTCACCATATGAATAGTGCTGGCTTTAGAGATCATTTTAATTCCATAGCGAGGTCCTTGTTTAACCACAATGGGTTCAGAAAGTTCGATGTCCAACAGATCCGGCAAAGCAAAGCCATAACCAGTATGCTGTACCATGCTCAAAGCACTGGAAATATGATCATACTCGTTTTTCGCCATCACCAACTGCTGCAGCAATTTAATAAACTCCGCTTTATCAATCATATCAGAACCAAGAATTTCCTTTAGAATATCATTATATAACCCGCTCTTAATGCGGATATCCACACAAGCGCTGCCGGTTGATGTATTAATATCGACGATCTTTGATTCTTCGATCGAATTGAAAGAAGAAAGCTTACTAATTACATTTTTAACATCTCTTAATTTATGAATCTCACTTAATGATTCTACCAAACTATTGTCAATATCTTGTTTTAACCAATGGCTTTTATCCAATACAGCGACCCATTTAGGCACATTGATCTTTACTTCTGTAACAGGAAATTCATAGAGTGATTGTTTCAAGATATTTTGAATATCGTCCCCTGTCATATCCGCAATGCTCATCGGTAAGATAGGGACATCATATTTTTCTTTTAAATGACTCACGCAGCTTTCACAATTAAAGCTATAAGGGTCCGTTGTATTCACAACAATAATAAACGGTTTTCCGATGGCTGTTAATTCCTCGATGACCTGTTCTTCACTTTCAACATAGCAGTCACGATCAATATCGGTAATACTTCCGTCTGTTGTCACGACTATTCCAATTGTAGAGTGATCTTGAATGACTTTTTGTGTTCCGATCTTAGCCGCTTCATCAAATGGAATAGCTTCCATAAACCATGGTGTTTTAATTAAACGAATCCCATTTTCATCACGATACCCTTTTGCCTGATCAATGACATATCCAACGCAGTCTACCAATCGCACATTCACAAAAAATTCATCATCGGCTTTAATCTTAGCCGCTACATTAGGAACAAATTTTGGTTCCACGGTCATAATCATTTTTCCTTGTCCCGACTGTGGCAATTCATCAATAGCACGACGACGTTCGTCTTCGTCATTGATAAAAGGAATAACCGCCAGTTCCATGAAGCGTTTTATAAAGGTCGATTTCCCAGTCCTTACCGGACCGACTACACCTAAATAAATATCTCCTTTTGTTCTTTTACCAATATCCATTATCATCTGGTCCATTTTTAATTCCTCCATTTCACAAAAATATATGAAATTCAATAGAATTTAGAACCAATCTACGCTAATAAACAGATAAAAACCAGTCTCTTATACAAAGACTGGTTAGTTGTTCATAAAATCTTTTGGAATTTTATCATTTTTTACCATGTTAATAATCTGATCTTCTTTTGATTTGGAAACATCACGTCCGGATAATCGTGATACCTGCTGAATCAATTCACGAAGATTACTTTCCGAAGAAAGATCTTTTGTTTGAAAAGCATTTGCTAAATTTAAAATATCATCTTTATTTACATTTGTTTTACTTGCCACTTTGTTTAAAAACTGATCCTGATTATTTTTCATATTAGAATACCCCCACTCTAATCTATGTGGGGGTAAAATTTTTGTTACAATTCTTGCTTTAAATCTCTTAACATTAATGAACGAATGACATCTTTAGGATTCGCCCCTTCATACAGTACTGCATAAGCGGCATCAATGATCGGCATTTGAATCTGCGGATAATGAACAAGGTCATCATGAACAACCTTGCAAGTTCGGATACCTTCCACTGTTTTTGTGTTATGTTCCATAAATCCTTTTACATCCTGTGTCTTTCCGATTTCATAACCAGCCTGAAAGTTACGGGAATGAACCGATGAACATGTCACAACAAGGTCCCCTATTCCAGTCAATCCCAAATAAGTTTCGAATTTACCGCCTTTTGCCATCCCATAACGCACCATTTCCGCTAATCCACGAGTGATTAAAGCCGCACGAGTATTATCTCCATAGCCTAATCCAGCCGCACAGCCGGAAGCCACTGCAATAACATTTTTCAAAGCAACCGCATATTCTGCACCCACCTCATCATCTAAGCGATAAACGCGAAAATATTCATTCGAGAACAGATGCTGAACCTTTGCAGCAATTTCTAAATCCAATGAAACAGAGCAAATCACCGTTAACATGCGAAGGATAACTTCTTCGGCATGACTAGGTCCAATCAATGAAACCACTTCATGTCGCTGGTCTTCTCCCATTACACTGCGAATTGTTTCACTCATTCGCATATTATTCGTATTATCAAATCCTTTTGACGCGTTGACAATGATTACTTTATGATCCAAAACTGCTTTTACTTCTTCTAAAACAGAACGAACAAACTGTGTCGGTATGGTGATTAAAACATATTGTGCATCTTGCAGACAGGCTTTCAAATCTTTCGTTGCTTTAATTTTTTCATCCAAATCGACGGCAAAATATTTATCATTTCGATGATGAAGATTGATATCATCAATTTCATGCGGATCGATCCCATATAGTAAAACCTCATGTTTATTATCCACTAAAACCTGAGCCAAAGCGGTTGCCCAACTTCCGGTTCCTAATATTGCGATCTTACTCATCTTAATCCCTCTTTCTTGCGATGATATGGATAGGGGTTCCTTCAAAACCAAAACTATCTCGAATTCTGTTTTCTAAATAACGCTTATAACTAAAATGCAGATATTCTGGATCATTGACAAACAAGATAAACGTCGGCGGGCAAATGCTGACTTGATTACCATAATAAATCTTTAACCGTCCGCCATTGAAGGAGGTAGTTGGATTCATTGCCTGAGCATCGATCAAAACATCATTGAAAACGCTTGTCTGCACACGTTTACGATTATTTTCATACACCATCTGAATCAACGAGAAAATGTTTTGCACACGCTGATGTGTCTTAGCAGATAAGAAAATAATCGGTGCATAATCCAAATACTTGAATTCTTCACGCAGTTTCTTTTCCATCTTCTGCATGGTTTTCTCATCTTTTGTAACAAGATCCCATTTATTAACAACTAATACGACCCCTTTACCAGCTTCATGAGCATATCCGGCAACATGGCGATCCTGTTCGATGACCCCTGTTTCTCCATCAATTAAAACCAAAATAACATCACTTTTTTCAATTGCGCTTAACGCTCTTAATATAGAATACTTCTCAATATTTTCATAGATTTTCCCTTTTTTACGCATTCCGGCTGTATCGACAACACGATATTTCTGACCATCTTTTTCAAAAAGAGTATCAATGGCATCACGAGTGGTCCCGGCTATATCCGAAACAATAACACGTTCTTCTCCAAGTATCGCATTGGTTAAACTTGACTTTCCAACATTTGGACGTCCTATCAATGAAAAACGGATTTCTCCCTCTACATGATCGTCTACTTCTTCTGGCAGCAATTCGATAATCTTATCAAGTAAATCCCCGATTCCAATTCCATGACTACTGCTGATTGCGATTGGATCTCCTACACCTAAAGCATAAAATTCATAAATATTATTCATAAACGCCTGATCATCTATCTTATTGATTGCAAGAATAACAGGTTTCTTTGAACGCTGAAGCATTCTTGCTACATATAAATCATCATCATTCATGCCTTCACGTCCATTAGCGACAAACACAATGACATCTGCTTCTTCAATTGCGATTTCAGCCTGCATTTTAATTTGTTCACCAAAATCCTGTCCGGCAACTTCAATTCCACCTGTATCAATCAGACGGAATGAACGTGTCAGCCATGTTCCGTTCGCATAAATTCGATCACGTGTTACTCCCGGTGTATCTTCAACGATCGAAATACGTTCTCCAACAATACGGTTAAACAAAGTTGATTTTCCTACATTCGGACTTCCTACAATCGCTACTACTGCTCTTGACATGTATTTTCCTCCAATCGTTCATTAACTAATTTTATTACTGTTTCGACGACTTCATCAATCGTCATTTCTGAAGTATCAATCTCCACAGCATCCTTCGCCTTTACTAAAGGGGAAATCGCACGGTGCGAATCATCATAATCACGCTGTTCGATATCCGCTTTAATCTTTTCCAAATCACTTTCAATTCCTCTTTCGAGGTTTTCTTTATAACGACGCATCGCTCTTGTTTCCACGCTGGCAACTTGATAAATTTTCAGCTGAGCATTTGGCAATACAACACTGCCGATATCACGTCCATCTAAGATCACTCCGCCATTTTCTGCCATTTTTCTTTGCAGTGCCACTAAATGATGACGGACTGCCCCATAAGCGCCAACTTTAGAAGCGCCTTTAGAAACTTCGTCACTGCGAATTTTATCTGTGACCACTTGTTGATTCAAGAGAACTGTATTATCTGGCAGCAATTCAATTCCAACTTCATTCAAATAACGCTCGATGCTCACTTCATCATTCAAATCGATATCTTTTTGAATCATATAATAAGCAACACAGCGATACATTGCTCCTGTATCTATATAAGTATACCCCAATATTTTAGCCAATTGTTTCGCAATGGTACTTTTTCCTGCCGCCGATGGTCCATCGATCGCTATGGATATCTTTTTCATTCTTTATTACCTCCTACAAATGAAAACTAAGGTTAGCCCTTAGTTAAAATAAAAACAGTTTAATAATATACCCTAACAAAGCCACTAGACAGATACTTAATACCACAATCATCCCGGTCAACACCTTCATGGTCACACTTGATCCTTCTTCGTCTTCTAGTTCTTCTTCATCTTCTATTTCATCAGTCTCATCTTCTTCAAACACTTTATGATGTTTAAACAAAGAACGTTTTTCTTCTTTTTCCTCTTCTTCAAAAACAGGTTCTGCTTCTTTTACATCCTCTTCCTCGTCTTCTTCATCTTCAAAGAAAATTTTAAAATGTTTCACCGGTTCTTCAAAAGCAGGCTCAACCGCAATCGGATTTTCCACTTTTTCTTCAACCGCTTCTTTGATTGGTTCTAACACCACTTCTTCCGCAGCTTCTTCTTCAGCAGGAGGCACTACGATCGGTGTCTTATCCACCTTTTTAATTGCTCCAGATTGAATATGATTCAAAATATCTAAGCGTGTATTATATTGCTCCCCTTTGCCGGAAGTCATTCTGACTCTGCCGATTGCTTCTTCAATTTCTTTACTTTCTAACTCGGATTTTACTCCGTCCAATTCATTTTCCTGATCACCTTCGTAATCTTTCACTTCCTGAATGAATTGTTTCATACGATATTCTCTTAATGTTGGAATTTTAGTATCATCTATTTCATCGCTTCGTTCTTGAATGTCTTGTTTAGGTAAGGTTGCATCCTCTTTTAAAGACTCTCTTAAACTGCGATATTTATTTACTCTTGAACTTTTTTCCATGTCATTCACCACCGTTTCCATTATAGCATACTTTAATTATTAAATGATAATATTATAAAAAAAACTTTAATTTTCATTTGATCTAGTTTATAATGAATTATATATGAAGGAGGTTTATTATAATGGCAAAAACTAAAGTAAATGAAACTTGTATCGGTTGCGGTGCATGTACAGCAGTATGTCCTGAAGTATTCGATTTAAACGGAGACGGATTGGCAGAAAACATTTTAGGAAATGACACTGAAATCCCTGCTGATTTAGAAGGTTCAGTTAGAGAAGCTGCTGAAGCTTGCCCTGTATCTGCTATCGAAGTAGAATAATTAATATTCAAAACCATTGATTGCTCAATGGTTTTTTTATTAAATAAAATTGAATAATAGAAATCAAGCCGTTACATAGATAGAAATATCTTTATAGCGGCTTTTATTATTAAATCGATTTCATTCGCTGAATGGCACTGGATACTATTATTAAAAATAAAATAAATACAACTGCGAATATACCGATATGTCCTATATTAATTCTATACAAAGGAATGGTTTGAATGAAGCTATCCAAAGCTTTGAATCCGGCTCCTAAAGAAACATATTGAGATAAATCAATGATCCGATTAAGTCCTCCCATAATCAAGACAGAAGACATAAGCGAAAGAATAATCGCGCCGATGCCAATCCATACATTCTCGGTCGTATATACGATATTTTTGCGTGTAAATGAGTAATGCAGATAATCTAAAATACGTATCGACCTTTTCATCTTATTGTGTTTTGAAATAAACAAGATGACTGTAATCATACCCATAATCGCAACAATAAAATAAGATACATATAAAAATGGATTAAACTGATCTGTCACTTGTTTATTGATCGTTTTAAGTTCATTACTGTAATCATATAGATAGTACTCGGCTGTGGATAATCTTTCCTTTACTTCTTTAAAAGAGGATTCATCATCAAATCGTAATACAAATGAATTTACCAAAAGATTCGATAAATCCAAAGAAGGATCATTCGCTTGTTTAAACAAAGAAACAAACATTTCACTCGAAAGAACCATTGTATTTTGATCAGTGTTTAAAATATCAACCGATATTTCTATCTGTCTGTATTGAGGATCATAAAGCTTTGTTGATCCTGCCCAGCGATAATATAGAAATTCTTTACTTCCCGAAAAAACAGATAACTGGATATCTTTTTTCCCTTCTGAAACATTGGGAAGTTTGACTGTATTGTCTGCTAATGTATTATCTATCTCTACCGTCTCTATTTGGATGGGAATCTGATCAACTATAATAGTCTGCGGCTGTTCTAGCAGTTTCATATTAAGTACATAGTCCTCAGCTCCTAACTGATTACAAATCGAAACAGCTTCATCTACACCTTTTGTTCCATCCGTAAAAGCAACGCTCAAACTATAATAGGAATATTGTTTCTGATACCAAGCTGAGATTTCACTCTTTAAACTTTTACCGGCATTAAATGACAGCATAAAGGTCACACATAACAAGGTCAGACACAACATGATCAAGATATTTTCTTTGAAATGAGCTTTTATATTTTTTATAACTAATTTCCCTATTGGCTGTACTCCACAATATTCCAGTGGAATCGTCTGTAAAGGGGCTTTTTCCGATTTAATGAGCTCCAATTCTCCGTTAATAAATGCATAGTGTTTATTGGCGTACTTTAATAAAGATAAATCATGTGTCACCATGATAATCGTGATCGTACGTTGTGCTTCTTTTAATAACTCCATCATCACCCGGATCATCTCAATATTTTGCTTGCTCGTAATTTCATCTAAAAATAAAATTTCAGGCTGCATCAGTAAAGCTCTCAAAAAAGTAGCACGTTGTTTTTGCCCCTCAGACAACTGATAGGCAGGTAAATCTAAAACCTGCTTTAAATCCAATAATTCTATGTAATGAGAAGTTTTTTCATCATCCCCATTGATAAAAAAATCAATATTCTCTTTTAATGTCAACTCATCCAACAACATATTGTTTTGTAGTACAAATTCTTTATGATATGACCTTAACTCCGGTAAATGATACACCAAATCCAGCAGGGTTGTTTTTCCGCAGCCACTCACTCCCGTTATTATCACAAAATCATTTTTCTTTACTTCAAAATCTTCTATATGAAAGAGGGGCTGATGATTCAACAATTTATTATAATTTTGTATCTTTATCATAAATCATCATCCTCCTTTAATGTCATCACTGCATTCATTTTCAAATATTTTTTGTAATGCCAGTATTGAGAAACACTTATCGCAATCACTACAATCAAAAAAGCAGTGCCGATCTGACTCATACTCATGTGTAATAGCTGCAGTTCATTATCTAATGCAATTTGTAATTGAAAAACAATTGGATTCACTTTAAACAGGAACTTATTAAAAAATGGAACAAAGAAATTTAAAATCACTAATTGCAGCATTAAACTAACAATTAGGATAAATAAGCTTTCAAAGAAATAAAACCAACGCAGCGCTTTATTGGAAAAATTAAATAAACTTAGAATATTCATCATTCGATCTTTTTTATCAAGGAGCATCTTGAGTACTACCGCAATGACTACAATCATGACAACCGCCGCTAAAGTTGAAATTATTCTGTAAATATCTTCTATATTATTCAGATCTTCAAACCCTTTCATAATGGTAACTACTGTATTTTGATACTCATGATCATATTGTGATGCAAGTAATTCATAAACTGAGACAACATTTTCCAATTTATCTACATGAATTGTCATCATCTCCGCAGAATCAGCCGGAATCATTCCATCAGGAACTTCAATTTGACTTACTAAATTAAGAAAGTAATCATTTAACTCTTCATCAAAAATCATCCCTCGATAAATATTTTCCTGACTCTCAAAGATACCTGTCACCTTAAACTCTAAATTCACTTCATTTAAAATCGGCGACATCATAGAAAAGAATGGATAAACTAAAGAGAAGTCCTGATATTCTTTCATTTGATAATATTCCACATAAGGAACAACTACCCGGACAGTATCATTTACCTTAATATTCAGTACATCAGCTGAGGTACTATCCAACATCATGTCAAACATGGCTGTTGGAAAATCCCCACTGACAACTTTAGCTGATGTCCTTGAAATAAACGCATCTAATGGTAACTGCTCATTCTCTTCTAGTTTATTAGTCTCTGACTGCATGATGAGCTTATGTTCTTCATTTCTTTGCCATCCATATAAGAAATATTGTGGGGTCATATCGGATACATGCTCCATTTGGCGAATCTCGTTGATTTCACTACTCAAAATACGAGTTCCGGTTTTACTGGTGATTTCTATCTGCAGATGATCAGGCTGCTTAGAAGCGACTTCATAATAATAACTTTTTAAATTGCTTCCAATATTAGCGGATAAAAAAATCGTAATCGAGCAAAATGCGATACAAAGACATTGCAGAAGAACAATCCATTTATGGTGAAGAATAAATAGACTAACATACTCTATAATCTTGATTTTAGATGTCTTTGATTCTATCTTTTCTTTCATATTCGATTCAGGATTTTCATTTACTGATTTTTTTATCTCTAATTTTCCATTTTCCAAATAAAGCACTTCATCCATGTATTTTTCTAATGACTGATCATGAGATACACAAAGAATCGTTAAAGAAAGTTCATTCTGCAAGTGTTTAATCATCTTCATAACTTCCTGTGTATTGTACTCATCTAAATTGCCAGTAGGCTCATCCATTAATATAAGATCCGGTTTAGCAATCAATGCCCTAGCAATATTTACCCTTTGACATTCTCCTTGTGAACATTCCTTTATACGTTTCTTTAAACAATGCCTAATATTGAGTGTTTCCACTAAATAATTAAAATAAGTTTCGTCAAAGGTTTGATCAGTATTTTCTATCCCACTCAATATATTCTCTTTTATGTTTAACTCATTAATTAAATAATGATTTTGAAATACGAAACGCAATAAAGAATAATCATACACCACTTTTCCGCTATCTACTTCTAAATGATTTGACAACACATTTAATAAAGTGGATTTCCCACTCCCGCTCTTTCCCTGTATCATTGTCATCTTTGCAGGTTTAAATCGATAACTAATATGATCCAGAATGACTGTATCTGAATATTTTTTCACAACTTCTCTACATTCTAACTGCATTTTATCCCTCCCGTTCTATATTTAATACTATATTTCCCCATAAAATATCCTTCTTCTTAATTTTAGACTACCATATAAAAATAGTTTACACAATCCTGTTTTACCTTAACTTTATCTAAAATAAAAACCATGTCATTGACATGGTCTATACTGCTTCTTTCTCTTTTTCAATATGTTTTTTAAGCCAGCTTCCTCGCACATAATAGATGATAAACAAGATTGATGTCGCTGCCCAGGTCACCGGATAACTGACTGTGACCATTGTAAAAGTCGGATATAACGGAACAATCACAAGAATCCAAGCCACACGTAATACACAGATTCCTAAACATGTTAAGATCATTGGTTTTAATGATTCACCGGTTCCCCTAATTGCACCGGAGAGTATCTCAACACAAACATATGTGAAGTAAAATGGGGTTAAAAAACGAATAATTTCACTGCTTTTTTCAATAACCGCAGCATCATTAGTAAACAACTGACTGAATGTCCCGCCAAAAAAGAAGAGAATAACACTTAAAGCGATGGATACGCCCATTGCCATTTTCAAACACACAACCACACTTTTTTTAACTCGATCAAATTTCTTTGCCCCGAAGTTCTGTCCCACAAACGTAGTAATCGATACGCCAAAGGCACCCATTGCCATCCAGAATAAAGAATCGATTTTCCCATACGCAGCCCAAGCAGCAATCGTATCTGTACCAAAAGCATTAATATTGGATTGAATAATAATATTTGAAACCGAATACATCACGGACTGTAATCCTGCCGGTAATCCGATCGTTATAATATGATTTAATATATCGCGGTAAAAACGGATCTTTCGTAAATATAATTTATAAGACTGGTTGGTTCTCATTAATACCACCATCGTTAATAAAGCGCTGACAATTTGTGAAATAACCGTTGCAATCCCGACCCCAATAACGTTCATTTTAAATATAATGACAAATAAAGCATCCAAGACAATGTTGACAAAACAACTGATAATTAAAAAGTACAGTGGACGTTTTGAATCCCCTATTGCACGCAAAATTCCTGAACCCATGTTATAGATTAAAGAAGCGATCATTCCAATAAAATAAATACGTGTATAGTCTACCGCAAAATGCATGATGTCACTAGGCACCCCCATCGCCTTTAAACAACTAGGTGCAAAGATAATTCCAATCACCATAATAATCGCTCCGCCCACAATGGATAAAGCAATTGAAGTATGCACTGCTTTAGAGACACTTTCATCATCTCTTGCCCCAAAGAATTGAGCAATAATAACGGTTGCTCCCGAAGATAACCCTACAAAAAAACCGACCAGCAAATTGATTAAGCTTCCCGTTGATCCAACTGCTGCCAAAGCTTCTTTTCCCACATATTGCCCTACGATAATAGCATCAATCGTATTATACAATTGTTGAAAAAAAGTTCCTACTAAAATTGGAAAGAAAAAGAAAAGCAATTGTTTCCAGATAATCCCCTCTGTAATCCCATTTAACCCTGTTTCTTTTTGTTTCATAAACTTCCCCCTCCCCTAACAGTGTCTATATCTTAGCACTTTTTATAGAGGGAAACAATCTTCTTTTCATTGAATAATTGTTTAAATAAAAAAGTTAAGAGGACTTTAATTAGTCATCCTCTTAATCTTACAAAATAACCTCCCATTTCATCGAATTAGTATCCACTATTTAATATTAACAATTTCACACTTCCCTAGCAGTTGAGTATGATTGATTTCATCATGAGATATCATAATGACTATTTTAGAAGCAGATAAAGTTTTAATCATAGTTAATACTTTTTCTGCTAAATCTTTTTCTAAAGCATAAGTTGGCTCATCAAAAATAATTAAAGAAGGATCTTTGTTTTGAATATCTAATAAAACCCTTGCAAGTAAAATTTTCCTCTTTTCACCACCGGATAAATTATTACCATCCACATTTACTATCTTATTCGGATCATTAATTTTTAAATAATTACACATGGCTGCTAGTTTTTCTCTATTTTTTTCTAGCATATTACTTGCTACTGTACCTTCAAACAACAAATCTTCCTGTGTTAAAAAGCTTACCAAATATCTTTGATAGTAACAAATATTATAGTTATTAATTGGAGTGTCATCTAACAATATTTGTCCTTGATAATTCGAATAAATTCCAGTCAATAGTTTCAACAATGTTGATTTTCCCTTCCCATTTTCCCCACTAATTATATATAGGTTTCCTGAATGAAATTTGTAATTCATACATTGAATGATAGGGACATCTTTTCTATATCTGAAAGAAACATTTTTTAATTCTACTGTTTTAAATGGCTTTATATCTCCATCCGATTTTAAATCTTCTAATTTCAAAAATTCTTCCACAACTTTATAAAACGCTTTTATATTTGCATAGCTAGGAAATATTGTGACAATATTTTGAAAACTGTTACCCATTTGTTGTGAATATGAAAAAGCCAATTGAATTGTATAAAAAGTTATTACTGTCATTTTAGAAAGTATTAAAGAAAATAAAACGGTAAGAAAATGAATGATCCAGATACCTGCATTATTAATGGTAGAAATAACGCTTATAGGAAAGCTATATCTCTTTGCATGTGATAAATATTCTTCTGCATGTAGACTCAGTTGTTGATTTGCAGAATCCTTTTTATTTCTGAGAATAATTGACTTTAACTTTAGTATATAACTATTAAAACAATCATAATAAATATTTTCCATCTTTATTTTCTCTTTATTTGCACGTTCAAGCTTCGAATTATAATTTATGACGATTATCAAACGTAACAAATTGATAATTACGATAAATAAAGCCAGATAAATATTTTCTTTCCCTAATATTACAAACATCACTATAACTGCAATTATACTTATAAAGGAATCAACAATGTTATATAAATAAAAATTACACACTAAACCAGAAAAATTATTAACTGCTCGAGTAATATAATTAGGACTGAAATTTTTAATCTGTAAAACATCTTTTTTTAATATTCTCTGAATTAAATCATTACTCATATAAATAGATAAAACATTATCCGTGTAATTAAGTGCACGATCTTTCAAAAGAGAAAGGATAGGAATAGCTAATGACAATGCAATAAACTCTCCTATTTCTGTTAATGATAACTCTTGAATATGGGATAAAACCTTATTTAAATATAAAGGATATACAATAATACAAACATTTAATAAAATAAGCAGAATAAGATAAAGAAAAACGATTGTCTTCTTTTTTTTAATAATATTTATGAATATCTTCAGCATAGTTAATCCAACCTCACTTCTATATAAGATTGTCTTAATATATAGCTATCATGACTAATAATAACAATAATATTATGGCTTCTTAATTTATCAATCATCGTAACAAACCTCTCTTTTGCTTGAACATCTAAAGAGGCTGTTGGTTCATCTAAAAGAATAAGACTATTTTGAAGCGTTGATCGGAGTTGATGAGTGAGTAAATAATTCTGTTTTTCTCCTCTTGATTGAGTTACTTTCCCCTCCTGAATATCAATATATTCTATAAGTTCACTATTTTGATCCATATAAATAATACTCTTATTGTACATTGCCTCTAAATTAATATTTTCAATACACTCATTATTTATTTTAATTATTCCTGTATAATTTTTTTCTATTCCTAGCAACATATTGAAAAAAGTTGATTTTCCAACTCCATTATCTCCTGTTACACAATAAATATTATTTGATACCATTTCTAAATTGAGAGGGCGACTTTTTTGCTTATCACCAACTAGATTTGAAATATTGATACGTGTAATATGTGAAAAGATTAATTTGTTTTGATTTTCTTCATCTGTTTCCAGCGATTCTATAGAATTCAACACATATTTTGAGACTTTGAATTTTTGAAAAGTAATTACAAACTGTTTCAATTCATCAGCATACCCAAAAAATTGAGTAAGCAAAGAAATAATTAAGAATACTTTTCCTAAATTTAGTTCAGATAATGTAGAAGAGTACAAAATAAACAAGGCAATAAATAAGTATCTCAAAGCACTAACAATAAACATCTCCGATAATTCTATATCAAAGGAATGGATAACCGCTTTAATCAATTCTTTTCCATTGTCAAGAATATCATTGTAAACATGTTTAAAAAGAGAAAAAAGCTTTATCTGTTCAAGATTTCTAATCCATGATTCACTATTCCTAAAATAATTAGCACTCAGTTCTATCACCTTTTGTTGTCTAATGAAAACCTGATTATTCAGCCTCAGCAATACAACTAAAGCAATTGAAACAACTATACATAATATCAAAGTAAGTTTTATATTTTCTTGAAAAAGTAGAAAGCATAAAATCAACAGCAATACTATTGCACGTAAACTTCTGATAGTAGCATTAATATAGAAATCTGCCATATTTTGAGCTTCATTAATAATTTTTTGTGAAAGCTCAGAATTATTGATATCCGTATTTAAAACGTTCTTATAGGCTTTCATAATAGTATTAAATTTCTGATTTATTAATTTTGTTTTAAAAGATGCCACTAAATTTACTGAGTATATCTGACTGAAATAAACAGATAATGCATACATAAAAATACCGATTAAAACGAATATAATCATCTTATCCACACTTTTGTTAGCTAAAATAATATTAATTAATTCTGTTATCTCTATGCTTAAAAGCAGCGGAATAATGCCTCCACAAAATATGCTAGTCCAATATATTAATATTTTCCACCATTCTTTTTTTAAAAATATTATTAACAAATCATTTTTCACTTACTATGTATTCCTCAATGTCCTTAATCAATAATTCTGGGATATATTTACAATTATTTTCTAGCAATTCATCATAATGTAATGGGCATCCCGTATGACATATTGGGTAAACTTTACAATGCAAACATTCTTCCTGTTCTGTTTCTACCAACTCACATTCGGGTGGTGTAAAGCCATTAAAGACTGTCCCTATTCGATATTTTACTTCTCCAACTACCTGCCAACAATTATATATATCTCCATTTGCATCCAACAACAGATGGTGTTTTGTTAAAGAGGGGCATTGAACCGCTACCACTTGTGGAACTAAATTCTTAACAGAGTTAATAAATCCATACTTTTTCAAAAATTGACAACATTCACTATATTTATAGGCAAATTCTCTGTTAGTATAGCAAACGCTATTATCCCCAACTACTTTTGCAAAATGAATACAACTCTTTTCTTTAAAACCAGGTATTTTCGATAAATATTCTATTAGATTTTCAATATCATTTAAATTTGTTTGATCTATATTAACTCTCAATTGGAATGGCAGATAATCAATATATTTCGATACATTACTAATAATTAAATCAAAACTACTTTGACCAATTAATGGACGTCTAGCATCATGTGTTTCTTTACAACCATCAATTGTCACCTGTACAAAATTTAAATTTCTCATATTTTTAATCATACTAAATGTATCTTCATCTAATAATGTTCCATTAGTAATAATTCCATTAAAAAGTTCTATATCTAAAGAATCTACTAATTCGACAATTTTTGCATAAACCTCTTTAATGATGTTCTTATAGAATAATGGTTCTCCACCAAACCAAGTAATACTTAAGCCGCGATAATTGTTGCTAATAAGATATTCACGTAAGAATTTTATTGTTTGATTGATAACTTTCTCATCCATAGTTATATGTCTAATACTTTCAAAACAATATACACAACGCAAATTACATAATGTAGTAGTTAAAATGGTAATTGCTAAAATACCATTATTATTTTTAAAGTCATTTTTCAACTGAATAATCTCTTTCTCTTCATCTTCTAAATTATCCACAATAATTCTAAAATCGCGCAATTCTTTTAAATACTTAATTTGTTCAAATTTTTTATCTAAATATAAACCTTCATTTTCTTTATCTAACTTAATAACTGCACCGCTTAAAGTATTATAAATAATTATCCCATCTTCTACCTGTTTTATTAAATTATATCTTGAGCCTTCCATATTTGAACCTCCATTTTTATTTTAACAATCTTTTTGCAAAATCACCATTTATTTCAACTCATATAAATGAATTTATTATAAATGGTGATTGTCTTAAATATTAAATTAATTTTATGTACGATATACAGACAAATTAAACACGATACACACCGCAACTAAAGTTGCATCCACCACTAGCATCACAGATTCTAAGCAAATCTTTAATACCTGTTGAATATACTGTCATATAACACCCTCCTCACTTTTTATATTTAAAACTTAATAACTTATGATAATAAATAGATATATGTTATTAAAGTTTTAGACATGAATTATATAATGGCATTTTAATGTTTAAAAAATAAATTTATTACAATTTATGTAAGAGAACCTGATTTGTTTATCACAATCAAATTCTCTTACATATACGTTCTATTATTTAGATAACCAGAATTCTAAATTATATTCTACTCCTTTGTCAAAATATTAAATAAAGTTTCTAGTTTATTTATCGCTTTCATTTGGTTTCTTAATTTATATTAAGTTTATCATAGTTCCTAAAAAAATAAATAGAAATCGGTTACAATGCAACCGAAAGAGAAAAACACACTAAATCTAATATTTCTTTATATACAAACAAGCATCTATTATAGGGAAATAATAAATAATTGCATCAAATAACACATTATATCCATCTTTTCAAAGTAATACTATCTAAGTTTTTATCAAAAAGTGTATAAATAATATAAAATTACTCTAGATATTTCTAATATAAAAAGAAAACATATCGTTATGATATGCTTTTAATTATTTAACTAAGATACTGCCAGTTTTACAATAAATCCCTTATCTAATGGTAGTTTTTTAATCGAAAATAAATTCACAGTCTCTGCAACACAACCACTATACTCTAAAAATTGCATAAGATCTAGGCTAGCATTTTCCTCTTTTGACACGTGATAGCTTTCTGCAAAGATATTATCCCATTTTTCCCCTATATCTGTTTTCTCATATTCACCATTTATGCCTACAGAAAGATAAGATCTTCCATCCATATTTTCTATCTTTACCTCACATATTGCTTCATCAAGCACCTTTTCTTTAGGCAATGTCTTTTTTAAAACAAGGGTTTGATCATTTTCATTTTCAATCATTAAACTTAATTCTTCAAAATCAGCATGTTGTGCATAAAATACCACCTTAGCATAAAGTTCTTCTTTTTCCAGAATGTAATCTTCGCCTTTCATCGTTCCTTTAATCAAAAATTCAATCTGGTCATTACCCTTTGTACTACAACCGATACAAGACAGTATCAACAATAAAACCATACACAGTTTCACTCGTTTCATCCTCTTTTCCCCCTATTCTCTATATAATAATTATATATGAAAAAACAAAAGAAAGATAGGAAGCAATAAAGACAACAGAGGTTCGTGGTATGAAATAAAAGATTAAATCATATAGTGTAAGGGTGATAAAATGAAAAGACTCTTAAGTTTCTGTCTTATTTTTTGTTGTTGCATTGCTCCTGTCAACGCCACAGAGTATTATGCAAAGAATTATATTGTGATGAATGCAGATACCTTGCAAGTACTAGAAGGCAAAGAAATTCATCAGACCCAAAGTGTCGCAAGCATTTCCAAGATTATGACTGCAATCGTAGCCATTGAAAACTGTGAATTATCTCAAGAAATTGTCCTAAACGAATCCATTTCCAAAGCATACGGTAGTGCCGTCTATATACATATTGGCGATACTATCACCATGCAGGATTTATTGTATGCATTATTGCTTCGTTCAGGAAATGATGCTGCCTTAGCAATTGCTGATCATGTTGGTCAAAGTGTAGAGCAATTTGTAGAAATGATGAATCAAAAGGCGAGAGAAATCGGAATGGATAATACCCATTTCAATAATCCTAGTGGTTTGGATGAAGAGGACGACGGAAACATATCCAGTGTCTATGATATGGCACTGTTAATGTCCTATTGCATCAATAATCCTATCTTCGCAAAAATTGTAGGAACCCAGACATATCGTCGTTTAGATCGCAATGGCAGTTGGACTAACAAGAATAAACTGCTGGCAAATTATGAATACTGTTTAGGCGGAAAAACCGGTTATACAAAAAAAGCAAAACGTACATTAGTTAATGCCGCTCAAAAAGATGGTATTACACTCGTCTGTGTAACATTTAACTGCGGAGATGATTTTGGTTTCCAGGAAAATCTTTTTGAAACATATTTTAATTGTTTCGATCAAATCCTACTTTTTAATAAAGGAACCCATATTATTGATCATTATAAATTCACCTTAGATGAACAATTAACGTTTCCCGCTAAAAAAGATGAGGAAGTGAAAGTCTCTTACACTATTCAGCAAAATAAGATTGATCTGTATGCCAATTCCAAATTAGTCGGTTCTTACTCTTATGAATATTTACGCTCACCATTGCTCGATAAGATTTATGAAGTTTTCAAGCGTTTAATCTATGAATAAGATTTGGTCAGTCTGCATTGTTATCTGTATATGTTACGGTTTATTGACCCATCAGGAAAATACTTTGTTT
Source organism: Beduini massiliensis (assembly GCF_000829905.1). Classification (GTDB taxonomy): domain Bacteria; phylum Bacillota_I; class Bacilli_A; order Erysipelotrichales; family Coprobacillaceae; genus Beduini; species Beduini massiliensis. The sequence goes on from NZ_CDPP01000004.1 coordinate 41,279, forward strand.
GCCTTACTTTTCGAGGTACCAAACGATGCTTTGAACATGGCACTCAAACTGACTTTGAACGCCTGCTTTTTCAATGGAATCTTAAATATGGCAAACGGCTGTGGATTATTGGATAAAGTATCCCATTTGATTCAGCCTATCTTAAAACATTTATTTAAAGGGGTTAACCAAGAAACCATGGGATATATCAGTGTTCATCTATTAAGCAATCTTTTTGGGTTGGGAAGTGTAGCGACCATCAGTGGACTAAAAGCCATGCGGCTGCTTAAAGAGGCAACTCCGGATCGGCTGTCAAAAGCGATGATGACCCTCTTTATTCTCAATACTACCGGATTATCTTTCTTTCCTTCAACCGTAGTTGCCTTAAGACAAACCTACGATACTACCCATAGTGCCGACTTTATTCCTTATACGATTATGATCAGTCTACTTGCCTTATCGGTTGGTTTACTGATTATTAACTATAAATATCGTGAATAAAATTATTCTTATTTTTATTGCTTTTATTGTGATCTATGGGACTTATAAAAAAGCAAATTGCTTTGACCTATTTGTTGAAGGAGCGAAAGAAGGATTTACACTTTTTATTCCACTATTCACTGCATTGTTAGCCTTAATGTTTTTTATTAATATGATGATCAAAACCGGACTTGTACAAACCATTTGTCAAATTCCAATCTTTAAACATATGTCGAGCGAATTATTATCTATGATGTTTTTAAGACCCTTTTCTTCCAGTGGTTCTTTATTACTGTTGGATCAGATTTACCAGCAGTATGGATTAAACCATTTCTTTAGTATGGTAGCCACCTTTATTCAGTCTTCTACAGATACTACACTTTATGTTGCCAGTTTATATCTAGGCTCACTGGGGATCAAAAATGACAGCAAAGCAGTAGGTCTAGGATTGTTCTTAGATGCCTTAGCGATCTTGTTTGCTTTTATCATGACAATAATTTTCTTTTAATCTTATCCGTTTTCCTGTATAATGCATTTGGGTGATAAAAATGGAAAGATTACAAAAAGTCATTGCCAAAAGCGGATATTCTTCAAGAAGAAAAGCAGAAGAACTTATCGCAAAAGGAAAAGTGACAGTTAATGGTGAAACCGTCACAGAAATGGGTACAAAAGTGAAAAAAGGCGATGTGATCCAAATTGACGGAAAAACCATCGAATTTGAAAATAAAGTTTATTATGTTTTATACAAACCAAAAGGAATGATCAGTTCAGCAAGTGATGAATTAGGACGTCCATGTGTCGTTGATTTATTTAATGATATTGAAGAACGTGTATATCCTGTAGGACGTTTAGATTATGATTCTACCGGATTATTATTTATGACAAATGATGGGGATTTTGCAAATTTAATCATGCATCCGAGCAGTCATTTAGAAAAAGTATATGATATCACTGTACGTGGCATCGTTACGGGTGAAACACTTCATCAATTAGAAAAAGGAATCTATTTAGATGGTGCCAAAACACTGCCATGTAAAATAAAGATTACAGCTAAAAACATGGAGCATAAAAACACACGTATGTTAATTCGTTTGGTCGAAGGTAAGAATCGTCAGGTTCGTCGTATGTTTGAAGCAGTCGGACATGATCTGATTCGTTTACATCGTGCTGCTTGCGGAGGAATCAACCTTAAAGGAATGAAACCCGGAGAATATCGTATCTTAAAACCACAAGAAGTCAAAGATTTAAGACGATTAGCGGAAGAAGCAAAAGAGAAAAACAAGAATTTCAGACAAAAGAGAGGAAAATAAATCCTCTCTTTTTATATTTTCATTTTCGCTTTAGCAAAACCAATAAGGTCTCCATCATCCATTGGAGTGATAATTAATATTTGATGATTACTTTCAAAATAATACTCCGTGATTGCTGCTTCTTTTTGATAAACTTCTTCTAGTCCCTCTACGTCTACTTTTTGATAATCTATTTTTTCTTTTACTAGTACACGCTCAAATCCTTCTACCTCAATTTCTCTGCTATTCTCTCTGTGATATCTCATATCGTGTTTTAATTGATTAAAGGCATAATCTCCGATTGTACGATAATAAGTATAACGAATCGATTTCCATGTATCCCCTACTTTTTGACTGGCAGAATACTCCACATATTCAGGAACAAACCCAGTTTGACCTTGCTGAATAGTTTCATTGGTAATTTGAATCGGGAAATAATCTTCTACTCGTATTGAATCCACAGTAGTTGAAGGTAATAATACCATTACCCACAAAGCAAGAGAAACAAATAAACACCAAAAGACATATTCACGAATAGGAATAAAAAGAAAGAAGAAAGCCGCTAATAAGAACAATATGACTCGATAACTAAAACCGAAAACCAAAAGAGAAAAAGTTAGAAACAAAATGAAAAACCCAATATAATCCAAGATTGGAATTACCTTGCTTGTCCTTCTCGGCTCCTTTTTAAACAATCTCTTTTTCTTTTTTTCACGTTCATAATAATATTGAACGACCCCCATCATGATGAATAAAATCAATACGCCTACTCTGCTTAAAACATAACCACAGTTTGCCAAACTAAACTGATAAAATCCTGAAGATAAAATCGGCATGATAATTAAAAACAATAACATCCACCAGTTCAATGTCATGGGTTCTTTTTCCAATTTTACATTATCTGCATTTGGTACGGTTTCTGTTTCATAGATTACGTAATCAATAGAAGTTCTCAGTTGTGTTCCAACGATATCCTCCTTCAATTTCATGGGTCTTGGCAGGACCACATAATAATAATGCTTAGGCAACTCATTTTTAAAGATTAAAAACAGTCGTGAAACGTAAAGAATATGATGACCTAATTTTGCTTCATCACTTAAATAATGTGATAAACCTACCGTATCAAAACGGCGAAAACGATTGAGCACAATCATCCTAATCCCCCTCTATATTCAATTTCATTTTAGCAAAACGAATAACTTGTTCGGTTGTATTTGATGAATTGTTTGCAAGAATTAAAATATGATAGCCGGATTGAAAATAATAAAGTTGAACGCCTCCCTCTACTGTTTTCATATATGCTTGTTCAAAAGAATTGTCACTAAGCCGTTCATATGTATCTAATTGAATTGGAGTTTCCTGCTTAATAAATAAATACTCCTCTAACTTATGCAAAACCCATGAAGAGGTCACCTGGTAATAGTCATAGAAAAGCGTTTCTTTAAAATCGTTGATGTTACTTTTAGCTCCTAAATTCTCATATTTAGATACAAATAGGGTTTGATCATCATGGTATATATACCCATTTGGAGTAGATGGGAAATATTCTTTTAACATATTATTTTGGTTTGAATGATCTGGCAGAAACAAGAAAATTGACATACATAAAATAAGAATCATGATATAAAGGGTGGAATGAAAATATATGAAATGAAACAACAAGTAAAGAAAAATGATAAAGATGATATAATAGCTAAAGCCCACAACTATAAAAAAATTGATGAATATGATACTTAAACAAACCAATTTCCCCATATAATCCCATTAGTTTTTATAAAGCTGTTGATGATTGTTTCTTGCTTTTTTTAAAGCTTTTTTTCTGCGCCACAACCAAAAACAATATAAAAGAAAACTAATAATGATCACTGGTAAGGTAATCCTTGCATATAAAGCCCGACGACTTCCAAAAATGAAATTATTTTGAGAAGTATTGATTATAGCAAAAGAACACAAACAAATTATAAAATTTGTTAATGGCGTAACATAAACAGCCTTTGCAAATCGTGACCGTTTACGTAAAGCAATCGAGGTATCTTCTTCCTTTTCAAACGTGTAAATACAATACTCATAAGAAGAAGCAATTCTTTTTCTGTTCACCTTTTCGACAGGTTGATCATCCGATAATAATACGGTAAACCGCAGATCTTTTGGAGCTCCCCTTTTAAATACCAAAAAATCAGAAGTCACGTAGGTAATATGCTTTCCATTTAATGCCTGTTGATGCAAATATTCCGATAACCCCTCTTTATCAAATAAATAGATTGGATTTAATTCAATCACTGCTCTCCCCTCCTTCTTGTAACCCCTTTCTTTATTTTATCATATCATAATTCACATAATAAAAATAGTAGGCAAAGGGATTGACAAGAAAAAGAAATTAACATACACTATAGATGAAAAGAACGTCTTCAGGGCAGGGTGAAATTCCCGACCGGCGGTAAAGTCCGCGAGCTGTTTACAGCATGAATTGGTGCAATTCCAATACCGATAGTACAGTCTAGATGGAAGAGAGACATTTTTTTGATATTCAAAAATGCCCTTTTATCGTGAAGATTAGTATTTTCACGATATTTTTTATATATAAGGGAGGAATATTTGTGAAAAGTACTAAAACAAGAAAAATGGTGATGATAGCGATTTTATCCGCTTTAGGGATGATTCTCAACTTAATTGAGATTCCCTATCCGTTTGCACCATGGCTGAATTTTGATCTTTCAGAGATTGTGGTATTGTCTGCCGTTTCAACTATGGGAGTCGTTCCAGCTGTTTTTGTATGTATCTGTAAGTTTTTGGCGTCTGTTTTATTTAAAGGACCGGTAGGTCCGATTGCTATCGGTCAGATTACGTCACTGATTGCCAGTTTAAGTATCTGTATGATGTATTACCTATTAAAGAAGGTTTTGCATTTTAAAAAGTCATGGGTAAATTATGCCGTGAATATGTTTTTAACGATGCTGACATTTGCTTTTATTATGTATATCATCAATTATTTATTCGTTACTCCGACTTATTTGATGAATAAGCCGACTTGGTATACACAACTGCCTTTTAATGTAGATATCATGGCATTTAATAGTCAGTATGGTTCCAACATTGCGATACCGTCGATACTGAACTTCTTATCTCCATATGCACAGGCAATCTTTATTATTTATTTCCCATTCAATTTCTTAAAGGGCATTATCTGTGCTGTTGTCTATAGTTTTGTAAGACCAATAGAAAAGAATTATACATTAGAATAAAACAATCCCCGTTCATGAACGGGGATATTTTTAAATATTAAAGTATTTTTTAAACGCTTTGGCAATGCCGTCTTGATCCACTGTATCCGTAATATCATCCGCAACTGCTTTGATTTCATCTAATCCGTTGCCCATTGCAATACCATGACCAACAAGCTGAAGCATTTCTTTATCGTTAATGCCATCTCCAAAAGCGTAGGTATTTTCTCTTGGAATACCTAATTTTTCAAACATGAATTGGCATGCCGGACCTTTGGTAAAGCCTTTCCTATAGACATCCATACGAATCAGTCCAGTATAATAAGGTACCATCGTAAATTCTTCTTTCAATTCATTATAGCAGGCCTTTAACTGTTCCACTGTTTCAAATAACACACAACACGATATTGCCTTTACATCAGCCGCTGTAAATGTTTCGATTTGATCTGTTGGACGTGTACGTGTTCCAGAAAACATCTCCCGATGATCGATCACCATAGGATCATCTAAATATTCACACCATGTCTGCTCATGTCCGCAGAACATACTTTTTCCACCATGTTTTTTATAAGCCGCTATTTGTTTGGCAATATCTTCTTTTGAAAAAAGATCATCCAACCATACTTCTTTATTAAAAAGAATATAATGTCCATCATTAAAGATATAACCGTCAAAATCAATATCTTGTACACTGCCCGGTGCGCTTCCACGTGCTGTGGCAACTACAATATAATTTCCTTGCTGCTTAAACGTATTTAAAACTCGCATTGTTTCACTGCTTGGATGCAGCATGCCATTAGGAACATTCACCATTGTTCCATCTATATCAAAAAAAGCAATTTTCTTATCCATCTCTTTTCCCTTTCATTAAAACAAACTGATATTTTGAATATCTTCTACGGCAATCTGAGCTAAGCTGATTGATTTTAAATACGCATAAAGCTCCTTATCCAAACGTTCATATACCCGTTTATTAATAATGTCATTGAGAACATCATGTTTTTTATTCCCTCCCACATGAATTTCACGATCCAGCATTTCCATAATATCAACAATGCTGATTTCATTTGGGTCGGCAATCAAACGATATCCGCCTTTAGCCCCTTTTACACTTTCAATAATGCCCGCTTTCTTAAATTCCGCAAAAATATTTTCTAAGTAATTTTGTGAAAGTTCCTGCTCACTTGCAATGACACTAATTGAGATAATCTCACCTTTCTCTTGAGCCAAAGCTATAAGTGAACGCAATCCATATCGTACTTTTGTTGATAATCTCATAACTGTCTCCTGTATTCGTCCGCTAAAGACTGAATCGTTACATCTTCTAAAACCAGCTTCATATGATCATACATTTTTTCCCACACCGGTTTGCTTTTACAAATAGCTTCTCGTTTGCATTGAACCGAGTGAATACATCTTACCGGTTCTAAACTTCCCGTTAAACACTCCAAGACTCTTAATACAGTCAAATCTTTAGGTTCTATCAAGAAGTGATATCCGCCGTATTTTCCTCGACTGCTTTGAATGATACCCCCCTTTTTAAGTAAAGAGAATATCTGTTCCAAATATTTTTCTGAAATATTTCTTTGTGTTGCAATGGTATTAATTGAAAATTGTGTATTTTCAGGACAACTTGCCATATACACAAGTGCCTCTAAGCCATATTGCCCTTTAGTTCCTATCTCCATAAAAAGTCTCCTTTAGATATATTCTAAAGGAAACCCTTTACAATTACAAGATTCGCCTTTCTTTTTTACAAAATTGAAAATAATAACCGTATTATCATTCGTTTTAACCTTTTAGGTTTATTAGTGATTTTTCTCTATAGTCGATCTTCACTAATCACAACTGCCGGGCATTCCGGCTGTCCGATAAGAGATTGATCAGCACCTTTAAGCGGACAGATTCGGGCAATATATTGAGGAAATAACATATTCTCAAATGGAATACCCGAAGCATAATCCAATTCTTTTGCACAGCGAATAAAGCTGTCCAAGATGGCATAGTCCAAAGCTTCGGCATGATGACTGATACATAATTTTTTACAAGCAAATGTTTTTGCCTTTTCCAGTGTCTCTAAATAAACCGATAAAGGCTGGGCGTCAGGTAAAAACAACCAGACAAACGGATTCATTGCATCACCGGCATAAAACCATTGTTCTTCTTCATAGATTAGCCCGATACTTCCGGCAGTATGTCCGGGTACTTCTTTAACAGTTAAGGTTATACCGCCTAAGTCAAACTGATCGCCTTCATTTATTTCTATGGTATCTTTTATTGGTGCATGAATATAGTATTCCTCATCAAAGTCACTTGGCAGACCTTCTTCAGTATTTTTTACACGTTCGATATTGTCTCTTCTGGCATCTTTACTATTGAAATATTCATAAGATGATTTATCTTTTAAATGCATATAGACAGGACAATCTTTAAACTGAAAATTACCGCAGGCATGATCTAAATGACCATGACTATTGACTACAATCAAAGGTTTGTCTGTGAGTGTTTCTACAGTATGACGCAGATTACCAAAACCATAACCGGTATCCCACAACAGTGCCTGTTTACTGCCGACAAATAAATCCATGAAAACGCCCTCTGCACTGCCGATATGATAAACGCCTTCTTTTACTTGAATGATATTATAATAGTCGTTACTTGTTTTCATCCTTATTCTCTCCTGCATCTTTTTCTTGGTTAGCTAATATTTCTTTTAGACTAAGAGTGGTGTGTCCATCTCTACCAATAACGCTTTCTCCATGAACCAAAGAAGAAAAGATCGCTTCTTCACATGCATCGATGGCTGCACGGAAAACTTTATCTATTTTACTTTCATGCAATGTTTTAACATTCATGATTTCCTCCTTTGCATAATGAGGAAAAGTATTAGCAGTCGAAAAAGCGATGGCAATATCTCCACTGCCGTTTCCCATATAAGAACCTAAACGTCCTAAAGAAATCGGCATACGACGGCAGACACGTTTTAACTGTCGGGCATCCAATGGAACATCTGTAGCAAGAATCATCATAATGGAACCCTTTTCTACTGTTTCCATCTCTTCTGCCTTTAAATCATGGTACGTAAAATCTTGCTTCAAGCCAAAATTTGTTAGGACTAAGCTGCCAATATGATATTCTTTTTCATCCAGTGTGATGATACGAGAAGCAGAACCGATGCCGCCTTTTGCCCCAAAGCAAGTCATTCCGCGTCCTGCCCCTACTGCTCCTTCTTCAAAATCTTCCTTTGCATGTTCAAAGGCTTCAAAAACATGTTCTTCTTTTATATGACATCCGCGAATATCATTTAGATGTCCGTCATTACATTCTCCCACAACAACATTAATTGTTCCGGTAGTTGTGCCAATATCTTCATTATCTTTCAGCATCAGTTTTACCAATGCCTGAGCAACTGTTCCGACACTTAGCGTGTTCGTTAAAGCAATCGGACTTTCCAGTGTTCCTAGTTCATCAAGCTGAACTAATCCGGTACTCTTGCCAAAACCATTGATCACTTGACTCGCTCCAGCATATTTATTTTGAAAAATATTATCTGTACGTGGCAAAACGATGGTTACCCCTGTTTGAATAGCATGATTAGATAAGGTGACATGACCCACCTTTATTCCCGGAACATCCGTAATCAGATTTCTTTTACCCCGCATTAAATTTGTTTTATATAATAAAGTTCCCATTAATATCCTCCTTTTTGACATTATATAATAATAAAAAAGAAAAGGATACAGTTTATTCTGCATCCCCATTCAGTAAGGTTAAATGATCAATAATTTCATTAAAACTAATGGCGATATTCAGCCCATGATCTCCGATTCTTTCAAAATCAGTCAATGTTTCCGTATAGAAAGCACTATGTTCCGGTGTACACTTTTTATCTTTTAAACGAATCAGCTGATTCAATGAAAATTGTTTATTCGCATCATCAATCTTATTTTCATAAACATCTACTTTTTCAATTATACCGACCAATTCTTTACGGTCTTTTACATTCAACTCTTCAAGCAGTTTTGTTGTTAATTCACACATCTGATGGATTTCTTCGATCGCCTCAGATGAGAAATGCTCATTATTGCTGTGAAGTTTCAATGAACGGCTGGAAATATTAACGGCATGATCACCAATTCTTTCTAAATCCCCTGCTGCTTTTAAGAATAAGCCAATTGTTTTGCTTTCCTCAACCGGAAATTCAATGGATATCGCATTGGTTGTATAAGTGATGATTTCTTTATTTAAATAATCGATATATTCTTCATCTTCCAATAACTTTTTATAGGTTTTTTCATCAAATTTCTCAATCAGATCAAATGAACGTTTCACATTGATTGTGACATAGGCCAGCATGTTTTCTATCTCTTTAAACAGCTGTGTAATAATAATGGCACTGGTTCCAATGTGGAAATCATTATTAAATACTTTGTAATCCAAGAACTTTGTTTCCATCTTATCTTCCATTCCTGCTTTTTCAGGCAAAATCTTATAAGTCATATTAACAAGCTTATACCCAAACGGCAGTAAAAGAACAGTGGTGACAATATTGAAAACAGTATGTACGTTGGCAATCTGTGCAGGAACATTTCCCGGAGTGACAGAGGCCATGAAACTAGCAAATGGAGTCACCATACTGATTATCACAAAGATAACCGTTCCAATAATATTAAAAGATAAGTGGATCAACGTCGCACGTTTGGCATTACGGTTCGTTCCAATAGAAGCGATGACCGCTGTAATACAAGTTCCGATATTTTGTCCAAATAATACGAAAATAGCGTTGGGCAAGGTAATAATCCCACTTAATGCGAGTGCCTGCAAAATACCGACAGAAGCACTCGAAGATTGAATCACAGCAGTAAATAGTGCTCCAACCGCAATACCAATCAACGGATTTTGAAAATTAGAAATCATGCTGATAAACTGCTGTGATTCCCTTAATGGGGACATGGCATTGGTCATCAGTTCCATTCCCATAAATAAAATTCCAAGTCCGGCAATAATCTGACCAAAAGCATCTGCTTTTTTATTTTTCACAAAAGTAACTAAAGCCACACCGCCAAAAGCAATAACGGGTGCAATTGCCGTAATATCCAAAGCAATCAGTTGTCCCGTAATCGTGGTTCCGATATTGGCTCCCATAATGACCCAAACTGCATTTTTCAAAGTCATCAGTCCGGCATTGACAAAACCTACGACCATGACCGTTGTCGCTGATGAAGACTGAATGATTGCGGTGATCAATGCACCTACGCCAACCCCTAAAAAGCGATTAGACGTTAATTTTTCCAAGATCGATTTCATTTTATTTCCGGCTGCGATTTCTAAACCGCTGGACATCATATGCATGCCATAAAGGAATAATGCCAGTCCGCCTAACAAAGTAAAAATATCCGTTATTTTCATTAATTCCACCTCATAACACAACTTTAACATAAATAAATACTGAAATAAATATACGTAACATAAACTTAACGTATAATTAACAAAACTCTGCCGATACCTAAAATGAGGTGTTTTTTATGATTTGGATCTACTTGTTTTTAGGTATTGGCGCTTTTATTTTAGTGTTGTTTATCTTTTGTGCATTGAAGCTAAATCAACAGGAAGAAGAAAAAATAAGCCACCATCGGTGACTTATTTTACTTCGATTAAATGTAGGAAATTTGTTGCTCCGCTGATTCCCGGTGTTCCTCCGGTCACAATGATCGTTTCTCCAGACTTAACGCCATTTTCTTTAGCAATCACTTCGGCTAAGTTCAGCATTGCTTCGCTGCTTTTCATCGATTTGCAATAAGCCGGAATAACTCCCCAATTTAAAGCAAGCTTCTGCATAGCATCTAAATCCGGTGTCGCTGCAATCAGCTGACATTCCGGACGATAACGTGACATTTTGCGGGCTGTAAATCCTGATTTTGTAAAGGCAATAATTGCTTTCACATCAAACTGCATCGCTAGTTCGGCTACAGATAAACAGATCGCTTCTGATTTGTCCGCAGGCGCTGTACGTAAAGCACGACGATGTAAATGTCCATAGTCTAAATTATCTTCTGTCGTACGTGCAATTCTTGCCATCATTGCCACTGCTTCTACCGGATATTTTCCAGAAGCGGATTCTCCTGACAGCATGATACAGTCTGTTCCATCATGAATGGCATTTGCCACATCAGATACTTCTGCACGAGTCGGTCTGGGATTTAACTGCATACTTTCTAACATTTGTGTGGCAGTGATGACGATTTTTCCTACTGCATTACATTTTTTGATTAATTTCTTTTGTACAACCGGAACTAAATCTCCGGGAATTTCAACACCTAAGTCCCCACGAGCTACCATGATTCCATCTACCACTTCAAGGATCTCCTCCATATTTTCGACCCCTTCTTGGTTTTCGATCTTGGCAATGATTTGAATTTCCGGACAGTCATGTTCCACTAATAATCTTCTGACATCTAGGACATCTTGTGCACGGCGAACAAATGAAGCGGCAATGAAATCCACTTTATTTTCACACCCGAAGATAATATCCGAAATATCTTTTTCTGATAAATAATCAAATCCCAATTTAATTCCGGGAACATTGATACCACGTTTATTTTTTAGGATTCCGTCATTTAAACATGTACAGAAGATATCACGATCTTTAATGCTGTCTACTAACAAATCCATTTGACCATCATTCACTAAGATGTGATCCCCCGCTTTCACATCCATATAAAGATTTTTATACGTAATAGAGAAACGTTCTTTATTTCCTAATACATCCTCATAACATACAACAACTTGATCGCCCTTTACAATTTCAATCTGTCCGTTTTCAAAATCTCCGGTACGGATTTCCGGACCTTTTGTATCTAATAAAATAGCGACATTCGTTCCTAAGCTGTCATTGATCTTTCTCATCATTTGAATCTTTTCTAAATGATCCGGATGAGTCCCATGGGAAAAGTTAAGACGCATACAATTCATTCCGGCTTTTACCATGGCGGTCAATGTTTCTTCTGTTGAAGAAGCGGGACCGATCGTACAAATTACTTTTGTTTTCTTTGGTGTTAATTCTGCCATTTCATATCCTCCTACTATCATGATACCTCTATTTTACATCAAATAATCATAAATTAAAATAAAAATTATATAGAAAAAAGACAACCTTTCGGCTATCCCTGTGATTCATTAGGTTTATCCTCTTCTTCGCGATATTTAGCGTCAAACAAATCTTCTTCCATGCTGGTTTGCGCAATATTCTGCAGATCCGGCAGCTCATCTAACGAAGCAAGATTAAAGGCATCCATGAATTCTTCACTGACACCATATAAAATAGGTTTCCCCGGTGTATCTTCACGCCCCACTTCTTTAATGAGGGCTTTTGCCTGCAGTTTTCGGACCATTGCATCACTGCTGACTCCACGAATCTCTTCGATCTTAGTTCTTGTCACCGGCTGATTATAGGCAATGATCGCCAATGTTTCCAAAGCAGCATTGGATAAGCTGGCTTCTGCTTGGCTGACCATCTTCTCAAAATAAGGTTTAAACTGAGTTTTGGTCGCTAATTTATATTTTCCGCCCAAATAGACGATCATCAAGCCCTTTTGTTCATCTTGATCGAATTGTTCCATCATTTCCTGCATCAGCGCTTCAGTTTCTTTTACCGGTAATTCTAGGATCGCTGCCATCTCTTTAACCCCACAGCCTTCGTCCCCGGTTAAAAACAAAACTCCTTCAATAACCGCTTTATATGTATTTATGTTCATTCTATAGCCTCCAAAAATATTTGATCAAACTGTTTTTCTTGTGTAATTGCCAATTCTTTTTTGTTCGCTAAAGTTAGAATCGCTAAAAAAGTAACGACAAAATAATGACGTGTCGGGTGATCAAATAATTCTTCAAAATTAACTTTACGATGATTTTTAAAATAATGGCGGATTTCATCGCAGCGATCGTCAATCGATATTTCTTTCTTGCCAACCGATGTAATCAAAGGGGAAGACAAAATCTTCCGCTGATACATTTTCTGCATCGCTTTCATCAAATCGTAAATCTGTAAATTATCGGGTATCAGATTAGCAGTATCTATCGCATATTCTTCCATAGAACTGCTTGATTTGATGTAGAATTGCTGACGGGATTCATAATGTTCTTTAAAATTCTCAACAACATCTTTATACTTTTTATATTCGATCAAACGTTTGATCAATGCCTCACGAGGATCTTCCTCATAATCCTCATTGATTTTAACCACTTCAATAGGGAGCAGCATTTTACTTTTCAGTTCGATCAGAGAACTTGCCATAACCAAATACTCACTTGCTACTTCTAAATTAACAGCTTGATATTGATGGAGATAATCTAAGTATTGGTCTGTTATCTTTGAAAGTTCTAAGTTTTCTAAATCCATTTCTTTTTCTTTGATCAAGTGCAGTAAAAGGTCTAAAGGTCCGACAAATTGATCAAGCGATACGCGATATTCTTCCATATTCCACCTCTAATTTATGATTTTATCATATTTCCATATAAAAAACTACATAATAAAAAGCGAAATGAATGTCACTTCGCTTTGCTTGATTTTGGTTTACGTATAAAAAAGTACAGTACTTTCTTAGGATCAAAGGGAACAAAAGGATAAAGGTAATCATAGCCGAAAATGTGCAGATGCATTAGGTAAAGAATCAATACAAAGTTATATAAGACAAACCCAACGTTATGGAATATCCAAATCGCAAGGATCATTCCCAACTTAATATATTTATTCGCCAGCGAAAGTTCATAGTTTGGGGTGGCAAAACCCCCGACATTACTGATGGCGCTGTACAAGAGAATTTCCGGTATAAATAATCCCATATCGATTGCCATTTCTCCTAACAAGACGGCGGCGATAATCCCCATGGCACTGGAGAGTCCGGTCGGGGTATGAATCGTTGCAATACGCAAGAGTTCGATGGCAATCTCCACCACAAATAACTGCATTAATAAATGATTAAATTCCAAATCATGAACACCGGCAAACAAAAAGATACCTTTATTGCCATTCATCAAAGTAAGCAGCCAAAACGGAACCAAATACACTGAAAGAAACACCGCTAACAGGCGCACTAAACGGATCATCGTACCAATAATCGGTACTTGGCGATGTTCTTCGACATGCTCTAAAATCTCAGATAAAGAGGTTGGCAGCATCATGACCGAGGCTGACGTGTCGGTAATAATCGCAAAGTTTCCTTTTGTCAAATGAGTAGAAACGATATCCGGTCTTTCACTATAGCGAACTAACGGATAAGGATTATAGACCTGATGAATAAGCAGTTCTTCTAAGGCACGATCAGACATCACTAAATCTTTCGTCGATACATTTTTTAAGCGTTCCAAAATATCAGCCTTGATCGTCGGATCACATATTTCATCTATATAACATAAACATACATCGATCGGTGCTAAAGACCCAATCGTGATGATTTCAAAGGTTAGGGACGGATTACGGATGCGGCGGCGAATCAGTCCTGTATTCGTTAACAGCTGTTCCACAAATCCGTCTTTTGCTCCACGCACGCTTTTTTCCGTTTCCGGTTCGTTAATCGAGCGGCTTGGGTATTTTCTTACTTCTAAAACATAATATTGCTTTTCTACTTCAATAATGGCATTGCCGGATAATAAGGAAAGATCCAACGTGCTTAAATCCGTTACTTTTTTAACATTGCCATTAAAGAGATTTCCATCCAATTCTTTTGGATCTTTAATTAATTCGATACCGGCACAAAGCATTGTGATCTGATCATCACTGACGAGGCTGGTAATAAATTCAATAGTATAGACATGCTTTCCTGATTGAATGATGCGCTTGGAATAATCGTAGGATTGATTCATGAGCGTGGTTTAAAGATAATCGCGACAATAAAACCAAATAAAATCGCTGTTGTAATACCGGCGGCGGTCAGATCAAACATTCCCATCGTCAATCCAAGCAGTCCATACTCAGAGACCTTTTCTAAAGCCCCATGCATCAATGAATGACCAAAACTGGTAATCGGCAGCATGGCTCCGGCATGGAAAATTCCTATCAAACGATCATAAATATGAAATAAATCCAAGAACGAACCAATACAAACAAATAAACTGGTAATGTGTCCCGGGGTCCATGAAGTAAATTCATAAATCAGCTGGGCGATGACACAGATGGCACCACAAAACACAAAGGCAAGTACATAATCCATTAGTCACACACCTCCAAACTAATTGCATGTGCAATTGAAGGGACACTTTCTTTTTGCATGATCGTGATTGGAGACATCAACGCTCCGGTAGCGACGATCAATACTTTTTTCCATTTCTTTTGTCGCAGCTGATCCATAATATAACCATAAGTCACCAAAGCACTGCAGGCACATCCGCTTCCGCCTAAAAAGACATCTTGCTTTTCTATATCATAAAGCAGTGTTCCACAGTCATTATAATGATTGACTTCCATATTGTCTTCTTCAAACATCTTAGTTAAAATCTTTTTACCGTAATCAGATAAATCTCCGGTCACGATCAAATCATAGCTGTTAAAATCACGATTGGTATCAGTAAAATGCTGTTTCAAAGTATCATACGCTGCCGGTGCCATCGCACGCCCCATATCATTGACATTAGTTTGCTTAAAATCAATCACTTTTCCAAAAGTAACAGCTTCAATACGAATATCTGACGGCTCATTAGATAGTAAGATTGCTCCTGCTCCGGTAGCTGTATAAGTCGTTGTTTCCGGTTTTTGAATACCATATTCAAGCGGGTAACGATACTGTCGCTCTGCTGTCGCATTATGAGAAGAAACAAATGCTAAAACAGAAGAAAAATAATTAGATTCGATCAGCATACTGCTCACTCCCATGCTTAAACAAGAAGATGAACAAGCCCCATAGATGCCTATATAAGGAACAGGATATTGGGCTGCTGTGTATGAAGTTGCTGTAATCTGATTGGTCAGATCACCACCTAGAATCAGATCAATATCATTCGGTTTTTTCTTTGCTTTTTGCAGACAGCTGTTTATCGCTACTTTCTGCATTTCTCTTTCCCCTTTTTCAAAGGTCTTCTGGTGACAATATAAATCATCGAAGTAAACATCAAAATAACTTCCTAACGGTCCCGTATGTTCCATCGGTCCGGCACAGGTTCCGGTACTTTGAACATAGACGTTATGAAAAAAATGAGTGCTAGATTTTGAAGACATAACGAATCACCCCAAAAATAAATGAAGATACAATTCCATATGTAATGACACTTCCGCCATATTTAAAAATATTAGAACCGATCCCTTGAATTAATCCCTCGCTCTTGCTTTCTAAAGCAGCACTGCTCATCGCATTTGCGAACCCTGTGATTGGAATAAACGTTCCTGCTCCTGCATGTTTGGCAATCTTATCAAAAACACCTAGTCCGGTTAATAAACATGTAATAAATACGATGGTAATGATCATCGGTGCCGATGCCTTTTCTTGTCCGACATTCAGAAGTTCCATATAAAACTCTAATAAGAATTGACCGATCACAGCAATCACTCCACCAAAAATAAACGCATTGATGCAGTTTTTCACAATACCGCTTTTTGGTTTGCAGCTGTCGGCAATCTTGTTGTATTTTGTTTCATCCATTTTTTATCACCTCAATGATAGTATGTATAAAGATGTCGATTATATGCAAAAAGAAAAAGATTTGAGAAACTCAAACCTTTTCATTCGCATCAAACAGCTCTTCATAAATTTTCGTTAAAAAATTAGGTTGATGACGATGATAAGAATGGTAAATACCTAATGTAATCAACAGCCCGCCGACAAACGCACACAGCATATCGGTCATACTGTCATGAATTCCTGTTGAATAGTGATTGATACAATCATAATTAAAAAAGACCAGCATCGCATATTCGTAAAATTCCCATAATACAGCAATCGCTAAATTAAAGGCATTAATAAAGATGATCATGACATAAGCATCTTCTTTTCCCTCAACACGACGGATTTTTTTTAAAACACAAAATAAAATATATCCTGCCATCGTCAGCAACAACCCACTGCCAAAATGAACAACCTTATCGTAATAAGGCTGATTATAACCTCCTAATGTACTCCCGACAATCGCCGCAAAGAAACAAAATAATAAATTTAAGATCATAATTCTTTCTGTTATTTTGATATGTAGGAGTTTGAATACGATCGGCACAATAAATGGCACAAGACAAGAGACGGGAACTAACCAAAGTTCCGTATGCCCGTTTAAATTGTAATAAACGGAATAGGCTAATCCAGCAATATAAAAAAGGATGGTTGCTGTCAGCCAAAATGATTTTCTTTTTTTCATATTACACCTCAATGCTATTATTATATGCCCCATTTAAATAGATTACCACGGATATACTAAATTAATTTCATTTCTTTAAAGTGCTTTTCGATCGCTTTGATGACACCACCTTCTTCATTCGATAACGTTTCATAACGGGCGGCAGCTTTAACCCTGTCCGTCCCATTTTTCATAGCATAACTATAAAAACAATGCTTCAGCATCTCAATATCATTATCTCCGTCACCAAAAGCCATGCATTCTTCTGGTAAAATTCCATATCGGTCACAGATTCGTTGAATGCCGCTGGCTTTATGATAATCTTGAACAATAAGATCAATACATCCATGCCCACTAGTTACAGGTCTGATTTTCCCCTTCATTTCTTTATCTAATGCCTCGGTCAATGAATATGTTTTTTCCACTGGACAAGTTAAAGCAATTTTTAAGAACTGATCTTCGACACTATAAAAATCATCTACTTTCTTTAAACGGTGCAAGTAAAGCTGCATCCATTTGTATAGTTCATCCGGAATCTCACTTGATATATATGCACTGTTTAATCCACATAAAATCTTTTCGATTTCCGGGTAGTGTTCAAGGATATTTAAAATGTGGTGAATTTCCTTTTTAGGAATATCCGCCGAAAACAGGACTTCTTGCCGGTCAATCACCAAAGCTCCGTTTTCTGCCACATAAATCAGTTCATCTTGATAGTCTTCAAAAAAAGATTTCAACTGATAATATTGATTTCCACTGGCAACAACAAATTTAATATCCTGTTCTTTCATGATTTGATATAATTCACGAAAACGCTTGCGATCGTATTCCAAATGGTGATTTAAAAAGGTCCCATCCATATCTACTGCAATAAGTCTAATCATTTTTCATCCTCCTTATGCTTAGAATCCTATCACATTGATATAAGAATGAACAATAAATTCCATATTCTGAAAGCAAAAAAAGCTTGATTTTCTCAAGCTTCAATATCAAATTCTTCTTTCAAAACATGACGCAACTGTTCTAGCGGTAATCCGACGATCGTATCGAAATCTCCGATATAATGATCAACCAGCATTTCTCCGGCACCTTGAATCGCATAAGCGCCTGCTTTATCTTGCCATTCATTATAACTTAAATACGCTTCTACTTGTTTTTCATCCAAGTGTTTAAAAATCACTTCCGTTTTGCATGTGAAACTGATTCTTTTTTCTCCTTGAAGCAAGGTAACACTGGTATAAACATACTGTGACTTGCCGGAAAACATCAACAGCATCTTTTTAGCCTCTTGATAATCTTTTGGCTTTCCCAATACTTGATCATGAAAGCTAACAATCGTATCTGCTCCAATCACAATGGATTGAGGATGAAGCCGAGCAATCGGCAACGCCTTTTGATATGCCAAGTCTTCCAAACGTAAATCTAAGGGCAGACGATCATCCATTATTTCTTCAATATTTGCACTTTCTACTATAAAAGGAATCCCTAGCTGACTTAACAGTTCATGACGACGAGGTGAAAGAGAAGCCAAGATAATATTATTCATTTGGCTTTACTTCTTCTTTTTTTACCGGTTCTTTCTTTTCAGGCTTAGGCAGCAATGCTTTTGCAGAAACATTGACACGTCCTTTTTCATCAATATCTGTCACCACAACACGGACAGTGTCTCCTAATTTCAAGACATCGGAAGGTGCGGCTACTCGTTCATGGGCAATCTGAGATACGTGAAGCAATCCGTCTGTACCCTCAAACAAGTTAACAAAAGCCCCATATTTTTCTAATCGAACCACTTTAGCTTCATAAATTTCACCTTTTTGGGCTTTCTTTACAATTGCTTCAATTAGTTTTGCCGCTGTATTGATGGCGTTTTGATCCGTATGATAAATCACAACACGTCCATCTTGTTCAATATCGATCTTTACATCATTTGATTTTTCAATGATTTCATTAATCATTTTTCCACCAGGACCAATAACATCTCTGATTTGATCAGGATCGATATGCATCTGGAATACTTTTGGTGCATAAGCCGATAACTGCGGTCTTACTTCACTGATTGCATCCAACATTGTTTTCATGATCTGTTCACGTCCGATCTTTGCTTGTGCCAATGCTTCCTTTAAGATTTCCTGAGTAATCCCATCAATCTTAATATCCATTTGCAAAGCACAGATTCCGTTTGTCGTTCCTGCTACTTTAAAATCCATATCTCCTAAATGATCTTCCATCCCTTGAATATCTGTCAAGATGGTATAATCATCCCCTTTTTTCACAAGTCCCATCGCAATTCCTGCAACAGGGGCAGAAATAGGTACTCCAGCGGTCATTAATGCCATTGTAGAGGCACAGATTGAGGCCTGTGATGATGATCCATTTGACTCTAATACTTCTGATACAACACGAATTGTATATGGGAACTCTTCCTCAGAAGGAATAACTTGAGCTAAAGCTCTTTCCCCTAAAGCTCCATGCCCGATTTCACGTCTGCCCGGAGCACCCATTCGTCCAGTTTCTCCAACCGAATAGGGTGGGAAGTTGTAATGATGCATGAAACGTTTTTGATCTTCTAGTCCTAAACCATCGATTTTTTGATGTTCTCCCATTGCGCCTAATGTACATGCAGATAATACCTGTGTTTCTCCACGAGTAAACAAAGCGGAACCATGAACACGCGGCAGTAAATCTACTTGAGCATCCAATGGACGAATTTCATCTAATTTTCTTCCATCCGGACGAATCTTTTGTTCTGTTATCAAACGTCTTACTTCGTCTTTTTCTAAGTCATGTAAAACGATTCCTACTTGTTTTAAAACAGATTTCTTAATCTCTTCATTGTCAAATTCGCGTGCTTCGAAGTCTGCTTTTACTTCTGCCATCAAATCATCGATAGCTCCGTAACGTTCTAATTTACCAGGCAGGCTGACTGCCGCTTTCATACGGTCATAAGCCATGGCAGTGACTTCATCCACGATTGTCTGATCTAATGTAAACAAAGGAATCTCTTGTTTTGCTTTTCCACATTGCATCACGATTTGTTCTTGGAAAGCAATCAATTCTTTGATTTTTTCATGTCCGAAAGCCAAAGCTTCTAAAATAACTTCTTCGCTAACTTCTTTCGCGTCTGCTTCTACCATGTTGATGGCATCTTTTGTCCCGGCCACTTCTAAGTGAAGCTCACTTTTTTCCATTTCTTCCGGTCCGGCATTAACTGTAAATTCCCCATTGACATAGCCGACAGTGACACCGGCAATCGGTCCATTGAATGGAATATCAGATAAACACAACGCCAAAGACGCCCCAAACATTGCCGCCATTTCCGGTGTTGCATCTTGATCTACAGATAATACAGTGTTAACGATCTGCACTTCGTTTCTGAATCCATCCGCAAATAACGGACGAATCGGGCGATCGATCATTCTCGCTGTTAATGTCCCGTGTTCGCTGGGACGTCCTTCTCGTTTTAAAAATCCTCCCGGGATCTTTCCTACAGAATACAATTTTTCTTCATAAGTTACTGTCAATGGAAAGAAATCAACATCTTTCGGTTCTTTCCCTGCTACAGCTGTTGACAAAATAACGGTATCATTATAACGTACCAAAACAGAACCATTTGCTTGTTTGGCTAGTTCTCCGGTTTCTACTGTTAATTTTTTTCCATAAAAATCTATACTAAATACTTGTTTTGACATCTGCTTTTTCACCTCATTTTTTCTCAAAATACATTATAGCATTTTTATTATGTTAATCCAAATAAAATTGAAATAAATCTTATCATAAAAAAAGACATCGCATGGCGATGTCCTATAAGGATTATCTTCTTAATCCTAATTTTTCGATTAAAGCACCGTATCTTTCGATATCTTTATTTTTAAGATATTTTAATAAATCTCTTCTTCTACCGATTTTCTTTAATAACCCTCTGTTTGAATGATGGTCTTTTTTATGCACTTTGAAGTGAGCGTTTAATTTGTTGATATCAGCAGTTAATACAGCGATTTGTACTTCTGGTGAACCTGTATCTCCTTCTTTAGTTGCATATTCTTTCATGATAGCTGTTTTTTCTTCTCTAGTTAACATTTGTTTTCTCCTTTTTCTTAAACTTAGCGAATGCCAAGGTATCCGTCAGGAACTCAGATATCCTAGCGATTGCCGCAATCAAATTTATACCATAAATTGTTCTTAATGTCAATTATAATAGATAAATATCCTGTTTTATCTTTTTCACATATACCTCAAATGCTTCTTTATCCAAAGCTGTTGGATAACTCATGATTTTCATCGGGATTGTTTGAGACGGATCAAGATAAGAAAGCATGTCATAATCACCGTCATTAAGTATAAGTCCAAGCCGTTCATAAAAGTTAACACGACGTTGTTTCAATTCATTATCTACTTTTTCTACTTCCAATAAGACCAGCTTAGTCTGACGTGCTAAGAAATCCTTCATGACTTTAGAGCCCAAACCTTGACCATGAAATTTAGGATTAATGCCAAGATAATCGATAAAGACGTAATCTTCTAAATCGAAATAGATGAGGAGGCTTTCAATCGTCTCGTCTTGCATAGTGGTCTCAATTTTGCATATCCCTTCATTAATAAACGCTTCCAATTGTTCACGAGGACGGATCTCATTTTCATCAAATAATTCTTTCATTAATGCATACAATGCATCATTCATTCTAACACCCACCTTTTAATTGCTTTTCCAACACCATCTTCATAATACGCTTCTGTCCTATATTTTGCCACTTTTTTGACTTCTTCTTCGCCATTTTCCATGACAACAGAGTTTTCAAACAATTCAAACATACTTAAATCATTGAAACTGTCTCCTAGTACCATTACTTCTTCCTCTTTGATTCCCAACTGTGATGCCGCTTTCAATAATATTTTTCCTTTGGTTGCATCGATATGCGTAATTTCAACATTATCCGGAAATGAAGAAAGATAGGCAACGTTGCCTAATACACTCAATCGTTTTTTTGCTTCTTCGATCTTGCTTGTATCAACGTCAAACGCTTCAATTTTAATAATCTTCTTGGTTGGCAGTAATGACTGATAATCTTTGACTTCTTCCATTCTAAAAATAGAATGTCGTGTTTTCAATCGTTCTTTTACTTCTTCATAGGTTTGTGTTTTATCTTTATGTAAAGAACGCGCAATAAAAGCATCCTGCACATTTTCTACCGCTTCTATCGAATAACGGTTATCAGTCGTATAAATCATGAATTTTATATCCAATGCTTTTAAGATATCAACTACTAAAATTGCTTCTTCTGCTCCTAAATAGCATGAACTGATGATTTCTCCTTTTTCATCGATATACTCTGCTCCGTTCCCTGTGACACAGGCACATTCTATACCGCTCTGCTTTGTAACCGGGATAATATCCGCATAGGCTCTTCCTGACGCAATAACGAAATGAATCCCTCTCTTTTTTGCTTCTTTGATCATTTCCACGTTATAGGGACTAATTCCCCCGTTTCCATCCAGTAACGTGCCATCCATATCGCTCGCTATTAATTTAATCATATTTTAACCCTCCGCTTTTCTAGTTTAACATAGGTTTTGAAAACGCTTCATTTTTTTCTTCTTTAGTAAATAGTGAATAAGTTGAAAGAAATGTCTATTTGTGTTATAACTTTATAAGAAGGAGTGGTTAGATGGCATACGCAAAGGCTCCTAAAGCATCTTTAGGGCAAAAAGTAGTATTTGTTTTAGCAATGGTTTTCACATTTCCATTCTCATTAGTCTATCTGTTATTCTGGCGCGGACGCTGCGTTTATTGTGGTAAACGCATTTTATTCAACAGACATGTCTGTAAGAAATGTCAGCGTAATGCAACAGGAATTGTAGATGATTTTGACGGAAAAATGCAAACCTTCTTTGCTCAAATGGGTTCAGTGGAAGAACTCGATGATATTTTAGGACAATATCAATATATTCTTGATCGTATCGACGGAATCGAGGTTATCTATGATGCCTTGGATGATCAGGCAGACACGGAACGCATGAGACAAACTGTATTTGAATATCTAAAAATGAACTTAGAAACATGGTACAATAATCATGAAGTTCAATTCATAAAAAATGAAGCTTATAAACATGAAGTAGAAACAACGATCAATGAATCTTTCATTGAATTCGAACAGATGAAGGATATCTTAACTCCTTATCTTACTAAATTGGAAGCATTAAGTACTGAAGCATAAAAACTATCCAAGCTAAGCCGGATAGTTTTTTTAGTTATATAAAGGACGATTCTTCTTTTTATCAATAAAATATGAAACGATCCAAGTTGCCAAAATTCCCCCGATAAATCCACCTAAATGTCCCCATAACGAAATATTCGGCAATAGAATCGAAATACCAAACATCAAAAGTATATTCGGCAGCAATTGACGATAAATATGATAATAGACACCTTTATATCGGTAAGCAATGACACACATAGCCCCTAATAAGCCAAAGATGACACCACTGATTCCCCCACCAACACTAAACGTACCGATACCAAATAAGAAATACATGATATAAGGCAGAAGATTGGTAAAAATACCGGATATCAATAAAATGAAAGCATATTGCTTAGGGTTAAATGTACGTTCCATAAAGCTGCCTACATTGTATAAACTGTAACAGTTAACCAGTAAGTGCAAAATACCAAAATGAATAAAGTTAGCGGTGATAAAACGCCAGTATTCATGATTATATTCAACTAGCAAAGAATTGAAACCACCGGCTTGAATCGCCTGCGTAGCACTCATTGTTTCACGCCCAAATGTCACTACGGTTACTATATATACGACAATACAAACAGCGATCAGCAATGATGTTAATTTATATTTTTTCCATTCAAATCTCATATTGTTCTCCTAAAAATTCATAGATCGATATCTGATCATAACTCTCTGTTTCCTGAATTTTTTCCTCTTCTTGATCAAGCAGCTCGGATAAAGTTAATGGGGATTGAATCATATCCATTGTTAGACCAATGGCTCCTAACTCAATTAAACGTGCATTTCCATAAAACTCATCATCCATGATTGCCGCTAATTTTGTCCAGCGCTGGGTGAAATTCTGCATAGCGCTCAGCCATACGGCTCCCGAATTGATCTGTGAATACATGATAATCGCAACTTCCGATAAAGAAAAAACATATTGATTACGATCAATCGCATGCACCAAGTCAAAATTTGCAAAAGGATAGACCGCACTGACTAAAAGCATCTGTCCGTTTTTGATTGGACGAAGATATTCTTTCATTTCAATGATAATATTGCCGCATAAGAAGTTCACTGCTTTTCCACCAATTCTTAACTGATGTTTCATTGCCAGTGTCTCTACTCCACGATTACCGCAGCTAATCAATGTATAGCTTTCTTCATTTAATTTAGAAATAACTGCTTTCGTATTTTGATCAATGCGGCGATTTGAGCGAATAGGTCCTGCCACACATACAAGCGGATCTTTCAGCATCGTGATATCTCCACTATAGTATAGGATCAATGGCATGTTTTTTTTCATCTTTCGCTTCAATTGATAAGGATATTCTTCTTCATATTTGGTGGTGACCAAAACCCCAAGACTTTCCAAACGCTGCAGCTGTTCTAATAAAAAAGCAATACCAACATTTCGCAAAGCAATCTTATGTGCCAATTCTTCATCAATATCCAGATTAATCATAATCGCTTCATATTCTAAAGCTAACAAGGCTGCCGGACGTTTCAGCTGTGAAGCTCTCAGCATCTTTTCCAGATCATTCCATTGCGTCAACGTCATTGGCAGTTCTTCACATTCATAAAATTCACTGCAATAAAGAAGCAGTGCGATGCTATCCAAAGAGAGTCGCAGTCTTTGATGATTTAAGTCGTTCCATTCATTTTTCATATCCATACCTCTTATATCCATCTATAGGTGATCTTCCTAATGTTCCAAATTAAACAAACGGAAGTTTTTTATCTAAGTACGGGCGGACCTATGCAATAATCTATCATCCCATTTTGTCATACCCTGTCATATTATCATATCATAAATCCCCTATATAAAAAAGATAGTACATTCTTTTATACTATCTTTTTAATGGATTTACTTATAGCGTTCAATAATTTCTCGCATCAAGGATTCTTTCTTTTCAATATCCACTAAGAGAGCTAATTGATTTTTAGCACGTATTAAATTATGTTTGGGAAAAGAAGTTTTATAATAACGATCACCATCTAAATAATCGCTCAAAAAACGCAGGGTCTGTTCATAGACAATCACTTTCACACCATCAACTAAAGCATTGATTTCTCCTGCTGTCAGCGTATCTTTCAAGGATTCTAAAAACCCTTTGCTGAAAGCTTCAAAAAGCTCTAAATCAAAATAAACTTCATCCAGATTAGGATTATCTTCATAAGTGTGATTCGCTCCAGAACGCAATGCATCCCCAAAATCATAGCCAATAAAGCCGGGCATGATCGTATCAAAATCGATGACACAGATAGGTTCACGGGTTGTTTTATCCATAAGAATATTTGACAGCTTCGTATCATTATGACAGACACGCTGTAAGATTTCCCCTGCATCATAAAGATCATAAAGACGCTGACTGATTTTTTTACGTTCGATCAATGCCTCAATCTCCTCTTTTGCTTCCGTAATACGCTCTGGATCTCCGCTTTTCAAACATTTTTCAAACTGCTGATAGCGAACAGGCGTATTATGAAAGTCCGGAATAGTTTCAATAAGCGTTGATGCATCAAAATCACGAAGGTCTTTAAAGAAAGTCCCAAAACATTTAGCTGTACGGTAAAAGTCCTCAATGTTTTCACTGTAATCATAAGTAAAGCTGTTTAAAATAAATTTAAAGATACGATAATAATTTCCCTCATTAACTAAATAAAGTTGATTTTCCTTAGTTCTTACCAACTCCAAAGTAACACGTCCCATGCCTAAAAGGTGCTGTGTGACTAATGCCATATTATTCATGAGACCTTCGACATTTTTAAAGATATGGTGGTTGATTCTTTGGAGAAGATAATGATCCTTGGTTGTCTTTACTTGATAAGTATCATTAATATTTCCCGATTGATTTAATAAAATCTGCACAATTTCGCCGCTGATATCAAATTGTTCAGCAATCTTTTTTATTTTATGTAAAACACGATCATACTCGGATAGATTCGTTTGATAGTGATCTAACTGTCCTGTAATACCATCAATAACTTCCTGACGATCTTCTTTATAAGTGACACCATACCATTTTGCATCACTTTTAAGAATATGTACACGAACTTTTTCCTCTTTGATTAGACGGTCAAAAACAGCGGGCAGATAAAACTCGGCTTTCTCTGGGTTATCTTTATACTCATTTTCTAAAAAGAGATGTAAATAATGTTCAATCTGACTGAAGATATGATCATCAAATCCCCACATATTCATAGATACAATCTGATTGCTTTTTAAGGTAATCGGCAAATCGCATTTTATTTGACCCTCGTCATCAAAAATTCCTGTACATTCTTGAACCGTTTTTAAATAGCCATCTTCTTCATAACAAATCCCACGGCTGACTCCGCCAAAATGTGACAATGTATTTTCTAAACGATAACCCACCATCGCATAATTCTGGGCATCGACTTTCGTCTTTAAAAAATAATATAATTTAACAAACGATTCGTAGCCATAGTAATCATCTCCGTTAATGATCCCCATTGCTCCGCTGACGGCATCTTTACAGCAGTATAAAGCATGTGCTGTTCCTAATGGTTTTAAACGTCCTGCCCAAGGAGTCTGATAAACATACATAATATCAAAGCTCTCATCAAAAGAATGATGTACCATTTGTTTTACAGCTTCTTCATTTTCTTTTTTAATAACGATAACAAATTTCCTAAATCCCGCTTTATAAGCATCATACAGTGAATATTCAATGATCGTTTTATCTTGTGGTAAAAAGGCATCTAACTGCTTTAATCCGCCATAACGGCTTCCTAACCCTGCGGCTAAGATGATCAATGTCGGTTCTTTCATATTTCCTCCCATAAAAAAACGTGTTTCCACGTTTCTTACACTTCGTTTTTCGCTTTAAAATCTGTTTTTGCAAGTTTCGCTAAAGCATCCTGTGCCGCTTTTTGTTCCGCTCTTTTTTTGCTGGTTCCTTTTCCTACACCTAAGCACATGTCATCCATCATTGCCGCAATTTCAAATTCCGGAGCATTGCTTGGACCCGATGTATTCAGCAATTCATAATTGACCGTTTTACGTGTATCTGCTTGTATCAATTCCTGCAGTTTAGTCTTATAATCCGTTATATCTTCATAATCTAAATCATTGGCATGCTTGTAAATGGTTTCTTCCAAAATTTTGCGAGCATATTTTGATCCAACATCCAAATAGACTGCACCGATAAATGATTCATACACATTGGCCAATACTGATTCACGGTCACGTCCGCCATTCTTTTCTTCGCCAACACCTAGGAATAATACTTCACCGATCCCCAACTCTCTAGCAAAGCGAGCCAAAGACTCTTCACGTACAAGCTTAGCCCGATGGGTCGTCAGTTGTCCCTCTGATTCATTAGGAAATTTTTTGAATAAAAAATCTGAAACATATAATTGGAGAACCGCATCTCCCATAAATTCCAGTCGTTCATAGTCATTGATCATCTCACGACGTTCATTGACATAAGAAGCATGGGTAAACGCTTCTTTATATAAAGCAAGATTCTGATAAGGAATCCCATGTCGATTTAAAAAATCAATCAGTTTCATTATTTAATCCTTCCTTCATTTTTGCAACCACATCTGCTTCTACCATTGTTTTTGCAAGGATCATCGCATTTAAAAAGGCTTTAGCATCACTTCCGCCATGTGCTTTGATGACAGGATGATCAAATCCAACCATTAAAGCACCCCCTGCTGAACGATAATCGAATGTATCCATCAATGATTTAAAAGAACTTTTAGCAATCAAGGCTCCAATTTTCCCGCTGGTTGAAGACATCAATGTTTCTTTCAACAGCTTCATCACCATTTTTGCGGTTCCTTCGATTGATTTAAGCGCGATATTACCGCTGAACCCGTCTGTCACCACAACATCGATTTCACCATCTAATATTTCTCTTCCTTCAATATTGCCTTGGAAGTTTAAATGAGATTCTTTCAGCAGCTTAAATGTTGCCTGATGTACCTCATCCCCTTTTTTCTCTTCGCTTCCAATGTTCAACAAAGCCACTTTTGGTGAAGCTACTCCATTGACCAAAGAAGCATAAATACTTCCCATAATGGCAAACTGAGTCAATTGTTCAGGAGTATTTTCAGCGTTAGCTCCTACATCCAGCATCAAAACACCTTTGCGGTTATATGTAGGCATCGTTGCCATCAAACATGATTTTTCTACACCTTCGATTCTTTTTAAAAACAGCATGCAGCTTGCATAATAAGCTCCTGTATTCCCGCACGAAACAATAGCATCTGCTTCATTATTTTTCACTAAATGAACAGCTTTAAACATACTTGACTCTTTTTTTCTTCTGACTGCCAAAATACTTTCTGTCATTTCCATGACATCTCTGGCATCGATGATCGTTACTTGTGCTAAAGATTGAAGTTCGCTCAATTCCTCTTCTTTCCCAACAACTTGCAAGTGGACATCTTTATTATCTTTTATAAATTCTTTGACTGCTTCTACAACGGGTTTCGATCCCAGATCGCCGCTCATTGCATCTATGGCTAAATTCATCATTTCTTTCACCTCGGCTACCATTATATCATATTTTATAAATTAGTCTAAATAAGTCTCATTTTTTTCAATTTTCTTTTCTAAATATTTACGAATCGAATAGTACTGAGGGGTATCGATGTGATCGATAATCTCCATAGCATCGATACGGGCACGTTCCAAAATGTTGAAATCTTTCATGATATCTGCCACTAAAAAAGAAGGCAGTCCACTTTGCTTTTGCCCTAACAGTTCCCCCGGACCACGAAGTTTTAAGTCATATTCTGCAATCTTAAAGCCATCGGTCTCATTTTCCAAAAAAGTCAATCGTTCCAATGCTTCCTGATCATTTGAAGAGGTAAACAAAAAGCAATAGCTTTGTTGAGTCGAACGTCCGACTCTTCCTCTTAGCTGATGAAGCTGGCTCAATCCGAAGCGATGGGCATCATAAATTACCATCATATTGGCATTTTCTACATCTACTCCTACTTCAATCACCGTTGTAGACACTAAGATATCCAATTCATGTTTCATAAATGCCTGCATGATCTGATCTTTTTGTTCATCACTCATTCTTCCATGCAGTAAACCAATCCTTATTTTATTTTTGTAATAGGCACACATCGCATCATAAATTTTAGTCGCGCTTTGAAGATCCATCGTTTCACTGTCTTCCACCAAAGGACACACCACATAACATTGTCCGCCTTCTTTAATATAGGCTTCTAATTGGGGCAAGATCGGTTTCATACTTTTGGTTTTAATGACTTTTGTTTGTACCGTTTTTCTTCGGCTTGGCATCGTATGGATAGCGGATACATCCTTATCTCCATATAAAACCATGGCAACGGTTCTTGGGATCGGGGTTGCCGACATTGTCAGCAGATCCACTTTATCTCCTTTATCCTGAAGTTTCTTACGTTGATTCACACCAAAGCGATGCTGTTCATCAGCGATCACCAGTCCCAACTTTTTAAACTGCAAAGCATCTTGAATCAAGGCATGTGTTCCGACCACGACATCCACTTCATAATTTTCAATCTGACGATAAATTGCTTTCTTTTCTTTAGCAGGCAGACTTCCCGTCAACAAAGCAATGTGCATCGAAGTATTGGCAAATAATTTCTGTAGAGTGCGATAATGCTGAGACGCCAAAATTTCAGTAGGTGCCATCAAAGCACTCTGATACCCGGCTAAATGATTCGCATAAATGGCGATACTGGCAACCACCGTCTTGCCGCTTCCAACATCTCCCTGCACCAAACGATCCATGATATGAGGGCTTTGAATATCCTGCAAGATTTCCTTAGATACGCTGATTTGATCATCGGTTAACACAAAGGGCAGGTCATAAATATACTGCTGCAATGATTGAGTATCAAAAGTTTTATTAATACCAACATCAATAGTGTGCGTATTTCTTTTAATAAACAATAGAGTCATTTGAAATTTTAAAAATTCCTCATACTTCAGATATTTTAATGCCTGCTTTAAATGCACTTCATCTTTAGGGAAATGAATTTGCCACAAAGCCTCTTTTAAATAAGGCAGCTGATAGCGCTGAATCAAATTTTCCGGTATAAAGTCAATTAAATCTTTATCAACAAATGTCAGTCCCTTTTTGATGTAGCCACTCATTGATTTTGTGGTGATTCCGCTTTTTAGATTATAGATTGGATGAAATCCACTCAAACTCTCCAAACTTTGCAGTTTGATATCGCTCGCTACCACCTGATTGGGGCTTTGCAGTTTCCCGATAATCGTCACCACGCTTCCAAGTGATAAATGCGTTCTTAAAAAATGGCGATTAAAGATTGCGATGGAATAACTTGTATCTTGATACTGAACTTTAAATGTCATTCTTGACATGTTGCGGCGAATAAAGAAAATCTTCGGTTCTTCTATGATAACGCCTTCAAAGATTGTCTTTTCGTCCACTAAAACCGGTGGGATTGACACAATCACATCATAACGGCTGGGATAAAAACGAATCAGATCCTCAATCGTCACAATACCCATTTCTTGAAGTAAGGCTACTTTGTTCTGGTTTATTTTCAAATAACTTAAATCGATATCAAACATATTATCCCACCTTTTGTTTAACATTATATCATGTTTGTTTCAAAAGAAAAACCTAGGAACTTAATTCACCTAGGTTATGAATGTTGATCAATTTTAATGATACGATCAGCAAAATCATGGTAGAAACTTTCTTCATGACACACTAATAAAATACTGCCGTTAAACTGAATCAAGGCATTTTTTAGGGCATTCTTCGTTAACTGATCTAAATGATTGGTGGGTTCATCTAAAATCAGCAAATCCGCCGGGCTTAATCCTAAACGACACAGCTTTACTTTAGATTGTTCCCCGCCGCTTAACTGTCCGATAGCTTTTTTAGCAAGGTCACGCTTAATGCCATACTGCGCTAAACTGCTGTAAATAGCAATATTATTCAACTCGGGATATGCCGTATGAAGAATATCGAAAGGGGTTATATTTAGATTTTCCCATTTCAAATCTTGTTCAAAATAACGATAGCTCACTTGATCTGCAAAACAACATGTCCCGCTTATAGGTAAAATCTCATGCACCAAAGTCTTTAGTAATGTTGATTTTCCTACCCCATTAAAACCGGTAATCACTACTTTTTCACCCCCACGAACAAACAGGTTGATATCTTCGATCAATGGATGGTCATAACCCACACTTAAATGTTGAACTGTCAAGATATCTTTGGTTGTTCCTGACTGTTCCTTGAATCTAAAATTAGGTATCGCCAATGTTCCCGGTGGCGCTAAACGGTCCAGTCGTTCCAACTGTTTTCGTCGTCCTTTAGCAATCTTCGAGTTATTTCCGGCTATATTTTTGCGAATAAACTGCTCAGTCTTTTTAATCTGCACCTGTTGAGCCTGATAACGACGTAAATAATCAGCCTGTAAGTGTTCTTTTTGCTTCATAAAATGGGAATATGACCCGTAATATTTCTTAATTGTTCCATACTCAATATCAAAGATACAAGTCGTTATCGCTTCCAAAAAATCAAAGTCATGCGATACCACCATAAATGCCCCTTTGAATTCCTGCAGATAATGAATCAGCCAGTCGATATGCTCTTTATCTAAAAAATTAGTGGGTTCATCCAATAGTAAAACGTCCGGTTCTTCTAATAACAATTTTCCTAAAATGACTTTAGCTCGCTGTCCACCGCTTAACTGCCCAATTTTCCTGTTTAAGCCAATCACATTCAGCCCCAGCCCTTGAGCAATCTTTTCAATACGGACATCCAAGGTATAAAAATCAGATTTTTCCAATGCTTCCTGATATTTTCCTGCTGTCATTAGAAGTTCTGAGTCTGTCGCTGCTTTTTCATAGAGAATCAGCATCTTAGCCTCTAGTTCATAGCTTTCTTTTGCCGTTGAACGCAGATAGCTTAACACCGTTTCTTCTTTGTCTATCACTGCATACTGATCTAAATGTCCGATTTTGATTCCGGACTGCCAAAGAATTCGACCTTGGTCAGGTAAATATTCTTCAATTAAAATTTTAATAAGTGTGCTTTTGCCGGCACCGTTTGCTCCCACAATCCCTGCATGCTCACCTTTATACAACTCAAAATTTGCATCTTGGTATAAGCACTTATCCGCAAATTCCTGAGTTAAATTCGTTACTGTTAATAAACTCATTTTTTCTCTTCTCCTTTATAAATAAAAAAGACAAAAGCATACTATCTTTTGTCCTTAAAATACAAAAGATCATGAACGCATTGCCATGATCCTCTATTATCCACTTATAGCAACGATAAATAGTATGCTTAAAACGATAGTCAAGCTACCTGTTTTTTACTATTTATCGATGAAGTGCTTATTAAATATAGATTATCTCCGTACAACGCCTCATCGTTTTCTTTTGTACGGAGCTGAATTTCTGCATCTTTTCACATATAATTGATAAAACATCGCTATCACCATCCGATAAGATTATAAACATTTTTGAAATGGATGTCAAATTCGATGGTCTAGTGCGTACCTAACGATTCTCTCACATACGCTGGCAAAGTCAATTCCGATTGCCTGTGCTTCTTGGGGAAGCAAGCTTGAAGGAGTCATCCCTGGCAAGGAATTTGCTTCCAAACAATATAGATTTCCATTTTCATCCATCATAAAATCAATGCGTGCGTAATTTTTCAAGCCTAAAACATCATATGCCTTTAAAGCCAGTTTAGACATTTCTTTCGCCTTCTTTTCATTTATTGGTGCCGGGGTAATCTCCGATACTTTTTCCGTATGATATTTATTAAAATAATCATAGAAGCCTTCTTCCATACGGATTTCGATGATTGGCAGGACATCACGATCTAAAATACCAACGGAGAATTCTCTGCCGCTGATATAATCTTCGATCAATACTTGATCACAAAACAAAAATGCTTCTTTTAAGCTTTCTTCTAATTGTGCGTGATCGTTAACGATCGTAACCCCAATGCTGGAACCACCGTTCAACGGCTTGACAACACAAGGAACAAATATATCCTCGACCTTATCATGTTTTGAAATGGTGATACTTTTGGCAGTAGGAATATTGTTTTGCCTAAACAACTGTTTTGCAACTGCCTTATCCATGGCTAATCCACTGGCAAAAGCACCACTGCCAGTATAAGTAATCCCATATAAATCAAATACTGCCTGTATCTTTCCGTCTTCGGCATTTGCTCCATGCATCGCAATAAAAACAACATCTGCCATCTTACATACATCTAAAACGTGCTGACCAAAGTATCCTTTTTTTGCCAGATGACTTTCATTTAAGATAAACGGCTTTGCGGTAATCGCTGCATCGCCGATAAAATTCTTTCGACTTTCAAATAAGGTTTTATTTTCTATGACAGGTAAATCTTCGCAAACATCAATCAAAATAGCCTGATATCCCTTTTCTACCAATGCTTTATGAATTAATGTCCCAGAAGATAAAGAGACATCTCTTTCGCTGCTGTTTCCACCTGTTAATACAACTATGTTCATCTTTTTCACCTCAACGCTATTATATGCTAAGCACACCTTTTTGGAAAGAAAATAATGGGTATATAAAGTTACTTATATGATTTAATTCGTATTACTTCTGGGAATTCATATAAGAATCATAAAATATAGCAATCTTTTATATTGAACTAAAAGCGTTCTAAACCATCAAAAATAACAGTGTTCATATCTGCAATAAAGGAAGCAGGTAGTTTTTATTGACATGTCTTTAAATATCATGTATTATTTAGATGTTGACGGAGGTTTACCCAAGTCCGGCTGAAGGGATCGGTCTTGAAAACCGACAGGGGGTGGAAGCCCCGCGGGGGTTCGAATCCCTCAACCTCCGCCATTTTTAAAATTTCATATCGCGGGATGGAGCAGTCTGGTAGCTCGTCGGGCTCATAACCCGAAGGTCGTTGGTTCAAATCCTTCTCCCGCAACCATTATGGTCTGGTAGTTCAGTTGGTTAGAATGCCGCCCTGTCACGGCGGAGGTCGCGGGTTCGAGTCCCGTCCAGACCGCCATTATGGTTCCGTAGCTCAGTCGGTAGAGCAGAGGACTGAAAATCCTCGTGTCGCTGGTTCGATTCCGGCCGGAACCACCATTCTAAAACGTAACGCAGAAGGTTGTTAGATATCTTCTTTTTATTTTATATAATTAGTAAGGAATACTTAGGTGTTCCTATTTTTTATTTGCATATGTTCACTCCATTGTTTCCACAGGCATTTTGCTTTATTTTACTTCTCTTTTCTAACGCAAACAATAATCCATCCCTTTTAATTTATTGATAATTAAGGTAAAATATAAAGCAATAAGAGGAGGGAAATGACTATGCATTTAATGGATAAGTTAAACCAAATCATAAATGAATCCGCACCGGATCGAATGGAGTATTGGTTTGCTGATTTTGTGAAGTGTCATTTTGATAAAGTTGGTGAAATGACAATCGAGGAACTGGCAAAATGCTGTCAAACTTCTACCTCCAGCATTTCTAGGCTAATTAATCAGTTGGGGTATGAGAATTATAAAATATTTCGTCATGATTGTACATTTAATGCCAAAGCTTTAAAACAGCACTCTATCTTATCTCAAAATGTTCAGCCATTGCATTTAACCCCTGATAATATTGATCGTTATTTTAATCAAAGGCTTCTGCCTTTTTTAAATGCGGTTCAAAAAAAAGACATTGAATTTGTTCGAGATGTTTTTGATTATTATCCTAAAATCTATCTTGTTTCAATGGTCTCAATGAATGTTGTGACACAGCATATTCAGCTTTCGTTGAGTTATACCCGTAGAGAAAAAGTCATTATCATTGTCAATGATTACTCACAGCTAACCACCCTTTCAAAAGACGATTGTGTCATTGTTTTTTCGAATACCGGAAATATTTTTAAAGGTGAAAATAGAGTAGGACGTTACCTTCTTCATTGCCCTGCTTACAAATTACTGTTAAGCGCAATCGAAGATCCATCTCGCTCTCATTTATTTAATCACTGCATTCCTGTTTTCAAAAATGCTGCACAACCACATAATTTGGAAAATTCACAGCTTTATGTACATCTCATGTTCTTTTTTATCGAGATGGTGCTTACTTCTTGATTTTTCTATTTATATCTTTATTTCAATGAACATAATCACTAAAGCTGAAAATTACATAAAATAAAAAAGAGTCAGGAGCTCTTCCAAACTCATTTTCATCTTAAATACGTGATTTCATCAATTAATTGAATACCTAAATCATTCAAATATTGGGTAGCTTTCGCTTCCCATTTTTCATCTTCATATTGAAACAAATCATGAGCATCAATGCCTAAGATTGCCGTATTTTGAATTCTAGCAGCAATTTCCCAAAAATTCTCATTTGGATAATGACGCTGAGTGCTGTATCCTAATAAATTGAATTCCAAAGGAATATTCATTTCTTTTGCCGCCTTACACAAACGTTCCATCTCTATTTTGTATATAGGGCTTTGAGCATCATAATAATGAATAACATCGGGATGTGCCACATAAGAATATAGCCCCGTTTTCATTGCGGCAATCGCATCATCCACATAACGTTTCAATATGCGGTCATCGGCTGTCTTCGTTCCATAGTAAGGCCCATGCTCATCACTATCCTTGAAATGATTTCCTAATAGAATATAATCGATTTCTTTTTCCTTTAACGTTTCTTTCAGCCAATCCATATATTGAGGATAATATTCACATTCCAATCCTATTTTCACTTCTATTTTATCCTTGTATTTTTCTCTCAATGCTTTTAAAGTTTCTATATAATGATCTAATTCAGATAACTTCATACGCATAGTTGGTACAAACTTAGAATTATAATGCCAAGGAGAATGATCTGAAAATCCGATCACACGATGTCCGGCTTTGATTGCTGCTTCAATGTATTGTTCTTCATTCCCACGTGCGTGATGACAACGTGGTGTATGTGTGTGGTAATTTGCTTTCATAACGTTCCTTCTTTCCTCATTTATTATATACAAAGCTTACTTTTTTGCCAAGGGATAAATATTTATTTTACTTATTCTTAAAAAATCAGACTGAATCTTTACAAAAAAGACTCATCCTCGATGAGTTCTTCTTATTTTTCGGTTTTCATCTATAAACAACCAAGTTTTTCAACTGTGTTGCAGGACTATGTATCACCACAGCCCATGTCCATTTTCATCTGCGAATACGTCCATGTAATTATTTAAAGAGGACCTATATTAAACAACGACATTAAAGATCTTTAATGATCCCTACCATCTCTAATAAATAGCGAGCATTGGTTGTATGGCAACGCCCTAGACGAATCCGATAGTCAAAGGTAATCTGCTTATCGGCATAATCTTCTCTAAAATGATAATTGCTGACAGGCAGGGTCTTTTCTAAGTCACATAATTCAAAATCATGTGTAGATACAAAAACCAATACATTCTCTTTCATTAGCCGCTCAATAGCAGCTTTAGCACCAACAATACGATCTGCCGAATTTGTCCCTTTGAAGATTTCATCAATAAAACAGCAAATCGGAATATTTTTATCACTTTCATCAATCATCTGCTTTATTCGTTTTAACTCTGCATAGAAAGTCGAGGTTCCGCTGCTTAATTCATCTTCAATTCGCATAGAAGTCAAGACATGCATATAAGATAAAGTTGCTTTTTCTGCGCATATTGCACCTCCCGCAAAAGCCAATACCATATTGATTCCTAATGTCCTTAGAAAAGTTGTTTTACCGGACATATTAGAGCCCGTGATAATATTCGCTTGATGAACTAAGTGGAATGGATTCGCTACAGCTTCATCTTGATCCATTAACGGATGATAGACATCATTGAAATCCATCATTAGAGGACTTTCTACTAAAGTCGGATACGTCGTGACCCTTCTCGTCTGAGGAATAATCGCTAAACTAAGCAAGGCCTCAAGTTCTCCGAATTGATCAAACCAAGTCATGACTTCCTCACCATAATTCTTTTTCCACTTAGCTAATTGGTCAATACACAGCAGATCATAAATCACCAATCCATTCAAAAAGAAATTTCCGATTACATTTTGACGCTGACTGATCATTTCGCTTACCTGATAAATATCATGAATGCCCTGTGCTGCTTTTCCATTTTGGATATCTTTCAATAAAGTTATTAAATATGGGGATTGATATTGATTCTTTTGGATCAATGTAAAAATATTCTGATAACGATTTAATGATTTGGAAATCGAATGGACTAATTCAAAATGGCGATGATAGCTTAATCCACCAATATTTGCCACTAATAAATTGACTAAGATTCCTAAAAATATCACCGATCCGCTAGCATCACCGAATACTTGAAGCAGTCCCAAAATCATAAGAGTAAGGGTAATAAGCCGAACGACCCAAGCATATCGCTGAGGTTTGATCCCCATTTGTATTTTCTTCAAAAATTCCTCTAAGGCCGCAACATCGTCTTTTTTATTTGTATCCACCAGTAATGTTTGAATCTCAATGGAGAGAACAACATTTTCAGCTAATTCCTTTACAGCTGTTTGACGCTGTTTTAATTCCTCTAAAGAATAACCAGGATGAACAAGGCTATCAACTAATTTTTGCTGACCTAATGATGTTTTCGCAACATTTAGATATTGAAATAGTGAATGTTTTCCTAATAAATCTAAATCTTTAGCAATGAAATAATCATTCTTTTTATAACGTTCACCGGTCTCTTTAAATTCAGACCAATCATAATTAAATCGATCTAAATACTGCTTTAATACGGTTACCTTATTTGTATGATAATTGAGTTGCTTCTTTATTTTCCCATGGAAACAAACCGATCCTATAAAGGTAAGGATGGAGATGCCCAGCATTGAAAAATAAGGAATACTTAAATCCGTGATATTAATATAGACAAAAAGCAAAAAAACAACCAAGACAATAGCTCTTAAAAAAGTGTAACGATTGGATGTCTCTTTCAGCTTCTGAAGAATACTTTGTTCATTTTGATAAAGTTCTTCATAATGTTTCTTATACATATATTCACCTTCTCTTTACCGGTAAAAGTATACCATATATTTTACCTGTTGCGAAGATATATAAAACAACTGTTATAAACAAAAAAACACAGATTTTGTCATCTGTGCTTATTGTTTAACGTATCCTTGACTTACCAATTCTTCAGCAGTTTTATCAAATGAAAAATATTCATTTTTTTTATAAGGCTGATCATAAGTTACAGCATCTTTATTTTTTCTAGCTGTTTTATAATCAATCGTTTCTTTGCTTTTATAAGATTTATTTTCTTCGATTGAATAATCGTAAGTAACATATTTACTGCAATCCGTTCCATTGTTTCCACCCGGACATGCACGGTAGGCTTCAGATTCTGTTTCTAAATCTCCGATAAATTCCTGATAAGTTGCATCATCTGTAAAAGTAACTGTCAATTCACTTGAAGTTTCGTCTAACCAATCTGTTTTCCCTTTCAGAGTCCCTTTTAAAGTGACGACTTCTTCATAAACAAGTCCCTCATCCTCAAACGAATACACATACTTTTCTTCTAATGGTTTTGATGAACTGCATCCTGCTAGCAACATAAGGGCTAAACAGCCAACTAATAATTTTTTCATAATATTTCTCCTTTTATTCCCTACCTATAGAATATCATAAAAAGAAATAGATTTCATCACAAAATGTCACAAAATGTTTAAAAATTGTATTTTTTCTTCAACAATTTGATCATCCTCTAACATTTTCAGCAGTTCACTTAGTCTTCCTTCTGTGTTTTGACTAATAAATAACTGATTAAAATCCGCCCGATTGATTTTCATATTTTGATCTGAGAAATAAAATTGAATGGCATTCATATTATCAATATAACTAAAGGTGGCTAAAGCATTATACAATATTGATTTATAGACATACTGTTCATCCCCATTTAGAGTATCAATATTCCAACTCACATCATGATAATAGACATTCAACTGATAATCTTCACTTAAAATTTCTATTGAATAACCATATTGATTTAATGGTAAGGCGTTAATCAAATTCCCAACTTTTGAATTATCGCCAATATAAGCCGTGTGGAAACGTTCTAAAGAGTGAAAATATTGACTGCTGAATAGATTTGTTGTGTCTTTTGAATCAATATTAAGAGGTGTGTAAATAGGTTGTGTCATTTCTGGAAAGTGAAAGATCGTTTGATTAAGAAATGGCAGCAAAAAGAATCCTACGCAAAATAAGATGACCAATCCCAATATGACCATACGCGTATTTAGGTGCTGGGAATTCTCTTTGACGATCTTATCGGAATAATCAATTGAAGTTTTTAATATTTCTTGTTGGGGCAGTGGCCTTTCCAAATGCTTCCCGTTTAATAATTCAATAACGGATACCCCTAGCACTTCACTTAACTTTTCAAATAACGAAATATCCGGACAACCACGACCACATTCCCATTTAGAGATGGCTTTATTCGTCACATTTAACTGATCCGCTAACTCTTGTTGAGTAAATCCTTTTTCTATTCTTAATTGGTGGATAAAGTGTCCAATTGTTTTATTATCCATATGTCTCACCTCTCTTGTATCCTACCATAATCCTTTGATTTTTCCTATCTACCCACCGTAGAAATACATAATCAACTGATATATTCAATTAAATTTTATAATAGTCAGACATATTTTTTCTTACACATCCAAATTGGTAAGCATAGAATAAGTCAGCAATTCTTATTTCACAATAGAATACATCATTCATATTATCTATAAAGTTTACCTTTTTACAACATAACGCTGTTTCACAAGTAAAAATCGTATCTTCATATAAACACTCTTCTTGAAAGCGTATATTATTGTCTATAAAAAAGTTTTCTAAAATAACTTATTCGCCATAATATGAAAAAAATCCTCTTATTGGATTTATCAATTTATTTTTGAATTACATTAACGTATATAAGTTTCTTCTATATTAATCATAGAAAAATGGGACAAAATTGTCCCATCAATATTTAATACTAGCTCCAATTTTCAACAGATGAAAGACCATTTATCTACGCAGTAATTCGCTTGATTCATTTTTATTTAGACGATATAAATTTATCCCACTAATCATTAATACACTACCACTACTAAGCAGAAAGCACTTTAAACTATTGACTAAAATATCGGGTTGCATATTCATATGATAATATTGATAAAATACAATACTGCAAATAAAGTAACTGATTAAACTAAATATCGTCATAAATGTTAGATGAAAAATAATTTCAGTATTAAATACAAATCGTATATTCTTCTTAGTTAATCCATTTGCCTTGAGTAGCAATATTTCCAATTTGCGATTTGAAATGATGCGATTATATATTGCATAAAGCATTAATACAATAACGACAAGAATAATCCCTGTGTAAACAACTCCGATACGGCTTATACTGTGAACTGTTTCTTGTATCAACTCAATAGAGCTGCTCTGATTTTGCAGTTGAGCATTAGGATTCAAATTCCTGATATATTTCATCACGGCATCCACATTTTTCAAGTCATTAACATAAATAAGATAATCATTTAACACCCTATCACTCTCATTAAAGGGAATTAGTATAACATTTTTATTTGATT
The DNA here is from genome assembly GCF_000829905.1 of Beduini massiliensis. Taxonomy (GTDB): domain Bacteria; phylum Bacillota_I; class Bacilli_A; order Erysipelotrichales; family Coprobacillaceae; genus Beduini; species Beduini massiliensis. Next base: position 82,394 of record NZ_CDPP01000004.1, read on the forward strand.
GATACAAGGAAGCATAGTCTTTTGGAATCTCACCAGATATCATCCATTCATAATCTATTCCATTCATTTGGATATTTAACTTACTATTAGAGTTAGTTAAATGTTGAATTGATTTACTAATATAAATACCATTCCCTGTAAGCATTTGCTCATTATAGAATTCGACAACCATCTCTTTTTCGATAAGTTCATTATCAATTTGGATTGAATGAACTATATATTGCTCATAAGGATATATTTTTGTCACACGACTATCATTTTCAATCTGATGATAAGTCTCTTTGGACCAATTTACATTCGCAGCCCGAATTTCGGTTAACCTCGAATCACCAAATGTCTTATCAATCATTATCTGATAGTCCTTGTTGAACCCTTGAAAAAAGACACAACTACCTAAAACCATTCCACTAAAGAAAAATCCGATCAAATAGAACTTGATATTCCGTTTTAATTGAGTAAGTGCATAAGTTAATAAGGGTTTATTGAGTTTCTGCTTTTTTTCAATTTTAATTTTATTGTTGTTATTATTTTGTATTTTTCCTGATACCAGTTTTATTTTCTTATCGTTTATTTCATAAACACAATCACTTTCATTCTTTAATTGTTCATCATGACTAACTGCCAATATCGTCATTTTTCCATAATTTAATATATCTTTTAATATATATATTAATTGTTGTCTATTTTCTTTGTCCAACGCACTTGTAGGTTCATCCAGTAGTAACAAATCTGGTTTTTTTGATAAAGCTAAAGCAATATTTAAACGCTGTCGTTCACCACCACTTATATTTTTAGGATATTTTTTTATGCTTAAATTTGATAGTCTTACTAACCTCAGATATGTGTGCATAGCCGTATCATCGATCGATTTACCGCTTAATTGAGCAAGCCATCGAAAGTTTTCTTCAATGGTCATATATTCTAAAATATTATTCTCTTGGAAAACATATCCAATATGTTGCCTTCTAAATAAAGATTTTTCTTCGTCATCTCTTAAATTAATTGGATATCCATTAAAATTATATTCTGTTTTATAATTTATTTTACTGATTAATCCCAAAACATACAATAAGCTGCTTTTACCAATGCCACTTTTACCGATTAAGCATGTCATTTTCCCTTGAGGTAAAGAAATTTTTGCGTCCTCCAATAAGGTTCTATTATAACAAATCGTGATATGATTGACTTCAATCATAATGGTCTTCTTTCTTTATTAAAGTTGGTAGATAACTCACCCATGGTAAAAGGATAGATAACCCCAATATAATAACTAACATGCCAAAATATAAATATTGATAATTATAAAAACGGTAAATGACATGAGCCGTAGTTAGCGCAAAATAAATAATATTACCAATCAAAAATGCTCCAATTGCGATGATTCCGATAAGTCCCACGACCGTTGCTTGATGATATTTCTTTCTAAGTTTATGGTTATATCCATATCCCGCTAATACTTCGTCTAATTGCTTATTCGCTTTGCGTAAATATAAACCATAAACAAAGGATAAGAGGATAGCGGTTATAATCAATATAACATCAGCTGTTATCATCATTTTTTCAGTATTCAAAATAGAATAGTCAATTTCAGTAAAATGACTTCTTAAATTAAAAACATCTAAATGCGAATTATATTGACTCATAAATTCTGTAAATTCCTCACTATCAAAGTTATCATCCACATAAGCAACATACGTATTAAATTTATATTCGGGACTTTCACTTTCAAAGATGGTATTTAAATAGTCAAAAGGAACATAAATATTATTCGATCCACCATAACTTACATGGGCCATATCCAATATCCCGGAAATTGGAAGTGTAATCGTACATTCTTGATAAAAATCTTTTTTTAACCCATTATCAGCATTTACTATCCCCGCTTCATCAGCAAAAGATATAGAATTATTATCTTTATAACCTACAGGGATCAAGACAGTATATTCAATCGTAGTCGGTTCATCAAGAGAACTAATTCCTAAACTTCTAGCAGCATCATAAGTAAGATAAACTCCATTGCTATTGTACGTTTGTCCTTGACATTTTTCGTCCATGTAGTCTTCTTGATAATACGGAAAAGTATTAAACTGTGGTGAATTTTTATCATATTTTTTTTCTATATTATTTATTTTAACTATATAGTTATCAGATAAATGATCCACAAATTCAGCATCACTATTAAGATATCGAATATTCATAGGTAATTGATAATATGGGTATAAAGCATTAATTGTTTTTACTTTATTTAATTGCTCAATAAATTCATCATTAAAAGGTGGATTATACTCTGAATAAGTGCTCTTTTGTTCAGGAACATACTTATTCGTAAGATAGTACTGATCATTCCCCAACAATGCATAAATGTGTTGGTTGTTTATAGTTTCCTGAGAACCGAATATAATACCTAATCCACATGCAATGACGATTACCATTGTAAACAGACAGTATAGATGAAGATTCCCTAATTTATGTTTCATACCTAATAATTGACATTTCATCATATGAAGAAATGTAATTTTCTTTCTTGATGGCATTATCTCCTGACCGCTATCTTCCCCCGCTTTTGTCACCTCCTCGACATGGCAATCTTTAATTTCATAAATACCATCGCAACGATCGACAACTTCTTGATCATGCGTAGCAAATAATATTGTCTTATTCTTATTTTTAGCTAAATATTCTAAAAGATTTAATACCTTATCTTTATTCAATCGATCTAAAGACGCTGTTAATTCATCACAAAGGATAATATCTGCACCACTCGCTATAGCTAACGCTAAATAAAAGCGCTGTTTTTGACCTGTAGATAAGTTGTCAGGATAAATACTTTCATCAATTTCTAAAGAAACCATCGATAAAACTTCTAATATATCCTTTCTCTGATAATTTGGGTGCATTAGCAACAAATGGTTATAGCAAGTCAATGAATCAATAAAAGCATAATCCTGCTTTATATAGAAAATATGCTGATATTTAAACATATCGATATATTGAGAATTCCGTTTTGTTAAATTCTCACCCCTGTAGATAAAACTTCCGATATTTTTCTTATTGACAGAGGCAATGGATTCCAAAATACTAGTTTTACCACATCCACTTGGGCCAACCAAAGAAATTAATTTCCCAGCATTTAAAACAAGACTACTTTTTTCTATTAACGGATATTCATACTCTATTGATAAGTCATGTATTTCAAGCATATTCATCTCTCCCTTAACTTCTTAATACATCCGCTATTTCTTTTTTCAAGCATTTTTGTACTGTATATATAGAAACAAAAATCATTAAAACAGATATATATAACATTCCCATTAATAATCCATATCCCGATAATATATTAGGTAAAAGCATTTCAACTCCTACAAAGACGATCCAACAACAACTTAAAAATGTACTTAACTCTAATAAAATCATTTTCATAATATCACCATTGGATAGTCCCATTGATTTTAAAATTTGAAACTCTTTATTTCTGTTTGAAAAAGATTTCGTATAAATTCCAACAATGACAAGTGAGGAAATACCAATAATAACAAAACTAAAAATACTGCTTAGTTTTGTCAATATATCCAAGTTGTCTTTGATTAAATTCAATTCTTGTGCCATCGGATAGACAAATATTCCATTCCCTAACTGAAGTAATTGTTTTTGAACCATAAATGTATTTTCAATACTATCAATGAATACAACCACTATATTTTGTGGATCTATAAAATTCTTTACTTTATCATAAGACACTACGATTGTACTTTTTTGATTTGAAACAGGATCTTGATAATCATTTGGAATATGACCAACAACAGGTAGCTCTATCTTTATTGTATCTTCTAACAAATAATAGTGTTGACTTGTGTTTGCTTCATCCTCTTTGACATAAACTCCGGAATCAGAGAATTGTCGTTGCTCTGGATATACGATTCTAGCAGTAATGACATCTTCTTTTCCATCTTCTACACGTATAACCTCAATGCCCTTATTGTAATAGCCACTTTCTATGTGATCAATCTCCAATATTTGGTCAAGCATAGAATAATCGATTGTATTTTCGCTATAAAGTACAATCCCATTATCTAACTGCTCATTCAAATTATTTATTTGACGGGTTATATAAAATTGAGAAAAATTCTTATTAAATAATACTGCACTGCAGACCAATAGGATTAAGCAAAATAATTTAACATATTCTTTAGTATGATGAAACAGATAGATGCGAATATATTCATAGATAAAGGATAATGGTGTTCGCTCTTTTTTTATTACTTCCGATGTATTTTCTACAATGACCTCATTGTTTGGTAAAATCTGACAATTCTTTATTTCATATAAATGGTCAGCGGCATTCCTTACCTCTTGAGAATGAGATGCCACAAGTACTGCAATTCCTCTTTTTACAGAAATCTCTTTTACTATTTTTATGATTGCGGCTTCATTTTCCCTGTCTAGGAAACTGGTAGGTTCATCTAGGATTAGAAGATTTGGTTCTTTAATAAGTGCAATGGCGATACATAATCGTTGTCTTTGTCCCCTGCTTAATTCACTTATTTTTTGCTTCAATGGAATATTTAAGCGAACATCTTGAAGCATATGCATAAATAATTCATCTGAATATGTTTTATGATGCAGGATAAAAGCTAACTTAAGATTATCATAAACAGTTGCATATTCTATTAAAGTATTCTCTTGAAATACAAAACTTATATTTTTTTTAATAAAAGTAGCCCGTTGTTCATGGGATAAGTCATTCAATTGAATTCCATCAAATGAATAATCGAACTCATCTTTCGTTTGTAATAAGCCAGCAATATATAACAATAGCGTTTTACCGCTTCCACTAGCTCCGTAAACAACATTCATGGCATGGTCATAGATTACAATGGAAGCATCATCTAAAATCGTTCTTTTCTTTTTAATGTGTATGTGATCAATCTTTATCATTGTTCTTTACCAATGAGTAACTAGATAAGTTTTGTATAATGACAAGTAACACTGACAATGGAATTATTCCAATCACAACAATCAATAACGATTTTAAATATAAACTATTAAAGTTCATAAATTTAAAGATTAAAGCAAAGATATTTGCTATAAATAAGAAAGTTAAACCAAATCCAATAGTCACTAATATATTAAACTTAATATCACTTGTTAAATATTTTTTGTATTCGTTCTTTGAGAAACCTAGCCGTAATAGAATAGATAGCATTTCTGATCTCTTAGATTTGTTAAAATGATTAATGACAAAACTAAATATTATAACTGCGAAAATAAAGACTAAACTAAAAGAATTAAAATACTGATCTAAAATATCCATATTCATTTTAGACGTATTCATCACTTCTCCTATGTTTAATAATCCATAATTCTCATTCATTGCTTTAAGGTCTTTTTCAATTGACTTTACGGACATATTCTTTTTTGTAAACAATGTATACGTATTATGTCTAAATGGTTCTAATATAATGCTAATATCTGTTTCTTGACCACTAAATCTAGCAAAACTACTATTGCATAATTCTGCCATCTTATCTGTATATCCCCATGAAATTACGTTTGAATAATAATCCGTGCGAGATGTCGTATCTATTCTAGGAATAATTTGTTGCGTATGAGCATTTAAGATTTCATTGTATCGTTCATGTTCAAGATAAAAAAGAAAATTTTTAGTAGGCTGAATATATTGACGATCTAATATTCCCCTTACTTTAAAAGTCATCATTTCGACATCATAAAGAATAAATTTTGAGGTTTCAAATAAAATTTCTGAAGTATTATGGTCTTTAGTTTGAAGCTGGACTCTTGCAGTGGGGACTAAAAAGTTCATCGTAACAGTAGTATTCTCATCCAAAGAGGCAATTCCTAATGCCGCGGCAAATGAGGCAGATAAGTAAATCCCATCCACATCTACTATTTGTGTACATTTATAATCTAAAGCAGATTCATCAAAATAAGGATAGATAGGTTCACTACTTATTCGTTTGGTATCTACTTCTTTTGTTATTGTTCTTTCTTCGTCGGCCTGGCTGACTGTATACCGATATAAAAAACTCCCATCTGTATTTTCTAAATCAACCAGTATGTTTGTTTCATTATCATCACTTTTGATATATGTTCTTCGATCAATATATGCTGATGCTGTCATAAAATTGGAAAATGGGTAATAACTCACTATATCTGGGTTACTATTCATATAACTCTCGACCTCATTTGTAGAAAATGGTAATATGTTATTATTTATCCATTGATCTTTACTCATTATATAGCTTTGTTCTCTACCAACCGTTTCTATAAGATCATTAAATCCTTCTGAATGTGTATATCCAACTTGAATACCAGTCAAACTTATACAAAGCATTAAGATAGAAAGCATCATTAAAATTAATTTTTTATTCGTCATATTTTTGTATTGTGGAAAAACTAAATTCTTAAAGAAGTTTCCACGAACAGGTCTTTGTGTAACTGGATGATCAACAACATGCTCTAATTTCTTTTCTTTTAAAATCAGTTCACCGTATTCGATTTGATATAAAGTATCACAAATTTCTTTCAATATTGGATCATGTGTTGCTACAATAATCATCTTGTTTTCTTCATGCGCTAATTTTTTAATTAAATCAGCAATTTTTATTGCGTTATCCTCATCTAATGAAGCTGTGACTTCATCTAGCACTAAAATATCAGCACGACTTAAATACATTAAAAGCAAAGAAAATCTTAACCTTTCCCCACCAGATAACATATTTGGATAAGCCGTTAATTCAAAATCAATCAAAAATTGATTTAACAAAGTATCCTTTAACTCTTGATGATGACAAAGTAATTCAATATGTTGCTGACATGTTAGTTCGTTAAGCAAATTTTCCTGCTGACTCAAATAAGCAATGTGTTCTTGTCTAAAACGATCATAATCCTCTATCTTTTGATGATTATACAAGTATGTAAAATCACCATGATTATTGGATAAAGCTACACAATCTAAAAAACAGCTTTTACCACTTCCACTTTCCCCAGTTATTCCATAAATATTTCCATAATTAAAGGTGATTTCATCAACTTTCAAGATGGGTGAATCAAATTTTATTTCTAAATCTTTTATTGTTAGCATATCCCTTTCCCCCTTATGCTACTTTCAAATAAAGTTACAACAATAATATGTATTAGTACAATCGTCCTAAAATATTCTCCCCAAACTTATTATACTTATTAAATATATCGTAACAGTTTTAGAAATATAATACAATATAATTTAATTTTAATACATTTGTTAGAATAATTATAAAATTAATCATTGTTTAAAAAAATATGATAAATTCAATTATTCTTCTAATTGAGATAAAAAACATTATTATGCAGCGATGATTAGCATATAACAAAAAAATGGGACAAAATTGTCCCATCGTGATTTAATCAAATATATTTTATACTAATCTTCAATCTCCAACAGATTGATTGCATCAATTTTTTCCATCAATTCATTCTGCTTATCTTCAAACAATAACTGCTTATTATGTTCATAATACTTCTGACATCCATGAGAATAAATATATTTAGAAATCCCTTTATTAATTGTCATTTCAGTGACTAAAATCAGCATTTCCTGTCCTTCCACAAAAACTTCTTCAAAGAATTCAAAGGTACGATTTAAAGCATTTTGAGCCGTTTCATCCTCTTTTTTCAGTTCTCCCAATTCTTTTTGCAATACGCCTTTTACTAAACTAGCCGGTTTTTCCTGACGATCACTTAATTTCAGGGTCTCAACGATGGTATTGAGTAAAGCAATGGCATGGTACACTTGTGCTTGATATTCACTAGAGAGTGCATTCCCTGATTCTTTTTGGTTTAATTCTGTCTTTAATTCGGATATCTTCGTTGTAATATTTGAAATATACTCTTCTTTTGTATTGCTGATAGCTTGAATTTGTTTTATTTCCCCCATTACTTTTCTTAACGCATCTTCTAATTCCACCGTTTTAGAGATCGTATCGTCCAATTGAGACATAATCAATGAAATCAGAGATAATCTCTCATCAAATTTTGCGTTTTTAGCACGCAGTTTAATATCATTCGTACTTGTTCCATCAAGGATTGCATCCACCTTATAATCTGCTTGATATTTATGGAATAATTGATAATAATGGGCAAAATCTTTCGCAATCATTTCATCTTGAATGTATTGAGCAATCAAATTATAATCCACCTCGATGTTGTTCATCTCATAAAGAATGATCATCTGACTTAAATCATCCCAACCTCTGGCAGTAACAAAACTTTTTCCATCCACAGTCGTTGATATACTATAGAAATTATTTGACTTGATACTCAAATATGAAGTGACTACAGGATGCACATTTGTATTAACAGCAAATTCTTTCCAAATTTCATAATCTGCTTCTACCTCAATCTTTTTAAGACGGTCCCACATTGCAATATCAAATTCTTTAACGGAATTGTTGTATTCAGGGGGATTCCCTGCGGTTACGACGATCCATCCCTCAGGTACTTGATGTCTGCCAAACGTCTTATATTGTAAAAACTGCAGCATTGAAGGGGCCAATGTTTCTGAGATACAGTTAATCTCATCAAGGAATAAAATACCACTGTCTTTATGTGTTGCTTCCATTGCTTCATAAATAGATGCAATGATTTCACTCATCGTATATTCTGAAACATGGTACTCCTCATCTCCATATTTTTTATCCACAATAAAAGGCAATCCCAAGGCACTTTGACGGGTATGATGTGTCATGGAATAAGAAACTAAGGCAATATCCAATTCCTGAGCAATCTGTTCCATAATCGCTGTTTTTCCAATACCCGGTGCTCCTACTAAGAAAACGGGTCTTTGCTTGCTGACAGGAATTAAGGCATTCCCAAATTCATCTTTTGTCGAATAGGCTATAATCGCATTCTTTATCTGCTGTTTTGCTTCTTTTATATTCATTACTTTTCCTCCACCATCTGTTCATTTATTATTTCATCTTCATCTAATATATATTTAATTGCCCATGAAGGAACTTTAGCGTCCACTAAATTCCCTTTGTCTAAAAAGACAAAAGCGGTTAAATAATCCGGTTGTTTCTTCGGATAATTCCCATCTCCATCGGTAAAATAAATAAGTCCTTCCAAATCCGTAAATTCCTTCTTCATGATTAACTCATCCACATAATTAAAGACCGGTCTAAAGTCGGTTCCCCCTAATCCATGTATTTCAATATTTTGAATATAATGATCAAAATCCGATAAACTTGTAATCTTTTGGTCATGCTGGATTTGAGCATCACACTGAATAATATGGATATTAAATTTATTAAAGAAGTTCTCTCTTTGCTGGAAGATATTATACGTTTTCTGCAAGAAAGATTGTACGATCTCACCAGAAACCGATCCCGATGTATCAATTGCGATCACAAAATCGCGAATGCTCTTTGTCTCTTTGTACTCTAAAGATTCAATCAACGGCATGTTTTTATATAGCTGCAATCCATAAGTATAAAAGACATAGTCAAATTCTTCATCATTGATCATCTGCTTTTCACCGGTTGTCATAAACTTTCTTAAAAAAGTTGTATAATTATATTTTTCTCTGTTTAAACGAGCTAAAGACTGCACCATTGAACTGGCTTGTTCCCCATATTCTTTAGAAAAAGTTTCCAGATCCGTCTCAATCTTTTCTGAGATTTCTTTCCATTCTTTCATAGAATCTTTAATCTTAATAATTTCCTGATCACTTAACTCATCGTTTGGTTTATTCTGATCATCAGATTCCTCACGATCCTGCTTTGATTCATCATCCGGATCATCAGATTCATGTGACGCATTGTCAAACCGATTTCTACCGGATTTAGTTGGATCATCCTTAGATTCTTCCCCATATAAATTTGTCGAACTGTTTGTGATATCACGAATCGAATACCAGCGTGAATGATCATCAAAATAAAATAAATCACTTAGCCATTTTATTTGATCCGAGTTAAGTTCATCTTGTAAATAATGGTAAACTTTTTGTGCCGTTAAAAGATTAATCTTACTTTTCAGCTTATCAATTTCTTTATTCATTTCTTCACTGTTAGCAATCTCCATGCAATCGAGATTCAACTCAATAATCATATTTTCTACAGCGATATCACACGCCAAATTCCATAGTTGGCGATTGCAGTTAAATGTTAAGTATTGATGTCTAAAAACGGAGTGAAGCACAATATGTAAATATCCGCGTGTTAGTGAATTCGGATTATTCTTGAATGTCTTAATCAAATAAATAGGATCATAGTATAAGTAGATGCCATCGCATTCAATAGAGGTAGAATTCGGTACAAAAATATACTTTGCTAAAGCAATATCCATGAATCTGAGGTGCATTGTAATCTGACTGATTAAGTTTTTAAATATTTCATTACATATATCAATTAATTCATTATCCATATTTTCCACCTTACTTTATCTCAATTTATTTACTGCTAAGCAAAACTAGCGTTATTGTATCATACTTTTTTCACATAAAAGAAATTTTTTATAATATGAAATTAATTTCTGTAAACAAAAAATGGCATCACTGCCATTTAAAACATATTCATCAGCTCATCTTCTAAATTACTTAATAGAGATTCCCTTTGACTTTCTTTATTTTTGTATTCCATTAATTTTACTTTTTGATCACGATCCGTAATACTATCAAAATAAGGCTGTAAGTCTCCCGAAGTAATAACCCCAATCTCTAATGCTTGATTTAAAGGGGCGTATCGCTTTTCACTAATCAGAAATTCAAGCAGTTCTATTTTATGTTCACGACAGGCATGTTCATAATTTTCTTTTTGGCTTCCGGTATGTCTTGAATAAGTTTCTAAGAAATTTACTAATAAAATGAGTTTAGCATAGGGCTTCCATTCTGTTAAGTTTAAATTTGGAAGATAGGAATTGATAAATTTATAGCTTTCATCTTCTTTTCTTCTAAAACTAAGCATCCAGTTACTATCAAAGTAAACAGGTTTTAAAAACAAAGTATCATTGGACTCAAAAGTTAACGTACTACGTGTCAGAAATGCATTTTCTCCCACTTCTTTTAAATTTTCAGATATTATGATGTTCTTTAAATTCACACAGTTAATAAATGCTTTCTTCCCAATAGTGGTGAGGCTTTCGGGTATCATAACCGCTTTTAAACTGACACATTCCTCAAAGGCATTCTCACCGATATTCAATAATGATGCCGGTAATTGAATGGATTCTAAATTCGTACAGAAAGCAAAAGCACTATGATCAATAGATTGAATCGAATCAGGAAGATAAATATTCTTTAAACGCTCACATTTGTAAAACGTACTTTTCCCAATCGATTTAACGGACTCAGGAATCGTAATTGTTTCCAGCCTTTTGCAGCATGAAAAAGCCCCACCGCCAATTAATGTCACCGATTCGGGAATTTCAATGGATACCAATTTTTCACAGCCATAAAAAGCATGTGTTCCAATTGATGTTACATGTTCAGAAATGACTACAGTCTCTAAATTCTCGCAGCCATAAAAAGCAAAATCCTGAATTGATGTCACCGATTCGGGAATCACGATATTTGCATCAGTTCCATAATATTTACTTAGATTACCGTTGGATATACTAAATTCTTCCATATTGTACTTCCTTTTCTTGCTTTATTTATATCATTTTTATTCTAACATATTTAGCTCAAAGGATACATCCATTATTTTAGCTAATCATTAATATTTTCAACGCACCATATTACAAAAATACATATCATTTTATTTAGTAAAACTATATCTGCGAAGATTTCTTTATACCCTTCTCTCCAAAATTAAAAGAAATCGCAATCTTCTAAATTGCGAAATCTCCATTTTCAAAAATAATAACTTCTTTTCCTTCTTTTGTATGTCCTATAATTTTTGTATCCTTAGCACCAATCATGAAATCAACATGAACACTGGAATAGTTTAAATGCTTTGCTTCCCAGTCTGATGGATCTTGACTTGTCACTCCTACAGTATTTGGAAATCCTTTTCCTAAAGCGATATGGCAAGAAGCATTTTCATCGATCAACGTATTAAAATAAACCAGTCCGCTTTCACTAATCGGTGAATGATAAGGAACTAACGCAACTTCTCCTAAATAGCTGCTTCCTTCATCTTGATCGATTATGTCTTTAAGCAGTTCTTCTCCCTTTTCAGCATGGACTTCAACTACTTTTCCATTTTCAAAACGAATTGAAAACTGATCGACAATTTTCCCTCCCAACATCAGTGGCTTTGTGGAATAGACAATACCATTCGTACGATATTTATCCGGTGATGTACACACTTCTTCTGTTGGAATATTAGGAGAATATTTAATTTCTTTTGAATCTTCTTTCTTTTTAGACCCCCAACTATAATCTTCATGGAACCCAAAGGTAATATCCGTCCCATTACTTGATGTCATGTGAATAGAATCCAAATGAAATTCATCTAATTTTTCTGTCAATCTCTGACGGTGTTTTGCATTTTCTCGCCAGTTGTCATTAGCGTCACTCGTTTCATCAACATAAGCTAATTTAAATAATAATGCCCAAAATTCATCTAATACTTTGTCTTTATTCACATCTGGCATAATGGCTTCCGCCCATTTTTGATTCGGTACTGCGGCGATACACCACTGTACATGATCCGTCGCAATACGACCACGAATAACATTTCTTAGATCATTGGTAAAGGTCTGCAAAGCGCCTGCCTTGCTTGCATTCATATCCGACATTAAATAAGGCTGCGGAGAAGTCAGCATTAGCGAACACGCTCCTTGTCTCAAATAATAGTCTAAACTTTCTTTCTGCCAATCCAGCACTTCGCTTATTTTTTCTTCACAAAGATGATTCGCTCTAATCTTTTGATACACTGGATCATTGTAATGACAAATTACATCCCCTGCCCCTGCTTCAAACGCTTTTTCACTCACCAGCCTTGCAAATTCTGCACAGTCAATCGGTGACTCAATAATCAATGTTTGATCGACCTGTAAGTTGACCCCGGTTCTTACTAATAAATCTGCATATTTTTCCATCAATACTTTATTCATCATATCCCCACTTTCTAATATCAGTATACACGTTTTGTCTCAATAGAGTAAGCCCTAGAACGCCTCTATAATTCTAACCACTTTATTTTTAACGATCACCTCATCCTCTTCACTCATCCATTCAATGGGCACTATTCCATATCCTTCGATAAGAATCTGATCGTTATATGCTTTATATCTGATCTCCATTGATCCATCTTCCCTTTCTACATACTTAATAGAAACAATAAAGTCATTCACAAAAAATTCATTTGGATTTAATGGCTTATTTTTTATATCAGCGGCATCTGCAAAACTTTGGGAAATAGTATGTCTTGATTGTGCAAATACGTGTTGAATATCGATTATCGTATTTTCTTCTAATGGTTGAAAAATAATAGAATGGCTAATCAGTCGATCATTAAGTCGATAATCATCCTGAGTCATTTTTATCGGAATTTCTTCTCCCACAATTTCCTGCATAAGGGTAACATCAGGGAAGCTTTCTAATGCGTTATCCAATGTTATTTCTCGGTTTATATGATAAAAAGATCCGGGAATCAAGTAAATCAATAGAAATATAATCAGCGTCCAAACAATTTTCGGTAGTTTTTTTCTTTCGTCCACCTTTCCTGTAGGCACTTCTTTATATATGAAGTAAATAATCACCATATAACATACCAGAGGGATAATGACTAAAGACGTTGATAACAGAAAATAAAATCCAATATAAAGAAACACCCATAATAATAGCTTGAAAATCCATTTTTTCATACAACGTTTATATAAATAACCGCTGACTATCGATAAACAGATGAAAAGCAGTCCAAATATCATATTAGCATTCATCAAAATCTCTCCTCTTTTTTATTATAACATAATCTCCTTGCTCATTTTTCTCATTTATTAAGAAGAAATGTTTTATCCATTGATAAGTTCTTCTCACATCACGTTTCTTTTTTCTACATGACATAATGAAAAAGATATCAACCTTTTTTCATTCATTGTATTTAATCATCATTTTCATATAATGGAAGCAAGGAGAAAACAATCAGTTAGACAACTAATAACCCCGATGATAAAATAGAAATCTTCTCTTTTTTACTTATTGCTCAAAGGTAAGAGAGACTATACAATTAAAACTTCCAAAAATTTCATTCGTCTTATCATTAGTTTATTGGTGGTATATTGTTTAATTGTGTTTATCTCCTTAATATAAGTTTTTATAACGGCTTAAAGGCTGTTTTTTATTCTTATTAAATATGGATTTTTAATATGCTGTCTGCTTTCAATATAAAAAAGTTTATTGCGTACCCATGTGCCTTCACGAATGATTTTCTTCATAGAAAAAACGATTAAGATAAATAATTTCTTAATCGTTTTCGTGGATTCTCTAATTTCCATATACAGTGATCATATTTTGTATTCTTTGTTTCATTTTTGTACGGATATGCAAAGGTTCTAAACATTCACATTTATCACCAAAACCTAAAAGAATATCGTAATGATAATCATTTTCTACAAACGGGAAACGAACAATATAATGCTCATCACCATCTGGGCAAAAACATTCATAAGAGCAATAATCAAGGACTCTGTCTAACACTGACTTGTGAATACGAATTTTGATTTCAATTTGCATACTAGCCAACATATCATCAAATTCTAACTGTGGTTTTTGATAATCTCGAGGTGTAAAAGCTTTCTCTAATAACCGCAAGTTAGCGATACGGGAGAGTCGGAATAAACGAAAATCATTTCTTTTATAACAATACCCTTGAACATACCAATGATTGCTTTTTAATACAAGCTGATACGGTTCAACGGTACGCACTGTTTTATTTCCATGGTGAGCGATATATACAAAGGAAATCACTCTTTTTTCTTCTAAAGCAGTTTTGATCATTTCTAAATAGGATTGTATACTGCTGTTTCCCATCCATGGATTTAGATCGATATGTATTTGATTTGTTTTTAATTCAACATCCTCTGCTTGATCAACAGGAATCAAGCTTTTCACCTTTATAAGAGCGTTTCTTAGTTCATCGTCTCGTATCATATTAGAAAGACTGGAAAGCCCCATCAAGATAGCAGAGAGATCAGCCATCGAAAATACTTGTTTATCCAGCTTATATTTAGGCATGATTTCAAAACCTCCGCCTACTCCCGATATTGCCCGAATTGGAATCCCGGCACGATCGATGGCATCGATATCACGATAGATTGTACGCAGTGAAACTTCAAACATATCTGCTAACTGCTGTGCACTTATGCGCTTTTTATCAAGCAGGATGATTATAATACTGATGAGCCTGTCTACTTTCATGGAATTCCCCTTTAAAATTTATTGATTTTATTATATATTGCTGCCATAATGCTGTCAACAATCGCATGATATACTTAAAATGTAAAGAAGGAGGAGAAGAGAATGCAAAAAAAGGCTTTAGTCATTATTGATATTCAAAATGACATAACCAAGAATTACAAAGATATTATTGAGAACATTAATAAAGCGATTGATTGGGCGGTTAATCAACATTTTCATGTGATTTATATACGACATGAAAACTTATCCGCCGGTACAAGAACATTTAAACCCGATACCCAAGGGGCCAAACTAGTTCCGGATCTAAAAATAGTATCCGAAAATATTTTCACAAAATATAAGGGGAATGCCTTAACTAGTGAAGCATTCGTTGATTATATCCACAAAAATGAAATATCTGATTTTTACATTACCGGAGCAGATGCGGTCGCTTGTGTGAAATCAACTTGTTATAACTTACGTAAAGCGAATTATACAGTTAATGTCTTATCGGATTGCATTACCAGCTATGACAAAAGGAAATTAGATGAGATGCTGAAATATTATGAAAGTAAAGGCTGCAAGATTATAAGTTTAAGTGCTCTCTTGCAATAATTTTTCAACAAAACCAGATGGCAACATACATAAACAATATATAGATTAAACACTAAAAATGACTGATGTGTAAGTAAACCTTACATTTATCAGTCTTTTCTTTTACGAAGTCACACTCACTGATAAATATTATTTATATGTATAACCATAACACGTATCTTATAACGATAAGAAAATATTAAAAATTGACAGTCTGCTATTTTTATCAAAAGAGCTAAACTGTCAATAGATATACTTACATGCGTTTTATATAATTTATTTATTCTTTTGATGCATTTTGTTTGTTTGAGATCATGACAAATGGCATCCATAAAACGGTCAATCCAACAATTTCAATTGCTGTAAAGATAGCTGCTTTGATCCCACCACCTGTGGCTAAAAATTGATATAAGATTGGTGGTGTTACCCAAGGTGCAGATAAACATACTCTTTCAATAATTCCCATATCCATCAAAATGTATGACAATGCCGCTAAAATAGTAGGTCCGGCAATGAACGGTAACATGTAGACAGGGTTCATAACAATAGGTACCCCAAAAATAACAGGTTCATTAATTTCAAATAATCCTGGTGCAATTGAGATTCCGATGACTGTACGTTCTGCTTGTACTTTACCAAAGATCAATACGGCAATGATTAATCCTAATGTTGATCCTGATCCACCGATAACAGAAAAGACACCTACTCCATGCACAACATTTGGGATTTCAGTTCCGGTTTTCCCTGCTTCATAGGCTTGTGTATTTTCAAGTAATAAAGGAGTAAAGATGGGTGTTGTTACTGATCCAACAATGTTTGCCCCATGTAATCCAAATACCCATAAGAAGTTGATTAAGAAATAAACTAAAACAGCTGTTCCTAAAGTATCCGCTACACTGTTTAATGGTGCGGATACGAATTTCTGTACGATTGTCCATAAGTCCATTCCTGATAACTTATCGATATAAACTCCGGTTGCCACCACCAAAATAACCGTGATGATAGCTGGAATCAGAACGGAAAATGACCCCGCTACTGCTGGTGGTACTCCATCTGGCAACGTGATTTTTAATTTATCGTTTCTTGATAATCTGACAAAAATTTCTGAGACAATCATGGTTAAGATCATTCCGACAAACATTCCCCCAGAGTCCAGTTTGTTCGCTGCTAATCCACCGCTGGCTACATCTGCTGTTAATACATCTACATTCGTTGCTTCTTCAGCCCATTTGTAGCTGTTCGTTAATGTTTGCACTGCCGGCGCTAATCCTAAATAGCAAGTCAATCCAACAACTGAAGTGGCAATCCCATCTCCGTTTAATCCTTTTGCCATTTGATATCCTAATGTCACCACAAGTAATACTGCCATCATATTGATTGACCCTTTATTGACAGCGGTCATAACGTCTTGAATACCTGTTGTTTTGATAAAGTTGGTATATCCTTCTTGTATGGAAACGATATTCAACCCATTCTTTGCGAATACTCCTTGAATGTTGTTGATCAATACTGCAATCGCACCAACGATTGTAACTGGCATGATAACAACGAAGGCATCCCTGATTGCAACTAAGTGTCTTTGAGACCCGATTCTAGCTGCAAGAGGGACAAATTTTTCTTCTAAAAATTTCATTATGTTTTCCTCCCCTTATATATGACGTGTCTCTTCATGTTTTCACTCCCTTTTGAGACGTTTTTTCATCATCAGTGTCATTATACAAGTTCACTGTTTAGATAAAATAAGTAGGAAAAGATATGTATTTTTTTCTCACTATTTAATATTAATTCAATCTTTTTCAAGTTAAAATTTTATCAAAATTAAATAAAAATAAAGAAAGTCTTATTAAATTGATTAAGTTAGAAAAAATAGGATTTAAAGTAGTTGGCGTTAGAGACGTATATGCCCCAGGTTTTAGGGGGGAGGTTTTAAAAGAGACCATTTAGTATTATATAAATTAAGAGATAATAGGAAGCTAAAAATTATAATCAAATTATGCTTTAGAGATTTATGTTTAGTAGAGTGCTTGTTGTTAGTATTCTCTATTAAAATTAAATTTAATTGATGAAGAGAAACGAAAAAATAATTTTAAATGCAAACTGCCTCCAAAATGAGATTTTATTATCTTTCGGAGACAGCTTTATTATATGAAATATATGTTCAAATTTAAATCATAGTAAGCATTATAGGTTCTTTAATGAGTATCTCAAGAAAGGTGCGTAAGTAAACTATCACTACCTTAGATATTCCTCAATCCCAAACGTAAATTTATCGTTTATCATGAGCTGATTTAATACTTGTGAGAAAATACGAACAGTTTCATTATCTCATTTGTTTTCAGGTTCTATACAACGAAGATATAATAATTTAAAGATGGAATTTTCATACGGAAAGATACCAATAGGATCAATTTAAAGAAGACTTAAGTTGATTCTTTTTATTTAATTATCCTTGACATGGGTACACTTTAAAGCTCCCAGTTGATCTCATTGGTCTAATCGATAATTATAATATTAGAATGCTATAATGATATAATACGATCACACTTATTAGCAACATATAAATCATGAGTGACAATAATAATTGTTTTCCCATCACGATTTAATTCTTTTAATAAAGATAAAATAACTTCACGATTTTCTTCATCCAACGAACCAGTTGGCTCATCAGCCAAAATTAATTGACCTTGTTTTAAAATTAACCTTGCAATAGCAACCCTTTGTTGTTCTCCACCACTTAGACTACTGACTTTTGTATGTAGTTCATGCTGTATATTAACACGTTGAAGAACATTATTTATCTCCTCAATTTTTTCTTTTTTATTAAGATTTTTAAATTCCAACCCTATCAACAAATTATTTAGAATAGATTCATCATCAATTAATGCAAAATTTTGAAACAAATAACTAATATGATTTCTAATTAATAAAGTTGCTTCTTTTGAATTTGGTTTGACATTCAATTGATCATAAAACCAATAATTTCCTTCATCAAAATTTTCAATTAATCCTATAATGTTAAGCAAAGTTGTTTTTCCGGTACCACTTTTACCAGTAACAGCAATCATTTCTCCCTCGGACACTGTAAAATTCATATTATCAATAATCTTCCGATTATTAAATGTTTTTGTCAATCCGTTAATTCTAATTATTTCCATAATGATCTCCTTTTAATAAGTTATTAAGGGATTTCTTTTCTATTAATTTGATATTGCCAACTAAGAAGAGAACATCTACTATAATCAGCGGTATAAAAGCTAAATAAACATACGAACTTCCCTTAATTAAATGAAACTGATCAGTTATACTTGGAGTTAGAAAATTATAAGTTGCAACTAAAAAAGCTATTGATGCGACCATATCTAATAATAGTGTTTTGATAATATATTTTTTTAATGAATGCACCAAAGTAAATCCATTAAGCTTCTTTATTGCTATAGTTTTCAGATTATTCTTAATATATAATTTAGTAGATTGAATTACTATTATGATATAAACAATTAAAAGTAGAACTAACATTGGAGTATAGAATTGCAAGGTGTAATCTATCATGTCAATTTGTGAAACAAATGGCTGCGATAGTCCCCCTAGGTTAAGCGTTGTTGAATGCTCAGTAAGATTACTTTTAAAAATAGACTCTATATTCATATTTGCCATTTCGATAGTATCATTATTAAGTGGGATTTTCAAACGAGAATTAGTACCCGTTGCAAAAATATTAGTAAGATATCTATTTAAAATATTTTGGCTTGTAATCACATTAAACACAGGTGAAAATATATTGTATTTTCCATCTTCATTTAGATTAACATTAAATGAAAAAAATTTGTTATTAACTCTATCATCATAGATTATAAATTTAAAATTAAAATCATCAAAAGTTTTACCGTCCGAAATAATTGCATCCGCCATATGGAATTTTAATATATAAGGGTAATTTTGCAATTCTACTTTCGAATATGGCAATAAAAATATTAAATCACTATTTTGATCATCAAATATAATATCTTCTCCATTTATATCCTTCAAATTTAGAGCTTTTAAATAGTTAGTATTTATAGTGGAGTAATAAAATTTTATATCTCGATTGAACTCCTCCACTTCTAAAAAATCATTTTTCTCCACCTCTAAGATACTTTGATCATTAAAAAAGAAATTCTGCGTTTCTAATATAGAATTATATATATATAAACTTCCTTTGGAAAATAAATCTTTATGAATGCCTCTAAGTTCTTTTTCACTTGCATCAAATAAAGCTGTAAAGTTTGTTGTTTTAATCTCAATTGGGATTGCATAATCCTTATAATTAACCCAAGATGATATTACTTTTCTAAATTCATAGGCTCTACTAAGATTACTTATAATTACTCCACTAAACATAAAACAACAGATTAAAATTATTATCTTTAATACATAATTAAATTTTTCTATCAATCGCTTACCATAATTTCCCTTAAGAATTTCAATCAAAGTAAACTTTGACAAGATAAAATAAGAAATAAAAGATAATGCAATTATCAAAAAAAACATAGAAAAAATATATTTTAAAATGTTAAACCAAAATTGAATATCTGCATTTTTAACAAAAAATGCCATTATACCTAATCCAAAACTAGCTGTAAGCAATGTAGTTAAATATATCGGCATCATAATTTTTTCAAAAATATAATTTTTATCAAAACCATTTAATTTTAGTACACCTATTTTTTTGGAGTTCGAGCATGTATAATAAAACACTATAATACAAAAAGTTAACAAAGAAACAGCAACTAAACTGAAAGCCAGTATATTAAGTGGATTATTTTCATTAATATGAATAGGATTTATTGTCATTTCATTACGGGTAATGTTGAGACTCTGTGCTAATTCATCAAAAAAGTGGTTAGCCAAATTTAAATCTTTAAATTCTATCGTTATATTATTGTTTAATTCATAATTTTTTAGATAGTAATCAAATGTTCCGATAACCACTTGATCATCGGCGAACACATCCTTAATAATACCAATTTGTCTCGTACTATCAGAACTTTCAGTAGATATAAAATATTCTCCATTCATTGTTTTAGTTGTTAAATCATTGCCCACTACTTGATACGGTTTATAATAATCATTAGTTATGAAAGAAGCAATAACTCTTGTCGAACCTTTTTCTGATGTATTAAGAATTTTATAAAGATTAGCATCATACTTAACCGCAATATTTTTGCATATCTCTATTAGTTTTTCATCTTCAATTCTTAGAGTATCTACAAAAGTAATTGAAATTGTATTATCAGTATACAATTTCTGCCACTTTAGTTTATCGTTATTTTTTTGTATAAATGTAAAACATCCAACACAGATACTGACTAAAATAAAAGTTATTATACAAATTTTTTTCTTCATAGTATTCTCCTATACAAAAAACAAATTTGAAACATCTCTTAAACTTGTTTTAATTGCATTTAGTTATTTAATTGAAATTAGGATTACTCCATAATTACTACTTCCATTGGAAGTTTGTGCATATGATGTCTGTCCTGCTTCAACTATACCACTAAAAGCATGATTAGAGTATCCTTCCACAGATGTACCTAATGCACAGTTACTTTCATGTTGTCAAGAAGCTTGAAAGTAATTACTATAAGCATATTTATAAAATATTGCATTTCTGTCTCTATAATACCATGCCTACCCTTAACCGTATTACCCGAAGTCCTGGTCACTCAGAAAAGCTGCAGCATTATTTTATCCAGAGTCAAAACCATTTGCAGCTACATAATCCAGTATTCCAAATAAACAAGCTAACATCATTCAGACAATTAAACTAAAGCCAATTTTCTTCATTATAATTTCTTCTTTCAATTGAAAATGATATATCACTTTCTAAATAAAAATTAACAAACTTTCACATATTTTACAAGCAATTTCATTTAAAATGTAACAATAAAAAAGCTATATTAATTCTAAAATTAATATAGCAAATTTAAAAATCAATCATTAAAATAAAAAAACTGTTCCAAACAGTTAAATGGTGGTTCCGGCCGGAATCGAACCAGCGACACGAGGATTTTCAGTCCTCTGCTCTACCGACTGAGCTACGGAACCATGATGGCGGTCTGGACGGGACTCGAACCCGCGACCTCCGCCGTGACAGGGCGGCATTCTAACCAACTGAACTACCAGACCATAATGGTTGCGGGAGAAGGATTTGAACCAACGACCTTCGGGTTATGAGCCCGACGAGCTACCAGACTGCTCCATCCCGCGATATGAAATTTTAAAAATGGCGGAGGTTGAGGGATTCGAACCCCCGCGGGGCTTCCACCCCCTGTCGGTTTTCAAGACCGATCCCTTCAGCCGGACTTGGGTAAACCTCCGGATAACCATTTTATGAAATTGGTGGACCCTGTAGGACTCGAACCTACGACCAACCGGTTATGAGCCGGTGGCTCTGACCAACTGAGCTAAGGGTCCATATCGACCTCTACTAGGCGTCTACCTGTTTTAAAAATAATAATGGTAGCGGGGAAGGGATTCGAACCCCCGACCCACCGGGTATGAACCGATTGCTCTAGCCAACTGAGCTACCCCGCCAAATGAGTCTTTACATTAAAAATGGTGGAGCCTAGGAGGATCGAACTCCTGACCTCCTGCGTGCAAAGCAGGCGCTCTCCCAGCTGAGCTAAGGCCCCATTTAAATGGTCGGGAAGACAGGATTCGAACCTGCGACCCCCTGGTCCCAAACCAGGTGCACTACCAAGCTGTGCTACTTCCCGAAAATTTATATTGAATTGAAATGGCGCGCTAGGCAGGAATCGAACCCACAACCTCTTGATCCGTAGTCAAGCACTCTATCCAGTTGAGCTACTAGCGCATTCCCTGCGTTATCTTCAGCGCTTATTTATATTACCATAATCGCCAAATCTTCGCAAGTCTTTTTTCGATTTTTTCTTAAGTTTTTTTCTTAAGAATGGTGCCCAGGGCCGGAGTCGAACCGGCACGGATTTTAAGGTCCGCAGGATTTTAAGTCCTGTGCGTCTACCAATTTCGCCACCTGGGCAATAAAAAATGGAGGTTCCAGCCGGACTTGAACCGACGGTCGAAGAGTTGCAGTCTTCTGCCTTACCAACTTGGCTATGGAACCATCTCTTGTTGACTGCTTTTTTATTATATACTAAGCCTTTATAAAATGCAATAAAAAAGTTAAAAAAATGAGCTCAAATTTGAGCCCATTTTATTGTGAAATAATTTTTGTCCATAGAATCGCATATTTTTCTTTCAAAGCATTATCTTGATAAGTGAAAACTTCATCGTTTCCAGTTAAATCTGTACGAATTCCATAAGCACTATTGCCTTCAAAATCTTCTTCTTTAGCGATTGCAGAGGCATGTTTATTACTTGTCAAATAGCCTACTTCTAAAGTATTTAATAAAGCATTTTCATCAGAAATCATATAGTTGATAAATTCATGAGCTAATGTTACTTCCTGACACTCATTGGTAATCACAAAACCATCAAACCAAACATTGGTTCCTTCTGTCGGTAAATAGAAATCCATATTTTCGTTTTCAGCCATAATTGCCGCAGCATCACCGGAATACATGATTGCCATTGCTTTTTCACTATTTTTCATACTATCAATGATTTCATCTCCGCCATAGACCGGTGCCATGGTTTCTTTTTGGTTTGCCAGCCATTGATAAGCTTCTTGAATCTCCGCATCATTATCACTATTCATGGAATAACCCAGAGCCTTTAAAGCGACTGTGAATGAATCACGAACGGAATCATACATATAAATGTTGCCTTTATACTTTTGATTGCGCAGAATCTCGAAACCTTGTCCTAAATCTGCTTCGTCTACTTTTGTTTTATCATAGACAATCCCAACATTTCCATAGAAATAGGGTGCCCAATATTCATTATTCGGATCAAAGGGCTGATTCATGATAGAAGTATCTAAACTGTCTCTATTGGTAATTAATGACCAATCCAGCTTTTGGATGCGTTCTTCTTTAATTAAACGTTCAATCATATAATCCGATGGAACTAAAATATCATACTTATTTCCTCCCGTATATTTTGTATACATGGACTCATTTGAATCAAAGGTTTCATAAACAACTTTACAATCATATTCTTTTTCAAAAGCTTTAATAACTGATTTATCTACATATTCTCCCCAGTTAAAAACACGTAATACCGGTTTATTGCTCTCACGAACTGCAATTCCTATCACTAAAGCAAGACAGCTTAAAGCAATCACAATGCGTGCTGTACGCTTACGCACTTTAGAGGTCGTTTTCTTTTTCACAATCGCCGGTACAATATAAGATAAAGCCAACACCCCTAAGATAACAAACACAACAATAGCGGATAATGCATTGATACTTGGGTTGATACGTTTTGACATATTATAGACAGCAATCGATATATTCTGCACTCCATTTCCAGTTACAAAATAAGAAATAATAAAATCATCAAATGACATCGTAAACGCCAATAAAGCCCCCGTAAAAATTGCCGGTTTAATCTGCGGCAAAATGACTTTCGTCAGAGCCTGAAAAGGCGTTGCTCCTAAATCCATTGCCGCATCAGATAAATTGGGGTCCAAACGTCTTACCTTAGGTAAAACATTAGTGATGACAAAGGGGGTACAAAAAGCAATATGAGCAAAAAGCATTGTCATATATCCTTTATCCACTTTAAATGCCGCAAAAAACAACATCAATGAAATCGCCGTCACAATTTCCGGGTTCAAAATAGGCAGTTGATTTAACTGCAAGACAATCTGACGAACAATCTTTTTTGATTTGGATAATCCAATGGCTGTGATCGTTCCTAAGATCGTAGAAACCAAAGTAGCAATAATCGCAATAGATACCGATACAAAAACAGCAGACATTAATTCATTGTTTTTAAATAGTTCTTCATACCAATAAAATGAAAAGCCTTTGAAATTAGATAATGACTTTGCTGAATTGAAAGAAAAGATAACCATGACAATGATCGGTAAATATTGAAAAAGAAGACATAACCCAACAAAAAGACTAGTTGAGAATTTTCGATTTTTTATCACTGTGTGTCTCCTCCTGATCTTGTCCAGTATATTTTTCTATTTTACTTACCCCTGCCATCATTAATATAACAATGACTGCAAGAATCATAGATACGGCACTACCGAAACTCCAATCCCCGATCTGGATGAACTGCTGTTCAATGAAGTTTCCGATCAATGCATATTGACCGCCGCCAAGTAATTTAGGAATCATAAAGGTTGAAATCGAAGGTAAGAATACCATCGTAATCCCAGTCAATACTCCGCTTAAAGATAAACGAAATGTCACTTTCCAAAACGTCTGCAAAGGCGTTGCCCCAAGATCCATAGCCGCTTCATTTAAAGAAGGGTCCATCTTTGTCAAAGCCGTATGAATAGGCAGAATCATGAATGGCAAAAAGTTATAAACCATTCCTAACACTACCGCAAAATCCGTATACAATAAGGTCGCCGGGGGTAAGTTGACTGCACTTAGCATATTGTTGATAATCCCATTACTTCCTAAAATACTGATCCACGCATAGGTTCGAATCAGCATATTGATCCAAGTTGGAATCGTAATCAATAAGATTAAGAGCGTTTGTGTTCTTTCTTTACATTTAGAAATCAGGTACGCTACCGGATAACCTAAAGCTAAACAGATTACCGTTGTAATGACTCCTAAAACAAACGATTTGAATAATACTTTTACAAAAACCGGATCAAAGAATTTTGTGAAATTGCTTAGTGTAAAAGAAAACATCATCGCTCCGCCTTCACCGGTTCCATCTGTAAAGGCATAAAGCGCGATCATCAGCATAGGTAAAAGAGTAAAAAGCAAGAGCCAGCCAATATAAGGAATGACCAACTTTTTATATTGCTTCATTAATAAGTCCCCATCTTATACATCACATGGATGTCTTCCGGATAGAAATTCAAATCAACTTTTTTACCTACTTCTACATAATCTGTTGTATGGATCAAATAATGACGATTTTCACAACGTACTGTAATTTCATAATGAACGCCTTTAAAAATAATGGTTTCCACTTCACCTGACATTTTTCCTTGCCCTAATTCGACGATATCCAAATCTTCCGGACGTAAAACAACGTCTACTTCTTCATTATCATCAAAACCATAATCGACACAGTCAAATTCCTGTCCATCAAATTTCACAAGATAATCTTTCAGCATAACCCCTTCAACAATATTTGAATCCCCAATAAACTGAGCAACAAAACGGTTTTCTGGTTCATTGTAAATATCTGTCGGTGAACCGATCTGCTGAATCATTCCATCGTTCATGATAACGATTGTATCTGACATGGTCAGCGCTTCTTCTTGATCGTGGGTTACATAGATAAAGGTGATGCCTACTTCTTTTTGAATCTTCTTTAACTCCAGCTGCATTTCTTTTCGCAATTTTAAATCCAACGCTCCCAAAGGTTCGTCCAGTAATAGAACTTTAGGTTCATTAATCAATGCACGGGCAATAGCGACACGTTGCTGCTGTCCGCCTGAAAGCTGATCAATCGCTCTTTTTTCAAATCCTGATAACCCTACTAATTTTAAAGTCTTAGTAACTTTTTGTTCAACAATCGAATGATCGATCTTTTTCAAATTTAACCCAAAGGCTATGTTTTGAAATACATTCATATGAGGAAACAATGCATATTTTTGAAAGACTGTGTTGATTTCTCTTTTATAAGGCGGTAAAGATGAAATATCCACATCATCGAATAAAACATCACCCCCACTTTTTTCTTCAAAACCACCGATAATACGTAAAGTCGTTGTTTTTCCGCAACCACTGGGTCCTAATAATGTTAAAAATTCATTTTCATGAATATCCAGGTTTATTCCTTTTAATACGACTTGTCCGCCATATTCTTTAGTTAGATTCTTTAATTGTATTAATTTTTTCATATAACCCTCCTAGAATGATGGTGGCGTTGAGATCCATATCACTTTAGCCACATGTTGATGCTGATTAGAAATATAATGAGGTTTATCCCCTTTTATATAGAATGTCTGTCCTGCTTTAATCAATAACTCCTGATGATCGTAATGCAAGGTAATACGACCACTTAGTACATAGCCGAATTCTTCCCCCTCATGGGGTTCGATTTGATTTGTTTGTGCTCCGTTTTGCAGTTCGATTAAAATAGGTTCCATTTGGTTTTTCTGAGCATTCGGAACGATATAGGAAATCGTATGTAAATCCTGCTCATTGACGAAAAAGTCTTTGTTTGAAAAAACAATCTGTTCTTCCTGCTTTTCATCAAAAAAATCACGCAGATTCGTCCCCAAAGCTTCCAGTATATCTTCAAGCGTGGAAATAGAAGGAGATGTCAAATTCCTTTCGACCTGTGATAAAAAACCTTTTGTTAATTCACTTCGATTCGCTAACTCTTCTAAAGTTAATTGATTGCTGACGCGCAACCGTTTGATTTTTTCACCGATATCCATATGCGTCCTCCTGTTTAGTATTATAAAACTTTTTGTATATTTTTACGAAACATAACTATTATATAAAAATTATGACAAAATGCAACTGGTTTAACACATTTTCCCAATAAAAAAACTCAAAGTGTCTCTTTGAGTTAATCGTCTTTTTTCTCTAAGTGCTCACGACGCACACTGGATTGAATAAACAGCTCTTTGATCATCTTCTCATCTTCTTCTAAAATGGCTCTTTTTAATTTCATCAATTCATCTTCAAAATGATTGATACAATTTAAAAGATTCTCTTTATTTTTAAAGAAAAGTTCGCTCCACAGATCCTCGTTAATATTAGCAATGCGCGTCAAGTCACGATAGGAATCCCCAATAAATTTTCCTGTATCAAACTTCTGTTGATCCGAATTAATTAAAGCCACTGCCAAAACATGAGGCAGCTGAGATGTAAACGCAATTATTTCATCATGTTGTTGCGGAGAGACAACTTTAATATTTTTAAATCCCATCTGACGAACTAATTTTTCTAATATAAGGATTGCTTCTTTACTATTGCCCGCATGAGGGGTAATGATATAGTTAGCCCCTTTAAACACATCACTGCTTGAATACTGGTATCCTTTTTTTTCTCTGCCCGCCATCGGATGTCCACTCAAAAATTCCACATTATCCGGTAATTTGGCGGCTATCTTTTCAACAAAGTAAGATTTTACCCCAACTGCATCCGTAATCAAACTTCCGGGTTTAAACTGATTTTCTTCGATAAATGCTTCAATCAAAGATGGATAAAGTGAGATGATTGTAAGATCACTCTTGGGGATGATTTCTTTTCCATCACGATATCCCTCTAAAATATAACCCTCTTCTTTTGCTTTGTTTAATGTCTGTATATTGGTATCTATCCCATAGACGTCATAGCCCAATCCATGCAGTGCTTTGACATAACTTCCGCCTACGACTCCTAATCCGACAACTGTAATAATCATGTTCATTCCTCCCTCAAATAAAAAAAGCTTTCCTCCTTAAAGGACGAAAGCAATTCGTGTTACCACCTTTATTCACTGATCTTTCACAAAATCAGCCTCATGGAGTCATTGACTCCTGCTTTAACGGGCATCCCGGCAACGCCTACTTCATTCAACGTTCTACTCCATGATGTATTCACTTTTTGCTTATTCGTTATTTCCACCTGCCATAACGTCTCTATGCAATGTACAAAAAGCTACTTGTTCACTTCTTCGTATTTATTATATATTAGCATGTATAATCTATTTGTCAATTTTAACTTGCGACATTTGATTGAGAAAGGTACATCTGATAATATTTTCCACCTAATGCAATCAATTCATCATGCGTTCCCATTTCAATAATTTTTCCGCCATCAAGAACAATAATTTTATCGGCATGCTTAATTGTACTTAAACGATGGGCAACGATAAATGTCGTACGGTTCTCACTGGCTACCGCTAAAGCGCGCTGAATCATCTGTTCCGTCTGAGTATCGATATTAGCAGTTGCTTCATCTAAGATTAAGATTGATGGATCATAAAGCATCGCTCTGGCAAAAGATAACAGCTGTCGCTCTCCGGTAGAGAGGTTCTCCCCTAAATTGGCAATCGGAGTATCGATCCCATGTTCATATTTATTTAAGATTTCATCCGCTCCAATCGCATGCATGGCATCCAATACCATTTGATCGGTCACTTGTTCATCATTCAAAGAAATATTGCTTTTGATTGTTCCTTTAAATAGAATCGGATCTTGAAGCACCATTCCTACATGTTTTCTGAATGCCTGTTTTGACATTGTATTAAGTTCACGTCCGTCAATTTTAATTGACCCTTCATTGTAATCATAAAATCGCATTAACAATGACATCGTTGTTGTTTTTCCGCTTCCGGTATGTCCTACAAATGCTACTGTCTGATGTGCTTCCGCTTTAAAATTGATATCTTTTAAAACATAAGGAGCCGTCTCATTGTATTTAAAATCAAGATGTGAAAATTCCACTTCTCCGTTAAATGGCGGAACCTCATCATCATAAGCAACTGTTTCTTCCGGTAAATCTAAAAATTCAAAGACACGTGTTCCGGATACCATAGCATCTTCAAGCATCTCAATACTTTCCATAATAAGATCAATTGGATCAAGCAGGTTTCCTAAATACGTAACAAAGGCGTACATCACCCCATAGGTTGCAAATTCGCCTGTATATACAGCTTTATACCCGAAGAAGCAAATAACCATGATCTGAGTAACACGTCTGAATAAACCAAAGACAGGTCCTCCTACATTGACATTTAAACTGGTCTGCTTCACACGATAATCAAAATAAGATCGGTTCAAACCATCAAATTCATCGTAAATAAATTTCTCTTGGTTAAAAGCTTGAATGACTTTCATTCCTTTAATATTTTCATTCAATGTCGCATTAATCTGTGAATTAAGCGCACGAATCTGAGTGGCATATTTATTGGTATAATAGCGATATGCTAAGATCCATACAACGATCAATGGCAAAATAAACAATACCATGATCGCAAACTGAGGATTTAAGACATACATTGCAAAATATATAATGATAAATTTAAACAACCCCTCAATGACCATCGTAATCACAACATTGTATAAATACTTGATTGTCTCGGTGTCATTGGTAATCTTTGAAACAATGCGTCCATCTGCTTCATTTTGAAAATAATTGATTGGCAGACGCTGCAATTTTTCAAACATATCATAACGCATTAAATTCGATAATTTTAAAGCGAGCAATGAATACAAATAATTGGTGACATAAACCAAAACAGAGTTTAAGAAATACATTGCCCCCAGCATTACCAATAAAAAGATGACCGGTTTTACCAACGGACCATAAAGTAATCGCGACTGATTGCCTGACAAAACCGTTGCCTGATATTCATGGGTCTGCCCCGTATTCGTAATCGTAACTGTATTTCCCTCTATTTGGCGCATTCCACTTTCGATTTGCCCTACGCCATCAATCATATAAAGTGTCTTATTCACTTCAATAACACAAGCTTCTTCAATGATCCCGGCATCTCCTTTATAAAGGTTCTGCTGAACATAAAAGTTATCATTGACTTCTACCCCATTTTCCGCTTTTTGATCCACTTTATACCAAGGTTTTTCAATCCCGGATACATAGTCATCTAAAAGCTGTTGGGTAAGTCGTGTGGGCAAGATGTCTACAACCATCAAAATCGATACTAACACGATCGTAGACACAATTAAAAATTTTACATGAAAGGCATAGCTAAATGCACGTTTTAACACTTTCATTATGCTTCCCCCCCATTCGCCAAAGATTGGTTGGTAAACTGCTCATAATACCAGCCCTTTTCTGACAGCAATTGTTCATGATTGCCATGTTCGATTATTTTTCCATTATCCAACACGATAATCTGATCAGCATGCTTGATAGCAGAAAGACGATGAGCGATGATAATATTCGTTTTCTCTTTTCGTGCCGTTTTCAAATTGCCGATGATATTCGCTTCAGTATTTCCGTCAACCGCCGATAAAGAGTCATCTAAAATCAAGATCTCCGGATCGGCAATAAACGCACGGGCAATGGATAGACGCTGTTTCTGCCCTCCAGAAAGCATCGTTCCGTCTTCACCGCAAAGCGTATCTAAACCATCACGTAAATATTGAATATCTTTTTCAAAGTCAGCCAAGCGAATAGCTTCCATCATTTTTTCATCACTGACTTCTCCTACATGTCCTAATTTAATATTTTCTCGCACAGTTTTAGAAAACAAGACATGTTCTTGTGGAACATAACCAAAATGCTGGCGAATATCGATGAAATTATAAAGATCAACCGAATAATCGTTAATCTTAAATTCACCTTTCCCTTTTTTATAGTAACGCAGTAGCTGCTGAATCAGCGTTGACTTCCCACTTCCAGTTTTACCGATGATTCCTATCGTTTGTCCTTTTTCAATCTTAAATGAAATATCCATTAAACTGTCAAACTCACTGCCCGGATATCGAAATGAATAATGATTAAATTCAATCGAATCAATTTGTTTTAGGGTCATTGGATTCTTAGGCTGTTCAACACGAACATCCACCATCGTCGTTTCTTCAAAACGATCATAAGACGCCTGAGCACGCTGCAAACGGTTTAAGACTTGACCGATTCCCATCATCGGCATTCTTAACATGGATAAATAAAGATTGAAAGACACTAGCTCTCCGGCAGAAATCTCACGATTAAATACTAAAAACACACCAAATCCAATCGCAATCATCACCGACACAGAAAAGACGATCCTAAATAACGGACCAAATGCCGAATCAAGTTTTAACGCAATTTTCTCTTTATCACGTGCTATATCAGCTGAACGTTTTAATTTTTCAATATCATTTTTCTCTTGAACAAACGCTCGAATAACCTGTACTCCCGCTACAGATTCCAACGTTGTATTGTTGAATTCCCCATAAGCATCACGAGAAGCAATAAACAAACGGCGAATTTTCTTTGACATGAAATAGACCAAAACAATCGCAAACGGCAAAGGCAATATCGCTGCTATCGTTAATTTTAAATCAACCCCAATAATCATTTGTGACACAACAAAAAGAATCGTAAACGCTGAAGTTAACAGCTGGTTTAAAATCTGCGACGTCGCCATACAAATATTATTGACATCCTGCGTTGCTACTGCCATCAAGTCGCCGGTTTCATGGTCATTATAATAATGGGCATCCATTCTCTCTAAATAATCCATCAGCTGATTTCTTAATATGTATTGGAGCTTGTAACTCCCATTGAACATCAAGCGTGATCGTAAATTGAAAGCTCCATACAATAATATGGCAACAATCGACATCTTAATGATCAAGGCATAAAAATAACTCTCAGTGATTTGCCCGGTTCCAATGGAATCCAGAGCGTTTCCTAAATATTTAGGGGGCAATGTCATTAAAAATGTTGCGGCAATATTGCATATCGCAAACGCAATATAGCGCCATTTCTCTTCCTTGAAAAACCAACTTAATTTCTTATATATATTAAACATAATTCCCCTCCCCATTCATTTTATTTGAATATAAAGGTCGAAGTTATTGCCGTTCCCAATCCAAAGATCAGTCCCATAATGATATATCGTACAAACAGCTCCTTTATATTTGCTTTTTTTCCGTCACTTCCATTTAATAGTAATACTACAAGCAAACTGGTGATCAGCCCATGAGATAAAACCGTTGCCATCACTGTGCCATATAGGGCACTTAATTGTGATTCGATCAACAAGGCTACGATCATATATGCAGCAAACATTTTTAATACGCTCATCGGCGTCAATGTCACCCACGACAGGGAAACATATTTTTTTAGTTCCTGCATATTGCTGCTTTTCTTCTTTTTAGCGACAGCAGCTGACTGTTTTTCATAGTCAGATAATCCGCCGCGTTCCATTTGTCTTTTAAATCTGCTCATTATTTCTTTCCTTTATATTTATTTTTTTCTAATAGTTCGATTTTTTGATCTAATAATTTTTTAGTTAAATCAACATAATAAATATGTGGATATTCCAAACGGAAAATTTCATCCCACATCTTTTCAGCCTGAACGGCTGCATACTGACGAATCTCATTAATCGTTGGCAATGGATACACTAACTGACCATCTTTAAAGATCGGAACTTGTAACTCTTCATATTCATAAGTGCCCGCTTCGATCGTTTTATTTTTCCATATATTGGATTGATGGTAGATCGTAATATCTTCTAATGGATTAATGATTTCATCATGAGAGGCAATCAAATCTGCGATCGCCTTGTTTGTTTCCTTATCGAATAAACGATAGACTTTTTTATATCCCGGATTCGTAATTTTATCTGTATTTTCAGAAATTTTGATCTTCGGAACAATCTCTCCATTTTCTTTTGTCGTTGCGACTAATTTATAAACGCCACCAAATACAGGAGCGCTTTTAGAGACAATCAGGTTTTCCCCTACGCCAAATGAGTCAATTTGTGCTCCTTGATTCAATAAGGAACGAATAATATACTCATCTAAAGAATTGGAAGCTGTAATTTTACAATCATGCAATCCAGCAACATCCAGCATCATTCTTGCTTTCTTTGATAAATAGGCAATATCCCCACTATCAATACGGATTCCGGCTAAACGTTTTCCCATTGGAATCAGCACTTCCTGTGCCACTTTTATCGCATTGGGTACACCTAGTTTCAAAACATCGTATGTATCCACTAAAAGGACGCAATTATCCGGATAGGTTCTGGCGTAGGTCGCAAATGCCTCATATTCGGTGTCGAACAGCTGGACAAATGAATGGGCCATCGTTCCTACTACCGGAATGCCAAAAGCTTCCCCCGCTGAAACCGTTGCAGTACCAGCAACTCCCCCAATATAAGCAGCACGTGCCCCATAAGTTGCCCCATCATAGCCTTGGGCACGACGAGCACCAAATTCCATAATCGGTCTTCCCTTTGCCTCCATGACAATACGATGTGCTTTTGTCGCAATTAAAGACTGATGATTTACAGTGACCAGTAAAACCGTTTCGATCAATTGTGCTTCGATGATCTTGGCTTCAATCGTCATCAAAGGTTCATTAGGAAAAACCGGGGTTCCTTCTTTGACAGAATAAAGATTGCCGGTAAAATGCAACGTACTCAAATAACCTAGAAATTCTTCATCAAATAAATGAAGACTTCTTAAATAGTCAATATCCCCTTTACTAAAATGCAAATCTTTGATACATTCAATGACTTGTTCAAGACCGGCAAAGATAACATAGCCGCCCTCATCCGGATTTTTACGATAATACATATCAAAATAAACAATACGATCTTTCAATCCATTCTTATAATAATTATAAGCCATGGTTAATTCATAAAGATCCATGACCAACGTTAGATTTCTTTTTTCACAAGCTTGTATTTGATTCATTATTTTGTTCCTTCTTTCATTTTTACGAAGCGAACTCCTGCTGCACTAAGTAACTGATAACTCACTTCATTAAATCTTTTGGCATCATGGACACCTTCCATATGATAAGTGTCAATGGCATCCATCACCACATAAACCTGTTTTTTTAAATCATGTTCATGAATATACGTCTGCAAACTTAATGTAAACTGCAAAACACAGATATCACTGCAGCAACCGGTAATGATAAAGCGATTATAACGCATATAATCGTCTAAGTGATCAATAAAGTCCGGAGCTAAAAAACCATTTGTCGAATTCTTATAGATTATCTTAGAATGCAGACTATCTTCTTTTAGTGCATCGACAATTTCACTTTCCTGACTGCCTTTTAAACAATGTTCAGGAAAAGAGGCAAACTCCTGACAATCTTTTAAATGGGCATCAACAAAATAAAGATGATCCGCCAAAGGCAGTGCTTTAAACAACTGCAAATGAGCGGGGATCGTCTCTGCTATCTTTGGATCTGCCATGTTTCCAGCTTCCACAAACCCCTTGATCATATCCACGATCACGATTAAAGAGTCCGATTGATTCAAATTATTCTGATCCATCCAAGGCAATGTTTCATTGATGGATGATTGTATTCTTGCCATTATAACACCCCCAATATACTCATTTTATATTGTATTCTTTTTTGTAAGAAAATTCTATAAAATATCACTCATTTTGTGTTTTTTTAATGATTTTGAACTCTTTATGAGTAAATCTATATAAAAAAACAAAACTAGTTTCTACTAGTCTTGTTGAGTAGGCTGACCTTCACTGTTAGAAGACTGACCGTTATTTAAGTTTCCGCCTTCATCAGCTGTTTCTTTATTGGCTCTTCTTTCGATCACCTTTAATCCGTCATACATGGCATTTGATGTCACTGTTGCACCTGAAATAGTATCAAGTTCGACTGTGTTTTGTTCAACGACATTTTTTGAGATTTGTTCTGCCGCAACTCCACCAATGGATGGTGTTTCGTTATTTTCACCAACCGTCACATCCATGATTTTATCATCTTTATACGTCATACTGATTTCAAATGGGCCACCGTATCCTTGCACTGTAGTAGTATAGATGCCATCATTATATTTATTCACAGTATTCGCCATATCATTAGCGCCTTCTTTTACAGATTTACATCCACACAAAAGTACTAATGGCAATATCAAAAGTAATTTTTTCATTTTTCTTCGCTCCTTTTACAATTAGTGTGAAGCGAAACAAAAAGATTATACAAAAAAAATTAAAAAAATACTAAGCGAACTTAGTATTTAAAAGTATAAATCATATTGATTTGGCATTTCACGATATGGTGGTCTTGGACGCTTGTCCATTACCGGTACTAATAATTGCTGTTGTGGATAGATTGTTCCGTTTTGATCTAAATTGTTTATCGCTCTGATCCATTCTACAGTTGAATTCAACTGTTTAGCGATTTGCCAAAGGTTATCTCCTTTTTCTACTACATACAAATAGATCTCACCCACTTTATTCACTGCTTTACGTTGATACATATCGTACATTTCATCATTGTACATTTACTTCGCCTCCCTACTTTTAAATTATGCAGGAAGGATTGTTTTTGTCAGGGCAAATGTACTATAATGAAGAAAATGAATAAAGGAGAATGAAAATGAAGGATGAACGCTGGATCACCGGTCACTATGGCGAAGATCATGATGAGTACTTGAATGCTGTCAATCCGCCTGTATATATGAGTTCGCTCCACTATTTTGATGACATCACGCAATACTATAAGGCAGAGACAAGAAAACCGGGGCAGTTTTTTTACGGACGTGTCGATAATCCCACTACGATGATTGCGGAAAAGAAGGTAGCCGCACTCGAAAATGGATTATATGGTATGGCTTTTGCTTCCGGAATGGCAGCCGCAACAACAGCTATTATGGCAGTTCTAAAATGCCGCAGTCATATTGTTTGCGTAAAAAATGCATACAGTGTGCTTACGAGTTTTATTGATACCTACTTAGTCCCTAAAATGGAAATGAACGTGACGTATGTCGATGGGAGCTGTACAGACGATGTCTTAGGGGCAATAACCGATCAAACAGACCTGATTATTTTAGAAAGCCCGGTATCCCTTGTTTTTAGTGTACAGGATATTCGATCAATCACAAAAGCTGCAAAAGAAAAGGGAATTACTACTTATATGGATAACTCATACTGCACGCCGCTTTTTCAAAAGCCCCTTGACATGGGAGTTGATATTGTGATGCATACCGCAAGTAAATATTTAGGTGGACATAGCGATATTATTGCCGGATTGATTGTGACCAATGATGAAGTTCTTTATAAAAGTATTCACACATTAAGAGAACAAATGGGCGGCATCTTAGATCCGCAGGCTGCTTATTTGATGATTCGTGGAATGCGAACGCTCTCTGTTCGTGTTGAGGCACATGCTAAAACAGCATTGCGAGTCGCTGAATTTTTAGAAAATCACCCGCTAGTATCAAAAGTATATTATCCGGGATTAAAGAGTCATCCGCAATATGCATTGATTCAGTCACAACAAAGCGGAAGTACCGGATTATTGGCTTTTGAGTTAGAGACCAAAAAAACAGAGGAAATCGTATCTTTTGTCGATCATTTAAACTTATTTAAAATTGGGGTTTCTTGGGGCGGCTTTGAAAGCTTAGTGTGTACGCCCATGTTGATGAAAACAGAAGAAGAAGCACAGAGCTGCGGATGTGGCAGAGGGATTATTCGCATTCATTGTGGATTAGAAGGCAGTGAACTGCTAATTGAAGATTTAAAACAAGCCTTAGAGAAAATGGAGGAAGCAAAATGATTAACGGAAACAGAGAATTTGATTTATTGAAAAAGATTGGTTTTATTCGCACAAGCGGAAGCAAAGAAGAATTACAAGCCGCACAGATTCTGCTTAATGAAATTAAAGCGATCGGTTTAGAAGGAAAACTGGATGCATTTCCCGTTAGAAACGATATCATCGAAGAAGCTGTCTTAGAAGTAACAGAACCTTATCAAAAAAGTTATCGTGTAACAGGATTTACCTGCAGCGGAAATTTAGAGGAGACAATCGCTGAATTTAAGTATGTAGAAGACTTAAATGATATTGATTTACATGATGTGAAAGGGAAAGTTATTTTAATGAATACCCGTCCCGGTATTAAGAACTTTGAAAAGATTGTGAAGTCCGAAGCCTTAGCTTTCATAACATTCCAAGGAACCATCAAAGATACTTTGGAAGAAAGTGATTTAGAAGAACGCAAATTACGTGAAAGTGTGAAAAAATATGGCTGTCTGCCAGGATTTAATATATTAGCTCGTGATGCTCAGGAAATCGTCTTAAAAAAAGCGAGTAAAGTAAAAGTAAAATTGATTCAAACAAAAAAGGAATGGACCAGTCATAACGTCATGGTCAGCATTCCCGGAAGTGAGTATCCTGATGAAGAAATTAATTTCTGCGGTCATTATGACAGTGTGCCATTTTCAACCGGAGTTTATGATAATGGAGCAGGGTCTGTCATCATCATGGAAATATTAAGATATTTCAAAGAAAACCCACCAAAACGTACAATGAATTTCTTATGGTTTGGAAGCGAAGAAGTTGGCTTAGAAGGCTCAAAATATTATATTCAAAAATATGCCGATACATTGGATAAGTCTATTCTCACAATTAATGTGGATGTTGCCGGATGTGTATTAGGAAAAGATCTGGCAATGGTGACCGCTGACGAATCGTTATGTCATTATATTGAACATCTAGCTAAGGAAATTGATTTTTCTTTGAATGTCAAGCAACAAGTATATTCTAGTGATTCTACACCATTTGCTAATGCCGGCGTACCCGCTGT
The DNA here is from genome assembly GCF_000829905.1 of Beduini massiliensis. Taxonomy (GTDB): domain Bacteria; phylum Bacillota_I; class Bacilli_A; order Erysipelotrichales; family Coprobacillaceae; genus Beduini; species Beduini massiliensis. The sequence continues at coordinate 120,615 of NZ_CDPP01000004.1, forward strand.
CAGCTTTGCCCGCTTTGGTGCAGAAGGTGGTGCTTTCATTCATTGCCGTTATGATTTAATTGATTGGTTAAGCAGTGATAGTCTGGCACATACAACGGAATTTGTCTTAACTTTTGCTGATCGTATCGATAAAGCAAAAATCAATCCGATTGTCAGAAAAATGCCTGAAAATATGGTCAAAGATATTCATCAGTATTTAGATATTAAAACGGAAGAAAAATAAAAAATCAAGAATGATCCAAGATATTTCTTTGCAGACAATACATCTGTTTGCAAAGGAATGTCTTTTTCATTTTCTTGATTCTTTTATTCCTTTATATATAGCATGTGCTCTTGAATAATCAAACTTCATTAAATAAGAAGTAATTCTTGCCCATTTACGTAAATATAGTTGACGTCGATGCTGAGTATATTTTGGTCTTTGAGGACCGTAACGCTTCATGAACTTAATTTGACTGCGATTGACCCATTCTAATTGAAACGGAGAGTCTTCACCGCTAGCAGCAGAGACTTTGTGATAGATCACAGCCTGACTATCTACCCATAATTCATATTTCCTGCTGACTTGCAGACAAAAATCCAAATCCTCGAAATACATAAAATAATCTTCTGGCAAATACCCAATACTTTCAAATATTTCACTGCGGATCAGCATGCAGCATCCACTGATAAAATCAACTTTCTTTTTTATTCTTTGATTTCGATCTTCTTGATCGCATAAAGAATTATAAGCAACAAATAATGACCAATTCATTTCTCCGCCTAATGCCCATATCTTATGAGTGTCATAGTAGTTTAATATCTTAGGAGCAATAATTCCAATTCGCAAATCTTCTAAATCCTCGTTTAATATGGTTAGAAAATCGGGTTCTACTGTCGTATCATTATTGAGCAGCAAAATTTTTTGACAGCCTTGTTTTAAAGCTTCTTTAATACCAATATTATTTCCATAGCCAAAACCACCATTTCTGCCGCTTTTGATAAAGTGAATATCCTTTATTTGTTGAAGACGATCGGGACTATCATCTTGGGAGTCATTATCCACAACAAAGATATCATAATTCGGATAAGTAATGCCCTTTAAACTATCTATGCATTCTTTCGTATCCTCATAAGCATTATAATTGACTAAAATGATCCCGATCTTATCCATGTTTTTCCATCCTTGCCTTTTTATAACGTAAATAGCGTATATTTAATTTCAGCATGAAGGGATGCGTAGACCATGAGCGAATTGTGGTTTCAATTCGATTGAAATCCTTATGATATTTATTTGCGACCTTCAACAAAGTTTCATAATAACCTTCATTCATAAAATCTCCCTGTGATAGATGATATGCCTTTAATGGCAGTACAACAACATCTTTATTCAACTTTTTCATCTGATAGCAATATTCCACTGTATAGAGATGCCAATGATCACAGACCTGTTCATCAAAAGGATGCTCTTGCAAACATTGTTTAGGAATGACAAACAGGCATTCATCTAGGCTATTGACAGCTACTTCATTGGTTAAAAAATCTTCACTGACACGAACTCGCGGTAATGAATGTTCAATGTTACTGTAAATATGGCGATCCTTCACTCCTGCTATACCGACGATTCCGGTTTGCGGATGATCTTTAAAATAGGCTTCCACCTTGTTTAAAAAATACTCATCCTCTAAAGCAATGTCTTGATGAACAAACATCAAGTACTCCCCTTTTGCTTCTTTAATCACGGAATTAAAAGCACGAATCGCATTGGGGTATTGATTATTTTGATTATCCACTCTCAAGATTTCATAGCTGCAAGAACGTTGAGTAAATAAAGATTTAGCCAAATAGTCATTATATACTCTTTTGTTGTTGCTAATGCAAATAATACTTATCATATCTCTCACCTACTTTATCATATAATCGGTTCTGTCTAGTGTTAAATTGATATTATAATAAGGGTCACCCTCTAATAAAAAGCTTTCCCATCGTTCTTTCATAAAGGCCACTTCTGAATTAAACCGTTGTTTTTTCTCAGCAGAAACTTCATCACTTCCCCGTGACAAGGATTCGTGATGAATCAAGACCACTTCCGGATCGAAAACAATCAGTTTATCTTTCGTTCTTACTCTTAAACAGTAGTCAATGTCATTAAAGGCCACCTTTAGTTCTTCTTCAAATCCGTCAAGTTCAAAAAACAAATCTCTCTTTGTCATCAAACATGCTGCAGTGACAGCACTCAAATCTTGTTTTACGGCAGCTCGATACATATAACCTTGATAATTTTCATCCTGTCCTAAAAACATGTGAGCCGCTAATCCCCATGTGCCGATTACCACACCGCCATGTTGAACCTTATGATCGCCATAAAGCAATTTAGCCCCGACAATGCCAACTTCCTCTCGCTGAATGACTCCCAGCATTCTTAACAGCCAGTCCTTATTGATAATCTCCACATCGTTGTTCAAAAATAAAAGATAATCCCCGTTGGCAAATGTAGCACCAAAATTATTAATCGCTGAGTAATTAAAAATACTTTCCCAATATACAACTCGGATATTCTTTATTTTATTTAGTTCATCATAATAGTCAAAAATTTCTTGAGTTTCACTGTTATTTTCAACAATAATAATTTCAAATAAGTTCGGATCGGTATATTTAAAAATCGTCTCAATACATTTTTTCAGATCATCCGCATGGTCTTTGTTTGGAATAATGATTGAGACTAATTCGACCTTTGGCAGATATTCGCTTTGAAAATAGAAGCTGCTTTGATCGATTCTAACAGCTAATCCAAGTTTTTGATAATGCTTTAATAATATATCACCGAGAGTTTTAGTAATCAGCATTTCTCTGCGAAAATGAAACAAAATATTGGGAACATGTCCCACAAGTCTTTTATCCACGAATAGATTCAGCATCTGCTCATACATGAACGCATTAAAACTGCTCGCCTCTACGTTGCTGACCGCTTCTTTAGTAAAGAGGATTGCATGATGAATGTAAGGATAGCTTCTTAACAGATCAATACTGAAATCCGGTTTAAATTTTGGTCTGAAAAATCCGATTCGACTATAAAGATCATGGTCACTATATACCGCATCCTGATCCTTGATATTACGCATCAGTTCACAAAGGCAATTCTTTGTCAAAAGGTCCCCCGCTTCTAAAAAAAGACAGTAATCGGCAGTTACTAAAAGTTGTGATAGATCAGAAGGTTGAATCACATTTACCTCATAGTAAGAATAGGTTTGCTTTTTTATTGAATTCAATGTTCGTGCCAATAATTTATGATTCGTATCACAGATATAGATCATTACCTTACTTGTTAAGGCAATCTTATAATCGGGGTGATTCAAGTTCTTTCTTAACCAACTCTGATATAAAAAGAAATCCCCAAACAGATAAATATTAAGGCTGCGAAGCAATCGTTTAATTTTGAGTTCTTTGATTAGCTTCATTCCTTTATTTATTTTATCCATGGTGATCTCCTTTGATTATTTTGTTACTAATGTATTTATATATTCCTGTACTTTATCTTTTAAATCTTCACGTTTTAATGAAAAATCGATTGTTGCTTTAATGAATCCGAATTTATCCCCTACATCATAGCGAATTCCTTCAAAATCATAGGCATAAACCGCTTGACGATCCATTAAACGTTTAATCGCATCGGTTAACTGAATTTCGTTTCCAGCTCCTCGTCCTTGTGTTTCCAACAATTCAAATATTTCCGGATTCAAAACATAGCGTCCTAAAACAGCCATTTGACTTGGAGCTTGATCTGTTGCAGGCTTTTCTACCATGTCTGATAGCTTGACCAATCTTCCTGAAGCCGGATGTGATTGAGATGGGGCAACAATCCCGTATTTGCTGACATCTTTTTTATCGACCGTCTGTACGCCGACAATGGAAGCACGAGTTTCTTCATATTGATCAATCAATTGCTTTAACGCCGCTTTTCCACCTTCATTCACGACGACGTCATCTCCTAATAATACCGCAAAAGGTTCATCGCCAATAAATGATTTAGCACATAAAATGGCATCTCCCAATCCTTTTGGTTCTTTTTGACGAATATAGAAAATATTCGCTAAATTGGCAATCTCATCGATTTGCTCCAATTGTTTCATTTTTCCAGAGGCTTTCAATCTTTCTTCCAACTCATAGTTTTTATCAAAATGATTTTCCATGACATGTTTTGTACTATTGGTGATAATTAAAATTTCCTCAATTCCACTTTCTACTGCTTCTTCTACAATATATTGAATGGTAGGAATATCCACGATGGGCAGCATTTCTTTCGGTAAAGCTTTTGTTGCCGGTAAAAAGCGGGTTCCTAACCCTGCTGCCGGAATGACAGCTTTGCGAATACGAGTTGCAGAGTTTTTAATTTTTCTATTCATAGAAGTCTCCTTATTATTTAAATATTTGTCTAATGATTGGTGCTGTAGCATTAGTTTCATAAGCTTTCACTGTCCCAAGAGCCGCCTGCTGAATCTTTTGTTTTTCTATATCGCTCAGTGCATCCATCATTTTTATCTTACATACTAAGTCTAACACATTTTGTGACTCAAAGAAATATCCATTTTGTCCATCCTTAATATAGCTGGTAGGTCCATAATTATTTGCCGCAAGGACAATCGTTTCACAAGCCATGGCTTCCAGTCCAACTAGCCCTAAGCTTTCACTTTTGCGATATGTCGGAAAAATGAAGTAATCTAATGCACTATAAACATTTGCCAGTTCCGCTTGAGATATAAAGGGGATACGTATAATATCTTCTTCTAAATGACAAGCTGTGATGATCTTTGTTAATTCTTTTTCTTGATCTCCAGTGCCCACCATCACAAACTTTCTTGGATCTCCCTGCTCTTTTAAGAATTGAGCCATTTTCACGAAAATTTCCCAACCTTTGTGAGCTTCAATACGACTCACATAGCCTAAATAGTGAGTATTGCTATCAAGATGTAATGCTTTTTTTGCTTCCACGGGATTTTTTTTATGAATGATCGATAAATTAATTCCGCCAGAAGGGTAGAGGACGATTTTATCTTCTTTAATATGGTATTGCTCAGCCATCACCTTTTTAAAATACTCCGAAGGAACAACAATCTTGTCCGCTAAAGGCAATATCATTGCTGAACGCTGTTCATTTTTATACATCCATTCTTCTTCAATGACAACATCATTTCCATGGGCATTCAATACAATTTTTATCTTAGGTCTCAAATAATGAATGATCTTGACAAGATATGAGATATGAGAAATATAATGTCCATATACATAATCGTAATGCCCAAACACACAGCTGAATATACCGTGCATATAAAAGAGGATATAATCAATCAATCGCATAATTTTTGAGTCATTTTTAGGTTTACTAATGACGTTTACTTGATGTCCATCTTGCTTTAATAATTCGACCGTATTTAAAACAAATACACCATAGTGAGGATATTTTTTAGATGGATACATGTTGGTGAGTACTAATATTCTTGCCATCCTTACTCTCCTTTAAATAAATCTTCATACTGTCGAATAATAAGAGGCCAATTATAAACTTCCCGAATTCTTTGCTTTGCTTTTTTTCCTAATGCTTCAATTTTATCAGATTCTATCACCTCGACCTGATCAATTAATGAAGATAGGTTCCCAGGCTGTTTATTAAAATATTTGGCACTGTCTAGCCCAACACTATTATTAAAATCAACGTCTAATAATAAATTCAAATCTGTAGTTGCCAAGGATTCCAGCAAAGAAGGGTTAGTCCCTCCTACTTCATGACCATGAAGATAAGCAAATGCATTTTTTCTTATTAAATATAAGAGTTTAGAATCATAAACTGTTCCGACAAAGTCTATTCTGGAATCTTGATCGAAATGTGTCTTCTTTTTAAGTTGTTCATAAAATTTATTGTGTTCAACATTCGTTATAATGACAAGTTTTTTATGAGTATGGCTTTTCATAAACTCACTGATCATCATTTCATAATTATTTTCCGGTACGAACCTGCCAACAATCAAATAATACTGGTGATTCACAATATCATGTTGTTTATACCATTCATAAAGAGTATCTAAATGATCCATTGCATAACTGTCTTCTTGTAAGTCAGCACCATAGGCAATAAATGTTGATTTAGGATGATAGGTGGCATATTCTTTTAATACATAATTTTCGATTCCAACGGAGTCACTGATAACACGATCACAATGTTTGACTAATACACGTTCTGAATATTTTAAATATTTCTTAATGGGCCAAATCCATTTATCTCGTTTCCACTCATGACCATCCGGATTAATATAGAATTGAACACCTAATTTTCTAAATTGGCAGTATGCCTTATGGAGAAACGGACCAGCAGTACATCCCAACATATAGACGACTGCATCGTTGATTTGATTTTGCTGAATATATTGCAGAGTTCGATGAATCGCCTCTTTGTCATAATAAATCACTTTTGCCGGTCCTAATGATGGCATCTTGACTTTAAAACAACGTGCCCCATGGTAATCAAATTCTTCATTGTCATCTCCCATGCAGGCGACATGGTATTTTATCTGTTCAGACTGCTTTTTTGACACTAAACAATCTGTAAACGTTTCAAACCCACCATAACGAGCAGGCAATCCTTTGCACCCAATTATAAAAACATGTTTCATGATAATCTCCTTCAACATTTTTAAATATTATATCATTTTTATGGTATATATGCATTAATTTAAATCAAAAATCTAGTGGTTTCTATATTAATTTATTTTATAACTCATTGCATAATTTTAATTTTTAAATATGTAATTTTATGCATTTTATCCTCTATTCATATATCAAGGAAAATAAAAAACTGCAAAAGCAGTTTTACTCAATATTTAAATTGCCCAATATCTGAAGCATATTGTCATTACTGAAACAGATAAAGCAATAATTGGTAACAAATAACAATTATCTAAACAAACTGTTTTATACTTCTTGATATACGGATTATTTGATATACGGTGACTCTGAAACATTATAGGCAATAATACTAATAATGGTATAAAGTATCGACCTTGAACACCTGATATAGAATCAGCCCCAATACCATAACCCGGCATCATTGGTGTCCATAAAATATAAAATGCAATAAAAATACCGATTACTCCAACACAAAAAGAAAGAATATTAATACTTTTAAACCAGATATTTAATTTTCCATCATAGCTATTAGCATCCAAGAAAATTAGAATAATGATAAATATTAAGACACCTATATAAATAAATACCGGTAGATATGTATCCAATAATCCGAAAATGCCAACCATGCCAGAAAGATAAAAGAAACGATTAACAAACATTTCATTGTATAAAACATTTATCATATTCCCTGGATGATTTAATATATAGTTGACCTGTTGAGATGTTAAACTTGTTTCACCACTAGCAACATTAATTGATGGCACTGGAAATTTTATAAGAAATGTACCAGCCAAAATAATAAAACCTAATGCTGCAATAAATTTAAAACTTTTCTTCCAATCAAAAGATTTCTTTAAAGGCAAACAAACTAATGGTACCATGACAAAACTGTATACCATTTTTATATTCAAAAAGATAACTCCTATAATGGAAAAAACAGCTAAATATTTCCAATTTAAACTTTCTTCTTCATTCAAGAATAAGCGCAACGTTAATGCCACTGCTAAAAGTGCTAACGATATAAGTAGTCCATCATAGGATACTGTCGCAGCAAGGGCAAGACTCATTGGTAAAAGCCCAATGAGCATAAAAGATTTTTTAAATACAGGTGTAATACGTATTGCAAGCCAAACCATCGCAATATAAAAAATTAAACAGCCTAAACGGGCAAAATAAAGCATATAAACAGTGCTAAAATGTTCTAATCCAAAAATATACCCTAATACTTTTCCAGTAAATATACCTATAGCTGGTGCTAAATGTCCTAAAGGAATGACACTGTCAGTTGAGAAAGACTGAAAAGTGTAATTTTGAAAGCCTGATGTATCCCTTTCTCCATATAGCACATCTTTATAACTTTCTTTTTTATCTAGATCGCCAATATAATTTAATTTTTCGTTAATGTATGAAAGCATCTTGTCTGGTAAAAAGTAACCCACCTTTTCTTCATTAATGCTAGGATAAAAATCACCTCTTGAAATAACATAAGCCTTTTTAAAATGGCTATCTTCATCAGGAGATTGAAATGGTGGTATTACTATCATCATAATAAAGCCAAAAATTAAAGCTAAAAAAATAAATTGTTTACTAACACTTCTATTTTTCATGGTACTCACCTATACTGATTAAGTATCTTTTTAATGCATCCTGCCAAGTCGGGAGTCGATTAAAACCATTTTTATCCAACTCTGTTTTAGCCATACGGCTATTGCTTGGTCTTTTCGCCTTAGCCGGAAATGCATTTGAATCCACCGGTAATACTTTTACATCAAGTCCGGCTTGCTTGAAAATTTCACAGGCAAATTCATACCAGCTACATAAACCTTCATTTGTTGCATGATAGATACCATATTTTTCTGTTTGAATCATGTCTACTGCTAACCGTGCTAAGTCATATGTATAGGTTGGTGAGCCAATTTGATCATTAACAACACTTACAGTACCACGTTCTTTTCCTAAACGAAGCATTGTTTTAATAAAGTTATTTCCGTTTATCCCAAATACCCATGCAATTCTTACAATAAAATATTTTTTTAGTAACTCTTGCACGACAATTTCTCCATCACATTTTGTTTGTCCATAAACATTAAGTGGATGTCTTTCATCATATTCTTTCCATTCATGGTCACCTTGTCCGTCAAAAACATAATCTGTAGAAAAATACATCATTTTAACATCTAATTCTTTACATACTTTGGCGATATTACGAGTACCCTCCACATTTACTTTTGTACATAATTCTACTTCATCTTCTGCCTTATCAACTGCTGTCCATGCAGCACAATGGACTACAACATCTACATTACTTTCCTTTATAACACTTTCGACCTTTGCAGCATTGATAATATCCATTTCTTCAACATCTACCCCAATGGCTTCAATATCTCTTTTTTTACATTCTTCTACAATGTCGTGACCAAGTTGTCCTTTAACACCAGTTACGAGTATTCTCATTATAAATCTCCTTTCAAAGAAAACCCATTTTTCCAAATGGGTTAAATTATTGATTAACTCTTTACTCTACCTTTTTCCACATACATTTTTTCAAAATAGTTTTGGTATTCTCCTGAAAGAATATTTTGCCACCACTCTTTGTTGTTTAAATACCATTCAATCGTCTGTTGAATTCCTGTATCAAAATTATATTTAGGTTTCCATCCCAATTCTGTTTCTAATTTATGAGGATCGATGGCATAACGCATATCATGCCCTTTTCTGTCTTCCACATAAGTTATTAATGATTCAGGTTTATCCAACGCTTTCAAAATGGTTTTAACAACTTCTAAATTGGTTCTTTCGTTATGTCCGCCGACATTATATACTTCTCCAACTTTTCCTTTTCTGACAATTAAGTCAATAGCAACACAATGATCATACACATGCAGCCAATCTCTGACATTTGCTCCATTCCCATAAACAGGTAATGATTCATCTGCCAATGCTCTTGAAATCATCAATGGAATTAATTTTTCTGGGAAATGATAAGGTCCATAATTATTTGAACATCTGCTGATTGTTACTGGTAATCCATAAGTTCTATAGTATGCTAATACAAATAAATCTGCACTTGCTTTAGAGGAACTATATGGACTAGAGGTATGCAGTGGTGTTGTTTCTGTAAAAAATAAGTCAGGACGATCTAGTGGTAAATCTCCATAAACTTCATCTGTTGACACTTGATGATAGCGTTTAATTCCATATTTATTACAAGCATCTAGTAAAGTTGTTGTTCCCTGAATATTAGTTTTTACAAAAATTTCCGGATTTTCAATACTTCTATCCACATGTGACTCAGCCGCAAAATTAACTACAACATCAAATTTTTCTTCTTCAAATAATTTAAAAATAAATTCTCTATCGGCAATATCACCTCTAACAAATTTATAATTTGGTTTTCCTTCTACCGGTTTACATGTCTCTAAATTTCCAGCATAAGTCAATAAATCTAAGTTCACAATCATATCTTCAGGATACTTTTCCACCATATAATGAACAAAGTTTCCTCCGATAAAACCTGCTCCACCTGTTACTAAAATCTTCATTTATTTATCTCCTTCATATATAAATTGATTATCCGACTCTTCTAAAGTCGGTCCTATCATATCTTTCTCACTTAAGACAGGTTCAATACCATTTAACAGCGTTCCCCAATCCACATTAACGGTAGGATCATCATAACGCATTCCACCTTCGGATTCTTTATTATACACATTATCCACTTTATATCTAAATTCCACATCATCTGTTAAGGTCAAGAACCCATGAGCAAAGCCTTGGGGAATAAAGAACTGTCTATGATTTTCGGCACTTAATTCAACGGATACCCATTGTCCGTAAGTTGGACTTCCTTTACGGATATCTACCGCTACATCGATCACTTTTCCTTTCGTGCAACTCACTAATTTAGATTGTGCATAAGGAGGATTTTGCCAATGCAATCCACGCAACGTTCCCTTTTGAGCACTAAATGACATATTATCTTGTACGAAATCAACACAGATACCCATTTCTACATATTTAAGTTTTGAATAAGTTTCCGCAAAGTAACCTCTGTGATCTCCGAAAACATCCGTTTCAACGATTAATACACCTGGTATTTTTGTTTCAATAACGTTCATCATTCCACCTCTTAGTCGATAAATTTCCCATCAAGAATATCTTTTAAATATTTTCCATATTGATTTTTCTTAAACATTTCATATGCTTCTGCTAGTTTTGCTTTGCTCATCCAACCATTTGTATATGCAATTTCTTCTAAACAAGCGATTTTTCTATTTTGATGTGTTTCCACTGTTTTCACAAAATTTGTTGCTTCCACTAAAGACTCATGGGTTCCTGTATCCAACCAAGTAAATCCTTGACCTAAAAGCATAACATCCAACTGACCCTTTTCTAAATAAATTTTATTTAGATCTGTAATCTCTAATTCACCTCTAGGAGATGGCTGAATCGATTTGGCATATTCCACAACATGATTATCGTAGAAATAAAGTCCTGTTACTGCATAATTAGATTTGGGCTGTTCTGGTTTTTCTTCAATAGACACTGCTTTACCATCGTTATCAAATTCTACCACACCAAAACGTTCTGGATCATCTACATAATACCCAAATACTGTTGCACCACTTTCTCTAGATGCTACTTGCTTCAAACGTTTTGTTAAACCATGGCCATAAAAAATATTATCACCTAAAATCATAGCAACACTGTCATTGCCAATAAACTCTTCGCCTAAGATAAAAGCCTGTGCCAACCCATCAGGAGAGGGTTGTATTTTGTATTGCAAATTAATTCCGAATTGGCTTCCATCACCTAACAACGATTCAAATCTTGGTGTATCATCAGGCGTAGAAATAATTAAAATATCTTTAATACCTGCATTCATCAATACTGACAACGGATAATAAATCATGGGTTTATCATAGATTGGCAGTAATTGTTTACTTGTTACTCTTGTAAGGGGATATAAACGAGTCCCACTTCCACCCGCTAAAACAATACCTTTCATAACATAATTCTCCTCTTCTATAAAATTAAAATATATGAACCCTAACTGTTCTTCGTCTTTTCATTTGATTGATTGTTTAATGCAATTTGTTGCGCCAAATCTTTAATTTGAATAGACATCTTAGATACAGTTACCGTCAAAACAAATATCAACAATAAGGCAAAACAAAAACCAAAGAAAAATAATATATTAATTGGTTGCCCAACTCCCATTAAACTAGCAATCCCCGAAATTAGATTAGGAAATAAATCTAAAATTAATATTCCAACACCAACAAGTATCCATGTCAACGCATACTTCAAAACTAGCTGGCCTTTGCGAATCATATTAATAATGAAAATAAGAACCAAAAAAATAATGACAGCAATAATAATTTGTAACTTTATATCCATAGGTTTCCTCCGATTATTTTCTTATGGCTTCAATAAAAATAGCAAGTGATACTTTTATCATGTAATAAACAGATTTAACTGCGGAAATTGATGATATTCCTCCTGCACGTTCTCGCATAATGACAGGAACTTCACCAATTTTTTTATGTAGCTTTAATAAAACAACGATACTTTCTGGCTCAGGATAGTCTCTCGGATATTCTTTACAAAATATATTTATAATCTCTTTATTAATAATTCTTAATCCAGATGTGGGATCTGTTACCACTTCTCCAGTCAACAAACGTATGATCCAAGTAAAATATTTAATTCCTACTCGCCGCATAAGTGAAGATTGAAATCCTTCTTTTTTAATGAACCGTGACCCAATCACCATATCTAAATCATGGGTTATTAAATACTCGGACATTTCACATAGAAATGCCGGATCATGCTGACCATCTCCATCTACTTGAACTGCTAAATCATAATCATTTTCTTTAGCATACTTGTAACCTGTTTGAACTGCTCCACCAATTCCTAAGTTAATAGGCAAGTTAATAACATTAAAATTATTTTGTTCACACAATTCCTTCGTATTATCTGTCGAACAGTCATTTATTATAATATAATCAAAATCTTTCGCATTATTTATAATATCTTGTACTGTTTCAACAATACTTTCACTCTCATTATATGCAGGTATTATAATTAATTTTTTCATTTTCTCACCTACTCATTTAACTCATTGGATTTTTCACTATTAGCATATATTTTAGTTAAAAATTTAGCAATTGGTAAAGGCCAAAATTTATTAAACATTTGTAAATCTTCTTTATTGCGAACATTATCATTTATAATAGCACTCGTTTCTGAGCCATCGTGAATACGATGCCCCATGAGAACTTTTGAATTATAGCCAAAACGTCCTTTAAGTTTTGATAATTTCTCCCATGCTTCCCAATCTTCGTCTGATCTGAACCCGGAAGTAAAAACCATCTCCGGCAAATTTGATTTGACAAAAGTAACAGAAGGACAACAGATAGGACATCCCAACGATAAAATCCTCCGACGAATAAAAATACTATTTCCAAATTTTTTTATTTTCAATGGTGACAGCATTATTCTTTTTATCCGCAAAAGTCTATTATCATAAATGGTTGCATTATTTCGGATTTCGGCATAATCAGTAAAATAAATTAATGTATTACTATGCTTATCTAAGTACCGAATAGCCTCAAAAGCATAATCTTGATAATATAAATCATCTTGATGTGCTATAGTTACATAATTAGTGTTAGCCATTTTATATGCAAAATTCCAATCCTCAGTAATTCCTCTTTTGCCTGTATTTATGAACAATGGTAGTTCATACTTATTTGCCAAAGCAGAAATATAATCATTAGGTGTAGAAGTTACAATAATTATTTGAGTATCTTGTTTTTGATCCTCTAACGAACGTATACAATCCTCTAAATACTCACTTTCTTTATATGCACAAATAGCAAATGTATGTTTTTTCTGCTCCACTATAATGCCTCCTAATTATTGACTTCTATATAAAATACCTGTATATTTTACCATTCTTTCTAATATTACACAAGTTTTCTTTAAAACTTGATTTCATGATTTAAAATATGCAATGCATGACGGTTCATATAAAGCTAACAATCGCGGATTTTTAATTAAATCACCCTTTTTTACTACTCCAAAATTTTTAATAATCGCATTTGTTAAAAATTCATGATCTTTAATACTATCTACTTTTAAACAACATAAATTTAAATTTATATATTGTGTTTCTTGGGTAATTATATTTTGACCAAAAGGTAATATTTCTAAATAGTGGTGTTTTTTTATTGCTCCAAAAGTTTGAACTACCCCAAACCTACTAACAACTTTACCACTTATCGCTGCTATTTTATCTTGTTTACAAATCCCAATCAGATTCTTTATACAAGAATCATTTAATATAGAATAATGTTCGTTAATAATAATCAAGTATTCAAATTTTATTTCAGAGAAATTTACAATTTTATGAGTCTTATAATTTATTATTTTACCATTACTATCTATTAAAAATATCTTTTCATTACCAATATTTAAGTTATAAAATATTAAATTAATTTTATAGGTATCAGTTGAACAATAAAATAAAATGGCAACATCTCGTGTTGTTGTATTCTGATAAAATACATGATAAAATCCAGGATAATCGCTTTGAATGACTTCAGCTTTTATTTTACTACGAGCAAGATGATCAATAATTGCTCTTTCTCCTGCTTCATAAGCATAGTGTTTACTTTCTGGGTGAGCAGAAGTAGATTCATCGTGGACTCTCCAATGATATAAAATTATTGGAACATGTTTTATTTTCTTAGCTTTTTCAAAGCATCTTAATATAAAATCATGATCTTGTGCTCCATCATATTGACTTCTTTCACCGACAACTTGTTTTAATAAATCCTTACTTATAATTAACAAATGACAAATATAATTATTATTTCTTAGCTTATATATATCTGGTGAGCCCTTATAATAAGGATCAAAATAAAAATCTCTTTGATCATCGTACTTATCTTCGTTAGTATAAACTAAATCAATTGATGATTCGCCATCAAGCACTTTATATACCGATTCTAAAGCATCAACTGCTAAAAAATCGTCATGATCCAATAACATACAATAATCACCAGTTACTTTTGCGAATGCTACATTTGTATTTTCAGCAATACCTAGGTTTTTTTTCAACTTATAATATTTAATTCGATTTTCACCCTTATATCTGTTCATAATTATACTCTCTAAAAGATTATTTGTACTAGCATCAACAAGTATTAACCTCCAATTTTGATAGGATTGATTTAATACAGATTCTACCATTTCAATGAAATAATTTTCAGGAGTATTGTACAAAGGCACAATAATATCAAATTGAAAAATTCCAGATACACTCTTTGTATTTATAATGCTATTATGTAATTTTTTATTATATTGATATTGTGCAAGTCTTCTTCTAAATTGATGATATTGAAACCAATATAATTTAATTATTTTTTTTACCATAATTTTCTCCTAATTAAAAATAATCTAGTATATACTTCAAGTATATACTAGATTACTTTATTGTCTACTAATATTATACAAAGATAATACTGTATCCTCAATATTATTCCAATCACGCTCTTTTGCTGTTTTTACTCCACCAGCATACAATTTCTCTTGCAGACTTAAATCATTTCTTATCTCTTCGATAGCGTTAACAGCAGTTGATAAGTCATCATGTGAATAAAACAAACAATTTTCTCTATCTACAAGATATTCAATATTTCCACCATTAGGTGCAACAACAACATACCCGCCAGTCCCCATCATTTCTAACGGAGGATAAGAAAAGCTTTCTAAAATACTTGTTTTCAATAAGATATCGCATTCACCATAAATCTTAGATACTTCTTCATAAGGTACCTTATGCATAAACCGATCTACATAGTATCCTTTTTTTGGAGTCCCCTGGTAAGATAAATACCAAATTTCATATTTATCTTTATCCAACAAATCTACAATTTTAAAACTTTCATCAACATTTTTATAATAATCTTCACTGTTACCCTCAATTAGAATCTTAATTTTTCCATCAAGTTTTCTTTTATGTGGCTTAAATAATGTAAGATCCAAACCATTAGGGGCGTAATCAGCTCGACGCCCATATTTTTTTTCTAACCAATCCTTACACCATGCGGAAATTGTAATAAATTTGACATCCACAGAAGGATTATATGTTTGATTTGCTTGCACTTTAAAAATATGTCCCCACTCATAAAAATCAGTTTCAAAGTTTTGAACAAAATAGAATTTTTCTTTAATATGCTCATATTGTGTCACAAATGTTAATGTCGACCAAAGAGTAGCCACTCCCTTATCGAAGGTTCCATAGTAAAGATTATTTTTATCAGAAAGAACTGGTAGTATTGCTCCATCTTTATCTACATATCCCGTCTCTTGTCCCTGCGTTATCAACGTAACATCAATCCCCGCAGACTGCAAAATGGCAGCATGTTTTAAAATAACCAGTACTCCGCCACTAATTTGTACAGATGGCATAACAAACATTAAGTTAGGACGACGATTATCAATTATATATTTAGCAAACTTATAACCATTATATATTGTTGTACAATTTTCTAATACTTCTTCATATGCCGCTTTACCAATTTTTCGGCGCAACTTTTTATCTTCTATTAATTTTATTAAATTTGTATACCACTCATCATTATTATCGCACAGATACCCTGTTACTTCATTTTTCATCATCTTTTTAAAAGCTCCTAAGTTACTAGCTACAGTAGGGACTTTTACTAAGCTTGCTTCAATCCACTTATTTTCAGATTTAGCCTCATTAAAAATTGTACTTTCCAATGGAGCAAGATTTATATCAACCGAACTTATTAAATGTGGAAGTTGTTGCCAATCCACAAATCCCCGAGCTTTTATTCGATCTTTAAATTCCATTAGAGAAACTGGAATATCTAATTCGCCAACAATATGCAATTCAACATAAGGATATTCTTTCAATATTCTTTCTACCACCGGTAAAATCATCAAAATGTCATCATTATGTGTGATACTTCCACTAAAATAACCCAAACGTATTTTGCCTTCACGCTCAGACAATTCTTTTTTAACTTTAGTTAAAATCCTTTTTTGAGTATTACTCAATGTTTCTACTTTGCAATTTATGAATTCTTCTTTATAATAATTCTCAAGTTGCGATAATTGAATCATTTTCGATGAGGCTGTATTTCTATTAATATATACTTTTGGTACATAATGCTTTAGTTCTTCAGCTAAACGTTCAGTTGTTGTGATTGCACCATCACATAACAAAAGCGTTTTACGCATTCTTTCAACACCTTCATTATATAAAGCCAGATCTTGTGGAGACATTGTTTTTACGTATTTAATTAAATCTGTATATTTAGTATCAATTACCAAATCATCAATATCAAACAATACTGATTTATTCAGCTTTTTTGCTTTTTTTATAAATTCTCCTATAACTTCAGTATAAGGACAACGATAAAAAATAAATGTACGATAATTTTTTACTAATTCTAAGGTTAAATCCTCATAAAAGATTTCATTAGACAAAATATTACCAGCTTTTAATTGCTCTATTTGATGTGTTACACGATAACGAGTTGGATGGGGTAAAGTACAACCATTAATAAATAAAACATCCATATAACTTACTTCAGGGCTAGGAAATTCATCATTAATTCCACCAATAATTTTTCTTTTTAAAAATTTTGCAATACGTTTACCGGTTTTCGCTATCCCATCTTTGGCTAAAGAATATTTTACCTTTCCAAATAATTTTTTTATTCTTAAAATCACTTGAGTTCCCTCCTAAATAGAATAAGCATCACAGACCGTTTCAGTATCGCCAAACATTTTAACAACACCTTTTTCAATCCAAACTACTTTATTACACATTTCCCGAATTTGATCCATACTGTGCGAAACAAATAAAACCGTCGTTCCCCCACTCATTAATTCAAGCATTCGTTTTTTGCTCTTTCTTTGAAAATTCTCATCGCCAACTGCCAAAATTTCATCAACAATAAGAATTTCCGGCTCAACTACTGTTGCAATGGAAAAAGCCAATCGCATCAGCATCCCAGAAGAATAATTACGAATAGGCATATCAATAAACTCACCCAGTTCAGAAAATTCATGAATATCATCAAACTTCTCTTTCAAAAAGCTCTTGGAATATCCTAAAATTGCTCCATTTAGATATACATTCTCTCTTCCAGTTAAATCAAAATCAAATCCTGATCCTAATTCTAGCATTGGAACAATATTCCCATTTACTGTCACTGATCCCTTTGTAGAACCTACAATTCCAGAAATAATTTTAAGCAAAGTGCTCTTTCCAGCACCATTACGTCCGACTATTCCTAAAACATCCCCCTTAGCAACTGAAAAAGATACATCTTTTAATGCCCAATACTCATTCATTTTTACTTTATTGGAAAGTAAAGCTGTAACCCATTCTTTTAAACTTAAAATTTTATCACTAGACATTGTAAACCGAATTCCAACATTACGCACATCTATTATTTTTTGTGCATTCAACTCTTCAATCGTCTCAATTTCATTTTTCAATGTTTTATTCAAATATGTTTCTTTGATATATTTACAAAAACTCCTTGAATTTGAATAGGTAACGCATTTTTGTGAAACTACCAAACACGCATTTTCAGAAATTTTTTGTCTCAAAGTCTCATTGTCAATTAATTCTTTGATAGCTCCATACCAATCCTCTGTATTATTACATAAAATACCTGTTTCATGGTCCTCAATCATTCTTTTATAAGCCCCTACATTACTTGCAATCATTGGAACTTTAACTAATGATGATTCTATCCATCTTACCTCAGATTTTGCCTGATTATAAGTTGTATCTTCTAGTGGAGCAAGGTTTATATCAACAGATGAAATCATGCTAGGTAGTTGCTCCCAATCCGTAAATCCATATATCTTTACTCGTCCATTAAATTGATCAAAAGCTTTAGGAACCGTTATTTCTCCAACAAAAAACATCTCTAAATTATCATATTCATCCATTAATCTAATAAGGGTCGGCGTAATCATTAAGATATCATCATTATGCGTAATACTTCCACTAAAATAACCCAAACGTATTTTACCTTCACGTTCAGAAATTTCTTTTTTTACCTTTTCCAATATCACTTTTTGTTCATCTGCCAAATATTGGGGATCACTTTTAATCAATCCATCTTGATAATAATTCTCTAATTTAGAAAGTTTAACTAATCTATCTGATGCAACATTACGGTTAACATATACTTCGTTAACTACCTTTTTCAATTCTTTTGCTAAAGTTTCAGTTACAGTAATAGCACCATCACAAAGTTTTAAAGTCTGCATATTTCTAACTACGCCATCATCATAAAGATTTCTTTCTTCTTCACTCATTGTATCTAGATACTTAATTGATTTTGTATACTCACCATCAATAACTAATTCATCAATATCATAAAGCACAGCTTTATTCATTTTTTGTGCTATCTTAATAAAACCACTAACAGACTCAGTATACGGACAACGATAAAAAATAAACATTTTAAAACCTTTTACTAAATCTAAACTTAATTTATCAAAAAACACGGCTTCCGAAGTTATATTTTCATATGCTAACTGTTCACGTTGATTTTCAATGCGATATCTAGTTGTTTGTGGCAATGTACAACCATTGATGAATAAAACATCCTTTAATTTCATTGAAGATGAAGTAATTTCATTTCGCGATTCTGTTACATTTTCCATTTTCTTTAATGTCATAATTCATCCTCCTTAAATATATAAAGCAAATTTGTTTTCTAGTTTCTTAAAAACAGCATTACCTATTATTAGAAATACAACTGCTGAAACAGCCATAACAACAAAAGATAACGGTTCAGGAGTAATCCGTTCAATTAATATTGTTCTAAAAAATTCAACAAAATAATACATTGGATTAAACTTCATTAAAATTCTCATGAAATTAGGCAAAATGTCAATAGGATAAAAGATTGGTGTTGCATACATCCACATTAATGTAAATAAACTCCATAAAAATTGAACATCTCTAAAAAATACCATTAAGGCTGATAATATGTAAGCTAATCCAATTGCCCCCACAATCAAACATAAAATACCATATGGAATCATTAAATATGATGCACTTGGTAGCAATCCCGTAAACCAGGCTAGTAAAAGTAATGGAATAAATGAGAATAACAAGTTTACAAAAGAGGATAGAACTTTTGAAATTGGATAAATATTTTTAGGAACATATACTTTTGTAATTAATGAAGCATTATTTATAATAGAATAAATTCCTTGATTTGTTGCATCTGTAAAACAATTGAAAATGACTGTCCCAGTTAATAAATAAACAGGATAATTAGCAATTTGGTACCTAAACAATTGTGAAAAAACAGCATATTGGACAGCCATAGTCAATAATGGATTTAATACGCTCCATAATACACCCAAAACTGATCGTTTGTATTTTGTCTTAAAATCTCTTTGTACTAATTGTTCCAATAAAAATTGATATCTATACATTTTTTGTACAAAGCCTAATCCCATACATTTTTTCCCAGTCGCATTTGCCAATTGTAAACGATATAAATATAATGCTAATATTAAAACACTTGTAATACCTAGAGGCAACAATATGGGGTAATAAGAAGCATTATTTAAATAAGAAACATTCGCGCATATTCCTGTATTACTTAAAATTTGATTATTGACAAAAAGTTGATCTCCTTCATTCACATTTGACTTTTGTGTTAAAATTGTAACACTTTTGCCTGGTTGCGTTTCTAAAGCAGTTATCTCTAATCTTACACTTCCATTTGTTTCATCAAGTACCTGTTCCACTAAAAAGCGCATAGGTGTAGCATTTTTTATTTCATTCATTTCAATAGTTGATTCAAATATAGGTTTTGCTAATTCACTCTGTACTAACTTGATATTTATCTTACCAACTAAATCCGTTCTATCGAAAGTACCAAAAGTAATCTCAAAATAGTCAATGTATTTACCACCAATAGCACTCTCTTGTATCACACTCTGTCCATTCTCTAACTCTTCAAGATATGATTCGTTTTTTATCCCCGTATTTATAATTGGTCCTTGATCATATTTTAGTTGTTTTTGGCTAGTACTAAAAAAACTTACTATAAATAATATATATACCACTAAGACCAATAAACAATGCTTTCTTAATCTATTTTGATTTTCTTTCATGCTAACTTCCTTTCTTCTAACCATAAATAATAAACCTCGATTATATCAGATAGATTCTATCACTTAGATATCATAATTTCAATGTTTTTTATTTAGCGTCCATAATTACAAATAACCAATACTTATCATCATTATTCCCAATTCACTTCATGTTATGATGGCTAGCCAATTAATTATTCATTGAATAAAAATCTCTAAAATACAGAAATACATTCAAAATAAACTTTTAATAACTTTATTATTTTTCATTATTTTTACTTAATTGATTTGAACGGTATCTCATAAAAGCTGGAATTAGTGAATTAATTACTTTATAACGAATCATTGGAAATGGAGTCATACAAAAATTAAAAATTCTCCAACAAATAAAATATAGTTGCCAACCATCTTCCATTGCAGTATGCTTCCATGGAGTCAAATTTAAATAATAAATAAAATCATTTTTATATTTATGACTATTCCCTTTTCTCCAAGGGCGTTCTTCTCCTAAGTAATGAATAATACAGGGATCACACTTAGACTCTTGATAACATGCCTCGGAAATATATATGTTTTTCCCCATCATGCGTTTAATTGTGCGATATGGATAATATAAAAAAGTATTACTAAAATTATATTTAGGAGATAATATAAAAATTTCATTTTTTAATGCACCGTTAATAGCATCTTGATCTGGTGCAAACAATCGTCCTTGCCCTGCTTTATAAAAGTTAATTATTCTTTCCCCAGCGTTAGTTTTTCTCCATTGGTTGAGATTTATCAATAAAACTCCAGAATTAAAATACGGTGCATTCTCCAATCCTAATTGAATTTTTCTTTTAATATCTACAGTAGGCTCTACACATGCACCTATAACACATGAACCCATTGAGGTATTCCATAAACCAGCCAAATTCCCCCTTATAATAGTATCTCCATCTAAATATAGAATACGATTCACTTCTTCTGGCAATAAACTTGCAATTAATAGTCGTGCTAATATTACTGGATTCCATCCTAACGTATCAAACTCAAAAGTAAAATAAGAGTTTAAATCAGCTAAAGAAATAAAAGTCACTCTTCTACTATAATTAGAAATAAACTCAGCCAGGAACTGTTTACTTTTAGTTTCAAGTTGATATGTTAGAAGATAAAAATGAATTTCATCTATTTCTTTATTATTTTCACACACTGAACAAATGCTTGCTCCAACTTGCGGAACGAATTTATCATTAAACGTATATAATATATTCATATTTTTCTCCTTATAATAAAAACTAATTGAGTAGTCTTCTTTTTTCTTTCTTATAATAAAATAAAAACGAAAACAAAAAGCATGTTGTTCTAATAAAAATTAATATTACAAATATAATTGCACCACCAAGTAAATTATATCTTGAGACTATAATTGGAGTAATCAAATATGCACACAGTGCTGAAATTCCGTATCCAATCAATAATATTTTTTGTTTTCTCATAATTGTAATAGCATAATATATACACGTCCCTAATGTGTTAACCCCTCCACCTATAATAAGAAGTATTAAAATATTCTTATAGGCAGATAAATCAGTGTTGTATAAAATAGATAAAACAGGAATTCCTAAAAAGTATGTCCCAATTAATGTTATAGTAGTAAACCCGACTGCATATAGAACTAATTTTTTAATATATCCCATAAACTTATTAAAATAATGATCCGTCCAACTTTTTGCCATTGGAGTAATCAAAGGACGAAATGCAAAACTACTAAAAAGACTAATAACATAAGAAGGCATAAACAATATATTAAAATAAGTTTGAAATTCTGGCTGTAAGAACTGATCAATTGCATATTTTGGTGAATTTTCAGTGTAAAGAGCTAAATAAGAACCTAAAAACAATGGGAAACAAGCCATAAATATTTTAAGCAATTGATTTTTATCCCAACATAATTCTATTTTAGCAAAATTACTAGCCACAGGTAATAATAAGAAAAGAATAATCACAAGTGATGTAATAATACTCAATGTTATTGAAAAGACTAGATTTTTAAATATTATTAAAGTTATAAAAAAAACAAAAATAACTGCTGCTAATCGCAAAGCTTGAAGTCTTCCAGCAATATCTAAACGTTCATTTTGTTGGAACAAACCCTGAAAAACATCTTCAAATGCGTCAAACATCTTTAACAAGCACAATAAAAGTACAATGATAATTTTATATGTTGTATATCCTTTAACCATCACATAAAAAACACTGCCAATTAACATTAAAATGCAAGTGATTACCCTTGAAGTAAAATAATATTTAAAATTTGAACCTTCACTCACGTCGGTGGCCTGATAAGTACGCATATCAAACAGTCCAATAGTAAGCATCATCATAGAAACCGAATATGCAAGGGAGAAAATACCAGCCTCCACTACCCCTAATATTCGAGTTACAATAAGTAAAAATAAAACTGACAACCCAGCATTAAGAGTACTAGCAATCATATTCCAAAAAACAGATTTTTTATCAACATTTTCATTACTTCCAATAATCCAACGTTTAATCATCATTTAATTAGCTCCTATTCTGCATGACATTACAGTAAAAAGATATAATAGTTCCTTTTTATCAAAATCTTTGTATATAAAAAAGAACTATTATTTAAATTTTTTATCATAATATTCTAGTACATTATAAAGATTTTTAAAGTAATAGTCAATTGCATAAATGTTCATAACATTGCATTGCTACTTAAAAAAATAAGAATTAAGCCCACAAAAATAACAGGACTTAATTCTATATAATAATTTCATTAATAATGCGGATCAATCTTTTTTAAATCCGCATAAGAATCAATCTCAATGATATCATCAAAACTGCATTCTCTCACTTCAATTTTATAATGATCCTTGCAATATTCTAAAGCCACCTGATCCCAATAGCGCTCTTTTCCACCAGGTAACTCATATGTGTTTTTAATATCTTCAGCTAATTTTTCACCATCTTGTTCATTCCAATACGAAATCCCATACATATGATAAACATTTCTTCCACCCACTAACAACTTGGTGATAATATTATTTTTAGTTTGGAAACACCAATCATCTGTCAAATCAGTTTTAACACCTAAATAATTACTTGTATATTGATACTTTGTAATTAAATCCGGATTATACACCACCAGATCCGCTTCTAATACATAGGCATTTTGCAGCAAATGTCTGGCACACATTGCAGAAGAAATATTATTTGCCTCATTATAGTAAGGATTATCAATAAATTTGATCTGCGGATATTTATACAACAGCTGATCAAATTGTTCTTTTAAATAACCACGCACTATAACAATTTCCTCTATTCCAACAGCAGTTACAGCATCTAAAATAGTATCAATAATTCTTACTCCATTTACTCTGACTAAAGGTTTAGGTGTATTAATTGTGAGTGGCACTAATCTTGAACCAAATCCCGCAGCTATAATGACCACTCTCTTAACCCGATACGGTTCTAATGCCTCATACCCCTTATCCGTAATATGATTTTGATCATCCAAATAGCCTTTTTCATTCAATGTTCCCAATGCCGCATTAATCGTTCCTACTGAAACATTACATTTTTCCGCCAATTTCCTTTGTGTAAAGTTCCCATCTTTTTCTTTATCTAACAGGGTTAAGATATCAAATTCTTTTCTGTTCAAATTCATCTCATATACATCCCCTTTTCTTTTTAAATGTGCTAAACCTACTTTTATAACGTAAATTAACATTTTCATTAATAAGTTAACCACTAAAATAACAATGGAAACAAAAGAAATAGATTCAATTAACATCATACTTTCCAGATTAGGAATCATCATCGCTAATGGCTGATTTGATAGACTGCTCAAAAATGATACTGCAGAAATAGTCACCATTGCATTAACAAAGAAGTAAGTAAACATTTCTAAGATTGTTGACAGTGTTTGCGGCACAAATACATCTTTAATCAAATGAATGTTTTTGATACCTAATGTTTTGGCGACATTTTCATAATTCGGATTCAACTTACCCAGTGCATTATAAGCCATTAAATATGGGGATGAGAAAAAATGGATAATATTTACTAAAATCAAAATTGCCAATGTTCCATAAATAAAGCTTCCTTTAAAAAACAACACATAAGAAAGCCCTAAAACAATCCCCGGAATCGCTAAAGTCACCATCGATATTAAATGATAGAAGCGCATCTGCTTGCCACCAACTCTTGATGTATAATATGCAGTAATATAGGCAATCGTTGTCCCTACTAAAGCTGTAAAAATCGCAATAATGATCGAATTAACTAAGTACTTATTTAATCCCATATCCATTGCTCGAGTAATGTGTGTCATTGAAAATTCAATCATAATTGGATATTTTTTAATAAACATCAAAAAGGCAAACGTCAATATGGGAAGCATCAAACCCAGTGAAAGAATAAATGAGTAGATCGATGCAATAACATCGCGCACTTTATTTTTAGCGATAATATATTCGGCATTGACAAAAGACATCGCAGCATTATCCTTATTCAATAAATCCAGAATAAAAGCAACAAAAGCCGGAACAATTAAAACTAAGCCGATAACTGCCCCTTTCCCAAAATCCAATAAGCCAATGACTTCATTATACATATATAATGGCAGGGTCATAAATTTACCGCCCACCATCAATGGAACCCCATAATCTGTAAAGATCAACGTAAAGACTGCAAAGAAAATAGAAATTAAAGGTTTTCTTAAATATGGCAAAGTAATTTTTAAAAATTGACTATACTTAGGAATCCCCAATACATTTGCCGAAGTGTAAACTGAACAGTCTTCATATTTAAACACATCATAAAACATTAATAATGCCACAGGAAAAGAATAAAGCAAAGAACCTAAAACAATTCCTGTTAACCCATAAATATTAAAGTTTAAATTAAACAAATTGGTTAATACTCCGTTTGCACCTAATAATACGACAAGTCCTGTCCCATGAGAAATTGATGGAATCAACATCGGCATAGTAAAAAGGATGAGCAAAATTTTTTTAAACTTTAAATTGGAACGCAACAAAAACCAAGCTGCCATTCCCGCTAAAGCAACGGAAATGAAGGCTGCTAAAGTTGTCGAAATCAAAGAGTTCTTAATGACTGTTAAAAATTGCGGAGATTTAAAAATATCAACAATATTGGTTTCAGCTACTTTGATAAAAATACTAAATAACGGAAGAATGATCGAAACAATAAAGAAAGCCAGCAGCAAAATCTTTATTAGTTGATGTCCTCTAGATTTCGTTTTCATCTATGCTCACCATACATTTCTTTAAATCATTTAATTTCGTTTGTAAATGATCGACAACAAACTCTTTAACAAAATCATTCTGCGGATGATTATAAATATTAATTGGAGTATCAATTTGTTCAATATGACCCTCACTCATTACCATGATGCGATCTGACATTGTAAAAGCTTCCTCCTGATCATGAGTAATATATATAATCGTCGAATTATACTGCTTTTGAATTTGCTTAATTTCTTTTCTCATTGTTAAACGATTGGCTGCATCTAAAGCGGAAAGCGGTTCATCAAATAAAATAACCGCTGGTTTCAACGCTAATGTGCGGGCTATCGCAATTCGCTGCTGCTGTCCTCCAGATAACTGATCAATTCTTTTATTAATATGTTCTTTTAACCCAACTTGTTCTAAAACTTGCAAAGCAATCTTTTTTGCTTCTTTTTTATATTGATCCTGAAATTTTAACGCATACTCTACATTCTGAAGTACAGTCATATTAGGAAATAAAGCGTAATTTTGAAAAACAATTCCCATATGACGCTTAGATGAATCTAATTTAGAAATATCTTCTCCATTTAACTTAATCGTTCCTGATGTCTGCTGTTCAATTCCAATTAGTAATTTAAGTAAAGTTGTTTTTCCACAGCCTGAGGGACCTAAAACGGATAAGAATTCTCCCTCTTCCAATGTAAAATCTACTTTATTTAAAACAACTTTATCTCCATAAATTTTATGAAGATGACTGACTTCCATAAAATGTCCCATTTTCTTCCTCCATTCTAATCTAACAAAAAGGTGGCTTTAACCACCTTTTAATATTTCCATTTGGCTAATAAATTTTCTCTTACTTCAACCGTGTTCGTAGACATATCTCCATATTGAATATTCGTTGGATAATTTTCAATAGATGAAGTCTGATCTTTTAAAACCGGCTCTGGCATATATAATTCTGCATTCTCTCTAATCAATGTCTTGACAAAGAATTCAAAAACTTCTTTAACGCCTTCTTTATCCTGACGTCCTTCAATAATAGCGGTATCATTGGTAGTCCAAGGAGCACCCTCACTAAAAGTAGTAATAGTTAAATCAGCCCCTTTATTTATTTCTTCAACCGCCTGGAATGTCATTCCCAATCCAATTGCCGCTTCTTTTTGAACCAACGCATTTACTGGTCCCGACCCAGATGATGTATATTGCAGAATGTTATTTGATAACTGGTCAAAATAAGCAAATGCCTCTTCTTCCCCCATCACGTTCACTAAATTCTTCAAAAACATATATCCCGTACCAGAAGCCTTTGGATTTGGCATTGAAATTAGTCCTTTATATTTTGGATCTAATAAATCCTGATATGACGTAGGCACATCCAATCCTTTTGCCTTTAAAACTTCTTCATTGATAATAATAGCACCGCTATAGCGAATAGTAGGCACATATTTTTTACTTTGAGGAATAAATTCATCCATGACCTCAGTATATAAAGAATCATCTAATGTATGAAAATTTTCTTCTAACTGCTGTGAATACGTATGTTCCAACTCAATAATGATATCTGCTTCGATTGACTTCCCACTGCTTTTTATTTTTGCCGCAGTATTTCCAGTAGATACATATTGCACCGAAATATTATAATCCGGAAATTGCTCATTTAATCTTTTTTGATAATGTTCATTTCTAAAATCTTCTGCTGATGAATAAAGCACAATTGTTGGTTTCCCTTTATCATTGCTAGAGCATCCAACAATACTAAATGCCACAATTAAACTTAAAATTAATTTTAATCCTTTTTTCATAAGTCTCTCCTTGTTCATTTTCACCTATATCATACATTATTTTATAACAAAATCAAGGCTTTTTCACACAATATATGTTTAAATATAATATATTTATAGTAAAATTAACACTTTTGAAACAAATTCAAGCATAAAATCTTCTTAGCCTATAAAAATAAAAACTGACATTTCTTTAAAATGTCAGTCCTCGAATTATTATTTTTCCATCCAACTCTCGTCTTTTGGATCTGCTTTCCATGCTTTTAATTTTTCCATATCTTCTTCTTTGATATAATGATGTTCAACCGCTACCGGGATCAAAGTATCATAATCTGTTAATGTAACAAACTTGCAATCCGCATTTTTAAAGTTTTCGATAGCTGCCGGCAATCCGTAAGTAAAAATCGCTACTAATCCAATTACATCGCACCCAGCTGCTCTCAATGCTTCCACACATTCGATTGAACTTCCGCCAGTAGAAAGAAGATCTTCCACCACAACGACTTTCATTCCCGGAGTCACCACCCCTTCAATCTGGTTATTTCTGCCATGTTTTTTCGCTCCACCACGAACATATCCCATTGGCAATCCTAAAATTTCAGCCGCCAATGCAGCATGAGCAATCCCTGCCGTAGCCGTTCCCATTAAACATTCTGCTTCAGGATAATTTTCCTTCACTAATTGTGCCAATCCCTCTTCAATATCTTTTCTTACTTTTGGATAAGACAATGTTAAACGATTATCACAGTAAATCGGTGATTTTATTCCTGATGCCCATGTAAAGGGATCATTTGGCTGTAAAAACACAGCTTTGATGTCCAATAGATCTTTTGCAATTAATTTTTTCATAATATTCCTTTTCCTCTCTTTAATCCTTCAATAAAAGCATGAATATATTTAATATCTTCTTTTTTTATACTTCCCAATTCATTTTCGATTGCTTCAAAATCATCATAATGCTGAGAAACTGTCGCCCCCAACAATTTCAGATATTCACAATGCTCAATAAATTCATTACGATCCAACACCTTATTTTCCGAAGAAAAAACAAAGTATTCCGCATCATACGCTAACAACATGTCAATCACATGAAACAACTGTCTTGAATAACTTGGTGTCGTATAATGCATGCCAAAATTCATACAATCTCCAACTACCAATACTTTATCTTCCTTTAAATACACCACTGTAGAGTCCGGACTGTGATCCGATTCAATATGTTCTAACAGACAAGATAAATTTCCTAAGTCCAATTCCAACTGATGACGGTACATGATACAAGGAACCTGAATATGCAAGTCGCTGCGATCAGGCATCTCCCGTTTGATTTCTTTAACTTCACTCGGAAGCAGTTTATCCTCTTTGATATATTGCTCCAACATCTCATCGGACCAATCCCATGCCGCCATTTTCTCCAATGTGTCTTTTGCTTGCTTATGAGCAATATAAGGGAAATGACAGACCTGCAGTCCAAACACATGATTCCAGTGGCAATCGCTCACTACACCTAATTTAGAAAGAGAATTCAATGTATTATCTTGCTCTATTTCCGCTAACATCGCTTCCATATGGTGAATAGAGGCCCCGCCGTCAATCATTAAAAGCTGATCATCACCGGCGATACAAACTAATAGCGGCTTTTTACGATCCAACGGATCACTTAAACAATACACATGCTGAGTTAATGGCTTTAATTTCAATGCCATGATTATGCCCCTTGAAATTGATCCAATACTTCTTTATATGTTGCTACAGGATCACTTGCCCCGGTAATCGTACGTCCTACTACGATATAACTTGATGTCAATTCACGAGCTAACTTTGGTGTTGTCACACGTTTTTGATCATCAGCACTGTCGCTTGCTAAACGAATTCCCGGAGTAACCGTAACAAAATCCATGCCCAAATGTTCATGAACAATTTTTGATTCTAAAGGTGAACAGACGATACCATCCAATCCTGCCGCTTTTGCATTCTCAGCCCATTTCAGCACCACTTTTTCTAGTGGTTCATGAATCATCAATTCATCATCCAAGACTGTTTGATCTAATGAAGTTAAGCAGGTAACGGCAATACATAGTGGTCTTGTTTTCCCTTGTGCCCCTTCATTTAAGCCCTCAATGGCTGCTTTCATCATCGCTATTGACCCTGAGGCATGAACATTCACCATATCTACGCCTAATGCTGCCAACTGACGCATTGCGCTCTTAACGGTGTTTGGTATATCATGAAGTTTTAGATCCAAAAAGATGGAATGCCCACGTTTTATTATTTCTTCGATCATTTCAATGCCTTGTCCATAAAAAAGTTCCATTCCCACTTTTACATAAAGTTTTTCATTTTTAAAACGGTCTAAGAAATCGATCACTTCTTGTTTACTTTTAAAATCTAACGCAATAATTACTTTGCTATCAGTCATATTGATGGCTCCTTCCAATAATATCTTTCAAATCTTTTATATTTAATTCATCCATCAAGACAGGTAATGCATCAATAATTTTCTTACATGCATATGGATCTACTAAGTTAGCACTTCCTACCGCCACCGCACTTGCTCCTGCACTCATCATTTCAATTACATCTCGTGCTTCACTGACTCCCCCCATTCCGATAATCGGAATTTTTACTGCCTGATATACTTGATAAATCATTTTCAATGCAACTGGGAAGATTGCCGGTCCCGAATATCCTCCGGTTTTATTGGCAATGATCGGTTTTCCCGTTCTTAAATCGAAGCGCATTCCGATCAATGTATTGATCATTGTGATACCATCAGCACCAGCCGCCTCTACAGCTTTTGCCATCGCGACAATATCCGTCACATTTGGAGACAGCTTGACATAAACAGGTACCTTAGATACTGCTTTGACTGCTTTTGTAAGATCAGCCGCCATCTGTGGATCGGTTCCAAACTGAATTCCCCCCGCTTTCACATTCGGGCAAGAGATGTTTAACTCCAATGCTCCTACCATATCATGAGTTGAGATTTTAGAGGCACAAGCTACATAATCTTCCATGCTGCTGCCGGCAACATTGGCAATCACTTTATGATGGTATACTACACGCAGTTTTTCTAATTCTTCGCTCATGACTTTATCCACACCGGGATTTTGCAGTCCTATCGCATTCAGCATCCCAGCACGCCCTTCGGCAATACGAGGCAGTGGATTTCCAAAACGAGGCTCGATCGTCGTTCCCTTGATCATGATGCTTCCTAAACAATCAATATCATAAAACTGAGAGAATTCATAGCCAAAACCATAGGTTCCACTGGCTGGAATAATTGGATTTTCAAGATTTAATCCCGGTAATTGAATTGCTAATCTATTCATTAATGATCACCTCACTTGATTTTAAGACTGGACCTTCAACACAGATGCGTTTATAAGGTGCTGTTTTCACTTTACAAGAACATCCCATACATGCTCCAAATCCGCATCCCATGCGGGCTTCAAATGAAAGATATCCATTCACATCATCAAACAACACAAGCGCATCCAGCATTTTTTCAGGACCACATGCATAGTAGCGATCATATTCGATCCCTTCTTTTTTAATAACATCTACAACATTCCCTTGAACGCCATAGCTTCCATCCATGGTACAGACATACGTTGTTCCCAAGGCTTTAAACTTTTCCTCATAAAACACATCACAAGCACTGTTGAAACCTAAGACAGTTATAACGGTTGTTCCTTGTGCAGCAAGTTTTTTTGCGAGATTATACATTGGCGGAACACCTACCCCGCCCCCTATAATCAATGCTTTTTTAATCGGTTCTAAACTAAAGCCATTTCCCAGCCCTACTAATACGTCAAGCTGTTCTCCTGGTTTCATCGTCTTCATTTTTGCAGTTCCCACACCCACTACTTTATATGCCAATGTAATATGAGATTCATCATAATCATGAATCGACATCGGTCTTCTTAAATAAGTCGTTTGCCCGTCATCCAATTTGATGTTGATGAATTGTCCGGGAGCGCTGATGTTTTTAGCCGCCTCTCCTTTTAGCACCATTTCATACACATCTTTAGCAAGTGGCGTATTGGAAACGATCGTCATCATTCCTTGCTTTTCCATTTTCTTCCTCCTAAAATTCTGTTAGTTTTCCTTCGATCATATTATATTTTATTTTACCATAACATGGATATCCGATAAATGGGGTATTGCTTGCTTTTGACACAATATCTTCTTTTTTAATAATAAATTCTTCTTCTAAGTCAAAGACACAAAGATTTGCCTTACTTCCGACTTCAAATTCAATAGGCAAATTCAACACTTTTGCCGGAGTGACGCTCATTGCTTCCAGTACGGTTTCCAGTGTTGTCTCTCCTGTTTTTACCACATAGGTATAAATAAGAGGGAAACAATGCTGCAGCCCGATGATACCAAAGGGTGCTTTTGAAATAGGGCGCTCCTTTTCCTCATCGCTATGTGGTGCATGATCTGTCGCAATAACCGATAATGTTCCATCATTCAATCCTCTTATTAAGGCTTCACGGTCTTCTTTAGAGCGAAGCGGTGGATTCATCTTGTAATTCGGATCACAGTTTTTAATATTCTCATCGGTTAATACTAAGTGATGCGGACTTACTTCTCCGCTGACAGGCAGTCCCTCTGCTTTTGCTTTTCTTAATAAATCAACTGTTTGACGAGTCGACACATGACAGACGTGATATCGGTTGCGTACTGTTCTGACAATATCCAAGTCACGTGCTACCTGTTTAAATTCACTCTCATTATTAATCCCGATTAATGCATGTTCTTTTGCATAACGTCCATCATGAACACAACCACCTGGTTTTAATTCACTTTCGTCTTCACAATGTGCCACAATAATAGAATGCAAGGCTTTCGCTTCTGTCATAGCCGCGTTCATCATGGCATCACTTTGTACACCTTTGCCATCATCTGAAAATCCTACCACAATGGCACGATGCAGATTATCCTTCATTTTTACTAATTCGTTGCCAGCCAATCCTTTTGTGATTGCTGAATATGTGTAAGTATGCACACAGGCATCTTTAGCAACAATTTGCTCGAATCGCTCAATCGTTTCTTCATCATCCATACAAGGCAAGGTATTTGCCATTGCCACAATATGACTGTATCCCCCATATAAAGCACTTTTGGTTCCGGTTGCGACGGTTTCCTTATATTCAAATCCCGGTTCTCTTAAATGAACATGAATATCAATAAAAGAATGGGTCAACAATTTTCCTTTTAAATCAATGACCTGTGCTTCTTTGTCAATGATTGTTTCTTCAATCGCTTTGATAGTATCTCCTTCGACCAATACATCTAATGGAGATAGTTTTTGATGATAATATACCAGCCCGTTTTTAAATAAGATCTTATTCATCTTTTAATACCTGATTGATCAATGCCATTCTGACATAGACCCCGTTTTCCATTTGTTTAAAGATTCTTGCTTTTTCACATTCCACGATATCATCTGCGATTTCAACATTGCGATTAAATGGGGCTGGATGCATGATGATCGCATTTTCTTTCATGGTTTCGACTCTTTGACGATTTAATCCATATTGCTGATGGTATTCTTCTTTGCTTAAACTCATATTTGAAGTGTGACGCTCGTGCTGTACCCTCAGCAGCATGACGACATCGACTTGGGGAATAATCTCATCAAAATCCACATAATTCATTCCCTCTTCTTTATATTCAAGTGGTCCTGATGTATAGACACTCATGCCTAATCGCTCCATGATCTTGAAATTAGTATGTGCCACACGACTATGCTGGACATCTCCTACGATCACCACTTTTAAGCCTTCAAAACTGCCGAATTCCTGACGAATTGTCAGTAAATCCAACAAGGACTGGCTTGGATGCTGTCCGGTTCCATCACCCCCACTTAAAATCGGAATATTGATTTTCCCAATTAATTGCTTATAATAATCGTTTTCTGGATGACGGATGACTACTGCATCGCTTCCGATAGACTCGAAGAATCGAACCGTATCATAGAGAGATTCTCCTTTAAGAACACTTGAATTTTGAATATCCAGATTCTGTGTTTTACAGTTCAGATTCAAAGCAGCTTTTTCAAAACTATAATGAGTTCTGGTTGAAGGTTCAAAAAAAAGATAAGCGATACACTTACTACCTTGATAGTCTACTTTCTTACCTTTTGCAAAGGCATCTGCCTCATCTAATATTTCATAAATTTCTTCATTGGTTAAATACTCTAAATTTACAATATTTTTCATCGTCTCTCTCCTTTGTCTTATTTTATACAAAAAAAATACCTTCAGCAGGTATCAAACAGATCGATTGTTCTATTTTATTATACCCACTTCTTTAACGGGGTTTCTTTACCCAATTAATTTTATCAAAAATTACTTGCTTTTTCAACATAATCTATGATTTATTTCAAGGAATAAAAAAACAGCCGATATTTCAGCTGCTTAACGTTTATATTTTTCCTTTAGTGCAGTATTAACACATGGCGGAACCAGTTCACTCACATCATGCTGTAAAGAGGCAATTTCCTTTACGGATGAGGATGAAATAAAAGACTGCTGAGACTTGGTCATTAAAAATACCATCTCGATCGATTCATCCAAAAACTGATTTGTGAAAGCCATCTGTAATTCATATTCAAAATCCGTTGTAGCTCTTAGTCCCCTGACCAGAACCGTTGCCCCTACATTTTTAGCGTATTCCACTGCTAACAAATCACTGGAATCCACAATCACATTATCCAAATCTTTAGTAGCCCCACGTAAAAAAGACAGTCTTTCTTCTAATGTAAACAATTTATTTTTAGCAATGTTTTCAAAAATCGTCACATAGAGCTGATCGTAGAGACGGCTCGCTCTTTCAATAATGTCAATATGTCCGTTTGTTACCGGATCAAATGTTCCGGCATAAACCCCAATTGTATGTTTTCTCATCGTTTATTCCTCAAATTGGTAGATATGTAAAGCAGTGATCCCATAACTCACCTGCTTAATCCTTCTCAAAGAAAGATACGTTTCTTCAAAGCTTTCTTCCTTCAAGTCTTCACACACTACGATGCATCCTTCATTTAATAATTTTAATTCCTGCAATTTCATTAATAACGGCTGAATGATCTTTTTACCGTATGGCGGATCTAGCAGCACTAGATCAAAAGTGATGGCATCTTTGCTTAATTTATCGATTGCCTTGCGATAATCACTTTTTAAAACATGTGTTTCTTCATTCATTTTTAAAGTTTCAATATTCTTTTTAATAATCGTGTACGCACGATAGTTATTATCGACACTGTAAAGACACTCCATTCCTCTTGACAAAGCCTCTATTCCCAGTCCCCCGGATCCGGCAAAAAGATCTAAACAATTGCCGCCGTTAAAGTACGGACCAATGATATTGTATAAATTTTCTTTGTTTTTATCCGTTGTCGGTCGTGTTGAAGAAGACGTGATCGTCTGCAAGCTGCGACTTTTATATTTTCCCGCAATTACCCGCATGATTTCACCTGCTTCATGGAATAGGGAGAGGTCGATAAGTCTTTTGATAAATCTTGAAAGATCAAGTCCGTCAAAACAGACAGAAAATCGTTAAGCTGATGATAGGAAGCATAGTAGTCCTGAATAATCTTTGACTCATTCATTGCTTTCTGCACCGTTTTCAGCTTTTCTTTTGTAGAGGAAATATCAACATGCTGAGCATATTGCTTCATCTGCTGATATTCGTCCAATACTCGACGATATTCTATAAGCAGCAATTCTTCCTGCGGCAATCTTTGTTCACATTCTTTAAATTTAGTATACGTGGGATCGAGGCAAATCGCTTCGATCAATTCGTCCAGCATTTCTTCCATACATTCTCCTACATCATCATTTCAACCATTTGTAAAAGCAAACTCATTTTATCGATTTTATCTGTAAATGTCAGTTTGTTTTCAATTTTATATTCTTCTATAAATTCTTTCATCATCTCCGGATGACGATAAAGCAGCTTATACCATTTAGGATGTGTCCGAATATACGCCATATAAGCATTATTTTGCATTAATTCATAGAATAACGCATGTCTCATAAACGACGATCCTTATAAAATGAATTTTCATCCGTTTCCTTATCGTTCATTTTCACGACAATATTCAATAACTTCTGTACACCATCCAAACTTCTGCTCACTGCATCCAGATCAATATTTTTTAAAATAAACATTAATTTCGATAAGTCCAAAGACTGATCTTTTTCTTTTGTTTCATTTACATAACGTTCAAATACTTTATCTTTTTCACCGTAAATTGTATAAATTTCATAAAGCTGCTGCCAGGTATAATGCCCGTCCAGCACTTCATTTCTGATTCCTGGAATCGTTCTTACGAACTGTTTGAATTCATCAAGATTCGCCATATTCTATCACCTAATCTAATATATTCAAGAAGATTAAGATTGTGACTTCATTTCTGCGATTTTATTTTCTTTTGATATTAAAGCCTGGGCCACCCCGATGGCAACGAAGGCTGCCATTGTACTTGATCCTCCGGAAGAGACGAACAGCAAAGGCACACCGGTCATTGGAATCAATCCCGATACTCCGCCAAGATTAATAAACAAATGCAAAAAGAAATAGGAAGCGATTCCGGTCAAGACAATCGTTGTCTTAGGGTCACTGGCACGTTTTGCATATTTTAATAAGCGATAAATAATGATCATATAAGGAATCAAGATCAGCGCTAATCCGATCAATCCCAATTCCTCTAATATAATACTTGATATAAAGTCATTGTGTGCTTCGGGAATATAACCAAACTTTTGGGTGGAATTCCCCAAACCAACCCCAAAGATGCCGCCATTGGTAATCGCAATCAGGGCATTAGCCACCTGCTGTGACGAATTGGTCACATCCGATAATGGATTGAGCCAAGTTTGGAAACGCGTTGCCATATATCCTTTAATGATAAAGTTATACCAAAGCGGTAATGTTACGATCACAACAATAACTCCAATCAGCATTAAATTCTGTACTTTCGTATAAATACGTTCCTTGGCCACAAAGAAACTGGCAAGACAAATCGCTAAAGTAATAACTGCTGTTCCTGTATCGTTTTGTATTAAAGCAATGACCGCAATGGCAACCAGCACCACAAACAACGGTTTATAAATACAGTGAATACGACGCATTTTCAAGGCATTCTCATAGCTTTGCAAACTACGATAAGTCGTCGGATGCTTCAAACGATATTTTTTTGGCATATCCACTAACAGATACGCTAAAATCAATACTAAAATAATCTTTGAAAATTCTGATGGCTGAATAGTGATACCAAAAGGGAGTCCGCGAATCCATGCCTGTGTCCCCTTTTCTGCACTCCACAAGAGGCAGGATAAAAGCAGACCAATGATGCCTACATAGACAATCCCCCAAGTACGGCGGTTAATAATCGCACTGTTGTATAAACGCGAAATCACAATCATCAAAAACAATCCCACTAAACAAAAGACTAACTGTTTAATGATATTGGTAATCGCCCATGTACTCCCGTTTGTCGTCGCTGCTCCGATAGATGCAGAACCGACCATCACAATCCCTAAAATAGAAAGTACGGTAATCGCCAAAAAGATCAAACGATCTTGCGATTTATAGCGCTTCATAACGTCATCCTTATCAAATCATTTTCTTTAGCCTGCTTCATCGTTTCGTAAATCGAATAACCGGAAGCTGCTTTAAACTGCTGATCTAATTGTTTTTCCAGTGCCTTAGAATCCACCACTTTCTTAAATTCACGATAACCATTCATCAGTTCATCGCGTGCAATGCCTTCTTCATAAGCTTTTTCAATACAGTTATAAAAAGAGATGACCGTCACAATTTCCTCCATTGACCAGTCATTCTCAAAAGGATATTCATAGTCCATTTTAATCACCCGTTTTTATTTTACTACAAAATATAAATTGAATAAAGTAATTTGGGCTAATATCCAAACATTTTATTGGATAGCGAATATGATATGATGAAAGGAGGGAACAATATGAACTGTGGATATAATTACACTGGTTGTGGATGCCAAAGCTACTGCAATCCTTGCTCTTTCTACCCTGTATCTTATGGATGTGGTGGCGGATGTGGAGGATTCGGTGGCGGATGCGGCGGATTCGGCGGAGGTAGTAGCTGGTTTGCAATCGTCCTTGTTGTTTTCTTATTATTAATCATCTGTGGTTGTACTAAAATCTGCTAAGGGGCTTCCCTTAGCAGTTTTTATTTGTTAAAATGGGAACGGGGTGATAAATGTGTTAACAATGAAAGATATCTTAGATGATTCCCATGAGCTTCTAAGACAAAAATCTCAAGAAGTCCCTCTTCCTTTATCAAAAGAAGATCACGACTTAATTTTATCTATGTATGAATACTTGGAAAATTCGCAAGATGATGAAATTGCCGAAAAATATGGATTACGACCCGGAGTGGGCATTGCCGCCGTTCAATTAGGCGTCCTTAAAAGAATGTGTGCCATCTTGATCCAAGATTATGATGAAGATGGAAATGTTATCAAGAAAGAAGCCTACGCCTTAGTCAATCCTAAAATTGTTTCTTATACACCAAAAATGGCCTATTTAAAAGCCGGAGAAGGATGTCTGTCTGTATTAAATGAACATGAAGGTTATGTCCATCGCCACGCAAAAGTCACCATCAAAGGCTA
Organism: Beduini massiliensis; assembly: GCF_000829905.1. GTDB lineage: Bacteria > Bacillota_I > Bacilli_A > Erysipelotrichales > Coprobacillaceae > Beduini > Beduini massiliensis. The sequence continues at coordinate 159,161 of NZ_CDPP01000004.1, forward strand.
TGATGAATTGACAAAACAAGAGGTCACTATTGTTGCCAGAGGGTACAACGCAATCGTGTACCAACACGAATTGGATCACTTTGACGGGAAACTTTTTTATGACTACATAAATAAAGATCATCCATTCATGGCACAGCCAAACGCAATGGAAATTGAATAGACAAAAACGGTACTGTGAGAAGTACCGTTTTCGTTTTCACTCTTTTATCTTAATCTGAAATAAACATTACGGGCAATCACCATGACCTGCCCCCGAATCAAATATTTCACATTACGCCAATTCACCGCCGATAAAAATACCGGTAACAAGACAACCCCCACAATAACAAATAATAATAACTGCTGTGCTTCACTCAACATACTTCATCTCTCCTTTAATTCCATTTACAATGTATTTATATAATTTATTTTCATTTTTCTTGAACTATCTACATATTAATTCATATTCCATCCATTGTCAATGGATTTATCCAAAATATTACATATAATATGGATTTTATATTGTAAAATACATCAATCATGATATAATGCTATTAGATAGGAAGTGACATGATGTTTGGAGATAAACTTAAAAGTGCCCGATTAAATAAACAGTTAAAGCAGTCCGAACTGGCACGAATGCTGAATATAAAAAATACGACCATCAGCAACTGGGAAAAAGGATTGAGTAAGCCGGATTTTGATATGATTGAAAAACTATGCTGGATTTTAGAAGTAGATGCCAATTATTTTTGCGAAAGTGCATTTGCGACACTGCAGCTTACCATTGCAGAACAAGCCCTTATTCAAAAGTATCGAAAGATAGAAAAAGCCGGACAGGAAATGATTGATTTCATCTTAGACAAAGAAATGTCACGTCGAGTATCCGACGCACCATTGATTGTGGATCCGGTCGTTTCTATTCCGCAACGTTACATTGACTGTTATCCTCGGCTAGCCAGCTGCGGCAGCGGAGAATACTTATTTGATGGCATCCCCAGCGAAAGTATCTCTGTTGATGAAACCTGTAATGCAGATTTTGCCATAGGGGTTAACGGACATAGTATGGAGCCCACTTATTTTGATGGTGAAATTTTACTAATCAAAAAACAAAATCAGATTCTTCTAGGAGAAAAAGGATTATTTATCATCGATGGAGAAGCTTTTGTGAAAGAGTTAGGAAAAAAGAAACTCATCTCTCACAATCCTGATTATCCGGATATACAATTTACTTCCTCAATGAATATAACTTGTGTAGGAAAAGTCATTGGGTCTTATGATAAGTCATTAGCTTAGCTGATGACTTTTATGTTAGAATAGAAAAAGAGGTGATTTTATGCATATTAGCCGTTTGTTTGAAATTGTTTATATCTTATTGAATAAAAAGAATGTCACTGCCGTTGAACTGGCAGAACATTTTGAAGTATCAACCCGTACTATCTATCGTGATATTGACACCTTAAATATGGCAGGCATTCCTGTTTACACTATGCAAGGCAAAGGCGGCGGCATCGGTCTGTTAGATAATTTTATTTTAAATAAGACGTATCTGTCCAAAGAAGAACAAAGTGAAATTTTAACTGCGATTGAATGTATTCGTCGCTTAGATCATTCAGCATCAAAACAAATCATGGATAAACTCAGCCATTTTTTCCAACAGGAGCAAAGCACTTGGATCGAGGTTGATTTTAACAGTTGGAGCAATCAGCAAGGCAATGACTTTTTCCATCAATTAAAAGAAGCGATTCTTTCAAAACAGAGGATAACCTTCACCTATTACAACAATAACGGAGAAAAAAGCCGTCGAACCGTAGAACCGATCCGATTAATCTTTAAATATCAGGACTGGTATTTGTATGCCTATTGTCGTATGCGCGAGGACTATCGCTACTTTAAATTGAATCGCATGGAAGATTTGATTACCACTAAGGAACATTTTGAAAAAGATCATCAAGATGCTTTGCCGCAAGTACATCAGCAGACCAATACAGAGAGCATTCATCTGACTTTAAAATTTGAACCGGAAGCTGCTTTTCGAATCCGTGATGAATACAGCAATGTTCAGCCGCTCGAAGACGGAAGCATGATTATGGAAATTGACTTGGAGAATAGACAATGGGTCTATAGCTATCTTTTATCTTTTGGGGATCAGGTCACCGTGCTCGCACCTTTAGAAATCAAAGAAGGTCTACTAAAAATAATCGAAGACATTCGTCATAAATATGACAGCTAGTTGTCAGGTTATCCATTGTATAATGAACTTGTAAATGAAAGGAGAGCAAGACAATGGAAAAATTTTGCCAAAGCTGTGGAATGCCGCTTACAAATGAAGTATTAGGAACAAATGAGGATGGAAGTTTAAATCAAGACTATTGTAAATATTGTTATGCGGAGGGAAAATTCACTCAAGAATGCACCATGGAAGAAATGATCGAATTTTGTGTTCCGATGATGAAAGACATGAAACCTGAAGAAGCCAGAAAAATGATGCAGGAATTCTTTCCTCATTTAAAACGATGGAAAGCATAATCATTTAAACAAGAAGGGTTTATCGCCAGATAGATCTTTTTTTATACACATTTTAAATTCATGGCAGTTATGATATTCTGTACATAGATATTCATAAGAAAGGTGTTCCGTCATGATTAATAAAAACAGCTTAAAAAAACTCAGCAGCCATCGTACCGTTCTTTCGTGTGGGGAAGATTTTGCTTATGTCTTGCCTAATGAATCCCTAAGCAATCTTATTTCCAATTTCACCATTACTTTCCCTAGTAAAAAGATGATTTCGGATGCATACACGATTATGCCCCATGGGAGTGTGACTCTCGTCTTTTTTCATAATGCAAACGGACTCCATAGTTTATTATTCGGTCCGACTACTCAGCCCCAAAAAGTGGGAGCTATTGCAAATACCTATGATATAATTTTCATTATTGAATTTCAGCCGGCTGGATTCTTCCCATTCACTAAAATTAATCAAAAGACGCTTACCGATAAAACTATCCCTTTTTCTTCCATCGATGACACGCTCGATCAGTCCCTTCGACACCTTCTTATCACGTCCTCATCTGCCGAGGGATTATTAAACGCGGTAGAAAAGAAACTATTATCCCATATTCAATTACTGTACCCAAACGAACTTGCGCTAGCACTAATATCCATCATTCAAACACAAGGAATGATCACGTCTTCTGAAATTTCCAACTGTGTTTTTTATAGTTCTCGTCACTTGAATCGGCTGTTTAATATATATTTAGGAATGAGTATGAAAGCTTTCTCACGATTAGTTCGTATCAATAAAGCTATTGATTTATTGAATCAAACATCGTACTCTTTAGCCTTTGTATGCGAAAAACTACAGTATTATGATGTTTCTCATTTTGTGAAGGATTTTAAGATTGTTTGCGGTATCACTCCACAGGAATATAGAGAGCATATGTCCGATTTTTACAATGAAATAGCGAAATATTGATTCTATAATAGAAGATGTAAAACATATAGAAAGAAGGATAAATCAAGATGAAATTTAATGAAACTACCATTCGTATTCTAGTAAGAAAAGACTACGGGGAATGCTTTGACTTTTACACACAAAAAATAGGACTCTGTCCTGTTTGGGGCGATCGAAACGGCCCTTATACTTCTTTTGCCATAAGCAGTGACACACCGCCATGCTTTGCCATTTTTTCCGGAGATAATATGCCCATGTTTCAAGGTTATACGCAGCCGGAAACGTTAAAGCAGCCAGATACTATTACTGCTGTCATTCCAAGCCTTGATTTAGATGGAGACTATCAGCGTTTAAAAGCCGCCGGCGTTTCTTTTTTGGGAGAACCACAGTATATTGAAGAATGGGGAATGCGCTGTACTTATTTTAGAGATCCTGAAGGCAATCTATTTGAATTAAATGATGCCAGTGGTGTTTAAACATCTTTATAGACAAAAAAACGCAAAAGCGAATACATAATTTGTATTTGCAATTTGCGTTTTTTATTTTTACCCAAGATAAACTTCTCATTTACCAATAAAAAAGAGGAATTGCTTCCTCTTAATCCATCCAATCAAATTCAAAATCTAAGATGCGAATCGTATCCCCATTTTCTGCACCGGCTACACGCAAAGCTTCATCTAAGCCTAAATTACGCATTTTTAAAGCAAAGCGCTTAAACGAGTCATCAGAAACAAAGCTGGTCATCGCCACGATTTTTTCGATCTTTTCTCCGGTCACTTCCCAGATGCCATTGCCTAAATTATGAATATTGAATTCTGGTTGTGAGTCTCCTTCGAACGTATATAGAACACTCTTTTCCTGAATTTCTTCTTCGTCCATAGGGAATTCCGGTGTTTGTGCCAATAAATCGGCAATACGATAAATCGGCAGATCCAATCCCTCATGAGTAATCGCACTTATCGGGAAGATTTCGACATCTTCTCCAACTTCCTTTTTAAAACGTTCTAAGTTTTCCTGAGCACCCTCCATATCCATCTTATTGGCGATGATAATTTGAGGACGTTCTAACAAACGATATTTATACTCAGCTAATTCGTCATTAATAATACGGTAGTCTTCTATTGGATCGCGTCCTTCGCTTGCTCCCATATCAATCACATGCACAATAACACGGCATCTTTCAATATGGCGCAAAAACTGATGACCCAATCCTTTGCCTTGGCTGGCACCTTCGATTAATCCGGGTAAATCTGCCATGACAAAAGAACGCCCGTCTTTTGCCTGAACCACACCTAAATTAGGTACGATCGTGGTAAAATGGTAATCTGCTATTTCCGGTCTTGCACGAGAAACAACCGATAATAAGGTAGATTTCCCAACTGATGGGAATCCCACAAGCCCTACATCCGCTAACAGCTTCAATTCGCAGATGACATTAAAGGATTCTCCCGGTTCTCCACGTTCACAGATTGTCGGTGCAGGATTACGGCTGGTAGCAAAACGAGCATTCCCACGTCCGCCACGTCCGCCTTTAGCTAAGACAACTCGCTGTTTATCTGTTGTTAAATCGGCAATCGTCATTCCTGTATCTTCATTAATTAACATTGTTCCAACCGGTACTTTCACGATCATATCCTGACCGCTGGCACCTGCCATTTTCTTCGCCATACCATTAGCACCGTTGCGTGCACGATATTCACGTTTAAAACGGATATCCAACAACGTCGATAAAGAAGTTGTGGCTTCAAAGATAATACTTCCGCCACGTCCTCCATCACCACCGGCAGGACCGCCTCTTGGCACATGAGCTTCACGTCTGAAGGCAACAACTCCATCTCCGCCGCTTCCGGCTTCTACATATATTTTTGCTTTATCAATAAATTGCATGATTTCACCTCAATTTCATTATTCACAATTTTAACAAAAAAATCCCTTTAGGGATTTTAATTAAGCAACTGGATATACTGAAACTTTAGTTTTCTTTTTACCTAATCTTTCAAATTTAACCACACCGTCTACTTTTGCAAATAAAGTGTCATCTCCACCTTTACCTACATTTGTACCCGGATGAATTTTAGTACCTCTTTGTCTATAAATGATAGACCCAGCTGTACAAGTCTGTCCATCTGCTAATTTAGCTCCTAATCTTTTTGATTCAGAGTCACGACCATTCTTAGTTGACCCAACTCCCTTTTTAGAAGCGAATAACTGTAAATCTAATTTTAATAACATGCGTTACACCTCCTGGATAGATATATACTCAAAGTAACTTTCTTCGATTGTTTTCAACTGAATATGAAGTGTCTCTAGTATCACTTGCAATTCCATATGTAAACAATCCTTTATTAACATGTCGACACGCCCTTCTTCTACGGTATAGTCACAATAGTCAATCAAACCAAATTCGTGAATCGCATTAATTCCACCGATTGCGACAGCACTCACACCAGCACAAACGATGTCTTTCCCACGATTTTCAAATAAAGCATGACCCGTAATAGTCAGTCGACTTATTTTATCTTCTTTTTTTTCAACAATGATTTTAATCATGATTAAGCATTGATAGCTTCGATGATTAATTTAGTATAAGGTTGACGATGACCTTGTTTTTTGTGGTAATGTTTTTTAGGTTGATATTTGTAGACAATCACTTTCTTATCTTTTCCGTGTTTTTCTACTTTAGCTTGAACTGTAGCCCCTTCAACATAAGGAGCCCCCACTTTTGTGTCATCTCCACCAACGAATAATACTTTATCAAAAGTATAAACGTCACCTTCATTAACATCTAATTTTTCTACAAAGATCGCTTGTCCAGCTTCAACTTTTAATTGTTTTCCACCTGTTTCAATTACTGCGTACATTAATTTCGCACCTCCTATAATTTTCTCTAAGACTCGCCAACAAAGGCAGCTAAGCTTTAATACCTTATATGTGCGGTTGTAGCTAGAGGTCTACAACATTTCATATGTTAGCATAAAATCATTTTATTTTCAATCTTTTATTCTTCTTTTTTTAAATAAATATTGAAATATGGACGATAAATCGAGTATCCTTTATTCCATTTGATGTGTTTGTAATGAACAAACTGATTGCGCAGCATTAACAGCTGAGTATAGATTTCTTCGATTCGCCTAAAATAAAGAATTTGCTGCAACCAAAGATAAGCATAGATTAAAAGAACTTCCACTCCTAAATAATACCCGCATAACAGACTTAAACAGATCACCGACAAAATACCGGTCAAATATAGAGTAAGCTTATAAGGAAATATAAAGGACAACCCGATCAGGACAACCTTACTGCCATCTAACGGATACAGCGGCAGCAGATTAAAAAGCAGCATCAAAAAGTTAAACTGTAAAGCATAATGGAATGTACTTGCCCCTAAATATGGCTTCAAATAAAGTAAAGCTGCCCAAATAATAATATGGCTTAATGGTCCCATGATACTGACCAACAGTTCTTTTAATACATGATAGTTACCATAATAAAGAATTTCCAAGTAAGCACCAAATGGCAGCAACGTCATTTTCCCTAACTTAAAGTTAAAAAAATATGCCATCAGCAGATGACACATTTCATGGAATAAAACGATTGAAAAAATAATTAAATAGTTCTTAAAATATCCCACTTGCAAAGCAATCAAAAAATAAATGAACGTCACCGGATGAACTTTAAAGCATCTGCTTAGCTTCTTCATAAGTAATTTCCTTATTATCATATTCAAAGATCATAATAAACTGCTTATCGTAAACACCGATCGTGTCTCCGGCATGTACATAATCATATAAATTAAGATTTGAATCTTGGATACAGCCATACGTAATCTTTAGTCCATTAATCCCCTGAATGATGACATAATCTTTTAAAATATCCTGATGTCCTTTATAAATGACTGTCCCTTCACAAAGAATAGATACCTGATTACTGCCGCTCTTATAATAGTTCTTGTCTAGCAGTTGATACTCACTCACATTGGCAACAGGTACCGCTTCTTCTTTCTTGCCAAAAAAAGGACTGAAATAAGCAGAGATATTTTGTACTAAGGCATTCACGTTTAAATCTTCCATAATAAATTTTTTGATAACGGTTTGCTCCGGCCAAACTTTAAAATAGGTCATGACGCCAATACCGATCATGATCGCTATCATTACTTTGACCATGTAATTGTAAAAATGTTTAAAATGATTGTCATTCAATCGCCGAACTTTTCTGGCTTTCATTCTGTGTTTAATATAATCAACGTCGTTCATGGTCTTCCTCCCCTGCTATAATATATGATGATTTCTTTGTTTCTATCACCATAAAATAGACAGGTAAGGTAAATACGACCAAATATATATTAATAATCCTCAATGCGATAAAAACCACCAGCATTTTTAAGAGATTATAACGATGGGTACGATAAAAGTACAGATCAAAAAGTGCCAACAACAATAAGGGAATTAAAATGATCGGATTATACACCAAGCATAAGACCATAATTCCATAAAAGATAATATTACCGACGATTGGGATCAAGGAAACAATTCCCAATAAACTGATAATTAATGCGTAAGGCTGCTTAATCGCAAGCATCAGTAATAAAACCAGCCCCAGTCGAATAAGAATATGAAGAACAAGGGCATAGAAGTATTCAATAAAATCATAATAACGGCTCAATAATTTATTATGATGAGGAATGCGGTAATAAATTTTTGCCACCATTCCTTCATCAAAGAGATAAAACAAACTGATAACAGCGGCATTCATGATGCCCATTAAAACTTGCGAAGACAACTGCAAGGATGTAAATACCTGCTTATTCATCTTAAATAGATCAATATGGAAAAATGCCAAGAAGCGATAAAAATCATTGATCAGATGTGGTAATGTCACCAGGATACAAGTGACAAAGGCAAATACCAATCCTAAATAGATAAGTAATATCACAAGCATCTTTAATACTTTGGAATGAATATGCGCAATCACCGGATAAATCAGGGATGCTAAGATAAAGCCAAAAACAAAGGGGCTTAATACTTTAAACAAAGTAGAAAAAAGCGTTGTAAAGAGTGGACTTAATAAATACCCAACACATAATAAGAGAAAAAGCAAAGCACCATTAATCAGTAAATAAACGTACTGATTATATTTATGCATGTATCTTGAATAGTTTCTTCAAGAAAGTTTGCTTTTTGAGTGTGGCAAATGGAATGCTTTTTCCTTCTATTCTTCCTACAATATTCATAAAGCAACGATGGATATCCGATTGCTTGTTCATAAACAACGGAACCCCTTTATTATTTGCCTCAATCATCAAATGGTCTTCAAACACGATACCTAAAATCGGTAAAGACAGAATTTCTTTAGCGTCATCAATATTGAGTGAACGCTGTTTTTCAATATCCTCCTGATTCACTTTATTGATGACCATCGAAATATTATGAACGCCTTCTTTCATCAATAAGCCTACTACACGATCCGCATCACGAAGACTGGCAATATCTAGATTAACCACAAGAATCGCTTCTTGCACAAGTGAGATAGCATAATTGAATCCTTTTTCCACTCCTGCCGGACTATCAATGATGATATAATCGAAATCTTTTTTTATGACATTGATAATATTTTTCATATGATCGCTGTTAATATCTTCAAACTGCAGTGACTTACATGCCGGTAATAAAGATAATGATTTATAACGTTTATCCTTTACTAAAGCCTGTTCAATGGTACATTTTCCATCGATTACATCCTGCATGTCATACAATGTTCTGTTTTCCAGACCCAGCATTACATCCAGGTTTTTTAAGCCAAAGTCCGCATCGATCAGACAGACTTTATAATTATGCTCGCTTAATGCGTAGGCTAGATTGACACTTACGCTGCTTTTTCCGACACCACCTTTTCCTGAAGTTACTACTATTGTCTTAGCCATATTTTTACCCCCTACTATTTTTATTTATGTATTGTTGATCTAACATATGGATTTGATCATTTTTATAATAGAATAATGATAAAGTGAAGATTGTCACATCTTGCCATAATCGATTAAAAATGCTGATTCTTGCATGATTAGCACTAGAAAGGTTGATTGTTGAATCTTTTGCCAAGGCTTCAATCGCACCTTCTACTTTTCCAATAATATAAATATTCTTATTTCCGCGTACAATCGCTCCGACATGAACATTACCGATGACTAATAAATCCTGATTATCAGCCTCTATTACTTCTCCGTTGTAAATATCTTTTTCAACTAATTTCATCGTACGTCCTTCAAGCTGTTCCTTGATGCCGCCAAACAATACTTTTTGACTGCCATAAAGCATGTCGAGTAGACAACACATTTCTTTATTCGATAAAATTCGGCTCTTTAAATCAAAAAAAGCCTTCGGAAAATAGCCGTGTGTCGTTTTCGGCAAAGAATCCAAAATGCTTTTTAAGTCTTCCAATATGCAATTAAACTGAACTTGTTCATTAAGTTCAAAATACAAATAATCATTGATTCCCTTAATTTTTACATTCATACGCTCTTCTCCTGAAATTTTCGTGATATCCATTTATAACCATAAAACACGAAAACAAACAGGATCGAATTTAATACTAAAGTCGGCAATAATCGCAGAGTCAGATATTTCAAGACACCCAGTTTGGTTACCTGTGATATGATCATCATTATATATATCACAACCTCTTGAAAGATTATTGTCGAAAAAATAAAAATATATGATTCTATGAAAGAATAAGAAGAATATTTCATATATTTACGTCCAAAATAGGCCACCACGCAATAAATGAGAATATAAATAAACAAAGAATCGGCATATAAAATAGAATAGTAGCCCCCCGCTATTACCGCATAAGGCAGATATTCTTCATCTTTAAGTTCATTATTAATCAAGGTAAACATCATCAGTCCCATACAGCTGATCAGCATCGGACTTGACTTGGTAAAATCAAAAGGGAGAAAGAAACTCAGTACACTATCCAGCATGAATGCCAGCCAAAGAAGGAGTATACGGGGAAAATGTTTACTATTCACCTGCATCACTCCTTTGCAGGACAGTTACATAATTTAAGTCATTAAAACTGCTGGAAGGTGTTGCGTATATCTTCGGTAAGATTTGATCTTCAGGAACTATATGGCTTTCGACATAGCCGATGAGAATCCCTCGCGGAGAAATCCCCCCTAAACCGGAAGTAAAGATTTCGGTTCCGATTTCTACCTCGATCTGTTCGATCATATCAATGACAAAACATTTCTTTTCTACATCATATTCTTTCAGCATGCCATAAGCATATTCTTCGGAATCTTTCTTTTTTATCATGATCGGTACCTGAGAAGCATTATTTTCAGAAGTCAGCAAGGTCACGGTTGATGTCAATTCACTGACAGAGGTAATCTTTCCGATCATTCCACTGCTGCTCATGACTACCAGTCCTTCTTCAATACCGTTTTGAGACCCGACACTGATCATTAATTTATTATTCCAACTTTCCACATCACGGGAAATCACCGAAGCATTCTTTGCCTTGAAATCGGTTGGCAGATTTTCTATTCCGGTTAAGTCTTTTAAATCTTGATTTTCTTTCGTAAGTATTTCATTTTGTCCGGAAACCGCAGCATAATCATCCAAAGCTGCACGCAAACGCTCATTTTCTTCATACACATTTCGCATTGAGACATACTCATCTTTCAAGTCAGAAAAGAATTGCAATGGACGTTTAATACAATAATATTCAATAGATTGAAACGTTTCTTTCAGCACTTGTTCAAAAGCAGTATTCTTTCTGCCAAAAAACAGTCCCACAAAAGACAATGTCATAATCCCAATAACGATTGCCCATAATATCTTTTTTTGTATTGCTTTCTTTCTTTCTCTCATCGCCCGTACCTCTCATTCATTCAATTCTATATTATACCATAGTCCCTCTAAAATAAAATATTTTTTATAATTAACTTATTTTCCCAAAATAAAAAGCAGTGAGGATGATAATGATCCGATCACTGCTTCTAAACTATTATTTTTTTAATGGGTGATTTGGCAAATCACGATAAGTAATCAATTCGATTTGATTATCTTTAATCCATTGTTTTACCTCATCACTGAGCATTGCCGCTAAATCTTTTGTACGAATGATTGTAAATGAAGATACATCAAATAATGGCGCATCTACATAACCACAATGCGATATAATCGCTCCGTATTCACTGTTTAAAATTCCCATTTTATCATGAATAATAAAGTCTTTCGTATCTGTTTTCATTTGGTCTTCAATTCCAAAAGGAACTGTATACCAACTGTTGCTTCCACGATCGATATGATTGCATTCCATGAATCCACGACTTGTTCCGACACCATATTTTTCCATCATCGCATCCTGCATTTTAAAAACAGTAGGAGATGAATAAGCATGTCCATGTAAATATTCCGGCAGTTTGCCGTTTAATTCAATAAATTTTTCAATCTGTGCTTCCGCCTCAATCATCACTTCATCTAAATGAGCACTTAAATGATCATGATTTTCACATTTTTCATCCATCGCTCTTCTTTCACGTGAAGAGTAAAAATAGCCATTTTCTTTGATTAATGATGGTACTTTACTAGGGTCAGCACATGGTTTCCCGGCTACTAGATTAAGATCAATCCCTAAACATACATCAGGGCATTCTTTGATCATCTCTGCCGCTTTTTTAGAAGAAGGCATATTGGTGAACATCCCAGTACATTTGATTACCCCTTCTTTAATTCCTTTAATAATACCGCAGGCTACAGCTTCAGTAATTCCATAATCGTCTGATTGAATAATTAATTTCATCCTTTTTCCCTCACTTTCTATCTATTATAATGGTAGCACTCGAATCTGTTTGCACTCAATACATTAAAATGCCACATCTGCCATGGCAAATCTGTCACATCAAATGATTCGCCTTTAAACTGTAATAGTTTTCCTGACCGATAATAATGTGATCTAAAATAGGGATTGCCATCATTTCACCAATCTCTACTAATTTTTTTGTCATGATAATATCTTCTTTTGAAGGGGTGGGATTACCACTTGGATGATTATGTACACAAATCACTGCGGCACAATTACTTAAAACGGCTTCTTTAAAAATATCACGTGGATGAACGATACTCATATTCAAAGTTCCGATAAAAAGCAGTTTTTCTTTAATGATCTGATTCTTTGTATTTAGAAATAAAGCATAAAATTTTTCCTGCTGTTCAAATTTTAGTTTAGCACCAATGTATTCATAGACTTCTCGTGCAGTTTGCACCGTTGTGCTCTCAGTAAATTTAATCTGCTGCAAGCGTTTTGCCAATTCAATACAGCCTAAAATTTCTAACGCCTTTGCCTGCTTGATGCCTTTAATCTCGATGAGGTCTGATAAAGTAATCAAAACGAGCTGATTAAAGCCCCCTGCTTCGTTAATGATGCGCTGTGACAGCATCAATGCAGATTCTTCTTTCGTCCCACAACGAATCAGCAAAGCCAGCAATTCCACGTGAGAAAGCGACTCTATGCCAAAATGCAAAGCTTTTTCACGTGGCCGATCACTGTTTGCCATTTCTCTGATAATCATCCGTTTCCCTCTAAAAAGGCAAGCATCGTATCCACAGATAATGGCGCACTGCCCGTATATGTGTAATCTCTTTTCACATTTGAAATCTGCTGACTGCTAAGAGACTGCATTTCATTGGAAATTTCCTGCTCATCGGTTGATAAACAACTTAATACATAAATCAATCCATCCTTCTTATAAGTATAGGGGGTATGTCCGTTACTTTGCAGTTTGGTGACCATCTCATCCGCATTATCCTGGGTGGAGAAGGCACCTACCTGTACTACATAGAAGGTTTGATTATACTGCTTAACAAACTGTTTGCATGCCACGACATACAAACTGCCAAAAACAATGGTGAGAACGGCTGCCATGAATACGACGAATCTTCTTTTTTTAATCATCTTTTATTCCTCCCCTATACTCTATGAACAGAAAAAAGAGAATATGCTGAATAAAAGCTAAAAATCATTTAGCGCCACTCAATCGAAATGATATTTGGGATTGAAAGACGTCCGGCATTTGAGGTGATAATCTTATAGATAGCCCCACCAATAGCGATATATAGAATATACGTTAAAAAACCACCGCCATCAATGGCTTCCATATCATTCATAGATAACTCATTCATTGTTTCACCCCCTAAAATAAACACAGCGTTTTAAAATCAACCAAATTGTTTCAAAAAAGACATGACCTGATCCCCCATTTAAAGTGAACAGTTCTTCTTTCTTTAATTCTTTCATTACAGCCATCTCCCAAAATCTTGAGCTTTGAAATAACCGCGTTCACACATGTACTGATAAAACAAGTAACTGCAAGCCAACACAGCAAAAATTTCAAAAAATCCTCCGTCAGCTTCCTGCATCTGCTGTAGATTTAATTCTTTCATGTTTTCCTCCTTTCCTTCCCCACTTTTACTATACTGTCCTTTCTTTCAGCATACTAAAAAGGATAGAGAACATCTCTCTACCCTTGTGTCATTTGTTTTAATTGTGCATTAACTGCTTCATATTTTTTACGATAATCTTCCAGTTTTTCTTTTTCTGCTTCGATCTTAGCTGCCGGTGCTTTTGCCACAAAGTTCGGATTTGCCAGCATTCCTTCACAGCGTTTGATTTCTCCTGTTAATTTATTCAATTCTTTTTCAAGTTTTTGCTTTTCTTCTTCAAAATCAATTAAACCGGCTAAAGATACTTGAATTCTATTTCCGCCTTTAATGGTCGCCGTCGCAACATCTTTAGAAGCCACTTCAACGCTTGTACCGTCACTGATTGCATTGCAAAGCTTTTTCACAAAAGGAGCATAAGCTTCCAAACGTTTTGCCAACTGATCATCAGAAGAAATGATCATATAATGGATCTCATTTGCATTTTTAATCGTATAGTTCGCTCGGATTTCACGAATTCCGGTTACGATATCAATGAGATAAGCCACTTCTTCTTCCACTTTGGCTAAGTTAAATTCTTCTTTAGCGTTCGGCCAGTCTTCGATACAGATAGACTCTTTGGCATGCGGAATTGACTGATAAATTTCTTCTGTCACGAATGGCATGAACGGGTGAAGAAGTTTAACTATCGCGTTCAATACATAAACCAATGTATGAACTGTCGCTGTTTTTTCCTGCTCATTATCACTATTTAAGCTTACTTTTGATAATTCGATATACCAAGAACAAAAATCATCCCAGATAAATTTATAAAGTTCACTGCCTACATTCACAAATTCATATTTATCCATCTGTTCATCGACAACTTTAATCACTGAATTCAATCTTGATAAAATCCAACGATCGGCAATATTTAAGTTTTCTAAAGTAATATCCTGATATTCTAAGTCTTCTGGTGTATTCATCAATACGAAACGTGCGGCATTCCATATTTTATTGATAAAATTCCATGTGGATTCCATCTTTTCTGGAACATAACGAAGGTCCATTCCCGGTGCTGAGTTCGTAGTAAGATAGAAACGCAGAGCGTCGGCTCCATACTGATCGATAACGTCCATTGGATCAACACCGTTTCCTAACGATTTCGACATTTTTCTTCCTTCCGCATCTCTGATCAATCCGTGAATCAAAACATCTTGGAACGGTCTTTGATCCGTAAACTCTAAGGACTGAAACATCATACGACTTACCCAGAAGAAAATGATATCATACGCTGTCACCAATACATTAGTCGGGAAATAGCGTTTATATAACTCATTTTCTTCGTCCGGCCAATTCAATGTACTAAATGGCCACAAAGCACTTGAGAACCACGTATCTAAAACATCTTCATCCTGAATCCAATTTTCTTGATCCTTTGGATCTTCCATCCCTACATAGATTTCTCCGGTATCTTTATGATACCATGCCGGAACTTGATGTCCCCACCATAATTGACGAGAGATACACCAATCTTCAATATTATCCATCCATTGTGTCACTGTTTTTTCAAAACGTTCCGGTACAAAGTTCACTTTCCCTTCTGTTTTTTGATTATCTAATAATTGTTTTGCCAAAGGTTCCATCTTGACAAACCACTGTTTTGATAAATAAGGTTCAACGATAGCATTACTTCTTTCAGAATGTCCTACTTGATGAATATGTTTTTCAATCTTTTCCACGACACCTGCCGCTTGAAAATCAGCTACCAATGCTTTACGGCATTCAAAACGATCCATCCCTTGATATTTATGTGCCAATTCATTCATCGTTCCATCAGGATTCATACAAATCGGCATAGGCATATGATATTTTTTCCCTAATTGAAAGTCATTTGGATCATGTGCCGGCGTACATTTCATTACCGCTGTTCCAAAGTCCATATCGATATAATCATCTGCCATGATTTCTAAGGCTTCGCCATTTGCCGGATTAATTGCTTTTTTACCAATCAAATGCTGATAGCGTTCGTCCTTAGGATGAACAAAAATCGCTGTATCGGCAAACATCGTTTCCGGACGTGTGGTCGCAATGACCAATTGTTCATCGCTATCCACTAACTGATAGCGGAAGTAATACATTGCCCCTTCTACTTCTTTATGGATAACTTCAATATTCGATAAGGCCGTACGCTGTGCCGGGTCCCAGTTAATAATACGTTCCCCTTGATAGATCAGCCCTTTTTCATAGAGGGTAACAAATACTTTACGAACAGCTTTGCTTAACCCTTCATCTAAAGTAAAACGTTCCTTACTGTAATCAAGGGATAAGCCTAATTTAGACCATTGCTGACGAATCGTAGCGGCATATTCTTCTTTCCAGTTCCAAGCTTGTTCTAGGAACTTTTCGCGACCCAGATCATAGCGTGACAATCCTGCTTCACGTAAACGTTGTTCTACTTTTGCCTGAGTGGCAATCCCGGCATGATCCATTCCCGGCAGCCATAAAGCATCATATCCCTGCAAACGTTTATAGCGAATAATCATATCCTGCAGCGTTGTATCCCAAGCATGTCCTAAATGCAGTTTCCCGGTAACATTGGGCGGTGGAATCACGATTGCATAAGGCTTTTTGCTTGTATCCCCTGCTTCAAAATATTTCTTTTCCAGCCACTTGGCATATTTTCCCTCTTCAACCAGATGATGATCATATTTTGGTGCTAATTCTTTCTTCATATTCATCCCCCTATCCTACAAAACGTTCAGCATGGTCTTTCACATATTTCGCTAAAGCGGTTTTGTATGTTTCTGATTTAAAAATCTCTTTTAATTCTCTTGTATAATCATAGAAGTTCTTTTCTTCGACTGCTTCTTCCCCTTCTTCGTTATACAGTTCTTCCACGACTTCATCGATATCCCGTTTATACTCTTCTTCAAACTTTAAATAAAGTGCTCTAGCTTCATTAAAAATCGCACTGCCTTCTGGCATCCCCAATTCATCAAACATAATCGGCACATATTTCACTAATTCTTTTGCACTGACAAAGAAGTCATTGACTGAATTTCTCGGTGATTCACAGACGGCTTGCAGCTGATACATCGTAAAAAACTGTTTTTCTTCTTCATTGTACTCATCCATTGCCGCTTTATAATCAGAATCAACCTTATCTAACATATGATACGTCACTGCTTCAATCGCTTCATCATCTGTCGCATTTAAAATTTGTTCTTCAGTGATCGTTTCATAAGCCGCCAATTTTTCTTGCAAATCTGCCATCTGCTGACCTTTTTGTTTTTTGTTTTTAAACATCGATACAACCATTGACGCAATAAAGAAAGCTAAAAATACCTGCAAAATTAACATTAACATACTCATTTCCTCCATTTTTTTAAATAAAAAAACGTCCTGTCTAAGGACGAAATCATCGTGGTACCACCTTAATTCGCATATTGCTATGCCTCAACACCTTAACGCGGCGACACGTATTTAACTACTCTTCCTTCATCAAATAAGCTCCCAGGCTACCTTCGTCCACTTTGAATGTCTTTTCCCACCTGCCAAAGACTCTCTTTCTTTCAAATATGGAGTACTCCTCCTGTTCTTCACTTTATAAAATCATAGCAAAAAGAAAAGATGAAGTCAATCAACTTCATCATTTATTATTCAGTTTCTTCTCCTATTGCTCAATGGCTTCTCGGTGAATCAGATAAAAAGCTAAGATATTGTCCGTCCCTTTTGTATAAGAGTGAATAGCGAGAATCCCTTGATCATTAATCCAGTAGTAATTCAACCCGGAACCCCCTGTGATCTCTCCGATTTTTTCGTCTTCGATACTGCCATCAACAAAATAACTGGCATGCACTTCTTTTGAATCATCGACATACAAAACTGTATTATTATCAATATAGCTTGACTTAGAAAGATTCGGTAATGTTGTATCAGCCAAACTTTTCCACTCTTTTGTCGCTAAATCAAAATATTGCGCCTCATCAAAGATTAAATAATCTGATAAAAGACAGGTGAACTTTCTATCCGATTCAGAATTAATTACTAACTCCTTACCATCTTTTAAATAGATGTATGTTCCGTCTTTCATCATTAAGGCAGCATTTTTTGAGAGTTTGATGAGAGTTATTACTTTCCCGGAATCATTTTTCTCTTCCCACAATGGCTCAACTTCTAATTTTGGCGTAATTCGTTGATATTTGGTATAACGTTGGTTATCCAACTCTTGGTGAAAACAATAATAAAGTCCATCTTCTGCGATTTCAAATGCAGACTGTCCCATAATCGAGGGGATTCCTGTTTCTTCAAACAGTATCGTCTTTTCTTGGTTTTGATTTTCTGCAATAATTTTGGTTAAATGTTCGCCTTTATATTGCACAATATAGATATACTGATCTTGATAATAGATAGCATCCCGAATTTTGATATTATCCCCAGGCAGCGTTAAGTTCTTTAACTCTTGAGTATTTAAGTCATACTCATATAAAGCCTTCGTTCTTCCTACCTGATCCAACACCGTGTCATCTCTTTGCTCTAACAACAGCTTTCCATTATAAGCTTTGTAAAACCAAATAAAATGATTTCCATTTAAAAGCTCTGTCAATTCCTCGCTGATTGGCATCGATTCAAAGGTATAACGATAACGTTCAGTGTTCTTTACATAAGGCTCCTCCGGTTCTTTTTCTTTTGGCTTTGACTGGCAGCCAAGCAGACAAACCAATAAACATAAGGCAATTAATTTTTTCATATCTCTCCCTCCCTGTTTTTACCGTATCAAACCCTTTGCAAAATGTCAACGCTTTCATAAAATAAAAAAGGCATAGGAATCTCTCAATTTCCTACCCCTTTAGCATTCAAAGTTAACCAGTTGACTTGATAAACGACAAACCGAATCCATGTAATAGACAAGACGTGACAGCTGAATCACGTTATCAATATTCTTTCCTTTTAATTCCACGATCGGTGTAATGGACAATAATGCCGCCAGCAGCACCCGTTCATCATTATAAAGCACTACCTTATTCAGATAAAATTGAAACAGGCTGTCTAAATCGAATAATGTATCGGTGGTTTGCTGATACATATTAAAAATATCATAGATAGGCATATCGATCTTCATATGATCGATTGAGATCAGTTTTTGATAGTTCAGATAGATATGCTGGTATTTAAAATTCATATAGACAAGCGAAACACGGACATACTCTTTGCTGCAGACCATCGATTGAAACTGTTCTAAATACTTATAGGCACAATTTAAACTGTTTTCAATGCGATAGTAATTCATCAAAAGCATCCATTGCCATGGTGAACGATCGAACGACTGTTCACAATATACTAACAACTGATAGTAATAGTTCGCTCTTTCCTGAATGATGCCGTAAATATCTTTACATAGCTTTTCATAATATTGTTTGCTGACTTTCACATTATAAAAAGTATGATTATGCAGCCATGCCAATGTTTCAAAATAAAATTTTAATTTTAATTCCCGCATTGGCACCAGATCGGATTCATACCAAGGCATCAGATAAAAGTATTGATTCTGATAGCGTGTCAAAGGGCTTTGCTGGAGATTTAAAATCACCGGTACAAAGCAATTGATACGCAGCGTTTTAATATAATAATAATTATGTGCAAATGAATACGATTCAGTAAACTTCAAAGCTAAGAAGCCGTCTGCTACTTTTAATTTATATACATTTTCATTAACTTTGATCATTCCAATAATATCTAAATTATATTCATTTTTTATCAGATCGATCATGATTCATAGTATGGAACAATGATCAAAGTACCTTTAGAGATCATAGCATCATGATTGTAGTCTCTGATCATTGCGGCAGGTACATTATATTTAGTAGCAATAGTATCATAATCATCATTATCTAATGCCACGTAAATATAATAAGGAACAAGATCACTTTGATCTGAGATTTCAATTAAATCATCGATAGATGGATCACGTTTTGTTACCGGTGCTTCCACAACAACTTCTTTCACCACTTCTTTTGTGACTGGCTGGATGACCTCGGCTTCTGTAGGTGTCGGTATAGGCTGAACGACTGCTTTTTCAACTGCTTCGGTCACTTCCGGCATGATATCAATACGTTTTTCATGCACATGTGCAGGTTCTTCTGTTTTTACTTCCGGTGGTTCTAAAGAAATAACATCTTTAATCTCATCGATCAGTTCCTGATCCAATTCTTCATCTTCTCTTAAGCTTTGATCATTATAAAAACGGTCTTCGCTGGCTTCTACACCATAAACATTCGCCTGAACGGTCACTAATAAATTTCCGGCTTGAATCTTATAATCAAAATCTTCTACTTTGATACTGAAATCTCGTTGATCGGTAATCTTTTCAAAAGGTGCTAAGATATCGATCTCTAAAAATTCATTAAAGCGTTCTTTTGAAGCCATCTTCAAATACTCTCCGATGATATCAATTCTGCCTTGTGCGCGCATTCCGGATTCTTCAATTTTGTAGTTGATGGATTCATCTACGGAAATACTCAATAATTCATTCATTTGATGATCTAAGTCCACTAATTTTTCGAGATATATTTTTTGCATATTTTTCCCCTCCTAAAAAAAGAATATGCAAAAAGGACAGATTTATGCTTAAATCAGTCCTAAATGTTTACAGGCTTTTTCGATTCCGTCAGCGTGAATATCCTCCGTAATATAAGATGCGATTTTCTTTAACGGCTCTGCCGCATTTCCCATCGCTACACTGTAGGGAGCTTGTTCAAACATCTTTATATCATTCATGCCATCTCCAAAGACAATGATCTCCTGATGATTACCCTGTAAGTAATCGACCATTTTTTCAATCCCGCGATATTTATCGATTGCTTCAACTAAGATGCAAGTCGGAGAAATGCGATAGTGAGGCACTTTTTTCAACGAAGGGATAAGTGATTCTTCTTTGAGTGTAAGATGCAGACACATTTTATGGATAGTTTTTGCTTGCAGGACATCAAAATCTGTTTTCGTCACAAAGTCAAAAGCATTCTCTAAAGAGCGGTTTAACGCAATAAATTTGCCATCGGTGCTGTAACGATTGTTGGTTGTATCAATGGAGGTCGCAATAGGAATCTGATGGATGAGGCACTCTTTTGCCACTGCCAAACAATCTTCAAGATTTAATGGTAATAATTCGATAATGGTATTATTTATCACTAATCCATCCCCACCATCACACACATAATTTTCAATATTTAAAGCTTCTGCCTGTAAATAGGTCAACACATAGGGACGACTTGTCGCTATGGCAATAAAATGTCCATTTTCTTTTAATCTTTCAAGGGTTCTTTTTGTACTTTCAGGTAAATGTTTATGTTCATCGACTAATGTACCGTCAATATCAAAAAATAAATATTTCATAAGCTGCTCCTTTAATTTTAATTAGTCAAAGTGTAACATAGAACCTATTTGATTTAAAATGGTTTTACCGAAAATGAAAAGGAAAGATGTTTACCATCCTCCTCTATTTTGTCCCATTCCTCTAGGCTCATCTGTATTCCCTGATGTTGTCACTATAGAAGTTAAAGCAATCGTAGTATTATTCCCATCAAGTTCGATTGTATATGTCTCTCCTTGCTTTAACTGACCGTCACTGAAAACAATCGACTGAAATGCTTTTAAAGCGGTATAGCTGCAAACAATCTGTCCGTGACTATCTTTGATTACAACCTCCGTATTCGCTTTATAGCGTGTACTAAGAGCAATTAAAAAACTTACTTGCGTAGAATTGGAAGAGGCCCCTTGTAACATAGAAGTTTGTCCTAAAGCTAGAAGCGTTCCACCACTGATGACACATTCTTGATCATAGTCTAAGGCATTATTCGCTTGATCTTCAGGTCCATTGACATAGATAGTTCCACCATTAATATAAATTGATCCATTCGCATCAATACCATCTCCATCCGCATTGATTAGAATTGTTCCGCCATTGATTGTAATTTTTGAGTTGCTGCTCCTGTTAAAAATATCTCCACCATAGCGCCCATTACTATTGGATTGATCATTTCCACCGGCGGCATTGAGCCCATCATCACTACTGTTAATTGCAATATCACCACCATTGATGATAATTTCATTTGCTTCTAAGCCTTCATAGCTTGAAAAGATTGAAATCGTTCCGCCTTGAATCGTTAAGCTGCCATCACTATGAACAGCGTCATCTTTACTGTTTAACTCAAAATTGCCGGCTTTCAGTTCCATATCTCCGTTAGAATGAAGGCAATCATCCACACTATCGATATTAAAACCACCATTTTCAATCTCTAACAATGTGACAGCCTTAATTCCTTTTGTACTGCTGTTGAGATCGGTTGAGGTCGTATTGATGAGAAATTGACCATCTTGAATCAACAGTTGATTCACAGATTGAAAACCATCTCCTTGAGTTTGGATATGATAGGTACCATTTTGTATCAACATATTACCTAAAGTTGTATCGGTTTCATTGGTTGTTTTAAAGGCATCTCCTTGTGTTATCATTTCAAAAGTCCCACTTTGAATAGTCAGACTGTCCTTACCAATAATTCCATCATCGACAGAATTGATGACATATTTCCCACTTTCAATAAGCAAGATATCTTTGGACAAAATAGCATCGTTGTAATTGGCATTCACAATCAGCTTCCCTGTTCCATTAAGTATCAGATCAGCTTTAGAAAAAAGAGTTGCAGAGGATTCATCCCCTGAAGTATAAATACTATTGTCTGTAAGGGTATTGACTGTCGATTCATTAAGTGTCACTGTCACTTTTTGAGCATTTATAATATACACGGGAGAAGCATCCATACACGTCAATTCTAAACCATCCAATACGAGCTGAACTTCCTGATTTTTAGCGTCAACAACGATTTGTCCATGATCGCTTTTACCAGAGATAAAATAACTGCCACCTTCTGTAATCATTACTTTCTGATTATTAACCGTAATACCATTTCCACTATATCCAATCACATCATTAAAAATAATCATATTGCCTTTTGACAAAGATTCATCAACCAATGTTGCTGGATCCTTTTTTTGACAGCCACTTAAAAAAATTATCAGCGCAAAAACAAAGAGTGAAGTTCTAAATATATATTTCATTTTTCTACCTATAACTCTTCCTGAACGTTTTGGATACGACCGCTTACAATAGTAAGATTACCGTTTCTGCAACGCAATTCATCTAAAAACTCTTTTTCTTTTTGAACTTCTTTTAATATGATCACATAACGCAATTCATACATGCTTCCTAAATGGGTTGTCTTTACTCGTTCTAATTCTGCTTTTATCGTATAACGTTCAAATAAGTCGTTGAATATCTCTGTATAATCTAAATTTTCCGGAATCGTGATATGCAAATCACGCTTCGCCGGATCAATTCGAATAAAAGATGATTTACCTAAAATAAGAATAATGAGAGATACAACCACTGCTATTACAATAGCAAAACCGATATATCCCATTCCGGTTGCCAAACCGATTGCCATTGCAAAAAAGATAAAACAAATATCTTTGGAGCTTCCCGGTAGAGAACGGAAACGAACAAGTCCAAAAGTTCCTAATACAGCTACACTGGTTCCTAAATTGCCATTGACCATCATGATTACCATTTGTACAAGTGTAGGTAATACGACTAAAGTCATCACAAATTGTCGTGAATACATCTCATCAAATTTATATACATAAGCAATCAACACCCCAATAATAAGAGAGGTGATCGTACAGATTGCCATTATTCCCAGGGTCAGTGACACTGATCCGTTTAAAATACTATCAAACACACACGTATGCCTCCTTTAAAAATAAACTTTTATAAACATTATTGTATTTTGAAAATGATGCCGGATAAATACCCAATTTATTTAATGCTTGAATCAGCCAAGTCGGATAAGCATCAACTGTTTTAATTTCCAACAGATATCTTTGTTCATTAAACAATAATTGCCCATCATCTCCATATTCTAAAAACAAGTCTTTCTGTCGACTGCGAATATTCTCATCAAATGTCATTCGCAATTCCGGTTCATCAATTCCATAGTATGCACATCTTTCATAAGCAAGATAAATTTTAGGATATGGATGATAAAATTGAATAAAATACTGAATTTCTTTTTCAATCTGATCTTTTATTGGGCATTTTCCTTGTATGAACATCTCTACTTCATCAAGTGTCAAACTAATACGACGTTTATAAACAATACCTTTATATTTCTTTTTCATCTCTAAAAATACGAGACTATTAATTTGTGGTACACCATAGCTTCGCAGTCTCAATTTCTCCTTATATATTGGTTTTTGAAAATTACTGCGTGCCAATTCATCATGGTCATTATCAAAATACAAATTGCAGATCGTATGTTTTCCATATTGATCCAGTTGGATATGATCTTTAATTTCGTTCATTAATAAATGATACATTTCTTCATCTAATACATATTTTTTTTCTACACGAGCAAATACCATCGTATGATCCATTGATTTCCTCCTTTACATAGATGTATTGTATAAAAAAGAAAACTTTAAAATATGGGAAGGATATGTAAAATTTATATTTTGGTTTCGGTTATTTAGAAAAAAAGAAATATAAAAGCACACATATTTTTTGATGTGTGCTTTATCTATTATTAGGAGATAACAGGGTTCAGCCAGTGTTTTTTAAATTCTTCTGCGGCAACGGGACGGCTGATTAAATATCCCTGTCCAACATCACAATTTAATTCTCTTAAAAACTTTAATTGTTTCCTTGTTTCAATGCCTTCAGTAACGACAATCATCCCCATATCATGTGCCATTTCAATGACTTTTTCTAAAATGACATATGATCGATGGTTCACTTCACTGCCGTCTAACAGGCTCTTATCGATTTTCAGAATATCTGCCGATACGACACTTAGCAAACTTAGTGAAGCATATCCGGTGCCAAAATCATCGATGGCAAGCTGAAAGCCCATTTGATGAAGCTGACTGGCTAATGTCAGCATTCTCTCATTTTCCTCCACAAAGGCAGATTCCGTCAATTCAAACGTAATAAAGCAATGGGGAATCGCATACTTATCGACAATATGACAGAAACGTTCCAAATAATTTGCTTCTCCAATATGCATTCGCGACTGATTGATACTGATCGGCTGAATTTCCATGCCGACATCCATCCAACGGCGCAATGTCTGACATAGTTTTTCCAGCATATGGAAATCAAATTCACAAATAAACCCATGTTGTTCAAATAACGGAATGAATTCATTTGGCATAATCATTTCACCGTTTTCCATAATCCATCTTGTCAGCGCTTCACCGGCAACCGTCTTTCCGCTTTCAATATCAAACTGTGGCTGAATAAACAGCTTAAATTCATCTTTTTCAAAAGCAATCATTGCCTGTTCTAAGATGAAATTATTGTGATACTGCTGTTCCATCATTTCTTCTTGATAATAAAGAATATTTTTTTCACGCTGTGTTTCATCAATCTGATTGAGTGCAATTAACGCTTTATCCAGCATCGCTGGAATGCTTTCCATTGAATTCTTAGGAATCAGATAAACCCCAATCAACAATTGGACTTCTGAAAACAATTTTCTTTTCATTCTTTTATCAATCAAATCATCATTGAGCTGATATAAACGTTGATTTAAGGACTCGCGGTCTTTAAATTGATAAAGGATCGCAAAGGTATCTTTTTCAATTCTTCCGCAAGTCTCTTCCGGATTACATGTTTGTTTCATATTCTTCGCAATATTTTCAAGCAGACGATCTCCATTACTGTAGCCATAGCGCTGATTGATATAGCGGAAGTTCTGCACCTTAAACTTGATTAAGGCATAATTTTGCGCAGGATGTTCATGTCTTAATTTGGCAACGGTATTACAAAAACCATTTCTGTTTTGGATATGCGTCACACTATCGGTAGTAGCCGCTAATTTTACCCGTTCATCCATGACTTGATAAGCTGCTTTCGCATTCTCAACATTAAAATAATATTCACTCTGAATTTGCTCCGGAATCGAATGATGCACATGAAAAATTTTCCATTCTTCCTCTTCTTTGCCCCAAACAACAGAAAGACGTACTGATACAGGGGGTAAGTCAGACGCATGAATATTGAAAGTCGCCCAAACAATCCCCGTTTGATCATTGATCTTAACAACGTGATACTGTTCATCAGACAATTTATATTCCCCTTTGTATACGTCACATTCTTTATTGAAGAAATGTAAGATATCATTTTTATGATGATATATTTCATTTTCTAATGTCCCAATCCATGAAATCCGTTTAGAAATAAAAGAGGTAAGCAATGCATACTCATGAGTAACAAAATATAACCCCACAACCTTTCTGGTCAATGCAATCCATTGTTCTTCTACATCTGCCATTCAACTGCCTCCTTTAATACTGCTTGATATTATCATTTTATCTGGCAGTAACTATCTTTATTTTAGGCGTTTTAAATTTAACTTTCAAGGTGTTTACGTATAATTGCAATCTTCTACTTAATATCTGCAAATAAAAAAAGCCCTAACTAGGCTTCGTTGTCTTCTAATCCGCATAATTCCAAGATATAAGACCATGCTTTCTCCATTCCTATTTTCTTTAAACTAGAGAAACGGACAAAGTAATCCTCTTCATGAAAACCAAGGGTTTCCTTGATTAATTTTTCATTCTTTTTTAGATCATTGCGTTTTACTTTGTCTTCTTTTGTCGCTACCACGATAACCGGAATATTATAATATTTAACATATTCGTACATAGTAATATCGTCACGTGTTGGTTTATGGCGAAGATCTACCAATAAAATCATACATTTCAGAGTTTTACGATTATTTAAGTAAGTCTCGATGATTTCACCAAACTGTTCTTTAATTTTATTGTTTACTTTGGCATATCCGTATCCGGGAACATCGACAAAGTACAAACTGTCATTCACATTAAAGAAATTCAAAGTTCGGGTTTTTCCAGGGGTTCCCGATACTTTCGCTAATCCATTTCGCGATAGCATCGTATTGATAAAACTGGATTTTCCAACATTGCTTCGCCCCGCTAAGCACACTTCCGGCACACTTTCTTCTGGCCATTGTGACTGCCAGGCAGCACTTAATATATATTCTGCTTTTATTACTTTCATCTTTTCACCTGCTTTGCTAAGAAAAATAAGGTAGCTTTACACTACCTTATTATACTAATGCATTTTCTAATACTGTGTCAATATTATCCGCTAAAACGATTTCCAATTCATCTCTGACAACTTGTGGAATATCTTCGATATCTTTTTGATTATCGTTAGGGATAATGATTTTCTTAATACCTGAACGGTGCGCTGAGATTGATTTCTCTTTTAATCCGCCGATTGGCAGTACATTACCGCGTAATGTGATTTCACCTGTCATAGCAACATCGCTTCTTACCGGTTTATTCGTAAAGGCAGAATAAATCGCCGTCGTTAACGTTACACCGGCACTTGGACCGTCTTTTTTGATTGCTCCTTCAGGAACATGAATATGAATATCTTGTTTTTCAAAGATTTCAGGATCGATTCCATAACGTTCTACATTTGCTTTAATATAGCTGAATGCGATCGATGCAGATTCTTTCATGACATCTCCTAACTGACCGGTGATGATAAGTTTACCTGTTCCTTTGAAATGGTTCACTTCAATTGGCAGGATATCTCCTCCGTATTGAGTATAAGCTAATCCTGTTACTACACCGATTTGTGCTTCTTTTAATTTCTTTGTATGATCGAAAATCTTTTTACCAAGATAATCCTCGATATCTTTTTCATCGATATAAACAGACTCTACTTTTTCTTTCAAGATTTTTACGTCTACTTTACGACAAATTTTCGCAATCAGTCTTTCTAACTGACGCACACCGGCTTCTCTTGTGTAGTGACGAATGATACACATCACGGCTTCATCAGAGAATGCCAACTGATCTAATTTTAAACCATGTGCTACTAATTCCTTAGGAATTAAGTGTTCTTTGGCAATAACTTCTTTTTCTTGTTCTGTGTAAGAAGATAATTCAATGATTTCCAAACGATCTCTTAACGGTCCCGGAATCGTGTCTAAACTATTCGCAGTCGCAATAAACAGAACTTTTGATAAGTCATAAGCCTCTTCTAAATAATTGTCTGAAAATTGAGAATTTTGTTCAGGGTCCAATACTTCCAACATTGCGCTTGAAGGATCTCCCTTATAGTCTCTTGACATTTTATCAATTTCATCTAATAAGAAGACAGGGTTCACGACACCGGCTTTTTTCATTCCTTGAATGATACGTCCCGGCATAGCACCTAAGTAAGTACGACGATGTCCTCTTACTTCTGATTCATCTGTCACCCCACCTAATGAAGCTTTCACGAACTTACGTCCTAAAGCACGAGCAATCGATTTTCCTAAGCTGGTTTTCCCAACTCCCGGTGGTCCGTATAAACAGATGATCGGTGCTTTTAATGACTGTGTCATTTGCTTTACGGCTAATTGTTCTAAAATACGTTCTTTTACTTTTTCCAAGCCGTAATGATCTTCATTTAAGACTTTCTCAACAGCTTCTAAATCCTCGTTGTCCTGTGTTTCCTGATACCATGGAGTCTTCAATAACCAATCTAAATAGTTACGTACAACATTGGCTTCAGAAGATGCCGGCGGCATCATTTCAAAACGTTTTAATTCTTCTTCCGCTTTATCTTTAACGTATTGCGGATAAGGGTTCTTTTCAATCATTTCACGAATTGAATCCGCATCATCCACTTTATTTGTCGTATCGCCTAATTCATCTTTAATCGCTCTGATCTTTTCACGTAAATAATATTCACGCTGATTTTCATCAATGCTATCTCTTACTTTCTTATTAATGCTTTGTTCAATTTCATTGATCATCTTTTCAGATTCCATTTCATTGATGACAAGCATTAAACGATCATTTACATTTAATGTTTCCAATAATTTCTGCTTATTTTCCAATTTCATTGGTAAATAATGAGCAATAGAATCAGATAGGAATCCAGCAGATACCCCCGCTGTTAAACTATTTAATACATCACGTGGCATTCCCACCATTTGATTTCCGGCATTTTCCAAAGAAGAAGCGATTCTTCTTACTAAAGCTACTTCTTCATTTTCATCACCATGTTCGTCCATCAAAACTTCTACTTTTGCATATAAGCATTCATTTTTAGTTTCCAGTGAAAGAATGTTGACACGTTTTTCACCTTCAACCGTTAATTTAATAACCCCACTGTTATCTCGTCTAATTTTCTTTTGGATTTTACAAAGTGTTCCGACATGATAAACAGCCTCATATCCAGGATCTTCATCCAAAGGATTGATCTGTGAAACAAAGACGATATTTTTATCGTATAAATTGTTTCCATCATTGATCGCATTTAAACTCTTTGGTCTTCCGACGTCTAATGACAAGCGATTTCCAGGAAATACCAGCATTCCTCTTGTACAGATGACCGGTAACTCTAATACCACTTTATCTTCATTTGACATAACGTACACCTCCTTAAGTGTTTAAAATAAGACGCTTGAAGCGTCTTAATTATTCGCCCTTAATGACCTTAATGGCTTTTCTATTTAAGATGTCGCTTGCGATAGCTCCCATTTGTCCAGCAAATACAGTTTTCACTTCTTCAACATCTTTACCATAATAGTTTGCAATATTTTCTAATTCCTGATTCATTTCTTCTTCAGTTACTTCTAATTTTTCAGCTTTAACGATTTCAGCTAATACTAAGTTTAACTTCACTCTGCTTTCAGCTTGTTCTTTGATTTCTTCTTTGATATCTTCTGTTGTTTTTCCAGTAATCGCTTTGAATGTTTCAAAGTCTAATCCTTGTTGTTGTAAATTACCCATGATTTCCTGCAACATTTGCTGCATTTCTTGTTCAACCATGACTTCCGGTACATCCACTGTTGCGTTTTCAACTACTTGTTTGAATAAAGCTTCGCTGTATTCATTTTCAGCTTTTGTTGTTTTTTGAGATTTTAACTGAGCCTTTACGTGAGCTTCTAAATCTTTTAAAGTTTCTACTTTTTCAATGTTTGTATCTTTTGCCAGTTCATCATCTAATTCAGGTAAGATTTTTCTTTTGATTTCATGAACAGTTACTTTAAATACTACTTCTTTTCCAGCTAATTCTGGTGCTTGATATTCTTCTGGGAATGTCACGGTAATATCTTTTGTTTCATTAGTGTTCATTCCGATTACTTGTTCTTCAAATCCAGGAATGAATGATCCTGAACCGATTTCCAATGGATGACTTTCACCTTTTCCACCTTCAAATGCAACACCGTCTAAGAAACCTTCGAAATCGATCACAGCTGTATCACCGTTTTCTACTGTTCCTTCTTCTTTTGTTTCAAGCACTGCAAATTCGTTTCTTAAAGTTTCTAATTCTGCTTGAATTTCTTTTTGAGTGACTCTGACAGCCGCTTTTTTGATGTCTAAATCTTTATATTGTCCTAAAGTTACTTCAGGTTTAACTGTCACTTTGAATTTAACGGCACATTTTTCTTCATCGATGCTGTCAACGCTTAATTCTGGCTGAGCGATAGGTTCTACATTATTTTCTTGCAATAATGCAGCATATTCTTTTGATAAAATAATTTCTAATGCTTCCTGCAGCATTGTTGCTGTTGGGATTCTTTTCTTAATTAAAGCAGCAGGTGCTTTACCAGGTCTAAATCCATCTAATTTAACGTTTTTGGCTAATTTATTGAAAGCTTCTTCTTGTGCTTTTTTCCATTCAGCACCAGTGAATTCAGCTGTTAATTCCCCAACGCTACCTTCTAATTTTGTCCAATTACTTTTCATTTTATAATTCCTCCAATTTCAATCGTACCTTATTATACATGATAATTAGGCATATATCAAACAATTTATACCGTGATTTGCTTCAATATTTGAATTTTATCTAATATTTCCTGACTTTCAACTCCATAGTTGTAACTTAGCTCTTCAAGATCCAATTCGATGTATTGAAGCGTCGCCAAATAATAGTGAATAGCGGCAGCAATCAAGGCAAATTCTTCTTCATCAATATAGCGTGGGAACTGATCATACATAAAATAATTCAAGAATTCCAAGCATACTAATAATAAAGATGGATTATCACTTTCAAGATGGTTGATCAGCTGATCACCGATTTCACTGTAAGCTTCACTTTCGTCTGTTCTGCTTAAATAAGATGGATTAATCTCGTAACGTTGACCATGCTTCCATATTTCTAATTCCTCATCCACCTGCTGATCAATCAGTATTTCAATAATCAGCGACTTCGCTAATGAAGGGGAGTCGGGATTAAGCAGAAACGGACGAATACAATAAAGCAGCGCACGAATATTCATGGACTGCATCTGATCGATGGCCATATAAAGCAGATCCTCATTCGTAAAATTAGTTAAAACACGTTCAATTTCTTCTTCCTTAAAGATTGTGGTCTTTGTTTCAAGCATTGCATTCGCTTCCTGCTTTGAAAGAAGCAATTCATCATAAGCAGCATTAAATAATGTTTCATATTGATAAGGAATATATGGCATGGAAAGTTCTTCTACCACAATGTCAATGGCTTCTTCATATTCTTCAAGTTCTTTTAATACTGACAGATAGATGGATACAACATCATAATAGGTATCTCCTGCAATCGCCTTGGCAACCTTGCCTTCCTCTTTCGCTCGCTGCAGTTCTTTTAGTCCAAATAAACAGACCAGCCGCAAATAACGTGTTCTTTCATCCTCAATATCATGCAGCAAATTTAAAGCCTCGCTGTATTCACCGGCTTCAATATATTCTTCTACCATATCCTCACCTCCATTCTAGCACTCATAACACACAAGTGCTAACTATTACGCTACGATTATATCATATCTTAAAATTAAATCAATCATTTTGTTCTATTGTTTATGAATATCTTCTTGTTCCCACTTTTAAAAGCGAATATACTGTAAAAAAGGAGGTTTATATCATGACCAATATTTTACATATGGAAAGTATATCGAATGAAGAATGGTGCTTTGCCACTTTTAAGAACTACATTCATCCTACCGATAAGGTATTGATTATTCCATTTTCTTTCCATCAAGATGAGGTCCATTCGCAAAAGGATTTCGATGCGTTGTATCATCCTGATTTTGGAAAATACTATGCTTCGATTATGAACGGGTTTCACCACTATGGCATCCCTGCTTCACAAATTTACTGGATGAATTATTTCAGTGCAAAAGATAAAGCCGATGCCAAACAGCTCGTCCGCAATGCGGATATCATTTATTTTACCGGCGGTCTGCCTGACCAACTAAAAGAACGTTTAATTGAATTTGATTTAGTCAACTCTTTAGAACAATTCAATGGTCTGATCATGGACTTTAGTGCGGGCGCGATGATTCAGCTTCATCGTGTTCACATGACACCCGATGAGGACTATGATCATTATTTTTATATGAACGGTTTAAATATTCTGCACGGTTTTGATATCGAATGTCACTTTGAAAACACATCGCTTCAGCAAACCGCCATTCAACAAGCGATAAATGATTATCATTTACCGGTTTACGCTATCGGTGATAAAGGTGCCATTATCGTAGAAAACGGTCAGCTCACTTGTATCGGCGATGTTCACCTATTTTTATAAGAGAGAGGTCACTATGAAGTGACCTCTTTAATGTTAACGGGAATGATAAATTCTGGCAATCCCAGATAACCGGGAGCAATCTGATATTTTGGAAAGGTCACTACTACTTGTCCATCCTTATTAATATAATAGGACTGATCGGAAGAAATCGTCAGCTTATTGATTTCATCCATAAAATAAAGATCACTTCCATTTTCTTTATTCTGTAAATCAATCTGCTTAACCACTTCATCTTTTACAATCGTAGCATAATCTTTACCTAACCAATGTTCGATCTTGTAATCCTCACCGGTTTTCAAATCAATCGTATGATACATTTTCTCCTGAAAAGAGGAAGCCATGATTTCTAAAAAATCAATACTAAAAGAAACCAGTGCATCACTCACATAATAATCACTTAAATTCAGGCTGATTTCAGTATGAATCTGGTGATTTTCCTGATAGATTCCTTTTAATTCCTGCTCCTGTTTAGTCAAAATATCTTCAATTGACTGATCGATCAAAGCATTGATTCTCTTCTCTACTTCTTTGTTTTCCACATGTTCAATATGCTTAATCACCACATTGATTTCTGCTCCGTAAAGATGGTAAGTATCATTGCTGACCGTCACAAACTGTACATTGCCTTTCATGATTTCTTCTTGTGGAGTGGCTGCATGAATCCCAGCAGACTGCCATAATAAAGATATCATAAGCATACTTGCCAAAAGCACATCTCTTATTTTTTTCATGTGTGCCTCCTTTCATTATCATCTCCCATTCTTAGTATGGTAAATAACTTAACTTAAAGCACAACAATTTAAAAATTAAGCATCTCTTTTCTATTTTTAATATACGCATCATTTTATATTTGAAACCTCTCTTTTCAAACAGATGTTTTTTATTTTATAAGATCGCGTGTCTTGATCTTATGTAAACTCTTTAAATCATGTGAAAAAATTAATAAAATTTAATCAATATAAAAATATTTTATTAAAACTCATAAAAACAAATCAAATAATTTGTTTTTTTACAAAAGTTAACTTGACCTAACTTTTAGAGTATGATATACTTCGTAATTGTAAGTTAGCTTTAACTAACAATATAGAGGAGGATGTTATGAAGAAGATCGCAATTTATGGAAAAGGCGGTATCGGGAAATCTACAACAACGTCAAATGTTACAGCGGCGCTTGTAGAAATGGGGTTAAAAGTGATGCAGATCGGCTGTGATCCGAAAGCTGATTCTACTAAAAACTTAATGCGCGGAAAACGCATTCCAACTGTATTAGATCAGATTCGAGAAAAAGGAGATGAACTAAAGGTAGAGGACATTGTTTTTGAAGGCTATCATGGTGCTTTGTGTGTGGAATCAGGAGGTCCTACTCCGGGTGTCGGCTGTGCCGGGCGCGGGATTATCACCGCTTTTGAAAAACTGGAAGAACTCGATGCCTTTGAGATTTATCAGCCGGATGTTGTTCTTTACGATGTTCTTGGGGATGTTGTCTGCGGGGGATTTGCAATGCCGATTCGTGGTGGTTATGCTGAGGATGTCTATATTGTTTCCAGCGGAGAAATGATGAGTCTTTATGCTGCAACCAATATCGCTTCTGCCATTGATACCTTTAAGGAACGCGGCTATGCTCGTTTAAAAGGATTGATCCTAAACTGCAAAAACATTGAAAATGAACGCGAGATCGTTGAACAGGCGGGTCAGGAAATCGGCACTGAAATCATTGCTGAAATTCCTCGCTGTCAGGATATTCAGGTGGCAGAAAATCAGGGATGTACGATTTTTGAAGCGCTGAAAGATTCAGCGATGAAAGAAGCATACAGTAATTTAGCACAATACATGATGAAAGCTTAAAGAGGAAAGGAAAGAAAAATGAAAAATTTAATAAAGAAGTTAACGGCTTGTCTATTAGTCGGAATACTTGCTGCCGGGTGCAGTGCCAATACTAAAAAAGAGGATAATAAAAATGGCGGATCGAACACTCAGGGAGTAACACTGGCCTATTCAAAAGAAGCGCAGGAAAAATATGGGCTTCCGGAAACCTTTGAATTAGAAAAAACACCGGAACGCCTTGTTGTAATGACATTAGGTCCAACTGAAATCCTACATAATCTAGGAGTAGAAATGATTGCGGTGCCCGATATTTTAGATGAAAGCTCTGACTGGGCAAAAGAATTAAAAGCAGAACGTTTGCCTTTTACAGCTAAAACATTGGATACAGAAAGTGTCTTAGCTTTAGAACCAGATATGATCATCATGTCCGCTTCAAAAAAAGAAGCTTATGGAAATTTTTTTGAAGAAAAAGGCATTGCCGTTTACTATACAGTCACTAATACTATGGATTCAGGTGCCATTGATGAAGTAAAAGCACAAGTGGAATTATATGGAAACGGATTCCATAGAGATGCAGAAGTAAAAACTTTAATGAGTCGTTTTGATCAATTAGAAGCAGATATTGAACAATGGAAAAAAGATAATGCCGATTTACAGGGACAAAAAATGATGATTCTTTTAGAAGCACCGTTTACCTATACCAATACAAGCAAAACCTCTTTAGGCAATATGATGGAGTCTTTAGGATTTGTCAATATGGCAGATACTATTGAAGGTTTAGAATCGGTGATGGGTACACAGACACTGCAAATCAGCACTGAAGTGATTGTCGAACAAAATCCGCCGATGATTATTACTCAGCCATCAGGAGCCGGAGCAGGAATCTCAATTACTACGGAAACTTATAAAAACAATCATGAAAAAGAATTTACTGATAATTCTGCTGTGTGGTCTAAGATTGATGCAGTGAAAAACAATAAAATCTTATATCTAGGGACAGATGTCTTCCCCGGAACAACAGGACTTGGAATCTTTACTTGCTATAAATATTTAATGGAAGCCTTACCAAAGTTATAGGAGAACGATATGAAAGGAAGTCAAGATCATATTAGTGTTTTACGTAAAAGTACTGTCATTATCACATGTTTTGTTCTACTAGGGATATTAGCCTTAATTGCGTTAAGAATCGGAAGTGTCTCTTACACAAATTCTCAGATCATTGAATCTTTGTTTGATACAAACAGTACGGTTCATACGGTTATTATTAATCTTCGTCTTCCGAGAGTTATCCTTGCAGTATTTGTAGGAATGTGTTTAGCCGCCTCTGGTACGCTTTTACAAGCTGTCATGCAAAATCCATTGGCAGACCCCGGTATTATCGGGGTTTCCAGCGGAGCCAGTGTTGTCGCTACCATCGTTTTTTTAGTCACCCCCTCATTATTAGGGGCATTACCGTTATTAGCCTTTGTGGGGGCTGCCGGAGCCTGCTGTTTAATCTATGTCATGGCATGGAAGCGCGGCGTTGATCCGGTACGTATCATATTAGCCGGAACTGCTATCAATACAATGCTGGGCGGTGTTTCTTCATTTTTAACGCTTTTAAATTCAGATAATCTGCAAGGCGTATTATCATGGATGAACGGGAGCCTCTCTGCAAAGTCTTGGAGTCAGACAAATGTGCTGATTATTTATGGCACGATCGGGTTAGTCTTAGCGTTATTCTGCATTAAAGCTGCCAATGCTTTACAGCTTGGTGACGATATGGCAAAAAATTTAGGTCTGCGCGTCAATTTAATGCGTGTTATTTTATCCGCAGTAGCCGCATTTCTTGCTGCTTCTACCGTTGCCGTTGCAGGAATGATCGGTTTTGTCGGTTTGATTGTTCCCCATATCGCTCGTCTCTTAATGGGCTCTAATCATAAATCGATGCTACCCGGAAGTATGCTGATGGGAGCAATTGTCGTGTTATTTGCAGATACCGTAGGAAGAACGATCGTTTCCCCCATGGAAATTCCTTTGGGAATTGTCATGTCAGTATTAGGCGGACCTTTCTTCTTATATTTACTTCGCCGTGGACGTAAGGAGTGTTAAAGATGGAAACAATGAAAAAAGAAAAAGATTTACAGGTGGAACATCTTCGTGCCGGTTATGATGACTGTGTTATCATCGAGGACATGGATATTTGTCTGAAACGGCATGAGATTACCACGTTGATTGGACCTAATGGATGCGGGAAATCAACCGCTTTAAAAACCATTACGCGTATTTTACGCAAGTTAGGCGGAAACATTTTATTAGAAGGAAAAAACATTCAAAAAATGCCGACAAAAGAATTGGCAAAAAAGATTTCTGTTCTTTCACAATCTCAGTTTACCCCTGCCGATATCACGGTAGAAGAACTAGTTGCTTACGGACGTATTCCTTGGCAAAAATGGTATGAAACAGAAGGCACAGAAGATAAAGACGTCGTGGACTGGGCATTGCAGGCGGCTG
Organism: Beduini massiliensis; assembly: GCF_000829905.1. Classification (GTDB taxonomy): domain Bacteria; phylum Bacillota_I; class Bacilli_A; order Erysipelotrichales; family Coprobacillaceae; genus Beduini; species Beduini massiliensis. The sequence continues at coordinate 195,981 of NZ_CDPP01000004.1, forward strand.
CCATTGATCATATGCGTAAACGCCGTGTTTCCAGTTTATCCGGCGGTGAACGCCAGCGTGCTTGGATTGCTACTGCGCTAGCTCAAAAACCGGAATTCCTGTTTCTTGATGAGCCAACCACCTATTTAGATATTGCTCATCAAATTGAGATTATGGAGCTGGTTAAAGAATTAAATCATAAATTTAAAATTGGCATTGTCATGGTTCTGCATGATATTGAACAAGCTATGGAAGTCAGTGATCAGATCATTGTCTTAAAAGACGGTAAAAAAGTAGCCCATGGCACACCACTTGAGATTATCACTGAACAGATGATCCAAGATGTATATCATGTTTCTTGTCAAATCATTTATTTAGAAAACCAGTCTAAGCCAGTGATCGCCTATCATAGTTTAACGAATAGAAAAGTGAGGATATAGAATGGAAGTTCAAGCATTACCCTTTGCGTTAAATCGCTTATCACAAATAAAAAAATTAAAAGATATTAAGCCTCTTTCGTCTGTCACTTATCCGGGTACGCATTGCCCATTATTTGGCAGTGCCATGACCATTCGATTAATTGAAGATGCTTTAATGCTAGTGATTGGAACCGAAGAATGCACGTATTATACAAAAAGCACTTCTTTAGTTTACGAAGAGTTCGGAGGAATCAATGGACGTTGTGTATCTTTTGTCATGAACCACCATGACGTTACATTTGGCTGCCGCAAGAAAATGGAACAAGCTGTCGATGTATTAGTCGAAGAATATCATCCGCAGGTCATTTTCATGGTTACTACCTGTGTACCGGAAATGACAGGAGAAGATATCGATGCCATAGCCGATGTGCTAAGTAAAAAACATGGGATTACCATGCCGGTTATTCATACTGATCATTTTCGCTGCGACGGACATATGCTGGGAGTCCAAAATACGATGAAAGCCTGTGTGAGTTTAATGGAAGCGCCGTCACAAAATACACAATGCATCAATCTTTTAGGAAAACAAGCAGGAAACAGTGAGTTAGCTCAATACTTGAAAGAAGCTGATATTAAAATTAATCTCGCCTTCCCTTCTCACACGTCATTAGAAGAACTGAAACAGGCCGCTAATGCAAAGATGAATATTGTGTGCAGCCGCCAAGCCTTAGTATTGGCACAGGAAATGGAAAAGAAGTTTGGAATTCCTTATGTTTCTTTCTATGACCGTTGCACTCCAAGTGATATCGAAGAAGGCTATCAGCTCTTATTCAAGCAGCTCAATAAAGAAATTCCCAACAGCATTCAGGAAAAAAGAATAGCTTTAGAACAGTATGTTCAAGAATGCTCGCCAATATTAAAGAACAGAACTTATATTTACGGAAACAGTTCCGTCGATACATTTGTCCTCAATGCCTTTTTAGTATCACTAGGCATGAACCCTCTAATGATTCAAACTAAGGACTTTGAAGATCACGATATTATTCATGTCAGCAAAATTCTGCAGCAATGCGATCCGCTCATAACACGTTCTGCAAATCTGGCCTCACTGCGTGATGTGTACGGAATTTTAAAACCGGATCTTTATTTAGGCCCAGCAGAACGTGATGTACTGCTCAGTCACGGTATTATCGGTATCGGTCTGCCGCATGGAAATGATTATATTGGCTTTGAACTCTCACGCCATATCCTTGATATCTTCTCTACGGGTTTGAAGAAGAAAAGACAGCTCAGTGACTTAGAGAAAGGAGCATTATCATGAGTTTATACAGACAATTTCCGATCGCATCCGATCGCATGGGAATTCTTTGGTCAGCGCTACCGATACGTGACTGCGTAGTCATCGAATACGGACCGGCAGGGACAACACACTACGGGACAGAAATCATCGGGGATCTGGGAATCCCTGTTCAGCAGAATTTCTTTAGTACGCATGTTGATGAAAATGATATTATCATGGGCGATATTTCCCGATTAGAAAACGCCATCAGAGAAGTGGATGCGCGTTATCATCCTCGCTGCATTTTTGTTGTGGGTTCCTCTTTAACTTCTGTTATTGCTGCAGATATCAAGGGTACCTGTCGCATGATGAGCAAAGAAGTAACGGCTAAGCTGATCCCTTTTGAACATGGCGGTTTCCGCGGTGACTATGCGCTTGGTATCCGTGATGCCTTAAGCGCCGCAGTAAAAGCAATGGTTGAACCAACAAAAGAAACAGTAATCGGTACTTACAACATTATCGGAGCCTGTCACGATATTTATCGAATTGGGTCTGATGTCAATGAAATCAAACAAATTATGAAAGAATGCTTTCATATGGAAGCGACCTGTGTTCTCCCCTATGACTGTGATTATGATGCCATAAAAGAATGTGCTAAAGCAGAGTTAACCTTAATAATCCGAGATGAAGCAAAGCAGGCCGGAGAAACAATTGCACTTCGCGGAAATACCAAATTAGCTAAAGGGGCCCCTTATGGCTATGAAGGAACCAAAAACTGGATCTTGATGATTGCCGATATTCTTAATAAAGAACCCAATGCTGCCTACATAAGTAAGCTTGATAAAAAGATTCAATGGGTCAAGCTCAGTGGACGACAATTTATGTTTTCAGGATTAAAAAATAAAGTTATCATTGAAGGCGCGGCTTATGTTGTAAAGGGGATCGGTGAATTCTTCAAGAACGAACTCTTCTATGAAGTAAAAGGAATCTCATCACACAGCTTAAAATACTGCAAAGATCTTCCGGATTATATAGAATTCTATGAAGATGAAAAAGATAAGTTAGATCTTATTCGTTCCTACGATAATGCAATGCTTCTAGGAAGTGCTCCGGTTTTAAATGAAGCCGCTGAAAATACTGTTAAGATGCTGATTTCATTTCCAATACTCCATGGTAGCGTGATTGCCATCCATATGCCTTTTATGGGGATTAATGGTGCCGATCTGATCATGGAACAAGTCATGGCATACAAAAATGATATGACGATCCGTTTCATGATGCAGTAAAAAGCGAATAAAAAACTGAATAATTAAAAAAGCGAATGATTCCTGAACCTCAATCATTGGCTTTTTTCTATATAAATTTCATTAATCCTTTAGACAGAATTTTCTTAAAATCAAAACGGCAACAAGCGTTACAGTATATTAGATTCTCATTCCAATTTTTTCGAATACAATAGACGGTCACTCACTACTATATGAGCTGCATTCACAGTAATTTCTATGAGTGCAATCTCAACCACCCGCACCTTCATTGGGTTTAAGTACAGCTGACAATAGTGAATAGCCTCACTCATTTCTGATGCATTTAAACGACTGGCAATCGTGCAGTGCGGATTCCAGCGTCCTTTAAGATAAAAAGAATCTTGATCCCTATCAAATTCTTTTAGATGATCATGAATAGAAGCATGCAAGTCATATAGTTTTTGTGAAAAGGTTGGCGCCAGAAATAATGTTTTGGTATTAAGAAATGTTCCTAATACCAAAAAAGATAATTCGATTTGTTCTTGATTTTGAAGCACCCTATCAAATAAAGCAGCTGCTCTTGTTAGATCAATGTCCGTATAATCAGCGAACGTTAGATGAGGATAACGATGAGGATAGCTTGTCCCATAATCCGTTATCTGACGTTCCTTTAAATCCTTCCACATCGTTTGAAAATATTGCGTTGTCTTTTCATCTAACAACCCCACTACTGCATAAGTGACCATGCTAGCCCTCCTTTTTCCACATGATACTGATTTTTTGCTATAGAAATATTTTTCCTTAATCTTAGTATAATCGTTTTATTAATATAACAAAAGGGAAAAGTCAGATTGCTTTCCCCTAACGTACTATTCTTTATTCAATCGATGATCCTCTTGAAAATCAGTACGTGAAGGATTTCCTTCTGCCCGATAAATCTTTCCTGTATTCAAATCATAAAGACTAGACCATACAGTGTCCATGCCTAGCTTACGGTCATATTGACACATAAATCCCATTTCCCCTGACAATAGCTTTTTAATAAAGGGAATATCTGGGATGTCGCATTGAGTCAATGCTTCAAAAGCCGTCTGATAGCGTTCTTTTGAATGAATACCATCTTCAATCGGAACTTTATATGTTGTCATTGTGGGTAAATGAAAATCATTTGCAGCAACGACAAAGCCATTTTCAGGAGCGTATTGAACTTCTATGTTTTCAGCGTTGCATTCCACTAATGCAATATCACCGTAACGATCTGCCAATACTAAGGTTTGAGAAGAACCGATAGGCAGTCTTTTTAATGTTTCAATCGCTTCTTTAACATTCCTGCACTTCTCTAAAATATAACGAACCAAAAATCCGGCATTAAATCCCGGCTTTCGCACTACCGGATAAATAAAAGTCAGTCCTGCTGCTAAGCCGTGTTCATTGATTCCATCTTCCATTTGCGTAAATGCTGTCGTATTGCCTATAAAAGCATAACAATCATCTAAACTGTAATAACAACTGTCATAAGATTCTTCTAAATGACAAGCAAAATCACTGTTACGTCCCAAAAAAGTCTTTCCGTTTTTATGAATGGCAAAACTGGTACAAAAATTATTCGCCGTATAACTATACATACTTAATAAGAAAGTCATTAATATTTGACTGTCCATTTGCACTCCATCGGCAACGCCTTCAATTTCTTCTAAAATCTCCGGATAATAAACTTCATAAATTTTCTGACTCTCTCTAACATATTGCAGTCTCTCCGGTTCATTAAATAGAATGGGCAGTGTATTTAAAGTGATTCCTGCTTTTAATCGTTTACTGCCAAATTCATAACCTGATTGATAATGTGTTCCTTTAAATTCTGAATGATTCATATTGCTCTCCTTTTGTTTTTAAAGAGCCAGCGCTAACTCTAAGCTGATTGTCACACAATAAAAATTTATTGTCAAACATTAAATAAATAACTTTAATTTAGGAAAAAAACATTATTTTTAATAAAATAATGTTCTCATAGGTTTAATGACCAAATAGTTTTACGGCTTGTTTCATCTTGGAAATAATATCCACATTGAATGGACAGTTTCGCATGCAAGCCCCACACTCAATACACTCACTGGCATGGTGTTCTAATAAGTCATAATGATTTTGTAAAGTTTCCGGTACTTCTTCTTGAATTAATGCCAAATCCAAATATTTATTGACCATGGCAACGTCAATTTTCTTTGTGCAAGGGGCGCAATGTCCGCAATACATACAATGACCATTAAAGACTGAACGCGGGGCATTGGCTAATACTGGACTGTAATCTTTTTCTTCATCTGTACTTGTGGCATAAGCAGAAGCCGCTAGTAATTCTTCGACATTGCTGATCCCCACCACTACCGAAGCAACGGCCGGACGTGTTAAGCAATAATGCAGACATTGCACAGGGGTCAAGGCTCTTTTAAATGGAGAGGTTTCGTCTTTTAATAAGATTCCTGCCCCAAACCCTTTCATGACCGTTAATGCCACGCCCTCATTTTGACAGGTCTGATATAAACGGTCACGCTTAGGATCAACACCCTCATAAGTACGATCATTAAAGGTATCTTCCTCAAACAATATATTAACATCCTCACTAGCAGGCAACATATCGTAAGCGGCATTAATACTAAACAAAATGACATCAATCCATCCACTCTCTACTGCCTTAAAGGCAATATCCGGATTATGGGTAGATAACCCTAAATGTTTGATTATACCTTTTTGCTGCAGCGCTTTTGCATAGTCCATCATTGGTCCGTTAAATATTTGATCAAAATCTTTTTGATCATCTACATAGTGAATCATCCCTACATCCACATAATCTAACTGCATTCGCTTTAAAAAATCTTCATAAGCTTCTTTTACTTCTGTCATATTGCGGGTACGACGATATTGGCCATTCTCCCACATCGATCCTAAATGCCCTTCAATCACAAAACTTTCTCGTGGATAATGGCTTAACGCTTCTCCTACATAACTTCTTACATTTGGATTGGAATTATAAATATCAATAAAGTTGATGCCCTCCGCCACTGCTTGATCTATAATGACCTGAGTCTCTTCTTTATTTTTTCCTTCAAAGCCTTCACCGCCTAAACCGACAGCACTGACTTTTATGCCAGTTCTTCCTAAAATACGATATTCCATATTTTTTCTCCCTTGTTTTATTTTAAAAAGGTTTTATAATCCTCATAATTCTTTCTTAGTAATTCCGGTGTATCTAACCCATATGGGCAATGTGATTTACATTGACCGCAATTTAGACAATCCTCAATTTTTTTCATCATTGCCTGCCCTTTTTCCGATAAATGTCCCCCGGCAGGTGAACGTCTTAATAATAAAGACATTCTCGCACAGGTATTGATTTGAATCCCGACCGGACAAGGCATACAGTACCCGCACCCTCGACAAAAATCGCCTGCTAATTCCTCACGATCGTGCTTAATCAAGGCTTGAATCTCATCATTCATAACAGGCGGCTGTTCATTAAATCGAATGAATTCATCTAATTCACTGTCCTTTTGAATTCCCCAAATAGGCAATACATTATCAAACTGTGCTAAATAAGCATACGCGGCATCAGCACGTGTAATCAATCCGCCCGATAAAGCCTTCATGCAAATAAAGCCGATATCTTTTTCTTTGCATAAACGTACTAAATCTTCCTCTTTTTTATCCGCAATATAGCTAAAAGGAAACTGTACGGTATCATATAAATTCGATTCCACTGCTTCTATGGCGACCGGCAGACGGTGATTGGTAATCCCGATAAAACGGATCTTTCCTTGTTCCTTTGCTTCCAACATGGCTTCATATAAGCCGCTTCCGTCTTTTGGTTTCGGACAAAATGACGGATTATGAAATTGATAAATATCAATATAATCGGTCTTCATCATTTCTAAACTTGTTTCTAAATCTTTCCAAAAAGCTTCTACTGTTGTTGCCATCGTTTTTGTCGCTAAATAAATATGCTCACGCACATCACTTAATCCCAATCCAATCTTTTCTTCACTGTCACTGTAAGCTCTTGCTGAATCAAAAAAGTTAATGCCATTGTCATAAGCTTTTCTTAGCAGTCTTGCTCCTTCTTCTTTAGACACACGCTGTACAGGCAATGCACCAAATCCATTTCTATTCACCGTTATTTGGGTTCTTCCCAATGTGACATATTCCATTCTTTATTCCCCCTTTGATGTTCCTTACGTACATCATAGCACTTAGAGTAAACTCTAAGTCAAGGATTTTATCAAAAAAGACCGTATGTACGGTCTACTTAAACAATGTATAAAGTTCTTTGATGGCAATGCCCTTATCATCAGCGATTTGTTTCAAATCTTCATATTCAGGATACGTATAAGTGTTTCCTTGGTGTTTGACTTCTTTTACTTTTACTGTTCCATAAGGAGTATCTACTTCTTTAATCTTGCGTTCTAACGTTGCCCGTTGTTCACGACGATAACGCATCCCAATCGTTGTTGTCTGCTTAAAGATGATAGTCTGCATGGCTGTCAGATCCTCCTCTTTGCACACGACGGTTAAACGATAGGCAGGACGATTCTTTTTCATATAAATCGGTGTAAAGAATGCATCCAAAGCCTTATTTTTAAATAACTGTTCTAAAGTATAAGCTAAAATTTCTCCGCTGCAGTCATCAATATTCGTTTCAATCACAATAATATCCTCTGCTTCTTTTTCAACTTCACCATATGCAACTTTTAAGACATTGGGAATCTTCAAATCTTTCGTTCCGCTTCCCCAACCGATCTTTTCCACATTCATTGCCGGCATAGTACCGTAACTGCTGGCAAGTTCGGCAATAATCGCTGCCCCTGTTGGAGTCACCAGTTCCGTATCAATATCGATTTGTCTGGCAATGACATTGCTTGCTGCAAAAATTTCACTTGTTGCCGGTACCGGTACCGGAATTGTCCCATGGGCACATTCAATAAAGCCATATCCATCATTGACAATGCTGCTGTAAATAATATCCGGTGAGATTTTATCGATTAACACTGCTGTTCCGATAATATCGACAATAGAATCAATGGCTCCCACTTCATGAAAATGAACATTTTCCAGTGTTTCATTATGCACTTTGCTTTCTGCTTTAGCCACACGTAAGAAAATACGTTTTGCCAAGGCTTTTGCCGAAGGGGTGATCTCACTGTCATCAATGATTTTATTGACATCAAATAAATTACGATGTACATGATGATGGCTATGATCATGATCGTGATGATGTGCGTGATCATGATGGTGTTCTTCATGCTCATGCTTATGTTCATGGCTGTGCCCCTCGTGATCATGGTGATGATGATCTGCGTTTTCTAAATGAACATCTACATAAGTCCCGGTAATCCCATTTTTAACACTTTTAGAAATATGGATATGATACCCATCGACATTCAATTTTTTTAATTCATTAAGTAAATAAGTATGATCTCCTAATATTTCCACTAAAGCTCCCAATGTCATATTTCCACTGATTCCACTGGTACAATCAAAGTATAATGCTTTCATTCTTTCTTTCCTCCTAGATTATTAATCGTATGTGCCATAAATCCGGCACCAAATCCGTTATCAATATTGACAACACTGATTCCACTGGCACAGCTATTGAGCATTGCTAACAAAGCTGCCAATCCATTAAAATTGGCACCGTACCCAACCGAAGTTGGAACAGCAATGACAGGTTTATCCGTTAAGCCGCCAATCACGGATGCCAATGCCCCCTCCATCCCGGCAATTGCAATAATGACACTTGCCTTTTCAATGACATCCATCCGACGAAAGAGACGATGAATCCCCGCTACTCCTACATCGGTAATCAATTCCACATCATTACCTAAATACTCGGCGGTAATGGCAGCCTCTTTAGCTACCGGTAAATCCGATGTCCCGGCACATGCCACGACAATCAAGCCTTTATTTTTAGGTCTTGGCTTTTGATCTAATAAAAATGTTTCAGCAAGTTCATCATAAACAAAATCCGGATAACGTTCTTTTAAATAAGTATACTTTATTTGATCTAACCGTGTGACTAAAATATTCAAAACCTCGTGATCCAACATATTTTGAATAATACCGGCAATCTGTTCTTTCGTTTTACCGGCCCCATAAATCACTTCCGGTACTCCGGTTCTTTTTTCACGATTAAAATCAATCGTCGCATAATCTAATGGATTATCAATCAATTCACTTGCTTCTTCAATCGACAGCTCATTCTTTTTTACTTTTTCTAATATTTCTTTTACTTTCATCTTAACCACCTCTTTCTTTTATCTATGTATATATGTTTTAAACAACGTCAAAAAGTCCGGAAATCTTATATTGCAAAGTCAACGTAAGTCTAAATCCGTGACAAATGCTTTCTTCCCAGAATCGCAGTATTGATGAAATTGTTTTCGTTATTAATGGTTTCATTGTTCCCTTTCGCGGTTATTTCTATAACCCTTCATACACTTCAATATGCTGGAACATTTATTTTTTATCGTAACTTCCGCTTGTGATTCCATCTAAATCTAAAGTGACATATCGAAAGCCTAACGCTTTTAATGCCTCTGCTACTTCTAAATGGGCCATCACTTTGGCAAAATTTTCTTTTTCTACTTCAATGCGTGCCAGTTCACCCTGCACTCTTACTCTTACATAATAAATTCCTAATTGGTGCAATAATGCTTCTGCCTTATCCACTCTGTCTAATTTTTCTTTGGTTAAAAGCGTATCATAGTTAAAGCGTGACGCTAAACAAGCATTTGCCGGCTTATCATGTGTCACAATACCTAAACTTTTTGAATACTCTCTGATTTCCTGCTTCGTTAGTTGGCATTCTGCCATCGGTGAAAGGATTCCTAATTCTAAACAAGCTTGAATACCCGGACGATAAACCCCTTCGTCATCTTTATTTTTCCCATCCATGACATATTCAAAATCCTGTGCATGTGCGGCTTTGATCACCTGACTCATAATCATTTTCTTACAATGATAACAGCGATCATGTGCATTATGCTTAAATTGACTTACACTTAGTACATCAATAGGAATCTCTACATGTCTGACATCTTTTAATAATGTTCTGGCTTCTGCCAGATCTTCTTTAGACATCATGTCCCCTACACACAAGACAGCCAATACATTTTCTTTCCCCAATGTCAAGATTGCAACATTCAATAAGAAATTTGAATCACAGCCGCCGCTGTATGCAATCGCTACTTTTTGATACGCTGCTAATTTTTTCTTTAGTACATCTAATTTATCCACTTAATACTCCTTTCCATTTATCTTACACCAAGAATCGATAACCTAAAATGGCTTGGCTACCCAAAATATATGAATGCTTCAAACAGGGAGTTTAAACATGATTCAATGAAGCAGCCAAGTATTATACATTCCCATTCATTGCTATCTGATGATCACGATCGATTTTATGATTTCATTTGCCTAAGGTATCCTTCATTGCATCAATATGTTCGATTAAGCAGTCACACTGTTCTTTCGGTAATGCCTGTCGGACAACATAGTTTTCCTCTTTCTGACGATAAAGTTCCATCTATTCATGAAGAACTTCGATTGGAAAGCCCACGGCTCACATCCATTGTAAAGCTTCTTCCTGATCGTCACATATCCCATTTTTATGAATAGGTGGAATCCGTTCAATTCTTTCATAATCCCGAAATGTATCACTGGAAAGGCAAAACTGTCTGCTTCCTTCCGCAATCATCATTTTACCATCTCCATGCTTCTAAGATACACCTTCGAGTTCACTCTAAGTCAAGTTTTTTCGCAAATTATTTTAGTAAAATGAAAAAGTAAGTTCATGATTGCAATAGTAAATTCAATAGAAGTGATCTGACTACTGCACTTTTTTCTTGTGCTTCACAAGAATAGTGCTATAATCCCAAGAAGGAGGAAAGCATATGATAGAGGATATTTTAAATTATAATAAAAAATTTGTGGAAGATAAAAAATATAAACCTTACGAAACCGGTAAATACCCTAAAAAGAAACTAGCCATCGTCACGTGTATGGATACACGTTTAACAGAACTTCTGCCAGCTGCTTTAGGGCTTAAAAATGGGGATGCCAAGATTATAAAAAATGCCGGCGGAATGATTACTCACCCATTTGGCAGTGCCGTCAGAAGTTTATTGATTGCGATTTATGAACTAGGTGTTCAAGATATTATGATTGTCGGACATACCGACTGTGGTGTTCAATCGGTCGATTATGAAGCAATGATCAGCAAAATGAAAGAAAGAGGAATTCAGGAAGACTCCATTGACTTTGTTAAATACTGTGGGGTGCAGTTTGAAAGTTGGCTTGCCGGTTTTAAAGATGCGGATACTTCAGTAAGACAAAGTGTGGAAATGTTGGAAAAACATCCGTTGATCCCGGAAGATATCCATATTTATGGGTACATCATGGATTCTCTTACAGGTGAATTAATAAATATTAAATAGTAAAAAAAGACCAAATAATATAAATGTTATATTCATCCATATTGTTTAGTCTTTTTATTTAGATACATTTTCGATTAATAAAGCTTCTTGTTCCAATCTCACTTTATTTTTAATCATGTATTCAATAACATCTTTAAAAACTGGAATATCCAACTTTTTCAATTTTTTTATGTAGTTTTCATCAATAGATTCACAATAGTCGTAATATTCTATCAATTGTTCTATTGCCATTTGTTTAGGTATCAAACTACAATTTAAATTTCGTTGTAGATACTCAAATATTTTAAAACCGCCTAAATCTATATCACTAAAGTGGTACATTTCAACATCTGGATTATCGCTCAATATTGTATTAATAAATGATAATTCAATGTGAGTAGGAAATCCATGCGTATAAATATATAAAATGGATTCATCATATGTTGCTTCTAAAAAATTTGTTTTATTTTCAATTGAAATTACTCTTTTTATACTATCTTTCATAATAGTCTTAGTTATTTTTTTTAAAGTTCTATTTAAAATAGGTATACCATCTTCAAAAAACGATAAATCGATTTTTTCGCCTTGTAATTCGATAATAATAGCTCCTTTAAAAATAAGTTCTAGTGTCCCTTTATTAATTCCCACTGAATTTAATATTTGTGATTCATCAAATGCCGAGTACTCATCTAAATAATATTTTTTAATATATGAAACAATCGTAGATTTGACTTCTTTTTCAAAAAACTTTGAATCATTATAGCATTCTTTTGAAAAAACACGCATCGCTTTGTCTTTTCCCATATTCATCATCTCATCAATTTTTAATAAAGCTATAAGTATATTAGTCACCTTATTTTTATCTATTTTAACCAAATTTGTTTGGGCGTGATAGAATTGTTCTAAAGCTAATCTAATCCAATCTTGTTTTACCATACTAATATTTTTCTTAATTAATTTTAGGCACTCTTTATTATGTAAAGAATTATCTTTTAATGTGCCTTGTTCATAGTAATATGACATAAAGTCAATATGATACTGTATATTATCAATAATATTGTTTCGCTCTAACCATTTTATCTTTAAATATCCCATTTTTTCTAACTTGATACATTCTTGAAGCAATAAGTGTTTTTGATCAAGATCAGTTAAGGTTTTATTTTTACTATCTCTTATAGATAAAGTTTTCCAACTACTATGACCTGTCTTTAAATTTTGCGATTTCTGATAATGACGTATTATTTCGTCATAAAGTTCTACTCGGATAGACTTTCCCATAAAGGATCTCCTCTTTCAAACTCAGCAATTTTAATATTTTGTTTATTTTCACTTTCAAATTCAAATACTTTTTCAACTACTTCAACATAATTTTCCAAATGATAATCCGGAGCTGCAATAATAGCTTGTAATCCCAGTTTATGAATTAACTCAATACTTGACTTCACTTTATTACCATCCATTTTGTTAAAAGCTTCATCAAGAATAATTAATTTCAATGGTAAGTGCCGTTCTCGATCTCTATGTTTCATTCTAAACACTTGGTAAAAAGCTGTTAATAAAGCTAAATATAATGGGTTTTGTGATTCGCCACCGCTATTTTTATTTTGTGTTTTATTTAAATCTTCCTCTATTCCATTTTCATTTCGCCCAATCATACTAAATTCAAAATAATTTCGATAGTCGCCTAATTTATCCAGCTCATCTTTTCTCCTCTTATAATCAATAGATTGTGGATCATTCAAAATTTCTAACGTTATCTGCATATAAGATAACATTTTTGAATATTTTTCATCAAAATCAAGTCCAAACACATTTTCTCTGTTTTTGAAACCTGGATCCATAAGCATGTCATAAAAATCACTAAACGGTGGCTTTGTCGGCTTTCTTGCAGTGAACTTGTATGTATCCTTTCCGAAAGAGATACTCTCTATATCTTTGTTAATTTCATGTATACTATTTTTCGCTTCTTCCATTCTATTAGCTATTTTATAGAGAAAATCTTGTTTGAATTCAATATTTGTTTGATTTCTTCTTTCAGTTGCCTGTTCTTCATATTCCGGTAATCTTGCCATAATAATTTCTTGTAAACGTTCATTATATTCATCATTGTTATCTTTATATCGATCAAAAGTAGAGTTTATAAATTTATTATGATAATTATCTTTAGCTTGTTTATAAAGTGTGCTTAAATGAGGAAGGTTATTTTCCAACTGCTTTATACTATCATTTACTAATAATTTTGCCTTTACATAATCTTTATTTTCTTTTATAAATAGTTCAAAATCATTTAAGTAAATATTATCCTTAATATCAGATTTTAATTCATCTATTTGATCTTTTAAAATATTCAAATCACATTGAAGACCTTCAAGCTCAAATTCTTTTTTATTTTTTTGTTCTCTTTGCTTTATCATGTCATTTTCTATATCTTTAATTTTATTTTTTTGACTATAAATTAATGTTTCATAATCAATTTCCTGTTCTTGAGTAATTTTAACTTTATACTCTTTTTCTTGATTTATTTGATAATTAATATTTTTAATCTGCTTATCTAAATCTTGATAATTTAAAATATCTATTTTTGGATAATTAATCTGCAAATTCTTAATTTGTGTTCCAATTAGTCCTTTTTTAGTTTCTATCATATCTGATATGATTTTATCCTTATTTTTAATTTCCGAATCTAAAGTATCAATACGAATTTGCATAGAGCGGGTTCCTATTAGCGCATTATGCGTATAATAAAATGGATTAATATAGGACAGCACGTATCCAGAATACAAATGACAATCAGAAGTGATCGCGGTTTGAAAATTCTTTAGTTTTTCAACAGCATCACACTTTATAACATCTCCTAATAAATAATTAATATAGTTTTTTACATAATGATATTCACTAGTAATACACTCAGATAATGAATTAGGAGAAATCTTATAATTTTTATTTTGCATCTTTTTTGTATTTATGATACTCAACCTATATTTTTTATTATGTTTAAATTTTTTATAACACTTTTCCACCTTATCATAAATCTCTGGAGAAACAACTAAATAAGTTTTTTGTTTATTCATGTACCCTTCAACTGCATTTCTCCAATTTTGATCATTAATATCTATTAAATCTGCCAAAAAAGAACTTTCTAAATTTTCATGATAACAGTTAAAATATAATGTCTCTAATTCGTCTTTTAATTTTATAAGAACAGCATCATATGTTTTCTTACCAGATGTTAATTGGGTTAATTGATCCGCCATTTCATTTCTTTCATCTATAATTTTTTTTATTGATAGTTCTAAGTTATCCAAATCGGCTAGATGCTTTGCTATCTCATTTTTTAGTTCATTTATAAAATCATTATAATTTTCTATCATAAAATTTTTTTCTACAAATGTTTTTAAATAGTGATTTAAATTTTGATTTAATAATTTAAAATCATATAAATTTTTCATTTTATCATAAAAATTTTCATATTCATAGGCCTCATTACGAATAGAAAGTTTTTGATTGTCTAATTCTGCTATCTTTAAATCAATTCCTTTTATTTTATTATCTACACCTGTTTTTGCATAATCAGCATTCAAGCGTTCCAATTGTGAATTAGCTACTATTTTTCTCTTTTCTATTTCTTCAATATCATGTTCAATTATTTGAATTTTCTTATAACATTCTTCCTTGGAATATAACTTGTTATGATATTTTTGTCTTATTAAAGCTATCTCAATTCGATTTAAATAATATTTATACTTAGAAATTTGATATTCAGCTTGTTTATATTCATAATAACTATTTTCTATTTTTTCAAGTAAAACTTTTTCTTCTTTTGTTGTTTTAATAATTCTTAACATTTTATTATAATCTCTAAATGAATTTAACATTTTATCTAAATTAATATGATCTTCTTGACAAACAAATTGCCGAATAAACTGGTCAATTCCCATATCTACATTAAAGGCTATAGCCTTTTTAAATAAATCAAAATATTTATAATTTAATTCACCCATGTGCCGAGATAAAAAAGCATCTTGATATTGTTTTTTATTTGGATAAATAATTAGTTTTTTATCAATTTTTGATTCATGTATAAAATCACGAATTGACCAAGGATACCTCATCTCATCATTTTGGGTACAGAAATAATGATCAGACAATGGATGATTATAAAAGAAAAAATGATGTTCCTCTTCTGCTTCATTTGGATTATTTACTTTAACATCAAAAACAATACCTAAGCAAAAAACAATATGGCTGATATCATCTTCAAATTCTAATACAATTTGTGAAACAAAATCTTGGTTTCGCAAATATTGTTTTTCAGTATTTTCTGTTTGCATTCCTCGCAAATATTCAATCAACTCTCGATTTGATTCTTTTTTGGCTGCTTTATTAAAAATTCTTTTACCGTTTGTATCTCCTAATAAAACTACTTGAAGTGCATCTAACACAGTTGATTTACCGCTCCCTGAGGGCCCAGTAAAAAAGTTAACATGTTCAGAAAAACTTAATAAACGATAGCTGATATAACTCCAATTAACTAATTGGACTCTCTTTAATATCTTCATTAGCTTCTTCTCCTTTCCATCTGGATAATATTTCCGTTATATCCTTATTGATAAGAATATATCGAATACTAGGATATACAATAATTTTACCTTCATCAGAACCTTGAATTATGTATTCAATCAATTGATATTTAGATAATTCTTTGAATATATTTGATAAAGCATTTGGTGATAATGCTTTATCAAACAGTTTAAAGACATCAACTTTTTGTTTTATTTCAAAAAAACTAATATACACAGTTGAATCTAATGTAATAGATCTTATTTTCTCTTCATATAATAATTTAATAATAAGTAACATCTTTGTTATATCCTCTTTTAAGTGAACTATTTGACGTCCATTTGTTTTTAAATATAAAATTCCTTCTTTATCGTAGCGCTCAAGCTCATACCCCATCATAAAAAAATACTGTTCAAACAACATGAAGTGTTTATCTATAAAGTAATATTCTTTTGTATTTTCCATCATGTTTTTATTTTTATTAAATTTTGTTTCTAAAATAAATGTTTGATTTAATAATAGTCGAACACAACGTGAAAATTCTTCTTTATCTTGATCTAAAAAAGTTTCATATGCTATTAACGCTTCCATTTACTTCTCCTTTTTTATAATTTTAAATTGTGGTATTTTATAATTTCGATTTGAATACTCTGATACTCCATCAAATTCTATAGCATACATATCATTCCCTAAAACACCATAGTAATAAGTCATTACAATAAAAAAATAAGTTTCATCATTTATAATCTCAATAGCATTAGATTCTTCTATTCCACTACTTAATAACATATTTACAAAATTTAAAACTTGCTTTTTAGAATATTTTTTTTTTTTTCTTGGTTTACTTGGTGATGGTTGTGCAATTAGAACCGCCTGTGGACAAAATTTTCTTTTTGCTTTTTTATTCATATATAAACTTTGTTGATTGAAAGTTGGATGTGATGTTAATTTTATTCTTTCTGATATATCTTGATACCTAGTTTTTTCCTCTGTCATTTTCATTAACATTTGGCTCAGATTACTAACTAAATCTCTATCCTGTTTTTGTAAATAATCTATTTTTTGTAAAGTTGTATGAACATATTGATTTTGTTTTTCTTCAAGTAAATCAATTTTTTTATCCAAATTAACAATAATCTTTATTAATTTAGTGATTAATTTGTAAACATACTCTTTAGCATCAGCAGGTGTTTTAATTTTAGTTTTTTGTAAGGCAATTTTACATAATTTATCCTGATAATCATGATCATCTAATAATTTATTTGCAATAGTTAAAATATCATTTTTATAACGATAAACATTATCCTCTGTTTTTAAACGATGATAATAAGGTTTAACTACATTATCAATAAAATCATTAAAATGTTGATTTAACAAATCCTCAGGACGTGTTAATTCTTGTAGCATTCCAAAATATTCTTTGATTAAATTTGTCGCAATCGATAAACGATTACTAAGTGATTCCGCATTCTTTGATGCAATTTCAAGATATCTAAACTGATTTCGGATTGTTTCGTTATTATTTATTTGTTTCAAACTTGAATAAATACTATAAACATAATTAATAGTTTCATCCTCGTCTGGATTTACTATTTTATAAATTGCCTCTATAATTTCATAAGAATAATTTGGAAATAAATAGTACGTCACATCTAGTTGTATTTCTGTATCTAACCACTTAGAATTTACTAAACCGTTTAAAATTGCAGTAGCCTTTTGTTTCTCCACCGTTTCACTTATATCTGTTGATACTACTTCATCATTAAAACTATAAAGATCTTGGTTTAACTCTTGACTAATCACATAGGTAGCACGCTGACGAATTAAATACTCTCCTGTATTAATATAATCCTCAAATAAAGCAAGTATTGATCTAAAGTAATAATCTCTATTTGGATTAGAAGAATTGAAGATATTGAATAGGCCTGTTGGAAAGGTTTTATTAAAACTGTACATCATATCTCTCCTTCACGTATCTGTTATTAGTTATTATATCATATTTGTTTAAAAATAGACATTTTTGTTGACGCAACACTCTCATTCTTAAATATTTGTATGTTGATTCAATAACAAATGCCATGTTAGAATGAAATAAAAGAATAAAGGAGATCAGCGAATGAAAAAATATGAATATGTCAGTCTTAGTTATTCCGCTTCCAACATGGTTACAGCAGTGATGAATCAGCATCGAAATATCATTGATCAATACGCAAGAGAAAGATTGGTTGATATTGGCATGATTCCAACAGAAATCAGCACTCATAGCTGTCTTCGTCAAATTGATCGGATTTTTGAAAAAGGAGAATAGAGTATGGATTTCTTTTATAATATTTGTGTAGGTATTTCACTGGGCATCATTGTCGGTTTTTTAATCGGAAGTTGGCGATTAGTATTAAAAAAGACTTACAGTGAGCGACAAATAGCGGCGACCGGGCATATGATAAAAATCATAGCCAACATCATGAAATATCTTACTTTCCTCTTTCTGATTCTAGGGTTAATCTGGTGTATCTACTTTTTAGTTCTAGGTGCAATCGTTCCCGAACTGGCTGAATATGCCACCAATATGTCTCAACTTATTGTTTCCGTATTGACAATCATCTCTATCATCTTTGCTTTTTTCGAGTTTTTGCGTCGGGCAAAATAAAACAAGGCTCTTTGGGAGTCTTGTTTTATTCTATCTACAGTTGAATTAAGCCATTAAATTCTAATAGAGCGTTATTGTACTTGTTTTACTTTACCAATTATAATCAAGATAGAAAGCAAGGAGGAAAACATATGTTAGACAGCATCAAAGTAGGACGTTTTATTGCAGAAAAGAGAAAAGGGTTAGGCTTGACACAGCAACAATTAGCTGATCGTTTAAATATTTCTTTTCAAGCTGTATCGAAATGGGAAAATGGATCGACTTATCCCAATATTGAATCATTATATGAACTTGCCACAGCACTGAATGTCACTGTGGATGAAATTCTTATCGGTAATGAGAAAGTTAAAGAAGGACTTTCTTATAGTAAAGCCGGGATTGATATCACGTATACGGATACTATCAAAAAAGAGATGGCAAAGCACTTAGAAACAAAAGATCAGCGTGTTTTAAATGGTTTAGGTCCATTTGCTTCTCTATATGATATTCACTACCCCAATATTAAAGAGCCGGTCCTTGTCTTAAAATCCGAAGAACCCGGATCAAAACAGAAATTAGCGATGGAATATGGATATAGTGAATCGATCTGCCATGACATGATCAATCATTTAGTAAACGACATCATCGTGATGGGAGCAAAACCTTTAGCTGTCCTTGATACCATTGTCTGTGCAAACGCACAAAAAGATACTATCAATGCATTAGTAAAAGGAATTTCAGATGCTTGTAAAGAAAACGAATGTTCATTGGTTGGCGGTGAAACCTCTATCCAGCCACAAGTGTTAAATCAAGGCGTTTATGTCTTAACTTCCAGCATTGCCGGCATTGTGGAAAAGCAAAAGATTTGTGATGGAAGGGCGATTGAAGAGGAGGATATTGTTTTAGCCATTGCTTCAAATGGACTCCATACCAACGGCTATTCCTTAGTACGTTTAATGATGGATCAAATGCCGCAGATCAAATTAGATAAAATCGACGGAATCACTTTTATCGAACAAATCATGAAGCCTCATACGCCCTACTACAAAGCTTTAAAGGATTTGTTTGCACAAGACTGTCTGCATGGTATGGCACATATTACCGGTGGCGGCATCGAAGGCAATCTCTCACGTATTATTCCTGATGGCTTCACCGCTGAAATCGATTTATCAAAAATTCAATTACTGCCTATTTTTAAGTTTATTAAAACTCACGGAAATATCAGTGACGAAGAGATGCTGAATACATTTAACTGCGGTGTCGGCTTCAATGTGGTAGTACCGCCGCATCGAGTTCAAAAAGTCCAACATCATATACAGCAATACTATCCTTGCTATAAGATTGGTAAAATAAAAAAAGGCCATACAAAAATCACCTTCACTCAACAATTAAATTGGCTTTAACTCAACCGCTGATTATATTTAGCTAATGAGTTATTAAGTGATCAACCAAAACAAATACAGGATATATAAAAAATGAGTATACTTAAATGCATACTCATTTTTTCATTGTTATACCAAAGATATTCTTAATTAAATAAACATAGAAAATCGCGATTGTTTTATTCGTGATGGCACTGACTCGGGCAGTGTCCACAGCCACAACTGCATTGAATGGATTTCCCGGCTTTTTTATCTTTTATCATATTACGAATGATCATGACAACAACCAAGACCACGATTGACCCTACTAATAAAGTTCCCATTATCGTTCTCCTTTCTAAATGGATTATTTAGAACTCATTACACTGCTTACATTTAACCGCTGACTCTCTTTATAAGGTCTGCACAGCAAGAATAAGAAGCCTGCCGTAATCACTAACGCAATCATCGTTCCAATACCAAATGCCCCGGTAGTAAAGAAAGTGGCAAACTGATAGACACACAATGCTACAGCATAGGCTAATACAGTCTGATATCCCACTGCAAACCAAAACCATTTTGCGTTGTTCATTTCTCGTTTAATAGCCCCCATAGCCGCAAAGCATGGAGCACATAACAAGTTAAAGACTAAGAAGGAGTAAGCGGCGGCAGCAGTCATACTGGCTGCTAACATAGTCCAAATTTCAGTTCCGTTTTCAGCTACTTCCGAGAAACCAAATAAGATACCAAATGTACCCACAACATTTTCTTTAGCCACTAATCCGGTAATAGCGGCTACAGCGGATTTCCAGTCTCCCCAACCTAACGGTGTAAAAATCCACGCAATCGCATTTCCGATTGAAGCCAAGATACTATGATCTAATTCCATTGCATCGAGCATTCTGAACTGTCCGTCAATCCAGCCAAAGTATGAAGTAAACCAAACAAAGATAGTGGATAATAAGATGATCGTTCCTGCTTTCTTAATAAATGACCATCCACGTTCCCACATACTTCTTAAAACATTGCTCACAGTGGGCATATGGTAAGCAGGCAATTCCATAACAAACGGAGCAGGATCACCGGCAAACATCTTTGTTTTTTTAAGCATAATTCCTGAACAGATAATCGCCGCAATTCCGACAAAATAAGCACTTGGAGCTACCCACCACGCACCATGGAATAAAGCTCCTGAAATTAAAGCAATAATGGGTAATTTAGCACTGCACGGAATGAATGTAGTGGTCATGATTGTCATTTTTCGATCACGATCATTTTCAATGGTTCTTGAAGCCATAATCCCCGGAACACCACAGCCTGTTCCAATCAGCATGGGAATAAATGATTTTCCAGATAATCCAAATTTTCTAAAAATTCTATCCATAATGAAAGCAACACGTGCCATATAACCACAGGCTTCCAAGAACGCTAAGAATAAGAATAAAACTAACATCTGCGGAACAAACCCCAGAACTGCCCCTACGCCGGCAACAATACCATCTAAAATCAAGCCTTTAAGCCAATCTGCACAATTCAATGCATCTAATCCTGATTCAAGAATTCCCGGAATACCCGGCACCCAGACACCAAATTCAGAGGGATCCGGCTCTCCGGCTTCTGCAATTTCATTTGCTTTAGAAACAACCGAATCGTTAAGTGTCACTGTTTCCGTTACATTTTCCTCTTCATCCATGATTTGAGCAACATCTTCCCCTTCATCAAAAGCAACTAGAATTTGTTCTGCTCGATCATATTCTTCGACAGCATTTTCATAATCGGTGGTGCCGATACTAAAGAGATGCCACCCATCACCAAAGACACCATCATTCGCCCAATCCGTAGCCCAGCCTCCTACCGTTGTCACCGAAACAACATAGACTAGGATCATAACTAAGGCAAAGATTGGCAGTGCTAAGAAGCGATTCGTGACAACGTGATCGATCCTATCGGAAACGGTGAGTTTCCCTTTACTGTTTTTCTTACAGCATTCATCAATTATCGATGATATATAAAGATAACGTTCATTTGTGATAATACTTTCCGTATCATCATCCATCATGTCTTCGATCTCTTTGATTTCATCTTCAACATTGGGAACAACATTCATCAACGTCACTATCTTATCATCTTTTTCTAATAATTTGATTGCAAAGAATCGTTTTTGTTCATTAGGAATCTGACTTCCTAATTTATCTTCAATGCGATTTAAGATCGTTTCCACTTCACTTTGAAAATGATGAACAGCCGGTGTTTTTTTATTCTGCTGTGCTAACCAAACAGCACGATCTGCTGCTTCTTTGATTCCCTCCCCTTTTAAAGCTGAAATTTCTACGACTTCACATCCTAATTTTTCACTCAAACGATCAATATAGATCTGATCTCCGGATTTTTTTACAATATCCATCATGTTGACAGCAATAATAACAGGTATCCCTAATTCCATTAATTGCGTCGATAAATATAAGTTTCTTTCAATATTTGTTCCATCTATAATGTTTAAAATAACATCCGGTTTTTCATTGATTAAGTAATTTCTTGCTACTACTTCTTCCAATGTATAAGGGGAAAGTGAATAAATCCCCGGTAAGTCCATGATTACGGCATCTTTATGTCCTTTTAATTTTCCTTCTTTTTTCTCTACGGTAACCCCCGGCCAGTTTCCAACAAACTGATTAGATCCCGTTAAAGCATTAAATAATGTTGTTTTCCCGCAATTGGGATTCCCGGCTAAAGCAATTTTAATCATTCTATTTCCTCCCACTATGTTAGTTATTCCTAACTTTTATCTCAAAAAAATTATTCCACGATAATCATGGAAGCATCTGCCTTACGTAATGATAATTCATAACCACGTACAGTCACTTCTACCGGATCACCTAAGGGTGCTACTTTTCTTACAAAAATCTCAACACCTTTGGTTATTCCCATATCCATGATACGTCGCTTAACCGGTCCTTCACCTTCCAGCCTTATCACTTTTACAGTGTCACCGCACTTGATTTCTTTTAATGTTCTCATGTAAATCCCCCTATCTAACCATGATTTTATTTGCCATATCCTTACCGATAGCAACTCTTGAATCTTTGACATTAACGATCATATTTCCACCTATTTCGGAAACAACCATCACTGTTCCCCCCGGTACGAAACCAAGATTTTCTAAAAAACGGCGCGTCTCCTCTTTACCGCCAATCTTACAAATAACGTTGGGTTCCCCAATTTTCACCATACTCAAAGGCATCATCTTCATCTTCTTTCTTTTTTTTACTAATGTTAGTATATTCTAACATCGTCCGGTTGTCAAGTCATTTTGTTAGAAAGAGATAACTTTTAAAATGAATTTTCGTTCTAAACTAAAAAAGTTCACAGATTACTCTATGAACTTCTCTTCATTACTTATCGTCATCGTTTCCTTGATCTGTCATTTTTCCACCTAAAAAGCCTACAATGGCACTTTTCAAATCAATTCCAATCGATTCATTCATTCCTTCGCTGACTTGAGTCGCTGTTTTTACGATATCTGATACGAGTTTTGCACTGTTTCCTTCACCATACATCGTAATCTTATCTACTTTTTCTAATGGTTTAGCGGCGGCTTCCACTGCTTTAGGCAGCATATTGAAGTACATTTCCATCACTGCTGCTTCTCCATATTTCTTCATGGCCTCTGCTTTTTTATTCAAAGCTTCTGCTTCTGCAACCCCTTTTGCTTCAATTGCTTTTGCTTCAGCTTCCCCTTTTGCGGCAATCCCGGCAGCTTCCTGCTCCATTTGATACTTCACCGCTTCAGCATCGGCTTTCTTAGCTTCGGCTTCTCTTTGTTTTTCAAAGAGTTTGGCTTCTGCATCTTTTTGACGTTTATACAGTTCCGCATCAGCTTTTTGTTGTGAAGCAAACTTTTCCGCTTCCGCCTGTTTTCTGATCTCCGCATCCAAGCTTTGTTCTTTGACTTCTACTTCTTTACGTTTTAATTCAATCTCTTTTTCCTGCTTCATGATATTGGCATCCGCAGTTGCTACTTCAATGGATTTACGAGATTGTTCTTCTTGAATTCTATAAGCTGCATCAGCTTCGGCTTGCTTTGCATCGGCAATCTTTTTCAATTCCGCTTGTTTGATTGCTAATTCATTATTACGTTCAGCAATCTTTGTTTCGGCATCAACCTTTGCGTCATTGGCTTCCTGAGAAGCTTTCGCCTGTGCCTGAGCAATATCTCTTTCACTGACAGCACGGGAAATAGCGGCATTCTTTTGAATCTTAACGATATTGTCAACCCCTAAGTTCTCAATTACCCCATTTCCATCTACAAAATTCTGAACATTAAAAGAGACAATATCTAATCCCATTTTCGCTAAATCAGGTTCTGCATTTTCTTTGACCAGCTCTGCAAACTTTTGACGATCGGATACCATTTCTTCAAGGTTCATACGTCCTACGATTTCACGCATGTTCCCTTCCAATACTTCTCTTGCAACATTGGCGATATATTCCACCGGTTTATTTAAAAAGTTCTGAGCCGCCAGATTTAAACGATCCGGATCATCGCTGATTTTAATATTAACAGCTGCATCTACATTAATGTTGATATAATCCGCTGTTGGTACCGCATTTGATGTTTTAACATCAATCGGGATTAACTGTAAATTCAATTCATCTTTCTTTTCTAAGAAAGGTATTTTGATCCCCGCTTTCCCAATTAATACTTTAGGTTGTTTTCTTAACCCGGAAATAATGTAAGCCGTATCCGGAGAAGCCTTCACATACCCTGTAACTACGATAACCACGACTAAAACGAAAACAATAATGCCAATAATGACCGGCAGATTGCTTGTCAGCATATCCATAATCTCCATGTCCATCCCTCCCTTTTCTTATCTTTATTTTACCATTTTTCTTTTTATTAGGGCAACAAATATCGACAAAACTCGTCTGGTGATCTTTATGCCTTTTATTATATATTCAATCCTTTTCATAAAAATACTCTCTTTTCTTTAAGAAATCCATTGCAAATAAGAGTCTATGAATCATAGAACCTCATTTGATTGACGAATCTTTATTTAGCCGATATTCTGTAAGTAGGGAGGGGTTCTTATGACAACCAATGAATTCAGTAAATTAATCAAAGAAAGACGCACTCAATTACACCTTACACAAAAGGAATTAGCTGATCTTCTGCACGTATCCAATAAAACGATTTCACGCTGGGAAACCGGCAGTGGCTATCCGGATATCGAAACCATTCCCCATCTTGCCAAAATCTTAGAATTGGATTATGAACAACTGCTCGATGGCAATCAATATATTGCGAAAAAGGAAAAACAAAAGAAAAAACGCTATCAATACATGATTGGCGTTCTATGTTTCTTATGCTTTTGGCTCACTGTTTTATATTATCGTGATTCAAGAGGTTTTCAAAGTAAGTATACCAATAAAAATTTACTGGTCAGCGGCGATATGGTCAATAAAGCAAGTTTAAATTATCGGTCACCTGTAAAGCCAGTAGGTCGAAATGACATAGCAATCAGTAACGCTTATTTGAATGTTTATGATACCCACAAACACACTCAGTTTTTAAAAAACATAAAAGTAGATCAGCTCATTAAAATTGCAAATGAAGAATTGAACGCTGTATCCAATTTAAAATGGTGTGCCACCCTGCATTTTACATACCAAAAGGAAGCTTTATTAAAAATTCATATCTATCAAGATGAGCAAAGAACCTATTTTCTATTTAATCAAAACGGTAATTATATGGATTTTAGTACAGGGGATCTCTATTACTATGATGGTATGCTCGAGATTGGATTAGAGATGTTCGCTGATGACTTAAGTCATTATAACTTTGAACACATCATCGATAATCAAAGTGAAGTTTTAAAAGAAGTCGATAAAGCTACACGTTTGACTTTATTGAAAGAACTGCTCGCAAAGCCTAACTTTCTCTTTGAAGAAGACACATTGATTGTAAATGATCCATCAAATAAGAAACAATATTTGATCGTCATCGGTCAAGCCTTAGATTATACAAAGATCAACACCGAATATGAAAAAGGAGATTTAACAATTAAAATCAGAGGAAACAATGTCCTTCTTGCCAATAAGTACATCCATGTATTTGAAATTACTCAGCAAGCAAAATCGATCAGCATCTATATCAATGATGAGAGTGCGATCATATCCAAGGAGGAAATTTATCCTGAATAAGATACCTTAAATCAAATGGGCAATCGTTTGCAGTACCGTTTCAAAAGGATAAAGAGATAAGAAACAATATGTGTAAACAATAAAATGACCGCAATCTGATAATATGGATCTGTTTCTATGCTTAAGATGTGAAATACTGAAAAACATAACGCAATAACAGCCGGATGAACCAAGTAATAATATTTAGATAAATCTCGATATGGGAGATTTATCTTTTTTTCTTTCTTACGGGTCAAGTATAAAGTAAAGATGAACAAATAGTACGTTAAAGGTATACAGGAAAGCAAAATATTGCTGTTGAGACGATCAAAATCATGCAGAATAATTGCCTCAAACACTAGAAAAAACATCGAAATGATCAATTTGGATACGCAGTGTTCTGAATAAAGTTCTTTCTTTTTCCCCATACAATATCCTAATACTACATAAAACAAGCCAAAGAAAAGAAAGTTTCGGGTCGTAAAGAATACCTTATAATAGAAAGTAATCACCTGCTGAATGGTCAATGGTAAAACTCCATAGTAAGTCTCCGTTGCTCCAAAAAGCAATAAAACAAAAGATAAGATCAATAGATTTTTTACCGGGAAACGTTCTTTCCATTTTCCTAGTACCAGCAATGACAGCATAACTGCAGGGAAGTACCATAAATGATAATAAACTCCTGTATAAACTAATGTTATGATCAAGACCAGCGGAGATGACACAACAAGCAACACCATCAAGATTGGTGTCGAGAGCTGCAGATTGTTCAAATAACCTTGAATCGTTGGTAAGTAGCGAATCGCATCATGAATTAATATCGGAATATAAAGCACGCTCCAGGTTAAATATAAAGGGATCATTTTAGCTATATGTCCTTTGATATAATTCGTCTGATTTTTTTCTTTAATGGCTGTAAAATAACCGGTAATCAAAAAAAACAATGGGACACATACCCGGGTAATGATATTATTAAAAGCGAGGTCAAGAGGGTTAGAGTAATCAAAAAAAGGACGTAAATGCAAAATAATAATTAATACAGCACAAAGATACTTTAAAACATCTAAATTGTTGTAGTTCATTCTATGATGCTGATAATTATTATCCATACTTTTTTGAAGGCGAATACCGATCAGGCTAAACCCAATTATCATAGCTAAAATCACCCACGGGTTTCCAAAACCATTCTCTATTTGAAAAACATTGATCCATTTTAAAATCAAAATAAGCATCGATACAACAATTACAATTACTATTTCATTCTTATACTTCATTCAACACATATCCAACTTTCATTATAAATTATCATAATTACTTACTAATATATAATGAATATGTCTTTTTGTCATCTTATTTTTTATTCAGCTATCGATTGTTCCCTTTAAAAGTATAAAAAAAGAGTATCATTTTACATGATGACTCTCATTCATTTTGTTTTCATAACAAAGAATACAGTTTATATTACCGTTATTAATTATAATTTATATACTTGATTGGGAAAACGATCACATACTTCATCTTCAATCATTTCAACATGACTTGGACGGTCCCAAATCATCTGACAATGCATTTGGTTTAATGGCTTCCAGTTTTCGATATTTGGTTTACCTTCTTCAACAAATGACAGATAGGCTTCTTTAATCTGATCACCTAATTCTACAATTTCGCTTTTATCTTGAGTATTGGGAAAATATTTCTCCAGCTTTGCTCTCGGTTCAAACGAAAGGATATGATCCATACAATGACATGCCGGCAGAAACTCTGTGCTGTATTGCCAGACCGTACTGCCATTATTGGTTAAAATTTTACCCAAACGATAGCTATATGTACGATACATATAATCAGACAGCACTTTGACCCAAGCCTCTTCTTCACTATAGGTTGTCATTAAAGTTTTAGCATCCTCAATGGCAATCTTTGCATTTTGACCAAATAATTCTCTGGCAATTTGCTTACCGTAAAGCTGAAAATCAATGCCCATCATCTTAAAAAAGGTCAGTTCATGCTTGGAACTGCCAATGATGGCTTTCCCCTGCCAATAGTCTTTAGATTCAAGTTTTTCATAAAAGTCAACAGGAATAACGATACCATCAGCAACCGGTCCAAAAACACAGGTACTGCCAAATCCTTCACATAACGCTTTTTGTCCTTTCAATAGTTCAGATACCGGCATTGTCAGTAAATCACGAACATCATTGATCTTCATGATTTTTTTATAGCGATCGGTAATCTTTTGGGCAGTTTGCATATCACGAACACTTTGTGCAGCCCCACTGACTAAAATTACCTGCTGAAAATACTGTTTAGCCTGAAGATGCATCATGATGGCACCTAATGACTTTGCGCCTGCTGAGCTGCCTAGAACCGTAACCTTATTAGGATCTCCGCCGAATTGATAAATATGGTCGTGAATCCATTTTAACGCTGCAATTTGATCCAATGTTCCATTATTCCCCGATGCCGAAAACTCCTCTTTCCCTAAATAAAGATAGCCTAACACACCTAAACGATAGTTAATCGTTACATAGACAAACTTCCTATTCCCAATGACATGATGGGGATCCATTTTCTGATTGCTGCCGCTTTGAAATGCTCCCCCATGAATTTCAACTAAAACAGGCAGCGTCCCATCTAAAGAAGGTGTATAAATATTCAGATTCAAACCATCTTCACTGCATTCTGTTTCCGTATCTCCTTCCACAATTTGAGCGACTTTATCACGAAAATGGGTACAATCTAATATCCCATCCCAAGATATACTGTGTGGTGCTTTAAAGCGTTCTGCTACAGCATAGGGGATTCCTTTGAATAAATATAAACCATTTTCCTTATATCCTTTTATTTTCCCAAACTTTGTTTCAATGATCATTTTCTTATCTCTCCTATTCAATTGCTTAAATCTTCGGTTTCCTTTATACTTTATTATAATGAAAGAGGGAAAGCATATGGAATTACTACAATTATACTATTTTATGCAGGTAGCCAAAAAGGAAAATATGAGCCAAGTCGCTAAAGACCTGCATATTGCTCAGCCGTCGCTAAGCCAGACGATCAAACGTTTAGAAAACGAACTGGATACCCCCTTATTTGATCGTCAAGGGAAACATCTTCAATTAAATGAATACGGTCGGATCGTTGAACGTTATGGTCAGCATATTTTTACTGCACTTGAGAATATTCAAAGTGAGATTGCCGATTTGAAAGGTATAAACCATTCAACCGTTTCTCTTAAAATTCAAGCGGCATCTTCTCTTCTGCCTGATTTACTCAAAACATTCCGCCAACGTCATCCGGATATTCATTTCATGATCAGTCAATCTACAAGTAATCAACCCTTCCCTAACGAAAGTAATCTTACGCTTTATGCAGCACGTCAGGCTAATACCAACGATTATCTTTTACTTAAAGAGCGCTTGGTAGCAATCTTACCGATTGATCATCCGCTCGCTTCCAAAGAAAGTATTGCTTTACAGGATCTAAAAGAGGATTTATTTATCAGTCTGGACCCTCAAAGTAATCTGTATGAACTGCTTCATTATTACTGTCAGCAATGTCATTTTGAACCTAATATCCATCTTTACAGTGATAATCCCAATACATTTCGTGAATTATTGAATCTTGGCATGGATGTGGCTTTGATTCCGGAAATCACATGGAAACAGGATATTTATCCCCATTTAGTCATCAAGCCTATTCATGATATCGATTGTTTTCGCTATATTTATCTGCATTGGCAAAAAGATCAATATCAAAGCAGCTCCGCTAAAGCCCTAACTGCACATATTATAGAGTATTTTCAACAGTTTACCAAATAATATCCGCAAGCATCATGATCATTGGCAGCGTAAGAATAGAACACAACGTGCTTAAACATACAATCCGTACTGCTTGTTTATAATCTTGATTATGTATTTGTGCAAAGATGGCAACATTAGACCCGATCGGGGTAGAAGCGACAATTAAAATTGCCATTTTCATAGTCTGATAGGTATTAGGAACAAAAAACAATATCCCCAATGTCAGCAAAGGAATGACAAGCAGTCGCACGATACTGCTTAAATAAGCATAACGGTTTGTCACGATTTCTTTCCATGAGACTTGAGCTAAATAAGTGCCTAAACTAAACATCGCAAGCGGTGCATTCAGACTGGCGATTCCTTGAATACTGCTGCTGACGATCATTGGCACCTGTATACGACAAACAAATAAAATAAGTCCGACTGCTAAACTGATTAAAATTGGATTGGTAAATATTTTCTTTAACGAGATGGCTTTTTTATTTTTAGTAATCACAAAAACACCATATGTCCATTGCAATAGATTAAGCAATGCAACAAAAGCAGATACATAAAAGACCGCTTCATCACCATATAAGGCAGAAACTAAAGGAATTCCGATAAAACCGGCATTGGAAAAAGACGCCCCAAAATTTTCAATGGGTCTTTTTTTGAAAACGAATTGGGAAACAATCATGGCTAATAAAAGTGCCGCTAAAGAAAAACCGAAAGCAATTCCTAAGCCTTTTAAACGTTCCGTGGTCATTTCATTTAAAAAGGCTTTAATCACAACGGCTGGCATAACAGCATAGATCAATATATTTCCTAAAGCCTTACTTCCTTCCATGGATAGCTTTTTTGTTTTAAACAAGAGTACGCCAATAAACATGAAGATAAACATAATCGTGATTTGCTGAAATAAAATTGAGACAAGCTTCATACTCATTCCTCCTTTAACCCTATTATATACAAACGCTTTCATAATATAAAATATATATATGATTATATATTTATAGGTTTAAATCTATATAAAACAAAAAGCTGAACAATGAAATAGCTTCTGCTATTTTCTTGCTGCAGCTTGTTTGTGGATACTTTCCGTACCTGCTTCCAATGCCTTTTTATAATACTGACATTTATGTTCAATTGTTTTCATTGATTTTTCAAGTTCTGCCATTTGTGCTTCAACAATCCGTTTTCTTTCTAAAAACATGTCATAACGCTGCTGCAAAGTGGCATCTCCTTCTGCACACCAAATACTAAATTGCTTAATATCTTTAATTGGCATACCGGTATTTTTTAAACACTCAATAATCCCAAGCATTCCCAAATCAGATTCAGAAAATACTCTCACTCCTGAACTCTTTCTTTCAATAAAGGGCAATAAACCCTCTTTATCATAATAACGAATCGTTGAACTGGGTAAATTCAATTTTTCCGCAACCTGTCCTATTGTATATCCCATAATATCCTCCGTTTAAATAAATCTATATAACGATTATCATTAAACTAAGGAAATGTCAAGAAAAGATAGTCTTTATCTTATTATTTTGTCCATTGTCTTTGACAATTTTGCATTTCTTTCTCTTTTAACGCCTTAAATAAATCAATATTTAATTTATTACAAATACTTAAAAGGACAATAAAAGTGTCTGCCACTTCACTTTCAATCGTATCATAATGACTGATCTTACTCTTATCCGTTCTTAAATCTGTAGCATCTTTTCTTATCGCTTTAGCCAGTTCTCCCACTTCTTCTGTCATCATCAACATTGTTTTTTCAATTTCCTGCTGATCAAATCCACGCAGTTCAATGACTTGCTTAATATATTCCTGTACTTCCTGCAATGTATTTGTTTCTGATAATCGTTCATACAATTCTATCTGCTTTGACATAATATCCCTCCGTTTTCACCATTATAGCATAATTTTGCTGATTTAATTTTTATATTCCTTAATCTTTAAAATTCCACAATTCATCTTTTAAAAGGAAAGAAAAAAACACACCGAAGTGTGTTCAAATTCAAATGGCGTCCACGACAGGATTCGAACCTGTGACCGCACGCTTAGAAGGCGTGTGCTCTATCCAGCTGAGCTACGTAGACATCTCTTACTGACTGCTTTTACATATTATCATTAATCAACTTATTAGTCAATCATTTTTTGATAAAATTAGTAAAATCTCACAGCCTAATGGATGTGAGATTCTTTCATTTTAGTCAACGATATCTTTTACATCGTTAGCGACTTTACGAGCAGATTTACCTAGTTTGTCAAATCCTTTTTTAACGTCTTTTTCCAACTTTTCTACTTCCTGATGGTTTTTAAACGCTTCAAGCATAGAAGCGACATTTTCGCCTAGTTCCATCATACCATCACTGGCTTCTTCAACACCATCTTTTGCCATTCTTTTCGCATCTTTAGCGTATTCGCCCATTTTCTTTGCCATATCACTATTGGCAATTGGATCGATTACTTTATCATCTACAAAATCAACAGCCTGTTCTAAATTATTCTTACTTTTCTTATTCATGGTTATCCTCCTTATCCGTTCTTAATCATTTCGCTGAATTTATGTACCATATCATCTTTTGCTTCGTTAATCTTACCTAATCCAGTCGATATATCATTCTTTAATCCAGTGGAAATTTCGCTGGTTTCACTTTCAATTCCACCGCTGACATTGCTGATGAAACTGCGTACGTTTTTTCCTAGTTTTGCAATTTCATGATTGCCTGCCTCTTCATTTGTCCCGGCAATATTTTCTAAATAAGAACTATAATATCCCATTTGTTTCGTCACTTCATAATCAGAAAATGGGTCCTGCATATGGGTATCAATATATTTAATGGCTTCTTCTACATCATTCTCTAAATTATTGCCGATGTTTTTAGCTTCATTTTTCCCTTTATCAATCATTCCTTCAACATCCTTTTGTAATGTTTCGGCTGTTGTTTTAGGACTGGATTGACACCCACTTAAAACAAAGATCATCATGCTGAAGATAAAAAATGTTATTAACTTTTTCAATGTATGATTCATCATCATCCCTCACATTCTATTTATAGCTTTCAATATAATGTGTGTTTCTTATAAAAATTTATACAAAAAAAGAGATCATTACGATCTCATTTCAATAAATTCCACATTCATTTTTCCATTATCCATATAAAGAACAGCATAGCTTGCCGGTGATCCACCACGAGGTAAATGCGTTGATCCCGGATTAATTATTTTGATGTTTTCAATATCGATATTCATTGGCATATGTGTATGTCCACAGCAAAGAATATCCAATTGATTTTCTTTTGCAAATTCTTTCATTGCTTCTTCTTTATTGAAATAGCCAAAATATTGACCATGGACAACACCTATACGATACCCTTCAAATTCAATAATCTCATAATCCTTTAAATCTGACGTCCAATCGTTATTTCCGCGGACAGCTACAAATTCTGATAACTGATCATCATAGCCTTCATTATCACCGCAATGAATAAATAAATCAGCGTCTTCATTATCTTCCAACACCTGAATTACATCTGCAGCCCGACCATGATTATCAGACATGATGACTATTTTTTTCACGATTTTAAGGTAATCTCCAATACTGTATCGATAGGATTAGGTAAATCATTTGCTCCGGCAAAATTGATGAAAACAATATCCGGATAGTTATTAACGGTCCAGTAATCCATCACTTTCACTTCTGTTCCATCATTTAATAAAATAATCGATTCAATCTGATCTTTACGAATGCCAAATAGTGGAATTCCGCCAATTGACATTTCCATTATATGATAATAAAGTTTATTTCCTCTTCGGGTCATACGTCCGTTATCCGGTTTTGTGAGTTCGGCAGGTCCGCAGCCATAAATGCTTTTAGAATAATCTGCCATCCATTCTCCAATTTCATTTAAAATACGAATAGATTCTTTAGGGAAACGTCCGCGTGCATCTGGACCGACATTTAAGATCATGTTTCCGCCTTTTGATACACATTCCACTAATTTACGAATGATAGTCGATGATTTTTTAAAATTATGATCTGCAGAATGGTAACCCCAGTTATCATTCATTGTAATGCAGGCTTCCCATAATACCGGATTTCCCATGTCATCTAAAATGCCATAAGGAGGAATGACCTGTTCTGGTGAAACAAAGTCCCCTGAATAATCCGTTGGATGCTGCGTTGCCAGTGAACCAAATCCTTCACCGCTGACTTCCAAACGATTATCTAAAATAATATCCGGCTGATGTTTTCTAACCATCTCTACTAATTCTTGAGCTTTCCAAGTTTCCGCTGTCATGTTGTCATAAGAAAAATCAAACCACATGATATCAATCGGTCCGTATTGTGTACACAATTCTTCAACTTGTCCATGCATATATGTTAAATAACGATCAAAATCATGCAATGTATCTTTAAAAGCTTCATTTCTTCTTTCCGGATGTTGTTTATCTCCATAATGAGGAAAATCCGGATGATACCAATCGATTAAAGAGAAATACAGTCCCGCTCTGATTCCCTCTGCACGAAATGCTTCTAAAAATTCTCTGACAAAGTCACGTTTCGTTTTATAGTCAGTCAGCTTACTGTCAAATAAACAATAGCCGTCATGGTGTTTGGCAGTTAAAACGGCATATTTCATTCCTGCTTTTTTTGCCATTTTTGCCCATTCTTTCATATCGCAGTCGTCTGGATCAAAGGCATCAATATACTTTTGATAATCCTCATTACTGATCTCTTCGTAGCTTCTGATCCATTCTCCTCTAGCCGGAACAGCGTAAGCTCCAAAGTGGATGAACATCCCAAATCTTGCATCTTTATACCACTCTACTCTTTTGTTATATACTGCTCTATCAAACATTCTTTTCACCTCTGTAACAGTATAACATAAAAAAAGAAAGAAACAATCATCATACGATAATTGTTTCAAGTTTACAAGTTTCCTCTAATTTAATTAAAATATTCAATGACGAATCTAAATATGTTCCTAATTGTAAATTTTTCATATCCTTAATTCTGCTCTTGAGGCAGACTCATCCTCAGAAAATAAATACATTTTATGTTGTTATTAAACGGGCATTATAGCTATCATATACCACGAAAAGCATTATTTAAATACATCCTATGTTGTTATTAAACTTATACGGATTATGTAGCTTACACAACTAAAGAAAAATTTAAATACATCTTATGTTGTTATTAAACGAGTTGAACGTGAAAATGGTTATCTAGTAGGAATATTTAAATACATCCTATGTTGTTATTAAACGAATCATGGGACATAAAGCTAGAGATTTAACCGAATTTAAATACATCTTATGTTGTTATTAAACATTACCTCGGCTAAAGAGTATGTAAACTTTCACACATTTAAATACATCTTATGTTGTTATTAAACGGTAAGCAAAGAGTAGTAGAAATGTTGTTGGATAAGATATTTAAATACATCTTATGTTGTTATTAAACTCTGTTTTAATTCCATCGCAAGCCTCTTCTGCCTTTATTTAAATACATCTTATGTTGTTATTAAACTTTGGATTTTTTGATTATAAATATAAAGACAAAAAATTTAAATACATCTTATGTTGTTATTAAACTTTCCATATACGAACAATTCTTTTTGCTGTATATATTTAAATACATCTTATGTTGTTATTAAACCCTCGTAAATACCGCTTTCTGTAACTCCATTATTTCATAAATCCCCTGTAAATTCAAGGGATTCTTCTTATTTTACCAGCGACACCTTTGTTTTTACAAATAGAATTCAAAATAAGAGAATAGCCAGTGTTTACAGGCACAAATAGACATTTTTAAAAAATGAGGCTGGTAAATTATTTAGAATAAGTGGCTCTAATAAAAACGTAGTCTACAAAGAATAAAAAAGCAATTAATCAATAGTACCTCATTTTGTTGATTAAAAAAAGTGTAATAAATACAATAAAATTGACCACTTAAGCTTTTTGTTTAATGAATGCAACGCTTGAGATAACAAAAAAAAGAAACAATCATCATGCGATGATTGTATTTACATTTTAACTACATTATAGACAACATTCTTTGATACGATTTCATCTTTACCAATGGCTTCTCCGTTGACTTCAAAGCTAATGGTTTCCACTCCGTCGATTTGTCTTAAAGAAAGCAGCAGCATATCGGTTACTTGTGGATTTAATGACATTTCATCCAGCAATGCCCCATCGCTTAAATTTACGATCAGTCGTCCGTCCTCAATGCGTGTTCCATCCAATACCTTTAGATTTTCAAAAGCTTTGTTTTCACTGATCAAAGATGAAATCGAGTTTTGTGAAAGCAAGATGGATACTTTGTCTTGTACAGAAAGATCACTTGTATCAATGCGTTTTGTAACGGGGACATAGAAATCCTGTCCATCAATCTGCTTATTTCCATAGACAACTAAAGCGCTGGTCTTATGTAAATAAGCGTTCACGGTTTCAAAGTTATTTAATCCTAGATTATGCCCATAGTTAGCACTCAATGAAATATAACTGTCTGGCAGATTCGTTATCTCATTTCCATCCGATGTAAAATGAAGTTTTTCAATGCCTTTATAATCACATAATGTCCAAGTTAAAGCCTCAATAAACTTTAAGCTTTCTTCTTTGCTGAGATTTAATAATGCACTGTTGAAATCAATCGTCAGCAGTTTTTCATTTAATGATGTACTGTTGACCTGCAGATCACTGCTTAAAACAGGCGACAGATCTGGCAATGATGCCGGACTTTCTTTCATTTTATAAAGAATATCCATTACATCTTTTTCTAACTGTCCGCTCTCTGTTAATTCGATATTGACGGGTATTAAAAGTCCGCTATTATCTTGGTAAACTACTTCTTTGTAACTCCCGCTTGGCTGATCATACACAACGTTTGATACCGGTTGTTCTTTTGTATCTTTATTTTTCATGTAAACAAAACCCACCGCTAAAACAAAAGCACAAACCAAAAGCGTATTGATGATCTTCTTTTTTCTCATATTCTCACCTCATCCAATTATATTTATGAGACTATAAAATATGCAAAAAACTGAACATATGTTCAGTTAAACTTCAATATGATGCACCTTAATTTCTTCAAAGTCAAAGAAGCTTCCGGCAGCAAATTTAAAATCTTCAACATCCCCCGTCGTATTAATCTCTATCTGTCTTGTATGCTGCGTATCGATCAAATGGTGCTCGCTTAAATAATAGGCAACTTCCTTAGAAACAGATTCACTTGAAGAAATATAGCAGATGTCTTTTAAGACCTCCTTAAACTGATTGGCAATAATCGGATAATGCGTACAGCCTAAGATAATAGAATCAATCTTTCCTTGATAGGCAGTTACATATTCCTTGATGGTCTCTTGAATGCCTTTTTTATATTTACCGGATTCAATCAAAGGGACCAGCTTTGGTGTCGCGAGTTCGTTCACTTGCACCTGCTTATTATATAAGGCAATCGTATCTTGATATTTATGAGAATCAATGGTTGCTTTTGTCGCAATGACCAAAACCTTTTCCTTTTCTTTCCTTAAAAAATTTTGTACTGTGGAGTCAATAACCCCAATGATGCGTGTATTTGGATAAGCCGCTCTTAATTCTTCCAGCACATTGGCAGAAGTCGTATTGCAAGCTAAAACGATAATTTTGATTTGATGAGCAATAAAATATTCTACTACTTTTGAAGCACATTCATATAAAGCTGCTTTGCTTTTATCCCCATAAGGACAGTTTTTATTATCTCCAATATACATTAAATCGGTATGAGGAAGATCTTTCATCATAGTCTGTAAGACGGTTAATCCTCCTACTCCAGAATCAAATATTCCAATCGTGTTCTTCATGTTTATCTCCTACTTCTTTTTGCTGACATATTCTTCTAATGTCTTATAATTTAGATCATGCATCTCTTTAGCAATCTCTTTTCCGACATAACGATACGTATATGCATTATATTCTCTTCCCGTTTCTTCACTTTTATCTTTTGGATAACGCAAGATAAAACCATACTGATAGGCATTCTTCTCAAGCCAAGTAAAGAATGGGGCATTTTCAAAATCTTCCACTGCTAAATTGGTCACTTGGAACGAGACTGTCATTCCCAACTGTTCTTCAAGATGTCCTGCTTGCTGTTCGTTTTCAACTAAGGCAGATTCATAGCTCTTATAAGCACTGCGTATATAATAAGGCACAAAATCCGAACTGCTTTCATAAGCATGACACATTTCCTTGAGTGCCTGATATGCTTCTTCTCTTAAATATAAGAAATACGTATAACGTGGTAAGTCTTCGATTAAAGACAGATCATCCGGAACATAGCTATCCACCGTTGTTTTACCTTTTAAAACAGCGTCCAAAGCCGTCGGTTCTTCTAAAAAGAGAACTTCTTTTGCGGCAGTAGAAGCAGAAATCAGGCGTTCTACCTGATGAGGCGTGTAAAATTCAAACAAATCTACCAGAATCTTTGTACAGGCATCCAAAGACTGATACCCTAATTTATTTAAGGATTCTAAATTATCCTCCACTAAAGCTAAATAGCTGTAGTCATCAATCATATAAAAAGGCTTCAATTTCTCATAAATCGTGATATGTTTAAGATTAAAGTTAGTATTATTGATATAATCATTTAGAAGTTTCGCATTAATCAGTGCCGTTAAGTTTTCTCCGACCGACCAAGGCGTATCTGCCTTTAAACGATTGACGATCGTATTCGTCTGTGTAACGACCTCCTGTAATGTTGGATATGTACCACTTCTTTCAACACTGTTGTAATATTCATAGTTTTGAATCTGAAAACCGGGATAAGTAATATAACGAATAAATTCAAAGACCCCTACATTATTTTCTACCATATAATTCTGCTGTGCTTCATCCATATAGGTCTCAATTAATATACGGCTTTCGTTGTTCATTCCGGCAACACGATAAAAACGATCATATTTATTGTTTATTCCTATGAAAGCAACTAAAAAGCATACTCCGGCAAATAAAAAAATATGATAATGTTTTAGTTTCACGGTATCACCTCGTTGTTTCCTATTATATAATAATTGGCTCTTATTTACCACTATTATATGAAAAGAACCCTGTAAGCAAGGTTCTTTACTCTATCTTAAGTTCATTCAATTTAATCAATTCCAGCACTGCCTGTATTCTGGAAGTCACTCCTAATTTCTGAATGACGTTAGAAATATGATTACGGACAGTTTTTTCACTGATTTCGAGTTTCTTGGCAATATCTCTGGTCGTGTAATGATTGATTAACAACTCAAAAATTTCCTTCTCACGTTTAGTAAGTATTCCTGGCATGACTTTACCCCCTTAGTACATCATATGAGTAAAATCAAAAATGGTTATCGCTTATCTAACTCTGCTTTTAAATTTTTTGCGACTTCTTTAGGTAAGATCTCTTCAAATTCCTCTAAAGAAGCTTCTTTCATCTTCTTCACACTCCCGAATTTACGCAGTAATTTCTTCTTACGGACTTCGCCGATTCCTTCAACCTCATCTAAGATTGAAGCAAATAAAGATTTTGAACGCACATTTTTATGGAAACTGATCGCATAGCGATGGACCTCATCCTGCATTCGCGTCAATAAATAAAACAACTGGCTTTTCCGGTCGATATCCACAGGGTCTCCGTTTTGGTCTAGCAATAAAGCGGTGGAATGCTTATCATCTTTGCTTAACCCACTGACATAAATATCCAAATTTAAGCTGTCTATGACTTCTTTTGCCGCTTTAATTTGCCCTTTACCCCCATCGACGATAATCAGATCCGGTTTTCTTAAACCGTCCATCAATACACGAAAATAACGACGATAAACGACTTCTTTCATACTGGCATAGTCATCCGGTCCCTCAACCGTTTTAATTTTGAATTTGCGGTAATCGTTTTTAGAAGGTTTCCCCTCTACAAAGCAGACCATTCCGGCAACGGAATAACTTCCCTGAATGTTCGAGTTGTCAAACAATTCAATAACGGCTGGACGCTTAATATTTAAAGCCATTCCCAACTCATCGATTGCGGTGACATTTTTATTCTCGGCAGTTTCCATCAAAATAAATTTCTTTTCCAGCATTTCTTTAGCGTTGTCGCAAGCCATCTTCACAAGATCTGCTTTATTTCCTCGGGTTGGCTGCAATACTTTACACCCTAATACTTCTTCTAATAATTTAAGGTCATCCGATTTTGGCATCAAGATTTCTTTTGGCAAAGTGTTTTTCGCATAAAAATGAACAATAAAACTTGATAGTTCTTCTTCAATATCCCCATAAATGGGAACTAAATTAATATCACGCGCTAACAATTTTCCATTACGCATAAAGAAAATCTGTACACTTAAATACCCTTTATCCACATGATACCCGATAATATCACGGTCCACTTGATCATTAAACTGAACATGTTGTTTACTGGTGACATGTTGGATATAACGAATCAGATCACGATATTCCTTCGCCTGTTCAAACTGCAATGTTTCACTTGCGGTCTGCATCTTTTCATGAAGATCACTGATAATCTCTTTTACATCACCATTGATAAACTTGGTAATTTGAGTGGTCATCTCATTATAAGTTTCTTCATCTACTTCATTGATACATGGACCTAAACATTGATTTAAAGAATAATATAAACACGGTTTATTGGGAATATGATTGCATTTTCTTAACGGGTATAAGCGGTTCAGCAGCTTGTAAATCTCTCGAGCTGCTGTGGCATCCGGGAAAGGTCCGAAGTATTTATTCTTTTTATCCTTTACATCACGAACGATCTTCAATCGCGGATGGCGCTCTTTAGTCATCTGGATATACGGATAATAACTATTATCCATGAACATAATATTATACTTTGGCGTATAGTCCTTGATCAGGTTGATTTCCAAAAGCAAGGCTTCTTTTTCAGAATGGGTCACAATATAATCAAAATCAACAATTTCACTTACAAGTTTCGTTGTCTTATAATTATGTACCCCCATAAAATAAGAAGAAACACGATTTTTTAGTTTTTTTGCCTTTCCCACATAAATGATTGTTCCTTCACTGTCTTTCATCAGATAGCAGCCGGGTTCTAATGGGAGCAAGGCTAATTTTTGTTTAATCAACGTCGTACTCATGGCTTCTCCTATTCAAAATATACTAATGTGGCACCCAGACCGCCTTCGTTAGGTCCGCCGTCTCGGTAAGACACAACATTCTTATTACGATCTAACATCTTACGAACTCCGTTTCTTAATACACCGGTGCCCATTCCATGAATGATGCGGACATGCGGATAATTGCTTACGAGTGCATCATCCAGGAACTTATCAACTAATCGCATAGCTTCTTCGTAACGCATACCGATAATATTTAATTCATATTGACCGCTGCCAACCTTTTTCAATGATTTTCGATTTGCTTTCATTTTTGGTTTAACGGCTTTGCCTAAATATTGCACTTCATTTTGCTGAAGCTGCATTTTTAATCCTCCAAGAGAAATGGTTAGCTGACCGTTTTTAGCGACTGCGGTTACTTCTCCTTCACGGTTAACTGAAAGAATCTTTACTCGATCTCCAACAACAAAATCATGTTTTTCATCACTGACTAATTTCACTTGCGGATCGATATGTTTCATTTCATCTAATTGATGACGAGCATCGATCACAACATGCATTTTCACATCTTTTGCCTGTTCCTTTAAATCATCTAAAATAAGCTGAACATTCTCTTTGGCTTCTTCGATCAGCTGATTTGCTTCTTCTTTTGCTTCCTTCAGCAATTTTTCTTTCTCTTGTTCAATCTTTGCAAGCTGCTGCTGAAGTTGCTTTTCCAGCTGTTTATGATAAGCAATCGATTCATTAAGATGTTCCTGGAGCTGACGATTATTTTCTAATTCCATTTCCAAACTCTCTAATAAATGATCCTGTTTAGACATGCTTTCTTCTTTTATAGCACGGGCAGAAGCCACGATATGATCGTTTAAACCTAAACGTGTTGAAATCTCAAAGGCATAGGACTGACCAATCAAACCTGTTAATAAATGATAGGTCGGACTCATGGTATCTAAATCAAATTCCACACTGGCAAATAATACAAAAGGCTTTTCCTGTGCATATTTTTTCAACCCGGAATAATGGGTTGATGCTACTACATGACAATGATATCCATGCAGATAATCCAATACCGCTTGAGCAAGGCTTTCTCCTTCACGCGGGTCTGTTCCGCTCCCGATTTCATCGATCAAAATCAAAGAATGGTGAGTGACTTCATTCGTGATCTCAACAATCTTTTTCATATGTGATGAAAATGTTGACAGTGACTGTTCGATGGATTGGTCATCCCCAAGATCACAGAAAATCTGATCATAAAAAGGGACTGTTGCTTCAATGGCGGGAATTGCCAACCCGGCTAAACTCATTAACGATAATAAACCAACTGTCTTTAAAGTAACCGTTTTCCCTCCGGTATTGCTTCCGGTAATTAAAAGCATCTCATGAGGAGCACTCATTTCAATATCGTTGGCGATGACCTTTGCCGGATCGATTAAAGGATGACGTGCCTGTTTTAAAGACAAGTGATCATAATCTTCACTGATATGTGCAATTACTCCATCTATTGAAGCCGCATAGCTTCCTTTAGCGAACATAAAGTCCAACACTTTCAGCGTTTCCTGATTTGCGAGTAAAATCGCACTGTTCTCTTTGACCTTTTGTGACAATTCAAATAAGATGCGTTCTATTTCTCGTTGTTCCTTATTTTTTTCTTCCGTCAGCTGATTGTTCATCAACACAACACTCTCAGGTTCAATATAAGAGGTATGAC
Organism: Beduini massiliensis; assembly: GCF_000829905.1. GTDB lineage: Bacteria > Bacillota_I > Bacilli_A > Erysipelotrichales > Coprobacillaceae > Beduini > Beduini massiliensis. The sequence goes on from NZ_CDPP01000004.1 coordinate 238,683, forward strand.
TGGTAGAAGATTCTCCGTGAACGATCCCCTTGACATTGCCCTTACTAAGTGTTTTTACAGGTAGCACAAAGCGATCATTACGCATCGTTACGATGGCTTCACTTAAGTATTCCTTTTGACTGCTTGCCAGTTGATTCATCTTGGCGTGAATTGAAGATTCAATATTGCGAATTTTCTTACGAATTGAATACAGAGCACTGGATGCATGGTCATTGACTTCCCCATCGTTGCCGATACAACGCTGGATCTCCTGCTGTAACGGTTTAATTTCTACCAATGTCTTAACTAATTCATCAAATAACGGCGTTGCCAGCTCGTGTTCCTCATGATACAGTAAAATGCTGTGTACAGCATCTAACGTTGCATTGATATCCATTAATTGCTGTGGATATAAAATACCATCCATGTTGGCTTTTTGACACATTAAAGAAAGATCATGCAGTCCGCCTAATGGCAAACGCCCATAACTGAAAATCAAACGAATCGCCTCATCCGTTAAACGCAACTGATAAAGCAGTTCATTCTTATCTTCATACATAGCAAGCTCATTCACTAATTCTTTTCCTAATGAACAAGCGGTAAAGCCAAGTAACTGTTGTTTAATTTTATCAAACTCTAAAGTTTCTAATATATTTTTCATAATGTTCCTATTCTACGATAATCTTATTATTGACAATATCCTTAATATCTTGCGGGATACCTGGAATATCCAATAATTCGTCGATTTGTTTTTTTGTTTCCTGATCGACTTTTACATCCTGTGCCTGCTCAATGTCACTGCGATAGCTTTCGACTAGATCCGTCACATCCTGTGGAGTCACTAATCCCATACTCTGGGCACTATTGATCATTGTTTTTAAAGTAGACAATGAATTTTTATCCAGTTTATCTAATGAAAAAGATGAAAAGTCTAAATTCTTTGTTAGATTGTAAGTATCACTTAATGCATTTAATTGTTTGCTTGCTTCCGGCACTAAGTTTAAAATATGACTGGCAATCGTGGAATTCCCAATGATGCTGCTTCCGTCTTTAACAAACGGCATCATCATGACACATAAGGCAATAAAAGCAAAAATCAAGCCTTCGATCAAGCTTAAAGCACTTCCTAAAATACCATCGATAAAACGGCTGAATGCCAATGTATCAATCAAACGTTTGATCGTATTGCGGAATACAAACAAGATCACCACTTTTAATATCATAAAAATAATGAATAAAATAATAAAAGCAATCACCTGATAAATAAGGGGATAGAATCCTTTTAATACCTCACTGATTGCTCCGTTTGATATACGAATTTGAAAAGTGAATAATAAAGAGATTGGCTTAGATAGTATAAAGGCGAGAAAAAATGCCAGAATACTTAATATGAATGAAAAGAAACGTGTAGTAAACCCCCGAAAATATCCTACTACCATACTAATGAATAAAAAACCTATGACAATAATATCCAAAATAAATGATGGATTTAAGTTACCCATATAAATCACCTCTTAAAGTATTGTAACAAATTAAATTTATGCTGTCAAAAAGGTTGAAAAAGTGTTATAATTAGGCTAGGAGGCGAATGAAATGGATCCTATTGTCATTGTCACAAATGAGACTGCTTTAGAAAAAATGAAGAAATTCTATGATAGCCAAATGATAGATAGTAATGAGTCAAACATTATTTTTTCTGCACAAACAGTTGGATGTCATATCGTCTGTTATGAAAACCTTCAGGTTGAATTTGCAGGGAACAATGCTTTGATCGAAGCGAGCCGTTGGGAAAAGATCGATCATCCTAACAAAGAGACAGATCAGGAAGGATTATTCTTGCAAAGTCATATCGGTGCGGCGGAAGTTGGTTCCGGAGATTATTTCGGCCCAATGTGTATTGTAGCCTGTTACGTCGATGAAAGAGATATCGATTGGTTAAAATCTATCGATATACACCATCCGCAGTCCTTAACCGATCAGGAAATTGTAGCAAAAGCAAAAGCAATTAAAGACCGTATGATTTACAGTCTTTTACTTTTGGATAATGCTCATTACAATAATGCGATCAGTCACGGAACGAATCAAGCAACATTAAAGGCGCAGCTTCATAATCAAGCGATTACAAATGTGATGCAAAAACTTCAACAACCGGTTGAAACAAAAGTCATCGAGCAGTTTGTTTCAAGCAAGACCTATTTCAATTATTTAAAAAATGAAGTCGTAGTCGTTAAAGATCTTATCTTTGAGGAAAATGCTCAGCTTAAATATTTAGCAGTAGGCTGCTCGTACATTTTAGCCAAGTATGCATATCTGCAATACTATACAAATATGTGCAAGAGCTTAAAAATCAAACTTCCACGTGGTACCGGTGCCAATGTAGACGTTGTTGGTGCGCAGATTATTAAAAATTATGGGGAAAGAATGCTCGTTAAAGTAGGTAAATTACATCTTACCAACACGAAAAGAATGAAAGAGCTAGTAAACAAGGAATAGCCAATGGCTATTCCTTTATAATTATATCAAAAGGCGGCATCTTTGTGTATTTGACACCGGCAGCATCCAACATCCGCTTTGCCGCAAGGTCACTGCTTGTCCCCGCATATTTTTCATCTTCATAAATAATTTCTTTGATTCCGCTTTGAATGATGGCTTTCGTACATTCATGACAAGGGAATAAAGAAACATAGATTTTACAATTTTTTAAATCTTGTGTACTGTTTAAGATCGCATTTAATTCCGCATGAACCACATAAGGATATTTTGTCTTTTCTAAATCACCGTCACGTGCTTCCCAAGGAAATTCGTCATCTTCACATCCCCAAGGCAGTCCATTATAGCCAACACCGACAATTTTCTTATCTGTGTTGACAATACAAGCACCGACTTGTGTATTCGGATCTTTTGAACGAAACGCCGAAAGCTTAGCGACACCCATAAAATATTCATCCCAGCTAATTACTTTGCTCATCTTCCTCACCTCTTATTCTAGTTATATCACAACTTAATGATTATGCAAGAAAAAAACTAAGAAATGATTAATCATGCTTTCTTAGTTCTTTTAATTTTTCTTCAAATTCTTTTGGCAGTTCTGCCTCGAATGTCATCACTTCATTGGTCGTTGGATGAACAAATCCCAATGTTTTTGCGTGCAGATATTGTCCAAAGGAATGGTCATCACGGCGATACCCATATTTAGGATCCCCATAGACCGGATGATCGATAAATGCCATATGCACCCTGATCTGATGTGTGCGCCCGGTTTCCAAGCGACATTCAATCAAAGTTAAATCCTCTTTTTCAAAGCGTTCAAGCACTCTGAAATTTGTGCGTGCCTGTTTAGAATTATGATCTGTGACAGTCATTTTCTGACGATCTTTCGTATCACGACCGATTGGAGCATCAATCGTCCCGAATTCATGAGCGATATTCCCATGCACTAAAGCGATATAGCTTCTTTCCACACTATGCTCACGCAGCTGATCGCTCAAATGATGATGTGCCTTATCATTTTTAGCGACCATCAATAATCCGCTGGTTTCCTTATCGATACGATGTACGATTCCCGGACGAATGACACCGTTAATTCCAGATAAATCCTGACAATGATAAAGCAAAGCATTCACTAATGTTCCGCTGGTCACGCCTACTGAAGGATGCACGATCATCCCATTGGGTTTATTAATAACAATGACATCTGTATCTTCATAAACCACTTCCAAAGGAATATCTTCTGGCAGAATTTCCATCTCTTTATCTTCCGGCAATTCGATTTCAATTAAATCTTCTTGTTGTACTTTATAACTGTTTTTTTCCGTTTTCCCATTTACCAGCACTAACCCCTCATTAATAAACTGCTGAATACGAGTACGGGTCAATTCCGGCAGCATCATGGCTAAGTATTTATCTAAACGGCTTCCGACATCTGCAGCTTCTACGATTTTCTCGATTGTCTCCATTGTTTTAACTCCTCTTCAAAAGTATCTAATATAATTAAAAATACCCCTAATACGATACAAATATCCGCAATATTGAAAATAGGGAAATCATAGCCAAAGATAATCAGATCGACAAAGTCACGAACGAATCCCAACATAATACGATCCATACAATTTCCAATAGCTCCGGCAATGACTAATGCAAAACCAAAACGGGCGAATTTATCTTCCGGTTTCGTTTTAAAGAAAAAGTATCCTAAAGCCCCTACTGCAACGACAGCCGCAATCACAAAGATCCACGTATGTCCTTCAAATAAAGACCATGCTCCTCCATAGTTTGTCATGTATGTAAAATAGAAAAAACGATCGATTACTTTTACTCCGGTTCCCCCAAAAGGCAGTACGGATTGGGCAATGATCTTCGTGATCTGATCTAAAACAATCATGACCACAATAAAAATCGGGTATATCACTAGTTCTGTTTTTTTGAATTTATTCATTTTATCACCTTATAACATTATACAAGTTTTGAGCGATAATGCAAATACTTAAAGAAAAAGCTGTGATTCTTTCATTTTATAGGCTATCATTTCTCAAGCAAAAAGAGGATATGAATTCATATCCTCTCCGTTTTTATCCATTGACAACTTCAAAGCAGCGTTCGCATAATTCTTCATCATGCATTTCATCTTCATCAAATACTGCCCAACAACGTGCACAAGTATGCCCATTGAATTTTTCTACTTTGATATAACTTGTATCAAATTCTTCTAATCCTTCTGTTTCCTCTGTCAATTCACATTTTGATACGATAAACATCAGTTTTAACGTCTCTTTTAACTTTTCCACATCGGCAAACTCTTTCTTTAATGAAAGGGTTACTTTTGCTTCCAGTGATTTTCCGATCACTTTCTCATTACGTTTTACTTCCAATGCTTTCAACACATCTTTTCTTACTTCCATGAATTGACTCATCAAATGATTGGCTTCTTCCAAATGCGGTAAAGCAAGAACTTCCGGCATTTTTTCCATACAGATGGACACTGCCTTTTCTTCACCGAAATCAAAATAGTCATGTAATTCTTCAGTAGTGAATACTAAGATCGGTGCATATAAGCGAGTCAATGCTTTTAGATTGTAGTAAAGAACAGTCTGTACCTGACGACGACGCTTATTCTCTTCTTTTTCAATGTATAAGATATCTTTTGTGAAATCGCCATAGAAAGCACTTAACACATTGATCATGTAGTTTGACATCAACTGATTCACTTCTGAAAAATCATAGCGGTCATAAGCATCGATAGCTTGGGTGATGACTCCATTTAATTGTCCCAATACATATTCATCGACTAATTCAAGTTCATCCAAGCTGACTAAGTCTTTGACTTTAAAACCATTTAAGTTTCCTAATAAGAAACGCAGTGTATTTCTGATCTTACGATATCCTTCGGCAATCTGCTTCATGATGTCATCACTGATACGCACATCGGCCTGATATGCCACTGAGGTTGCCCACAAACGAACAACATCTGCTCCATATTGGTTCACTAATTTGATTGGATCGACTACATTCCCTAATGATTTAGACATTTTATTGCCTTTTCCATCCAATACGAATCCATGAGATAGGACAGATTTATAAGGAGCTTTTCCATAAACCGCAGTTCCGATAATCAGTGAAGAGTTAAACCAACCACGATATTGATCGCTTCCTTCAAAATAAAGTTCCATCGGATAGTAGCCTAATCTTTCTTTCATACATCCGGTATGACTTGATCCAGAATCAAACCAAACATCCATAATGTCTGTTTCCTTTTTAAAGATTCCATTTGGTGAATGTTCATTCGTATATCCTTCAGGCAATAAGAACGATTCCTCTTTTTCAAACCAGATATTTGATCCATACTCTCTAAATAAATTTGAAATATGTTTGAAGACAGCTTCATCCATGACCGGCGTTCCATCTTCACAATAGAAGATTGGGATTGGGACACCCCAAGAACGCTGACGTGAAATACACCAGTCTCCACGATCTTTAATCATATTATAGATACGAACATGTCCCCATGGATTTAACCATTTTGTATGATCGATTTCTTCCAGCAATTTATCTCTGATCTTATCGATTGAACAGAACCATTGTGCTGTTGCTCTGAAGATTACCGGTTTTTTAGTACGCCAGTCATGAGGATAAGAGTGGGTAATGAATTCCAAATGTAATAAATGTCCTAATTCTTCCAGTTTCTTTCCGACTGTTTTATTTGCCGCATCGACATGCTGACCGGCTAAAAATTCCCCGGCTTCTTCCATCATTTTTCCTTTGTCATCTACCGGACATAATACTGGCAAATGATAGAGATTTCCGACATTAAAGTCATCTACCCCATGTCCTGGAGCGGTATGAACACACCCTGTCCCCGCTTCATCTGTAACATGGTCCCCTAAAATTACTAAAGTTTCTCTTTCATAATAAGGATCGATATCTTTAAATGGATGCGCACAGGTAATGTTTTCAAGTTCCTGTCCTTTGAATGTTTTTAAAATTTCATGTTTTTCCAGACCAAACTTAGCACAAAGTTCTTCTGCTTTGCTTTCCAGCATGATTAACTTTCCTTTTTCGGTATCCACTACAGCATAGACTAAATCAGCATTCAAGCAGATTCCTGTATTGGCAGGGATTGTCCAAGGGGTCGTTGTCCAGATGACGAACTTTTCATCACCATCTAAAACGCCTTTTCCGTCTAATACATCAAAAGTCACAAAGATTGTAGGTGATTTAACATCATAATATTCGATTTCTGCTTCAGCTAAAGCAGATTCAGAAGAATATGACCAATATACCGGCTTCTTTCCTTTGTAGATCAATCCATCCATCGCCATCTTAGCAAATACTTCGATTTGATTGGCTTCATAACTTTTGTGCAGTGTTAAATAAGGGTGGTCATAATCTGCCATTGTTCCCATACGTACTAACTGTTCTTTTTGTTTGTTGACTTGTTCTAAAGCGTATTCTTCGCATTTCTTGCGGAATTCGCTGACACTCATCGTCTTACGGTTCACTCCTAATTTTTGGATTGCACTCTCGATTGGTAATCCATGAGTATCCCATCCCGGAATATAAGGAACATAATATCCTTCCATCTGTTTGGTTCTGACGATAACATCTTTGATGACTTTATTAAGCATATGTCCCATATGCATGTTTCCGTTTGCATAGGGAGGTCCGTCATGAAAAGCAAAAGGCTTGTTTTCTTTGGTCGCTTCGTCCACTAAGTGATACAATCCCATTTCTTTCCATCTTTCAACAAATTTAGGTTCTTTCTTATTTAAGTTCCCACGCATTTCAAAATCTGTTTTCGGCATCAGTAATGTGTCTTTATAATTCATCTTTTTTCCCTCCTAATAAAAAAAGACATCCTATCAAAGGACGTCATCTATAACGCGGTACCACCTTCGTTCATGCTTACGCATGCCCTTAACATCTTAACGCGATGAACGGCTAACCTTACTTATGATTCAGGCAGCAACTCCAGAGTGATCCTGCAAAGCGCCATTATCAGTTTCCACCCACCACTGACTCTCTTAAATGGTTTTACTTCTGCACTGTCTCTTTCTTTGTTGTTTATTCTTCACTGCTTTGGTTTTCCGATTCTTTGATCAAGTAGAAAATCTCTGACTGATCGATCGTATCCAATAGATCTTTTGACATCTTTTCGACATTCGCACGAAAAGCAATCGCTTGATCCTTGTAGCCTTCTACTTCACTGTTCAGGGTACGAACATAATCCAATGACTCTTTCAAAATCATATTGGCATTTCGTTTTGCCTTTTCGATCAAATCGCTTGCTTCTTTCAAAGCCAGACGAGCAATTTCTTCATTGGTTTTTTCTGTGATATTGACACGATGAGAAAGCAGCTCGTTTTGTTTTACAAGTGTTTCTTTTGCTTGTTTAAGTGTTTCGATTTCACTGTCTTTAAGCTGTATGATCTCATCATTCTTTTTTACATATTCATCGACCATATGCTTATTATAGCCTCGAAACTGTTTCTTAAACTCCATATCACTCATCCCCTTACTTATAAAAATATCCTTCAACGACATGATTTCCCTGCTTTGTTAAACGCATCGAATCGACTAATTTAACACGTCCATGGCGCTTAAAAGATATGACATCATTATTATTACACAAAAAATTGTTTTCGACAACCTCTTTATGATTAACTTTTACAAAACCAGCCTGAATATACCGATTTACTTCATTTCTTGATAAACGATAAAAGGTCGCTAACAATACATCTAAACGAAACGAACGGACAAAGAATGTTTTGATTTGATAGTCAACCTGACTGGTAATCGTTTGGTCGGTTTCCTTTAAACGCACCTTTGCTCGCCCGGCACTTTTAAAGTCCATCTCCAATAACTGTGATACCTGTTTGTCACAAGCAAAATAGATGCCCTCATGTATCACAATATCGCCAAACAATTCCCTTTTTACCCCTAATGCCATCAGTGCGCCTAAAATATCACTGTGTTTTAATGTTTCAAACTTGCTTGGATAAAGCACTTCAAACACCGTGATTTCAAAATCCTCCGGGTTCAAAGAAAAGTAACTAGGAGCAATCAGACAGCGCTGCATTTCCGCATTTTCAATTCCACCGTAAAATTCTGCTTTTAAATCTTGATATCTGCCAATCAGAGCTTTGATAATAGATTGATGATAGGGGCTAAGAAACCCTGAAAGATAAAAGGTTTGCTGAACACTGACATGATCCATGATCGACAGCATTCTTTTAACAAATTCTTCTTCCCCTTTAAAATGAATGATAATATTGTCCATAACTACAATAAAAAGAAGCTAAACGCTTCTTATATTATCCTTCCATGACGTCATCACTGTCATCCATCGTGATGCTTCCGTCTACGGCAATATTACGAGGTGTACACAAGAAAATCTTAGGCCCGATCTGTTGTATATCCCCATCAATCGCAAAAATAACGCCACTCAAGAAATCAACAACACGCTTTGATTGTTCTTTTTGTAAACGATGTAAATTTACGACCGCTGCTTTCTTTTGTTTTAAAAAAGTTGCTATGTCCTGTGTTTCACTATATGCTCTAGGTTCAAAAAGTACTAATTGACTATCTTTACTCACGCCAAATTTTTTCACTGCATCCGTAGTGCGTGCTGAGTGAGGCTTTTCAAACATACTTGTTTTTGGGTCAACATCTACTTCTTCAACGTAGGGTTCTTCGTATTCGTCATCTTCTTCTGGCGCAAAAATCCAGTCTTTTAATTTGCCCATAATACTTCCTCCTATAAAATCATTTATAGTATAGCATATTTTAAAATAAATACCAAGAAAGTCAGCAAAAAATATTGACTAATATCACATCTTTTCCGATCGAAACAATGTTTTCAATCGGTATCACAATGACGTTAGGCTCTCTTAGAAACTTAAGGTAATTGATGATCGATCTTTGTTCGACAATGATCGCACAAATCTTCGCTAACTGAGGATCAATATCCACATCGCAGACATAACCGATGCGGCATCCGTTTTCTACATTAATGACATCTTTGCATTGTAATTCTAACAGTCTCATGCTATCCCCCCACTATTAATATATTAGGACATGAGCTCTTTTAATCTAAAAATCACATTTTTTTCTAATCTTGATACTTGAGCCTGAGAAACTTTCAGACTTTCAGCGATCTCATTTTGAGTTTTATCTAAGAAATAACGTTCATTAATGATCCAGCGTTCTTTATCATCTAATTTTTTTATGGCGTCTTTTAATGCCATTTTATTGAGGACATCTCCCATATCTTTGGTTTTATCGAACAGCTGATCGATTAAATTCAGATTATCGTTTTCCATTCCTTTTGGCTGTTCAAAAATGGACTGCACACACTGCAAAGAAGACATCGCTTCATTAATTTCTTTTTCACTAAGCCCAGTTAAAGCCATCAGTTCTTCATTGTTTGGCTCTTTTGCATAGGCATTTATGTACTCCTCTTTTTTATTCATGATCAAATAGGCATGATCACGAATCGTACGAGAAATCTTAATTGGTGAAAAATCACGTAAATAACGTTTAATTTCGCCTATAATTAAAGGGACTGCATAGGTTGAAAACTGAACATCTAATTCCAAGTTAAAGTTATCAATAGCTTTAATCAAACCTACTACCCCAATTTGAAACAAATCATCCATGTTATCGGTTCTTCGTGAGTAACGCGATACCATTGAAAGAACTAATTTTAAGTTCCCTAAAATCATCTCATCACGTAAATGAAGATCGTTTGTATCACGATATCGTCTTAATAAATCTTTCATCTCTGCATTCTTTAATACCGTTAAATGGCTTGTATCAATGCCTGAAATGTCTACTTTATATTTCGACATTCTTTTGCCTCCTTTTGTCTATATGGATAGTTTTAACGGTTTTCTTGTCTTTATACCTAAAGAAAAAAAGTAGATAAATATCTACTTAAACTTGAGTTTTATTCAATTTATTTCTTAATTTTTTTATTACTTTCTTTTCTAAGCGTGAAATATAGGACTGAGAAATTCCAAGTAAATCGGCAACATCTTTTTGCGTTAATTCATTTTGTCCGGTCAGTCCATAACGCATCAGCAATATCTTGCGTTCACGGTCATTTAATTCATCGATTGCCTCATATAGCTGTTCACGCTGTTCATTGCCTTCGATTTCTTTATTGACGATATCTACATCGGTTCCAACGATATCCGATAATAGTAACTCATTCCCATCATAGTCTACATTTAATGGCTCGTCCAAGGAAATCTCTAAGCGAATGCGATTATTTTTGCGCAGGAACATCAGAATTTCGTTTTCAATACATCGTGTTGCATAGGTCGCTAATTTTATATTCTTATCCATCTTAAAGGTATTTACCGCTTTAATCAGTCCAATTGTGCCGATGCTGATCAAATCTTCGATTCCACCATTATTGGCATTATCATATTTTTTGGCGACATACACGACTAAGCGCAGATTATGTTCAATCAACTGATCGCGTGCAGATAATGAGCCTTGCGATAATTCAATTAATGCCTGCATCTCTTCTTCCGCATTCAGCGGAGAAGGCAAGATATCATTACGTCCAATATAAAAGACACTATTGGCATCAAACAAACTTAATAAAAAATGTAAAAACTGCATATCCTCACCCCTTATATAGTAAAGCCACATTCAGTAAACAGTCACCATCAATACTCATCTCATTGACAATGCCCAAATAACTTTCGACATACCGTTCTTTTCCAATTTGTATATTACGCAGATAAACGATATGGATATCACTATGCCCATTAACAGTTTGGATATCAATCGTTTCATAACGGTCTTCTTTTAAGAGCCCTTCTTTGATAAAGATGATCGGTATGCCCTGATAAGTCGCTTTATTTCCAGTATCCAGATAGCCTTTTAACTGGTAATCTTCTCCACGATAAGTAAACTGTACCGGATAATAAAGCTGCTTTAAGGCAAGATTTCTTTTTAAAAAGAAGGCATGTGCCAAATAACACACTACGACTAATAATAAGAAAGCCATCGTGATCAATAGGTTCTCAAAACGATAGATCACAAATATTCCATGCAAAAACGTAGAATATGTATTGATCTTTAATAATACAAAAACAAAAAAATGATATGAAATCATATAAGAACAATAAAAAAGGAAGCTTTCTTTTTTATAGAATAAGAGATGGATCAAAAAGATTATGAAATACATCATCAAACTAGGCAATTTAATATAAAGATTAAAGGAAATTAAAGAAATTAGAATCAAATAAACGATGATTTCTTTTTTTATCAGTAATTTATTGACAAAAATCAAAGCTGACAAGAAACATATTCCATGCAGTAAGATTTGTTGTAGAATAATACTTTCGATATAGACTTCCATCGATCCACCTCCCTTACATCATAGTCTTTTATCCACGCAAAACTTGTCGATTAGTCAAGACTGTACTATAATTATTCAAAAGGGAGATGAAACCATGGATTTAAAAATATCGGAAATGATGGCAATGCAAGAAGAACTCTATCAAGCAAATAAAGAAGATTGGTCTCCGATTATTCCATCAGTAGGAAAAAGTAAGCTGTTATGGATGATTGAAGAAGTAGGAGAAGTGATCTCGATCATCAAAAAGAAATCAGAAGATGACATCATGAATAATCCTACCGTAAGGGAAGCTTTTGTAGAGGAAATGGCAGATGTTTTGATGTATTATCAAGATGTTTTACGCTGTTATCAAGTCAGCAGTGAAGAAATTTCAAATGCTTATATGAAAAAACATCGGCACAATCTTGAACGCCATTTTAAACAGGAGCATGCCGCTTATTTAAAAAAAGAAAACAAATAAAAAGACAAACGGGGTTTTAAAGTCCCCATTTGTCTGTGAACGAATGAAAGCCATGGCTTTCTTTTATTTTTTTAATGATTCACTGATAGCATGAATAACGGTTGAACGGAAATTTCCATCTTCTAACGCATTAACACCTAAGATCGTTGATCCTCCCGGTGAGCAGACTTGATCTTTTAAGATCCCCGGATGAAGTTTTGTTTTTAACTGCATTTTCCCGGCTCCGACAACACTCTGACTGGCTAACTTATAAGCGAGGTCACGTGGCAGTCCGTGTTTGACTCCGCCATCCGCCATGGCTTCAATAAGCATATATATATAAGCCGGACTGCATCCGCTCATGGCTCCGCCTGCTCCCATTAGATGACTCGGTAATGTTTCTACTTCCCCGATACTTTCAAACAACCCTTTAGCAAATTTGAATTCATCTTCACTCAGAGAATGGCTTGCTTCTAAAAGCGACATCCCTTCACCAACCAAACAAGGTGTATTGGGCATAATAAATAAATGACGTGTTGTTTCATCTAATAAGGTATTGTAACGTTCAAAATCATAGCCTAAAGCAATAGACAATAAAGCTTTATGCTTTAAACGTTCTCTTTGTGCCAAGATCATGTCATCAATCCCATTAGGCTTAATGGCAACCATCACCATTTCACATCGATCAATTAATTCCTCGATGGTTGTACAAGGAATAGTCTTTGAATCCATCGCAAAAGTGTTTACTTTGTCTTGGTCAATATCATAGATACACACTTCTTCCGGTTTTAAATAATGATGTTTCAGGGCTCCCATTAAGATTGCTGATCCCATATTTCCAATTCCGATAAATCCTAACATCTTCATTCTCCTCTCTGATAAAAAAAGACACCTGACGTGTCTTTTCAATATTAGTTTCTTCTGCTTTGCAAGAATACTGAGTATTCTTCATCATCGTCATCATCATAATCATCTTCCTCAATGGGTGAAGCATTTCTTCTTCCGCCAACAGGAACCGTTGATTCAAATCGCGGTGATGATGTTCTTACTCCTGGTTTTGCATTGAATGTAGGCATCGTCTGTTCAACGTTTTCTTCAAATCCGGTAGCAATAACTGTCACGATAACATTATCGTCTAAGCTTTCATTAATTGCTACCCCGAAAATTGTATTTAAGTCGCTGCCAACCGCATCGCGAATCACTTCCACTGCAGTATTAGCATCATAAAGAGACAACGATTCTCCACCGGTAACATTGATGATTGCATCTTTAGCCCCTTCAATCGATACTTCCAATAATGGGGAAGAAATGGCACGTTGAGCCGCTTCTACCGCTTTGTTTTCACCGTTAGCCATTCCGATTCCGATCAAGGCTTTACCACGATCTGCCATAACCGATTTGATATCTGCGAAATCTAAGTTGATAAATGCCGGAATAGCAATTAAATCTGTGATGGTCTGAACCCCTTGACGAAGCACATTATCGGCTTCTCTAAATGATTCTTTTAACGGTTTATTTCCGATGATTTCCAATAAACGGTCGTTTGAAACAATAATGATTGAATCAACGTTTTCTGAAAATTCTTCAATTCCCTGCAATGCCTGACTGCTGCGTTTTGGTCCTTCAAACGTGAATGGTTTGGTAACGACACCGACTGTTAATGCACCTAAATCTTTTGCGATTTTAGCGATTACTGGAGCAGCCCCTGTTCCAGTTCCGCCACCCATTCCGGCAGCCACAAAGATCATGTTGGCACCTGCTAAGGCAGCTCTGATTTCTTCTTCTGATTCTTGAGCTGCTTTACGTCCGATTTCCGGATTACCACCAGCCCCTAATCCTTTTGTTAATTCTTTTCCCAATACTAATTGGTTTTTGACGTTAATTCCTTTTAATATCTGAGCATCGGTATTCGCAACATAAAATTCAACTCCTTGAACTCCATCGTCCACCATGCGGTTTACTGCATTGCAGCCTCCGCCCCCGACACCGATTACTTTAATTTTTGCGACAGTTGCCATTCCGTTTGAATCCATTCTATTCTCCTCCATTATTCCTCTTCTGTGACAAAGCGATCAATTAGTTTTTTTATTTTTCCTTCAGTAGGATTCGTATTTGTTTTGGTTAGTCCCTTAAATCGAAGAGACATCGTATTGGAAATATCCGGCAATACGACCGATGATATGACATCTCCATATATCTTGTTTCGATCCACTAGGTAATAAATCATCCCTAATGCTGAAACGTAATTCATTTTTCTAACACCAATTGCCTGCGGACGATAACATCTGACCGGTCTGCCCAGTACATTTCTTGCGACCTTATCGAACCCTTCAATCTCAGCGCCGCCACCGATAATGACAATTTCATATTTTTTGTCTTCACCAAGGATCGCCAATTTTTCTTTCACTTTAAGCATTAACTCTTCTACTCCGCCATACAGCAGCATAGAAAGATCATATTTCGTATAGTTGTGTACATCACTGCCATCTTTTGTAGAATGAATGATATCTTGTTCTTTCATTTCCACATTACAGCTTCCGTACTTGATTTTATAGGTTTCTGCTTTAGCAATTGGAATCTGCCAGTTCATTGCGACTTTTTTGGATAAATCATATCCGCCTTCCGCTGTTAACGTGACATATTTTAAGAAGCCATCTTCAAAATATGAAATCGTAGATGAATGATGTCCAACATCTACCAACACTGCTCCATCATGCAAATAAGCTTCATCAAACACTTCTTTTGCCGCAGAGTAAGCATTGATACTGACATACAGAATATCCAAGCCGGATCCTTCCACCACACGAATGTAAGGGTAAAGAATTTTCTTGGTCGTTGTAATCGCCAGAACATCTACCTTAATTGAATAAGCAGTCTTATTCAAGGGGGCCTCATAGCTTGACTGCTCCCCAAAATAATACATCACCGGTATCATTGAAACAAGCGCTTCATTTTTTCTTCTTTCAAACTTAGAAGCTTTTCCCAGTGCCTTTTCGATATCCGTTGAACGAATCTTATGATCTGTCGATAAGATCTGAGCACTGCCGCTTACTGAATACAGACGGCATTGATTTGCCGGGATATTAAGCAATACACTCGTAATTTTCGCATCCAATGAAGCCTCAGCTTCCTGAATCAGTTTAGCGATATCCTGCTTAACAGCTTCCTCATCAATAATGAGCCCTTTTTTAATTCCATGTGATGGGAGATGACTTGCAAATAATACCTGTACGTTAGTATTGAGCATTTCTCCAACCACCAATTTGATTGTTGAAGATCCAATATCCAAACTAGCATAGACTTTCTTCACAATATCACCATCCTTATAATATACTACTTCCTCATAATATCATATTTGTCCTCGATTTTAAATACTTTTCCAAGATGTTGACAAGGAAATTACCAAAAAATATGACTAATTTTTATCATCTTCGTTAAATTGCGAAAACAATATCTTGTTTATCTTCAATTATTTTATAACCAATACTTTTATAAGCTTTATTGGAAGCAGGATTGTTCTGATCGACATAGAGACAGGCGAACTCAAATTCCTGTGCAAAAATCACTTTAGAAAGTTCACTCATCATCTGTTTGGCATAACCTTTTCCGCGATATTTTGGCAAGGTATAAACCAGTCCAACCGATACGCCGCGAACCAATTTGCGGGTAATCGCACACATCGCCACGAGTTGATCCCCTACTTTATAAAAGAACAGTTCTTCATTTTCAATATGACGACACATTACTGGTCGATACTCATTAATATCGGTGTCTTCATGGAAGCAATCCTTATAAAATCCGCGATAGTTATCCAAAGCAAAATCGAGATCGTCAAGGGTCGCATAAATTAACGAACCTGTCGAAATTTGTTCGATTAAATCTCCCTTTTTTAATTCCATAACATCCATTTTAGTTCGTATTTGATACTCTTTGATATCCGCAATTTTTAAATATAAATCTGCAATTTCTTTTGAGGTATTGATCCCTGAGATTTCAATATTCTCTGCTTTCAAATAATCGATCAATGTCTCAATCATCTTTGCATCGACATCGTCCAACGCATGAATCAACATACGATAAGGACGAGTATATTGAAAAAACAGATACGTCTTTTGATCATCTTCAACGGTTCCGATCAGACAATCTGCCTGTGGATTTTCAATCGCTTTTTGACAGTTTGTAATGATGAGCTGATAAACCGCTTCTTTGCTTAACAATTCTTTTTGATAACGTTCATAAAATTCCTTTGGTGTATAACGTTTTATTTTCATAAATATCTCCTTTCTAAAAAAGATTAGGTTTCCCTAATCACAGGCACGCTGATAGACATGTCCACCAAGAAAGTCAAAATAACAATTCTCGGAGTTTTGGCTGACCACCGTATTATAATATTGTAACTGATAGACCATATCATCGATACGTACATAGCTTTCTTTATTGTCATCGCTTAAAAGCTTCACTCTCAGGGGATCACTTTCCAACGGTTCAAACATGATGTCGGATAACTGAGTGCGAACACTCTCATCGACTTGCGCAAAGTTTTGTGCAAACTGCTTTAATATCTCTTCATCATTAAACTGATTCAATTGCGGCAAAGACTGCACCTTTCGAATAAGCTCCATATCGCTGATATCTTTTATCGTTCCATTATCAAAGATCACTTTCGCATTCCCGTCCTGCATCTGATAAGCAATCGGTGCACTTTCAGTAATAGAGACGGTTAATCCGTTAAAAATACTTTTTTCAACCGCAACACTTTTGATACCGGAAATCTTACTGATGCGGTCTTTGATGGATGATGACCAACAAAATAAGCGGATGCTGTCTTCATCACAGTTCATTGCCTGCTGGATTTCTTCATTGCTGACAAAATGATTTCCGGAAATGGTGATTGTCTGCAGTCTGGAATAGGGACTGTAGAAATAAGCCCCCAAAGCGATAATCACCAACAAGATAAAAAATACACGCAGACGTCTGACACGTCTTTTCTTTTTATAGGTTTTCTTAATCGTTTCTGCCGGATTTTGATCATATTCATTAATTCTTTGTTTCTTTTTCTTACTCATGACTTACCAATTCATAAAGCGCACTTCAGTATGTAGTTCTACCTGAAAGCGTTCCATGACAAGAGATTGAATATGTTCGATCAAATTTTTTATATCCTGAGCAGAAGCATAACCGCTGTTGACAATGAAATTAGAATGCTTGGTAGATACTCGCGCATGTCCGATGCTGTATCCGCGTAATCCGCATTCATCAATATATTTCCATGCCGGCTGCTGATCTGGATTACGGAAAACACTCCCAGCACAAGGACGATCCCAAGGCTGTGTTGCCATTCGTTTTGCCTTACGGTTTTTCATAACTTCTTTAATTTCTTCCTTATCTCCATGTGTCAATTCAAATTTAGCTTCCAGCACCACCCAATCCGGATGATCTTGTAAGATTGAATAACGATAAGAAAACTGCATCTCTTCTTTTTTATACGTAACGATTTCTCCGGCACTATTTAATAGAGTGACTTCTGACAGCACAGCCGCTACATCGCTTAAATATGCCCCTGCATTCATATAGACAACCCCTCCGACACTTGCCGGAATACCGGAAATAAATTCCAAACCGCTTAACCCATGATTAGCGGCAGATAACGCCATTTTAATCACTGATGCCCCGGCTTGTGCCATAATGGTATGATCCAAAATGTCAATCTTATTAAAATACTGGTTCAAAGATAAAATAAGTCCATCAAATTCTTTATCGGAAAATAAAACATTCGATCCCCTGCCAATAACATAGTAAGGGACATGATGTTTTTTAATCATTTTCATGATGGTTTGTAAAGCGGGAATGTCTTTGACTTCAATAAAAGCTCTTGCCGGTCCGCCGACTTTATAGGTCGTATGTTTATACATGGGTTCAAATTCTAAAATATCCCCCACTTCTGCTTCATTTAGTTGTGTAATAATCGCTTCAAAATCCATAAGCATTCCTCTACTTTCCAATCAACTCCATCATGACTTTACTAATATCTGCACAGGCATTGACTTTTCCTAATTTCTTTGCATTTTCTTTCATTGTTATTAATGTAAATGAATCATTAAACAGTTGATCGATTTCTTCAATCAAACGTTCACTGGTCAATTCATTTTCTTTAATCATTCTCGCCGCTTGCTTATTCACTAATTCCATCGCATTGTATTCCTGATGATTACTTGCAACATAAGGACTAGGAATCAAAATCATGGCAGATCCTAAAGCCGTTAACTCCGCAATCGTCGAAGCACCGGCACGGCTGACAACAAGGTCACAAGCACTTAACAAACTTGGCATATCGTTAATATAAGGCACAATCGATACATTATGCGGTACCTGTTGTACTTCTTGGATCATTTTATCATAGCCGTTTTTCCCTGTCACTAAAATGATCTGATACGTTTTATCTTTAAATTTTTCAACAGTGTCTTTTAAAATATCATTGACCGTTGCAGACCCTAAACTTCCCATAACGATCAGCACTGTTTTTTTGTTTGGATCTAAATGATATTTCTTTTTGATATCCAAATCCTTCTTACTTTCAACCACTTCTGTTGCACGGGGATTTCCCAGCAGCAATGTCTTTTCTTTAGGAAAATTTTCATAAGCTTTATCGTAACAGCAAATGATCTTATCCACCCTTTTAATCAAAATTTTATTGGCTAACCCAATCAATGAGTTTTGTTCATGGATCATCGTTTTGATTCCTAATGAACTCGCAGACATGACGATTGAGGCACTGACATAACCGCCAAAGCCAATCACAAGATCCGGTTTGAATTCTTTCACGATTTTTCTTGTCACTCTCAATGATGCCGCAAAAACACCTAATGCCTTTGCTTTTTGCAGTGGGCTACCTGCAAGTCCTAAAACATGAACCCCTCTATATGCATATCCCATTTCCGGGATGACTTTCGATTCTAAACGATTCGTTGTCCCAACAAATAAAAATTCTGTTGAGTCATAATGCGATTCTATATATTTTGCCAGAGCAATCGCCGGATATAAGTGTCCGCCAGTTCCTCCTGTCGCAAAGATGATTTTCATATTCATCACTCCTCAACTTCATAGTATATCATATTATCCGTTAAATTGTTCAATATTTATTAATATTCCCACACAGGTCATGACGATGGTTAAACTGGTTCCACCATATGACATAAACGGCAATGTGACTCCGGTTACCGGGAACAATCCTACTACTACCCCTAGGTTGATCATGATCTGGATACCCAACATCGCAGTAATCCCCAATGCTAAAAAAGTTCCGAATAAATCCTTAGAATCAAGGGCAATACGAATTCCTCTGATAATCAAATAAAGATACAGACACACCACTAATCCCGCTCCGATCAAGCCGAATTCTTCGCAGATGATCGCAAAGATGAAATCGGTCTGTGGTTCTGGCAAGTAGAAATGTTTCTGAACACTGTTGTCAAAGCCAACCCCTAATAATCCACCGGGACCTATCGCATATAAAGACTGAATCATTTGAAATCCGCTTCCTAAAGGATCCTGAAACGGATCTAAATAAGCAACAATACGTGCCAATCGATAAGGTGCAGAGGCAATCAGTCCTATTAGTCCGGCAACTCCACCGATTCCTAACCAAACAAAATAGATAAACTTAAATGGTGACGCAATGATCATGATGACAATGCTTGCCAACATGACAACCCCGGTCCCAAAGTCTGGCTGCAGCATAATCAAGGCAAACCCTAGAAAAGCAACTGCCAGTAAAGTCAAAGCATAGCGTGCTTTTTTTAAATAATGATAATAAATGCTGATATATTTGGCAGCAAAAATAATCATCCCAATCTTAAAGAGTTCGGACGGCTGCAAAGAAATAGAGCCAATCGCAAACCATGATCGTGATCCTCCACGTACCATTCCCAATCCGGGAATCAAAACCAAAATCAAGAGAATGAAACAAACAATTAAAATCTTAAGGGCATGTTTTTGATAGAAATGATAGTCAATATGTATCGTACAAAACATCCCCACTAAACCCACTACAGCAAATAAAGCCTGTCTTTTAATATAATAGAAGCTGTCATTAAACTTGGCTTCCGCCCAGATATGGCTGGAACTGTATACCATGATTAACCCGATGGCAACTAAAATTAAAGTGGCTATTAACAAACGCTTTTTTTTCATATATTTTCACCCATTTATAATATATGAAAAAAAGAGTGTGACTTATTCACACTCTAGTAAATTTACAGTTGGCATATTTTATGCTTGTAATATGAAATGAATATATAAAAAATCTCTCATGTGATTATTATCGTTTTGTGAAGCCTGATATAGCATAATTTTTTTACTGTGTCCACTTAAAGGGTATATTGATAACATTCTTTATTTGTTCCTTATATTTAATTCCAATCATCTGCCAATAAAAAATCACGAATGTTTCGATGTTTAATACCATTACGACTCATATCAAATTCATCTAATGAAACAACATATTTTGGATAATTGTCACTTACTAAATCATAGACACCAAATTCTCTTTGAATTGTATTTTCATCAGCTAAAAGATAAGTGACTTGAACATAGAGCTTTTCATCTTGTTTTTTACATACAAAGTCAATTTCTTTACTCGCTACTTTTCCAATGGTTACATGATACCCTCTACGAATCAGTTCCATATAAATAATATTTTCTAATACTAAATTGATATCTTTCATATTCCCACCAAATACTGCTTCTCTTACACCATGATCTGCAATATAATACTTTTCATTAGTAGCTAATATTTGTTTGCCTTGTATATCCTCACGTTTAACCTTATAGAACAAATAAGCATCACAACAATATTGAATATAATTGAGTACAGTATCTACAGAAACAGTTCGATGTTCATTTTTAAAGTATTTAACAACCGATGTGGCTGAGAATGTTGTTCCAACATTAGCCATTATATATGCAATAATTCTTTCTAATAAGTCTATATCACGAATTTTATTACGTTTAACAATATCCTTAAGTTGAACCGAATTGAATAAATCAGATAAATATTGTTTTGATGGTTCTTGTTTATATTGAAGATTTACTAAATAAGGCATTCCTCCTGTAAGTATATACTTTTGAAAACAAGATTGGATAGAGATGTTTGAATCAATAGATTGATACAAATCAATAAATTCTTTAAAAGAAAAAGGATAAATGACAAATTCAACATAGCGACCAGCTAAATAAGTCGTTAATTCACTTGATAATAATTTTGCGTTAGACCCTGTAATATAAATATCACAATCTAATGATACTCTTAGTGAATTAATACATTTTTCCCATTCTTCAACTTCTTGTATTTCATCAAAAAATAAATATACTTTACCTTCAATCGTTTCTATTCGCTTCAATATTTCGTCATTCAATGCTTTTGCATTTAAAAGATGACTATATCTCATATCTTCAAAATTGATTGAAATAAATTGACTTTTCTTTATCCCTTGACAAATCAATTCTTCTTGAATCAACTCCAACATTACTGATTTTCCCGATCTTCTTATCCCTGTCAAAACTTTAATTAAATCATTATTAATAAATGGCCTAATCTTATGCATATACATTTCTCGTTTAATCATTGAACATCACATCCTTATCTTATATTCATAGTATAATATTTTTATAATCGATATTCAATTTATTTTTTATATTTCTATCGATTATAATCGACATTTTTATTACAAATAAGACTTTAGAGATTATATTAGATAAAATTGTTTAAAGAAAAAGTTATTGGAATGTTATCTAAAAACTTTATTGGAACATACACTTTCAAATACTTTTATTCTCATCTTTGCTTCAAAATAACGTATTGTATGGGCAATATGCTATTTTTAACCTAGCAACTAGGATTTAATACATCTTTTTTATTTTTTAAATCTTTAATATACTTGATGAATTTTTAAGTTATCACTTCATTAAAAAACCCATTCTCTTGTTGTAAATAAACAACTGTACTCATATAATTCTTACTCGAATGGATATCTTGTCTATACTCAATATTTCATTTTTCCTTATCCTCATAATAGCACAACGATTATAGTTTGACACTCTTAGTGTTCTATCATCAGCGGATTCTGTATCTCTTGAAGAAAAAAAGAGTGTGACTTATTCACACTCTAGCGAATTTACAATTTCTTTAAAACAGCGCCCTCTTTGTTCATAGCCGGTAAACTCATCATAACTGCTGGTAGAAGGTGATAACAGTACGACATCTCCGGCTTCTGCGATTTCTGCCGCCTTTAGGGTCGCTTCCTTTAGATTATGAACCAGCAGACAATCATTTCCCAGCGTTTTCGCAAAACGCTTCCCAGCTGCACCAAAACAAATAACTTTCTTTACATGATCCGTATAGGTCTTTAACTCCGTTAAGTCTAATCCTTTGTCAAATCCACCCAACAACAAAATCAACGGTTCTTTAAATGATTTAATCCCAATAATGGTGGCATCCGTATTCGTTGCTTTTGAATCATTATAGTAACGAACTTGATGAAGTTCACGTACAAATTCAACACGATGCTCCACACCTTTAAATTCTCGAATCACTTTTTGAATATCGACCAATGGAATATCCAGTAATTCCGCAATTGTCAAAGCAATCATCACATTTTGTACATTATGCTTACCCGCTAAGCGTATGTCCTCTACCGCTATAATCGGTTCACTGTCATAATAGATCGTATTGTCTTTGATACACACCATCTCTTCATTTTCCATAGAGAACGGAATAATCGAAGCATGAATCGGATAGCGGTGCGTATACTCGGCAATCGTTGCATCATCTTTATTTAAAATGAAGTAATCCTCTTCATTTTGATTTTCGTAGATCCTCATTTTGGATGTATAATATTCATCCACATTACGCATATAGTCTAAATGATCCGGCGTCAGATTGATAATCGTTGCGATTTCCGGTTTAAATTTTTCTATATTCAGCAACTGGAAATTCGACATCTCAATAATAATATAATTTCCGGCACTCTCTAATAAGTTCTCATTTAGGACTACTTCACATAACGGCGTCCCAATATTCCCTGCCACAAAGGTATTTGAATGAACAGAACGAACAATATCATAGACTAAGGTCGTCGTTGTCGTTTTTCCATTCGTACCGGTAATCGCTACATAATGCTGAGGCATAGCAACCTGAAAAGCTAGTTCTATCTCTGTGTAAATGGGAATATTTCTTTCTTGTAATCGTAAAACAAACGGCATTGTATACTTGATCCCGGGATTTTTCACGACAAAATCAAAATCTCTTTCAAAAAGTTCGTCCGGATGACTGCCGGCAATGACTTCTACACCCATTTCACAAAGCTCATCATAGGCCTCTAATTCAGAAGCTGCTTTCCCTTCATTTACCGTCACTAAAGCTCCGAGTTTAATTAAAAGACGTGTAGCAGCCAGTCCGCTTTTTGCCAGACCTAAGACCAGTACTTTTTTATTTTCCAACATACTATAGTACCCCTAAGACGATTCCAACCATTCCACAGATGAAGCCGCCTAACCAAAATGAGATCACCACTTGCTGTTCTGCCCATCCTAATAATTCAAAATGATGATGGAGCGGTGCCATTTTAAAGACACGTTTCCCGGTTAGTTTAAAACTAGTGACTTGGATAATGACCGATAATGTTTCCACAACAAATACTCCGCCAACCAGCAGCAGTAAAAGTTCTTGTTTCGCAAAAATAGCCAATACCGCCAATAACCCTCCTAAAGAAAGCGATCCGCTGTCTCCCATGAAGATCTTAGCCGGATGATAGTTATACATCATAAACCCTAGCAGTGCACCGATTACTGCCATTCCGTAAATACTGATTGCATACGTCTTGCTCATTAAACCAAAAATCACAAATGGAGCGATTGCCACCATTGATAATCCGGTTGCGAGACCATCTAATCCATCGGACAAGTTAACTCCATTAGAGGTAGCCGTAAACATAAAGTAAACTAAAACCGGATATAAGAATCCTATATCTACAGATGTACGAATCACCGGTATCGTAATAACGGTTGAAAATCCCGGCACGAAGTTCAGTGCCAACACATAAAATAAGACCGCTAAAACAGACTGCATCAAATATTTTTTGGCTGCCGATAACCCTAAGTTTGTTTTTTTAACGACGATTAAATAATCATCTATAAATCCAATCAGACCATAACCCACAAACATCAATGTGATTAAGCCTACAGTTGGGTCCAATATGTATGATGGAAATGTCAAATAAACTGCAATCACTGAAGCAGCAATGAAAACAATCCCACCCATCGTTGGTGTTCCACCTTTAATTTTATGACTCTCTGGTCCTTCTTCTCTTTCTACCTGACCGAATTTCAATTTAGTTAGAAACGGGATGAAACGCGGCATAGCAATAAATGTAATTATGAATCCTAATATAAAACTGAAAAATATTTTCATGAATTCCATCGTATTTCCCCTTTATTTAATTTCCTTAACCATATTAACATAAACACGTCTGCTTTTCAATCAAAGGCAAAAATTAATCTCTAGGCAATTTGTCGCTGATAGTCACACCTTTTTATCTGTTTCTGACTTTTAAAAGCGCATTTACGAATGTGTTCCTAATTTCAAACAAGTCCATGTGTGCCTGTTAGTTTCACTGTACAATACTTTCTTGCAATATACAAGTCTAAAAAAAGAGGACTCTACGAATCAGAGTCCCCTAACATAATGATGATAGTCGAGCCATCCTCTTGTTTATCATTAACACGCGGTAATTGGTCAATCACAGTATCTCCTTCACCGACAAATTTAAACTTGAAATGGTCACTCTTGACTTCGCTCTTACTTAAACCAATATATTGATCGACTGTATATTTTGGAATATCCATCCATGTATACGTTTTTTCTTTTTGCTCTGTTACCTTTTCAACCCCTAAGACATTTAATACATCCACTAAGATTTTTCTTGCAATCGGAGCAACCGTTGTCCCTCCATACTGAACACAGTTTTTAGCGTTATCCATCGCAATATAAAGGACAACTTCCGGATCGTCAACCGGTGCCACGCCTAAAAAGGAAAGAATATAGCCACCACCGACATAGCTTCCATCCACTGCCTTTTGAGCCGTTCCGGTTTTTCCACCGATGCGATAACCTTCAATATAAGCATTTTTACCTCCGCCGTTTGCGACTACGCCTTCTAAAGCATCCCGTACTAAAGCAGAAGTTTCCTCACTGATGACATCACGAACATGCGTCGTTGTGGCTTCATAAATAGCTTCTTTGGTATAAGGATTAATGACTTTATTTAAAATATAAGGCTGATTCAAATGCCCGCCATTGACACAGGCACTGACAGCGGTCACTAACTGAATCGGTGTAATCGAAATCCCTTGACCAAATGAAACGGTCGCTTGCTCCAACGGACCGAATTTATCATAGTTGAACATGATTCCGCTGCTTTCTCCGACGAGATCTACACCGGTCTTTTTAGTGAGTCCGAAGTCCTGTACATATTGATACAGCTTATCTTTTCCCAAACGTCTCCCAATTTCCACGAATCCCGGGTTGGAAGAGTTCTGTAAGACTTCTCGGAACGTCTGCAGGCCATGTCCGCCAGCTTTCCACGATTTGATTCTAGCCCCACCAACAATCTCATATCCTTTATCGTAATACGTATCTTTATCCATATCAAACAGCTTTTCATTTAAAGCACTGGCAAATGTAATAATTTTAAAGGTTGATCCCGGTTCATACGTCTTCCATACCGGAATATTTTGATTATACGTTGAAGAATCATAGTCCTGATAATGATTAGGATCAAAATCCGGTTTTGAACAGATCGATAAGATTTCACCCGTCTTGGGATTCATCATCAATGCCCAAATACCATCGGGATTATACGTATCATAAGCATTGTTTAATTCCCTTTCCACAATATCCTGCAAACGTTTATCAATAGTCAGTTCAATATCCATGCCATTTGTCGGATAAACATAATCAGAAGAATAAATCGGCAGGTTATTCCCTTTTGCATCCATATAGTATTCAATGCTGCCATTCTTTCCACTCAAATAATCATTATATTTAAGTTCTAGTCCAGCCAGACCCTGATTATCAATACCAACAAAACCCAACGTCTGCGCTAAATAATTCCCATTTGGATAATAACGTTTCGTATCTTTGATCAGATATACCCCGGGAATTTTAAGGTTGTCAATCGCAAGAGATTGATCTTCACTCAACTGACGTCCTTCCGGTGAAATACGCTGGATTGATACTTTCTTAGATAGTTTTGCAAGCAACGTTGCTTCATCGCATTGCAAAATAGGTGCTAAGGCACTGGCAGCGCTGATTGGATCCTTGATCTGTGACGGAATGACGACTAAAGAAGATGTCGTCAGATTGGTAACAATTGAGTCCCCATTACGATCTAAAATTTCGCCGCGGGTTGCTTCAATCGGAAAACTTCGCTGCCATAGTGTCGTAGCCTTCTCACTCAGCGTGTAGTAACTCACGATTTGAATATAAAACAGTTTTAAAATGATACATAAACAAATAAAGATGGCTCCGTATTTTATGTATTTCATTTTCTTTTTGGATATCTCGTACAACATTATGATCACCACCCCTAAATAATATGAAAAAAACCGGTCTTATAGACCAGTTTAATTCGCCAAATAGGATAAATGCCCGCTTGACCACATCAACATGATAACCATAAGCAGACAAACAAATGATGATTGGCATCTCTCACAAAGTCAAAAGAAGCATCAAATAAAAACACATTTATTTTTATAATTAGAATGTCTTATCTTACCACATAAAATCTTTTTTTCGCATGATAGAATAAAAAAGCCGGATACGATCAACTGATATTTCAAGTTTCGATCTTATCCGGCATATTATTTCTTATAAATGTTTTACTTTTTAACCAAGCAATTCTGTCACAGACTATCTATTTATCAAGAAACAGCGTTAAGTCGCATCGACGCTGATTTCCATATCCCCGGAGATGGGTGTCCCTTCCGGTATGCTTTGACTATTGACTGAACCACTTCCATTAAATTGAATATTCATATTGGTCAGTGAACAAAATGAAGAGACATCTTTTCGTGACCAGCCACTCATGTTTGGCATCGTCACGTTGAAGCCATCTGTCAAAAGGAATACTTTACTGTTGACGGCAATCTTTTGCCCCCCTTTAGGCAATTGATCGATAATCGTTTGACCATCGCCGATGACCTCGGCACTTGCCTTGTTGTATTCGACCATACTGCGGGCATAATCAACACTTTGATTTGTAAAGTTATTTAACGTAAACTCCAGAGTACTTTGACTTGTTGTACCGGTCTTTTTCTGATTTAAACTAGATAAAGCACTGCGTACCATGGTTTTCACTAATTCCGGCTGAGCCACAAAACGTGCTTCGGTAACATCACGGCTTCGCATCCCTGTAAAGACGATGATTTCGGGATCATCGTAAGGAGCAAGTCCGGCCAATGAATACGTATATTTGCCACTGGCATAGGCACCGTTTTCGATTAACTCTCCGGTACCGGTTTTACCGAATAAATGAACATCATCCATTTTAAAAGCGGTCCCTGATCCTTTTTCCGGATTATTAATAACCTCCGACATCAATGACTTCACATGCTCAATTGCTTCGCTCGAGAAAATCTTATCACTTTTCTTTGTTTCTGTTTTTTGAACGACAGATTTTGTTTCACTGTCTAATACATAATCTACTACATACGGCTCTACCGTACTTCCATCATTGGCAAATACAGAATAGGCTTTCAGCATTTCCAAGGCTGTCCAGCTTGATGACTGACCGAACCCGGCAGAAATAAAGTCTCGCAAAGACCCGTCCATGTTATCGAGTCCTGCCTGGCTTTGCAGTCCCGATACCGTACTATCTTGAAAGAACCCTAATTTATAGTATTTATCACGCAGTGTTTCTTTAGATACGTAGTTCGTTAAAATCGTCGCGATTGCCGTATTACTTGAACGAATCAATCCATCATTTAAACTCATGGTTCCCCAACCGCTTAAATTCCAATCGGAAATATACTGCCCACCATCACCAACATCGAAACTTCCTGACATAAAGGTTTGATTTAGATCCACTCCTTGATCATAGGCAGTCAGATAAACAAATGGCTTCATGACCGATCCGACTTCATGCGGTGTATTAATAAAAGGGTCATTATATGTTTCAATATCTTTAACATTTGGATCAAAGGATGGTGAAGTAGCAATAGCTAAGATTTTTCCGGTTTTCGCTTCCATCACCGCCGCCCAAACAGCTTCAACAGTGTCGACCTGTGCTAGATTTTTAACCTGCAGTTCCAAATCACGCTGAACGTTGGTATCAATCGTCAAATAAACATCATTTCCATTTTTTGCCTCTATTTTATTGGTCATTCCGTTTGGCAGATTATATCCCAAGGAATCTGTTAAATATTGAATGGTTCCGTTCTTTCCTTTCAAATAATCTTCCATGACAGCTTCCAGTCCCATTTTTCCTTCTATAATTTCATGTTCTTCTTCATTATTAGAAGCAAACCCCAAAATATAAGAAGCAAAATCACCATAACGATAATTACGCTTTGTTTGTGCCGTCAATTCTAATCCGGATAACCCCAAAGCTTCGATTTTACTTTTGGTGGCCGGTGTCAGATCATTCCCATAAGTACCAAACTCTACTAAGTACTGTCCTTCTGATTGCAGAATTTCCAACATATCTTCTTCGGGCATATTTAAAATAGGCGATAAAGCCTTAGCATAAGCAACCGGATCGGTAACATAAGCTGGAACATCCCCGATGTCTTTTCTTGTTTCACTTAAATAAGCGACTAATTTATAAGAAACGATATCCCCTGCCAATAATTCATTATCGGCTGAATAGATACTTCCTCGAGAGGCATAAAGTGTCCGAGTGGTAATCCCATTTCCAGTCGCAAAATCGCGAATATTTTTCCCGCTGATAAAATGAACGCCGCTGATGGATAAATAAATGACATTCAAAGCTAACGCCAAAAAAACAGCGCCGAAGGCAAGCTGCAGCAGGCTAATATGACTGATCTTCTTCATATCAACTACTCACTTGTTACGTACGCTGTTACATCATTATGGCTGTATGAAAAACCCTGACCAGTGGCCACGTCATTTAAATGTGCAAAAGATGTCATATTTTGTCTTTCGATATCTAATCCATCGATATCGCTTTTTAATGTTTGGATTTTTCCCTCTATAATCTGCTGCTCCACATTCATTGAAGATTCAATGGATTTGATAGCTAATCCACCCACGATATAAATACTGAATGCTGCGATTAAACAATATCTGGCTTTCGTTTCAAAGCTTTTCTTTTTATTTTTCTTCATCATTAGCCACCCTCTCTATAACACGCAGTTTTGCCGAGTGTGCACGATGGTTCATTTCCAATTCGTCTGCACTGGCAGTGTACGCTTTCCTATTTATTAGTTTAAACTTCGGTAGAAGATAATCCGGCAGCACTGGCAGTCCGGGTACATTTTTTACTTCTGTCTTTTCTTTAAAAATTGTTTTGCAGATTCGGTCTTCCAACGAATGGAATGTAATCACCGATATTCTGCCCCCCACATTCAACATGCTCAGCCCTTGATTTAAGGCTGATTCAAATACATTTAATTCATCATTCACAGCGATTCGCAATGCCTGAAACGTTCTTTTTGCCGGATGCCCGCCTTTTCGTCGAGCAGGTGCCGGAATTGCCTCTTTCACGATTTCCACAAGTTCAAAAGTTGTTTCAATCGGCTTTTCTTTTCTTCTGCTTTCAATCTTTCTGGCAATTTGCTTTGCAAACTTTTCATCACTATACATATATAATAGCTTTACTATTTTTTCATAAGGATACTCATTGACAATCTGAAAAGCATCTAAGCTCTGACGCTGATCCATTCGCATATCCAAGCGAGAATCATAGTTGTAGCTGAATCCTCGTCCGCCTTCATCAAACTGCGGACTGGATACACCTAAATCAAATAGAATACCATCTACCTTTTCCACCCCTAATTCGTTCAGCTTTTCCTTTAGATGCACAAAATTAGAATGGATAATTGTGAAATGATCGGATATTTCTGATAATTTAGCTTGAGCTGCTTTGATTGCCGTTTCATCTTGATCAAAAGCATATAGATGTCCCGACGTCAGCTGTGACAAAATCTTTGAACTATGACCGCCGCCGCCTAACGTACAGTCCACATAGATTCCATCTTCTTTAATATTTAATCCTGTTACTGCTTCATTAAGCATGACACTGATATGTTCAAACATATTGTTCTCTCCTAAAATTCAAAATCTTCTAAAGATTCAGATATATTTTCAAAATTGTCTTTTTCGTCGTTGTAGTAATCATCCCAAGCCGCAGCATTCCATATTTCCACATGGTCTCCTACTCCCACAATGACACACTCTTTTTCTAAATGTCCTTCATCAACCAAAGGTTTAGGCAAATTAATTCGCCCCAGCTTATCAAATTCAATTTCTGATGCTTTAGCTGTAAATAAACGCACAAAAGTACGTGCCTCTTTTTTATTTGTCGGCATCTTTTGCAGTTTTTCAAATACTTTTTGCCATTGATCTAGCGAATAAACATTCAAGCACCCGTCAAATCCACGGGTCACAACGACTGAAGCATCAAAAGCGTCACGAAACTTAGAAGGCAATGTTAAACGGCCTTTTGTATCAATATTATGTCTAAATTCACCCATGAACATGCCCATATCACCCACTTTGTTCCACTTTTATACACTTCTTACCACTATTATAAGCAAATTACCTTGATTTGTACACTTATTTTAATAAAAAAAAGCAACTTCTTAGAAGTTGCTCACATTCTATTTAAAGGACTTCTTTAAAAACACGCAATACATTCTTATAAAATACCTTTTCAATTTCCTCTTGACTAAATCCTGCTTCGATCATTGCTTTTTCTAATAAAGGTAATTGAGAAGCATCTTTCATCTCTAAATTTTGTGGTATCCCGTCAAAATCGCTGCCTAACCCAATGCAGTCAATTCCTGCCAGGTTTTTAATATATTGAATATGTTTTACCATATTATCGATGGTCGACATAAAATGAGGATCATCTTCAGATGGGACTTCTAAGAAGCTGGCTGCATAGTTAATCCCCATCACCCCTCCACGCTCCGCTAATTTCAAAATCATATCATCCGTCATATTGCGGACATGATTACATTGCTGACGGGCATTGGAATGACTGGCAACAAATGGTTTTGTGGTATATTTTAACACATCATAGAATCCGGCATCAGATAAATGGGATACATCAATGATCATGCCTAATCTTTCCATTTCTTGTACTAAAGCAATTCCTTCTGGTGTTAAGCCGTCTTTCGTATTGGGAATCGTGGAATCGGTTGTCCCGTCTGTACTTTTCATTAAATTAGGGAAACCTATGCCGTTTTCATAATTCCATGTCAACGTGATCATACGTACCCCTAAGCGATAGAGGTTTCTTAAGAAATGAAGATTTCCTTTTGTTGTTCCCCCTTCTTCAATCGTTAAGACAGCAGACATCTTTCCCTCTTTTTGATTTTGCACAATATCCTCATAATTTAAGGCAAGTGCCAGTTTATCTTTGTTTTTATCTAATTCCAAATAAAAAACATCAATCATTTCATTAACAGTTTCAAAAGCATTTTCTACATTTGCCAATGGCACAAACATCGCAAAACATTGTGTCAAATAATCCCCTTTTTCCAATTTTTCAACACTAATATTCAGATCACTTTGACGAAGCTCGATTGTTTCATTCTTTTTTGCTCCCTCATAGATTGCCATAATTGTGTCACAATGCATATCGACTACTTTCATAATATCCCTCCTCAATTATTATATTGTCTATATCATAACATAGACTTTTATTTTTAAAAGCAAAAAAAGCAAGATCATTGAAATTAATCAATCATCTTGCCTCTAAGATCATAGTAAAGATATATCTAATCTATGATGAATCTTTTACAGAACTTTTTTACCGTTGTAATGACCACAATGTTTACATACTTTATGTGGTAATGTATATTCACCACAGTTAGGGCATGTCACTAATGTAGGTGCGGTTAATTTGTCATGAGTTCTTCTTTTTCTTTTTACAGTTTTTGAAGTTCTTCTAAATGGTACTGCCATGATCGTACACCCTCCTAATTCTTATCCTTAAAATAGTTTTTTAATTTCGCTAATCTAGGATCTATGATCTCTTGATCAGTTACTTCTTCTTTGGTACTAATAATTCTCCAGCCCTCGCCTTCGGTCTTTACTTTCGCGCCTTCTTTGACAACACGTAAAGGAACCTCCGCCATAATGTTTTGGAAAATAATAGGTGTTATATCTACGATATTCTTCTTCACCTCATGAACATCTTCATCAGGAGAAGGTTTATCGAAAGAAAACACTTCAGTGGATTCGATCTCAAATGGATAATCGACTTCTTCTAAAGTCAGCGCACAAGGTAACACCATCGTCCCGGTAATTTTCATATCGATATATAAACGCTGATCCTTGATTACCAAACGGCCATTTCCTTGCACGTAAACATTTTTTAAATCCAACAAATTATTGAATTTAAGAAATGCTTCTTTAGGAAAAACAAGTTCATCAGAAAACGAGAATTCTCCATTATTTTGTTTTAAAAGCCATTGTAAGTTCCACTTCAAAAGAATCACCTCAACTAGCGCAAAATCAATTATATAAAAGATAGTGCGTAATGTCAAATTATTATGAGAAAAACATAATATTTTTCTATCTTTCATATACTGAATGCATCACGATTGCACTGGTTTATTATACCACAATAAGTGAACTTTTCAATCTAAATATTACTTTTTTTAACTTTTTTCTATAGTTTTACAGACAGTTATGGTATAATGCATATTATTCAGGAGGTACTTTATGAAATCGTTGATTCTACAGAAATGTATCATTAAAATAGTGATTGGTTTGATCCTTTCCTTTTTATGGGCTCAATATCTTCGTGTATCCACGGCGATGACGATGGCTGAGTTCCCAATGATCTTCTTAGGCGCTTTCTATTTGATGCTGGCGTGGTTTAATTACCTAAAACTAGATGGAGTGAGTATCATTCCCGGGCATACCAAACAAAAGCCTTTACCCAAGACAAAAGCAAAAAGCAGACAGATGCTGGATTATGTGGATACGGAGATTCAAGAAGATCCGGAAATAAAACCTATTCAAATGCAAAAAGCTAAATTGATTTCTAATATCATTTGCGGGGTTGGATTTGTTATTCCTTCAGCCATTATGGCGCTTTTATAATTCTATATGAAAAGGAACTCCCGTCGGAGTTCCTTTTTTTGTGCTGTGTTCAAGTTTAAATTTAATTTATAAGTCTGCGCGAAATTGCCTATTATTTCTTAGCAGCTTCTTCGTATTCTGCTTTTGTATATGGTTCGTTCTTAGTTTCCCAATACTTGATCTTTTTGCTTGCCATACCATATTTAGCGTTAGGTTTAGAGTAGTCATTTACTTTAGTTAACTCAACTTGATGACCATCAACCATAATTGGGACAACATATGCATTTTCCAATACATAAGCTTCAATCTTAGCGAATTCATGATAACGAGTATCTAAGTCTAAGATCTTATCTGCTTCTGCTACCATCTTATCCAATTCGTTATCTGTAAAATGAATATAGTTTTGATTCATTGTTCCTTCTTCAGTTAACTGAACTAAATAGTTCTGAGGATCTCCGTAGTCAGCTCCCCATCCACTGATTTGGATAGATTGTAAGTTTTTAGAATATAATTCAGATGTAGCTGATTTAATATAAGGTAATCCTTCTACAACGATGAAATCACTTCCTAAACTTTCTTCAAAGCTTCCTTTAACTACTTGGAATGTTTCTTCAGAAGTTTGGTTACCATTTTGATATGGATAACTTACTTTGATCGGGAAAGTAACTCCCTGTGCTGATAACTCTTCCATTGCTTTTGCTTTATATTCAGCAGCTTTTTCTGGTTGATATTGAGTAATACCATCTCCATTGAAAGCTTTTAATTCATCTAATTTTGTGTAATCTGTTCCATCACTTGTACTTACTAATCCGCTTGCAGTATACGTATTGTTGTTTAATGCAGATGGATTGATTGGGTTTGTACGTTTTTGATATTCAGTTGGGTTGATACCATAGTACCAAGCTTTTCTGAAGTTAATATTGTTTGTAGCCGCATTCCAATCTGGATTTCCAGCTTGATCATGGTTGAACCAAATAACATATGAATAAGGTCCGGCAGGAGTTTCTACTAAGTTTTCATAGTATTCGCTGCCTTCTTTATTTAATACCATAATATTTTCAGGTGTTAAAACTGCACGATCTAATTCACCAGTTGCAAACATATCATATGCTCTTGATAAAGATTCAATGATCGTTACTTGCACTGATTCAAATGGCACGTTTTTAGCATCCCAATATTTTTCATTTTTTACATATTCTTTATATGAGTCTTTAGTGAATTCTTTCATTAAATAACATCCGTTATAAAGAATTTTATCTGGATCTGACCCAAAAGCAGTTTCCCCAACTTCTTTTAAGAAATCCGCACTTACAGGATAGAAGCATCCATAAGTTAAAGCTGTATCGAAATATGGTTTAGATGCTACCATTGTAAATTCAATTGTTTTATCATCTAACGCTTTTACTCCAACGTTTTCAAATAATTCATCTGTTGCTGTTCCTTCATCTGATGCTTTGTAGTATTCTTCAGCACCTTTGATAAATGAAGTTACCATTGGTATATTTGAAGATTTGTTTGCTGCTGTTAAAGTGTATTTAACGGCAGTAACAAAGTCTTCTGCTTTTACGTCAGCATATTCGCTTCCGTCACGTTTCAGCCATTTAATCCCATCTTTAAGTTTAAATGTCCAAACTGTTGCATCCTCGTTCTTTTCATAAGAATCCGCTAATGCATTAATCAATTTCCCGTTTTCATCATGTTCTACTAAACCGTCTACAAAGTTTGTTACTACTTGCAAGTTGATTGCTTGGTAGTCACCCAAATAGTTGAATGATGTTACTTCTCTGTTGGCTGTTTCGTAATCATGATAAACTGATAGTTGATCTCCTCCACCAGATTGTGATCCACAACCGGTTAAAACCATAGCGCAAACAAGCAATGCGCCTAAAAGTTTTTTCATAATTCTCCTCCTTATCCTAAGGCTAGTTTTTGCCCAATTATTACTTTATCATTTTCTATCAATTTATCAATAACTGTTTAGGTTTTCGTACACAAAAACATTCATACATGTATATATTTTTCGACAGAATAAAAACGTATTCGCTTTCCTTTCTGGCATTTCGATATTTTTGGCACAAAAAAAGACTAAGCGAACCTTAGTCTTTGATTTGTTCTTTGTATTCTGCCACTTCTTTATCATTTGCATAAACGAAATGTCCTGGCAAGATTTCCACCCATTTAGGTTTATCCACTGAATAATCATGAATAGATGGATCATATACAATTAATTTCTTTTGTTTTTCAATTTCCGGATCTGGTGTCGGCACCGCAGAAAGCAACGCTTTTGTATATGGATGCAGCGGATGATGGAATAATTCTTCCGTCTCTGCCAATTCCACAATACGTCCTTTATGGATAACCGCAATACGATCTGAAATGAAACGAACAACAGATAAGTCATGGGCAATGAACAAATAAGTCAAGCCACGTTTCTGTTTTAAGTTATTCAATAAGTTTAAGACCTGTGCACGGATAGAAACATCCAACGCTGAAATCGGTTCATCGGCTACGACAAATTCCGGTTCCATAATCAACGCTCTGGCAATCCCAATACGTTGTCTCTGTCCACCAGAGAATTCATGTGGGAAACGAGAAGCGAACTCTGGTAAAAGTCCTACTTCTTTTAAAGCGTTCTGCACTTTTGCAGCACGATCTTTTTCATCTTTGTATAAGTGGAAGTTGATCAGCCCTTCTGAAATGATATAATCCACTTTCGCTCTTTCATTTAATGATGCCATTGGATCTTGGAAGATCATCTGACATTTTTGAATGACTTCACGGTCTAATTCTTTTGAAATTTTTCCGTTAATTTGTTTACCGTTAAATAGGATTTCTCCTTTGCTGGTTGGATTAATACGAACAATGGCACGACCGATCGTCGTTTTCCCTGATCCTGATTCTCCTACCAATGAGAATGTTTCTCCACGATAAATATCAAAATTTACATCATCAACAGCAACGAAGTCTTTTTTACCAACTCTGAAAGTAATCTGTAGGTCTTTGACTTCAATTAATTTTTCTTTTTCTGCCATTACTGATTACCCTCCCTTTTAAGTCTAGCTCTTAACTTCTGAATTGCATGTGGATGTTCCACTTTCGGCGCTCTTGGGTCCAATAACCAAGTTTTTGCTTTATGTGTCTCTGTGACATTAAAATAAGGTGGATTTTCAATAAAGTCGATTTTTAAAGCATGACGGTTACGTGGTGCAAAAGCATCTCCCTTAATTTCATTGTAAAGGTTTGGCGGTGTCCCATCGATGGTTGCTAAAGGCTCACCTTTTACCCCTAATTGTGGTAATGATGATAATAACGCCCAAGTATATGGATGTTGTGCATCATAGAAAATTTCTTCTACTTTTCCAACTTCAACGATTTCTCCGGCATACATAACAGCTACACGGTCAGCAACGTTTGCTACTACCCCTAAGTCATGGGTAATATAAATAACAGTCATGCCCATTTCTTTTTGTAAGTTTCTGATCAAGTCCAAAATTTGTGCTTGGATCGTTACGTCTAAAGCCGTTGTCGGTTCGTCACAAATCAGAATTTGTGGATAACATGCTGCTGCGATTGCAATAACAACACGTTGTCTCATCCCACCTGAGAATTGATGTGGGTATTGATTATAACGATTTCTAGGATCGGTGATCCCTACTTTTTCAAGCATTTGAATCGCTAGTTCTTTTGATTCTTCGCCTTTAATTCCTTGGTGCAGTTCAATAACTTCACGAATTTGTTCCCCAATTACTTTAAGTGGGTTCAATGATGTCATCGGATCTTGGAAAACCATTGCGATTTTCTTACCACGAATCTTCAGCCAATCTGCTTCTTTTGTATATTTAGCGATGTCAACCCCTTCAAACATGATTGACCCGCTTTTAATTCCCCCGTTGTTATCTAACATTCCGATGAATGATTTTGTGAATACAGATTTACCTGAACCTGATTCACCAACGATTGCTAGGGTTTCCCCTTCATAAAGATCCAACGAACATTTACGAATAGGTTTTAGTTTTCTGCCACGTAATGTGAACTCGATCTCAATATCTTGGGCAGATAAGATTGGTTTTCTTTCTTCCATGATTTTACCTCCTATACGTGATTTCTTGGATCTGATGCATCTGAGAACGCATTACCAATCAAATAGAAAGTAATGGTAATCAACGATACGATCAATGCTGGAAAGATTAATAAGTGAGGGAAATTTAAGAATACCGTACGTGCATCACGCAGTAAAATACCCAGTGATGGTATATCAAGCGGTAATCCTAATCCCAAGTAAGATAAAGTGGATTCAAGTGAGATTGTATTTGGAATAGATAATGCTAATCTCAAAATAACCACACTTACTAAATAAGGAACTAAGTTCTTCGTTAAAATACGTCTTAAAGGTGTTCCTAAACATCTTGATGCTAAGTTATATTCGCGGTCACGATACATCAAAACCAAGTTTCTGACATTACGTGCCATGGCCAGCCAACCGGTAAAGATCAACGCCATAGCTAATGACCAGAACCCTTGACCAACGATAAAAGCAATCAATGTTAAATAAATGATTTGAGGAACGTTCGCAATGATGTTGTAAAGTTCAGTAAAGAAACGATCTAATTTTCTAATATATCCCCATAAACATCCGATAATAACCCCAATCAAACATTCACCTAAAGCAACGATACCAGCCAATTTCAATGATACCTGTGAAGAATACCATACACGAGACCACATATCGCGCCCGATAGAATCAGTCCCAAACCAATATGTAGAGTTTGGTGTTAATAACATATCCGGTGTATTTGGTGCCATATTGTAATCAAATTTGGCAATACTTAAAGCGACGAAAGAAAAAATAACAACAGCAATAAACAGAACCAATAAAGTTACAGCCACTTTATTTTTTAAGAATGTTGCAAATACTGATTTCCAATAAGAATAATCAGAATATCCAGTTTTTTCTGCGTCTTCAGGAGAATACTCTACTAATGTAAATAACTCTTTTTCAGTTAAATTCGTTTCTTCCATTAACGTGTACCTCCTTTTGAATCTAATGAAATTCTCGGGTCAATGATCATCATCAAGATATCTCCTAAGAATACCCCTACGATCCCTAAAATAGAGTATAGAAGCACACAAGTCTGTACAACTGTGTTATCTTGCTTTTGAATTGCATCAACTAATAATGATCCCATCCCAGGAATTGAATAATATCTTTCAACTAACAGTGATCCACCGATTGTCAATAAGAATGAAGCCGGTAAATACTGTGCTAAAGGTACAAACGCATTTCTCAATACATGTTTTGTCATGATGGTTGAGTATGGAAGACCTTTTGCTCTTGCTAATTTAATATAGTCTTTGTTTAATTCATCTACCATGTAACGTCTTGTCCACAACGCATATCCTGCGATTGAACCTAAAGACATTGAGATAACCGGTAAGATTGCGGAAATTAAATTTCCTTTTTTATAAAGAGACGGTAGTCCCAGTACACGTGTTCCGAATGCCAAAATCAAGGCATAAGTCACAAGTGGCGGTACAGAGTTTACAAAGATTGTGTACACTGTTCCGGCCGCATCAGAGAATTTCCCTTTTTTACGTGCCTGCTGAACTCCTAATAATACTCCAAGAATAATACTGATAATCAGTGAAACAACGCCGAATGCTAAAGATACTGGAAATTTTGATCCAATAATTGACGTCACTGGTTTATTTTTTGAAAGCTTCATTGAAAGCCCAAAATTAAATGTTAAAATTTGCCCATAAAATCTGAATAATTGAACGAATGGATTATCTAATAATCCCATCATTTTTAGCTGAGTGTTAATTTGCTCTGGTGTCATCTTTAATAATTCGTCATCTGCGAAATACCCAGTAGGCGGCATCAAACGTAATAATAAGAAGACAACAGTAATAATGATAAAGACTGTTACAAGTGATTGTAACAATCTTTTAATCGAATATTTAACCATTGATAAACGTCTTTATCCTTAGTTAGCTTTAGCAGCTTTCTCAGCTAATGTTTTATATTCATCTGCAGTATAGGCTTCTGCTTTTGTTTCCCAATATTTCATTTTTCTATTGGCAATACCATATTTAGCGTATGGTTTTGAGTAATCATTAACTTTAGTAACTTGCCATTCAACACCGTTTACAAATCCTGGAACGATTAAGGCATGTTCTAAAGCGTAAGCTTCACATTTAGCGAAAGCTTCGTAACGAGCATCTAATTCTGTAATCTCGTTTGCTTCATCTACCATTTTGTTATAAGTTTCATCTGTGAAATGAGAATATTTAACATTCATGTAGTTTCCTGGTTCAGATGATAACTGATATACGAAGTTGTATGGATCACCGTAGTCAGCTCCCCATCCACCTACCATGATAGATTGTAAGTTTTTGTTGTAAACTTCACTTACTGAAGATTTGATGTAAGGTTGACCGATAACTTGTACAAAGTCAGTTCCTAAACTATCTTCATAAGCTTTTTTAGAGATTTGGAATTTATCTTCTTCTGTTTTACTTCCTGATTGGTAAGCTAAGTATACTTTAACCGGGAATGTTACACCTTGAGAAGATAATTCAGTCATTGCAGTTTCTTTTGCTTGTTTAAATTTAGCTTCGTCTAAACGAGCTTGTGATTTATCTGGGTTATAGGCAGCTAAATCACCGATATCTGTATAGTCAACCCCTTTAGAGTTTTTAGATAAAGTTTCAGGTGAGTATACATTTGACATCATTGATTCGTAGCTATATGGATTTGTGAACTTAACGATTTCAGTAAAGTCCATACCATAGTACCAAGCTTTTCTGAAGTTTTCGTTAGTTACAGCTTTATTCCAATCTGCTGAACCATCTTGAGAAGCATCTAATGTATAGTTGAAATACAATGAGTAAACGTGCTGTCCTACTCTTGTTTCTACTAAACGTTCATCGTTTGCTTTGTTTTGAGTCACGATTTGTTCCTGAGTTAATAATGCACGATCTAATTCTCCGGCTTCGAACATATCAAATGCTCTGTCTTGAGATTCTAACATTACTACAGTAACTTCATCGAAAGGAATATTTTTTGTATCCCAGTAAGTTGGGTTCTTTTTGTAAGTTTTATTTGCTCCGCTTTCAAAGCTAGTTAAATAATAACCACCACAGTAAAGAATTGTATCAATTCCAGTACCGTAAGAAGTCCCTTTTTCTTTTAAGAATTCAGTTGGTGCAGGATAGAATGCAGCATAAGTTGTTGCTGTATCAAAGTAAGGTTTTGGCGCAACCATTGTATATTCAACAGTTTTGTCATCCAATGCTTTGACTCCTACTTGTTCCCATAATTCATCAGTAGCTGTACCGGCTAAAGATGCTTCATAGTATTCAGCCGCTCCTTTTACCATTTCCATTGGCATTGAAGTGTTGTTAGATTGGTTATCTGCTGTTAAAATGTATTTTAATGCAGTAACGAAATCTTCTGCTGTTAAATCAGCTACTTTTTCACCACTGTTGTTAATCCATTGAAGACCATCTCTTAAATGGAATGTCCATACAGTTTTGTCATCATTTGGTTCCCATTTTTCCGCCAATGACGCAATAATGTTACCATCTTTGTCATGTTCAACTAACCCATCGACACAGTTTGTCAAGACATTTAAGTCTTTTGATTGAGCTGATGTTAACAAGTTGAAGTTTTCAATTTCTTGTCTTGTCAACTCATAATCATGATAAGTTGTCAAACCTGAAGAATCGCCTTTACCGCCACAGCCAGCTAAAGTTAGCGCCATTGCTGCGACTAATAATGATGAGAGTAATTTCTTCATTATAAATCCCCCTTATAAATT
Organism: Beduini massiliensis; assembly: GCF_000829905.1. GTDB lineage: Bacteria > Bacillota_I > Bacilli_A > Erysipelotrichales > Coprobacillaceae > Beduini > Beduini massiliensis. Next base: position 280,121 of record NZ_CDPP01000004.1, read on the forward strand.
TTTTAAACTTGAACCGGCAGCACCTGGTTCATGCTTCTAGTTTAATCGGAATGTATACAATTGTCAACAACTTTTTTATGACACTTTTCTTTTTTGATGGTCTAAATTTAGATTTTTTATATAAAGTAGCGATATTTTTTGTTAAAATTAGTATATATCGAAACAATTATTTTTGTTAGGAAGAATAAAATTTATGATTTTCACATTCAATTATGGGATTTTAAGCTTTTTTTGTGTTATTTTTCTTAATTCACTCGGAACAACAGAGTTTCATTTTTTAATTTTGCCTAAACGCCCTATTTTTCTTTAATTTCTTTAAAAATGTTTGATTGTTTATAAAATCCACACATTTTTTAGGGTGATTTTAGATAAATTGTATGATAAAGTAAACATATATCTATTTCTAAGGAGGTTTTCTATGTCAGTTACAGGAGTCATTGTAGAGTACAATCCATTCCATAACGGTCACATCTATCATTTACAACAAGCCCGTTCAAAAACAAACTGTGATGTTTTGATCGCCGTTATGTCAGGACACTTTACACAAAGAGGGGAACCCAGCGTGATCGATAAATGGACTCGTACCCGTTTCGCTTTAGAATATGGCGTTGATCTCGTAATTGAATTGCCTTTTAATTATGCGACTCAAAGCGCGGACTACTTCGCCAGCGGTGCTTTAACATTATTAAATGCTTTGGGTATTGATACGCTTGTTTATGGGAGTGAATCCAATAATGCCGATGAACTCTGTCAGATTGCTCAGACCATCACCCATCAGCAAGATTCGTATGATCAATTAGTGAAAGAAGCCATGAATCAGGGGGAACGCTATCCCACTGCCTGCAATCAGGCACTCTCTGTTTTATTAAATAAGGAAATCCGTTTGCCGAATGATTTATTAGCGTTTAGCTATATCAAGGAAATCATTCAACAACATTATCCGATCCAACCTGTCTCGATTGCTCGTACCAATGATTTTCATTCTGTTTCACTCAATGGAAAAATCAGTTCGGCAACCAGTATTCGTCAAGCCTTAAAAGACCATACTGATATTAGTCAAACAACCCCAATGGCAAAAGAACTAGAAAAAAATCCTATCCTGCTTGAAGATTTTTATGATCTTTTATATTATGAGCTGATTTCTAATCCCCATTTAGATCAATATCATTTAGTAGATGAAGGCATTGATAAGCTGATGACTAAAAAAATAATGACTGCCACATCGATGGAAGATTTTATTTCATCTCTGACTTCCAAACGTTATACGCAAGCTCGGATTCAAAGAACGATTCTATCTATATTAATCAATCAGCCCAAAGGACTTTATCCCATCGATTATATTCGTGTCTTAGGAATGACGGCGGCAGGGCAGGGCTATCTGAATCAAATAAAAAAGAAAACGCCGATTCCGATCATCAGTAATTTTTCATCCTGTCAAAGTCCTTTGCTCGATTTGGAATTAAAAGCAACGAAACTATATGCTTGTGCTTTACCATTAAAAAAACGCTTAGCTTTCATCGAAAAAGAATACAAAGGAAAACCAATTCGGATTTAATATGACATTTATCTTTTCAAATCCGTTTCAAAATACTATAATGGAACCATTAAAAGGAGTGAGCAATATATGATTCAATCGACCCTAGCCATCCTCGCTAGTAAAAGTGCTTCGTTCATTTTGAAAAAAGGATTTAAAAAGGGAACCAGTTTACCGGGAAAGATTGCCAGTAAAATCTGCCCGGATATCATGCGTCATGTTTCTAAACGTGTAAAAATCGTGTTGATTACCGGAACCAATGGAAAAACTACGACCACCAGCATGGTGTATCATATGGCAGACAAGACAAAAGTCCCTGCTTTTAGTAATATCAGTGGTGCCAATATGGAATGGGGGATCATTACTTCATTCATTGATCACTACCGTTTCTTTAAAAAAGAAGAAAAAACAGCTATCATCGAAATTGATGAGGCCAATGTTCCTTTGATCTGTCGTTATGTCAAACCGGATATTATTTGCATCACCAATCTTTTTCGTGATCAGCTGGATCGTTACGGAGAAGTATACACAACTTTAGAAAAAATTATGAAAGGCGTTGCCTATCATCAAGATACCCTTTTAATTTTAAATGGGGATGAACCGCTATTAGGACATTTAGACTGCCCTAACCCTAAACGTTACTATGGATTTAATGTATCCTATGATCAAGATCAGCAAATTGAAATGAACACGGATGCCAAACACTGTATTGTGTGCAAGCATCCTTATGATTATGATTTTGTCACTTACAATCATCTAGGGAAATATCACTGCCCTAACTGTGGCTACGAACGTCCAGCTTTAGATGATGCCGTTGAGGCTATTTTAGAGATGAAGCCCTATGGTTCAAAAGTGATCATCAACAAAGAAGAATATACCATTTCCCAAGCAGGACTGTATAATATTTATAATGCTTTATGTGCCTACAGTATTGGTGAAGCTTTAGCCATCGATCACACGATTATTAAAGATGTCTTAGAAAATCAGGAATCTCGTTTTGGACGTCAGGAAGTCATTCAATTGGAAGATAAAAAAATGACTATTTTCCTTGTGAAAAATCCTGCCGGCTTCAATCAGACAATCGATACGATTGCTTTAGATCAGGAACCATTTACCTGCTTATTTATGCTAAATGACCGTTACGCGGATGGAACCGATGTTTCATGGATCTACGATGTTCATTTAGAAAACTTAGCCAAACTGCCTATCAAAGAATATATCATCGGCGGCATTCGTGCCTATGACATGGCGGTACGTTTAAAGATAGCGACGGGTAAAAGTGATCATCTTAACGTTTACGAGGATTATGAAGCCATTACTAAAGCTGTGCTGGCTGCTCCTACACCCCACGTTTACGCCACACTTACCTATACGGCAATGCTGGAATATCGTAAATATTTAGAAAATGCCGGCTACATCAAGGATTATTGGAGGTAATTATGGAACTACATATTTGTCATCTTTATCCCGATCTGCTCAATTCCTATGGCGATATCGGAAATATATTAATCATGAAGCATCGTGCTAAAAAAAGAGGAATCGAAGTCATCGTCCACAACATCACTATAAATGATCCGTTCGAACCCGATCTTTATGACATCGTCTTTTTTGGCGGCGGACAGGATTTTGAACAAAGCATTGTCTCTGCCGATCTAAAAGAAAATAAACGTGATGCCATCAAACAATATGTTGAAGATGGTAAAGTTTTGATCGCGATTTGCGGCGGCTATCAGCTGCTTGGAAAATATTATATGTCTGCCAACGACGAAAAACTAGAAGGTCTCGATGTTTTAGATATTTATACCGAAAAAGGCGATCACCGTGCCATCAACAACTTGATCATCCAAGATCAAGATCATTATTATGTGGGATTTGAAAACCATTCCGGTAAAACCCATATCAACGGCTTAACCCCTTTGGGAACAGTTAAATACGGTTTTGGCAATAACGGAGATGATCAGCAAGAAGGGTGCCGATACAAAAACACAATTGGGACTTATTTGCATGGCCCCCTGTTTTCTAAAAATCCGGAACTATGCGACGAAATTCTATTGAGTGCTTTAAATTTAAAATATGGTGAGGTTGAGTTTTCACCTTTGGACGATACTTTTGAAATGAAAGCTAAGCAAGCCATTCTTGATCGTTATTTAAAATCATAATTAGTCCCGACAACGGGACTTTTTCTTTACAAAAAGACAAAGCAAATTTGCTTTGTCTTTATTTTAATATTTCTTCTAAAAAGTATGGGAATTGTTTCTGCCACCAAGGCCAATCATGATTGACATCTTTTCCCCAGATATCGATCCAAGCCGGAATTTTTTTCGCATACAGCAAGTCTCTTAGCTGATAGGTACTTCTAAGCATTTCATCTTCCCAAGCACCTTGACCGCAACTGATGATAATCTTGCAATGACGATACTGTTCAACATAAGGATGATCGATCGGCATTCCCATTAAATAATAAACCGGTGTATTATCATAAACGTGTTCATCGCAGAAGTCCTGAAAGAAAATATCGGAATCATAATAACCGCTCATTGCGATGGTTCCTAAGAATAAATCAGGACGACGCAGCATGAAATTAACCGCATGACTCGCTCCCATCGAACAGCCAACCGTAATAATCCGTTTGCTTGAACGGTTGATTTGACGAATCCTTGGTACTAATTCATGACAGATATAATAATACCATTGTTCATGCATATAGATCCGATGAGCCGGATCACCGCTTTGATTGCTCCATGTTTCTTTATCAATGCTGTCACAGCAGAAAACCTGAACGATACCACGATCGATTTTATCCTGTATAGTCGCGATCATACCAAAGTTTTCAAAATCAAAGAAATGACCATCCTGAGCCGGAAAAACCAATAACGGCTGTCCGGCATAACCGTAGACTTTAAACTCCATCTGCCTTTGCAGACAGGGACTGTATTCTTTATAATAGTGTGTATCCATTTAAGCTCCTTTCTGCTCGTGAATAAAGTGAATAAATTCTTCAACCTCCGCCAAAGTTTCAAAACGAGCGGTAAACATTTGATTTCCCATTGCTCCGGAAAGAATATCCGGCATTCTTTCACACATCACCATATGACGATAATATCGATCCATGATTTCTTGATAATAATGCTGATACTCTTTCGTATCTCGCTGACTGGCATAAACACAGTAATAAGGACGTGATGAGCGGTCAAAATGACTTTCATCATTTAATACCATATCTGCATAGATCGAATAAACATCAATATTATTGGCATAATTCATCATATCTGTTGTATAGCCCCCAGGCGGACGCATATTTACTTCCAAGCCAATAATTTCACCTTTTTTTCCTAATCCTATTTTATCTTCGTTTAATCGGAAAAATTCACAATGAAAGAAACGTCTTTGACTATCGAAGGCAGCCACCACTTTACGTCCTGCACTTTTAACGTCCTCAGGAATATCGCGCAATGAATAGTACGCTAAATCTTGTTGTTCATTGACGATATTCATGATTGGCTGAGGAAACACATGGCTCGTTTCAAATAGCACTTCTCTTTTTGAATTGGCAATTCCATCATAAGAAATAATCGTCCCATCAACAAATTCTTCCATAATATACGGAACATCCGGCAAATGAGCATAGAAATCCGCTAATGCCCGATCGTCATCAAGTCGGTAGGTTTTTGCTGCCCCTACCCCATTATTAGGTTTTACAATCACCGGATATCCAACTTCTTTAATAAATGTCTTTCCTTCTTCTAATGTGGCAACTAAATGATAACGTGCACTTTTTACCCCTGCTTTTTCATAGTAGTGCTTCATCTCTGATTTTAGTTTAAACTCGTTGATATGCTGTATCTGCATTCCGGTCGTAATATTAAATGCAGTACGTAATCGAGCATCCATTTCCAACCAGTATTCATTATTTGATTCCAGCCAGTCAATCTTTCCGTATTGATGAATAAAATACCCCATTGCCTTAATCATTTGCTTTTCATCTTCCATATCATCCACACGATAATATTCTGTGACAGATTGAATCAGTTGATCCCCTAATGCATCATAAGGCGTATCCCCGATCGCCAACACATTGACACCACGTCGTTTTAACCGATCACAAAAGTGCCAATAGTTTTTTGGAAATTGAGGTGAAATAAACACAAAATTCATCTTACACCCCTCCTTTGTTTTATTATACCATGAACTTTAAATAAGTAACTATCTAATCTTTCTTTTTTAAGCCTTTACATTTCTTATAATTTGTCTTTTTAAGAATTTAAAGAAAAAGATCTGTACGCAGTACATCATCCCTATACGATTAGAAAGGATAATCCGCGTTAACAGATCTTTATTTTATGTAATGATCAATAAATTCAAATACTTTTAAATAATAATAAGGTTTCATTTGACTTAAAGCATGACCTGCTCCGGATGCCGTAATGATTTCTTTAGGGGCAACACAGGCATTGTAGTTTTCAAACACCATAGTAAAAGGAACAAAATCATCTTCCTGTCCATGGATAAACAACGTTGGTGTTTTGGACTTGCGTAATTGTTTGATCGTATCTACTTCACCGATCGAATAGCCTGCTTTGCTGCGCATCACACAATCAATTCCCGCTAAAACACTAATCGGCGGCAAATGATAAAGTTTTTTAATCTGATCCGCAAAAACATCATAGAGATTTGAATAGCCGCAGTCTTCAATCGCACATACCACATTGCTAGGTAAATCCTCACCGGTTGTCATCATGACAGTTGCGGCTCCCATGCTGATTCCATATAATACGATTTGAGCTGATGGATAGCGCAATAAAATATGTTCGATCCATTTCACGATATCCAGACGATCATGCCAGCCCATTCCGATATAGTCCCCTTCACTGCGCCCATGACCGCGACAGTCCACAATTAATACGTTAAACCCTCTGTCATAAAATTCTTTCCCGTTTTGATAGACATACTTTGCTTCGCTTTGATATCCGTGAACGATGATTACCCATTTATCACTGCCGGGATTTAAAAACTGATATCCGGCTAGTTTTAAATGATCAAAACTGGAAATATAAACAAAAGCATGCTCGGTCGTTTTCGCCCACTCTTCTCCTGCCTGACGTCTCGAATCAAGGACACTGTAATCTGTTTCATCTTTTGTTTTTGCCGGCTTGTTGTGTCCTTTTAATACATTATTATACAAGCGCTGACATAATGAAAAATAAGTGATGCTGACACCGGCAAATGCCCCTAGTGCAAATAGTGTTTTTTTCTTATTCATATGTGACTCCTTTTTATCTCTCTTTTTCTTAGTATAACACAAAAAGACACACAATAAAGTATGTCTTCTTATTTTAACCTCTTAAAATCGCCTGATGTTCTTTCTGCAAAGCCGTTAAAATATTTGTTAAACAATCATTGATCTCTGCTTCTCCCAATGTTTTTGCAGGATCTTGGAAAACGAGATTGATTGCAATCGATTTTTTACCTTCTTCGATATGTTCCCCTTGGTAAACATCAAAAATGACCGCTTCTTTTACTAAACGCTTGCTTGCACGTTTTATAGTACGAATCATCGCATAGGCTTCTTCTTTAACGTCTACGACTAAAGCAATATCACGAGACACACTTGGGTATTGCGGCACTGCTTCATATTTTAATTTCTTCGTTTTTAATTCCGCAATCACATTCAAGTTTAATTCTGCCACAAACGTATCGGCAATATCATATTTTTTCGCCATTGTTGGATGTACCTGTCCGATATATCCGACTAGCTGCTTATTGATATATAAATATCCGCTGCGTCCTGGGTGTAAGTATGGATGATCGCTTTCAACACGTTGTAAGATATAACGGGATTCTTCAATCCCCAATTTCTTGAAAATCGCTTCCACAAACCCTTTCACCAAATAGAAATCCGCTTCTTTGCTTATCTTTTGCCATTTATTGACTAAATAAGTACCGCTGCAAGCAATGCCTAACGTACATACTTCACAGTCTTTTGAATACGTATTGCTGATTTCAAAAATATTGACATCTTTATTTGAACGTGACTGATTATAGTTTACAGCCTGAAGCAAACTTGGCATAACAGATTTACGGGTCACGCTTCTTTCCTCTCCTAAAGGTGACATCAAGCAGACATTTTCATCTTTATGGAAATAATTGAAGTCTTCGACAATAGCCGGTGAAACCAAGGTGTACGTAACTACTTCCTGCAATCCAAGATCAGATAATAAGTTTTTGATCAGCATTTTTCTTTGCTGAACCGGTGTACGCACTCCGGTCGTAGATGCCATTACCGGCAGTGTTGACGGAATATGATCATAACCATATAAACGTGCCACTTCCTCTACTAAATCCGCTTCTAAGGTAATATCATGACGATGAGTCGGTACATTCACAATAAATTTTCCATCAGTTCGTGTATAATCAAATTTTAAACTATCAAAAATATCCGCAATTTCTTTAGTGGTAATCGCTGTTCCTAACAACTCGTTCGCACGATTTTCACGTAAGCTGACTTGGATAGGTTCAGGTTTCACTCCTGTTTCTACACTGTCATAAACTTCACTTGCTTCTGAAAGTTCCACTAACAATTCGGCAACGCGATCTAAAGTATGAAGACTGCTTGCGGTATCAATCGCATTTTTAATAAAACGCTGTGACGCATCTGTTAATAAATTTAAACGACGTGCTGTCTTTCTTAAGCTGGCTCCATTGAACGTTGCCACTTCAATGACAATATTTGTACTGTCATCTTCGATCTTTGTTGAATCTGATCCCATGATTCCGGCAATACAACCCACATCTCCATCGACACAAACGATCACGTCTTCTTTTTCTAACTGGTATTTTTGCCCATCCAGTAAAGTAGCTTGATGATCTAATCCCGTTTTTACGATAAATTTCTTTTCTTTCATCTTATCATAATCATACATGTGGATCGGCTGACCGGTTTCCAACATCACATAGTTGGAAATATCCACAACATTATTAATCGGCTTGATGCCGCTTGCCATCAATGCTGTTTTCAGCCATTGTGGCGACTCATGTGTTTTAACCCCTTTTACTAATTTTGCTCCGAAATATGGGCATTTTTCTGTTTCTGTTGCAACTTGGATATCCCCTTTACCAACAGTTTTGACTTTAGCTTTAGGCAATGTCACTTCACGTTTTAAAACGGCTCCCACCTCATAGGCAAAAGCAATCAATGACATACAGTCTGCACGATTTGGTGTTAAAGAAATATCTAAAATATCATCATCCAATCCCAGATAAGACAGTGCCTCTTCTCCGATTGGCGCATTTTCATCTAAAATTTCAATTCCAGCTTTTTGTTCTTCACTTTGGAAACGAGCATCAATTCCAATCTCACTTAATGAACAGATCATTCCGTTAGACGCTTGACCGCGAATCGTAGATTCTTTGATCTTTAATCCCCCGGCTAATTCACATCCCGGCAAAGCGACCATTACTTTTTGTCCAGCCGCTACATTAGGTGCCCCACACACAATTTGATTGACAACTCCGGGAGCCACCTCTACCTGACAAACATGTAAATGATCAGAATCCGGATGCATAATGCATTCCTTGACATAACCGATCACAAGATCTGTCCCATAGGCTAATTTTTCAATGCCTTCTACTTCAAATCCGGCAGCGGTAACTAAATCTGCTAATTTGGAAGGTTCAATGTCTTTTACTTGTACATATTGATTTAATACATTTAAACTTACTTTCATATTAAGAGTCCTTTCTATTAAATTGATTTAAGAAACGTAAATCAGAACTATAGAAATGGCGAATATCATCAATCCCATATTTCAGCATTGCGACACGCTCAAGTCCAATCCCAAAGGCGAAGCCTTGGTATTTTTTTGAATCAAAACCACACATATCTAATACTTTAGGATTGACCATCCCGGCTCCTAATATTTCGATCCAACCGGTCTGTTTACATATTGAACATCCTTTTCCTCCGCAGCTGAAACAAGAAATATCTACTTCTACTGAAGGTTCCGTAAATGGGAAGAATGAAGGACGGAAACGGATTTCTCTTCCTTCGCCAAAGATTTTATCTGCAAAAACCTGCAGTGTTCCTTTAAGGTCTGCCATAGTAATATTTTCATCAATCACCAATCCTTCACATTGAGTAAACTGATGAGAATGGGTGGCATCATCATCGTCTTTACGATATGTTTTGCCCGGACAAATGATTTTGATCGGTCCTTTCCCTTTTGCTGATAGCAAGGTACGCGCTTGTACCGGTGAAGTATGAGTTCTCATGACCGTATTTTCATCAATATAGAATGTATCCTGCATATCACGTGCGGGATGATCTTTAGGCAAGTTTAGCAACTCGAAGTTGAAATGGTCCAATTCTACTTCGGGTCCTTCGGCAATCTGATATCCCATTCCTAAAAACAACTCTTCCATTTCTTCCTCAATCATCGTTAAAGGATGTTTCGTTCCTTCATGAACATGGAAAGATGGCAGCGTAATATCAATCACTTCTTCTGCTAATTTTTGATTGATTGCCGCAGCTTCTAATTTTACTTTTGCTTCATCGATTGCAGCGGTGATGGCTTGCTTCACTTCATTAGATACCTGTCCAAATGCCGCACGTTCTTCCGGCGCCATTGTTTTCATTGATTTCATCGCCTCTTGGATCGGCCCTTTTTTCCCAAGAAAATGGACTCTTAAATCATTCAGCACTTTTAAGTCAGGACATGCTTCAATTTGACTTAAAGCATCTTCTTTGATTTTTAATAATTCATTCATATGCATTCTCCTTTACAAATAAAAAAGTCATTCCTAAATAGGAACGACTCTATGATCGCGGTACCATCCTAATTCATAATCAAAAAAATGATCATGCCCTTAATTCACGGTAACGTCGTGTAACGGCGAGGATTGGTCGCACTCCAAGGTGAATTCAATATATTCCTTGTAGGAAACTCTCAGCAATGTTTCCCTCTCTTAGACAATTCCTATATTTACTAATCCTTATCTTCGTTTTTATATTTCCCATTATAGCAAAATTCCCGATAAAAACAAGAATCTTTTTTTATAATCCATTAAAGTTTGACCGCTGATGACCGTTTTAAACCTTACTTTGAATAATGATACATCAAAATCCCACCGGCTATCGCAACATTCAATGATTCGGCATTTACAATCGGGATATAAATATTCTGATCGGTCAGTGACAACAAGTCTTCACTGACACCATTGCCTTCATTGCCTAATAAGATAGCCAGACGTTCCTGAAAGTTGACTTCCTGAATCGCCTTGCCATTTAACAAGCTGGTGCCATACACGCTAACCCCATCGTTTTGTAATTGTGAGATTACAGTTTTTAAATCTTGCTTGATACAGTGGATATAAAAAATGCCGCCCTGCGAAGCACGAATAAACTTATCATTATACAAATCCACGCTGTTTAATCCTAAGATTACCTGATCATAACCAAAGGCTACCGCTGTTCTCACCAATGTGCCAATATTTCCCGGGTCTTGAAGATCATCTAATAATAAATAGCGCTTTCCTTCTTTCATTAAGCTATTGTCCCCTTGCATTTTACATACTGCAATAATCGGCTGCGGTGTTTCGACCGAGGAAAGACGACTGATAATGTCATCACTTACTTCTATGACATCTACAGATGCATGTTCTACCGGAGACAAGGCTAAAATGGTTTCTGCAACACCAGCTTTCAAGGCTTCTTCTACCAGATGTTCCCCCTCTACAAGATAGCGCTGCTGCTGATCACGATACTTTTTCTTTTTTAATTTCATGATTTCTTTAATTTTGGGGTTATTGACTGAGGTTATTTTCATATTGTTCGCCTTCTTTCATAATAATTTTATAATCCGGAATCCACTTTTCAATTTCCGCATAAAAAGCCGGAGAATGATTGGGATGAATAAAATGACAAAGTTCATGGACAATGACATAATCAATAAAGCGTTTATCCTTATGCACTAAAATAGGATTAAAAGATACTTTATTTCGCTGATAAAAACACGCGCCATAGCGTCGTTTGGTTTTCTTTAATTCGATGGTCGGTACAGGGAAACGCGGTTCTTTTTGACAATAATAATCGATCATCGTTTTAATATAATGATATAAATAGTCCTGTAAATAGGAGTCCAGTACTGTTTTGATATTTTTCGAATACACAATGAAGCGATCCCCTTTGATGACGACTTTTGGCACATTCATATCTCGTAAAATAAGCAAATAGCGTTTACCTAAAAAATAAACATAGCCGCCATCCTGATAAACAACATCGGGCCGATAGTTTTGGATCTTATTTTTGATCAATTTAAACCGGTCCCTCAAAAACTGTTCGATAATGGGCAAAGGACAATAAAAAGGAGCACTGATTTTTATCTTCCCGTTATCAATTCTTAAATACACATTTTTAATCTTTTTATAATGGATGAAGTATTCGATTTCTTCGTTCTCTATCCATAATGTTTTTTTTATTTCCATATGATTATTTCCTTATTTATATGTTCATACTACGTAAGAAAGGAGTGACGTATCATGGATATTCGTGAAGCAGTCCATCATCGTTTAAAAAACGCTTCTGCCAATGAACTGAAAAGTGTCATCAATGATAGCATCCATTCTCCGGATGAAGCTGTTCTTCCCGGTTTAGGTGTTTTATTCGAAGATTATTATAACACATTAGATGCTTCAGGGCAGGCAAACCTTTGTAATGTACTTTCTTCATTATTAAAATAAGCACATGTCAGTGCTTATTTTTTCTTTAATAAATACTGCTGATAAGCAATATGCAGCATCACTGCAACTAAAAAGAAGATTCCTATCAGTTTAAACAATCCAAAAACCGGCAGGAAATAACCTATTATCACTAATATAAAACAAATCCAAAAAGCAATAAAACGCTGTTTTTCTTCCATTGCATCATTTAGCGTATTCCAAAGCTCCCATAAGACAATAACAAATAAAACCAGCACTCCATAATAAGTCAAAGAATAGATATCCCCGGTAAATAAACGACGAGCACTGTTCATAAAGTCAACACGATAATATCCGGCTAAATCAATAATAAAGGCCAAGGATACGACCGCTAAACCAATGCCGATATTTTTTAAGATATATTGGAGATCTTTCATGATTTCACCTCATTTACTTTACTTAAATTAATACTGAAGGCAAGATCGTTTTCTCCCTCTAATACAATCACGATACTTAAATCTAAATTTTGAAGCAGGATATCTTCCGGCATCTTCACATCGATACGGTCCGTTGAATAATGATTAAACATCTCATCTAAAGTTCCCACTTGTTTATAGAACACCACATATTGATCATTATTCGTTGATTCCGGTTTTTTATAACGATACTCAATACGGACATTCTCGTATTCTTTTTTCCATTGCTCGATATTGGCACAATTGATGCTGCCTAATTGAATCCTGTTTTTATAGACATACAATTCTTTTACCGTAAAATCTTTATTTTGACCTGTATAAACATTTAATTCTGATGGATTTAACGGAATGGATAGCGTTTGTCCGGTCGTTTTATTTTTAATTTCCAAGGTCAATTGCCTGACGGACGCCAAAAACTTACCTGTGATTAAATCCAAATCGTAATGATACAAATCTTCTTTTTCTAAGACATGATCAAAAGAATGATCATCCACCAACGACGTCATTTCGATTTCATCACCCTCATGTATAAAGGTTTCATCTTTGATAACGACTTTCGCTTTGCCCAACTGGTAGCCCTTTTCATTTTCGACTAAACTGTAATAATCGACAGAGGCACTATCATCGCGTCCATAATAGACTGACTTTTGATAGACCTTTGTCTCATATGTATGGAATACAAAGTTTTTATATTGTGTAATCAGTGGAAATAACAGCACGGCTAATAATAGAACTGCCACCGATAAATGCGTCTTATTTATTTTTTTCATTTTATCACCGTCTCCATTATACTATATTTCCGCAAAATAAAAAGTCGTAATTTCTACGACCTTTCACTTTGTTCACCTAATGTGACACTTAATGTAACGCTCTTACCACCGCGGTTAACGATGACTTCAACCGTATCGCCCGGCTGTTTTGCATATAAGGCTTTCACGAAACTCTTATAAGTTGTGATTTCCTGACCATCGAATGATGTAATGACATCTCCGGTTTGGATTCCGCCTTTGCTGGCAGCTGAACCATCGGATACACTGGCTACATAAACCCCATCACTCGCTGTTGTATTGATCTTATACATTCTTAGTTCATAGCTAGTAAGATCACTGATGGATAATCCTGAGATTCCTAATACCGGTCTGGCAATCTTTCCGGTAGCTTTGATTTGTTCGATATCTTGGATTACTTGGTTAATCGGTAAGGCAAATCCCATCCCCTCAACAGAAGTATCCGATAATTTCATAGAAGTGATTCCCACTAATTCTCCGGCAAGATTCACTAAAGCACCACCACTGTTTCCCGGATTAATCGCTGCATCGGTTTGAATAACGGACATTTCCCAGTCCTCAACCCCATCACCGTTTAAATCTACGGAAACACTGCGGCTGTTTGTTGAGACAACCCCTTGAGTAACTGTTCCGGAATATTGGATTCCCAATGGAGACCCTACTGCCAACACTGTTTCTCCCGGATCAAGTAAAGAAGAATCGCCAACTTTAATCGCCTTCATTTCAACATCACTGGTTAATTTTAATAAAGCAATATCACTGTATTGGTCACTTCCTACCAAAGTTGCTTCAGCAGATTCTCCGTTACTGAAAACGACTTCAATCTGGCTGGCTCCACTGATCACATGATGATTGGTAATGATATATGCCTCATTTCCGTTCACTTCATAAATCACACCGCTTCCGCTTCCCGCTAACTGAGAATTAGAATACACCTGAATTCCCACTACGCTGTCTTTTACCGCTTCTACGGCATCCACTGCATTTGTTTTAATATCACTCACTACATTTTGGACAGTCGTATTGGTATTTTGCGTATTGTTGTTGTTTTTATTATTTTGCAGACTCTTAACTGTCGTAAATAAATAGATATTAGAAGCAATCAAAGCAATAACGATCATTGCTAATAGGTATTTAAAGATATTTTTGTTTGTCATAATTTACCTCCTATTTAAGTGTACCCCTATTATAGCGAATATATATAATAGTAGCAAACTTTCTTATTTTTTTCACTCATATCGTATAAAGAAATTAACAGGAAATTATTTTTAAACTGTGTGAAATTGTCGAAAACTTTAAAAATATCTTAAGAAACAAAAAAGAAGACCCTTTCGGATCTATCTTTTATCTGCTTTGATTTCTTCTAATAATTCCGGTGTCAAACGTTTACAGAACTCCGCTAATACTTTTACAGTCGCATCATAATCATCTTCATGAATGATGGTACGATGTGAATGCATGTAACGTGAAGGAATAGATAATGTCATGTTCACTACCCCAGCCCCTACTTTATGCAGTTCACCTGAATCTGTTCCCCCAAATGGAAGTACATCCAATGCGTAGCTAACATTTAATTCTTCACAAATTTTTTCCATTTCTTTTAATAATCCGGTATGTGCAATGACGCTTCCGTCTAATACTCCTAATGTGACACCGCATCCTAATTTAACGTCACTCTTTTCCCCATCAGGAAGATCTTTAGAAAAACATACGTCAATCGCAAAAGCAACATCCGGCTGAATCATTTGTCCTACTGTTTTAGCTCCTCTTAGCCCTACTTCTTCCTGTACGGTTCCGCAAGCATAAATATTCGCAGATGTTTCTACTCCTTTTAAAGCTCTTAAAACATCTGTCGCAATAGCGGCTCCTACACGGTCGTCCCAAGCTTTTGCCATTAAATATTTTGGATTCGCTAACGGCAAAAATTCTGAACGAGGTGTAATTGGATCTCCGATACGAATTCCCAATGCCGTTACTTCTTCTTTATTGGCTACCCCAATATCCAAGAATGAATCTCCCGGAGCCGTTACTTTGTCACGAGCCTCAGGTCCTTTCCCATGAGGTGGGATAGATCCGAAAACACCCACGATTTCTTTACCGTCACGAGTGGTGATATTGCAAGTATGGGCAGGGATATTTTGTCCCATCCAGCCACCGATTGGATGAACTTTGATATATCCGGCATCGGTAATTTCTTTAACCACAAAACCGATTTCATCGATATGACCGGTCATTGCTACTTTTAAATCCGTTGTTCCCTTTTTGATGCCGATAATACTTCCGATATTGTCATAAACAATTTCATCTGTACAATCTTCTAAATATTTTTTCATTACACGTGTTGCTTCTTTTTCAAAGCCGGAAATCCCTTTAGCCATAGTGATTTCTTCTAAAAATTTCAAGTCTGCCATAAAAGCCTCCATTTCTTATATCAATAAATTTATTTATATTTTATACTATATCACGAAAAATTTATAAATAAAAGCGATACAGCTCGATTCATATAATAATAAAATATTTTAAAATAATATAAATAATATAGTTGCATAAAATTATTTAGATAGTATAATAATAAGTAAGAGGAGGGGTTTTAGATGAAAAAACTCAAATTATTATTAGCATGCTGTGTATGCACACTTGCCTTAGTCGGATTAGCAGGATGTTCAAAGGGGAAAGACACAAGTAAATTAGTAAAGGGAACGAAAGAAGAAGTTGCACTTTCTATGGCAAATGATTTTAAGAATGATGATTACACCGATTTCTATGAAAAATATACATTTAGTACCAACTTAGAAGATTTAGCTAAAAGCGGACGTGTAAAGTCCATCTTAGAACCGACGTTTAATACGTTAGGAACTATTTCCGGATTTGAAGCTTCTTTTTCAAGTGACTCAGCAAATTACACGGTTGTTCAAATACCTACCCATTTTGAGATGGGAGATTTGAATATCGCTATTACCTTTGATAGTGAAGACCGTATTTATAATATTTCTTTTATGCCTTATGCTACCAGCCTAGAAGAAGAATAACGTCGCACCTTATTGATGGCTCTCATTTGAGAGCTTTTTTTATGAGGATTACCGCAAAATTCTCCTTAATCTGTATGCTTTTGCAAAATTAGCTTTTATGATATAATAATTTTATTTTAAAAACATGATCCCTATTTTAACGGAGGTGAACATATGCAGCAGTTAATCTATACCCTGCTTGCTTATCTAAATAATTCAATCACACAAGACATCAATTATCATATTGCCAAGAATCTATTGGAAAATATAAATATCATTAAAACAATGTCTTTAGAAGATCTCGCTGTACAATTAAATGTATCGAGCAGAACCGTGAATCGTTTCTGTCAAAAGATTGGTTATCATAACTTCTCCACATTAAGAAAGTTCACTCTTCAATCAGAAAAACAAACTTATCATTATGAGCAGGACTCCACTTCTTTTCATTCTATTCTTCTACAGCACTTTAAAATCATTGACCAAATTACACAGGCGGAATATATCGCCATTAGTCAAATGATCAATGCCGCACATCATATTTATATTATCGGTTTTGAAAAACATCAGATGATCGCTTTAGAATTCCAAAAACAATTATTTGAATTAGGCAAGATATGTAAATGTACCATGAATTATTATCAACAATTTTATGATATTGAAAATTCTACTTCTGAAGACTTAATTATCTATATCTCTATAAAAGGAATAGCCGTAACCCATAACGGTGGTTTTTATCAATGTCTAAAGAAGAGTGCTTCCAAAAAGATTCTCATCACCTTTAACCCAAACTTATGTACAGATTGTTTTGATCAAACAATTTTATGCGGTGATCTCCATCACGATGATTCGAGTGAATATGCGTTATTACGCTTTTTCAACCTTCTTATTAATCAATATCATATCTATAAAACTGGACTGAAGTAGTCCAGTTTTTTCAACGACAACTATGTATAATAAGTTATGTAAAGAAAGGGGAATGAAAATGAATTTTCCAAAAGATTTTCTATGGGGCGGAGCTACCGCCGCTAATCAATTTGAAGGAGGCTATAATGAAGGAGGAAAACTAGATTCAACGGCTGACCACTATATTCTAGGATCTAGAAAAGCTCCAAGATTATTTACCGAAAAGATTGACAAAGCAAAATACTCTTATCCTTCACATTCGGCAAGTGATTTCTACCATCATTATAAAGAAGACATTGCTCTTATGGCAGAAATGGGATTCAAATTATTTAGAATGTCGATTAACTGGTCTCGTATTTATCCGCATGGAGATGATAAAGTGCCTAATCCATGTGGGATAGAATTCTATCGAAATGTATTTATAGAATTAAAGAAATATAATATCGAGCCGTTAGTGACAATTTCTCATAATGAAATGCCGTTTCATTTGGCTAAAACATATGATGGGTGGCTAAACAGAAAAACTATCCAATTTTATCTGAATTTTTGTCAGACGATTTTCTCAGAATATAAGGGCTTAGTGAAATACTGGCTTACCTTCAATGAGATTAATTGTCTAACCCAAAAAGGCACCGGTTATTTTTCTGCGGGGATTTACTCAGTATCAAATAAAGATTTAGGTAGTGGGGTTATTGAAAATATAAGTGAACGTAATGCCAGAATTCAGCACGATGACTTAGTCAAACAATATCAGGCATTACATCATCAGTTCATCGCAAGTGCAAAAGCAGTCAAGCTTGCCCATACAATAGATCAGAATTATCAAGTAGGATGTATGATTGGGGGCATTTGTCAATATCCATATACATGTCGCCCAGAAGATATGCTGTTAATTCAAAAAGAAAGAAGAAATTCTCTTTATTATTGTGCAGATATTCAAGTAAAAGGGAAATATCCAAGTTATTCAAAGCGCTTCTTTAAAGAAAACAACATTTCAATCCAAATTTTAGAAGGTGACGAAGAAATTTTAAAAGAAGGCACCGTCGATTTCTTTTCCATGTCGTATTATTCTACAGGATGTGTGACAACTGAAAAAAATGAGAATTTGGCATTAGGCAATTTAGCCTTCGGTATTTCCAATCCCCATTTAAAAACCAGCCAATGGGGTTGGCAGATTGATCCAAATGGATTGAGATATTTTTTAAATGAAATTTACGATCGCTATCAGTTACCTATCATGGTGGTTGAAAACGGATTAGGACAAGTGGATGTATTGGAAGCAGATCATACCATTCATGATGATTATCGCATCGATTATATGCGTCAACATATTAAAGCAATGTCCGAAGCAATACAAGATGGTGTAGATTTAATCGGTTATACGGCTTGGGGATGCATTGACTTAGTTGCCGCTTCAACCGGGGAAATGAAGAAAAGATATGGCATGATTTATGTCGATGTCGATGATTATGGAAAAGGATCATTCAAAAGATATAAAAAGGACTCTTTTTATTGGTATACATCCGTCATTAAAAGTAATGGAAACATTTTAGAGTAATATTTTTTAGTGACCTACGTATATGAACTGATCGATATGGCACTTTTATAGCTGTATTGGATTAAGGCGTTTTATCCAGTCAAAAAACGCCTTTTTTCTTAGCCTTAAACTTTCATATATTTTAAATACCATTATAAAAATAGTGTCCCACAACGAAACACTATTTCTTGCCCATTTGCGTATGTGTAGAAATCAGACGCTGTCTGCCCTCTACTTTTACTAAGTTTTCCAATTCTTTTAAAGCGTCTTTACCGATCCAAACCTGTGTCTTATTGCCATGATCGATCAATTCATGAGCTAACAGCAGTGCTTTTTCATTATAATTAAAATCACGTTTGCCAATTTCTCTTAATGCCCATGATACTGCCTTTTTCACATGTTCACGTTCATCCTCCGAATTTTCTTTAATGGCTTCCAAATAATGAGATAACACGTCTTCATCTATTTCTTTTTGGTGAATGGCAGTGGAAGCGATCAACGTAAAAGCCGCTCGTTTTTTATATGTTTCCTTTGTTTCTGCCCAACGGTCAATCAACACTTCGTAACCTTTGATCTTAATAATCAGATTCTTACAGAGATGGTCACATAAATCCCATGAACGGACGTCCTCCATCAAATCCTCCATCTGATCTAATGTCACTGTTTTCTTATTAAAGAGAAGCACAGCTAATAATTTAGCTTCATGATACCCGGTATTCCATAATTCTTTTGCCAGTTCATCCGACTTTGGCAATGTTTTTGCAAGTTTGCGAATCTCACCGGTAGAAACACCAATACTGTTTTCTTCCGGTATCCCCATTTTAATGACATTCGCTTTATATTTTTCTGTTGCCATCATTTGCAGTTCTTTTATTATTTCCTGACTATCCATCTTCATACCTCCTGAATCTATCCTATCATTATTTATTTTATAAGTCATTAACTAACGAGGAAAAGAAAAACTTATTGAATAAATCAAATATAAAGTTATAATAAAGATGTGAGCGGGAGCCTGTAGGCAGGCTGAGAGGGAATGACTTAACATTCCGACCGATAACCTGATTTGGATAATGCCAACGTAGGGAATCCTTAGATGTATTTTTAGGACGAGCCTATTTGGGTTCGTCTTTTTTGTTAAGGAGGAATTATGACATTTTTAGAGACATTAATCGAAGAAAACAGGCAAATATGGCAGCAGTATCTGGAACACCCCTTTATTAAGAAAATGGCGGATGGCAGTTTAAAGCTAAGTATATACCATCATTATTTAATTGAAGATACACTCTATCTAAAAGAATTTGGCAGAGTGTATGCCTATGCTTTATATAAGGCAGATACCCTACAGCAAATGCGTTATTTTTATGAAATGTTATCGATCGTCCAAAAAAACGAAGCTTACAGTCGGATTCAGCATCTTCAAGAATTAGGAGAAGATATTGATGAAATTGAAAACAGACGCCCTCACCCGATTAACGCTGAATATACGGCCTATATGTTAGAGATTGCCAAAAGCGGAGATGTGGCCGATGTTTTAGCCGCCTCTTTGCCTTGCATGGTCAGCTACTATTTCATTGCCGATTACTATGTGAAAAAATCAAAGCATGTCCTTGATCATCACTTTTATGGGCAATGGTTTAATGACTACAGCAATGCCTCTTACGCCTACTACATTTCACGTTGGGCAGACGTATTTCATCAGCTCAGTGAAACAATCAGCAAAGATCACAAAAACAAACTAAGAAAAATATTTAAAGAGTGCTCTCTCCATGAATTAAAATTTTGGGATATGGCATATCAGAAAGGAAAAGAATATGTTTAACGAAATAAAAGAAAATGTAAAAAAAGAACACCCCTTAGTTCACTGCATTACTAATTATGTCACAGTCAACGATGTCGCCAACATGATTTTAGCCGTCGATGGTTCTCCCATTATGGCAGATGAAATCAAGGAAGCTGCCGACATCACTTCCATCACCAACGCTTTAGTCATTAATATCGGAACATTAAATCAAACCAAGGTCGAATCCATGATTGCCGCAGGTAAAAAAGCCAATGCGCTTCATCATCCTGTCATTTTAGATCCGGTTGGTGCCGGTGCTTCAACTTATCGTAACGAAGTGACCGAGCGTCTTTTAAAAGAAGTTCAATTTAGTGTCATTAAAGGGAATATATCTGAAATTAAATGTATCGCTCAAAAAACAAATACAACTTCCGGGGTGGATGCCAATGATGAAGATCTGGTAAATGAAGATAATCTCGAAGAAGTCATTGCTTTTGCCAAATTGCTGAGTCAACAAACAAAAGCCGTCATTGCGATTACAGGTCCGATCGATATCGTCTGTGATAAAGAACATACGTATTTGATAAAAAACGGACATCCGATCATGTCAAGAATCACCGGAACCGGATGTATGCTTGCCGGAGTGATCGCCGTTTATGTTGCCGCCAATCAAGAAAAGCCGTTAGAAGCCACTGCTTGTGCCATTACGATGATGGGAATTGCCGGTGAACTCGCCAACGATAAAATGCAAATTCAACAAAGCGGTACAGCTAGTTTCCGTACATATTTAATTGATGCCATGAGCACGATGGACATGGATACTTTAACTGGGGGAATGAACATTGAAATTCAATAGAAATGACTTAGGATTATACTTAGTCACTGATCAGCGTTGGCTTCATGGACGTTCTTTAGCAGAGGATGTCCGTCAGGCAATCCTTGGTGGGGTAACTATGGTACAGCTTCGTGAAAAAGAACTGAATGATGATCAGTTTATAGAAATAGCCAAAGAAATCAAAGCATTATGTCAAGAGTATCGCGTTCCTTTTATCATTAACGATAATATTCAAGTCGCTTTAGCTGTGGATGCAGATGGGGTGCATGTCGGACAAAGCGATATGGAAGCCTCAAAAGTAAGAGAACTGATTGGTCCTGATAAAATTTTAGGGGTCTCTGCTCATAATATTGAAGAAGGTTTAATTGCAAAAGCCAATGGAGCAGATTACTTAGGCATTGGTGCCATGTTTACCACAACTTCAAAAGAAGATGCCACTTTGGTCTCAATGGAAACCATGAATGCAATTATGGAAGCGACACAGCTGCCCGCAGTTGCGATCGGCGGCATCAGTATAGACAATCTCTCTAAGTTCAAAGGGACTTCAATCGATGGGATTGCCGTGATTTCCGCTATCTTAGCACAGGAAAACATTTACCAAGCCGCTTATGATCTCCGCTTAGGCGTTAACACCTTTCTGCGCAGTCAAATAAAAAAAGTGCTGACTATTGCCGGTTCTGATTCCAGTGGAGGTGCCGGTATTCAAGCCGATTTAAAAACAATGTGTGCTTTACATACTTATGGCATGAGTGCCATCACCGCTTTAACTGCTCAGAATACTACCGGTGTCTATGGCATTATGGATACCACTCCGGATTTTCTTAAGAATCAGTTAGACTGTATCTTTACTGACATCTACCCGGATGCCATCAAGATCGGCATGGTAAGTCAGCCTAGTCTAGTTGACTGCATTGCCGATCAATTGATTCGATATAAAGCAAAGAATATTGTATTAGATCCGGTAATGGTATCAACCAGCGGTTCACAGTTAATGCAAAATGAAGCAACTGCCAAATTATTAGAACGTTTAATTCCTTTGGCAGATATTATTACTCCTAATCTAAGTGAAGCCGAGGTCATTTCACAAATGAAAATCCAGACCAAAGATGAGATGATCTTAGCGGCGAAGAAAATCAGCCAGCACTACAGCGGATATATCTTAATTAAAGGAGGACATTTTGAAGGTAATGCCGATGATCTTGTTTATTATCAGGGAACATGCACTTGGCTTTCTGCACCAAAATTAAATAATCCGAATACGCATGGAACCGGATGTACCCTTTCTAGTGCTATTGCCTGTTTTTTAGCAAAAGGAGAAAGTCCAATGGAGGCCATTATTCACGGAAAAGAATATGTCTATCAAGCTATTGCTTATGGAATGAATTTAGGAAACGGGCGTGGACCGCTCCATCATTTATGGAATTCAAAATAAAACGACTTCATTCATAAAGTCGTTTTTTTATCCCTCAAAACACCGCAATAAAAAGCAATAGATCCTACTGAGATTTTGTTATAATAAAGGAAAGGAGGCATTACGATGATTGAATTACCAGAAGCATTCAGCATTGCTGCTGATTTAAGAAAAACGATTCTCAATAAAAAAATTATTCACGTTGGCGGCCATTTTACTGACCATAAATTTACTTTTTATATGGGAGACCCCAATCAATATAACCAACTTCTCACGAATAAAATGGTCACTAATATTGTGGAACGATATTTCTATGTGGAAATACAGATTGAAGATTATACATTATGGTTTCGTGACGGTGCAAATCTGCGTTACTGCCAAAATCAGCCGCTGCCTAAAAAAAGCAAGCTGCTGCTTGTTTTTGATGATGGAAGTTATCTCAATATGACTACTTCAATGTATGCCGCCATCGGCTCATTTAAAACAGCAGCGGGTTGTGATCATCCCTATTATCAAACTGAACTTCATACAATCGGACCTCTACACCCTGATTTTACTTATGCACATTTTAAAAACTTATTGAATGAACAGACACTAAAACTCAGTGCCAAAGCCTTTTTGGCAACGGATCAGCGTATCTTAGGTGTTGGAAACGGATCAGTACAGGATATTTTATTTCATGCACGTCTTCACCCTAAAAGAAAAATGATAACCGTTAATGAAAACGAATTAAAATGTCTTTATGAAAGCTTAATAACCACCTTAAAAGCCATGATTGCCGCACATGGCAGAGATACAGAAAAAGATATTTTCAACAGGTCCGGAGGTTATCGGACGCTTCTTAGTAAAAATACTTACAAGTCGCCTTGCCCTGTTTGTCATCACCCATTATGCAAGGAACAATACTTAGGCGGAAGTATCTACTACTGTCCGCATTGTCAAAAATAATTTGTCTAAATCATCATTAGGAACTCACTTGCCCGATCGTTCCTTTTATTTTTTCCTTATCCATACTCAATCTTATCGCCTTTACAAGTCAGTCGTTTATAAAACAAAAAAGAACCCGAAGGTTCTAATTAGTTAGCTGCTTTTGCTTTTTCTACGATTGCAGTGAATGCTTCAGGATCACAGATTGCGATTTCTGATAACATTTTTCTGTTGATTTCGATACCTGCAACTTTTAATCCATGCATTAATTTAGAATATGAAATATCATTCATTCTAGCTGCTGCATTAATACGTGCAATCCATAATTTTCTCATTTCACGTTTTAATGCTTTTCTATCTCTATATGCGTACTCTAATGAGTTCATTACTTGTTCATTAGCTGTTTTATATAAAGTATGTTTTGATCCGTAGTAACCTTTAGCTAATTTTAAAATTTTCTTTCTTCTACGTCTAGTAGTATATCCACCTTTTACTCTTGCCATGTTTTCGACCTCCTATTAACCTTGTAATCTAGATTTAATTCTCTTGTAATCGCTCTTAGAAACTAAAGTAGCTTTAGCCAAATGTTTCTTTTGTTTATGCGTTTTGTTATGAGATAAATGTGATACGTAAGCATGGCTACGTTTCAATTTTCCACTTGCTGTTCTTTTAAGACGTTTTTTTAATCCACTGTGTGATTTCATTTTTGGCATAGTTAAATCCTCCTAATTTTATTTCTTCTTTGGTGCTAATATAGCCGTTAATGTTCTGCCTTCTAATTTAGCAGGCTTCTCAATGACACTATATTCCTGACATTGAGCAACAAAATCATTAAGTATCTTTTCACCAATATCTATATGAGCTAACTGACGACCTCTGAAGCGGACACTTACTTTCACTTTATCTCCATCAGATAGCCATTTGATTGAATGTTTTAATTTTGTATTAAAATCGTGAACATCAATCGTTGGTGAAAGCTGTGCTTCTTTTAATGTAACGATCTTTTGATTTTTCTTCATTTCTTTTTGTTTCTTCTGTTGTTCAAAACGATATTTACCATAATCCATGATACGGCAAACCGGCGTTTGTGCTTTAGGGGCAACACAGACTAAATCTAAAGATACATCTCCTGCGATACGTAAAGCTTCATTACGAGATTTAACACCTAACTGTTCACCATTTTGATCAATTACAAGAACTTCTCTAAAACGAATTTTTTCATTCACTAACTCATCAGAACCAGTGTTGATATACTTATTATTGCTAATAAAAGCCACCTCCATTGTGCTTGTTATAAAATAAAAAGTGAGTTTACGTACGCGCACCCACAGTCATATCAAATAAGATAAATTGTTATCTTGTGACATTAGCCCAAAGCCTTCGGCAATCGGGCGAGAAGCAGGCACTTCTTCTTTCCACTACTTTTTACTTAGACATAATATCAAATTGCCATGATATTGTCAATACATTTCTTGTTTTATTTTGATTATAGATGTGATATAGTTTTAAAAGGTGATAGAATGAATCCATTATTTATAGAACGTATGAAGAAATTACTTAAAAATGAATATGAGGATTTTGCCAATGCGTTAAGTCAAAAACAAGTCAAGGCTCTATATTTTAATCCTAACAAGCAGAATTTAGAACCGCTGATTGAAAAATTCCAATTAAAAAAGCACCATTTTGTGAAAAATGGGTATTATTTTGATCATGAGCGCTTTCCATTAGGAAAACACCCTTATCATGACTGTGGGTTGTATTATATTCAAGAACCCAGTGCCATGATTGTTGCGTCTTTATTAGATGTCCAAAAAGACGACTATATCTTAGACATGTGTGCGGCTCCGGGCGGAAAGACTTGCTATGTGGCCAGTCAGCTTAGGCAAACTGGTCTGGTGATTGCCAACGATATCAATGCCACTAGAGCAAGTATCCTTTCTTCTAATGTAGAACGTTTTGGATTAAACAATACAATCGTGACTAACACGGCTCCCGGACAACTGACAAAACAGTTACCGGAGTATTTTGATAAAGTAATCTTAGATGCCCCTTGTTCAGGAGAAGGCATGTTCAGAAAGTTAGATCAGGCGATGGAAACATGGTCATTGGATAAAGTAAAAGAATGCGCACAGATTCAAAAAGAATTGATCGAACAGGCATATGTTGCTTTAAAACCGGGGGGTATCTTAGTTTATTCCACTTGTACTTATGCTAAAGAAGAAAATGAAGAGGTCGTAGATCATTTACTTGCTTTGCATGAAGATATTCACTTATTGCCGATTCCTTTACAACATGGTATGATGCCGGGAATCGATCACAAAGAATGCTGTCGGCTTTATCCGCATAAACATTTTGGCGAAGGCCACTTCATTGCTTTATTTCAAAAAGAAGACAACAACAAGAAACGTCATCGTGCTGCTTGTGTGGAATCGACAATAAAGAAAGATCAGTTGGTCTTACTGAAGCAATTTTACCAAGAGCATTTAAAAATTGATGTGCCTAACTGTATTTTTGACTCACAGCAGCATCTTTATGCGATTAAGCCTTATTTTCCGCAACTGACAAAAGTAAAAATTCTGCGTCAGGGACTTTATTTAGGAGAATGC
Source organism: Beduini massiliensis (assembly GCF_000829905.1). Lineage (GTDB taxonomy): Bacteria > Bacillota_I > Bacilli_A > Erysipelotrichales > Coprobacillaceae > Beduini > Beduini massiliensis. Next base: position 306,618 of record NZ_CDPP01000004.1, read on the forward strand.
AAGAAGGGACGCTTTGAACCCGGTTATGCCTTGTCTCATTGTTTAGAACAAAGCATGGTTAAACGTTATTATCAATTCGATGCGCAAAGCAAAGAAATACAGCAATATTTAAAAGGAGAAACTTTAGAAGGAACAGGTCAAAAAGGATATGGAGTTCTTTATGTTGACAGCTATCCGCTAGCCTTTTATAAGGAAAATAATGGCATCGTCAAAAACCAATTTCCTAAAGGCTTAAGAAAACAGTATTAATTCTTTAGAATTTTTTTAGAATTTTACCCCGCTATTCTTAAGACATGTTCGATATAATGCTTTACAGATACAGTCTCCTTTCCTTATAAATACCAAGCACACAAAACAAATACACATCAAACAACTGTATCTAAAATCTCAACGAGCGTCTCATCAGCGCTCGTTTTTCCTATTAAAAAGGGACGGTTTTCCTGTATAATAGGGATAGGGAGGGAAAATTATGCAAAATGCAGCAAAAATATTTAACGAAGTTAAAAAAGCCGTCATCGGAAAAGATGAGATCATTCGTAAGATTCTGATTGTCATGTTGGCGAATGGTCATGTTTTATTAGAAGATATTCCCGGTGTCGGAAAAACCAATTTAGCCCTAGCTTTTTCTAAAGCAATGGGATTAGATACCAAACGTATACAATTTACCCCAGATGTCATGCCAAGTGATGTCATCGGTTATTCTTTTTATAATCAGCAGACAGGAACCTTAGAATATAAAGAAGGAGCCGCAATGTGCAATCTTTTATTAGCTGATGAAATTAACCGTACTTCCAGCAAAACTCAGTCTGCTTTATTAGAAGTCATGGAAGAAGGAAGAATGAGCGTGGATGGAATTACGCATTCCACTCCCCAGCCATTTATGGTCATCGCCACGCAAAATCCATTTGGTTCAGCCGGAACACAGTTGCTTCCGCAGTCACAGATGGACCGTTTCATGGCATGTCTTTCGATCGGTTATCCAAGCAAAGAAGCAGAAGTCGAAATACTAAAGCGAAAAGAGAGACACAATCCGCTGGATGATATCGAAACAGTCAGTTCACCTAGTGACATCTTAGCGATGCAAAAAGAAATCAACCATATTTATTTAGACGAAAGTATTTATCATTATATTGTAGAGTTGATTAATGCGACTCGCTTGCACCCAATGATTCTTCAAGGCGGAAGTCCACGCAGCACCTTAGCTTTGATGCAATCTGCCAAAGCTATTGCCTATACCCATGAACGTGATTACGTTATTCCCGAAGATGTTGATGCCATGTTCCTAGATATTTTAAGTCATCGTATTCTTTTAAATAACGAAGCACGGCTGGATAAATCTGATCCAAAAAAGATATTAACCCAGATTTTAAAAGACACTCCACGCCCTAGGATTATCCGATGAAGGGTCGTTTTGCCTATTTCTTATTTATTCTAGGAGCCGGACTGTTTTATTTGTTTTATAATGGCTATCTTTCATTTTTAATCTTGATCTTTATTCTAACCGTTCCGCTCATCAGCTTCTTATTAAGTATGATCGGCTATTTTCAGACAAACTTAGAAGTATCGATCGATCATTCTGTCATTTCTTTAAATGAAGAAGCTAAAGTCACTATCAAACGCAGTCAAACGAAGTTATTTCCCGTTGGAAAAATTTCTTTTTCATTCCTATATGATCAGTCCTTGAGCATGATTCACCAAAGCCAAGACTACGCATTTGAAGACGAAGAAGTGCATATCATCTTAACCGGTCAGCATTGTGGCAACATTGAAATTCAGATTTATCATGTTTATTTCAGTGACTATTTTAACCTGATCTCTCTTAAAAAAAGAGGAAAGCAGACCCTGTCTTTGATGGTCCTTCCCCCACTTTTAAATATTGAGACCACAATCGAACAGCTAAATTGCCAAACCCATCAAAATGTTTACTATGACCCGCATCATCCCGGAGACGATTACAGTGAGTTATTTGATATTCGTGCTTATCAAGAAGGAGATGCCTTAAACAGAATTCATTGGAAACTCTCTATGAAAAGTCAGCATTTAATGGTCAAGGAAGGGAGTTTGCCTTTAGACGACCAAATCCTGCTTTCTTTTTGTCTAACACATCATGCGGATAAAAATGACCGCATTCTTTCTTTGTTTCATTCACTGGCAACCTACTTATGTCTTCAGGAAATCCCTTTTGACATCATGTATAAAGTAATGCGGCACCATGAGGTAATCATCGAATCCTTCAGTCAGAACGAACAATACGAAACTTATTTTCAGGAAATGCTGACTTTCCCACTAGAAAAAGAATACATATTCCAAGATTTTCCTGAACTGCCCCATTACAGCGAACACTATCATGTCAATGAATGGGGAATCAGTGAAAATGATATTTTGATTGGAGGTGAACCCAATGAGCATCGCTCTTGATTTATTGTTAATCCTCTCTTTTGTCATCTCTACTTTATTAAATATGCTTTCTCCGCTCAAGTTTACGTTTGATCTGTCGATGACATTCATCATCAGCGGTATCCTTGCTATCCTCTTTTATTTTCTTCTTTACTATAAGCAAAAGAAAACACTTAAAATTGTTTTGATTCTGTACATCTTACTCATGATTATAAGTTTTTCCGTATTAAAAGCGGGGTTTAGTGTAACGATTAATACTATCATTAAGGCTTATAATGCCCATTCTCAGTTTGGCTTTTCAAGTCTGTCCATTCCCTTTGGGAATCAACCTGCTTTCGCCTGTAATTATTTTCTGATTGTATCCTTTATTCCCTTTATCTTTTTAAGTGTTGAAACCACACAAAAAGCAAAGCACTTTATTTTGCCGTTTTTGATTTCTCTTATTTATATCGGAATTCCTTTACTTTTTAATATCGAAGCCCCGCGGCATCTCTTATTTTTCTATCTTGCCAGCCTGATTTCTCTATGGATGAGTATGAAGGTTCGCAAACAGAATCAGATCGGTGCCAAACCATTTCCGCTTATTGTCTTTGCCTTAGTGATTTGTTTATTATTGGGCATTCAGACTTATTATCCGGAAAAAAACTATCAGCGAAATGAATGGGCCGAAAACATTCGTAAGAATCTAAGCAAAGAAGGCATCAATCTTATTTTGGATCTTTTCAGTAAGCGTGATGCCAATCGCTCTAACCTGCTTTCTGCGGGAAATCGCTATTACACCGGTAAAGTAGATTTAACGGTGCAATCCGATGAACCTGTCACTACACTATTAAAGGGAATTTCATTTATGAAATATCAAAACAATGAATGGAGTAATCCCGATGTGAACGTTGATTATCGCGAACATGAAAAGACCGCCGTTGCAACGATGGAAACCCTATTGACAGAAACTTATCCCGTATTTGATTACACCCATCATGCAATGGTCATTGAAAACACTTCTCCTTTGGATAATTTTATGTACCTGCCTTATTTTATTTCCAAACAAAGCGGGCTTAATAATTTAGCGCCACAGGCACAGGGCTTCTACTTTACCCCTGCTGCTTCCACTTATTTAATTCAATATATGGAAATCCCTTATGATATTTTAAATGATGACATTCCTCTTTTTGATCAGGAAAACCATTATATTCGCAGTCATTATTTACAGATTCCCGATCAAACACGTTCTGTTTTGCTTGAGTATTTAGGAGATCAGATTTATGTTTATGATTCTACTATTAATATTGTTGATAAAGTGGTAAATATCGTCAAAAACAGTGCTGACTATACACTGTCTCCCGGATTAACCCCGGAAGATCAAGATTTTATCGATTACTTTTTAAATGTCAATAAACGTGGGTATTGTGTGCATTTTGCCACTACCGCTACTATGATGCTGAGAGCTCTTAATATCCCTGCTCGTTATGTAGAAGGATATTCTTTAAACAGTCAGGATTTTACAGATGGAACAGCTCTCGTTCGTGATAATCAGGCACATGCTTGGGTAGAAGTCTATTTTCAGAACTTCGGTTGGATTCCGTTTGATGTCACACCGACAGCTACTTATGCTCCGATTGAAAATGAGGAAGAAGAGGTCACAGGACCTTTAGAAGAAAACACTCCTTCTTCCCAACAAAATCAAAATAACCAAAACCAAACCAATACCACAGATACAAATAATGAAACTGCGGATTCATCTTCTTCATCCCCCTTATACTTACTGTTGATTATTCCACTCATCTTGTTTAGCTTTGGCATCTATCGCTGGTGGCTTTACCAATATTGTCACAGTGCAGACACCAAACAAAATATTCTGCGCTATTACAAACGGCTGCTTCGATTAACACCAAAGATCGATGATGATATATATCAATTAGTATTAAAAGTACGCTTTTCTCAGCATCCCATCACTACACAAGAGTTGCAAAAGATGGAAACGTATTATGCTAGTAAAGTTTCTGAAATAAAAAAAGAATCCTCCCTCATCAAAAAGGGATGGATCACTCTTCTTTATTAATCGTTTAAAACAACGGTGGTTTCAATTGTTCCGCCTTTATGACAAGACGCTTTTAGTTGAAGCGTATCGCCACTTTTTCCTTTAACGAAGAATGTGGCTTTTTTCATGATCGGTTCATAATCAAATGTATTGATTGAATGATCAAAGAAATAATCTGTAGCCACGCCTGAGAACCCTTCCAAATTACCCAAATCGATTTCTGCAGGACTCATCGCTTTCGTGTCCCCTTGAATCAATTCTACAATAACCGGTGAAACGATCTTCATTTTCTTTGTTTCATCTGTTAAATAGGTTGGCAGATATCCTTTATTAGCGATATGTGCTTCAATTTTATAAATATCTTCTCCCACTTTTGTCGCACTTATATGATCAAAAGTTAACTGTGGCAAAGTAGCCGCCATTCTTAAACAGAAACGCGTTGTTTTTTCCACTTCCTGTGTTAAGAAAGCTACCGGTGGATTCTGCAAGCTAAACTTCATATCCAATCCCCCGACTTCGACCTCGCCAAATTGAGGGTGCGAACAAGTTTGCCAAGGCTTAAACGCTTCAGGGGCATTTTCCTGACACCAGTCAATCAGTTTTTGATATTCTTCTGCCATTTCTTTATCTGTTTTCGGTAAACTTGGCCATGTCTGTTTAATGCCTGCACGACTGACCATATTCCAAAGTTCTGTCGTATAAGCAGGAATTCCGTTTTGCTGATAGCACCAATCATCAAATGCCCCAGAAGAATAACTGGCTTGATCTTCGGTGAATGAATCAAAGATTGCCACTACCGGATATCCCATTTCCTCTGTTCCCATTTTGCCAATTTCTTTTAGTATTTTTTGGTCTAGTTTAGAAGATGTCTTTTCAGGACGGGTTCCCGGCGGACATAAAATCATTCCGCCAAATGTATGGTGTGTAGCGACTCCGCCAATATTTTTATGAGCTAAAACAAAATCCACTACCGCTTTATTTTCCATGTTGCTTAATGGATAAGGTCCGGCACCGGGCTGTCTTACTTCACTAAACCAACCAAAAGGATAATTACGGTTAAAATCCAGTCCCCATAATGGATTGGCATTTTTAAAATGATCTCCATCATAGCCTTTTACTTGACCTTCCGGATAAACGTTGTAGAAAGTCCCATCGTATTCATCGGGCTGACGTTTCAGCATCACATTGGGATTATCCGGATGAACTTTCCATGCACCATAAGGTGTTTTGATGCGCATCATACGTAAGACACCATCATGATCAATGTCATCATCATATAACCCATTTTCCTGAGTTTTTGTCAAATAAGGACGATCTACTGAACGCAATTTTGTTTCACTTGTCAGATAGGCCTCTGCTCCATCCGGTGAAATACGTGGAATTACATAGAAGGTAAAGCGATCGATCAACGCTGTCACTTTCTTATCCTCTTTATAGTTCGTCACTAAATAATCAATCGTATGCATCGCTGCCATAGATCCTGTGACTTCTCCGGCATGGGTATTCCCATCAATATAGTAGGCTGGCTTTTTATCACTGTCACCATTAGAAATTGTCACTGCATAGACATGACGATCTTTAGGTGTCGTACCGATCACTTCTACATGCATAATATCAGGATATTTCTTTTCCAGTTCCATTAAATGGTCAGATAATTCCTGATACAAGAAATAATGATCATAATTAAACGTTGTTTTCATTTATTCTCCCCCTTTTTCATATAATTATAGCGGTTATTTATGATATTCACAATCTTTTAGTAAAAAATATTAGAATATGATATAATATAAGTAGCAGATAGGTTCTATTTTCAAAAGGAGGGATGTTTATGAATCGACTGATCATGTTTTTAATTGTTGGCGGCATCCTTTTAACCGCTGTCTTTGCTTTACGTTATTTAAGAGTGGTGCCAAATTATCAAAAGGAATATTTGTTGGAGTTCTCACCAACGATTAAAATGAGTCTTCCTCAAATCGAAGCCATTCAAGGAATCTATTCGGTACGATTGCTGAATGATCATCAATTTAGAGTTCATTTTGATTCTCCGGTTGAAACGCTTAAAAAACAGCTCTTAGATAAATTATCTTTAACAGATCAGGATGTCACGATCAAGCAGCTGCATAGTTGGCTGAAAACAAATGCTTGGAAATAGAACCCTTCTTTTAATTCCCTAAGAGATCATGCCTGAATTAATGGGCATGGTCTTTTATTGTTTTTAGAAATCTAATTATCTATATGGAGTATGGATAGAGACTGATTGAGACAAGTCTGAAACTAAGATGGTTACACTTTTACATTTCTCATCGTTAGGGTATCAATCAAAATAAATTGTTTAAAAGATTGAGAAATGATATACTTTCATCTATAAACAGATGTCATAGGAGAAGAGGTGAAAGATGAATGTACCGTATTGCAATCTGTGATGATGACCCAATATTTTCACACCAGCTAAATCAGAACATAATAGAAATCATGAAGAAACATGGTCTTGTAAAGGGAATTGATTACGATAGTGATCAATTCAGCAACACTCTTGGGATACAGCAAATACTCCAGCAAGATACGAATTATTATCAGCTCCTACTTTTGGATATTGAATTACCCAATGAAAATGGAATGAACATTGCCAAAGCATTACGCAAACAGCATATCACTTGCAGTATCATCTTTATCACATCATATCGCGATTATATCTATGACTGCTTTGATGCCCAACCTCTCTGGTATATGCTTAAACCGATTAATCTTGAGAAATTCGAAGAAATTCTTCTATCCGATTATCAACGAAATTATGCCAATACACGCCTTATCATTAAGATTAAGGGCAAACATATAGCGATTCCTTTTCATGATATTTACGCATTAGAATCGACTCAACATCGCACAAAGATATGGCTCAGTAAAGGAGAATATAATTGGAATGGGGCATTATCTGCTTTAAAGCCACAGTTACCCGCTTTAAACTTCTGTCAGTCACATAACAGCTATATCATAAATTTAAGCCATGTCAGAGAAATATTACATACAGATGTTCTCATGGATGATGACAGGTTATTCCCCATCAGTCGTCGCTATCATGATCAAATCCTTGACAAATATTTTGCTTTTTTAAAAATATAATTCCAATACAAAAACGCTGTTTTTCTACCAATGGAAAAGGACAGCGTTTTTTTCTTCTATTTTTCTTTCATCAATAAAGCAGTTCGCACAATAACCTTCCCGTTCTCCTGTTTAACTTGCAGTTTACTATTATATTTCTTTGCAACCTCCGACATAGCTTTCATACCATAGCCATGCCCTTCCCCTTTTCCACTTGCAGGCAGTCCAGTTTTTTCATCTGACAAAATAATGCGATCGCAGGAATTAATCGTTTCTATAAACAAATAGCGTCCACGTACGTGCATCGTCAATTCAATTCTAGGATTCTCTTCTTTGGCAAGAGAGGATACTGCTTCGATGGCATTGTCCAACATATTCATCAGCAATGTGCACAGATCATTGTCTGCTACTGTGATATCATCAGGAACTTCTACGTGCAAATCCATTTGGATACCCACTTTATTCGCCTTGGCAAGTGAACGCGATATAAGGGCATTCACGACGGAATGACTGCATATTTTCACTGGCAAGATACGTTCTGTTTCCTTTGTCAATTTTTCTAAATAGTTTTCAATCCGTTCTCCCTCCCCCTTACGGCTTAAATCTAACAACGTATAAAGATGACGGAGCATATCGTGACGAAGAGTTGCTATTTCTGTACTGCTTTCTTGTATGTTCACGATATTTTCACTAATCAGTTCATTTTTTATAGATAAGATAGATAATTCACTCTTTATGTCGGCAGCATTTTTTACAGTCAAAGCAAAACTGACAATACCGCCTAGAATCAACAACAAGCTTCCATAACGCTGTAAGGCTTCATACATCATTAAGATAGGGGCACGCAGTACCATGACAAATTCAGCCTCTCCTTTTCCGGTTAATACAAACCCCATGGCTGTCAACAAAATGCAGGCAATCCCTGTAAAGAAAAGCGGTGTGAATAAATGATAGGTCTTATTTCCGTCTTTCCATTCCAAAACAGCAAACACCCCAAGTGCTAACAAAGAAACATACAGCAAGGCATCATAGGGATAATAGGAAAGGAAGGTAAACATTGGAAATCTGGCAATCAGATGGAATAGGATAGATAATCCCAATGGAATAAATATGAAAGGGGCATACCACTTTCTCCAGCGCTTCATTTGCGTAAACATATACAAAAGCGGCATTCCCAATGACAGAGGAATTAAAAGTTCCACAGGTATAAAATTTAATGAAAAATGACTGTTAAAATAAAACTCGAAATTCAGCAGAACACGCAGCGACTGGAAAAACGCCGCGGTTGTAAGCAGCAAGATAGAATAGGATTTCTGACCATGATACCCGTTATAAAAGAACAGTCCTAAAAGCATTATGGCAATCATCATATACGCAATGGCAGGCATAGCAATTCTATTCGCTGTACTTACTGTCTGCTGGGTTTGTATATCTTCACTTGACATTCGCACCATCGGCATACTCTTATATTCTGTCTCTGTGTTAAATGCAAGCGCGATGGTCAGTGTCTTTGAGCCATAATTCGGTGGCAGTGACAGCCGCACATATTCTCCCATCCCTTGTAAACCTCTATATTCCTTAGGGAAATCGACAAAACCGATGCGGTTATCAAGACTAGGATCAACAGTATAGAGAAGCTCCTCATCCAGAAAGATACTCTGCTGCCAAGTCACTCCATCAAGTTCCAATATAGTAAAGCCATCACGTTCCATTTGTTCATCCAATGTACGTGACAAATAAAATGTTTCACCGGCACTATCAAACAATTCTTGGGTTGTCTTATCCTCTCTGACATTATTTTCTAAGGTGTAGATTTCCCATCCATTCGCCTCCTCAAACATAGGGGTTAAAAATAACTTTTCTGCATCTGTAACCATATAGGGATAAAGGAAACCTAATATTAATAATAGGATCACTGCATATAAAGCAAACCCTCCTAATTTCCAATTTGACTTTTTCATATTCAATAAAGACACCTCCTTTTATACAAGGATACCAATAACATAAGGAGGAAAGCAAGGACAATCCTTGCCACTTAGGAAGAAAATCCTGCCAAGTAGGAATACCTGCTTTTTTCTATAAATACTTCTTTGTTATGATTTACCTATATAAGCATATGAATTGATTGAAGTGAAATGAACACTGCATACTTTTATACCGATCAAACATAAGCTCATTATAAAAAGGAGGAAAAAATGTGAAGAAAAGATTAAGCAAACTACTGTTGTCCCTGATAATGGTCATGATGATGGCATTTACAATCATGCCGACAAGTGTATGTGCCGCCGAAAATACCGCGACTGACTGGTCACAAGTACAGGACCTTATCGATAACGCAGCTGAAAATGACGTTATTGATATAAGCGCATTACGTTTGACAACAGCAAATGTTACCCTTTCAATTACAAAAAATATTACAATTAAGTGTGAACCAACTGACCAATCGTTTTATCTGGTTTATATTAAAAACCTGTATTTTAACATTCAAAATAATGCCATATTAAAGCTAGAAAATATCGCTATTGAAAGCACTAATCTCAATCAATCTATGATAAGCGGTACGGGGAATGTAATTATTTCAAAATCAGTTTTGCAGCCAAGTACAGCGTATGGAACAACAACGGTATATAATCCCCCTGCAACCATTGATGTCACAGGTGACGTCAGTATCATGACTGACGCAGATTTATTTAGCTGTGTTGTTGCCGGAGCATCCATTATAGAAAGAAACAGCGGTGATAGTGGTAAAGCAGGAGCAGCAATCCGTGCTGCAAATGTTACAATCAATGGCGGCAATATTCAAGGCGGTGCCAGCTTTGAATCGAATTGTGACAGTGGTGATGCCATTATCGCAAGTGGCAATGTTACCATAAATAGCAAGGCAGAAGTACAAGCAGGCAGTATCGGTGAGAATGCAGGAAATACAACCGTAGGCTTGCCAATACGTTTCACAGAAAACCCAGATGTGCAAAGAGTACTATTCGTTCAAAATGCTTATGTGTTTGGAAGCAACAGCAATAGTAATGGCAATGCCGCTCCATACATTGTTAAAATGTCTGCGAAAGATATCGCAATTATTGATAATAGTAAAATTGGCTGGTATACCACTATACCTGTGTTTTCAGATGGCTTTTTCTATATCACTAATCCCGTAAGTACATGGGGAACATTAGATAATGCAACGGAAGTTTACAGGCTAACTGCAACAAATGCCACATTAACGGGTACTAAAGTGGTTGCAATTGGAGAGAATATTACACATTATGCTCAAAAAGATGCAACCATCACTATTCAGGCAGATACTCCTGTCACTGGAAAACAGTTTAAAGAATGGACAGTTGTTTCTGGCGATATTACACTTGCCAATACTAAAAATGCAACCACTACATTCTTAATGTCAGATGAAACTGTGGAAGTCACTGCTACATATGAGGATATTCCTCCCCATATACATACTCCCTTAGAGATGTGGTCTAAAGACGAACTCAATCATTGGCATGAATGTATTGCTAATGACGGTGAAAAACTGAATTTAGCCCCCCATATAGAAAGTAATTGGATTATTGATAAAGAAGCAACTTCAACAAAAAAAGGGAACAAACATAAAGAATGTACTGTCTGCGGACAAATTTTAGAGAGTGTTGAAATTCCAACACTGGAAACAACACCGGAATATTTATATATTGAAGGCGCAAATAGTCAATGGAGTGAAAATTCTAATAGTGGTTTAAAAGTAATAGTAAATGGAGATTTCAATAAATTTATCGGTGTATCGATAAATGAAAAATTAATCGCTCCGTCTAATTACATCGCTCAATCCGGAAGTACTGTAGTAACATTGAATCCGGATTATCTAAACACTTTAGAGGCTGGTACATATCATTTAGCGGTTATATATACAGATGGCAAAGCCGATACAACATTCACAATCCATGGTATGATAAAAACAGACACTTCAGATAAAACGGATACTGAAAATGCAGCACCCAACACCGGAGATACAATAAGTATTACATTACTGATGTCCTACTTGATTTTATCTAGCTTAGTCATAACTGCTGTATTAAAAAAGAAAAACAGTTACTAAAAATTAGATAAAAAATGCATATCAAAATACAAAATAATAATATATTCATTCTCTTTAAAACAAAAAGTTTCTTTTAATTCTCTAAGAGATCATGCCTAAAACAATGGACATGGTCTTTTATTGTTTCAAAGATAAAACTGATCTTATTTCCAGACTACACAAAACCAAATCAAGTAGTATTATTTTGTCTTAAAATTGTGTATAATAAAAGGCATGGAGGTGATAAGTATGACATTTGATTTTATTAATGCAATCATCCATTTGCTTTATGAAAATCCGGATGTCTTTATCACGACTTTATTTTCATCAGCCCAAAACCACTATGAAATGAAAAAGTGGATGGTTGAGCAAAACATTGACTTTCAATGGTTAAAAAGAATCAAAGAAGATGATCTGCCGCTTCTAACCGGACGTAAAGAAGTCATTCAGATCGAAGCATTACTAAGAATGGATATTCAAGGAGAATTAGATGCATTTATCGCAAAGAATCGCTTAGAGACGCATTACCTGCTTTTCCCAGGAAAAGATCAGCAAAATCCAATTAATCAATGTTTTATTGATAAAGATTATATGAAAAAATTACAGGATTTATATAGCGGCATGATTTTTTACCCGTTGGAGGCTTTCGATGAAGATCGTTATATGTTTTCTAACCCTGCTCATATTCTAATGCAGGCTCTATTTAATGCAGATCAATGGCCGGGCATTTTAAAAATTCATGAAGATGAAATCTGTTTTATCCCGGTTCATTCTAAAGATGAACTCGAAGCAATCATTCTCAATGGAGTGGCTACGCAGTTAAAACAAGATGAAACTTTCTTTATTCATTTAAGCGATTTACATCTGGGATCAAAAAAACATAATTCCGGTGCGGCGGCGTTGATACGTTCCTTAGATAATCTCTATCCCTCTTTACCAAAAGAGAATCAAACGAAAATTCTGATTACTGGGGATTTAATGAATAGTCCCAATCGTAAAAATATGTACTTAGCTTCCGGATTAATGAATGATCTAAAAAAACGTTATAAAGCCGATATTTCCTTTATTCTAGGAAATCATGATGTGATTGTTCACGGGCTGAATTTACTACGTGTGCAAAAAGCAAAGGTAGTCGCTTACTTGCTTGGCGAAAATATCAAAGTCTTGGAAAAAGAAAAAATTATCTTAATTAAGATCAATTCCGCTTATGAAGGAAATCTTGCCCGTGGTAAAGTAGGAGCACAACAACTTGAAGAAATTGACGAAGAATTATCGGCTATCACAGATTTAGCCAGTTATCAATTAATGGTCATGATTCATCATCATGTATTCCCGATTGATAAAGCAGATTTCCTAAAGAAAAAATGGAACGAGAAAAAAGTATTAAGTAAGATTATTGAAACATCAAAAGAATTGGTCGACTCCGATATTTTGATTGATTGGCTGGAAAAACGAAATGTTCAATATATCTTGCACGGACATAAACATATTCCGTATTTTAGAAAATATCATCAGTTCTATGTGGTATCCTGTGGTTCTTCATGTGGCTACTTAAAAGAAAGCCGAATGAAATATTTAAGCTATAATATATTAAAATATGATAATCAGACCCATCAAATGAAAGTTTGTCTGATTTGTTATGAAGCGGCAAATGGAAACGAAGGACGCCGTATTGAAGTTCATCTTTTTAAATAATAACACCATAGTGGTTGGCTATGGTGTTATTTTTTTATATTCAATTGTCTGTATATTTGGATTATACTCCACTGTATATTCTATCCTGTTGCCTTCTATATCATTAATATTCACACGAGCAGTCCATTGATTGTTTTGAGCTAAAGAAGAGAGTTGTGAAAAGATCGGTACAAGTGCCTGTTTAAATGCTTCTTCATCACCATACCCCTGTCCGCTTTGCATATTATAATTAATAATAAATGAGAAATAGATCTGATACTCTTTTAAAAGTGAAATATCAAAATGGGTGAATGGCAATCCTTTTCCTTTAAAAAAGAAGAACTCTTTTCCTGAAAGCATTTTTTTATTATATTGATTATTACCCTCTTTATCCCTGGGAACTTTAAAATCATAGAAAATATCTAAATTTTCACTTTCTTTAAATCCCGGAAAGACATCTTCAAAATAAGTTAAAACGATTTCTTCGGAACGGCTTTTAGCATGATTTAAGATGGTCCAGCGAAAATCTTCGCGATTATCAAAAGCCAGCAGATAGGTTTGACCATCATCAGCCAGATAAGATATCTCATATTGATCGTACTCTCCATGCAATGGAACGGGAGAACTATTATATTTTACACGTTCATTTTTAATGACTGCGTAGTCCTTAAATGCAAAGTCGAGATATGTTTTATATTTCTCTATATAATTTTCATCGTAATTGATCTGACAACCGCATAAAAATAATCCCGCAAGTAGAAGAAGTAAAAATTTTCTTTTCATATCAGCCAATCACCTTTTGTGCGATCTCCACACTTTGCAAGGCATCTTTTGCGTAATAATCAGCATGAATCTGTTGTGCATATTCCGGTGTCAGCACCGCTCCTCCTACCATGATCGGACAGACATGTTCAATCTGTTTTAATAACGCAATCGTCTTTTCCATCGATACCACCGTTGTTGTCATAAGGGCGCTTAATCCAATAAGCTTAGGCTGATATTGATGATAGGCTTCCACTACTTTTTCCACCTTTACATCACGTCCTAAATCAATCACTAAAAAACCATAACTTTCTAAAACAACTTTCACAATATTCTTTCCAATATCATGGATATCTCCTTCAACCGTAGCTAAGACAATAGGACCTTTCAGTGTCTCTGTATCCTTTTTAAAGGTCTCTTTTAAAATCTCAAAAGCCATTTTGGTTGTTTCAGCCGATTGAATAAGCTGTGGTAAAAAGACGGTTCCTTTTTCAAAGCCATTCCCTACTTCTTCGAGTGCGGGGATGAGGATCGTGTTGATAATCTCCATCGCGTTTTTTTCTTCCAACTGTTTACGTGTTGCTAAGACCACTTCGTCCTTGATTCCTCGCATCACAATTTCTTTTAAAGTAAAGACAGTGTTTGAAGATACCGGCGGCTTTTTAGTCTGTTCTACATGTCGTTCAATATAACAAGCCGCATCAACATCGTTATGATGCAAGACATTGAACGCATCGATGACTGCCATCATTTCCTGATCCATTGGATTCATGATAGGAAGATCCAACCCAGCTGTCATCGCCATGGTCAGATAAGTACGATTAAGCAACGGACGATCGGGAAGTCCAAACGATACATTGCTGACCCCTAGAACTGTGTGCACGCCAAGTGTTTTGACCATTTGAACAGCTTTGATCGTCTCCATGACCTCCGATTGTTTGGCAGAAGCCGTCAATACCAGACAGTCGATTACAATGCTGTCTTCATAAATGCCATAATCTTTAGCTTTGGCGATGATCTTTTTCGCAATTTCAAAACGATCTTCCGCACGGTCAGGAATTCCCCGATCATCTAATGTTAAGCCGATGATGATGCCGCCATATTTTTTAACGATCGGGAAAATGCTTTCCATTGATTCCATTTTACCATTAACCGAATTGACTAAAGGGCGCCCGTTATAATAACGACAGCCAGTTTCCAATGCTTCAATATTCGAACTATCAATCTGTAAAGGTAAGGTCACCACTTCCTGTACCATCTTAATTACATTTTTCATTGCCAAAGGTTCATCAATTCCCGGAACTCCGACATTGACATCTAAGACATGAGCGCCGGCACGTTCCTGATTGATCGCTTCTAAAACAACACGATCATACTGTTGATCCAATAATGCTTGTTTCAATTTTTTCTTTCCGGTGGGGTTCAAACGTTCCCCGCATACCGTAATCGTTTTTCCTAATTCTATTGTATCCGTTCCACTGGAAACCAAGGTTTTATTAGATATCTTGCGCAGAGCAGTCTGTCTTGGCAATGTTTGTTTAAGCAATTCAATAAATGCCGGGGTAGTTCCACAACAGCCGCCGATAATGCTGACCCCCTTTTTAGCGTAAGCCAAAACAGAAGCACAGTAATGCTCACGCGTAATATCAAAATGCGTATGCCCATCTACTAAGCAAGGCAACCCCGCATTAGGCTGAATCATGACCGGTAAATGAGAAACAGACAGAATTTCTTCGATAATCGGTTTTAATTCATCCGGCCCCAGTGAACAGTTAACCCCTATGGCATCGACCCCTAATCCACTGCAGACATTAACCATTGTTGTAGGTGTGCTTCCCGAAAGTGTACGTCCATTCGCCTCAAATGTCATTGTTACAAAAATCGGCAGATCACAATTTTCCTTCGCCGCCAAGATTCCCGCCTTGACTTCATAAAGATCACTCATGGTTTCAAACAAGATGAGATCCACCTCATCTTTTGCCAACAAGACCTGTTCCTTAACAATATCGTAAGCTTCGTCAAAAGTAAGTGTTCCCATAGGTTCCATAAGACTTCCGATGGGTCCGATATCTAAAGCAATATAGGCTTCTTTTCCTACTTTCTTTCTTGCCTCTTTCGCATTATGTACAGCGGATTCTATGATTTCTTTTAATGATGCCGGTGCTTCTTTCATCTTTAATCGGTTTGCGCCAAATGTATTCGTTGTGATGAAATCTGCTCCTGCCCGCAAATAGGCTTCATGAATATCTTGGAGCCATTTTGGATGTGTTATATTCAGCATTTCCGGGATTTCTCCGGCTTTTAACCCTTTTTCCTGCAGTTGGGTTCCCATTGCCCCATCAAAGATCAGCAAGTCTTTTCCTAATCGATCTTGTAGCATCTTGTATTCCTCCTTTGGAAATCACAGTTTTCTTTCAGCACGCAGTCTCTGCATGTTTTTTTATGACCGGAATCCCCAATACCGATAATGCCGATCATTGATTTTTGTGGAATCATCAAATCTCCATCACTCAATTCTATTCCGATCCTTTTATGAATTTCCAATACTTTAGCGATCTTTCGATTAATCGATAAAGGTGTCTGCTCATAACCGGGACAAAAGCGGTACGTTCTCTGACTTAAATTCAATGTTTGTTCAAAGGCATCACATTGTGATTCCACATAGGCACTGCCGATGGCATCCATTACGATCATTCTTGCCTGATCAAATTTTCCGTAATAGCGGATTCGACGTTCTAAGCCGGACCCTAAAGTACAGGCTATGAGGATACAATGAGAACAATTTTCTAATAAACGATTCAATGCCGGATAATCTAAATTTAGATCAATGGCAGGAATGGACAAAGGCTGATGTGCTAATGTAAATGTTTCATAAACCGCTTTAAATTCAGCGTACTTCTCTACTTCCTTCGTGCATTCCTCCATCATCGCTTCCATTTCCGGAGTAATGGTCTGCGTCATATAGCCTAAATACTTTAACGCTTGTTCATTCATGGATTCATCCCTTTTAGCACCTCTGGGATGGCTTCAAAAATACTCTTGGCAATTCTTGGTTTATTCATCGTATAAATATGAATCCCATCAACCCCATTGGTAATTAAGTCTAAGATCTGCATCGTCGCATACTGTACTCCGATTTCGCGCATTGCTTTTTGATTATCACGATAACGTTCGATCATCGTCGAAAGATCATAAGGAATATTACAACCGCATAGCTTCGCTGTATGAAGCAATCCTTTAGCGTTCGTTACCGGCATAATCCCAGCTAAAATCGGAACATCAATACCTCTTTTACGAATTTCCTTTACTAAACGATAATAATAGTGATTGTCAAAAAAGATTTGGGTAATCAAATATTTAGCACCTGCCTCTACTTTTCTGACTAAATTTTCCAAATCACATTCAAAGCTGTCTGCTTCCTGATGCACTTCCGGATAACATGCACCACTTAAACAAAACGTATCACCAAATTCTTCATAAATAAATTGATTCAGATCACTGGCATACATAAAATCCGGTTGTTCTGCTCGTTTAAAGTCCGGATCTGCGGGATAATCCCCTCTTAAAGAAAGTATATTTTCTATATGATTCTCTTTTAATTCCTTGCAGATCGTCTTTATTTCTTCCTTCGTCGATGTAATACAGCTTAAATGAGCCACTGCCTCGATTTGATATTCATTTTTTATTTTAGAAGCAATCTCAACCGTTTTCCCTTTAGAACTTCCTCCGGCTCCGTATGTTACTGAAATAAAATCCGGATTCAAATGGGCTAATTCATCAATGGTACGATAGA
The DNA here is from genome assembly GCF_000829905.1 of Beduini massiliensis. Classification (GTDB taxonomy): domain Bacteria; phylum Bacillota_I; class Bacilli_A; order Erysipelotrichales; family Coprobacillaceae; genus Beduini; species Beduini massiliensis. The sequence goes on from NZ_CDPP01000004.1 coordinate 324,447, forward strand.
TGGAATCAATATTGCCATCTTTATTTTTAGGTGGAAAAATCTCAAACGAGATCGTTGCTTTCTTTTTTAACAGTTCATCTATTTTCATACAAATTCCTTTCTAATCAATCCAGCCAAAATGCTGACAGGCATACTCAATCCCATTTTCTTTATTGGACTTCGTAATAAATGTTGCAATTTCTTTTAACTCATCGATGGCATTCCCCATAGCAATCGACATTGGTGCTTGCTTAAACATGGTGTAGTCATTATGTCCGTCACCAAATACAACGATATCTTCTTCATTACCGCCAATTAATTGAACAAGATCGACAATACCATGATATTTATCATCCGGTTCTACAATAATACCATCTGGACGATAACGCATGTACCCCAATGTTTTTAAATGCCTTAACTGTGATTCTTCCTCTTGCGTCATCGTGATATAAACTTTATAAATCTCTTTTAACTGATGAAAATCCATATCCGGCTTCACGATAATGTCACACCATCCGGCATCTTCTTTAGGCGCCGTTTTAGTATAATGGGCAGGAGTATCATCGATTACCACTTCGACATGGAAGCCATTCGCCATTGCTTCATCAATGATCAGCAAAGCCTTTTTGCGGTCTAACGGATGAATCCACTGCACTTTTCCATCAATAGTGATGCCATTCCCACCATCATGAACAAGATTAAGAATTCCTGTTTCCTCTGCGGCATCCATTGCCATCCAATGGGCACGCCCGGTTGCAATCGCAACAAAATGTCCATTTTCCTGAAGTTTTTTTAAAGCACGTCGGGTTGAAGGCAGAATAATTCCCCCCGGATTATCATTGGTTAATGTTCCATCAATATCAAAAAACATATATTTCTTTTTCATAATTTCTCCTTATTATTGAACCATATTTTTTTAATCTTCACAATATTTATAATTATACCAAAAATGTGTTATTTGTCATAGTTTTTTACTATATCAAGCAAAAAAAACACCTTTGAAGGTGTTAGTTATAAATACGATGATGGGCTGTTGGTGAATCTTCTTCCAACGCTTTAAAGACATAGCCGCGATCCTGATAATATTGAATAATGCTTGGCAGGGCTTTAACACTTTCCGTACTTCCTCTGCCATCATGCATCAGCATAACAATACGGGTGATTCCATCTCCGCTTTCAACCGCACGGGTAATCATATCTTGTGCGGTCAGCCCGGCATTGCCATCGCCTATATCGGCATTCCAGTCATAATAAATCATCCCATTGCGATTTGAATAATCACTTAATCGAGAAATAATGCCTTTATTATAATGACTGCTGACGGTATTGCTGCTTCCGCCGGGAAAACGAAAGATGTTAGGACGATAGCCGATCTGCCCTTCCACTACATCGGTAATTTTATTCAAATCTTCGATATAAGCTTCATCACTTGAATAAATTTTATCATAGTCATGACAGTACGTATGCATCCCAATGGCATGCCCCTGATCATGCGCCTCTTTAATATAGCTGTAATATTCCGGACACATCCCGGTAACAAAAAAAGTTGCTTTGGCGTTATAACGTTTTAAAATCGATAGAATTTCCGGAGTATTAAAACTAGGTCCATCATCTATCGTTAAGTATACGACTTTCTCAGCATTCTTAACTTTGGTAATTTCAATTTCACGCGTATATACCGCTTCATTGCCCTGTCTGTCTTTAGCCGTATAATATATTTCATAATTCCCCGGCACACTTTCTCTGACCTTACTGAAATCCGCCGTAAACTCGGGATCTGGGTCTTGGTTATCAATTGCTTTTACCCCGTCATAATAATTGATAGGACTGCTCGCCGGAGCCGTCATTTTACTTAACCCCTGCATGACCGGTGGTGTTTTGTCTTTCTTTTCAATATGAATTACAGTTTCTTGGGTGATTTGATTGTCCCATTCATCTGTAACGATGACTTTTACTGTATAATCTCCTAATTCACTAAAATCATAATCCTGATCAAAAGTAACGGTTGTTGCTGAATCGTCATGAATGCTTTCAATAAGATCTTCCGGCAAAACAGATTCTCCCTGAATAAAAGTTGCTTCTTTCAGCGTTACTTCCGGTACTAAGTGATCCACAACAAAAACCCGCAGTACATCCTGTTTCTCTTCAAACGTATATGTAAGTTCATATTCGCCTAGTTGATCCGTATGGACATCTCCTGCTATATTGACCTCTTTACCTTGATATTGTTTTCTTAAATAACCTTTAGGATCAAAAGTGTCATGTATGCACAGTTCTGCTTTTGATGTTGTGAGAAGTTTATTCTTTTTTAATAAAAATACGGATGCGCCGGCTATTGCCGCTAATAAAATAACGGTGATACTCCCGATCAACATTGCCAAACGCATTTTTCTTATTTTTCTTTTAGCCATTTTACCACCTATTATCATTCTATGCGTATAACGTGTTGCACATTCATTGTCTTTTTTTCTTATTCTCTATATAATTATTTCTATACAGGAGGTTACAACATGTTGCAAATTGGAGATAAAATTCCAGCTTTAGATTATCAGTTGGATAATGGAAACGCCGGAAATTTACATGATTTATTGGGAAAGAAATGTATTTTATTCTTTTATCCAAAGGATTCTACACCGGGCTGTACAAAAGAAGCCTGCTCAATTAATGATCATTATCAGCTTTTAAAAGATCTTGGTTATACTATTTTAGGAATCAGTCCGCAAAACGCCAAATCTAAGGCAAAGTTTAAAGAAAAGAATCATTTAATGCTTGATTTTATTTGTGATGAAGATACTTCCATTTGTCAAGCATTCGGTGTATGGCAGGAAAAAAAGTTGTATGGCAAAACGTATATGGGTGTGGTACGTACAACCTTTGTTATAGATGAATCCGGTACGATTACTCATCTTTTCAACAAAGTCAAAGTGGCAACACACGGACAAGACTTATACGAAACATTAAAAGAGGGATAATCTTATCCCTCTTTTAATATGTGCTCATTAATAAATACCGCAATACCATCTTCATTATTGCTCGCTGTAACGTAATCTGCAATTTCTTTTACGATGGGATTCCCATTTTCCATGCAAACACCAACACCGCAATCACGGATCATTTCCAAATCATTTAATTCATCACCAAAAACACATACATTTTCAAGTGTAAAACCATGATTCTTTGCAATACGTTCAATCCCAAAACTTTTAGAAACATGAGGTTCTAAAAATTCAAAGAGAGTTTTGGTACTACGCACCCCACGATAGCGTGAGTCCGGATGAGCAATACAATACTTTTCTACCTCGTCAATCACTTCCGGCTGTCCCATTGCCAGCATCTTTGTTGCATTTGTACTGGTATATGCCGATAAATCATCAACATATAATTTTAACTTATTATTTTCGGCAATGCCATTTGAAACTTCATCATCACGAGTCACATGATATTCATAATCATCAAAAATACCAAAACTAATATCAAAGTGCTGATAAGCTTCGATTACATCTTTTAAAATAGATCCCTCTACTAAATTAGAACGTTCTTCTTTATCCAGTGCATAGTCAAAATACTGAGAACCGTTGAAGCCCATTAGAATATCTGTATATTCCTCTACTCCCCAGTCCCCAAGCAACTGTTTAACGGCAATGGGAGAACGCCCTGTGGCAATCCCAAATAATATACCATGGTCTTTTAATTTGCTGATGGCATCTAAAGTTGCCGGAGTAATCTTTTTATGATCATCCAGTAAAGTTCCATCAATATCGCACAATATCATTTTAACATCTTTCATATTTCCACCTCGGTCTAATCGTAACAGACTTTTTTATAATTTATGCGTTATTTCCATAAATGAAAAAAGGTTCTGAAAATGAACCTATAATTCAATATTTCGGATAAGTGCAATATATGTTTCCAATCCACGTAATAAATAGTGTTCATCAAAATTAAACGTCTCGGTATGAAGTCCGCTATGGTGCATTGGGGTACCTACCCCGACATAGAAAAATATCCCGGGTACTTTAGTCTGATAGAATGAGAAGTCTTCTGCCAGCATCAGCGGATCTTTTAATTCGATATCCCCCTCTTTAAAAGTAATCGCTTTAAATTGCTGATAAAGAGTATGGTCATTAAGTACCGGCGGATACATCGGGTCACAGACACATTCAATCTGACAACCATAGATACATTCCATAGAGGTATTGATCTTTTTAATCTGGGAACTGATTTCTTTAAAGACATCATCACTGTAAGTACGCACTGTCCCATGCATTGTCGTTTTATTGGCAACAATATTATTAGCACTGCCCCCCTCAATCATACCGATGTGAAGTAAGCCTTGTTCTAAAGGGGACACTGAGGTTACTTTAATGCTTTTATACATCGCAATCAGCTGACTGGCAATCATGATCGTATCAATCCCTTGATGATATAAGCCTGCATGGGAACTCTGTCCGCGAATCGTCACATGTAATTCACCACATTCTGCCATCAATGGTCCCGGACGGCAAGCCAGTTTTCCGGCAGGAATATCCGGCATTAAATGCAAACCGAAGATCCCTTTGACATGATATTTTTCTAAGATCCCCTCTTTAACCAAAAGTCCTGCTCCACCAGGAGACTCTTCTGCCGGCTGAAAAATCAGCAGGACATTATAGCGTAATTCACTCTTGTGATCTTTTAGCCAGTCTGCAAACCCCAGCAATGTTGCCATATGTCCATCGTGACCACATGCATGCATACTATCCGGGTGTTGTGATTTAAACGAAACTGCATTCTTTTCAACAATGTTTAATGCATCAATGTCACTGCGAAAAGCCATCGTTTGGGGCTGATGCACATCCACATAAACTAAAGTTCCGGTAGTAAGAACTGTTTCGTATGAATACCCCATCATCGTTAACTGCTCTCGCAGATATTCTGCCGTCTTATACTCTTTTAATCCGATTTCCGGAATGCGATGCAGCTGCTGGCGCCAATGTTTGATCCGTTCCTCCATATATTTATCCTCTTTCTATAATTGTCTTAAATCATCTAACAACTGGGTTTTACTCAATGTCTTTTCATCTTTATGAGCTTTGATGATCTTTGCCGGATTTCCTGCGACGACTGCTCCGCTGGGAACATCATTCAAGACGATTGCCCCCGCTCCGACAATCGCTCCTTTACCGATATGTACCCCCTCAACAACAACGGCATTGGCGCCAATCATCACATCATCTTCCACGATGACAGGGGATGCACTAGGAGGTTCAATGACACCTGCCAACACGGTTCCGGCACCGATATGACAGCGTTTTCCCACTTCGACACGTCCGCCTAACACCGCTCCCATATCAATCATTGTATTATCACCGATCTTACAGCCAATATTGATAATCGCTCCCATCATAATAACCGCTTGTTCACCAATGCTTACATGATTACGAATAATCGCTCCGGGTTCAATGCGAGCATTTATAGACGATATATCCAATAAATCAATAGCACTGTTACGACGATCACTTTCCATATAAATGTCTGTTATATTTTCTTTATTCGCCTGTAAATAAGCACTGGCATCTTCTTGATCTCCAATCAGCACGCAGCTTTCTTCATTACCAAATATCTTCAAATGCGGATCCTTAGGTAAACGGGTTCCGTTAATATATACTTTAATCGGTGTTTTCTTCTTTGCTTCCTTAATATACTGAATAATTTGTTCTGCATTATTGTATTCCATTGTTTTCCTCCTAATCAATTTCTCCATGATAAACACTTACTGCCGGACCACTCATATACACATGATTATCTTCTGCCCATTCAATCTCCAAGTCTCCCCCTAACAGCTGCACTGTTAGTTTTCTTTTACAATGAGATAAAAGCATTGCCGCAACAGCAGAAGCACAGGCACCGGTTCCACAGGCTTGTGTTTCTTTTGAGCCTCTTTCCCAGACTCTCATTCTTATTGTATCTTCATCTATCATTTCAACAAATTCAGTGTTCACCGATTCTGGGAAATAGTGACTATGTTCAAAGTATGGTCCAATTTTATCTAAATCCATACTCATGACATCGTTTACGAAAATAACGCAATGAGGATTCCCCATTGAAAGACAAGTTACTTGATAAGTATGATCATGAATCGTCAGCGGGGCATCTATCATCTGCATATGTTCTACAGCAACAGGTATCTTAGCGCATTCAAAGATGGGCTGACCCATGTCTACTTTAGCGGAAATTACTTCGCCATTGACAATATGAAGATAGACGATCTTATTGCCCCCTAAGGTTTCCACCGTGATTTGATCTTTATTTGTCAGACCGTGATCATACACAAATTTCGCAAAACAGCGAATGCCGTTACCACACATCTTGCCTTCACTGCCATCTTTATTAAACATTCGCATCTTAAAATCACAATGCTCCGAATCTAAGATCACAATCATTCCGTCAGAACCAATCCCGGTATGCCGATCGCTGATTTTTTGGATATATTCTTCATCATAACAGACATCCTCACTCATCCCATTGACATAGATATAATCATTGCCGATTCCATGCATTTTCGTAAACTTCACTGTCTTTTCCTCCGATTATCACAAATTGTCTTTTTCTTTGTGTTATTATATTATATTTGTTGCAAAAATCAAATATAAAGAATTATTTTTTTACGGTTTATGCTATAATAGGTGGCATATAAGGAGGACAAAGAATGTATAAAGAAATATCGAAAGAATTAATCTCTTTTATTAATGATTCACCCACTTCATTTCACGCTAATGAAACCGTGAAAAAAATACTTAATCAAGCCGGATTTACGGAACTGGTAGAAAACCATTCATGGGAATTAAAACCAGGTGGAAAATATTATGTTTCTAAAAATACGAGTGCACTCATTGCCTTTGCCATTGGTACTCAGTTAGATCAATATAGTTTTAATATAAGTGCCGCACATTGCGATACGCCAACCTTTAAAATCAAACCGGTGTCACGTATCGTCAGTGATAATCGCTATCATAAACTAAATGTTGAAATGTATGGCGGAGCACTTTGTGCACCGTGGTTCGACCGTCCGTTATCGGTTGCCGGAAGAGCAATCATTAAAAACAACGATCGTTTTGAAACTAAGTTAGTTAATATTGATAAAGATCTGCTGATTATTCCTAATCTCGCTATTCATTTAGACCGCGAAGCCAACAATGGCAAAAAATATAATACCCAGATTGATATGCTGCCTTTAGTTGGAAGCACTGCTTTAGACGAGAAAGCATTCGAGACATTGATTGCGGAAAGTTTAAATGTAGACCCCGACACGATTTACTCATCTGACCTTTATCTTTACCCACGCAGTTCAGGCACAATGATCGGATTAGATGAAGAATTTATAGGATCTCCTCGTTTAGATGACTTACAATGTGTATTTGCCACACTAAAAGGATTTTTAGAAGGGAAAGCAGATCAATCGATCAATGTATTCTTTATGGCAGATAATGAAGAAGTAGGCAGCTCTACTAAACAGGGTGCTGCTTCAACATTTTTAATCGATACACTATCACGTATTAATCAAAATATCGGGGGAAATGATGAACGCCTTCATCGTGCTTTAGCGTCTTCTATGATCGTATCAGCCGATAATGCTCATGCAGTCCATCCAAATCATCAAGATCTTTCAGATCCACATAACCGTGTCTATATGAACGATGGGGTTGTCATTAAATACAGTGCAAGACAATCTTATACAACAGATGCATTATCCGCAGCTTTATTTATTGAATGCTGTAAAAAAGCGAATGTTCCTTATCAGCATTATACAAATCGATCTGACTTAATGGGTGGCGGAACTTTAGGTGCAATCAGTTCTTATCAAGTCAGCATTACTTCCATTGATATTGGATTAGCCCAACTAGCTATGCATTCAAGCTTTGAACTTGCCGGAGCAAAAGATACAGCTTATATGATTGAAGCGATGAAAGTATTCTTTTCTACCCACTTAGAAGCATCAGATGCCGGTGTTATTATCGCAAAATAGAACGATCCAACAGTATCATCTTTAGTTAGGTGATGCTGTTTTAATTTTTCCTAAGGACATGTTCAATCTAATTATCTCCGTTACATATAAAACACTGCCCCCTCTATTTGAAAATAAAGTCAAAGCTTCCTGTTATCCTGAATTACTCTGACTAATTAAGATTAACCAATAACAGAGTATATAAAAAAACCGATACATAAGTGTCATTTTTCACTGTTATCGGTTTTTGTTATCATTCATAAACGAATGATGATGTCATCTCCATCGCTGGAATGTACTTCTACTAATGTGAGACCTTTGAATTGTTTTCGATACTTCTTTATTTGTTTTAAAAAATCTCTTTGTCCCATTGGCGATATATAGACATACCTTTTTAAAGCATAAAACAAAAGAGAGAAGCTATAACGATTTAAAAACAAGGAGTAAGGAAGATACAGCCAAAGCCGGAATCCTTTGGACTTTATACGAATCTTCATTATTCGACCATCACTTCAACAATATCCCCTGCACTGCTTTCAATCTCTACAATCTTGCCAATCGCACCATTCTCAATTAAAGAGATAATCATGTGTAAATCCAATCCTTTTAGTATCTCACTGCCATTAAACTCAGGGAGTTCAATCTTCATATCGGCCGCCATTTTCACAAAAATTAAAGGCAGATTTACTTTTACTTTATCCCCCTCTACCGATAAAATATTGACACGCAGAAACATTTCATTAATATTTTTTCGTGCTTCCATCGGAACATAGCGAACCGTTTCATCACGCTCTTTTACTAAATCATCAAGGGAAACACCGAAATAGTCAGATAACTCGACTAAAACAGGAAGATCGGGAATACTTAAATCTTTTTCCCATTTGCTGACAGCTTGAGAAGACACTCCCATCTTTTCTGCTAATTCATCTTGTGTCATCTTTCTTTGTTTTCTTAAATCATTAATTTTTTCGCCCATTGTTTTTCTCATACATTTACCTCTTTCTGTAATAACTTACACCTAAATTATAGAGGGTTATTCATTAGAAAAGAAGATACCATCAGTTGGATTCCCCTACTCTTAGTTGTAAATCTTGAAACTGACAGTTGAATGTCCTCACTTTGTTTTATTAGTATGAGCAGTTGAGCTTTATACTAAACCATCTACTCACCTTTTAACGTTGTTATTGTCGGTAATACTGTCTTCATTTAAACGCTAAAAAAGATACAAGGCTTCTCCTCATATCTTCATCTATCACAAGAGAATATGTGAAATATCGGTATTCGCAGCATCTATTTTAATCAATGACCATGATGCGATACCAGTCTTTGTGTCCTTTATTATCCAGTACTTTTTTATAATTAAAACCACCTAACATAAAAGCAAGCAAACAAATGACTATTCCTGCCAGCATACATCCTTTACTTATCTTGATCCATTTATTTTGATCCATGAAAAACACCCTCCATTTCTAAATATACTAATGACACTATCTAAAACACGCCAGCTCAGATTCTTTGAATAATCAATCGATAATTGAGCTAAACGGATCGTCCAGTAACTTAACCCGACACAAAAAATACCTACGCCAAGCTGGAAGATTCCATAAAGAAATGTGGTGACCATCACCGGCACAGCTCCAAAAACACCAATAAGAGCACCGGCAACACTCGCAAAAGCAAAAGATACTGTTACAATAGGCAAACACCAAATAATAATGAGTATGGAAAGTACAAACATGGCTCCTGCCAACAAGATGCTTGCCCATAAAGGAGAACCCAAAATAATCAATAGCTTTACTAAAATCGAAGAAGAGGCATGATCATCTGTAGGGGGCTGTAATTCACCGATTGCTCTATCGGCAATTTCTTTTGGATCTTCTAATCGAGCAACTGCTTCTTCTTCACTACAGCCATTTTCTTTATAATCTTCAATCAATTCTTCATAATAATTTAATATATTTTTCTTTTCTGAATAACTAAGTTTAAACAAAGCTTTATCCAGTTCATTTAAGAACATTTGTTTATTCATGTTCATTCTCCTCCTTTATAAATTGATAGATTTTTTCTACCTGTCTCCATTCCACTAGAAATTCATCTATTTTTGCTTTCCCATTATCGGTAATCTGATAATATTTACGTAAACGTCCCTGATGTTCAACCGAGTATGTTGTTAAACTGCCGTTTGCTTCTAAACGCTTTAATATCGGATATAAAGTGGATTCGCTTGTTTCAACATAATCACTTACATCTTTGACAATCTGATAACCATAGGAATCACTATGTTTCAATACAGTTAAAACGCATATATCAAGTAATCCTTTTTTAAGCTGAATATCCATTTTATCCCTCCTATCACATAATACTATATATTACATAGTATTATGTGTCAAGCAGTAAATAAAAAACATTCGAAAATAATTCGAATGCTATAAAAGAATCTGATATACCCCTACTAATGGCATCACTATAATTAAAGATGGGATAAGATTAATCGCTTTAATATGTAAGATTTTCGCAACACTCATTCCTAAAATAATCGTCATTAGTCCACCACATGCCTTAAAGTCCATGATCATCACATCATTGACATAAGGAAGAATGCCCTTTGCGATTAAAAAGCAGGCAAATAAAATAACAAACTGCGGAATCGGAATTAATGCTTGTGCATAACCTAAGGTTGTTCCAAAAAGAATTGCCGTAAAGAAATCTAAGATAGACTTAGACATCAAGACTGTAGAATCTCCGGACATCCCCTCAACTAAAGCACCAAAAATACCCGTTCCACTCATGCAAAACATCACAACAACCAACAGATACATCTCCATATAAGCAGTGGGATCTCCCTCTATTTTAAAAGAACAGCGTTTTAAGATCCTTTCAAAAAAACGAGATACATAACGATCAATATGAAGCATTTCCCCAATAACGGTTCCAATGATCAATGACATAATCACAATCGGCAGTGTCTGAACATTGACTAAAGAAGTAATCCCGATCGACATGGCGCATACGCCAAAGACTTTAGGTAAAGTCTCCTTCAAATGTTCAGGGACATAATGACGTAATAATCCGCCAATCATCGACCCAAATAATACGGCTAACGTATTGACAATCACCCCAAATGGCATAGTTTTCCCCCTAATCAATCAAATTAAAATGTTTACAGGCATACTCAATGCCATCTTCATCAACACTTTTAGTTACATAATAGGCTAAACTTTTCAATTCGTCAATAGCGTTCCCCATCGCAATTGAAAACGGTACTTCTTTAAACATCGCAATATCATTTTGACCATCACCAAAAAAGATGATATCTTCAATATTACCGTTTTCCATTTCGACTAACTCTTTAACTCCCTTATACTTATTGTCCGGTTCAAAAGCAATGCATTCATCTACATAACGCATAATCTTATGAGCATCAATCGTCTTAATTTTATCTTCTTCTCCACGATGCAATCCTAAAAAAACTTTATAGGCGTCGTTTTGACGATGATCAAAGGCTTCATTAATTTCGATTGGGAAGGTCTCAAATCCTATCTGTGTTTGTCCGCAAAGCATTGTGGAATTGGCATGCAGTTTCCCTGAGTGATCGATCATAAAAGCAAAAGGTACTTTCTTTTCTAATAATTCATCACACAAACGTGTCACTAATTGTTTATCTAAGGGTTCAACATGAATTAACTGATCACGAATCATTAACCCATGTCCCCCGTCACTGACAATATAATGAATGCCTAATCGTTCTGCCACCGGCTTAACCGTCAGTAATGAACGTCCGGAAGCAATCGCTGTCACATGCCCCTTATCCTGTAGTGCCTGAATAGTTTTCAATGTGGATTCAGGAATATACTCTTTTCCTTCCTTTACTGAAACCAATGTTCCGTCAATATCAAAAAATATATATTTCATACCCCAACACTCCTTTTTTATAAGTATAGACGTTGTACACATATTTGATATTTCTTTTTCAGATAATAAAAAAAGAATCATTATTTGATAAAACCTTTGACAGATAGTGCTTGATAAGATAATAAAAAGCGATGAAACTATGCTATTATATATTTAGATGAGAGTCTTTTACAGATGAAGACAATTTATTGAGCGATAATGAAAACAAGGAGGAAATAATATGGAACAGAATGTAAATTTACTCACGCTTACATCGAATGTATTGTTATCCGTGAAACTTTCGGTATGCATGAAACAAGCAGGGTCCCCCTTAAACGGTAAATCTATGGCGGCAGCAGTTAAAGCCGTTGGCAGTTATGATAAACAGGGAACCTTTATCACAAATGAACTTAACATCGCTTGAAATGATAATAATATGCATACAGAGCACTGCCATTTTATTGGTATTTATTGATACTAAAATAGACAATAAATATTTAAACAAAATACTGCCATTCACACCGATTCTGGGATATATAATCATGTCAGCATTAGTTTCAAAATACGCCCCACCATTCAACATTATCTCTTTTTTACTGCTTCCCACTCAACTTATTGTGACTATCTACAATGAATCTAAGAAAAAAAGCAAACAATAAATCCCTAGATTCGATTCCTATCTAGGGATTTATGCTAATTTTAAATAATGAAATTACCTTCTTTAAATAATTGAATTTGTTTTCCGTCTGCACATGTTCCGACCACTTCCATATCCGGACTGCCAAACATAAAGTCACAATGAATCATAGAGAAGTTAGCTCCTGCCGCTTCCATTTCTTCTTTTGTCATATTAGCGGCATTTTTCATATTGCTGCCATAGCAATTTCCTAAAGCTAAATGACATGAAGCATTTTCATCAAACAATGTATTATAGAAGATTAAGCCCGTATCTGAAATCGGTGAATGATCACTGATTAGTGCTACTTCACCAAGATAACGTGCCCCTTCATCCATATCCAGTAAATTTTCCAATGCTTCTTGATTCTTTTTTGCGCCTGCTTCGACGACCTTTCCATCTTTAAAGATAAAATAGAAATCTTCACATAATTTTCCTTGTATATTTAAAGGTTTTGTGGCTACTACTTTTCCATTGACTTTAAGACGATGCGGCATGCAGAACACCTCTTCTGTAGGCATGTTTGGAGTAAAACCAATATTAGCCGGTGTCATTTCCTGTCCGCCCGACCATTGATGATCATCGACTAATCCGACGGTCAAATCCGTTCCTAAACCGTTTTTAAAATGCAAAGATTCAAAAGCATAATCAGTTAATAGCTGACGATGACTTAAAATCGTCTCCACATGTTTTTGCCACAATGCAATCGGATCATCGTTTTTGTTAATACGACAGCATTGAAATATTGCTTTCCACAGTTTGCAAACTGCTGTGTCCACATCCAAGTTTGGGAATACCAAGGCTGCCCAATCGGCATTAGGTACACATAACCCCAACCATTGTCCCTGACTGGTTGATTTATAATAGCGGAATGGCTGAAAAGCTTTTGAAAAGGCCATTTGCTCAATTTTAATTTTTTTACTATCAATGTCACTTAATAATGATGGCTTTTGTGAACCGATATTTATCATCGCACACTTGCGATTGATCTGCTCTTCTTTTTGTTTGATTTTCCACTCCGGAACATTTGCCAATTCTTCATCACTGTTATAAAGATAATCTAAGCGATGACTTTCTGCATCATTCCATTCAATTTCCACTTTACTCGCACCAGCTTCATAAGCCGCTTTAGCAACCATCCGTGTAAATTCCGGATATTCTAAAGTGGAAGTAATCACTAAATACTGACCGGGCTGTAAATTGACTCCCACTTTCACAGCTAAACGAGCATATTTTTCTAATAGTTCTTTCATAATTCCCCTCCTTATTTTTTCATTATACACTAATTTCCTATGAATAGCATATTAAAAAGCCAGTGTCTTTCTTTAAGAAAAACTCTGGCTTTTCATCTGAGTTTGATATAACAGACTCTGAGCAAAATTTTACGGGACGCTGACAATGACTAAGCTTCTCTAGCGTTTTGTTTATTTGAGATCATTACGAACGGAGTCCATAATAATGTTAATAGTACGATTTCAATAGCTGCCCAAATAGCGGCTTTGATACCTCCACCTGTTGCCAAGAATGGGAACAAGATTGGTGGTGTTACCCATGGTGCTGACAATACAACTCTTTCAATAACACCTAAATCCATTAATATGTATGAAGCTGCTCCTAAAATAGTTGGTCCAATAATGAACGGCAACATATAAACTGGGTTCATTACGATAGGTACACCAAATGTGATAGGTTCATTAATTTCGAATAAACCTGGTGCAACTGAGATTCCGATAACTGTACGTTCTGCTTGTACTTTACCGAAGATCAATACGGCAATGATTAATCCGAAAGTTGCTCCTGATCCACCTACACGAGTGAAACAGTTCATACCTGAAATGATATTAGGAATATCTTTTCCAGTTTTTCCTGCTTCAAATGCAGCTGTGTTTTCTAATAACATTGGAGTAAAGATTGGTGTTGTTACTGATCCAACGATGTTTGCCCCATGTAACCCGAATACCCACAAGAACGCAATTAAGAATTCTACTAATACCGCTGTACCTAAAGTATCCGCTACACTGTTTAATGGTGCTGATACGAATTTTTGAATAATTACCCATAAGTTCATTCCTGAGAATTTTTCGATATAAATTCCTACAGCTACAACTAAAATAACTGTAATGATAGCTGGAATTAATACTGTAAATGATCCGGCTACTGCTGGTGGTACTCCATCTGGCAACGTGATTTTTAATTTATCGTTTCTTGATAATCTTACGAAGATTTCTGCAACGATAATCGTTAAAATCATCCCTACGAACATCCCGTTTGAATCCAGTTTGTTCGATGCTAACCCACCACTGGCAACATCACCTGTTAAAACTTCGATGCTAGTGATCGTTTTATCTGTTGGCAAAGTGTAATTGTTAGCTAAAGTCTGCACTGCTGGTGCTAACCCTAAATAACAAGTTAATCCGACAACTGAAGTGGCAATACCATCTCCATCTAGTCCTTTTGCCATTTGGTATCCTAATGTCACAACTAACAAGATCGCCATCATGTTGATAGATCCTTTGTTTACGGCAGTCATAACATCTTTGATACCTGTAGACGTGATAAAGTTTGTATATCCCTCTTGAATGGCTACAACATTTAAACCATTCTTTGAGAAGATTCCTTGGATGTTGTTGATCAATACCGCAATCGCACCAACGATTGTAACTGGCATGATAACAACGAAGGCATCCCTGATTGCAACTAGGTGTCTTTGAGACCCGATTCTAGCTGCAAGGGGGACGAACTTTTCTTCTAAAAACTTCATTCTTCAATTTCCTCCCTTATTGTTATGGCTCTATTATAGCCACTTGAAAGGGATTACACTTGAATATTCCGAATTGTGAAAACCGTTTCATTTTTGGGATTCCTTTTCAGAAATAGAAAATAATCTCACTTACAATGATAAAGTGAGATTATTTATAATTAGTCTTTATGCTTTTTTGATTTGATTTCTTCTTGAATCATACTGACAAAATCATCTAAGCTGACTGTTATCTGTTCCTGTTTCCCATAAGCACGATAAGTTACTGTTTTTTCTTTTGCTTCATTATCCCCTAATACTAACTGATAAGGAATTTTATGCACTTGTGCATCACGGATCTTATATCCTAATTTTTCATCACGGAGATCGTTTTCAACACGGATATGTGCATCTTTTAATACATTTGTTACTTCTTTTGCATAATCACCATGATGTTCGTTGCTGACCGCGATTACTTTTACTTGAACCGGGGATAGCCAAGTTGGAAAAGCTCCGGCATAATGTTCAATTAAAATTCCCATGAAACGTTCCATTGAACCGTAAACAACACGATGAATCATAACCGGACGATGTTTTTGACCGTCTTCACCAATGTAAGTTAAATCAAAGCGTTCAGGTAAGTTAAAATCTAACTGAATAGTACCACATTGCCAAGTTCTGCCAATCGCATCTTTAATCTTAAAATCCAGTTTAGGTCCGTAGAAAGCCCCGTCTCCCGGATTTAATTTATATTCAATTCCTTTATGTTCCAAAGCATTTGCCAATGCTTTTTCTGCCATATCCCAGATTTCAACCGAACCGATTGCTTTTTCAGGACGAGTTGAAAGTTCAATATGATATTCAAAGCCAAAGATACCACTGTAGAATTTGTCAATCAGTTCAATTACACCAATGATCTCGCTTTCAATCTGATCAGGAGTTAAGAAGATATGCGCATCATCTTGTGTGAAGTTACGTACTCTAAATAACCCATGCAAAGCACCTGAAAATTCATGGCGATGAACAATTCCTAATTCCCCCATACGAATTGGGAAATCACGATAAGAATGCAGGTCATTTTTGTACACTAAAATAGAGCCCGGACAATTCATTGGTTTTATCGCATATTCGACGTCATCAATTTCTGATGTATACATATTTTCACGATAGTTGAACCAATGTCCGGAAATTTCCCACAGTTCCTTATTCAACATAATCGGTGTTTTGATTTCCTGATAACCGGCTTTTGCGTGTTCTTCGTGCCATAGGTTTTCCAATTCATTTCTAACCGCCATTCCTTTTGGCAAGAAGAATGGGAATCCGGGACCAAATTCAGATAAGAAGAATAATTCTAATTCTTTTCCTAACTTACGATGATCTCGTTTTTCAGCTTCTTCCAAGAATTTTAAATAATTATCCAGTCCTTCTTTAGTAAAATGACTTGTTCCATATACACGCTGCAGTTGTTTATTCTTTGAATCTCCGCGCCAGTAAGCTCCTGCTAAAGACATCAGTTTAAAATGCTTGATATCACTTGTCTTAGGCAAATGGACTCCTCTGCATAAATCTGTAAAATCTCCTTGTGAATAAACTGTGATTGTTCCTTCTAAATCCTGAATCAGTTCTACTTTATAAGGATCATCTTTAAACATTTCCAAAGCTTCTTCCTTACTGACAACTTGACGAGTAATAACTTCTGCTTTAGAAGCTAAACGTTTCATTTCCTTTTCAATCTTTGCCAGATCACTTTCAACAAGGGCCGGCTCTACATCAACATCATAGTAAAATCCATTTTCAATATTGGGACCAACTCCAAATTTTGCGTTAGGCCATAAACTTTTAATAGCCTGTGCCATTAAATGTGCTGTAGAATGATTTAAGATATCAAAGGCCTCAATCATATCATTTGTGATTAATTCCAGCTTCGCATCTTCTTCGATCGGTCTGCTTAAATCATACATCTCTCCATTAACTTTCGCGGCAACACTTTTTTTACGTAATCCTGAAGAAATGCTTTGAGCAATTTCTCCGGCACTAATCCCTTTTTCAAATTCTTTGACGTTTCCGTCTAAAAAAGTTATTTTAATCATTTTTATCTTCTCCTATCCAAAAGCGTAAATAAGTTTGCTTTTCTTTTTCATCATAGTATTCATTTTCTAATCGGCCGCCACATTTCTCGATGGTTTTACGAGAAGCAATGTTGTTTTTATTGCATGTCACTAAGACACGATCGATCCCTAAATCATGGCAGATCATCAATCCCATTTTAAGCATGGTCGTGGCATAGCCTTTTTTTCTTTCACTCGGAGCCACACTATAACCAATGTGTCCTCCGCTTTTTAATAAGCCTTCATTTAAACGATGACGAATATTGATCGTTCCTAATATTTTATTTTCACCTACTAAAAAGTAGGTGGTGGCGGGAACAAACCCGTCTGGCAGCTCAACGCCTAAATGATAGTTCTTCGCTTTTTGCAGCCAGTCCTGATAATCTTCATTTTGATGACATCCGCCATCTCCATTAATATAGAATTCTCCTGCGGCATAGGTTTCATCCTGATATGCCTTTATCATGTTTTCATGCTTCATACTTGGAAATTCTAATACTGCTTCCGACATTTAAACCCCTCCTTTTTAATAAAAAAGAGACTTCGTCAAAGGACGAAATCTCGTGGTACCACCTTTATTTGCATATTGCTATGCCTCAATATCGTAACGTGATCAACGGCCATCTCTTTCGAGGGCAACTATTAGGGAGTACCTATACATATATTCAAAGACTTTCACCAACCGTCTTCTCTCTAAAGAAATTTATATATAGACATATCCTAAATCCTTGTTTTTATACTTTTATTCTAATCTAATTTATGTAATTGTCAAGAATTATGTTTCACAAATCTTTTTCACTCTTTATTATTCACTTCCCTTCGCTAAGATATCCTTGTCTTTTATAATAAGTCGTTGAATCCCACCATAAATTCTGATGTAAAAGTAAAAGTGATGGCACATACAGAATCCAAGTCAGATAAACATAAAGCACATTACCGTAGATATTGAATAACCCCACACAAAGATCACTGATTAAAAGAATAAAAAAGCCAATTTTCAAAGATGGATGTTTTTTCATATTCCCAAACAGCAGAAAAATGTAAATCGCTGATAGTTTAATGACGATCGGCAGTGGCAATAATAGTCCAATACCGACAATATAATAGCTTTCGACGCCTAAGTAGACGCCTTGCATTAAAATAAAGAAATAAATTCCTAAAATCGGGTCTTGCTGGTAGGCTAAAAAATAGTCACCGACAAAAGTCAGGATCAATATAAAAGACTGCTTTTTATTTTTATGAGTAAAAGCAAGTATCATCAAAAAAAGTGTGATCCATAATTTGTTCATATCATTTGTGATATCACATAAGATTAAGATTTCCAATAAAAAAAGAACCATGATTTTCACTATTTTCATAGTTTAATTATGGTTCGTTCGTTTATTTTTTATACTATTGATCAGATAAATGATCGCAAAGCCAATCAGCATTCCCATTGAATCAATCAGTACATCTTGAATCTGTCCGCTGCGTCCGGGAACAAACAACTGATGTAGTTCATCACTGCATGCATATAAAACGGTAATCAATGCAGCATAGCGATATGGTTTTAACGGCTGAAGTAAGATGACCGCTCGATAAGAGAGAATGCCTAAAACAAAATAAGAAAACATATGCGCACTTTTACGGACTATAAATTGAAGCGTATCCATGATAGGCAAATGAATCAGATCGATCCCAATCCATTCGCCGATTCTTTCCAGCAGCTGACCACTGGTACCGCTTGACTGGTCACCATTCTGCATGGAAAACATAAATATGACAACCATCCATAGCATGACCAGTCCAAAACGAAAATATATTTTTTTCTTATTCACAGACAATGAGATCGCCCGCCTTTCCCATAAAGCCTATAAAGTCAATATCGCAGAGGTGATCACAATACAGACTGTCATAGCTTACTTTTGCTTCCTTTTCCATGATCTTTATGCCAATCACGCGAACATGTTTTGGCTTTTTTATCTGATTTCGATGATCATAACGGAACCAGCAAGTATCACTATCCATTAAAGCAAACGACTTAGGCATCGCTTTAAGCTGATCGCTGTTGATATAACGATAAGGCCCTAATTGGAAGCGGTCTTTATCTAAAGCAACAAGCGTACACATTTCCCGAGAATAATTACCCGGCAATTCGATAAACGAAGCAGCATGTTGTTCATCTATAACCCGAAGCGGAAATGGAAACAGCACTACTCCCAATGTTTCCAACATCGTTGGGGCAATGACCTGCAAATCTTGTGTATAGAATGTTCGCTGATCTATGTATTCATTCATTTTCAGATAATATTTCCCGGGAATTGACATTTTCTTTCCTGATTCCGGTTTTATTTTTTGTCCGATGACACTTCTTACTTCGGTATTTCCGTCTAAGTAAGTCACATACATATAGGTTTCATCATTTTCATCTATAAACCCAAAACGAGGGTGGTCAAAACCAAAAAGTTGTCCTTGATAAATATATTCTGTTTCTCTTTGATCCAGACAGATTGGTGAAGTCAGTCTGCCAAGTTGATAATACGCGATAGTTAACTGCCCATTGATAAGTTGAATCTGATATACACGATTATCGGCACCATAGATGCCTTCAATCTGTTTTGCTTGATTTGGAATCGGTAAGATGATCTTTTTCTGATTTTTTTCCAGATACATCTTCCCCAATTCCTTTGCCAAAGCGGTAACTCCCGATTCCTTAGAAGTGCTTAGCACCGCAACACTGAGTTTTCTTTTAGGCAAAAGATAAGCATAACTCATATAACCGAATGTTGCCCCACCCTTGGCGGCTGCCTGAAAGCCCATGGCTTCAAAATAAGGGAGTGCCACATGGTCGAAGCCTAAACCATAACCATTGGCATTAAGTAATATCGTTTTAATAGGATTGACATACTGCTCGCGACACATTTCTTGCCAGCTTTCTTGGCTGATCAGCTGCCCATTGTTTAAAGCATCCATGAACAAACAAAGATCCTCGGCTGTACTGTATACCCCACCGGACCCAATGCCATTGACATACTCTTGATTAAAATCATGATCATAATCATTAGGAGCATGAGCATAGGTTGTTTCATCTAAAACAGCTCCCGGAAATTCCGTATCTTTCATTTTTGCGGGAGTAACTATGTAAGTTTGACAATAGTCTCGAAATGACATCTGACTTATCGTTTCAACCAGATATTGTGCTAACACAAAACCATCATTACAGTAAACACTGTACTTTCCCGGAACACTTTTTAAGGGAAGCTGACGGTACATTGCCAACATATCCGAAATATACTGCGGATAATAATGATTTGTATATTTACCACGGAAAGAAGTAGAAGACAAACCACTGCTGTGATTTAACAGCATGCGCACCGTGATTTGACGATAGCGACAATCTTCCATAATAAAATCAGTAAGATACTCGCATACCGGACGATCTAATTCTATCTTATTTTGATCGACCAGCTGCAACAATGCAGCAGTGACAAATAATTTAGAAATAGACCCGATTGTAAAACGTGTATGGGCATCTACTTGATCTGGCAGATCACTTTGCCTTTTCCCATAGCTGTAAGAAAAGATCGGCTGATCGTGATCATGAACGCAGACACTGACCGCTTGAATTTCTTTTTCCTGACAATATTTTTCTATGAAAGCTTTCATTCCTTCTTCCCCCTGTCATCTACTAAATAAAACTGATTTTGAAACGATACACATAAAAGATGTTCCACAGGCAGCGTTGCTGTTTGAAACATGAAAGGTGTCAACAGTTCCCCTTTTGCGTTCATATAGCCATAGCGATAGCCAACTCCGGCGATAATATGCTGTCCCTTACAGATCGTTAATGTATCATAGATAATCGGAATAACAAGCTCTCCGTAAATCGAATACATCCCGTAACAGCTATCTTTTTCTACCCGAACCAAATCTTCAAAGATTGGCAGCAGCTCATCATAAAGACATGGAATGATGGGCTTTCCACTTTCCGAAATAAGTCCCCAACCTTTTTTATTCAACACACGATAATACCCCTGATTTGCATCTTTTAATTGTTCCCAAATAAACTCAATCTTTATTTTTCCTTGTCCATCGATGACACCATAAGCATCATCTTTTTTTGCAATCAGATCATGATTCGCCCAACTTAAAGCCGCATATTCAAATGGAATCATTAGGTTTCCCTTTAAATCAATAACGCCATAATAATCCCCTTTTTTTACAATCGCCATATGTTCATGAAAGGCTTGAGCTTCATCAAAGCCCTGTGATAATAAAGTTTCCTTGTTTAAATCGCAATAGTACCATTGTCCGTTCTTTTTTATTGGGACCATCCCCTCAGCAAAATCACCTGCTTCTTCCTCAAACACATACTGCTGATTTTCAAATTTAAAAATCGTCACAGGCCCTAAAACCAAGCGCTGATGATCATGATAAAGCTTAATATCATCATAAATAAGATCTAAAATAAGATTTCCTTGATGATCAATTAAACCGTACAGATGCTCACCTTCTTGATTGATAATCGCATAGCCATGATGGAACATATACGTGTCCTGTCTTTTGGTTTCATCTATAGACAGATGAAGATCAATGACAAGTTGCCCCTTCTGATCAATAAAACCACCATGTTGATTCGTTTCTACATACGCCAGTCCCTCACTAAACTGATACACTCTTTCTAAATTTGGAATATCCAATACAATCCCGGTATCGGTATTCCAACTGGCATTATAAAAAGACTGTGGCATCGCTTGATTGAGACGTCTTGCTAAAAGGCTGAGTATTCGATTTTGTGCCATCTCTTTATTCAACATGAACCAGTCATATTCACTCCATAACTTCTGCAGTTCTTCATCTGTTGAAGCAATCGTATTGGCTTGTGATAAATAATAATAGGCTTTTTCTAAATCTTTTTTACCGTAAAGATATACACGAATATAATTTAAATAAATCCATAAATCTCTTCTGCCCTGTAAAAAGGCTTCATCTAAATAAAACAATTTCTTATCATAATCTTCCAATAGACCATATAGATAAGCCAGTTCGCTTAATAAAAATAAATGGGTCGGATAAAGTAAATAGCCCCTTTCATAAGAACGAATCGCTTCCTCAATCTCAAAAAGCTGATGATAGGCATAGCCTAATTCAATCCAAGTTTCTCCGTCACGATCGTTCTCTGCTATCTCTTCCAGCATGGCTGATGCTTCCCGATATTTTTCGATCAAATTATAATAGACACCAAAATGATAACAGACAAAAGCATGATGTGCGGGATATTCAGCAAGCATTTGCAAATAAGTATATTGATCCTCCATTGTTTCGTTTATTTCATTTAACGTAATGATATCTTCTAACAAAGTTTCATTCATCTCTAATTCTAATAAACGCTTATTCATATTATTTGCTTCTATATAATGACCTAAATCACTGTAGGCATTCGCCAACTGTTCCAAGGTCCAACGGTCATCCGGTTTTAATTCCAGTCCTTCCAAGAGATAGACAATACCTTCTTCTTTCATGCCTAATTTCAGATAAGTATAAGCCAGTTCACTATATATCCACTGATCTTCTCTTCCCAAATAAATACATTTTTCTAAGTAGGATAAAGCTTCATCAAACTGTTCTAAACGGTTGTAAGTCCACCCGATCTCACTGTACAAAGTAATGCTTTCGCTGACTTGCTGACTGGCTTTTAAAAAATAGGGTAACGCCAAATGATATTGTTCTAAAGCGTTGTAAAGTTGTCCTCTTGTAAAATTGAGCCAAATGGAATCCACCACAAAAGGAGCAATCGTTTCTAAATAATAAAGAGCTTCTTGATATTGCTTTTCTTTGATATATTGCTGCATAGCCTGCTCATATTCTTTCTTTGTTCTAAATAAAAAAGTTTCATCCATTTTCTCACCTTCTTTTCAATATCTCTATTATAAACATATCCCAGATTCATTACAAATAAAAAGGAAACATATCGTTTCCTAAATACCAAATCCGGTAATCATGCCCATCAGATACACCCCATACAACTTAAAGAGCAGTTTATATCCGATTGATCCCATAATATAGATAAAACACATCAGTAAGAATGCAATGACACAAGATAAAACTAAAATACTGAATAAGTGATCCCCGCTGACAATTCTTGATAAAACGAGTGTTTTAATAAACATCACACTGGCAAATATCAATCCACTGATAAAAATAAAGAGAATCAAATAACCAATGAAACCATTTAGAGGCAAAAGCAGCAATAAGCAGCCTGTGACAATAAACGGATCTAATACAATCCCAAAAATATTCGTTGCTTTCAGTGATCGAAACAGTGACACTTTATGCTTTTCCACCACCCCTTCTACCGCAGTCAAAACAAAAGCAATCAGCCATTGGAAAAGCAAGCTGAGAATAAAGACTGCCAGCATCATTTCTAAGAATGGTCCCCAAATCTGAAAATATTTTCCATAGCCAATATGATGTACAAATAACTGCATTTTGATAGCCAATACAAATGGAATTAATGATAACACAAATGCATTAATGATACTTAAAAGAATATGGGTTTTAAAAGTGTAGCCAAAAATATGCTGGATGGCTCCGACATGATCTTTCATAAAACTTCCGACATGTTTAAAGTAGTTTAAAGAAACATGCCCTACTTGTTTTCCGGTTTCATATAAGAGCTCGCTGACCGGTTTTTTCGTTTCCTCTTTGGCAGTGGAAACTTCAACCTCATTCTTATCTTCTGTAACAGGTTCTTCTTCTGTCTGAGCTTCTTGAGTTGTTTTACTTTCTTTTGTTATTTCCGTCTCATCTGTTGCTTCTTCTTTTAGATCCTCATTAAAATCTTCATTATCGATAGGATCTTGATCGTTTCTTTTATCGTCATCCATGTTTTAAACCTCCCTATAAGTAAATCATAGCTAAATATCGTGTAAATTGAAAGAAAAAGATGTTCAATGAGAAGATTTTGTATATAATAGAGATAGTTAAAAATGAATAAATGGCAAGACACATGGCATCTTTTACGAGCGATAGTGGTTCATTAACTTAGGCGTAAAGGGATGTTTACGCCATTTTTTATGGAGGTCATTATGAAAAAGAATATTTTATTAGGTATAACCGGTGGGATTGCAGCTTACAAAGCAGCTGATTTAACCAGTCAATTAATGAAGCTAGGCTACGATGTCGATATTATCATGACTAGAAATGCAACTGAATTTATTGCTCCGCTTACCTTTGAATCCCTGACAAAGAAAAAAGTTTATTTAGATACTTTTGAGAGAACCACCGACGGAGAAGTGAAGCATATTGAACTGGCAAAAAAAGCCGATGTCTTTATGGTTGTTCCCGCTACCGCAAACATTATTGCGAAGATTGCTCATGGAATTGCAGATGATATGCTGACGTCTACTTTTTTAGCGGCAACCTGTCCCAAGATTATTGCTCCGGCTATGAATACGCATATGTATGAAAATCCAATAACACAAGATAACTTAGAACGTTGCCGTCACTTTGGTATGACCATCATTGACCCTGGCAGCGGACGTTTAGCTTGCGGTGATTGTGGCAAAGGAAAACTTCCGGCTACAAAGATTCTGCTTGATGCATTGCAGTTTGCTTTGGTGACAAATAAACCGTTAGCAGGTAAAAAAGTATTGGTGACTGCCGGTCCAACTCAGGAAAACATTGATCCGGTGCGCTTTATCACGAATCATTCCAGCGGCAAAATGGGATACGAGATTGCCAAGATGGCACGATTATTGGGAGCTGAAGTGACTTTATTAAGTGGTCCCGTGGCGCTTTCAGAACCGATTGGCATCAAGATGCTTTATTTCACAACCGCCCAGGAACTATTTGAATTAGTTCAAGAAATTTTACCTCATTATGATTATGTTATTAAAGCAGCTGCCGTTGGCGATTATCGTTGTCAGGAAGTTCAGCCCCATAAAATAAAAAAACAGGAAGGGCAAATGACATTAACCTTGACATCTAATCCTGATGTATTAATGTATATCGGTCAGCATCGTCTGCCTCATCAAGTGGTCTGCGGTTTTGCGATGGAAACCCAAAACCTGATTGAAAATGCTACTGCTAAATTATTAAAGAAAAACTGTGATCTGCTGGTTGCCAATCATTTATTGAGTGATGGTGCCGGATTTCAAACCGATACAAATATTGCGACGATTATTACTCCGCAATATCAAAAAGAATATGAACTGATGAGTAAAAAAGAATTAGCAAAGATCATTTTGGAAACAATGATTGACATTGAAAAGGAGAAAACATTATGCTAGTGGCTATTGATATTGGAAATACAAATATTACGATTGCTTTATTTGCGGGTAAAAAAATTATCGGCAATTATCGCCTGACAACGAAAATGCAAAGAACCAGTGACGAATATGGTTTCATGCTGTTAAGCTTCTTTAATGCTTCTAATACCCCCATCGAAGATGTAGAAGATGTTATTATCAGCAGTGTTGTTCCTAAAATCATGCATTCCTTTACCAGTGCCATTATTAAATACCTGCATCATGAACCGATCATCATCGGTCCGGGCATTAAAAGCGGCATTGCCATCAAATCGGATAATCCTAGTTCTGTGGGAGCCGATCGTATCGTGGATGCAGCGGGTGCGTACTATACTTATGGGGGACCGGTATTGGTGATCGATTTTGGTACTGCCTCTACTTTTGATTATGTAAATGAAAAGGGAGAATTCCTTTATGGGATTACGGCTCCCGGTTTAGAAATCTGTGCTCAGGCACTTTCTTCACAAGCCGCTCAATTACCGGAAATTCAAATCGTGAAGCCGGATACAATCCTCGCCAAAAATACTGTAAAAAGTATGCAGGCTGGAGTTATTTACGGCTACATCGGACTGACAGAGAATATTATCAAACAAGTAAAAAAGGAAATCGGAACGCCGATGAAGGTCATTGCTACCGGCGGCTTAGGTCGTGTCATTTCTGCGGAGACAGACCTTATCGACGAATATGACAGTGACTTGACATTTAAGGGATTATACTTAATTTATCAGCGTCATTTAAAACAACTTGAGAAGAAAGCATCCCGTTAAGGATGCTTTTTAAAACTCAATTTCTGTTTTATTGAAACTCAAAAAACTCAATGATATAATGTAACAAAGAAAAGAGGGATATGATGTGTAAAGAATGCTATTGTGATGAGCCAAGAATCACTCCCCTGCTGCATCCGCTCGACTGCCTAAATCAGCATACACAATATATTTGCGGAACATGTGGTCGCTGTATTTGTATTGAACACGATCCAAAACGAGGGCTGCAAAGATGGAATTTTCCATTCAAATCATTGGCAATCGCAAAACTTTATTTACGAACTGCAGATTATACGATGAAAACCACTTGCGGTATTTATGAGATTAAAAATGATCAAGGCAGAAGTTCCTATAAAATCTTTGCTCACTTATCGGATCTGCAAGAATACTTATCTAAAAATAAAAACAAGCACTGTGAAAATATGAAGCCTGTTTTTCAAATGAATGCCTATCAGGAATATCCGCATACACAGGTAAGAAAACTTACCTCTCAAGAAATAGAACGCTATCTACAAGAACGCTCTTTTTAATCCAATGATGAATAACGGATAAAAAACGCCTTCTTGACTAGAAAGCGTTTTTTTCTATCTCTTCTCATCATTCCTTAACTTTCCGTGTCTCTTTTTATATATGCATGACAAAGTTATACATATTAAAAAAGATAATCCTAATGATTATCCTTGGCGATGATCTCCAAAACGTGTCACATACAGCTGAGAGATTAACTCGGCAAATGACAATAACATAAAGCGCCCCATATAAAGATCATCATCTGAAGAAATATAAATAACACGATCAAATTCTTTCAATAATTTAGGATCATGATTCGCTGTAATTAAAACAGATTTTGCCCCTGATTTTTCAATGGCACGTTTTAACCGCTGAGTTCCGCGAAGATAATTGCCTCGCACTGAAATCGTAATCGCAATACTGTCTGCATCTAAACTTTCGGCAATCTTGATCTGCTGATCAGAGTCATTTTTCGCAATGGAATATTTATTGCATGAGAGTAATGCCGCTTGGATCAACTGAGCAATGCTGTGAGAAAAATGAGAACCATAAAAGGCAACATTGTTGCTGTCATGAATATCCTCTACAAATTCTTCCAGCACTTCCCAATCCAGCAGGTCGATCTGTTCTTCTAAACGCATACCTGCTTTTTTCAAATAGACCGCACTGGCTTTTTTAGGATCTTGAAGCATGACAGGTTCATAATAATCAGTGCTTTTTAAACTTGTATATTTTGCACACTCCATCTTTAAATGGATATAGTCATCGTATCCTAATTTACGACAAAAACGACTGATCGAAGCAGGTGAAACATGGCAGGTATTCGCAAATACTACGATGTTCATCTCGGCAATTTCAGAAATATTCTTTAATATAAAATCAGCGATCGTATAATTCAGATCATCTTTTGATGATGAATTGACAAATAAAACAAGTCGGTAAAATAAGTAGTTCACCCTATCATCCTCTCTATAATTCCTTAATAAATTCTTTGATTAACTGCATTCCCATCATAACATTTTCATCACTTGTTGCATAGGATAAGCGAATAAAATCATCACATTGACTGCCTAAAGCATTACCGGGCACAACAGCGACGCCCTTTTCTTCTAACAGAGCATCGGCAAATTGCTGACCGTCTAATCCGGTCTTAGAAACATCGATAAATACATAGAACGCTCCCTGTGGTATCACAAAGTCAAGTTTCGGGATTTCCTTTAACACTTTGATCACCATCTGACGGCGCTGATCAAAACGCTTTACCATTTCCTTTACTTCTTGTCGTGTTTTTTCTTCGTTCATTACTTTAGCGACCCCTACTTGTATAAAGGTAGGCGCACACGTCGTAGCATACTGATGCACTTTTAATAATGGTTCAATCAATTCTTTAGGTGCACATAGATAAGCTAAACGCCATCCGGTCATCGCATATGCCTTAGAAAATCCATTCATCATGATTGTTCTTTCTTTCATTGACGGATATGCCGCAATGGACGTACATGTTTTATCATCATATACTAATTGATCATAGATTTCATCAGAAAATACCAATAGATCATGTTGGATGCATAACTCACATAAAGCTTGGATAGAAGCCGGATCATACACTGCTCCGGTTGGATTGCATGGATTATTCATCACAATCATTTTTGTTCTTGGTGTTATGGCTTCTTTTATATCCTCTATATTTAACTGAAAGCCATTCTCTTTTTTTAATGGAACATCAACAAAGACACCCTCTGCCATATGAATCATATTCTCATAGCTTAAAAATGCCGGTGTACAAACAATCACTTCATCTTTTGGGTTAATCAAGCCCAACATGACATGATTAATCGCTTCTGAACCTCCGCTGGTAATCAATATTTCTTCCATAGGATCATAAACGATACCATGATGACATTCTACTTGTTTCGCGATTTCTTCTCTTAGTTTCAAATCCCCCCGATTTGAAGCATAATGACTGTAATTATCTTCTATAGCTTGCATTGTAGCCTGCTTGATTGGGCTTACCGTCGCAAAATCCGGTTCACCGGTACTAAAGCGAATAACCGGACGTCCGAGAGCTTCCAAAGCATTCGCTTTATCACTTACTGCACGAATTTTCGAAGCCTTCACTTCCTTTAATCTTGCTGCTCCTTTATTCATTTTTATCCCCCTATTATCATATATTTTCAATTATACCTTAATTTTTGAAAAGTACAATCTTAAAGAATATTTTGTTGAAGAACAGTAAAATTACTGTTACACTGATAAAAAGGAGCGATGCCAATGAAATATTTTAATCGTAGTGTTTTAATTCTATCTGTCTTACTTTTACTGTATGTTATTATTATTAATGTTGTTTATGGAAACATTGCCTTTTCCAAAATCCTTGGATTTGCTTGTATTCTTGGTATTCTTTACGGCATTGTCCAAATCAGAAAGCATGATCAGCTGTTCTCTTTATTGCCCATTTGGTTAAAATACATCGTATATGGTTTATTTACAGCCGGATGCATTCTATTTATTCTTGTAGAAGGTGTAATCATCTACGGTGCTGTACATAGTGATGAACTGCAAGCTGATAAAGTAGTGGTTTTAGGGGCCGGACTCAAAGGAGATCAAATTACGACTTCATTGCTTTATCGTTTAGATACGGCGATTGAATATTATGAAAAATTTCCTTATACAACATTGATTGTCAGCGGTGGTCAAGGGGAAGGCGAAACGATCAGTGAAGCATCAGCGATGTATCAGTATTTGATTGAACACGGTATTCCTGAAAATAAGATTATTCAAGAAGACCAGTCAACCAGTACCTATGAAAACTTCAAGTTTTCAATGCAGTACATGCATACGAATGATAAAGTGATGATCATTTCCAACGGTTTTCATATGAGCAGGGCAAAGCTGATTGCCAGCCGTTTAGGCATTGATGCCTATGGATACAGTGCGCCAAGTCATTTACCAACAATAATCAATTTCTATATTCGTGAATTTTTTGCCTACTTGAAAGATTTCATCTTAATCCGTCCATGAGCTATGACTGAAGGAGCGTTATGCCTCCTTTTTTTATTTATGCTATAATGAAAGAAGATACATAAGGGAGGAATGGATATGTCAGACTGGCTGTCGGATGCTTTCTATCCAACAACCTGCCCGCAGCAATTTTATCGGTCCGTAGAAAAAGTGAAACATCTAAACATCGAGAAATTACTCCCTGCCCATCATGACTTAAAGATTAGCCCAACCATCATTACAGATATTTTTCAAGCATTCAAACATTTAGATGACCAACACCAACTAAAACAAGGAAACGGGCTTTTTGATTTTGGTGATTTTCAAATACATATATAAATTTTTTTCGTTTAATTTCATGCATAAACAGAAGATTTTTTAATCTACACTATACAACTATGAATTAATTTTCTTGACATCTGTAAAAGATTGCTTTAAGATAACTACAACGACGATGAAATGAAGAGTAACTTACTTTTACCTCATAGAGAGTTCTTGGTTGGTGGAAAAGAACAGGGAGCGGTAAGCGAAGATGGTCATGGAGTTGCATAGGTGATATTTAGCCTATGACGTGAGTGCCCGTTACCGCACTAGAGTATGATAGTACTCGATGAGGTTATGATTGTGAGGTCATAATAAATTAAGGTGGTAACACGAGCATGCTCGTCCTTTTAGAAGGACGAGTTTTTATATTTTAAGGAGGAAATTTATGATTGAAATCAAGAATGTCAGCAAGATTTATCAAAACAAAATGCAAACGATCAAAGCGGTTGAAGATGTCAGTCTGACGATTCAAGACGGTGAAATCTATGGCATCATCGGTTATAGCGGAGCCGGCAAATCAACATTATTGCGAATGATCAATTCATTGGAAAAGCCAACCCAGGGAACCGTTTGGATCGATCAAGAGAATATTTCAGACCTCAACAAGAAAGCTTTAAACCAAGCAAGAACGAAGATTGGCATGATCTTTCAGCATTTTAATTTACTTTGGAGCAGAACGGTGATTGAAAATATCGAACTGCCCTTAGAAATTGCCGGAGTCTCTTTAGACAAACGCAGAGTTCGAGCTAAAGAACTCATTGAGCTGGTCGGATTAAATGGTAAAGAAAACAGTTATCCAAGTGAACTGTCAGGGGGACAAAAGCAACGTGTAGGGATTGCTCGTGCTTTAGCCAATCATCCTACAATTCTGTTGTGTGACGAAGCAACTTCTGCCCTTGATCCCGATACTACCGAATCTATTTTAGATTTATTATTGAAGATCAACAAAGAATTGCATTTAACGATTGTCTTGATTACCCATCAGATGGAAGTCGTGCAAAAAGTTTGTCATCGCGTCGCAGTGATGGTCGAAGGAAAAGTGGTAGAAGAAGGAACGATGAAAGAAATTTTCCTAAAACCCAAACATCCTGTTACAAAACGATTCGTCAAAGAAGAGAACAGCTGCAATCAGGAGACCGATTTAAAAAACGTCTATACAGATGGCATCTTGTATAAACTGACGTTTACTCAGGAAAATTCACGTCAGCCAATATTATCACAAGCGATTCGCTACAGTGATTTAGATATCAGTATTGTTCAGGCAAAGCTGACCAATACACAGGAAATATCGTTTGGAACGATGTACATTCATACATCAAAAAATCATGATCAAAAGCATCAGCACTTTATCCAGTTTTTAAATGAACACAATGTTTTAGTGGAGGTGATCTAAATGTGGAATCAAATAGATTGGGATAGTGTTATTGTTGCGCTTGGAGATACTTTATTTATGAGTTTCATCGCATTGATTGTGGCGATTATATTAGGACTGCTGCTTGGCATTCTCTTATATATCACACAGGAAGAGGGACTTTATCCTAACCGGTTGATCAGCCAAACATTGAATTTTATTGTCAATATTCTAAGATCTATTCCCTTCATTATCCTTTTATTTATCCTTCTTCCTCTCACAAAGGTATTGGTTGGATCGATTTTAGGAGCGAAGGCTGCTTTACCGGCATTAATTATATCCAGTGCTCCCTTCTATGCTCGTATGTGCATGGTTGCATTTAACGAAGTGGATAAGGGAACCATTGAAGCAAGTAAAGCAATGGGGGCATCCAACTGGCAAATCATTAAAAAAGTACTGTTACCTGAAGCAAAACCGGCTTTATTTTCCAACATGACAATCATGGGGGTTACCTTGATTGGCTATACGGCGATGGCTGGTGCAATCGGTGCCGGCGGTTTAGGGCATTTAGCATATTTATATGGGATTGCCCGAAATAATCCGACGATGACTTATATTGCCACTTTCTTAATATTGATTATTGTCTTTATCGTCCAAATAATTGGCGATCGCATTGTTAAAATTACAGATAAAAGATAGGAGAAAACAACATGAAAAAATTAACTGCTTTATTATTCACTGCTTTATTACTCATTACTTTAACAGGCTGTTCAAATAAAAACAGCAATGCTGCAAATACATTAACCGTTTCCGCTACTTTAGATCCGCATTCTAAAATTTTGGAAGCAGCAAAGCCTATTTTAAAAGAAAAATATGATATTGATTTAAAAATTAAAGTCTTAGATGATTACTATATTTTCAACAAAGCTTTAGATAATGGTGAAGTCGATGCCAACTATTTCCAGCATTTGCCTTTCTTTGAAGAAGAGTTAGCTACGCATCACTATGATTTAGTAAATGCAGGTGGAATTCATATAGAACCTTTTGGCATCTATTCTAAAAAATATAGTACTTTAGAAGATATTCCTAACGGTGCTTCAGTCATTATTTCAAATTCGGTTGCCGATAACGGGCGTATTCTTTCCATCTTAGCTGACGCCGGTCTTATCCACATTCCCGAAGGTAAAAACATCTTTGACTTGACAATCAATGAAATTCAAAAAAATAATGACTATAACCCTAAAGGGTTAAAATTCAGTGAAATTAAACCGGAATTACTAGTCACCACCTTCAACAGCAATGAAGGAGATTTAGTTGCTATTAACGGAAACTACGCTATTCAAGGCGGATTAAACCCCAGCAAAGATGCATTGATCTTGGAAAGTGCATCACAGGATAATCCTTATGTCAACATTGTCGCAACAACGTCTGCTTTACAAAATGATGAACGTATTCAGGCATTAGTAGAGGTTTTGCAATCCGATGCGATTCAACAATTTATTAAAGAAACTTACAGCAATGGTTCTGTCATTCCAGCTGAAACAAATTAACGATGCATCTCCATTGTATTCATAAAAAAGGAATCTCTTATTTAAAAGAGGTTCCTTCTTGTTTTTCCTTATACTTGAGAGCTAATATCAATAATCCAGACATGCATAGAACTGTAGCGTATAGTTTCACATGTCCACGATCTCCTGTGGAAGGCTGCTGATGAATAGGATTATTAGGCTCTTGCTTAGAATCTGTGGGCTCATTTGGGCTGTCCATTGGCGGCTGTGGAATTGGGTCTGTCGATTTTGCAATAATCTTAAATTTGGTTTCGGCACTTCTGTGTCCATATGCAAAACGTAATGTATGCCACCCCTGATCGAGAGTATCTAAATATTCGGCTTTTAAAATTAAAATAGTACTTCCGGATTTTAATATATAATGCGCAGCATCTACCAACTGTTCATCTATAAAAATACCGGTTAAATCTGCTAAATCTGCTGAACATACAACAACAATGTTTTGTCCTGATTCAATTTGATAAATCGTTTCTGCACCGATCGTAATCTCGGGTAAAATAAGCGGTTTATCCGCAATATCTATGATAATTTCAATATTTTCTATTATTTGATAATTTTTAGAATCTGTTGGTACATATTTTACTTTATAAAGATGCAATCCTTTATTTTCTAATATTAATGTATCATCCATCCATTCAAACCCCATCGGCAAAACAATATCTGCCAAACGATCTCCCACGATGCCTTTTAAATTCGTTGGTATTATGTAACTTGAAACTGCTTTTTTGATTTCGAACTGTTTAATCGCTGATAATCCTTCATAATTTGAAGTTTCTTCAATGCTTGCTTTTACATACCATATCCCTGCCTCTGTTGGTACTTCATTAACATATTGACCCCCTATTTCATTACTGTACAGATATTGAATAGACTCATTTCCATAAAGAGCTTTGGCATTAGGTGAACTGGCATCTTTTAAATATGTCCAATCCTCTATATCTAAATCTGTTATCCATTCGTTAACAGCCTTTTCAATTTTAAATTCTATCGGTGTGCTTTCTAATTTTGAATAAGTGGAAGTGGCTTCCACTGTCGCCTTCACATAGTAAGTTCCTGCTTCTGTAGGCACCATCTCACTATAAGTGCCATCAATCTGATGACTATAAGTATAAATTGGCGTTCCGTATTTTGCTGCAGCATGAGGCTGAGAAGCAGGTTGTCCATATTGCCAGTTGTCGATCGATAAAGATTCTGTCCATTCATTGAGCATTTGCTGTTTTATGTTTAGCGTAACCGGCATCACGATACCATTGCCACAACTGTAATTGTATTTAACCGGTGTGCCATTCACATAATCCTTCAAAACCGTTCCTATAAGTGCTGCTCCTGTTAAGTTTTTAATCTTTGTAACATCTATATTCGGATCTATATTTTTTAAATCATAAGTATCCGTACTTACTGTAATGGTACGTGACTGATACCCAAGTTCAGCATCATAAGCGGAAAGATTAATATTTTGACTTAAATCCAAAGAAGTTAAACGGTTAAAAGATCCATACACTGTCATTAGATCATCACAGCCCCTAACATTTAGATAAGTCAAATCATTATTTTCACACTCTAAATAATATAATTTTGAATTATGAGATAAATCTAAAGTGCTAATTTGGTTATCTGTGCAAAGTAATTCTTCAAGATCCATATTTTGACTCGTATCCAATGCCGTTATTTTATTATCAAAGCATTCGAGAGAGGTAAGTTTTGTATTCTTACTGATATCCAATGAAGTCAATATATTTCCATAACATCTTAGTTTTGTTAAATCTGGACATTGGCTAATATCAATGGATTTTAGTTTATACCCTTCATAACATGCCACTTCTGTCAATTTTGTATTATTTTTTAAATCTAATTGACTTATCTCATTTTGAGAGCAGTTTAATATTTCTAATTCCGTATTCTGACTTACATCCAGCGACGTTAACGCATTGCTTGAGCAATCTAAAACCGCTAAGTTAGTAAAATATTGAATTCCCTCTAAATTTTTTATTCCTTTTCCATAAATATATAATCGATCTATTGAGGCAATTTCCGATTGCGTAATAATATTTCCATATTGATTAAGCAAATAATTCCGAAAAGCATCGTCCGGAAAATGGTCTGCATTCACCTCAATATCTTCGGTAATTCTTGGTGTTGACGCATTCCTATTATTTACAATTACCGGAGTTTGTAAATGGGTTGCGAAAATTTCTCTCTGACACATACTAAAAACCAGACCTATACAAGTAAAAACTATTGCCATTCCTAAACATTTATGTTTTTTTATCATCCTTATCCCCCTATATTTCCACCATTTTACAGCCCCATTTTTACAACATAATATACATTATGTTGTATATTGAAAATATAAAAATCAGGTAAAAAAGCATGATAATACCTAACAAATTTGCTTTTAAAGAATATTTTAGAAAACGGTTGCAATAAAAGCAGATAATTGTTAACATAATAATATAATTAAAAATGAATAATGATATTTCGCTGTAAGTACGGTATCTGTTTAATCTTTAGATATAAGGACTTAATTTTAGATCCCACCACATAATGTATATTATGTCGTAGGGAAATAAATAAGCCTAAACTAAATAAAAAAAGTTGCTGCCCTCTGTATAAAAACAAAGATCAACAACTTTTTATTTTATTATAGAATAACCCGTCCCTTATTTTTTTATCCACTGAACGGCAACACATTCCGGTCCGCCTTGAGTAATAAATGCCGGTGTTAATTCAAAAATTTCCACTTCTGCGGTTGGGAATTTCTCTTTGATTTTCTTTTCCGCAGCTTCTGCTTGTTTTAAAACACCGCCATGACTGATCGTAATATATGTATTTTCATCAACATGATCATTTTCCATTTCACTAAATAATTTACTGACAGCCGATGTAAAGGTTCTTCCGATTCCGTGTTTTTCCAAACGTTTACGATCCTCTGTCTGCGTCATAATCGGAACAATTTTTAATAATCCGCCCAGCGTTGCCGCAATAGGAGTTAAACGTCCGCCACGTTTCAAGAAATCAAAATCCTGTGGAAGTAAGAATGAACGATTTTCTTCTAATGAAGACTGCAATGCTTCAAGAATTTCAGCTTTATTCTTTCCTTCATCAGCTAAGCGTTTTGCTTTTAAAACTAAATAACGGTGAGGTCCACACAACGTCTTACTGTCGACAACCGTAATATTTGCTTGATTAGGCACCATTTGACTGGCACTTACTGCACTTTGATAGGTTCCGGATAACCCGTCACACATAAAGATTCCTAAAATTTCGTCATCAGGATATTTTTCAAATGCTTCTACTAATTTACCAATCGGCGGCTGTGAAGAAGATGGAACACCTCCGTCTTTTATTTTCTGAAGAAAAGCTGCACTATCCATCTCAACTAATTCTGCATAAGATTCATGATTAATACTGACACTTAAAGGAATAATATCGATTCCTAGCGCTTCTCCTTCTTTTGGAGAAAACATTGTTGATGTATCCGCAATTATTTTTACCATATGAATTACCTTCCAATACTATATAATGTGGTTTCAAACTCTACTTACAAATGTATTATACTCGAGTTTACTTTTAAGTTCAACATAAAAGATCAGCCGGGAAGATAATATTCGCTTTTTTTCTAGCTTTATCCGCTATTTTCATCACTTTTAAGCTTTCTTCCAATAATTTAAAACAGCTATCCAAATCTTCTTGCTCATAAATCTCTTTAAAATCTAACAATTCATAATACATCCCATTGCGTTCGGCTTGTGCATTAAAAGTTTCAGTTTCTGTCTTGATGAAATCAATCTGTGTTAATCCACTCGGCGAACTGGGACTATACAAACACCCTTGTTCCCCTTGAATAGAAACAAAACGATGTCCTGAACAATCCTTTGCTCCTACACTGCTGAAAATAAAGTCATCGTATGTTAAAACCAATACTCCGGATACATCGACACCATTCGCATGGCGATTTGCGATATAATCGACATCTTTAGGTTCACCAAACAGTGAGACAGCTAAATGAATATTATAAATATTAAGATCCAGTAATGCTCCGCCGGCATATTCTAAATTAAAGACATTCGGTGTTTCACCAGATAAAAGTGCATTATATTTAGATGAATACTGACTAAAATTAGTTTGCACCATTCTGATGCGTCCAATCTCATTTATTTTTTCTTTTAAAATTTTAAAGTTAGGCAAGTGAATATTAATGATTGCTTCAAATAAATAACGTTTTCTTTCCTTGGCAATTCGAATCAGTTCTTCCACTTCTCTTGCATTAGAACAAAACGGTTTTTCACACATCACATGTTTATCCGCTTCTAACGCTAACTTACAATACTTGAAATGCAGACTATTTGGTGTTGCCACATAAATAAAATCTAATTGTGGATCAGCAATCATTTCCTGATAATCATCATATGCTTTTTCAATCTGACACTCTGCGGCAAATGCTTTTGCCTTTTCCATCGTTCTTGAGCAAACGGCATGGATTTCTAAATCATTTTTTCTTGCACCATCTATGAATGCTTTAGCAATCATTCCGGTTCCAATAATTCCTATCTTCATATTTATCACCCCTTTTACGATACCACATTTCAGACTCCCTCAAAGCTGATTTTTAGAATGTGAAAGAAAAGTATGAAGCAAATAAAAAAACAGGAAACAGCTTTCGCTATTTCCCATCAGTTTTATAGTTTTGACAGCTTTATTATCCGTTTACTTTTTCGTATAAGTCGATCATTTCAGCTGCTAAATCGATACATAATAATGAAGTCATTAAGTGGTCTTGAGCATGTACCATTAATAATGATAAAGGTGCTTTTTCCCCTCTGATTTCAGCTTGGATCAATTCAGTTTGTGAATGATGTCCTTCGTTTACTGATTCTTTAGCTTGTTCTAATGATTCGCGAGCTTTATCCATATCTCCTGCTTTAGCAAATTGGATTGCTTCCATTGCTGAAGAACGTGCGCTACCGCTGCTTACGATTAAGTTAATGATTACTGTTTCCATTTCATCCATGGTTAAATACTTCCTTTCTATCTGTTAAAGTTCTTTAATTACATGTCTAATTTTACATGGAAAGAGAGCGTTTGTCAATGAATACCGTAAGCGTTGTCATGACAAAACGCTGCGATTTAAAATCCATTGATTATATCAAACTTATTTGCTCCATTCATTCAATTGGGCAACGCATTGATGGACATATTCATTAATATTTTTATTCTCTATTCCAACAATGGTAACCGGACATTTGGATACCGGGATCAGCAATTTACGGGCATCAGATAAACTGATTGCCTGTGCCATTTTCGGACTGATTTCTCCATACATGGAATTCGCAAACGCAATTCCGATCGGTCCAATGATAACTTCAGCATTTTCAGCATTATAAATCACTGCATTCTCACCGGTCGCTCCTACCTGAGCTCCCGCTTTCAACATATTGCTTGTAGCCACCGCATTGGTTCCTACCGCTATAATAAAGACATCGGGCAAACTTTGGCGTATTGCTTCAATCACACTTCTGCCAATGCCTCCGCCCTGTCCGTCAATGACAACTACTTCCATAATTTCTCCTTATTTTGGCATCTCCGCAGCAACGCGTTTTAAATCTTCTCTGATCTTAATCGCTTGCGGACACATTTTCTCGCAAGCCCCACATTGCTTACATTGATCGGCTCTTTGTTTTTCATCCATATCATGATAACGTTTTCTGGCAGCTGCTTCGTTTCCGTACATCGCATAATCGTTCCATAAACGGAAGTTTTTAGGGATATCCACACCAAATGGACAAGGCATACAATAAGCACAGCCTGTACATCCATTCTTTGTACGTGATTTAATTGTTTCTGCCACCACATTAACAAGATCGCTTTCTTCAGTGGTTAATGGTTTAAAATGATTGAATGTTTCTAAGTTATCTTCCACATGCTGATACGTAGACATTCCGCTTAAT
This sequence comes from Beduini massiliensis, assembly GCF_000829905.1. GTDB lineage: Bacteria > Bacillota_I > Bacilli_A > Erysipelotrichales > Coprobacillaceae > Beduini > Beduini massiliensis. The sequence continues at coordinate 363,575 of NZ_CDPP01000004.1, forward strand.
ACGACTTTCACATTTGGCAGACTGGCAATCCAACGCAATGCCCATGAAGAAAGACTCTTTGATTCATCATATTTCTTAAAGATAGAAGCGATATCTTCCGGTAATGCCGCTAGTGATCCGCCTTTGATTGGTTCCATGATAACTAACGGGATGTTACGGCTGGCTGCTAGTTCATACCCCTTGATTCCTGCCTGCACATCAGTATCAATATAGTTTAATTGGATCTGACAGAAATCCCAGTCACGATACGTTAAGATTTCTTCGAATACAGGATAATCATCATGGAATGAGAATCCTAAATGTTTGATTTTTCCTTCTCTCTTTAACTCTTCACAATAGTCTAAGATTCCTAAATCTAAAATCTTATCCCATCTTCCTTTATCCAAAGCATGCAGTAAATAAAAATCTACATAATCCACATCTAAACGTGCGATTTGTTCTTCAAAGATACGTTTAGCGTCATCTAATGTTTCAATATTCCAAATCGGCATTTTGGTCGCTAAGTAAAAACTCTTACGATCATATTTTTTCAAGACTCTGCCAACAAAAGGTTCACTGTCTCCATTATGATAAGGATACGCTGTATCAATATACGTTACTCCACTGCTTATAGCGTGATCGATCATTCTTTCAGCTTCTGCTTCATCGATTTTCCCATCTTCCTTGATGGGGAAACGCATACATCCAAATCCTAACAATGATGGGGAAACTCCCAATTTCTCAATTTTACGATATTCCATCTCTATACCTCCCTGATATAATTTACACTTTTATTTTACTCCTTAGAGTACACTCGAAGTCAAGGAGTTTTTAACACTTTGTAAAGTAAAATGAAAAAGTAAGTTCTCGACGTATGTTATTTATATAGAATTCTATAAAAAAAGATTAGAATCATAACGACTCTAATATTTAATGCATTTTTTTATAACACGATCGATTTTATATAAACTTAATGGAATCAGCAGCGTAACTAAAGGAAAATATAAATCGATGATATATTGTATGAGACTGAGCGTACCTTCTTGATATTCAGTGATACATACCACACTGTTAATAAACAAAAATACGATCCAAACCGCTAAGAGTTCTCTTTTTCGATGATTTAATAAATAGATATTAATATGGATCATTCCGCTGTTGCGGTCAGCCATCAAATAACTGATCAAACAGATAAAAATCAGACCTGCCACTATCGCGGGAATCCAGATTTTACCACCGGCTAAAAGACCGGGAATCATTAAGATCAGCGCCGCAATCAGATAAGCAATAAAATGCAGGCGTGACTTTTTCACAAAACTGACCTTATCTATGGAAATCTCTTTTTCGATCTGGTGCCAAAGGTGATGCAATGAATGTTTGATTAATCCATCGATTTCATCATGATCGTATCCTTGCTGACGAAACATTTCAGTCTGACGATCCAGTCCTTCCATCAATTGCTTCTTTTTTTCACTGACATCAATAATATGTTGATACGGTCGCAGTAAGTGATCGATATAACGTTCTATTTCATTCATAATCTATCTCCTTTAGTCCCATCAAATAAAAAAGCGAGATTGCCCTCGCTCTTTACGCTCTACTCTTCCAACGTCTCCAAACCAGCTAGCAATTTAGACAAGATCTCATTGACCTGCGATAATTCCTGTTGGTCGATCTTTGAAAACAATGCTTCTTTTAATTGAGTGATTTCTTCATCACAGCCATGACTTGCCTCTATTCCCTTTTCTGTAATATAGATTAGGTTGCAGCGACCGTCTGCCGTTGATTTTTTTCTAATCACAAATCCATTTCTTTCCATACGGTTTAATGAGGTTGTGATTGAGGCTTTGGCGACATTGATCTTTGCTGCCAACTCATTTTGAGTTAGGCCGGGTGTTTCTTCCAATGCCATTAAAATATGGTGCTGTCCGCGATAGATGCCATACTTATGACATATTTTATGTAACAGATATTCATGCTTTCGCATTAATAACCCAAATAATTTAATATGATCATTTTTAGCCTGTTCCACTTTTTTGCCACCTCTTTATGTGTGTTGACTTTTGTCTAAACCCATTATAGCAAATTATTGAGTATTCGCCAAACAAAATTGCCTTAGACAAATGAAAAGTCATATTTCTATGACTTTTACACCATGCTGTCTTCTTTTATAATCGAACGGCTGCCCAAATAAGTAATCACAAAGTAGCTGCCATAAATCATGATAATAAATATTGCCGTAATAGCAATCGGTGCCAGCATATCATTTTGATTAAATAAGGCTAAAAGCTTATTGGCCACCTGAATACCAAAGATAGAATGAATACAAGCTAAGCTTAACGGCATCGCAAAGAAGATTCCGATTTGTACAAACAAAGAATGATTAATCATCCGCTCGCTCGTTCCGATCTTTCTTAATATCTTATAGCGTTCTACGTTATCCGAACTTTCTGATAATTGTTTTAATGCCAAGATAGCAGCTCCGGAAATTAGGAAAATAATACCTAAATACAACCCAATGAATACAAAGAGAGCCGTTAATCCGGTCGCATTTTCCGCCATAGCAATACGTGAATATACCGTATAAGCTAAATCACCGTTTTCTTCGAGGGTTCTAAATCTTTCTTCCATCAATTTTGTATGTTCTTGATCGCCTGCATAGTCAGCATTAAAATGCATCGCTCTAAGTTCCATATTCATTACAAACTGATCGGGGACAACAATGATTCCCATATTCATATGAGATGCAGAATTGACCACAAAACCATAAATACAATGATCATACTTCGGTACTAATGACTGACCGTTAATTGTAATCGGAGTTCCTTTAGAAAGAGATTTATCTCGTAAGTTCTTCATATTGTCATAATCACAGATAGCCGCATATTGGTTATTTGCTAATTCGATTTGTTCATTCCCGAATTGTTTAGCAATCTTATTGTAGTCGCTGACACTCATGAACGTTTCTTCTGCATCATCTAACTGCAAGTAAGGGAAACTGTCATGAATTTCATCAACGATGGGTGCCAATGAATCTTTCATATACACATTGGCATTATACACATTCGCAAACGTATATTCGGAAAAGTCTGCAGAAGTAATGTCCACCTTGTTTAATACATCAAATACATCGGATTCATTTCCCTGAATCCCTTCATTCATTGACACATAAGATGTAATCGACACATCAACCGGATTCAAATCTCTTAAATCTTTCTTAATGGTTTCATTGATGGCAAACGCTGTTGACAATATACAAATGGTAAAGAACTGAAGCAAACAAATAATGCTGATTGAAACAACAGTGGTATTGATCGTGGCATTCATCTGACGTAAAACAAAGCAGTTTAATCCTTTTAAATAATGTCCCTTGTTCATTTGAACGACACGTAAAATAAATCCTGATAAAGAATAAAACAATAAGAAGGTGCCTACACAACCAACTAAAATCATTTGACCTAACAGTTCAATCTGTGATCCGTTAAAAACTTGAGTCACTTGATAATATGCAAATGCCAGCATCCCCACAGATACTAAGAATAATAAAACACAAATTCCTAAATTTTTAGTTTTGATACTTTCATTTTTACGATGAGCCTGAAGCAGATCGATTAATTGATAACGACCTATAGAAATCATATTGAACACCATGACGATTAAATAGATAATGCCAAAATATAAAATAGACTTAAATGTCGCTGCACTTGAATAAACAAACTGATAATGGCTCATATCGGCACTAAACATTTTTGCTACAATAATAGAAGTCAACTGAGAAGCAAAGATTCCAATGATCAATCCAATCACCAATGACAACAGCCCGATTAAAATCGTTTCGACTAAAAGGATAACGGAAATATTTTTCTTTCCCATTCCTAATGTCATATAGACACCAAACTCTTTTTTACGTCGCTTAATTAAAAAGTTATTGGCATAAACAATTAAGAACCCTAAAATAATGGAGACAAAGACTGAAACATAATTAATCATTTCTGTAATCAGTGCGACAATTTCACGTGTATCATTGCTGATACTTAACATCGCCTGCTGGGATTCCAATGAGTTAAACACATAGAAGACCGCTACCCCTAACACAAGGGTCATGAAATAAATCATGTAGTCTTTAATGCTTTTTCGCATATTGCGAATCGATAGTTTAAATAACATCGTTCAATTCACCACCTAATAGGGTTACTACTTCGATGATCTTATCAAAGAATTCCTTACGCGAGTCATTTCCTCTGACAAGTTCATTAAAGATTTCCCCATCTTTAATAAAGATGATACGATGCGCATAGCTGGCACTAAAGGCATCATGCGTTACCATTAAGATTGTTGCGTCTAAACTTCGGTTCAGATCTTCAAAACTTTCCAAAAGCATGCGAGCGGATTTTGAGTCCAATGCTCCGGTTGGTTCATCGGCTAAGATTAATTTAGGGTTGGAAATGATTGCACGGGCACTTGCTACCCTTTGCTTTTGTCCGCCTGATAATTGATAAGGATATTTATTTAAAATTTCTTCGATTCCTAATCGCTGTGCGACTTCTTTTACACGATTTTGTATTAAAGAAGCATTTACTTTTTGGATCGTTAAGGCTAAAGCGATATTTTCATAAGCGGTTAATGTATCTAACAGATTAAAGTCTTGAAAGATAAAGCCTAATTCTTCACGGCGAAACTTGATCAGCTGTGATTTTTTCATTTTAGTAATATCTTTACCGTTAATCATAATGCTTCCTGCCGAAACCCGATCAATTGTAGAGATACAGTTTAGTAAGGTTGTTTTCCCTGACCCGGAAGCTCCCATGATTCCAACAAATTCCCCTTTTGAAATAGAGAAACTGATCTGGTTGATTGCTTTGGTCAGATTTCCTTTATTCCCATAATATTTTTCTATTTTATTGACTTGTAAAACTTGTTCCATAATGATTGCTCCTTCCTTTTTACACCTATATTCTACCCATCTTACTGTATAGGAGCCATCGATTAGGCTTACAGTTATCTTACATTTTTGTCATATTGCCAACGGGGAAGATCATCGTCAGCATCGTATATTTATCTTTAATCGACTCGATTTTTAAATCCAGACCGATTCGTTCACACAACTTTTTAGAAAGATATAACCCTAAACCGGTTGCTTTTTTATTATCTCGCTGATTACTCCCGGTAAACCCTTTTTCAAAGACACGATTCAGATCCTGCGGTAATATTCCACAGCCGTTGTCTTTGATCATCAAACGTATTTGGTTGGCATACATCAATGAATCGATCGATACGACTGCATCGGGTTTATCTGCATATTTGATCGCATTCCCAATAATTTGATGCAAAATAAATTCAACCCACTTAGGATCACTGTACACGATTTGATCCAAGTGTTTTAATTCTATTTTGATATTGCGGTTAATAAAATCTGTTTTGTTGCGTTTAATCACATTATTAACTGCCTGTTTAAGATTCATTTCTTTGATCGTAAAATCCTTTTCAACATCTGAGCTGCGGGCATAAAACAAAGCTTGTTCAACATAGTTTTCCACCTTGTGCAATTCTTCGTTAATATTGCGGGTAACCGGTGTCGGATTATTTTCAATAATCATCTTGCTGGTCGCAATAGGGGTTTTGACTTCATGAATCCATAATTCAATATATTCTTTATATTCTCTGCTGATATTTTGATAGCGGTTCACTTTCGCTATCATGGAACTCTCCATCGTATACAGCACTTCTTTATATAGGCGTTGAAGCTGGTCTGATCCTTTTTCCAATACTTCTGGCAGCAAATATTTTTGATCGAGCTGTTCCAAGTGTTTAAACAGGAGATGAAAATAGCGTTCCTGTTTTTTATAATCCAAATACAAACAAAGCAGATACCCTCCCATCAAGGAAATACCTAAATACAAATGGATAAATAAACGAACAGAAGCAATCATCAGAAAAATTTCAATCGTAAAGATGACAAAAGCCATAATCAGTAAGTGGAGCATGTGTTCGTAAAGATAAGTGCGCCACTTCATTCTAAAATATACCCATAACCACGTCTTGTCGTGATAATGTCCTTTAAGCCGATATCTTCTAGTTTACGGCGTAATCGATTAATATTCACAGTCAATGTATTGTCATCTACAAATAACTCACTGTCCCACAGATAAGACATGATTTCTTCTCTTGAAACAATTGTCCCCTGACGATTCAGCAGGCAATATAAAATTTTAAACTCATTCTTGGTAAGTTCAAGTTCCTGATGGCCTCTTTCGATCGTATAACGGCTTAAATCCAATGTGAAATCACGGTAGTTAAGCTGATTGACAATCGGCTGGCTTCTTTTTAAAACTGCTTGAATACGGGCTAATAAGATCTGCGTATTAAACGGTTTTGTCACAAAATCATCTGCTCCATAGTTCATACTGATTAATTCATCCAGTTCATTATTCTTACTTGTGATAACGATAATCGGCAGTTCTGATGTTTTGCGAACTTCTTTACAAAGAAACTGCCCGTCATGATGAGGAAGATTGATATCCAATAAAACCAAATCACTGTGGCTTTCTAATATACTGTTGAGCGGGTCACTAAAATCCTTCAGATATTCTGCTTGATACCCTTGCCGGTTTAAAAATATTTTGAGTTCATTTGCTAATTTTTCATCGTCTTCTACGATTAAGATTTTTTTCATATGTTCCACCTCTTTATTAGTCTACCATAAAAAATAAAAAACTGAACGTTATTGTTCAGTTTCATGTGCTAATGCTGTTTTGGATAAATGTTTGCGATAGAAACGGACAAACATCAAAGTGGTAATCAATGAGGCTAATGTATCCGATACCGGTTCTGCAAAGTAGATAGCAAAAACCTTTCCGGCATGTTGAACTAAGTCAGCGACAGGCTGTGCCAAATTCATCGCAATAGAGCTGTTTCCCATCACGATTGGAAGTACATAGATTAACGGAATCAACAAGAAAACTTTTCGGGTTAAGGCCATGACTAATGAAATCTTGGCTTGACCCAACGCCATGAAAGACTGTTGACAGGCATTTTGTGCTCCCATTACCATTCCACCGCATACATAGATTCGCAATGCCCAGCTGGCAAAGCGAATCGTCGTTGGATCACTGGTAAAAATAGAGACTAACGGTGTGGCAAAAATGATAAATAATCCACCAAAAGTAAAAGATAACCCTAAACAACATTTGAACGTAAGTTTAAACGTCTGACGAACACGCTCATAGTTTTTAGCGCCATAGTTATAACTCATAATCGGCTGCGCCCCTTGACATAACCCCATCATCGGCATCGATATAAACTGCCAGATACTATTTAAGATTGCCATGCTGGCTACCGCTAGAGTACCACCGTAAACCGATAGCTGATTAATAAAAGAAATCTGCAATAAACTCTCTGTTGATGCCATCACAAAAGGAGAGACTCCCAATGAAACGATTGGGATCAGTACTTTTAACTTAGGGATAATATATTGCTTGCGAATTTTGATCGTACTGTTCTTAGAAAATAAGAATTGCAGTACCCATAAAGCGGATACCCCTTGAGAGATAATGGTCGCTAATGCTGCCCCTTTTACCCCCAAACCAAAACCAAAGATGAACACAGGATCTAAGGTAATATTAATAATAGCGCCAATTAATACAGTAGACATCCCGATTTTCGCAAATCCCTGTGTATTGATATAAGCATTCATTCCAAAAGCAATCTGAACAAATACTGTCCCTAAAGCATAAATGGTAATATACTCAGATGCCGGCTTTAAGGTTTCATTGCTGGCGCCAAATAATGTGAGCAGAGGCGTTTGAAATAATAAAATAGTTATCGTAATCACTACTCCGGAAATAATCAATGCGGAAAAACTGTTCGTCATGATTTCTTCGGCACCATCATGATTCTTTTCACCGAGTTTAATGGCACAAAGTGGTGCTCCCCCAACTCCAACCAACTGTGTAAATGCCATGATTAATGTGACTAGTGGCAAAGCGGTACTTAACCCTGCCATTGCAATCGTACTATCCGCCATTTTTCCAATAAAAATACGGTCAACGATGTTATATAAAACATTCACTAATTGGGCAATGATAGACGGAACCGCTAAACTAAAAAGCAGCTTTCCGATCCTTCCCGTTGCCAAATTATTTCTTGAACTCATTACCTATTCCTCCTTATCATACAAAATGCGATTATATCACTCTTATCCACATTTTCTCCATAATTTTATAATAATGAAAAAGGGTTGATTTTCAGAACATTTTGATTCCTTTTTTCTAGTATGCCCGTCTGTGTTATCTTTCAAAACAAAAAAGGAACTTGAACTAAGTCCCTATTAAGCCTCCTGCAGTTTCTTAAAATTAGAAAATGCCACGACAGCGCCCAATACCACAAGCAATACGGCAAAGACCAGCTGTAATCCCTGTGTCATCAAATCAATACTTCCGGTTGTCATCCATGCCATGACAATACCATAAATCGATTGTCCCAAAGATGTAAAAGTCACTACTAGCATGATACACATCGGAATCCAAAGCATAAAGCCTTTTCTTCTAGTTGTTTTTAAGAATACAGATAAAGAGATTAAGACTAATGCGGACAATAACTGATTGCTGGCTCCAAACAATGGCCAAATATTATTATAACCGCCTAAAGCCAGTAAATATCCGATGACTAGCGTAATGATGGTGGCAGCATATTTATTCTTAAAGATCTTCGCTAAGCCTTTTTCGTTCCCCCCATTGTCACATAGTTCCTGTAACGACATACGTCCGATACGTGCCACTGAGTCAAGAGAGGTCAAGGCTAAAGCCGATACAGACATTGCCATCAGACACGTTGCAATGTGACTCGGTACCCCAAGTTTTCCTAAGAATCCGGAAACCCCAGTCGAAAATAATTGGAATGGTGTTCCTTTTGGCAAAGCTCCCCCGCTTGCTAAAGAAGAAACCACGACAAGAGCTAAAACAGCTAATAAAGCTTCTAAAAGCATTGCCCCAAAGCCAACCATCTTCATATCTTTTTCATTGCTGATCTGCTTCGAAGAAGTACCGCTGGATACCAAAGAATGAAATCCCGAAACAGCCCCACAGGCAATCGTGACAAACAAGGTTGGAAATAAGAACTTCCCATCCACCACAAAGCCGGTAAACGCCGGTAAATCCATAGTAGGATTTGCCGCAAAAACCCCAACTAATGCCCCTAAAATCATTCCCACTAATAAGAAAGTCGTCAGATAATCACGCGGCTGCATCAACAGCCACATCGGTAAAATAGAAGCTAAGAACAAATAACCAATGATAATAAAGATCCAGAAACTGCGATCCACACACATTGGAAATAAGATTCCCAAAGCAATCATGGCAATTAATAAGATAACCCCGATAATAAATTCTGTGATTTGTGAAGGCTTTTTATATTTAATAAACAATCCAAACACGATAGCGACAACAATAAATAACATCGATATTGAAGCAGTTGTCCCGTTGACCGTATTGACTCCCCCATTAGCATCAATACCATCAAAAGTTCCGGCAACAATATCGGTAAAAGCAGCAATGACGATCAAAGTGAATAACCAGCAAAAGACCAGGAACATTTTCTTTCCGGTTTTGCCAATATACTTTTCAATGATCAGACCCATAGATTTCCCCTCGTTTTTAACCGAAGCGTATAAAGCACCAAAATCATGGACTGCACCAAAAAAGATTCCCCCAACTAAAATCCATAATAGTGCCGGCAGCCAGCCAAACATTAAAGCAATAACTGGTCCTGTGACCGGTCCGGCACCGGCAATAGAAGAAAACTGATGTGCGAATACTACTAATTTAGGAGTAGGTACATAATCTTCTCCATCTTCTTTTTTAAAGGCAGGTGTTTGTGCCTTTGCATCGATCCCCCAAGTTTTTTCCAAGTATCTCCCATACAATAAATAGGCTCCCCCCAGAACGATGATGGCGATCGCCAGTATGATCAAACCATTCATATTTTTCTCTCCCCTCATATTATATATGAACATTTATTAGATTAAACCTAAAAACATTATTAGTCAATCGTCTTTTAGATAAATATTGTAATATTTTAAAAGTAAACGCTAACATTTTTAAAACATTTTAAGAAACTTTGGTTTATGTTATAATAAAAAGGAAATATAAGGGGGAATACCATGACATTCAAAGAAATAATTGAACATGAAAAACAAAAAAACTACTATCTGGAACTTAAAAAGAAGATTGACCAAGAATATGCGACACAGACGGTTTATCCTCCCAGACAAGAAATATTCAGAAGTTTAAATCTTACCTCTTTTGATGATGTGAAAGTGGTGATTGTCGGTCAAGATCCCTATCATGAACCGGGACAGGCAAACGGATTGGCTTTTTCGGTACATGCCAACATTACCGTCCCTCCCAGTCTCGTCAATATCTATAAGGAGTGTCACGATGATTTAGGCTGCTACATCCCGAATCATGGCGATCTGACCGCTTGGGCTAAACAAGGGGTTCTGCTTTTGAATAATGTCTTGACAGTACGTGCTCACCAAGCAAATTCTCACCGTGGTTTAGGTTGGGAACAATTAACCTTGAATATCATCCGCTACTTAAATCAACGTGAAAAACCGTTAGTCTTTATCTTATGGGGAAAGAATGCACAGGAAAAGATTCAATATATTGATACGTCCAAACATTTAATCATCAAAAGTTCGCATCCTTCTCCTTATTCAGCTAATTATGGCTTCTTTGGTTCCAAACCGTTCTCTAAAGCCAATGCCTTTTTGGTGCAGCATCAAATAGAGCCAATCGACTGGCAGATCAAAAACTTGGAGAGAAGGTAAAACGATGATTCGAGAAATAATAAAAGACCCATTGCTGCTTAATAAAAAATCGACAGACGCGACTTATGAAGATAGATGGATCGCGCAAGATCTCTTGGATACCTTGAATGCCCATCACGAACATTGTGTGGGCATGGCTGCCAATATGATTGGCGAATTAAAAAATATTATCATTATTGCCGATCAAAGCGGTCCTTTTGTCATGTATAACCCTCAGATTATTAAAACAACGGGATTCCCTTATACTATCCAAGAGGGCTGCCTTTCTCATCAAGGAACCAAAGAAACATTACGTTATCCTCAAATCAAAGTAGCGTATTTAGATGATGCTTTCAAAAAGAAAATCAAGACTTTTTATGATTATACCGCTCAGATCATCCAACATGAGATTGATCATTGCAACGGTATCCTCATATAAAAAAATCGGGATGTCCCGATTTTTATTTTGAAATAATTTCTACGCCCTCTTCTGTCACTAATAAGGTGTGTTCCCATTGTGCAGATAAAGAGCCATCATCTGTATACGCTGTCCAATCATTATCTTCTTTCAAGTGAATCTCTTTTTTCCCGGCATTTATCATAGGTTCAATGGTAAAGACCATTCCCGGCACTAATACTTCTGTCGGTTCATTCGGTTTAAAATGAAACACGTAAGGATCTTCATGCATAGATAATCCTACTCCATGACCGCAGAATTCACGTACCACACTATATCCGTTTGCTTCCGCAAATTCCTGAATAGCAGCACCAATATCACCTACACAGCTTTCCCATGGCTTTACACTTTCAATTCCTTTATACAAACAAAGGCGTGTAATCTCCACAAGTTCCTTTGCTTCTTTGGAGACATTGCCAATCATAAACATTCTTGAAGCATCTGCAAAATAACCATTCAAATCGGTAGTCGCATCAACATTAATAATATCGCCCTCTTTTAACACCACATCTTTAGAGGGAATCCCATGGCACACCTCATCATTAACAGAAGTACAGATGCTTTTAGGATATCCTTGATAGTTAAGGTCAGCAGAGCGAGCATGATGCTTAGCAAGATAAACATTCGTCATCTGGTCAATCTCTTCTGTCGTCATGCCTGCTTTAATATGTGCTTCAATATGATCCAACAATCCGTTATTAACGATTGCCGCCTGACGAATGCCTTCGATTTGTTCCTCATTTTTTATCATTTTTCTAGTAGGGATCTTGTATCCCTGCTTTTTTAATTGTTCCAGCTTTGCATCAAATTCTAAATGACATTTCTTATATTTCTTATTGCTGCCACACCAGCATGTATCATTACGAGATAATTTCATTTCCATCCTTCTTTCTTATATCAGTATATCATGTTCACAATTCTAATCCAAATATCTTGACATATTAATTTTTATATTCTACTATGTATTTAGATATTTAGACAATCATCTAAATATATAAGGGGGTACATTTATGTTACAAATTAAAAACTTAACAAAGAAGTTTGGAGACAAGATCGCGGTGAACCACTTAAATCTCACTGTTGACAGTGGCGATATCTATGGTTTTATCGGACACAATGGTGCCGGTAAGACGACTACAATTAAAGCCGTTACCGGAATCAGTCATTTTGATGAAGGAGAAATCTTGATCGATGGTAAATCAATTCAGTCTCAGCCCATCGAGTGTAAGAAAATGATGGCTTATATTCCAGATAATCCCGATCTTTACGAGCATTTAACAGGTATCCAATATCTAAATTTCATTGCTGATGTTTATCAGGTTGACAGTGAAAAAAGATTTCAATTGATCGATAAATACTCCACTCAATTTGAAATCAAACAAAATCTTGGTGATTTAGTCTCATCATATTCACATGGGATGAAACAAAAATTAGCTATTATCTCTGCTTTAGTCCATCAGCCAAAACTATTGATTCTTGATGAACCGTTTGTTGGTTTAGACCCTAAAGCAAGTTTAACACTTAAAAAGATCATGCATGAATTATGTTTGGAAGGAACAGCAATTTTCTTTTCCACACACGTTTTGGAAGTCGCGGAAAAATTATGTAATAAAGTAGCAATCATTAAGGCCGGTGAACTGCTTGCCTGCGGAGATATGGAAGAAGTTAAAGGAAACAGCAGTTTGGAAAATGTATTTATGGAGCTGACGGATCATGAATAACTTAGGTTTATTGCTTAAAATCAATCTCCTTCATCTTTTTAACTTAAATGCTTTGCTACATGAAAAAAACACAAAAAATAAATTAAAGTTATTTGGCTTTGGCTTCACACTTTTCATTGCCGCAGCGGTCATTACCGTATATGCTTATATGTATTTCTATGCGATGGCACCCATTCTTTATCAAACCGGAACAATGGATTTATTACTAGGTGCTATGATGGCGATTGCATCCATGATCATTATGTTTACTTCTATCTATAAAGTAGTTGGAATGGTCATCAACTGTAAGGACTACGATCTGTTAAGTGCTTTGCCGATTTCTAATAAAACGATCATGATCAGTAAATGGGCAATGCTTTATGCAACCAATTTGATCGTCACTTTGCTTGTCATGATTCCTGCTCTCATTGTTTATATTCAGTTTATATCGGTTCCATTTACGTTTTATATTCTTTATTTCCTATTTGCTTTCTTAGTTCCGTTAATCCCTCTAGTTATTGGATGTATTGTCGGCATTGTTATTCAATATGTATCCAGCTTTTTCAGAAGCAAAAATTTAATTTCAATTTTCTTAACTTTTATCTTAGTATTAGGGATTATTTATTTATCATTTTCTATACAAACAAAAGAACAGCTGATGGATATTGGAACAATGATAACGAATGCACTCAATCATCTTTATCCGTTGACAGGTATGTTTATTCAAGCATTGGCGCATAATAACTGGGCAATGGCGGCCTTGTTTATCGCCATGAATATTGTAATCTTTACTATCTTCATTTGGTTTGTTTCAAAACAATATCAAACCTTAAACAGTTTAGTGAAAAAACATAATACTGTGTCACATTATCAGTTGGAAGAAACAAAATCTTCTTCTGTCTTTATGACATTATTCAAAAAAGAAGTGAAACGTTATTTCTCATCTACAATCTATGTAACCAATACAGCGATGGGAATCGTCCTGCAGACGGTTGGGGTTGTATTCCTAGCAATTAAAGGGATCGACGGTCTTGAGCAAATGCTGGCAATTCCGGGAATTACGGAGATGCTCAGTGGTATTTTACCATTATTTATCTGTGCTACGATTGGTCTTGGCTCTACTACTGCATCCAGTATTTCAATCGAGGGTGACCAATTATGGATTATCAAATCCTTACCAATCGATGCAATGACCATCTTTAAAGCAAAAATGGGAGTCAATATGATTATCACGATTCCTTTATGCTTAATCAATATTGGGATTCTGGGATTTTTCTTCCGTTTACCTATTCTGCAAATTCTCTTTACCGCTGTTTTAGCGATTGTCTGCATCTTATTCTTCTCTATGTTTGGATTGATTATCAATCTCAACTTTCCGGTGTTTGACTGGGTAAATGAAGTTCAGATCGTAAAACAAAGTGTGTCCAGCTTCATCTCAATCTTCGGTGGTCTGGCAGCCATCATTATTCCCGGTTATTTATTTATTCGTACCGGAAACATGATGATCTTATATGGCTTTTTAGGCGTGATGATCATTCTTGTAATGGCTTCTTATTTCTACTTAAAAACGGTAGGAACAAAGATTTTTAATCAATTATAACGTATAACTCTCCGACAAGATCGCATATTAAAAAGGTAAAGGAGAATGGATATGAGTAAAAAACACAAGAAGAACCAACAAAGTCAGTCTCAAATTCAAAATGAACAGTCTTCATTTAAAGATTATAAGGATGACTTGGTCAATCACAGTGACAAGTATCGTAATGATTCTGCCGCAGAAGCATAGACCTTTACCAAAAAACATCGGGAAATTCCCCGATGTTTTTATTTTAATGTTTCAAATATTGCTTTAACTTTCTGCACCGCTAACAAGCTTCCCCCTTGTTCTTTTGCATTTTCACACATCAATGCCATCACAAGTGATTGATCCCCGTTGTCACTAAAACCAATGAACCAACCTAATTCATTCTCTCCTACTTCTGCTGTTCCGGTTTTTCCGCCAATGTTCATGCCTTCAATATAAGCATCACTGCCGGATACACCTTTCGTTTCTACAGAAGCAATCAAATCCTCTTTGATGATTTCAGCGTTCTCTTTAGAAATAACGTTTTCTTTCCATACACTTTGATCAGAATTAATTTCTAAATAAGGTTTCATCATCTTCCCACCATTTAAAAAGGCGGAATAAATACTCGCTAAATGCAGTGGTGAAATCAAGATATCCCCTTGTCCGTACCCACTGTTTGCCAACGTGACTTGATCTTTCATATTGCTTCCATAGGTTGACGCTGCAAAATCAAATCCGGCACTAAAACTTTCATTAAATCCTAAGGCATCTAACCCACTGGTATAAGCATCTGTTCCTAATCGACAAGCTACTTTTGCAAAATAGGTATTATCAGAATAAATCAAGGCATTCTTTAAATTCACTTCATCGCCATAATCGGTCACAGTCGTCACAAAATAATTTCCCCAACTGCTGTCTTTCTGCCATTTCAAGCCATCCTCTTTACCTAAGTTTTCACTTGCTGTCATCGTTTTATTTTCCAAACCTAATAAAGCAGTCACAGATTTAAACGTAGAACCGGGAACATACGTACTGGTAAAACGATTGATTAACGGCTTTTGACTATCATTGTTCAACGCATCCCATTGGGTATTGGTAAGTCCGGCAATAAAATCATTGGGATCATATGAAGGCGCGCTGACTAATGCCATAATTTCCCCGGTAAATGGATGAATGGCACTCGCTGTTCCCGAATCTTTTCCAAACTGTTGATACATCGTAGCTTGCAGGTTGGCATCTATCGTTAAGGTGACATCTTTTCCGTCTTCTACTTTCTTTGATTTAATCGTTGATTTTGTATTTCCATCCTGATCAATAATCGAAATAACACAGCCATTGCTTCCACGCAGTTCATCTTCATAAATATACTCTGCTCCGGTCTTACCGATAACACTGTTAGCTGTATAGCCTTTTCCCTTATTCTCCTTTAATTCCTCAGCCGTGATGCTTTGAACATATCCGGTCAAGATGCCTGCCGCATTTTTATAAGGGTATGTACGAATCGTCGTGGTGTTGATCTGTACACCGCTGATTTCCAACACTTGATTTTCTAAGGCTTCATCCAATACCATTGTTTTAATCGGTACAAAATAATCATCTTGTACCCAAGAAGCGTTCAATGCCGTATTTATTGTTTCCTCACTGATATTCAGTAATTCTGATAACTTTTTGATTGAGGCTTCTTTATCGTTTAATTTTCCGGGAACCAAACCAATCTCATCTGCTTCACCCTGTGTAGCCAAAGCATTATGATGACGATCATATATACTTCCGCGTTTTGCCTCTGTATTTTCTACATTAATCTTATCGTTTACTGTTAGATCCGGGAAAATTAATTTTGACCACCAATCAATTTTATAGGTCCCCCCTTCGGATATAAGATCCATCGTATTATTAAACTGAATCTCTCCGGCATCACTTTGCATTGTGGTCTGATAAGTGACTGATTTCCCTTTCTCTCCTTTTGCCACCTCATCGATTGTAATCACGATATCTGTTGCGCCGATACCTTCATAAATATTCTGATTACGCTTAATGAAAGTTTCCTCGTCAATGGCTTCCTGAGACTCTTTCGTAATCATCGAATACATTTTTTCATACTCACCGTTATTTAATGCTTCTACATAAGATAAGATAATCTTTTTAGGATCTGGTTTATTAAAAAATAAAAAATATCCGGCGGTCAAAAGAATAACCACTGCAACACCGCCGCCAATGATTGCTAATTTCTTTTTATCCAAACTGCTCCCTCCCTTTTTTATCATTGTAACATTTAGATAAAATGAATGCTATGGGTAATCTGTGTGATTTATAAAAAAAGAACCATTGATTATCAATGGTTCCATCTATTAATCGTTGCTCAAATCTTCTCCATTTGTAGCAATCACCTTTTTATACCAGTCAAATGATTTTTTCTTTTCTCTTGAATAATCTCCGCTGCCATCATCAAATTTATTGACATAAATAAATCCGTAACGTTTTGCCATTTCACCTGTTGAAGCGGAAACTAAATCGATACATCCCCAAGGTGTATAACCGATTAAATCAACACCATCTTCATCGATTGCTTTCTTCATTTCCGCAATATGATCAGCTAAGTATTGGATACGGTAATCATCATTGATAGAACCGTCTTCTTCTTTTTGATCATGTGCACCTAATCCGTTTTCAACAATCATCAATGGTAATTGATAACGATCATATAGGTAGTCCAAAGCTAAACGAAGCCCTACTGGATCGATCTGCCATCCCCAATCACTTGCTTGCAAGTATGGGTTTTTGATTCCGGTAATCATGTTTCCTTCTGCTTCTTCCTTCATCTTTGGATCTGCTGAAGCTACACTTGACATATAATAAGAGAACGCAATATAATCCACAGTTCCTTTTCTGAGCACTTCTTCATCTTCCGCTTCTGTCTTTAACTGCACACCTAAACGTTCATATTCTTTTAGTTTATATGATGGATAGTACCCACGGCATTGAACATCTCCATAGAAATAAACGCCATTAAATTTCTTCCATGTTTCCAAAACATCATCAGGATTGCAAGTATATGGATAAGTTGGTCCGTATCCTAACATACATCCGATCATGAAATCAGGATTGATATCATGTCCCATGATTACCGCTTTGGCACTGGCCACTAATTGATGGTGAGCCGCCTGTGCAATGACTTGAGGATCATTAGATGCTACTCCGGCAGCCATCCAGCCCCCAAAACCAAGACAGTTAATTTCATTGAAAGTCATCCAATATTTAACTTTATTTTTATATCGGTTAAAGATTGTTTCACAGTAACGTTCAAAACATGCCACTGTTCTGCGATCTGCCCAAGCATTCCATTTATTTGATAAAGCTAATGGTGTCTCATAATGTGAGATAGTCACTACTGGTTCAATCCCATATTTTAAACATTCATCAAAAACATCATCATAAAATTTCAAGCCTTCTTCATTAGGCACTGCATCATCTCCGTTAGGGAAAATTCTTGCCCATGCAATCGACATTCTATAACATTTAAAGCCCATTTCGGCAAATAAAGCAATATCTTCTTTATAATGATGATAGAAATCAATTCCATCATGATTAGGATATAGATACCCTTCATGACACTCAAATTTTGCCCCTTCAGGTACTTCGCCTAAACCAAACATTTGTTCCGCTTTTTTTGTTCCGTCTGGCAATGTAAACGTTATTAATCGAGGGCTTGTATGTGTTCCGTTTGTCACAACGTCATCTGTGGTCAGCCCTTTTCCGCCTTCCTGCCATCCTCCTTCTAATTGATTGGCAGCTGTTGCGCCACCCCATAAAAATCCTTTTGGAAATCCCATTTTAAATTCCTCCTTTTTTTATTTCCTTTTCAAATATATAACTGCCATTTTCCAAATCTTTGGGATCTTTTATCTTAATCAGATGAAATCCACATTTATTAATATAAAAATGATGATTGCGACGTGAATAAATCGGTGTTTCCGTACACCATTTTACGGTTTTTGGATACATTGCTTCAATTTTATTCCATACTTGTAATCCCAACCCACTATCTTGTAATATCGGATCAAGGAAGATCAACCCCAAAGTATTGATATGCGTATCTTCATTAATCCATAAGATAACGCCGCCGATTATTTGGTTGTTTCTTACTATTTTATAAGAAGTAGAATGAGGATCGAGCCCCCAAGTTCTCAGAAACTCTCCGTTATCATATCCGGTAGGACCACCGTTTTTTCCAAGGTGCATCATACTGTCATGATTAAATGAGCGGGTCATGATCGCTGTCATTTCAGGAATATCTTCTTTACTAAACGGTTCAAATATAAAATCAGCCATTTTCTTCCTCCTTGCTCATCTGAATATCAAAAGCAATTCGTTAATTCTTATTTATAACTTAACTGCTGCTTCAATCCATTAAATTCTTTGAAAATCTTTCCTATTTTCTCCTCCTATCCGTAATCTCTAACTATTATTATACCGCTTTCATTTTCTATCTCAGAAAATTTTCACACATTGAAATTAGCTTAGTAAATAAACAATTTGTTGTAATTTTATTTACCAGTATCGAAAATAGCCTGTATTCTCCATTATTTAAGTTATAATAACCTCATAACAGGAGGAAAAGATGATGATAGCAGATTACCATATGCATACTTACTACAGTGATGATTCCCAATACGAGATGGAAGAAGCTGTGAAAAAAGCGATTAGTCTTGGATTACATGAAATTTGTTTTACCGATCATGTCGACTACGGAATTAAGCTTGAACATGATGATTATATGCGTCTGAGTGACGAAGAAAGAAAAAACAAGGTCGCTAATGTCGATTATGAACATTATTTTGAAGAAATTCATCATTTGCAAGAAAAATATAAAGATCAGATAACGATTAAACAAGGAATGGAATTTGGCATTCAAACCCATACGATTCCTGCCTTTTCGACACTATTTAATGCCTATGATTTTGATTTTATTATTTTATCTTGTCATCAAGTGGAAGATAAGGAATTTTGGACACAGGATTTTCAAAAAGGCAGATCCCAACAAGACTATAATGAGCGTTATTATCAAGAGATATTAAATGTAATTAAAGTATATAAAGATTACAGTGTCCTAGGTCATTTAGATTTATTAAAGCGTTACGACTTGGAGGGAGAATATCCTTTTGAAAAAACAAAAGACATTATTACCAAGATTCTTAAAATAGTGATTGAGGATGGAAAAGGCATTGAAATCAATACATCAAGTTTCTATTATGGATTAAAAGATTTGATGCCTTCAAAAAATATACTGAAACTGTATTATGAACTTGGTGGAACAATTTTAACGATTGGTTCAGATTCTCATAAGGAAGAACAAGTCGGAGCTCATATTAAGGAAATACAAGAAGAATTAAAAAAGATTGGTTTTAAACAAATCTGTACATTTGATAAGATGAAACCGATCTTCCATGATCTATAATGAAGAAAAAATTTGCTCTGATTATTGTAGATGTACAAACTGATTTGATTCTTTCTCACCCTTATCAAAAAGATACCTTGATTTATCAAACTCAACAATTATTAAAAAAAGTTCGGAACCACTCGACGGATATTGTTTATATTCGTCATAATGACAAAAGAGGTACTCCATTAGAAAAAGGAACCTCCGGCTGGCAGATTTATTCTGAGGTTGCCCCCGCAGCAAATGAATGGATTATCGATAAGCAATATAACAGTGCCTTTAAAAATACTGCTTTGCATACCTATCTGCAAAGCAAATCTATTACTGATTTGGTGATCGTCGGATTACAGACCGAATACTGCATTGATGCCACGATTAAGGTTGCCTTTGAACTGGGCTATGATGTCCATGTTCCTCACCAAATGACTTCTACATTTGATAATCGTTTCCTTTCCGCTAAAGATCTGATTGATTATTTTGAGACAAAAATATGGAATGATCGTTACGCCAAAGTGTGTTCTTTTGAAGAAGCGCTCAACTATTTATAAAACAAAAAGAAGACGAGAACAGCGTGTTCTCGTCTTTATCAAGAGTGCAAATAACACTCACTATAATAGGAGGCCATACTGTCTCCTTTTATTATAGAGCTGTTCCTGTTTTTGGTACAAAATAAGCTTTAGTATCAATCCCTTCGAGTTCCAGCAGTTTTATCTTCTTGTCGATTCCTCCGGCATAACCGGTTAAACTGCCATTTGTTCCCACTACACGATGACAAGGAATGATAATAGAGATAGGATTATGGCCAATTGCATTTCCAACTGCCTGTGCAGACATTGTTTTTTTATTTAAACGTTTTGCCGCCTCCTTCGCAATATCCCCATAAGTCGCCACTTGACCATAAGGAATCTGACATAAAATATCCCAGATTATCTGTCTAAAATCAGACCCTTTGGGCTTTAATGAAAGGAAAGCGATATCAGGTCTTTTCCCCGCAAAATAGTCATCCAGCCATTGCTTAGTCTGATGAAAAACAGGCAGATTTTCATTTTCAACCGGTTCCTCTTTCAGCGTCCCTAAAAAATACTTTTGTCCGACAATCCATAATCCTACTAAACTTTCATCTTCTGCCACAAGCAGGAGATTTCCCACTGCTGACGGATAATTGGTCTTATATATCATGATCCATGCCTCCTTTTTAACCTCTCTTTAAACTTTACCATATTTTAATCACTTTTTTTACTTATTGTTGAGATTTAGAAAAGATTATATATTTATATATAAAAACCACTAAAGATATTGTCTCAATCCCACTTCCGGCAAAAAACTTATTTGTATGATGTAAAACGTATCTTCATGCAATGAGTTATAAAGAAGAGACATTCTATTTTTTCTTTAACAGCAGTAATCCTTGATCAATCTGCTCAATCATCTGATTGTGTTTCGTCAAACGATAGACTTGCTTTGCTTTTTCTATTTCCTCTAATCCTTGCTTTGTTTTTCCTATCGCATATAAATAAAAGCCTTCTAAAAACAACAAAAGAACCCGCCATGTCAGCATTTCTTCTTCTTTTGTTAAAGCATACAAACGATCCAATGCTTTTCTGGCATAATCAAACTGAGCGGTATAGATTAGATGAAACAAGTTGTTTGCCAGCAAATGAGCAAGATATACTGAAAAATCAGAATGATGCTTATATTTTTCCAAAGATTTCCATGCTCGTAAAAAAAGATCGGTCCGAACCTCTGTATCACCAAAAAGAAAACTCATATTAGAAAAAAGACGAAATTCTTTAAATGTCCAAGTTTCAATGTCAAAAAGATAACGTTGAATGACTTGTTTTGCCCATTGATACTCTTTTGACGTCTCACAACAGGGACTAAAATACAGCATATTTAAAGCTGATGCCTGTGCATATTCTATTTTACTTAACAGTGTATTTTTAGCTTTCCATGATGCATACAAGGTTCTTACCATGTCATCTGCGTAAGTTTGATTGGCTTTAAACTTCTGTGCGTCTATGTTATACAATAAACCATCGCTTTTCGTGTCACCATAATCATGATGAATCATCATCAGTTCATCCACCGATACCATCAAACGCTGTAATATTTGAAGCATAACAGAAAATTTAATATCATAGTTTCCTTTTTCAAAATCAATAGCGTATGACTTGCTTAGGATTCCTGTATAAATTTCTTTTTGACTGAATCCCTTGCTGAGCCGTATCTTTCTTATTGTACATCCATATTTTTCCATAATGCCCCCCTGTTCTTATTATACTTATTATAACTTAGAATAAAGAAAGTGGTCCGAATTATCGGACTATTTTAATCTATCAGAAACTTTCCATTAAAATAATAACTGAAAGGAGTGTCTCTATATGCAGCATGATAATACAAAAGACAAAAAGAAGATTTGGAATTTATGTTATGGATTTTTGATGTTAGAAGAAGAATCATTGGACTCAGTAAAAAAAATCCATTGTAACGGCAAATCCGATTCGTCCCGTACACTAAACAAAATTTATCCGGGGATATGGATTTGGAATTATGAAAAGTTGATGAAGAAAATCAAATGTCATAAAAAAAGAACCAAAGACTGATCCAGGATTCTTCTGCCAACAAATAGAGATTTTTTCTATTTGTTTTTTTACCATTATATTGATTAGCAATCCACAAAAACACTTTTTTAAGTGTTTTTTTATTCTATTTAAAATCTATATTTTTATACATATGAATGACCTATAAATAAAAAAAGAAAATCAAGTAGTACACTACCTGACTGATTAAGAGATGGATTACACTATTATTATATAATCATATTCGACAAAAAAAGTCAAATGATTATTAACAGCTGTAAATTATCGTATTTCTCATAAAAAAATGAATTTTCACAGCAAAATATATATCGTTCATAAAGTGTACATTATGACCTATATTTACATATTTAACCTAGGAGGGAAATAAACGATGGCTGTCAAAAAACATTTAATAGAAGTAATTGCCGATGATTTAGGATGTGAATATGTTTCTGATTTACATATTCCCTATTTGTTAAGTTCCCTGCAAAAAGTCGCAGCTGACTATGACAGTTATACCTATTCATTAAAAGAATGGCAGGAATTAATACGTTATATCAGCAAAACATCTCATCAATTCAAAGATGAAGAAGAGGCTAAACAGTTTTTTATCCATTTATAGGGGACATTAATAATTTGATCTTGGAGCTTTCCCACGACAAAGAAGATGTGATTGGCACTGCAGCTTTGATTATTTAGAAAGGAGAATACATATGAAAAAGCAAATGAAATCAACCGCTTTGTATATTATTATTTTGGGAATGCTGCTTATCAGTGCTTTACCTAATTTAAAAATAGCAAATGCCAGCAGCAATTCTTTAGATACGTTGAATCTCGTCTATGCTGCTCCTACCGTCACTATGGATAAAAAGAGTGTCAAGATTGGAGAGATATTAACCAATACTTTTTCCGGATTATCTTTTGACAAAATCACTTCAGGAGATCAGTTTCAAAAGTTATCAAGTCTGTCCGTAGATATCTACGGTCAAGCTGGATACTACAATCGTGAATGGACATCAATGTCACAAGAGTTTGAAGCTATCATTATTCCCCGCTCATTAGCGAAAGACGTTAGTGGCAATATTAGAGAGACAGATGTAAAAATTACGATTAGCTTTGTTCCAAATCCTGGGGTTAGCTTTGATAAACCTGTCGATATAGTGTATTTACGTACTCAATTTACAGAACATACAGATCAAAGTATTACAATCAGCAAAAATGAAATGCAGCAGTTCGCACAAAATAATGGATACACACTTGAAAATATTTCCAATATAAATGTCAGTTATTCTATTCTTGACGGTGCTGAAAGAATGGGTGCTTTGGATGTAGGTGATATTATATATCAAACAAAAGTAGCAGCAGATAAGTCGCTGATGCGTTCCACAGATTCTTACACACGTACAATTTTCTCAACGAATCCAGGCGGGAACAGCTATTATGATCCAAGCATTACCAATTATTTGTTTCAGGCAAATGCACGCTTCAATACGACAGACATCCAAATAGAAGCTGATAAAAAGCAAGATCTTCTTCCGGGTGATGAACTGGAGATTTTATTCACTCTTGAAAATAACAGTTCCTATTTGAATAATGTTATTTACTTTGGACTGCATGATCTGGAAGATGCCGTCGAATTAGCGGATATTCAAGATGCTTCAACACCTACAGATTTTCTTCCCGGAACGCCTTGGCGTCAAGATATTGCGATCCGCAATGCGTTATTTACAACTGCCAATGCTTGGCTTCCATTAGATAACGGGGATCGCGTCACGGTAAGACTAAAATTAAAAATAAAAGAGGATTATGGTGGATCAAAGATTCGTTTACAGCCATTTACTTATATTAATGGGGATTTTGATGGCAGATCAGATGGAGATATCATTGAATTATCCATTTTAAAGCATACTTTAAAGTTTGAAACAAATGGCGGAAGCAGCATTGACTCCCAACACATCCCACATAATCATTTTGCAAGTGAACCGGCTGCTCCCATCAAAGAAGGCTATACGTTTGACGGCTGGTTTGCCGATGAGCAATGGATGGTACCATGGGATTTTGCAGCCGATAAAGTCACCGCAGATACTACCCTGTATGCTAAATGGACAATCAACACCTATCGTATCTATTTTGAAAGCAATGGCGGAACAGTGATTGCTCCACTAAATGATGTTGCTTTTGGCACTTTGCTTTCACAACCAACTCCACCAACCAGAGAAGGACACACATTTGCCGGATGGTATACAGATGAACAATTAACCAAATCGTGGGATTTTGCAGCCGATACAGTGACCGGCAATACAACGCTTTATGCAAAGTGGATTCTAAATACATATGATGTTTACTTTGAAAGCAATGGCGGAACAGCGATTACTCCGCTAAGTGATGTTGCTTTTGGGACTTTGCTTTCACAGCCGACTTTGCCAACCAGAGAAGGATACACATTTGCTGGATGGTATACAGATAAACAATTAACGAAACCATGGGATTTTGCAGCCGATAAAGTCACCGCAGATACTACCCTTTATGCAAAATGGATTATAAATACATACAATATCTATTTTGAAACCAATGGGGGAACACTCATTGCACCGTTAAATGGTATTGCTTTTGGAAGCTTACTCACACAGCCCAATCCACCAGTCAAGGAAGGTTATCTGTTTGGTGGTTGGTTTACAGACGAACAACTGACCAAACTTTGGGATTTTACAGGGGATAAAGTGACCGGAACGATGACACTTTATGCAAGCTGGATAAAACAGGGGATTATACCGCCAACACTTCCGGAACAACCCAACCATGAGTCTTATGATAAAGTAGATACAAAAGATCGTTCTGATTTGGAACTTTATTTAGTTGCCGGGGCATTTTCCGGTGGCACCATGCTTTATTTATTCTTAAAAAGAAAAATAAAAAAATCATAAGATAAAAACTTAATAACTAAACCAAAATAAAAGATGAAAAAGGAATTGATTCTACCCAGCAGAACCAGTTCCTTTTTGCTTATAAACATTAACAAAAGAAGCATAAATTTAAAAAGATAGGCTTATTGCTCGACCAAAATAGGGATTCATTCCTCTTTTGCCAATTTCGCTCCTCTTAGAATGATTTTGTTATCCACATTCTTTATATTGAAAAAAACTGTATAAATTAAGCATGAGTGCTTAACCGATACAGTTTGGACCAATAATTTTATTTATTCATATTCCATGTAGGCATCATAGATCGTTCCATCTTTTATCTCTAATCTGCGTTTTGCCAGTTTATCAATAAAATATCGATCATGGGATACAAACAGCAATGTTCCATTATAATCCAGTAATGCCTGTTCCAGAATTTCCCTTGTTTCAATATCAATATGATTGGTCGGTTCATCTAAGATCAGGAAATTCACTTCATTTTGCATTAAGATTGCCAGTTTCAATAATACTTTTTCACCACCGGACAAATTTCCCACCCGTTTAAACACTTGATCTTTATAAAAAGCATATTTCGCTAAAATGCTTCTGGCTTCGCCTTCAAAACTAGGGCATTCTTTCTGGAATGAAAGCAGAATCGAATCCTGATCATCTTTAAAATGAATTTCCTGGGGAATATAGCCGATATTTGCCGTTTCAGCGATGTTCAGCTCTCCCTCATACGCTGTCAAATCTCCTAATAAGGCTTTGATGAACGAGGTTTTACCTGAACCGTTATTCCCTAACAGGACAATTTTCTCTTTATAATATAACGTAAAACTGGCTTTTGAAAATAGAGTCAAATCCCCAAAAGAGATGCCGAAATCCTTTACCTTCAAAACTTCATTGCTGCTTCGCTTTCCGGCAAAATAAACCGGGACTTTCTTTTTCTCTAACTGCGGCTTTTCAAGAATTTCCATCTTTTCGAGACGTTTCTCCAGTTCTTTTGCCTTTTTAAAGAATTTTTCATTATCCCCCTGATTTCCCCAATCGCGAAAGCGTTTGATTGAAGCCTTCATTGCCTCGATCTTTTTTTGCTGAGTTTTGTATTGTTCAAACTCCAACAGCAATAAGCGTTCCTGCTCTTTCATACTATAAGAATAATTCCCATGAAACAGACGGCTTTCACCACTTTCTAATACAATCGTTTTATTGGTCACTCGATCTAAGAAATAACGGTCATGGGAAATAATCACCACCGTTCCCTGATATTTATTCAAATAGTTTTCCAGCCATTCCAACATCACAATATCTAGGTGATTGGTGGGTTCATCTAACAAAAGAATATCCGGTTCACTTAAAATCAGCTTCGCTAAATTAACGACGGTCTTTTGTCCTCCGCTAAGTAAAGAAAAGGGCTGATCTAAAATACCTTGCAGTTTAAATCCGGTAATGACCTTATTCAGTTTTTCTTCTACTTCATATCCCCCTAAAGCGATATAGTGATTTTGGATGTTGGCATATTTATTTAATAAAGAGGCATTAGTTCCGTCCTGACTCATCTCAATTTCCAATGAACGCATCCTCTGTTCGATCTCTTGAATTTCAAAAAAAGTTTCCATCAACAGATCTCTTGCAGTACTATCCTTATTTTCAATTGCCGGAATTTGTTCCAAATAGCCGACAGTTGCTTGTCTGCGAATCGTGACAGCCCCGGAATCTGGAAATTCCTGTTTCATCATCATCTTAAACAGTGTTGATTTCCCACTGCCATTTTTACCTACAATCCCTACATGATCTCCGGTTAATATCTCAAAGCTGACATCTTGCAGGACTTGTTTATATCCAAAGTTTTTGCATATCTTATGCATTCCTATTTCTATCATTTTATTTGCTCCTTTATTTTAGTTAAAATCTTAAAATAAACAGAGCCTAAGAGGAATAGGATTAGACGATCTTCATCATCACTTCGCACAGAAGAGGTTTCCCCTTCTTATCGCCTAGCCTATTTTACAGACTCTGTACGAAGCTGAGTGCCTGCGATTCTGCGGCAGAATAACCTTAGAATCATATTGACCACCTCCATATATCTCATATTATCTTCACTTTATCACAGATGATGGGTATTGCCTACTAATTCTCTTTATTTTATAAAAAAACCATATCTTCCTTATTGAGATATGGTTTTGGCTGCTTGGATAAATGATTTAAACAAAGGATGCGGACGATTAGGTCGGCTCTTGAATTCCGGATGAAACTGAACAGCAACATAGAAAGGATGATCTTTTAATTCAATCGCTTCAACTAATTCATTATCTTTATGACGATAAGTCCCAACTATTGCCATTCCCGCATCTTCAAATAATTGACGATAATCATTATTAAATTCATAACGATGACGATGACGTTCCATGACATCCGACAGCTGATAGATTGTTTCTAAACGGCTGTTAGGGCGAATATGGCACGGATAAGCACCTAAACGCATTGTTCCGCCTTTATTTTCAACATTCTTTTGATCTTCCATGACATCAATGACATAGTGATCGCTCTTGGTTTGAAATTCACTTGATGTGGCATCGGCATAATTCAAGACATGGCGGGCAAATTCAATACAGGCAATCTGCATCCCCAAACAAATTCCTAAATAAGGGATATGATGTGTGCGGGCATACTCTGCCGTTTTGATCTTCCCTTCAATTCCACGATAACCAAAACCGCCGGGAATCAAAATACCTTTGCAATCCTTTAAAACAGCTAGAGAAGCGTCATCTGTGATTGATTCACTGTCCACCCATTTAATTTCCACCTTGCAGTTATTGGCGGTTCCGGCATGATGAAGGGACTCTACAACCGATAAATAGGCATCATGAAGTTCTGTATACTTACCTACCATCGCAATATTAATCGTTTCTTTTACGTTCTTTTCACATTCAATCAATTGCTGCCATTCCTTCAAATCAACCGATTGCGGCGATAAATACAGTTTTTCACAAACGATATCCGCTAAATGAGCGTCTTCTAGCATAGGTACAACTTCATATAAAGAAGAAACATCATAATTATTGATGACACATCTTTCTTCAATATTACAGAATTGAGAAATTTTTCGGCAAATCGATGAAGGCAAAGGGGTCTCACTGCGGGCAATCAGAATATCACTCATGATGCCATAAGACTGTAACTCTTTGATGGAATGCTGAGTAGGCTTTGACTTAAATTCCTTGCTCATTTTTAAATAAGGTACCAGTGTCACATGGATATATAAACAATCCTGCTTCCCTTTTTCCTGAATGATCTGACGAATCGCTTCTAAAAAAGGCTGACTTTCGATATCCCCGACAGTTCCTCCTATCTCACAGATCAAGACGTCACATTCACTCTTTTGGGCAGCTAAATAAATATTACGCTTAATCTCATTGGTAATATGGGGAATGACTTGCGCTGTCTGTCCTAAAAATTCCCCTTTTCTTTCCTTATTAATCACGTGATGATAGACTTTCCCACTGGTAATATTGCTGTATTTATTCAAATTGACATCCATGAAACGTTCATAATGTCCTAAATCCAGATCCGTTTCTGCTCCATCTTCACTGACAAATACTTCTCCATGTTCTAAGGGGCTCATGGTTCCCGGGTCTACATTTAAGTAAGGATCAAGTTTTTGTGCACTGACCTTGATTCCTCTGGCGATTAATAATCTTCCTAAAGAAGCGGCAGTGATTCCTTTTCCTAATCCCGAAACCACGCCGCCACTCACAAATATAAATTTACACATATAAGATCCTTTCTAAATACTCTGATAGCGTTGAATAATGTCAGTGGCAATCTGTTTTCTTGTTTTCCGTTCATCCATCGCACTTTTTTCAATAAAGCGATGAGCCTTCGCTTCTGTCAGGAATTCGTTTTCCATCAATAAGCATTTCGCCAGATCCACTAATTTTATTTCCGCTATTTTATTTTTTAATTTTTTCTGTTCTTTCTGATAATTTTGAAAGCGAAAAGAATTCGCTCTTAAAAACGACAGTAACTGAGTCAAGATTTCCTTTTGAACCGGTTTACTCAAAACGAAAACCCCGTATTTTTCCACTCTCTCACGCACCGAATATACATATTTACCGGCTATAAGCAATAAAATATTCAAATCCGGATAACGATTCAGCAATTTTAAAACATACGCTATTTCATGCTGATCTAAAGTAAACGGGAGATCGATCAGAACTGTATCAATTGAATGCAGTACTATACTTTTCGTAACCTCTTCCTTACATTTCGCTAAGATGACTTCACTAGAATAAGTATCTTGAACGATCGCTTTCAACTGCATAAAACGATCTAATTTTGTTGTGCAGATCAATATCTTCAGCATTGATTAGGCCACTATTGCCGACAAAGCAACTGAGTTCTGCTTTCTACATAATAGTCAATCACAGATGAAGGGAGGGTTTGTTTTATAAATTCACTGTTTTTAGTGATATCAATCGCTTCTTTCAAAGTTTTAGGCAGCGTATCCAATGCACTTTGATTTATTTCTAAATTCGTTTTGCATTCTTCCATCAGTTCCATTTTCTTTTCAATGCCGTCCATTCCTGCGGCAACCAATAAATTCACCGCTAAATAAGGATTGCACAGGGGATCGCTGTTTCGTACTTCACAGCGGACTAAATGATCTTCTACTTTAGGAACACGAACCAAAGTTGTACGATTTGAATAAGACCAAGAAATATATTTAGGTGCCTTGTCCTCTCCTAAGCGCTGATAAGAGTTATTTTCGGGATTTAAAAACAATGTCATTTCTTTACTATGCGCTAAAATTCCCGCAATAAAGTGTTTTAATAGATCCGGCTGTTCCAATTTAAAACTATTTTTCCCGTTTTGTGCCAATGATAGATTGATATGAAGTCCGCTTCCGCTTGCGGATTTTATTGGCTTAGGTAAAAATGAAGCATATAAACCATGTAATTCAGAAATTGTCTGAACTGCCCATTTAAACGTAATCAGCTGATCACACGCAGTCAAACCATCACGATATTGAAAATCAATTTCATTTTGTCCGGGACCTTGTTCATGATGTGAACTCTCAGGTTCGATTCCCATTTCCTCTAAAGTCAGGCAAATGTCACGGCGGACATCTTCGCCCTTGTCCAAAGGTGCCATATCGAAATAGCCTCCCTGATCATGAGGAATCCATGTTGGGTTGCCTTGTTCATCTGTTTTAAACAGATAGAACTCACATTCTGTTCCACACAAAACTTGATATCCCGCTTGTCTTACTTTAGCTAAACGCTGTTTCAATAAACTGCGGCAATCTGCTTGCAATGGGGTTTTATCGGTATGATGGACACTGCAGAAAAAACGAATAACACTGCCGTTTTGCGGACGCCAAGGCAAGATATCGAAAGTAGATGAATCCGGCATTAAAAGCAGATCCGATGCTTCAATATTACTAAAGCCGGCAATGGCACTGCCATCAAAGAGAATTCCTTCTTCAAAGATACGTGGCAGCTGGTGGGGCATAACGGAGATATTTTTTTGATTCCCTAACAGATCACAAAAGGCTAAGCGAATAAATTTAACATCGTGTTCTTCAATAAACTCTAATATTTCCTGAATCGTATGGTTCATATACGTTCCTCCTTCATAAATGAAAAAGCGATCTTAACGGGTCAATAAAAAATGATTTTCATCCCCATATAAGAACGCCTTTGTTCTGTATTACACAGGAATATAATAGGGAATCGTTCTATATTTGTCAAGAAAAAACTTTGTTATTTCCATGCTTTTATCAATTTTTGTAAATACGTTAGTTTTTTACGTATAACCCTTCGTAAGGATTAATCTGCGGTATTTCCAACTGATAAAAAATACCTTCTTTCAAATGCATAGGATCACGTTTCATATAATAAGCAAAACGATCAATCAGCTGATTAATTTTTTGCAGCTGTTCCGGATCAACTTGTCTAAACCGTGGATCGTTTGATACATTATCCAACCTAAAATAAATGGTACCGCCATGTGCCCCTGCCCCACAAAAGCGACCAAAAGGTAAAGCTTTATGAAACTGATTTAAGACTAAAATGGTACCACCGGCATTATATTCTCCCAAAAAGTCTCCGGCACTTCCACCGATGACCAAAACAGAATGTAAATGATGATATTGTTTCATATGGACTCCACAGCGGCTGCCACAGTTTCCATCTACATATATTTCTCCGCCACGCATCCCATAAGCTAAAGCATCCCCGCAATGACCATGAATAACAAGCCGGCCACTGCTCATTGTATTTCCGCAGGCTTCCTGAGCATTACCGTATAATTCTATTTCTGCTCCATCTAAAAATCCCCCTAAAACATTTCCGGGATAGCCATAAAAAATATAATGTCCTTTTGTGAGAGCATTTCCCAAATAACGCTGTCCTAATAAATGATGAACCTCACATTCTTCATTTTGACTTAGGTAATGATTGATCTGCTGTGTTGTTTTATTTGTCGCATCTATTTTCATTGTTTACCTCCCTGCATGTTTTACTCCTAAAATATCTAATTCTTCTGCCGATAAATGAATGCCTCTTAGCATCAGACGGTTTCCTCTTAAAGATTCAATGGCATTTATCCCCATACCACCCATCATTTCCTGTATTTCTCTCGTCCATGCTTGTATCAGATTCACTAACTGCTGTGCCCCTTTTTTGGCATTTAGTCGTCTGCATAAGCTTTCCTCTTGGGTGGCGATTCCCCAGTTGCAAGTACCACTCATGCAGTCTGAACATAAGTGACACCCTAAAGCAATCAATGCCGCTGTCCCAATCGCAACAGCATCTGCTCCTAAAGCAATCGCTTTTACGACATCAGCACTATGGCGAATTCCACCGGCAGCAATTAGGGAAACATTTTCACGAATGCCTTCTTTTCTCAAAGTCTCATCTACACTCGCTAGCGCAAGTTCGATTGGGATTCCCACATGATCACGTATACGTGTTGGGGCTGCACCTGTTCCTCCTTTGAATCCGTCAATATAAATAATATCTGCCCCGCTTCTTGCAATGCCGCTGCAGATAGCCGCAATATTATGGACTGCCGCCACTTTTACAATAATCGGCTTCTGATGATGGGTCGCTTCTTTTAATGAATCCACTAACTGCTTTAAATCTTCAATCGAATAAATATCGTGATGAGGAGCCGGTGAAATGGATTCACTGTATTCTTTTATACGGCGCGTTTTGCTTACCAGTCCTTTATTTTTAATGCTGGGCAAGTGTCCGCCTATTCCCGGTTTTGCTCCCTGACCTATCTTAATTTCAACAGCCGCCGAATGATTCAAATAAGACGGATCAATGCCAAAACGTCCGCTCGCTACCTGTACAATAATCGAATCTTGATCTTTATAGAACGCTTCTAACAGCCCTCCTTCACCGCAATTATAGTAAATGCCTAATTCTTTTGCCGCCTCTAATAAAGCTTGATGAGCGTTAAAAGAAATAGATCCAAACGACATCGCAGAAAATAAAATAGGGGTGTTGAGTTTAAGGCTCGGATATTCTTCTATTTCCAGTTTCCCCTCCTGACTACGTTTAACGTCATGTGTTCGCTTTCCTAGAAATGTAGTAGTTTCAATAGGTTCACGCAATGGATCTATGCTTGGATTTGTGACCTGTGACGCATTCAATAAAAGATGATCAAAATAAATCGGGTAAGACTGCTGAGTTCCCATTGATGATAATAATATTCCTCCACTGTTTGCCTGCTTGCTGATTTCTTCAATGATTTGTTGTGACCATAAGGGATGAGGATGAAATACATTCTCTTCTTTTATGATGGATAAAGCATTACAGTGACAAAATTCTACACAACGCTGACAATTCACACAGTGCTGATGACGAATCTTGATTTGGTCTTGGTCTTGATAATGTACTTTATTTGCACATTGAGAAATACATCCCCCGCATTGATCACATAAACGCTCATCACGTACTACTTTAAATTTACCCTTTTTCATAATGATTAACCTCCCGATTTTTAATAAACGGTTTTCCGCCCTCTAAGCTGTAAATACTGTCGAGTTCCATCTGCATCGCTCGAACCGCACTCTCTTCGCTCGCCAAATAATAGCTTTGTCCTTTTTGACCGATCATCAATGCACGCAGTTTTAATCGGTCATTTAAAGCAAAAATGCCTTGTTCATGTCCCAAAATAATACTGAAAGGTCCGGTGATTAAAAATGAACCAAAGTTTTTTCTTAACTGTGTATAATAGCAACGTTTGCTTTTTTCCATTTTATCTATCTCACTATATAAAGGCGCCGCTAAAATATCTGCACATTCTTCAAAAGTCAGCCCTTTTTCATGATTGAGATAAGAAAGAAGATAAGTGATAACCTCTGTATCTGTCAGTAAACAGCAAGGATATCCTAATGGCTCAATATAACGACGGTTCGTATCATAAGAAGAAATCTCACCGTTATGCACTAAAGCAAAGTCCAGCATTCCAAATGGATGTGCACCTGCCCACCACCCCGGTGTATTCGTAGGATAACGACCATGCGCGATCCAAGTTGAAGCATAATATGTATCCAGTTGAAAAAAATCGGCAATATCTTCAGGATATCCCACGCCTTTAAAGATTCCCATATTCTTTCCACATGAAAAAATATAAGCTCCCTGTATTTCTTGATTGATCTTAAAAAAGGCTTGGATCAACTTTGTTTCAAACTCTTTCTTATTTCCTTCTTCTTTAATAAAATAACGCCAGATCAAAGGAACATCTTTATTGATTACACATTGGTTTGTGGGAATTTCCTCTTTTTTTAAACATATAAATTCTTTTTCTAAAAAACATTCTGCTTTTTCTTTAGCGGTTACATCATCATAAAAAAGATGAAGTGCATAATCCTCCCGATGTGCTGGATAAATCCCATAACCCACAAAACCGCCTCCCAGCCCGTTTGAGCGATCATGCATAAGCTGCATTGCCTTTTTTATTCTTGTTCCGTTTTCAAGATGTCCGTCACTATGAAAAATACAAGCAATGGCACAGCCTGATGAATTTTTAAATTGTCCCTCTCTCATGTTTACCTCCATAAAAAAAGCAAAGGAAATGATACACAAAAAATGTGCATCAGCGCCTTTGCTGAAATGATATTGAATACAATATAAGATAAATAAACCTCTGCTGTCAACACATTATAACAAATTTTATAATATTTATTCCTAAAATTCTAAATATTAAATATTTTTAATAAAATACACAAAAAGGAATTGACACAAAGAAAATCAATGTTATAATGATTGCATACAAAGCAAGGGCGCTAGACACATTGTGTTTAGCGTCCTTTTTTCTTTGTGCTAATAAACAAGGAGGAACGACAATGAGAGAGATTAAACAAACTTTTGGATCGATGGTATTTAATGAAACCGTTATGCAGGAACGATTGCCTAAAGAGGTGTATAGGAAACTGCAAAAAACGATGAATGAAGGAAAAGTATTAGATGTTGAAATTGCCAGTGCCGTAGCCAATGCCATGAAAGATTGGGCGATTGAAAAAGGAGCTACGCATTATACTCACTGGTTTCAGCCAATGACTGGAATTACTGCCGAAAAACATGAGGCGTTTATAACTCCCGGTAATGGCGGCATCTTATTGGAATTTTCCGGTAAGGAATTAATTAAAGGAGAACCGGATGCTTCCAGCTTTCCTAATGGTGGACTGCGTGCAACATTTGAAGCTCGAGGTTATACCACTTGGGATCCTACTTCATATGCATTTATTAAAGATAAGACATTATGTATTCCGACTGCCTTTTGCACATTTGATGGTTTGTCATTAGATAAAAAAACACCGCTTTTACGCTCAATGGAATTGATTCATCAGCAGGCAATGCGTATTATACGTTTATTTGATCATGAAGGGATTACTCGTGTTACCACAACCGTAGGAAGTGAACAGGAATATTTCCTAGTAGACCGTCATCTTTATGAACAACGCCCAGATTTAGTGTTATGCAAAAGAACATTATTCGGTGCACCCGCTCCTCGTGGTCAGGAATTAGAAGACCATTATTTTGGGATGATCAATGAAAGAGTAAAAGCTTATATGCAGGAAGTCGATGAGGAACTATGGAAATTAGGTGTCTTTGCGAAAACAGAGCATAAGGAAGTCGCTCCCGCTCAGTTTGAGTTAGCTCCTATTTTCACCACTGCCAACATTGCTGCTGACCATAATCAGCTGATGATGGAAGTCTTGCAGAAAGTTGCTCTGAAACATGGCTATGAATGTCTGCTTCACGAAAAGCCCTATGAAGGCATCAACGGAAGCGGAAAACATAATAACTGGTCCATCGTGACGAATAATGGGATTAATTTGTTAGAACCGGGAAAAACACCGGAAAAGAATGCACGTTTCTTATTATTTTTAACAGCGATCATCAAAGCTGTTGATGACTATCAGGATTTACTGCGAGTAAGTGTGGCAACAGCGGGAAATGATCATCGTTTAGGAGCCAATGAAGCACCGCCTGCCATCGTTTCCATCTTCCTGGGAACGGAATTAACCAATATCTTAGAAGCCCTAGAACAGGATCTTCCCTATAATCAAACGTATGAAAGGTCAATGCAGATCGGTGTCGATGTACTGCCGGAATTTCCAAAAGATACGACGGATCGTAATCGAACTTCTCCCTTTGCCTTTACCGGAAACAAATTTGAATTCCGTATGCTGGGATCTTCTCTCTCAATCTCATGTCCGAATATTATCTTGAATACCATTGTTGCGGATGCTTTAAGTCAATTTGCCGATCGTTTGGAAAAAAGCACAGATTTTAAACAGGATCTCAATAAATTAATCAAAGAGACCCTTCATCAGCATAAACGTATTATTTTTAATGGCAACGGTTATGGCGAGGAATGGGTTGAAGAAGCAAAACAAAGAGGTTTATTGAATATTGAAAATACCGCCAAAGCGATTCCTTATTATATTGCCGATAAAAATGTTAAATTGTTTACTAAATATCAGATCTATACCAAAGAAGAAATGTTTGCAAGGGATGAAATCTTATTTGATACCTATTCTAAAACATTGCACATTGAGGCAAATACGATGATTCGCATGGCGAGTCAAGATATCCTGCCAGCTGCAATTCGCTATCAAAAAGAATTGCTGACAACACTGCAAATGAAAAAACAATTATCACTGGAAAGTGATCCAGCTGAACGCCCCCTGTATGATACCTTATCTAAAGAAATCAAGGACTTTACCCTTGCTATTCAACAGGTTAAAGAGATTTTAGAAACAACAAAGGGATTGCCGGTTCATCAAATCTCTTCTATTTATGCAGATAAGCTGATTCCATTAATGGACACTCTGCGCCAACATGGGGATCATTTAGAAGAAATGGTGGATCGCCAAACATGGCCATATCCTCAATATACCGATTTATTGTATCGTATTTAATCATTGCTCCTGTATATAAAATATACAGGAGATCATTTGTTTAAAAAGGAGAAAACATGGAACAAGAACTACATGAAGAATGCGGAGTTTTTGGTATTTATGGTTCAAAAAATGCCGCTAATATCACTTATTACGGATTACATAGCTTGCAGCATCGGGGACAGGAAGCCACCGGCATCTTAGTTAAAAATGAACATGAATTTACACTTTACAAAGGAGAAGGACTGGTCAGTGAAGTATTCAACGCAAAAAAAATCAGTCAGCTAAACGGTGATATTGCAATCGGACATGTCCGTTATTCAACTGCCGGAGGAGGAGGCATTGCCAATGTACAGCCGTTATTATTTAGAACCATGCATGGATCATTGGGCATTGCCCATAATGGCAACATTGTTAATTCCAATCCCTTAAAAGAACAATTGGAAAAACAGGGGAGCATCTTTTCTTCAACCTCAGACACAGAAATCTTAGCTCATCTGATCAAACGAGCATCAGGCCGAATGATTGATCGCGTATGCATTTCACTCTCACAGTTAGAGGGTTCCTTTGCTTTTTTAATTTTAATGGATCACGCCCTTTTCATTGCCAGAGATCGATATGGCTTACGCCCGCTTTCCATCGGGCAAATGAGTGATGGTGCCTATGTGGTCGCATCTGAAACCTGTGCTTTTGAAGTAATTGGGGCTAAATTCATTCGTGATGTTCAGCCGGGGGAAGTCATTCGTATTAAAGACGGCCAATTAAAGTCCACTTTTTATACGAAAAATACAACACATCATCTTTGTGCAATGGAGTATATTTATTTTTCACGTCCGGACAGTCATTTAGAAAAGATCAATGTCCATACAACCAGAAAACAAGCAGGAAAGATTTTGTATGAAGAAGCTCCCGTCCAAGATATTGACGTTGTTATCGGGGTGCCGGATTCATCGATTTCCGCCGCTATCGGCTATGCCGAAGCTGCTAAAGCTCCCTATGAAATCGGCTTGATAAAAAACAAATATGTGGGCAGAACCTTTATTCAACCTACTCAGCAAATGCGCGAACAAGGCGTACGCATGAAGCTTTCCGTTATCTCCTCCATTGTCAAAGATAAAAAAGTAGTCATGTTAGATGATTCCATCGTACGTGGGACCACTTCTAAACGCATCGTCGGTCTATTAAAGGAAGCCGGAGCAAAAGAAGTTCATGTGCGAATTGCTTCTCCGGCGATTCGTTTCCCTTGTTTTTATGGTGTTGATACTTCGACGGTGGAGGAACTCATTTCAAGAAAGATGACCATTGATCAATTATGTCAGTATATTGGGGCAGACTCTTTAGCTTTCATCAGTGAAAAAGGGATTCAGACCGCCATTTATAAAGATCATCCGCAAGGCTTATGTATGGCATGTTTTAACGGCCGCTATGTAACCGATTTGTATGATAATGAAGTTTAAAAATCTTATTTCTTTTCTTTATTATTCATTATATATCCAAAATGGTTGACTCCATTTATTCCTTATAAATACCTCAATAACACATAACCCTACAGCTTTCACTGCAGGGTATTTTTTAATCTAATTTTGTGATATCAATTAAATTCAGTTTTTTAACGTGATGTTTTTCCATACTGGTAATCAATGCTTTTGCTGTGTCTAGAGAAGTGAAGGTAGAGACACCCGATTCAACAGCGAAACGTCTGATCAAAAAGCCATCCCGTGCTGTATTATTACGACTTGGAATATTAATAATTAAATCGATCTTATCCTCTAAAATCAAATCATAGATCGTATTTTCTTCTGCACTGATACGATTAACTAAAGAAACTAGAAGCCCATGCTGTCTTAAAAATTCATAAGTACCTTGGGTGGCATACAGATGATAGCCAAAAGAATAAAATTGTTTGGCAATTGGCAAAAATTCCTCTTTAGAAGCATCTTGAATCGTACAGATCATATTTTTGTGTTTTGGCAGTTCCAGTCCGGTTCCTAAAAAGGCTTTATAGATAGCTTCATCAAATTCTGTTGAAATCCCTAATACTTCTCCGGTAGATTTCATTTCCGGTCCTAAACTGATCTCTGCTCCCTTGATCTTTTCAAAAGAGAAGACCGGCATTTTGACCGCAACTGTCTTTTTTGTTGGATACAGACCATAAGTATACCCCTGTGCTTCGATGCTTTTTCCCATGATCACATTTGTCGCAATATCTACCACCGGTAAATCGGTTACCTTTGAGATATATGGAATCGTACGGCTGGAGCGGGGATTGACTTCAATGACATAAACCTCTTGAGCATAGAGGATAAATTGGATATTGATTAACCCAATCACATGCATCGCTTTTGAGAGGCGTTGAGTATAATCGATGATTTTCTCCTGCACAGCTGCATCTATAGATTGTGGTGGATAAACTGAAATACTATCTCCTGAATGAACACCGGCACGTTCAATATGCTCCATAATACCGGGAATTAAAATGCCCTTTTCATCACAAATGGCATCTACTTCCACTTCTTTTCCTGATAGATACTGATCGATTAAAATAGGATGTTCCTGATACTGATGATTAATGATTTTTATATACTTTTCGATATCCTGATCATTTAAAGCAATTTCCATTCCCGCTCCTCCTAATACATAAGAAGGACGAATAAGTACCGGATAGCCTAATTGTCTGGCGGCGGCTAAAGCTTCTTCAACAGTGTAAACCGTATGTCCTTGCGGACGCTGAATCCCACATTCTTCTAACAGGGCATCAAAACGTTCACGATCCTCGGCAGCATCAATCGCATCGGCTGTGGTTCCTAATATCCTAACCCCCATTTCTTCTAATGCATGGACTAATTTAATTGCCGTCTGCCCGCCAAATTGCACAATGGCACCCTCCGGTTTTTCAAGTTCTACGATATTTCTTACATCCTCTTTTGTCAGCGGTTCAAAGTAAAGACGATCGGCGATATCAAAATCAGTGCTGACAGTTTCCGGATTATTATTAACCACAATGGTTTCATATCCGGCTTTTTTTAATGCCCACACGCAATGAACACTGCAATAATCAAATTCAATTCCTTGTCCGATGCGGATTGGTCCCGAACCTAATACCAGTATTTTCTTTTTATGTGAAATACTGCTTACTTCATTCACTCGATTGTAAACAGAATAGAAATAAGGAGTGCTGGCTTCAAACTCAGCGGCACAAGTATCGACCATCTTATAAGCCGCACAAATGCCGTATTGCTGCTTTAAGTGCTGAATTGTTTGGCAAGACTGCCCACTCAATTTAGCAATGACTTCATCTAAAAACTGCATATGTTTTGCTGTTTTCAATAATTCTAAATCTAATGGTCCTCTCTTTAAACGCTCTTCCACTTCAATCAGATGTGCTATTTTATCTAAAAACCATCGATCTATTTTAGTGATGGCATGAATGTCATCTATCGAGATTTGACGGCGAAGACTTTCGGCAATGACGAATAAACGCAGGTCACTTACTTCATTCAGCTTATTTTTCAATTCATCATCTTTTATTGTGGTTAATTCGTCTAAATAAAGGTAATCTAAGTTTTGTTCTAAAGAACGAATGGCTTTCATCAATGCGCCTTCAAAATTATTACTGATACTCATGACTTCGCCTGTTGCTTTCATTTGTGTCCCTAAGTCACGGCTGGCATCAGCAAATTTATCGAACGGCCATTTAGGAATCTTGCAGACAATATAATCTAAAGCCGGTTCATAGGAAGCATAGGTCTGTCCGGTAATCTGATTGATGATCTCATCAAGGCAATACCCTAAGGCTATTTTCGCTGCTAATTTCGCAATGGGATAACCGGTCGCTTTAGAAGCTAAGGCAGAAGAACGGCTTACACGAGGATTCACTTCAATCACGCAGTATTCAAAACTAGATGGATTTAATGCATACTGAACATTGCATCCGCCTTGGATATCCAGTGCTGTGATTATTTTTAAAGCAGAAGTACGAAGCATCTGATACTCCTTATCGGATAAGGTCTGACTAGGAGCAACCACGATACTATCTCCGGTATGTACACCAACCGGGTCTAAGTTTTCCATATTACATACGGTAATGCAATTTCCACTGCCATCACGCATGACCTCGTATTCAATTTCTTTCCAACCGGAGATACATCTTTCAATCAAACACTGCCCTACTCTCGATAAACGCAGTCCGTTTCCGCAAATATCATGAAGTGCCATAGAATCATGAGCGATCCCGCCCCCGGTGCCACCTAAGGTATATGCCGGGCGTACTACTACCGGGTAGCCGATTTCATTCGCAAAATCGATAGCCGCTTCAACATTGGTAACAATTTTCGATTGCGCACAGGGCTCTTGAATATTCTCCATCAATTTTTTAAATTCTAAACGATCCTCTGCTAATTTGATGGTTTGGGTAGAGGTTCCGATAGTTCTGACATGTTGTTCTTCTAAAAAACCTTCATCGGCTAAACTCATTGCCAAATTCAAGGCATTCTGCCCGCCTAAAGTAGGGAGAATACTATCTGGTTTTTCTTTAATAATCAAATCTTTAATCACCTCTATTGTCAGTGGCTCAATATAGACTTTATCGGCAATAAATTTATCGGTCATGATCGTTGCCGGATTGCTGTTGATCAAAATCACTTCGATGCCTTCTTCTTTCAATGCTTTGCAGGCCTGTGTTCCGGCATAATCAAATTCTGCTGCCTGACCGATTATTATCGGTCCTGACCCAATGACTAATACTTTTTTGATTCGTGTATCTTTTGGCATTATCTTCTCTCCTCTATCATTTTAGTAAATTCATCAAATAGGAATTCAGTATCCTGAGGTCCCGCACACGCTTCCGGATGAAACTGTACCGTTTGAATCGGTTGTCCATGATATTTCAATCCTTCTATTGTCTGATCGTTGACGTTCATGAACCATACTTTCGCAATCGATGCATCGATGCTGCTTTCTTTAATCACGTAATTATGGTTTTGAGTGGATATGTATACGTGCCCATTGATAAGATTCTTGACAGGATGATTGGCACCATGATGCCCATATTTCAATTTTTCTGTTTTAAAGCCCTGTGCCAATGCCATCAGCTGATGTCCTAAACAGATCCCAAAAATCGGGATTCCGCTTTTGATCAACTGCTTGATTTCACCGATAATCTCTGTACATTCACTCGGATCTCCGGGACCGTTGGAAAGTAATATGCCATCGACGTTCATAGCTATCACTTTTTTGGCAGGCGTAGACGCCGGCACTACAATGACTTCATACCCACGTTTAATTAAATGTTCGGCAATATTTCTTTTTGCCCCAAAATCATATAAAGCAATCTTTTTATTTCCACTGCTGATTGTATGAATAGAATCACTGGTTACTTTTTCTACGACATGTTCTACTTTATACGCTTTGATTTGCGGTAATACTTCCTGAATATTTTCATACTTTTGCGTTGTAATCATTCCATTCAGGCAACCTTTTTGGCGAATGACTTTAGCTAAATGGCGAGTATCAACACCGGCAATACCTGGAATATCATTTAACTTTAAATAAGTATCTAAATCCATTTCAGTTCTAAAGTTGCTGCCGATACGTGAGAGTTCACTGACAATCAGTCCTTCTGTAAAGACACTGGAAGATTCTTGATCTTCTAAGCAAACCCCATAATT
The DNA here is from genome assembly GCF_000829905.1 of Beduini massiliensis. Classification (GTDB taxonomy): domain Bacteria; phylum Bacillota_I; class Bacilli_A; order Erysipelotrichales; family Coprobacillaceae; genus Beduini; species Beduini massiliensis. The sequence goes on from NZ_CDPP01000004.1 coordinate 406,086, forward strand.
ACCAATAAGCGGATAGGTCATAATGACAGACTGTCCTGCATAAGACGGGTCAGTCAGGATTTCCAAGTAACCACTCATGGATGTATTAAAGACCAACTCACTTACAACTTCTCGTTTGGCACCAATACTTATTCCTTCAAAGCTGTCTCCATTTTCTAATATTAAATATGCTTTCATATATACCTCTTTCTTTAAATCTGTCTTAAATCATCCATCAGTTTTGTTTTTTCGATCGTTTCTGCTGTCTTTTTCTGTTTGATTATTTTTGCCGGATTCCCTGCTGCTACAGCTCCTTTAGGCACATCATTCAAAACAACACTGCCTGCCCCTATAACCGCCCCTTGACCAACATGAACGCCTTCTACGATAACGGCATTAGCTCCCACCAACACATCATCTTCAATGACTACCGGCTTTGCACTTGGGGGTTCAATCACGCCGGCTAAAACAGCGCCGGCACCAATATGACAACGTTTTCCGACTTCTACGCGTCCGCCTAAAACAGCTCCCATATCAATCATTGTTTCATCGCCAATCTTACAGCCAATATTGATAATCGCCCCCATCATGATGACTGCCTGATTTCCAATCGATACCTGCTCACGAATAATGCTTCCCGGTTCAATTCGTGCATTAATCGCTCTCATATCCAATAAGGGAATCGCACTGTTGCGGCTGTTTTGTTCTAAATGGTAATGTGTGATGCAATGCTGATATTGCTTTAAATAGGCTTGGACTAAATCTAAGTCCCCTATTAAAATGCGGCTGCTTTTTGTGCCAAATACTTCAATGTGACTGTCTGTTGGCAGATCATGTCCGTTAACATAAACTTTCACAATGGTTTTCTTTTTTGATTCCTTAATATATTGAATAATTTCTTCTGCTGTTTGACTCATAAACTTCCTCCTTTTTATTGCAATGTACACATTTAACCAACAAAAAAAGGAGACATAACTTTATTCGTTATCTCTCCTCTTATTTAAAATTGAAATTTAAAAACAAAGTTACTTTCAATAAGCTCCTTTGCTTTTATTTTGTTGTCAATGTGAAAACTTCATAAATACACTCGTATTTTATCAGCTTTACTTCATAATTTCAAGTTTTTTAGCTAATAACCACAGATGCTTTTATTTATCTGATAAAAGATTGTGGCGATGGAATAAAATGTTTTCCCTAAGAACATAATAGTAGTAATCTATAGGAGGCAGCTTATGCAATTAAATGAACACCAAAAATTCTTTTTAAGGGCTTTTAAAGAAACCGTTTGTATCACGCGTGATCAAAACGGACGAACATTTATCTGTAAAGATAAACCAATTTTAGATCGCGAACTAGGAGAATGGGAAGATGCTGATTTTATTGAACTAGACCCACAGTTATTCCCCGATTTAGATTGGCAGACACTCTATTATGCAGAAACGATGCTAAAAGAAGAAAAATAAACCCACTGTGGTTTATTTTTTTAATGAAAGCAATTCTTTAGCTTTAACGACATCTTTCTTTTTTACATATAAAGTGTACATTTTTGAATAGTGTCCATCATCGTAATCTAATGGTGAAGGATTCGAATAACTGGAAAATGTATTTGGCATTCCTGCTAGATCCGATTCAATTCCTTCTTTGGTTTTAATCCCTTGATCATTTAGAATTCGAGTCATTTCAGCAATTTGATCACGATCATAGCTGGAAAATATGTCTGTAAAGAGCCAATTCAGCATTGTTTATCCCCCATTTCCTATAACTATCTTAATTTTATCACATATCATAGGATCTTCCTATAAGTTGTTTAGATAAACATCACTTATATACTTTATGCTTTCTTCTTCATTATTACCGATGCACCTAGTAAAGATAAGCTCATAAACACAATATATGAGTTAAAAGCAGTAAGATCTCCAGTATCGGCTATTACATTATTTTCTTGTTCAATAGGGACTAAAGGAGAGGAGGATTAAATATCTTGTTTAGTTCCTTCTTCATATCTTTTAACAAAAATTTATTATAACAATCTTTGTGTTTTATTACATTTATTAAAAAATCTAGTATAATAGTGATATATCACTTAAAATAGGATCTTCTTAAATAAAATGGCATAATGATAGATGAAAATTATCATTTTTGCTTAAATCAGAATTAGTTAATAAGGTGAATTTTCGCCTTTATTCATTATCAATCAGGAAAGGGATTAAAATGAAAGATTACACTATTACTAGAACGGAATTAATAACAGTCTTAGAAAAATGTTTTATAGAATTATATACTAATGATGATTACCTGATAGCTCATAAACCTGCTATGCCAAGTTCGTATGACGAACATCTTTGTGAAAGAACCATTGTTTTTAGATTTGCATATTATCTGCAAAAATATTTAGAAAATAATAACTTACTAAATAAGCTTGTTGTGGATTGTGATTATAATAGAGATGCTTATGACATAAAGTCAGTTGGGCGTTTTGTGAATGGTACTTATCCTGATGTGATTGTCCACCAAAGAGGAAATAATAAACATAATTTTTTGGTAATTGAATTTAAAACCTATTGGAATAGGGATGTACAAAATGATATTGATAAAATCACAGGTTTTTTGGTTGAGTATGACTATAAGTATGTCATGTCCATTATATTAGAAAAAACATTACAGGAGACCCTTTTGCAAATCAATGATCATTTATGGGATCAATCTATTTTAGAAAAACATGAAAGTTTATAGAAAAGTATTTTTGAATTTTATCAGAACTTAACTATATATAGAAATGAAAAGGAGATGTTTTAATGAAAATTATAGCCTTTACCGGAGCCGGTATCAGCAAACAAAGCAATATCCCTACCTTTATGGAAAGACCCGATGTCAGAGAAAAACTATTTAGAAGTTATGCCAACAGACACCATGAAGAATATAACGAAGTCATCAAACAATTAAAAGCGAATATGAACGGTGCACAACCCAATGATGCTCATTATGCCTTAGCAGAATATAAAATTCCAATTATTACCATGAACATCGACGGATTGCATCAATTAGCCGGAAGCAATGCCTTGGAACTGCATGGCGGTTTACCGGAAGATGATGAGATGGAGATCGCTTGGTCCCTCTACAACAAACCGGTACTATATGGAGATCCAGCCCCAAATTATCAAAAGGCTTATGAAATGGTTTCTGCTTTAGAGCCTAATGATGTTTTTATCGTTGTGGGTTGTTCCTATCATACGGCTATAGCCTGTGATTTAAGAGAACTAGCTAAAAGCAGAGGGGCAAAGATTATTGAAATTCAAGAAGATGCGGCTCACAATGTCAGAAAGACAATAAAAGAACTATTAAAATAAGAAAAAAAGATACCAAAAATGAGGTATCCCCTAAATATTAGACCTTATAAATGCTGCAGTTATTACAACTGCGGTGCTTTTTTATTCAGTCATGATGACTAGGCTTGTCTCTTAATCACCGTTTTTTATAGCTAATGCAAGATCTGGATAATTTGTAATCAGACCATCTGCCTTCATATCAATAAAACGTTTCATATCTTCACGTTTATTGACTGTCCATGTATTCACCATAATTCCCTTTTGATGAGATTCTTCAATATAGTTAGGAATCTGTAGATTGGCATAAAATGGGTGCAAAGCATCTGCCTGAATATGTGCCGCATAATCCCAAGGCTGAACGATTCCTTCGGCATAAAGCAATCCGATTCTTGCATTTGGATCTATTGATTTTACCGTCATCAAGGTATAATGATTAAAAGAAGAATAAATTACCTGTTGTTCTACACCGTATGCTTTTACTAACTGAATTACTTTTTCCTCGATTCCCGGATAACCATAAAAATCTGTTTTAAGTTCAATATTTAATAAAATACCGGTACTTTTCACTAATTCCAATAAATCGGATAATAAAGGTAATTTGCAAAATTCATATTGTTCCATATGATTATTATAATTAAATGCAGATAATTGTTCATACGTACAGTCTTTAATATAACCTAACCCATTACTGGTTCGATCAATCTTTTCATCATGAATGATGACCACGTGTCCGTCACGTGTAAGATGGACGTCGGTTTCGATTCCTTCTGCCCCTAATCCGACTGCTAGTTTAAATGCTTCCATCGTGTTTTCAGGAGCATAGCCACTGGCTCCGCGATGTGCGATTATTTTTGTCATTTCTATTCACCTCGCAACAAATTATAGCATAATCTCCGCCTTAAATATCCCCGTTTACAATAATTTAACAAATTTAATTTTATAATAATATTCCCTATTTTTCTTATTATGGGCTATAATAAAGAAGGAGGGATTTCTATGTCAAAATTTACACAGAGATTAAAAAGAGAAGTGATTGTATCTTCAATCATATATATATTGGTTGGATTCATTTTCTTGTTTTATCCAACGATGAGCGCTAATATTATTGCCTATATATTAGGTGGAACTATTTTAGCATTTGGAATTGGCAAAGTCCTTGTTTATCGCAAACAGGAAGAAATTCATATGAATGACCGTATGGATTTGCTGATTGGGGCAATCGCTTTGGGTGGTGGTGTCTTTATATTCTTTAATCCACCGATTGTTTTATCTATTTTGCCATTCATCGCCGGAATTTTCATGATTATTGAAGCATTCTCACTTATGCAGACGATCCAGCCGTTAAAAACAGATAAGAATGTTTATAATATTTCGTTTGTTTTAATGATTATTTTATTTGTTGGTGGAATCATTATATTGATCAACCCATTTAAAGTTGCTAAGACTGTATTAATGATTATCGGTGCTTTCTTTATCTTTGATGGCATCTCTCAACTTTATGCGACCAATCAAATAAAGAGGCTGATGAATCGCTAAGCACTTCACTATGAAGTGTTTTTTATTACAGTCATATGGAAAGCTAGCTTGACATATACAATAAAAGTTGTATAATAAAAGTATGGAAAGTTAACTTTACATAAAAAGGGGTGATACTTTGAAAAATCGTTTAGAAGAAATACGAAAGCAGCATGGAATCAAACAAGAAGAATTAGCAAGTGCTTTGGAAGTATCCAGACAGACAATCGGTTCATTGGAAAATGGGCGCTATAATCCTTCTATTCTACTTGCCTTTAAAATTGCCCATTACTTTAATCTGCGTATTGAAGATATTTTTATCTATGAGGAGGAATTAAGATGAAAAAGAATACGAGTATTTTAATCACTATTTTAGGTACTGTTTTGCTGGCTGTCGGGCTTTACATGGTTAGAGCCATTATTGATCCTCAAGGTATCATGAAAACAATGCCCTATCTCGCCATTGGACTTGGCTGTGGAATGTTTGGGCATGGACTCGGTGAACTTTATAATCGTCATGTGATCGCAAAAGACCCCAAATTAGCAAAACAAATGGAAATTAATCAAAAAGATGAACGTAACGTGATGTTGGCAAACACTGCCAAAGCAAAAGGATTTGATATCATGACCTATGTCTTTTCTGCCTTGCTTTTAGCTTATGCTTTGATGGGAAGTGGCTGGGAAATCATTATTCCATTTGTCATTGCCTATTTATTTGTTGAAATATATGCCGTTTATTCTCGTGTAAAAATAGAAAAAGAACAATAATTTTAAATGAAATGACTTTATTTATTCATAATGCTAAAATAAGACTATAAACTAAAGGAGGAATACAATGAGATTTACAGGAACCGTTCTTTCAGTAGCTGACATTCATGCTGCCAGAAAATTTTATGAGGATCTATTTCATTTAGAGGTTTATCAGGATTATGGTATCAACATCATGTTCACTTGTGGTATATCTTTACAGCAGGATTTTGATTGGCTGGTAAATCTTCCTAAAGAAAAGATTATCGCATACCCAAATAATATAGAATTATGTTTTGAGGAAGAAAACTTTGATGATTTCCTAAAAAAATTAGGAAACTATGAAATTGAGTATCTTGGTGATGTGATCGAACATAGCTGGGGACAACGTGTCATTCGTTTCTATGATTTAGATGGCCATATCATTGAAGTAGGAGAATCAATGAAAAAAGTCATTCAGCGTTTCTTGAATACCGGATTAACGATGGATGAGGTATCCATTAAAATGGATGCTTCGGTTGAAGACTTAACAAAACTGTTAAATGCTTCTTAAAAAATGAAAGGATCAACCTATGACCAATACACCAACTTTAAAAACAGAAAGACTTATACTAAGACAATTTAATGAACAGGATATGGAGGCCCTGTTTGCTATCTATAAAGATGAAGAAGTCAATACATATTTACCTTGGTTTCCGCTTTTGTCCATTGAAGAAGCCGAAGCCTTTTACAAAGAACATTACGCTTTGGCTTATCAGCAGCCCTATGGTTATCGATACGCAATCTGTTTAAAGGAAGATAATATCCCCATCGGTTATGTTCACGTCAGCATGGAAGACGCCCATGATTTTGGCTATGGCTTGCGTAAGGAGTTTTGGCATCAAGGGATTGTCAGTGAAGCAAGCAAAGCCGTCGTAGAACAACTAAAAAAAGATGGTTTTCGATTTATCACCGCAACACATGACATAAAAAACCCTCGCAGCGGCAATGTGATGAAACAATTAGGCATGCAGTATAAATACTCTTACGAAGAACTTTGGCAGCCTAAAAATATCTTAGTAACCTTTCGCTTATATCAATTAAACTTTGATGGATTAAAAGATCGTGTCTATGATAAATACTGGAATATGTCTGAGGTACATTTTATAGAAACTGATCTATGATTCAAAGTTAGAGAACGCTGACAGCGTTCTTTTTTATTTTGCATATTCATTGTGTATGTCTGCTCTATCAAGTAAAATAACAGACTATATGGCTACAAAACAAAATTCCTCTTGAATTCTCCATACAGGGGGTCGTCTTTCATCTATTATTTATATATAGTTAATTTATAAAACAAGGAGGAACAGCATTTATGAATCAGCTTATGATTGGAAAATATATCGCTAAAAAAAGAAAAGAGAAAAATCTAACACAAATACAACTAGCAGAAAGACTAAACGTATCCAATAAAACAATCTCAAAATGGGAAAATGGCAACTGTATGCCGGATTACAGTGTGATAGAAAGCTTATGTCAAGAACTAGATATCACGGTTGCCGAATTAATGGATGGAGAAGATACCGAACAAAACAGTATCCGTATCTATGATAACGCTCAAATGATCGATTTAATTCAAAGAACCCAGCAATTAGAAAAGCAAAAGAATATCCTATATGGAATCTTACTCATTTTACTGGGTATTGGGTTATTTATCATTTCAAGAACAATCGTGATTGTCCATTTTTTCTCAGGCTTACTTTTTGGTATAGCAGTAGGTATTGTCTTAGTTGGTGTTTACTGTATTTTCTTTCATTTAGCGAAAAATTAAACTTTTTATTTTAAACAGGAGCATGAATAAACGATTCTCCTTTTTATAAACTCTATTCATCCCTTTGATTCCTTATCTTCTTAAATCACTTGCCGGTTATTAAGCAATAAAAAATGATATAGACTAAGCTATACCATTTCTTTCACTAAATTTTCTTTTGCTTTAAATTGGAGCGATAATCGTTTCACCATATGATGATAATATGGAATCAATAAAACATCGGCTCCGATCCAAGCAATCGGACTGGCCATACAAATACCGGCAAAGCCAAACATGCCTGACAAAACAATTGCCGCAATGACACGCATGATCAGTTCCATTGCACCTGAAAGCATAGGAATAAAGCCATTTCCTAACCCTTGAATTGTAGAGCGATAAACAAACAATAACCCAAGTACCCAACAGAATGCCGCAACAAAGCTCAGATACTCCTTAGACGTGTTAATAACGTTCATCTGATCCGCTGATACGAATAATTGTGTGAACAGTCCCCCGCAGAAGTACAGGATAATTCCGCCGATAACACTATAGGCAACGACCAGCTTCACACTAGAAAGCAGTCCTTCTTTGACACGATCAATTTTACCTGCTCCTAAATTCTGCCCGGCGAAAGTCGCCATCGCCATTCCTAAAGTCATCGTTGGCATCGTAAAGAATTGTTCGACTTTAGTACCTGCCGTATAAGCCGCTACCACATCAGATCCCAATTGATTAATTGTCCCTTGTAAGATCATTACTCCTAAAGCAGTAATCGAAGAAGACAAGGCTCCGGGAATTCCAATTTTTAATAAATTTGTGATAATTTCTTTATCTAGTTTAAAATGACGTTTCGATAAATGTAAAATCGGATATTTCTTTTTCGTATAAATAAAGCATAAACCAAAGGCTATCGCTTGTGCCAAGATCGTCGCATAAGCAGTTCCTTCTACTCCCATATGAAAAACAACAATAAAGACGATATCCAAAATAACGTTTAATACAGATGCGATAATTAAGAAGATCAGCGGTGTTTTACTGTCTCCTAACGCTCTTAAAAATGAAGAGATCATATTATAAGCAATGGTTGCAATTGTTCCGGCAAAGATAACCGAAATATACTTATAAGAATCATTAATGATATCTGAAGGTGTGCGCATCACTTCCAGCAATAAACGAACACCACTGACACTGATGATCGTCACAACCAAGGTAATCGCAGCTCCCAAAACAATCGACATTCCGACTGTATGTCGCAGTCCTTCTTCATCGTTTGCACCGAATCTTTGGGCAACAATGACAGAAAAACCGTTTGCTAATCCCATAATGAATCCTAAAACAAAAAAACTGATACCACCGGTTGCTCCCACCGCCGCCAGTGCTTTTACTCCTATAAAATTTCCAACGACGATTGTATCTGCCATTGAATAAAACTGTTGAAATACATTTCCGATCAACATCGGGATTGTAAACAGTAATATTAATTTTAATGGTTTACCATTTGTCATATCTTTTGACATATTCTCACCCCTAACTGTTTCAGTTTATCATAATTTGGATTATATGCTTTCTTTTTTCAAATATTGATAAAAGTACTAAAAGCTAAATTTACCTATGATTTCATTGATTTTCAAAAGTTTTTTTGCTAGTATGAGATAATTGTATTACTTTTTATTGCAAGTTTCCATTTATCTGTGGTATACTATAAAAGCAAAAGAAAATAATTATGATTCAACGTATCACTGGTATTAGAGAATTGTATATTATCACTTGTGTACAGAAAATCTAATATTTAGTGATTTTTTTCTACATAAAGTGCTTTCTTTGGGCAAAATTTATAAGGAGGTACGAACAATGAGTACAGGTAAAGTAAAATGGTTTAACAAAGATAAAGGATTTGGATTCATCACTATCGATGGAACTAATGAAGATATCTTCGTACATTATTCAGCAATCAACACTAGAGGATTCAAAACTTTAGAAGAAGGACAAAACGTTAGCTTCGAAATCGTTGAAGGAGATCGTGGTCAACAAGCTTCTGACGTTACAGTAATGTAATTTTAAAACCGTGAGCAATCACGGTTTTTTTATTTCTAATTTTCTTTCTTTTCCGGCATTTTAAAACGCCATGATAATAAGATACATACGATCATTGTTGCCGCAAAAAGATAATACGTAATGGTGTAGCCAAAGTTACCTCCGACAATATCAATGATCTTTCCACAGATAACTTGAAAGATCAATGCCGCTAAACCTTTAGCTAACATAGAAGAAATACCATAAGCCGTATTGACATATTTATCTTCTACTAAATCCAATATGATACGTACAGCCACCAAAATAAAGATAATACTTGTCATTCCCTGAAAGAAAAACATGACCATAATCATATTTGGAGTCGGACAAGTTGAATACCAAACAAAACGGATCAATGACATCACACAAGCAAAAATCATCAGATGTTTATAAGATACCTTTTTAATCAGCTTGTCAGAAAACAACACTGCCGGCAGTTCGGATAATGTTGAAAAAAGCAAAGTGGTTCCCACAATAGTCGTCGTTCCCCCTAATTGTTTAATAAACAATGGCAGATAAATGCCTTGTGCAGAAGCGGCTCCCTGAAACAAGAAATAAATCAACATGAACATTTTAAAAGGCTTATTATGCCATAAAGCAATCAATACTTCTTTGGTTGTTACTTTATCGCTTTCGCCCTCTTTCGCAATAGGCTTGGCGTCATTCATCATCATAAAGCTAAAAACCATGACTGCAATCCCTACCGCAAAGATATAATAATTTGCTTTAGGTGATATATTATCATAAACGTAACCACTGATTTGCGCACCAATTGCATATAGGATGGACCCCCAAACACGAATAGAACCAAACGGATAAGGACTGGCTGTGGCTAAGCGATCGGACAGTGCGGTAATGCCATTTAAGAATCCTTGCGTTAATCCATTCATTAAAAACAAAAAAACAAAAGACTTTGTATACGCAAAAAGAATTCCTGAGATAATCGCTAGTATTGCCGATACGATGGCGACATATTTAGGACTGCGGAATCGATCTGCCAAAAAACCGCAGATGGGCTGCGTTGCCATTGCAAATAGTGCCGATGCTGATGTTACGAATGAGATTTCGGTTGCACTGCATCCCACATCCGCTAAATAAACGGATATAATGCAAGCAAACATTGCCCATGAAAAATAAAACATTCCATTTCCCATGGCATAATAAATATAACCACCCTTTTTAAACATAATGATACCCCCAAAAATAGACTAGCCTTAGTCTATCACTTCTTATATTTTGCATTTGTTATTTTCATTTAATGAAAACAAATATAGGGGTCTTTACAAAATATGTAAAAAGAAAATAAAAAAAAGCAAAGAACTTCCTTGCTTCCTAATTATCTTTGATAGACAGGGCCGAAATAGCCGCTGACAATTTTTATATTCCCATTTTCATCATGAATAGCTGACATTGTCTTACGACAATGATGACACACATAATAATAAACGATCCTATTTGTTCGTTCATCCTCATAGCGCTGATAGCTATGAACCTTTTGCCCACAGATACACTTTATTTGCATACTTCAAGTTCCCTCCAACATATTGATCTCTCGCATGGAAAAATGTCGTTTCCCCCGAATATGACACTTTCTGTTTACCTGCTTTAGTATAACGATTTTATTATACTATATTCACTTGTTCATTTTTAGACTGATCTTTTAAATAATCCGCTTAATATTCATATATTGTTCCATATGAAAAAAACAATTCTAAGCGAATTGATTTTTTAATCATGGTGCCGATACCCAGAATCGGACTGGGGATTGAGCATTACCATTGCTCCGTTTTGCCACTAGACTATATCGGCACTACATATAATAGAATACACAAAATTGTATAAAATTACAACTCTTAATTGCATAATATTAAAAAAATCTTACCCATTGGATAAGATTATTTTTTCTTTTTATTCATCACGACTAATCCGATGATGGCTAAGATGGCTGCACCGGCGATTACGATGTAAAGGGTCATCTTTGTTTGATCTCCGGTATTAGGAATCTGTGGCTGTTCTTGTTGTGGTGTTGTCTCTGTTTGTGAAGTGGGTTCTTCCACTTTTAACTGAACCAACAAATATGTACTAAAATGATCCGTATGGAATGTGATATTTCCTTGATTTACTTGATAATTATATTCAACAAGTGAATTGTCTGCATTGACATAATATAATTTTAAACGGTCATTTGCATATCCTTCAGGAATTGGCATTGTAACCGCCACTTCTTGAGTTGGTTCAATAGCATTACTTTCATGAGTTAAATTAAAATGATAAAGAGTTGCTTTTTCAAACGTTGTATTTTGATCTAATAAGGTTTGGATTTGATTTCCCTGAGACTGCTGTTGTACTTCAAGCTGAGTCCCCTTAATAAAGTTTCCGTTTACTAAAATACCATTACTGTTTAAACTCAAAGCTTCTGTTTTAGATAGCTTTGTCAGATAACCTGAATCATTTGTATGATAAAGGTTTCCATAAGCATCGGCAATCGCACTTGACATGCAATAATTAACAGCGTCTCCATTAGGCGTATACACAGATGCGATCGTTCCGCTATTTGCATTCAAATCATCTGCCAAGGCATATAGTCCCCCCGGCTCATTATTCATTGTAAAATAAGCAATTGTTTTCCCACTATAAGCTGTAGTAACCAGTGGTGATGCCTGAACGTCATTTGATGTTTCCAAGCGATAAAGCGTTTCTAATGTTTGACTGTCTAAGACACTGATAAATCCCTTGCTGCCATAACCATATCCGCCGCCAACATAAACACGTCCGTTATATACCGTCGGTGTTGAGGTAGATGAAGTATTGGGTTTTGTATCTAAAGGCTGACTAACAGCTTTTCCAAACGTTCCGTCCGCATTTAATGTAAGACAGAAAATATTTCCTGCTTTTGTAGTAAAGTATAGCTGATTATTGACTAAAGTGATTGCACTCGAAATAGCTTCCCCTGTATCGTATTGATTTAAGAGTTTCCCGGTTGTTGGATGACACGCATAAACAATACCGTCCATTCCGGCAAAATAAACAGTGTTTTGATAAATAACGGCTTTTGACCAGTTAAATCCTCCTGTATCTTTTTTAGAAGCAAAGCTCCAAGCAAAAGATTTAGTTTCCTGAGTTGAAGCCGGGTTTTCATCTTTCACATCAAGGGCATAGAATTTTCCGTTTGATGCATAAGTCACATAATCCGAAATATAGCTTCCAAAATATAAGTAGCCCTTATGATAAGTAAATCTTCCTTGCAAGCTGCCTTCAACAGCTTCACTGATCCATAAAGAGGTCATTGTATTGGCATCCACTGCTTGAACACGTCCGTCTCCTAACGGAATAAAGACCATCCCGTCACCATAAGCGATATTGACACTATACCCTAGAGATGAAGCTAATGTCATCTGACTGATTACATTGCCGTTTAAATCCAGCTTCATTAATTGAGAGTTAGTCGCTGTCGCAACAAATAACTGATCGTTAACGATAATCGGATCAGATAAAGAGTCCCATCCGCTTGTAAAATCTTTGCTCCAAGCGATCGCTGTTTCATTTTCTTTAACAGGTGTTTGGGTCTGAATAACGTTCCCCGTTCCCATAAATTCATGCCAGTTTGTAACTTCTGTTCCGTGGATATTGTACACAGATACTAATATCATTGCCAACATGAGTAGACTATTCATTAATTTTTTCATATTTTCCCCCTTCACATAATCCATATTTCCATTTTATGCGCTTCATTTTCTTTGTCATTACCGGTGCCAACAATAAAATAAACACACAGTTTGATACGACATAAATCATGCATATCGGCAAAGAGGCTATCAGACTTGCCAGATAACGATCAATATTAAATGTTCCCGTAATCGCAATGACATTCCAGATTTCCATCAAAAGTGAATAAAGCACTGCTGATAAAATACCATATCCGACCATAAATTGCAAGGAATCCCGCCCCTTTCGGCTATCCAGCAGCACCCCAGCAAAATAGCCAATAATGCCGCAGCTTAACATCTGAAAGGGAGTCCAAGGACCTTGTCCAAAAAAGAAATTGGCAATAAAAGCACTTAAACTCCCACAGACAAATCCCGAAGTTTTTTTGAAGACAGCTCCATAAATAATGATTAATGCCAATGTCGGTTTAAAGCTAGGTGTCAGAATGAAAAGCAAACGTCCTAATACTACAATCGAAATCATCACAGCCAACAACACAATTTCACGGCTTTTAGGCTTCTTTTTTTCATATTGGTAATAAAAGCATATCAGTGATAGAATCACTAATACAATCGAGATAAATGTATATTGACGATCTTGCAGCTGGCGTATTCCTAACCCTAGGATCAGAGGAAAGCCAATAAAAATCAAGCCCCTGCGAATGAGCTTATTCATCTTCTGTCACATCCTTAGCCAATAGAATGCGTGGATTCAGCCATCGAAACAGCCTTCCCAAACTGGTAGTATAAAATAAATTGTTTTTAAAAAATTCACGTGTTGCCTCAACCGCTTCAATCTTGCCGTCAAACAGCAATCCACAACGATCGGCAAACGCCGCACAAAACTCTAAATCATGACTGACACAAAGAATGGTTATGCCTTGCTGTTTTAAATCTGTCAAAATCTCTCCTAACACTTGTTTCATCGAAGCATCAATACCGTTGGTGGGTTCATCTAAAAGCAGTAGTTTCGGCTTTAAAAGCAACAATTTAATCAAAGCTAAGAGCTGCTGCTGTCCGCCACTTAGATCATAGGGATGCTGATGACGCTGACCGTCTAAATGAAACTGTTTTAGCCATTGGTCTATCACTTCAACTCTTTCAAGTCCGCTTAATTCTTCTTCCACCGTATCGTGTGCAAAAAGAACTTGAGGATTCTGAGGCAATAAGACAATCTTTTTGTTCATTGCTTTATCGATAGGTGTATGCTTGTAATAAATAGAAGATTTTCTGCCAAATGCAAATGCAAGGTGACGAAGAAACGTACTTTTTCCTGAACCATTCGCCCCAAGAAGACAGAAAAATTCTCCTTCACAAAGATCAAACGACAAATCTTTAAGCACACGATGACGATCATATTCTAAGTTTAATTCTTTAATCTGCAAAAAGATGCCACGCTTTGCGAGCGGTAAAAATGGATTTACTTTCCAATGATGATCCTGAATATACGTGTGTGCCGTCCATTTATCTGTTAATAAAGCCGTCTTTGTCAGCTTCATATATTCAGGCAAAGCCAAATGTAATGGATGCTCTTGATGGATCAATGCCTCCAGCACTTTTTCTTTTACGCCAAATGCAGCCGCCTTTCCTTGATCTAACCAAAGAATCTTTTGTGATAAAGGCAATACTTCCTCAAAGCGGTGTTCCACCATAATAATCGTTGTATGAAAATCATCATGGATTTCTTTTAAAAACTGTAAGAACTGTTTTGCCATAAATGGATCTAACCTTGACGTCGGTTCATCCAGTAATAGAATTTTAGGATTCATTGCCATAGCTGCCGCTAAATTGACAATTTGTTTCTGACCGCTCGATAACTGATCAACAGGACAATCATAAATTTCCTGCAGTTTAAAATACTGAACGATTTCCGCTACCCGGTGCTTCATTTGATCGACAGGCATATTCATATTTTCTAAACCAAAAGCCAGTTCATGCCATACTTTATCCATGACCATCTGATCATCGGGATCTTGAAAAACAAAGCCAATATCACAGCTATTCAGCTTTTCCAGCGATTCATTTGCATAAGTGATTTTACCGGTTCTTTCTCCAAAGGGCTGCAATTCCGGTTTTAAGCATCGTAAAAGTGTAGACTTTCCACTGCCGCTTGTCCCAATCACAAGCAAAAATTCTCCATCGTTTATCTCAAAATGGAGATCGGATAAAAGGAATGTCGATTCTTTTGGATATCTGAATTGTAAGTTTTCAACCTTTAACATGCTGACCCTCCTTTTTAAAACAACTCGGCAGTACCATCAATAAAGTCATCATCAGATAACTGATTAAACTCCAACAATCAAAAGAAATCGGCTTTATTTTTGGATAAAAATAATAATTAGAAAAATCTTTAAAATAGTAAGCCAGCATCCACAAGTCAATGAATACAATCAGAATACAAAGTTTTAGATCATGAAAACTAAAATGAAATAAATGAAAATGGGTTCGCTTGCTTTGATATCCTCTGGCACTCATTGAATCCACCATGGTTAATGAACTCTCAAATGCCCAAGTGATACTAATGAGTAAAGCATCTAATCCTTTTTTTAAAGGTCTTGCGTTCGAATACTTCTTTTGGTAAAGAAGAATATCTTGCATCTGCTTTTTAAATTTAGGGATCAAACGAAAAACAACAGCAATCATGAGACCTAGCACTTTAAACGGTTTTGAAAATAAGTAAATGATATGATCACTCGTTAAAAAAGAACGAAAGATCAAACTCCACCATAAAAGGCTCATGACCATGTTGGCAAAAACGATACCATACACCAAGGCTTCTAATGTATAAGGTGCACCAAAAAAATAGAATAAAACAGTTGCTCCCTTTGTCACAAAAACCGGATTTATCAAAATAATCAGGATATAAAGAATAAAGGAATAAATAAAAGAATACCCCTTCAATTGTTTAGATAAGATTAAAAAAATCCCTGAAATAACTAAAGAAAGGAAAGTAATAATCGGATGCGGAATCAATACTAATAATAAGATCAGAGAAAGAAAACATAAAAAGATGGGGAAAGGATGATAATAGCGACGAAAATCAGCTAAATGAAAGGTCGCGTCCATTATCGCAAGTATACATCCATTTAATTGTATCCCCATCTTGCAGTATTTTCTGACTGGCAGACTGATTGATAAAAGCCCCATTTACAGAATACATCCAACCACTTAAGTTTCCACATACATATTCCCCAATATTTCCGATTTCAGAAACATAGCCATTTCTCGCACTCAGCTTAATCCCATTCAGCTTGCAAGCACGCTCTAAAACACTCAGAACACTTTCCCCTTCCCGAATCTCGATTTCCATCATTGGTAATATATATCCACTTGCAGGAATAAAATCCTGATATCCCGGTTTTAATTTTGACATATTATTAAGAATCGTTGTACATTCGATTGAAAGTGTAACTCTATATACCGGGTCTTCCTTTTCTGTAACCGGCGGCGGTGTCGATTCCGGAACATCTGTCACGAAAGCGTCATCCGTTGTAGGCGGAGTTTCTTTTGTGGGTTCATTAGGGACTTCATTTGTCGAAACTTCCGGTTCATTTTCTTCTTCCACCTCTGCTGTTTCTTCAACGGGTTCCTCTTTATTTTCAGTATCTTCCTTATTTAAAGGAAGTTCAGTATTTTCCTGATGAGTCGGTTTTTCTACCGGCGTCTCTTGTGGCTTTTGGCAAGCCGTCAAACAACATAAACAGATGATACATAGCCAAATTTTCTTCATACCGTTCCTCCTTTTAATCTTTTAAAATTCTAACATAAAACATACTCTAATCCTAGCTATAATTCGATAAGAAAGAATAAAAGTAGGATGATTTCACACATTTTTTACAAAACCTTTCCTAAAAGAATCGCTATGATAAGCATAAGGAAAGGAAAATGAGATGATAAAAAAAAGAATAAAGTATGGATGTGGATGTGCTGTTTTAATGGTATTAGTTATTGGAAGCTTACATATTATTAAAAGTAAGATTGAAATCAAAAGTGTGATTGATCAGACCGAGTCAGCTTCATTGAATCCTGTTGTTTATCAAACCGTCGTCTGTTTAGATGCCGGGCATGGCGGTGATGACGTCGGTGCAGAGTATAACGGACGCTATGAAAAAGACGATGATTTGACTATTACATTAGCGGTCAAAAAGGAATTGGAAAGCTTAGGTGTCGAGGTCATTTTGACACGTAGTCAGGATATCAGTATGGATAATGCCCCCCGAGCTGAATATGCAAACCTCTATGATGCTGCTGCTTTAGTATCCATTCATCGAAATTATTATGAAGGGTATGAGGCGGTCAATGGTATTGAAGCATGGATCAACAGTCAGTTTTTACAAGAAGATGAATTACTGGCTGCCGCTATTTTAGAGGTGATTGAAGAAGCAGTCCCTAAAAGTACTATTCGCGGAGTTAAAGGCGGAACAATGGACGGAGAAGGGAATTATACGATCAATCGTGTTGCCCAAATGCCCTCATGCATTTTAGAGTTAGGGTTTATCAGCAGCGATTATGATAATACTTTGCTGGATACTTATTTTAGTGATTACGCTGCGGCGATTGCACAAGGGATTTATACCTACATACAAACATTTTGCACATAAAAAGGATTGAACGAAATCAATCCCTTTTTTAATGCTATAAATCTTTTTTCCACAACCCATGAAGATTACAGTATTCATAAACGGCAATCGGCTTAGCACCATTTAAGCAGAAGCTTGCTTTTGGTTCATCATGATCTGTTAAGTAGTGGATGCTGTATCCTTTATCGGTTTCTAAAACAACCCATTCAATTAAATGTTCAGCTGTCATTGGATGCAATGTTGATCCTACTAATACATCTACACGATCTTCTTTCACTTCTACGATCGGTACATGTTTTTCTGTTGCTGCATCGGTTGTATTTGGAATTAATTCTTTCATTGGTTCTCCACAGCAAAATACGGGAACCCCATGATCACTTACTTTAACGATTACATTTTTACAATGGTTACAAATATAAAATTTCATTATGTTTTCCTCCTTGATTTCATTATAGATGATTCATTTCGTATTTACGAATGATATGCTTAAAATAAAAGACCACTATTAGTATAGCTAACAGTGACCTTTTTATGACTATATATTTTTAACATATTCTAAATATTCATCGAATGTTCCTAAACGATCAATCACACCGTCCGATGTAATTTCAATGACACGATTAGCGATCGTTTGTGTAAACTGATGGTCATGAGAAACAAATAAAACATTTTCTTTAAAATTAATTAATCCCTCATTGACTGCCTGAATAGATTCCAAATCCAAATGGTTTGTCGGTTCATCCAAAATCAAGACATTGGCATTGCTCATCATCATTTTCGCAAGCATACAGCGCACTTTTTCTCCTCCAGATAAGACAGAGGCTTTTTTCAAGGCTTCTTCTCCGGAAAACAGCATACGCCCCAGCCATCCTCGTAAATCTTGATCATATTCGTTTTTCTTTGAGAACTGACGAAGCCAGTCAATCAAAGTCAAATCGCATCCATCAAAATATTCCGAGTTATCTTTTGGGAAATAAGCTTGAGATGTTGTTACACCCCATGTATAGGTTCCTTCATCAGGTTCCATTTCTCCCATAATAATTTTAAACAGTGTTGTATTCGCTAACTCATCACTTCCGACAAAAGCGATCTTATCTTTAGGATTCACTGTAAATGAAACGTTATTCAAGACTTTTCTTTCGCCGATTGTCTTTGAAATTCCTTCGACACGCAATACAATATTTCCTACTTCCCTTTCCGGGCTAAATCCAACAAATGGATAACGTCTTAATGATGGTTTGATATCGACTACTTCTAAATTATCCAACAGCTTTTTACGTGATGTTGCTTGTTTTGCTTTTGAAGCATTCGCAGAGAAACGAGCGATAAACTCTTCTAATTCTTTTCTTTTAGCGTCGGCTTTCTTGTTGATTTCTTTTGCCTGTGCCAACATCATCTGTGAGTATTCATACCAGAAATCATAGTTTCCTACATAAAGCTGAACTTTATGATAATCAATATCGGCAATATGAGTACAAACTTTATTTAAGAAATAACGGTCATGGGATACAACGATGACTGTATTTTCAAAGTTTAACAAAAAGTTTTCTAACCATGCCACAGATTTAATATCCAAATGGTTCGTTGGTTCATCCAATAATAAAATATCGGGATTACCAAATAATGCCTGAGCCAATAATACTTTTACTTTTTGGCTTCCGTCTAATTCTGCCATTTTCACATAGTGAAGTTCACTCGGTACCCCTAATCCATTTAATAAGATTTCTGCATCACTTTCTGCGTTCCATCCATCTAAATCCATGAAATCTGCTTCTAACTCTGCCAGCTTTAAGCCATCTTCATCATTGAAATCTTCTTTTGCGTATAAAACTTCTTTTGCCTGTTTAATATCGTATAATGCTTTGTTTCCCATAATCACGGTACTGACCGCATCAAAGTCATCATAGGCAAAATGATCCTGTTTCAATACGGAAAGACGTTGTCCCGGAGTCATCGTGACCTCCCCTTTATTCGGCTCGATTTCTCCTGATAAAATTTTTAAAAACGTCGATTTACCGGCACCATTGGCACCAATAATCCCGTAACAGTTTCCTTCCGTAAATTTAACATTAACATTTTCAAATAAAACTCGGCCGCCATAAGACAGCGAGACATTTTGTGCAGCTATCATTTTCTTCACTCCTTATTCACAAGTAGCTTTATTATGCCATTTTTTCACGATGATTTCAACAAAAATTAAAGAAGTGGTTATCCCACTCCTTTATCTAACATATGTTTCATTGCCACTAAGATCATAAAAGCCAAGAGTACATTGGCAATCAACGCTCCTATAAAAGAGAAGAAGTGGATATAGAATAATAGGATGGTAATGATCTTCACCCCATAGCTAATGTATTTAAAATATACCCATTGCTTATCAAAATCTTTGATATAACGGAAAAATTTAATCAGTGATTCCTTGTTGTGATAAATGATATCACACTCATTGCGCATCGTTTCATCCAAATAATTTCCTTGATTAAACTTGATTCCACTCTCTTTTAACGTCATAGAGTCATTGATTGTTTCTGGTTTTTGTTTTCTTAGCCATTCAACCAATTTACTTAAACTGTTTTCATCTTTTAATAAAACACGCTGTCCCATTGCCTCAATCATCGCATTATCATAAACATACGGACTAAGCAAAGATAGGGAAAACGGATAGCAAGTCGTAATGATCACTAATCCCGTAATAGATAAGTGCGTATTTTTCATAAACAATCCGGCAACGACTAACACTGCCCCAATCGCTAACATGGAATAAGTGAAATAAAGATAATCCTTTTTCTCACGGGTTTCCAAATATCCTTTTTCTACTAAACGCTTAGGACTCCAGTCATAAATCTGGTTAAACTGCGTTTCCGGATAAGTTTTCACGATTTTAATCGAAAGCTGCCCCTCTACGACCTGATGTCCGGCATCGATCGTATCACCTGCTTTTATCGTAGCCAGTTCTGTTTCGCCATTCATTAATAAGCGATCGACTTTTGCTTCCCCTTCGATAACTACCCCTTCAAAATAAGACAGATCTTTTTCTTCTAGGATCAATATGTCATCGTGTTCGACTTCCTCAACTTGTTTTTCCACTATCTCATCATCTATCTTCACTTTAACAATACGAATTAAGTTATCCACATTGCTTACCAGTAAATGAATGATTTGTCTTTCAAAACTGTTAAAAGCCATCTGCAAATATTGAAATACGAACAATGCGATCCCCGCATCTAACGGACGATTAAACAAAAGTAATAAGAACGCTCCCAATAAAATTAAATTATTAGCATTTAAGTAATCTTTAGCTTTGATTAAATCAATCGCATTCATCACTAAGCGAACGGATAATAACCCACACATTACAATTCCACTAAATACGGTGACAATGGTAGGCTCTTGACGTGTCACGATATACAGCGAAAAACTAAACAACAATAAAGCGACATATAGATAACGATACATCAACCGATAGTCAAACGTCTGTTCCTTTATGTAGTTTTCTGTAATCTCGATATTTTCTCCAAAAGCATCGATCACATGTCTCAATTTAGTATAAATAAACGGATCGTTTGTCTCCAAAGTCAAAATCTTTTGATTATGATCAAATTTTGCTTCTCGAATCTGTGGATCGTTCAATAAATAAGAAGTCAAAAAGACTGCATTTTCCGAACTCTTTAAATCAGAAAATAAAAAGACACGTTTTTCAAAAGGCTTCTCACTCTTATCATTGCTTTTCTTTCTTTCAATTGCTTTAATATTTAACTGCAATTCCTCAATTGCTTTAGCAAGCAGGCTCATGTAATCTTTGTTATCGGTTTGGATATACAGATCATGAGTAGGTTCTTTATATTCAATTTTACTAATCGATTCATTTGTTTCGAGTTGTTGGATAAGATTATCAACAACTTCATTATTGATATCCCCAACGAGATGGATTTTCTTCATCATTTTTCTGATCACCTCTTCTTTAAAGTATATAAGAATTTTCATAATTCGCAACCTTTTTTCGTATTATACAAAAAAATGAACGCTTATATATAGTATAAAAGCATCAGTTTCCCCGTTTTTATTATTGTTATCATCAATATATTTTAGTATTTCTAAGATGTCAGAAGATACTTTTTGAAATTCATCCACATTCAATAAAAAAAGAGGTCGTCCCCTTACCTCCGTCTAATCAAAACACATAATGTTCTATAGTGAGAAACCTAAAATAATCAGTAATAGCGAGAACGCTTCAGATGAAAATACTCATCAAACTTTTCCTTTGAACAGGATAAAGCATATTCTTTCCCGTAAATTTTGTACTGATCTTTATGCAGAAAATGTTTGCGAATCGTACAAGGATATATCTTTCCACATTCAAAAAGATTCTGCTCCTCCTTTCCAATGGTTAGTGTTAAGTCTTTTTTGCAGATACATTCACAGCGTCTTCCTTCATTTGCCATAATGTTTCTCCTTAATTGGAACGATGAAAATACATTGCACTTAGACAAGCCGCTAAAAAGAAGCTGGCAGCTGCTGTAATTAAGGTCAATTGATCACCAAACTGATATAAATAACCGGAAAAGGCGGGACCAATCATCATGCCTAGTGAACGGGCACTGTTGAATAAACCGGATTGATCACTGCTTGACTTCTGTCGATTTTGCCGCATTTGATTTTGCTGCAAAGGGAGAAATAAAACACTAAACATATAATACAATAAGGTCGAAACTAAAAACGGCACAAGCAAAGCATTGAAATAAGCTGCCGACAGCATAATCCCACATCCGCTTAATACGATGACCAACAAACGATTATAGCGAGATAAGAAGAAAATTAAAATGAGATTTGCAGCTAAGCTGACTGCTGCAATCGCTAATTTATAATAACCGATGGAATCGGATGTGAATTGATAATGGTGGATAAAATAGTAATTCAGCCAGTTATCATGCATAAAATAGCCAAAACATGTAAAGAACACACTTAACAAAAAGATTTTAAGTGGTTTCGATGCACTTTTTAGTTGAACCCATAGTAATTTAAGCGGATTGTAGGTCATTGGCTTTGGCTTACTGGTTATATCAAAATGCTTATCCAATAGTAAAAAGGCTAAAACTGCTGCGACGAAACTACCGCCAATTTGAATATAAAAGGTCATCTGATAACCGTATTTTCCAAAGAAGCCGCCGACGAAATAACCGATTGCCGATCCCACCGTCTGAATAAGTGCATAAATACTTAAATACGTGACGTTATGTGAAATACTTAAAATATAGCTAAGTGAAGCAACCATCAGTCCGCCCATGAAAACTCCGGCTAAGCTTCTTGCCAACATCAGCATCCATAAATGGGTTGTCTTTAAAAATAAGAACTGAGCAATGCCAAAACCGATAAAAGAAAGAATCAGCATTTTGCTGGATCCGTATTTTTGTGTTAAATCTGCCCACAATAAGCTCGTAATAAAATTAAAGAATGCCATTAACGCAAAAGATAATCCATAAATAGAACTGCCAAATTGCAGTATATTAAAAAACTCCGGTGTAACGGGATGTGCCATATTGACTAATACGGCAAAAAAACTATAAATAATATAAAAATATATAATCTTTTTCATACACTTAGTATGAATAGATTTTACTTATTCAAACAAAAAATTGATGGAAATCCATCAATTTTTAAAGATATTGACCATTGAGCGAATCATTTCTCCGGTAGCTCCCTGAGAATCACGATGGGCAATTCCTGCCACATCTAAATGAATCCATTCCACCCCTTCATCAACAAAGGCTTCTAAGAAACAGGCAGCAACACTTGCTCCGCCACCCGGACGTCCGGCACTGTTTTTAAAATCGGCACTATCCGATTTCAGCATGTCAAAATAAGCAGGATCAACTGGCAGACGCCATCCTTTTTCATCACTCATTTTTAATGATTGTTCAAATTTTTCATAGAAAGCTTCACTGTTCGTGAATACACCTGTATAAACGCCACCGAGTGCAGTCATGCAGGCTCCGGTCAGTGTTGCGATGTCGATAATACGTTTTGCGCCTAAAGATTGTGCATACGTAATCGCATCACATAAAATCAAACGTCCCTCGGCATCGGTACTGACAATTTCCACTGTTTTTCCCGACATTGTCGTGATCACATCTTGCGGTTTGTAGGCTGAACCGTTTACTAAGTTTTCTGTTGCCGGAACGATACAGTAAACATTTGCTTTCATTTTATTAGCGGCAATAATTTCCATCGCCCCAATGACATCAGCTCCGCCGCACATGTCATATTTCATACCGTAGCTGTTGCCTTTAAGGTTATAGCCACCGGAATCAAAGGTTAATCCTTTACCAATCAGAGCTGTATAAGGATCATCACCTGCTCCATTATATTTAAGCATGATCATATAAGGCTTAAGGTCACTTCCTTTATTCACAGCTAAGATAGCCCCTGCCTTCATCTCTTCTAAATCTTTTTTATCGAGAATTTTATATTCTAAATCATAACGTTCTGCCATTGCTTTCGCGATTTTAGCAATCTTCTTAGGCGTCATAATGTTGGCAGGACAGTTTGCCAAGTCACGGGCATGATTGATTCCTTCTGCGTAATGGCAGGCTTCGTCAATGACAGCTTGAACGTCATGATCCGGTGCCATAACGGTCACATCAGCAATAATTTTTCCCGGACGTTCTACTTTTGTTTCACGATAAGTGGCAACTAAATAGGTTTCCACAAACAACCCTGTGATTTTTTCAATATCGATGGTTTGGGTCACCGCCCTTTTTGCATCAAAGCTACTTGGTGTTTCCACTTGATTAGCCAAGACTGCAAACGCATCACGTAATTTTTTCGTTGTTATTTCTTTAGAATCCCCTAACCCGACAAAAGTGATTGACTTAAATGGATACTTTCCTAAAGTAAATACTTTTGTTATTTTATTTAAACTTTTATCTACCACTTCATTTACATCAAACCCCAATGTCTCTACAACTTTTGGACAAATAGCCTGATCTTCATAGATCGGATAAAGGATATCACGATCACTTTCGTCAATATACTGATATGCTGCTTGTTTCATTCTGTTTCCCCCTTTTATGTGTTTAATAGTAACATATTTTCTAATATTTTTATATAATTTCTTATTATAAACATCTATATTTATATATTATCGAATAAAATTCATTCTTCTTTTATGTTAATATAGAGGTTTTGTCGATATTTAGCGTGGGTTATCCTTTGTTGCCTCACAAATCCCAGATTTATGTATCAGGTCATTCAAACAGTCCTTCCTTAAGCAAAAACAATTTGCGTCAAATAAAGCATTGACAAATTCTATACTGTTTGTCATGAAATCTTTGCTTTGATCACCTCTTAACAGGTTCGTACCAAGAGCGATATCCAATGCGTTGTGATAAAACACTTTTCAAGTATTAAAAGACATACTAAATCACGCTGCTTAATAAAGCAAAATTCCCTCTTTGGCGTGTATAATTTTGGGATTGTTTTTCCCCCGGTGTAAAGCGATAAAGAGGATTCATCCATCATACGTCTACGATCTGATGATAAGGACTTCATCCTTTATTATTCTATCGCTTATTTTGTCTTTCTTATGACTACATGAAAAAATCGTGAGAATAATTCTCACGATTGACTATTTTCCAAACTCTTCCAAGATAAGTTCGGGATTATTCTTTTCAGCCCAGCGAATTCCCCATTCATTCGTAAATAGTAACAGGAAATTTCCTTTTAAATCTTGTATTTTCTTTGTATCTGATGATAAATTCAATCGATTCAGATCAATATCCTTGTTTCCAATCCAACGAATAAAGCGATAAGATAGATTCGTTCTTTCAATATCCACATTATATTCTGACTTCAAACGATGCTCCAGGACCTCAAACTGTAGGACACCCACAACACCGACAATGATTTCTTCCATTCCTGATAATGGCGATTGGAAAATCTGGATAGCCCCTTCTTTGGCAATCTGTTCTACCCCTTTGACAAATTGCTTACGTTTCATCGAATCTTTGTTTCGAATGCTGGCAAAATGTTCGGGAGCAAAGGTCGGAATTCCATCAAATTCAAATTTGTTGGAAGCTGTGCATAAGGTATCTCCGATCGAATAGATGCCCGGATCGAATATTCCGATAACGTCTCCGGCATAAGCTTCTTCTACCGTTTCACGATCAGAGGCCATCAACTGTTTAGATTGATTCAGCTTGACTTTCTTTTTGCCTTGTACATGATAGACTTCCATCCCTTTTTCAAACTTACCACTGCAAATACGCATGAACGCCATACGGTCACGGTGCGCTTTATTCATGTTTGCTTGAATTTTAAAGACAAATGCAGAGAAATGAGGATCAAATGGATCAATCAGCTGATCGCCTGCCATTCTTGGCAAAGGGGATGTCGTCATCGCTAAGAAATGTTCCAAAAACGGTTCAACTCCGAAATTCGTTAATGCCGAACCAAAGCAAACCGGTGATAACAGCCCTGAACGAACAGCTTCTAAATCAAATTCTTCACTGGCACCATCCAACAATTCAACATCTTCTCTTAATTTTTCACAGTGTTCTGCGCCAATTAAATCCGCTAAAGTATCATCTTGAAGATCCACTTTTACGGTTTCTGCCATTTCCTTAGCCCCTTTTTTACCGAATGAGAAACGAATAACCTCTTTTTTCTCACGTTCATAAACTCCCTGAAATTCTTTTCCGGAACCGATTGGCCAGTTAATCGCACACGTCTTGATGCCTAATTCCTGTTCAATTTCTTCCATTAATTCGTATGGGTCTTTGGCATCACGATCCATTTTATTAATAAATGTAAAGATTGGGATATGACGCATCACACATACTTTAAATAATTTACGTGTCTGATCTTCGACCCCTTTGCTTCCATCAATCACCATGACCGCAGAATCTGCAGCCATTAACGTACGATACGTATCTTCCGAGAAGTCCTGATGTCCCGGTGTATCCAAAATATTAATACAATAACCATTATAATTAAATTGCAGTACGGAAGAGGTTACGGAAATCCCTCTTTGTTTTTCTATTTCCATCCAATCGGAAACCGCATGACGGCTGGATTGTTTTCCTTTAACCATCCCTGCCTCTTGAATCGCTCCACCATAAAGCAAAAACTTTTCTGTCAGTGTTGTTTTTCCGGCATCGGGATGGGAAATAATCGCAAATGTACGACGGCGTTCTACTTCTTTTATAAAATCTGCCATTCTCTCTCTCCTTTATTATGATTCTTTTTTGTATTTATCTATCTCACATGGGTGTTACTCCTTTTTTACCAATGTCTATCCTACTAAATTATGCCCAAGGTTGCAAGCCTCACTTTTAAAATATATGAAAAACAGCATAGTTTTTAGACTACACTGTTATTGAATCAGTTTATAAATCGCTTCCGCTACACCATCTTCTTTATCACTTGCGACAAGATACTTTGCTTTTTCTTTGATTTCATCGATCGCATTGGCAACAGCCACACTGTTTTCAAAAAGTTCAAACATACTCAAATCATTGGCGCCATCACCGATCACCATGACTTCCTCTGGACGGATTCCCATTTTTTGAATCGCCTGCATTAAAATCGTTCCTTTTTGAGCACCGCTGTTTGTTACTTCCATATTATTGAAGAAAGAGGATAAATAGGCTACTCCTTCTATTTTAGCAATCAATGGTCTTACTTGGTCTATTTTAGCTTTTGTTTCATCAAATCCTTCTACTTTATAGATCTCAATCGAATCCTTCAAAAAGCTTGGCAGATCTTCAACAAAGCGCATGGTCTGAAACGGCAGATAATTCGTTTTAAAATGATGTTCTGCTTCTTCATAAGTCCCTCCTGCCTGGGCTACTTTTCTTTTAATAAAAGCATCTTTCACATGATCGATATCCATTGTTGTAAAAACACCTTTTGATGTATACAGCATAAAATGAAGATGTTCTCTTTTAAAGATGTCACACACCTGAATACATGCTTCTTTATTTAATAAGCAAGATGTCATGACCTGCCCAAATTCATCATAATACTGTGCACCGTTAACGGCAATCACCTGACATTTAATTCCTAATCCCTCATATACTGGCGTAATATCTTCATAAGCTCTCCCTGATGCAATGGTAAAGTGTACGCCTTTTTTAATGGCATAACGAATTGCTTCCAGATTCTTTGGCGATATTTGATGATCCTTTCCAACTAATGTTCCATCTATATCACTTGCGATTAATTTAATCAATTCCAACACCTCTCTTTTCTTTATACAATAGCATAAAAGTAAAAGAAAAAAGATATTTTTCTAAAATTGAATTAAATGGATTGATAACGCCTTTCCATTTCATCATCGTTTAGTCCGGTTTGGATATAGCGATCCAACTGTCCCGGGGTAAATTGATTTAAAAAACCCAATTTAATAAGATCCGTCTGATAAGTCGAAAATTGTTTTAAATCCAACTTTCGGGTGTCTAAATAATGCTGCATCGACGAAATTGCTTGTGCATATTCATCTAAATAATTCTCTATATTAAATACTCGGTTATAAAAATCAAAATATTCTTCAATAAAGTCGACCAGTTCCTGCCCTTTCAATTGTCTTAGAATCTTGGCCATCATGTCTTCACCTCACTCCTAATGTCATTTATATAATACTATATTTTTCATCAATATTGAATAGAAGCCAGTCATATCTTAGTATGGGACAGAGAAAAGGGATTAAACCAGGCTGTTAGAATAATCCCAATGAAATCCCAAGAAAAAGCATCCAAATACCAACTACAACAAAAAAACTTAAACGATACTGATACACTATAGCAAGATACTCACGAATAAAAGCACTTGGCAAATAATACATAGCGGTTCGACACCCGACTCCCTGTGCGGTTATTTTCAGCTTTCTGGCATAGGTCGAGGTTCTGAAAACATGATAATCATTGGTGACAAAGATACACGTATATTGTTGACTGAGATGATCCATGATTTTTTTACTGAACAGTAAATTTTCATAGGTAGATGTCGATTGATCTTCCACAATGATCACCGATTCATCAATGCCTTTATCTAACAAATATTGTTTCATTGCCGCGGCTTCTGACAGCATCTCATCTTCTCCTTGTCCTCCGGAAACAATGATTCTCGCTCTTCTTCCACCTTTTTGATAAACAGAAATCCCTTTATCTAAACGCAATGCCAATAAACGAGAAATCCGATATCCATCAAGCAACCCGGCTCCATGAATGATGACATAATCACAACGGCTGTTTTTAGGCAGAAGACGATAAATCATAGAGTACAAGAGAAACGCTGTAAATATAAATGCCGCATACAGCATCATCAAAATACAAAAGATCAACAAACTTAATACAAAACTAGAAAGGTCATAACGTGTCAGCGCAATAAAAACGATGCCCATAAAAGCAAAGATCCCGATGCCAAAATAAGCGGACAATAGATTCATTGGATGCAGTCCTTCTTTTTTTACCATCACAATCCCATTGCCGAGAAGTCCAATCGCTAAAATAAATAAGCACAGCGGAGAAGCAACAAAAACAAATAGCTGGATCAGCAGTACGATCCATTCGTTATGACGATACGTAATCGCTAAACCTAAGAAACAAAACATAAGGGTCAGCAATAAGTAAATACCATTACGAAATCGACGCAGTTCCTTTGACATTGACACCATAAAACAAATCGCAAAAAAGCCTCCCAGCAACCACCATATCATAGCTTCTCCCTCCTTTGTTACAAGTATAACATAGGAATCTTTCAATTTGTGCAAAAACCAGAATCCTACTTTCAATCATGGTATAGTCTAATGGGGTGATAAAATGAAAAAAGCAGAAGTGAGTGCATATGATCCCAACTGGATCAAGCTATTTGAAGCTGAAAGAAATGTTTTCTTTGAATTATTATCAAAAGAAATAATCAATATCTTTCATATCG
This sequence comes from Beduini massiliensis, assembly GCF_000829905.1. GTDB lineage: Bacteria > Bacillota_I > Bacilli_A > Erysipelotrichales > Coprobacillaceae > Beduini > Beduini massiliensis. The sequence goes on from NZ_CDPP01000004.1 coordinate 435,730, forward strand.
GCAGTACTTCCATTCCAAACATGTGGGCAAAACCAATCATCGATTTACTGATTGAAGTTAAAGATATCAGCAATATTGATCAGTATCAAACACAATGCGAAGCACTTGGTTATACATATTTAGGTGAATACGGTATTCCTAATCGCCGTTATCTGGAAAAAGAAATCGATGGTCTTCCACAGTATCATATTCATATTTTTCCTTATGGCGACCCTGAGATAAAAAAACACCTTCATTTTAAACGTTATGTCATCGAACATCATGAAGCCTTTATCGCGTATCGTGATACGAAAATAGAGGGAGCCGACCATTTCAAGAATGATCGTGAAAAATATCAGGAGCATAAATCAAAAATAATCCAAGAGATTGATGAGAAAGCCGCAAGCCTTTATCAGAATTCATTGACACCAATGCGTAAAACTAAAAAATTATTGACTTATTTTGAATGTGTGGAAATTTTAACTTCTAAGACCCATTATGGAACATTGTCTTTTTACACTGATATTCCTTACCTGCTGCCGCTTAACCATCTATATTACGATCATGCCCTCTACTTTCATTCCGGAATGAGCGGGTATAAACAAAAAGGGCTTCATCAGCCTGTATGTTTTAATGTTGTTTGTGATTTAGGTATTAATGAAGCGGCAACAACTAATAATTTTGAAAGTGTCATGGTCTATGGCATTCTTGAAGAAGAAACTGAAAATCGGGAACTGATCTTAAATAAACTGATTGATCGCTATACTCCAAGCCGCCAAGACTATAAAGCCAGTATCCCTTTAAACAAAGGATGCAAAGTATTTAAACTGAAAATTGAGTACATGGTTGGTAAAAAGCATTTTCATTAAAAAAATTGTTGATTTTTAATTCGGACCATGATAATATGTAGTGGTCCGATAAAATGGCCTGTTGGAGAAACGGTTAACTCACATGCCTTTCACGCATGCATTCACGGGTTCGAATCCCGTACAGGTCACCATTTTTTAGGGGCATAATATAATGGTAGTATCACAGTCTCCAAAACTGTTCGTTCGGGTTCAAATCCTGATGCCCCTGCCATTTAGAAATAATGAGAGCGAAAGCTCTTTTTTATATATAAAATTATTAACACATTTATACTCCATAAAAAGAGAAACGTGCAGGCAAAAATATTTTTCACCTACTAACATACGTAAAAATACAAAAGGCATCTTCTTTATGAAGTGCCTTTTTAAATAAAATGATTATAGGATGGACTATAAACACATTTTATAAATATTTAAGCAGTCTTCCTGAGTTAACGGTCGATATGCAAGGGGCAGCATCTTTCGCCCATAACAAGCCTTTTTGGTCATTTCATCAAACTTACTTCCATCCAACCCTAATTCGGATAAATAGACCGGTAAGCCTAACTCATCTTTAATGAATTGTTGTAATGCTTCAACTGCTTGAAAAGCCAAGGCTTTTTTATCCTCTGAATCTGGAATCCCCATGACATTGACACCAAATCTGGCAAAATCATCTGCCACCGTTTCATCTCGTTCTAATAAGTAAGTCATCCATTTGGGTGTAATAATGGCTAACCCTAGTCCATGCGTTAAATCCATGGTAGATGAGAATTGTTCCAACGCATGAAGTTGAGGCTGGGTTTTGAATCCAGAGGTACAAAAACTGTTTAACGCCCAGCTAGCCGCCCACAGCAACGTTGCTCTTGCTTCATAATTCTCTGGCTCTTTGATTGCCACAGGCAGTTGATTTCTTACTGTTTTAAGTATGGTTTCTACCACATTAAACTGCAAAGGATACTTATCCGCATTCACAAAATAATTCATATCAAGAAAATGTGCCATAATATCGAAACCTCCACAAGCAGTTTGCATTGGGGGAACGGTAAAGGTATTGGTTGGATCTAAAAAAGCTGCTTTGGGTCGAATGGCTTCTCCGTTAATGCCACTTTTCACCCCAAGTTCAACATTACTGATAACACATGATTTATCCATTTCACTGCCGGTAGAAGCAATTGTCGGTATAGCAATAACGGCTAAAGCATCTTTCCAAGCAATTTTTTCTTCTACTAAATCCCAAATATTATCTGTTTCACTTAAGGCCGCTGCTGCAATCGCCTTACAACAATCAATCGTAGAGCCACCACCGATTGCTAACACTGTCTGAATTCCATGTTCTTTACACATTGCAACACCTTTATTGACAGTTGTATGACGTGGATTAGGTTCCACTTCACCTAACTCGTACACGGTTACAGCATTGGTCTGCAGTTCGTTTATCACTCTTTTATATAATAGTGACTCCCTGATAAATGATCCTCCATGAGCAACTAATACCTTATCACCAAATTTTAAAACTTCTGTATGCAGATGACCTAATTGATCTTTCCCAAAATATACCTTTGTCGTATTCTGAAATTGAAAATCATTCATAATTATTTCTCCTATTCCTCTTAATTATTTTTATATTGAGACAATGCTTTATCCAACTTTATTTACTATAACCTAATCTTTTCTTTATTCTGTTTTTTGTAAAAGCGCAATTTTTGTTTTATAGACGGATCTCATAAAGAAGCATGCGATAAAGACAACAATAGCTTCAGTCATCACAAAGGCATACCATACTATATCTATATTTCCTGTGTTTGCCAATAAAGCCGCAATTAAAAGCATCAAAATAAATTCCATAATCGAAGTCAGCAGTGTTTTATTGCTTTCTCCAAGAGCTTGTAAATAAGAGCCGATGATCAATGTTGTTCCTAAAAACGGAAAACACAAGCTGATAATTTTTAAAGCTTTCATCCCAATAGACAATATTTCACCGGAAGCATTGAAAATAGCTAATAAATCATTGGTAAACCCTTGCATAATAACAATTCCTAGAACAGCACATCCCCACACAATAAACAGACAGTATTTCATTGCTTGAATCATACGTGCTTTGTTTTTAGCTCCATAGTTATATGAGATAATTGAAACGACCGTATTTTTAAGTCCCCATACCGGCATCATCACAAAGCCTTGTAAACGAACATAAATAACATATACAGCCGGTGCCGCCGTCGTAAATCCTAGTAGAATCTGATTCATTCCAAATACCAGCAAAGGACTGATCGCCTGTGTTAATGCAGCCGGTAATCCTACAATAAAGATGTCCTTAATTATTTTAAAATTCGGCTTTAACATGCCCAAATGAAAGTGGATCTCTTTGTTTGTAAAAATATTAAATCCAAAGGCTACTAAAGCAGCGCAAAATTGTGCTATGACAGTCGCAATAGCCGCTCCCGAAATGCCTAATGCCGGTATGCCAAAATAGCCGAAAATCATAATCGGATCCAATATAATATTGACGACTGCTCCGGTTAAAAGAGAGCACATTGAACCAATTGTTTTACCAGTTGAAATCAGTAATCTCTCCATGATCACTTGTGTGCAAACACCAAAAGAGAATAGACATACAATAGAAGTATAAGCAGTTCCCAACTGTTGAATATGGAGATTGCTTGTTTGCATTTCATAAAACATTCTCGTAAAAAACATACCAAAGATAAAAAATACAATAAAACATAGCCATTCAATTACAATACCGTTGCCTGCCGCCTGATTGGCTTCCTGATATTTCTTTTCTCCTAATTTTTTTGATAGGATTGCATTCACCCCCACGCTTAGACCCACTGTGACACTCGCAATTAAACTGCTTATTGGAGTTGCCAATGAAATAGCGGTCAATGCATCCTCACTAATTCTTGAAACATAGATACTATCTACTATATTATATAAAGATTGTACCAACATGGATAATATTACTGGGACTGCCATTTTCAATAATAATTTTTTTATCGGAAGCGTCCCTAACTCATTTTCTTTTTCACTATTTAATTCATTATTCACACTATACCCTCCCTACTTTTTTGATTATTTGATCTGTCTAAAATACTATTCTATTTGCAGTGATATTATTTCTACTATAAGATCACTTTCTTATCGAATATTCATCTTCATTTTGCCACTGTTAATGGCGGCAATCATCCCTCCGTCAATCAGAAGATCGGTCCCTGTGATAAACGCCGCATCATCACTTAATAAGAATGCTCCGGCTGCCGCAATCTCATCCGATGTCCCTACTCTTTGTCTGGCTGATGCTTCAATCATTTGCTGATAAGAATTCCCTTCAGAATTAAATTCATCATAAGCTAATGGGGTCACAACGATACCGGGACTAATCGTATTAATTCTTGCTTTTCTTTTTCCCCATGTCATCGCCGCACTTTGAACCCTCATATGATTCGCTCTTTTTGACACCACATAAGCAGTCCCTGAATTTTTTATTCTCTCACTGCTTAGACAGGGTAACGACAATAATGATTCTGTTGGCGTATTCACTAATGCCAGTTCATCTTCTTTGGTTAAATCATTTGGCATATACCCTGTCATACTCGAAATAATTAACCCTGCTCCGCCTTCTCCAATGACTTTGCCAAATTCATCGAGTGCATAAGCTGTTCCTAATAAATCTAATTTTAAAATATGTTCAGGAGACGCTTGACTTGGAGAGGCCTCTGCCGTATCGATAAAATACATTACATTTCCTAATGCGGCTGCTTTTTGGGCAAACGCTTGGATGGACTCTCTGTTCATCGCATCGACAACACATGTTTCAACGTCATATCCACTGTATTTCAGATCATTTTCTGCCTTTTCTAAATTTTGTTCACTGATATCCCCTAATAATACTTTTTTACCTCCGGCAATTCTTCTCACGATGGCCATTCCCATACTTCCTGCTCCAAGTAAAACAACAACCGGTTTCTTTTCATTAAAATCAAAATTCATTTTCTTCTTTCTCCTTTTTAAAGTAATTGATTTGTTTTTAACCATTCTTTTAATATAGCTTGACTTTCTTTTACTTGTCCTCCCACTATCGCTAAACCATTTTGTACATTAGCTTGAGGACAGATTTTTCTGATATCGGCAACACTGTTGGATAACCCACTTCCTTCATGCGTACAGAGTGGTAAAATTCTTTTCCCGGCAAAATCATAACTTTCAAGAAAAGTAAAGACAGGCATCGGGCATGTTCCCCACCAATTGGGATAACCTAATACAATCGTGTCATACTGTTCCATATTGATTACTTCTCTTGTAAGTTTCGGTCTTGCTTGATGATTTAATTCCTCTTTTGCATAATTGATCAAAGGCATATGTCCTTTTGGATATTCTTGAACTGTCTTGATCTGAAATTGATCTGCTTCCATCATTTCACCGATCATATCCACTGCCACATGAGTATTTCCTTTTTCAAGATTGATAAGTTTACCTGAAACATAGCTTTCTCCTGTCATTGAGAAAAAAGCAATTAATGTTTGGCTCATTTTTCTACCTCCTTAGTATGCTATTTCCTTTACAATTCCATTATAGGGCTAAGTATTATAAATTTCTAATCGAATTATTATGATATTGATTTGATTTATTTATCAATATAATGTAATATAAAACTAGAAAGAGAAGTGAAATACGATTATGAATACAAAACAAATAGAATATGCGATTGAAGTATCACATACCCTAAATTTCAGACGTGCTTCTGAGAATCTTTTTATCAGCCAACCCGCCCTTACGTATCAGATTCAGGCCTTGGAAGAAGAAATCGGCTTTGAATTATTTATCCGTACAGGAAAAGGCGTTGTCTTAACTCCCGCCGGGGATCAGTTCTGTAAATCAATAGTCAGAATAGATAATGCTTTAAAAAATGCAATAGAAGATGGAAGGCGATTTAATTCCAAATATAAAGAATCTTTAACTATTGCCGTTCCTTTAAGAAGTGCAATCTATTTCTTACCACAGATCATGAAAGATTTTGCGACAGAATTTCCAACTATTTCCGTTCAAGTTCATTATATTTATGGCAATGAACGGATTGATGCCTTATTACGTGGTGAGATAGATCTTGTTTTCGGTTTGCAAAGAGAACTCTGCCATTTATCAAACATCAAGCTTCATCATTTATTCAATAGTCATATCTATCTCATCACAAATAAAGGTGACCCTTTAGCAAAATTAAATAAAATAAAACCTACCGATTTAAAAGGAAGAACCTTAATGGTAGGCGGGGGCTCGCCGTATGAACTCCGCATAGCACAACAGCTTGTTATTGATACTGTCCATGTTCACACCATTAATAGTCGCGATCATATGACAACATTAACAAATGTGGCGGCAGATCTTGGTATCTGTTTATCTCCGGGATTCTGTAATGATCATTTAGGAGAATTTGAATGGACTCCTTTTGATATTGAGGAAAGCATCGAATGTGTTTTTGCTTCTAAAAAAGATGATCATCGAAAATCTTTAATAAGACTTATTGAAATCACCCAAAATTATTATCATATGGCAGCAATACAGCTTTAAAGTATCTTCAAAAGAAAAAAGATATCACTCTCATTTTTCTTCTTATGATTCCCTACTGTATCCATTTGTTATATAAGATTTCAAACTATCTTTTCTTTACATTTAAAAAGGAAAGCAATATTATAAACATAGCTTGTTCATTCAATAGTTACAGAAAAAAGAGGAGATCATCATGCTGGAAAAATATACAGAAGCCATTATCCAATTACCGCAGAAAGATAAGTATGAAAAATCAGATTTACTCATCCCTACTTTTAAATTAGATTCTGAACAAAACTTAGAAATCTACTATGCCCCACATAATGAAACAGTCAATTCACAAGCAAAAATTGTAATCGTTGGCATTACTCCGGGATGGAATCAAATGAATCGTGCCTACCAAACAGCAAGAATGGGATTAATTCAGGGGTGGGATCATGAAACAATCAGAAAAGAATGCAAAAAGGCGGCACGCTTTGCCGGGAGTATGCGTAATAATCTGATTGAAATGCTTGATCAATTACAATTACCTAAAGCTTTAAATATCACCTCATGCACTCAACTATTCTGTGATGAGGACCATTTGCTTCATACAACTTCGCTGGTCCCTTATCCGATTTTTAATAAAGGAAAAAATTATACAGGAACCCATCCCGCAATCTTTGATTCAGCGTTACTAAGCAGGTATGTCCACACCTATTTTTATAAGGAGATACAATCTTTTCCTAACACCCTTATTATTCCGTTAGGCAAAGCTGTGGAAGAAGTGCTGCAAAAAATGATTCAGGACGGCTATCTTTCTCAACAACAATGCCTGCTTGGATTTCCTCATCCTTCAGGAGCAAATGGACATCGGCACAAACAATTCTTGCAAGAAAAAGAACAATTAAAAGTAAAAATCAAATCCTATTTCCAAGCACTTGATGTTCTCTAGCATCAAGTGCTTTTATTGTTTAAACTAGGTTGATTTGAACTTTATTTTCATAATAAAAACAGAGAAAAATAAAAAATACGAACTTTATGTACAAGATTTCATATTTTTAAGACAAGATATTTGTCTTATTATAAAATAAAACCGCTTTCACCACTCGCGCGTAAAAGTTAATAAGTGTCGATAAGTAATCAATAAAAAAGGAGAGGACAAAATGAAGTTTTTGGAAGAGAAGTTTATTCCCTTAGCATCAAAGATTGGTTCGCAGCGTCATTTAGTCGCCATTCGTGATGCCTTTGTAGTCACTATGCCATTAACCATTGTTGGTGCAATTGCGGTTCTTATCAACAATATTCATGGTATCTTTGCAGATAATGGGCTCAATATCCCTGCTATTCAGCAAGGATATGCCAAGATGATTACATCTACCGGAATCAAAGATGTCATGACCGCAGTCAATAAAGGCTCTATCAATATGATGGCCGTCTTACTCGTCGTTACCTTGGGGTTCAACATGGCAAAGGGGCTGGATGGGGATGGTATTGCTACATCGGCAGTCGCTTTAACCTGTTATTTAGGATTAACACCGGCAGTGCAAACCTTAGCAAGCCATTATACATGGGCAAATAACACAAACAATATCGATGTGTTGACCACCGATATTGCCAGTGGCGGAATCGCCGCCAACAAATTGGATTCCAACGGTATGTTTGTTGGGATGATCTTAACCATTATTGTATCTGAAATCTTTGTAAGACTATCAAGAAATGATAAGTTAAAGATTACTTTGCCCGATGGCGTTCCGCCGGCAGTAGCAGGTTCCTTTACTGTACTTATTCCCGCTGTTTTAACAGTCATCATGGTAGTTGCTGTAGGCACCTATATTGAAAGACTGAGCGGTATGAATTTATGGATCATCATTCAGAAGTTTGTATCTTCACCGTTAAATAGTGTCGCAGATACAGTAGGGACGGCCGTACTCGTCTATTTCTTAATCACTTTTTTATGGACATTTGGTTTGCATGGATCAAACATCGTCGGTGCTGTTACTAAACCTATCTTTACTCCGATGTTGTTAGAGAATACATCCGCCTATGAAGCCGGCGATAAGATCCCTAATATCATTCCGGGATTATATCCATTTGTTGCAATCGGTGGATCAGGATCTACTTTAGGACTGATTATCGCTATTTTACTATTTTCTAAAGTGCAATCCGAAAAAACTGTTGTAGGAATATCAATTGCTCCGGGAATCTTTGGGATTAACGAACCGCTGACTTTTGGAATTCCCATCGTAATGAATCCGATCTATATGATTCCATTTATTGTGGGCCCTGTAGTCTTATCTGTCTTGACCTATTTATTAATGCAGTTTAATATCATTGATCGTACTTGTCTGAATGTACCTTGGGTCACGCCCCCACTGCTTTATGCTTTCTTGGCAACAGGAGGTTCATTCAAATCAATGCTTTGGAATGCTATTGAAATCGTATTTCTTACTATTTTATGGATGCCCTTTGTACAAATTTCCAACAAACAAAGTGCTATCGCATGATTTAGGACATTTGGAAAATCCAAATGTCTTTTCTGCTTCCATCATGATATAATGAAAAAAATATAAGGAGGACAAAAAGATGCTAATTGAACAGCTTAAAAATACCACTCACTTTACTCCTGTCGAACAATCCGTCTGTCACTATATTTTAGACAATCTTGATCAGATCAGCGAACTAAGCATTTCTCAATTATCTCAGCTTTCTTATTCTTCTAATGCAACGATTATCCGTCTATGTCGTAAGTTAGGTCTAAAGGGATACAGTGATTTTAAAATTGCACTCGTGAAAGAATTAGAAAGAGGACGAAAAGAAAAAAGTGATGTCAACATGGATTTTCCATTTATAAAAAAGGAAAGTACACAAGAAATTGTCAATCGCATTGCGGTATTATCCAATGAAACCATCTATACCTGTTATGAATCGATATCCAGTATTCAATTAGAAAAAGCCGCAAAATTGATTCTCAAAGCAAGTCACCTTTTCGTCTATGCGGCGGGGGATTCCCTAATCAGTGCCACCAGTTTTGTCAATCGTTTAGTGAAGCTTAAAAAACATGCTTTTATCGCTAACCAATATGGAGAAATAGCCGCTATGAGCGATACTGTTACCCAACAGGATCTCGTATTATTTGTCTCTTATTCAGGCAGTGCATTGCCTAATAAAAAAATTATGCAGCAGCTTAGAAGAAGTGGCTGCAAAACACTTTTTATTACGTCTAATGATACCCACTATGATTTTGATGTTACGATTCAATTCCCCAAACGAGAAGATTTCGATCATAAGATAGCCACTTTTTATTCCCAAATCTCCATTAACTATATTTTTCATTGTTTATATGCCATTGTTTATTCTATGGGGTATCAATAAATTTGAACTAAAAGTTCAAGATATCCTAGGTTATAAAAAAAGAAATCGAACAAAAGTTTCTAAATTCAGGTAAACTGTTTCCTATTTACAACGGCATGGTAGAATCGCTTTTGTAAAGGAGGATAATCTATGAAATTAGGAATTGTTGGTGCTGGAACCATTGTCCAGCCATTTCTAAGCGCTGCTTTAGAAGTGAAGGAAATACAATTAAGTGCGATCTGCGGGTTAGAACAAGATAAAGAAAGAATGGAACAATTATCCCATACATTTTCTATCCCACAAATCTATTATGACTATACGCAGCTTTTAAATAGTGATGTTGAAACAATTTATATTGCCGTGCCCAATCATTTACATTATCGCTTTGCGAAAAAAGCATTGGAAAATAAAAAGCACGTCATATTAGAAAAACCTTTTGCATCTTCTTATGCACAAGCCAAAGCATTAATCGATTTAGCCAAAGAAAAAAATGTTATTATTTTTGAAGCGATCACGAATCAGTATCTTCCCAATTATCACAAGACAAAAGAACTGCTTCCTCAACTTGGAGATATTAAAATCGTTCAGCTGAATTATTCACAATATTCAAGACGTTATGATCAGTTTAAACAAAATATCATTCTGCCGGTGTTTGATCCTAAACAATCAGGTGGAGCCTTGATGGATCTGAATGTCTACAATATCCATTTTATTGTAGGATTATTTGGACGTCCTCAACAGATCCATTATCTTGCCAATATTGAAAAAGGAATTGATACTTCCGGAATCTTAACGTTTGACTATCCTACGTTTAAGTGCGTAGCGATAGGGGCTAAAGACTGCCAATCTCCGGTTGCCATCAACATTCAAGGAGATCAGGGTTACATCCATAGTGATATGCCTTCAAATGTATATGGTCATTTTGAATTCGGACTCAATCACAAAGAAACACAACCCTTTAATCATCAGCCAAAATCACGCTTAACATATGAAATTGAAGCGTTTGTCCATCTTGTCACACAGCAAGACCAAGATGGAATAAAAAAAGCAAATGAACAGACACTGCTTGTGATGGAAATTTTAGATGAAGCCAGAAAACAAGTCGGAATTAAGTTTTAGGAGGAAAAAGAATGCTTACAATCGGATATATAGGAAACGGAAAAAGCGCAAACCGCTATCACTTACCGTTCGTCCTTCAAAGAAAAGATAAAATAAGAGTTAAAACTATTTATGATATTAACGTTACCCATGAGGTGTGGAAACAAATCCCCGATATTTATTATACGGAAGATTTTAATGAATTAATAGAAGATACGGAAATCGATTTAATCGTGATTTGTACCGGTCATCATTTACATTATCAATACGCTAAAACGGTTTTAGAGCATGGAAAACACTGTCTGGTAGAAAAGCCGTTTATGGAAAATAGTGAGCAGGCAAAAGAGATTTTTGCTTTAGCGAAAGAAAAAGGCTGTATCGTGCAAGCATATCAAAATCGTCGATTTGACAGTGATTTCTTAACTGTTCAAAAAGTGATTGAGAGCGGGAAACTAGGGGACCTTTTGGAAATGGAAATGCACTTTGATTACTATCGTCCTCAAATACCTGAAAGTGTTCAGCAGTTCAGCCCTGTTCGTTCTTATCTCTATGGACATGGCTGTCATACATTGGATCAGGTGATTTCATATTTTGGGAAACCGGATACCATTCATTATGATGTCAGACAGCTTTTAGGGAAAGGCAGAATGAACGACTATTTTGATTTAGACCTTTATTATGATCGCTTCAAAGTTTCTGTGAAATCCAGCTATTTCAGAATTAAAAGCAGACCAAGTTTTGTGGTGTACGGTAAAAAAGGAATGTTCGTCAAAGAAAGCAAAGACCGTATGGAAGAACATTTAAAGATGTTTTACATGCCAGGTCAGGAAGGCTTTGGCGTCGATCTTCCGGAACATTACGGAACTTTGACCTATTATGATGAAAAAGGAAATTACCATGAAGAAAAAGTAGTCAGTGAAATTGGCGATTATGGCAGAGTCTATGATGATTTATATCATGCCATTATTCACAAAACAGCCCCCACTATTACAGCACAACAAACCATTTTACAAATGGAAATCTTAGAAACCGGTGTGAAAGGATTAGAATAATGAATTTAGAAGAAGTAAAAGCACAGGAACAACGTTATCAATTCTCCCAGTTTCAGCATAGTGACGGGTTAAAGATTGCGTTACACATCATTGAAAATGCAAAAGCAACTAAACCAAAACCAGTTGGTATCAAAATTGTATACGAGGGAAATTTAATCTTTCATTATTTGATGGATGGAAGAAAACCTGCCCCATGGCTGAACCGTAAAGAAAAAACAGTATTGGAAAGTAACCATAGTTCTCTTTACGTCTTCTTTAACAAAGAAAATTATCCTCATTGGCTAAATGATGATACGTATGCCATCTGTGGCGGTGGTTTTCCCATTATCGTTCAAAATGAAGTAAAAGGGGCAATCTGTGTTTCCGGTTTAGAACATACAGAGGATCATGATTTAATTATTCAAGCTCTGGAAGCCTATCTTTATCCAAAACAAAAATAACCTGGTAGTCATACTGCCAGGTTTTTGCTATAATGGGGGAAATGGAGGGAAAGCGATGACTAGAATTTATATTATAGGTACAGTTGGCAGTGGAAAGTCAACCTTTGCACACCGATTGTCTATGCGCTATTCGATTCCTCATTTTGAATTAGATGATGTGGTCTACAATGGAAATTATAAACGCACACAAAAAGAAAGAGACCAGCTTTTTAATGAGATTCTATCAAAAAAAGATTGGGTCATTGAAGATGTTGGCAGACCTTGTTTTCAATCCGGTTTACAACAGGCAGATACAATCATTTATCTCAATATTTCACCTCATATCTTAAAGAAAAGAATTATAAAGCGCTATTTCAAACAAAAATTTGGGTTGGAAAAAGCAAATTATACCCCTACATGGGCCATGCTTAAACAGATGCTGCGTTGGTGTCAACAAGATCTCGATAAACGGGAAATGTTGATGAAACAATTACAATCCCATTCAGCGGAATTTATCAGTTTAGACGAACATCAATTAAAACACTTTACATTATAGGAGGTTTAGAAGATGGGTATCAATAAAAAAAGAAAAAATGAAACTTTACTCCATGCATAGCCAGAATCACTTGCACAGATGCATGGAGCAATAACGTGCAGCTACTGGCTTTGCAACTTGAAAAAAACAAAACAAGGAGTGAGCCATATGTTATATAAAAATGCAGATCAAATCCTTCCTAAACATTTAGTTGAGGAAGTGCAAACTTACTTTAATGGCGGTTATATCTACATCCCCATAAAAAAGAAAAAGCAGTGTCGTTGGGGAGAACGCTGCGGTCTTCGTCAGGAAATCGATGAACGTAATCGACATATAAAAGAAGCTTTTATAAATGGCAAAACCATCGATCAGTTAGCTGATCAATATGCATTGTCCATCTCTGCCATACAAAAAATTATCTACAAAAAGAAGAAATGATAGTTGCCCTTCAACTACAAAAATTGAGGATGAATAGCACACAGATGTCAAACCTTTAGGGGTTTGACTTTTTTATACAGATAATTTCGGTCAGCTTGTTTGAGTTGTCCCTTTCTAATTCGTACATTATTATAAATATATAAAGAAAGGAAAAGCATAGATAATCTATGTCGGAATAAATATGAAACAAGTTACATTAGGATTTTCAAAAATAGATATTACCCCAAAAACAAGTGTTGAAATGGTGGGTTTTTATCGTAAAGACAATAAATCCCGAGGGGTTTTAGATCCCTTATATGCCGAAGTTGCCCTCTTTAGAGCGGATCAGGAACAATACTGTCTAATGACTTTAGATCATATTGGCTATATGAAAGAAGATGCCAATATACTGCGTGATCAGATTGCACACCATCTTAAAGTACCTCAAGATCATATCATGCTTTGCTTTAGCCATACACATAGTTCCGTTAATATCAGTATGGAACCTGAATACTTTGATTGGGTCTGCTCTCAAGTTTTAAAGGGAGTTTTAGAAGCAGAAAAAAATACAATTCCTATTAAAGCCGCAGCTAAAAACATACATGCCAAGATCGGAATCAATCGTCGTGATCCCAATGGCGCATTGGATGATCGAATTGGGATTATCAAAATAACAAATGCCGATACCGATGCCTTCACCTTGATTTTGTTAAGAGTCACTGCTCATGCCAATATTTTATATGATGATAATTATTTGATCTCCGCAGATTATTTTGGCATGACAAGAAAATATTTAGAAGAGAAATATCATTGTCCCGTTATGATGACACAAGGAGCCGCCGGGAATGTCGAAGCCATTGAGCAAGCCTCTTCTGTTGATTCATTAAAAGCGATGGCAAATAGAATGATGGAAGCAGTCACCCTACATCTTGATGAAATGATCTCCCAACCCATCGACCAGCTCAACATGTATTCCAAATCTGTTCGCTTTACTGCAGATGTCCCGACATTGCCGCAAGCCAAACAGATTGCCAAAGAAGCATTGGAAGTCAATCATATCGATGGTACCCAGTGGCTAAAAGAAGTAGAACGTGTTCAAGCGCTTCACATTAAACATCAGTACCAAATAATCGAGATTCAATATTTTTATATCAATGATTATTGCTTATGTGGGGTTCCTAACGAAGTGATGTGCGAGTTGGCTTTAGATATCGCAAAAAGCTGCCCGCAAATTTATTTCGCCGGATACACAAATGGCTGTACCGGTTATCTTCCCACTGCCAAAGAATATGATAAAGGAGGTTACGAGGTACTGCATTCCTACCTAATTTATTATATTTACTGGAAAACATTGATGCCGCTTAACCGTGATACAGCAGAACGTCTCGTGAATGCTGTTCTTAAAAATACTAAAAAATAGACATCCGTTGTCTATTTTTTCCTTTTAACACTGAGTGCTTAATGCATTTTCATCATTCAAATCATAATCCCCTATTTCCTGATGAAAATAATGATAGTGCACCCCTGTCAATTCATTGCATTCTAAGCAATCTAAAATAAGATTTTCACCATAGTCTTTTACCAGTTGAAGATGCGAATACGTTTTTTTACTAGGATGCTGTTTTGATATCGCCTCATCAAAAAACAGTCATGCTCCCTAATATTCCCATTTTGTTTTAGCACACTAAAATCAATCGCCAAATGCGTAGTATCAGTATTATCCAGTTATCAAGGTATCCTCAGATACAGGTTCCAGCAACGACTTCAAAATAATCGGCTAAGGCAAATTGGGTACCTTTTTTCAGGTTCAAACAGCTATAAAAGCGAGGCAAACATTCTTTCAATTTTCATTTATAATCCTAAATATTTTTTAGCGCCAATACAAAACAGATCATAGCGTTTTTGTACAGCTTCCTTTTCTTCTTCACGCCAAACCATGAAAATCTTTTCAATGTTTTTATAGATAATCTGACATAATTCAGTCGCAGAATATTGAGTGGTTTCATCTAAATCAAACTGTTCAAGCATACGCTGATCCAAGGCTTTATTATAATCATCCTTTAATGAAAAACCGCAATATTTTGTCAGCGGATCTGCACATACCCCCTGTTTTAACTTAATACAAGGCTGACAAATATCGTCAGCCTCTTTTGTCAGAATGAGTATGGTTTGCGGATTTGAAATAATCTCATTTGCTGCTTTATAAAAATCATGATTCATTTGTGTATCAGGAACAAAATGTTCTATTCCCGCACCGTAAAGCTTAATAATATCTAAAAAATGATGTGGTTTAATTATCATAATTGTATCTCCTAAAATCTTATAGGTACCCAAAGGTCCATTTTTCCGACAACTTTAAAGTCATTATCCGTTAGGTTCAAAGTTTCTTTGATTCTTTTGTGTACTTCTTCACGCTTGCAATGCGTTTCCAACTTAAATGTTTCATGTTTAAAAACCGTCCATATACCCATGTCTTGAAAACGTTCGTCCTGACTTAAATCATGATAACTCCCCTTTTTAAAGTAAATATAGTACGGAGTGTTAATCGATGATTCACTCGATGAACTCGTCTGTACTGTTGTTTCTGACTGCGAATTATCGTACACATTGCTTGGGGAAGAATTTTTTTCTTTTGTCAGCATACCGCTGGCAAATACATAAGCACCTCCACCAAATAACAACAACAAAATAATAATTCCCATATTCACCTCTCCCTTCTTTAAATGTATACTGCTTTTCCACATCCATTATTAGATACAGATCTTCTTGCTTTTATTATATCATATTCTTTAGTATACTTCTTTCATATTTCCTAAATTTATATTAATAGTTAACCAAATTACGAACATTCTTTAAATATCGTCATAAATTTTATTTTAAACAAAGTTTTTTTATCCAGCACTATGCCGTTCTTTGCGGCAAATTATTGTATTTTAGTTTTCAGAAAATGAGAACATAGCCAATGCAAAATTGAGTATAATGAAGCTAAGAAAGAAGGGATAAAATGAAGTTAATAACGAATGGAGATGATTTTGGTATCACTCGTGCCGCTAACTTTGGTATTATTGACTGTTATAAAGATGGGATATTAAAATCATGCAGTATGATGGTTAATATGCCCGGAGCTGAACATGCGGCTCAACTGATGAAAGAATATCCTGATTTTAGTGTTGGGATTCATCTGAATTTGACGGTGGGGAAACCATTATTAAAAACACATAAGACATTATTAAAAGAAGATGGTACTTTTAATAAAGGCATGCTTAAAGATAGTGAACATGTTGATATTGAAGAAATTCGAGCAGAACTCTATGCACAGGTTGAAAAATACATTGCTTTAACCGGGAAAATACCGGATCATTTAAACAGTCATCACGGAATTGAAATGATCAAAGGTGCCGAAGCAATCGTATGTGAACTCTCTAAAAAATATGATCTTCCGGTTCGCCGTTTCTTTACACTTCCAAAAGGCGATCATCTTGATGTTGACTATAAGATCCCATTAATGAAATTTAGCGGGGGATCATTAAGTGAATTTTCTACCCCTCAATCATTGACGGAACTTTATACTAAAGAAGAAATTGAAAGTGACGACATCTTTGAATTTGCTTTACATCCGGGTTATGTGGATTATGAAATTTTTCAAATTTCCAGCTTAACCGTAGGAAGAGCCCATGATGCTCATGTCTTTTTATGCGAAGAAGCTAAAAAATGGGTAGAAGATAACCATATTGAATTAATTGATTATCGTGATATACCCAAAAAATAATGAAAGAACGCTGAGGCGTTCTTTTTATTTAAGTAGCAAAAATTGTAAAGTCCGGTTGCTTTTTTTATCAAGATTCTTCTGTTAAACTGTAAGCGAGGTGAGAGATATGACAATTGATCAGAAAATAAAAAAATATCGTGAAAAATCGGGCTATTCACAAGAAACATTGGCAGAAAAAATGAATGTATCCAGACAAACCATTACAAAATGGGAAGCAGGAACAATTCCGCAAATTGATTATTTAATTCAGTTAAGTGATCTATTCGGCATTACTTTAGATATGCTTGTCAGAGAAGATGAGTGTACAAAAAAAGAGAAATCCCCCACTATCGATAAAAGTGACTGGATTGATTTTTTAATCAAAGCCAAACAGCATACCTATGCCGCAAAAATGGGAAAAGTGACTTCTTCCCGTACGGCTTCTCAAGATTATCAGTTTAAAGAAGGAGATTATTTGTATTTAGACAGCTTTCTAGGCTCAGAAAAGTTTTCCGGTACCGAAGCCATTTGGTTTCAAGATCAGCCACTATGGTCAATGAATTATTATGGCTATGTGATGGCTTTAGGATTTTCAGGTGATTTTCTTAAAGAAAGTCTGCTTCATGTCCCCTATGATCAGCCATTTCGAGGACCACAGCTTTTTCAAAAAGGAGATTATACCTACCATTGTCAGACAGAGGGAGATTCTCATTGTTTTCATGGGAAAGAAGAAATCTTTTTCAAAGATAAGAAAGTTTATGAACTTTATTTTCATGGCGGAGATCTGCTTTAAATAAGAGATTTTCTCCTTTTTTTATTTTCCTGCTTGACAAATCACTTTAGTTGTAACTATAATGGTTACAACAATTAGGAGGGAAAATATGAAAAAACGACACCGCATATTCTTAGTGATTGGCGTAATTGCCTTGCTTTTAAGCGGCTGCTCAACGCAGAAAAAAAACGAAGTCACTAAAATATTAGTAGGGACTGATGGTGATACACGTCCCTATACGTATTATGATGAAAATAAACAGCTCACCGGTTATGATATTGCCGTAGTAAAGGCTTTGGATGACTTATTGCCGCAGTATCAGTTTGAATTTGAAGTCACTGAATTTTCCAGCATTTTTGCCGGGATTGATTCCGGACGTTATCAAATGGGAGCCAACAATATCTCCAAGAATGAAGAACGTGAGCGTAAATATTTGTATGGAGATCAGTATTATTTATATAATAATGCGGTTATAGTGACCAATAAAGATCGTACAGATATTCATTCGTTAAAAGATTTAGCGGGAAAAACAACTCCGGTCAAACCATCCGGTTCGTTCCTTCAGGCATTCATGGAAAAATATAATGAAGATCATCCGGATGGACAAATTGCCTACTTTTATTCTGAACAGGATAACTTAAAAACTTATCAGGATATTATGAACGGAACCGTTGATTTTTTGCTGAGTGAGGAAATCATTATTGATACAATGATGGATGAATATAACTTAGATTTACAAATCATCCCTCTCGAACATGAAGAAACGATTCAAGTCATGAAACCGGAAGGTTACTTTATCTTTCCTAAAACAAGTGAGGGGGAGAAATTAAAAAGTGATGTCGATCAAGCCATTTTAACGTTGATTGATAACGGTACCTTATCAGAACTATCGAAAGAATATTTAGGCAGGGACTATGTTGCTAATATCCAAACAACAGCGACTGAACAAACCACTAACAATGGCATGGCAAATCTCTTTGATTTAAAATTAGTCTTTACACAAATTCCAAAGATTTTAGCCTATCTGCCTACAACGTTGCTGATTACCGTCGTTTCAGCTGCGATCAGTTTTATTTTAGGATTTGTCATTGCAATCGTGAAACATAAAAAGATTCCGGTCTTGACGCAGTTCTTTAACTTCTATGTATCGTTTATGCGTGGGACGCCTATCTTAGTTCAGTTATATCTGACCTTCTATGGAATTCCGATTCTGCTTCAATATATTAACTACTATCAAGGAACCGCTTATTCCACAAACTCAATACCGCCTGTTTTATTCGTTATTATTGCCTTTGCTTTCAATGAAGCGGCTTATAGTTCCGAAAGCATTCGTGCCGGATTAGAGGCTGTTGACAAAGGTGAACAGGAAGCCGCTTTATCAATGGGAATGAGTCCATTACAGACTTTCTTTAGAATCACTTTACCTGAAGCGTTAGTCATTGCGCTGCCAGCTTTAGGAAATTCATTAGTGGGTTTAATCAAGGGAACTTCCCTCGCCTTTACATGTGCCGTTGTTGATATTACCGCTGCCGGAAAGATCATGGCATCTCGCAATTACCGTTACTTTGAAGGCTATATTTCTGTGGCTTTGATTTATTGGGCAATGACGATCATTATTTCATGGCTGTTAAAGAAATTAGAAAAGAAATTAAAAGCAGATGAACAGGAGGTTACAGACGATGTTGAAAGTATGTCACTTGAAAAAGAAATATAATCAGACAGAGGTTTTAAAAGACATTCATTTTGAGATCAACAAAGGTCAGGTGATTGCAGTCATCGGTCCTAGTGGAAGCGGTAAGTCTACTCTACTTCGCTGTCTCAATTTTTTGGAAACGCCAAATGACGGGACTTTGGAATTCATGGGTCGTAAAATTGATGTGAAATCGGCTAAAAAAGAAGATATTGCTTTTATCCGCCAACACAGTGCGATGGTTTTCCAGCAGTTTAACCTCTTTCGTTATAAAACCGTTTTAGAAAATGTGATGGAAGGTTTAACCGTTGTTCAAAAGAAGAAAAAAGCTGAAGCAAAAGAAATTGCCGAACTTTATCTTGAAAAAGTCGGCATGCAAAATAAGTATCACTTTTATCCCCGTCAATTATCCGGCGGACAAAAACAGCGTGTCGGAATCGCTCGTGCTTTAGCCTTACAACCGGAAATCATCTTATTAGATGAACCGACCAGTGCCTTAGATCCGGAAATGGTCGGTGAAGTGCTGGATGTGATTCGTAAAGCCAGAGAAAACGGTTATACAATGATTATTGTTTCTCATGAAATGAATTTTGTTTATGAGATTGCCGATCACGTTTTATTCTTAGACAACGGTTATATCCTAGAACAAGGAACTCCGCAAGACATCTTCTTATCGCCAAAAGAAGAAAGAACACGTCAATTTTTATCTCGTGTCAATATTCAAAAGGAGGGAATAGAATGAAAATCTCTTCACGCTTTACCGTTGCCACTCATATGCTGATTTGTGTGGAATATTTTTCAACCCAATATAAAATTACGAGTGATTTCTTGGCTAAAAGTGTGCGTACGAATCCGGTCGTCATCCGCAAGATTATGGGCATGCTTAAAAATCATGGCTTAATTGAAGTTACCGGTGGAACGGGCGGGATTCATTTGAAAATTTCTCCGGATGAACTCACCTTATTGGATATCTATCAAGCCGTAGCCCTACCGGAAGATCAACTGCTCTTTTCAATGCATGAAAATACTGAGCCTAGATGTCCGGTTGGAAGAAATATTTCGGCTGTTTTGACTCCGGCTTTGCAAAAAGCACAGCAAACGATGGAAGAAAACTTGCAGCGTACTACTTTGTCCGAACTGATTCGTGATTTAAAACAACGCGTAGATGAAGAAACAGCCCCTAATGAGTAAGGGGCTGTTTTTGTTTGAGTACCATCGTTTTATACACACATTTATCACAGGGCGACTTCATTTTCAATAGACCTGTAAATTTACTCCGGCTGATGTTTTTTTCCGTAACTCCTAATTCAACTAACTTGCTCACATAGAGCGTATACGTCTGATCATCACACCATGGTCCAATGGTAATTTTTAGTGCCTGAATCATGTCACTATCAAAATGACTAAACAATTTCATATCGCTTGCATAACGTTCTGTTGTTTCAATCAGTAATCTGACTTCATTTTCGGCTATCCAAGCCCCATCTTTAATATGTCCCGTCATGTCAGGAAGCTGTGCGATATCAGCCATCGGCATTGATAACTTTAATTTATCATAACTGCCGCGGCTTAGGTAGCGATGACGCTCATCGGTATAAAGAATATCGGTTAATAAGATAGATTTTATTTTATCAGAACCAAGAATTTTCTCTTTTTGACCCAATACGCCACAGCGGATATCCGTTTTTATTTTTAATGTCTCTACCCAACTGTTCATGACTTTATTCGGTAATGAAATGCGCACCGCACTTTCTCTTGGAAAACAGTAAAGTCCCCACATCGCAATACTTTCACTGCCATAAGAAAAACTGGTAAAATAAAGGGTTTCCCACTTTGATTTCATTCCGCTGCTTAATTCCAGCTGATCATTCATATTGAAGCCGGTTGACGCTAAAAAAGAACGAGATTCTATGATCTTAATCAGACTTTCCATATCGGTATAATGATGATATGCCTGATGATGTTTAGCTTTATCGTTTGAATATTGTAAAATCTCAAAAACATCCTGCATTGTTTTTTCCATAATGCTCACCTCTTTTTTCATTGTATCATAAAAGATCCTGGTATGAATCGATGAAATCGTAAGAATACTAAGATAAAGGAGGCTACAGTATGGATCGCAAGAATGAGATTCCCAAAAAGAATAATGAAGAAGCTAAGAAAACTGCCTATAATAATCAGTGGGTCAGCACTTCATTAGATAATTATCCCGATAACCGTGATCGCCGTGACGGACCTGGCGGAAATTAAGCGAAAGAGATTTCGCTTTTTTATTTAACCTCTTTTAAAAAATGGATTATAATGGGGGTAGAGGTGAATTGTATATGAATGAAATTAATCAATTATATCAAAAACATGTCGAGCATGAATTGACACTGACACAGTCAAAAGAAAAGGCACTCCTTCATAAGGATAAAGTAGAGATCAAGATCTTGGCGTTTTTATCTGATTTAGGAAATGTTGCCGAACAGTCCCAATGTTTCAGCTTTTGGGATAAATATGCTGAAGTGGATCTTCATGAATTAAAAGATGCTTATATCAATGGCTTGCAGATGCTGCTTTCAATTGGTTTTGAACTGCATGTCGATGCTTTGAAAAATCAGGCAGAACTCGAAAATAATCTTTCTTTGCCTAAACAATTTCTTAAAGTGTATGAGAGTGTGTTAAAGATTAATTCGACCTTTAATTTTGAAGATTATCAAAACAGCATCGAAGATTATTTTTCCTTAGGTGCTAAATTAGGGTTTAGTTTTGAAGACATTTTAGCTCAATATCAAAATACATTTAGGTAATAGCTGTGCTATTATCTTTTTTTATGGGATAACTCCTCCTAATTTGTCATATAATGTAATGGTGATAATATGAAAATTAAGTTATTGATCTTTAATATCGCATTAAGTTTAGGCGGAGGTGCCTTAGTAGGTTTATTGATCTCCAATTCTGCCACTGCTTATGCCGCTTTGAATTTACCGGTGTTTGCGCCTGCCGGATACATCTTTCCCATTGTTTGGACGATTCTCTATCTGCTGATTGGAGTTTCAGGATATCTCATTATGATCAGTGATCATCCAAATAAAAGCAAAGCCATTAAATTATATCTTGTTCAACTGTTGGTGAATTTCTTATGGCCGTTTTTCTTTTTTACACTGCATGCTTATTTATTTTCATTCTTTTGGATCATCTTATTATGGCTGCTTGTCTTCTATCTTATTTTTCTTTTTTATGATATTGATGAAACTGCATCTTACTTGCTTGTTCCCTATCTGCTTTGGATTACCTTTGCCAGCATTTTAAATATTTGTATCTACTACATGAATTAATATGCTATACTGATAATAGTTTAAAGCAAAGGAGAAACGTAATGATCGAGACCAGACACGTAAAACAAACAGAAATTCCCCTTCTTTATACTTTAATTAAAGAATTAGGAGATTATTTAGGTGATGAGATTGCAATGGATGAAGCGGCTTTAGAAAAAGCGATTTTTATTGATCACAGCTGTCATTCATTCATTATCTTTCACGATCAAAAACCTTGTGGCTACGCCTTGTATTATTATACTTTTTCGACAATGACAGGAAAAAAAGGAATTTACCTGTTGGACTTGTATGTAAGAGAAAGTGCCCGCGGATTAGGTTTAGGAAAAAAATTATTTATAGCTTTAGCGGAACTTGCCAAACAAAAAGACTGCTGTCGCATTGACTGGGATTGTTTAAAATGGAATAAGGGAAGTATTGATATGTATCTTGCGATCGGTGCTTCGATGCGCGATGACCATGAGTTCTTCCGTTTAGAACTCCCACAGATTGAAGCATTATTAAAGTAAAAGAGATTATCGAGGACGTTCGATAATCTCTTTTTGCACTTCTTTAACGATCGCTAAAGCAAGCACTTCTTCTTTTTCTTTTTGATAACGCTGGCAAAATGTCTCAACGTACTCATTGAATTCGCTCTGACTCATCTTCTTCACCTCTTCGCTATTCTAGCAGACTTGATTGAAAATTACTGAGTTGAGGCTTCTGTAAGGGTGGTTTCATCAAAATAATCTTTGAATATTTCCAGACTTTCTTCTCCCAATCCTCTTATCAGCATTCCTAAAAGATCTTTCGTTGCCGCTTGTGAATAGGCATAAGTCAAAAGATAATCTTGCAGAATCGCTATCAGTTGGTCTTTGCCAAAACGATTTGCTAAACGAGTATACATCGCCCCACCACAAAAATACATAGCGTTGACATAGCTGTTTTCGTCGGGATATTCATTATAACTTTGATCGATCCTTCCGATATGTTCGCTCAGACTTTTCTCTGCTAAATAAGTCGCAATACTTTCATCCAGCCATGCTACCTGATATCCATTATTCCCTACTATATTATAAAACCATTGATGCACTAATTCATGGCGGATCGTACTTTCATTCCCATGCATGTACTCTGCAATCATAATCAGCTGCGGATATTCCATGCCTTGCATGTCCATATAAGTCTCGACCGTATTCATCGTTTGATAAGGATATTCCCCCAACTGCTTATTTAATGCCTTTGTTTCATTGATTAAAGTAATCAATGAGCCAATCCCGATATTCTGATTAGCTGAATGATAATAACTGTTATAAAGGATGCCGTCTTCCATTTGGCTCACACACTGATAGTCATTGCCGATAACTAAAGCATAGTCACGTACTGAAGAAGCCGTATACTCGATCGTTTTTTGATTTTCGCCATTAACGGTATTCAGTTTATCACCGGTACCAATAACCGTGAAATTATTGGGGACAGTCACCGTTACTAAATAATCTGCTGTCTCACTATAAAAACATTCTCCATCACTAAAATAGGGTTCGCACACCCACTGCCCATTTTCATAAACCGCTAAGATGGGCAGACTATTGCCTAAATAAAAATCAATTGCATCGGCTTTATTTTCTACATACCCAAAGCGAGCATTTAGCTCAGGAACATACGCCTGATAATCCATCGAAATAGTGATAATTTCCCCGGGTGCCAAAGGGGCAGCCAACATGACCTCCACGATCGTCGGATCATCAAGACGCAGATAGGCAAGCACGTCTTTATCGCTCGTCATGACATTTTGTATAAGACTTAGACCACCATCTTTTTCGTCTTTAAACTGACTGGGATAATCTCGTAATACGATCTTGTCCCATACGTCCCAAGATGTATTCTTAAGTGTCAGCTCAATCTTAGACTGATAGGTGTGTTGTGAAGGATCTAACAAAACGCTGACTTTATATTGATTGCGCCACACATCAGGAAACGGGAATGTTATGACTTTTGAGGAACTATTCTGACATCCGCTAAGCAAGCATAGTACCAACACTAATAAGACGTATTTCTTCATTCTATCCCACCTTTTTTCCATTATAACGAATATTGAAGATGAAATAAATAAAAATAGCCGCTAAGGCTATTCTATGATACGAATATAATCTTCTTTTCTTTCTTTTGCTTTTGGATAAGGACCGTCGCTATATCCTAAAATACAATTAGCAACACCGATATAATGTTCCGGAATCCCCCATTGTTTTTTAAGGGCTTTTCCTTCATCACTTTCAAATACCTCTTTAGCACGATTAATCCAGCAAGACCCAATATCCAGTGCGTGAGCGGCATTGAGGAGATTGCTCATCACACAGCTGGCATCTTGAATACAGTGATTACTTTCACTATTACCAAAGACAATCACTACAACAGGTGCTCCATAGAAAGGGTCCTGTGTGCCGTTCATGACTTCTGCATTCAATGTTGAAAGCAATGCAACGGTATCGGGATTTGTCACCGCCACCATCAAGGGTGCTTGTTTTCCCATTCCGGTTGGTGCATATGTTCCCGCCTCTAAAATTGCTTCGAGTTCTTCTTTTTTTATCGGTTCTTTTTTGTATTTACGAATACTGCGACGGCTTTTTAATGATTCTAATATATTATTTTCCATAATATCACCTCTGATTAGAACGTAACACACCTCATTCTATTTGTCAATCTGCGCTGATTTCCAGATTTTCCTGCATAGGTTTATTTTTAATCATATGGCGAATTTCTTTTTGAACAATCAAAGCAACAATCGATAAAGCACTGGTTAATGAAGCAAGCATGACGATCTGTGCCGTTCCAAAATAATCGGCTAAGATTGAAAATGAAGCCATGGCAATCGGAGTGAGTCCCATTGTCATCGTACCGATCATACCAAATACTTTCCCACGCATATCTTGGGGAATAATTTCATACTGAACTTCATTCAACACGACATTCAATATTGCATTGCCAAATCCAAAAATCATGGCAACCGCAATGAATAAGTAGAAGCCTTTAGCGATCGGCAGCAGAGCTAAACTTATACATTCAATGATGACAGAAACCGTAAATACTCGCCAACGTTTTGCCCCATCTGTCTTTAATATACCATAACCGATGACACCGATTAAAGTGCCTACTGTTAACAGTGCCATACAGATTCCGTATCCTGTTTCCGCAAGTAAAGTAGGGGTTTCCATAAAATAAGGAAGCAATAAGACCATCAGTCCATTTCCAAAAAAGTTAAGTAAGCAGCATGTCAAAATAGTCGCTTTCAATCCTTTTTGATGATTCATAAAATGTAATCCGCTTTTAAAATCTTCAAAAAATGTCAGTTTCTCTCCTACCTCCACTTTTTTCGGTACGGCAATAAAAGATTCTGTAAAAGAAGAGATGAAGAAAGAAATTCCATTTCCTAAAAAGATAAGCAGTGGCCCAAAAACGCTTAGCAGTACCCCACTGATGCTCTGTCCGATAATCTGCACGATTGTCACAATCGATTGTTTAAATGACAATCCTCTTGATAATTGATCCGCTGGAATCAGATCCGGAAAAACAGAGGACATCGTTGGCTCAAAAATTGCCGAACATAACGCCATCATAATACCGGCAGCAAAGATCATCCAGACGTCCAAACAATTCATAAACCCCAATATAGAGATTGCCAGCATTGTTGCCCCACATACCATATCACTGTAGACAATAATGTGTTTACGGTTAAGCCGGTCACATAATACACCGCCAAATGGGGATAAAATAACCTTTACCAATGTCTGACAGGCAAGTAAAATTCCCATTAAAGATTTTGACTGTGTTGTCTGCAAGATCCAAAAACTAAGGGCTACACTGTAAAGCACATCGCCGATGTTTGAAACAAACTTTCCCTGCATCAAAAGGATAAAATCTTTATTCCATAATTTCGTTTTCATATTTATTCTCCTAACTGTGCATAACACTATATGTGCTATACACACATTATAGTGTGTAATACACAGAATGTAAAGAAGAAAATGAAAAAGAGTGAAAATTATTCACTCTCATAGTTCAATGACCATGCCATCATAGGCAAATGTCAAGTTATCATATTGCTTTTCAAGTTCTAAATAATCATCATAGCTCTTTCCCCAATCTTCTTCAATATGGGTCATGATGACTTGCTTAATGTGATGCTGCTGCTTTATTTCCATGATTTCTTCTAATGTGAACAGTTCCTTCTTTAATATATTATCTTCGGCTAAAACTATTCCATTTTTTAAGTAATCCCCTAAAACGGTATTGCCTATAATTAAATAATCGGCTTGAAAAAAACGAGAATCATTAGGCCATGGCTTTACATCACAAGGTGCATAGATCAGCTTCTTTCCTGCTTTTTCAAAGATAAAGATCGTTACCTGATCATTTTTATCCACAGGTACAAACGTTATTTTAATATCTTGGATCATGATACTGCCTTGAACCACTTGACGCTTAATCAGATTTAAAGATTCATAATAATCAAAGACCGACCCTAATCTTGTCCTAATCGCGTTCAAATCCGTCATGACGCCTTGGGCCGCATAAAGATTAATCGGATTTGTACAGCCTTTTCCGACTGAAAGATCCAGCCAGTTTAAACGTAAATGCTCAATCACACGCATTCCAAAAGTATGATCGATATCTAAATGACTATAGAAAATGTGATCGATCGCCTGTATATCATGATCATTTAATGCCACCATGATATCTTCTGGTGTGTCGACTAACAGATGAATATCTTCTAAATAAATTGAGGCTCCATGACGTGCGTAAGGCAATCCTTTTTCCCTTGCCTCTTTGCATACGGCACATTGACATAGGGGTCTAGGCAATGCAACACATCCTCCCGATCCGGTAATAATAAATTTCATTTTATCCCCTCCCCTTAATAGATTGTTTTTATTATAACTTAATTTCTTATTTTCTTAAAGTTCATTTTCAGGATATGGAAGTCTATTTTTCTTTTCTTTCATTTTCTTTACAATAGAGAATGAAAAAAGGAGAACCATTATGAAACTAACTTACGATCAAGAAAATTTTTACTTAGACAACAAAAAAATAACCATTCTTTCCGGTGCTATTCATTATTTTCGTGTCGTTCCTGAATACTGGGAAGATCGTTTAAAAAAGCTAAAAGCATGTGGATTTAATACGGTCGAAACTTATATGCCATGGAACCTGCATGAAGAAGTAGAAAATGAATATAACTTCAGTGGGATGTTGGATATTGAACGCTTCTTAAAGATTGCTGAAGATCTTGGGCTTTACGCCATTGTCCGCCCCGGTCCCTACATTTGTGCAGAATGGGAATTCGGTGGTTTTCCGGCATGGCTGTTAAAAGACAGTGATATGAAGCTTCGCTGCCATTATGCCCCCTATGAAGAAAAGGTCAGAAAATATTTTCATGAAGTGATGACCCGTCTGCGTCCTCACTTATTAGAAAATGGCGGAAATATCATTATGATGCAGGTGGAAAACGAATATGGCAGTTATGGCAATGATAAAGCCTATCTGCGTGCCATTGAAAAGATCTATCATGATGAAAAAATGAATGTCTGTTTATTTACCAGTGATGGGGATGATGATTCGATGTTGAACGGAGGAACTTTACCCCATTTATTAAAAATAGTGAACTTTGGTTCTAACAGTGAACGCAATTTCAACAATTTGTTAAAGGTACAGCCGGATGCCCCTTTGATGTGCGGTGAATTCTGGAATGGCTGGTTTGATCATTGGGGTGAAGAACACCATGTACGTGAAGCGGATGATACAGCAAAAGAATTTGATGCTATTCTCAAAAGAAACGGGAATATCAATTTCTATATGTTCCATGGCGGAACGAACTTTAACTTTTATAATGGGGCCAATTATTATGATGACTATGCCCCTACAGTTACCAGCTATGACTACCATTGCTTACTTAATGAAAACGGTGATCGAACAGAGAAATATTATGCCTGTCAAAATGTGATCCGTCAACATGGCTTTGAAATACCAAAATTAGATTGCATCGATCAGCCTAAAAAAGCCTATGGCAAGATTTCCTTAGATAAAGCGGTTCCATTATGGGCATGTCTTGATCAGCTTTCGCAAAAAGTTTCTCTGCCTTATGTATTGCCAATGGAAAAGTTGGGACAGAACTTTGGCTACATCTTATATCGTACTCATTTAACCGGACCTTATCAGCCAAGAGAACTGAATATTCATGGCTTGCATGATCGAGCAACCGTTTATCTGGATGGAAAATATGTGGGGGTTATCGAAAGAAACCAGCCTCATGAAAAAATCATGATTGGGGTTGAAAAAGGACAGACGATTCAACTGGATATTCTTGTTGAAAACATGGGACGTGTGAACTACGGACCGGAGCTTTATGATCGCAAAGGCATTACAAAAGCGGTTTGTTTAGGTTTGCAGGAACTTCATCAATGGGACATCTATCCATTGCCAATGAAAGACCTCCGTTCGATTTCATATAAACAAGGACAATGTTTTAATGAACCGGCTTTTTACCAAGGAACCTTTGATATCGAAGAATGTCAGGATACTTTCATTTATTTAGACCATTTCACAAAAGGACATGTGTATATCAACGGCTTTAATTTAGGACGTTATTGGAAAAAGGGACCGCAACGCTCTCTTTATATTCCGGCCCCTTTATTAAAGCAAGGAACAAATAAAATCGAAGTCTTTGAAATTCATCATTGTGATGATTTATCGATTGAACTTAAAGATACGCCTGATTTAGGTTAAAAAGAGCAGCGGCATACCGCTACTCTTTTATATTCCCGTTATTTTTAATACATTGTTGATACCAGTAATAACTGTCCTTTGGAATTCTCTTTAATTCCTTTGGATCACTGTCGGTACGATCGATATACACGATACCGTAACGTTTTTCGATTCCATTGCTGCTGCTTAATACATCAATGAATGACCATGGACTATAGGCAATCATTTCAACGCCATCATCGATAGCGTGTCCCATGTTTTCTACCATCCCTTTTAAATAAGCTGTACGGTAATCATCGTGGACATGCCCATCTTCACTCAGTACGTCACGATGTCCTAATCCGTTTTCAACAACCATTAAAGGTAAATGATAACGTTCATACATACGCAGCAGTGCATAATGCAATCCTACCGGATCGGTATTCCAGTTCCATTCATTATATTCTGTAAACGGATTAAGATAGAATTGTGCCAATCCCGGAATATTGCGATCACGCCTTGGCATGAAGGCCGCATGATCATCATTGATTTCTTCACCATCACAATAGGCGCCGATAATTCCTGTTGTGTACCAGTTTAAAGCAATGAAATCCGGTTTAGCGTCTGACAACAAAGCTTCATCTTCCGGTTCCATTTTAAACATTACGCCATCTTTTGTCAGTGAATGAATTAAATACTGCGGATGTTTTCCATAATAATGAACATCCATCAAGCAATATACCATCATATCCTCTACTTTTTTAGCTGTCAGTACATCTTCTGGACGTACGCTGGCTGCATAATAGGTTGGATAAGACAAGACCGGACCGATTTGTCCTTTTAAATGCATCTTACGATACTCTTTAATTGCCAAAGCATGACCGATACACATATGATGATAAGTTTGCCAACCTAATCGCGTTCTCTCGATTGGATCTTCTTCATCGATGCCTTGAAACAATGGCATACGGGTAATCACCATTTGTTCGTTAATTGTCAGCCAATATTTTACACGGTCGCCGAAGTTTTCAAAACAAACACGGCAGTAACGCACAAAATCATCAATACATTGACGACTGGCAAACCCACCATACTGCTCGATCAAAGCCATTGGAAAGTCAAAATGATACAGTGTCACGATCGGTGCAATCCCATTAGCGACAAGTTCATTAATCAGGTCATTATAGAAATCGATGCCTTTTTGATTGATTTCACCATTGCCATCAGGAATAATTCTTGCCCAAGAGATGGACATACGATAGCACGTCATGCCTAATTCTTTCATCAACTGAACATCTTCCTTATAACGATGGTAATGATCCATCGCAATTTTAGTATCGGCAATAGTATCCGATGTTTTAAAAGAACGTACATCCATACTTGTCAGTCCTTTGCCATCTTCATTATATGCCCCTTCAATTTGGAAAGCAGATGTTGAAGCTCCCCATAAAAATTCTTTTGGAAATCCCATTTTTATCACCTCGGTTTTATTATAAAGGAAGAATAAAAAAAGAACTGCTCACAATTTGAGCAGTTTACTCTTTAATAATCGGACAATAAAGCTGTTGATAACGAGACGCCATCAGATCATATAAACGAATAATCGCATATTTTCCGGCATATGCTTTTTTAAGATCACCACAGCAAATCACATGGTCAAAAGAATCAAGATAAGCCGGATTATCCATCAAAGTAATTAATATTGAGGAACATCCTGTTTGTTTAATTTTTTTCAACACATCTAAATTAGGATTTTTTAAATACTGTCCGCTTAAACTCGTCACCATCACAATATCTTCTTTTGACATTGTCGCCAGAGCTTCAATTTGTCGAATCTGATCCATGTATACCTCGATGAATTTTCCACAGGAAAAAAAGTTTTTTTGTAAATCCAAAGCATAGTTTTGATAACTTCCATACCCCATCGCCAGTACTCTTTTATGCGAATAAAGAGATGCTAAGATCGGATCTAATTGATTG
The DNA here is from genome assembly GCF_000829905.1 of Beduini massiliensis. GTDB lineage: Bacteria > Bacillota_I > Bacilli_A > Erysipelotrichales > Coprobacillaceae > Beduini > Beduini massiliensis. The sequence goes on from NZ_CDPP01000004.1 coordinate 467,179, forward strand.
ATATTCAGATTATTGATCGTTTCAATAAACTCAAAAATAGCTTGTGAATATGAATTCAGATAATCATTATTTAATATTTGTGCATCAAAGACTTTTGTTTCCTTATAACTGACAACCTGTCTGAAAGTGGAATAATTCAGATATCCGACCTGTTTGCAAAAACGATTGACTGTCGCCGGCGAAACATGGCACATCATTGCCATTTTTTCTAAAGAATAATGTTCAATCTGATCGATCTGTTCCAAAATCATCATCGCAATATGATAATAGGTATCATGAGTGATTGAATTATTGATATAGTTAAGTAAAGTATATATGACTTGCTGCATAGGATCACCACCCTCTCCATTTTAGCATGATTTTTATCACTTGTCTTTTGTATCCCTACAATAAGGCGTATAATAAAAAAACAAAGGAGGGATACCATGCACACAAGAAAAGCTACCATTCATGATGTTGAACTCATTACCGCTTTAAGGATAACATTTCTACAGCTTTTTGAGGACCGCCGGATAGACCGTAAAATAATAAAACAATATTTTACGGAACATATCCCCATAGAAAAATGTACATTTCTGCTTACCTATGATCAAGATCAGATTGTGGGAACAGGGGCTATTCACTATTATCAAGCGATCCCGTCTAACCGTTGTCCAACGGGCTGGATCGGACATATTACCAATATATGGGTAAATCCCGATTATCGCGGAAAACAGATCGCAAAAAATATTTTAGATCAGCTGATTGAGGATGCTCAAGGTAAATGTGACCAGATTCAATTAAGTTCCTCAGCTGATGGAAATAGGCTTTATGAACGATACGGATTTAAAAAGAAAGAAGATGTATACATATGGACCATGATTTAGATATTAAAACATTAAAGGACGCTATTCATGTAGAAAAAGAGAACCATACGCTGGTGGATTACTTTCTATTTGACGAATATGAAATTCATCTTAACACGCTTCCTCCTCACTGTTTTCAAGAATGGCATTATCACAGCAAAATTGAGGAAACATTAGTCATCATTGAAGGAACTTTAACGGCTCACTATAAAATCAATGATCAGATTATTACGAAAACAGCTAATCCCAATGAGGTGGTACGTGTAAAAACATCACTGCATACATTTGCCAATGAAACCGATCAGCCTGTTCGTTTTATTGTCTTTCGCTTTGTCCCGGACGGAAAAAACAAACAGGAAATCATTAAGCAGGATAAAACAATCGTGGAGGTTAAATAATATGAAATATGCTATCTATTATAATAGTGCTACCGGAAATACTAAGATGCTTGCAGACCATATTCACTCGCAAATGAAAGAAGAATGTCTTTATATCGGAAATACGGATGATCCAAAAATAGAAGAAGCCGATTTAATCTTCGTTGGCTTTTGGACCGATAAAGGACGATGCAGTGATCCGGTTATCGAACTTTTTAAACACATAAAAAACAAAAAGATATTTTTATTTGGCACTGCCGGGTTTGGCGGTTCTCCCGAATATTTTGAACGCATTTTAAACAATGTCGAAAAATATGTCGATGCTACCTGCCCGATTATAGGACGCTACATGTGCCAAGGGAAAATGCCAATGAGTGTACGTGTTCGCTATCAAAAGATGCATGACAGCGATCCTCAAAACGAACAATTTCAAAATCTCTTAGATAATTTTGATAAGGCATTGCCTCACCCCAATCAGGAAGATCTTGATGCATTAACGATACAATTAAAGAGTATAATAAAAGCTATCTAGTATCCCTAGATAGCTATTTTTTACGGTACATATAAAATGAACTGATCAGCATCATAAAGACAAATCCGGTCTGAATAAAATACACAGTGTAATCTAAAATACCATGAATCAAAGTCACTGCAATGACCGAAATAATCAGTGCCATTAAAGTCTGATCTTTCCTGCTTTTAAAGCATTGATATAAAGCAGATACATTCTTTTGAATGTAAGGAGCAATGATCAAAATTCCAACGATACCGTAACTCAAGATCGGATCCAAATAAATACTGTGTGCATGCTGGGTATACATGATCCCATTTCCATAATTTTGATAAATATGCATATAGGTCAATGGTCCCTGTCCAAATAACGGATTATCTCGGATTCCCTGAAGCGCAATCTCCCAAATATCCACACGTACACCAAAATATTCAATGATATTATCCGTACGAGGAAAATACTGAGGATTGACCAACAAAAAGATAAACACAACAAAAGCAATAATCAGGATTAAAGCAAAGATCTTATAACGTCTTTCAACCAGCAGCAAAATTAAGATTGCACACCCTAATGCCGGCCAAGCACTTCGGCATCCTGTCAAATAAAGTAAAAATAAATTTAAAGCAATCACCGCAAAATAATAAATAATTCGTTTAATGTTATCCACTTTCAGTATTTTATAACAGCACATCAGCACAAAAAATTCAATCATCATCGCATAATAATTGGCATTAAAAAAGACCGAATTTAAGCGATTTTCCGGACTGTTTAGAATAATCAATTCAAAATCATCCGTAAAATGAGACAAAATCTGTGTGTATTCAAATAAACCGTATAAAGCACAAAATATACTTAAAAAGATCATAAGATCTATAATCTTCTCAAAAAAATCCTTTGTGATATTTTGAGAATAAAAAAGAATTACCGAAAACATCACCCATAAAGCAATACAGCATAAAGCGCCTACATAGTTCTTATAATAAAGAGAAGCAAGCAAACTGACAATTGTAAACAGATGAATTAAATAGCTTCTCGGTGTTGTTTTATATATCTCTATCAGTCTTCCTCTAAGCAATAAATAGACCGTTACTGCCACCAGTACGGCAATACACATGTAAAAAGGAAGAAATAAGGATAATACCGAAATTAAAATCAGTTTTTGATTTTTATCCAAGTGGGTAAACTTTTCTTTTAATACATTAATAATCGCACCCCCTGTTAGAATCCTTTCCTTTGCTCAATTCTACCATAAAATACATCTTTATACCATTCTTTTTAATATTATGTATTCTCTGTAAGATTAGACATATCATTTTGAATTTAATCGTGATATCCTAAAGATAGGAAGTGATATTAATGGTCGTATTATGGATTCTCATTATTTTATTATGTCTTGCTTTATGTATTGTCTATATTGATTTTCGGATAACAGCTTCCCGTAATTATTCTTGGATCGATCACCAATCTGATCATGTCTTAAAACGGGAAAACAAAAATTATACCCATGAACTAAATCAAATTATGGAAAATTTATTTTGTTATCCCTATGAAGAAATAGAGATCAAAGCGAAAGATCAAATCATGCTTCACGGCTATTTATTTTTAAGTGGTCAAAGCAAACAGACCATTCTTTGTTTCCATGGCTATCGCTTTAATTGCTTTAAAGAATATGCACATTTAGCCAAATCACTTTTAGACCAATCCTTTAATGTTCTTTTAGTGGATATGCGTGCACACCAAAAAAGCGGGGGACGTTATATTACTTTTGGCAATAAAGAACAAGACGATATATCTTGCTGGATTGAATATATGGCGGATCGATTCCCCGATTATCAACTGTATCTGCATGGAACCTCAATGGGTGCAAGCAGTGTTTTGCTGTGCAGTACCCATCATCTGCCCATCCAAGTAAAAGCGGCTGTCGCTGATTGCGGTTATAGTTCTATTTGGGACATATTAACGCTGCTGCATCATAAGATTTTTCATTTTCATGTTCCCGGCTTACTGTATTTATCAAATCTCTGTTTTCGCATTTTTGCTCATACCGATCTTCGACAGCTGGACATTGCTTCACAGCTAAAAGATGCTAAACTGCCTGTGTTATTCATTCATGGCAGTCAGGATCGCTTAGTCCCTGTGAAAATGAGTAAAATGAATTTTCAGGCATGCACAAGTGATAAGCAGCTTTTGATTATCGAAGGTGCCGATCACGGACGCAGTTTTAAAACAAATCCGGATCTTTATTTACACACCCTGCTGGATTTCATTGCACATCATCATTAAAAAATGCTAAGAACGTTCAAGTCCTTAGCATTTTTATATTATTTACTTAAATCTTCTCCGTTTGTTGCAATCACTTTTTTATACCAGTCAAATGATTTTTTCTTTGTACGTTTCAATGTTCCGTTTCCTTTATCATCCATATCAACATAAACAAAGCCATAACGTTTCTTCATTTCTCCGGTACTTAATGAAACAAGGTCAATACATCCCCACATTGTGTATCCTAAACATTCTACTTTATCTTCACAGATTGCTTTTTGCATTTCCATGATATGATCTGTCAAATAATCAATACGATAATCATCATTAATTGTTCCGTCTTCGCCTATTTCATCCACAGCTCCCAAACCGTTTTCGACAACGAAAAGTGGTTTTTGATAACGATCGTAAACTTCATTTAAAACATAACGTAATCCTTCCGGATCGATTGGCCATCCCCAAGGAGTTGTTTCCAAATAAGGGTTTGCATCTCCACCCATGATATCAATCTCTGTTTCTGCTGAAACGATGGTAGAACGATAATAGCTGAATGATAAATAATCCAATGGATACAGGCGTAAGATTTCATCATCTCCCACTTCTTTTTTGATCGTTACTCCTTTATCCTTAAAGATTTTTTCAGAATAGCTTGGATAATAGCCTCTCATCATGACATCAGAGAAGAATAATGACTGACGACGCGCATTATAAGCTGCACGAATATCAGATGGCTTGCAAGTTGCCGGATAAATAGCACTTAAAGCATACATTGTTCCAAACATAGCATCCGGCATCATTTCATGCCCCATTTTAACAGCTAATGCACTCGCTAAGAACACATGATGCATTGCCTGATAATGAGTTTGGTTATCCGCACTATGTGTTCCCATCATTGAATAACCACGTACCGCATTCAATTCATTGAAAGTCAGCCAATATTTCACTTTTGATTTTAAACGTGTGAATAAAGCCTCACATAACTTTAAATAACAGTCGATCGTATGACGGCTTGACCATCCATCATAAGTATCTGCCAAATAAGATGGAATTTCATCATGACAGATTGTAATTAACGGTTCAATGTTGTATTTCAAACATTCATCTACTACATCTTCATAGAACTTTAATCCTTCTTCATTTGCACATTCTTCATCTCCGGTTGGGAAGATTCTTGTCCAGCAGATTGAAAAACGGAATGTTTTGAATCCCATTTCTGCCATTAATGCGATATCTTCTTGATAATGATGATAGAAATCTACTGCCTGATGACTTGGATAATATTGTCCTTCATGAAACCATGCGACAGATCCTTCCGGTAAACTTGTTCTGTTTTGGACAGTGGATAATGTACCATCACTTAATTTGATTGTGATTTGACGAGGTTGTTCGTAAGACCCATCCGTCACATAATCGGTAGTCAAAGTTCCCCTTTTCCCTTCATTAAATCCACCTTCATATTGGAAGTCAGCCGTTGCTCCTCCCCATAAAAAACCATCTGGAAATTTAGTACTCATCTTCTTTTTTCTCCTCTTCACATATTTTTCTTGAAATCTATAATTTTATGTTATAATAAGCAACAGGAGGCGATATTATGGAACGACTTTATATCATCCTTTTGGGAATCATTCAGTCAGAACCCAATGATTCAATTGATTGCCAGATCGCAAATTACTTATTAGAACATATTCAAGACTTAAACGACATTACGGCTAATGATTTGGCACAAACTTGCCAAGTTTCCAAATCTTCTATCAGCCGTTTTACCCGTCGAGTGGGGTTAAATGACTTCTACGAACTTAAACACTTACTTCATCATTATCAGCCGAATTTATCAAAATTTGATTTTACGGCACGCAGTGATAATGAAAACAGCATGATTCAATACATAGAAACGGTTAGCCAATACATCCATGATTTAAAATATTCATTAGATTTTGACGCGATTGAAGAAATTACAAATGATATCTACCATTATCCTAAAGTCATCATTGCCGGAAGTCTGCAAGCGAACAGTGTTTGCCTGAATCTTCAGCTCAATCTCTTTTCCAGTGGAAAAGTTGCTCAAGCTAAAGTTAAGTATTCTGAACTTCGGGAAATTATTGATAAAGCGGACTCTCAAACTTTAATCATCGTTTTATCATCGACCGGTAAATTTTTTCAACGCTTATTTGTACGTGACCAACGTTTATTAAGAAAAGATAAACCTAAAATCTATCTTGTCACTGCCAGCGCTAAATTAAGTGAACTTCCTTATGTAGATAAAGCGATTAATTTCCATGCTTTATCGGATTTTGCCAGCGGAGCACTTCAAATTGAAGTCATTACTAACTTGATTGCCCGTCGCTACAATGAGAAGATACGCACTCATTTCTTTGATCAGTGACAGTTACATTATAATGGTTTTTAAACTACATCAAATGAAATTTCATAATTGGGGATTTGTTCCTCAAACTGAAATTTATTTCTGAATACTAAAAAGGAGTTTCCTAATCAAAGAAACTCCTTTTTGCTGTGCTATTTAGCCGCTTCGGCAAACTTGGCATACTCTTCTTGCGTATAGCCATCTGCCTTTGTTTCCCAGAATTTGATTTTTCTGCCGACACTCGTAAATGAGTATGGCTTTGAATAATCATTGATACGAGTGACTTGAATTTCATGCCCATCGACATAGAATGGAACTGAATATGCCTGCTGTAAATAGTAATCCTCAGCTTTGGCAAACGCATGATAACGTTCGTCCAAATCTACGATTGCATTCGCTTCTGCCACCAGTGCATCATAGGTTGGATCAGAAATACGAGAATAATTTTTATTCATGTAGCCATCTTCGGTATCTGTCATATGACGCAGGAAATCATAAGGATCATTATAGTCCGGTGCCCACCCTACTAAGGCAATCGACTGTAAGCTCTTTTCATAGATTTCAGATGTTGCACTTTTAATATAAGGAATACCGGTTACCGTTACAAAATCATTACCTAAACATTTTTCAATGCTATCTTTTAATATTAAAAATGTTTCTTCGGCAGTTTGATTACCACTATTGTAAGGTAACGTAACTTCAACCGGGAAAGTCACTCCCTGAGCTGTTAATTCTTCCATTGCTTTTTCTTTTGCTTCTTTGAATTTCGCTTCATCATATAATCCGTTGGCGTATGCTTTTAATTCCTCGAAATCCTTATAATACGTTCCCTTGGAATCTTTCACAATCACACCACAAGTATAAAGGTTATTCATTAATGAATCCGGATTGATTGGATTTGTTCTTTCATGATAAGGGGTAGGATCTACACCATAGAACCAAGCTTTTCTGAAATTAACGTTAGAAACTGCCTGATTCCAGTTTTCATTTCCCACCTGTTCATAGTTAAAATAGATTTGAGCCGAACGTCCTCCTCCGCGTGTTTCTACTAAATGTTCATTCCCCGCTTGAATCTTAATCTCATCTTGCGTCAAACTAGCATGATCCAATTCATTGGTTTCATACATACTGTAAGCTTTATTCAAAGATTCCAGCATTGTCACTGTTACTTTTTCAAACGGCACATTTTTCTTATCCCAGTAATGCTCATTCTTCACATATTCTTTGGAAGCTCCATTTTGATAATCGGTCATGCGATAGCAGCCATTATACAAAAGTTTATCTTTATCGGTACCAAAGTTTTCAGGCCCGATTTCATCTAAGAATTTTTGGCTTACCGGAAACCAAGTAATATACGTCACGACTGAATCAAAATATGGCTTTGGTGTCGCTAGAGTATATTTCACAGTTTTTTCATCTACTGCCTCAACTCCAACATTTTTAAATAATTCTTCCGTAGCTGTTCCGGCTTTGCTTGCTTCATAATATTCACTTGCTCCCTTTAAAAAAGAAGTCACATTATTTACATTTTGAGAACTATTCTTAGCGGTTAGAATATATTTGATCCCGGAAACAAAATCTTCCGCTGTCACATCTCCATAGACTTCCCCCGTATGAGTGACCCATTTTAAGCCGTCTCTTAACTTAAAGGTCCATTCCGTTGCCTCTTCATTATGACTGTAATCTTTAGCTAAATCACCGATTAGTTTTCCATCGGCATCATACTCCAATAATGCATCTACAAAATTAGCGACTACTCTAATATCCACAGAGGTATTGGTTGTAAGATAGTTTAATGTGGTTATTTCTTGGTTTTGCGTATCATAATCCCGATACTCCGTTAATTTCTGAGAACTATTTTGCTTATTGTTACACCCCACCAGCAATAAAGCACAAACTAAAAGCATGGTAATTCGTTTTTTCACAATTCATTCTCCTTTCTGTTAAAAATGTATACACGCATACAATAACTATAACTACATTTTATCACTTATTTTGTAATTTGTCAAGTTCGGTTTGTTTTATCGGTAATTTATAAATATATTTTTTATGTTTTTTTGAAATTGTTTATACAATTATTATTTTACAAAAGTAAACAAAAACGGATAAGAGATGTTCTTATCCGCTGATGATTATGATGTGATTCCAAATTCTTTTGGATAAATAAGCGTTCCGTTAAGCATTTTACTCGTTCCGCTTAAATTATATGCCATGAAATTCTCATCATTTACTTCAAATGACGCTGTAATACCAAATGTCTTTGCCGGTACATAACCAAAGCGAGGATAATAAGTCTCATGTCCGATTAATATCGAATAATCATATCCCATCGCTTTAGCAATGCGGTGCCCTTCTTTAATTAATGCACTGCCTACTCCTTGATTTTGATATTCCGGCAATACCGCTAATGGTGCCAATCCTAATTGAGTTGTTTCCCCCACTTTGACTTTCGTAAATAAAATATGTCCGACAATCTTATCTCCAATCATGGCTACTAATGATAATTCCGGAATAAAAGCTTCGCTCTTTCTTAGTTTCTCCACTAAAAACTGCTCGGTTCCATCGGCATGCAAGGCTGTCGCAAATGATTTTTCCACTACTTCAAATACTTCTTTATAATCTTTCTTTTCTTCTTGTCTGATCGTTATCATGATCAAATCCTCCTTTTTTAGTTATGGCTTTATAGAAAAAAGGCAAACAAAAAAGGGGCCGCTATTCCTCTATAAAGCATTTTAAGCCACGCTAAAAACATGTCTTTGATTCATTAAAAAATGCTTATAGAACAATAGCCAAACTAACACCCCGTCTCTTTTTAGACAATAACAAAAATAACAGCCTTTGTCAAACTAATTGACATCAGCTGTTACGTTTTGCATCCATGCCCCTGATCGATAACGCTTAAAGGCTAAGATAATACGAATGACTTGTTCTAACTGGATTAAAATGATTGTCGGAACAATATCAAAATGGAAAACCGTTACACATAAGAATGCCAGCGGCAACCCAACGGTGTAAAGAATAACCGAATCTAATAATGCCAATACCTTAGTATCTCCGCCTGCTCGCAAGAAACCAAAGATTACGGCATTAAATAAACGCAGTCCAATCTTAATGGCATAAGCATAAAGAATAAAGGTTGCTGCCTGCTGAACAACACCGGATTCATTGGCATATAAAATCCCGATTAAATAAGGAGCCGTGATGACCATTAACAGCCCTAACACAACCGAAACAACTAACCCCATTCCCATAAAGTAGTCGGCATAGGTTTTAGCAAGCTTCATATCATTTTTACCTAATGTATTTCCGATAATCGCTTGTACGGCACTTACAATAGCCCAAATAACCATAAAGAATAAGTTGGAAATACGATCGGCAATCGCCACCGATGTTACCGCATGAACCCCAATCATTCCAAAGGCTTTAAAGAACAATGTTTGCCCTACACCAAACAATCCTTCATTGGCTACAGTTGGTAAAATACGACGAATAACCGGCTGTAAGAATTGCGGATCGGGTTTAAACATCACAGACAGTTTTCCTAAGAAAACCTGTTTTGTTTTCGTCGAATAAATGACATACATCAATGTCCCTAAGCCTCTTGAGATCAAGGTACCATAAGCCGCTCCTACAATTCCCAGCTCAGGAAACCCGAAATGACCGAAAATCAATAAATAGTTGAATAAGCAGTTTAATAAAACGGTAATCGAACTAATCACCATCGTCACTTTTGTTTTAGACATACAGCGATAGGTATAGTTAAAACAAAACGATACCATAACAAAAACATAGCTGATTCCCGTTACGATCAAATACTGTGAACCATAGTGAATAATCGTTGGATCACTGATATAAAAACCACAAATAATTTTTGGTATAAAAACAGCGGCCAAAATAAACGGAATCGCTATTGCCACCGACAACATGATCATGGTTCCAAATGACTTTTTAAGATTTTTATAATCCTGACTTCCAAAAAACTGTGCTGTATAAATCCCCACACCTGAACAGATTCCAAAAGAAAGCAGCGTTGCAATTTGTTCCCATTGAGAACCGATCTGTACAGCACTTACCCCAAATTCACTATATCCCGATACCATCATGGAATCGGCTAATCCCACTAATGTTTCTACGATCTGTTGTAAAATAATAGGGGCAGCAATGGTACACACCATTTTTAGAAATGCTTTATCGCATATATATTTTTTTAATCTCATTCCCTCCACCTCACATACCATCTTATTATATAATATTGTATTATAAAAGATAGTAGTTTTTTTAAAATTTATACATAAATAAAGATTATTTTATATATAATAAAAATCCTCTTTATAAAAGAGGATCTGAGGACTGTTCATTGCAGTCTTTCATCTGTTTTTTGCATTTATACATATTGATATCGGCACGTTCGGCTACTTCTTCCATTTTAATCTTTTTACCCTTATAGGCAATATCATAACCGTAAGCAAAACGAATCGGAATTTCATGATGCTCATCATTAAATTTATCCACACTGTTTTGGATGCTTTCAATCATCTGCAAAACTCGTTCTTCATCATGATTAGTGATGATGGCTACAAATTCATCACCGCCGTATCGACCGATAAACACTTCATCATTGATATATTTACGAAGAATCGAAGAAAAACTGGCGATTAATACATCTCCGAATTTATGCCCATAAGTATCATTCACCGATTTTAGATTGTTTAAATCAAACATGATACAGGCATAGCACTCATTCTTTTCAAAGTCGAGTGTCTCTCCTAATACTTCTCGGCAGCGGCGACGGTTGGGCAGTTGTGTCGATTCATCAAAATAAGACATAATTCTTAATTCACCATTATGATGGGTTAATCTCATCTTCGCCATCAATTGTCTAAAGTAGACAGCAATCAGTCCAATCACGAATGTTATTAAAAGTAATTCGTAAATCTTCAGTTTTTCAATCAAAGCAAGAGAATAATGATTTATCGTATCATTGAGACGATCTCCATCTTTATAAAAAGCTTCACTGCTTTCAATCAAGGTATCCAAATTATACTGTCCGGAAATATAGTAGGATAAATCGCTGCTTAACTTTTGCCAATGCTGATTCGTTTCCTGAAGAGCGCTCCAATATTCCGGTGAGGAGATTCGCTCACTTCCGTAACTCACTTCACTATTCAGCAATTTTCCCCAAAGTCCGTCAATATCTTCATGCAGTGCTGTAACATCTTGCTGTGCTACTGCTAATTTCACAATTCGCTGCACCTTTACTGCAAGTTCGTTACAATCATTAGCTATGCTTGTAATTTTTTGGACCTTATTGACATGTAAGATGATTTGAAAAGTAAAGACAGCAATAAACAAAATAATCGCTGCCTGAATTATTCGATTTTCCCACTTTTTCTTTTCCACTCTGATCGCACCTTTTTTTCATCATATCACCAAATGCTCAGCCTGTCGATTGATTCAACAAACACTCCTAAAACTCGTGCAATTTAAACAATTTGTGTGAATTTTTGCGTACGATCTTCTTCCATAACAGCTTCGATCATATGTTCTACTTCTTTTTCATGATCACGAATGTCATACGTTAAAGCGATACGTTCCATAAGATCCTCTTTAGTATGTTCATCATGCCCCATCATGTGATACTGATTTCGTAAATAGTTCAGCATCTCATCTACTTTTTTCTGTCCGATCAAATGACGAGACAAAGCTTCACATTTAGGCAATTGATCCTTACCTATTTCCATTCCCATGCCACAATGAGAACATCCGATATAATATTTCACTGACCATTGAATAAACGGAATAAAAAATAAACTAAAATGCTGATAAGAACGATATACATAAAAATGCTGATAGGTTCCTTCGCGTTCACAACGTTTCAATCCTAAATAAAGCGTTGGCTTGCTTTTTCTTCCCCAGCCCCAAATAACGAACATAGTTTTTCCTCCTTAATTAAAAGCCTAGAAATTTACTTCTAGGCTAAGACCATAAAATAAACAAGAACGGCAATACCCAATACAATTCGATACCAACCAAATACTTTGAAATCATGACGCTTGATATAATCCATCAATAATTTAATAACAAATACGGATGTGATAAAGGCAACAAGCATCCCAACTAACAACACTGCGATTTCCACACCGGTAAAGGCAAACCCAAATTTTACGATCTTTAATAAACTAGCACCTGCCATGACCGGTATAGCTAAAAAGAAAGTAAATTCAGCCGCCACAGTTCGTGACATACCGATTAAAATTCCCCCTACGATCGTTGCACCTGAACGTGAAGTTCCGGGGAAGACTGCCGCTATCAACTGAAAAACACCGATGGCAATCGCCGCTGAATACGTAATCTCAGCGATAGAAGTAATCTGCGGACGGCGATGTTTATTTCTATTTTCAATGATGATAAATAATACCCCGAATACAATCAGCATGATCGCAACGGTTTGATAATTATAAAATAATGCATTTAAGTAATCGTCAAACAAAAGACCTACTACAGCGGCTGGCACACAGGCAACAAATATTTTCAGCCACATCGATAATTTATCGGGTTTAATATAATAAGGTGCTTTTTTTGAAAAAGGCCAAATTCTTTTCCAGAAAATCAAAACTACGGCTAATATTGCGCCTAGCTGAATCACCACTAAGAACATTTCAATAAAAGCATCTGACATATTTAGCTTAACGAATTCATCTAATAGAATCATATGTCCGGTACTACTGATGGGAAGCCATTCTGTAATTCCTTCAACAATCCCAAAGAGAATCGATTTTAATATCTCGATCAACATATTTATTATTTCCTCCTTGATTTATACGTCTTAAAGTATACCACAATCCTCTGGTGTATCAAAGTAAAAATAATGGGATGAACAGGGAATCTATGCTATAATTTTATCACTGGAGGGCGAAAAATGAAACAACTTACGACAAATATCGATACCCGAATTTTAACTTACTTATCTATTTTTGAAGAGGAAATTCCGGATTTTCTCAAAGATTATTTAGAAATTAAGGAGATGAAGCGTTTAAAAGGCATCGGCTTATTTTGCGGCTGTGATTATACTCGATTATTTAACTGCCGTTTCTTTTATTCTCGTTTTGATCACAGTCTAGGTGTGGCTTTGATCATCTGGCACTTTACTCATGATAAAAAACAGACCTTGGCAGGATTGCTTCATGATGTCTCATCACCGGTGTTCTCCCATGTTGTTGATTTCTTAAACAACGATCATATGACTCAGGAATCCACCGAAAAGAGTAATCAGGAAATTCTTTCTAACGCGCATGAACTGCTCGCTTTACTCGCACGAGATCAAATTCGTTTAGAAGATGTGATGGATTATAAAAAATACCCTGTTGCGGATAATGAAAAACCCCAATTATCTGCTGATCGTTTAGAGTATATGTTATCCACCGGATATATTTTGGGGCATCATTTGACTTTAGAAGAAATAAAAACGATCTATCAGGACTTAACTTTGCTGACAGATGAGCATGGTCGAACAGAAATCGGCTTTCAAACAATCAAAACAGCAGAATTATTTACACAAAATGCCTGCCGTGCCGCAAAAATATACTTATCTAATGAAGATAAGCTGGCATTACAATTATTAGCTGATATTATGAAGAAAATGATGCAGGATCATGATGTCACAATGGAGGATTTCTATCAGTTAACGGAAGCAGAAATGATCGCTTTAATTGAAAACAGTCCTTATCACTCTATCTATCGTTGTTTCCAAGAACTAGAGGAAGTCAAAGGCAGTGATAAAGAAATGACCGGGAAATATTGTGTCCATATCGACGTTAAAAAAAGATATGTGGATCCTCTTGTTAAAAATCAGCGTATCAGCAAGGTATCTGCACAAGCAAAAGCATGGATCGATGAAATTCGTTTTGAACAAAGAACCCCTTATGCTTATATTGATTTGGAGGATTTTCGTAATGATCATTAAAGAAGCTAAACATCAGAAAGACTTTTTTAGATGTATGAAAGTACGAGGACGTGTTTTTGTTGATGAACAGCATGTCAAAAGTGAGATTGAAATTGACGATCTTGATCAAACTTGCCGTCATTTCCTAGTTCTTATCCAAGATCAGCCCGTTGCCGCTATGCGCGCTATCGAGCATGAGCATTATACTAAATTAGGACGCATCTGTGTCTTAAAAGAATATCGTCATCAAGGGATCGGTGAAAAGTTAGTGAATCATGTCACCCAATTCATTAAGGGGGAATTTCGCTTAGGTGCCCAGCTGCATGCAGCAGCGTTCTATGAACATCTTGGCTTTATTCCTTATGGGGAAGTGTTTATTGAAGCTGACATTCCTCATATCATGATGAAAAAGGAAGTGAAATAATGGCTGACCCCAATCTGTTTATGATATGTACTCAATTAAATAAAGATGCCTTAACAGCACTGCCACAAGGATTTACATTACGTCCGTGCCGTAAAGAAGAACTATCTATTTGGAAGGCAATGCCGTTTGATGATGAAAAGACAGCTCTCGCTTATGAACCTTATATGCAATCTTATTTTGATTTAGTCTATCAAGACAAAAGCGATTTATTTTATGAACGTTGTCTGTTTTTGTGTGATGTTGATGATCAGCCAGTCGGAACTGCTTTTATTTGGCCGGCTTATAATCAAATCAATACGCTTCACTGGGTGAAAATCAAAAAAGGATATGAAGATCAAAAATTGGGAAGAGCTATGTTGTCAGCGATCCTCGGTGGACTTCATGAAAGTGATTTCCCGATTTACCTGCATACTCAACCGGGAAGTTATCGTGCAATTAAGCTTTATTGTGATTTTGGATTTAAGTTTATTACAGACGAACAAGTCGGAGCAAGACATAATGACTTAAACAGTGTTTTACCTGACCTGCAAAGATTAATGACAAAAGAGGCTTTTGAACAGCTCCAGTTTGTACAGGCGCCGACTGATTTTCTTAACACGCTTTCTCATTATTCTCATGACGAATTCTAATAAAAAAGACCCATTGGGTCTAGGCAAACTGTTTATTTTTATTTTGGCGGATAAACATGATAAGAGATATGCCAAAGATAATAAAATATCCAATAAAGCTATATTGATCTGGGATTTGATTAAATAAGATAAAACCAAAGACAGCAGAAAACAAAATTTGTGAATAATCATAAACTGATAATTCTTTAGCCGGTGCATATGTATAAGCGGCCGTAATCGCAAATTGTCCTCCTGCGGCAGATAGTCCAGCTAACAATAGATAAGTTAACTGAAGCCAAGTCATTGGATGAAAATCAAACAAGACAAACGGTGCTACCGCTAAACATGAAAACGTGGAGAAAAAGAACACAATCAATGGACCACGTTCCCCTTTTGTTCCTAAATAACGCACAGTCGTATAAGCGGCACCGGCGCCCATTGCTCCGGCAACACCAATAAGAGAGGGAATCAATGAAGGGTTCGCAAAACTTGGTTTGATAATAAACAAACTTCCTAAAAACGCAATAATAATGGCTAGCCACTGAAATAGGCTGGCTTTTTCTTTTAGGAAGAACAACGAAAAGATAATCGCAAAAAACGGTGACAGCTTACTCAACATCGATGCATCCGAAAGCATTAAATGATCGACTGCATAAAAATTACAGAGAATCCCAACCGTTCCGCAAACAGAACGAATAAGCAGGAATGGGAGGTTTTCTTTTTTAAAGTGAAAACCTTCCATTGATTTCCTAATAATAAAATAAGCAAACACTAATGCAACTAAGTTTCTGAAGAAACTTTTCTGCATCGAGGGGATATCTCCCGACAATTTAACAAACACATTCATGACGGCAAAGCAAAATGCTGACATGACAATATACATAATTCCTTTATTTTTCTTCATCTTTACTCCTAAACAGGGATGTGGTCAGATATCTTTCACCGCTGTCTGGCAGTAATACGACAATCTTTTTCCCTTTATTTTCTTCTTTTTGACTTAATTGTGCGGCAACTGATAAAACCGCTCCGGAAGAGATTCCGATTAACAGCCCCTCCGTCTTTCTAAATAGACGACAATGATCATAGGCCGCTTTCGTCGTTGCTGTCATGATCGTATCGATGACTTCTTGCTTTAAAACAGAAGGCACAAAGTTAGCACCAATCCCCTGCAAACCATGAGTGCCGCTATAGCCCTTTGTCAGCAATGGCGAATCTGCCGGTTCTACTCCGACAATCTGTATATGGGGCAGTTTTTCCTTTAGATATTTTCCTACCCCACTGATTGTTCCTCCGGTTCCGATTCCCGCTACAAAAATATCCATCTCTTTGTTCATATCTTCATAGATTTCCGGACCCGTAGTTAAATAGTGTGCTTTTAGATTATTGGGATTATCAAACTGTCCGACTAAAAAAGCATTGGGATGAGAAGCAACAACACGATTTGCTTCATCGATAGCCCCTTGCATACCTAATTCTCCCTTGGTTAAACGGAGATCGGCTCCATAAGCACTTAACAACTGTTTTCTTTCTTCACTCATCGTTTCAGGCATCACGATCATCACCTTCATCTGCTTGGCTAAAGCAATAGCCGCTAATGCAATACCGGTATTTCCACTCGTTGGTTCAACTAGCAATGTATCGGAATTAATCATCCCATTTTGCAGTGCCTCTTCAACCATCGTTAACGCTATGCGATCTTTGGCACTCCCGCAAGGATTAAACATTTCTAATTTTGTAAACAACGCTGCCTTGCTTGAAACAGCTTGTTGATAACGTTCTGCCGCAAGTAACGGGGTATGCCCGATCATATCTTCCATATGATGATACAGCATATTTTCCCTCCTTTTTATATGTTATGTAAGGAATAGGAAAATGTCAAACAAAAAGCCCAGGAAATTGCCTGGGAAATATTAGCGAAAAACGGCTATTGATGTGGAATAAAGCCGTAAAAATGAATAATGTTCATATCTTCCGGCATCTCTAAACCATGACTGCCCAAATCACCATCAATACGATGACATCCATGATCCGGAGCAAATCCCAACAATGTATCATGATTTGACCAGTACATCTTTATTGCTTCTGCAACGCTCGTAAACGTACTGACATTATTTTCAAGGGCAGCTAACGCTTCCGGACTTTCCGGCCCATAGCGATGCATTGTTCCATCAAAGTTCCCATTATAAAGTAAGATGAAGTCATACTGATCTTCCTTGATCAATGCCAATGCCTTCTGATTACACTCCTCAATCGTTTCATAAATAAAATAATCCATTTCTCTTTCTAAAAAGATCATTGATAAGCTGTCATTCGCAGTTGAAACAATACAAGGTTTCTTCTTGTTTTTTAATAATACGTCAAATACGGTTTCCTGTTGAATTACCGGTTTAATATAGCTTTGAATGCCATGAACCGCTGGCATGACTCCCGTATACATGGAACCAAAACATACCGGTGTCACAGATGGCATAACCGATAAGAGCGGCAATGCCAACTGAGTATGTTTCATCACATCATGAAACAACGGCGTGTATTTTTGATAGAGCCACAAAGCAATCGCATCCGGATTATACATAAAAACTCGATCTGCCGATTGATGAAAAGACTGCTGTGCTACCGTCTTGACGATGGGCAGGGCCGCGGCGGCTTGTGAAGGGGGTGTTACCCCTAAAACATCACAAATAGTAGCAGCCACTTGTGTTATACATAAAGAATTTAAAGATTGTTGTTCGGACATTTGTATTCCCCCTTTCCCCCATTATAGCATGTTCAAAACGCATTGCAATGTTGCTTTGATAGCTATTCTTTTCTAAGTCTCATCCGCTTCATAAAACAAAAGAACTTGAAGAAATGGAATTTTTTAATCTTAATAAAATTAATCCTGTCATCTATTCTCCAGATAATCATTATTATACAGTGAAAAATCATATTGGCGGTATAGACGATTATTCAAAATAATTGATAAACAAAAAGGGAATGCTGTTTAAGTCCTTCTGTCCGGCTGACAGAGGTGCATTCAGTCATTCCCTCTTTTTATTATTCCATTCTTGTTTTCTTTTTGATTAAGCTAGCAACAATAACAGCTAATGACAGGAGCATTCCCATGATCAAAGTCATCAATGAACGATGATCTCCGGTATCCACCATTTTTTCAATAATCGTTACCACTTCCTGATCAATCAAGTTTTGATCGGCAATGCCATCGCCATCCGTATCGATGTTATAGTCAGGGATTCCATCCCCATCTACGTCAATGTTAAGATCGGCTTTTCCATCACCATTTGTATCAATGTTGATGTCTGGTTTGCCATCGCCATTAGTGTCGATATTAATGTCAGGTTTGCCGTCACCATCTGTATCAATATTAATATCCGGTTTTCCATCGCCATTGGTATCGATGTTAATATCCGGTTTGCCGTCTCCATTCGTATCAATGTTGATATCCGGTTTGCCGTCTCCATTGGTATCAATGTTAATATCCGGTTTGCCGTCTCCATTGGTATCGATGTTGATATCCGGTTTTCCGTCGCCATTCGTATCAATATTGATATCCGGTTTCCCATCTCCATTGGTATCGATATTAATATCCGGTTTACCATCGCCATTTGTATCGATATTGATATCCGGTTTTCCGTCTCCATTGGTATCAATGTTAATATCCGGTTTACCATCTCCATTCGTATCAATGTTGATATCCGGTTTTCCGTCTCCATTGGTATCGACGTTGACATCCGGTTTTCCGTCTCCATTCGTATCCATATTTACAGTCGTGATTTCAAAAGTAGTATCTAAGCTGGAAGCATAATTGCCTTTTCCCTTGATAATCGCCGTAGCACTTCCCACTTCAATATTGTTTTTATATTCAACTGTATAATCCACACCTTCTACCAATACCTTATCCCCGTCTTTTACAATTACAGGAGGAAGAATCGGTTTCCCAGTATATGGCTGATCTGGAATATCGTTAACATTGATCGCCACTTGTATGTTTTCATCATCGAAAGGTCTCGGTAAAATAGAGGCTTCATCTTTTAATGTATACTCAGATGTACGATAGCCTTCTTCATCTTCAAAATAATATTTCTTCGATAATTCCTTACTTAATTTCAAAGTTGCTTCAGCATCATTGTAATTTCCAACATTTTCATTAGGGAAAACTGCGGTAATTTTAAGTTCCTTCAAGAAATTCTCTAAGTCAGAATCCAATACCCCTTTTAGTCTAATCGTCTCTAAGTCGACCGATGCATCCACTTTACCGTCGTAATACTTATCTAAAATATCAATAAATTCGGGTTCTACTTTTCGTTTCCCGGCATTGATTACAATTTCTTGAGTGGCATCATTATATGCTCCATTCCCTGGCCGAGTGACGGTGATGGTCACTTCTCCCACTCCAACAATCGTCACATTTCCATATTCATCTACAATAGCGATCGATTCATCAGAAGAACTGTAAATAGGTGCTTCATCTGTATCCCCGCCTTCTAATTCTAATTGGAATTGATCCCCATAGATCTTATCTAATTCACTACCAGGAACAATGACGGTATCGTCTGTCTTATCTGTAATGATAATCGGATTACCGCCAATTGTTTCATCCCCTTGGTCTACCGGTGTTACTTCTAATTCAACCGGGTCTCCTGTACTTTCATTGTAATTTGTCCCAGTTCCGCCAATATATTTTGCCGTTATAGTTTGAGTACCATCTATCGTATTTTTACCGCCGTCATCACTAGGTGTCCACTCGATAGTTGCCTGACTATATTCATAGTTATCAGAATTTTTATCTGCGGCTGCCGTAACTGCTACAGGATCCCCATATGGTTTTCCATTAATATAAAACTGTACTAATCCGGTTGGGGCTTTACACGTCTTTGCTTCCTTATTATCCGGTGATACATTGGCTGTAATCGTAATTTTATTATCTGCTCCTGTTTTGTCATCTGCTCTTTTGGCTGTAATCGCTATTTGACTGTCTGCAGGATCAATTTGGGCATACTTATAATAACCACGATGTCCCCAGAAACTATTTTGGAAAGTAGGATCAGAGGCATACTGACTAGATGTGATAATCAGTTGATATTTCCCTACATTTGCCTGCATTCCGGAAATAATTTCTCCTTCAGTTGATGGTTCAAGCGTATCATTATCTAAAAGTTGAGACTGAATGGTCATTTTACTGGCATCGTCTAAAACTTTTCCGCTTGGGATTGTCACCGGAATACCGCCCGCTGTAATCAAATTCAGGAAATCCTGTTGTTGAGTTCCATCAAATGCTAATCCGTCATAGGTTTTATGTAAACGTTTTTCATCAGGAATTGTCGTGTTATCCACCGAGAAAGAAACATACTGCTTCAAAATAGACCCATTTGTTGCATCGGTCACGAAGAATGAATCCATCGGGATTTCTTCACCGCCAGAATCTTTAATGGACAAGTCAACACGTACTTCTGTCGGTGTATTACGATTTGGCAGCCAGAAATATAACGCTCCTTGTTCATCTGTATAAGATGGCATTCCATAATCACTTTCAAGTCCGTTAATCGTCATTTTCATATCGTCTACTAAAGTAATCGGAATATTATATCCCTTAAGATCAATCTTAGTCATAAATACTTTTGTTGTCTTTTCTAAATCGCCCCAAGCTGAGCCATCGCCCTCTTTACTTTGAAATTTCCCGGTACCAGACAGACGAATGGAACCACCGGTGACAATGACGTCTCCGCCTGCACCACCAATGTCATACCAGCCTGATTGTGAAGATGGCAATAAAGTTCCACCGGTAATCGTAATGGTTTTGCCTGTATTCGTCCCACCACAACCTTGACCAAACGCGTTACTATGCGTATACCCGGTTGATTTTAAGAATCCACCGTTGATATTAATATCACCGGCGATTGTTGATTTGGGTGTTTCACACATAATGATATCCGTTAATGTATAAGTTACCGTACTCGTTGACATACCGCCAACATAGGTACATCCACCGCCAATCCCGGCCCCATGATAAGAGCCATAAGCTTCAATAATTCCGCCATTAAACGTCGTGACAGTCCCGCCACCAGCATGTCCTCCGCCAATTCCTGTACCGGCACCATTTCCACCTTCTCCCGGTCCATAAGCAGTTGCGATTATTTTTCCGCCATTAAATGTCATATTCCCACTATTTTCAATGGCAGCACCACCAATTGCCGCCGCTCTATAACCCCCATTTACTTTTAATGTTCCGGCATTCGGACTATCGAGTAAAGTAAGACGATCCCCCTGATGTACTATAGTGCCATCTTGCAACGTGGCATCTCGAGAAATACGTCCGCCTTCAGGCAGAATCGGTACACCATTGATATCCACGTTACGACGTGCATCATCAATCGTTAAACTTGAACCTTCTCCACAACGAATTCCCGGAAAATGTTGTGTCGCTGAAAGATTTGTCGTTAGCACATTTTCACTGCCATCAGCAATCGTTATATGTGCAGAGGTAGGATGATCTATATTCGTTGGAATATTGATTGGTAAGATTCCTGTAATCTTCACATTATTCAGAGTAATATCGGCATCGTTCCCCGGTTGAATATAGATACAGTCCGAGACGACTGCCCCATTCGTCGAGATTGTCAAGGGGGTATTTGTTTTAATCGTTAACGCTTTTACCGTAATATTGTTTACCCCTCCATATGTAGAAGGCTGAGCCGCACTTGTGCTTTCTGCGTTTCCGTATCCTTGAGTATGATATACAACATCACCATACTCATAGTCCACCCCTTCTACGCCTCCGGTCACCATAAAGCCACCCGCATTTTTCGTAGTATCTGCTTTGGCTTCAATATGAACTAAATTACCTATCATCAATACAGTAAGACTTATAATAAATAATTTTTTGAATAAATCCAAGCTGTGATTTTTAAAAGTCATTTTACTTTCCTCTTCCCTTCGTTTTATTCTAAATATCTTTTATACCTCCGTTATCGCAATACAACATAATTGTACTTATGTTGTATTCTTCAAAAAGTCATGGAAATAGGGAGTATTTTAGTCTGGGCATCGGAAAATAAATCACTATTTTTGGTAATTCCTACCGTTTTAGGCGAGTATAACTTTTTTCTTTTTACATGATAATACCTTGAAAAACAGGGCGATTTCCTCTATAATGAGTACGTAAATAGCCGTAAGCATAAAAACCACAACATAAGTACAATTATGTTGTGGTTTTTTGACTTTATTTCCTTTTATAAAACAATAATTATTTGTCATTATACTAAAAAACAATAACGAAAAATCGATTCAATCATCAAATTTATTGTATTATTCTAAAAATAAAGAAAACGAAAAAAGACTGCGATAAACAATGATTTATCTGCAGTCTAAACTAGATTTTAATATTCTTTTATAAAGAGACTTCCTTATTGGCAAATTGTCTCATACTTGCTTTTACAACTTCTTCATCCCCTGGGTAAGGAACCGTGGTACCATTTACTTTTTGTGTGGTTTCATTGCCTTTTCCTAATACCATAACGATAGTAGGTCCTTCAATATCCATGAAAGCTTTTTGAATGCCGACTTCCCGATCCTCAAAGCTGTAATACGGTTTATCCGTGATCACTTCTGCAATTTGACGGTTGATCTGTTCAATATCCTCATGACCGGAATCGTCCGGAACCAAATAGATTTCATCGGCAAAACAGTTTGCCGCCTGACCTAATTCATGGCGACGATTAAACGCCTTATCCCCCGGACAGCCAAATACTGCTTTAATATGATAATCGGGATAAAATTGTCGTGCATATTTAAAAATCTGTGTAAAACTCGCATCATTATGAGCATAATCGACAATACTTGCAATCTGATGATGTTCATCATTAAACTGTTTCATTCTGCCAGGAACGCTGGTATGTGCTAATCCATACTGAATATCTTTCATCGGAATTCCCATATCCAATGCGACTAAAATTACCGATAACACATTTTCTATGTTGAATAATCCGGGAACAGATAAATAAATAGGATAGGTCTCCCCTTTATACAAAATATTAAAATGTGATCCTTGAGTATCCATTTCAATATCTTCCGCTTTAATCGTTGCCTCTTGTGTAAGCGAGAATGTATACACCTGTTTTTTTAGTTCTTCACTTAAATAGTCAAGCAAATCCGCATTTATAATACAGACTTTTGAATGATTGAATAGTTTTAATTTTGATTCAATGTAATCTTGAAATGTAGGATGTTCCACATCACTGATATGATCATTGGAAATATTCAAAAAGATTCCATATTGATATTCAATCCCATATACACGATCATATTTTAATGCCTGTGAAGACACTTCCATAATAACATTCTTTTTCCCATTTTCTTTCACATCACGAAAAATCTGCTGTAAAGTTAGAGATTCCGGTGTCGTCAATAAAGAGGGAACGATATGATCGCCGTTATAGATTTCCACTGATCCTAAATAGGCGGTATCCCCTTCTTTAGAATGGGCATCTAAAATACTCTTTAGAAAATACAGTGAAGAGGTTTTTCCTTTTGTTCCTGTAATACCGATTAAATTCAAATCACGGCTAGGGTAATCATATAAAGCATCCGCTAAGAGTGCCATAGCTTTTAATACATCTTTTACTAAAATCAAAGGAAGATTTACGTCATAATCCACCTCACTGATATAAGCACTCAGCGAATGGAGAATTGCTTCTAAATATTCTTTTTTGAAATTATTGCCTTTACAGACAAACAAACAGTTATGGCCTAACTTCTTTGAATGAAAAGAGATACTTTCGACTTGTATATCTACTTGTGGAGCAGAGATTAAAAGATCGTGCTTTGATAATATATTTATAATTAAGTTTGTATTTAATTGCATACTCTATTTTTCCTTTTTAATATGTGTCCATTTATTCAATTTAATAAAACAACCAAAGATGGCTGACAAAACGGCAATGATTGGTAAAAAGAACCATAATTTTTTGATTTTTCATAGTCTTCCCCTTTCAAATAGCATGTTCATTGACTAATCTATATCATAGCATTTTTAATTTTATATGCAACTTAATTATATTCATTTTTGGGACTTTCTATTTTAAAGCTAAAACAATCGCTTTATGCAGATTCCAGACATTATCCCCATAGTTGCTTATTAAGGTAATCACTGTCTTTTTTTCTTTATCGCAGCTGGAAATAAAGCTAACTCCGGGATCACTTCCTTGAAAATAAGGAAGATAGTGACTCCCTTGCTTTTTCAGCCATATCCCATAACCATAACAGTCCGCTTCACCACTATGATTAGTCATCATGCTTTTTATCATAGTCTGCGATAACAGCTGATACGAAAGTAATCCCTGCCAAAACAGTTGAATATCTTTAACCGTTGTAAAGGCGCCGCCCGCACCGGTACCTTTAGCGTCGACACTAAAAATATTCGTTCGATAACCGTTCCGATCTGTATCAAAAATATAGTGATAAGCACATTTTGGAGGAAGACAATCCAACTCATAATAGCCTGTACAAGTCATCCCACAGGGAATAAATATCTTTTCTTTTAAATACTGATCAAACGCTGCTCCGGTGATTTTCTCTATAATCAAAGCTAACAGGACATAGCCTGCATTATTATATTGGAATTTACTTTTACGTTCATACATCATAGGTTTATTTATAAATAAGGGCAGTAAGTCTTGGTTAGAGCGAATCTTATAGTTAGGAAAATCAATCCATAAATCTTCATATTCATTCATAATACTTTCATCAAAATAGTCCGGCATTCCCGATGTATGTGTTAACAATTCCTCGATCGTAATATTCTGATCGATTGCCTTTAGATCAAAGTCTAAAAGATCCCCGATTTTATCATTAAAACTAAGCTTCTTAGCTTCTATAAGCTGTAAAATTGCCACTGCGACAAATACTTTTCCGGCAGAAGCCGTTGCAAATTTGGTTTCCGCATCATTTGGCACTTTATTAGGAAGATCCGCATAGCCATATGCCTTTAAAAAAAGGGGCGTGTTTTCCTGAGTAACCGATATGCAGCCTCTAAATTCTGTTTTGATGAGATTCTCTATATTCATAATGGTCATATCCTTTCTTTTGTACTCTGATAAAATATTTATAATAAACACTCCAATTGACGGTCAAAGGGTTCACACATTACGTGCATCTCATTTATTTCGATGGCATCGACACATCCCATTGCCTGATAAAAAGACTGTGTCTCCACTGCCGAATGCGAAGAAATATAAAGTTTCTTTGCCCCCTGTTTTTTCGCCCATTTCTTGGCAGATTGAAATAATGTCTTGCCAATCCCAAGATGTCGCATATCATGAGATACATGGAGACTGCTTAGATCAAGATAGTCTTTATTCTTTCCAAAGAAACTGGATTCAACACAAATAAACCCTTTTAACTGTTGATCAAAAAAGGCACCTAAAACATAGCCTTTCGTCTGTATAGTATGATGCAGACAGTCAATCAGCTCTTGATAATCTTCTACTGTCCAATCATCAATAAATGGGCATTCTTTAATCTGCCAGACACCCTCGATGTTACGCCAGCAGTCAGTCACATTTTGCCGACGATAAAAATGAGTAAACAAATCGATATTTATTTCTTCTATAGTTAAAGGTTTATAAATGATCATCCTATTTTCTCCTTTGCAAAAAGCGTTTCTTGAATGAAAGACAGGCACTGCTTTTCAAAAAGAAAGTTATGTTTTAAAAATTCATCATCACTCATCGCTGAATAATATTTGTTTAAATACGGGTCTATCGTTAAAACATCTAATGGATTTCCTCGATGTGAATGCTTACTATCCATCAATGATGTCATGATAAAGGCATCTTCTTCAATCTCCGTTGTGTATATGCCGGACTCATTCACGATTGCCAGCCCCGTCAAGTAATGTGCCCTACTTTTCCCACCGATACTATCCATCAGGCTGACATAATAAGCAATCATTTCTTCATCAGTTAACTCTTTCCCTTGAATCCGCCTAACACATAATCCCGGCTGTTTTTCTTTAGGAACACGATCAATATAAAGTCCCGAATCGGCACCGATCGTAGGAATTTGTGTATGTTGGAAATATGCGGTTGCTTTTTTCAAAGCATTTTCTTTTGGACTTTGGCCGTCTTCAAGAACCTCTAATTTAAGATTCAAATCATTAGGGGTAACGAGTTCAATCGGCAATCCTTTTAACCGTCTTTTCATATTATAAATTTTAGAATTATTCCGGGTTGCATAAAGCAGCTGCATCTTCATCCCTCCTTGTTTCCCTATTATAGCATTTTTCTTTAGAAAAAGAAAAAAGTGCTGAGCACTTTAGGTTTCTTGATATCGTTTTGCTTGGGTACTAAACAGTTGGTAGTAATCCCCCTTTTTAGCCATCAAAGTGGCATGATCTCCCATTTCTGAGATGGTCCCTTCTTTTAAGACGATAATTTTATTTGCTGTTGTGGCACTGGATAAGCGGTGGGATACAAAAAGTGTTGTTTTATCTTTTCTTAGCATATCAAACTGATTGAAAATTTCCTGCTCCGCCAAAGGGTCCAGAGATGCCGTTGGTTCATCTAATATAAGGATATCCGAATCGGAATAGAAAGCCCTTGCAACAGATAATTTCTGCCATTGCCCAATCGAGAGTTCAGTGCCGTTTTTTTCAAAATAACGCATCAAAGGGGTCTCATAACCATTTTTTAATTGTCCGATAAACGGATCGGCATTAGCTTGTACTGCCGCTTTTTCGATCTCGTCTTTTGAATAGACTTTGCTGATATCGCCAAAGCGGATATTCTCTTCAACATTCATTGCATACTTACCAAAATCCTGGAAAATAATGCCATACATCTTATACAATGCCTGTGTATCATAAAGCCGAATGTCTACCCCATCCAATAAGATTTGTCCTTCTGTCGGATCGTATAAGCGGGTCAAGAGTTTAATCAAGGTCGTTTTTCCAGCTCCATTAAGTCCTACCAAAACTGCCGTATCTCCGGCATTCAACGTAAGATTGATGTGATTCAAGACATTCTTTTGAGAACCCGGATACGCAAAACAGACATCTATTAATTCAATGGTATGCCCACAGTGACGTTTAGGAAGCAAGGCTTCTTTTGATGAACACAGAATATGCGCTTCTTCATTCATAAATAAAATCATATTATCAATAAATAAAGAGCCTTCATAAATTGTCGCTCCTGTCGCAATCAATGCAGACAGTGTCGCTGAAATAGAATTTAAAGCCCCGGTATAGACAGAATAATCTGCCACCTGTGATACATTCGTGGCGATCATAAAAAATAAGATTCCGTTTAATAAAGCGGAGCATAAAGCTAAAAAGATATTCCATCCGCCTTCTTTCCAAATAATCTTCTTAATCCCTTTAAAATAATGGCGAAAAGTATCTTGATAACGACCGATTAATAAATCTGATAATCCAAACAAACGAATTTCTTTTACCATGTCTTTATTTACCATTAAGTCACTGTAGTACGTTAACTGACGGCGCTCTTTAGAACGGACACGAATGTATAAAAAATTCTGACGGCGAAAATAAAAGCTGACCGCAGCAGAAAGAATCGATAATGCCACATAGCCTATAAAGAACGGATAAGCAGTCCAGCCTAATTTCACTAGAATAGTGGATAAAACAACAAAATAACTGCACATTGAAATAATCTTGCTGATGAGATTAAAGGTGGATTCCATGATATTAACAGGTCGAGTTCCGGCTTCACGATTCGCATTTTCCAAGCGTTCATAAAAATCAGGCATATCAAACGAAGCCAGATCGATGGTTTTTGCTTTATTCATGATCTTTACTTTCACATGGTTCGTCACAATCTCCCCAGATATTTTAGTGATGGAATTATTTAAACTGTTGACTAAGCTGTTTATAAAACTGTAGCCAAACTGCCACATTAAAGGCACGATTAAATTAACTTCCTGAGTGAACGAAAGGACAATTTGTCCCAATAAATGGGCTGTAATTAAGGTTCCGATAATCGGCATAATACCATTATACAGAGTCATAACCCCCATTAAAAACAATAGGGATGGTTTCGCTTCCCATACTAAACGGGCAATATAAAACAAACGTTCACCCGTACTTCTTAACACATTTTTAAGATAACGTGGTACTTCTTTTATATTTTTAGGTTTTGGTTCTTTTAATTTATCATTTACTTCTGAAGAATACATCTTCGGCATAACATCTCTCCTTTATCAATTAATTAGGTACCTAGTGATATTTTATATTATTTCTTTCAAATGTCAAGGTACCTAATTAATTTTACCAAAAAAAGAATGCCGAAGCATTCTTAGTCTGTTAGATCTTCACCGTTAGAAGCAATGACTTTCTTATACCAATAGAAAGAATCTTTACGATAACGAGCAAGATCTTTTAAGTCAAATTCATCACGGTTAACATAAATGAAGCCATAACGCTTTACCATTCCTTCGTGGGTAGAAATTAAATCAATCGCTGACCAAGGACAATATCCCATCACTTCTACTCCATCCGTAATAGCAAGCTGAATTTGTTCAATGTGTTTTCTTAAATATTCAATACGATATGGATCGTGTACTTTTCCATCTTCTGTTAGTTTATCATAAGCGCCTAATCCATTTTCAGTAATAATTAAAGGCAGACGATATCTTGAATAGATTTCTCTTAAAGTACTTCTGAATCCTACTGGGTCAATCTCCCAACCAAACTGAGTCTTTTGCAAGTTTGGATTAGCCGCCGCTTTCACTACTCCGGGTTCTCCCATTGCTTTTTGCTGATCTCCGCCTTTTTGGTTTGCTTCACTGCCATCACTATACTCTACTGTCGCTGTTGAATAATAGTTAAATCCAATGAAATCAGGTTTACCTGAAGCTAAAATTTCCATATCTCCCGGTTCAATATCCGGAGTGGCATCTAAGTTTTCTAAATAAGCCCATACAATGTTATTGTATTTTCCGTAAACTGCCATATCTAAATATAACCAGTTTCTGATGGCATTAAAGTTTTGTGAGGCGATTACATCTTCCGGTTTACAGCTGGCGGCATACGTTAATGAAATATTAGGTGCGGGTCCGATTTTTGCACCGGGAATCATTTCATGGCATAGAGCCATCGCCTTTGCCTGTGCCACTAACATATGATGGTTTTGCTGGTAAGCTTCTTTTTTAGGATTACTTGATTTGATATTTGAAGTACCAATGACTTCTCCCATTAATGTCAGAACATTTTGTTCGTTGATCGTTAACCAGTATTTGACACGATCCCCAAAGTTTTCATACATCACTTTTGCAAAGTTGACAAATTCATCAATAGATTCTCTTCTTGACCAACCTCCTTTAGCGTCTAATGCTGCCGGTAAATCAAAATGGAACATCGTTACCAAAGGAATAATATTATGTTTGATGCATTCATCAATAATATTATTATAGAATTCTATCCCTTTTGGATTGACTGCACCTACGCCTTCGGGAATAATTCTTGACCAAGAAATAGAGAAACGATATACTTTGAACCCCATTTCTGCCATTAAGGCAATATCTTCTTTATAATGATGATAATGATCTGCACAAACAGTTAAATCAGAAGTTCCTTCCGGTACCTTTTTCACATCTTGAACAGATGGTCCTTTCCCATCTTCCAAGTTAGCCCCCTCTACCTGATAAGCAGAAGTAGAAGCCCCCCATAAAAAGTCTTGCGGGAATGGTTTTAATTTTTTATAGATCATAATTTTCCTCCTTTATATATAAGTTTATTATACTAAAAATAAATACAGATAAAAAGACTTTTAACGACTCTTGACAAAAGCCTTTCAAAATATGTAAATTTTTTCACAAATATATTGACATTTTGCTGTGTCGTCCATATAATTTAGTCATGTGTCATGACACATATGCAAACATATACATTTAGGGGGAAAATTTATGAAAAACAACAAAATCCATAAAATGGTCATTGCTGCATTATTATGTGCAATCGGCATCATTATTCCAATGTTTTCACCGGTTAAGTTAGTGTTAGAGCCAGCCTCATTTACTTTAGCGAGTCATGTGGCAATCATGATCGCGATGTTTGTTTCACCGACAGTAGCCATCTTTGTTTCTTTAGGAACAACCTTAGGTTTCTTAATGGCAGGATTTCCGATCGTTGTCGTCATCAGAGCATTCAGTCAGGTCGTTTGGGCATTTGGCGGGGCTTATTACCTAATGAAAAAACCGGAAACTATGAAATCATTACCAAAAATGATCGTCTTCTTCTTTGTTATTTCATTGATTCATGGGGGATTAGAAATGATCAGTGTTTGTCCATTCTATTTTGGCAACAATTTAGGTGCCGGTTATTACAACAAAGGATTCGTTTACGCAGTGCTTGGTTTAGTTGGGGGCGGTACTGTTATTCACGGAATGGTCGATTTTGCGATTTCTGTTGTCGTATATAAAGCATTATTAACAATTAGAAGTATCAAGGCGGTTTGTCAGGTAAAAGAAGTGTTTACTTCTGATGAACATGTCGCTAAAACAGTAACGGAATAAAGAAAAGACGGGATACACCCCGCCTTTTTTATTTTGTTCTTTTGAAAAATGTATGAGGAATCGCTAAAGCAAAGACAATGCCTAAAGCAATCATAACTGCGGTAGAAAAAGTTTCCAAGCCTTTAGCAAGAGCAAGCGAATGCTGATTCGTTATAAAATAATAGGCTGTATAATAAATACCGGCACCGGGAACTAAAGGGAAGATGCCACAGATCAGAAAAACGGTCAATGGCAATTTCCTTTTCACCGCTAAATAACGGCAAAGGATCGTTAATACCAATGCTCCAATAAAGATCGCTTTCGCATACCCCAGTCCTAAAGACACCCCGCCTAAATAACACAGCCAACCGATCATCCCCGAAAGGCCACAGTAAAGATATTCACTGACAGGAACACTAAATAAAACAGAAAAAGAAATGGTTCCGATCAATGCCACTAAAGCCTGACTGATCATAATACCACCCCTAACATTTGATAAATGGAAAGACTGATTCCGACCCCACAGGCAATACATCCTGCAACCAGTACGGCATCTAAAAGATGTATCATACCGGATAAATAATCACTGTTGATAATATCTCGAACAGAAGTGGTAATCAGTACCCCGGGAACTAAAGGGATAATGGAACCCATAATAATATGATCCAAAGAATTGCCTAAGCCAAAATGATAGGATAAACAGCCAATCAGTCCAACCACACTGCTCCCTAAGATATTCTGCATGATTTTGCTTGTCTTTCCCTTTAATATATATAAGAAAAAAATATATAAGGCAAGTCCCGAGATAAAAGAAGCTGCACTATCCATCACACTGCCCCCCAATAAATAACAAAACGTAGCGGCACCCACTCCGGATGCTAAAATCTGCATATGAGGAGAAGAAAAAGGAATCTGTTTTGCTTCCTCAATTTTTAAATAGGCATCTTTAAGCGGTAACTGTTGATCACAGATCATACGAGACAGCTCATTAACTGCACATATTCTGCCTAAATGAACAGGGGCCAAAGGAACATAACGTAACTGAGTCGTGTAGAGTTTTTCTCCATCGTTGACACTGACAAAAAGCCCATTGGCAATCACATATACATGAAACTGTTCGATACCATAACTGTCTGCAATACGTTCCAGCGTATCTTGTACACGAAAGATTTCCGCCCCGCTTTTTAAAAGAAGCTCTCCGGTCTGAACACAAAGTTCGACCACTTCCTGGGCATTCTCTTTCATTCTTTTACCTCAAAATCAATTGGGCGCCGATGAAGAGCATCAATCATTTGACGGACACATAAATCCCCTACTCGCTTCAATGCCTCATTTGTATTTGCCCCTAAATGAGGAGTAACGATCATGTTTTCCAACAGCATCAATTTTGAAAAATGCGGTTCATGCGTTAATACATCACTGGCCGCACCGGCAATCTTCTTTTCTTTTAAAGCAACATACATTGCTTCTTCATCAATGATGGCACCGCGAGACGTGTTGATTAAAAAAGCAGTCGATTTCATTGCTTCTAATTCTTTTCTTCCAATCAAATGATCGGTTTCTTCATTCAGAGGCAAACATAAGCATACATAGTCACTTTGACTTAGTACATCATAAAGAGTTTCACAACGTGTGATACCTAATCCGTTTGCCGCCGCTTGATTCAAATGTCGAGAATACCCCAGCACTTTCATCTTAAATCCATCTTTTAAAATTCCGATTGCTTGTTTTGCAATAGCACCAACACCGATAAACCCGACAGTTTTCCCGGTTAATTCCTGTCCCATTAAAGAAGACGGTGCCAACTCACAAACGGTCTGCGCAGAATAATCATATTCTGCTTTGATGAGGTGTCTTGACAAAGCCAGCATGAACATGACAATCATCTCTGCCACCGAAGCACTGTTTTGATAGGGAGCATTATACACTTGAATATGACGTTTTTTTGCTTCGATGATATCCACATCATCACAGCCACTGCCATGAATGCCAATGATTTTTAAATTGGGCAGTTGATCCATCAAGGCTTTATCCACCTTTATATTACGAGTAATTAACCCCTCAATCTTTTGTGGCTGAGAAAAGTCTTCAACAATCTCAGTTTTACTTTTCAAAAGTGCATAACTATCCGGATGAATAGGTTCCGATAAATATACAGCCATACGTCCGCCTCCTTTAAAAGCGTTTATTTTTCATCATAATCATCTAAAAAACTATGAGCGATTCCATCTTTTTTATACCCAATCACTGTATCTAAATTGATATTATGAATACTTCTGAATATATTAATATCCACATTCGGATAAATCTTACGATAAGCAGCAATTAAACGTTTCATTTCATTTCTCTTAGAACCCCCGCCTGTATCCGTGATTGTTTCGGTTAATCGGCAGGCACATAATAAAAACTTTAATTGATGATAGTCACGCCAACGAATGATTGCCGCTTCTTTAACTAAGTATAAAGGACGTATCAATTCCATTCCCTCAAAATTGTCGCTATGTAGTTTTGGCATCATGGTTTTAATCTCTGAACCATAAAACATACTCATCAATATTGTTTCAATCGCATCATCAAAATGATGTCCCAACGCAATTTTATTGCATCCCAGACTTTGAGCAAAGCGATATAAATAACCGCGTCGCATTCTGGCACATAAATAGCATGGATTTTCATCCACTGAATCCACGATCTCAAAAATATCTGACTTAAAAATCTGTATCGGGATGTCTAATTTTTTCGCATTGTCTTTGATTAACTGCAAATTTTCTTCTTTATATCCCGGATCCATAACAATAAATTCAATGTCAAAATTATTCTGTCCATGACGCTTTAATTCCTGAAACAGTTTTGCCATCAGCATTGAATCCTTGCCTCCGGAAATACAAATGCCAATATGATCCCCATCTTTGATCAGCTGATATTCATTAATGGCTTTTATAAAAGGTCGCCATATTTCTTTACGATATTTTTTTATAATACTTCTTTCTACTTCCTGATAAAATTCCATGTTCTTTCCTTTCTATATTACCTTCTAACTTTTTAACATATTTTTATCTTTTTGACTACAAATTTGAAGAGAAAAAGATAATATTTATGTACTTATGAAAGGATTTTGCTATAATTTTAAAGATGAGGTGATAAAATGCAGGAAATCTTATTTTTTGATGTTGACGGAACATTGCTGGATTCACAATTTCATATGACTAAATCTACTAAAAAAGCTCTGATTAAATTAAAGCAAAGCGGGCATTTGCTGTGCATCGCAACAGGAAGAAGCTATGACTCTTTATTGCGTACTCACTTAACAGAGATCATAAATTGGGATGGCATTATTTGCAATAACGGACAATTGGTTTTAGATCAAAATCGTCAGATTCTTTTTAAAGCCTTGATCCCAAGAAAATCAGTCAATGCTTTTTTAAAGATGGCATCACAAAAAAATTATCCTGTCGTTGTCAAATGCAAAGAGCGTTTCATTTCCCAAGCTGCCGATGAAAATACAGTATCAGTTCATCAGCATTTCAATAATCCAATACCACCAGTCGGAATCTTTGATCAGCAGGAAGTAGAAGCCATGAACATATATGCCCCTAAATCAGAAGATTATCAAGATTTTTCGCATATTGAGGACATTGATATTATTCCTTGTGCCTTAAATTATGCAGAGATCAGTCCAAAAGGAGTCAGTAAAGCCTCTTCCATTGAATATCTGCTTCGCCACTACGGTCATACTTCTTATATTGCTTTTGGTGATTCGCCTAATGATATCAAGATGCTTCAACACGCCAAAACGGCTGTAGTCATGGGACAAAGCATTGAAGACGTCAAACGCTGTGCAACGATCGTAACTCACCCGATTGGTCAAGATGGCATTATGGCGGCTTGCTTGCAGTTACAGTTATTTAAGGAGGAAATATAATGCGTATCTATCCCACAACAACTTTTACATATCAGTATTTAGATGAAAGGGATCAAATTCAACACCTGAACTTTCATGTTGTGAGCTTTCGTGAATATTTGCATGATCAAAATATTGATCCTTTTTATATCGAACAAGCTTCTATTATAACTATTCAAAAAGTTATTGAACTTAACAAAGAAGTATTAGAATATGCTTATCTTGGTTATTTAGACAATCCTAAAGATCTTGTCTTATTGTTTCCTCGTGATGTTAGCAGACAAAGTTGGATTTTCAATATCCAAGATATTCAGTTAAAATACAAATCCAATATACCAAACTGGGGAGATGAAGAAGATGTTTAAACATATTTTTTTATTGGGAGATAATAATCAACTGAAAACCAACATTATTGACGAGTTATTGAAAGGTCAGGCATTCAGCGGTTTTACAATCTTACCTTATATAATCAATGGTCAGGAAAAAGGACGTTATCTCCATAGCCATGTCGAGGTAGAAGATTATGACAACGATTTACCGATTGAAGTTAAGATCAACAATCAGCAAGTTGTGACAGTTCCCAATATTTTAGACTATTTCGGTGCTAAAGTTCTTATGAACAGTCTTCAATCCTCTGCTACGATTATTAAAATGGACCCGCTTTTTCTATCCGATCATAAAGCTCTGATCTTTTTAGAAGAATTTGATCGTTGTCTTTATAGTGATAAACATATCATTGGCTCACTTTCTACAATAACCGATGAATTAAGTGCCTTAGTATTTGCGAATAACGAAAGCTGTTTATTGGAAGTGAATGAAACAAACCATATACAAATTTTAGAGAATTTAAAAAGGATCATGTCATCTTGGGACTGATCCTTTTTATTAGGCAAATAAGATGGATATAAAGATTATCGCCAAGATAATTTGTGCCGTTCCGGTCAATCCGCCATAAAGAATGGCTTTTGGTCCTTCTTTGACTAAGTCTTTGAACTTCACTCGCATCCCGATTGCCGCTAAAGCAATAATTTCAAATTGTGAACTAATGCTTTTTGCCATAACTGATACAACATGCGGAATTAACCCTGTGCTGTTTAAAAGACTCAGAACAAAGAATCCAACCACGAACCAAGGAATTCCTGCTTTCACTTTGGCAGCTGTTTTTGTATGTTTAGAAAAAAGTGGTTCTCCCTCTCCTAAATTCATCTTTGAATAAAACAATGCAATAAATACGATAAAAATAATCCTTACAATCTTAAAAATAGTCGCAAATTCTACCACTTCTCCATTGACCATTACCGCAGAAGCAATGACTTGACCGATTGATTGTAGCGTTCCGCCAATCATTGCCGACGTTTTTAAGGTTTCATGATGATACAGCCAACCTGTCAAAAGTGGTAACACTACCATTAAAACGGTTCCTGTCACATTGACAATGGTGATTGAAATCCCTTTATCTTTACTGTCAGCCTCTACAATCGGAGCTACTGTTCCGATAGCAGATGATCCGCAAACCGCATTCCCGGCACACATCAGCAAAGAAAACTTTTTTGCAAAGCCAAGTTTTTTTCCAATGAAATAGCAAGTCATGACCGTACATGTCATTTGCAAGGCAATAAAGCCTACACCCTGCACTCCAATTCCCATGATATCGGTTAACTGCAATGTCAATCCGGTTAGGACAATTGAATACTCCAATAGTCGGCTTTCAGAAAACTTTGTTCCCATATTAAAGATCTCTTTATTTAAAAAGGTATTGCCAGCCAGCATCCCCATCCCGATTGCAAACAGTGCCGCTCCAATACTAGGAACTAATTTTGCAATCTGCTGTGCGATTAAACCAATGATCAGACAAACAATAAACCCCGGTCCATATGCTTTTATTTTTTCCATAATCTTCTCCCCCATCTATCTTTTGCAGTGTAACATAGAATAAACATAAATAAAAATTATAATATTTTATTTATCATAAGTTTATATTATAATTTATTTAGAGGTGAGCTTATGATCGACGATAAACTTAAAACATTTGTTAAAGTAGTTGAATGTCAAAACTATACACAGGCAGCGAATCTGCTTCATTTAACACAGCCTGCTGTTACTCAGCATATCAAAGCACTAGAACAGCATTATCAGCATAAGCTGATTGATCATCCGCATAAATCTTTTCGATTAACTAAAGCAGGGGAAATGCTGTACGATTATGCAAGGATTCAGATTCATAATGAAGAACTTTTTGAAAAAATGATTACTATGCACTCTGCACCATTTACAATCGGTGCAACACTGTCGATTGCCGACTACTATATTCCAACCTTGCTTGCTCCAGTGTTAATCACCTCTAAGCAAGAATATCAGATTATTGTGGCAAACACACAAAATCTTATTCAGGAAATGATGAATGGAAAAGTGGAATGTGCTTTTGTCGAAGGTCATTTTGATGCCGATCTTTTTGATTATCATTTATTTAAGAAAGAACGTTTTATTCCGGTAGCACGAAGTATCCATCCACTTACCGATCGGGATATTTCCTTCAATGACTTATTTTCTTATCCTTTGTTTGTCCGTGAAAAAGGATCCGGTACACGAGCCATTTTAGAAGATTATTTGAATCAGACACTCTACCATCTTCATTCTTTTCATCATTGCAATGAAATCGGAAATCTATCAATGATTAAAACATTAATCAAGCATACGAATGGCATTACCTTTGTTTATGAAGGGGTCGTGGCAGAAGAATTAAAAAAAGGACAGTTAAAAGAACTTCGTGTAACCGATTTTGAAATTACGCGACCGATGCACTTTATTTATTTAAAATCTAATATAAACAGAATAGTTTATCAGCAGTTTTTCAAAAATTTGATGAACAATCATGAAGTTCCTCATTCTGCTTTAGATAAAGAAATCACCATTCCATAAGACACTCCTATAAAAAAATACACAGCCGATACAATGTTTTGTACTCACTGTGTATTTTCATTTTTATTATACTAATTGATATAACTGCATGAAATTGTATAGAGCCCCTAAGAGATTAGAATCATTATTGAATTTACATTTCACGACATTTGGTTTTCCGATGTGTGGAACTTTTTCCCAAATAACATCTACCTGATTTTTCAATTCTTCAATCAAGCGTGGCTGTTCACTGATTCCGCCACCGATACAAATCATATCCGGATCAAAAATTAACTGGCAGTTATAAAAATGTACTGCCGCTGAATAACAGAAATCTTTTAAAATTTCTTTAGCATCATGATCCCCCTCATGAAGCATTTCAAAGAACTTTTCACCATCAAAAGCATCTTTGGGCATTCCTTTTTTTATTGATAATTTAGCGCCTAAAAGCAACGCTGAATTTTGATGTGCCCAAATGACCGGTTCCTTATGACGATCCATTTCATTTAGCAGGAAACTTACTTCTCCCGCGATTAAACGATTTCCACGATGAATACGTTTATTTTTAATGACCGCTCCGGCTATACCGGTACCAAAGGCAATCACAATCGCATCTTGAACATCTTTTGCACTTCCAATCCAAACTTCGGCTAAGCCCGCACATTTCCCGTCATTTTCTACTGCTACAGGTAAATGATCACAACGTTTTGAAACAACGTCTTTTAGACATACTTGATGCAGAAAAGGAAGATTCCCACCATTATAAACGATTCCTTTTTCCACATCGACAGCTCCCGGAGTTGATATTGCAATCCCCTCCACTTGGCCTTTGAATTGTTGATATACCTTTTCCAAAGAATCGATGAATCCTTCTGCTCCTTGATCAAGAACAGTAGGAATTTTATCTTTAGATGTGATTTCTCCCGTTGGGGTAATTGTTGCATATTTTACGAATGACCCGCCAATATCAAATACTAAATACATGTTATTCACCCTCCTTTTTTGATTATACACTGAAACGCTTACATAAGGAATAAAAATTTGTTACAATGACTTAGAGGTGAGATTATGACAAAATTATTTTTCTTTGATATTGATGGAACCATTGCTCATGGTCAGCATATTCCAAAAGAAAATATCACAGCTTTAAAACAACTTCATAAACTTGGACATTATACATTTATTTGTACCGGTCGCCCAATCGGCTACGCTAAAATGCTGTTTGGTGATTTAGTCGATGGTTATATTACCAGCAATGGTCGCCAAGCTTATTTTCATAATGAACAAATATTGGATAAACCGTTGACACCCGAGGAAGTAAAACGCTTTATCTCTATCTGTGAAAGTGTCCATTGTGATTATGCGTTTATCGGCAGTCAAAAAGGCTATATCAGCAATGTATCAGAGACATTGTTTGAAAAATTAAACGGTCAGTATAAACGAGATGATTTTTTTGAACGTGTTTGGAAGCCCGAAGAAATAACCCCCTATATCTTTGATGTTTTCTACAAAGACGATGATCATTTTAAACAGATTGTCAATGCCTTTGAAAAGGAGGTTATATTAAATGACCATCATGGTGCTTTTTCAGCGGATGCGACAACAATCTCACATGACAAAGGTGACGGAATTGCCAGCGTATTAAAACATTTAAAAATGGAAGATGCCGATAGTTTTGCATTTGGTGATGGCAGCAACGATTTATGTATGTTTAAGTCCGTTAAAAATAAAATAGCGATGGGCAACGCCATTGATAGCCTAAAAAAGGAAGCGACATATATCAGCAGTGATTATTTAGATGGTGGTATTGTCAATGCTTTAAAACATTTTAATATATTATAAGAGAAAGACGGATTCTAAAGAGTTCGTCTTTTTAATAAAAAAGATCCATCATGAAGATGGATCAGGTTCGTCATTAATATTTCGATACAAGTGAATTTTACCAGTATCATTAAGATTCATGATAATAATAATCACGATCGGGCAAATCAACAGCCCCAATACGCCAAATACTTTTGCTCCGGCAAACATACTAATCAGCATCAGCAATGGATGGATTCCCACTTGTTTTCCGACTATCTTTGGTTCAATGATATTGCGGATGATAGTGATTATAATATAAAGAATCAACATTCCTATCGCTAAAGTAATTTCATTATTGATAAACAGGTAAACTACCCATGGAATCATAATGCCGCCGGTTCCCAAAACAGGCAGAACATCAAAGATTGAAATCAGCAAGGCAATTAAGAAAGGACTGCCTACTCCCAAAATCATAAACCCCACTGATAATTCCACAAACGTAATCGTCATTAGTTTCGCATATGCAAAGATGATTTGCAGTAATGTGTTGACTGCATAATCCTTAATTTCATAAAGCAGGCCTTTTACCTTAGGTGAACACTGAGCTAAGATAAATCGATTGATATGATGATAATCGATGGCGATAAAGAAAGAAGAAATGATGGTCACCAAAGCACTTAACAGAAAATTTGGAATACTGGCAATAAATCCCGAAATAAATTTCATTGAACTGCTTGAAATCACACTTCCAAAAGCGACCACAATTTCCATAAAGTTAGACTCTGCGTCTTTCAGCATTGCCAACAGCTGCGG
This sequence comes from Beduini massiliensis, assembly GCF_000829905.1. Classification (GTDB taxonomy): domain Bacteria; phylum Bacillota_I; class Bacilli_A; order Erysipelotrichales; family Coprobacillaceae; genus Beduini; species Beduini massiliensis. The sequence goes on from NZ_CDPP01000004.1 coordinate 507,429, forward strand.
AGAAAGACTGCCTACTAAACTTTCTATATCATTAAACAATCTCGTTACGGTTGGCTCAATATATACTTCAATCAGGGTTGGAAGATTTTTTAAATTTTCTCCGATAATAATCACCAGCTTAAAGACAAGCAAACTGATTCCGGCTCCAATCAATATATACAACAATAATAAAATGATAATGGCAATTCGTTCATTTTTAGCGTGCATCACTCTTTTTAAAGGCTTAATGATCATCTGCAGCAATGCCACAATCAAAAAAGCTAATATAAAAGGAAACAGCCATGCCATAGCGTACTTGAAAACAAAATAAGCAATGATGGCAATTAACCCATAATAAAGTACATTAATAATAAAAGAACGCTTTTTTTCTATATCCATAAGGTCACCTCTTTTTTTGTATTTTAACATATTTCTTATTAAATTTATAATAGAATTATAATGTGTTTTCAAAACTCTATTCGAAAAATGAAAACGGTATCATTTTATGGTGTTTTTTGTTATAATGGGAATAGATAAAAATAAGAAAGAGGTGTGGAAATGGAAAAATTAAATAAGAAGGCTATAGACTTCGTCGAGGATGTCATTTATCGCCATAAAGACGAGATGGGACCGGTAAAATTAATGCTTCATGAAATACAGCATGAACTTGGATATATTCCATTCAAAGCAATGCAGATGATGAGTGATGCTTTAGATATCCCGGTATCACAAATTTATGGTGTAGTGACTTTCTATGCACAGTTTACAACTGAACCTAAAGGTGAACATGTCATTGGGGTATGCTTGGGGACTGCCTGCTATGTCAATGGTTCACAGACAATTTTGGATTTATTAGTAGAAATGACCGGGGCCCCTGTTAATGGAACAAGTGAAGATGGTATTTTTTCGATCGATGCAACCCGTTGTGTCGGAGCCTGCGGTTTAGCTCCGGTAGTCAGTGTAGATGGAGTCGTCTTTGGTTGTTCTAAACAATTGGATGAACTCAAATACTTAGTCCTTTCTTATAAAAAAGGAGAGACTCCTGAGGCACAGGCATGATTTTAAAAGATGTGATTAAAATTCTTGATGCAGATGTCATTTATTCTGAAGATCCAGCAATTTTGGAGAAAGAGTATATCGATGCTTTTGCCAGTGATTTGATGAGTGATGCTCTCGCCTTGATATTAGATCATAATGAAGCTACATTACTGATCACCGGTTTGGCAAACACACAGGCAATCCGTACCGCTGAAATGCTGGATTTATCCGTTATCGTTTATGTGCGCGGAAAAATTCCAAACGAGGAACAAATTCAAACAGCGAAAATGTCAGGCATTGCTCTTCTTAGTGTTAAGCATACGATGTTTCAGACATGCGGTTTACTTTATGAAGCCGGATTGGGAAGATTAAATGATTAAGCATTATGACGTCTTGAAAGACGATTATGAAAATGCTGGAAAAGTATCAAGTGACATCAAGCGAACATTAAAACAGTTGGGATTAGATACTAAAACATTAAGGAATGTGGCGATTGCCGCTTATGAAGCAGAGATCAATATGATTATTCACAGTTTAGGAGGCGATATTACTTTTGAACTGAGCGATGAAGGAGAAGTGATTTTATGCTTTGATGATATTGGTCCCGGTATTCCTAATTTAGATTTGGCTTTGCAGCCGGGGTGGTCAACCGCTTCAGCAAAAGCAAGAGAACTTGGTTTTGGTGCAGGAATGGGATTAGTGAACATGAAACGTGTTGCCAATGATTTCCATATTGAATCTTCACCCCAAGGGACACATCTTAAAATGAGGTTTTCTTCATGAAACCGACAATTTGTTACACATTGCCTTCCTGTAAAAACTGTTTAAAATGTATACGTGCTTGTCCCACAGAGGCCATCACATTAAAAAACAACGAGATCAAAATCGATCAAAAGAAATGTATTGACTGTGACATGTGCATTGAAAGCTGCGATAGCCGTGGTCTTAAGATTACCAATGAACATATAACAAAAACCATGTCACAATATGATTATCGCGTTATTCTCGTTTCAACCAGTATCTTTTCAGATTTTAAGAACTTTGGGGAAGCGAAAAAAATGTTTAAAGCAATCGAACGTTTGGGTTTTGATGAAGTCGTGCAATACAGTGATATTGAGGGCGCTTTGTATATGGAGTCCATGCATCAGATAGAAAACGAGAACAGTTTAAAAATCTCCTCATTCTGTCCGACGATTAACCGACTAATTAAACAAAGCTATCCGACTTTAGTGGATAATCTGCTGCCTTTCAACTATCCTGTCGAAGTTGCCGCTAAAAAAGTGCGTGACCGACTTGCAGATCAGCATGGTAAAGTTGGGATTTATTCTTTATGTGAATGTGTCGGAAAAATGACTTTAGCGAAACATCCCTATGATAATGAAGATTCCTTTATTGATCATGCGATGAGCGTATCGCACATTTTTCCGAAAATCAATCGCTTAAAAAATGAAGATGAAGCGGAACTTCGAATTAGTCAGGAAGGGATTCAAAGCGTGGTCAGTGATTTCTATCATTTTGCACAGGGAACTCGTCCCGTTGTCAGTATCAGTGGTATTGATAACGTTAAAAAAGTATTGGAACTGGCGGAGTTTGGTCATATGGATGAAATTGGTCTGTTAGGTTTATTTGCCTGTTATAAAGGCTGTATCGGCGGATACTTCTTATGGTCGAATCCTTTTATCGGACGATTAAATATTGATCAAATGGTCGGGCACTCTACCCATCATCTTGCTTTGCTTAATAACGAAGATTACTTTAAGGAACATGAGTTAATCGATGAAGAACATATTAGTATGAAAGAAAAGATGCAGCGTTTTAAAAAGATCAGTGAGGTGCTGAGTACACTGCCTCAGTTTGACTGCGGTGCCTGTGGTTTTCCTAACTGCCGCGCACTTGCCGAACAGATTGTAGATAATGAAGCCGATGATTCCTATTGTCGGGTAAAAAGGAGAGACGATCATGCTGATTAAAGATATAAATCAACTTGAAGAAATAAAAATGATCCATGCCGGTGACCAAGATAAACAAATGGAAGGTGCCTACATTGGAGATCTATTAAGTATCGTGATGAGCAAGGCTGAAGAGAATCAGCTTTGGCTGACGGTTCAAGCGCATTTGAATGCACTCGCTGTGGCAACCCTTGTCGATATGGCAGGCATCCTGTTTGTCGAAGGAACACAAGTTGACGATGCAACGTTAGAAAGGGCTAAAGAATTAAATCTTCCGCTATATACAACTCATCTTTCTGCTTATGAAGCAGTAAAAAAATTAATAGCTTTAGGTATTTAAGATGTTTTACGATTTGCATATCCATTCTGCTTTATCGCCATGTGGAGATGACTCCATGACCATTAATAATATTATTAACATGGCGATGATTAAAGAATTGGATGTCATCGCTGTTACAGACCACAATTCATTAAAACAACAGACCTATCTAAAACAAATAAGCCGTAATAAAGTGCAGATCATCTATGGAGTTGAATTACAAACTCGAGAAGAGATTCATGTGCTGGGATATTTCAGAGAAGATAAAGTTCTTCCTGTCATGCAGGAATGGATAGATCAGCACTTACAAGTGATTTTAAATAAGCCCGAGTTTTTTGGCAATCAGCTGATCTTCAATCAAAATGATGAAATCATTGATCATGAAGAACGCTTGCTGCTTTCGTCGCTTGATACTTCGCTTGAAGATACAGTTGCTGCCATCCATCAGCATCATGGGATTGCCGTCCTAGCTCATGTTTTAGATAAACGTTACAGTGTTTTTGAAAATTTGGGGTTTATCCCTCCCGATTTAAAAATCGAGGGAATTGAAGTCAAAAGCGATGAACAGATTGACATTGTAAAGAAAAGAACACCTTATCTAAAAGATATTCCTTTTTTTAGAAATAGTGATGCTCATCAGCTGATTGATATCAGTGAACCGCTTCACTCAATGACTCAAACTCAATTTGAAGAATTATGGAGATAAATTATGCCTGATATTGCAATGCATTTATTAGATATTGTATATAACTCGATTCGTGCCCTAGCTAAAATGATTACCATCCGCATTCATGACAGTGAAAAAGAAAACATGATTGAGATCATTGTTGAAGATGATGGCTGTGGTATGGATGAAGAAACGATTCAGCATGTCATGGACCCTTTCTTTACCACTCGTACGACTAGAAAAGTAGGATTAGGTGTCCCGCTTTTTAAAGAAGGCGTTTTAGCAACAGGAGGAACTTTCGATATTTCATCCACTGTTGGAAAAGGAACCATGATTAAAGCATGCTACATTAAAAATCATTGGGATACTCCGCCATTAGGAGATCTAGCGGAAACCTTAGCTACATTAGTTCAAGCAAACGATCAAATTGATTATCTCTTTACCTATACAAGCGATACGCATCAATTCTGTTTAGATACAAAAGAAATAAAAGCCATCTTGGATGGTGTTAAAATAAATGAGCCGGAAATCATACTATGGCTTAAGGACTATATAAAGGAGGGACTCAGCCAATGAAGTCATTAAAAGATTTAGAGAAAATGAGAGAACAAGCCAAAAAGAAAATGGCAATGCGTTCTGATGATGAAAATCAATATCGTGTTGTCGTTGGAATGGCAACCTGTGGTATTGCCGCAGGAGCAAGGCCCGTATTAAATAAATTAGTGGAAGAAGTAGCACAGCATCATTTACCAGTAACAGTCACTCAGACAGGGTGTATCGGAATGTGTACATTAGAGCCTATCGTCGAAGTTTTTGATAAAGAGGGAAACAAAACAACCTATGTATTAATGGATGCAGAAAAAGCAGCAGAAGTTGTAACTCGCCATTTAATCGAAGGACAAGTAGTAACGGAATATACCGTTGGAAAGTATAAGCAATAGGGGAGGATGAAACATGGAAAGAATTCAAGTCATGGTTTGTGCCGGTACAGGATGTACAATCGGAAATTCCGGGGAATTGATTGAACTATTTAAAGAAGAAATCCGCAGTATCGGTTTACAAAATGAAGTTTCCGTTTTAAAGACAGGATGCTTAGGTCTATGTGGTTTTGGACCAAATATCTGCATTTATCCGGACAATATCATTTATAAATCTGTGAAGCCGGAAGATGTCAAAGAAATTGTCATGGAACATTTCTATAAAGGACGTCCGGTTACACGATTAATGCTGAATGAGAGCGATGAAGTCAGCAAAGAAATCTTGGACATCAATCACACTAAATTCTACGAAAAGCAAAAAAGAATTGCGCTGCATAACTGCGGTGTCATCGATCCTGAGAATATTGAAGAATATATCGGAAAAGACGGATATGCCGCTTTAGGAAAAGCATTAACGGAAATGAGCCCGCAAGAAGTAGTGGACGAAATCAAAGCCAGTGGTTTACGTGGACGCGGTGGTGGAGGTTTCCCTACCGGAGTGAAATGGCAAGCTGCATTAAATCAGCCGGGAGATGAAAAATATGTCATCTGTAATGCTGACGAAGGAGATCCGGGAGCTTTTATGGATCGTTCAATTCTCGAAGGAAATCCACATAGTATTTTAGAAGCAATGGCCATTGCCGGATATGCAATCGGTGCCCATCATGGATATATTTATATTCGTGCAGAATATCCAATTGCTGTGGAACGTTTGGAAACAGCGATTTCACAAGCAAAAGAATTAGGATTATTAGGAGATAATATTTTTGGTACCGGATTTGACTTTGATTTGGAAATCCGTTTGGGAGCCGGAGCTTTTGTCTGTGGTGAAGAAACGGCCTTGATTCAATCTATTCAAGGGGAGCGAGGGATGCCGATTCCAAAACCGCCATTTCCGGCTGAACGTGGGGTTTGGGGAAAACCAACCATCATTAACAATGTAGAAACATATGCAAACCTTACCCAGATTATCTTAAATGGAGCGGATTGGTTTAAATCCATCGGAACAGAAACTTCTCCGGGAACAAAAGTATTTGCGCTTGGCGGAAAAATCACCAATACCGGATTAGTAGAAGTGCCAATGGGGACCACATTAAGAGAAATTATTTATGAAATCGGTGGCGGATGCCCTAACCGTAAAGAATTCAAAGCAGTTCAGACCGGTGGTCCAAGTGGCGGATGCTTAACCGAAGAACAGTTAGATACACCAATCGGTTTTGATGAACTGATCAAATTAGGTTCTATGATGGGATCTGGTGGGATGATCGTCCTTGATGAAGATAACTGTATGGTAGACGTTGCCCGTTTCTATATGGATTTCATCGTTGATGAATCATGTGGTAAATGTACACCTTGTCGTGTCGGAACTAAACGTTTGTTAGAAATTTTAGAGAAAATCTGCAACGGTGAAGGAACTTTAGACTTACTAGATGAACTGGAAACGTTGTCTCATACAATCAAAGACACAGCATTATGTGGTTTGGGACAGTCTGCCCCTAACCCTGTCTTATCTACTTTAGAACATTTTAAAGACGAATATATCGCCCATGTCGTAGATAAAAAATGTCCTGCCGGAATCTGTAAAGCCTTGTTAGAATATAAAGTCAATGCAGAAAAATGTAGAAAATGTGGATTATGTGCACGTCAATGTCCGGTAAGTGCAATAAGCGGTGCTGTAGGTAAAGAAACATATCATATTGATATGGAAAAATGTATCAAGTGTGGAAACTGTATCAAAGCTTGTCACTTTGAAGCAATCGAAAGAAAGTAGGAGATGAGAATAATGGGAAAAATAAAACTAACAATCAATAATCGTGTAGTTGAAGCCGAAGAAGGTCAGACTGTTTTAGAAGTTGCTAGAGAAAATGGTATTCACATCCCTACTCTTTGCTACTTAAAAGATTTGACCGGAACCGGAGCTTGTCGTGTTTGTCAGGTAGAAATTGAAGGGGCACGTACCTTATGTGCAGCTTGTGTTTATCCGGTAAGAGAAGGACTTGTTGTCAAAACACATTCTGTTCGTGCTTTAGAAGCAAGAAAAAATGTGGTAGAATTAATTGTATCGAATCACTCTAAAGACTGTTTGTCATGTATTCGCAACACAAATTGCGAATTACAGCGTCTATGTCAGGAATTAGGTGTGCGTGAAGATGCCTATGCAGGAAATAAAACACCTTCTACTTTTGATGAGGTATCACCAGGAATCGTTCGTGATACGTCTAAATGTGTTTTATGCGGACGATGCGTTGCGGCCTGCAAGAAGATTCAAGGATTAGGTGTTCTCGGATTCATGGATCGTGGCTTTAAAACTAAAGTCGGTCCGGTTTATGACCGCAGTTTCAATGATGTCAACTGTATGCAGTGCGGACAATGTATCAATGTATGTCCGGTTGGGGCACTTCATGAAAAAGAAGAAATTCATGATGTTATCAATGCCATCAACGATCCACATAAACATGTTATTGTGCAAACAGCACCAGCGGTTCGTGCCAGCCTCGGTGAAGAATTTGGCATGCCGATCGGTACTCGTGTTACCGGTAAAATGGTAGCCGCTCTTAAAATGATGGGATTTGACCGAGTATATGATACAAACTTCGCAGCCGATTTGACCATTATGGAAGAAGGCTATGAATTCATCCATCGTGTTAAAGAAGATGGTGTTTTGCCAATGATTACTTCTTGTTCACCAGGATGGGTCAATTATGTAGAAACTCAATATCCAGAAATATTAGATCATTTATCAAGCTGTAAATCCCCGCATATGATGTTTGGTGCCATGGCTAAATCTTATTACGCAAAACAGCAGCGTTTAGATCCGAAAGATATCTATGTTGTTAGCGTTATGCCTTGTGTCGCTAAAAAAGGGGAAAAAGAACGTGAACAAATGATCAATAACGGAATGAAAGATGTTGATGCGGTTATTACAACACGTGAACTTGGCAAGATGATCAAAATGTTCGGAATCAACTTTAAAGACTTAGCAGATGACCAGTTCGATCAGGATTTCTTTGGAGAATACAGTGGAGCCGGGGTGATTTTTGGTGCCAGCGGTGGTGTTATGGAAGCTGCATTAAGAACAGTGGCCGATGTTTTAACAAACCAAGACATTGAAGAAATCGAATATCAGCAAGTGCGTGGTGTCGAAGGACTTAAAGAAGCTACGCTCAACATCGGGGATTTAGAAGTAAAAGTTGCTGTTGCTCAATCAATGAGCGTCGCTCGTCCGTTGTTGGAAGATATCAAGAAAGGAACATCGCCTTATCATTTTATTGAAATCATGGGATGTCCTGGCGGATGTGTCAATGGTGGCGGACAATCTTATATCAATGCCTTAGTACGAAACAGCGGGTTTAACTATAAATTAGCACGTGCTAAAGCACTCTATGATGAAGATGAATCATTGCCAGTAAGAAAATCACATAAAAACAAACAGATTCAAGAATTGTATGATAATTTCTTAGGAGCCCCAAATTCACACTTAGCTCATGAATTATTACACACAACCTACAGTAAGAGGGAAAAATATCCGGATAAGGATTAACGGGGGAAGTCGTATGAAGTTTATTAAATATTTATTATGTTGTACACTTTTATTTATAGGGGGATGCAGCAGCAGTCCAAAAACCGAAAGTAAAAAACTAAATATCCTTTGTCCTAGTGGTGCGCCGTCATTGGCGCTCACTAGCATTTACGAAGATCATAATGTCACGATTGTGGAAGGCACCGATCTTTTGATTGCTGAGCTCTCTAAAAAAGACAGTGAGTATGATCTCATCATTGCCCCCATCAATCTTGGTGGAAAATTGATAGCTGCGAATCAGACTGATTATCGTCTCGACAGTATCATCACTTGGGGAAACCTTTATTTAGTCGGAACCGGCCAGGAAGCATTGAGTGAACAAGGTGAAATTGCTTTATTTGGTCAGGGTGCTGTACCGGAAAAGATTTACAATACTGCCAATATTGACACTGCTTTAACCCCTAATTACTATAATGCCGGTAATTATGTGCAGACTCAGTTATTAAGCGGTCAAAGCAAAGTGGGATTGCTCGCTGAACCACTAGCCACCGCAACCATTGCTAAAGCTAAAAGTGAAGGGATTGAATTGCAGGTCTTAATGGATCTTCAGCAAGCCTATGCTGACGCTAAAGGAACAGAATACGGATATCCGCAAGCCGCTATTTTTGCTAAAGACAGTGAGGCGGTCAAAGAAGTAACAAAACAGATCCAGGAATACTGCGATGGCGGTTTTAATGGTATGGATGGATATTTAGACACGATTGGTGTCGATACATTAAAATTACCTAGCAAAGAAGTGACTTTAAAATCTTTAGATAAGCAAAATATTAAGTATAAGAAAGCTAAAGATGTTACAAATGATATCACAACTTTCTTAAAAGAATTTAATATTGATTTTGATAACAGCATGTTATTGAATGAATAAAAAATGTTTATCGATCATTATATTGATCCTACTATGGCAATTTCTAGCCATGCTGACAGCCAGAGAAGTTCTGCTTCCTCAGCCCATCCATGTTTTTACGAGAATCTACGAAATGCTGTTATCAGGTAAATTTTATGGAGCGGTGGCAACAACCCTTCTCCGTGCAAATTTAAGTTTTCTGATTGCGCTTCTATTGGGAATCAGCTTAGGACTGCTTGCTTCCTTTCATTCACAGGTTGAAGCTTTCCTAAGCCCCATTCTTTCTTTTCTGCAAACCATTCCGCAGATTTCCTATATGATTATTCTGCTTGTTTGGTTTGATCAGTTTATGTGCATTCTCATCATCATTCTTTTAATGACCTTTCCGATCGTCTATCATAATATTCTGACGGGAATGAAAAACATTGATGCCAGTTTGATTGATATCATTCGTCAATATCAGCACCCGATGCCGTTTTTAATCTTTAGGGTCTATTTACCCCTCATCAAGCCGTATATTTATTCTGCGGTCGATGCGATTCTGCCTTTAAGTTTAAAGATCGGCGTAATGGCAGAAGTACTGATTCAAACACGTACCGGGATTGGGGCTCAGCTTTATTTAGCACGTTTAAACATTGACATGACAGGCGTCTTTGCCTGGACAATCTGTCTTGTGATGCTGCTGATGTTAGAAGTCAAAATCGTTCATTTAGGACTACGAAAGTAGTCCTTTTTATATCCCAAAATATTTTCGGTAAGTCTCTTCCATTTCTTCATCCCCTATTTTTCTTTTTACAAACTGATCTAATTCTTGAAAAGAATAGTTTTCTAAAAGACAACGTAAAATCAGATGTCGCTGAAAACATGTAAAATCCTGATGATGATAATGGTGCTGTTTTAAATATAATAAGAAGCGTTGCTTTATTATATAAAAATCACTAAAATAATCAGGCTGTCCATATACATCACTCATAAATGCTGCATATTCTATCAGATCTTCTTTTAACTTATCTAAATCGTGATAGTTGCTTAATGTAAGTGAGAGTTGATTTAATAAATACTCTAAAGTTTCTCTCTCCAAATCAATCACCTCATCTAACTTATTCTCAGCAATTATGATATCTTCTCAAAATAATGGGTGAATGACTTTTTCATAAAATCATATTTATATTAAACTGCACATAAAAAAACACCTATCATAAGATAGGCATTCATGATTATTGTCTTTTTGCTTCTACTAAGTGAATCAAATCTCCGACTGTTTTGATGGTTAGTAGCTCTTCATCTTCAAATTGCACGTCTAATGCTTCTTCCATTTGGAATACTAAGTCCACTAAATCTAATGAATCAATTCCAAGATCTTTAAAATTAGATTCTTCCGTTAATGTTTTTCCTTTTAATTTTGGTTCCAAAACTTCTGTAATTTTTGCTAAATAATCCATTATTTTCACCTCTTAGACTTATTATATCATTTTATCAAATAAAATAAAACATCATCTAATGCTTTCTTACGCAAACGATAATAAGTCGAACGTGAATAATATTCATTCCACCATTCCCTTTTGTTGGGGTTTAAATAATCTTTTTCAATCAGCTGATAAATTTCTTTAGGCAATGAAGCTAAGATCCCATCAATAAAAGTAACAACCGTTTCCAAGTTCTCTTTCTTTTCTATATAATTAATCATAGATGTTTCTAAATGGTTATAAGGGGCATGACGATCCTTAATGACATTATATTGTAATTGTGGGTAAAATTCCTTTTCATTGATCAATCTTAACTGCAGTTGTGCTTTTTGATATTCTCTGATAATTCCCCTTAATAATTTATCTTTCTCTTTTAAACTCATTTTATCTAAATCTGTCATAAAAATAATCCTCCTAACGTAAATATTCTATACATTAGGAGGAATTACTCATTAAAATGTAAAATTTTCTTTTAATTCGTCGATTTCTTCATTCGTTAATCCAATTTTCACTAGATATTCCTGACTGCTTCCATAATGATCGCGCAAATGATTCAACATTTTCATCATATAGAGTGGTTCTGAATATAAATAACGCACTTGTCCGGGTTCAAGCATCTTTTCCAATTTCTCATTAATCTCCATATTATTTTCATAAGATTCTGAGTAATCTTTCACGATATCGTACTCATGGCATCCTGCCAGATCAAGAAGCAATGCAGCAATGACCCCGGTACGATCTTTCCCCGCTGAACAATGAAAAATAACGCCGTCATAAGGATATTGCACAAATGTTTTAAATACCTCTTTAATGGCTGGCTGAGCTTGATCCAATAAGACACAGTACAAATCTCCCATATCTTTAAAATCCATGTTCTGGGGAACTAAAACCGCATCGCCGCCACCAAATAAATCAATGCTGTAATATTTAATGACATCATCATCCATTAAGACATTAGGTTCCTTTTGACGTTCTGCCCCACTTCTTAGATCAATGACTGCACGCATTCCATAATCAATTAAATATTGACGGTCCACTTCCGTTAAATTGTCCATTCCCGCACAACGAACATATTTATGTGATTTTGTATAAGCCCCACTCTGTGTTTCGTATCCGCCTAAATCACGTGTATTCCTTACCGATGTAATAGGCAGTAATCGCTCTTCTCTACTCATATATTGCATATGTTTCACCTCATTTTTCATTATACTATAAACGCTTATAAAAAACGATGATAAAATCATCGTTTAACCTTGCTTACATACATCTAATCCCTTATTTATTTCGCTTTGCTCTTAAAACAACATCCAATATATTTGAGATTAAAGACAATGTACTGATTTCTTCTTTATTCCATATACGCCGTCCTGTACACTCATCAAATCTTACTAATCCGGTGATCCTTTCTCCATCTTTAAAGGCACACTGAAGCGTTGCCTTTACTCCCTGTTTAATAAAAAATTCAGATTGCTCAATCGGCAGCTTATGAAGATCTTGACAATAAAAACAATTATCTTGATCAAATAAGTTTTTATATTTTTTTATCTGTTCATAGTGAATATAGTCAGGGTTCTCGATTGATAAAGACATTTTCTCCCTACTCCACTCATAAGTTTTTTTGATCTGTTCTTCTTTCTTTATATTTTCATAAATATAAATGCGATCCACATCAAATTGTCTGCTGACAATTTCCAACACCATCATTATAGCTTCATCGATATTTTCCATCTGATAAAGAATACGGAAAACATAACGTGCCAAGTTATCTGAGCTCTCGGAATAATGCTTTTCTGAATCAATCATTGCCCCAAGGGAGGAAGCTACCGGCGCCAATTCTTTTTCAAAACTCGGATCATAAATGACATAACTGTTCTTTCCATTGGTTTTTGCCTGATATAAGGCTTTATCCGCACAATAATACATCTCCTCAAAAGTATTTCCATCTTTAGGGCAAATAGAAATTCCAATACTGCAGCTTACCTTCATTGTCTTTTTATCATGTTCAAAAAGATGATGAAACATTTCCAACAATTCCTGAGCCTTATTTTTAGCAGCATCAATTGAAGGAATATCTTTCATAAAAATTGTAAACTCATCTCCGCCGATTCTGCCTACTAAATCGGATTCACTAATGATTCTTTTCATTCCGGCTGCCATCTCACTTAATACAATATCCCCTGTCATATGACCATGTGTATCATTGATATGCTTAAAATTATCTGTATCAATCATGAATAGAGCACTCATTGTTTGGGGTTGTTCACATAAAAATTCCTTAATCTGTGTTTCTGTAGCATCACGGTTGTAAATACCTGTTAAAGCATCCTTCTCAGCTTTACGCTGCAGTTTTTCAATCTGTCTGCGTTCATTTGTAATATCAAGACCAATACTGTAATAAGAAGGAATACCATCCCAACTGTCTTCTCCACTAATATAACATAAGGTGACTGTCCATAGACGTTCCTCTTTTGAACGTGTATACGCCCGTGCTTCAAACAAAACATTATCCCCCGTCTTTTTCATCCTGTCAATGAGTGATAATGCACGTTTTAGATCCTCTGGGTGTAAATAGGCACATTCATTATGCAGTTCTTCTTCGAACTGTTCATTGGTATATCCGATCATATCTAAAAAGATTCCATTATGCCATAAGACGGTTTTAAAATCTCTAGCATCTACCCTCGCCATTCCCGCAGGAATAGTTTTTAAAATGGCTTCTCTTTCCTGATCTTTTTTAGCGAGTTTAAACTCTGTACTATACATATCATAAGATAATTCTATTCTAGCTTTATGCCCATGCCAATCCAACATTCTATCTTTAATTATGAATGTACGATTCAAATTTGGATTATAGAATTCCCAATCATAGGATTTTTCTTTAGTTAAACGAGAATTTGTGCAGAACGGACACGGACTTGCTCTTCCCTGAATCGCTTCATAGCATTTTCTGCCAATCAATTGGTTTTGACTAACCTGCAAAGTATCACACGAATGTTTATTCACATAAAGCAAATCATATGTATCCATATCACTGATATAAACATTTCCTCCATATTCTGCCATCATCCATTCAAAATTGTCAGTCCGTTCTGCATTCAGTTGTTCCAATTTATTTTTAGTTTGATAAAGATCATCTATCTGTGTATATGTCAAATAGGCAATTTCTGTTTCATCTTTTTCCTTTAATAAGATAACTGTCAGTCTTACCCAAAAGCTTTTTCCTTCTTTATTTATAAAAGGATGGTCAGCCTGTATTTCTTTTCCATCATAATAACCACCAAGCTTCTTTCTTAACTCCTTAAAATTCAAGCTGTTTTTCCCGAAAATTTCAGTTATAAGGTCATTTTGTTCATCAAACCCAAACAATGAATAAAAGGCAGCATTTGCTTCCAGCAAAGGAAGTGTCTCATTTACAAGGTGTTTGCTAGTGGGAATATGAGATATTGTCATCATCATTTCCATTTTGTTTAAGTCTATCTCTTTCATTACTGCATCCTCCCAAACTGCACTATTTTTAAACCCATCCAATAAAGTTTTTTCGTATTATATATAAGAATATGAAGATTTTCATCTTTAATAATGTTTTTTCATCTAGTCTGTATATATTATACTTCTAATTATGAAATTTAGCTATCTTTAACAGTCTATCCAATCTGAAATTCATGTTTTATAGACAAATATCTTTTACCTTAGCTTTATAGGATACAGTGTTTTTCACATAATAAAATCCTACTCTTATGGATAAAGGAATCTAACGACCACATTTGTCCATTTTAGTAGGATTATATTATTTCACTTTATTATTGGAATAGATTCTAGTAAGCTTTAGCAAAGTAAACGATTTTCTTTGCTTCCTTGCCACAGTAGATACATTTATCGGAATGGGCTTCCCCTTCAACAATACAACGTGTAGAAGCTCCTGTTTCATCCTTGATTTTCTTTTCACATTCCTCATCACCACACCACATCGCTTTGATGTATCCGCCTTTAGTTTCTAAGACTTCTTTGAACTCTGAATAAGTAGAAACGGTATGAGTATGAGTGTCACGATGTTTTAAAGCACGATCATACATTTCATCATGGATCTGATCCATTAAAGCGTGAATGATTTGGGCTAAATCTTCTGATAATGATTGTGTCTGTTTTGTCCCATCATTACGTTTTGCTATGACACATTGATTGGCTTCAATATCTTTAGGTCCTAATTCAATACGCAGAGGAATTCCGCGCATTTCTGCCTCTGAAAATTTCCATCCCGGTGATTTATCGCTGTCATCTACCTTGACACGTATCCCGGCTGCTTTTAATTGCGCAGCTATTTCATCTGCTTTCTCCAGTACTCCCGGTTTTTGTTGTTGGATAGGAACGATAACAACCTGTGTAGGAGCAATACGCGGCGGTAATACTAACCCATTATTATCCCCATGCACCATGATAATAGCACCTAACAAACGTGTTGATACGCCCCAAGATGTTTGATAAATATATTTTTGTTTGCCATCTTTATCTAAAAACTTAATGTTAAAGGCTTTTGCAAATCCTTGTCCAAAATAGTGCGACGTTCCTGACTGTAATGCTTTTCCATCATGCATCAATGCTTCAATCGTATAGGTTTCCTCTGCTCCGGCAAACTTTTCTTTTTCGGTTTTACGCCCGGTCACCATTGGAATTGCCAAAAGATCTCGTGCTAATTCATCATAAATATTTAAAATAGCCAACGTTTCGTCACGTGCTTCTTCTCTACTGGCATGAATGGTATGTCCTTCCTGCCATAAGAATTCAGATCCACGCAAAAATGGACGTGTTGTTTTTTCCCATCTGACAACTGAGCACCATTGATTATATTTTTTTGGTAAATCACGATAGGAATTTACTATTTTCGCATAATGTTCGCAGAATAATGTCTCAGAAGTGGGACGTACAATAAGTGGTTCTTCTAATTCATCCAAACCACCTTTTGTTACTACTGCACATTCCGGGGCAAAACCTTCTACATGATCTGCTTCTTTTTGCAACAGTGATTGTGGGATCAACATTGGCATATAAACATTTTCATGTCCGGTTTGTTTAAAACGCTGATCTAAATAGCTTTGAATTCTTTCCCATAATGCATAGCCGTAAGGACGATAGATGATAAAACCTTTGATACTTGAATAGTCCATTAACTCAGCTTTGCGGCAGACATCAGTATACCATTGTGCAAAATCAACTTCCATTGCGGTTATTGCATCGTTTTTCTTATTGTTTGCCATACTTTCTCTCCTTTAATCATACATGTTATATCTTACCAAAAAACGCATTGAGATACAATATCCTTTATTTGATGTTAAAAAAAGGGGCATATTTGACCATTATAATGGGTAGAGTTTTCTCTTCCCTAACGATATAATGAAGCTGTAAAAGATAAGGAGGACATGGTTATGAATTTAGGAAACAGTTTATTTCATGCAAGAAAGAAATGCGGACTTTCACAAGAAGTTGTGGCAGAAAAGTTAGGGGTGAGCAGACAAACCGTTTCAAAATGGGAAACGAATGAAACGACTCCCGATATTCGCCAATCGAAAAAAATGGCTGTTCTTTACAATATATCTTTAGATGAGCTGATCGATTTTGACATTGATATCAAAGAAATTCAAGAGATTATTGAAAAGACCAGTGAAGCAACAGAAGAAAAAGTTGACTGGACAAGTGCATGGGGGAAAAAATATCCTATTTTGCTCTCTTATCAAAGCAAAGTAAATATTCCCTACTATGCTCATGGTTTAAGTCAAATGTTGGATGAAATGCAGCGTGAGTATCAGTTTAATGACCTGGATGCTATGCTGGTTCTTAAAGATATTTTGGGTCAGGTTTGGAAAAATCGTAAACATAAAGTAAAGCGATAACCTCTTGTCTGTCTAATCTATTTTGTTAACCCACTAAGCAGTGCATCTATAGGATTCACTGTTTTTTGTATAAAAAACGACACCTGTAAGGTGTCCAATATGATATATATCTTTCAAAATGTATTCAGTCATGACATACTTTTAGACGAAACAAATAATAATTTAGAAATGCATCATCTTATTACTCTTTAATTCCAAAATCAGAAATGCTGACTTCTTCACCATTGTCAAATGGCATTAGCCAAAAGGTCAACGTTATATCTTCATCATTAAGGGTAGTCTCTATAATATCAAACTTGATGCTCTCCCCTTTAAAATATACTTCTGATAATTTCTGATAAATTATACCTACAAAAAAGCTTTTATCATATCTGTAGTCTTCACCGTTATGGATATAATATGTTGCCTTTTCTTCAATAAATAATGGCTGTCCACTATACATACCATTTTCAATAAATCCTTCTGCATTCCCTTGTATTCCCTCATAATAGTAAAGTTCTTCCTGATTGATTTTTCCTTTAAATATTATTCCCTCGATATAAGGTTTATTCTCATAATGGAATACTTCTTCCACATTTGTGATATGTTGTTCTTTAATATAGTTATCTTTATATTCATGAAATTCAGATTGACTGCATCCCATAAGCAAAGTTAACATTATAAATAAAACGAGAACCTTTTTCATCTCAAACACACCTCTCAATCATAAGAAATCTATTTTATCCATATAATTATATTATTTTATTTATTGCCTAACTGTCTTTTTGGAAAACTTAATAAAGTCAACAAGATAAAACAAGACTCTCTATCACATCAACTCGAAGGGAAAAAAGGCAACTAATAGTCTCCACACCACTTTATCATTATTCATTAGTTTCATCATAACTTCTCCATTTTCATATATTCTCTTATAGTCACAATCCTTTGATAACCATAGTTTGTTATTTCCCTCAATTTTGCCATTATGATAAATGAATGTAATAAACTTATAAAAGGATAATGTCTTTATTTGAAATGGGTTGAAGAATCTTATAAAAAGATAACCACTCAATTGAAAGCAAATCATAATTTTTCAATGACTTATTTTTCCTTAACACTTTTAATAGTTTGTAATTCGAATCTATATTTTTGTTTGATATTCGGATATTTCCCATGGTCTACTTCCGAGATAAACATCGCATAAGGTCGTATATATAAGCCTGTATCCCCATATAACGCTCTATATACCACGTATTTTTCATTGGTTTCACTATGAATGGCTATATCCTCAACTAAATATAAATCGCCTTTGAAATGTCTGTAAATAGATTTAACTTTAACTTCGTTCATTGCTTTTCCTCCTATAATCTCGCTGTGTGATATATGATACACTCTTGTGTTTAGATGAATAGATGGTAAACTATAAAATAAAACATGAGGGCTTTCCCCATGTCTGATTAATGCCTTCCTACTCCGCCGCCACTTGAACGACCACCACCACTCCCTCTTGATCGGCTCACTGGAGAAGATGGGGAACTTGGTTTAGACGCCGGTTTGGATACCGGTCCGGAAACTCTTGAACTGGTATGTGTACGTGTAGTAGGTCTTGGTGAACGAACCACTGTTTTTGGTGTCGAACGTGATTCTTCTTCATAAAAAGTATAAAAAGGTGTATAAGATGATGTTGTCTGTGGGGGACTCGGAGTCCTTTTGGGTTCACTCTTTTTTACTTTTGGTGCTTTTTCTTTCTTTTTAGGTTCCGTTGAGACCAATTTTGGTGCGGGAAGGATTTCGACTCCTTCTAATTCTTTCATTGTTTTTTTATTCTTTAAAATGCGATATGCTAACAAAATGACGATACTGCCCCATATTGCACTCAACGCTATTTTTACCGGATAAGTCAACTCATTTGTTTTGTTAGAAATAGACTGGTAATAATATTGCAGATGGGAGCAAATACTTTTATGCACATCATTTATTCGTGTATTATAATCATTGCCATAATCCACCATATCATTAAACTGATAATTATATACGACGTTAGAAAGAAAAGAATCTGAAACAATGGATTTAATACCGTCTCCTTGCATAATCCAATAGTCTTTTTGCTCCGTTACAATAAGAATCAACACGCCATTATTCTTATCAGGATCACCAAGTCCCCAACCGTTGAATAACTGAATCGCATAATCTTGGGTTGATAGCCCTTCGGTTGTTTTAACTGTCACAACAACGACCTGTGCTCCATATTGTCTTTCTATACTGGCTCCTCTTGAATTTATCGTCGAAATCGTGGAAGTTGACAAGATACCTGCACTATCATTGCAATATTGACCGTTGTCTTCTACAATCGCTTGAATTGGATTTATCATAACGATAAAAATGAAGATACTGATTAGGATAGTCACATACTTTTTCATTTTCTTATCCATCATGCAAATAATTCTGCATTCCCTTTCCCAACAAATTCTTTAATAAAGGAAACCGGAAAATGAGTCAATTCTTCATTCCACTTCTTTACTGCCTGATTATAATTCTCTTTTGATCGAGAAATCAGATCATAAGCAGAATAGAAATTTTGATAGATTTGATTAAGTAAACGCTCATTTTCTGTTGTCAGCATTTGTCCTACCATACTTATCTTTAGTGCATCAAACGAAGATTGCAGCTTAACAAAGGATAAGTATTTCTCGTGCTTAGAGGTGGCTTCATTAAAGAAATTCAAATCTGCTTCCAATGAATCGATTAAGTCTTTATCTTTACTCTCATTTTTAGCTAAAACAATAAGGCTTGCCGCATACTGCGACTGGCGTTCCAATTCAGGCTGAAGCTGCTGCACATAGATGGATTCCACCTGATTGCTTTTTTGAATAACTGCTTTGCTGCCTCCTAAAAAGACAGCCGCCGCGATCATTAATCCCATGATCATGGCGGCTGTTTTATTATCTTTAAAGTTCATTCGTATTCACCTGCTTACTATGCACGAATATCTAATAATTTTTGTTTTAATTCTCCCTCAATACGCTGTAATTCTTTTTCAGCTTCGATACGTTTCTGTTTACCTTCATCTTGAATTTTAACCACTTCATCCAATGTTTCAATCAAAGATTGATTAGTATGCTTCAATGTTTCTAAATCAATAATTCCACGTTCAGATTCTTTCGCTGTTTCAATCGTTCCCATTTTCAATGTATCTGCATTTTTCTTCAATAAGTCATTCGTCATTTCAGTAACACTTCTTTGTGCTTCCATTGCTTCACGTGAGTGCTGAATACCTAAAGCTAATACCATTTGTGATTTCCATAATGGGATAGTATTGACAATGACAGACTGAATCTTTTCTGCCATCAACGTATCATTATTTTGAACTAAACGAATCTGCGGTGCCATTTGAATGGCTACAATTCGTGTCAGTTCCAAGTCATGAATCTTCTTTTCAAAACGGTTGATCAAGCTGGCATAGTCATTTGCAGCCTGTGAATCTTCCGGAGTTTGGGTCTGCTGTGCTTTTTCTACTAATTTAGGCAATTCTTCTGCTTTTGCTTTTTCCAGTTTTTTCTTACCCGCTAAAATATAAAGTGTCAATTCTTTATAGTTTGTCATATTTAATTCATACATTTGATCTAACATAGCGATATCTTTTAATAAAGTTACCTGATGGTTCTCTAAATTACGAGTAATCTTATCCACATTTGATCCAACTTTTGAATATCTTGCCTTGATTTCTTCTGTCTTGCTTCTTGCTTTTTTGAACATTCCGAAGAACCCTTTGTTTTCTTCCGTTCCCATATCCATTTCTTTTAATTCTCCGACTAAAGATGACACCATATCCCCTATTTCTCCGAGGTCTTTGGTGCGGACTTTATCTAAAGTAGATTCTGAAAATCCAGAAATCTTATTTTGAGCTGCAGCTCCATACTG
Organism: Beduini massiliensis; assembly: GCF_000829905.1. GTDB lineage: Bacteria > Bacillota_I > Bacilli_A > Erysipelotrichales > Coprobacillaceae > Beduini > Beduini massiliensis. Next base: position 528,033 of record NZ_CDPP01000004.1, read on the forward strand.
TAAAACTAATTGAGAATTAGTAATATCAATTTTTTCCGAAAAATCTTCCACCAATTGTTTTTCTTCCGGTGTTAATTTTGATTCTTCCAAATCAGATTCCGGCAATGCTTCTTCGACTGGTTTGATCTTTGGTTCTTCCACAGCCGCACTTTCTCCTAGTGGATCTAATGTCAAAGTTGGCATTTTCACTTCTTTTTCTTCCATTTAATCTCTCTCCTCTTTCATTTCATCTAACAATAAACCATCTTGATGCAGCATTGTTTTTAACACTTCAATTTCTGCATTGGCATCAATCATCTGATTTTGATATAACGCTTCATACTTACGATGAATCGCTTGTTTCATCATTTCGACTGCCCCTTCAATTTCCCTAGCAGTATCTTTTACCTTTCCTTTTTGCTCTCCCAACGTTTCATAGCGAGCATAGGTTTGAAGCAGCTCGATTAAAGATGGAATATAATAAGCCAATAGTTTTCTTATACTTGTTGTATCCTTTGGATGTTCACGCAAGTATTTGAATATTTGCTGAATCGTACTGACAATTTCATCAAGATCCCGACTCATCTTTTCATCAGCAATTACTTGGTTCAAATCATTCATAATCTTTATTTGTATCGCTGCTTCTTTTTCCATTTTCTCTAAAGTCAACGTATTTTCAACATCAACGATCTCCTTGTCCTTTTCAATCGTTACATCGTGAAAAACAAAGCTTTTTAAACCTAAATAGACGGCAATCCCAAGTCCCGCTAAAATAAAATAATCGGATAGGCGGTACAGATCAAATACAAAGGCATATATTAAGCAAAAAACACCTACTCCATAAAACGGATACGGCGAACAAATTTTATTTTTAATTGTCATTTGCCCCATTTTTTGCACATCCTTTAATTAACATTATACATGGTTTTCGTTTATTTTCAATTAGGACTTTTTGATCCTTCCCATCATATATTCATCTACGTATTTCCCATTTCGAATGGATGCTTTATGTTGTGTTCCTTCGATTTCAAAACCATATTTTTTATATAGATTGATTGCTTTTTCATTATCGACAAAAACATTTAATTCAACTCTTACTAACATTAGCCAATTATCCGCAATATCCAATGCCGCTTCCATTAAGCTGCTGCCGATATGTTGATTCTGATAACGATGATCCACCATAATACCAATCGTTCCGCAATGACGGCGGCGCGGGTTGCTTTCGACAGTTAAACCGATATCGCCAATAATCTCTCCCTCATCGGTGACCGCCACAAAACGATGGTCATTTCCCCCTAAATTTTCAATGCCCAAACGATTTTTTTCCAATCGTTCTGACGGTATGCCTAAGATATTTTCAAATACTCCCGGCATTCTGCGCAAACGATTTATTCCTACTTCATCTCCCGATTGAATTGGTCGTATTGTGTATTTCATTTTCTTTCCCCCTATATTTCATTATCTTTTCGATAACCTTGATCATTACTCCTGCTTCAGCATCATGTCTAAGGCAGAAATATCCGCTGTTACATCTGTGATTTTTTCAGTATACAAATCCTGTAATTTTTCTTCTAATGCCATTTGTACAAAATGACTGCTTTTTTCAATCTCACCTAATGCATCTTTCATCTCTTGAGTAATGGTTGGGTCTTTTTCATATTTTAGATACACCTTCAATAGATCAATAAAAAGCGGAATATAGGCATCAATCCACTTTTGCAAAGATTTTAGCTGATCCGGGTTGTCGGTTGTATACTGAAGCATGATTTTTATGATGACAACCAGTTTTCCCAGTACATCGTTTAAGCGATCTGACTCGATTTCCTCTTTGTACGCTTTTAAAGCCGTGATATACTGATTCATTTCCTGTTGCATTTGTGCAAGTGCTTCTTTTTGATTTTCTTTAAAAAACTTCTCCTGTCGATTATCGATAGCTCTCACCCGTACCTTTTTCCCACCAGTAATAAGATAGGCTACCCCATAAATGACTGCACAAATAAAGAGATCTGCCGGAATATTATACACAAGCTCTTTAGGGGCTGTGAAATAAAAGATACTCCAAAAAATAAGCAAGATTACTGCCGGCGTGGGAGAAGGAATATACACACTGTATACCATTCCGCTGTCATTTTCACTCATCAGCTGTTCCCCCCTTTTAATTCCCCAAGTGAATCTTTAAGCAGTCCCTCTTGATGAAGCAATGTACTCAACATGGCAATGTTTGCCCCTGCAGCCATAGATTCTTCCTGATAAAACTGCTCTATCTTCTTTCCTAGCGCCTGTTTCATGCTCTTCAATGATTCTTCTATTCTTTCAAGCGTAGTTTCCATTTCGGTGCTTATATTTGGCATATCATCATATAACTGATATACTTCCAAAAGTTTCATAACCGTTGGCAAATAGTAATCTAAAAATTTATTCATCGAACTTGCCTGATTTGGATATTTTTCAAGATACACCATGATAGCTTCTATTAAATATATAATGTCATTAATATCTTGGCTCACTTTCTCATCAGGAATCTTTTCATTATAATCTTTTAATAATACGATCTGCTTTTTGGCTTTATTCCCCATTGCTTTTTGATCTTCGTTAAGCTCTCTGTCAATACCCGGCTGAATCCCTATCGGTTCTTCTGCCGTTTTTTCAAAGTGTCCATAACGACGCATAAAGAAAAGAAATACTATATAAAGACCCAACCCTACAACTGCATCAATTAACAGGTTATTTGTATATTTATCAGGCCATAATACGATGAAAGCAAACCAACAGATAACGCTTCCAACCACTGCTTCAAAAGAAAACTGACGCATGAAGCGTACTTTCTTAACTGGTTTTAATGAAGCAGCATCACTTTTTAAGCTTATTGTTTTATTTTGTTTTAATAAAGCTAAAGTCTTTTTAATATGCTCAAGGTCTTTTTCTTGTTGACAAGGAGAATTATCTTTTGACTGAATGACTTTGCCAAAAGCAGAAACAACACTTTTAACATAAAGTTTTCGCACTTCCAGATCCAGCGCCTGTCTTAATTCTTGAATCGGTTGTTCGATATTTATCGGTACCCCTTGATTGCCTGCTGAATTATATTTCTTTTCCAAATTCAATAAATCTAAAACTGCTAAGATCGAACTATGGATACGTGCAAATGATTTGGAATCATTGCCCTTGCTGTAATAATCAAATAATGCATCTAAATCTTCTATCATGATTTGCAAATTCGCTTTGATGACTTGATTCTCAGTTTTCGCTTGAAAATTTTCAAATGTTTCCATTGTATTAAAGATATTTTCCTGCCAACACTCTTTTTCCTCATCAGACAAAAGAGATTGTAAGTTTGATTTATTTTCCACCTTTCTCCCCCTCTCGTCTTTTATTTTGTCCTTAACTATCATTATATATGTTTTCTGCTTAATTGAAAATAAAAAAGGAGCCTAAGCTCCTAATTATTAATACATTGGCATTTGTGGCATTGCCGGTGCTTCAGCTTCTTTGATTGTTCCCACTGCTGCTTCGGTCGTAATAAATAATCCCGAAATAGACCCGGCATTCAAGATTGCACTTCTAGTTACTTTTGTCGGATCGACAATACCACTATCAAACATATCTACCCATTGACCGGTTTTAGCGTCAAATCCAATATTTTCTTCTTTTGCTAACTGTTCACGGACAATGTCATCACCATCATATCCGGCATTTTCAGCAATTTGATACAATGGAATACTTAATGAATCTAATACCACATTGATTCCTTTTTGAACATCTAATATATCTGATTTTAATTCATCTCTGATTTCTTTATAAATTTCAATCAGGGCAGCACCACCACCAATAACGATTCCTTCACTGACTGCTGCCTTTGTAGCGTTTAACGCATCTTCAATTCGTAATTTCTTTTCTTTTAATTCAGTTTCTGTTGTTGCTCCAACTTTAATCAAAGCAATACCATTTGTTAATTTTCCTAAACGTTCCTGATAACGTTTTTTATCATAGTCACTGCTGCTGTTTTCTATTTGAGAGCGGATTTCATCAATGCGTGCTTTCATTTCATCTTCGGCACCTGCTCCCCCAATCAGTGTTGTATGATCTTTATCTACGATAATTTTCTTTACTGTTCCTAAATCTTCTAACTGAATATCTTTAATATCCATGTTTAAATCTTTAGCGAAGAATTTAGCACCTGATAAAGTAGCGATATCATTTAGAATATCTTTTTGATTATCACCGAATCCCGGAGCTTTGGTAGCTACAACATTAAATGTTCCTCTTAATTTATTAACAACGATGGTTGAGACTACTTCATTTTCAATATCATCAGCAATAATCAACAATGGTTTATTTGCCTGCATGACTTTTTCTAAAATAGGCAGGATTTCCTGAATCGTATTAATTTTTTGATCGGTTACTAACAGATATGAATTTTCCATTTCAATTTCCATCTTTTCACGGTTGCTGACCATGTATGGTGAAATAAATCCTTTATCATACTGCATTCCTTCACTGATTTCCAATGATGTGTCAAAACCTTTGGATTCATCAACATTGATAACTCCGTCTTTTCCTACTTTATCCATCGCTTCGGCAATGATATCTCCGATTTCTTTGCTTCCTGATGAGATTGTTGCTACTGAAGCAATATCGTTTCCTGTTTCAATTTTACGTGATTTATCTAATAATTTTTTAGCGACAGCATTGCTGGCAAGTTCAATTCCTTCACGCATTAAAACAGGATTACTTCCTTTTTCTACTGCTTTTAATCCTTTTTGAATCATTGACTGAGCTAAAATTGTAGCTGTTGTTGTTCCGTCTCCGGCTGCATCATTTGTATTATTAGCAACTTCATAAACAAGTTTAGCTCCCATATTTTCAAATGTATCTTCTAATTCAATTTCTTTTGCGATACTTACTCCATCGTTTGTAATTAATGGAGAACCATATCCTTTATCTAATACAACATTACGTCCTTTTGGTCCTAATGTCACTTTTACGGCATCGGCTAATAAGTTGACTCCCTTCAGCATGGAAGTTCTTGCATCTTTTGAATAACGTATTTCTTTACTCATTGTTTTTCCTCCTATTCAACAATTGCTAGAATATCCTTTTGTGAGACAATCAGATAATCCTGATCATCGATTGTGACTTCCGTTCCACCATAGCGTTTAAAGATAACTTTATCTCCAACACTGACATGCATTGGAACTACCTTTCCTTCCACAACTTCTCCTTCACCTACTGCGACTACTTTCGCAACAGATGGTTGTTCCTTTGGTTTGTCACTTAATATAATGCCACTTGCAGTTTTATTTTCTACCTTTTCTTTTTCTAGGATGACATTATCATGTAGTGGTTTCAACATATTAATTCCTCCTTCTGGCACTCATTACTTTTTAGTGCTAAGATTATTATAGCGCGTTTTAGCAGTTTGTCAAGATGAGTGCTAAAACTTTTTAATATAATTTTAGTTATATTTACTCTTCAATTTCTGTCTAAATATGATACAATAGATAAGTAAAATAACTAAACAGATCAATACATTTACTTGCTTAAGGCGAGTCATCTTTAGCGGCTGAGTTAAAGCCCTTACAATATAAGTATAAAGGAGATTAGAGATATGGTTGTCGTTATTGTTTCACCTGTTACGCATAAAATTGTCAACGCATTGAATACAGTTGAAGAATATCATTTTATTAAATCAAAAGGTCCTCGTTGTTTTTATTATACAGAAGGAAAAGAGGGCGATGCCGCTACTATTTATAAAACAAAAAAACTGATTGTAAAATTGATTGGTGCTGTCTATGTATTTGAAGCGTATGGTATTTATAACGGTATGATTGATTTATTCAGCTATCTGCCACCGGAAAAGAAAGATATAAATAAATACTATAATCAAACAAAAAAAGATATTAGTGACGAAGAATTACAGGCATGGAAAAAAGAAAATAATATTGCTTAATACAAAATAAGGGAACCCTATAGTTGTTGGCTGAGGTTCCTTTTAAAGTGCCTTATTCGACTATTATAGAAAGCAGGATTATATGAAACTATTGAAATCAAAAAAGAATAAAGAATATATGTGGATGTTTATTGGTTCCTTGCTGTTTTGTGCTGGCTTAAACTGGTTTATCGTTCCGGTTGGGCTTTATAACGGCGGAACTGTCGGAATTTCACAGATCATCCGTTCATTACTACAGGATTATATATATTTGCCAGCAGGGTTTGATATTGCCGGTATCATTAATTTTCTTATTAATCTTCCCCTGCTGTTCTTAGCGTATTCTAAGTTTGGGAAAGATTTATTTTTTAAAACTCTTTTTAGTGTAATAACTCAAACTGTACTATTTTCAATTTTAATTATCCCTCAAGTCCCTATCATCGATGAACAAATCACTGCCTGTTTAATTGGCGGATTAATGGCTGGGGCCGGTGTTGGACTCACCTTGCGTGCAGGGGGTTCAGGTGGTGGCGCTGATGTATTAGGATTATATTTTACTCAGAGATTTAAAGACTTCAGTGTTGGAAAAATGACACTCATCATTAATGCTGTTGTTTATAGTACTTGTGCTGTTTTATTTGATCTGCAAGTCGCTATCTATTCGATTATTTATTCTGCCGTCTATTCGATTGTGGTAGATAAAATTCATTTACAGAACATTAATTCCAGTGTTATGATTTTTACGAAACAGGAAAATTTATATAAAAAGATTCTTGAAAATCTTCGACGCGGAACGACTTACTGGAAAGGGACTGGCGGATATACACAGACGGATACTTATGTCATTGTGACAGTATTATCTAAATATGAAATCCAGCAACTTAAACAACTGTTAACGCTAGAGGACCCTCACGCTTTTATCATTGTCAATAATGACTTAGATATTATCGGCAATTATGAATTAAGGTTATAAAAATGCTTTATTTTAACTGTTCGTCTACTCTATCGGTAAGATTGATATTATAAAAGGAATCCATTACTTAGGATTCCTTTTATGATATGTTTTAGCTATTATAGATTGGATCAATCTCTTTTAATTCATTGAATGTATCAATTTCAATAATATCTTCTTGCTGACAAGGGCGTATAAAAACAGTATGTGCTTTTAAACAAATGTCTAAAGCTACAACATCCCAATACTTTTCTTTTCCACCTGGACTCTTAAATACTGTATCAATATCTTCCGCCATCTGTCTGCCGTCTTTTTGATCCCAATAGGAAATTCCTACCATCTGATAACAGTCAATCCCTCCTACCTGAACTTTTTTAATCACTTTATTATTTGTTAGAAAGCACCAGTCATCGGTTCTTTCTTTTTTTATCCCTAAATAATTTGTATGATATTCATATTTTCGAATCAGCTCAGGGTTTGATAAAAGTAAATCAGACTCTAAAATATAGGCATTTTCAAACAATTCTTTAGCATAATACGCACTGGAAATATTATTTGATTCATTATAAAGCGGATTTTCAATAAAGCGAATCATTGGATATTTTTCCAACAGCACTTCAAACTGTTCCTTTAAATAACCACGTACAATATAAATTTCTTCTATTCCGGCATTCACTACGGCATCTAATAACGTCTCAATAATTCTCTTTTCTTTTACACGAATTAAGGGCTTAGGGGTGTTGAGAGTAATCGGAACTAATCTTGAACCAAATCCTGCGGCAAAGAATACAGCTCGTTTTACACGATAAGGTTCTAACGTTTCGTACCCTTTTGCAGTTAGAGAATAACGGCTGGTTCCTACCTCCGCAATCAATTCTTTGTCAAATAAGTTTGTTATTGTTTTATTTATTGTTCCGACAGATAATTCCAATAGTTTCGCTAAAAGGCGTTGAGGGATCTTCTGTTCTCTGTTTCTCTCTATATAAGTTAATACTTCAAATTCATTGCTTGATAACATTTTATACCCTCCATCTCACACTATTATAGTGAATCAGAAAATAAAAAGTCAAGATAAATCTTGACTAGCAATCATAAATAGAATCAATTTCTTTTAATTCCTGATACGTATCAATCTCAACAATATCTCCCTCAAAAACAGGTCTTACTAAGATATCATAATGGTCTTTGCAAAAACGCAGAGAAACTTCATCCCAATACTTCTGTTTTCCATCGGGTTCCATGTTGTAAACTGATGCAATATCTTCCGACATATTTTTTGCAGAAGGCTGATCCCAATAAGAAATGCCATACATATGATAACAATCATTCCCACCAACCATTACTTCCTTAATATGTCCATCTACTACTTCAAAGCACCAATCATCAGTATAATCTACTTTCTTACCTAAATAGTTACTTTGATATTCATACTTACGAATAATTTCTGGGTTATATAATACTAAATCTGATTCCAATACATAAGCATGATCCAAGAGATCCTTAATCATCAAGGCACTTCCAATATTATTAGCTTCACTATAAGTAAAATTATCAATAAATTTAATCATTGGATATTTCTTAAGCAATAAATCGAACTGTTCTCCCAAATACCCTCTGACAATCGTAATATCCGTAATTCCGGCTGCAATGACTGCATCTAATAATGTTTCAATGATTCTTTTACCGTTCACTTTAATTAATGGTTTTGGAGTATTTAAAGTCACTGGCACCATTCTTGAACCAAATCCTGCTGCCATAAAGATTGCTTTTTTTACTTTATAAGGTTCTAACCAACGATACCCTTTTAAAGTAACGATATAATCCGAAGTTTGTTCAATTAATTCTAAATTTAATAATTCTTCAATAATATTGTTTAAATCCACCACGCTCATATGTAAGATGTCAGCATATTGTTGTAAAGAATAGTTTTCACCTTGATATTTTTCAATTAATACCAATACGTTAAATTGATCTTGTTTTAAGTTCATTGATTTTTTCTCCTTGTCTGCTTTTTATTTCCAGTTTAATCAAAACATTCATTACTTGAGTTTCTAAGATACTAAACAAAATCCCAAAAATAACCGCCATATAGCCATATGTAAATAATCCCATCGTTAATACAGCAATACTCAAGACACGAATAGTCGTTCCAACCTGAATCGTTGGATATTTCTTATTGACAATTAATGCAATAACATCAAATCCTACTGTTGATGCATTCGCACTAATACACAAATAATATCCCACCCCAACTAAGATGGAAGCCAACACAACGCAAATGAGCGGATTCATGATAAGCTCTATTCCCAACGATCTAAAAAAACTTAAAAATCCCATATAACAGATACTACTGATAATCGATTTTAAAAAGTTTTCTTTTCCTAATTTAAAAAAGCATAACGCTAGTAAAACGATTGTGAAAATATTTGCAATAATCGAAATATCTACGGGTACAAAATTTGATATAATCAAGGAACAACTTGTTACCCCGCCGTTTACTATTTTATTAGGAACGGTAACGAACGCATAAGCGGCAGTCAGCAACATGTTTCCTATTATTATTTTCAAAATATCCTTTAATTGTTTTGTCACAATACTTACCTTCTTTTCTCTTCATACCCACCTATGATTGCACAATAACCCTAAATTGTCAATATTTGTCGTTCAAAAGTAGATATTGTTTTATGAATTTGAACATGTTCCTTCTATAATCTACTAAATATATAGATATAACAATTTTAATTATCAGGGATAATTAATAAATATTGAACAAAATAAATGAGTATAAAAAAACAGCTTAGCTGCTTTGCGCTAAACTGTCTTTTTGATTTTTAATTACCTTTTGTCTCGTAAATTCTTCACGATCTTTTTCTTCTAACGCTTCTGTAATGAATTTAACTGTATTGGTAAATTCAGGGATAGAAATATTTTTCAAGGCATTCGCTCTTTTTTGTGTTTTACGAATTGCATTCGCAAGACGATATACACTATTTTCCACCTCTGCCAAAGTAACAGTCAATTCCTTCACATGATAGAAGCATCGATAAGCATAGTCCACTTTGGAATTGGCTCTTTCAAAACCATATCCTAAACGAATCGGTTGTTTATCATATTTTACTGTTGGCAGTTCGACTCCCATGACACTTCGATAGCTTACACTAAGACCGGTATCGATTGGTACTGCCTCAACGATATCTGTAATAACCCCTAATGAGATATTGGCTTCCTGCAAAGCATAGTAAGCTCTTTGATAAGAATCGGTAATCTCATCACGAATCTTTTTCACATCGTCCAACAGATTCATCATTTCGCGAATCAGGACATTTCTTTTTTTATCAAGCAAATCATAACCAAGGTTCGCTAGTTCTAAGGATTTCTTAGTTGCAATCAGATTCCCTTTTGTAGGGAAAACTTGCGCCGCCATAATTAATTACCTGACGCGTTTGCGTTGTGTAATTCTTTAATAATCGTATCTTCGCTTAGTCCGAAATCTTTCACTGCTTTTTCATGATCATAATGCTGATCCACAACAGCGTTATCGATACGGTCTAATTCCCCTTTAGGTAAGATAGAAAGAAGATTCCATCCTAAATCCAAAGTTTCTACGATACTACGATTGACATCGAATCCTTGGTTAATAAAATGTTGTTCAAATAATTTACCAAATTCCATATATTTTTTATCAGTAGGAGATAACTCATCTTCCCCGATAACAGATGTTAAAGAACGCACTTCCTGTACATGGTTGTAGCAAGCAAACAACTGATTTGAAACATCTGAGTGATCAACTCTTGTATAGCCTTCACCGATACCATCTTTCATCAAACGGCTAAGTGATGGCAAGACACCAATTGGCGGATAAATTCCCATTGCATTCAATTCCGAATCCAAAGTAATCTGCCCTTCTGTAATATATCCAGTTAAGTCAGGCACTGGGTGCGTGATATCGTTGTTAGGCATTGTCAAGATCGGAATTTGAGTTACAGATCCCTCTGCCCCTTTGATAATTCCAGCTCTTTCATATAATGATGCCAAGTCAGAATACAGGTATCCCGGATATCCCTTACGTCCCGGAATCTCTCCTTTACTAGAAGAGAACTCACGTAAAGCTTCACAGTATGAAGTAACATCCGTATAAATAACCAGCACATGCATATCATGTTCAAATGCTAAGTATTCAGCAGCTGTCAAAGCACAACGAGGCGTTAAGATACGTTCGATGATAGGATCGTTTGATAAGTTCAAGAACATAACCACTCTTTCCATAACACCGGCTTCTTCAAATGAACGACGGAAATAATCCGCAACGTCATTTGTAACCCCCATTGCCGCAAAGACAACGGCAAATCCTTTACCATTATCATCCGCAACCTTTGCTTGTTTAACGATTTGTACCGCTAATTGATTGTGAGGCATCCCAGACCCGGAAAAGATCGGTAATTTCTGCCCACGAATCAAGGTCATCAAACAGTCGATTGAAGAAATCCCTGTATTGATATAGTTTCTTGGATAAACACGTCCTACCGGATTTAATGGCTGACCATTAATATCGGCAGTTTTAACCGCATAAATATCCCCTAGTCCATCGATTGGTTTACCCGCTCCACTAAATACTCTTCCCAAAATTTCTTTAGATAAAGCCAATTCCATTGGATGACCGACTAATTTTGTTTTTGTATTTGATAATGAAAGATCGTTAGTTCCTTCAAATACTTGGACAACGACACGTTCCCCTTCGATTTGAACGATACGTCCTAAACGTGTTGTTCCATTATCTAATTGTAATTCAACCATTTCATCATAAGATGCACCCTGTACGTGATCCAGTACGACTAATGATCCATTAATTTCACTAAGACCTATATATTGAAGACTCATAGTAATACTCCTTTCTACGCAATACTAGCAATCGCTTCATCGATATCGTTCATATAATCATCTAATAAAGCAATATTACTATTAGGCACATCATATTTCATTTTTACTACTTTTTCAAAGATTCCTGTTTCTACTAATAAACGAATCGGTTTACCAGAAGAAACAAACTCTTTTCCACGTTTATTCAAGTAAAGAATGACTTCCATCATCTTTAACTGTTTTTCTAATGGCACATAAGTGTCATCAGGATGGAAAGCATTTTGCTGTAAGTAACCAACACGAACGACTTTAGCTACTTCGATAATCAATTTCTGATCATCCGGCAATACATCTGAACCCATTAATTTTACGATTTCCATCAATTTACTTTCTTCCGCTAAAATAGAAGCTAAGTCCTGACGATCACGCACAAATTTAGGACCGACATTTTTATTAAACCATCTTTCCAAATCAGGAACATATTCACTATAGCTCTGATTCCAATTGATAGCAAAGTAATGTCTTGCATAAGCTAATGCTTTATCTAATGCCCAGAAACAACGAACGAAACGTTTTGTATTCTGAGTCACCGGTTCAGAGAAATCTGCCCCCTGAGGAGATACAGCTCCGATAATGGTGACTGAACCTTCTTTATTGTTTAATGTTTCCATATAACCAGCACGTTCATAGAACTGTGACAGTCTTGATGGCAAGTATGCAGGGAATCCTTCTTCAGCAGGCATTTCTTCCAAACGACCTGAAATCTCACGTAATGCTTCAGCCCAACGAGAAGTTGAGTCTGCCATGATGGCTACGTGATATCCCATGTCACGATAATATTCAGCTAAAGTTACCCCTGTATAAATACTAGCTTCACGAGCCGCTACCGGCATGTTTGAAGTATTGGCAATCAATACTGTTCTGTCTGTTAATGGACGGTTTGATTTAGGGTCAATTAACTCACTAAACTCTTCCAAAACCTGTGTCATTTCGTTTCCACGTTCTCCGCAGCCCACATAAACGATTACATCTGCATCACACCATTTTGCTAACTGATGCTGAGTCATCGTTTTACCTGTACCGAATCCGCCAGGAATCGCTGCAGCTCCCCCTTTAGCAATCGGGAACAAGGTATCAATAACACGCTGTCCGGTTACTAATGGACGAGAGATCGGTAAACGTTTAGCAACCGGTCTTGATTTTTTGATTGGCCATTTTTGGCAAAGGCTGCATTCATGAATGTTGCCTTCTTTATCTTCTACTTTCATCACAACATCATTGACACGATATAAACCGCTAGGTTTTACTTCAATGACTTTACCGCTGATGAACGGACTTACCATACAACGATGTTCAATCAAATCCGTTTCCGGACAAGTTGCATAAATGAAACCACCGGCTACTTCATCACCGACTTTGGCAATCATTGTTACATCCCATTGTTTTTCTTCATCCAGTGGTGCAACGTTACTTCCTGTTGCAATGAAAGCACCAGATTCTTTTGCCATTTCTTGTAATGGTCTTTCGATACCATCAAAAATATTTCTTAAAATCCCTGGCCCTAAAGTAACCGAAATCGGATTTCCAGTACTGTATACTGGTTCTCCCGGCTTTAATCCTGTAGTTGTTTCATATACTTGGATCGTAGTGAAATCTTTATTAACAGAAATAACTTCTCCCATTAAACGTGCTTCCCCTACATATACCATTTCCAACATTGAGAATTCAGTTGCTTGTTTTACTTTAACGACGGGACCATTGATTGAATAAATTACACTATTACTCACATTGTCACCTCCAGCAGGACAACGCCTGCATCCTACTTAATAATTAAACCAGAGTTTTTATAGAACCAATCTTTTTGGCCTTCCAAAGCACTGTCCAGTGATTCATTGATCACTAATTTATCTGCTTTATTTTCAATGATAAAACCGCCGATTGTGATATCTTCACTTTTTTCTACGGTAATATCTTTTCCATAAGCAGCTACTAATTTATCTTTCAAAGCTAAATCTTCTTCTCTAACATACATGACTGAATTTTCTAATCCGTAAGCTGCTGCTTTTTTCACTTTTTCAATTAAGAAATCGCTGTAGTCAGCACTCTTAGTAAATTCAACTAATTTATCTTTTGCCTGAGCGAATACATTACTTACATATTCATCTCTTTTTTCAATCAGTTTTTTTGTTCTTTCGCTATGACTTTCAGAAATCTCGGCAGAAGCAGTAGAAGAAATCTCCGCTAATTCCTGACTCATTTGTAAGTCAGCATCTCGTTTAGCTTCTTCTTTCATTTGTTGATCCGCTTGTTCTTCAAGTTTTTTCACTTCTTCAAGAATAGCCTGACGTTCCTTGCTTGCTACTGATGTAATTTCATCTTTCATATAGAGAAATACTTGTTCGATATTCTGCATAACACATATCTCCTATAGTTTAACCCCAATTGCTTCAGATACATATCTGTCAATCGTCTCACCGATCTTAGATTCGCCATGACGATCCGGTATTTCAACAATTAAAGGTTTTGGTTGTTTTAATTTGACTTCAGATATAATATCTGGACACAGCTCGATGAGCTTTGTAGTTACTAAAATTACAGCGATTGAAGGATCTTTCATTTTCTCTTCAAGCTTCACTAAAAATTCGTGACGTTCATGAAGTACGATCCCTTCAATCCCTACTAATCTTAATCCCATTAATGTGTCTGTATTATCGCTGATTAAGAAAAATTTCATATAATCAGACACCTTTCATTTTTATAATTTGTTGATAATTAAGATAGAAATTAATAATCCGTAGATGGCAACCCCTTCACCTAAGGCAACGAAGATCAATGATTTACCAAAGTTCTTTTCGTTTTCAGAGAAAGCTCCGATAGCAGCAGGAGCAGCAGCAGCTACGGCAATCCCTGCACCTAAAGCTGAGAAACCAGTGGCAGCAGCAGCCCCAACAAATCCTAACCCTTGAGCGATTGTTCCGGCAATGCTAGCAGCACCTTCAGCAGCGAATACACCATTTGCTTGGAATAAGAATACTCCACACACAACAGCTAAGAAACCACAGATATGAGTAGTTAAACGCCATTTAGCTGATTTAGCGTTCACTTTTCCAGTAAACATTTTTACTAATGGTAATGAAATTAAAGCAATGATTAAAGCTGGTAAAATAAATTCTAATACTGTCATTTTATAAATCCTCCAATAATTATTTATCCTTTATAGTTGTAAACGGAATACCATTTCCTTCATAGTAACGGCTGAACATTTCATAGAATTCCAAACGCAATACTTGAATCCCAACGATAAGTCCTTCCAAACACATAACAAAGATATTCCCAATGACTAATACGATCCAATATCCAATACCACCGACCATGTTTGCCAGAGTATAAACAACCAGCATCATTCCGGCATGGGATAAGATGAATCCACCAACACGCAAGTAAGACATGGTATTGGCAACAAATGTTAACACAACTTCAAATAGTTCGAAGAACCCTTCTGTAAAGAATGCCCCAAATCCATCTGGGAACAATGGTTCATTTTCAAAACATTTTCTTGTTAAAGGTTCTTTTAAGAAGATGCCAAACAGTGGAATTACGATAAAGATAATGATCGTAATTGGATTAAGCACATTCATTCCTAAAACAGTTAACAAAGCTAACACTAAGATAGATCCATAGAATAATAACCCGGCAATCCCATTTTGTGAGAACAGCGTTTCTCCATAGTTCTTCTTCTTTAAGTTTGTATAGATATTAATCAACATTGAAATGATAGTTAAACAAATCCCAATACTAATCGCACCAATCAATAACGTCATGGTGGTTTCTTCTGCCATCGGATGTACCAATGGTGAAATCAGTTCTTCATAACCAAAGACAGATCCAAATACAAATCCAAAGATTGTACTTGAGAATCCTAAACGAATTCCCACTGCCCCTAATTCCATATGGAACTTTTTATAGGCAATAAATCCAACTAAAGAAAGCAGTAACCCTTGCCCAACGTCACCAAACATGATTCCAAACAATAATGTGTAAGTCAATGCTACAAACGGTGTAGGATCGATATCAGTATAGGCAGGGACTCCATACATTTCAACAAACATTTTAAATGGTCTTGAGAACCATCCGTTAGATAATTTACTTGGCGGTGTCAAACGTGAATCTCCTGTACCAGGACGAACATTGACTTCTACGCCATCAATACTTTCAAAATCTTTTTTGATCTTTTCCGCATCCTTTTTAGCAGCAAATCCCATAATTGCAGATTTCCCACCTAATACGATAACGTATTTTTGTGCTTCATATGTTTTATTCAAATGAAGAGCAATCGTATAAATACGATCTAATTCAGCTTTATTATCAGCAAACAGCTTGACGATACGCCCAGCCAAATCATCTGACATCTTTTGTGCTGCATTTGTTTCTTCTTGAATTTCTGAAACAGCTAATTCAGGAGTCCCATGAACGAATTCCGGAATATGCACTCTTTCAAAATATAGTGATGAGAAAATATTGTCGATTTCCGGTGCTTTCGATGGTGTCGTAATATACATACACCAAGTATACTGGAAATCATCATGGAATCTTTTTAAGATAAACGGCTGCCCTTCATAATATTGCAGTTTATCGACATTGCTGATCGGCAAACGACCAAAACGTACCTGCAAATATTTACAAGAAAACAAGTCATCAAAATCGACTTCCATTCCTGCTACATGGTTTAACTGCACCATGGCATCATTATTTTCTTCAACAACGATATCCAACTCTTTCTTTACGCGATTAAATGCATCGGCTTGCTCTGCAATATCGCAAAAGAATGAATCAGCTTTAATTACATTCATTACATTATTTTCTACTTTGACCTCATCCAGTTTAAATCCGTATTGTTCACTGGCTTGAGTCATACGTGATAATAAATCAGCATATGGATTTTCACGGTTCAATACCGATAGTCCATGTACCGAATCTACAAATTTAGATGCCGGCTCCGGATGGAGGTTATCTTGTTCAATTAATTTCAATAAAACTTCATCGTATTGTTCTTGATTGAACTCGATATCCAAAAGCATCATCTTTGCAATTGCCATATTCTTTCTCCCTTCATTGTTACATTAAGCTGTATTTTGTTTCCCAAAAATAGTTTTAATTTTATTTTTGAAAATAGTCAGTACAACTGCTACCGCAACAACTAGTTCCAATGGTAAGTTCAGAATGTTTTGACCAAATTGTACTTCTTCAAACGCTGCAACAGCGACGATAAGTAAAATAATCAGACCGGTTACGCCACAGAACCCTAGGATCACATCGCTCATTTTTTTCAAATGAACATTCTTAATGATCGCACACAGGCATCCTACCAGCCAATACCCCAGCACTAATGAGCCAGCCAGATAGGCAAAACGCATTGGCAAAGTGATTGGCAGGGAAATAATCGCCGGATAGACATTTGAATAGGCAGCACTACCATAAAGCAAACCAAATATTAAAGTGGAAATACCGATACGGTTAATGATTTTCCATGTATCTGACTTCTTGGCAAATAAGAATCCAGCTACACTTAATACTGCTCCTAAAGCAATATCCCCTAAACAGATACCAAATGACAACATCCAAAGTAAGGCGATAAAAGGTGCTGAATCAACATCCTCATATTGTTTTACTTTTGCCAGTTTTTCAAATGGTTTGATTATCTTATTGTTTTTACGAATGATTGGTGGGTAAACTTTTTGACTTTGATAAATATTGCTTGGTAAAGTCAAGGCCTGTACACCATCAATTTGTTCAAATTCATTTCTAATCGAATCTAGTTTATCTGTCTCTACAAATCCAATGACAGCCGCAGAATTACTGTAATCGATAATACATTCATGAATCGAATATAAATCTTGCAGACAGATCGCTTTTGTATAAAGCTCATTTAACTGCAAGCGATGCTGTTCTTTCAGCACGCTGATTCTCTGATCCATTTTTGCAATGTAACCATCCATTGCTTTGCTTTCTTGTTTCACTTCTTCAAGCGCTTCTTTAGCCGTACCATGCACAAATGCCGGTACTCTAATTCTTTCGAATCCGATTGAAGAAAAGATATTATCGATTTCTAATACATCTTTGTTTACAGCAATATAAGCGCACCAAGTATACTGTGACGTTTCTTTATATACACGTAGTATAAACGGATATCCGTCATAGTATTCTAATTTAGCCACATCCCTTGTCGGAATACGACCTACTCTTACTTTTAAATAATGGCTGTTGAATAAGTGATCTAGATTTAATTCATGACCCTCAATATTTTCCAATATTACTTGAGTCGCATCATTTTCATCTTTTTCAGCTTCTAATTCTTTCTTGACCTTTTCAATTTTACTAAGTGCTGCCTCAATATCATCAAGATATTGATTTTCTTTTTCAACATTGATTCTTTCATTATGATAAGACAGTTTCTCTAGCTCTAATCCTAAGCGTACGCTTAGTTCATTGACTCTAGTTAAAATCTTATCATAAGAATCATCTTTAGGCATCACTTCAACATGTTTGACATCTTTGATTAAACTAGTTGCTTTCTGAGGATGAAAAGCAGTCATATTTTTTATTTTCACCAACATGTCAAATGTCTTTTCATGAGGAAAGGTAACATTCAACAAGTTCATTTTTTCTATAGCCATAATACATCCCCCTCTGCTAATAAATTAGCATTTTCTCAATGCTAGATGCCGGTTCTTCATAACGAATACCCTCAATGATATGTTTTAAGTTATCGACTTCAATATTTAAGATAATACTGTACGTCATATAAACCAATGAGGCATCTGTCGAAAAGCGCATATAACGTTTTGCAAGATTATATTTGATTTTCTCTGTGTAATATTCGATATAAACAAAATCCTGATCGTCAACAAATAGCCTGTAGCTTGACTCGGCTAGTTTTCTCAGGAAAGTAGCAGCATCTGGTGTCGCAATCAATTCTTCCAAGAATGATCGTGGCATACGTGAATATTCCATAAATAATGTTGATTTAATATGTTGTGGTGTAGCATGGAAATATTTCTTTAAACGATAGATTTTAGTAATATTCTGAAGTTCAATCATCGTATAAAGAACTGTCAATAGATCCTTCTGCTTTTTCCCCCGATAAAGCTTCTTTACTACACTAACGTATGTGCTAAAGTAGACACGTTTCAACTCAATTTCCAAAATGTTGTAATCCATTGGTTCATCATCTTTAGGTCTTAATGAAGCCAATACATCATAGTACTTAGTCTTTTTAACGAGTTCCAAAATATCATCATACGTACTTGCATTGATCAATCCATAAATATTAAAGCTTGCTTGGCTAGCCAAATATTCCGGGATATCTAAATCAAAGCCTGTATAGATTTCAGAATTTAAAATTCTAATTTTATTAAGCAACAGTTCGATTTCGCCTGAAACCACACCGATCTTATAGAATTCCATTTCTGATTTAGAAGCATAACGAATTAAACGACTAGTTCTTTCATAGTACTCTTTATTCAATAACGCTTCCAATTGTCCACGATGAACTGTATTTTCCTTAATATCCGATAACACATTTGCATATTCGGTGTCACTTTTTAAATAAGCCACCATATCGGAAATATTTCTTCTTTTTAAGAGTTCATCATAATCATTTTGCGTAAGCTTTTTAGCATACATTGATCTCGCTTTCGCAGAGACCGCATTTGATGATAAAGATCCCATTTTTTCACCTCTATCCTAAACTTCTTTACAACGACTTACGATAGTTTCAACCCAAGTGTCCTTCTTTGTCTCGTAAAGATTCAAAAGTGAAGCAAGAGATGCTTTAAACTCTTCTTCATTTCGAGTTTTTGTTGCTTCGATTTCAGCCTGCAATTTTGCTTTATGTTCAGCAATGATCGCTTGTTGTTCCTTCATGAATGTATCATAGATTTCTTTCTTTTTCGCATTCATGTTGGTTTGAACATCATTTCTCTTTTGCTTAGCATCTTCAACGCTCTTTGCACAGTCACGATCGATTTCAACAATGTCTTGAATAAATTTGTCCAATTTATTACCTCCCAACTATACTTTAACAATTGAATTACATCTAATTCTCTAAAAGTACTCTGTTAGTATACACCTAATAGTTTTTTTTTCAAGGATTTTTTAATAATTGAACGCAATTTTTATACCGATAAACTAACTCTTCTAACATGCCGATTTAGCTGGAATTTATGGGCTTTTTTTCACAAAGCGGTTTCAATACTTAGGCTACCTAACAATTCCCTTTTGACATTTTTTGATAATATAAAAAACATAACCCCTGAATAGCCATAAAAAAGAGACAAGAATTATGCTTTTAGAATCATGATTTTTTAATTCTCGATAAGCGATAACGATCATTTATTAAATACACTAACCCTATATTGTATGAAGCAGTTTTTCATTTGTGAACATGTATTAAGATTTTTTAATACATCGAACGTTACAGTTAAACGATATACCAATTTGAGAAAAATACACACTGACAATAATATTATTTAAATACATGGGATGTTGTTATTAAACTCAAACAATTGATCAAAGAACATTTTTTAAAAGAATTTAAATACATCTTATGTTGTTATTAAACTTATTCAATTTTATTGATGATCCTATCCTTAATTAATTTAAATACATCTTATGTTGTTATTAAACAAAGCCTTGAGGTGTCCGTGCAGACAAAATCAATATTTAAATACATCTTATGTTGTTATTAAACTGATCACGCACAATTATTTGTTATGTTAGACATCAATTTAAATACATCTTATGTTGTTATTAAACCTTAACAAATAAGGTAGTAATGGGGAATGCTTCAAAATTTAAATACATCTTATGTTGTTATTAAACATTACTGTTTGATCCGAAAAATGCTCCCTTGTTGTATTTAAATACATCTTATGTTGTTATTAAACACGATGTTGCCAATTATTATATATTACCATCATTATTTAAATACATCTTATGTTGTTATTAAACCTGCCCTCGGCAGATAAACAGCGCCGGGATTTAGGATTTAAATACATCTTATGTTGTTATTAAACCCTCGTAAATACCGCTTTCTGTAACTCCATTATTCCATAAATCCCCTATAAATTCAAGGATTTCCCCTTATTTTACCAGCGACACCTGTAATTTTATAGTTGAAATTAAAACTGCTGGAATATCCTGTATTTATAGGCATAATTTCACTTTTCAAGAAAATGAGCCTGGTAAAATTATAAGCTTAAATAAGGTAATATCTCATCTAAAATTAAACATGATATATATTTCTTATGTATTTTAAACACTATTCATGCTCTATTTAAAAAGTACATAATTATTGTTGATAAATATTTCAACAATTAAATCTATATAACTGACTATAAATAGACCATAGAGTTAAAAAACTTTTCAATTATAGATGAGATATTTTCTTTCCAATTCTCATTAAGCGTTGTTGCATCAAAATTAGTTATACCATAAATATATAATTTATCAGTGTAGGTTTGCATCATTATCGTACCGGTTAATTGATCCGCTCCTACATAAAGTATACATTAACCTCATGATTAGTAGTCTTAATAATCCATTTATCAATTATTTCATATGATTCGCCAATGGTATTAATTACGCGATCTTTCTAATCAATACTGGTAATATTAAATTTAGATAAACCAAAGATATTTTGAATTGATAATAATTGATATGCGTCTTTTGGGGAGTATTCAACTACAAATTTAGTTGTAATTTCCCGTTCTTTAACATATTCTTCCTTATAGTCTATTTCGTTATTATAACCAGTAATCCCTTTAAGCATTTGCGGGGTAGGAAAATTTGGTAAGCTATTTAAAAATCTATTTCCTCAGTATTTCTGACATACATATACCACATAGAACTAAAATAACGATAACAGTAGCAATGATTTTCTTCATAATCTATTTGCTTAGATACACCCAACTCGTTCAAGCTCACCATAGGAATTATTTTTGTTTGTGTTAATGTTTGTCATTTTTTGTATTAACACCTTCATACTAAATATCATAGGAAATAGTAAACATCTTATTTTTTCATTATATATCTCCCGCAATAAATCAGCTAATACTAATAGAAAGAGTCAAAAGAATACGATCACTAATAATTAATATTCTATTAAATAATTATTCAAAAAAAGGAAGCCCACATTTAAATACATTATATATTGTTATTGAATGCTAGATTAATAGCTTTACATTTATTCTTCGATATTTCAATACATCCTGTGTTACTTCTAAGTATTTCATCGCTTAGTTCGTCTATATTTCTGCAAGCGACTATTTGGACTTTCCGGTATAGTCATTTCAACTAAGCCCTTTTCTATCGCTGGTAAAAGATAATTATTACGGAATGTTGGTCGATGCTTTAACCCTAATAGTTCCATTAATTCCTTAGTTGAATAAGTTTGACTTCCCAAGCATTTAAGTAATTTTTTGACTTGTTCGGTATCTTGTTCGTTGACTTGTTCGGTCTCAGTGATTTCTATCAGGGCATCATAAATAACAGTTAATAAAAATTCTACAAATTTTCCCGAATCTCCAAGATGATCACATTCTCCAAGAATCTTGTAATACTCCTGCTGACGTTCACGAATCAGTGTTTCAATTGGTAACCAGCCAAACACAGTATTCCACTGATACAGCAATAAAGTATGCCACATTCTGCCCATTCTCCCATTTCCGTCTATAAAGGGATGGATAAATTCAAATTCATAATGAAAAACACAGCTTTTAATAAGTGGATGTGCATCGGATTCTCTTAGCCAGTTGAATAGGTTGCTCATAAGTTGAGGCACTAAGTCTGCGGCTGGAGCTACATGAACAACCTTTTTACCTGAAAATACTCCGACTCCACCAGTCCTGTAAATACCCGGCTTATCTGTTAGTTCTTTCATCAAAATATAATGTGCTTTTAATAGATCCTTTTGCGATAATGGATTGTATTGTAATAATGTTTCATAGGCTTCAAAAGCATTTTTTACTTCACATATTTCGGAAGGCGTTCCTAAGATATGTTTACCATTAATAATATCTGTTACTTGTTCCAAAGATAAAGAATTATTTTCTATTGCTAATGAGGCTTGAATTGTCTTGATGCGATTATCTCTTCGCAATCTAGGGTTTTTATTCATTTTATCATTAATTGTAATTCTTGTAATCAGCTCGGTAATCCTCGATACTAAATTGACTGTTGTGTCTGTTATCGTATAAGGCGGATTATATAAATTTTCTTGCATCTTCAAACCTCCTTATATGCAATATCTTGTGTTTTCACTTATTTTTAATTCTATCTTATTAAAATGTAAAAAACATTAAATGTTGTTGTTAAACCATTTGTGGGTACCTACTTCAAACTGGGCAACATTAATTTAAATACATCTTATGTTGTTATTAAACCGACTTGACGAAAATGTCATTTATTCAATTATGACATTTAAATACATCTTATGTTGTTATTAAACTGAAGCAGACTATCCACTTTCTCGCTATGAAATCAAATTTAAATACATCTTATGTTGTTATTAAACATCATAGACTTTAGAAGCATCCCACCCATTCTTAGATTTAAATACATCTTATGTTGTTATTAAACCCTCGTAAATACCGCTTTCTGTAACTCTATTATTCCATAAATCCCCTATAAATTCAAGGAATTCTCCTTATTTTACCAGCGACACCTTCAGTTTTGAAGCTGAAATCAAAACAAACAAAATAGTTCCTATTTATAGGCATAATTTCACTTTCTAGGAGAATAAGCCTGGTAAAATTACAAGATCAAATCTTCACCAGTTTCTACCGGGCGCTTCCCTAATATTTCTTCGCCAAAAACATTATTGCTTATTGTCTTAATAATACAGATGTAATCTTCTTCCTTATCGATTACTTTCTTTAATTCTCTTTTTAAATTCACAAGATTAGCTGGGGTAATTTCGCCTCTAAAAACAGAATACTGAAAATGAGATAAATATTTTTTGCAAACCTTAAATACTTTCTGTACTCGTTTTTCTTTAACATCATAAAAAACAATGGCATAGTTATAATTTATTTTCTGCTTTTTCATACTACATTCCTCTTTTTAATGAAAATGGAATAAACGCCTGATCTTCTAATATACATTTTATCAATTTATAGCAATCCAACTTGATTGCTGTTTGATAAGTAATCTTTCTTTTAAGTTTTGGATGCACGAAAGTGCTAGATAAACGTTCTTCAAAAGCTTCAATAAACAATCTTTTCCCCTCTTCATTTAAAATACAATAATTAAGTTTCTTTTCAAAGTGTTTATCTACCTTAATTTTTTTATTATTGATTAATTCAAAAATTGTTTTAAATACTATCACCGGTTTAAATACTTCACTGATATCTAAACTTAAAGAAAAACGTCTTTCACTTGGTTCATGTAGAAAGCTGATGCGTTGATCTAAATGAGTCTGATAAATCATAGATATCGTTTTTGTATAGAGCAAAGTATTCCCAAAAGAGATTAACGCATTAATCGGGTTATCTGGGGGACGTTTTACTCTTTTTTGAAAAATAAATTCTTCAATTAAAATATATTGAAACATATTATAAAATCTTTGCCATAGTTCGCCTTCTAAAGACATGATTGAATAGATATCATTAGTCTGTAATATTTTGTTGGAGAACTCGCTTTGAATCCAATCAATAGTTCCTTTTACTTCTTTTTTACCGTGCTTATAATAATGATATAAGATTTCATATAGATTTTCACCAATCCCATTTACAATATTTTGAGCAATTTCTATTCTCTGATTTGTATGTTTTTCAACTTGTTTAATAAGCAGTCTACCACTGTTAAATTGTTCTCTCGGATAAAACGTACCGCTATAATTCCCATAATAATTAAAAAAATGAATAATAATGTGGTGAGCCGAAATAAAATCCAATAACTTACTATTGATTGAAACTTCATTTAAGCAATAGATTTCTTTGGTATTTTCGATGGGAATATAAATATTCTTATCGTTCTTTCTATAACAGAGTGAGTGGTCTTTCCTAGATAGTTCTCCCATACTCATTATGTAGCGAGTCGTTCCCATAAATTCTATCCTCCTTATATATAACAATATTCATAATAAGCACATTTTTTACAGGTCGGCTGATGCAATACAGGAGGTATATCGGTAGAGTTAATAAGCAGTTGAATGGACATTAAAAGCTGTTCAAGTTTATTTTCTATATCCTCTGTTAGCTCTATAATCTCTGTATGACTATTTTTGTTCTTTTCAATGAATTGTATTTTCCCTTTTCTGATGATTCCCTTATCTTTAAGAACTTTCAAATAGAAGATTACCTGCCATCGGCACGCGTCTTCATCCGCATCACTCTTTTTTATCTCAATTAAATAATCTTTAGTTAATTTATCTAAGCGAATATTCTCAATACTTATTTCACTGTTTAAATCATTTTCTAATTTTTCTTTATGCAAAGCTTTGCCTATCATTACATTTTGGCTATTGTCTTCTAAATTGATTTTATTTCCCATTAAATAGCATTGGCGTTTACAATGAATATAGTAGTTTACTAATGTTCCTGTTATGTTCATAGAAATCCCCCTCTTAATTTCTTTCTATCCAGTTTTCCATCAACCATGTATTCATTTCCTTCTTCAATGTAATATAAGTCACCAATGACCTCACTATAATTTGGTACATCACTCAACTTAACTGTATAAATAAAATAATTTAATTTACTTTTCACCAAAGACAGACGAATCATTTTTTCAGGATAATTCATCTTAGCCATTAATAACGCACAATACTCCTTCCATACTTGTGCACCTTGTACGCTGACCCCATTTATTTGCTCAGTTGTATTTATACATACATCACAATATAATAGCTGTTCATCAATTAACTTCATCTTGTCCGCAACATCAGCCCCTTTTAGCAGGCGTACTTTACTATCGAAATAAGGAAGCAGCCCATTTATTGTATTGGCATCTCTTTTTTTAATAAGATCAAATACGTGTTCATAATAATGCGTAAAATCTTTATCAATTAAAGATTGTATATTATCCGTTTTATTTAATGTTAATTCAACATTATTTCTGACATCCCCACGATAAATAGATCTTACATTGCGATAGTTAAAGAAATATGCTTTCCCCTCTTTTAAGCAAGAACGGTTGATTCTTCCCATGAACTGTTCTTCATTATCAAATAAAGAGACATTTTTAAAACCTATATCCATATCGATATCCAGCCCAGCTTCTACCACTTGTGTGGCAACTAAAAGTAATGTTTCATTTTTATTTAAACTTTGCTGTAAGGAATTTAAAATACGTATTCTTTCCGCTTTATTATCATCCCCAGTTAGTAATAGACATTTAATTTTCAACTCGTTATCCAAAACTTTATTCTTTATGATCTCATAAAAATCATAAGCATCTTGTTTAGCGATAAATTCGACCATGACCTTATTTTGATGACATCGATCGAGTACAAAATCGACAAGATCTGCTAATGTCAGATTATCTATTTTAAGCAAATCATCATGAATCGTCACTCTGTTTTTAAAATAGGGGTGTTGGAAATAGAACGAAGGGTCTTTAACTAACGGATAAACTGGTATATCAATAGCGGTTAGCTGATCCATGGGTGGCAATGTTGCAGACATCATAATAACTTTTATGTTTAATATCTCGGCAAATGTTTGAATAAACGTCATGATATAGGACCATAAGCTGTTCTTATATGTCTGAATTTCATCAAAGACAATAACACTGTTGATTAATTTATAAAAACCATATGTATTTTCCCTTCGTGGAGAAAACAAAATATTAAACAAACTGACATGTGTGGTTAATATAAACGGATAATTCAAAAATTGACGATCCAGTAAGAGTCTGTTAAAATCCATATCATCATCAATCAGCTCTTCAATAGGAGTGACTGCATTCATCGCTACTATATTCTTTAGATATTCATCGTCATCTTGAAATATCTCCTTTAACGAATGGAAGTTTTGTTCAATCAGAGAATTAAATGGGTAAATATAGAAAATCTTACGTTTATCCTGCGCTGCCATCTGCATGCTTAAATAATAAGCAATATTACTTTTCCCACTTCCTGTCGGAGCTTCCAAATAATAAATAGAATGATTCGGATTTTTCTTATAGCAATCAGCAACTTCCAAAAATAATCGACTTCGCAAATGATTAATATCTGGTGTTTCCATAGTTTGATATTCTTCTAACGGACATGAATTAATCTTTTGATACAGTTTTGATGCTTGATACCCCTGATATAATCGTGTGGAATAATCGATTTCTTTATCTATAGTACAGTGATTAAAAAACTGATTTGCCGCATAATGATCACATGTCAATAAAATAGAATAAAGCAATCGACTATATGTATAAACTATCGTATCTTGTTTAATGTTAAAATTTTGCGTTACTTGTTCATAGACACCATAAAACCACCTTTTAGTAAATGCTTTTTTTATAAACCCAGCATCATTTTCTAATGTATAAAAGTCATTTCCCACTGATAACTGAAGTACTATATTTCTGCCTATATTCAGATCATCAAATTCGTCCAAGTACTTTCCAAAATCGTCTAATTGAGTATGGTGTCTAGATATTACATAGCTGTTGATTAAACACAATGCAACTAATCTTTGATCTAATCCGAATTCATCTCGTATTCTTTTTATATAGTAATCCAAATAAAGGATTGCCGAAAGCAGAGAATGTTGACTTCCATAAAATTCATTTATTCCGATTCCATTCTCATTTTTCATCTTTTCTTTTTGAAATTTACAGTTTATTTTTCCCATATCATGAAAGATAACGAGTCCCTTGATCATGTCTATTGAAAAATTGATCTTGATCATGTCTATTGAAAAATTGATTTGGTTTTTACCCATATCTGGAAAAAGACCTATAAATATTCTATGAAAGACGTTCTCAAGATCTCTTTCCTTATTAAGAAGATCATAATACTCCTGTACAAGAGACAGATGAGCTGTCAGTGACTCTTTATTCGTCCCATTACAATGAGCATAGATATCCTTCTCTATTTTTGACATTAATTCCTCTATAAGCATCTTTCATTCCTCCTAAAAACTACTTCATAATGAAGTAGTTAGAAAAAGCTGATATTTTTGTTGTCTACACAGTAAACGAGATCTGAAGTTGTTGCCATTGCAAAATCAGTGTAAATCATAGGCTCCATAACATATTGATTGCACGATACATCTAATCCAGTTGGCAGGAATTCTTCGTATTTAAAAGTTGGAAAAGAGATTTCCTCACTTTCTGCATTTAAATTTACATCCGACTTTTTGCACAAAGAATCCAAACGAGTAACTTTTTCAGCTTTGATCCCATTATCAATTACCTCAACATAATCAATATCGGCATAATGATCATTAGAGCCTAGATAAGGAATATAACAACACTGGTGGTGAATCATTGCCTCTTTTAATTTTTCAGCTTCTTCTTGATCAATTAAGACATAAATTTCCCATTTGGGATCATGCAGCCATTGCTGTCTGACAATTAAATTGCCACCCTGTTCCCTAGAAGCATATCCAACTGAGTTATTGAAAGTATGTATTTTCTTCATAAAGTAGCCAGTTTGAGAAGGAACAATCGCAATCTTTAATCCTTTTAAACGCTGATAAAATTCAGGATAGGTTTGTTCCTTTGTCATCTGATTATAGCCATCATAGCCTAAAATAGCTCCAAAAATCCCCAGTAAGGCAACCTTATGAATATTCCCAAAAGTAAAATAAGCATATTCATTTATATCCGGCTTTTTAAAAAAGGCTGTTTTCCCACTTAATGTAAATTTTAAGATTTCCATCTTAAAGCGCCACTTTCGTATAAATATCAAAGTATTGGGCGTCGCTTATATCACTTTCTATATCAAGATGTAATGAATCATAATATATTTCTACTGATTTTATTTGGTCTTTGTGTGCTTCTATCATCTTTCCCAAATCTAAATGTAACGTGTGCTTATCTTCTCCTTTTTTAAAAGAAATGAAATTCGTCAAAGTTGGCAAATATGTTTTTTCATCTGTTTCGATAAATAAAGCAAATTCATTATCACAGCCAGCTTTTGAATTTGAAGAAAACGCACTTACCGAAGAAAGAGCCGCCTTTTTAAAGGCTTGATAATCTTGATCTTTGTAACCTTCTGTAATACTTAGTTCAATAAAATTATGATATGCATTAGGATTAATTGAAAACGGATAATAATAGTGCGCTTCATCACTCAAAACCATCGACCCTATTGTTGTATTTTGTGCTAATTCATCACTGGTTTTATCTCTAAAAGGAGAAAGAATCTGTTGTTCAAAAGTCTGCGTTTCTTCAAAAACATTCATTCCTTGTCCGATCTGTACAGCTCCCGTAATAGAATAATTATTTTTAGTTTCAGCAAAAGTTGCCCCAAAAGATCGAACATCTATTGCTTTAAAAAGATTCCCTAAAACTTCTACCGAATTTGTTTTTTCAGTTACTTCAGATTTGAAAAACTGAGTATATCTTTCTGACAATGAACGTGGCACCAATACCATTCTCTCTTTACTATCTGAGACCAATGTATGTGAACGCGTATACAACACCACCTCTCCTTGTTCCTCCCAAAATTTTCGCATAGTAAATTTTAAAGCCTTGTCACTGCCAAATATTTCTCCTGTCGGCGTTGTTTTAGGATAGCCACTGAAATCCGCATTCCAATTTGCCATCATTGCTTTAATCCCGATAATTCCATACACTTTATTCTTCATCTTCTTTTTCCTCCTTTGAGTTTCCCATATATATCAAATTTTGGCTAGCTGTTCCTGCTAAAATAATCCATCTATCAACTTTCTTTTGATGTGGTTTATATCTCATTATTCTTCCAAATAACTTATTAGCCCGATGATTTGGCGAAATGGGTAATGCATAACTAACACTATTATATAATTTTTCTATTTCCTGTTTCACAATTTCATCTTTTTTAGCTTGAGTCAGTCCACTAAAACGCATTGACATTTTCTTTTTAGCTTTGATCTGTGACACGTAATAGTAAGCTAACTGTCCTACCGCAAAATAGTATTCTTCATCATTACTGAAATTCCAATCATTATTAGCTTCATTCAAATGTTCTTTTAACATATCTATTACATCCATTATTTTCTCTGTCTCCTTTGCATTATTATCTATGTATTTCATTAAGCATAACTGTAAATTTAAAAGGTGTGCCGCTTTCGTCATTTCTCCGATATTGCACAAACGCTGTATCAGCTGTGATAAACCAATATAGATAAAGTGATTTAATCCATCTTTTTTACCTAGATGAAACCATGAAAATAATGGACTGCGGTATTGAAGCAGAAATTGCTTAACATCTCCTAATCGATTATCAATTTTATTAGCGTCAGTCGTATAGTTATTAATCAGGTATCCATTGAAACATATCTTATTGATTAGCATTTCGATTTCAGTTAATGTTCTATATGGATTATAATAGCCATTATATGCACTTTCTTTAAGTATCATCATTTGAATAACATTATCATAAATAAAGTCTTTCTTTAAATGATTCCTATAATTGACTATTATTTCTTGATTTAAAATGATGTCTCCTTTTGTTTGCTTATCAATTCGCAAATATAATCCACTCTCTATAAAATCAGGAAAACTTGTATCATCAAACGCTTCAATTGTATCTTTATCAAAATCTAAATAAATATTGAACAATCCTTTATTACTAAATCCATTGAGCAGATCAAAAAACTTCTTTTGCTTTAAAGCCCGATCTTTATCAAAAAGAAAGGGATAATCAACTTTTCTGCTTCTATTCATTAGATATGGTTTTTTGTCATTTAACCCCATATTGTAATTGGAAACACCTAAAATTTTATTATCTGCTTCTATGTTGTAATCATTTTTATTATAGAGATTGACAGTAAAATAACGGTTTCCTTCTTTTTCATAAGCAGCCAATGTTTGCTCTATATCTGGATAAATAAAGAATATCTTAATATATTTAGTCTTTTCACTCTCTTTTGTTTCTTCATTTAAATGTGTAAATATCCAATTCTTAATTAACGCTATCCTATCTTGATCTGGCTTTCCATATTCTTGTTCATATTGATCATATATAGCCAAACTGTTTTTTGAAGTATATTTCAGTCGTGGATTTGTCAATACATTGTAGTAGCCTTCGATAATTTCTTTTGTAACTTCCCCTTTTTTTAATCGATCCCACTTTACAAAGAAACTTAAGTAATTATTTGATAAGATTTTTTTCTTCCTATCCATACTTTTATTAGCACCAAATATCTTGCTCTGACTATCCAACTGTTTAATCAAATCATAATAGTAATCTTCAGATCCTATGGTTATTTTTTGCTTTTTATCATATTTGATCTGCAGTTGACGTATTTTCTTTATTTCATGGTCACCAATCTCATATAGATAATAATCTCCTTCTTCTGGTATATAGTTATCTAAGATTGCTTGTTCTCCCACTTTATCCAGATAACGTTTAAATCCTTCTAAATAATCATCTATCATCTTTCTGCCTCCTAATACCAGACATAATTCAAATAACCGTAACCACGAGATCCCATTTCACCTAGAGAGACTCCTAATAGAAAATAAGCAAATTCTTGAGCCAAATCACTTGTTCCTACTTCTATTTCTATTTTGTCTCCTAGTAAATGGACACCTTTAACAGGACATTTGATAGGAACACTATTCTTAAATAGTAAATGTGTATATAAAGTAAAATCTTCATCAACTTTTTTCTCCATGAATTGATTATATTTTTTTATAATATTTACTTTTAATCTTTCTTCGTATTCCTCCAAAGTCATGGAATTTCGCCAATATCCGTTATCAGTTTTGATAATAACCGGTGTTAATGTATGCAATTTATAGATTTTCTTCTTAGGTACTATTCTAATATCAACATTTAATCCCACAAATTCTTTAGTACGTTGTCCCCCTAAGTGTTCATTAAAATAATTAGCTAGATTGGGATCAACAGTTCTAACTATAAAAGTATAATTTCGATCTGCTTCGTAAACTTTATTACTCGATAACGGATATAAATTATTAAATGTATATAACTTAAATTCATTCTTACTATGAAATGCTGACCATACCTCACTCTTAGTAAGGGTACTATCAATATAATAGGCAATTTTTCCCAATGCATCTTCCGCAAATAACTTTTCCAGCAGATATACTTTGACCTTGATTTCATATACTTTCATGTAATTCCTCCTTTCGTTTCTAATTTGATACAATTAATCAGTGTATAACTAAAATATATCACTTCCTTTCTTTTTCTACAAGCGCTTTCATTAAAACCGTTTATTCTCCATAATTTTACCAGGCTCATTTTCCTAGAAAGTGAAATTATGCCTATAAATACAAGATATTCCAACAGTTTTAATTTCAACTATAAAAATACAAGTGTCGCTGGTAAAATAAGGGGAAATCCTTGAATTTATAGGGGAATTATGGAATAATAGAGTTACAGAAAGCGGTATTTACGAGGGTTTAACAATAACATAAGATGTATTTAAATAGGTTAGGTATTTTATCCGATGATGTATTTTTATCCTGTTTAACAATAACATAAGATGTATTTAAATATGATTGTAAAATTGCCAATAGGAGAAAAAGTGAGGTTTAACAATAACATAAGATGTATTTAAATTGAATAAAAACTAAAGCATCAGAAATTGCTCCTAAGTTTAACAATAACATAAGATGTATTTAAATTCGGGTTTTTCGTTTTGAGAATTCTGATAGTTTGCTGTTTAACAATAACATAAGATGTATTTAAATATGATTGGGATTGCACCTAAAAAGTGGGGCACAGGTTTAACAATAAAATAAGATGTATTTAAATATGCTTGCGTCTGCTTCTTTTGACTTTAGCTCATAACGTTTAACAACAACATAAGATGTATTAATAGGTTCACATAAATTAATTATATCATTATAGTGAATCTATTATTTTCCCATTTCTTCAATTATCATTACAAGGTATGTATTATGTGAAATCAATATAATAATTTAAATTTTATAAAAGAGTTTATTTGTTATGTAACCGAATACATAGAATATTCAAATTATCTGTGATAAAATAGTATAAGCAAGGAGGAATTAAATTTATGGCTTTAATAAAAGTTGACTTTATTTCAGAATCATTAATGCGTACAGTAACAATCAATGCGATTGTTCCAGTCGATAAGTTAAGTATGCCGGGGATGCCGGTCAGAGAGAAAAAACCATTTAAAACATTATACTTACTACATGGTATCTTTGGAAATTATACGGACTGGGTAACCGGTACACGTATTCAGGCATGGGCACAAGAACGTAATTTAGTTGTCATCATGCCATCAGGTGAAAATAAATTCTATGTAGATAATCCATTATCAGGAGATATGTTCAGTCAGTTTATCGGGAAGGAATTAGTTCAAGTTACACGTGATTTGTTCCCTTTATCAGATAAACGTGAAGATACATTTATTGCCGGATTGTCAATGGGTGGATATGGTGCCTTGATAAACGGACTACGTTTCCATGAGACATTCAGCCACATTGGGGCATTATCATCAGGATTGATCCTTAATCGTGTGCTTAATTCAACCAATGACGAAATTATGCCAACCAACCGTCGTTGTTATTATGAATCTATATTCGGTGATCTTGATCAACTAATCGGAAGTGAAAAGGACTATAAAGCATTAATCACTAAATTAAAGAAAGAAAAAGCAGATGTTCCCAAAATTTATATGGCATGTGGAACAGAAGACTTTTTAATTAATGAAAATCGAGACTATCATGAATTCTTAGTTGATAATCAAATAGATGTCACTTATGTAGAAGGTCCGGGAGCCCATACATGGGAATTCTGGGATACGTACATCTATAAAGTATTGGAATGGCTGCCGCTTGAAAACTCATCTGAAGGAGTACACAGCGGAAACGTTGGAAAAAAATAGTTTATAAAAAATGAAACATTATAAAATCAGAAAAGGGCGTCTCGGTATCGTAGTCGCCCTTGCGTTTATATTCGTTGCCTCAGGAATCATGATTTACATTCAAACCGCAAAAAAACCTATTGTCACTTATTATATTGCTTCAGATCAACCTTCAGTAACGGTGAACGTAAATAATGAAGAAATACATCTCATTAGAGGATCAAAAGCCAAGGGAATAAAAGTATCAGAAAAAGATTCGGAAAAAATGATCGTTAAAACTGAGCAAGATGACAGAGAATTTGATATTGATAAACGGTATTTAGCAGAATCCTTTGAAGAATGTGTCACGAATCAAGTCGTATACCCGCGTTTAATGGTAAATCTTAGAAGTGATAAAGGTGCTTCCTTAGAAAAAGCTGTGGGAAACAAAGGAGAAGCTCTACCTGTCAAAAAGATTAATTATGACCGCGACTTCAATCAAAATACCGGAGAAGTTAACGGCTATATCATTGAAAAAGAAGGTCAAGAGTATTATATCGACGCCTTATATGTGGAATCTTCTCTTGAAGAAGCAACAAAAGCCTATCCACAACAAGTCATTCATTCTACTTATTGGGATTATTACTTTGGCGATGGGTATTCACAAACAGCGTATATCGATAGTTTAGATTATAAGCCTTTTCCTAAAAAGCAATATAGCGATAATCCATTAAGAACAGATATTAATGCAGTCCATATCTCTATGAATATTTTTAAACAGGAATTTGATTATTTATTGGCATTATGCAAGGAAACAGGCATTAATGCTTTAGTTGTTGAAGTGAAAAGTGATATTGGGGAGATTGCTTTTGAAAGTGAGCAGTGTCAGCCTTATTTAACCGAACCTAAACGAGCGATTGAAAATGCAGTGGTATCAAAAAGTGAGTTGCAATCATTAATCGAACGTTGTCATCAAGAGGGCGTTTACTTGATAGCTCGTATCGTCACTTTTAAAGATCAAATCTTTGCACAGCAAAACAGTGAAGAAAGCATCCTTTCTAAAGAGGGGACATTACTTATACATAATGGAGAAAACTGGCCATCTGCTTATTCTCGGAAATCTTGGATGTACAATGTGGCGATTGCAAAAGAAGTAGCACAAATGGGATTTAATGAAATTCAATTTGATTATGTCCGTTTCCCTGATGGATTGATTGACGGAGAAATGAGCGGTGAAATTAATTTACATAACACTTATGATGAATATAAAACTCAGGCACTTCAGCGTTTTTTAATGTACGCCTATGAGGAATTATCTCCTTTAGAAGCCTACGTAGCCGCAGATGTCTTTGCTTGGCCGGCCGTAGCCCAAGATGATCAGAATATCGGTCAGTTCATCCCCGCTTTAGCTAATATCGCCGATGTCATTTCCCCTATGCCTTATCCGGATCACTTTGGTCCCGGCAATATGGGATCTGATCAACCTTGGCAAAATCCGGAGATGACGTTGCAAAATTACAGTGAAATCATGGGAGAAGCGTTAAACAGTATTTCCTCCCCTGCCATCTATCGTACTTGGATTCAAGGATATGCCTGCATGGGACATGTATGCAAAGGAACACCGGGGAATCCGCCAAGAGATTATGGCAGTCCTGAAATGGTTGATCAAATAACCGGTATTAACAATGCCGGCTTTGAAGGATATATGGTATGGTCCGGATATGGGGGCAGAAATATGTTTGAAGACAGAAAAGCAGGATTTATCTCCAGTACATTACCGGAAAATAAAAAATGGAAGCATCGCTTCCAATGACACCTAGAAATAGGTGTCTTTTTTAGTATTTTGTTTTAAACATTAAATAGACAGGAATACCGGCAACGATCGAACCGCCTATGATATTTCCTATAGTTGCAATCAGCATGTGAATGCCCATCAAAGCAAAGGGAGAATTACCGATTCCAAACTGGGTTACACACATCGCAAAGAACCCGCTGTTTGCAATGCAGTGTTCAAATCCCGGCAAAACAAACGCCGCTACAAAAAACATGATCATGACTAAACGAACCATGTCATCTTTCACCTTGATTCCGGCATAACCGGCAATACATACAAGAAAGTTACATAAGATGCCTTTAATCAATAACTGCATAGGTTCAAATGTCAGTTTAGCGTCCATTAATGATTGTAAATAGGTTGGAAAAATCGTATTAAAAGAACCACTTAATATAAAAAGTGATCCAACTGCAAATAAACCTAAAATATTTCCGACAAAACAGATCCACCATGCTGGAATAATATCTAAAAAATGCATCTTTTTATCATAAACCGGGATAATCGTCGTTAAACAATTTCCGGTAAACAACTCCGCCCCTAAGAAACAGATGGCAACCAGGCCGATTCCAAACGTGACCGCAACTGCAATTTTTGAAAATTCAGGATAGTTCGTTGAAAGCAATGCCCCTGCTGAATAAGATAAGATCACCGCTCCTCCTAAATATAACCCTGCCATGATTGAGCGCATGAAATAGCGCATCGGATCATCTTTCGCCATGAGTATTTTATTGATGCCTACACTATTTAATAATTCAATGTCGTTCATTTTATTCCTCCCACGCAAAACTTACAAAATTATAAACTATTTTGTCTCTTTTTGCAATTGCCAATAATAGATTCGCTTATGAGTTTCGCTGACCGTAAATTCTTTTCTTAAATCATTGGGAATCGCTTTTGTTTCAACGAATTCAGCTCCTAATTTTTCTATCGTTTTTTTAGAAGCGATATTATCGGGAGAACAGGTAATTAAAACATGATCATAGCCCAAAGAAAGAATGAATTGTTTTAGGGCAAGACAGGCTTGATAAGCATAATAATGACCTCGGTAAGGCTCATCAATACTGTATCCGATGTGCCCCGCAAATTCATGTTCATTATCACTGCCACAACGAAATACGATACGTCCGATCGATTCTTCAGCAGCTCCTACATAAATATCAAAAATATAGTAAGGCGGCCACCCTTCGATATCTTCGACAAATTCATTTAATGTTAATACAACGTCTTGATAATTTAATTTTTCCATATGCTTTCTCCATAAAAAAGGAGACAATTTACATTGACTCCACATAGTCTGTGATCTGTTTTAAAGTATACTCGATATCATGATTATTATCAATAATGACATCAGCACTTTGATGATACAATGCATTTCTTTCTTGATAGAGCGTGTATAAACGTTCTTTTCCTTCTTTTAATAATGGGCGGGTGCTGGTTTCAATATCCAAAATAATATTTTCAACGTCACGATCCAATAAGAAAATAATTCCGTTCTTTTTTAGTGCTGTGATATTTTCTTGATTTTTAATTACCCCACCACCGGTCGATAGGATGTGTCCGGATAACTGAGCGACTTCTTGACAACAGAGTGTCTCTCTTTCTCTAAAATAAGCTTCACTGATTGAAAACATATCATCAATCGATTGTTTAAACTTCTCCACCAAATAATCATCAATATCAATCAATGGATAATTCAGCTTTTTAGACAACTGCTGTGAGATCGTGGTCTTCCCACTCCCCGGCATGCCAATCAATACTATATTTTTCATATTTCCCCCTAGGATTGCTGATATGTGCCTAACACTCTTAATAATTCCGTATTATACTGCATTTTCGTCAAAGCTTTAATGACGTTAGGATCTTTAATATTTCCCTCAAAATCAATATAGAAATAATATTGCCAAGGTTTTGAATGAATTGGTCTTGATTCAATTCTGACCATATTCAAATGATGATTGCGAATTATATTTAAAATAGTCGCTAATGCTCCTACCTCATGTTTTAATGAACACATGATGCTGATACGATTATAGGCTTCATTGGATTCCAGCTGCTTACCAATAATAATAAAACGTGTATGATTGGTTTTATCTGTATGGATATTTTCTTTTAAAATATTTAGTCCGTAAAGATCAGCCGCTTTTTTAGAGGCGATTGCAGCTTTGGTTTTATCATTTGTCTCCATGACCATTTTCGCCGCCATTGCCGTATTGGGATATGGAAAACGGCGAATATTCGGACAAGTATCTAAAAATTGAATGGATTGTGCTAATCCTTGTGGATGCGAATATACTTCTTGAATATCGGATAATTCCGCTCCCGGCAATGCGAGTAAATGCTGTGCAATCGAGATGCTTTGTTCTCCGACAATATAGAAACCATAATTGCGAATAAGATCATAGACATCATTGATGGCTCCTGTCGATGAATTTTCAATAGGAACAACACCATATTGAATCTCATGCTGATCCAAGGCTTTGAATACATCTTCAAACTGGTCATAATGCATGACATCTACTTTAGATGAGAAATACATCTCTAAAGCTTCCTGTCCGAAAGCTCCTTCTACGCCTTGATATCCCACTTTCAGCATTTCATTTTTAGATAACGGTGTATGTGCTTCAATCTCAAATTTCTCAGGTATGAATTCCGCCTGATAATCTTTAGACAGATCCATGATCGATTGAATAAGCTGAGCCCCATACTCTTTGAGATTTTCCTGTTGAATCTTCTGCTTGCTTTTTTCAATCACTAACTTTTCTCTTTCGGGCTGAAAGATTTCCATATCATGTGCAAGTTTATATAAAATTACGTCTTTGGATACTTGCATACGAGCTTCAAATAAACTCAATAGTTTGGTATCGATTTCATCAATTTCCTGACGACATTCTTCTAATGTTTTCATTGATTTCCCCCCATAGCTTCATAAATGGCAATCGCACACATTGCTTCTACAACGGCAACCGCACGAAATACGATACACGGATCATGTCTCCCTTTAATTTCAATCTCCGTATTTTCCTTTGATTCTACATTGATGGTTGCTTGCTTTTGGGCAATGGATGGCGTTGGTTTAATCCCTACGGTAAAGGTGATGGGCATTCCATTGCTGATACCGCCTACTATTCCGCCATTGTGATTGGTCTTTGTTTTGACTTTGCCCTCTTCATAGTAATATGCATCATTTGCTTGACTGCCCAACATTCGACATAAGTCAAACCCATCTCCGAACGCTAAGCCTTTGACTGCAGGAATAGAGAACATCAAATGAGCAATCGTACTTTCTAATGAATCAAAGAAAGGTTCTCCAATACCGGCAGGCAAACCGATGACGCCACATTCAATTTGTCCGCCTACAGAATCACATTGAGAACGTGCCTGACCCACAATGGCTTCCATTAAAGGAAATACAGTACTATCCAAAACCGGATAAAGCTGTGTGCTTAATTGATTAAGTACGGTTTTGTCTAAAGTTTCATCAAATGAACGATCTTGAACAGACTGAATACTTTTTATATGGGCACCAATATAAATTCCCTGCTGAGCTAAAATCTGTTTTATGACGGCTCCGGCAAACACGATCGGTGCAGTAATTCTTCCGGAAAAATGACCTCCCCCACGAACATCATTATACCCATGATATTTTACATAAGCCGCAAAGTCGCTATGTCCCGGACGCATATGTGTTTCTAATAACGAATAGTCTTTTGAATGCTGATCGGAATTATAAATCACAGCACATAATGGCGCTCCTGTTGTTATGCCATCTTGAATGCCGCTCATGATTTCCACTTGATCTTTTTCTTTACGAGCCGTCGATAATTTATTATTTCCGGGAGCTCGGCGCAGCATTTCCTTTTCTACCAGTGCCATATCTATTTTCAATCCGGCTGGCAGTTTCCCAATATTAATGCCTATCGCTTTTCCATGACTTTCACCGAAAATAGACAACTCTATATTTTTTCCCCAATTAGCACTCATTTGTCATTCCCCCTAATTGTTTGAAATCCTGCCAGAAGCTGGGATAAGATTTCTTCACGCATTCCTTATTATCAATAATGATGTCTGTTTGTGCACAAGTCGAAGCGATGGCCAAAGTCATTGCAATACGATGATCTGCCCAAGCACTTACCTGTCCCCCTTGCAGCTGCGAAACCCCTTCAATAATTAATCCATCTTTAGTTTCAGTCATCTTTG
This sequence comes from Beduini massiliensis, assembly GCF_000829905.1. GTDB lineage: Bacteria > Bacillota_I > Bacilli_A > Erysipelotrichales > Coprobacillaceae > Beduini > Beduini massiliensis. Next base: position 567,776 of record NZ_CDPP01000004.1, read on the forward strand.
CCCCTAATTTTGAAAGTTCACTGGCTACTGCCGCTAATCGATCACATTCTTTAATACGCAAGCGTTCGGCATGTTCAATTTTAGTAGTTCCTTCCGCAAGACTGGCAGCTAAAGCTAATACCGGAATAACATCCGGACACTGACTGCCATCAATCGTCGTTGCTTTTAATGACTTTGCTTCTACCATGATGAGGTCATTTGCCTGAGTCACTTTCGCTCCCATTCTTTCAAGGATATCAAGGGCTTCTTTATCTCCCTGCAAAGAATCTAAGTTGAGTCCCTTTAAAGCAACCGAATTTCCCAGTGCTCCTGCTACTAAATAAAAGGCTGCTTGAGAATAATCCGCTTCAACATAATAATCATGTGCCTGATAGCGTTGTCGTCCGGCAATGTGGAATTCTTGGTAATGATGATTCACAACCCTAATCCCAAATGTCTCCAGCATCTGCAAAGTAAGATCAATATAGCCAATTGATTCTAATGAAGATGTGATAATAATTTTTGAATCCCCCTCTAGTAATGGCAAGGCAAATAATAAACCACTAATAAACTGGGAACTGACATTCCCCGGCACTTTGAATTCCCCGGCTTTTAATTGTCCCCGAATCTTTAAATCTAACGTTTCTTTCTGATATTGATAAGTGATACCTTGTTCATCAAAGATATCATAAAAAACATTTAAAGGACGTTTCCCTAAATTTCCTTCACCGATAAAACGTACATGGTTTTCATGAATCAACGATACCGGCACCATAAAGCGCAAGGTGGACCCGGATTCCTTACAATCGATCTCACATTGTCGTGAAGTACCCGTTGATGTTCCGTCAATTAATAAATAATCTTCATATGCTTCAATGTGAGCTCCTAATGCCTTCATCGCCTCCATTGTCGCTAAAATATCCTGTGAATACTCGATATGATCAATGCGGCTTTTCCCTTTTGCCAAAGCGGCACAGATAATTGCTCGATGTGCCATGCTTTTTGATGGGGGAATCGCAACTGTCCCATTTAAATGTGTTGGTATAAGTTTGATTTGACTCATGTTAAACCCTTTCTACCCCATCAAAGAATGAAAGATTCGTCGGATAAACGAAGGCTTCTCCTAAATTCTTTAAAAGGATCAATGATAATTTACTGTTAATATTCTTTTTATCTAATTTAATCGTTTGTTTAAGAACATCCATTTCTAAATGACAGGCTGTCGGAAGTTCATAGCGTTCTAATACCGCTTTTATTTTATCAGCCGTATATGCAGGGGTCAGTCCACGCTCTTGAGCAAGCTTGGTCAGCTGATACATTCCAATCGCCACCGCTTCTCCATGGGAGTATTTTTCATAGTGATAATACTGTTCGATCGTATGTGCCAAGGTATGTCCGAAATTCAATACGAGACGATCACCAAAGTCTTTTTCATCATTTTCTACTACTATCCTTTTAATGTCAATACAGCGATAGATAATTTCATCAATATCTTTATAAAGATCGTTAAAATCTTGATAAGACGCGAGTTGATCAAATAAAGAAGCGTCTTTAATGCATCCGTATTTGATGACTTCTCCCATTCCATCATGAATAAATCGTGGTTCTAACGTTTTTAAAACCAATGGATCAATCAGTACCATTTTTGGATGGTGAAAGGCTCCGACAAGATTTTTTCCATCCGGTAAATCGACTGCTACTTTCCCGCCGACACTTGAGTCCACCTGCGCTAACAGCGAGGTTGGAATCTGGACAAAAGGAATACCTCTCATATAGGTAGCCGCCACAAATCCCGCAAGATCACCGATAACACCACCGCCTAAAGCCACGATCAGGTCACTGCGTGTTAAATTAAAATCTAATAAGCGTTTGTAGAGTGCTGGTAAAACATCAAAGCTTTTACTTTTTTCACCATGTGGCATTTCTACAATAGTGACAGCATAATCTTTTTCTAACTGTGATTTAACAGTTTCCCCATAATAATGATTCACCTGATCATCTGTAATAATCGCAATCTTTTTCCCCTGATAGACTGCCCCTATTTTTTCACCGACATGTTCAAGTAACCCCTTTTCAATATAAATGGGATAACTCTTTTCTTTTAAATTTACCAGCATCTCCATAAAACATCCTCCTAAATTTCTTTTCCTATTACTTTAGCGATATCACGCACTTGTTTGATAACCGCTTCAAATTTCTCCGGCTTTAATGATTGTGGTCCGTCACACAGGGCTTTCTCCGGATTATTGTGAACCTCTATCATTAATCCATCGGCTCCCGCTGCCACTGCCGCTCTTGCCATCGGTTCGACTAGCCACCATTTTCCTCCGGCATGACTTGGATCGATAATGATCGGTAAATGAGTCAATTTCTTTACGACCGGTATCGCTTGTAAGTCTAACGTATTTCTTGTATAGGATTCAAAGGTTCGGATTCCTCGTTCACATAAAATGACATTCGGATTCCCTGCTGCCATAATATATTCTGCGGACATGATCCATTCTTCAAATGTTGCCGATAACCCTCTCTTTAATAAGATCGGTCTTTTGGTCTTTCCTAACTGCTTCAATAAATCAAAGTTCTGCATGTTTCTTGCTCCGATTTGGATCAAGTCTACTTTTTCATCGAATTCCTCTAAATGATCAGCGGACATTAATTCCGATACAATCGGCATGCCGACTTCTTTTCCGGCTTTATATAAGATATCCAATCCGCTGGATCCCATCCCTTGGAACGCATAAGGGCTGGTACGAGGTTTAAAAGCACCGCCACGAAGCATATTGGCACCGGCGGCTTTGGCGGCTCTGGCAATTTCAATCACTTGTTCCTCGGATTCAATTGAACAAGGACCGGCAATAACCGCTAAATGGTCCCCTCCGACTTTGACACCTGAGACATCAATGATAGAATCATCTGGATGGAATGCACGGTTTGCTTTCTTATAAGGTTCGGAAACCTTCATGACTCTTTCTACGACTTCATCCACTTCTAAGCTTCTTGGATCAATTTTGGTAGTATCACCAATGATGCCAATAACCGTCATTTCAGATCCTACTACAACTTGCGGCTGTCCCCCTCTTTCTTTGACCATGCCTTCAATTCTTTCAATATCTTCTTTCTTTGTTTTTGGTTTTAATACGATAATCATAATATTTCTCTCCTCTTCTTTCTATAATCCCTGGATAAAATATAAAAAGCTCTCATTCTCTAATTGCTTAGAGGACGAGAGCTATGCTTCGTGTTACCACCTCAGTTTGTAAATATCTCACAATATTTACCTTATCAAGTACGCTAAATTACTTAGTTCATACTCTAACATGATAACGGCATGTAACCGGATATACCTACTATTTTCAGTACTCAACTCCAAGATGAATTCACTATTTTTCATTTGATCCTATCTCACCAACCTAGGACTCTCTTTGCAAATGGCCAATACCTACTATTTCTTTTCACAGTATTTTATCGATAGATTATGCAATAATATTAATACGATTTATTTGCTTTGTCAATTCTTTTATGTAAAATAACAACATCATTGTAATAATTATTGAAATTCAGAAAAACCATATCTTAAAATAAGATTTTTGTATTTTAAGCATGATTCTCTTTGTAAAATCATACTATTTAAGGAACAAAATAATGGCATATTCTTAGAACATTCGACAAAATATATGGTATGATAAATAAAAGGGGGTGAAGCGAATGAAATGTCTGCTGATCGTAAATCCGACATCCGGACGTAAAAATATTCAGGCAACACTGCATGAGCTGGTTGGAAAATTGGTCTTAAAAAAGGTCATTACATCTTTTGAAGTATTCTATACACAAGGTCATCGTGATGCCTATCAGCTTTTATTAACGCTTGCCCCTCATCAATATGATTTGATTATTTCTGTTGGCGGAGATGGAACCCAAAGCGAAGTCATCAATGGAATTATCGACGGCAAATGTGATATTCCACTATACATTCTAGCTGCCGGAACAGTGAATGATCTTTCGCGAGCTTTGAAAATTCCGGAAAAACATGATGATGTAGTGAAAACCATTGCGAAGTTTCACCAGATCAAAATGGATGTTGGTAAAGCAAATCATGTCTATTTCGCCAATGTTTTAGCCGGTGGGATGTTTACCGATATCGGGTTTAAAGTGGATAAAAAGAAAAAGGCGATCTTAGGTCCTTTTGCTTACTACCTAAATGCGATTTTAGATCTTCCTAATCAGCTTAACAGTACAATGGATCTTCATATTGAAATTGACGGAGAAGTCATGGATGAAGAAGCTTACATGTTTTTAGTGACGAATTCCCGCTTAGTCGGTGGGTTTCTGTTAGCTTCACAAGCGGACTTATGTGATGGACTCCTTGATTTATTGGTCGTTAAAAAATGTGAAATTACCGATTTAATTGCTTTATCCAAAGATATTCTTTTAAACAAGCATTTAGAAAGTCCGTTTATTATTTATCGCCAAGCCAAGCATATTCAACTGTCTTCTTCTAAATCGATTACGTTGGATATCGACGGAGAACAGGCAAATGAACTGCCAATTGATATATCTGTCGCTCCTCAGGCTATCAAGATCATCACACCAAAAACTAGAAAAACAAAAAAGTAACTTAATTTTGAAGTGAACCCCAAAGTTTGGACACCTAAACAAGGAGGTTCACTTTTTATATGAAGTAAATTTAATCTTCGTTCATTTTCGTTTTTGTCTATTTTCAACCTCTAAATAAAAAAGTGGGAAAACCCACTCTTTTAATATTTTGATAACAGATTTCTTAATTGCGGTTCACCGGTAAAACCAACTTGAGTTTCAACAGGTTGTCCATCTTTAAACATCACTAAAGTTGGAATAGATTGAACGCCATAACGTCCTGCAACATCAGGAGATTGGTCAACATCTACTTTGATAATTTTCACATTTGTATACTCACCAGATAATTTCTCTAATACCGGAGCAATCATCTTACATGGTCCGCACCATGTAGCAAAGAAATCTACTAACACTGCTCCTGTTGAAATTTCTTGATCGAATTCATTTGAATTTACGATTTTCATCTTTATCACCTCTATACATATTATGCCAAAGTATCTGAATTTAATCAATTAATTTGCTTTAAGAGTAACATCTAACTGATTAAATGGAATTTGAATACCTTCTTTATCAAAAGCGGCTTTTACTTGTTCCAACATATCAAAGCGGAAATCAACAAAATCATCATTTTCACACCACGCTCTTAATAGTACTTGTACACTACTGTCTTTATATCCGGATACTCGGATAAGGGGTTCGGGATTTTTGAGTGCTTTTGGATGAGACAAAATAACATCACGAATAACTGCTTTTACTTTTTCAATATCGGCATCATAAGCTACATCAAACGTTAATTCTAAACGACGATGCTCTTCCTGCGTACTGTTAACGATGATGTTTTGAGTCATTTGTGAATTAGGCACAACAATCCGTTTATTGTCGATTGTGTTAAGTACCGTAAACATCACTTGAATTTCTTTGACCGTTCCGGCAAACTGATTTACCTCAATATAATCTCCTGCCATAAACGGCTTTGTAAATAAAATAATAATCCCACTTACAAAGTTGCTTAGATTATCTTTGAATCCCAGAGCTAAAGCGGCTCCAGCTGTTCCGAAGATTGCAAATAATGAGGCTGTCGGAAATCCTAATGCACCGATTGCACTAATAATGACCACTACTTTTAAACCGCTGTTGATGACTGAACGTACAAATGAAATCAATGTCAGCTCAATCTTAGCACGGTTCATTGCCTTCACAATAAATTTTGTGACAAACTGTGACAGATAAAGTCCAATGACCAATACTAAAACGGCTGAAAAACACTTCTCACCTAATTCTAATCCTTTTGTGATTAAAAAGTCGATAACTTGTTCCATGTTCCCTCCTAGACTAAAAATAAGCGATAAATCGCTTATTTAGCTACAGCTTCACTCTCTTTAACAACTTGCTTATAAAAGACCGTGATCGCTAATTGTAATTTAACTTTATAGATCATCACCGCAAATGTGATAGAGGCTAATGCAATCAGAATCGTCATCACACAAGCTAAGATAAAACTTAATGATGGCAGCATCCCAATCAATTGTGTAAACCCATTTGTTAAGGCTATATTAGCCAAAGTAATTGCGATCAATGCCCCAAGATAAGGAATAGCGAAACGAAGAAGAAGTGTAATATACGCCCATGTTCTTCCCTTCATCCCTTTCCAAGATGCTGAAAGTGATTCAAACAATGAATAGTCTTTATCTACGGCATAATAATAAGTTAATGCAAATTTAATTTCCAAGAATAATCCAACCGCCATTGCAATCGCAAAACCAATCAGCATCCCTGCAGGAATCAGCCATTGAATTAAATTATTAGAATCCGTTGTTTTAATAAAATCAATACTTCCGGTTAACAACGCTCTGATACATGCAAAGACATGTTCAACATCTCCGGAAAAAGCAACCATCGAACCTAAAATAATTAAGATCTGAATGATCACGATGATCAGTCTTTTCCCAACAAACACAGAAAATGCACTCGGATATTCTTTAAGTCCCATCAATGTATAATTTAATGTAGTTACTTCTTTTGCTTTTCTATCGTAAGCTTTTAATGATGCACGAATCGTTCCTAATTCCAATGTCTCCATCAGTACAGATAAGATCATAAATGGAATAAAGTAAGAAAATCCCCCAAGAATTCCTAATATTGCACCAACCGCTAAAAATGTTCCTGATATATAATGTGAACTTTTTTGATATAAGAAATTGGCCTGTTCCTTTATTTCTTTTGTATTCAATTCTATTCCCTCCTGCCATTTACACCATATTATATCATAAAATTACTGTGTTTCCACTAAAATAATAATTTTGATAAAAATAAAAAACGTTGTGTAAACATGTTATTTTTGATATGATGATTAAGTTAGGAGGAATCTTCTATGAAAAAAATCGCAATCGTAACCGACAGTAATTCAAGCATTTCTCAAAAAGAAGGAAAAGAGCTGGGAATTTCTATTATTCCAATGCCTTTTACTATCAATGGGAAAGAATATTTTGAAGATATTAACTTAAGTTCAGATGAATTTTTTGAGTTGCTGGAAAGTGGAAATAAAGTATTTACTTCACAGCCCTCTGCTGGAAACATTACGGCTTTATGGGACGAACTTTTAGAAGAATATGACGAGATCTTACATATGCCAATGTCAAGTGGATTAAGTGGTTCTTGTCAAACAGCAATGCTATTAGCAGAGGAATATAAAGGAAAAGTATTCGTTGTGAATAATCAGCGTATTTCGATTACTTTGAAACATGATGTATTAGAAGCATTAAAGCTGATTGATCAGGGAAAAGACGCTCAATATATAAAAGATATATTAGAAGTCAATAAATTTAATTCAACCATTTATATTACGGTTCCAACCTTGGAATATTTAAAACGTGGCGGACGTTTAACACCGTTAGCGGCAGCTTTAGGCGGTCTGTTGAAACTAAAACCTATTTTAACGATTCAAGGAGAAAAGCTTGATGCTTTTGAAAAGACACGTACAATGGCAAAAGCACATAAAATTATGGCAGAAGCCCTAGTAAAAGATATTAATGAAAAATTAGATCCCAAAGGAAAAGGTGCGAATTGTAATATCTATGTCGCATATACTAAAGATGAACAAATCGCTAGAGATATGGTTGAATATTTAAAAGAATATTTTCCAAATAATGTTATTACTTATGCTCCACTGTCGTTATCAATTGCATGTCATACAGGACCTAATGCAATCGGAATCGGTGCTTGTTTGAACATTGACTAGAGGTTAACTCTAGTTTTTTATTCTTTTCTATAAAAGAATGGCTGGAATTATGCTATAATTTATGGAGATGAAAAATTTAAAAAAGAGGTGAAATCATGCCAACAGAAAAAGTTGCAAATAAAGAAAAAAATAATAAAGCTGCACAACATGCGTCTAAGAAGCGTCCTCTTGCTGGCACTAAAGAACCTAGATATACACATGAAACAAAAGTATATGCTTTAGGTGGTTTAGGGGAAGTCGGTAAGAATATGTACTGCATCGAACATGATAATGAAATCATCATTATTGATGCCGGTGTTAAATTTGCTGAGGAAGGATTACCAGGAATCGATTATATCATTCCCGATTATTCTTATCTTGTAAAAAATCAAAAGAAAATCAAAGCCTTATTGATTACTCATGGACATGAAGATCATATCGGAGGAATTCCTTTCTTACTTCAGTTAGTAACGGTTCCTTTCATATATGCTTCTCCATTAGCGAGTGCGTTAATCAAGCGTAAATTAGAAGAAAGAAAACTGACAAAAGCTTCTAAAATAATAGAAATTGACGATTCTTCAAGAGTTGAAACAAAGTTCTTCAACATTGGTTTCTTTAGAACAAACCACTCGATCCCGGAATCTGTCGGGATTATCATCAATACGCCTAACGGACGTATTGTCACTACCGGGGACTTTAAATTTGACTTGACGCCGGTTGGTGAACCTGCGGACTTCCAAAAAATGTCCTTCTTAGGGACCACCGGAGTGACACTTTTAATGAGTGATTCAACAAATGCGGAAGTACCGACTTTCTCACTGAGTGAAAAAGTGGTAGCCAATTCTATCCAAAATGAATTCAGAAAAACGGAAGGGCGTATCATTGTGGCGACTTTCGCATCCAATGTCGATCGTGTTCAGCAGATCGTTCAGGCTGCTGTGAAATTTGATCGCCGCATCCTTGTGTTTGGGCGTTCAATGGAAAACGTTATTCAAACATCTCGTAAGTTAGGTCATATTAAATGTCCAGATCGCTACTTTATTAAAAGTGATGAAGCGAAAAAATTTCCTGACAGTCAGCTATTGATCTTATGTACCGGAAGTCAAGGCGAACCATTAGCGGCTTTATCACGTATCGCTGCCGGAACACATAAATTCATTCGTATCAAACCAACCGATACAATTATCTTCTCATCAAGCCCAATTCCCGGAAATGCAGCAAGCATCAACCGTGTGGTCAACAAACTCTTTAGACTGGGAGCACGTGTTTTAACGCATTCTCCTTTAAACAGTTTGCATACCTCAGGACATGCTTCTCAGGAAGAACAAAAATTGATGCTTCTTTTAACCAGTCCGAAGTATTTCTTCCCTGTGCATGGTGAATACCGCATGCTTAAAATTCATAGCGAATTAGCACATGATGTCGGGATTCCTAAAGAAAATACCTTCGTTCTTTCAAACGGAGACGTTATTATACTAAAAGACGGAGAAGCACGTTTAGGTAACCGTATCCATGCCGATGATATTTATGTTGACGGAAATGATATTACCGGATTATCTACTGCTGTATTAAGAGATCGTCAGATCTTATCAGAAGATGGGATGGTATCGATTCTGATCAGTATGGATTCACGTACAGGTAAATTATTGGCTCGTCCGGTTATCGTATCGCGTGGATTTGTCTATATGAAAGACAGTTATCAATTAATTAAGGAAGCCGAACGTTTAGTACAGGACGCTTTAAATAAATTATTGGCAGGAAAGACGACATTCAGTGAAATTAAGAACACCATTCGTGATACGTTAAGTCCATATTTCTATCGTAAAACGAAAAGAAATCCAATGATCATTCCGGTGATCATGAATAAAAAATAATGAAGAAACTTCATTACTTAAAAGTAATTGTCATATTATTGCTGATCGCAGTGATAGGAGTAACCGCTTATTTAAGCTTTTATAAAACTCCTTATGCGATCAGTCTTTCTAAACACGAAGTCGTCCATACAGATCTGCCCGAAGGTTTTAACAATTTCAAAGTAGGATATTTCTCTGATCTTGATTTAAAAGATAATGATGATATTACACGACTTAAAAAAATAGTAGAAAAAATCAATGCACAGAATTTTGATTTAGTTTTATTTGGCGGTGATATCTATGACGAACAGATTATCAGCAGTGATGAAGTCAGTCAGCTTTTAAATCAGATTACAGCTAAATATGGAAAGTTCGCTGTGTTGGGGGAAAAAGATTATACCAGTGTTAATGATACAACCAACATCTTGCAGCTTGGCGGCTTTGAAGTTTTGTCAAACGAAGCACGTTCGATTTACTATAATAACAGTTCAATTACTTTATTCGGTTTGGAATCTGCTGATAATTTAAGTACTTTAATAAATGCCAACAACAGTGGAAATTATAAGATTGCTTTAGTGCATCAGCCCGATTTCTTTACGAATACGGTCGGTAAAGATATTGAATTACAGTTATCAGGGCATTCTCATGGCGGTTATATCTATCTTCCGTTTTTAGGACCTTTAATCACAGTGGATGGGGCAAAAGCCTATAATCATGGTCGTTATGACTCAGGGGCATCTACCTTGATTGTTTCTAATGGATTAGGAATGGAAAGCGGACAGTCTGCACGTCTGTTCTGTACTCCGGATATCCTGCAAGTCACACTGAAAAAGAAATAGAGGAGCAAATTTTATTGCCCCTCTTTTTTACGGTCTTTATAGCCTTTTAAAACAACTTTACGTGCTTCAATCGCTTCTGATTTATCCAATGCCAAAATTCCCTCTAGTGGGTAATCTAACCCTAAGCTTTTATATTTATTAATTCCCATTGTATGATAAGGCAGAATATCCAATGCTTTAATATTGTGGAACTGCCCGATATAGTATCCCAGCTGATAAAGATAGTCATCGTTTTGTGTGATTGTCGGAACAACCACATGACGAATCCATACTTCTTTGCCAATTTCATCAAGATAAGTCAAAAAGTCTAAGATGCGATTATTTTTCTGATGTGTCAATTTGATATGCTCCTGTGGATCAATATGCTTAATATCCAACATCACCAGATCTGTCACTGCCATCAAACGATTCATCTTTTCCAACGCTTTTTCTTCTCTGGAGAAAGTAATGCCCGATGTATCTAAGCAGGTATGAATCCCTTTTGCTTTAGCTTTAGTAAACAGGTCGGTCACAAAATCCATTTGCATTAAAGGTTCTCCGCCAGTAACCGTCAGCCCGCCTTCCTTATAAAAAGATTTATTTTCATCATAAGCCTCTAATATTTCTTCCGTTGTCATCTTATTGCCGGTATTCAATTCCCAAGTATCCGGATTATGACAATACAAACAGCGCATCGGACATCCTTGAGTAAACACGACAAAGCGAATCCCCGGTCCGTCAACAGTACCAAATGATTCAGTTGAATGTATATATCCTTCCATTACGCGCCCTCCATTCTTATTTCACTATACCCATTATAGCATTATTTAATTTAAAAAGGGAGCTAAGCTCCCTTTTAATTACATTGAATCGTGGAAAGTACGTGCGATAACGTCATCTTGTTGTTCTTTTGTAAGTTTAACGAAGTTAACTGCATATCCTGATACACGGATTGTTAATTGTGGATAGTTTTCAGGGTGTGCCTGAGCATCTAATAATGTTTCTTTAGTAAAAACATTAACGTTTAAATGATGTCCACCTTTTTCAACATAACCATCTAATAAAGATACTAAATTATCGATTTGAGCTTGATTTGCCATAGTAATCCCCTCCTATTAAAATTCGTCGTCTTCATCTGTAAAGAATGTTGGAATCTGGCATGCAGACTGCACACCACATGTATCCAATCCTTTCTTTACTTCTATCTTATCAACATTGAATTCTTCGCTGTCATCATTGAATTGAACATTCATATGACCACCGCCATCCTCAACAAATTGATCTAACATTTTAATTAATTCTTCTACTTTTTTTTCGTTCAAAAGAATCGCTTCCTTTATTATTTATCTTCTAAATCAATGTCAATATCCAAGTCACCAACAAATACTTGATCATCTTTACCTAAAGCACCCGGAATGATTGAGAAAGTGTTAGAAATACCATCTTGTGCATCTTTGAATGGTAATTTTGCTACTGAAGCAAGAGATGCAACAGCACCATGAGTATCTCTGCGATGCATTGGGTTTGCACCTGGAGCAAATGGTTCCCCTTTCTTTCTGCCATCTGGTGTACTTCCTGTTGCTTTACCATAAACAACGTTAGAAGTAATCGTTAAGATAGATGTTGTAGGCACACTGTCACGGTAAGTATGATGAGATCTTACTTTATCCATGAAAGTTTTTACTAACCAAGTAGCAATTTCATCTGCTTTATCATCATTATTACCATATTTAGGGAAGTCACCTTCAGTGATGAAATCTGTTACGATACCATCTTCATCTCTTACACATTTAACTTTTGCATATTTGATAGCTGATAATGAATCGGCTACTACTGAAAGACCGGCGATCCCTGTAGCAAAGTAACGTTTAACATCTCTGTCATGTAAAGCCATTTGGATTCTTTCATAACAGTATTTATCATGCATGTAATGGATGATATTTAATGAGTTCACATAAACACCAGCTAACCAGTCCATCATATCTTCATATTTAGATACAACATCATTGAAATCTAAATATTCTCCTTCAACAGGTCTGAATTTAGGACCAACTTGTTTTTTAGACACTTCATCAACACCACCGTTGATGGCATATAATAAACATTTAGCTAAGTTAGCACGGGCTCCGAAGAACTGCATTTCTTTACCAACAACCATTGAAGATACACAGCATGCGATTGCATAATCATCACCATGAGTCACTCTCATTAAATCATCATTTTCATATTGGATTGAAGATGATTTGATTGACATGCTTGCACAGTATGCTTTGAAGTTAGCAGGTAAACGAGTTGACCATAAAACCGTTAAGTTTGGTTCTGGTGCAGCACCTAAGTTGTCTAATGTGTGTAAATATCTGAATGATGTTCTTGTTACCATAGGACGTCCATCGATACCCACACCACCGATTGATTCAGTTACCCATTGTGGATCTCCTGAGAATAACGCATTGTAATCAGGAGTACGAGCGAATTTGATCAATCTTAATTTCATGATGAAATGATCCACTAATTCTTGTGCTTCTTCTTCAGTTAAAACCCCGTTTTTAATATCTCTTTCGATATAGATATCGATGAAAGTTGACGTTCTACCTAAAGACATCGCAGCCCCGTTTTGTTCCTTAACTGATGCTAAGTAACCAAAATACAACCATTGAATCGCTTCTTTAGCAGTTGTTGCTGGTTTTGAGATATCGAAACCATAGATTTTTCCTAATTCTTTTAATTCACCTAAAGCTCTGATTTGTTCGCTTAATTCTTCACGCAAACGAATATTTTTACTATTCATACGTGCAACATGTGATGTAGCGAACTGTTCTTTTTTATCTTCAATTAAGCGATCGACTCCATATAAAGCAACACGTCTGTAGTCTCCAATAATACGTCCACGTCCATAGGCATCAGGTAATCCAGTAATGATATGAGAAGATCTGCATGCTCTCATTTCTGGAGTATAAACATCGAATACACCTTGGTTATGTGTTTTTCTGTATTTTGTAAAAATATTAACAACTTCAGGATCTACTTCGTATCCATTATCTGCACATGCTTGCTGTGCCATACGAATTCCACCAAAAGGCTGTAAAGATCTTTTAAAAGGTTTTTCAGTTTGGAAACCAACGATCTTTTCTTTTGATTTATCTAAGTAACCTGCGTCATGTGATGTGATTGTAGATACTACTTTAGTATCCATATCTAATACACCGCCAGCATCTCTTTCCTTAGCAGTTAAATCCATAACTTGATCCCATAATTCTAAAGTAGCTTTAGTAGGTCCAGCTAAGAATGATTCATCTCCTGTGTAAGGTGTGTAGTTTAATTGGATGAAATCTCTTAAGTTGATTTCAGAAGTCCATTTACCTTCTACAAACCCTTCCCATGCATTTGTTAAACTCATGTGTTTAAACCCCCTGTTTGATTTTTTATTTTTCCTAGTCAATTATAGCACCGCCAAAATATGAATACAACAAATTTATTACAATTTTAAAAAATTATTAGTATTTCATAACAGAGTGCTAGAAATGATAAATAAAACGCTGTAAAAGAAGATAATTAAAAGTGATCACACTATTAATGTATCAGATAATAATTCCTATTACCACTTATTTGCTTGTTTATTTTTATAGCCAAATCCCGCTCTTTTCAGCATGTTAATTATATCACAATAGACTTATATCGACAATTAAAAGCATTCAAAACTATATAAAAAACTGCCTGGAATGGCAGTATATTTAAACTTTCGCTTTCATTTCATTTTCAATCGCCTGAGAAGTTTTCCCAAAGATCATTGATACCTTATTTTCGTTTTGAACGATCCCACTGGCACCTAAAGCTTTTATTTTTTCTGCTTCAATAACTTTTGAATCTTTAAGTTCAACAGTTACTTTTGACATTGAACTGCTGATTGCTTGGATATTGCCATTACCGCCAAGGGCTGATAATAATTCATCAATATTCACCCCGGATTTAGCTATTGCTTTCTGTTTTGGCTTCTTATTCTTTAAATAAAAACGAATGCCTAAAAGAAGCAATGCTGCAGCGATTACGCCTAAAGCTATATATAAATAAAGTTCATTTCCCATTTTCATGTATCCTTTCTTACGGTATTCTTTGTATTTTCTTCAATTTATAGTATACTATAGTCTAGAGGTGAAGGAAACATGAAAATAGAGAATTTTAAATTACGAGGAAGAACTCCGTGGATGTAGAAAAGAAGCAATATTTTCATCGGCCGCTGCTAGTGATCATGATTATTGTCGCACTCATCAGCTGTATTGCAATCGCCTCCGCAAAACCTCTTATTACCTATCCAAATCCCGGTGGGTATTGGTCAAAACAATTACAATGGTACATCATTGGCTTTGTTGCCATGTATGCTGTTTATAAATTCGGAAGTGACAGGATCTATTCGTGTATATGGATCATCTATTGGATATTGATGTTCTCACTTCTCTTACTAGCGTTGAAACACCGCTTTGGCTTACCAGTTCCTTTCGCTAAAAATGTGAATGGGGCTACAAGTTGGTTTAGCTTTCCTGGAGGTGGTGTGCAGCCAAGTGAGTTTATGAAGATGGCGATCATTATAGTGCTTTCTAAAATCGTTCAAGAGCATAATGAACAATATACACTGCACACTTTTGAAACGGACTGTAAATTACTGGCTAAAGTTGCCGCAGTCTCTTTACCGCCATGCCTTTTGATCTATCTGCAAAATGATGCCGGTGTTACGATGATCATAGCTGTATCGGTAATCTTCTTATTATTTGCCAGCGGTTTGCAGATGCGTTGGTTTATCGTAGGAGTAAGTCTTCTCCTTATCGGAATATTAGTTATCGTTTATATCTTCCTATATAATCAGGAATTGTTTAAATCGATCTTTAGCGGACATAAGGCAGGACGTTTCTATGGCTGGCTGGATCCTGAGGGCACCTACGGACAGGAGGGATATCAATTATTCAATGCACTGTTATCCTATGGAACTGCTTCAATTTTTGGACATGGCTTCCAATCCGTTGTGATGAACTTCCCCGAAGCTCATACAGACTTCATCTTCGCTGTCATTTGTCAGGGGGGAGGGTTGATTGCCGGAATCACAGTCCTGACAGCAATTGTCTCTTTAGACATTACCATTTTAAAAATAGGAATTCAAGCTGATGAAAAAGGACGTTGTCTTACGACCGGTCTATTTGGGTTGTTGTTCATTCAACAGATCTGGAATATCTTCATGATTACAGGTTTAATGCCGATTACCGGAATTACATTGCCTTTTATTTCTTATGGCGGATCGTCGCTTTTATCCTATATGTTGATTATCGGAATGATTTTCGACATTGAGAAACAGAACCGAATTAAACATAGTAAACTTCATAATTATGAATAAAACCGCTAAACAGCGGTTTTTATTATACTATCGATTTTTAACTATTATTTCTTTCATTATTTGATGTGACCTGCCATCAATCAGATTGATAATACGCTTCATCTATAGGCCTCTCTTCAACAAACATCAACACTTGTTTTGTTATCGGATGAGTAAACCGCAGCTGATAACTATGAAGATAATATGTGCCAGCCGAATTACGGATATCGCCATATAAACGATCCCCGATCAAAGGATGACCAATAGCGGATAAATGCACACGGATCTGATGGGTTCTTCCCGTTTCTAACCGACATTCCACAAGACTGAAATGTTCTCCCTGTTTTAAAACATGACAATGTGTAACAGATGGTTTGCCAGCAGGTAAAATTTCCCTGCGGACATGGCGGCTCAACCGTCCAATAGGTAAATCAATCGTTTGATCGCTGACCTGACCATAAGCTAATGCCATATATTTTCTTTCGATATACTCCCTACTTAACAAATAATGGATATAACGATATTTTGCCACAATCAAAAGTCCACTGGTTTCCCGATCTAACCGATTGACAAAGTGTATCGTACTATCTAAGCCTATACTTTCATAATAAGCAATAAGACCATTAGCTAAAGTTTGATCATGATAGCGATGATCAGGAATACAGGGCATCATTGCCGGTTTATTCACGACCAATAAATACTCATCTTCGTAAAGAATATCTAGATCCATTTTGGCTGGTGTCAGTTGTTTCCCTCGTTTTTCTTCCGGGAAAATAATTTCCAACATATCCTCTTTTCTTAGTAAACAGCGAACCGTCACATGTTCCCCATTCACCCTCAAATCTCCATTATTTTTTATCGCCGATAAAAGTTTCTCCGAAATATCATGTTCAGCAATAAACTCGCGCAGTTGCTGATCCTGCTTGATCTTAAATTTCAGTTTCATTAACTGATGAATGAGCGCTTAATACGACTGATAAAGGTAAGTGGACGATATTGGATGCATTGAACAGAATGTGAAGATAAAGACACATTAATTTTTTTAAACGGTTTCAAGTTATAAGAATATTGATCGATCCCAATAAAAACACCATCAAAACGATCACAAGTCAATGTCACTGTCTGTTCTTTTCCAAGTACGATACTTGAGCCCAATGATCGATAGGCATTGTGCTGTATTCCCGCTACTTCAGACAACTGCATGACCTCTAAATCAGGATGAATGACTGCACCTCCTAATGATTTATTATAAGCTGTTGATCCCGAAGGAGTGCTAATGCAAAGCCCATTTCCTCTAAATGTTTCCAAGTGTTCCTCATTAATATAAACGTGAAGCACCTGTGTATAATGTGGGTTTTCAATACGCATCTCATTTAAAGCATAATACTGTGCAGTTCCATTTTCGTCAATGACCTCAACATCCAGCACTGCACGCTTATTAATCGTATACTCTCCTTTTTTAATATCCGCCACAAGTTCATCGATTTCATCAGCTAAATAATCTGTATAAAAACCTAAGGTTCCGGTATGAACGCCGATAAAATAAACTTGATCAACTAAATGGAAATATTCATGCAAGGCATACAACATTGTTCCATCTCCGCCAATACTAATGATGAGGTCAGGTTCGCTTTCATTATATTCCAGTATACCATTTAATTTCTCTTTTAATATATTTGCTATGTTTTGAGATTTTTCATCTTGCTTTACGACCATTAAATAACTCTTTATCATTCTATCACCGCCATTTAGTCATATTATATACTATCTTACTTTAAAATCCTAGCTTTCTTCTATATAATATAAGGAGAGGTGAAGCGTATGAATAAAAACATTGAAATTGAATATAAACTGCTTTTAACTAAGGAACAGTATGATATGTTGAAACCCTTGTTTAAAGGTCCTGCATATCAGCAGACAAACTACTATTTTGATACGAAAGAAGAAAAACTAAGATTAGCTCGTATTACTTTACGTGTTCGTTTAAAAGATGATCATTATGAGTTTACTTTAAAACGTTCCGGTGCTGTTGGTTTAGATGAATTTAATGAAAACATCTCAAAAGAGGACTTCCTGCATTTAATTCATAATGAAGAAATTGACAGTGAAATTTTAGAATTACTGAAAGAATATCATATTACATTGAAAGATCTTTGTCAGATCTATACATTACAGACTTATCGATATGACCTTCCTTACAAAAACGGTCTCTTATCTTTAGATAAAAGTGAGTATCTAGGAGTAACTGATTATGAAATAGAATATGAAGTCACTAAAACTGAAAACGCAATAGAAAATTTCAATGCCTTTTTAAAGACTGCTAATGTCACATACGTTGAAAACTGTAAAGGAAAAAGACACCGCCTGTGCGATGTCTTATATGGAACACCACAGTAGGTTACTGCTGTGGTATTATTTTTGGTTGAACACGTAATTTTGGATCACTGAACTGAGGACAAGCCACATGCTCACATTCTGCTAATTTTCTTAATTCCCGAGGAATAAAGGCTCTGATCTCCTCGCTGTTAAATCCCACCTGAAAACGTCTTTCATCCATGATGATGGGTCTTTTTAAGACGGATGGATTATTTTGAATGAATTCTATCAACTCATTGGTCGTCATATCATTGACATCCACTCTATTTTCCTTAATAATTTTAGAACGTTTTGAAATAATATCATCTGTCCCATTCTCTGAACGTTCCAGCAATTCTCTCAATTCATTTTTTCTCAATAATGTAGAAAATATATTTTTTTCCACATAAGGTATGTTTTGTTCTTTCAGCCAAGATTTTACCTTACGACAAGAGGCACAACTTGGAGCCGTATATATTCTAATCATAATTTCAACTCCTTTGCTTTAGTTAATAATACATCAAATCCTATCATTTGACTATGATTATTTTCAGCTTCTGCATTAATACTACATTACAATTATAAACTGAAAATGAATTAAATAAACTAAATTAAATATAATAATTTATAAAGATATTCGTGATAATTCAAATAACCGCTTTTTAACTGCTTTAAAATACGTTTATAAGCCTTATTCGGATCACTTTCTTCTATTAAATAAAGCTGTGTATAAATGCTGAGGAGTTTTCTTGGCTGATATTGATACAATAACTCAATCTTTTGTACGAGGTATTGTTTTTTTATTCTTTCGGCTCTGGTTAAGCCATATTCTTTGTTTTCACAATAATCCTGAACTGTATAAAGAAGTGAATGGGTAGGTAAAGTTTTAATGATATCACCGATCTCATTACGCTTATCATATGTGAGAACACTGCGATATTTCAAGTGTCCGTTATGATCTAATTCAATTGCGATTGCATAGGTTTCATTTGCGACAATAAATTCGTTGCTGGTTCGTTCCATGGAAATCGTTACGATGTTGTTGAAAAGATCATTTAAACATAATTCATCCACACGAATTAAATTGATTTCATCAATTAATTCTAAATCATCGTCTTCTTTCCATTCATATGGCTCTAAGAGTTCTTCATCATAAAGAGACCAATTGACTAAGACATTTTTTATTTTCATTTTCATCACCCGTACTCATGTATATGCTTTCTAGCTATAAATATTCGATAAAGTCCTTATTTGACTTAGAAAGCGACA
This sequence comes from Beduini massiliensis, assembly GCF_000829905.1. Classification (GTDB taxonomy): domain Bacteria; phylum Bacillota_I; class Bacilli_A; order Erysipelotrichales; family Coprobacillaceae; genus Beduini; species Beduini massiliensis. The sequence continues at coordinate 587,219 of NZ_CDPP01000004.1, forward strand.
CTTTTAGCCAATAAAAAAGATTATTCGCAGTTAGGAATAATCTTTCAATATTGATTGCATTTTTTCTACAGTAATTTCATTACCGAATATAGGTATTTCCGGTTTTAAATCAAACATATTCTTATAAGCAATTGCACTGCTTAAAAGCTTGCTCCATTGAAAAGCTGTGATGTTTTCGTTGAGTAAAGCATTAAATTCCTCTCGAACATGATGTAAGCAATAATGAAGTGAAACCCAAATACATTTTTGATTACGATATGAACCGGTCGGGATTAAAATATTCAATCCCTGTTCTGTATAGTAGCTAATTGGCTTTTTATATCGTCCTTCTCCAAGAATCCCTTTACTGGATTGCTGAATAGATGAAAATGACAACAGCAATGGCTTTAAATAATCATCCATCACTTTTTCTACCGGTTGTTCATAATAAAAAATCTGGCTTTCTGATGTCACAACGATGCAATGTGCAGAATTCACTTTAAATAAAATATCAATCATTTTAACTCCCCTTTTGAGGCAGTCAGCAATTAACCTTTGTAAGCAATAACTTCCACTTCTACTAAAGCACCTTTAGGCAGCTTGTCTACCGCTACTGCACTTCGAGCAGGAAATGGTGCGACAAAGTAGTTTGCATAAACTTCGTTCATTGCAGCAAAGTCATCCATATTATCAAGGAAGACAGTTGTTTTCACTACATTTGAAAAATCTAATCCTTGATCATTTAACAGTGCTTTTACATTTTCCAATGACTGTTTGGTTTGCACTTTAATATCACTTTCAACCATCTCTCCTGTTTTAGGGTCTAATGGAATCTGACCAGAAAAAAAGATAAAATCTCCAACATTTACTCCCTGACTGTATGGTCCAATTGCTGATGGTGCCATTTCTGTATTAACTATATTTTTCATTTAGCAAATCCCCCTTTTACTTCTCTATTATAGCATAATCACACCAAGGATAGAAAGAGCTAAAATTCATTGCCTGAGAGGTTGTGAAGTTATCATAATTATGATAAAATGGATTGAACGAAGGAGGCTAAGTATGGATAAACTTAAAAAGTTCGCTAAAGAAATTAGTGTCTTTGGTATCGTTATTGTCATTGTTGGGGCACTCTTAATTTATAAACAGTTCAATATGAATGATTATACTATAATTTCAGCTGATAAGGCTGTTTCTATGATTCAAGCCGATAAAGATTTTATCGTAGTATTCGGTACCACCAAAACAACAACGACATCAAGCTCTACAACAGAGGAACAGAATAATGATCCTGCTAACCTAACAGCAGAACAAGCGACATATGTAAGAAAATACATAAAGAAAAATCGCCAAAAAGTTTATTATGTAAATGCTGATAAAATTGAAGATTTAGCGACCTACATGAAAGATAACTTTAATAGTGATTCTACCTTACCACAGACATTCTTTATTAAAAACGGAGAAATCACTTCAAATAAAAGTGGTGCTATTAAATATGTAGAGTTCTCTAAATTAGTTACAGAGTGGAAAGAAACTAAATAATAAGATGAAAACATAACCTCAATCAAGGTTATGTTTTTTTATACTCATTTTTCACTCTTGTATTCTTTCACTGTTCTGCTTTATATATAGCCTTATGAAAAAGTATGGCATTACCCAACTTCCTTGTTACACACAGCTAGTTAGTAAATGAGAATAAGAATGTCTATGGAATTTTCACTATTGTTTGATTGAACAGTTTAAAGTTGAGATTGTCAAAGTCTCTTTCCAATACATAAAAAAAGGAGGAACTCCTCCTTCTCTTACCCGGCAATCTGCTATTTTCGCGATCGCTCACTATCTTCGCCGTTGATATGCTTAACTTCTGTGTTCGAGATGGTTACAGGTGTCTCCATATCCCCATCATCACCGGATTCCTCTGAGCTCTCACTCAAAACTGGATAATAAGTTCTTTCTTCTTCTAGGTTAAGTTCTCGACCTATTAGTATCAGTCCGCTCCATATATCACTATACTTCCACTCCTGACCTATCTACCTTATCGTCTTTAAGGGGTCTTCCAACTTGCGTCCGGAAGTCTCATCTTGAAGGGGATTTCACGCTTAGATGCCTTCAGCGTTTATTCCTGCCACACTTAGCTACCCAGCTGTGCCACTGGCGTGACAACTGGTCCACCATTGGTGTGTCCATCCCGGTCCTCTCGTACTAAGGACAGCTCTTCTCAAACTTCCTGCGCCCACGACAGATAGGGACCGAACTGTCTCACGACGTTCTGAACCCAGCTCGCGTACCGCTTTAATGGGCGAACAGCCCAACCCTTGGAACCGACTTCAGCTCCAGGATGCGATGAGCCGACATCGAGGTGCCAAACCTCCCCGTCGATGTGAACTCTTGGGGGAGATCAGCCTGTTATCCCCAGGGTAGCTTTTATCCGTTGAGCGACGGCCCTTCCATTCGGTACCGCCGGATCACTAAGCCCGACTTTCGTCCCTGCTCGACTTGTCTGTCTCGCAGTCAAACACCCTTTTGCCTTTGCACTCTGCGCTTGATTTCCATCCAAGCTGAGGGTATCTTTGGGCGCCTCCGTTACTCTTTGGGAGGCGACCGCCCCAGTCAAACTGCCCACCTGACACTGTCCCGTTGCTTGCTTCAAAGCATCCGGTTAGAACCCCAATCAAGGAAGGGTAGTATCCCAACGTCGACTCCTCACACACTGGCGTGCATGTATCCCTGTCTCCTACCTATTCTGTACATCCTTCATCAAAGTCCAATATCAAGCTACAGTAAAGCTCCATGGGGTCTTTCCGTCTAGTCGCGGGTAACCTGCATCTTCACAGGTACTAAGATTTCACCGAGTCTACAGCCGAGACAGCGCCCAAATCGTTACGCCTTTCGTGCGGGTCAGAACTTACCTGACAAGGAATTTCGCTACCTTAGGACCGTTATAGTTACGGCCGCCGTTTACTGGGGCTTCAATTCATTGCTTCGACCTTACGATCTTACAACTCCTCTTAACCTTCCAGCACCGGGCAGGCGTCACCCCATATACTTCGCCTTGCGGCTTCGCATAGAGCTGTGTTTTTGATAAACAGTCGCTTGGGCCGTTTTACTGCGGCTTATTTTCATAAGCACTCCTTCTCCCGAAGTTACGGAGTCATTTTGCAGAGTTCCTTGGCCATAGTTCTCTCGCTCACCTTAGGATTCTCTCCTCACCCATGTGTGTCCATTATCGGTACGGGCTAATAAAAATTTGCTAGAAGCTTTTCTTGGAAGCTTGCTTCGACAGCTTCTGTACTTGGGTCGCCCCTTTCCATACGCTTCACGTCTTCTCCTTGCGGTATGCGCATTTTTCTACACACCAGATATCCCGCTTGCTCCGGCTCTTCCATCCGCCGGACCTGTCTAGCCTTCTCCGTCACTCCATCACTCTTTATTAGGTACAGGAATCTCCACCTGTTGTCCATCGACTACGCCTTTCGGCCTCGCCTTAGGTCCCGACTTACCCAGAGCGGACGAACCTTCCTCTGGAAACCTTGGGTTTTCGGTGCGTGGGATTCTCACCCACGTTCCGCTACTCACACCGGCATTCTCTCTTCTATCCTCTCCACATGTCCTTACGATCATGCTTCTCCGATGATAGAACGCTCCCCTACCACTCACATTTTTCAATGTCAATCCATAGCTTCGGTATATTGCTTAGCCCCGGTAAATTTTCGGCGCAGAGTCATTCGACTAGTGAGCTGTTACGCACTCTTTAAAGGGTGGCTGCTTCTGAGCCAACCTCCTAGTTGTCTGGACATCTCCACATCCTTTTCCACTTAGCAATAATTTTGGGACCTTAGCTGATGGTCTGGGCTGTTTCCCTTTTGACAATGGACCTTATCACCCACTGTCTGACTGCCAGGTATGTTTTCGTGACATTCGGAGTTTGATTATGTTCAGTACCCCGGGATGGGGCCATCACATATTCAGTGCTCTACCTTCACGCTACTTTACCCTGACGCTAGCCCTAAAGCTATTTCGGGGAGAACCAGCTATCTCCGAGTTCGTTTGGAATTTCACCCCTAGCCACAACTCATCCGCCAACGTTTCAACGGGGGTCGGTTCGGTCCTCCATCGGGTTTTACCCCAACTTCAACCTGGTCATGGCTAGATCACTCGGTTTCGGGTCTATGACATCCAACTATTCGCCCTTTTCAGACTCGCTTTCGCTTCGGCTCCGCATCTCCTGCTTAACCTCGCTGACTATCATAACTCGCCGGTTCATTCTACAAAAGGCACGCCATCACCCCTTAACGGGCTCTGACTTCTTGTAAGCATATGGTTTCAGGTTCTCTTTCACTCCCCTCCCGGGGTTCTTTTCACCTTTCCCTCACGGTACTGGTTCACTATCGGTCACAATGGAGTATTTAGCCTTTCGAGATGGTCCTCGATCCTTCCGACAGGATTTCTCGTGTCCCGCCGTACTCAGGATCAGTCTTGGCTTCGCTCTACTTCGAATACGGGGCTCTCACCCTGTCTCGCATACCTTCCCATGTATTTCTTCTGTAAAGTGTCTTGCCTTTCTTGACTGTCCTATAACCCCAAGATAACTCTTGGTTTGGGCTCCTTCCCTTTCGCTCGCCACTACTCAGGAAATCATTCTTTATTTTCTTCTCCTACAGGTACTTAGATGTTTCAGTTCCCTGCGTCTTGCTTCCTATGCATTATGTATTCATGCATGGATACTATCTCGTAGATAGTGGGTTCCCCCATTCGGATATCAGCGGCTCTTGCGTGTGCTTACCACTCGCCGCTGCGTTTCGCCGTTTGCTGCGTCCTTCTTCGCCTCATTGTGCCTAGGCATCCTCCATACGCTCTTCTTTTCTTATCCTAGATTTGCTTTTGTTACTTTTTCTTAGTTTTTTCGACTATTAGGAAAGATCCTTGATTTCTCCTGATCTTTCTAATATTTCTTTTCATCTTATTATCCAGTTTTCAATGATCTCTTTTCCTTGAGTGTCTCCACTCAAAACTGAACAGAACCTTTTTCTCCTTAGAAAGGAGGTGATCCATCCCCACGTTCCCGTAGGGATACCTTGTTACGACTTCACCCCAATCATCGATCCCACCTTAGACAGCTCTCTCCTTTCGGTTAAGCCACCGGCTTCGGGTGTTATCAACTCTCATGGTGTGACGGGCGGTGTGTACAAGGCCCGAGAACGTATTCACCGCGGCATGCTGATCCGCGATTACTAGCGATTCCATCTTCATGCAGGCGAGTTGCAGCCTGCAATCCGAACTGAGAACGGGTTTTTGAGTTTCGCTCCAAGTCGCCTCTTCGCTTCCCTTTGATCCGTCCATTGTAGCACGTGTGTAGCCCAGGTCATAAGGGGCATGATGATTTGACGTCATCCCCGCCTTCCTCCGGCTTGTCACCGGCTGTCTCGTTAGAGTCCCCATCTTACTGCTGGTAACTAACGACAAGGGTTGCGCTCGTTGCGGGACTTAACCCAACATCTCACGACACGAGCTGACGACAACCATGCACCACCTGTCTTGGATATATCTATCCCTCTATCTCTAGAGTCTTTATCCAGATGTCAAGACCTGGTAAGGTTCTTCGCGTTGCTTCGAATTAAACCACATGCTCCACCGCTTGTGCGGGCCCCCGTCAATTCCTTTGAGTTTCATTCTTGCGAACGTACTACTCAGGCGGAGTACTTATTGCGTTAACTGCAGCACTGAGGCTTGTCCCCCCAACACTTAGTACTCATCGTTTACGGCGTGGACTACTAGGGTATCTAATCCTATTTGCTCCCCACGCTTTCGGGACTGAGCGTCAGTTACAGACCAGATCGTCGCCTTCGCCACTGGTGTTCCTCCATATATCTACGCATTTCACCGCTACACATGGAATTCCACGATCCTCTTCTGCACTCTAGCTATTTGGTTTCCATGGCTTACTGAAGTTAAGCTTCAGCCTTTTACCACAGACCTCCATTGCCGCCTGCTCCCTCTTTACGCCCAATAATTCCGGATAACGCTTGCCACCTACGTATTACCGCGGCTGCTGGCACGTAGTTAGCCGTGGCTTCCTCACAAAGTACCGTCACTCTAATACCATTCCCTGTATTAGCCGTTCTTCCTTTATAACAGAAGTTTACAACCCGAAGGCCTTCTTCCTTCACGCGGCGTTGCTCGGTCAGGGTTCCCCCCATTGCCGAAAATTCCCTACTGCTGCCTCCCGTAGGAGTCTGGGCCGTGTCTCAGTCCCAGTGTGGCCGTTCACCCTCTCAGGCCGGCTATGCATCGTCGCCTTGGTAGGCCTTTACCCCACCAACTAGCTAATGCACCATAAGCCCATCTGTTCCCTATCCCTTAGGATATTTAACTTTATCTAAATGCTTAGTTAAAGCCTATGCGGTCTTAGCGCATGTTTCCACGCGTTATCCCCCTGGTACAGCCAGGTTGCTTATGTCTTACTCACCCGTTCGCCACTCATCACCAAGGTGATGCGTTCGACTTGCATGTATTAGGCACGCCGCCAGCGTTCATCCTGAGCCAGGATCAAACTCTCCATGATA
>NZ_CDPP01000005.1 GCF_000829905.1 Beduini massiliensis
TATCATGGAGAGTTTGATCCTGGCTCAGGATGAACGCTGGCGGCGTGCCTAATACATGCAAGTCGAACGCATCACCTTGGTGATGAGTGGCGAACGGGTGAGTAAGACATAAGCAACCTGGCTGTACCAGGGGGATAACGCGTGGAAACATGCGCTAAGACCGCATAGGCTTTAACTAAGCATTTAGATAAAGTTAAATATCCTAAGGGATAGGGAACAGATGGGCTTATGGTGCATTAGCTAGTTGGTGGGGTAAAGGCCTACCAAGGCGACGATGCATAGCCGGCCTGAGAGGGTGAACGGCCACACTGGGACTGAGACACGGCCCAGACTCCTACGGGAGGCAGCAGTAGGGAATTTTCGGCAATGGGGGGAACCCTGACCGAGCAACGCCGCGTGAAGGAAGAAGGCCTTCGGGTTGTAAACTTCTGTTATAAAGGAAGAACGGCTAATACAGGGAATGGTATTAGAGTGACGGTACTTTGTGAGGAAGCCACGGCTAACTACGTGCCAGCAGCCGCGGTAATACGTAGGTGGCAAGCGTTATCCGGAATTATTGGGCGTAAAGAGGGAGCAGGCGGCAATGGAGGTCTGTGGTAAAAGGCTGAAGCTTAACTTCAGTAAGCCATGGAAACCAAATAGCTAGAGTGCAGAAGAGGATCGTGGAATTCCATGTGTAGCGGTGAAATGCGTAGATATATGGAGGAACACCAGTGGCGAAGGCGACGATCTGGTCTGTAACTGACGCTCAGTCCCGAAAGCGTGGGGAGCAAATAGGATTAGATACCCTAGTAGTCCACGCCGTAAACGATGAGTACTAAGTGTTGGGGGGACAAGCCTCAGTGCTGCAGTTAACGCAATAAGTACTCCGCCTGAGTAGTACGTTCGCAAGAATGAAACTCAAAGGAATTGACGGGGGCCCGCACAAGCGGTGGAGCATGTGGTTTAATTCGAAGCAACGCGAAGAACCTTACCAGGTCTTGACATCTGGATAAAGACTCTAGAGATAGAGGGATAGATATATCCAAGACAGGTGGTGCATGGTTGTCGTCAGCTCGTGTCGTGAGATGTTGGGTTAAGTCCCGCAACGAGCGCAACCCTTGTCGTTAGTTACCAGCAGTAAGATGGGGACTCTAACGAGACAGCCGGTGACAAGCCGGAGGAAGGCGGGGATGACGTCAAATCATCATGCCCCTTATGACCTGGGCTACACACGTGCTACAATGGACGGATCAAAGGGAAGCGAAGAGGCGACTTGGAGCGAAACTCAAAAACCCGTTCTCAGTTCGGATTGCAGGCTGCAACTCGCCTGCATGAAGATGGAATCGCTAGTAATCGCGGATCAGCATGCCGCGGTGAATACGTTCTCGGGCCTTGTACACACCGCCCGTCACACCATGAGAGTTGATAACACCCGAAGCCGGTGGCTTAACCGAAAGGAGAGAGCTGTCTAAGGTGGGATCGATGATTGGGGTGAAGTCGTAACAAGGTATCCCTACGGGAACGTGGGGATGGATCACCTCCTTTCTAAGGAGAAAAAGGTTCTGTTCAGTTTTGAGTGGAGACACTCAAGGAAAAGAGATCATTGAAAACTGGATAATAAGATGAAAAGAAATATTAGAAAGATCAGGAGAAATCAAGGATCTTTCCTAATAGTCGAAAAAACTAAGAAAAAGTAACAAAAGCAAATCTAGGATAAGAAAAGAAGAGCGTATGGAGGATGCCTAGGCACAATGAGGCGAAGAAGGACGCAGCAAACGGCGAAACGCAGCGGCGAGTGGTAAGCACACGCAAGAGCCGCTGATATCCGAATGGGGGAACCCACTATCTACGAGATAGTATCCATGCATGAATACATAATGCATAGGAAGCAAGACGCAGGGAACTGAAACATCTAAGTACCTGTAGGAGAAGAAAATAAAGAATGATTTCCTGAGTAGTGGCGAGCGAAAGGGAAGGAGCCCAAACCAAGAGTTATCTTGGGGTTATAGGACAGTCAAGAAAGGCAAGACACTTTACAGAAGAAATACATGGGAAGGTATGCGAGACAGGGTGAGAGCCCCGTATTCGAAGTAGAGCGAAGCCAAGACTGATCCTGAGTACGGCGGGACACGAGAAATCCTGTCGGAAGGATCGAGGACCATCTCGAAAGGCTAAATACTCCATTGTGACCGATAGTGAACCAGTACCGTGAGGGAAAGGTGAAAAGAACCCCGGGAGGGGAGTGAAAGAGAACCTGAAACCATATGCTTACAAGAAGTCAGAGCCCGTTAAGGGGTGATGGCGTGCCTTTTGTAGAATGAACCGGCGAGTTATGATAGTCAGCGAGGTTAAGCAGGAGATGCGGAGCCGAAGCGAAAGCGAGTCTGAAAAGGGCGAATAGTTGGATGTCATAGACCCGAAACCGAGTGATCTAGCCATGACCAGGTTGAAGTTGGGGTAAAACCCGATGGAGGACCGAACCGACCCCCGTTGAAACGTTGGCGGATGAGTTGTGGCTAGGGGTGAAATTCCAAACGAACTCGGAGATAGCTGGTTCTCCCCGAAATAGCTTTAGGGCTAGCGTCAGGGTAAAGTAGCGTGAAGGTAGAGCACTGAATATGTGATGGCCCCATCCCGGGGTACTGAACATAATCAAACTCCGAATGTCACGAAAACATACCTGGCAGTCAGACAGTGGGTGATAAGGTCCATTGTCAAAAGGGAAACAGCCCAGACCATCAGCTAAGGTCCCAAAATTATTGCTAAGTGGAAAAGGATGTGGAGATGTCCAGACAACTAGGAGGTTGGCTCAGAAGCAGCCACCCTTTAAAGAGTGCGTAACAGCTCACTAGTCGAATGACTCTGCGCCGAAAATTTACCGGGGCTAAGCAATATACCGAAGCTATGGATTGACATTGAAAAATGTGAGTGGTAGGGGAGCGTTCTATCATCGGAGAAGCATGATCGTAAGGACATGTGGAGAGGATAGAAGAGAGAATGCCGGTGTGAGTAGCGGAACGTGGGTGAGAATCCCACGCACCGAAAACCCAAGGTTTCCAGAGGAAGGTTCGTCCGCTCTGGGTAAGTCGGGACCTAAGGCGAGGCCGAAAGGCGTAGTCGATGGACAACAGGTGGAGATTCCTGTACCTAATAAAGAGTGATGGAGTGACGGAGAAGGCTAGACAGGTCCGGCGGATGGAAGAGCCGGAGCAAGCGGGATATCTGGTGTGTAGAAAAATGCGCATACCGCAAGGAGAAGACGTGAAGCGTATGGAAAGGGGCGACCCAAGTACAGAAGCTGTCGAAGCAAGCTTCCAAGAAAAGCTTCTAGCAAATTTTTATTAGCCCGTACCGATAATGGACACACATGGGTGAGGAGAGAATCCTAAGGTGAGCGAGAGAACTATGGCCAAGGAACTCTGCAAAATGACTCCGTAACTTCGGGAGAAGGAGTGCTTATGAAAATAAGCCGCAGTAAAACGGCCCAAGCGACTGTTTATCAAAAACACAGCTCTATGCGAAGCCGCAAGGCGAAGTATATGGGGTGACGCCTGCCCGGTGCTGGAAGGTTAAGAGGAGTTGTAAGATCGTAAGGTCGAAGCAATGAATTGAAGCCCCAGTAAACGGCGGCCGTAACTATAACGGTCCTAAGGTAGCGAAATTCCTTGTCAGGTAAGTTCTGACCCGCACGAAAGGCGTAACGATTTGGGCGCTGTCTCGGCTGTAGACTCGGTGAAATCTTAGTACCTGTGAAGATGCAGGTTACCCGCGACTAGACGGAAAGACCCCATGGAGCTTTACTGTAGCTTGATATTGGACTTTGATGAAGGATGTACAGAATAGGTAGGAGACAGGGATACATGCACGCCAGTGTGTGAGGAGTCGACGTTGGGATACTACCCTTCCTTGATTGGGGTTCTAACCGGATGCTTTGAAGCAAGCAACGGGACAGTGTCAGGTGGGCAGTTTGACTGGGGCGGTCGCCTCCCAAAGAGTAACGGAGGCGCCCAAAGATACCCTCAGCTTGGATGGAAATCAAGCGCAGAGTGCAAAGGCAAAAGGGTGTTTGACTGCGAGACAGACAAGTCGAGCAGGGACGAAAGTCGGGCTTAGTGATCCGGCGGTACCGAATGGAAGGGCCGTCGCTCAACGGATAAAAGCTACCCTGGGGATAACAGGCTGATCTCCCCCAAGAGTTCACATCGACGGGGAGGTTTGGCACCTCGATGTCGGCTCATCGCATCCTGGAGCTGAAGTCGGTTCCAAGGGTTGGGCTGTTCGCCCATTAAAGCGGTACGCGAGCTGGGTTCAGAACGTCGTGAGACAGTTCGGTCCCTATCTGTCGTGGGCGCAGGAAGTTTGAGAAGAGCTGTCCTTAGTACGAGAGGACCGGGATGGACACACCAATGGTGGACCAGTTGTCACGCCAGTGGCACAGCTGGGTAGCTAAGTGTGGCAGGAATAAACGCTGAAGGCATCTAAGCGTGAAATCCCCTTCAAGATGAGACTTCCGGACGCAAGTTGGAAGACCCCTTAAAGACGATAAGGTAGATAGGTCAGGAGTGGAAGTATAGTGATATATGGAGCGGACTGATACTAATAGGTCGAGAACTTAACCTAGAAGAAGAAAGAACTTATTATCCAGTTTTGAGTGAGAGCTCAGAGGAATCCGGTGATGATGGGGATATGGAGACACCTGTAACCATCTCGAACACAGAAGTTAAGCATATCAACGGCGAAGATAGTGAGCGATCGCGAAAATAGCAGATTGCCGGGTAAGAGAAGGAGGAGTTCCTCCTTTTTTTTATGTATTGGAAAGAACTTTGGATAATGTCACTTATAGATAAGCAATAATAAAACTTTCAACTTTAAATTGTCTAATCAAACTATAGTGAAAATTCCATAGATTTTCTTGATTAGCTGTGTGTAATAAGGAAGTTGGGTCATACCATACTTTTTCATAAGGCTATATATAAAGCAGAACAGTGAAAGAATACAAGAGTGAAAAATGAGTATAAAAAAACATAACCTCAATCAAGGTTATGTTTTCGTTTTCTATTAAAGTTCAGTAGCACCTTTTACTAACTCCACAACTTCTTCCATTGTTCCTTTTTGAAGTGCTTCACTAGCTAATTTTTCCATTTCAACTTTTGACAGGCTTCTGATTAATTTTCTTTGTCCGAGTACAGATGTAGCAGACATTGAGAATTCATCAAGTCCTAATCCTAATAATAATGGAGCGGCCATAGCTTCACCAGCCATTTCTCCACACATACCTACCCATTTTCCTTCTTTATGAGCAGCATCAATAACATTTTTAACTAAACGTAAGATTGATGGATTGAATGGTTGATATAAATAAGAGATAGAAGATGACATTCTGTCAGCAGCAAAAGTATATTGAATCAAATCGTTAGTTCCGATTGAGAAGAAGTCTACTTCTTTAGCGAATTGATCTGCTAATACTGCAGCAGCAGGGATTTCAATCATGATACCTACTTGAATATTAGGTGAAACAGTAACCCCTTCGTTTGTTAATTTTTCTTTTTCTTCTAATAACAATGCTTTAGCTTGTCTAAATTCTTGCAGAGTAGCGATCATTGGGAACATGATTCTTAAATCTCCGTAAACTGAAGCTCTCAGCAAGGCTCTTAATTGAGTTCTGAAAATATCTTCTCTTTGGAAACATAAACGAATTGCACGAACACCTAAGAATGGATTCATTTCTTTTGGTAAATCGATAGCAGCAATTTCCTTGTCACCGCCGATATCTAATGTTCTTACAACGACAGGACCGTTGATTCCTTCAAGAACTGCTTTGTAAGCATTGAATTGTTCTTCTTCAGTAGGAAGTTCTGCTGATTCCATGTATAAGAATTCAGTTCTGTAAAGTCCAACACCTTCTCCACCGTTTTCCAAAACACCTTCGATATCTTTTGGTGAACCGATGTTGGCTACTAATTCAACATGATGTCCATCAGTCGTTACTGTTTTTTCATCTTTTAATTTCTTTAATTCTTCACGGTAAGCTACGTAATCATCACGTTTCTTTTCGTAAGTTGTAATTTCTTCATCACTAGGGTTAATAATGACTAAACCTTCACTACCATCTAAGATAATCATATCGTTATCATTTACTTCAGAAGTGATTGTCTTACAAGCAACAACAGCAGGGATTTCCAAGCTTCTTGCCATGATTGCTGAGTGAGAAGTTCTACCTCCGATGTTAGTAGCAAATCCTCTGACTAAATTTTTATTTAATTGAGCTGTATCAGATGGAGTTAAGTCATCTGCAATAATAACAACTTCTTCATCGATTAAAGCAGGATTAGGCAGTTGTTTTCCTAATAACGCAGCTAATAAACGACGAGAAACGTCTTTAATGTCAGCAGCTCTTTCTCTGAAATAATCATCATCCATTGATTCAAACATAGCGATAAACGTATTAGCTACTTCATCAAGAGCAGCAGCAGCGTTGATCTTTTCGTTTTTAATCTTGTCTTCAACTTGAGATTTCATTTCTGGGTCACTCAATACTAATGCATGAGCATCAAATACTGCCGCTTCTTCAGCTGATAAGTTTTTAGAAGCAGCTTCTTTGATCATTTCCAGATCCTTTGCTGTTTTAGTCATTGCTTCTTCATAGCAAGCAATTTCTTTTTCCACATCTTCAATTGTTGTTTTTGTAACTGTTAAGTCTGGCATTACTAGTTTATAAGCTTTTGCGATTGCAATTCCACTAGATGCAGCTATACCTTTTATCATGTGTAAAACACCTCCATATATGTTACTATTGTACCTTAAAATGGTTTAAAAATAAAGAGATTATGTGTATTTATTTAAACGTTTACATTTTTTTAACTAGCACTTGAAATTTTCTGTAAAAATGTTATCCTTTTTATGTGATAGGAGGGATTGTATGAAAGTAATTAAAGTAAAAAATTACGAGGAAGCATCACAAAAAGCATTTGAAATTTTTAGAGATCAGGTTAAAGAAAAACCGGATTCAATTTTAGGATTGGCAACAGGATCTACACCGATCAGAATGTATGAATTATTAGCAGAAGATCATAAGGTGAACGGGACATCTTATAAAAATGTTCATACGTTTAACTTAGATGAATATTATGGGTTAGCCCCTACACATCCGCAAAGTTATTATTATTTCATGACAGAACATTTATTTAAGTTCTTAGATATTGATTTGAATAATGTCAATGTACCTAAAGGAAATCAAGATATTCAGGCAGAATGTGACCGTTATAACACAATGTTGGCAGAAAATCAGATTGATCTGCAATTATTAGGAATTGGATCTAACGGACATATTGGGTTCAATGAACCTGGAACACCATTTGATTCAGTGACGCATTATATTGAATTAGATGAATCTACTCGTAAAGACAATGCACGTTTATTCTTTGACGGAGTCTTAGAAGATGTACCAACACATGCCGTGACTATGGGAATTAAAAATATCATGGAAGCAAAACGAGTTGTTTTAATCGCTTGCGGTGACAATAAAGCCACTGCTATTAAAGGATTGGTTGAAGATGAACCGACAACTTCTTTACCGGCTTCAATCTTAAGCACACATCCTGATTTTACTTTGATCATTGATGAAGGTGCTGCAAGTAAATTAGATAAATAAGAAGAATCGCAAGATTCTTTTTTTGTCTTCTTTTATAACAAAAAAAAGAAGACAAAGCTTCTCAAAATAGTATATTGGTGCAACTGACAAGACTTGAACTTGCACGAACGAATGTTCATAAGTCCCTCAAACTTACGTGTATACCAATTCCACCACAGTTGCAATACATAAAATTTATATCATATTCTCATAAAATATGCAATATTTTTAGATGAAGTTGATGGATTTTTTATTGAATTGGTGAGGGGTTAATGATATAGTTACAATAGCTAAAAGAAAGGATGATAGGATGCCAATTAGAATACCCGATGCCTTACCAGCTAAAAAAATATTGGAAAGTGAAAACATCTTTGTGATGCCGACTTCCAGAGCGGATTCACAGCATATCCGTCCTTTAAAACTTATTGTTTTGAATATTATGCCAACTAAAATAGTGACAGAAACACAGTTGCTCCGTATGCTGTCAAATACACCGTTACAGATTGATGTAGATTGGATTCATATGAAGAGTCATGAATCAAAAAACACCTCTCAGGAGCATTTATTAGCCTTTTATCATACCTTTGATGAAATTAAAGAAAACAAGTATGATGGAATGATCATTACAGGTGCGCCGGTAGAAAAGCTGGCATTTGAAGAAGTAGATTACTGGGAAGAGTTTACGCAGATTTTAGAGTGGTCCAAAACCAATGTGTTTAGTACCTTCTATATATGTTGGGCAGCTCAGGCGGCACTGCATTATTTTTATGGCATCAATAAATATCGTTTAGATAAAAAACTATCTGGAGTATACGATCATGAAACAAACGTAAAAAAAATGAAACGAAAAATCTTACGTGGGTTTGATTTTCAGTTTTATGCGCCGCATTCTCGCTATACCACTTTATTAGAAAAAGATATCTTGAAATTTGATGATTTAGATATCTTGGCGTCTTCTAAAGAGGCTGGTCCTTATTTAATCGGTTCTGTCAATGGTTCACGCTTCTTTGTGACCGGGCATCCCGAATATGATCCGGAAACCTTACATAATGAATATATCCGTGATGTAAATAAAGGACTGCATCCCGATATTCCGATGAATTACTATAAGGATGATGACTGTTCCAAAGCGATTCAAGTAAAATGGCGATCTCACGCTTACTTACTTTTCAGCAACTGGCTCAATTACTATGTTTATCAGCAGACTCCGTATGACTTGAATATGGTCGGAGATAAATCTCATATGAAATAAAAGAAAGGCGCCGATGCGCCTTTTCTATTTAATTAAATTATATAATGCATTAGCATAAATCAAAATTGCCAGTTTTAATTCATCAATATCAACAAACTCATTGTTTTGATGAATCTGATTATCGGTACCAGGAAATTCAGGTCCAAACGCAACACAGTTAGGCATTGTTTTAGCATAAGTTCCTCCGCCGATAGCCTGTGGTTGGGCATCTTGATCGCCGGTACAATCGACATAAGCCCGATGCAGTCCTTGAATTAATTCTGAATTAGGATCGACAAATAGATGAGACCCTATATGATGTTCCTCTTTGAATCCATAAGGAGCAATGGCTTCATGCATGCATGACAGCATTTTATCGCTATCTAATTCATGCGGACAGCGAAGATCCAAATAGATATCTAACTGAGAATTTTCATAATGAACGATACCGACACTAAGTGTTAACGGACCCATCTGACCGGTAAAGCCAAATCCCAACTTTTTCGCATAGTAGTCATCTGTAAAGTATTTTGCGATAAAATCAACGATCGGATTTGAAATAACAGTATTTAAAAATTCTGAAAGCAAGACAACGGCGTTGCGTCCTAAATGCGGCAATGACGCATGACTTGATTTTCCGATTAATTCAATGGTTGTGGTTGTATCGTCCGATTGAATTGTACCTGTTAATTCTTTATCCTTTAAGAACTGTTGGAACGCTTGTTCATAGTGCTGGCTTGTTCCTTTTAAAATGGCAGTGGCTTTTTCTGGAACGATATTGACAACTGTCCCGGCATGAAGCGAGATCAATGTATCTTCTTGAACTTGTCCGCTGATATGGAACTGAACACCTTTTTTTTCACCGTAAACAACAGGGAAGTTGGCATCAGGAGTAAATCCCATATCGGGGAAAGGTTCTTTAGTAAAGTAGTATTTCATACATTTAGATCCTGATTCTTCATTACAGCCAAAGATAATGCGCATTTTCTTACGTGTTTCCAGTCCGCTTTTTTCAATGATCTTAGCCGCATAGTATGCCGCAAGCAAGGGACCTTTATCATCGCTGGTTCCGCGTCCAAAATATTTGTTGCCAACCTGAGTTAATTCGAACGGCGGCGTAGCCCAACCGTTTTCGTTCACAGGAACCACGTCAAGATGTCCTAATACGGCGACCACTTCATCACCGCTGCCGATATCGATATGTCCGGCATAACCATCTACGTCTTTAGTTACATATCCATCACGCTGACCAATCGCTAACATCTTATCTAAAACGTCGCGGTTAGCTTTCCCAAATGGCTGATTTTCTTTTGCTGTTGTTTCATCAAAAACAGAGTTTACGGAAACTAAATCTGCCATATCTTTGATTAATTGATCGAATTGATCATCAATCACTTTTTTAAAATCTATCATATTATCACCTCTTGATGATTATTGTATCATAAATTAAATGAAAATATTCAAAAAGTTTGAAGATGTCAAGACTTGTATTCATGATAAGAGAATGCTATGATTTTAAGGCAAGAAAGGAAGTTGTGAAATGGATAAACAAGTCATAGAACAAGTTGCAAAAACGTTGGAAATCACGAAAGGTCAAGTTGAAAAAGTATTGACTTTATTGGAAGAAGGAAATACTGTTCCTTTTATTGCGCGTTATCGTAAAGAGGTAACCGGTGCATTAAATGAAGATCAGATCAGAGAAATTGAAAAAATATATGAGTATGGCATCAGCTTAAATAAACGTAAGGAAGATATCATTCGTTTAATTGATGAAAAAGGGATGTTGGATGATACA
This sequence comes from Beduini massiliensis, assembly GCF_000829905.1. GTDB lineage: Bacteria > Bacillota_I > Bacilli_A > Erysipelotrichales > Coprobacillaceae > Beduini > Beduini massiliensis. Next base: position 10,639 of record NZ_CDPP01000005.1, read on the forward strand.
TTAAAAGCAGATATTCTTAAATGTGAAAAATTAAGTGAACTAGAAGATATTTATCGTCCTTTCAAAGAAAAAAAGAAAACCCGTGCGATTACCGCAAAGGCAAATGGCTTAGAACCATTGAGTCAGTGGCTGCTTTTGCTGCCTAGAAGCGGTGATATCATGATGGAAGCAAAGAAATATGTGAATGAAAATGTGGCGGATGCCCAAGCGGCGCTTGACGGAGCAAAAGATATCATTGCGGAAAATATGGCAGATCAGGTAAAATATCGTAAATATGTGAAGGATATGCTGTATAAGACCGGTGTCATTGTCACCAAAGAGAAGAAGAAGCACACAGATGAAAACAAAACCTATGAGATGTATTATCAATTCAGTGAACGTTTAAAATATATTGTCCCTCATCGTATTTTAGCGATTAACCGTGCGGAAAATGAAAAAGTTATCAGTGTTTCATTTGATTATGATAAGGAACGTTTTTTGGATTATATTCTTTTCGGATTTATTCGTAATAAGGAAACCATCGCAAAAGAAGTGATTAAAGAAGCGGTTGAAGATGGATTTAAACGTTTGTTATATCCCTCTATCGAAAGAGAAATTCGCAGCGAGCTGACAGAAAAAGCAGAATTGCAGGCATTAGAAGTATTTTCCATTAATTTAGAGAAATTATTGATGCAGCCACCGTTAAAAGATAAAACAATTTTAGGCGTCGATCCGGCGTTTAGAACGGGATGTAAATTGGCGGTTATTGATCCTACCGGAAAAGTATTGACGATTGATAAGGTTTATCCGACCTTGCCAAAAGCGGATTATTCTTTGGATATTCGCAAAGTGGTCAAACTGGTAAAACAGTATCAGGTGGAAGTGATTGCGATTGGAAACGGAACAGCCAGCCGTGAAACAGAAGCTTTTATCGCAAAAGTAATCAAAGAAGAAAACTTGGACGTAGCTTATGTGATTGTTTCAGAAGCAGGGGCTTCGGTATACAGTGCCAGCAAAGTCGCTAAAGAAGAATTTCCTGATTATCAGGTAGAGGAACGTTCTGCTGTTTCGATTGCCAGAAGACTGCAAGATCCTTTGGCAGAATTAGTGAAAATCGAACCGAAAGCAATCAGTGTCGGGCAGTATCAGCATGATATGAACCAAAAACGCTTGAGTGAACAACTGGAATTTGTAGTAACAAAATCTGTAAACCAGGTAGGAGTCAATATCAATACGGCTTCGCCTTCGTTACTGCAATATGTTTCCGGATGCTCGGCGACGATCGCCAAAAATATTGTGGGTTATCGTGAAAAGATCGGGCGCTTTAATGATCGTAAACAAATTCAGGAAGTACCTAAGTTGGGACCGAAATCTTACATGCAGGCGATTGGCTTTTTGCGAATCTTAGATGGGAGCAACCCCTTGGATCAGACAGCTATTCATCCAGAAAGCTATGAAGCGACACAACGTTTATTAAATGATTTAGGATTTACGGTTCAGCAAATCGGAACGAAAGAATTAAATGACAGCTTAACAAAAGTGGATTTGACAATGTTAGCTGACAAATTGGGAATTGACAAGTATACCTTAGAAGACATCATCGATTGTTTGAAAAGTCCGTTGAGAACACCAAGAGATCATTATCAAAGTGCCATCTTGAAAAAAGATATATTAAATATTGATGACCTATCCGTTGGTTTGGAATTACAGGGGACTGTCAGAAATGTAGTTGATTTTGGTGCGTTTGTGGATATTGGTCTAAAAAATGATGGATTAGTTCATATTTCCAAAATGGCAAAAACAAGAGTGAAACATCCGTTAGATAAAGTGAATGTAGGCGATATTATTACAGTTTGGGTGGATAGTGTGGATACAGCTAAGAAAAAAGTAGCATTAACGATGATTCAGCCGTAAAATTCATGGTGTTAAGTAAAAACACTTGACAGAAGAAAATAATATGCTATTATATACCAGTAAACATTTAAAATAAAGGAGAAAATACATGGCAGTAAAATTAAGATTAAAACGTATGGGAGCTAAAAAAGCACCATTTTATAGAATCGTAGCAGCAGATTCAAGATCACCTAGAGATGGTCGTTTCATTGAACAATTAGGAACTTACGATCCAACTAAAAATCCAGCACAAGTAACGATTAATGAAGAAGCTGTAATGAAATGGTTAAACGTTGGAGCACAACCTTCAGATACAGTTAAAAACTTATTATCAAAAGCTGGAATCATCAAAAAATTCGCTGACGCAAAAGCTGGAAAATAATGATGGACTATGTAAAAATCTTACATGACATTTGTGTAGATTTAGTCGATGATAAAGAACATCTTAAAGTAAAAGAAATGCCATCATTAGAAGAACATGAAATTATTTTGCATGTCTATGCAACACATGATGACATCGCAAAGCTGATTGGTAAAAAAGGGGCAATGGCAAGTGCCATTCGACAGTTAATGTCAGTTACTGGTGTTTTGTCAGAAAAGAAAGTAACGATCAAGTTTGAATCATATGAATAGATGTGTCCTCACATCTATTTTTTAATGGAGGAACAATGGAACAATTATATATCGGAAAAATTGTAGGTACTCATGGCATCAAAGGGGAAGTGAAGATCAAATCTGTTTCATCGTTTGCAGCGGAACGATTTAAAAAAGGAAAAATGATCACACTGACAAAAGACGGGGAAACATTGACTTTGGAGTGTCTTCGTCATCGTCAGCATAAAGGGGTCGAACTGGTAACGTTTAAAGACCATGAAGATATTAATCTGGTTGAAAAGTATCGTGGCTATGACATATATGGAGAGTATGATCCGAATTTGTTAGGGGAAGATGAATACTTCTATAAGGATCTGATTGGCTGTAAAATGTATAATCAATTGGAAACGTATGTAGGTGTTGTCACATCAATTATGGAAAATCCACGTTATGATATTTTAGTAGTAAAAAAGGAAGATGGAAAAGAGATGCTGATTCCTTATATTGAAGCTTTTATTTTAGAAGAAAGAATCAGTGAACAGTATATCCGCTTCAATCAATTGGAAGGCATGTAGTATGAAGATAGATATTTTATCTTTGTTTCCGGAAATGTTTGAGGGCTTTTTAAAAACATCGATCATTTCAAGAGCGATTCAAAACGGTGTGGTGACTGTTGAAATCCATGACTTTCGTGAATACGCTGTTAATAAGCATAAGAAAGTGGATGATTATCCTTATGGAGGCGGACAAGGCATGGTATTGCAGTGCCAACCGGTCATTGATTGTTTAAAAGCGATTTGGACCGAAGACAGTTTGACTATTTTAATGTGTCCGACCGGACAGCAGTTTAAACAGACGACCGCCACTGAGCTGTCTAACTGTTCGCATCTGATCTTGATTTGCGGACATTATGAAGGCTATGATGAACGAATCCGTGACTATTGCGATATGGAGATTTCCATTGGAGATTATGTATTGACCGGTGGAGAGTTGGGAAGTATGGTCATCAGTGATGCTGTGATTCGTTTATTGGATGGTGCGATTGCAGAAGAAAGTCATCAAGATGATAGTTTTTCCAATGGCCTGTTGGAGTTCCCACAATACACGCGTCCGCCTGTTTATGATGGAAAAAGCGTGCCAGAGGTTTTGCTTAGCGGTCATCATGAAAATATTCGTCGTTGGCGTTTATATCAGTCTTTGAAAAAAACGTGGGAACGCCGTCCGGATCTGCTGGAAAATAGGATACTGAATAAAGAAGAAGCCGTTTTATTAGAGAAAATTAAAAATAATGTTGATTTATAAAAGGAAAAGTGCTAATATATTAAAGTCTTTGTGGACTACAGAAGTTCCGCTGGTTATAAACGTATGAACTTTGAAGAGAAAATTTGATAAAAGGAGAAATAAGATGAACTTAAGATTAGTTGAAGAAATCACTAAAAAACAATTAAGAACTGACATCCCTCAATTTAAACCAGGGGATACTGTAAAAGTTTATGTAAAGATCAAAGAAGGGGAAAAACACCGTATTCAGTTATTTGAAGGTGTATGTATCGCTCGTAACGGTGGAGGAATTTCTGAAACATTTACAGTAAGAAAAATCTCTTACCAAGTTGGTGTTGAAAGAATTTTCCCAATTCATTCACCTATCATCGATCGTATCGAAGTTGTTAAAGTGGGTAAAGTACGTAGAGCTAAATTACATTACTTACGTGGATTATCTGGTAAAGCAGCTAGAATCAAAGAACTTAGAAAATAATTTTAACGGGGCATATGGAAATATGCCTCCTTTTTCTTTATAATAAGGAAAGAGGTGAAAGTATGAAAGAAAAAAAATCGACGGCACGCAGTGTTGTTATTTATATAATCGAGTTGTTAGTCATCATTGCCGCTTCACAGCTTGTTTTCACCAAGGTGATTCGCCCCGTATCCATTATTGGTTCATCGATGTATCCAACGGTATCGGATCAAGATATTGCGTTGATAAATGTTATCGGGTTGAAAGAGAGTGAATTAAAACGTTTTGATGTCGTCATCATTGACTGGAAACAAAGCAATGAAAATATCATTAAACGATTGATTGGTTTTCCAGGCGATCATATTAAGTTTGTCAATGATGCACTTTATATTAATGGGGTTCTTTACGAAGAAGATTATTTAGATCGGGATTACGTGGCACGAGCAAAAGCATCAAGAGGGGTCAGTCAGTTTACTGCTGATTTTGAATATATCGTACCGGATGGACAATACTTTGTATTAGGAGATAATCGCTTGAATTCGGCGGATTCACGAACGATCGGATGTTTTAGTTTCAGTGATTTTATCGGAAAAGAAGGGGTTGTGATCTACCCGTTCAATCATTTTAATTGGATTAAATAAGGAGGAAAAGAATAATGAGTATACAATGGTTTCCAGGTCATATGGCAAAAGCCAGACGTGAAATTGAGGAACGTCTGAAAATAATAGATATTGTTATCGAACTAGTGGACGGACGTGCTCCTTTTGCTTCTAAGAATCCAATGTTTGATGATATGATTAAGAATAAACCCCGTTTGATCGTGATAACTAAAAAAGATTTGGCAGATCAAAAAAGGGTCGATCAATGGATGAAATACTATCGGTCATTAGGATATCTTGCCATCAGTGTCAATTTAAAGAATTTTAATGATTATAAGACGATTATCCAACTTTGTCAGGAAGCATTAAAAGAGAAGATGGAAAAAGAGCGTGCCCGCGGACTCAAGCCAAGACCGGTTCGTGCCATGGTAGTCGGTATTCCAAACGTAGGGAAATCTACTTTTATCAATCGTTTGGCTTCACGCAAAGCAACGATTACGGGAAATCGTCCCGGGGTGACGAAAGCGCAGCAAATTATTCGTGTCAATAATGATTTTGAATTATTTGATACTCCGGGGGTACTGTGGCCTAAGTTTGAAAATGAAACAGTAGCTCGTAATATCGCTTTGATTGGATCGATTAAAAGTACGATACTGCCTTTGGATGAATTAATCATTTATGCCTTGGAATATTTAGAAAAACATTATCCCGGCAGTTTAAATGATCGCTATCAAATGGGAACGATTGATTTTGATGGTGATTGGATAGAGGAGGCTTTTACTAAAATTGCTCAAAGCCGTCATTTGAAAAAAGTCAATGGGGAAACGGACTATGATCGCGTGATTGAGATTGTCTTAAAAGATTTGTTGGATGCTGCGATTGCAAAAGTAACATGGGAGGTTATAGAAGATTATGGCTTCCATGCGTGATTATGAAAATGCCTGTATTCAAAAAGGACAGCAAATCATTGCCGGGTGTGATGAAGCGGGGCGGGGACCGATTGCCGGACCGTTGGTAGTGGCGACCTGTGTGCTGCCCAATGATTTCAACGATGAGCGCATCAATGACTCAAAGAAATTGACGGAGAAAAAACGAGAGCTGTTATATGATGTGATCATAGAACATGCACTTGATTATAAAATCATAATTTATGATGAAAAAGCAGTCGATGAACTCAATGTCTATCAAGCCAGTAAATTAGGGATGGAAGAAGGTGTTCGTGGGTTAACACTCAAAGCAGATGCGGTATTAAGCGATGCCATGCCATTGAATCTGGAAATCCCTGTAGAGGCGATCATAAAAGGAGATGCGAAGTCGATTACGATTGCGGCTGCCAGCATTCTCGCTAAGGTAACACGTGATCGCATCATGCGTGAGTATGATGCCTTATATCCTGAATATGGTTTTAAAAATCATAAGGGGTATCCAACTAAAAAACATAAAGAAGCGGTATTGGAATATGGTGTGCTGCCTATTCACCGCCGCACTTTTGAACCGATAAAAAGCATTATACATAAGCAGATTTCTTTAGATTTATAAAGAAATCTTTTTTTAGTATTCTCACTTTTAAAGCGGTATAAATAAGTGAGGTGAAAACATGGAAGAACAACTCCTTTATTATGCGATTAAATATCAAGGGAACTTTAAACGAATCTATCAAGCCATTGCCAAACATGAATCCATTAATAAAAATGAACTGACAAAAATGAAAGAAACATTAACTTGTTCCTATACAACACTCCTTAGCAACGATTATCCTTTGCGGCTTAAAGAGATAGATTCTCCGCCATTTGTATTGTTTTATTACGGAGACCTTTCACTTTGCAATAAAGAATGTATCAGTATGGTAGGGATGCGTGCTTGCAGTGACTACGGAAGAAAAATGGCTTTATCGATCAGTTCTGATTTAGCGCAAAAAGGAAAAGTAATCGTGAGTGGCATGGCAAAAGGCATCGATGCATATAGTCATTTAGGAGCGGTAAAGGCACAAGGGAAAACCATTGCGGTATTAGGCAGTGGGATCGATTATTGCTATCCTAAAGAAAATTTGGCACTTTATCAATTATTAAAAAAGGAACACTTGGTTATAAGTGAGTATCCGGGAGCGATGATCCCTAAAAAAGAATGTTTTCCGGTACGTAATCGAATCGTTGCCGGATTAGGTGATAAGCTGATTGTTGTAGAGGCCAAACAGCGTTCAGGCACAATGATTACAGTGAATTTTTCATTAAATCAAGGGAAGGATATTTATTGTGTGCCTAACCGCATTGGGGAGTATGACGGCTGTAATCGTTTGATCAGTCAAGGTGCTGATATTTTAGTAGATGTCGAAGATTTGTTTTAATATTTTTGTTGACAATTTATAAAAAAAGTGTAATAAATGGATAAGTATGTAAGAAAGGAAGGAATAAACATGAAAAAGAAATTGGTGATTGTGGAATCCCCTTCTAAATCTAAAACGATTGAAAAATATTTGGGAAGTGACTACACAGTGACTTCGTCAAAAGGACATATAAGAGATTTATCCACTTCCGGAAAAGATGGTTTAGGAGTCGATGTTGAAAACGAATTTGAACCTAAATATGTCATCAGTAAAGATAAAAAAGATGTTGTGAAAGATTTGAAAAAAGCAGTCAAAGATTCAGACTTTGTATATCTGGCTACCGATCCCGACCGTGAGGGAGAAGCAATCTCATGGCATTTAGCTGAAGTGCTGGGGTTAGATGAAACGTTAGAAAATCGTATCGTTTTTAATGAAGTAACAAAAGATGCGGTTGTAGAGGCGTTAAATCATCCTCGCCAGATTGATACAAATTTAGTAAAATCTCAAGAAACAAGACGTGTGCTTGACCGTATCATTGGGTTTAAACTTTCAAAACTGCTTCAAAAGAAGATCAAATCCAAATCAGCCGGACGTGTTCAATCGGTTGCTTTACGATTGATTGTTGAAAAAGAACGTGAAATTGATGCGTTTAAACCAGAAGAATATTGGCATATTAATGCAAAGTTCTTGAAAGATGAAATTGAATTCAGCGGTGAACTTGCAAAATATAAGAATAAAAAGATTGAAATTCATAATGTAGAAGAAGCAAATTCTATTTACGAACGTTTAAACAAAGAGTTCATTGTCAGCAATGTTAAAAAGACAAAGCGAAATCGTGATTCAAAGCCACCGTTTACAACGTCAACACTCCAGCAGGCAGCTTCTTCGCAATTAGGATTTAGTGCGAAGAAAACTATGTCAATCGCTCAAAAGCTTTATGAAGGGATTGATTTGAAAAGTGAAACTGTCGGGCTGATTACCTATATGCGTACTGATTCCATTCGTTTATCAGACAGCTTTGTTCAAGATGCTGATCAGTATATTGAAAAAGTCTATGGTAAAAAATATGTTGGAAAAAGAAAAGTATCGAAGAAAAAGGAAAACGTACAAGATGCCCATGAGGGGATTCGTCCGACCAGTGTGGAAAGATCACCGGAATCTGTCAAAGAGTATTTATCCCATGATGAATTCCGTCTGTATAAATTAATCTACAGCCGTGCTGTAGCTTCTTTGATGGCTCCGGCAGTATTTGATGCGACTTCTGTCAGCTTAGACAACAATGGCTATGAATTTAAGGTAACCGGCTCTGTGATCAAGTTTGACGGGTATTTACGTCTTTATAGTGATTATGATAAATCGGAAGATATGCTGTTGCCGGAATTGGTTGAAACAGAAACTTTAATTTCTCAAGATATTCAAAAAACACAGCATTTTACGAAACCACCGGCTCGCTATAGTGAAGCGAAACTAATTAAAACTCTTGAAGAACTTGGAATTGGACGTCCAAGTACGTATGCCAGTATCATTGATACGATTCAGACACGTGGTTATGTCAGCTATGAGGATAAGAAATTTTCACCAACGGAGTCTGGATATTTGACGAGTGATAAATTAACGGAATATTTTGATTCGATTATTAATGTTGAATATACAGCTGATATGGAGCATGAACTCGATGAGATTTCAGAAGGAAAAGATAACTATGTGTCTGCTTTGAGATCGTTCTGCAATCAGTTTGATCCACTGCTTGAAAAAGCATATGAGAACATGGAAAAAATCGAAGATAAGAAAACAGGAGAGTTATGTCCGGAATGTGGACATGATCTCGTGGAAAGGAAAGGCCGTTATGGGACTTTTGTAGCTTGCAGTAATTTCCCGGCTTGCCGTTATATTAAAAAGCCGGAAGTACAGGTGGAAGAAACGGGTGAAATGTGTCCGGAATGCGGAAGTCCGATGATTTATAAGCAGGGTCGTTTTGGCCGCTTTGAGGCTTGCAGCAACTATCCGACCTGTAAACATATCAAGAAAAAAGAAAAAAGTACTGCAGCTTCAGCAAAGAAGAAAAGTGAACCGGTTATTGTTGAAGGGGAAAAATGCCCGAACTGCGGAGGAGAAGTGGTTTTGAAAAAAGGCCGTTATGGTGAGTTCAAAGCCTGTATCAACTATCCTAAATGTAAAACGATCATCAAATAATAGGGCTATTCGTTTAACGTTTAGCCTTTCTTTAGCTTAGAAGGAGGAATCTTATGGAACAGAAAGTAAATGTTGTTGGTGCTGGCTTGGCCGGCTGTGAAGCAACCTATCAATTAATTAAAGAAGGAATCCCGGTTCGTTTATATGAAATGCGTCCCATCAAATCAACTGAAGCACATCAAACAGAAAATTTCGCCGAATTAGTATGTTCAAATTCACTGCGTGCTGATGGATTGGGGAACGCTGTGGGAGTATTAAAACAAGAAATGGAAATGCTGGACAGTCTTATTATCCGTTTTGCCAGAATTCATGCTGTACCGGCCGGAGGATCGTTAGCAGTGGATCGTCATGGCTTTTCAAATGCCGTGACACAGTACATAAAACAGCATCCTTTAGTAGAAGTCATTCATGAAGAAGTAACAGAGATTCCTCAAGGACCGACGATTATAGCGAGCGGACCGCTAACTTCTCAGCCATTGAGCGAAGCGATTAAGACCTTGTTGGGAGATGATTATTTCTATTTCTTTGATGCAGCGGCACCGATCGTTACTAAAGAGAGCATTGACTTCACGAAGGCTTACTATAAATCACGCTATGATAAAGGGGAAGCAGAATATATCAACTGTCCGATGGATAAAGAACAGTTTGAACAATTCTATGAGGCTTTGATTCATGCGGAAGTGGTGAAACCAAAAGATTTTGAAGAAAAGTTCTTTGAAGGCTGCATGCCGTTTGAAGAAATGGCTCGTCGTGGAAATCAGACATTACTGTTTGGTCCCATGAAACCGGTGGGCTTAGAAACTCCGGATGGGAAGCGTCCTTATGCAGTGGTGCAGTTGCGACAAGATAATGCCAATGCCAGCCTCTACAACATTGTCGGATTTCAGACCCATTTGACTTGGCCGGAGCAAAAACGTATCTTACAGATGATTCCGGGATTGGAAAACTGTCAGATTGTACGCTACGGGGTGATGCATCGTAATTCTTTTATCTGTTCACCGCTTCATTTGCGTCAAACTTATCAGTATCGCCTGCGTGATGATCTGTTCTTTGCCGGACAGCTGACGGGGGTGGAGGGCTATGTGGAATCTGCCAGCAGCGGTATTGTTGCCGGATTAAATATGGCTAGACTGCTCCGACAAAAAACATTGATAACTTTTGATCCGCGTACGATTACCGGAGCATTGGCTTATTATATTACACATAGTGACAGTCAAAATTTCCAGCCGATGAAAGCTAATTTTGGAATTGTACCGGATTTGGAAATGAAAGTGAAAAAGAAGGAAAAGAAGGCAGCTTATGCTGCTCGTGCGATTGAGATTATGAAAGAACAGCTAGGTAAAAATGATGAAAGAATGGATTGATCATTATTTAAACTATTTAACGAATCTTAAACAATATTCCAAATTAACGATTAAGACCTATTCCAATGATATCGAGCAGTTCTATCTTTACTGTAAAAAAGAGGCGTTTGATAGTTATGATCAGATTACTTATCCACATGTTCGTGGCTATATCGTCTTTTTGCATGACCATGATCTCTCTAATTTATCGATTCGTCATCATATCAGTGTACTGCGATGTTTTTTTGCATATTTATTGGAAAACGATGTGATCAAAGCAAATCCATTTGCGTTAGTCTCTCAGCCTAAAATTACCAAAAAAATGCCGGAATTTCTCTACTATGATGAATTTGAGGCGTTGATTGACAGTATTGATCTTTCTAAACCATTAGGAAAACGCAATCGAATGATTATTGAGTTAATGTATGCTACCGGATTAAGAGTCAGTGAAGCGATTAACGTAAAATTGGCAGACATTGATTTTGCTCAAGGACTGATTGTGGTGAAAGGAAAAGGAGGAAAGACACGCTATGTTCCTTTTAATCCAATCTGCCAGCAGTATATGGAAGAGTATATTGAAGATACACGCAAAGAATTAATGGAAAACAGGAATGAAGCTCATCCTTACTTATTTGTGAATCAATATGGTGGTAAAATAACGGAGCGCGGTGTTTATGATATGCTAAAAAAAGTATCGCTAAATTCTCCCTTGAAAAAGAAAGTACATCCGCACATGCTGCGTCATACGTTTGCTACGCACTTATTAGATCAGGGAGCAGATATTCGTATCGTTCAGGAGATGATGGGACATGCTGATTTATCTTCTACCCAAATTTATACGCATGTGACGATGGATAAATTGAAAAAAACCTATATGTCCGCACACCCTTTAGCGAATAAAAGCCCATTAAAAGGGAAAGATAAAGATTGACAAGTTCATGATTTTATAATATAATCAACAAGGTATTAAAAAAATACACACATCATGGATTCGACTATCGAGTGCCGAAAGGTGATAGGCGTTGGAAGTGGTGGAGGAAAAAAACAAAAGGAGGAAGTTACTATGTCTGTAATTTCAATGAAAAAATTACTTGAAGTTGGTGTGCATTTTGGACATCAAACAAAAAGATGGAACCCAAAAATGGCGCCTTACATCTTTACATCAAGAAACGGGATTTATATCATCGACTTGCAAAAATCATCTAAGAAAATTGATGAAGCTTACAAAGCAATGGGTGAAATCGCCGCTAAAGGTGGAAAAGTACTGTTCGTAGGTACTAAAAAACAAGCTCAAGAAGCAGTTAGAGAAGAATCATTAAGATCTGAATCTTTCTATGTTAACAGCAGATGGTTAGGTGGAACTTTAACAAACTTCAAAACTATCCAAAAAAGAATCAGAAGATTAAAAGAATTAGAAAAAATGGAAGCTGACGGAACTTTTGATGTATTACCTAAAAAAGAAGTCATCTTACTTAAAAAAGAAGCCGCTAAGTTAGAAAAGAACTTAGGTGGTATCAAAGAAATGAAAAAATTACCAAACGCTTTATTCGTTGTGGATCCAAAAGCTGAACACAACGCAGTAGCGGAAGCAAGAATCTTAGGTATTCCTGTATTTGGTATTGTTGATACAAACTGTGATCCTGATGAAGTGGATTACGTAATCCCAGCAAATGATGATGCCATCAGAGCAGTTAAATTAATTATTGCCGCTATGGCTGATGCAATCTGTGAAGCAAAAGGTGAACCTTTAACAGTCGCTTACGTTAAAGATGAAGATGATAAAGAAGTATCAATGAATGATGCTATCACTTCAGTAGAAAATAACGAAAGAAGAAAACCTCGTTATAGAGATGATCGTCCAAGACGTCCTAGATACGATAACAGAAATAATGACAGAACTGTGAGTGCAACAAGCCCTGAAAAAAAAGTCAGTGAATAGTCAGCGAAGGGAAAAGTAATCACTACTTTTCCTTTTTTATTAAAAATAAAATGGAGGATAAAATAAAATGGCAATTAGTGCAGCATTAGTAAAAGAATTACGTGAAAAAACAGGTGCAGGGATGATGGACTGCAAAAAAGCTTTAGAAACTTGTGAAGGTGACATTGCAAAGGCTTTCGACTGGTTAAGAGAAAAAGGAATTGCAAAAGCAGCTAAAAAAGCAGATCGTATCGCAGCTGAAGGATTAACTGCATTTGTAATTGATGGAGACAAAGCCGCTTTAGTCGAAGTAAACTCAGAAACTGATTTCGTCGCAAAAAATAAAGAATTCCAAGATTTAGTGGCTTTATGTGCAGACTTAATGGTGAAAAATGCACCTGCTGACTTAGATGCAGCTTTAAAAATCGATGTTGATGGTAAACCATTGGAAATCGTAATCGCAGAAGCATCTGGAAAAATCGGAGAAAAATTAAGCTTAAGAAGATTTGCTGTGATGAACAAAAACAGTGATGAAGTATTCGGAGCTTACAGCCATATGGGTGGTAAAATGAGTGCGATCGTTAAAATCAACGGTGCCAGTGAAGAAGCAGCTAAAGATGTGGCAATGCATGTAGCCGCTCAATCACCAAAATACATCGACAGAACAGCTATTCCTGCAGAAGAATTAGCTCATGAAAGAGAAGTATTATTAGCTCAGGCATTAGAAGAAAATGCACAAGCAGCAAAACCAAAACCAGAAAATATCATTGAAAAAATGGTAGAAGGTCGTTTAAACAAAAACTTAAAAGATATTTGTTTAGTTGACCAAGAATTCATTAAAAACCCTGATGTTACAATCGCTCAATACATTGGTAACGGAAAAGTTGTAGAAATGGCTCGTTTCCAAGTAGGTGAAGGAATCGAAAAGAAAGAAGAAAACTTTGCTGAAGAAGTAGCAAAACAAATGGGGAAATAATCATTCCAATATAAACTGTGATAGAGGGTCTTCTACCGCAGTTTTTTTATGTCAACAAAGGAGAATAACGGTGTTTTTTCTTGCTTGTTCCTATCTAAAAAAGAGTTGCAACACCCTATTAAATTGGGTATAATTAAAAAGGTTAGGAAGATGACGTATAAGCTGCAAAACAGCAATGATTATCCTAAAATTCCTAATTCATCCTTAAAATCGAGAAGATTTTGGGTATAATGATAAAGATAAAAAAGATGTGAGTCCAAATATTGGAAAAAGAAAGGATACTACATAATATGAAATACAATCGAGTACTATTGAAATTGAGCGGAGAGGCTTTAGCGGGAGAACAGAAATTTGGGATTGACGCTAAAACAGTAGCTAAAATTGCTCAAGAAATCGTAGACGCTAAAAATAAAGGCGTAGAAATCGCTATTGTTGTTGGTGGCGGAAACATTTGGCGCGGTAAAGTCGGAAGCGAGATGGGAATGGAAAGAGCAACAGCCGATTACATGGGAATGCTGGCCACCGTGATGAATGGGTTAGCAATTCAAAATGCGTTGGAAACATTAAATGTGGAAACCCGTTTGTTATCTGCTATCGAAATGCAGGAAATTGCCGAACCTTATATCCGTAGAAGAGCAGTCAGACATTTAGAAAAAGGAAGAATCGTGATTTTTGGTGCCGGTTTAGGAAGTCCTTTCTTTACGACGGATACGACAGCGGCATTACGTGCTGCCGAAGTGGATGCCGAAGTTATTTTGATGGCTAAAAACGGAGTAGACGGTGTATATTCAGCTGATCCTAAACTGGATAAAACAGCAACCCGTTTTGATCATATTACGTACTTGGATGTATTAAATAAGAATTTACAAATCATGGATCAGACAGCGATCACATTATGTAAAGATAATGATATTGATTTATGCGTCTTCAACATGCAAGAAGAAGGCAATATTGCCAGAGCTGTTACTGGTGAAGTAAACGGAACAATCATTTCAGGAGGAAAATAAGATGATCTCAATGATTAAAGAAGAATTAGTTGAAAGAATGGATAAAGCAGTTGAAAGCTATGAAAGAGATTTGGCGACAGTAAGAACAGGGCGTGCTAATCCTACGATGTTAGACAGAGTTCAATTTGATTATTACGGAACACCAACACCAATTAATCAAATGGCTTCCATCAGTGTACAAGAAGGGCGCCAATTGGTGATTAAGCCTTATGACACTTCAACAATGAAAGATATCGAACATGCCATTTTAGAATCAGATTTAGGATTAAATCCACAAAGCGATGGATCTGTGATTCGTTTAAATGTTCCCGCTTTAACAGAAGAAAGAAGAAAAGAATTTGTTAAGCAAGTAAAAAAATACGCTGAGAATGCAAAGGTAGCAATCAGAAATATTCGTCGTGATGCGAATGATGATATCAAAAAGTTGAGTGATGTTTCAGAAGATGAAAAGAAACGTGCACAAGAAGATATCCAAAAGCAAACTGACCGTTATACAAAAAAGATTGACGAAATCGCAGCAGTTAAAGAAAAAGATATTATGACCGTTTAAGATGTAGTATTTACATCTTTTTCTTTTTGTTTAAAATAAAACTATGGTATAATACCAATAACTGTGAGGTGTGAACAATGCTTTTTAAGAGAAAAGATGAAAGTAATATAGAATTAATGGAAGAACTGATTCCTCAGCATATTGCGTTTATTATGGATGGTAACGGACGTTGGGCAAAAAAAAAGGGAATGCCGAGAACTTATGGGCATCATGAAGGAACGAAAAATATACGTACTTTAGCTTTAGAAGCCAATCGTTTAGGGATTAAGGCGATGACGGTCTATGCGTTTTCAACGGAAAATTTTAAAAGACCGCAAAGTGAAGTGGATTTTATTTTTAAATTACCTAAGGAATTTTTCAAAATCTATTTAAAAGATTTCTTAGAGAACAATATTCAGGTGCGTTATATCGGTCATATTGAACAGGCACCTAAGTCAACACGAGATGTCATTTTAGATTCTGTGGAACAGACAAAAAACAATACCGGCTTAATTCTTTGCTTTGCCTTTATCTATGGAGCACAAGACGAAATTCTATGTGCAGTGAAAGATATTGTCAAAGATGTCAAAGAAGGGGCAATCAGCGAAGATGAAATTAGTGAAGAACTGTTTGAAAGTTATCTCATGAGTGCTGATCTTCCACCATTGGATTATATGATCAGAACCAGTGGAGAATGTCGCTTATCAAACTTTATGCTTTGGCAGATGGCGTATGCGGAAATGTATTTCAGTGATGTTTATTGGCCAGATTTTGATGTTGAAGAATTATATAAAGCGTTGGATCATTATCAAAAATGTGATCGTCGTTACGGAGGCTTAAAATAATGAAGCAGCGTATTATCACCGCCTTGATCCTAATGGCGCTGGTCATTCCGGCGGCTCTTATCGGCGGACGAGTTTTTACGCTTCTGATCGGCATGATCATGGCACTTGCGATTTATGAGTTATTAAAGATCATGCATCTTTCGACTTGGAATATCTTTTTAGATATTGCAGTGTATCTCTATGCGTTCTATGTTGTCTTTATTGATGATTCTATGTTTTTTGTCAGTAGTTTTGCGATCGTGCTGTTTGCTATTTTGTTATTTGCTTTCAGCATGGTGTTGGAATGTCTGGATATTAGTAAAATTAATTTCCTTTTAGGGTTTACGACTTTTGTCTGTATAGGACTTCATTGTATTCTAAATATCCGTTTAAAATTTGGGTTCTCATCAATTCTGTTTATTGCGATTGCGACTTACGGAAGTGATACAGGGGCTTATTTTGCCGGGGTAACTTTAGGTAAACATAAATTAATTCCCAGATTATCTCCTAAGAAAACGATTGAAGGGTCTATAGGCGGAATATTATTGGGAACCATTTTAGCGACTGTCTTTGTCTATTTTAATCCCTTAGATTTAACATTGCTGCAAAGTGCTTTTTTGGCTTTCATTTTAACGATGACTGCTCAGATTGGTGACTTGACATTCAGCAGTGTGAAACGTTATTTCAAAATCAAGGATTTCTCAAATCTGTTACCCGGTCATGGGGGAATTTTAGATCGTATTGACAGTTTATTATTTAACTGTTTAGTATTTGCATTATTTGTAACGTATTTCTTATTATAAGGAGTTTTATATGAAAACATTATCTGTATTAGGTGTAACCGGTTCGATCGGTATGCAGACTGTCGATGTCGTAAAAAATCATCCCGACTTATTTCGTATTATCGGTGTTTCTGCCGGACGTAATATTGAAAAATTAATAGAAGTGATTGAAACAGTCCATCCTCAATATGTGTGTGTGATGGATCAAAAAGATGCATTGCAATTACAACATCAATATCCTTCATTAACAATCTATTATGGTGATGAAGGATTAATCAAGATTGCGACATTGGATGAAATCAGTTTAGTATTAAATGCGGTAGTTGGGTTTGTTGGGATGGTACCCACCATCGAAGCTATTAAAAAACATAAAGATATCGCACTTGCCAATAAGGAAACACTGGTTGTCGGCGGGCATATCATCACTCGTTTAGTAAAAGAATATGGCGTGCAATTATTGCCGGTGGATAGTGAGCATTCGGCGATTTTCCAATCATTAAACGGAGAAAAGCATTCGCAGATTCACAAGCTGATGATTACCGCATCGGGAGGAAGTTTCCGTGATAAAACGCGTGATGAACTACAAGGAGTAAGTAAAAAAGAGGCGCTTTGTCATCCAAACTGGTCAATGGGCGCAAAAATTACGATTGATTCTGCTACCATGTTTAATAAAGGCTTTGAAGTGATCGAGGCGAAATGGTTGTTTGATATGGATTATGATGATATTATAGTATATATTCATCCGGAAAGTATTATTCATTCAATGGTGGAATATAATGATACTGCCATCATTGCTCAATTAGGGACGCCGGATATGCGTCTGCCAATCCAATATGCTTTGACTTATCCGGATCGTTTTGAAATCAGCAACGCGAAGCATTTGCATTTAGAAGAGATCGGTGCTCTGCATTTTAGTAAACCGGATCTTGAACGTTACAGAGCTTTACGTCTTGCCTATGAAGCCGGGCGCAAAGGGGGAAGCATGCCTTGTGTTTTAAACGGGGCAAATGAACAGGCGGTCAGTTTGTTTTTAAATGATCAAATCGAATTCTTACAGATTGAAGAATTAGTGGAAAGTGCACTGAAAGATCATCAATGGGTTGAAGATCCGACAATTGAAGAATTGTTGGAGATCGATCATTGGGCAAGAGAACACGTCTTAGCACAAATAGGAGGAAAGTAATGCAACATATATTAATCTTTATTGTATTTATCCTAGTATTAGGGTTCATCATTACGATTCATGAATTAGGACATTTTATTGCCGCAAAACATTTCGGTGTTTACTGCGGACAATTTTCGATTGGGATGGGACCAAAATTATGGTCAAAGAAGATTGGAGAGACCAACTATGAATTAAGAGCCTTGCCAATCGGTGGATTCGTTGCCATGGCAGGAGAAGCAGATCAGGAAGAAAATGAAGATATGAAAGATGTTCCTTTTGAACGTACATTAAAAGGAATTGCGACATGGAAACAGGTAGTTGTTTATTTAGCTGGCGTTTTCATGAATTTCTTATCTGCATTTATCATCATTGTCGCTGTATATGCGATTTCTGTACCGGTACAAAGCAATTCTTCTACAATTGGGAAAGTAGTCGACAATTCTCCTGCGATGACAGCTGGAATTCAGGCTCAGGATACCATCAACAAAATTACTGTAGTCGATAGCGGAAAGCAATTTTTAATTGGATCTTATTCCGATTTACAAGGCGCTTTAAGTAAAGGTCAGAATAATTACAGTGGAGAAACATTGGCATTGAAAGTTACGATTGAAAGAGATCATACTACCTTTGATTATAATGTCAATGCGACATATCGTTCTGAAACCGACAGTTATTTTCTCGGGGTTTCCCCTACAACACGTCGTTTGACTTTTGTGGAAAGTGTGGAATATGGAGCGAATTATTTTAAAGATGCTTCTTTGCTAGTGTTTTCAACATTAGGAAAACTGATTACGAATTCAAAAGAAACAATTGGGCAACTGTCAGGTCCGGTCGGAATATATAATGTTGTCGGAGAAGTCACTCAGTCAGGAAACTTTGCCAATGTCTTATTATTAGTTTCCATGCTGGGAATCAATATTGGGGTATTTAATCTGTTGCCGATTCCGGGATTGGATGGAAGTCAGGTATTATTTGCTGTCGTTGAAAAAGCCATAGGGCGGGATATACCGGTCAAATTCCGATATGCCTTGCAGCTTGCCGGCTTAGCTTTAGTGTTTGGCTTGATGATTATTGTCACAGTCAATGATATTACACGATTATTTTAATAAGCACAGTCGTGCTTATTTTTTTGGAGGGGATATATTATGAATAAAATGGAGATTCTTTTAGAACAACTGCAATTAGAGAATACAACACAATTAAAAGAAACGGCTGTCATTGAAAAAGTAGAGATTGAACATGATGCCTTTACTTTTTATATACGATTAGAATCCTTATTGGATTATCATGAATTTACACAACTGCAATCCCATTTGGATCGTTTCCCTTATCCTTGTGATTTTTTGTTTAGTTTAAATAAGTTATTTTATCGTGAAGATGATATCGCTAATTATTTCTTATATTTTTGCAAGCGCCATGCTCAGGATTATCCGCAGTTAAGCTGTGTGGAACCATCACAGATTCAATTAGACCGTGATCTTTTACGTATCGAACTGGTGAATGAAATTCAGTTAAACAGTATCGAACCTTTAAAGCCCAAACTCGTTGCATTTTTTCATACTTTGGGAATTGATTTATTTATTGATTTTTATGTGAATAAAGAAAATCCGGATTATCAAAGAATGTTGGCAGAAATGGAAACTCAGCGTACTCAGGAGGTCTACATAAAGCCAACACCGATTGCACCGACGAAAAAAGAAAACAAGTATGTACCTTATAATTCTAAGAAATTTAATGATGTCATTGCGTTAAAATTAAATGAAATCAATGGGGATCTTCCCAATGTCAGTGTTCAAGGCTATGTGTTTAAAGTAGAATTGACAAAGATTCGTTCAGGCAAGCATATCCAGTCTATTTGGCTGACCGATTATACGGATTCTATTATGTGCAAGCGTTTTGAAAATGCCCGCATGGATTTAGACGCGTTGAATGAAGTAAAAAAAGGGGTATGGATCAAAGTAATCGGTGAAGTGAAATTTGACAGCTTCGCCAGAGAAACCGTGATGATGGCAAATCAGCTGGAAATTATTCCGGCACCCTTGGCCCGTACGGATAAAGCAGAAAAGAAACGTGTAGAACTGCATACCCATTCTAAAATGTCAACGATGGATGGAATTGCCAATGTCAGTGATTATATTGACCAAGCTGCAAAATGGGGGCACCAAGCTATCGCTATTACCGATCATGGGAATGTTCAATCTTTTCCGGAAGCACAGCAGGCAGCAAACAAAGCCGGAATTAAGATGCTGTATGGGTGTGAGGTCAATATGATTGATCCCACGCTGCATATCGTACGCAATGCGACAAAAGCACCCTTACGTGATGCTGTGTATGTCTCTTTCGACTTAGAAACAACCGGACTTTCCGTTATTCATGATGGCATTACCGAATTTGGAGCGGTAAAGATTAAAAACGGAGAAGTTATTGACCGATTACAATCATTTATCAATCCGGAAAAAGAAATCAGCGCTAAAATTACTCAGCTGACCAGTATTACAAATGAAATGGTGAAAGATGCACCTACTATTAAAGAATTTTTACCTACTATTAAAGCGTTCTTTGGTGATGATATTATCGTTGCCCATAATGCGACCTTTGACGTTGGCTTTCTCAATGAATCCTGCAAACGTCATGGCATGGAATTAATCCATAATCCTTATATCGATTCCCTTCCTCTAGCAAGAGCCATCATGAAACCCATGAAGTCCTATCGTTTGGGAACGGTTGCCCGCCATTATAAGGTAGGTTACGATGAAGAAGTTGCCCATCGTGCCGACTATGATGCGGAAGTGTTGGGAAGCGTCTTTAATCTCCTTATCAGTGATGCAATGGATAAGAAAAAGATTGCTTATTTAGATGAATTGAACAGTCTTCAAACAATGAATACATATCAGTTAGTTTTCCCATATCATGCTACACTGTTAGTGAAAAATAAGATCGGATTAAAAAACCTGTTTAAAATTGTTTCAAAATCATGTACAGAATTTTATTATGGCGATGCTCGTATCCCTAAAGAAGTCTTGGAAGAATATCGTGATGGACTATTGATTGGAAGCAGTTGTTATCGTTCAGATGTTTTTGAAGCGGCACTGAATTTAGGGGATAACGAACTGGAAGAATATATGAAATTCTATGACTATATTGAGATTCAGCCGTTTGCGGACTATTATCATCTGATTGATCGCGGTAATCTGCAAAGTGAAGAAGATTTAATCATTTCATTAAAACGATTGATCGCAATGGCAAAAAAATTGAATAAACTGATCGTTGCAACAGGCGATGTTCACTTCTTAAATCCAACTGATAAAATTTATCGTGATGTTTTTATTGCGAATCCAACGATTGGGATCAACCGCCGTGCACATCCATTGTGTAACCGTAAAGATCCCCGTGCTTTTACACCCTCTCAGTATTTCCGAACGACCGATGAGATGATGGAATGCTATCCATATTTAGATCATCATGAAACTTATGAATATGTAGTGGAAAATACCAATAAAATTGCGGATATGATCGATGGGGATTTCAGCGTAGTCCATGATCAGTTGTTTACTCCGGGGATTGAGGGAGTAGATGAATTATTGACAGAACTTTGCTATAAAAATGCTCATAAAATGTATGGCGATCCACTTCCTGAAGTCATCGAGGCACGTTTAGAAAGAGAATTAGGAAATATCATTAAACATGGATTTGCGGTTATTTACTATATCGCACATAAATTAGTTAAAAAGTCAAATGATGATGGTTATCTGGTTGGTTCACGTGGTTCCGTTGGTTCTTCGTTTGTTGCCACAATGGCAGAAATCACCGAAGTGAATCCATTAGCTCCCCATTATTACTGTCCTAATTGCCAGTATAGTGAGTTTGTTGAAGAAGAAGGAATTGCCGATGGCTATGACCTGCCAGATAAGTTATGTCCAAAATGCGGAAAGCCTTTAAAAGGGGATGGACATAATATTCCGTTTGAAACATTCTTAGGGTTTAACGCTGATAAGGTGCCGGATATCGATTTAAACTTCTCCGGGGATTATCAATGGAAAGCGCATAATTATACGCAGGTATTGTTCGGTGAAGATAAAGTGTATCGTGCCGGTACTATCTCTACTGTAGCGGATAAGACGGCTTATGGCTATGCGAAAGGATATGCTGAATTGCTGGGAATTGATAATTCGATTCGTTCAGCCGAACTGGAACGCATTGCCATGGGATGTACAGGGGTTAAACGTACCAGTGGTCAGCATCCCGGAGGGATCATCGTTATTCCGGGATACATGGATGTGTATGATTTTACGCCGATCCAGTTCCCGGCAGATGATGTCAGCGCTTCATGGAAAACAACCCATTTCGACTTCCATGCCATCCATGACAATGTATTGAAATTGGATATTTTAGGGCATGTTGACCCTACCGTAACGAGAATGCTGCAGGACTTAACCGGAATTGATCCAAAAGACATTCCGACAAACGATCCACAGGTAATGAGTCTTTTCACTTCAACAAAAGCAATGGGAATTGATCTTAGCTATTTAAACTGCAAGACCGGGGCATTGGGATTACCTGAGTTTGGTACCCAGTTCGTTCGTGGAATGTTGGAACAGACACAGCCTAAAAACTTTAACGACTTATTGATTATTTCCGGTTTGTCTCATGGAACCGATGTTTATTTGGGAAATGCTGAATCCTTAATCAAATCAGGAACCTGCACCTTATCCGAAGTTATCGGATGTCGTGATGATATCATGGTATATTTAATTGAAAAGGGACTGCCTAATAAAGATGCTTTCGATATCATGGAATGTGTGCGTAAGGGAAAATCTCCAAAAGTCTTCCCGGAAAAAGATTATGAAAATTTAATGAAAAAATACAATGTACCGGATTGGTATATTGAATCATGTAAGAAAATCAAATACATGTTCCCCAAAGCTCATGCGGCAGCTTATGTATTGTCTGCAATTCGTGTAGCTTGGTGGAAACTGTATTATCCAAGAGAATATTATGCTGTTTATTTTACGACTCGCTGCGATGCCTATGATATTGAAACAATGATCAAAGGTAAAGAAGCCATCCTGCTTAGAAAGCAAGAAATCGAAAAAAGCAAACAAGAATACAATTCTACTAAGAAAGATGAAGATTTGTTAGGAATGTTTGAAATTGCATTAGAGATGTATGAACGTGGATTCCATTTCAATAACGTCTCTTTAGATAAATCGGATGCTACGGACTTTATTTTAGATCCTGATGATGACAAAGCTTTAATTCCGCCGTTTACCGCTATCGATGGTTTAGGTGAAGCAGTTGGAATCAGCGTGATTGAAGCAAGAAAAGAAAATCCGTTCTTATCAAAAGAAGACGTCGTAAAACGTACGCGTTTAAATAATACACATATCAAATTTATGAGTAAATTAAATGTCTTTGAGGGAATGGAAGAAGAAAATCAGTTGTCTTTATTTTAAAAGGGCCTGCTTATGTACTGTATTATCATTACCGGAGTACCGGCATCAGGGAAAACAACTTTAGCGCATTATTTGAGTCAGATACTGCATATTCCAATGGTTTCAAAAGATGAAATGAAAGAAATATTATTTGACACAGTTGGTTTTGACAATCGAAAAGAAAAAGTGAAGCTTGGTGTGGGAAGTACAAAGCTGTTGTACTATTTTGCTGGCAGGATGATGCAGGCAAAACAGGATTTTATTTTAGAAAATAATTTTGAAAAGAGCGACGAAGATGATTTGAAGCAATTATTTGAAAAAAGTAAGTATCAATGTCTTACATTAAAACTGACAGGGGATCTTTTCACAATCTATGAACGTTATGTGAAACGTGAGTTTCATCCCTCAAGACATCGAGGGCATATTGTCAATGATCATTATCCAACTAATGAAAAAATATTTCCTTGTCCTTCTTCTTTTGAGGATTATCAAAAGGGAATTCAACATCGTGGCATGGACGATTTTAATGGAGTGGGAAAGATCGTAGAAATAGATGTTACTCACTTGGAAAGTCTCGACTATCAAGAGATTGCTGTCAATATCAAAGCACAATTGGAATAAAAAAAACGTAGATCATCGACCTACGTTTTTTAATAACATTTAGAGCAAGGTTCATAACCTAGACTCTGCGCCTCTTCAAGACTGACAGCCCGCGGGCTTTTCATATTGCTGCAATTCGGGTTTGAATGATATTTTTTTCCGTTTTTTGGCAGATAAACCGTGCTGGTGTTTGGAACGGCATTGTTTGGAGTGGATTCATTCGCTTGTGATGCCTCTGCCTGTTTCTGCTCTTCCAACGCTTTCGCAGCTGCTTCAGCTTCTTGTCTTTCCTTTTCTGCCGCTTCTTTAGCCGCCTGTTCTTCCTGTGCCGCTTTTTCCTTTGCTTTTTTAGTATTTACTACATTGATGGTTATTTTATTGCTTTCTACATCATCTTTCATTATGTAAAGTGTTGCGAGTCCTTCATTTTGATGAGTTTTGATCGTAAAGGAGTGATCGCTGACCTTTGTCAAAGTGATAAGTGTATTATCGCTTAGAACGATATCCTCCTCTTCAATGTTGGTTTTGGCAGGTTCGATATTAACATTAAAAGTCTGACTTTGGTCAAAATCTAAAGTAACATCTTGACTGTCAATATGAAGACTTTTTATTTTTGTCTCAGCGGAACAGCCGCCAAGAAAGAAAACAATAAATAAAAGAAACATTATTCTGATGATTTTTTTATGTTGCATAAGCATTTCCTCCATGATTGTTGTATAGAGTGTTGATTGGATTCACCTCTTTTTCATTTGAAATGTTGGGGAAATGACACTTAAAGAAACTTATCACCATTATCATAGAATAATAGAGATAAATATTCAATCTTAATTCTGATCTTTTTCAAAATTATTCCACTTTTGATGAATATTTTATTTAATTTAAAAAATAGTCGATAAAACCAATGAAAAAGTAGTATTTAATTGACATAACAGTAATTATATACTATAATGAAAATGTCATTTAGATACTAAAGCAACGAATCTAAAAGAGTGGGGGGACCCACTCTTTATTATTGGAAAGGGAGATAAAATGGAATTAATTCAACAGATTTCTGATATGATTAAACCGATTTTAAATGAAGCACAGTGCTATGAAGATGAAATCGTTTATGAAAAAGAAAATAATGAATGGTATTTAAGAATCTTTATTGAAAAAATAAACGGTGCATTAGATATGGAAACATGTGTCAACGTATCAGAACAAATCAGTGCGCTTCTTGATGAATCAGACCCAATTAAAGGTGAATACTATTTAGAAGTGTCTTCACCGGGAGCGGAAAAGCCGTTAAAGAACTTGGAACAGATCAGCCATTCGATTGGTAAATATGTTTATATTAAACTAGCGATGCCAATGGCAGGTTTAGACGAAGTGTATGGGACAATATTAGAAGTCAACGATCAGATCATTCATTTAGAATACCTAGTGAAAAATATTAAGAAACGTATTGAAATAGATTATGATCGTATTAAGTTTATTCGATTGGCTGTCAAATTTTAAGGAGGAATAAAACAAAATGGCTGGGAATAAAAAGTTTATTGAAGCTTTAGAAATATTAGAGAATGAACGTGGTATTAAAAAAGAAATCGTATTAGATGCATTAAAAGAAGCTTTAGAAAAATCTTATAAGAAAAACTATTTAAGTCCGGATTCAATCGTTCGTGTGGATATCGATCCTAAAACAGCGAAGATTTCATTGCATGAGATTAAAACGGTGGTGGAAGAAGTCGAAGATGAAGATATCGAACTTTCATTGGAAGAAGCTCATGAAATCAATCCTAATTATAAAATTGGTGATGTGGTTGAAAATGCCGTATCGCCGGATATCTTTGGACGCTTAGCGGCGGTGCAGACTAAACAGATCTTGCGTCAAAAGATTAGAGAAGCAGAAAAAGAAAGTTTATATAATGAGTTTATTGATAAGAAAGATGAAATTATTACCGGAATCGTGGATCGTGTAGAAGATCGTTTTGCGATTGTCAACATAGGCAAAACAGGAGCTTTCTTAGCGGCGAATCAGCAGATTCCAGGTGAAAAACTGATTGAAGGACAACATTTAAAAGTATATGTTTCCGAAGTCGATCATGGAACAAAAGGAACGCATATCGTTGTTTCAAGAACGGAACCCGGGTTAGTTAAGCGTTTATTTGAAATGGAAGTCCCTGAAATTTATGAAGGTATCGTGGAGATTTTCTCAGTTTCAAGAGAAGCTGGAGAGAGAAGCAAGATTGCCGTTTATACAAAAGCAGACGATATTGATCCAATCGGGTCATGTGTTGGTCCAAAAGGAACCCGTGTTAAAAACATCGTTGAAGAGCTGCACGGAGAAATGATTGATATTGTGGAATATTCAAAAGATCCGGCAACCTTCATTTCCAATGCTTTAGCTCCGTCTAATGTCATTAATGTCAGTATCAATGAAGAAGATAAGTCTGCGTTTGTTGTAGTGCCGGATAATCAATTGTCTTTAGCCATTGGGAAACGTGGTCAGAATGCTCGTTTAGCGGCACGTTTAACAGGATGGAAGATTGATATTAAATCATTGAGTGATGCTATTAGTGAAGGGTTATATTCTTTAGAAGAAGTTAAACATGAAGAATATAAAGATATCGAAGAAGAAATGTTGGCGGAAACGACTGTGGAAGAAGTGGAAGCGGCAGAAGAAGTAATAGAGGAAATTGCGGAAGAATCCGATGTAAATGAAGATGTGATTGAAGCAATGCCGGCAGAAGCGGTCGTTGAGGAAATCGTAGAAGAAACACCAGTGGCACCTGTACAGGAAACAAAGAAACCGGTAGTTGAAGAAGACGATGAAGATGATTACTTTGATGATGAATACAGTAAATATGACGAAGAAATCGATTACGATGAATTTGATAAATATTACGATGAAGATTAGGAGGGTTTTAGATGAAAAAAATCCCACTGAGAAAATGTGTAGCGACGGGAGAACAATGTCCTAAAAAGGAATTGATCCGAATCGTTAAAAACAAAGAAAATGAAGTTTTTATTGATTATACAGGAAAGCAAAACGGCCGTGGTGCTTATCTGAAAAAATCAAAAGAAGCGATTGAACTGGCAAAGAAAAAAGGGTCTTTAGATCGCTCATTGGAAACGAAAGTATCAGAAGCGATCTATGAGGAATTACTGAAGAATGTTGAATAAAGATGTTCTTCATTATATTGGTTTGATAATGCGTTCGAGAAACCTCGCCAGTGGTGAAGGCGTATTGTTAAGTATTCGGGATAAATCAGCGAAATTGGTTATTATTGCTGAAGATGCTAGTGATAACACGAAGAAACGTTTAATAGATAAGTGTACACATTACAAAATTGAGTATATAATAATAGGTGATAGTACAGAATTATCGAATGCCATCGGTAAAAGCAATCGTATGGCAATCGCTGTGCTGGATAAGAAATTTGCTGAAAAATTAAAAGAAAAGATAGGGTAGGTGGTTATATGGCAAAGATGAATAAAAATAAGAGACCAAATCGTTCTGGTAAAAAAATGGCTCCTAAAAAGAAAACATTGATTTCGAACGTGCCAAATAAAAAAGAAGAAGTGAAGGTAGGAGACGGAATCGTTGTTTATGAGGAAGGCATTACGGTTGGTGAATTAGCTGAAAAAATCAATCAAACCCCTGCAAATGTTATTAAAGTTTTATTTATGTTAGGGAAAATGGTAACGATCAATTCTTCATTGGATGATGAAAACGTTGAATTGGTATGTATGGAATATGGTTATGAAATCAAGAAACATATCGAAGTCAGTGAAGTTAACTTTGAAGAAATTGAAATTGTTGATGATGAAAAGGATTTAATGAATCGTCCGCCGGTTGTAACGATCATGGGACATGTTGACCATGGAAAAACAACTTTGTTGGATACGATTCGTAAAACAAGTGTTGTCGACGGTGAATTTGGTGGAATTACACAGCATATCGGGGCTTACCAAGTGTTGATCAATGATAAGAAAATTACTTTCTTGGATACACCGGGACATGAAGCGTTCACGGCGATGCGTGCACGTGGAGCTCAGGTGACGGATATCGTTATTATTGTTGTAGCCGCTGATGATGGTGTCATGCCTCAAACAAGAGAAGCGGTTGACCATGCCAAAGCAGCTGGGGTTCCCATCATTGTCGCGGTCAATAAAATCGATAAACCAGGAGCAAACCCTGACAATATCAAATCACAAATGGCAGATTTAGGATTAACGCCTGAAGAATGGGGCGGAGATACTGTATATTGTGAAATCTCAGCGAAAATGAACATGGGAATTGAAGATTTACTGGAAACGATCTTGGTTGTTTCAGAAATGGCAGATTTAAAAGCGAATCCAAAACGTTATGCATATGGAACTGTTGTTGAGGGTAAACTAGATAGAGGACGTGGTCCTGTCGCGACTTTACTTGTACAAAACGGAACGTTAAGAACGGGAGATCCAATCGTTGTAGGGGCCGCTTATGGACGTGTGCGTCAGATGCTGAACGATAAAGGAAAAGAAATTACGGAAGCAGGACCTTCAACACCGGTTGAAATTACAGGTTTAAATGAAGTGCCGGTTGCCGGGGATAAGTTTATGGCATTTGAAACTGAAAAAATGTCACGTCATGTTGGTGAAGAAAGAAGTAAATTAAAACAAGATAAAGATAGAAAAACAACAAGTGCTTTATCATTGGATGATTTATTCTCTAAGATCAATGAAGGTGCTGTTCAAGACTTAAACATCATTGTAAAATCTGATGTTCAGGGAACGGCTGAAGCTGTGAAATCATCATTGGAAAAAATCAATATTGACGGCATTCGAGTAAATGTTATTCGTTCAACTGTCGGAAGTATTTCTGAATCTGATATCCTTTTAGCGAGTGCTTCACAGGCAATTATTTATGGATTTAACGTTAGACCGGAAGCAAATGTACGTAAGAAAGCGGAAGAAGAAGGCGTAGAAATTCGTTTACACAACATCATTTATAAAATGGTAGAAGAAATTGAAGCGGCAATGCAGGGAATGCTTGCACCGGAGATCGAAGAAGTCATCATCGGACAGGCAGAAATCAGACAAGTTATCAAAGTATCTAAAGTCGGATCGGTAGCTGGATGTTATGTGACAGATGGTGTGATGCGCAGAGATTGCGGCGTTCGTTTGATCAGAGACGGTATTGTGATTTATACTGGTAAACTAGGTTCTTTAAAACGTTACCAAAACGATGCAAAAGAAGTAGCACAAGGGTATGAATGCGGTCTGACAATCGAAAACTACAATGATATCAAAGAAAACGATATTGTCGAAGGATTTGAAATGCAAGAAGTCGCAAGATAGTTGGAGGCTTTTATGGTTTTAAAGAAAGAAAAATTAAATGGGATCATTCAAAGAGAATTAACACAGATCCTGCAAATGGAAGTGAAAGATCCGAAGATTGGATTTTGCACAATCACTGCAGTCGATGTGACACGTGATCTTTCAATCGCTAAAATCTATGTAACCTTTTTAGGAAAAGATTATGATACGCGTGATGGATTAGAAGCACTCAATCGTTCAAAAGGGTTTATTCGTACCTTGTTGGCGAAGCGTTTAACGATCCGTCGTGTACCGGAATTACATTTCTTATTGGATACATCATTAGATTATGGGAATAAAATTGAAAAGATCATTAAAGAGATTCATACGAATGAGCCAAATGAATAGAGACTATCCGATTTTCGGATAGTTTTTTTTTATGGAAACAAGCATTTTGTTCACACTAACAATAGGTTTTTTGTTATAATAAGCACGAGGTGATAAAATTGAAATATTGTATTGTTAACGGGAAAATTATTTTAAATGATCAGATCGTCGAAAAGAATTTATGGATTCAAGATGAGATGATCACTAACATTACAACGGAGACAGATCCAACAGCCACCATCATTGATGCACAGGGGAACTTTGTTTCACCGGGATTTATCGATGTGCATACGCATGGAAAAAATGGAAGTGACGCGATGAATGCCACTTTTGAAGATTTAGATAATCTGTCAGTATCCAATGTAAAAACAGGGGTTACGGGCTTCTTGCCAACAACGATGACACAATCTCAGGAAAGCACTTATGCAGCCATTAAAAACATTGCTGAAAATAAAGATAAAGTGAATGGAGCCAGAATCATTGGGACACATATGGAAGGACCATTCTTTAATATCTTGCATAAAGGCGCTCAGCCAGGAGAATATATCGTAGATCCTTCTATTGAAATGTTTGATAAGATGACAGGGGAATACAGTGCAGTGGTTAAATTATTGTCATTGGCGCCGGAAATGCCCGGATCAGCAGCTTTAACTCAATATTTATTAGAAAAAGGCATTACCGTTTCTTTGGGACATACCGGAGCAACCTATGACGAAGGGAAGAAACTGCTTGACTTAGGTGCTGATCATTTTACCCATACGTATAATGCTATGACACCATTGAATCATCGTAATCCGGGTATTGTAGGATTGGCGTTGGACAGTGAACAGACGTATGCAGAGCTGATTTTAGATGGACATCACGTTTCAGCACCGGCAGCACGTATTTTATATCATGCTAAAGGAGAGGATTATCTGACATTGATTACCGATTCGATGGAAGCCTGCATGAAGGAACCGGGAACTTATCAATTAGGGGGACAAGGCGTTACTGTTGAAAACGGGACTGCTCGCTTAAAAGATGGGACGTTAGCGGGAAGTATCTTATGCATGAATGACGCAGTTAAAAATGCAATGGACTATTTCCATATTGACATCATTAAAGCCGTGCGATTAGCTTCTTTAAATCCGGCGAAATCTATTAAAGTAGATGATCAGTTGGGAAGTATTGCGGTCGGAAAATTAGCGGATATCATCATTTTTGATGAACAAGTCCGTTTGAAACATGCCTTTGTAAATGGTAAATTAATCTATTAGGAGAAACTTATGATAACATTAAAAAATGATTTTTTAGAAGTCGCTATTCATCCCAAGGGAGCAGAAATTCATAAAATGGTTGGCCTATCTGACCAAATGAATTATATGTGGAAAAGAGATAAGGCATATTGGGCAAACAGTGCTCCGATTCTTTTTCCAATCGTCGGAAAGGTCATCAATGATACGTATCGTGCGGAAGGAAAAGAATATCATTTAACACAGCATGGTTTTGCTCGTCATAATGAGTTTACTGTAGAGGAAACTGGAGAAGATCACGTTGTCTTAACGTTAGATAATGAAAAATTCGGAGATGTTTATCCTTACAGCTTTAAATTAACTGTAACGTATACATTAGAAATGAATACATTGAGCTGTCATATCAAAGTAGAGAATAAAGATGATAAAACCATCTATTTTGGTATCGGCGGGCATCCGGCATTTGCTTGTCCGATGTATGAAAATGAATCAAGCAATGACTATTATGTTGAATTTGAACAGCCGGAAACAGTTAGCCGTCGTTTATTGGATGTTGAAAATTCTGTCTATAACGGAAAAACTCAGCCATTATTAGAAAATGAAAGACGCTTTTTTGTCAGACAGGAAATGTTTAAAGATGATGCTGTAGTAGTAACGGATTTTAAATCGAAATCCGTGGCTTTAAAATCGATTAATCATAATAAAGCAGTCACTTTGCACATGGAAAACTTTAACTTTTTAGGAATTTGGGCAACCCGTCAGGTTGGCGGATTACTTGCATTAGAACCATGGCGTTCTCATGCGGATGAAGCAGGGTTTACTGGTGAATTAAAAGATAAGGAAGATATTGTAAAACTGCCTGTTAATGAAACATTTGAATGCTGCTTCAAGATCGAAATTACACAATAATTAAAAAATGATGAAAATAAGTCGTAAATCCGACTTATTTTTTTATATTTTATTGGTATGATACCAGCGGTGATGCAAATGATAAAAGTAAAGATGTTTGACTGCTGTCATGAATTGGATTTAGAAGATGAAATCAATGAATTTTTAGAAACAATTCAGGATGAAGATTTATTATCGGTTGAATACCAAACTGCCTTTTTAGACAATAAAGAGGAAGAAGAAACGATTTACTCCTATTCGGCAATGTTAATTTACAAATGCATGAATAATGAAGATTAGAACGCCCAAACTAATCTGTGTGGAGGTGAACAACATGAACAGAATTAACTGTACAGCTAAAGAATGTGTTTACAACAGCGATTGTAAATGTGAAGCAGAAGAAATCGCAGTTCACAATTGTAATTGTAAAGAAGCACATTGTTGTGAACAAACTGAATGTGCAACATTCAGAAAGAAAGAATTATAAAATATAGGGCGTTAAGCCCTTTTTTTTGATATAATTTATATAGGTGGTTATAATGAAAAAAATATGGATATTAATACTCTGCTGCTTCATGCTAAGCGGTTGTAAAAAAGAAGTCCCCCAAGTGTCACTTGCTGATTATAACCAGTTTGTTGAAGCCATTGACAATCAAAATGAATTTCAAGATGAATCTTTGTATTACGATATGACCTTAGTGATGAATAAGGTGGATGAACATTATCGTTATGATTTAATTATCGGAAATGTAACTCAACGTTTGGAAAATGTTCGTATTGTCTGTAAAGATGACAGTCTGTCAGACTATTATCCCAGCATTGGGGTTTATGATGATCCGGTTAATTTGGATTCCTATACTAAGGCAGAAACGCTCACCTATAAAGGGGTTCATTTGTCAGGAATAACTAGAAAAGAGGAAGTGGAAGTTCGTGTTTTGGTTGAGTTTGAAGATAGTCAAGGTAAGCTTCATCAGGAATATATAAAATTAAGCAAAGGAATTTAAAACAAGATGCGTTTAGATAAATTATTAGCTCACTGCGGAGTGGGAAGCCGTAAGGAAATGAAACAGTTAATTCGTAAGGGACATATACAAGTCAACGGTGAGATAATTAAAAAAGATGATTACCAGGTTGATGAAATAAAGGATATTATTTTATTGGATAATGAAGAAATTCAGTATCGTCGTTTTGTCTATTTAATGCTCAATAAGCCACAAGGATATATCAGTGCGACGATGGATCAGGTGCATCCTACAGTGATTGATTTGATCGAAGGATATGAGCATTATGAATTGTTTCCGGTCGGAAGATTGGATATTGATACCGTTGGGCTGCTGCTTTTAACCAATGACGGACAGTTGGCACATCATATCTTATCCCCTAAGAAACATATCTCGAAAATCTATTATGCAAAAATCGATGCAAGAGTGGATGAAACAGATATAGCGGTCTTTAAACAGGGAATTAATCTTGGTGATTTTACGGCACTGCCGGCAAACTTGAAGATTGTGTCGGCAAATGACGAAGAAAGCGAAGTCGAAATCGAAATCTTTGAAGGAAAGTTTCATCAGGTTAAACGTATGTTTGAAGCTGTTGGTAAAACAGTGACGTATTTAAAAAGAATAAAAATGAAACAGTTAATATTAGATCCTCAGTTAGAAGAAGGACAATATCGCGAATTAACAAATGATGAATTGGAAAATCTTATGAAAATCGATGTAAAATAAGAATTTGCAATTTATTCTAAGCAGATATGTGCTATAATGGAAAAAGAATTATGAGGAGGAAAACATGCGTTTAAGAAATAATCCAAAAGCAAAAGAATTAATAGAAAATCATCGAGAGATCGTTCTTAAAACAGATGAACCTTTCGATTTAAAAAATATTTTTACTCAGGATCAGCCGCTGCGCATCGAAATTGGGATGGGGAAAGGCGATTTTATTATTGAAATGGCGAAACGATACCCCCAGATCAATTTTATTGGTATTGAAAAATATGATAGTGTGCTTGTGGCAGCTCTAAAAAAACTAATCGATGAGGAACCACTCCCGAATCTGCGATTGATGTGTTTTGATGCGGCTCATCTGCAAGAGCTGTTTCCCGCTCATTCGATTGAGAAGATCTATTTGAATTTCAGTGATCCATGGCCAAAATCAAAGCATGATAAGCGTCGCTTAACCTATAGAAGCTATTTGAGAATCTATGAGTTATTATTAAAAGAGGGTGGCGATATTGAATTTAAAACGGACAACCGAGGATTATTTGAATTCTCTCTTGTTTCAATGAATCAGTATCCAATGGATTTTAAAGATATTTGTTTAGATTTACATCATGCAGATGGCTATGAAGACAATATCATGACAGAATATGAAAGAAAATTCAGTCCTTTTGGACCGATTTACAAAATACAAGCTAATTTTAGATAGGAGAAAGACAATGGAAAATTTAATGGATATTTTAAGTTTAGAAGATTTTGAAAAAGCAACACAGGAAAAGAGTATTTTTATGTTTACGGCAGGATGGTGTCCGGATTGTGTTTTTGTGAAACCATTTATCGGTCAAATCGTGTTAGATAATCCTGAATTTAAGTTTTATAAAGTAGACCGTGATCAATTTATTGATTTGTGCAAGGATTTGGATATTATGGGGATTCCATCATTTGTGGCTTATGACAAGGGAATTGAAACCGGACGTTTTGTAAGTAAATTAAGAAAGACAAAACAGGAAATTCAGAATTTTATTGATTCAGTAAAGTAGGTGTGACCATGATATTACATGCATTTTACAATAAAGCAGAAGTAGGGGATATCCTGCTTTGCCGTTTTCAAAACGGACAAACAGATCATGCTGAACGTATTGATGATATTTGCTATCTTTATGATCAAAAAGGTGAAATGATCGGGTTAAATATCTTCAATGCTTCAAAGCATTTATCAGGTTTAAAAGATGGACAGGTTGAGATCACCGATGAAATGATAAGTCGAATTAATCTGTTACTCGATCCGACTAAAGAAATTCAAGTGGAAAAAGATGATCAGGAACGTTTGATTGTCGGTCAAGTTGTCGCTATTGAAAATCATCCGGATTCAGATCATTTACATATCTGTCAGGTGGATCTGGGAGCAGAAACAACACAAATCGTTTGCGGTGCACCTAATGTTGCCCTTCATCAAAAAGTGGTGGTTGCTACACCAGGAACAATGATGCCTAATGGTCTGTTGATTGTCCCTTCAACTTTACGTAAAGTGAAGTCAAACGGGATGTTGTGTTCAGCAAGAGAATTATTATTGCCCAATGCTCCGCAGGTCAGAGGTATTTTGGTATTGGATGAGTGTTATCGGGTAGGACAATCCTTTTTAAAACAATATACGGGAGGAAAATAGAATGGCGTTAAAAGATTTGATGAAAAAATTCAAAAAAGAAGAAGCAATCGAAGAACGTATTGATCCGGTCATCGAACAGCGCCGTAAGGAAAAATTCAGTTCACCATTAATTTACAATGAAGAACAAGAAGAAGTGAAAGCAGAAGCTAAAAAAGCAAAACCGGTTGAAAAAGTTCAGATTAAAAAACCTAAGATTGATACAGCAGTGACGCCGTTTTACAGTATGTCAGAGATTATATCACCGATGACTGGAAAAAAAGAAGAAGCGGAATCTGAGTATCGTCCAGCAGTTAAAAAGATAAAGAAAAAGCGTACAACAAATTATAAAGAACAATTAGTACCGGTAATTTCACCTTTTTACGGGGCTCAAGAAGAGCAGATCGAAGTCGATGAAGAACTGTCCACTAAAAAAGTCATCGTTAAAAAAAGCAAAGAAAAAACAGAAAATAAAAAGCCGGATTCAGTAACTGAAAATTTACGCAATCTAGCCAATATTATTAAAGAAGAAGAAAACCAGTTGAAGATCATTGAGGCAAGAACGGGAGAATTTCAGTTAGATTTTTCCGGTGTTCAGGGAGAAGAAAAAACATTGATTGATGAAATCAATGATGAGATGACCTTAGATGAACTGATGAGTCTTTACGAAAAGAAAAAGTTGAAAGAATAATGGAAATTGGGGTAGACATCGTTGATTTAAAACGATTAAATATTCATAACCGCCATTTTATCGAACGTATTTTAACGCCAAGTGAAAGAGAGCTGTTTGAGCAAAAGAAAACAGATCAGCAAAAGGCAGAGTTTCTAGGCGGGCGGTTTGCTGCCAAAGAAGCTTATTCAAAGGCTTTGGGAACGGGCATTGGTCCGATCAGTTTTCAGCAGATCGAAGTGTTGAATGACGAATTGGGGAAGCCATATCTTAATGGCGTCAATGCTAAAATTTCAATCTCTCATGAAAAAGAATATGCGGTCGCATTTGTTGTGATATTATAATCAGGGTCTGTTGATCCTGATTTTTTAACGGAAAATTAAAATCAGCCTAATTTAAGGATATCAGAGAATATTTTTTGTGATCCTGTTCATAATATATGAGCAAAGGAGAATGATTATGGTCGATTTTAAAACAAGTCAAACAAAAGATAATTTAATGCGTGCATTTGCTGGTGAATCACAGGCAAGAAATCGTTACACATTTGCTGCCGGCATTGCAGTAAAACAAAAACAGCATATGATAGCGGATGTATTTTTATTTACAGCCAATCAAGAAAAAGAACATGCTGAAATTTTTTATAACCACTTACAGCAGCTCGCCGGTGAAACAATTTTTATTGATGGCGGATATCCTATTGATTTATCTGATGATGTGATTTCACTTTTAAAGAGTGCACATCACAACGAATATGAAGAATATCAGGATGTCTATCAAAACTTTTCTGAGATTGCAAAACAAGAAGGGTTCTTAAAAGTAGCTCAGGATTTTAAAAATATTGCGGATATTGAAAAAACACATGGAGATCGTTTTCTGGAAATAGCGGCTTTATTGGAAAAAAATCAATTATATGTATCGAATGTCACCTGTCGTTGGATGTGCTTAAACTGTGGGTTCATTTATGAAGGAACCGCTGTTCCGGAACGCTGCCCGGTATGTGATCACGATCAAGGGTATTTTATCAGAATTGAATTAGCCCCTTATACAAAATAAAATAATCTATTAAAATGCAGGCACAAGAATAAAAGCTTGCATTTTCTTATTGAAAAAGAACTGCGAATGATTTAATCCGCAGTTCTTTTTTCTATTTTAAATAATTAGTTTTTGTTTGTAATGAGACATTGACATCAAAAGCAATCTTATCTATCGTGAGTGGATCTTCATTAAGGTTTTGAAGGCGCAGGTAATCAATCTGATGATCCAATAAGGTTGCATAGGTTTCTGTCACCGATGTCTTAATATGGTCGGTTATTAGATTGACGATTTCTTGTTCGTCCATATCCAGTTCACTGGCTCCAATGGAGATAATGGTATCCAGACGTACATGAAACATGCCCTCTTTATAGAATGTTGATTTCTTGATTCCTTCGATTAAGAAGTTGATAGTGCTGTTTTCCTGTTTGATCATTTCTACAGCATTCTTGCTTTCTTTGTTTGTTAAATATTCCAATCCTTGTACCTCTTCAATATCAAAGGTAGTAAAGGTCTGGCAGTCTAACAAGGTCAGCCGATTGATATCATAGCGCAGTTGTTCATTACTTTCCCCATCGCTAAATAGGGTAGAATCCTTATCGGTATCCATATTTGGAATAATGGATACTTCCGTATTATTGTAGTAATTTTTCAAGATGGATAAGGCTTTATCGGGAAGTTCCAAAGAACTCATTCGATCCTGTGAAGTATAGGCGACTAAGGAAAAGTAGGGCGAACTGGTGATATTATGTTTAACTTCAAAAATATCTTTCATATCCCCATCATTAATAAACATACTGGTTGTAAGACGTAATTCCGGATTGATTAATAAGTAATTTAAGAAAGCATCAAAAGGCTCTTTAGCCGTCATCTTCTCTGTTAGAAAGACGGTGTTGATATTGGTTAAAACAATTTCCATACGCAATTTATTTTCCAACTTCTGAATAGCATCACTGATTGAACCGCCTTGTGCTGAAGTAATAAGAATTTCACCTTTATTGATTGAAGATTCTAATTCCGGTTTGGACAGAGAGTTGGCATTAATAATTTGAAGTGTGACTTCAAACTGATCTTCTTTAAAATCTAATGCCATTGATGTCGGGAAAGCTAAGTTATACATATCTTTCATATCAGCGGCACAGCCACATAAACTAAAGATCAGTAAACAACAGCAGAGTATTTTTTTCATCTTGTTTTCTCCACCTTCTTGTCATAGTTGGCAGACTTAAATAAATTGGTAAAGGATTTCAGACTGATGGCAATTTCACCATCCAGCATATCTTTGCCAAACGATTTGAGCTGACATATATAAATAGTGATCGTAATAAAGGCAATCATGAAACCATATAATCCTAAAAATAATGAACATAAGAAGGCGAATCCTTTGAACAGGGTAATCATACTGTTAAATGAAATACTGTTGGAAATGGAGTAGTTGCAAATAATGGAGAGTGCAGAAAGGAACATGATATCATATCCGATAAATCCACTCGACGTAATATTTTGACCTAAGAGTACGCTGCCGATTACAAGGAGGGTAGTAGAGATACCGGCAGGAAAACGGGTTCCTGCTACACGAAACAATTCAAACAGAAAAGTTGCGAAAATAATTTCAAGATAGATGGGCATAATCAATCCTTTTTGTATGCTTAGGATATTGGATAACCATAAAAAGGAGAGCTCCTGCGGATGATAAGAATAGATCGCTAAGATAAAGGGCATTAAATAGATAGCGATAAAAGCACTGGCAATATAAAGGGCCCGTGTAATAAAAGTAGTCAGATAGTGATTGTTGACATCATCTGAAAAATCAATAAATAACGGTAAGGTTGCAGGTCCGATATTGGCACTGTTGAAGTTATCTAAGATCAAGATGAATTTCCCTGCCAGCAAACTATAAACACAATAATCTGGACGTGTGGTATTGGTCATACGAGGGAACAGCATTTTTTTCTTTTTGCTGAACATCAGATTACGAAACTGCCCGGTACTGACGATATCTTCATCTTTAATGGTTTCTAATTGCTGAGTAATGTGGTCGATCACTTTTTGATCACATTTATCTTCCACATATAAGAGACCGACTTGCGTCTTTGAATGTTTCCCTAAGGTATATTTTTCATAATGCAGATCTGAGCTTTTTAAACGTTTACGGATTAAAGCAACATTTGTTTCCAAGTTCTCTATCAAGCTGTCACGTGGTCCGGTAATGGTAATATCGATAATCGATTGATCGGGGGTACGTTTTGGCACATTGATGACATTGATGCTGTAGTATTGACGATGATAATAAAGCAGACACATTCCGCTGTAGACAAGATCATCTAGTTTTTCAAAAGAAGTATCTTTGATTTCTTCAATAGTAAGCAATGAAGAAGTCAGATGAGTAGGATTGAATTTAATATGACGATTAATACGTCGCAGCAGTTCTTCTTCGACTTCTTTGACGTTGCTTAGTCCTTCACAGTAGATCAAGGCATAGTTTTTATTGACCTTGAACTTGACGTCGGCGCTTTTTTGATAGTGCTCTTGCAGAATTTGTATTTCTTCCATTAAATAATCCTCCTTTCAGATTGTAAAGCAATATAGCTAAAAATAGGGCAGTAAGAGCGGGAATAACAAAGAATAAGCGGATGTCGGCATAATCATTGGCATTCCTTAGTAAGGCCACAGGGACGATAAAACAAAGCGCAATGAAGATACCGTTCCATTTGCTTCTGCCTAAATTTTTTTGCAATACTTTAAGATTAAGGGCTATTTTACTGAAACAGCCGATGACATAGATAAACAGGACCGGGAAGTTAAGATAACCGATATATTGACCAAAGTAAATAATATTAAAACTTTCAAAGAAAGGGTAGGTAACATATTGGATGATGCCATTAAATTCATTTAACTCTATAATACCCTCAAATAAAATAACAAAAATCATAAACCCGATATACGTATAATAATTCTTTTTTGTCAAAGGAGCTTCTTCCACATTAGGAATAAAGAATATAAAGAAGGTTTCCAGGATAATAAAAGCAGAATATATAATGACCTCAAAATTTATCTTAGACAAAGAAATATAGGTGGTGATTTGACGGATGGATAAAAACTGATATTTAGATATACCATAGATTAATAAAATAGCAAGCAGTACTAAAAACAATAGAGATAATGTTTTGTAAACTGCTTTATTGTCCACAAAGGCAATAAACAGAATCAGCATTAAAATTGACCCGATAATCAATGTTTGATTTGTTGCGTTGAGCCAGTGTATACTGACGAAGTTGCCTAAAGTCATCAGTGACAAAATACTGGAAATAAGTAAGTAAACACTTAGAATCCAAGCCACCAAAGGGGATCTTTTGTTTAAAAAGTTCTTTTTAGTATAGTGATAAAGAATGGGGCTTAATGCTGTGATAATCAAGCATATGATAAAAAGATACATGAAACTGTAAATGGTTGCATGGGTATATAAGTTATAAAGCAAGTACTTCGTTATAAAAAAATGGTTGGATAGTACCGCTGCCACTATATAATTTTTATTGATGTTTTTAATTTTATTCATTTTATATCACCTTTAATAATTGTTAACTTTTATTTAGAAAAAATACCATATTTTTAAATTTGAATAGAGTTTGTTTAAATGAAAGAATAAATTCATTATAAATATTAAAAATATCCGGTTTGTCGAATCATGGAATCTTTGCTAAAGTGATGTTGAGGTGATGAAAATGATTAATGAAGTAATTATCATTGGAACATATAAGAGTGAGGATGGATTCATACAGCTGAATGGAAAAAAATATTTACATATAACCGTTGAGGTAGAAAAAGCATTTATCAATAATGACGGGATTTATGAAAAAGATCTGATTGACTGTCTGCTTTGGAAGGGAGAAGCCGATCGGCTGCTGGCACTTTTGCAAGACTGCCATTGGCTCAGTCTCAAAGGCAGACTGGAAAAGCATAACGATCAGATGTATGTGATGGCAGAGAAAATTAAATATTTAGATAGTATGATTCATAATTAGGATTATTGTGTTTAATAAAAAGATTTGGTATAATTAACATCTGAAAGTGGGTGTTAAGATGAAAATAGATCAGTCAAAGATTCGTAATTTTTCGATCATTGCCCATATCGATCATGGGAAGTCGACCTTAGCGGATTGTATTTTACAGTTAACCGGAGCTGTGGCTACCAGAGATATGAAGGCACAGCTGCTCGACAGCATGGAATTAGAAAGAGAACGCGGCATTACAATTAAACTAAATGCTGTTCAATTACAATATACGGCTTCGGATAATGAAACCTATTTGCTGCATTTGATAGATACTCCGGGTCATGTCGATTTTACTTATGAAGTGTCACGTTCATTAGCGGCGTGTGAAGGGGCTGTATTGGTGGTAGATGCTGCTCAAGGAGTAGAAGCACAGACGCTGGCGAATGTTTATTTGGCGATAGATAATGACTTGGAAATTATTCCGGTAATCAATAAGATCGATTTGCCTAGTGCAGATCCTGAACGTGTCATCAAAGAGATTGAAGAAGTAGTGGGATTGCCAGCCGAACATGCTCCTTTGATTTCGGCTAAAAATAATTTGAATGTGGAACAAGTGCTGGAGGCCATTGTAAAGTTAGTGCCGCCACCAGGCGGAAGTGTCGATCATCCGACAAAAGCCTTGATTTTTGATTCTTACTATGATGCTTACCGTGGGGTTATCGTATTGGTACGTATTGTTGAAGGAAAGATCAAGGTTGGGGATAAGGTGCGTTTTATGGCATCGAATGCGGAGTATGAAATCGTTGAAG
The DNA here is from genome assembly GCF_000829905.1 of Beduini massiliensis. Lineage (GTDB taxonomy): Bacteria > Bacillota_I > Bacilli_A > Erysipelotrichales > Coprobacillaceae > Beduini > Beduini massiliensis. The sequence goes on from NZ_CDPP01000005.1 coordinate 52,181, forward strand.
TTGGGGTACATACTCCTGCGGAAATAAAAAAAGAAGAACTGGTGACTGGAGAAGTGGGTTGGTTCTCAGCGGCAATCAAGTCTATTCATGACATTAATGTCGGGGATACGGTGACGGTTGTGGGAAATGAATGTGCGGAACCATTACCGGGATATCGTAAATTAAATCCAATGGTATATTGTGGTTTGTATCCAATCGATAACAGTAAATATAATGATTTGCGTGAAGCTTTGGAAAAGATGCAGTTAAGCGATTCTGCCTTAGTATTTGATCCGGAAACTTCACAGGCATTGGGATTTGGTTTTAGATGCGGGTTCCTTGGATTATTGCATATGGACGTTATTCAGGAAAGATTGGAAAGAGAATTCGGTCTGGAATTAATTGCGACAGCACCATCGGTTGTTTACCATGCCTATTTAACCGATGGAACAATGACAACGGTTGATAATCCATCGATGCTGCCGGATGTTCAGAAAATCAGTCGATTAGAAGAACCTTATGTCAAAGCAACCATTATGACGCCAAGTGATTATGTAGGACCGATTATGGAATTGTGTCAAAATAAACGAGGAGATTATATCGATATTCAATATACCGATGAAACACGTATGACTTTATTATACGAAATTCCTTTGGCAGAGATTGTGTATGATTTCTTTGACCGACTGAAATCCTGCTCTAAGGGGTATGCTTCATTTGACTATGAACTTTGCGGCTATAAAGAAAGTAAGTTAGTCAAGATGGATATTCTTTTAAATGGGGAAGCGGTAGATGCGTTGTCTTCCATTGTACATCGTGAGTTTGCTTATGACCGCGGTAAAATTATTTGCGAGAAGTTAAAGGAAATTATACCTAAGCAGATGTTTGAGGTGCCTATTCAAGCGGCTATTCAAGGAAAGATCATTGCAAGAACGACAATCAAAGCATTGCGCAAAAATGTATTAGCTAAATGTTATGGTGGCGATATTACACGTAAAAAGAAATTGTTGGAAAAACAAAAAGAAGGAAAAAAACGTATGAAAGCGGTTGGAAGTGTAGAGATTCCACAAGAGGCATTCATGGCGGTTTTATCCGTAGATGATAAATAAGAGAACTTGGTTCTCTTTTTTTCATAAGAATTACTTGGCTAATTCTTGACATCTTTTGTAAGTTTGGTATCCTTTAATTATAAGAGGAGAAGAATTATGGATTTTAAAGAAAGATTTGTATCAATTTATAAACAATATATACATCGTCCCGGGAGCGAAAAGCTATTGGAATTTCTTTTATCTGCTCACTGTGATTTCTTTGAGGCGCCTGCATCAACACGTTTTCATGGTGCATATCCCGGAGGACTTGTTGAGCATAGTTTAAATGTCTATGATTGTTTAGCAGATTATTTACAGCGCCCCCGAGTAAAAGAGACTTACGGACTTCAGTGCAGTGAAGAAACCATGGCGATTGTTGCACTTTTGCATGATCTCTGCAAAATCAACTGCTATAAAAAAGGATTTAGAAATGTAAAAGATGCCAATGGAAAATGGCAGCAGGTGCCTTCTTATGATTATGAAGATACCATTCCCTACGGACACGGAGAAAAATCTGTCTATATCATTACCGGATATATGCGTTTAACTCGCGAAGAAGCTTTTGCGATTCGCTATCATATGGGATTTGCGGGAAACGAAGAACCTCGTAATGTAGGGGCTTCATTTGAAATGTTTCCACTATCTTTTGCTTTATCAACAGCAGATATGGAAGCCACTTACTTTCTTGAAGGGAAAAAATAAACAATAAAAAACCTCCACATCATGATATGCCCATAGAATTTAGGACATATATCATTGTGGGGGTTTTGTTTATTTAAAGAGATCCATAATTTCATCTTGGGATAATTTTGAAATAAAAGTTTCTCCCGGCTGAATGATGGAATCAATGAGTGAGAGTTTTCTTTGCTGGAGTTCATAAATCTTTTCTTCAATGGTTCCCTTTGTCACGAGCTTAATAACTTGAACATTTTTGGTTTGTCCAATACGATAAGCACGATCGGTTGCTTGTTGTTCAACGGCAGGATTCCACCAAGGGTCAACATGAATGACAATATTTGCACCGGTTAAGTTTAATCCGGTTCCGCCTGCTTTTAAAGAAACAAGGAAGATGGGAATATCCCCGTCATTAAATTCTTTGACGTACTTTCCACGCACTTCCATAGGGGTGCTGCCATCAAGATAGCCATAACTGATTTCTTTGACCTTGAGCTGATCCTCGATAATATGAAGCATAGAAGTAAACTGTGAAAAGATCAGGATTTTATGATGATTTTCAATCGCTTCATCAATGATTTCATTTAAAGCATCGAGTTTTCCGCTGCCACCATAATAATTTTGAATGAATAAAGAAGGGTGGTTGCATAGTTGACGCAGACGCGTTAAAGCGGCAAAAATCTTGATATGACTTTTTTCCAATCCATCTTCAGCAATCTCTTTATTGATCGATTGGCGAGTTTCCTCTAATGTCGCTAAATAAAGTTCTTTTTGTTCTGTGGAGAGATCAATCGTGTACTTAGACTCTATCTTATCTGGTAATTCGGTTAATACATCTGATTTCATACGTCTTAAAATAAATGGCTTAATACGCTTAATCAATTTCTTCTTGACCGCTTTATTTTCATCTTTAATAATCGGAATTTCATAGGTCTCTCTGAATTTATAGTGGGATAGAAGCATACCCGGCATGACGAAATCAAAGATCGACCATAATTCATCTAATGAATTTTCCATCGGGGTTCCCGTTAAAGCATAACGTGTTTTGGCCCTTAAAAGTTTCACGGTCTTTGCATTTAGGGACGACGGATTTTTAATATACTGTGCTTCATCTAAGAAACAGTGATTAAATTGAACATCCTGATAGTAGCTGATATCTTTTCGCAATAATGGATAGCTAGTGATAATGACTTGATAATCAGAAAGCTGATGAATCAGTTCTTTACGGGCCGCAACATTGCCCGAAACAATCAAATAGCGAAGATCGGGAGCGAAACGCTTGATCTCATCTTCCCAGTTATAAACAAGAGACGTAGGGCAGACCACCAGGTTAGGTAATGGGTCTTGCTTTGCCTCATCATCTAAAAAAGCAATCGCCTGCAACGTTTTCCCAAGTCCCATATCATCCGCTAAAACACCGCCTAAATGATATTGGTTCAATGTTTTTAACCAACGGAATCCATTGATTTGGTAATCACGCATGATATCGCGTAATTGAGCGGGAACTTGAATATCTACTAACTGCTGACTGCTGACTGTTTCAATCAAACGATCAAAATATTCATCGTGATCATCGATTTCAACTGTACTGTTTAAGAATAATGCTTCCGATAATGTCAGAGAGATCTTCGATTGTTTTAAATGATCTAAAGAGATGTCAAGATAAGAAAGGGTATCGATAAACTCTTGCGTCTGCTTATCATCCAATGATAAAAAACTACCATCTAACAAACGATAATATTTCTGTTTAAGTTTGTAACTGCGCATAATCTCTTTTAATTCACTGAAATGGATATCTTCGTAATTAAAACGAATTTCAAACAGTTGTGAGGACTCGTTGTAACGAATAGAAGAAGAAAGACTTCTTCGCTTAACGATTGATTTGAAACTGTCAGAATAAAAGATTTCCATATTCGCTTTAAGGATTGGCAAATACTTTTCAACAAAATCAATTACATCGTCTTCTTGATCGATATACAAGGTTTCCGGCTGAACTTTGAATTTAGCGTTATCTAGTATATTGATTAATTCCTCTTCTTTTTTTATTTCCCGAATCAAGATTTTATCATTTAATACAATCTCTTCTTTATTCTTGATCGGATTAAATTCAAAGCTGCCATAACGAAAGATCGGAGTCGCAATAATCGCCTGATCGACTTTATCCAAATATAAAGAAGCCACAAGCGGTAACTGGATATAAGATTCTTTTAAAGAATCAGGCTGTTCTACATTTTTAGGCAGAAAAGGGACGACTTTCGCTATAAACTCTTGACGATGTTTTCCTTTGAATTCAATAATGCTTTGTTCTAAAGAGGCAGCTCTGAAAAAAGGCATATACGTATTCAAATGACTTTTCTGCAAATGATAAATTTGATAGTCATATAAGACATAATGATAATCTGAAGTTATTGGCAGAACCTTTTTAAATTCGCTTAAATCAAGCTGAGTCACATTTTTCTTATCATGAATCGTTACTAATCCGGAAAACAGATCGTCGGTAACGAAAACCTGATAGCTTGCTTCATCTATTGGATCAATAAAAATGGTCTGATGCATCAAAGAGCGAATGAGTTTTTTTAAATAGTGTTCATTTACTAATAATTCTTTAGGCGTTCTAAAATGATCATGACCTTCTTCTTGGATATCTTCTAATGTTTTAAAGAAGTTTTTTAATCCTTGGGGGAGTTCATGGTATTCCGGATAAAGGGTAAAGTTTTTTCCGTATTCGATCTCTTCATTGAATTCAAATGCTTGCAGGAATTCACGTATATTTTTTACCACATACATTTTGTCTAACCCGACTTTTAATGAAAATAGACCAATCGGACGTCCGCTGTGTTTATTTAACTGTAAATGGATTTCCACTTTAATAGGCTGCTTAACGATGGTTTCACTTAAAATAGGATCAGCAAAACAATTTAAAATCTCATTTAAGGTACGATCCATTTCAACTTGACTGCGTCGGGATTCCTCAATAAGTTCTTGAGCTTGCTTTAAAGTGGCAATGATATGCTTGCAGGCACCGTTTAAATATTTAGATTCTTCACATTCACAAGAATAAGAAGCGATGCCGTTTTGCTGATTAAAGCGAATCGTCGTGTGATAGGGAACATGATCCACTACATCTGCCTGAATCGATTTTTCTTTATTTTTAAAATGCAGATTTGTAACATGTTCCTTTTTTTGCAGTTCCAAGCCATCTTCTAAATGACTGGGACGAGCAGCCAGCATGTATATTTTTCTTTCCGTAATCAGCATAATCTATTCCCCTTTTTTAAATTGATATCGACCCATCGAATAATAATTCCCTAATGGTTCATTATTTAATGCCCGTTTGATTTCTTTGATCAGTTCCTGATCTTCCTTACTGCCGTTATATCCCAATATGGCAAAGGCTTCATCGATCACAACAAGCGGTGTTTCCCCATAGTATTCTTGATCAAAATCGATCAATTGATCAACGATATCCTGATAGACTGCCTGTCCGTTATCATCGTCTAAATTATAATATTCAATATCAAAATTATTGTCAAAAGCAGCACGTATTGCCGGCAAGGCACTATTTTTAAACGCTGTACATCTTGAACAACTGTCATAATAAAAGAGTTTCAATGTAAAGCGCGGATAGGTTTGTTTATGCGTACAGCCAACACTTATCAGCACTAAAAAGGCACATAAAATTAAGTAAATTTTCTTTTTCATGAAATCACCTCATTTCTTTATTATATCGTATCTTTAAATAAATTAGTAGTATTTAGTTTACCCAATTTCAAGCGTTTCATGTTGATGAGACTCTTGCAAATTTAGAAATAAAAAGAATAAACTTTTATTCCAATCAGGTTTTTTGGATAAATTTATTATTTGGTATAAAAATAAGGATAGAGATTTTAATAAATTTTAAAACAAGATATGCTATGATAGAAAAAGCTAAATCCTAGCATATTAGTATGGATTATTAGCATATTGACGAAAATGATTTCTTAAAATAAAAAGGATGAAAGGATAAGTAATCTGTTTAAAGATGGATTATAGGTGATAAAGATGTCTGCCATAAATGATTTTTTAACCCAAATCGAAGAAAAACAAATAGAATTGCATAGCTGTATAATAAAAAAAGGAGATAAATATCTTTATCAGCAGACAGCTTTGCCTTACACGCTTGAACAGCCACAAATGCTTTTTTCCATCTCTAAGTCGTTTGTTTCTTTAGCGATTGGCTATTTAGTGGAGGCTAAACGTTTACGTTTAGATGAACCGGTATTAAAGTTTTTCCCTGAATACTTTTTAAAAGCAAGCGATTCTTTGCGCGAATTGAAAATAATTCATCTTTTAACGATGACCTCAGGCAGTACTCAGGAACAAGCCATTTTTACTCAGTCCAATTGGATTGATGCTTATTTTAAACAGCAGTTTACGCATGAACCGGGACATTATTTTTATTATAACAATATGGATATCTATATTTTAAGTGTCATTGTTACAAAGATCACAGGAATCTCCTGCAATGAATACCTATATCAAACACTATTTGAACCCTTAGGCATTGAACGTCCGTATTGGGATACTTGTGCTTTAGGGTATAATACCGGAGGCTGGGGACTTTATTTATCGCCTCGCGATCTATCGAAGGTTGCAGAAGCGATTGTTAAAAAAGATCCGATTCTGCCACAAGACTATCTATTAAGGATGACATCAAAAAAGGTAACCAGTGCTCATCATAGTTCACATGATTATGATCAAGGATATGGCTATCTTTGCTGGATGAATCCGGAAGATACCGGGGCTCGTTTTGATGGCATTTTTGGCCAGCTGGTATTGTTTTCGGTTGAAAAAGAATGTTACATGGTCATTACCGCCAACTGTCTTAATACCGCTAAACTTTATCCAATCGTCTTTGATTTATGGAAAAAAGTGTTAAATGAAGAAGTGGAAGCAAGTGCTCGGGCCATTCCCGGATCTTTGGAGCCGATGGGAATTGAAACCAGCCGTATCGAACAATTCTTAGATACTCATTTTTCATTACGATTAGCAGGGGTAAGTTTACTGCCAATCCCGATTCGTTTCTTAGAAAAACAATCCGGACATGCAGAGCAGTTTAAATTTGTTATGGATCATCATCAATTGCTTTTACACTGGCAGGAACATTATACAACTAATATTATTCGTATCGGGTTGGATGGCCGTTATCGTTACAGTAAATTATTGCTTTACGAAAAACAGTTTAATGTTTCTGCAATCGGATGGTTTCCCAATCAGAATACTCTCATGATTCGTCTTGTCTTTTTGGAATATCCGTATTCACGTGTTTTAAAATTTGATCTTTTATCGCCTAAAAAGATAATGATTCATTTTAGTGAAAATCCAACCGTAGAAGAAGTCTTGGATCAATATGCCTATATGCTGAGCTTTACTCCTTTTGTACAGATCAACGCTTGGATCGTCGAAAGGAGTTATCATCTGATTGCACCGAGTGCAGTGGCACTAAAAAGAAGATAAAAAAGGAAGCAGTATTGCTTCCTTTATCCTATATTTGTAACATTATGATAAATGGTATCTACATCATCACATTCGTTTAATAAGTTTAACAAACGTTCAAATAATTCCATATCTTCTCCGGCTAATTCTACATAATCCTGAGGAACACGTGTGATTTCCTCCACTGTAAAATCTGCTGTTGGACAAGCGGTTTCGATTGCTGTTTTAATCTGATAAAGATCGGTTGGTTCACCGGTAATGATGATGGAACCGTCTTCTTGGGTTTCGATATCTTTTGCATCGACTTCCCCCATGATTAAAGCTTCTAATGTTTGTTCTTCATCTAATCCTTTAAAAGCAAGGAGTGAAATTGTGTCATAAGCATAGCTTACTGCACCGGTTGCCGCTAATTTTGCTTTTGATTTTGTAAAAGCGGGGCGAACCTGACTCAGTGTACGATTGACATTGTCTGTCAAACATTCCACGATAATGGTGGATCCTCCCGGACCATATCCTTCATATATCAACGTTTCATAATTTTCCGTTACACCACTTTTTACTTTATCGATTGCTCTTTTAATAACATCAGCAGGAACCTGTGCTTTTTTAGCTCTGTCAACAATACGTCTTAATGCTAAGTTGGCATCTGTATCCGGTCCACCTTGTTTAGCAACCAAATAAATTTCTTTACCAAAGCGAGAGTACAACTTAGCCTTTGCAGCAGCTGTTTTTTCCATGGCAGCTTTTCTTACTTCATGTGCTCTTCCCATCGTTATCTTCCTTTCTGTTTCTACATTTTTTTATTATAACGAATTATGTACTGTTTTTCAATCATTAATTAGATTTCCAAATGATCGATCATATTTAACTTCAATTCTTTGGTTTGACGGATGGCTTCTTTAATCGCTTCATCATTTAACGCTTTGCTGGCATGTGCATCGGCACCAAGAATCACCTTATTGTTCATTTTGGCAGCAATCTTCCAAAATTGCGGATGTGGATAAGCCAACGTCGTTCCGTTTTTAAAGATATGACCGTTTAGATGGTCGCGCAGTCCCTCACAGTTGAATTCGATTGGCATATCTAAATCCAAAGCGGCTTGACAGAGTTGCTTTGAAGCTTGAATACAGTCCGCATCAAAATCTTTAATATTTACCATGAACAGATCCGGATGGGCTAAGTATTGAAACAATCCTGACTTCATTCCGGCAATCGCACGATCAACATACTGCTGAAGCTGAACGGCATTTTCGATACGCTGAGAAGATGTTTCATAGCCCTCATAAAGATGATTTCCAAAAATCAAATAATCTATTCTTTGTTCCCTGAGTAAAGCGTGATAAAAAGGAATCTCATCATCAATATATTCTGCTTCAAAACCGACTAATATACGAATCTGATCTGCATATTTATCTTTTAGATAACGAATGCTTTTTAGATAGTCCTCCATTTCTGAAATATCCATGCGAATACGGCTTTTAGGTCCGTTTAAAAAAGGGATATGATCAGAAAATCCCAGTGTTTCAATACCGGCATTAATTGCTTCTAATACATACGCTTCGTCTTCATCGACTGCATGATGACAGCGCCATGTGTGGGTATGGTAATTATTCTTTAACATGTTTTTCACCTCTAGCGTATTATAACCTACTTTTTTTGTGGAATCTAGTATATAATAGAAGAACCAAAGAGGTGAGGCTATGACAAGACAAATCATGATTATTGGCGGTGGCAGCTGCGGATTGGTCTGCGGCGCTGTTTTAGGAAAGTTAATTGATAATAACGGCTTAGATGCCCAAGTGACCATCTTAGAAAAAAAAGAAAAACCGGGAAAAAAATTATTAGCGACCGGGAACGGGCGCTGTAACTTATCCAATCGTGATCTTTCCATGAAACATTATGAAGGACATGATCTTTCAAACCTTGAAGCATTAATTTTAAATTTTGATATTCAGGCATTTTTTGAAGAGTTTGGCTTATGGAGCAAATATCTTGGGGATCTGCTTTATCCTCAAAGCGAACAAGCAGTCAGTGTCTGCGAATGTTTATTACGGGCACTGAATAAATATCATGTAAAGATCATCTGTGAATGTACGGTTCAAAGCATGGCAAAGAAAAAAGAGGGATATCACCTGTATACCAATCAACAAGAATTTATTTGTGATGATGTGGTCTTAACCATGGGGGGAGATGCTGCCAGTCAATTTGGCAGTGATGGCAGTGGATTCAAATTGCTGTCCATGTTAGGACATCATATTTATCCGACGGTCCCCAGCTTAGTTCAGCTCGTCTGCAAGAATATGGATAAACGTTTAAAAGGGGTGCGGATTCATGGAACCTTTACCATGTATGCCAATCAAGTAGAAGTGCATAAAGAAAAAGGGGAAATCTTATTTACGGACTATGGATTATCCGGGATCAGTATCCTTCAGCTTTCGCGTTATTATCAACAGTATTCAGATCAAAAAATTGAGATCGGAATTGATGCGGCAGATCAGTATGATACGTCATTATTAAAAGAAAAATTGAAATTGCAGCTGCAACAAAATGGCGGATTGCAATTAAATGGCATTATCCATCAAAAATATGCTAATTATCTTGAAAATGGTCGAATAAAAGAGTATTCTTATAAAGACTTAAATACAATAGTACAATTATTAAAAGATTATCGCTTTGAAATTATCGGTACCAAAGGGAAAGAAAATGCACAAGTGTGCATTGGCGGAGCGGATGTGTCCGAATTTAATAATGAAACTTTTGAATCTAAATTGTCGGCGCATCTTTATGCCGGCGGAGAAATATTAGATGTTGCCGGAGATTGCGGCGGATACAATCTGCATTTTGCTTTTGCCTGTGGAAATGCCATCGCAAAAGCGATTTATCAATCCTTATTAATGGAGGTATAGACGTGCTGAAAATAGCGAACGTTAAAGTAAAATTGAATACACCAGAAAGTGCTTATCCTAAGCTGATTTCACAATTGTTGAACGTCAGAACAAAGTGCGTGAGCAATGTAATGTTATTGAAACGTTCCATTGATGCCCGTCGAAGAGATATTCATTATATCTGTAGTTTTGCCTTTAATTACAGCGGAGATGAGCAGGCTTTAATAAACCATTCTAAATTATCATTAAGTGCTTATCACGAAGATGACTTTATGATTCCTCAAGTTCAGTCGAATGAAAAAGTGGTTGTGGTTGGAAGTGGTCCAGCCGGACTGTTTTGTGCTTTGTCTTTAGCTTATGCGGGAATGAAGCCGATTTTGATCGAACGGGGAAAATGTGTTGAAGAAAGAAAAAAAGATATTCAAACATTTTGGCAGACAGGAAAATTAGATCCCAGCAGTAATGTTCAGTTTGGTGAAGGCGGAGCAGGAACATTTTCCGATGGGAAACTGACATCCAATATTAAAGATAAAAGAAAAGATTATATTTTAAAAGAATTTGTAAAAGCAGGAGCACCCAAAGAAATTCTTTATGAAGCAAAAGCCCATATTGGAACAGATTATTTGGAACAGGTGGTTTTCAATATGCGGGAAACGATTCTTTCTCTTGGGGGACAGGTTCTTTTTGAAACAACTTTTATTGATTTTGAAGAAAAAAACGGACAAGTAAAAAGTATTACTGTTTTAAAAGAGAATCAAAGACAAACACTATATTGTGATCATCTGGTATTGGCTTTAGGACATTCTGCTCGTGATACGTACCGTTTATTATATAAACGTGGTATTGAAATGAGAAGAAAACCATTTGCAGTGGGGGCAAGAATTGAGCATAAGCAAGCCATAATTAATCATAATCAATATAAACGCGATGACCTGCCGCTAAAAGCAGCAGATTACAAGTTGGCTTATCATGATAAACTTGGCAGAGGAGTATATACTTTCTGTATGTGTCCCGGTGGTTATGTCGTTGCCAGCAGTTCAAAAGAGGGCGGTGTCGTAACAAACGGAATGAGCGAGTTTGCCCGTGATGGAGAGAATGCCAACAGTGCAGTTCTGGTTTCTATCTTACCCGAGGATTTTGAGGGGGAAGATGTATTTGCCGGGATGAACTTTCAAATCCAATTAGAGGAAAAGGCATTTGAACTAGGTGGTGGAAATTATCATGCACCTTGTCAGTTAGTAAAAGATTTTATGGAGAAAAAAACATCCGATCATTATGGTAAAGTAATACCGACCTATCAGCCAGGTGTTCAATTTGCCAATCTATGGGATTTATTTCCAACGTATATTTGTGAAGCAATGCGCGATGGATTGCGTGCTTTTGATAAAAAAATCAATGGGTTTGCAAATGAAGATGCGATTCTAACAGCTGTGGAGAGCCGAAGTTCTTCACCGGTTAAAATTGTTCGCGATGAAAACTATCAGTGTAATATAGGCAATATCTATCCGATTGGCGAAGGAGCAGGTGCTGCCGGGGGAATTATGACGTCTGCAATCGATGGCATTAAATGTGCCCAGATCATCATAGCAGACAAAAATCTATAGGGAGGCTTTTATGAAAGAGGTTATCGTCCGAGGCAAAAAGAAAAGAATGATCAAGCCTACGCGCCAAATTGCTTTAAGCTTTTTAGTTGTAATCTTTATCGGTTCGCTTTTGCTGACTTTGCCTATTGCCAACAATGGAACACCGGCAAGATATTTAGACCATTTGTTTGTTGCGACTTCCGCAACCTGTGTGACGGGACTCGTTCCTTATCCAACAGTTGATCAGTATTCTCTGTTTGGACAAATTGTCATTTTATGTCTGATTCAGATCGGTGGTTTAGGCTTTTTAACTTTTATGACATTGATTTATGTCAAAGCAAGAAAACGTTTATCATTTACATCAAAATTAGTCGTTCAAGAAGCGCTGAATGTTAATTCATTAAACAATTTATCTCATTTTTTAAGGAATATCGTTATTTATACATTCCTTTTTGAAGGGATTGGGGCATTGCTTTTATGCAGCCAGTTTATCCCTGATTATGGCTTGTTTAAAGGACTTTATATGGGAGTGTTTCATTCCATTTCCGCATTTTGTAATGCCGGATTTGATATTATTGGAGCAAGCAGTTTAGTTCCTTATCAAAATAATCTCATTATTAATTTTACAATCTGTATTTTAATTATTATGGGTGGTTTGGGATTCTGTGTATGGTTTGATATTGCCAATAAGATAAAAGAAGGGTTTTCGTTTCGTAAATCAGCAGTACGTATTTTTAAATCATTGGAACTGCATTCCAAACTGGTATTAACGACAACTGTCTTTTTATTAGTTAGTGGTACGGTTCTTGTATATTTATTGGAATACAGTAATCCAAATACGATTGGCGGGATGGATGGCGGTTATAAGCTGATGGGAGCATTCTTTCAATCGACTACGCTGAGAACTGCCGGATTTGCGACAATCGACTGTGCACAGCTGACGGTTGCGACTAAATTTATTATGTGTATCTATATGTTTATCGGTGGATCACCTGCCGGAACTGCCGGTGGGGTAAAAACCGTTACGTTTGCAGTTATTATGATTACCTTAAAATCATTGTTTAAAGGGGACGATAATGTCAATGTCTTTAAACGACGCATCGAGATCGACTTCTTAAAGCGTTCTTTATGTATCTTTATCTTCTCTTTAGCGTTAGTTGTCGTTGGTTTGTTCTGTTTAACGATTACAGAGGAACAAAGTTTTATCGATCTGTGCTTTGAAGCTTTCTCAGGCTTTGCAACGGTTGGATTAACAGCCGGGTTGACACCGTCATTAAGTGATGTCGGAAAGATTGTTATTATCATTTTAATGTATATTGGACGTATCGGACCTATTACAATGATGTTGTCATTCATGAGAAAGTCACAAAAAAATACTGGGAACATGGTATTCCCAAAAGGCGAAATTATTATAGGGTAGGAAAGAATTATGTCAAACAAAAGAAAACAATTTGCAGTTATCGGTTTAGGTGTATTTGGTTCAACGATTGCCTCAAGCTTAGCTAAAATGGGGTATGAAGTATTGGCTGTCGATCGCGATATTACGTGTGTGGAACGTATTGCCGATACAGTTACAAAAGCAGTTCAAGCAGATGCGACAGATATCAATGAACTGCGTACTTTAGGAATTAGTGAATTTGATACCGTGATTGTTGCGATTGGCAACCATTTAGAAGAAAGCATGCTTTCTGTTATGAATGTAAAAGAACTTGGGGTTCCTTATGTTTTAGCTAAAGCAAAAAACAAACAGTTTATGCAGATCTTATTGAAAATCGGAGCGGACCGTGTCGTACGTTCTGAAAAAGAAATGGGTGAGCGTGTCGCAAAAAGTCTGGTAAGAAAAAACATTATCGATATCATTGAAGTCGATAATGATTACAGTATTATTGAAATGAAGGCACCGGCGAGTTGGATTGGCAAGACCTTGAAGACATTAAATGTTCGTTCTGCTTATAAAATGAATATTTTAGCGATTCGCTACGCTAATCAAGAAAAACTGGTATTATCTGTAGATCCGAATTACGTGATTGAAGATGGGGATCATTTCTTAGTCTTGGGAGAAACCGAGGCGGTTGAAAAATATGACTATTTAATTGAAAAATAATTATTTGCCAAAGAGCCTTTTGAATAAAGAGACTCTTTTTTTAGGTTCAAATAAGTGATCGATGTTTTCAAATGTTTTAGCATGGAAAAAATGACACGTATCATCTTCTAAAACACAATAGCAAGGAACAAAAATCTGTCCGCCGCGAGGAAAGGCCACACTGCCCGGATTGATAAATGTTATTGAATTGATGACTTGCTGATTAGGATGATGGGTATGCCCGTATAAAACATAATCTGCCTGTTTTTGCTGGGCGGTATGATAGAGTTCGTTTAAACCAAGATCTACTTGATAGGGATCACCATGCGTGATAAAAAACTGTTTATGGTCTATTGTCAGCAATAGTTCTTTAGGGAAATCGCTATAATCATTGTTTCCTTTAACGATATAAAAATTGGGAATGCCCGCCTGATCCATCGGTTTTCCGACATCACCGCAATGAATGTAGCAATCCGCATCGGGATAATGCGCAATGATCGCCATGACCGTTTCATTTTTAAGATGAGAGTCACTCATAATAATTATTTTCATAGGTATCCTTCCTTTAATAAAAATGGGTTTTATGCTATTATATTAACATGATAGAAGAAAGAAAGCGAGGATGAATATGCGCTCATTTATTGAATTTAAAGACGTTAAAAAGTCTTATGTCATGGGAGAAGTGACCATTAATGCCAGTGATGGCGTTAACTTTGAAATTGATCAGGGAGAGTTTGTGGTCATCGTAGGGGCTTCGGGAGCTGGAAAGACGACGATCCTAAACCTTTTAGGGGGAATGGATTCGCCTACCAGTGGAACAATCTACGTTGATGATACGAATATTGCCAGCTTTGATCAGCAGCAGCTGACTAAATATCGTCGTGACGATATTGGCTTTGTGTTTCAATTTTATAACCTGATTCAGAATTTAACGGCTCTGGAAAATGTCGAATTGGCATCTCAGATTTGCAAAAATCCGTTGGATTCCAATGAAGTTATGGATCGCGTAGGCTTAGATGAACGTAAAGCCAACTTCCCGGCACAATTGTCCGGTGGGGAACAGCAGCGTGTTGCGATTGCCAGAGCGATTGCGAAAAATCCAAAATTGCTTCTTTGTGATGAGCCCACAGGAGCCTTAGACTATAAAACCGGTAAAACTATTTTAAAACTATTAAGAGAAATGGCAGATCGCTATAAAATGACAGTTGTTGTGATTACACATAACTTAGCCATTGCCCCAATGGCGGATCGTGTCATTCATCTCAAAAATGGAAAAGTAGAAGATATGGAACTCAATCCAGAACCTACTTCAATTGATTTAATTGAGTGGTAAGATGAAGAAAAAAGCTTATCAACTGGTTTTTAGAAGAGGGCTTAGAAAAACAAAATCTCGTTTTCTTTCTATCTTTGTCATTGTTTTTTTAGGAGCTTCCTTTTTTGCGGGACTGCGAAATACTCCGATCACGATGCAAAAATCGATGGACGCCTATTTGAAACAGCATGAATACGGAGATTTAAACCTTATTTCCTCTTTTGGCTTTACACAGGCTGATATGGATAAAATCGGAGCTGTCGAAGGCGTTAGTAAAATCGAGGGAACGTATCGAACCGATAGTGTATTGAAACAAGAAGATTTAAAAAAAGAAGTCAATGTGATCCTCCATGGGCAAACACAAAAGTTTTATACCCCCGATATCATTGAAGGACGTGATATTGAAAATGATGGAGAATGTCTTATTGATGCGCGTTTGGAAAATTTGGACTTATTAGATAAAACCATTACAATTCAAAATGATACAGGTGAATTGAATTTGAAAGTAGTGGGCATCATCCATGACTCTCGTTATATATCGAATATTCAAAGGGGAACAAACACTTATACGAATGCTGATAATGAAGGGTTCGTTATTGCCAAAAGCAATGAAGTAAAAACGATTGCGATACCAAATGAATTAGAAGATCTGCGTCAGCATGAAAATATTTATAATGAAATCGTAGTGGGCTATGAAGATAGTCAGACGATTGGATATTTTGATTCTCAATATGATGATGCGACCCGTATCGTGAAAGCGAATATTACTGATATGCTTCAAAATGACTTGGTGAAGACGAAAAAAGAAATTGTTGGACGTTATGAAGCGGAGTTAAGTGGTCCTTTGAAAGCATATCAAGATGGATTGGAAGAATATAATCGCAACAAGGATGAATTTACGAAAACTGTAAACAATGCCAAGATTCAATTGCTGGAAGGTAAAATAACGATTATTGAAAATAAAAAGCAATTATTGGATGCACAGAGTCAGTTGAATGAACAAACGGCAGCCGCCGGAGAAGAAATTGATTCTTTAAATCAGAAAATCAAACAATATCAAGAAGAGATCAATGCGATTCCAAAAGTAGATGTCACTTTACCAGAGGAACCAGCGGATCCGGTTATCCCTCCGCAAGATCAGATCAACCAAGAAGCCAATAAAAGTTTAGAAGCATTAAAAGATAAAGTGAATGTTATGAGTGAAGAACTGCGGACGACATTAGATGGTGTCAAACAGTTAATCAATGCCAATGTGGAATTAACAAAAGC
This sequence comes from Beduini massiliensis, assembly GCF_000829905.1. GTDB lineage: Bacteria > Bacillota_I > Bacilli_A > Erysipelotrichales > Coprobacillaceae > Beduini > Beduini massiliensis. The sequence continues at coordinate 68,530 of NZ_CDPP01000005.1, forward strand.
CAATAATGAATTAGAAAAAGCTTCTTTAGAAATACAAAAACAAGAAGCGGCTTTGGAAAATACAGAGATTGATACTACTCGTCAGCTGGAAGAAGCTAAAGCACAGTTAGATGATGCCAAGATACAGATCGATGAAGCTCAACAGAAAATAAAAGATATTCCGGATGGGGTCTTATATTCTTTAACGAAAAATGAAAATGCAGGGGTAGTCAGCTATCAAAATGATACACAGGCTATGGATGCTTTATCAAAAGTTTTTCCGCTGATGTTCTTTTTAGTGGCAGCTTTAGTATCACTGACAACGATGACTCGTATGGTGGAGGAACAGCGTCTGCAAAACGGAACGTTAAGAGCATTGGGGTATTCAAAGAAAGATGTTATGTTGTTGTATATTCGATATGTATTATTAGCGACTTTCTTTGCTAGTCTATTGGGAATTGCTTTTGGGACGGTATTCTTTACCAATATTATCTATTATTTATATACGAGTCTGCTTTATCAGGTGAATGCCGCCATTCATATTCATTTAACCGCATTTATTATTCCGCTGACGTTGTTTATTTCAGTTATCATTACATTAGCGGTTACAGCTTATGTGATTTATGATGAACTAAACAGCGAACCGGCAGTACTTCTGCGTCCTAAACCTCCAAAATTAGGGAAACGTATCTTCTTAGAAAAGATAAATGTGATTTGGAAACGTCTGAACTTTAATCAAAAGGTCACCGTGCGTAATATGTTCCGTTATAAAAAACGTTTCTTCATGTCGATTGCGGGGATTGCCGGCTGCAGTGCTTTAATTGTCACCGGATTTGGAATTAAAAATTCTATAAAACAAATTATCCCATTACAATTTAGTGAAGTGTGGAATTATGATGGAAGTGTCAGCTTAGATGATGAAATCGACAGTGAGCATTTGACAGCGATCGTGAATAATGTCAATGCTCAATACAATGTGGCAGAAGCGATGGCAATCAGTGAAAAAGCAACGGCTATCACGTCTTCAAAACACGCTAAAGAGCTAAATGGTACATTCAGGGTGCTTTCAGAACGTTATAATGATTTAGTGCATTATTACGACGATGACCTTAATAAACTGCCTTTAGAAGACGATGGCGTTATCATCAGTAAGAAAGCTGCGGAATTATTGAAAGTCAAGGCAGGAGAAGAAATTACATTAACGATTCATGATCAATCCTATTCGGTGACAGTCTCAAATATTTGTGAAAACTATTACGGACATTTTGTGTATATGTCAAAAACCATGTATGAAGATTTAACGAAGGAAACTTTATCTTATAATCAGATTTTATTCAGAATGAAAGATAACAATACGGAGTTGGAAGATCCGCTTGCTGCGGTCTTAAAGGAGCAGGAGCATGTCAAGAGCGTGCAGTTTATGTCCAGTGCAAGTGACAACTTTAATACAATGATCAAAAGTATTGATATCGTTGTAGTGATCATTATTGTAGTAGCGGCAATCCTTGCTTTTGTTGTTTTATATAATCTAACAAACATCAACATACAGGAGCGTATGAATGAGATTGCGACGATAAAGGTGTTAGGCTTTTATCCAAAAGAAGTCTACGATTATGTCTTTAGAGAAAACATTCTCTTATCGGGCATTGGTGCTGTTTTAGGATTGGTATTTGGAACCATGCTGCATCAATTTGTTATTCGTACTGTAGAAATCGATGCAACGATGTTCTATCGTTCTTTAAATCTAATGAGTTATGTCTATGCATTAGTTTTAACCATTTTATTTACGTTTATTATCAATCGTATTATGCGCAGGAGTTTGGATGAAATTGATATGATCGAATCTCTAAAAAGCATTGAATAATATGAAAAGGATGCTCTCTGATTTCTAAGAGACATCCTTTTTTAACTAAGCATTTACATTATAATTTTTCAAATTGATCAATAAAATACTTGCGCTGAATTTTTAAACTGTTTTTTAATTTCTTAGTAAGATACTCGCTTAACGATACCGAAAGCAACAGGTACCCCGCAATTTCAAATAAGGTTAAAGACAAGATAAAGGGCTGTTTAAAAATAAAGTAAAGCATCATCGAGAATGCCAGAATATACATCGCGTATCTTAAACTTTTCCCTCCTAAAAATAAATCATAAATGGAAGCGCGAGCTTGCTTAAGTGTATCATTGATGTGTCGGATATACATAGCACATTTTTCTTTTGTAAGTTCTTCATCAGGATTAATAAAGTCTTGAACGATTTCAATTTTTATCATAATTAACCTCCTTAATGTATTTATTATACCAATTTATAAAAAAATATACCAGTATAATGCACCTGAGTTATACAAAGATCAACGAAGAAACAATAGGGGAATAACGAATTGAAATCATAAATATTATTTATAAAAATTAGGAGTTTTCATTTTATTTAGAATTGGTAAAGATGACATTTTTAAAAATAAAGCGAAAGGTTAATATAAATTGTAGAATTATGTAAAATATTATTTATATATTTACTAAATAGTCGATAAAATTTTAAATAAAATTTGTTAAATCTTTAAAATCATTGGATTTTCTTAATTGAGTCTTGTATAATGAAGATATCAATAAGGTGAAAGGGGGCGTTTGATGAACGTTCAGTCGTTGAAACGTTTATTGGCTACCGTCAAGAAGCATGTCGATGGGCGCAAAGCAATGTTTATTCCAATGATTAGTGTATTTTCCTTTTTAATTGTAGGGTATACCGCTTTAGATAAGGAGGCACCGATCATTGCAACTGATGAAATTAAACTTGCTTATGGTCAAGAACTAGATGCCAGTCGTTTATTGATTAGTGATAATCATGATGAAGTGGCAGATTTAGTCGTAGAAATGGATACCTCTCGTTTAGATATTCATCGTGTAGGTGATTATTATGTGAGTGTAACCGTAAGTGATCGTTGTAAAAATGAAGCAACTAAGGATGTTTTGGTACATGTTGTTGATGAAGAAAAACCAGAATTCACTTTAAATACCGCGAATAAGGATTTAATTAATGATAATGGTACTTTAAAAATTAACGTCAATGCACCAAGCGAATTATCTCATTACATCTTAGCTAAAGATAATGCGGATGGAGATATTACAATGTTCATGAACATACTTCGTCCATTGGACACTTCAAAAGTAGGACCACAAGATGTTTTGGTAAGTGTAAGCGACTCTTCAGGAAATTACAATGAAGCAAGTTATCAATTTGTGATTACAGATGTTGAGGCACCAAAAGTAAACTGGATTTCCGGAAATGAAGTAGAGGCTGATTTTGGTCAAAACTTTGATTTAAGAGATTATGCGGAAATTGTCGATAATGCGGCAGATTTTGACGCATTAGCAATTGAGTTTGAATCAACAGTCGATACCCATCAAATTGGAACTTATGAAACTAAATTTACAGTAACAGATCCTTCTGGAAACAAAACAGAAGACAGTATTAAAGTAGAAGTAAAAGATTTAAGTGCACCGGTGATTATGGTGAGTCAAGATTCCTTTGAAATTACAACAGGAGAAAGTTTTGATGTACGCCCTTATATCGTAGCTGTCGACAATAAAGACGGTGATGTGACAGAAAATATTACGATCGATGGATATATTGATGTAAATACACCGGGTAACTATACTTTAATCATGTCTGTAAAAGATGAAGCTGGAAACGAAGCAAGTCGTTCAGTTTCAGTCACTGTAAATGAACCTTACATGGCACCATCTTTCTCTGCCTCAGGCGGTGGAAACGGATCAGTGACTTCTATCGGAGTTGGTAAAGTAGGCAGTCCTTATGTATATGGATCATCAGGTCCAACTGCATTTGACTGTTCAGGATTTACAAGCTATGTTTTCTCACAAGCAGGAATTTCTATTGGACGTACAACCTATGCACAATATGCTGGGGGAAGTCAAGTAAATGATATTCAACCAGGTGATTTGCTGTTCTTTAATACAGTAGGATCTCTTGGACATGTTGGTATTTATTTAGGTGACGGTCAAATGGTTCACTGTGGAAGTGAAGATACAGGAGTAGAAGTAACAAGCATCTATGGATCTTATTGGCAATCTACATATGCAGGAGCAGTAAGATACTAGAAAAAAGGAGTAACATTGTTTTGTTACTCTTTTTTATTTATGGTAAAGTAATGTTATAGGGGGGATATTCATGAAAGTAGCGACAGCAAGGCAAATGAATGTGGTTGATGAGACATTAATTCATCAAAAGGGCTATTCTATTGAGCAGTTAGTGGAGATGGCAAGTCAATGCTTATTAGAAGAAATGCCAAAAAGGCAGCGTTATTTTTTGTTGGCAGGCCCCGGTAATAATGGGGCAGATGTGCTCTCTTTGGCGAAATGTCTGATAGAAAACGGAAAAGACGTCTATGTTCGGCTTTTTTATTTCGATAATGCCAACTCTACAGTGCATCATTTTTATGAATTGATTAAAGATAAAGTGATTTTCGTTGAAAAATGGGTTGAAGCTGAGGTAATCGTTGATGGTATTTTTGGTAACGGCCTATCAAGAGCGCTCGATATAAAACTGCAAAATGATTTAGAGCAGATCAATCAAATGAACGGGATTCATATTGCGGTTGATAGTCCGACAGGAATTAATGCAACAAGCGGAGCTATGCAGTCGGTTTGCTTTCAAGCAGAGAAAACGATCACATTTATGTGCTATAAATTAGCTATGATGAATCCGGATCTAAGAAAATGGTTTGGTACGATTGTTGTCAAATCCTTTGGGATTGAGCAAGAAGGGATTGAACATGCATTAATTGCGGAAATGATAGATCGAGATAGGGTAGCTTCCTTTTTTAGAATGAGAAAGAACCATGACCATAAGGGAATAAACGGAAAAATTACGCATTTTACTGGCAGTAAGGAATATACGGGAGCGGCTTGTCTGGCTTCCTTAGCCAGTGTTTATTCAGGCAGTGGGATCGTTAGAGTCTGCAGTGAGAGTGATGTTTTACGACAGGTAAAAGGACATAATTTGGAAGCCATCACATTAGATAGGACATTGTTTACTGCTGAAATGTTAGCCGGGCAGAATGCCTTGTTATGTGGCTGCGGCTGTGGTTGGAATGAGGCTACTCGAGAGATGATTCATTGCCTGATTCAAGAAAGTCGGGTTCCTTTAGTGATTGATGCAGATGGGATCAATGTGATCAGTGAACATCCGGAATGGCTGTTAGAAAAACAATGCCCGATTATCCTGACACCGCATTTAGGCGAGTTTGCGCGTCTTTGTCCCAAGGCGACAGATTTAGAAACGGCAATACAAGCATTCGCAGATCGCTATGAGGTCATTATGGTGGTTAAAGGTCCCCATACAATTGTTTATGGAAATCACCGTTTTTATCGCAATACAACAGGAAATCCGGGGATGGCAACAGCAGGAATGGGGGATGTTTTAGCTGGGATGATCAGCAGTTTTTGTGGACAGGGCTATGACCCGCTGCAAGCGGCACAGCTAGGAGTATACCTTCACGGGTGGTGTGGAGATCAGCTTTATTTAAAGCATTACACAGTGCTGCCACATCGCTTAATAGAAATGATACCGGAAATGATGAAGAGGTTAAATAATGAAAAAGATACTGATTGGGACCACGAATCCCTCTAAAATAAAAAAATACCAAGATTATCTCTCGGATTTTGATATCGAATGGTATACATTAAAAGATTTGGGGATTGAAACGATTCCTGAAGAAACGGGACTTACACCAAAAGAAAACGCAGAAATCAAAGCCCGTTATTACGGACAATTCTTTGATAGTGTCATCTGCAACGATTCGGGATTATATTTTCTTGATTTTCCACTGGATGCCCCAATCCAACCGGGATTATACATACGCCGGGTTGAGGGGAAAGAACTGAGTGATGAAGAAATGATCGCCTATTATAGTCAGCTTGCTCATCAGCATGGCGGAAAAATACTCGCCAGCTATATTCAAGGAGTGGCAGTTTATGAACAGGGAGAGCTATCCTCTTTCGTAGAGTATGATGAGTTTAACCGCTATTATGCGTTTTATTTGAATGATCATATCGTAGATACCTATACACCGGGATGGCCCTTAGATGCGTTGTATAGTTCAACAGGTTTTTTCGACGAAGAAGAGACAAATTTAAAAAAACAGGACTATGATCAACGTTTCCGCGGATTTCTTATTGACAGTTTAAAGTTAAAATAGTTTGACACATGTCAAACTATTTCATCTTAATCATGCTGACGTTACGTCCGCATTTTTTATTTTTGCGATAGCTGAAAAAAAGATCGTTATCCTTGATAGTACAATATTCACTAATTGTGATATGCTCTTTTAAAACACCGCAGAGCAATAATTGTTTTTCCACCAATCCTTTGGCATTGAACAGATATTTACCGTTTTCTTTTGCCTGATAGTACTCATGCGCATCAAACGACATTTGATGAATCGATTCAATGACATCAATGCCTACTTCAAAACGCTCGTAATTGATACTAGGACCGATGTATGCGTAGATTTCTTTAGGATCACAATGTTCATTTTCGATTAAATGTGTGATTGTTTTTAAAGTGATCTCGTTTACGTTGCCTTTCCATCCTGAATGGATAGAAGCAATCAATTCCTGATCCTTTGCGTAAATCAGTACCGGAGTGCAATCGGCATGAAAACTAAGTAAGTAAAGATCTTTGTCACGGGTATACATCGCATCATAATTATAAAAGGCATCATCAAAAGAATACATCCCACGCCCGCCGTCTTCTTTTGTCACTTTCAACAGTCGAGTAGAGTGAGTTTGACGTGTTGCGACCATATGATTAAGATCGGTATGCAGATAATCGGCTAAAAGCTGTCTGTTTTTTAAAACGCATTCCGGATCATCCCCAACATTAAAACTTAAATTTAACCCCTCGCAGTCGCCTTTGCTAAATCCCCCTTTACGGGTGAGACTGTAAGCTTCGATCTGACTAAAGGGTGACCAAGGTATTAATTTCATATTTTTTCTCCTTTATCTGTACACTCGCCTTGCACCTTTTTTTGCAGAAACATATATTACATTAGGAGGTGAGTGAAATGAATTGCTATAATCAAGCATGTCAATGTCAGCAAGGTGGATGTATCCAGCCAACTTGCGGATGCCGTAATACTGGATGCTCATGTGGAATGGGAGGAAGTGCTGCCGCTTACAACGCAGGATGTGGTTGTGGATGCGGAACAGGTGGATGCCCAAGACCACAGCCAGTTGTAATGCCAACACAAGTTTGCGTACAAAGAAGAGTGACTCCTCAAGAACAACCTGTTATTGTTCCTATTGAAAGACGTACAATCAATCAATGCTGTTACTATCCAAGATACTATCCAGTATATCAAAATTCTTATTATACACAATTTTAATAAAACAGGTGCCTCAGGCATCTGTTTTTTTGATTTCCGTTAAACAATCACTATCCGGATCAATGTAAATTGTTTTGTACTTACTGAGAATGACTTGCCCGGGTTTTCCTCCGCTAGGACGTTTCAAAGATTTAACAGGAGCATAATTGATAGGAACACTGCTGCTGTTTTTTCCTTTTGAATAATATGCAGCTAATTTTGCGGCTAGACGCATTGTGTATTCATCGGGGTTATCCCAAGCGACGACCACGTGGCTGCCGGGCATGTCTTTGGCATGGAACCAAAGATGATTCTTATTAGCAAAATGGAATGTAAGATAATCGTTTTGCATATTGTTTTTTCCAATATAGATTGTCACCTGATCTTTTGTCTGATAGGTTTCAAACTGCGGTTTTTTCTTCTTTATTTTTCCATTTGTCTTTTTTCTTTTAAGATAACCCAGATTTTCAAGTTCTTCTTTGATTTCCAAAGCATCGTTGTAGTTCGCATTTTCCATCAGACAGATCAAAGAATCGAAATAATCGATTTCTGCCTGTGTTAGTGCAATCTGCTCATTTAATACGGCAATCGAGTTCTTTGCCTTTTGATATCGGTTATAATATTTTTTAGCGTTTGCCTTACCGTCTAAACGTTCATCAAGTTCAATAGTCATCATCGTATCATCATAGTAATTTTCTACTTCGATCGAACGCATGCCTTTTTTTAATAGGGGCAGGGAAGCAAATAATAAATCTCCCTTAATGCGATAATCATCACTGTTTTGAGAATCAAATAAGGTCTGCTCTAATTTATAAAGCTTGTTTTTATTTTTATTTAATTCACTTTGAAGATAACGCTCCAGATCAGAGGTTTGCTGTTTGATTCTTTCTTTCACATCGGCATCTTTAAAATAGCGATCTAATCCATCAAATAAAGGATATTCTGTTGTTTCACCTTGTAAATGAGTGAGCGGAAGCAAATGAAAATATTCTTTTTTAGAAGTAGCGGTTATATAAAGCGAGCGGCTCTGATCCAACAGCTTCATTAAATCGGAAAAAGATTCCCCTTGTTCCATTCTGAATAGAAGTTCTCTTGATAAAATCGGAGAAACTCCTAAGCAAGTTTTATTTAAGTTGTCGCTAAAGATGTCGGTTTGTTCAAAAGGATTGAGCTTTCCTTTTTGCATCGGCGGCAATTCATAAAGCGCACCGGGCTGCAGGAAACGAACAGTATTCATGCTGGGACTGATTCTTTTTAAACAATCGATGATCTTTAAAGAAGCATCACATAAAACAAAATTAGAATGTTTTCCCATGATTTCGATAAAAGCATAAAGTGTTACTAAATCTCCCAACTCATTACGCGTTAAAAAAGTAAATTTCATAATACGGTCTAAACCGATCTGTTCGATTTCTTTGATATGACACCCTTCCAAATGCTTTCTTAAAAGCATGACCAGCTGCTGTGGGATTGCCGGAGTCGGATAGTTTTCGTTTGTTAAAGCCACACGTGCATATGTCGGGTGGCAGGAAACCAGCAGTTTTACATTTTTCTGATTTGCTCGTATATGAAAAAGCAATTCATAATTTGAGACTTGATATATTTTATTGATTCTGCCTGCCATTAACTGTTCTTTTAAACTTTTTGTAACGGCATGCATCATGATTCCATCATAAGCCATTTTTTATCACCTTCCCCATTATAGCATAAATTCCGGTTGTTTCTACTTTAATAGCAAAAACATTTGACAATAAGGAACGTTTTTTGTATCCTTTAATAAAAGGTGGTGTTACTTGTGGCCAAGGGGAAATTAATCATTTTAAGTGGGCCAAGCGGAGTCGGAAAAGGGACTGTCAGAGCATCTTTATTTGAAGATGAATCTTTGAATCTTGCTTATTCGATTTCAATGACAACACGTCTTCCAAGAGTGGGGGAACGTGATGGGATCGATTATTTTTTTGTGAGTCAGGAAGAATTTCAAAGAAAAATCGATGAAGACGGATTTTTAGAATATGCGCAGTTTGTTGGAAATTGCTATGGAACGCCTAAAGATTATGTCGATCAATTGCTGAATGATGGGAAAAACGTAGTGCTGGAAATAGAAGTGCAAGGAGCTTTGCAGGTCATGAAGAAATGCCCGGAAGCGTTGACAATCTTCTTAGTACCGCCTTCAATGGATGAGTTGGAGAAACGTATTCGCGGAAGAAGAACAGAAGAAGAAGATATCGTAAGACAGCGCTTAGATAAAGCGAAAAGAGAAATTGCGACACAAAATGAATATAAATATGTAGTGTGCAACGATGATGTCGAAGAAGCGAAAAATAAAATTGCAGAAATCATTAAAATGAATGCAAATGTGTTAACGAAATAAAGATACATAGACAGCCGAGGGGCTGTTTTTTTATGGCTGCCTGAGAGTTGAATGCAGATCAAATTTTAGGGTATGGTAATAGTGAGGTGATCAAGATGTGGGAAAGGGCAATTCTCCATGCCGATATTAATCATTGCTATGCTCAGATTGAGGAAATGCGAGATGCATTGCTTGCTCAAATACCGATGGCGGTAGGCGGTCATGAAGAATTTCGCCATGGGATTATTTTAGCCAAAAACGATCTCGCCAAAAAATATCGGATTAAAACCGGTGAATCTTTGCGAGAGGCTTATAAAAAATGTCCGCATTTAAAGATTATACATCCCGACTATGATCTTTATTTAGCAATCAGTGAACAGGTAAAGGAAATCTATCGTCGTTACAGTGACAAAGTAGAATCTTTTGGTTTAGATGAAGCTTGGATCGATGTGACTCATTCGCAAACTTTGTTTGGGAATCCGATTGAAATTGCTCGGAAAATTCGGATGGAAGTCTATCATGAATTAGGATTGACGATTTCGATAGGAATCAGTTTTAATAAAGTGTTTGCGAAAATGGCATCAGATATGGATAAGCATCATGGTATTACGGTCATTACATCAGAAAATTATCGGGAACGCTTGTGGGGACTGCCAATCGAAGCGATGTTTTATGTGGGGCAAGCAACCGCAATCAAACTGCGGGCAAGAGGAATTGGCACCATCGGGCAATTAGCCAATACACCTAGAATCTATTTGAAATCCTTTTTAGGTAAGCCGGGAGAATGGATTTGGGAGTTTGCGAATGGGTTTGATGAGAGTGAAGTAGCGGAATCTGAGCAGCTGCCAATGATAAAATCTGTAGGCAACAGTATTACTGCGATTCACGATCTGGAAACGGCAGAAGAACTAAAGATGGTATTTCGTGTATTATCGGAATCTGTCGCGGCTCGATTGCGGCAGCTGGATAAAAAAGGAAGTGTTGTCAGTATTTACTTGAGAACGAATGGATTCGATCGCTGCAGCCGACAAATAAAATCAGACTATCTGATCGATACCAGTGATGCCATCATGGAATGTGTTGAGCGCTTGCTGAAAGCATATCTCCCTTTGAAAGGAGATGGTACGTTTGGAACTGCCTATCGCAGCATTGGTTTGGCAGTATCCAAACTGCAAAAAGATGCACATAAAATTCAGTTGAGTCTTTTTGAAAATGAAAACAGAACGATGCATAATCGTGATTTGGAAGTAGCGATCGAAAAGATCAGAGAAAAATACGGATCTGATAAAATTAAACGCTGTATCATGATGAAAGATAAAGAATTGACCGGATTTGATCCTAAAAAAGATCATGTGATTCATCCTATGGGATTCTTTGGATATTCAGATCGTTCCCCAAAATCAGGCTGAAAACGGTCTGTTTTTTTATGATTTTAAAAAAGTTTAAATATCTTTGCGGCATCATCGGTAATAGTGGAATTTCAGCAGGTTTTTTGATACAATAAATAAGATAGGGAGGTAATGCACATGTATATCGCAGATGTCTTAATTGAACATCCAGTCAATCCACTAGATCGACCTTTTTCCTATCTGTGTGAATTACCAATCTCAAAAGGAATTCGGGTAAAAGTTCCATTTGCTGCTCAGAGTTTGGTTGGCTATGTTGAAAGTGTTGCGGAAACAACATTGAGTGAAGAAGAATTAGAAGAAGAAAATGGGTATCCATTAAAGTGGATCAGTGAAATCATTGATGAAAAACCATTGCTGAATAGTGAGTTGATGCAGGTGGCGGATTATTTATCCAAGATCACACTTTCTCCTAAAATCAGCTGTTTGTCGGTGATGCTGCCGGTCCAGTTTAAACCAAGCAGTAAAAATGGCGTAGGGAAAAAATATGAACGTTATGTTCAAGCGGTAGATCGTGACGATCTCAAACTGACGCCAAAACAAAAAGCCTGTCATGATTACCTTAGAGAACTGCGAAGACCGATTCGTCTAAAAGAAGTGCCGTATTCCGCCGCCATCCTTAAAAAATTGGCGGAAATGAAAGCTGTTGATATTTTAGATGTCGAGGTCTATCGCAATCACTATTTAGATATAAAAGAAAAAGAGGGATGGCCGCAGTTAACTTTACCGCAGCAAAAAGCGGTAGAAGGAATTACGAATGAGTTGAAGCATAAAGTGTGTTTATTATATGGGGTAACCGGTTCAGGAAAGACAGAGGTCTACCTGCAAGCTGCCCGAAAAGTACTGTCACAGCAAAAAACGGTCATGATGCTGGTACCGGAAATTGCTTTGACACCCATGATGGTGACACGTTTTAAAGAGCGTTTTGGACCGGCGGTAGCGGTATTGCATTCGCGCTTGTCGCAAGGTGAAAAGTATGATGAATACCGACGTATTCTAAAACATGAAGTCAAGATTGTAGTAGGAGCCAGAAGCGCTATTTTTGCTCCTTTGGAAAATATTGGCTTAATCATTATGGATGAGGAACATGATCAGTCTTATAAACAGGATTCAGCACCACGCTACCATACTCGTGATATTGCGCGTTTTCGTGCAGAATATCATCGCTGTCCATTGGTTTTAGCGAGTGCGACCCCTTCGATTGAAACGTATGCTCGTGCTAAAAAAGGCACTTATGAATTGTTTGAACTAAAAAAAAGAATTAATAATCAGCCAATGCCCAATGTGACGATAGTCGATATGGCAAAAGAAGTCTCGGCAAAAAATTATTCTTTGTTTTCTCGAACGATGCGTCAGCGTTTACAAGAATGCATCGATCAACATCATCAAGCCATTTTGCTGCTGAATCGGCGTGGCTATTCAAATTATCTGCAATGTAAAGACTGTGGTCATGTAGTGAAATGTCCGCATTGTGATGTTACATTGACTTATCATAAAGATGAACACGTGATGAAATGTCATTACTGTGATTATACAACGGCGCCGGTGACAACCTGTCCTAACTGTCATAGCCGAGCAATCTACCCGGTTGGCTATGGGACACAAAAAGTAGAAGAAATGATTCAAAAAGAATTTAGAAATGCGAAAGTGATTCGGATGGATGTGGACACAACACGAAAAAAAGGCGCACATGAGCATCTGTTGAAAGCTTTTGAAAAACAAGAAGCCAATATTTTGTTGGGGACTCAGATGATTGCGAAAGGTTTGGATTTTGCCAATGTGACTTTTGTTGGGGTGCTGAATGCCGATCAAACATTAAATTTACCCGATTTTCGTGCGAATGAACGTACCTTTCAACTGCTTTGTCAGGTATCCGGCAGAAGCGGCCGCGGTGAAAATATGGGCAATGTCGTAATACAGACATATAATCCCGATCATTACGCAATTCAATCGGCAAGTCAGCACAATTATCTTGCCTTTTACCAAAAAGAGATTCAGTACCGCTATTATGGAAATTATCCGCCATATTGTCGTATGGTTTCTTTAGAAATTCGCGGAAAAGACGAAATCATAGTCAAGGATCGATCACAGCAGATTGCCGTATATTTAAAAAATAATGCCACGCATGCGACCGTTTTAGGACCGGCACCGTCATTGATCTATCGTATGAATGATTATTACCGTTATCGTATTTTAATCAAATATAAAAACGGTGAGGGATTGATAAATGCGCTTAATACCATTCATCAGCACTATAATCGTGAAAGAAAAGAAAAAGTAACGGTGATGATCGATTTTAATCCATATACACAAATTTAGGAGAAAAGAATGAGGAATAAAATAGAAAAGATAAAACAGGAAGCGGCAAAAGGAAATCTTGATGCAATCTATCAGTTAGGGTTTGCTTATTATACCGGAAAGTTAATAGAACCGGATATGAATAAAGCAATCGACTGTTTTAAAAAAGCCGCTGCCAGCGGACATGTGCAAAGCATCCAAGCAATAGGGGTCTGTTATGCCAATGGAGATGGCGTTGCCAAAGATTTAAAAAAAGCAGTCTTTTGGTATCAGAAAGGATCGGATCTGGGTTATGATCAGTCCAAATATAATTTAGCTCTTTGCTACTACAGAGGCGAAGGCGTGGCACAGGATGAAGAAATCGGAAAAGCGCTGATGGAAGAAGCGGCAAAAACAGATGCAGATGCCAAGCGTTTTATTCGAAAAGTATATAAGAAAGGTTTTTTCAGCCGTTTTAGGGGGAACCAATGAGAAAAATAGCAGCAGATATCATTTATCATTATCAAACCAAACAAAGCTATCTCAATATAGAACTGAATGCGGCTTTGGAAAAAACACCTTTATCACGTGAAGATAAAGATTTGATTACCCGTATTGTCTATGGGACAGTACAAAATGAAATATATTTAGCGTATCAATTAGAACCGTTTATTCATGGCAAAATCAAAGCGTATGAGCGAGCGGTCTTGTTGATCTCTTTTTACCAGCTTATCTTTCTAACAAAGATTCCGACTTATGCAGTATGCAATGAAGCGGTGGATATGATTAAAAAGAAATATGGCATGCAGCGTTCTAAACTGATGAATGCGATTTTAAGAAATTTTATACGTCAAGGCGTTCGTCCCATCGAGGCGAAAGATGAATTCGAGTATTTAAGCATTGAAACCTCTACGCCTTTATGGCTGGTAAAACTATTAAACAAACAGCTAGGAAAAGAAAAAGCGGTTAGAATCTGTCACAGCTATTTAGAAAAGCCCTCTTTAGCGGGACGAGTGAATACATTAAAGGCAAGCCGAGATGAGCTATTGGCCCAATATGAAACCTTTAAAGCCGGGGAATTGAGTGAAGATGCTGTCCTTTTTGAAAAAGGCAACATTGCTCATCATGAACTTTTTAAATCTGGAAAGGTGACGATACAAGATGAATCCAGTCAGTTAGTTGCTCGTTTCTTAGACCCGAAAGAAAACAGCTATGTTTTAGATATGTGCAGTGCCCCGGGATCAAAGACAACGCATTTAAGCGCACTGATGAAGAATACCGGCAAGATTGAAGCTTATGACATTCATGCACATAAAATTCAGCTGATTGAAATGAACGCTCAGCGTTTGGGAGCGGAAAATATCATGGCTCATGCGATGGATTCCACTCAGTTAAGAACGATATATCCTGATGAAACCTTTGATTATCTTTTGTTGGATGCCCCTTGTTCGGGGCTGGGGGTCATCGCCCGTAAACCGGAAATCAAATATCAGGCACCCGATTCTATGGATGGGATTATCACACTGCAAACACAATTACTGGAAGTCGCCTATCATTTATTGAAAAAAGGGGGCACCATGGTATATAGTACGTGTACAATTAATAAAAAAGAAAATCAAATGCAGATGGCTAAATTTATGAAACAACATCCCGATATGCAATGTGTAAAAGAACGATTGATTTTACCCTATGAGTATCATAGCGATGGATTCTATATGTGTAAACTAACTAAAGGAGCAGATAATGAAAGCAATTTATGATTATAATTTAACGGAACTAACAGAAGCCTTTTTATCTTTAAATGAAAAGAAATTCAGAGCGATGCAGGTCTTTGACTGGCTGTACGTCAAGTTTGCTAAGGATTTTAAAGAAATGACGAACTTAAACAAAGATTTGCAAGCTAAATTACAGGAAAGTTTTGTGATTGATTTTTTAAAGGTCAAGAAAAAACAAGTAGCCAAAGATGGAACTACAAAATATTTATTTGAATTAATGGATGGACATTTGATTGAAACGGTGCTGATGCGGATGGAATATGGTAATTCTGTTTGCGTGACAAGTCAGGTAGGATGTAATATGGGATGCTCTTTTTGTGCAAGCGGACTATTAAAAAAACAGCGTAACCTCACTTCCGGAGAAATGGTGGCTCAAATCATGCATGTTCAGTTTGACTTATTGGAAGAACGTGAACGTGTGAGCCATGTGGTCGTGATGGGAACCGGAGAACCTTTTGATAACTATGAAGAAGTAACAAAATTTATTCAAACGATCAATGAACCTAAAGGCTTAGCGATCGGAGCACGCCATATCACAGTATCGACATGTGGACTTTGTGACAAAATTGAAGCCTATGGAGATTTGGGACTGCAAGCAAATTTAGCGATTTCCCTGCATGCCCCTAATGATGAGATTCGTAATCAGTTAATGCCAATCAATAAAAAATATCCAATGGATACGTTGAGACAATCGATTAAAAGATATAGTGAAAAAACAAATCGACGCATTACATTTGAATATATCTTATTAAAAGATGTCAATGACAGTTTGATTTGTGCGAGACAATTAGCCCATTATGTAAAAGGCTTAAATGCTTATGTTAATCTTATCCCTTATAATAGTGTGGATGAGCATGGCTATCAATCGGCAAGCAAAGAAACGATCGAGGCATTCTATAATGAATTAGCCAGATTAAAAGTAAGAGCGACGATTCGTCGTGAGCACGGGGCAGATATAGATGGTGCCTGCGGTCAGTTAAGAGCAAAATTCCAGAGGTGAGAACATGAAAGTATTTGATGAGACAAATATAGGAAAACGTACATCTAATCAAGATAAAGTAGCGATTGTCAATACGCGTGGCGGACAATTGCTGGCTTTAGTCTGCGATGGTATGGGGGGGCATAACTCTGGTGAATTGGCTTCCAAGATTGTTTGTGAATACCTCGTGGATTGTTTTAAGATGATGCCGGGCTTTATTTCAAGTGAAGAAGCTAAAGCATGGCTGCAAGATGCGATTAAAGAAGCGAATCAAGTAACAAAAAGACAGGCACAAACCTCGCCATTGCACGCCGGCATGGGAACAACGATCGTCGTGGCGCTCATTTATCGGGATAAAGTATATGTAGGGAACATCGGAGACAGCCGCTGCTATCATATTCATCATGAAATTACCCAGCTGACAGATGATGATACGTTTGTGAATGAATTGATTAAATCCGGAGTCATCTCTAAAGAAGAAGCTAAATTTCATCCTAAACGTAATGTGTTGATGAAAGCGGTCGGAATTAATGAAGAAATTGAAGTGTTTATTCAAGAATATAACTTAAAACCTGGATATTTACTGCTTTGCAGTGATGGCTTATATAATGCAGTCAGCGATGAACAGATTAAAGAAATTGTCATGAGCAAAGGATCAGTGGCAAATAAATGCCATTGTTTAATTCAGCTGGCATTGAAACAAAATGGAAGTGATAATATCAGCGTTGCATTAATCGAAGTGGAAGGAGGCGACCTTAATGCCGAGTCAAAATAGAATCATCGACGATCGTTATGAAATTAAAGCGATCATTGGTCAAGGTGGAATGGCAGATGTGTATCTGGCAGAAGATCTGATTTTAAAGCGCGAAGTTGCGGTTAAAATATTGCGTGAGGTATTAGCCGAAGATCCAATTTATGTTCAGCGCTTTAAACGTGAAGCCAGTGCTGCCGCAACATTAAGCAATAAGAATATTGTTGAAATATATGATGTGGGAGAAGAAAACGGCAAGTATTACATCGTGATGGAATACGTGTCAGGACAAACACTAAAGGAATTGATTTTTAAACGTGGGGCGTTACACATGGCAGAAGCAATTGATGTGATGAAACAAGTCACAAACGGAGTAGCTGCCGCCCATAAGTGCGGGATTATTCATCGTGATCTAAAACCGCAGAACATTTTAGTAACGAATGGCGGTATCGCTAAAATCGCAGATTTCGGTATTGCCTCGATTCAAACTGTAACCAATGTCACAAAAGCGGATACGATCATGGGTTCTTTGCATTATTTAGCTCCGGAAATCGCCCGTGGTGAAAAAGCGACAATTCAAAGTGATATTTACTCGTTGGGAATTATGTTTTATGAACTGCTGGTCGGACAAGTCCCTTTTAATGGGGAATCACCGGTCAATATAGCGTTAAAACATATGCGGGAAGAACTGCCGTCCGTACGTGAGATCAACCCAACCATTTATCAGTCTGTTGAAAACATTATTATTAAGGCAACCGCTAAAAATGTAGAGAATCGTTATCAGAACGCTAATCAGATGCTGGAAGATTTAAAGCAAGCATTAGATCATCCCAATGATGAAAAAATAACGTTCGTCAGTCAGGAAGATGATGATACAACAATTGTTGTTGGAAATGAGGAATTTTATAATCAGCCAAGTCAAATGGATATTCCGGCTGCAGAACCGGTGGTAAGTGAAGCGGATAAGAAAGCTAAAAAGAAAAAGCAAATGAAGCTGGCTGCTTATGCGGGAATGGTCGCAGTAATTCTTTTTATTGTTGGTCTTTATATCGTTATGGCAAATCCTTTTGCGAAAAAAGAGAAGATGGTAGAAATTCCTAATGTGGTTGGAAAAACATTGGAAGAAGCAACGGCAGAATTGGAGAAAAGCAATCTGATTGTTTCCGAGTTGATCAGCTATACGGTTTCTGAAGAATATGATGAAAATCATGTTGTTGCGGTGAATCCGTCATCAGGCAAAGAAGTCAAGGAAAAATCAGAAGTACGGCTGACCGTCTCAAAAGGAAAATATATTTTAATTGGCAATTATATTGGTAAAAATATAGATACTGCCAAGAAAGAACTGGATGACATGGGCATGGTTGTCAATGTTATCGAACAAGAGAGCGAAGAAGCAGAGGGGACAGTCATTTCTCAATCGATCGATGAAGGACAAAAGATCGTCCCGGATGCACCAAATAAAATCATTACGTTAAAAGTATCAAGCGGATTATCGATCAAAGTAGAGAATTACTTAGGAATGGATGTCTTTAGTGCTAAGGCAAACTTAGAAAGTCAAGGCTTTGTCGTGACATTAAATATTTTACCTGCTCCTACTGCGATTTATCAAATTCAAAATATGAAGATTAATGTCGTCGAAGGACAATCATTAAGTGCGGGAACAGTGGTGCATAAAAAAGGTGAAGCCATTACGCTCGACTATTATGATAAAAAACCTGAGCTTCCGACAGAAGATCCCGATGATGAAGAAAACAACGGAACAAATAATGGAACAGGCAGCAACAACGGACAAAACAGTGGTGGAAATACATCGACACCGGGAAATGGAGAAACACAAAACCCGAGCGATAAACCAAATACGGATACACCGTCGACGGGTCAATAAAGGAGAACAGCATGCCAGAAGGAAAGATTATTAAAGCTTTATCCGGATTTTACTATGTGCAAAGTCAAGATATGATTTATGAATGCCGTGCACGAGGAAAATTTAGAAATATTGATTTTAAACCCTTGGTAGGAGATGAAGTGGTCTTTCAAATAGAAAATACAACCGCAGGATATATTATGGAAGTAAAAGAGCGACGTAACTTTTTGGTCCGTCCGCCAATCAGTAATATCGATCAGGCAATTATCGTTGTTTCAGCTAAAGAACCGGATTTTTCAACGCTTCTGTTAGATAAATTTTTGTTGTTGATTGAATCTGCAAGGATTAAACCGGTCATCTGTATTACGAAAGCAGATTTGATCGATGACGATGATCCTATATTAATGGATATAGAAAATTATCGTAAAAGCGGTTATGAAATCCATTTGTTGAGTGCGAAAGAGGAAACCGGTTTGGAAGCTATTCAGGATGTATTCAAAGGAAAGGAAAGTGTGATTACCGGACAGAGCGGGGTGGGAAAATCTACTTTGCTGAATGCCTTGAATATCCATTTGAATTTAGAAACCAATGAAATTTCTAAAGCTTTAGGACGAGGACGGCATACGACCCGCCATGTGGAATTAGTGAAGATTCTTGGCGGATTAGTAGCGGATACACCGGGCTTTTCCTCTCTTGAATTAGAGATGAGCAAAGAAGAAGCGGCAGTGGCCTATCATGATTTTGCTCAGTTATCAGCTCAGTGTAAATTCAGAGAATGCCTGCATGATTCAGAACCTCACTGCAAAGTTAAAGAAGCCGTTGAAACGGGAGAGATTGCACGTACCCGTTATCAGCATTATTTGCAATTCTTAAATGAAATCAAAAACAGAAAGGAAAAATACTAATGATTATTTCACCATCAGTTTTATCAGCGAATTTTGCTGATCTAAAAACAGATATTAAAAAAATAGAAGAAGGTGGCGCAAGCTGGCTTCATTACGATGTAATGGATGGACATTTTGTCCCTAATATTTCATTTGGTTATAGTATCTTAGGAGATGTAAGAAAGGTTACCGATTTATTTTTAGATGTTCATCTGATGATCAGTGATCCAAAAAAATACCTGAATGATTTCATTAAGGCAGGAGCTGATTTGATTACCTTTCACTATGAATCTTGTGATGATCTTGACCAAGTGAAATCGGTAATCACGGAAATAAAGAATCAAGGAATCAAGGCGGGGATCAGTATCAAGCCTAATACCGATGTTGAAGCGATTAAACCGGTGTTAGCTGATTTAGATTTAGTTTTAGTGATGAGTGTAGAACCGGGATTTGGCGGGCAATCCTTTATGCCTAAGGCGATAGATAAAATAAAAACACTTCGAAACTGGATTGATCAGGGAAAAATGGAATGTCTGATCGAAGTGGATGGTGGAATCAATGAAGAAACCGGAAAACAATGCAAAGAGGCAGGAGCCGATGTTTTGGTAGCTGGAAGCTATATCTTTAAACATGAGAACACAAAAGAAGCCATCGAGTCATTAAAATGAAAGCAGGACTGGTTGGCGCAGCACCCACACGAATGACATTAGATCCTAATTTACCCTATATTGGGGTTGATGGGGGTGTCGAGACATTGCTTTCACAAGGGATCATGCCCATGGTCGTGGTGGGAGATTATGATTCACTAAAAGATAAAGACTGTTTAAAGAAGATTAGGAATATTCAATTACCACAGCAAAAAGATGATACAGATACGGCGATAGCGATTGAATATTTATTGTCAAACGGGTATAATGATATCGTATTATATGGAGTGACAGGAGGAAGAATTGACCATTTCTTAGCGGTGCTGTGCATGCTGAAGAAATATCGTGATCATTCTTTGACTGTTTTAGACGAACAAAATAAGATCTATATATTAAAAGCAGGCAAACACTGTATACATAAAAATGAGTATCGTTATCTATCCTTTTTTACAGATCAGGATACCTATATAACAATTAAGGGATGCGTTTATCCATTAGATCAGTATTTGTTGAAAAACAATGATCCATTATGTGTTTCCAATGAGATATGTGATGAGATTTGTGAAATAGAAATAACAAGTGATGTGATTGTTGTACAATCAAATAATAAGGGGGGAATATAGTTTGGCAACAAAGAGAGAAAAACGTAATGAAGTACGTAAGCAGAATCATGAGGAATTTGAACAGAAAACGAAAAAGAAAGAATTGATGAGCAAAAGTGACAGAATCAAATGGGCATTGTTTGGTGTTGTTTTAATTTGTTTGTGGATTTTGACTAAATTTTCAGCATAAACGCAAAAGAGAACGGTGAGTTCTCTTTTTTAGGAGGAAAAAGATGATAAACTTTTATATTGTTCGTCATGGGCAAACAATTTTTAACCAAAAAGATATGGTGCAGGGGTGGTGCGATTCCCCTTTAACTCAGACCGGTATAAATCAGGCGATAGGAGCAGGGATCGGATTGAATGATGTTTCGTTTACTCATGCATATACATCCATTAGTGAACGTGCTTATGATACAGCTTGTGCCATCATTCAAGATCAAGAAATTCCTTTGACAATCGATAAACGATTAAAAGAGTTTGGATTTGGGATGCTGGAAGGAGAAAAAAACGAGGTGTTGATGAAACCCTTTCATGGTGACTTTGCCACAGCGATTAAAGTAGGTTGGGTCAAAGAAGGCGGAGAAAACGAAAAAATGGTACGTGAAAGAATTCGTTCATTCTTTGATGAAGTCACTCAGCATCATCAAGATGGAAATATTCTGATTACATCACACGGATTAACCATTACGGCAATGTTAAAGGAAATGGTGCCACAAGATTTTAATCTCAAATTATTGGAGCACGGTATCGATAATTGTTCAGTCACTATTATTGAGTATGATGGTGAATATCGTTTGAAGGTTTTAAATGATACGACATATCGTGATCGAGGGTTAACGAGCATGCAGTCAAAAGGATAGGCAAGTTTTGCGCTTGTCTTTTTATTTTGCCGATCGATGGCATCATAGGAAATAAAAAAACACCCACAGGTGTTTAAATATATAAGGCAATAGCGATAAAATGAAAGAATGTCCCTATCATTATGAAAATGTGAAAGAGTTCATGAAATCCAAAACGTTCTGTAAAGTTTGGCTTTTTTATCATATAAATAACAGCACCGATACTGTAGCTGATTCCTCCGATTGCAATCAAGGTAACGCAGGCAGTACTCATTGAAGTCAAGATGCTGACATCAAACAAAATAGACCATCCTAAACCTAAATAAAACACAGTGGAAAGCCAGCGCGGGGCATCCATCCAAATCATTTTAATAATAATACCGAGAATTGCGACAGACCAAATCACCCCTAAAAATAATCGCGGATCGTCCATATAGGCTAAACAAAGCGGAGTATAAGATCCGACGATCAGAATATAAATCATCGCATGATCAAGTTTTCTTAAACGCAATTTAGAAGGTGCATCTTCACTTACGTAGTGATAAATACTGCTGGCGCTGTAAAGTGCCATCATGGATAAGCCAAAGATGAGAACGGATAAGATCGAAGACAACGATCCATGACGCAGCCATTGGCTAATCACAACGATAGCTGTTCCTGCTACAGCAAAAATCGCCCCAATAAAATGAGTCAAAAAACTAATGGGATCTTGTGCCCGATCATAAAATTTCATAAAATTATCCCCCTTAAACAAATGAATATAGTTTTCAAAACTACTTTATGAAGTTATTATATCATCATATATGCATTAGTCAATTAAAATATTGATTTTAAAAACTGTTTAATATAGAATGTACATAGGGAGGGCAAAACAATGACAGATGGATTTACTGAAATCGTACGTAAAATCTTACAGAGAAGTGATGTGCATGCGGATGCAATTCCTTCTTTAGATCTTTATATCGATCAGATCATTACTTTGCTGGATCAAGAACTAGGCGATAACAAAAGAAATGAAAAAGATAAGATTTTAACGAAGACTATGGTGAACAACTATAGTAAACAAGGCATACTAAAACCGATTAAAGGAAAAAAATATTCTAAAGATCACATTATTCAAATGCTGATTATCTATTCTTTAAAGAATACGTTGTCGATTGAGGAAATCAAGCGTATCCTACAACCAATATATAAGCTGTCTGATGAAAATAATGTCGATTTAAGTCATATATATGATCATTATTTAGAATTGAAAGAGGATAAAAAAGAAGTGATGGCGGTTGCCATTGACACTATTTTAAGAGATGAAAAATTAAACTTGGCTCAAGATGAGGATCGATTGGTCATGGTATTATGTTTGTGTGCATTATCTGAATTTTCCAAATCAGTAGCACAGGAATTGATTGATCAGTATTATCCGGCGAAATAGAATGCATGGCATTCTTTTTTTTATATGTTGATAGTTACTCTAAATAGGGCTGTTAATGATCTACGGGAAAGGATCAATGAAATAGATTGAAATTTTTATCAATCATTTGCGTTTTGTCTTTTTTTAAAACACTAAATGAACATAAATCAGTATGAACTTGGTAAATGGAAAGATACTAAGGATGAAGAAATAAACTTTTTAGCACTTAAATGTTGACAGTGCTAAAATAAGTGCTATAATAAAATTAGCACTTAGGATAAAAGAGTGCTAAGGAGTGATAACATGGACATAGAAAAAATGACGCATAAGATGCAGGAAGCTATTTCTAAGGCTTTTCAGTTAGCCTTGAATTCATCAAATCAGATTGTTGATATCTTACATTTATTAAAAGTATTATTGGAAGATAGCAGTGGTATGCTGCCGCGTATTTTTGAAAAACTGAATTTGGATAAGAATTTAGCTATGGCTTACTTGGAACAAAAATTGCGTTTGCTGCCACAGGTACAAACCACTCAAGAAGATATGCGGATTTCTTATGACTTAAATACATTGTTTCAAAATGCTTTGAAGGTACAAAATCAACTGAAAGATGAGTATTTGTCTGTTGAACATATTATTATAGCATTATATGATATGCAGTCACATACTCTAAAACAGTTCTTAGAAGAAACGAAAATGGATAAAGCCGAAGTATTAAAGGCAATTAAAGAGATAAGGGGGACTAATACAGTGAATAATCAAAACCCAGAAAATCAATATGAAGTATTAACAAAATATGGACGTGATCTTACTTCGGAAGTAAAGGACGGAAAGATTGATGTCATCATCGGACGTGATGAAGAAATTCGTCGTGTCATTCAAATATTATCACGTAAAACTAAAAATAATCCTATTTTAATCGGTGAGCCAGGAGTAGGTAAAACTGCCATTGTTGAAGGATTAGCATGGCGTATTTATAAAAATGATGTGCCTATCTCACTGCAAAATAAAACTGTCTATGAATTGGATTTAGGGGCATTGGTAGCCGGAGCGAAATATCGTGGTGAATTTGAAGAACGCTTAAAAGCAGTTTTAAATGAGATTCAAAAAGCAGAAGGAAACATCATTTTATTTATTGATGAAATTCATCAGTTAGTCGGTGCCGGTAAAACGGATGGAGCCATGGATGCGGCAAACTTATTAAAGCCAATGTTGGCAAGAGGAGAACTGCATTGTATTGGGGCAACGACATTAGATGAATATCGTATGTATATAGAAAAAGATGCGGCTTTGGAAAGACGTTTCCAAAAGGTAACGGTTGATGAACCGGGGATCGATGATACAATCGCTATTTTGAGAGGACTTAAAAATGGATTTGAAACGCATCACGGAGTTCAAATCAGCGATAGTTCATTAGTAGCGGCAGCTAATTTATCTGAACGTTATATTACTGATCGTTTCTTACCGGATAAAGCAATCGATCTTATCGATGAGGCCTGTGCAACGATTCGTATGGAAATCGATTCTTTGCCTCAGGAATTGGATACGATTACTCGAGAAAAAAATCGTTTGGAGATGGAAAGAATATCTGTTGAAAAAGATACAAGTGAGAAAGATAAAGAACGTTTAGATGATATTAAACAAAAGATTGCTTCATTAGATGAAAAAGAGAAAGTGCTGTTATCAAAATGGCAAGAAGAAAAGAAACAACTTGAGGAAGTCAAAGCTTTAAAAGATCAGCGTTCTAAACTACAATTACAGCAGGAACAATATGAACTGGAATCTGATTTTGAAAAGGCATCGCGTATCAAATATGAAGAATTACCGGCAATTGAAAAGAAAATCGAAGCTTTGGAAAGTACGAATAAAGAAGATTATTTATTGCAGGAAAAAGTAACGGAAGAAACGGTGGCAGAAGTGATTGCGAAATGGACACATATTCCCGTTAGTAAATTACAGCAGTCTGAAAGAGAAAAAATTCTGACTTTAGGGGAAGTCTTAGCACAGCGTGTTATCGGTCAGGATCAGGCTTTAGAGAAAGTGACCAATGCTATTCTTCGTTCAAGAGCAGGCATTCGTGATGAAAGTAAGCCCATCGGTTCATTCCTATTCTTAGGGCCAACCGGGGTAGGGAAAACAGAAGTGGCTAAAGCATTGGCCGAACAGTTGTTTGACAGTGAGAAACATATTGTTCGTATCGATATGTCAGAATACATGGAGAAATACAGTGTCTCTCGTTTATTAGGAGCACCTCCGGGATATGTGGGATATGAAGAAGGCGGACAGTTAACGGAAGCTGTACGTCGTAATCCTTATTCAATCGTCTTACTAGATGAAATTGAAAAAGCCCATCCGGATGTCTTTAATATCTTATTGCAGGTATTAGATGACGGGCGTATTACCGATTCCAAAGGAAAAGTGGTCAGCTTTAAAAACACGATCATTATCATGACATCTAATATTGGTTCAAATTATTTGCTGGAAGGCAATACGAAAGAAAATCAAGATTTAGTCATGGGTGAATTAAGATCTTACTTCAAACCAGAACTATTGAACCGTATCGATGAAATCGTTCTGTTTAACTCATTAGATCAAAGTGTTATTTATAAAGTTATTGATAAATTTATTCATCAATTGGAAAAACGTTTAAGTGATCAGAATATTCAATTATCTGTCAGTGATCAGGCAAAACAATTTATCATGGATAATGGCTATGATTACCAATATGGAGCAAGACCATTACAACGTTATATTCAAACTTACATTGAAACATTGGTGGCAAAGAAAATTATTGAAGGAACGATTGTTCCAAATAGTAAAGTCACAATTGATGTTGAAAATGGACAGTTTGTTATTGAGGTGCAATAAGGGAGATAAGTCTCCCTTTTTTTTATTGCTTGAACGTATGGCTGACCTAAACATGGAATTTGCCGAAAATCTATGATACACTTAAATTAATAGTGTGGTTTATACTGTGAAAATTGAAATGAATGAAGAATGGTGCAGTCACCTAATGCGGGGAAATTTTTAATGAACACTCACATTAGAGGTGCTGGAGCAAGCAATGACAACTTGGACTAGGCTATGCGATATTAAAAAAACGGAGGTATTACAATGAATATCAAGGATTTTTGGGAAGCGACGTTAAAACAAGATGCGGTTAAGATGAGAACGTTTTTTCATGAAGAAGCGCATGTGAATTGGCATAATACGAATGAGCATTTCACTTTAGACGAATTCATTCGGGCAAACTGTGAGTATCCTGATCAATGGAATGGCAAGGTAGAACGCATTGAAAAAATCGGAGATTTAATCATTACCGCGACTCATGTCTAGGCCTTAAATAAGCCCTTATCATTTCATGTTGTCTCTTTTATTTTGATTAAAGATGAAAAGATTATTTCAATCGATGAATATTGGGGTGAAGATGGCGATATTCCGCAATGGCGAAAAGAGAAGCATATTGGAAATCCCATTCAATAATATGTGAAAAAGGAAGGAAAACAATGAAAGATCAATTTAATTTATTACCATTAGATGATGACTTGCTTGAGACTTGTGTGGATTTATTTATTGAGACTTTTTCTTTGGCACCATGGAATGATGTTTATGAATCAAGGGATCAGGTCGCTGCATTTTTTAAACGGCATATGAACAACAATTATTTTTTAGGTTATGCACTAAAGTTAAATGAAGAAATTGTGGCTTTAAGTATCGGTTTTCAAAAGCCATGGATTAAAGGCATGGAATATTATATAGATGAATTCTGCGTGAAAGATACAATTCAACACAAAGGGATTGGCAGTCAGTTTTTAGCACTGATTGAAGCAGATATCAAAGATAAGCAGCTAAATGCCATTCTTTTAAATACCAATAAAGGATTCCCCGCAGAACGATTTTATTTAAAAAATGGGTTTGAACCGTTGGCGGATATCGTTGTTTTAGCCAAATGAAAATTACTTATGTTTAAAAGGGAGAAGACGAGATGAATAAGCCACTATATTTTAAAACGCAAGACGAATTCCGAGAATGGCTGACTGAACATTGCTTAACGAGTGAAGGCGTTTGGCTGTTATTTGAAAAAGGTAAAAATACTCAAACATTAAAAGCGAGTGAAGCACTGGAAGAAGCGCTTTGCTTTGGCTGGATCGATGGGGTGATGAAGCGTATTGATGATGCATCTTACATGAAATATTTTGCGCTTCGCAGAAAAGGAAGCAAATGGTCCCAAAAGAATAAAGCTTTAGCGGAAAAATTGGAAGCGTCAGGCAGAATGACGGATTTAGGTAAAGCAAAGATGGAAGAAGCAAAAAAGAATGGGCAATGGGAAAAAGCTTCTAAACCATCTGCCATAACAGAAGAACAAATTGCGATAGTAGCTGACCTGTTGAAAGAAAACGAGCAGGCGTATACTAATTTTAGAGCGATGTCTCCTTCTGTGCAAAAGACGTATACCCGAGCTTATTTAGATGCCAAGACAGAGGATGGAAAGAGAAAGCGTAAAGCGTGGATGATTGAAAGATTAGAAAAAAACTTAAAGCCTATGTAGGGATATCTAAGAAGTGATTTATTGAAAAATTGAATTATAGTGAAAAGTTAAGATAAGAAAGGGATAAAATGGAAATCATACTTGATCAAGTAGAAAGAAAAGATAAAGACATATGTTATAGGCTTCTTCAATATTCACTTTTTGAAGAAAGTATCAGTGATTTTAATGAAATGGATGAAAATGCACTTTTTGAATATGAAGGATTTGATGATTATTTTATAAATGGTGATGCATCTGCTTATTTTATAAGAGAAAAGGAAACCGGAAAGATTGTGGGATTTATCATGGTCAATACCCAAATGCAGCACTTTGAAACGGGACATTGTATCGTAGAATTTATGGTGATTCCTAAATATCGCAGAAATAAGATTGGTAAAGCGGCAGCAGTAAAATGTTTTAACTTGTTTGAAGGAAATTGGGAGGTTTCACCTTCTTATGGCATTGAAAAGGCATATTTGTTTTGGAAACGTGTGATCGACGAGTACACAGATCAAAACAATACCTTTGATCATGGTATTTTTATGTTTAGTTATTTTAGATAAGGCGGATAAAATTTATGCAATGGTATTCAAGTGGTAAAGCTGGAAATCTATGTTCCAGAAGAATTTATTGAGACATTAAGAGATGCATTGGCGAATATTGGAGTATGTGAAATAGGAGATTACAGTCATGTCGTGTCTTACCAAGAGACAAAGGGGGATTGGAAACCACTTCAAAACAGCCAGCCTTATCAGGGTGAAAAAGGGGAATCTGTTCTGGAATTGAAGAAAAAATGGAAGTGCGATGTCCCTTTCATCTGACAGAAAAAGCTGTTCAGGTTATTCAAAGCCTCCACCCTTATGAAGAACCGGTAATCCATATTATTCCTTTATTAAACACGTGCATTTAAAAAATATTAATTGTAAAGATAATAAGCAAACCTTAACTAGGAGAGGAATATGTATGAATCATAACGATGAATCTTTTTGGATAGCACTGGAGCAATTAGTAAATCATAGTGAAATCGTGATAGATCGACCAAAAGGATCGGCTCATCCCAAATATCCGAATTTTTTATACATGGTAGATTATGGCTATCTGAAAGAAACTGCTTCAATGGATGGGGAGGGAATAGATGTTTGGATAGGGTCTAAAGCAGATAAAATAATCGATGCTGTGATTTGTATTGTGGATCTGTTAAAGAAGGACTCGGAAATAAAAATATTGATCGGGTGTACCCAAGAAGAAAAGGAAATAATCTATCAAACCCATAATAAAACAGAGTATATGAAAGGAATCTTGATAGAGCGCTAATCCGTTTTGATAGGGTAAAACATGGATGCAGATTTAGATTTTTAGAAATGCCAAGAGACAGATCTCATTTTGTCATGAAAAGAATTGACTACTGTCTTAAAATATGATTAATGAATCTTTGTTAGAAAGCATGAGGATGATAAATGAACTATAGTTTGCGTAAATTAGATGCCTTTTTGGTGATTGGGCAAGTTGTCGAATTAACTCAATCGAAAAGAAAGAATATAACGATCAGCACTCAATTTTGGCGAATCTTCAATACAAATCTAAAGAAAAGTCATTTATCACAATCCGGTAATTGGCAGAAGTATGCTTTTATGGAAAGAAGAATGGGAAAGCTGTATTATTATTGTGCGATTCCCTTTAAAACAGAAATTCCAGACGGATTTTATTTAAAAGAGGTAAAGCCTCATCTTTATTTGGTGGTGGAACATCATGGAGCAATGATGAATATATATGAAACTTATGATCAGATTTATCGACACCTTTTGCCTAATATACATTATGAGCCATTGAAAGAGGATTGTATTCATTTTGAAAGATATGATCATCGTTTTCACTGGAATAGAGAAGATTCAATCATTGAAATTTGGATACCGATAAGGCATACAGAGGCGTCATATAAAAATAGTGATGTATGAAATGACTGTACATCGCTATTTTTGTAAAGAGGATTACTTTGAAAAGGATATCAGCGACAGATGAACATAACCAATTGAGCATCTGTGTTGAAATCCCTGACATCATTGAAAAAGATTAAGTCAAGGTGATTCCTATTGACTGATAAATTAACTAATACTTTATAAAGAACGGATGCAGCAGATGATAAGTATTAAGGGCTTGCTGATAAAGATTAGCTTGTCCGCTTTTTACAATCTTTTTAAACCTATTTTAACTATAATAGGGGACAGGGGGAAGAAAAAATGAATGATGAAACAGCAAGGAAATTTATATATCAAAATGCACGACCGCTTGACATTGCAAGATGGAAGTATCTGTTTGAAGGTGGGAGTAAAAATGAAGTATTGAAAGCCTTGACATTCTACCAAAATGAAGATGGTGGATTTGGTCATGCTTTAGAACCGGATTGTTGGAATCCGAATTCAGCGCCGGTACAAACATGGGTTGCTACACAAATTATTAAAGAAGTACAGCTAAACGATAAAAATCATCCGATCATTCAAGGGATCTTACGTTATTTAGCTTCGGGAAAAGATTTTAACGGACATACGTGGTTGAATACCATTCCTACTAATGATGATTACCCTCATGCGCCTTGGTGGAGCTATGAAGAAAATGAGGCAGTATCTTACAATCCTACGGCTTGTCTAATTGGTTTCATTATTAAATTTGCAGATGCGGACAGTGCACTTTATCCTTTGGCATGTCAGCTTACAAAAGAGGCGTATGACTACTTTAAAAGCAGTTTTCCGATGGCGTCTATGCATACCGTCTCTTGTTTTGTTGAATTGTATCAATATCTAAAAGAAAGCTCAGTATCAACATTGATTGATATGGAAGAATTCAGAGTATTGCTGCATAAACAAATACAGCATATTATGACCTATGATACCTCAAAATGGGCAGTCGAATATGTATGCAAGCCCTCTCTTTTTATCAATGATAAAACAAGTGAATTTTATTTGGAAAATCAAGAAATCTGTGATTATGAATGCCAATTTATCTCACATACTCAAAAAGAAGATGGAACATGGGCAATCACATGGACTTGGGAAGAGGATTCCCAAGCATGGCATATAAGTAAAAATTGGTGGAAATCGGATTGGATTATTAAAAACATAAAATTTGTCAAAGCAATGAAATAATGGATGCAAGTAGGAAAGCATAAGTAAAAAAGAATGTATCCTCTCGATAAGTTAAGTATTCGATCGATATATTGAAAGATGAATTTAGTGAAAACGAACTAAGAATATGGGAAATTACTATTTTTATATATTTTTAGTACTTTCTTAAGAAAATATGATAGAATAGCTTACGAGGTGATAAATAAGATGAAATGTCGTTTTTGTGATACAGAATTGACTGAAAATGATAAATATTGTCCCCATTGCGGGATGAAAGTAGAAGCGCGACCTCAATCTGTAAGTCGTATTACGGATCGCGTTCCGGTATTTGAGCATCGTCAAGCCAATCGCAATGTTGTTGTTTGGACAGTTCTAATCTGTGTGCTGGTTTTGTTGGCTGTATTTAAACTAACAGCACGTCCTTCCTCATCAGAGGATAACTACTATAATAATTCTTATACAACGCAAAAGCCCGAAAAATATGATTATAAGGAATTAAACGGAGATTATATCCTTGAAAAAGGAGATGATCTTGTTATTAGTAATCTTAATGGTGGTGGGTATATTACAGATGACGGAACATCGATCTATATGGTGGACGATGATGGAAACATTGCTCAGTTTGATAAAGATATGAACAAAAGTGAAGTGATTTATAAAGGCAGCTGCCAAGATCTGCAGGTACATGACGGATATCTTTATTTTAAAGATACATATAAAAATAACTATACATTTAAAATGGATATAGCAACAAAAGAAGTAACACCGGTATTAGAAGAAGATGCTTATTATGTACGTGTTTATGGGCAGGATATTTATTATCAAAGTGATCAGAGTGGAGAAAGCATTTTTCATTATAATATGAGTACCAATGAGACAGCTAGAATCAATGAAGAAGCAAGTTATAATTTACAGCTGGTTGGAAATTTATTATATTTTTCAACAGCGGATGCCATTAAAGCCTATGATATGACAACACAGGAAATATCTACGATAAAGCAAGGCAGAGTCATCAATTTAGTTTGTCAGCAAGATGCGCTTTATTATATTGATGGAAATTCGGGCTTTATTTATACGATGGATTTAACTGGAGATACACAGGTCAGTACACGTTTGAATCGTGAAGTATCCTATAATTTAATTGTCAGCAAGGATCAGATTTATTATTTGAATGATTCAAATGAAGTCATCAATATGAAGACCAACGGACTTGATAATCAAGTATTAAGTGATGAAGAAACCGGATATAGTCTGCAGCTGCAAGGAGAATATCTTTTTATTCAAAGTGATGACTACTATGGTGATTATGAATGGTATCGTATGGATCTTAATGGAGAAAATGGGGGATATGTCTATATTCAAAATATAGGGAGTTACATCTAAAAGTAGCGTTCCCTTTTTTTTTATGATAAAATGAATTCAGCTAAGGAGGAGTAAGATGCAAAGGTATTTTGTTAAAAATTTTGATGAATCACAGTTTATTATTGAAAAAGAAGATCATCACCATTTGAAAAAGGTGATGCGTATGCATGATGGAGATGAGATTATTTGCATAAATGAAAAGCAACAAGTTTTTCTTTGCAAAATCGTGAATATAGAAACAGGAATGATAGAAGTTGTTGAAGAAATTCAGCAGGACTGCGAACTTCCTGTCAATGTAAATCTAATCTATGCATTGCCTAAAAGCGATAAATTTGAATTTGTGCTGCAAAAGGCATGCGAATTAGGAGTAACGTGCATTATTCCTCTTTTATCGAAACGCTGTGTCGTGAAAACGGATCGTGACACTTTCAATAAAAAATATCAGCGATTCAATAAAATTTTAAAAGAAGCAGCAGAACAATCTTATCGAAATCAAATACCGAAGATTGCTCCTTTAATCAAACTCTCAGAAGTAAAATCTTATCTGGGAGATCATAATTTAGTGGCTTATGAAGAAAATGCGAAACAAAATGAGATGTCCATGCTAAAAGAGGTCTTGTCTCAAGTTCACAATGGTGATACAATCACTATTATTGTGGGCTGTGAGGGCGGTTTTGACCAAAGTGAGATCGATGAATTGGAAAAGATGGGCGTTATTCCCTGTTCGTTAGGAAAACGTATTTTAAGAAGTGAAACAGCTCCATTGTATTTGTTAAGTGCTATTGGATATGCACTGGAATTAGGATAGAGGATCAAATATGCAGTTAGTCAAAGGATTAAATAAATACGGGATGCATCCCGTCATTAAAAAATTAGCGAGTTATCGTTTTATCGAAGAAAATAATGCTTTGCTTAAAAAGAATCATATTTTGCCTGTTTATAAAAATGAATATCAGCTTCAGGCAACGCTCGTTTATCTTCGCTCTATGCTAAACAAAGAAGCAATGTTTGGAATCTATCTGCTAAATGTAAATGAGAATGGGGAGTTATGGGATGCCATGAGTTATCAGCAGCGTCAAATTTTGCTCCATGGTGAGTTGATGACGGATTTGCAGCATCTGCCTCATTTTAGTGTGTGGGATCAGCTGATCTTGCTTCCTTGTTTTGATAGTGAACTAAATCACCGCTTTTGCGAGGATTATCAGTTTCTGCTGCTGAAACAAAATAAAGCGTTTGTAGAAGAACAACTGAAGAATTTAAAAGATCCGATTGAATTATATGGAGTAGAGGTACTGAAAAATGGCTTCTGTGATTTTATTTGGATAAAATCTTTTGAAAATGAACACTATTTATATTTAGAAGATTTCAAATCGATTTATGTGTTTAATGAAGCCCAAAAAGCTTTTACAGATCAATGTATCCTTGTTGATAAATATAGTCAGAAAATTCCGGAAATGGTAGAACTAAAAGAAATTGTGACTCTCTATCATCATCAAAAAGAAGAGGTATTATTAGAGTATTTGCAAGATCATCAGTTTATTAGTAAAAAGGTTTATGCGAAGTTAAAGAAGAAGTTTTTAGGAGGTTAATATGAAAACATTTGCTATTCATACCCTAGGGTGCAAAGTGAATACGTACGAATCAGAGGCTATTGTGCGCTTGTTTGAAGCCCATGATTACCATAAGGTTTCTTTTAAAGAGGTAGCGGATGTTTATATCATCAATACCTGTACAGTAACAAATACCGGAGACAGTAAGTCGCGTCAGATTATCCGTCGTGCCATTCGGAAAAATCCCGAAGCCGTGGTATGTGTCGTAGGCTGTTATGCACAGGTGGCACCTTTGGACATTGAAGCGATTGAGGGAGTAGATATTATCTTAGGTACGCAATATCGTCATGAAATCGTTGATTTAGTTGAAGAACATATAAAAAGCAAACAGAGAATCACAAAAATCAGTGATGTTATGAAAGAAAAAGAATTTGAAGAATTGGATGTTGATGTTTTTACTGAAAACACGCGTGCTTTTTTGAAAATTCAAGATGGCTGCAATAATTTTTGTACGTATTGTATCATTCCCTATGCCCGAGGATTAGTTCGCTCCCGTCAGCCGGAGAGTGTTTTAAAGCAAGCTCAGACCCTTGTTGATCATGGCTTTGTGGAAATTGTCTTAACCGGGATTCATACGGGGGCTTATGGAATAGATTTAGAGCATTATCGCTTCTATGATTTGCTGGTGGATTTAGTTGAAAAGACACAGGGATTAAAGCGTCTGCGTATTTCTTCTATTGAAATCAATCAGATTACAAATGAAGTCATTGATTTAATCAAGAATAATAAGATTATCGTCGATCATCTTCATGTTCCGTTACAGTCAGGAAGTGATGGTGTACTTAAAAGAATGCGCCGTAAATATACTTGTGCACAGTATTTAGAAAAGATTGAACAGATTCGCTCAGTCTTACCGGATCTTGCTTTCACAACCGATGTCATTGTCGGATTCCCACAGGAAACACAAGAAGAATTTGAAGAAACCTATGCTTTTATCAAGCAGGTAGGGTATAGTGAACTGCATGTTTTTCCATATTCAAAAAGAAGAAATACACCGGCGGCAGCGATGACGGGGCAAGTTGATGAGTCCGTCAAGAATGAACGTGTTAAAACGTTGATTGATCTTTCAAAACAACTGCATGTGGATTACGCTAAGAAGTTTATCGGTAAAACGGTGGATGTTATTTTTGAGGAAACATTTGATGAAGAGCGCTTGATCGGGCATACGGGTAACTATTTAAAAGTGATTGCTAAAGCTGATCCAAAATGGATTGGGCAAGTGATGCCGGTTATGATAAAAGAGGTCAGTGTTTTAGGAATCACAGGAGAAGTACTTGAAGGAGAGCGCCTATGAAAAAATTAAATCAATTATTGCCGATAGACAGTGATTTAGCGATTGAATCGATTTACAGTGATTCTCGAAAAGTACGTCCTAACTCTATTTTCTTTTGTTTAGATGGATTGTCTGTCAACGGTCATCAATTCATTGAGGAAGCGATTTATAAAGGGGCGGTCTGTATCGTTCACTCTAAAGATGTCTCTGTTAAAAATAAAGATATTGTCTATTATCAGGTAAAAGATACTTTAAAATGTCTAAATGAGGTGGCGTGTAAGTTTTATGATGATCCTAGCCAGCAATTAAACATGATCGGTGTCACCGGAACGAATGGGAAAACGATTGTTTCAATGCTGATTTACCAAATCGCTAAAAAGATAATGCCATTTGGCTATATTGGAACGCATCACGTCTTATTCAACAAGGAAACATGTGAATGTGAATTTACTACCCCGGAGATTATTTTTCTTCAGGAACACCTTAGAAAGATGGTGAATGCAGGAATTCAAGGGGCTTGTTTAGAGGTTTCATCACACGGATTGGCATTGGGACGGGTAGCCGGAGTCGACTTTGACATGGCCGTCTTTACCAATTTGTCACCGGAACATTTGGATTTTCATGGCAGTATGGAGAATTATATAAAAGCAAAATTAAAGCTGTTTGAAGGATTGCGCAGCGATGCTGTTGCTATTGTGAATCGTGATGATGAAGAAATGTTTAATCGTATTTCAACCTTGACAAAAGCACATGTTTTATCATTTGGGATTCATCATGAAGCGGATATTCAAGCAATAAAGATTGTATTGAAACTAAAAGAAACCTCGTTTGAGGTTTTATACGATGGGTATACTTATCCTGTCAAAACAACTTTGATTGGACAGTTTAATATCTATCATATTTTGGCGGCGATCCTGGCTTTACTGCAAATCGGATTTACGATTGAACAGGCAATCGAAGCAATTGAGGAAGTCGATAATAT
Organism: Beduini massiliensis; assembly: GCF_000829905.1. Classification (GTDB taxonomy): domain Bacteria; phylum Bacillota_I; class Bacilli_A; order Erysipelotrichales; family Coprobacillaceae; genus Beduini; species Beduini massiliensis. The sequence continues at coordinate 104,550 of NZ_CDPP01000005.1, forward strand.
TGAGGGGCGTTTAGAATATGTAGAGACCGGACATAAATTTCATGCGTTCGTCGATAACGGACATAGTCCTCAGCATTATGAACAAGTATTGTCGTACGCTTCTAAAGTCGTTGGTGAGGGAAGAATTATTGCTGTTTTTGGCAGTGTAGGCAAGCGGGAATTCAAAAAACGTCAAGTTCTGGGTGAAATTGCAGATCACTACTGTGATCATATCATTTTAACGGAAGAAGATCCGCGGGATGAAGATACTGAAGAAATCTGTGAACAGATAAAAAAAGGAATTAAAAAAACAAAAAATGTGGTAATTACTGACCGTGAAACAGCGATTTATCAGGCTGTTGAAATTGCCAATCCTAATGACATTATTTTGATTTTAGGAAAGGGAGAAGAACAAACGATGTATAAACGTCGAGGTCAGGTGCCCTATATCGGTGATAAACAAGCTTTATTAAATGCAATCGAAGAAGTTTACGGAGGAGAAGAAGATTATGAATTATAATAAATATATCGATCATACATTATTAAAACAAGATGCTTTAGCATCACAAATCGATCACTTGATTGATGAAGCGATTGAATATGATTTTGCTTCTGTATGCGTTAATCCGACTTGGGTAGCCCATGCCCATCAACGTTTAGCGGATACAGATGTATTGGTCTGTACAGTGATTGGGTTCCCGTTAGGAGCAAATACAACAGCAGTAAAAGTGTTTGAAACAAAAGATGCGTTAAGCAACGGAGCTGATGAAATTGATATGGTTATCAATATCGGGGCTTTAAAAGATCACAAAGATGAAATGGTTTATGAAGAAATCAAAGCCATTGTAGAGGCTGCAAAAGGGCATACCGTAAAGGTGATTATCGAGACTTGTTTATTAAGCGAGGAAGAAATCATGCGAGCTTGTTTGTTAGCTAAAGAAGCAAACGCGACTTTTGTTAAAACATCAACAGGCTTCTCAACAGGCGGTGCAACATTTGAAGCGGTAAAGCTGATGAAAGAAACGGTTGGGGACATGGACGTCAAAGCTTCAGGAGGAGTAAGAGACTACGATACAATGCTTAAAATGATTGAATTAGGCGCAACGAGAATCGGAACTTCATCTGGCGTTTCTTTAATGACTAAAAAAGCAGAAAATGGTGAAACTTATTAAATTAAATGTTGATTTTTCATGACAAGGATAGTATAATACATGTTGTGTTAGTAAGACAGATGGGGGGGAAGTTCAAATGGCTAAGACAGTAGTACGTGAAAATGAATCACTAGATGATGCATTACGTCGTTTCAAAAGACAAGTTTCTAGAACAGGAACCCTAGCTGAAGCTCGTAAAAGAGAGTTTTATGTAAAACCTGGGTTGAAAAGAAAAATGAAATCAGAAGCAGCTAGAAAAAATAATAAAGGGAAACAAAGATAAAAAATAATTAGACTCCTCCGGGAGTCTTTTTTTGTTTTGAAGCAACAGCGTTGACAGTTTAAGTATTTAAGCATATACTAAAATAAAAGGAGGAAAATATGAGTAAATATATTGCTGTTGTTGGAAAAAGGTGTGTGGCATGTGGGGTATGTATGAACGTTTGCCCCAAGCATGCCATTAAAGTGGAAAATGGAATTAAAGCAGTCGTTGATAAGTCTTTATGCATTGGCTGTGGAATATGTGTAAAGATGTGTCCGGCAGGCATTATAGATAAAGCAGAGAGGAGAAACCATGAATAAGAAAAAACCTTGGTATGACTACTTATGGATCTATACCCCTGTCTATTTGTGTTTAGGGATGTTTAACATTTTATTTGCTTGGCTGGGGATGATTGAATTCATTGTACCGCTCATGATTTCGATTTTTGGCGGGGGAAAGCTTTTTTGCAATCGTTATTGCGGAAGAGGGCAGTTATTTGATCTGTTAGGAAATAAACTGAAATTATCCCGACATCAAGCACCCCCTAAGTTTTTAACGTCATTATGGTTTAGATACGGTTTTTTAACGTTTTTTATGACCATGTTTATTTTGATGATTCTCTCTTCTGTTCAGGTGTTTTCAGGTACACAGAACCTAAAAGAAGTGGTGACGATATTATGGACGTTTAAGGTGCCTTGGCAGTTTGCTTACCATGGTACGAATTATTCTATGGGAATTGCTCAATTTGCCTTTGGTATGTACAGTATCATGCTGACATCCAGTCTCTTAGGTTTTATCACAATGCTTCTATATAAACCTCGCAGTTGGTGCGTGTATTGCCCTATGGGGACGATGACTCAAACAATTTGTAAATTAAAAAAAGGAGGAACTTCTCATGGAGATGCAAGCTAAAGAAGTTGCGGCAATATTAAAAATAATTGCGAATGCGAATCGTTTAATGATTCTTTGTATATTGGAAGAAGGAGAACATTCCGTCGGTGAATTAGGGGAGAAAATAAATGGCATCACTTTACCGGCATTATCTCAGCATCTTTCAGCACTTAGATTGGCAGGTTTTATAGAAAGTGATAAGAAAGGATTAAATGTTTATTATCGAATCAGCGATCAGCGAATCATTGAAGTGATTAAAGTATTAAAAGTGATGTATTGTCAAGAGGATTAGAAAGGAGGAAAGGGTATGCTTTTTAGAAGGAAGAAAACGTTTGACGACTATGTCGATGAAGCTTATGAAAAAAATATTGTTTTGCTTGATGTAAGATCAAGCGAAGAATTTAAAGCAGGACATATAAAAAACAGTAAAAATATCCCTTTAGATAGGATCGAGACCATTGATTTAAAAAAAGATCAAAAGCTGTATGTGTATTGTCACAGCGGGGCAAGGAGTTCAGCCGCTTTGCTTCAGCTTGCAAAGATGGGCTATCGTGAGGTTATCAACATTGGGGGTATTTATAAAAGTAAAAGGACTTTACAGGAGGAGTGATGAAAATGAAAGTTGTGATTGTCGGCGGCGTTGCCGGAGGAGCTACAGCAGCAGCGCGATTACGCCGTTTAGATGAACAGATGGAAATTATCATGGTAGAAAGAAGTGACTATATTTCCTATGCCAACTGCGGGCTTCCTTATTATATTGGGGGAAGTATTGAAGATGAAAAAGCTTTAACTTTGCAGACCCCGGAATCTTTTTATCATCGATTCCGCATTGATGTCCGCACTCATCAGGAAGTAACTAAAATCAATGCATTGGAAAAGACGGTGACGATACAAAATCTTGAAAACCATACGACTTATGTGGAAAGCTATGACAAACTCATTCTTTCTCCGGGAGCAAAGGCAATCCTGCCGCCAATAGATGGTGTGACTCATGATAATGTTTTTACTTTACGTACGGTCGAAGATACTTTTAAAATTCACGATTACATTCAAAATCATGAAGTAAAAAAAGCGGTTGTTGTCGGGGCTGGATTTATTGGTTTGGAGATGGCAGAAAATCTTAAAGAAAAAGGAATGGACGTCACCGTTGTTCAGCTGCTGGATCAGATTATGACACCATTAGATAAGGATATGGCCGCTATTGTTCAAAATTATCTAAAACACCAAGGGATTGAATTATTGTTGGAAACATCGCTGACTAAAATTATCAAGAAAGATGAAGATACATGGGCAGTGTTAGATAATCATAAAGAAATCGCATGCGATATGATCCTGATGGCAGTAGGTGTACAACCGGATAGTCAGTTGGCAAAAACGGCAGGGATTGCCCTTGGAATCAAAGGGGCTATTAAAGTCAATGCCCATATGCAAACCAATATTGAGGATATTTATGCTGTCGGTGATGCTGTGGAAGTGAAGCATTTTATTACCCAAAAAGATACGCTTATTTCTTTAGCGGGGCCGGCAAATAAACAGGGACGTATTGCGGCAGATCATATCTGTGGGATCAACAGTCGTTATAAAGGCAGTCAAGGTTCTTCTATTCTTAAATTGTTTGATATGCAGATCGCGGCAACCGGACTAAATGAAAAAGAAGCACAAACAGCTGATATAGACTACGATTATGCAATTATCACTTCTGCAAGTCATGCCACCTATTATCCTGAGGCTAAAAATATGTATCTGAAAGTTCTGTTTGATAAAGCCGATGGAACGATTCTAGGCGGGCAGATAGTAGGGTATGATGGGGTGGATAAGCGAATTGACGTTTTAGCAACAGCAATCCGTGCAAAGATGACCGCTTATGATCTAACGGAACTAGACTTAGCCTATGCACCGCCATTTTCTTCTGCCAAAGATCCTATGAATATGATTGGATTTGTAATTGAGAATATCTTGACAGACAAGGTGAAACAGATACATTGGTCGGACGTGAAAGACGATGAAAAAGCCATCATTTTAGATACGAGAACACAGTTAGAATATCAGCGCGGACATTTCCCAAACGCATTGCATATTCCTTTAGATGAACTGCGAGAACGTTTGATCGACCTTGATCAAGATAAAGAAATTCAAGTGTACTGCCAAAGCGGACTGAGAAGTTATTTGGCATGCCGTATTTTAAGCCAACATGGCTATGTATGTAAGAATATTGCTGGAGGTTATGGTATCTATCAGCAAATCGAAGAAAACAAAGTGATGCAGTCGACAGGGATGCGTCCTTGTGGGATTGATGAAAAATAAAGAAAAGGCAATTGCTCTTAGGAGGAATTGTCTTTTTCTATTAAAAAGTACCAACGAATTGGTACTAGTTTAAAATTTTTTCGGTATCGATGACTGGCAGCTTGTAGGTTTCAGGATTTTCTATATCTAACTGTTCAAGATAGTGAATCACCATATTCGTAAGATAGGTAGGCGTGGAAGCCCCAGCAGTTACAGCAATATATGCTCTGCCTTTTAAATCATCTAAATGAATGTCTTCTACACTTTCTATCAAACGTACAGGGATATCCTTTTTTTCTTTCGCGATATTCGCTAAGCGTGTTGTATTATTGGAATGAGGATCTCCTACAACATAAAGAAAATCAACCTCTTCAGGCAAAGCTGCCATCGCCTGCTGACGAATTGTTGTCGCATTGCAGGTTTCTTTCATAATATCAACATGCGGTAATTGCGTTGTTGCATAGTGTGCTAATGCCTGCACATCCCACATGCTCATCGTTGTCTGATTGGTCAAAACATAATGCTTTTCTTTGTTTTTTAAATGGTCAATATCCTCTTGGTTTTGAATCAAATGGATACGTTGAGGATGAATAGCCAAAGCGCCTTCGGCTTCAGGGTGACCGTGTTTTCCAATGTAAAGAATATCTTGTCCCATGTTTAGAGAGTGTGAGATTAATTCATGGGTCTTAATGACATCCTTACATGTAGAATCGACAACAATCAGCCCTTTCTGCCTTGCTTTTTCAAAGACGTTTTGACCAGCACCATGTGCAGTGATAATAACCACTCCGGAGTCAATGTCATCTAATAACTCTAAGCGTGATTTTCCTTTACTGTCAATGGTGCGAATCCCCAGTTTATTTAAGGCGTCAACGATAAACTGATTATGCACGATCATACCTAAAATATAGATCGGTTCATCAGGATATTGCTGACGGGTAGACTTTGCGATCTTAATTGCGTTAACAACCCCTTGGCAATAGCCGCGAGGAACGACTTTAAATACTTTCATTTCATCACCTCAGAAAGATTATAGCATATTTTCAAACTGCGTGCCTTCATCGGTGACATTTTTTAATGCTTCGTCGATCTCTTGGTCAAAAGATGGGTCGAGGTCCATCTGTTTGACCGCTTTAATCACTTTAAATGCGGTTTTGGCGTTGCTTACTATCGGTCGTACTTGATAAATAACAGGAATGACTTGGTTAAATGTCGTAATGGCTTTTTGAGCCGTCCTTAATGTAGTTTGCATGTTGAATGGGATCAGACTTTTCTTCATCGGTGACATTGGCATCATCGGATTTTGATATTGCATTGGATTCATCGGCATGTTCATTTGACTTGGATAGTAAGGTGCACTATAGCCGTAAAATGGATACTGCGGTGGGTAGTTATTCATTGTTTTACCTCCTCTTACTTAGTATATGTAAAAAAAGACAAGATGTTATCCAATAGTTGACAAAAGTCACGATTTTGTTAAAATAAGACATACGCCAATTTTTTAATCAGGGTATTTGCTTATTTATTTTGGTTTATGTATAATAAAAAAAGGAGTGATAAAATGAAAACTTTTGAGCAATTTAACTTTAAACCGTTTGTGAATGATACAATTCGTCTGCTTAATTTCAAAAAGCCGACAAAAATACAGGAAAGAGTTATCCCGCAAGTCATGCATCATACTGATATTATTGGGATTTCTCAAACCGGAACAGGAAAAACACATGCTTTCTTACTTCCTATCATGAATGAGATTCATACGGATTCTGATAAGGTGCAGGCTGTTATTACAGCTCCGACACGCGAATTAGCAACGCAGATTTTTGAACATGCACGTCTGTTTCAAAAAGCGAATCCGGCAATCCGTGTGTCCTTGGTCATCGGTGGAAATGATAAACAAAAAGCAATCGATAAATTAGCTGTCCAGCCCCATGTGGTAATCGGGACACCGGGAAGAATTCGTGATTTATCCATCAATGAACAGGCCTTGAAAATAACCACTGCCGATATTTTTGTTGTAGATGAAGCGGATATGACCTTGGAGTTTGGCTATCTTGAAGATATTGATGCCGTTGCCGGACGGATGAAAGATGATTTGCAGATGTTGGTGTTTAGTGCCACCATTCCTCAGAATATTCGTCCGTTTTTAAGAAAATATATGAAGAACCCACAGATTATTGAGATTGATGAAAAGAAAGTGACAACGGATAATATTGAACATATCTTAGTTCCTGTCCGTCATAAGAGTAAATTTGAATTGCTTAAAAAGATTATGGATACGATTGATCCTTATATCTGTCTGCTCTTCTGTAATAAGCGCAGTGAAGCAAGAGAAATTACACAAAAACTTCATGATGAAGGCTATCGTGTCGGTGAGATTCATGGGGACCTGGAACCGCGTGAACGTCGCCAAATGATGCGTCGTATCAATAATATGGACTATCAATATATTGTCGCTACGGATATTGCGGCAAGAGGAATTGATATTGATGGTGCAAGTCATATTATTTCTATGGATTTTCCTACGGAATTAGATTTCTATGTACACCGTGCAGGTCGCTGCGGACGTGGAAAATATACCGGAATCTGCTATAGCTTATACAATGTAGAAGATGAGGGAAGTATTAAATATCTGGAAAATAAAGGGATCAAATTTAAAAATCAAGAAATTAAAGAAGGGGTTTGGGTGGATTTGGCAGATCGTGATCGTCGTAATAAACGTGTACGTCGCAGCAATGAGATTGAAACACGTATCTCTAAGATGGTCAGCCGTCCAACTAAAGTAAAGCCCGGTTATAAAAAGAAACGTAAGATGGAAATTCAAAAATTAGTTAGAAAAGAAAAACGTTCGATTATCCAGCAGGATATTCGTCGTCAGAAAAAAGAACGTGCAAAACAGGCACAGATTGAAAAAAGACAAAAAGAAGAAGGAAATTATTAGAATGTTGAAAATTGGAAGTCATGTCGGCATGTCAGGAAAAGAAATGATGGTAGGGTCCGTCAAAGAAGCCCTGTCTTATGAAGCGAATACCTTTATGTTTTATACGGGTGCGCCACAAAATACACGCCGCAAAAAAATCGAAGAGCTGCGAATTGATGAAGCAAAAGCATTGATGGAACAACATGGCATTGCGATTGAAGATGTCTTAGTGCATGCTCCTTATATTATTAATTTAGCCAATACGATAAAACCTGAAACTTTTGAACTGGCAGTAGACTTTTTACGACAGGAAATTGAAAGAGTAGAGGCGATTGGCGTCAAGATGGTTGTTTTGCATCCGGGAAGCCATGTTAAAGCGGGGGAAGAAGCCGGGTTAAATCAAATCGTCAAAGGATTAAACATGGTCTTGAATGAAGATACGAAAGTCATTGTTGCTTTAGAAACGATGTCGGGAAAAGGCAGTGAGCTAGGCTATACGACCGATCAGTTAAAATATATGATTGATCATGTTGAACATAATGATAAATTAGGGGTCTGCTTAGATACCTGTCATCTGCATGATGCCGGGTATGATCTTACTCAATTTGATGCATATTTAGATGAGTTTGATGAAAAAATCGGGATTCATCGTATTAAAGCCATGCATATCAATGATTCTAAAAATGAACGTGGAGCAAAAAAAGACCGACATGAAAATATCGGTTATGGTCACATTGGTTTTGATACCCTTTGTTCTATTATTTATAATGAACGTCTCTGCCATGTGCCTAAGTTTTTAGAAACGCCGTATCATGAAGAAAAAGCCCCATATAAACGTGAGATTGCGATGATTCGCAATAAGTTGTTTGAACCGGGATTAAAATAATAAAATAGAATCTTGAATAATGGGTTTAAATTGATGACAAACAGAGATGTTTGTCTCTTTTTCTATCTCATTATATAAAACCGGATGATAGTGGGCAGTTACCAATGCATAAACATTATTTTTTATGATCTGAAGAATGATATTAAGATCATAATCGTTAATCTGACATTGATAGTCTTGACATATTCTTTTTAATTTAGAGAGTGTTAAAGATTGGATATGCAAATAATTTTCTTTTAGATTCATCGTGATATTTCCCCCTAATCTGTATATATGCAAATGAATGAAAAAAGATGATACATTTATTGTACCATCTTTAGTATTTCTGCCTTTAATTCTTCCACCATATCAGCTTGCTTAACTTTTCTGATAATTTCTCCTTTTTTGATCAATAATCCTTCTTTGACTCCACCGGCAATCGCAATATCTGCGTGTTTTGCTTCGCCCGGACCATTTACCGCACAGCCCATGATGGCAACGGTAATATCAGCATGAATCGTATTGAGAAATTGTTCAATCTCTTTAGCAATCGGAATCAGATCATATTGAATACGTCCGCAAGTCGGACAAGAAACTAGGGTCGGAACATTATTCAATAAACCAAACTCTTTCAATAATGTTTTGGCGACAGGGATTTCCTGACATGGATCATCACTTAAGGAAACGCGGATCGTATTGCCAATCCCTTCGTATAATAAGATACCTAAGCCGGCACTTGATTTGATTGTGCCGCCAAGTGCAGTGCCTGATTCTGTGACACCTAGGTGAAGCGGATAATCAAAGGTTTGACTGGCTAATTTATAGGCTTCTACGGTTAATAATGTAGATGATGCTTTTAAAGAAATACAGATATCATGGAAATCTAATTCTTCTAAAATTTCAACATGACGCTTTGCACTCTCGACCATCGCTTCGGGAGTAGGGCGACCGTATTTTTGCAGGATATCTTTTTCTAAAGAACCGCCATTGACACCGATACGAATGGGAATATGCTTGGCTTTACAGGCATTCACCACCGCTTCAATCTTTTCTTTTGATCCGATATTACCGGGATTGATCCGAATCTTATCGATTCCCGACTCAATGGCAATCAAGGCTAAACGATGATCAAAATGAATATCCGCGACTAAAGGCAGGGTAACCTGCTTTTTAATTTCTTTAATCGCTAAGGCATCGTCCTGATCAAAAACAGCCATTCGGACTAATTGACATCCGGCTGCCGCTAATTGGTTGATTTGAGCTACAGTAGCTTCAATATTCTTTGTTTTTGTATTGGTCATCGATTGAATGATGACTTGATGATTTCCCCCAATAACTAAGTCACCGACTTGGATTGAGCGAGTTTCCTCTCTTTTCATACGTTTACTCCTTTTCCAGCATTAAACTTTCAAATTCATTTAATAAATCTTCAAAATAATGGAAAGCATCATCATAAAGCTGATCAGATAATGGGTCCACATTGGCAGTTTTCAGCAATTCGATCGGTGGTTTGCTTCCACCTGATTTTAAGAATTGAAGATAACATTCAATTTGCTGAGTATCATGTTTAGTAATGCGGGCTGTGATGGCTAAGGCACAGCACATTCCCAAAGTGTACTTATAGACATAATAGTTGTAGTAGAAATGTGGCACATGATAGCAAGAATAACGAGTCAGATCGTCTAACACAACATCCGGTCCGAAATATTCTTGGTTTAATTGCTGATACAGATCCGTGATGATTTGACTGGACATCGGCTGATCATGTTCCGCCATCTGATGCAGCTTATATTCAAAATCCGCAAACATCGGTTGTCTAAAAATCAAGCCTACACAGTTTTCCAAGAGATCATAAAGCAGGCTGGCTTTTTCTTGTTTATCTTGAGTATTTGCCAACAAATGCTGAATCAACAGCATTTCATTGACTGTAGAAGCGACTTCTGCTACAAAGATGCGATAGCTATTGGTTTGCGGTGGCTGATATTGATTAGAAAGATAAGTATGACAACTATGTCCCAATTCATGAATCATGGTCGATAATGACTGATAGTCACCGATGAAATTCATGAGGATATACGGATTCGTGTCATAGCATCCACTTGAATAGGCACCGGCACGTTTACCGACATGCGGATAAAAGTCAATCCAACGTTCGGCTTTCGCTTTTTTAATAATATCGGTATATTCATCACCAAAGACATCTACACATTTTAAAATAATATCAAAACATTCATCGATAGTATAATGACGTGGCTTTGATTTAACCAAAGGGACACTCAAATCATAGTTATGCATGATATCTTTGTTCATTAAATGTTTTTTCAATGTATTGTAACGATGAAAGAGCGGACGATATTTCTCATTGGCTTGCTGTAAAATCTTATGAAACAGCTCACTTGGGGCTTGATCGGCAAATAAGCTGGCAGCTAAGCTATCTTCAAAATGTCGAGTTTTTGCTAAAAAAGCGTCCTTTTTCATGGTGCTTGATAAAGTCTTGGCGAAAACATTTTCAAAACGTTGATATTCTTTATAAAAATGGTGGTAGGCAGTACGGCGCACTTCTTCATTTTCGTTCTTTAAGAATTTATTTAATGTGGCACTGTTTAAGAACTCTTCCTTCCCATCTACTAAGACCGGTTCAAATTCCAGTCGTAATGCATCGAAAACATCGCTTCCGGTATCTGCCAAAGGGGAGATCTGAGCAAGCAGATCCTCCATTTCCTTAGAAAGGGTATGGCTGGCTTGTCGGAAAGTTTCCTGCATATTATAGCGATAAACCTTAAAACGTTCCTCTTTCAGGTATTCTTTGATTGTTTCTTGCTGAGCGATAATTTCTAAATCTACAAAAGTCAAGCTCTGTGATATGTGTTCATAAAGTGCCATGACTCTTGCTTCCATGCTTTTAATAGACGGATTGTTAGGTTCAACATCAACACTCAAATGCGTATAGCAATATAATTTTGAAAGAAGACGATCCATCTTGGTATAATCTTCTAAAAATTGATAAAACTGATCAGCACTTTCAATAAACGTTTTTTCTTGCTGAACTAATTTCTCACATAACGCTTTGGTTTCTTTTAAATCTTGATTAAAGCTTTTTTCGTCTTCATAGATTTTGGTTAGATCCCAGGTATCTTGAAGGCTGATTTCATTTCTGTTCATTCAATCACCTCGTTACTATCATAGCAAAAAAAGCGTAAAAAAAAAACCGTATTGATAACGTAGTTTTACACAACAAAAAAACTCTATTAGCCTTAGTTAATAGAGTTTACTAATTTAGCCAATCTAGATTTTTGTCTAGAAGCATAGTTTTTGTGATGGAATCCTTTTGTTACAGATGCATCTAATTTACTAGAAGCTACATTATAAGCAGCAATCGCTTCTTCTTTATTTCCAGCTTCAACAGCAGCTAATACTTTTTTGATAGCAGTTTTTAAAGCAGTTCTGTATCCGTTATTAACAGCACGTTTAGCATCATCGTTTTTATAACGTTTGATTTGTTGTTTCATGTTAGCCATTTTTGTCCACCTCCGATTCATTTCCTTACCAATTTTAACAAAAATAGAAATGAAATGCAATCTTATTTTTATTTTTTTGTTGAATCATGGTTTTATGGTCATACTAAATTTGGTGATTCTATGAAAAATAATACAGATTTAGCCAGAGAACAGCTGGAACATCTTAAAGAAAACGAAGATTATAAGTTTAATAAGCTCACATTTAATGAAATTATCTTAGAACAGTATGATTTTTTTCAAGAGCCAAAAGGACATTATGATGAGATTATTTTAAATGATTATCAGCAAGAGGATCTTTTAGAAGCGTTTAAAGTAGTGATGACACCTTATTTACCGGCACAGCGGATTCTGGTTGTGGGACTAGGTAATGCTGATTTTAATGCGGACGCGATCGGACCTAAGATTGTTGGTAAAATGGAAATAACACTCGATCATCTTTATTTATTTATTCCCCGCGTAAAGGGGCAGACCGGTTTGGAAAGTGCGGAGATGGTAAAGAGTATCGTAGAGAAATATCAAATTGATTTGGTAATTGCTATTGATTCGCTTTCAGCGGTTCAGTCCGATGCTTTGTATAAGACGATTCAGATCAATGATATCGGTATTCGTCCGGGAAGCGGTGTGGGGAATTATACAACGGCGATTGATGAAGGGTATTTAGGCTGCAAAGTGATTGCAATCGGGATTCCCTGTGTCATTAAAGTCAGCAATCTGATCAATGAATTTTTTAAATATGTTGAAGGTTTTTTCTCTGAAAATTTGCAAGGTGGTCAAAATATATTGAAAGTTGTGCGAAAAGATCCCTATCAAGGAGAATTAGATGAGGAGAAAAAACAATTTTTAATGGGACATTTAGGAACCCTCCAACAAGAGGAACGCTATCATTTAATTGAAGAAATAATGAATCCAATCAACAAGAATTATGTCATAACAAGTAAAGATATCGATTATCGTATTGAAATCTTATCGAACATGATCAGTATTTGTTTGATGAATATTTTGAATTAATGTTCTAAATCCGCAATTCTTTTCATACATTATATAAGTGAATAGAAGGTGAGGATATGCGAAGAAATTCAGGATTTTATATTTTAGGGAAGTTTTTGATATTCAGCGTATGTTTGTTTGCACTCAATATGTGTGTAACAAATCTACTTAATAATAATGTCCGAGTGGATGCTTTGGAAAAGCAGGACAGCAAGGTAGTCAGTGATCTTGAATCGCAGATGGTGAAGTTGAATCAGAATCAGGGCGTTAATAAAAGTATTTACATCTATTCTACGCATCAGCAGGAAAAATATACCGATCAAGGGGTATTTGAAGGCAGTAAGTATTTAGCGGAGAAATTAAGAACGATGGGGTATAACGTGATCGTTGAGGAAAGTAATTTTGAAAATTATGCGGCAGCGAATGGATTGCAGTATGATGACCTCTATCAGGTTTCAAATACATTCCTCACCGAAGCGTTAGTGAATAAAGGCAGTTTTGATTTAGTCATCGACTTCCATCGCGATTCTGTGGGAGCAAATGTGACACGACTTTTAGCGAATGATAAAGCATATGCGAAAATGATGTTCGTTATCGGCGGGCTGAGTGAAAAAGTGGAAGCGGTACGCGGAGCTTCACAAGCTTTGTCAACATTGATTGACAGTTACATGCCGGGAATCAGTCGAGGGACTTTTGAAAGAGAAGCGTATTATAATCAATATGTAACAGATCATATGCTGCTGATTGAAGTTGGAGGCGTTGAAAACAGTTTCAGTGAAGTTAAAAACAGTTTGGATATACTGGCTTTATCCATTCACGATTATTTGGAGGCACAGCAATGAGAGATATCATCGTCGATGTATTTCTGGTGGTTATTTTCTTAGTGGTTGTTAATGCCGTGATTAAAGGTCCGGAAATCAAAACGGATATTGTTAATCAATCCACCAGTCAGTTAGAATCAGATATAAAAAACGAAGAACAATTAGAAGATCATTATGTTATTTATGATGACGGAAAAGAAAATGCCGTCGCTCAGGGAGCAAAAGCTATCAGCAATGGTGTTACCGAATTTATTCGTATGGTGGTTGTTTTTATCGGTGATTTCTTTTCCATGATGGTGAGTACAGTGATTATACAATAAGAGACCTTGCTAGGTCTCTATTTGGTTTCTAAGTAGATCATTGTAATATAATTTTTTGTGTGACGTTCGGCAATGTCGGAAAGAATGTATTCTTCATATGCCATTTCACCTAAAATGATTTCATGCTTTTGTGCATAGTCAAGTGCTCGCTGATAAGCCTTATAGGCTAAATCATAAGGTCCTTTATGATAAGCCACGATATAATATCCGGCCTTTCTGATCTTGATATTTTTTAAATTACGTTTTTTGGTACGGGTAAATAAATATTGAAAATTAGTATAGTCTTTGTTTTTAATGTTGGCGATGGATAAAATCGCACCGACACGATCCTCGGTAGCAAGATAATTATTATTGTAGAAGTTGACATACTCTTCCATATAAGTCGCAAAATGCTTGCTGGTGGCGTTTTCCACATCATCACTGCATAACAGGATTTCTTCTTCCATATATTCCAAACTGACCTCATTGACATCTGCTTTTAAAGCTTTGGATGTTGTCGAGCGAATCGCTTTGATAAATTCCTTAGCATGTTTAAGTTTTTTTATTTGATCGTCCAGTTCTTTTTCTTTATCGTTTAATAAATCAATCAGCATTTGAGGGGTTCTTTGCTCCAGATAAATCTTGATATCCTGCAATGACATCCCAATATTTTTAAGAATCATAATAATCGCAAACGTTTCATATTGATGATGAGAATAATAGCGATATTGGTTATCTTTAACGATTGCCGGAGTAAATAAGCCAATCTGATCATAATGAAACAGTACATGTTTAGGAACATTGCAAATGCGGGCAAATTCACCGGTTGTAAAATATTTTTCATGGTTTTCTTGCATATCCATACCTCCCTGCCTTTCGTTTCTATCTTCTTTATATCATGAATTATTCAAGCTGGCTATGAGTTTGTTCATGAAATAAAGATAGATTGCCTTTGGTTTTCCTATAAATTGATAAGGATTTTAGGTAAAAGTTCAAAATACATAAAATACCCCTTGACTATAAGGTTACTTTATAGTTTATGATAGTACAGTCGAGTAAAAACAACAAGGGAAGGAGATTAATATGAAACTTATTTTAAAGTATTTGAAAAAATATAAAAAGTTATTGGTTTTAAATGTGATTTCTGTCTTTGGGTTTGCACTTGTAGAATTGGGAATCCCGACGATTATCGCCAATATGATTGATATCGGTGTTAAAAATCAGGATCGTAACTACTTATATTCCATGTGGGGAGCGATTCTTGTTATTTCGATTGTGGGAGTAGCAGGAACGATTTTACTAGGGTATTGCTGTGCAAAGATTTCAACGTCCATTACACGTGATATCCGTAACGATATTTTTACAAAGGTGCAGGATTTCTCACCTAGCGAATTCAATAAATTTGGAATTTCATCATTGATTACTCGAACAAACAATGATGCGTTTCAGATCCAGATGTTTATCAATGTGATTTTAAGAACCGCTTTAATGACGCCGGTCATGCTGGTTGTCAGTTTTATCATGACATTAAGAACTTCTTTGGATTTATCTTTAGTGATTGCCGCAACGTTACCGATTGTTATTCTGGGGGTTATTTTGGTCGCTAAGATTTCAGAGCCGATGTCACAAAAACAACAGGCGTCATTAGATCATTTGAATCGTATTTCAAGAGAAAACTTAACGGGAATCAAAGTCATTCGTGCTTTTAATAATGATCACTATGAACAAGCCCGTTTTAATGAAACCAACGTTGAATTTACAGGATATACAAAGAAAATCTTTAAATTAATGTCCGTTACTCAACCTATTTTCTTTTTATTAATGAATTTAGCGGCTGTCTTTATATTCTATTTGGCAAGTCAAATGATCGATGCGGGAACATTGCAGGTAGGGCGATTAGTTGCGTTTCAAGACTATTTATTTCATGCCATGTTCTCAATGATGCTGTTTTGCAGTGTCTTTGTCATGTATCCGCGTGCTGCTGTTTCAGCTAAACGTATTCAAGAGATATTAAGTACGCAGGTGCTTATTAAAGATAAAGAGAGTACTATGGATGTACCTAGTGTTGCTGAGCATTCTTTAGAATTTGATCATGTCACTTTTGTTTATCCGGATGGAGAAGAACCAGTCTTAAAAGATGTATCTTTCAAAGCTTGTCAGGGAGAGACCATTGCCTTTATTGGCAGTACCGGTTCAGGGAAAAGTACGTTAATTAACCTTATACCGCGCTTTTATGATGTCAGTGGCGGAATGATTAAAATCGATGGTCAAAACGTTCAAGATTATTCCATGGAAACACTGCGTGAGAAAATTGGCTTTATTCCGCAAAAAGCAATGCTGTTTACTGGCACTATTGCGGAAAATATCCGTTATGGCAAAGAAGATGCGACGATGGAAGAAATTGTTCATGCCGCTAAAATTGCACAGGGATATGATTTTATTATGGAAAAGCCAAATGGCTTTGATGAGGTTATTACCGAAAGTGCCACGAATGTATCCGGCGGACAACGTCAGCGTTTAAGTATTGCCCGTGCATTGGTCAAAAAACCGGAAATCTATATTTTCGATGATTCATTTTCAGCTTTAGATTTTAAAACCGATGCCATGCTTAGAAAGGCATTGAAAGAAGAAACAAAACAATCGATTATGCTGGTTGTTGCACAACGTATTTCTACGATCATGGAAGCCGATAAGATTATCGTTTTGCATGAAGGGAAAGTAGTAGGGGAAGGAACGCATAAGGAACTTCTCAAAAATTGCTCGATCTACTATGAAATTGCAGCATCTCAGTTAAGTGAGGAGGAATTGGCTTATGAGTAAGAAATGGCAAACCTTCAAACGATCTATTAAACAGTTGTCACCTTTTATTTCTCCTTATAAATGGGGATTCTTTGTGGCCATCCTAATGGTTGTAGTGACCAATATTGCTTTAGCGATTGCACCAACGGTCGAAGGGATGATTACGTCTCAATTAATGAGTGATGCGACTAACATCGCCAATCATGTACCTAATGCCGGGGTTAACTTTGCCGCTATTATCAAAATTATTATTGTTTTAGTCATGATTTATCTGATTAAAACATTATCACAGGTGGTCTTAACTTTTGCTTTAACCAACTCCATTCAAAATGCGATGCATGATCTAAGGAATGCTTTGCAGGAAAAGATACGTCATCTGCCTGTCAGTTATTTTGACAAGCACCAGTTTGGAGATGTATTAAGTCGTATTACGAATGATGTCGATACAGTGTCAAACGCTTTACAGCAGACGTTAACTCAAATCATCAGTGGTGTTTTAACATTGGTCTTAGCTATCACGATGATGGTCAGAATCAACGCGATGATGGCGATTGTTGTCTGCATGATTATTCCGATAGCGTTGTTGATTACTCGTTTTATCGTCCATCGTTCACAGAAGCGATTCAAAGCGCAGCAGGATGCTTTAGGAAAGCTGAATGGGGCAATTACCGAGATGTATACCGGATATAATGAAATTCTGCTTTTTAATAAACAGAAGAAATCAATCCATCAATTTAAAGATATTAATGAAAACTTATGTCAAAATGCTTTCAAGGCACAATTTATGTCTTCTATCATTTCGCCTTGTATTTCATTCGTCACATATACGGTTATTGGAACAATCGGTTTGATTGGAAGCATTTTAGCGATCAATGGTACATTGAAAATCGGACAGCTGCAAGCCTTTATCCGCTATATCTGGCAGGTGAATGATCCGATTTCTCAGGTAAGTAACTTATCTTCGCAAATTCAGTCTGCTTTTGCGGCAATATCTCGTGTGTTTGAAGTCTTGAACGAGGAAGAGGAAGTCATTACCAATCATCCGCAGCCTGTTCATGAAATCGAAGGTAACGTCACATTTGATCATGTTTATTTTGGCTACAATGAAAAAGAAATCATCCATGATCTTGATGTAGATATCAAGAGCGGTCAAATGGTGGCTGTAGTAGGGCCAACCGGATCAGGAAAAACGACCTTGATTAGCTTGCTGTTACGTTTCTATGATGTGACACAGGGAGGAATCAAGATTGACGGTGTAGACATCCGTGATATGGATCGAGAAGATCTGCGTTCTTTATTTGGGATGGTTTTACAGGATACGTGGCTATTTAACGGAACAATCTATGACAATATTCGTTATGGGCGTATGGATGCCAGAAAAGATGAAATTATTGAGGCGGCAAAACAGGCGAATGTTCACCATTTTATTCGTACGCAGCCAGATGGCTACAATATGCAGATCAATGAGGAAGGAAATAATATTTCTCAAGGGGAAAAACAGTTATTGACGATTGCCAGAGCAATCTTGAAAGATCCGCAGATCATGATTTTAGATGAAGCAACGTCTTCCGTTGATACCCGTTTGGAAAAAATGCTGCAGGAAGCGATGCAGAATGTGATGAAAAATCGTACAAGCTTTGTTATTGCTCATCGTTTATCTACGATTAAAAGTGCAGATTTGATCTTAGTTGTTCGCGATGGAAGAATCGTAGAAAAAGGAACGCATCAAGAATTAATTCAATTAAACGGATTCTACGAACAGCTTTATAATGCACAGTTTGCACAACAAGAATAAGAAAAGACCGGGAAACCGGTTTTTTTTGAATATTTGAAAGGTTTTATAAGGCAGTATCGTATTAATAATGAAGCTATCAAGGAGGAAATACACTATGATGAAAATATTATCTGTTTTAGGCATTACAAGTTTATTGGGAGGCGGAGCTGTTATTTATGCACTAAATCAGCCTTTAAGTGATGATGCTTATGCAAAAACGTGTCAAGTGCATACGTATCATGAAGATTGCCAAAACTGGGTGCAAGAAACCGTTTTAAGTGATGAAAATGACCCTTGGCAATGTCCATATGGAAATGAAACATGCATGGGAAGTGAAAGCTGCACGGAAACTTGCTATAATGATGAAAAGGGCTGTCATCAAAATGACACGACACAACACCATAGCCGTTCAATGCACCATCAACGACAACGCAGATAATTACATTTAGGAGACCACTATGAAAACAGAAGCAGAAATTAAATTTGCAATAGAGACCTATGGAGATATGATTCGACGCATCTGTTTTCTTCATTTAAAACAACAGGCGGATGTCGAGGATATATTTCAGAATGTCTTTTTTAAGTATGCTACTAAAAAAGATTCATTTGCTTCAGCCGAGCATGAAAAAGCATGGATGATCCGAGTCACGATGAATGCCTGTCATGATTTTTTAGGATCTTGGTATAAAAAGAAAGCGGTCTTAACAGATGATTTCAGTCATTTCCAAATTGATCCTTATTCTCATCAGGGACATCTTTTAGAAGTGGTCATGACGCTTTCTCCTAAATATCGTGATCTGATTTATCTGCATTATTATGAAGGCTATAAGATCGTTGAGATTGCCGCTATGTTAAAGAAAAACGAAAATACGATACATACACGATTGCGACGAGCAAAACAGGAATTAAAAGAAAAACTGGGAGGCGATTATTTTGACTAAAGGACCATTAGAAGCGATGTCTAAGATAAAAGCAGAAGAGACATTGAAGGACAAAACGTGGCAAAATATCAAGCAGCGTTCTTTTTTTAAGCATCCCATTTTAAAGTGGGGGAGTCTTGCCTGCATTGCTGTTTGTGTCATGATCGTTATTATTGTTAACCGTCCTGTTTTGGCAGAAGAATACAGCTATATTACCCTTGACATCAATCCGAGTTTAGAGTTGATTTTAGATCAAAAGGATAATGTCATGCAAGTAAAAGCCTATAATCAGGAAGCACAAGAAACACTGTCTTTAATCAATATGGTGGGACTGCACTATCAAAAGGCACTGGTAAAATTAATGGAGAACGAAGCTTATCAGCAGTATTTTAAACAAGAATCCCTTTTGCAGGTCAGTATTTATTCAAAAGATGAAACACGTTCCTTGGAAATTGAAAAAAATCTATGTGACTATTTGAATAATACGGAAATGAAAGATCGCTATAACTGTCACTGCATTGATGAGTCGACGCATAAAGAAGCTTTATCACACCATATGTCAGGAGGAAAATATGAAATGATTAAAAAGATCATGTCGATGGATTCCGCTTATTCATTAGATGAATTGGAGTCCTTCTCTATGGCACAATTACGAGACCTTTATAACACATTAACGGATGAACCGTTGTCATCGAATACACATCATCGAAAACATGGAAATCATTAAAGTACTGAAAAGTACTTTTTTTGCAGTCGAAGAAAAAACATAATTCTTCCTAAAAACGTGGTATACTGTTAGTGTTAGGTTTGATAGTAAGGGATCGCTAGCATAAAATATAAAAGATGAAAAGTCTAAAGGAGGGCAAATATGAAAAAAATAATTATCACATCGGAGAGTGGTTGTGATTTAACGAAAGAACAGTTAAATCAATATGGGATTCAGATTATTCCTTTTGGGTTAAATTTTCCTGATCGTACCGTACAAGATGGAGAAATTCCCGTACAGGAGATCTATGATTTCTATAAAAGGACTAAGCAAATACCTAAAACAAATGCGGTAGGACCATATCAATATACAGAATTTTTTGAGAACATCGCTAAAGAAAATCCAGACTGCGAGATAGTTCATGTGGGTTATTCATCAGCTTGCTCATCCACTTTTCAAAATGCTTGTTTAGGGGTCAGAGATTGTGTGAAAGCAAAAGTACATTTGGTAGATTCAAAGAATGTTTCCGGGGGATTAGGAAATCTGGTACTAAGAGCGGCGCGTATGGTGGAAGCAAACCCAGATCAGGCAGTAGAAGAACTGGTGGAGAAAATTAAAAATTATGTCACAAGAACAAAAACAGCGTTTGTGCCGGATAAATTAGATTTCCTTTCGGCTGGCGGACGTGTCAGCAATGCAGCTGCATTGGGAGCAAGTATCTTTAGGATTAAACCGCAGATTGATATTATCAACGGAGAACTGATTGCGGGTAAAAAATATCTGGGGATGATGAAAAAAGTGGCAAAAGAATTTATTCAGGATTTCTTAGGTAAAGAGGAATTTGATAAAGAAACAGCATTTGCTTTCTATTCTGTAGGGGTTCAAATGGATGTTTTAGGAAATATGGTCGCTGCTTTAAAAGATTATGGTTTTAAAGAAGTGATTGTCTTAGAATTGGGATGTGTCATGACGACCCATGGCGGAAAAGGCGCTATTGGTGTTTCAGCAACACGTAAAAACTAGAAATAAGTAAGATGATCAGTGACAGCTGGTCATTTTTTCATATCGACAGCAGAAATTAAATCTAGTTGATTCGATTTAAAAGGACTGCCGTTAATGGCAGTCCAATTAGGATTGATGATGCCTATTGAGGTGTGCTGATTTATTGCACCATCCCCTGTTTAAAATAACGATACCAGCCATCAATTTGTTCATCTGTATACATGTTAAGAACTCTAAAAATGGCATCTGCAAATTCAACAGCGGCGGTCTCATTAGCAGTGATAATGTTTTGATCCATTACGATTTGACTGGCTTCATAAAATGCCTGTCCCTGATAATGGGGTTCTTTTTGGAAAAGTTCCAGCTCATCACCGGTATGTTTTACCTGATTTAAAAAACCATATCTGCCTAAAAATAAAGTGGCTCCGCAGATTGCCGCAACAGGGATTTTAGAATCAATCACTTTTTTCACAAATGCGGCAATTTCATCAGTCGGTTCTTTTTCCCAACCTAATCCACCGGGTAAAATAAGTAACGCTAAAGCATCTAGGTCACAATATTCTTCTAATGTATAATCGATTTCTGTTCTTAAACCACCTAATGATGTTTTTGACTCATGGTCAACAGCAATAGTTTTAACCACATATTCTTTTATTGGCTGAATATTGGCAATAGCGTAAGCGGCTTCCCAGTCTGCCCATTGGTTCGTAAGCAGCACTAATACTTCTTTTTGCTGTAAGGTTGTTGTTTTTTTCACAAAATGAATCCTCCTCGAATGATCTGTTTTCATCGTAACATAGATTTATCATTTTTTATATGGTCTTTTCATTTTATATTGGGTACAAACATCATGTTTTCAAAAAGAATAAATCCCATAAACGAATAGTCTTCAGATAAAAAGAACTGCTTCAATCGATTATTCAGTGATAGAATAAGATCAAATCCAGTAGACGAATCACTTATTTTCTATTGAACGATTCATGAGGGGGACTTGTTGTTTCACTAAATTTACAGTATAATTATAACGATAAGGGTGCATGAAAAAAGGAGTAAATTATGAAAGATATCGAAGAATTGGAATTATTGATTTTATTTAAGAAATGCAATAAAGCGTTACATAAATGTCATCAGCAAAACGATCCTAAAGGCAGTTTTCGCGGTAAAGGACAGTTGCTTTCGGTTTTGTCTAAACAGGATGGGATTTCTCAGACGGAACTTGCGAATCATATGGATATTGCCAGAGCATCAATGAGTGAATTATTGATGAAAGTGGAAAAAGCAGGATTGGTTAAAAGAAAGCCGGATTCTAATGATAAGCGAATCATTCGTGTTTACTTAACGCAGTTAGGCAAAGATAAGGCCATTGAAAACAGTGCTTTTACTCATCGTTTGGCGGCTAAAGCATTCGAATCGTACACACAGGAAGAAATGAATCAATTAGCTCCGCTTCTTTCTAAATTCATCGAACAGTTAGATCGCTTCGTTGAAGAAGAAAGTCAAGAAAAAGACACCGCGTAAATGAGAGAAGGAATAAAGAAAAAATCTCCCCCTTAGTTTAGGAACAACATAGCAGTTAACAAGAAAATAACAAAACCATAAAACAAAATTAAGAAAGTTTTTGATATAATTTAGGAGAAAAAAGATGAAAGTAGCAGTGACAGATATCGGGTCTAATACCGTAAGATTAATTGTATATACCATGCAGGAAAAAACATTTAAACAGTTAGTTTCCAAAAAAATTATGTTAGGGTTAGCCAGCTGTATTGAAAATAAGACGCTCACAAGTGAGGGGATTGCTAAGCTAACCGATGCGCTGTCTCAATTGAAGCATTTCTGTACGATGTTTCATGTTGAAAATGCATATTATTTTGCGACCGCTTCCTTAAGAAATGTCAGTAATAAAAAGGATGTGCTTGAGCATATCTTACAAGAGTTAGGCATAGAGATTGAGCTTTTGAGTCAGGATCAGGAAGGGTTATATGATTTTTATGGGGCAAGATTGTCCATGAATGTCGATTCTGGATGGCTGATTGATATTGGCGGCGGCAGCAGTGAGATTGTAGGATATGAAAAGGATCATATTTTTTATAATGCTTCGATGCCGGTAGGCTCATTAAATCTATATGCTGACTATGTCGATTATCTTTTTCCCAAAAAAGCAGAAGTGAAAAATATGAAAGCCAGAATCAAAAAAGAGTTAAATGCTTTGCCTGATAAACCGAAAAATCAAAAAATGACGACAGCTATCGGGGTAGGGGGTTCTATTCGGGCATTATTGCTTTTAATTCGTAAAGAATTAAAAGTAAAGGAATTAAGTGCATTTAGTAAGAAAGATGTCGAAATGATGTTGGATTTAATATTAAATGATATGGAGAGCAGTGCCCATAAGATATTACGGATCAAACCGGATCGTATCCATACGATCGTTCCGGGAATACTGATCCTACTGCAAATAATGAATATGTATGGAATCGAGCGCATTTCGATCTCCCATACAGGATTAAGGGAAGGCTATTTGATGAATCGCTATCAAATGACGGGGGATGAGTATTATGAATGAAGACTATGACTATAGTTATAGCCAGGATCGTGAATTATCTTGGTTAAAATTTAATCAGAGGGTGCTGGATTTAGCCCACCATAATGAGGTGCCGCTATTAGAAAAATGTAAATTTGTGGCTATCTTTTCAAGCAATTTAGATGAGTTTTTCAGGGTTCGTGTCGGCAGCATCAATGATATGCTGGAGATGAGTCCACAACATCAGGATGTACGCAGTCATCTGACACCTCACCAACAGCTGGCAAAGATACATGAAACAGCTCGTACATTATGTGCCTATAAAGATCAAACGGTGCAGTCTTTGGAAAAAGAACTGGCGTACTATGATATAACGCATGAACGTATTCAGGATTTGAATAAACAGGATCGAACTTTCATCAATGACTATTTTAAGCATCAGATTTCACCGATCCTTTCACCGATGGTCATGAATAAAGTGCATCCTTTTCCTCACTTGGAAAATGGAAGTTTGTATATTGTGGCATCCTTAAAAGAAGAATTAGAAGATTACTTTGGTTTAGTACAGTTGCCTTCAGCTTGCAGACGGTTGATTTTACTGCCAGGGAATACCGTTCGCTATGTTTTAGCTGAAGAAGTACTGTTGTATTTCGTGGATAAGATATTTAAGAATTACATCGTTAAAAACAGCGGGATTATCTCTGTTACTCGCAGTGCAGATCTGATTATTGACGAAGAACTGGAAGATTATTATGAAGATTATCGTCAGATGATGAAACAGCTTTTAAAGAAACGCCGTGGATTGCACGCAGTACGTTTGGAATCACAGGGACCGTTAGATGACAAAGTAAAAAAATATTTGTTGAAACATATTGATCTTAGTGAAGAGTGCTATTACATGAGTCAGTCTCCGATTAATATGAAATATTTGTTTGATCTATTAAAAGCAGTTCCGGAAAAAAGCAAGATGACATTGAGTTATCCGCCGTTTTCACCTTATCCTGCACAGGATTTTGATATGGAAGCCTCTATTACCCGACAGGTATTAAAAGATGATAAGCTATTGAGTTTTCCTTATGAATCAATGACTCCGTTTATCCGTTTATTAAAAGAGTGTGCCAATGATAAAGAAACCATTTCCATTAAAATCACGATCTATCGTTTAGCAAAAGAAGCAAAGATCGTTAAATACTTATGTGAAGCTGCTGAAAATGGAAAAGATGTTGTTGTTTTAATGGAATTAAGAGCACGCTTTGATGAAGAAAATAATATCTTGTTTTCTAAAGTGTTGGAAGAAGCCGGCTGTCAGATTCTCTATGGCTTTGAGGATTATAAAGTTCATTCTAAGATTTGTTTGATTACTCGTAAAACACATAAGGGGATTGTGTACATTACTCAGATCGGAACCGGAAATTATAATGAATCCACCTCTCGGCTTTATACCGATCTCAGTTTGATGACGCACCATCAAGGAATAGGGGAAGATGCGGTTCGTTTCTTTAAAAACATGGCAATATCCAACTTGGATGGTGATTATCAGCATTTATTGGTTGCTCCCAATTCCTTAAAATCTTCGCTGATTAATAAGATCAAGGAAGAAGCGGAAAAAGGCAGCAGCGGGAATATCTTTATGAAGATGAACTCATTGACAGATCGTCAAATCATTGATGCTTTAGCAGCAGCCAGTCAGGCAGGGACCCCCATCTATTTGTTGATTCGAGGAATTTGCTGTCTAGTTCCCGGGGTGCACGGGAAAACAGAAAATATTACTGTAAAAAGTATCGTGGGACAATTTTTGGAACATTCCCGAATTTATGCTTTCGGTAAAGGACATGATGCACAGGTTTACATTTCCTCAGCCGATATGATGACAAGAAATACCACTAAGCGTGTAGAAATTGCGGTTCCGATTTATGATCAGCGCATTAAAAAGCGTATCTTGGATATGGTCGATATTATGTGTCAAGATAATATCAACGGAAAACTGTTGGTGGGACAAGAATATATTTCCATCAAAGATCAAGGGGAACCGATGAATTCTCATCAGTATTTTATTGAACAGGCACAAAAAAACAGCCTGACTCCAAAACAAGGATCCTGGTTGCAGAGATGGCTGAAGAAGCTTAAAGCTTAAATAAACGGTTGAGCTGATAAATCAAAGCGTTTAAACTACAAATAAAAAAGATTTCGACTAAAGAGCTGACACTCCCTAACCATACAAAAAGAGTGAAGCAACCCGTTATTAAAAATAAATAGACCGGCAGAATCTGCTGATACATCTCAATGTGTGTCTTGGCAAGATGCCATAAAAAGACATTGAGCAAAATCATAAACAGAATACTGCCTCCAAAGGATATCCAGACATGTATCATAGACCATAGGATATCCTTTTTATTATAGGGAACTAAAACTGCAAGGGGGATTAATATCAAGGAGAAGATCATCAAATAAGCTGCTTTTTGCCCATAAAATTCCGTCACTTTAAATAAGCAAGTAAACTGTGTGTAAAAATTATACGCAATCAAGCAAGCCAATATAAAAACAAGAAAGCGGTAGGGCAGCTGATTGGCGATATAAGTAAGGTTTTGATGAAGAATCGGAGCCAATGAACAGACTACAATAATAAATATGGGGATAATGATATTATTCAAAACATTCCATTTTTTCATAGGCTCACCTCGTTTAATCATCATAGCAAACTTATTTTTGCTTTTCAATAAAAGAATTGTGGAGAGCATCGATGAAACAGGAAGATTGATTGAAATAAGTTCATCTTGAGATTAAGACTGTTTTCCAGTATAATAAATAAGTCATTTGATGTATTTGACAGAAATTTGAAAGAAAGAGGGAAATTATGTTAGAAAAGATTTTTAAGTTAAAAGCTAAAAATACAACCGTAAGAACAGAAATCATTGCGGGAATTACGACATTTTTAGCGATGGCTTATATTCTTGGAGTCAACCCGGCGATTTTAAGTGAAACAGGAATGGATAAACATTCTGTATTCATTGCGACCGCTTTATCTGCTGGAATTGCCTCTATCATCATGGGAGTGGTAGCAAATTATCCGGTAGCTTTAGCGCCGGGGATGGGAGTCAACGCCTTATTTACATATACCGTTTGTTTAACATTGGGGTATAGTTGGCAAGCTGCCTTAGCCGCTGTCTTTGTTTCCGGATTGATTTTTATTTTCATTTCGGTAACAGGGATTCGTAAAATGATCATTAATTCGATCCCATCGCAGTTAAAGTTGGCGATTGGTGCTGGAATTGGGTTCTTTATTGCTTTTGTTGGTTTGAAAAATGCCGGAATCATCGTTGCCAGCAGTTCAACCGCCGTTGCTTTAGGGAATTTAAAAGATCCTGCAGTTTTATTGGCAATTGCCGGGATTTTGATCACCCTTGTTTTATTGATAAAAAAAGTACCTGCTGCCGTATTTATCGGGATGATCATTACCGCGATCATCGGTATTGTTCTTCACTTAGCCGGTGGCTTTGCTGGGATGCCGACATTACCGGATAAAGTAGTTGAATTTAATTTCAGTATTCACACTTTAGGTGCGTTTATGGATGGATTTGGTGAACTGTTTGCAGAACCGTTGAGTGCCTGCATGGTCATTTTCTCATTCTTATTCGTGGATTTCTTCGATACTGCCGGAACATTGGTAGCGGTGGCAAATCGTATCGGTTTGGTAAATGAAAAAGGACAATTAGAAAATGTTGAAAGAGCTTTAGTAGCAGATGCCGTCGGAACAGTTGCCGGAGCTGCTTTGGGAACCTCAACGGTTACTTCTTTTGTTGAATCTACTTCAGGGGTAGAAGTAGGCGGGAAAACCGGGCTTACGGCATGTACAACCGGAATCATGTTCTTTATTTCAATGATTTTTTCACCATTGATTTTATCTACTGTTACTTCTGCTGTTACCACACCGGCATTAGTGGTTGTCGGAATTTTGATGGCACAACAGTTAAAAGGGATTGATTGGGATGATTTAGTATTTGCCAGCTGTGGTTTTGTAACGATCCTAACCATGATTTTAACGTATTCGATTGCCAATGGGATTGCTTTTGGATTCTTTGCTTATGTCATTGCCATGTTAGCTGCCGGAAAAGCAAAGCAAATCAGTCCGATTATTCTTGGCTTGCTTGTTGTCTTTATTTTATATTTTGCAATCTAAAAGAGGCGTTATGCCTCTTTTGTTTTTTCTATTAAAGTGTCTAAGCTTTGTGAACCGAATACAATATCCTGATCATTAAATATAACTGCCGGTACGGACATCAGACGATATTTCTTTTTTAATTCAGGAAATAAGCTGATATCGTAAACGTCTATTTTGATCATTGGATTAATAAGTGCCATTTTTTCCATATTCCCAACAATATCGGGACAAAAATGGCAGGCAAGGGTGACACCGATCTTAATGTGAACATCATGATCAATTTTCATGATGTTTTCTTTTTGTGCTTCTTCTAAAGGGATCTGCTGAGTAGAAATGTAATACATGGTTAAAATAAAGGGATTGAATTCATGACCGGCAGGAATTCCATGCCAGCAAATAGGGTAATCTTTAAATTTAACCACCGGCATTTCAGGAAGGGGTTCATGAAATTTTTCAATCATGACCTTATCACTGAGGTCCGCAATATTATCCATGTAATCTTCTAACTCTTTGGACTTATCCCCTTCATCAAGGTAAAGCTGTAAAGTCACAGGGTCTTTAAACTTGGCAAAGACATCTTGCAGCTGTTTCGCTAAATCTTGATTAATCAAACCAGACTGACTGCGGGATTCTTTCTTTTGCTTTGTTTTTGGCTTGATCGCATTATATTGAGGGTGTTCCTCTTTAAATTTTGCTAGATAGTGTTCACAGTTGGTGGCTGCGATTGCTCCATCACTGACCGCTGTAACTATTTGACGAAGTTCTTTAATGCGTAAATCTCCGGCGGCATAAACTCCCTCTATGTTTGTTTCGAGTTGTTCGTTTGTTTTGACATATCCTTGTTGATCTAATTCTATTTTCCCTTTAAATAGAGAGGTTGCAGGCAGATAGCCGGCAAAAATAAACAAACCAAAGGCATCATTGTTTTTTGGTGTATAGACAGTTTTTTCTTTTGTCTGATTATTGATATACGTTAGAGTATGAACAAAATCATCCCCTTCAACACAAACGACTTCACTATTAAAATGAACGTTGATTTTAGGATGTGCACGCACTTTATCACCAATCGTTTTTGCACAGGTGAAATCTTCTTCACGCACGATCATCGTTACACTTTTACCAAAACGAGTTAAATACATCGCTTCTTCACAAGCGGCAAACCCACCGCCCACTACAAAGATATCTAAATCTGTAAAAAACTGTCCGTCACACGTTGCACAATAAGCGATTCCACGCCCGGTGAACTCTTCTTCTCCGGGAAAGTTCAGCTTTCTTGGCATGGCACCGGTGGCAATAATCAAAGCGAGGGCCCGATAAGTTTTATCAGCGGTTTTAATTTCTTTGATTTGCTGATCCAATATAACATCTGTAATTTCTTCATGAATGATCTCACAGTTAAAATGGATTGCCTGCTGTTTCATGGACGCAATCAAGTCCGGTCCATTTGTAGAAATAATGCCCGGATAATTCACGACTTCATTCGTGTTCAAGATCTGTCCACCGGGAGCATTCTTATCGATGATCAATGTTTTCAGCTTTGCTCTTCCGGCATAGATACCGGCACTTAATCCGGCACTGCCGGCACCTAAAATAATCAGATCATAGATCTCTTGATCCATTAGATTTTACCTACTAAATCCAATGATGGGATCAATGTATCTTCGCCAGGTTTCCATTTAGCCGGACACACTTCATTTCCGTGTTTGGCAACGAATTGAGCTGCGGCAACCTTACGCACTAATTCTTCTGCGTTACGACCGATGCCCATGTCATGTACTTCATAGGCTTTAATTTTTCCATGGGGATCCATTATGAATGTTCCACGCAATGCTTGGAAAGTATCTTTTACTAAAATACCAAAGAAATCCGCTAATTTACCGGTTGGATCCGCCAGCATCGGATATTTAATTTTTCCGATTGTATCAGAAGTATCTGCCCATGCCTTATGCACGAAATGACTGTCGCAGGAAACGGAATAAACTTCACAATCCATTGTTTTTAATTCATCATAATAATCTTGTAAATCCGCCAGTTCAGTCGGGCATACAAATGTAAAATCAGCTGGATAAAAGAAAAAGACAGCCCATTTTCCTTTTACGTCTTTATGGGTAACTTCTTCAAATTTTCCGTCATGATACGCTTCCACTTTAAACTCTAATAATTCTTTATCAATTAAATTTTCCATAAAAAAACCTCCTTACATAGTTATTATGCTATGCAATGAAGGGCTTATACTCAGATTTCTTTGATTAATTGGTGTTTGAATAAAGCATGATAGATTCCGTCTTCTGCAACTGTCAATGTGATATCTTCTGCGCGTTCTTTTAATTCATCGACTGCATTTCCCATGGCGATGGGAAGATATACCGTATTAAACATTTCCATATCGTTAGGACCATCGCCAAAAGCAATCGTATCTGTCATATTTTGATCTAAATAATCAGTTAAGATGCGAATCCCTCTTCCTTTGGATGATGTTTTAAGACTAAGATCGGTTGATAATTGACCGGGATGTACTTGGACATCAAAATCATCTTGAAAATAGACTTTTGCGGCATCTAAGGTTTGTGAGTTTGGACAGATCATCATTGCCATTTGAACATCTAACGCTTCCGCATTTGTAAGCGGATATAAATGCGATAATGGCATTTGCCATTTCTTTGCAAAGGCAAGACAGGTCGGGTCATCTATTTTATTGGTATAAATCTTTTGATCTTCTTCTAAAAAGTAAATGACTTGATTTTCTTTAGCGAATGTCTCTAATCTTTTTATTTGCGTCAGGGAAATCGTATCTTTGTAGATCGCTTTGCCATGATAATGAATACTGGCACCATTGCAGCTGATATATCCATCAAAGGGATACTCTTGAATTTCTGGTGGCATGAAGCAAAGACAACGTCCACTGGCGATAAAAATCTGATGTCCGGCTTTTTTTAAGGTTTCTAAACTATAACGTGTTTTTTGGCTCATTTTGACTAAATTAGTATGGCAGTCAATCAACGTTCCATCAATATCAAAAAAAATTAATTTCTTTTCCATAATTTCCTCCCGCTAAGCATCATAGCAGATATTTGTATTTTTCAAAATTCAATTAACTTTAATTTAACCAAAATAACTTACTTTTAAAAATTAAAAATGATCATGATAAATAGTTTACATAGAGTTAACGTCGATTGTCTTTGGATTTAATATGACTTTGCTATAATGGGGACGTCTTCAAAAGAGACGAAACATAACTACAGGGGGGAAATATGTCAGAGATCATATTAAAAAATGTTAGAAAAGATTATGACAATAAAAGTACGGTCATAGAAAATCTGAATCTAACCATTGCATCGGGTAGTTTTACAGTATTAGTAGGACCATCGGGATGCGGAAAATCGACGACACTTCGCATGATCGCCGGACTCGAAGACATTTCATCAGGAGAACTCTATATTGATGGGAAAAAGATGAATGATATCGATCCGGGTGACCGTGATATTGCCATGGTATTTCAAAACTATGCGCTTTATCCAACCATGACTGTCAAAGGGAATATCGAATTTGGTTTGATTAATGCTAAGATTCCTAAAGAGGAAAGAGAACAGCTGATTGAAGAAATTATCGATATTGTTGGATTAAGGGAATATCTTGACAAAAAGCCGTCACAATTATCAGGGGGACAAAGACAGCGTGTAGCGTTAGCCAGAGCGATGGTTAAAAAACCAAAAGTCTTTTTAATGGACGAACCGCTAAGTAACCTAGACGCAAAATTAAGAAATCAAATGCGTTCTGAATTAATTGAATTGCATCACAAATTAAATGCGACATTTGTTTATGTAACGCATGATCAAGTAGAGGCATTATCGATGGCAACTGATATTGTCTTGATGGAAAAAGGAAAGATTCGACAACACGGATCACCGCATGATATCTATACGTATCCAAAAAATGTCTTTACCGCACAATTTATTGGAACACCGGAAATGAATATCATTGAACGTCAAAAATTCGAAGCGATTGCAACGTTGCCAGAACAAATTGCTTATATCGGATTTCGACCATCTAAAGTAAAAATGTACGAACCGACACAGGATCAAAAACAAAAATTGGTTTTTACCGGTACCGTTTTAACAAAAGAAATGTTAGGGTCGGAAATTATTTATCGTGTGCAAACGAACATGGGCGTAGTAGCAGTCAAAATGTTTAGTGATATCAACTTGAATTTAGATGATGAAATCAAATTATCGCTTTCGTATTCTAGTATTCACTGTTTTGATGAAAATAAAAATAGAATGGATATCCTTCGTTCATGAAAAATGAATTATTAAAAAAAGCGAAACCCTATCTTTTTGTTGCACCGGCACTCATTATTTTCTTAGTCTTTTCGATTTATCCGATTGTCAGCATGATTCAGCTCAGCTTTTTTGAATGGGATTTTATATCCCCGACAAGATTGTTTGTTGGATTTAAAAATTACATCGCCTTATTTCAAGACAGTGCCTTTTATCAGACCTTATCCAATACGTTTGTTTATATGATCTTAACGGTGGGATTGGGAATCCTCTTTGGGGTATTGTTGGCACTATTCTTAAATAAGAAATCAAAAGTGAACAGTTTTATGCAAAGCATTATCTTTTCACCTTATATCGTTTCATTAGCGTCCATTTCTTTTTTATGGATGTGGCTGATGAATACTGATTTTGGTTTGATCAATTATATTTTATCGATTTTTAAGATTGGACCGATTGACTGGTTAGGAAGCCCTAAAATAGCTTTGTTTTCACTGGTCATCATTTCTGTATGGAAAACCGTGGGATACAATACCATCATTATTTTATCGGCTTTGCAAAGTATTCCTAAACATCTTTATGAGGCAGCATCTCTGGATAAAGCCAATCGTCGTCAAACATTCTTGAAAATCACATTTCCGATGATCTCACCAACCTTATTCTTCTTAACGATCGTTAATATCATCGCTTCATTTAAAGTGTTTGATACGATTCAGATCATTACGCAGGGAGGCCCGCAGAACAGTACGAACACGCTGGTTTATTCCCTATATGAATATGGGTTTAAGTTCTATAAGATTGGTTACGCTTCTACCATTGGCGTTGTATTACTTGTGATCATCAGTATTTTTACCATCATTTATTTCAAATTATTATCTAAGAAAGTCCATTATCAATAGGGGGAGAGATCATGAAAATAGTAAAAAAAACACCACGCATCCTTATCACGATCATCCTCTTTCTGATCTTCTTCTTTCCCTTTTACTGGATGTTTACGACATCTGTGAAAACATTGGGAGAAACGGTCAGAATACCACCGACGATGTGGCCGGAGATTTTCCAATGGGAAAACTTTAAACGAGCATTTGAAGCTATCCCGTTTATGCAGTATCTGGGCAACAGTGTAATCGTGACCCTAAGTGTCTTGATCTTACAGATGTGTACGATTGTACCGGCAGCCTATGCTTTTGCCAGATATAAGTTTAAAGGAGATAAGATATTATTTGGATTAATCATGATTACGATGATGATTCCCGCTCAGCTTGTCTTCCTGCCTTTGTTTGTCATGTTTTCAAAATTAGGCTGGATCAATACGTATCAAAGTTTGATTTTACCATTTGCTTCCAGTGCATTTGGAATCTTCATGCTGCGTCAGACCTTTAAGCAGGTACCAAAAGAATTGATAGAGGCGGCTAAGCTAGATAAAGCAAGTGAATTTAAGATTATTCGTAAGATTATGCTGCCATTGGCACGACCTACATTGACAACGTTAGGACTATTGACCTTTATCAATACATGGAACGATTATTTTTGGCCTTTGGTCTTAACAACAAAAGATACTGTACGAACATTACCGGTTGGGATAGCTTCTTTAAGGAATATTGAAAGCGGCGTTAATTTCCATGTTTTAATGGCAGGAAATGTCATGTTGGTCATTCCAATCTTGATTGCCTTCTTACTGGCACAAAAACAAATCATTAAAGCATTTACCTATATGGGAGATAAATAACAGGAGAAAAAAATGAGAAAAACTAAACTGAATAAGCTTTTAAAAGTTTCTTTAGCCACACTTATGAGCGTTGCCTTATTTGGCTGTTCAACCAATAAATCAGAATCGGGAGGAGACAGCGGGGTAACCGAATTAACATTCTGGTATTCATGGCAGGACAAAGTAGCCGAAAACAACTTGGAATTAACCCAAAAATTCAATGATACGATTGGAAAAGAAAATAATATTCATATCACTGCCGAATATCAGGGAACATATGATGACTTACATGCTAAATTGCAAAGTGCCTTTGTTGCCAATGAACAACCGGCAATTTCAGTTATGGAAATCGGAAGTATCAAAACCTTTGCTTCAGCTGGAATGCTGGAACCCTTAGATTCTTATATCTCTGATGAAAAAGAAGCTAACTTCTTACCGGGATTAATGGAAAACTCTTATGTAGATTCAAAATTATATGGGGTGCCTTATTTAAGAAGTACACCAATCTTCTACTACAATAAAACCTTATTCGATCAAGCCGGAATCAGCGAAGCCCCTAAAAACTGGGAAGAGTTAGCAAATGTTTCTAAACAGCTGGAATCCTTAGGTGTAAAAGGATTTGGATTCTTAAATGATGTTTGGCATTTTGAAGCCTTAACTAAAGGAAATGGCGGAAATACAGTCAGTGCTGATGAAACGACAGCGATCTTTAATCAAAAAGAAGCATTAGAAGCCGTAAACTTCTTAAAAGACGGACTTGCCAACAGCAATTTCAAATATTACAGCGGAAACAATGCAAGTGATACTTTAAGTACAGAACAAATGAACCAAAAAGTAGCCATGTGGCTGGGATCAACAGGAAGTTTAAATAATACCTTAGATATCGCTAATCAAAATGGTTATGAAATCGGAACAGCATTCATTCCTTGTGGGAAAGCATACAGTGTACCGACAGGTGGCTGCAATATTGTGATGACTTCAAAATTAAGTGATAAACAAAAAGAAGCAGCAGCAATGTTCATTAACTTTATGACCGATCAGGAACAAGTGATTTATTCTCATAAGAAGACAGGATACTTACCAACCACAACTACAGCAATCGACAGTGATGAAATCAAAGCATTATACGAAGAAACACCACAGTTTAAAGTGGCTTTAGATCAATTACAGTACGGAAGCGGACGTCCGATGAACAAAGGTTATGTGGAAGCCGCAAAAGTATATACAACGGCTTTAGATAAAATCTTTACAACCAATGAAGATCCAAAAGCAGCATTAGATACCGCTGCGGACAGTGCGACAAAGATCTTACAGGAAAATAAATAGCGGAGGTCAGCATGAGGAAATTAGTCGTTATCAGCGTGGATTCGCTGTTTACCAGTGATTTAGACAAGATCAAAGACTTACCGGGATTTAGTGAAGCTTTATCCGACAGCATTATCGTAAAAAACATCGAATGTATCTATCCGACCTTGACTTACCCTTGCCATGCCACGATCATGACAGGCTGTTATCCAAATAAGCATGGCATCTTTCATAATGAAAAATTGGACCCCGGCATTCATAACGGCAACTGGTTTTGGCATTATAAGGATTTAAAGGTGAAGACAATCTTTGATTATGCAAAAGAAAACAATCTGACAACCGCAGCAGTATCCTGGCCAGTAACCGGTGAAGGACCTATCGATTACTTACTGCCGGAAATATGGCCGTTAAAATATGAAAGAAGCAATTCAGCAATTTTAAACGCCGCTTCTTTGGAAGGAAAGAAAATATACTATCGCAATAAACATTTACTGGATTGGAAAGAGAATTTAGCTCTGGATACCTTTGCCGAAGCAGCGGTAATGGATATCGTCGATCATCATCAGCCAGATGTCCTCTTCTTGCATCAAGCAACTTTGGATCATGAACGCCATATTAATGGAACCCAAGGGGAAGCCATTTTAAAGGCTCATCAAAAACACGGACACTGGTTAGCCAATATCTTTGAAATGTATAAGCGTGCCGGTATCTTTGATAAGACAACTTTTGTTATCTTAGGGGACCATGGTCAGTTAAATATTCGCCGTGTTGTCAGTATTAACGAAATGCTGCGACGCGCTGGCTTAATTAAAACAGATGGATTAGGCAATGTCATCGATTATGATGCCTATGTTCAATCTGCCGGAATTTCCGGACATGTCTATATTAAAAATAAATTAATCGCTGCCAAAGTGATTGGCATCTTAGAAGAAGCAAAACATCTAGGTTATATTGAACAGATTTTCAATAGCGATCAGTTGAACAGCATGCATTTATCAGGTGATTTTGATTATGTAGTGGAAAGCTGTCCGTTCATCTCTATATCTAATGATGTTGATGGAGAGATCGTAAACGAAATCAATAATGATGATTATAAATACGCTAAAGCGACCCACGGTCATTTACCGACCAAAGGGGATCGCCCGCCGTTTATCATCTATAATTCTCAATTGCCTGCAAGAATTATTGAACAAGGACGTTTAGTCGATGAATTTCCAACATTTATGAAATTGCTGGGACTAGTGATCCCAGATAATATTGACGGAACGGCTCTTATATAAAATAAATAACTCCCTTATCCTTATGCCCCGTATGTTGAAGTGCGGGGCTTTTAAATAAAGAAAAATAAAAGGAGTTGAAAAAGAAAAAAGCTCAATTTCTTTAAATGAGAAATTAAGCTTGCTTGTTATTATTTGCTGAGACATTATATCTATTTTATTGATGTTCTCTGCGATAGCTGTGAATTCTTCTTACTTTTAAGACATTCTCTTCACCGGGGAAGTGAAAAGGGTTCATTTTTGTTTCTTTAAACCCGGCAAGAATATCTTCTGCATCTTCCATGATATCTTCCAAATTCATGGTTCCGTACATTTTAGGTGGCAGCAGATAAATAGGGATACATTCTTTTTCGAATTTCTTGATGAATTGAGGAACCCCATATCTTAAATGCGGACATGCCATTAACACATCATAGTTTTTCATGATTTCATTCGCCAAAGTAAAAGGATAAAAATCAATCATGACTTTATCTTCCAACTGTTTTTCAACGATTTCTTTTTTTACTTTGGTTACCATGGCACTTGATGAAAAACCACCACCGCAGCAAATCAAAATTTTCAACATTATAACTTCCTCCTTGTCGTTAACCTTAATTAGATTGTATCATTTTTCACATGTAATAAAAAGTACCACTGTGCGTTCGGGTTAAATCTTTTTTTGTTTCACGATTAAGAAAAGTAAAATGGTGGAGGTGTTAATAAGAAATCACGAAATATAAAGGGATATATCCATTGAATATGAGTTGTTATTTTGATCTGGGGAACGTGTGGTTAATCACAAATAGATTAAAAAAATTTGGTTTTATAGCGTAGTGTTTTGGATTTTTGTTTAGCTTCAATATAAACAAGATGATAAGAGAAGCGAATGCAAGAATTTTATAAGAATCGTATTTTTATTTTGTTGAAAAACGAGTAATCTTAATCAAGAACTGCTATAATAAAGAAAAAGGGAGGTGCAGCATATGCTAATCATTATCGTAGCGATCATAGCCATCGTTGTTGGATATTTAGTTGTGATTCAACGTCGCTTGGTTCATTTGGATGAAAATTGCTATAATGCGTTGTCACAAATCAGTGTTCAGCAAAACGCCCGCTGGGAAGCAATCACAAGTTTGGTAAAACTGACAAAAGATTATTCTGATTATGAATACAATACATTAATGGATGTTGTAAAACAAAGACAAACTTTGACAAAAAATGATGATGTCAATAAAATCAATGAACAACAAAAAATCATGGAACAGGCGATCTCAAAGTTTCAAGTTATTTCTGAAGCATATCCGGATTTGAAAGCTGATCAAGTCTATACAAAAACAATGGAAAGTTTAAAGCAATATGAAGATCAAGTACGTTATAGTCAGATGGTATACAACGATACTGTGACTAAGTTTAATCGTAAGATCAGACAATTGCCGGCTAGCTTATTTGCCAGTATGTTAGGGTTTGGTGATTTAAAAGATTATCTGGAAATGGATGAAGCAAAGGAAGCCATGCCGAATGTTTAAATCGCTGAAAAAGTATGTCTTTTCATTATTGGCGATCCTCATTGCGTTCAGTTGTTTATTAAGGGTTGAAGCGATCACATGTAATTCTATCGATATTCATGTGTATCTTCAACCCAATGGGGATGCTTATATTGAAGAAGTATGGGATATGTATATTGATGAAGGAACTGAAGTATATAAGGATGAAAGCCAATTAAGAGATTGTGATATTTTAGATTTACAGGTAAGGGATGATAAGGGGAATGTGTTTACTACGTTTGATACATGGGACACCTCTTTATCTTTTGAACAAAAAAAATATAAATGTGGATTAAATAAACTATCTTCCGGTTATGAAATTTGCTGGGGAGTAAGTGAATATGGGAGAAATCGCTATACTGTATCGTATACGATGACTAATTTTATTAATAGCTATGAAGATTATGATGGATTTAATCAGCGTTTAGTTAATAAGGACATGAGTAATCCACCACAAAAGATCAGTATTACGATAAGTACGGACAGTGTGAAATTCAGTGATCAAAACACGAAATATCAGGCGATGGGATTCAAAGGCGACGTGATACTATATAGTGATTATCTATATACATCTTCAAGCAAGGGGCTTTCAAGTAATAATCATGCCACGATTTTGATGCGTTTTGATAAAGGGATGTTTTCACCAACGAATAAAGTGGATAAAACGTATGCTGAAGTAGAAAAAGAAGCAAACCAAAAAAGTCATTTAGACTTATTTGAAATGATTGCGCCGATTGCTATAGTTGTTGGTTTTGCGGGGCTATTGTTTATCTTTATTTATACAGCGCGTTTTTATGCAAGTTCTCGTAAAGTGAAGAAATATCATGTTTCCAAACGTGATGTGAACTATTATCGTGATATTCCATTTAATGGGGATCTGCTCCCGGCTTATTTCTCATTGGTTCAGACCGGTGAACTAAAAAATGAGACAGATATTATCGGTGCCTTTTTATTAAAATGGATGCTAAATAAGAATATTCGTATTGAAACGACGGAAAAACCGGGATTGTTCAGATCTAAACAGCAGCCTTCAATCATTTTTGAAAATACACAAGGTATTAATCAATATTTGGAAAAACAGTTGTATGAAATGCTTTATAAAGCCAGTGGAAGAGATCATATCTTGCAAGAAGATGAGTTTGAACGTTGGGCTAAAAACAATTATGAAGATGTCGAAATATGGCTGGAATCCATAAGATTGAGCGGAGAAAATTATTTTACGGATAAAGGCTATATTTCAACGTATATTAGAAGAGGACTGTTTCATCTCATTAAAGCAAAACAACGCTATATTAATGATATGGGAAAAACAAAAGTTGAAGAAGTGCTGGGATTAAAATTTTATTTGAAAGAATTCACATTGGTCAATGAACGAGAAGCAAAAGAAGTTTACCTATGGAAAGATTATTTGATTTATGCCAGTCTTTACGGTATTGCCAGTGAAGTAAGCAGACAGTTTGAGGAATTATATCCTAAGTATTTTGAAGAATATATTCCTTACTATTCAAATCCATATGCTACGATCATGATGATCAATCATATGAGTTATTCAGTACATGAAGGGTATTCAGCCGGATTCCAATCTTCTCAATCCACTAGCTTTTCTGGTGGCGGCGGAGGCGGAGGCTTCAGCGGCGGTGGTTCCGGTGGCGGTGTAAGATAAACAGTTTTGCTGTTTATCTTCTTTTTTTTCGTTCATACTATAATGGGTGATAAAATGAATAACGAACAAAGAAAAGTGGTATTGGTTGGAGTTGGTTTTGTAGGTATGTCTTTGGCATATTCTTTGCTTAATACCGGTGGTATTGATGAATTGGTTTTAATTGATCAAAATTATGAAAAAGCAATCGGTGAGGCGATGGATTTGAATCACGGACTTCCATACTTAAATAAAAAAATACTAGTCAGACCGGGAGATTACAGTGAATGTCAGGATGCAGATGTCGTTGTGATTTGTGCCGGTGCAAATCAAAAAGAGGGACAGTCACGCTTGGAATTGACACAAATCAATGCTAAAATAATGAGAGATATCACAAACAAGGTGATGGAAAATCATTTTGATGGGATTTTTGTGGTGGCTAGCAATCCGGTGGATATTATGAGCTATGTTGTCATGAAGGCATCAGGTATGCATCCAACTCGGGTAATCGGTTCGGGAACGCTGTTGGATACAGCTCGATTACGCTATTACATGGGAGAATATTTGCAAATCAGCAACTCAAATATTCATGCTTATATTTTAGGTGAACATGGAGATTCTTCGTTTGTTCCTTGGATGAACTGTTTTATTGGCTGTAAACCTTTATTAGAATATCTGGTAGAAAAAGACAAGGATATGGATAGTATTCAGCATATTTATGACTTAGTAAGAAATGCGGCTTATGAAATTATTGAGAGAAAGAAAGCCACTTATTATGGCATCGGTCTATCTTTAAATCGATTATTAATGGCGATCTTTAATGATGAAAACAGCATTCTAACTGTTTCTGCTTATCAAAGCGGGGAATATGGAAAACAGGGACTTTATATTGGAGTACCTGCAATCATCGGTCGTCAGGGAATAAAAGAAATTATAAAGTTAGAATTAAATGAAAACGATAAGAATAAATTTAATCACAGCTGTGAAACCTTGAACCAGACAATCGTTAATTATTTGGAATATTAAAAAAGCAACTTGCAAGTTGCTTTTTTAATATGGACGACCTCCTGGTCTTGGGCCTCCCGGACCGGGACCAAATGGTGGACGACCTGGACCACCTGGACCACCTGGACCACCTGGACCTGGACCGAATGGTGGGCGACCTGGACCTCCTGGACCGGGACCAAACGGTGGACGGCCTGGACCTCCCGGACCCCATGGACCAAATGGTGGGCGTGGACCCCAAATAGGTGGCGGTGGACCAAATGGCGGACGAGGTCCCCAAAATGGACTGGGACCAAATGGCGGGTAGGTAAAACCAAAATCAATTGGTCCTAAATCAAAGTCAACATAGAACATATTATCATCCTTTCAGTTATGAATATGCAATCTAGTCAAATTATGTTATAATAAATGACTAGAAAGAGGTATAAATATGAGAAAATTTACCAACCTGGTTTTAAGCCGACGCATGGTAACAATTCTGCTGATTATTATTCAGGCTATTATATTACTGGTGCTGATCAACAGCTTTTCCCATGTGTTTACATATATTTATATTTTCTTTATTTTGTTAAGCATTATCATGGTTCTTTATTTAATAAATAAAGAGACATCGCCCTCTTTAAAACTGCCTTGGCTAGTGATTATGATGTTGATTCCATTATTTGGCGGTGCTTTGTATTTGTTGTTTGGACAAAACCATGTATCTAAAGCTTTAAAGAAAGAAAATAATAAATTATACGCGTTAAGAAACAGTGCTTCTTACAGCGATCAAGAAACATTTAAACAACTGCAAAAAGACTTTCCTCATTATATCGGACAAGTCAATTATTTGAGAAATTATTCAAATGCAAGAGTCTATGCGCATACTAAAACCACCTATTTTCCTTTAGGGGAAAAGATGTTTGAAGCCATGTGTGAAAAGTTGAAGCTGGCAAAAAAGTATATCTTTATTGAAAGTTTTATCGTTGATGAAGGGTATATGCTTCAGACCGTTTTAGATATTTTAATTGATAAAGTAAAAGAAGGCGTAGAAGTGCGTTTTATATATGATGATCTTGGCTGTTTGACGACACTGCCGCCTGAATATTTTCGCTACTTGAGATCTCATGGGATAAAAGCAATGGCATTTAATCCTTTTGAA
Organism: Beduini massiliensis; assembly: GCF_000829905.1. Classification (GTDB taxonomy): domain Bacteria; phylum Bacillota_I; class Bacilli_A; order Erysipelotrichales; family Coprobacillaceae; genus Beduini; species Beduini massiliensis. The sequence goes on from NZ_CDPP01000005.1 coordinate 146,273, forward strand.
CCGATTTTATCTATTGTTCACAACAATCGTGATCACCGTAAGATTACCGTGATTGATGGGGAAATTGCTTTCAATGGAGGAATCAATATTGCCGATGAATATATAAATAAGATTCGTCGTTTTGGTCATTGGAAAGATAATGCGGTGATGTTGGAAGGAGAAGGGGTCAATGACTTTACTTTAATGTTTTTAGAGACATGGAATTACTACATGGATGAAGATGAGGATTTTTCTGTCTTCCTTTATAATCAGGAAAGTCTACCGATTGATAATGGGTATGTGCAATGCTATGAAGACAGTCCTTTGGATTATGAGCTGGTCGGAGAAAATGTCTATCTTAATATTATTAATCAAGCTAATCATTATGTTTATATCACAACGCCGTATTTAATCATCGATAATGATTTGATGATTGCTTTATGTAATGCGGCGAAACGTGGCGTTGATGTGCGTATTATCATGCCGTTTATTCCTGATAAATGGTATGTGCATTTGATTGGTCAGGCGAGCTATGATCAGCTGCTTAAAGCAGGAGCTAAAATTTATGAATATACTCCGGGATTTATTCATGCTAAAACGTTTATCAGTGATGACCATGTAGCAACAGTTGGGACGATTAATTTAGATTATCGTAGTTTAGTGCATCATTTTGAATGTGGGACATATATGTTGGGAACAAGTGCAATATTGGATATTAAACAAGATTATTTTGAAACATTGGAAGTGTCTCAGCCTGTTTTTATTGGGTATTTTAAATCAAAACCATTATATCTAAGAATCATTGCGGTCTTTTTAAAGTTGTTTGCACCGTTAATGTAGAAAGGCAAATATGCGTATTATAAAATTGCAGATTCAAACCATTGAATTTGATCAAAAAGAATATGATGATGTGTTAAAAAGCAGTGTGAAAAGGATAGGGCTGTCTTTTCCGATTAAGGTGGAAGTAAAAGGAAGTTTTTATCACTGTATTGATGGGAATAAGCGCTTAACAGTTTTAAAAGATTTGGGTATTGAGGAAGTGCCGGCAATCGTCGTTAATAATGGCAATAATCGTTCCAATGATTGTTGGAGAGGAAGAAATCATCATTAGAAAGAGGATAACATGAATTGTAAGATATTTAAACAATGTGGGAGCTGTGATTATTTGCATCTTGCTTATGAGGAACAGTTAAAAAAGAAGAGGGAATATTGTGTTCAGCTCGTGAAAAAAGCGAAATTGTCACAGGTTAAGGTGACAGATACGATTGGAGCAAAAGATCCCTATCATTATCGAAATAAGGTGATTGTAGGATTTAATCAGCGTAATGAAGCAGGATTTTATGAAGAAAATTCGCATAAGATCATTCCCTATACAACTTGTTTGCTGCATGATGAAGAAAGCGATGCGATTATTCAAAAAATTGCTTCTTTATTACGTAAATATAAAATTCAGATTTATAATGAAGATCGTCGTAAGGGATTCTTGCGTCATGTATTGATTCGCCGAGGTATTAAAACAAATCAGACAATGGTGGTGTTAGTGACGACTTCGTCTGTTTTTCCTGGCTCTAAGAATTTTGTAAAGGAACTGACTTCGCAGTTTAAAAGTATTAAAACGATTGTCATGAATATCAATACAAGAAAAACGAGTATCGTGTTGGGGAATGATGAAAAGATACTTTTTGGTAAAGGCTATATTGAAGATGAGTTATGTGGGTTGAAATTCAAGATTTCACCTAAATCGTTTTATCAAATCAATCGTGATCAGTGTGAGGTGCTTTATCATAAGGCGTTATCTTTACTGAATTTGAAAGGTGATGAGACAGTCATTGATACCTATTGCGGTATTGGAACGATTGGAATGGTGGCTTCAAAAAAAGCGAAGCAGGTTATCGGGGTGGAGTTGAATAAAGATGCGGTAAAGGATGCGATTTATAATGCCAAGATGAACAACATCAAAAATATTCGTTTTATTAATGAGGATGCAACGGCATTTATGGTGGAATTGGCAAAGGAAAAAATAGTGATTGATGCAGTAATTATGGATCCGCCGCGTAGTGGAACAACGCCGGCCTTTATTAATGCGGTGAAAGCGTTGCAGCCTAAACAGGTGGTTTATATTTCTTGTGATCCGTCCACACAGGTGCGGGATTTAGCGTTGTTTAAAGAGGTGGGATATAAGTTTGATACGATGATCCCGGTGGATATGTTTCCTATGACGGAGCATGTTGAGTGCGTAGTATTGATGTCAAAAGTGAAATGATAGAATAGCGAAAAAGTGTAGAAAACAAGGGATTTCCGGGAGCCCCGACTGTTTGGACATCGGTTTCGGCTCCCGGTTTTTTATTGCCTTGTCGGTCTTTGGGAACTGGTCTACTGTGAAAATCGGCGGAGAGTTGAGTGGACAAAATGGATATTGGGGGGTGTTGTGGAGATAGGATTGTTAAAAAGGGTGTCGAGTAGATAAGATGGTTATAGGCATAAAAAGAAAGCACATCATTCCCTGCTGTGGGAGCGATGTGCTTTTACATTGTATTCATAAGATCGAGAAGGAGTTTCTTCTGTTCTTCTGATAGAGAATTCCATCTTGAGAAAAGTTTCCGCTGTTCTTCTGTCAGCGAATTTGGCTCACTCCCTTCCGAGAAAAACTGTGCCAAGGTAATTCCAAAGGCTCTGCAAACCGCAATCGAGAAAAATATGGAGCAGCGGCAGGTGCTGACGAACCTTATGGCAAGCGGCTACCTTGAGCCTGCTCTTTTTAATAAGGAAAGCAATGCGCTGGCAGCAGAAACGGATGTCTTACGGCAGGAAAAGGATGGGCTGATGCACTCCATCAACGGCGATAAGGTCAAGGTGGAAGAATTACAGAGGCTGATGAAGTTTGTTTCCAAAGAAGCTATGCTGACTGAGTTTGATGACGCGGTGTTCCTATCCTTTGTGGAGAAAGTCACAGTCTGGACGAGGACAGAGGTATCGTTTGAATTAAAATGTGGGTTGTCCCTGAGAGAAAGGCTGGTGGAAGCATGAGACACATACCCTACGGATACCGGATCGAGAATGGGATGGCGGTTGTTGACGAAGAAAAAGCCGCTGTAGTGAGGGAACTGTTTCACAATTACATTTCCGGTCTGGCGCTCATTCCGGCCGCTGAGAAGTCCGGTTTGAAGCTGCATCATGGAAGTGCCGGCCGGATGCTCCGAAACGAAAAATATCTTGGAGACGATTACTACCCAGCTATCATCGATAAAGAAACATTTGATAAGGCAGAGGAAATCCGCATGAGCCGTGCAAGGGCGCTGGGGCGAGTACGGAAACTGGAGGGTAAACCGGACAGCGTATTACCCACCAGCTTTTCGATGCCTGCGGTGAGAACGGTTTATGAAAACCCATTCGAGCAGGCGGCTTATGCCTACAGCCTGATAGAGAGCGAGGCGAGCGCAGTTGGAACTGAGTAGGAATATCACAGTCATTCCCGCCAGGAAGCGGATCGGCAATACCGTGAGTGCCGAGGAAAAGCCGAAACTGCGTGTTGCTGCATACTGCCGTGTTTCTACCGACAGTGAGGAACAGGCGAGCAGTTATGAGGTGCAGGTGGAGCATTACACACAGTTTATTGAGAAGAATCCTGAGTGGGAGCTGGCTGGCATTTTTGCGGATGACGGAATCAGCGGTACGAATACCAAAAAGAGAGAAGAATTCAACAGCATGATCGAGGCTTGCATGGCAGGCCACATCGACATGATCATCACAAAGTCAATCAGCCGGTTTGCCAGAAACACGCTGGATTGCCTGAAATATATCCGGGAATTGAAAGAGAAGAACATCCCGGTTTTCTTTGAAAAGGAAAATATCAATACGATGGATTCCAAGGGAGAGGTGCTGCTTACCATCATGGCAAGCTTCGCCCAGCAGGAAAGCTAGTCTTTGAGCCAGAACATCAAGCTGGGCCTGCAATACCGCTACCAGAATGGAGAGGTACAGGTCAACCACAACCGTTTCCTTGGTTACACGAAAGACGAGGATGGTCACTTGATCATCGAGCCGGTTGAGGCAGAAGTGGTTAAGCGTATCTACCGGGAATATCTGGAGGGCGGCAGTCTGACACAGATTGCGAGAGGTTTGGAGGCAGACGGAATCCTGACGGCGGCTGGCAAAGCGAAGTGGCGGCCGGAAACCCTGCGGAAGATTCTACGGAATGAAAAGTACATCGGTGACACCTTTTGCAGAAAACCTATGCCGTAGACTTTCTGAATAAAAAGCGGGTGCAGAACAACGGCATTGTCTCGCAGTATTATGTGGAGAACAGCCATAAGCCGATCATTCCCCGCGACCTCTATATGCAGGTGCAGGAGGAGATGGTGCGGAGGGCGAACCTCCACAGCGGAGAGAAACGCAAGAAACGGGTTTACAGCAGCAAGTATGCCTTATCCAGCATTGTCTACTGTCCGAAATGCGGAGAAATCTACCGCAGGATTGCCTGGAACAACCGGGGCAAATCCTCTATCGTCTGGCGGTGCTGTACCCGCATGGAGCATGGACCGAAGGGGTGTGATGCGCCTACGATTCAGGAATCCGACCTGCAGGCGGCGGTCATAGAAGCCATCAATCTTGCCCTTGGAAACCGGGACAGCATAATCGAAATTTTACAGAAGAATGTGGAAACGGTCATCCGGCAGGAGGATGAAACCTCATCGGAGAGCATTGACGCCAAGCTGGTGGAGCTGCAAAAGGAACTCCTGAAGCTGGCGAATTCCAAAAAGGACTAGAACGGCATTGCCGATGAGATTTACCGCTTGCGGGAATTGAAGCAAAATGCTCTGGTGGAGAGCGCCGAGCGTGAAGGCTTGAAATAGCGGATCAAGGAGATGCAGGACTTTCTGGACAGTCAGTCCACAGAGGTTACGGAGTATGATGAACTGCTGGTGCGGCGACTGATTGAAAAGGTCACAGTCTATGAGGAACGGTTTGAGGTAAAATTCAAGTCCGGGGCGAAGGTGGATGTGAAAAGATAAAGAACAGAATGAATGGAGTGCCTTGTGGCTTTGAAATAGCTGCAAGGTGCTTTTTTAATTGATTGTAAATTTTGGAATGGGTTGCTTGTGCTTATCAACCAGATGGTTTATAATAGTGATATGCTGATGGAGGTGGAAAATGACAACATCGGATATGATAAGAGAACTGTGTGAAAAAAAGAATATCAGTATTGCGGAGCTATGTAGGCGGATTGGACAGACTCCGCAGAATTTTAATAAGAAGCTGCAGCGCGGGACAGTTTCCTTTGAAGAGATGATGGAAATTGCAAAGGCGTTGGGTGTTGGGTATGAGCAGGCATTTGTGTTACCGAATGGAGAAAAGATTCAAATAGGAAAGTGAAATATTAGGATGGGGGAGGAATGTTTGTGAAGGTAGCAGAGCATAAAATAAAGGAATTATTGGATTTAACTGAAGTGGTTGTTGAAGAAGGAATAAAAGCTGTATATGAGTATCAAAAAACAAATTCATACTTACCAAATTATTACCGTTATCCAGAGTTGTTTCTTAAGGGCATGGAAGAAACGGAAAATTTTAAAGAATTACAAGAAACTGTAGATGTCTTTAAATATGGAATACCATTTTTTTATTCGACTAACTATAATACACCAAAAAAATACGATGAGCTATTTAATTTAGATGGCGGTCAATTTAGAATCGCCTGTAGATCCTTGAATGGCTTTAGGGATTTAACATCTTTTTTGAATGACAATGAAGATGTAAGTGTAATTTTAGCTGGTGAAGATAAAGATATTGATTTTTCAGTTGTTATATTTATAGCAAATATCGTAAACCGATATTTGTATGAAACGGAATTGTTTCAAGAGGGTGACATTGATAATAAAGTTATAAAATCATTGATAAAAAAGCAATTGATTAGATTTTATGCAGAAACGCTACCTGTAGCTATTTGTATTCCTATATGTTTTCTGGAATTTGAAGCAGATGAAATAGCAATAACTGATAGTATTTCTATTAGCAGAATGTCACAAGAATTTCAGATAAGCCGATATAATACTAACCATTTTGATTCAACGCAAGAAAATCAATTAGTGCAATGTGCAGGATTTATGATTCGATTGAAAGGATATAGTATCAATAATAAGGATAGAGACTCTATGAACAATGCAGCCTCCAATTATTGGGTGTATCCAACGGAATTAATTGATGATTTATTTGCGTCAATAAGAATTATACTTGGCTGTACAACTGGTTATGGGCAATTGATAATTGAGCCTGAAAATTGGGCAGATAAATGGACGACTAATATGATTCCATTATATGGTGCAACTGTTCGTGCATTTAATAGAAAAGAATCTGAAACTAAGTTTTTGGGATATCATATTAAAAAAGTCAATCAAGAGCAAGTGGATGCTGTTCGAGAATTATTTTTTATTTTGCAGGAAAAACGAAAACAAGGAAAGAAAAACAAGGCATTTAAGAAGGTATTTATTGCGGTACAGAGACTGAATCGGTGTATGTTGAGAGAAGCTGAAGATGATATGGCATTAGATGCTATTATTGGTATAGAAACATTGCTTTCGGGCGATACACACGGAGAAATTACATATACAATTTCTAATAGGATATCTGTTGTAGCAGCTAAATTGAAGGAATGTATATATTCACCAGCGGAAGCGAGAAAATCCATGAGAATTATATATGGTTTGCGTTCTGACATTGTTCATGGGAGAAGTTTAGATAAAAACAGTAAAATAAAAATTGGAGAAAAAATCATAGAAACTAAAGAACTGGCAATTGAATTTCTGAGGTATTCATTACTGTTTATTATGCGTAATCAGGAATATCTTGAAGTTGCGAAATTTGAGGAAGCCTTAGATGATTATTCTGAGAAGTAGTTACTTTTGCGGAAATAAAAAATGAAATAATCAATATGTTCCCCATTACGACCGCGAGGTAAAAAACAGCGGTGGATTAAGCCGGACGAACCGATAGGAAAAAGACGTACTTCCTATCCTCTCGTGCCACGTTGAGACAGTAGTCATGATGTCTAGGGAAGAAAAATAATGAACTCCAAACCTACAGAATATAAGCCTTTTCAGAAGACATCTTTAGCAAGTAATGCTGTTTTTTGGAATGTGCTTCTTGTTATGGAAAAGATTTCTTAATGTGAAAATATATTCGGGTTTGTTGAATTGATAGATAAGATGCAAATAGCGAAAGGGGAGTTATTATGGGATATTCTAAAACTATAAACATGTTCTTGCCTACGGGATCTTCGGATGGCCCAATAGAACTCGAAATGCTTAATTGGAATGGAATGGTTATCAAGATACCGAGAAAAGAAGTAAGTACATATTCTGATATTGAATTAGACAAGCCGGGAATCTATTTCTTGTTTTGTAAGGATGAAGGTGAAGGCGAATCGGTATATGTAGGAGAAGCTGAAAATTTACTTCTGAGACTTAAACAACATATACAGAGTAACAATGCAAGTAAGGAGAAATTTTTCTGGAATAACGCTGTGTGCGTTTCTGGGAAGGATTTAAACAAGGCACTCATCAGATACTTAGAAAATTATTACTGTCAGAAAGTTAAGTTATCTAGTAAATATAAACTGCTAACTAAGAAATCATCACCCAAGATGACACTAAAGAGGGCAGAACAGGCCGCTATGGATGAGTTCACTGACAATGTAGATATGTTAATGGGGACAATAGGATACAACATTCTAGAGCAAGTCAAAGATAATGAAAGAGCAACTCAAACTTATTTCTATTGTAAATCTAAAACAGGAGCTGACGCAAAAGGATTTATTTCAGAAAATGGATTTACGGTATGTGCCGGAAGTAAGATATCAAAACAGTGTTCATCAAAAACATTTATGAATAAATATTCTAAAACTCTTGATAAATTGATAACTGATGAAATCATTGTCGACTTTGTGCTTGAAAAAGATTATACATTTGGTTCACCAACAGCAGCAGCTGATGTGGTTTTACAGAGTTATGTTTCTGGTACAGAATATTGGATAGATGCTAACGGAAAAAAATTGAAAGAATATAATCTTTAGTAAAGAAAATCCCGAAGTGATGAATAATTATTAGTCTTTGACCTTTTAGAGTATGATGTATATTTTGAAGATTGAATTGTTGAAGCGGGAGAGGTGATGTAGATGGAATTTCCAAAGATGAATGATAATAAATTAAAGGGTATGAGTGGAGAGGCTTATTTTGAATATTTTGTTAATAGTAAGCTGAAATGCATATATCATAAATCTAGTAATAATAATGACTTTGGTATAGATGGATTTATAGAGTTAGTTATAAATGGCTATGTTACGGGGAAGAAAGTTGCAGTTCAAATCAAACATGGAGATTCCTATTTTCGTAATAAAACAATAGGTGGTTATAAATATGTTGGAGAAATTAAACATTTAAATTACTATATGAATAGTCAATTACCTGTTTTTATTGTGTTAATAGATGATGCGTTGAAAAATGCTATCTGGATTGAATTTGATGTTAATCAAGTTATGAGGTATAATAATGATAGATGGTGGATAGAAATTCCAAAAGAAAATCGATTAGATAATAATTTTTTTAATGAGCTTGTTAGTTCGTTGCATCCGATAGTGGATTATGAAGATGAAATAGAAAAAGCGTGGATGGGGGATACTATTCTTGATAATGTGGATTTTAGAGTTATAGGAATACCAAAATCAGATATTTTTTCAATGAAGCTTGATTCAATACATAATGTTATTGATAAATTGTCGAAGAGTAAGGAAAAGCTTGTTAAAGCAAGAAACACATTAGATTTATGTTTTCCAGAATATGACAATGATAAAAGAGAAATATATGAAATTCCAGAAATTATGAATTGGTTAGAGTATACGGTAAGTTGTAATATACCATGGTTTTATTTTTTGAATTATGACGTAAATAGTGTAGGATTAAAGCTTTTGATGCATGCACAATGTGCTAAGATTAATAGCTATAAACAAATGGATAGGCATTTAATTTTGTATGATAAATTTACTGTTCGCAATTTTTTTATTAGAAATTTTGACATCTTGAATAAATTTACAGAGAAAAATAATATCAATGAAGAAATAAATAAAGAAATATCGGACGGAATTATCAATTTCTTTGAAACTAAAGTTTAATTTTTAATACTTAATTAAATAAACTGTTTATAAAGTTGTATAATGAATAGTTTGATAATCTGGGTGTATCGTTAATTACTATAGCTAATCAGCGTTTATACGATAAGAGTTATGAAGATTGTAAAACTATAAAAAAAGAAATAATTTAGATTGAGGTGATATTTGAAATAAAAAAGAATACTTTTAGAAAAATAGATACAATTGGGAGGTAAGATAAATGGCAATGATAAAATGCCCTGAATGTGGTAAAGAAGTTTCTGATAAGGCAAAAGCGTGCCCTAATTGTGCGTATCCAATAGCAGAAGCGAAAAATAACAATCTTATAAGAATTAAGTTAGGGACTATTAAGTCTATCGGATTTAGTGGAAAACAAAAAGTCAGTATTATTAGTGGGAATAAAGTATTGTGGGAAGGAACGGCCGGATTAATCGCAGAAATTAAAGTAGATCAGCCTATCCAAGTGGAAATTAAGTATCACCTTAGTGCGATGCATTATGGAGGTAAATGTACAGGAATCATAGATCCGAGTATGGGAAATAAGTACTGTGTCAATGCGAGACAGGGAATCATGAAAACTATTTTAGAACTTCAAAGAGTAGATATGATAGATACCGATTAAAAACATTAAAATTTGGAATTTTAAACTGTGAAAGTTAAATGTATGATCACTTTCACAGTTTTTTTTATACATCTATATTATAGCGAAGTTCATATAATACAAAATATTACGGATAAACATTTACGGTCTGACTCAATGTTGTTTAGGGGTATACAAACAAAATAGGATATGCTATACTTTTATTATCTAATAGGAGGTAGATCACTATGAACAATGATTTAACAGAGATTATAAAGAAAATAATTACTATTGACGAATTAAAAAAGTTTACTGATGTGGAAGAAAAATTATCTAAATATGATGAAGCCTATATTTTTCAAAACAACGAGCCGACTCATGTCATTATGAGCTTAAAAAGATATGAACGCTTTATTACAGATACTAAAAAACAGAGTGCTGCTGATGTGTTATCAGTAAACTTAGATGCTCTCCTTAATAAAATTGGAAAGAAAGTGTTTGTAGATTATTATGACGTGTTTAAAAATGACAGCGATTCAGAGAAAGCATTGGAAAAAGAAGGTTTTACACTTGCTTCAAGGAGAAGCAGAAGTTCAAGCGCAAGGGCAATCTTTAAGAATCATCTTCAGATTGAAGCATTGAATAATATTATCGCATCTGTAAGAATGGATATGGAAATCGTAAATAAGGCAAAAGACATATTATCAAAAGAACTTCAGTCCGTTTCAACTATCTGTCATGAAGACTTAGGTGGTAAATACAATAATCAGCAGCGTGTAAAAATCGGGAAGATGATGAGAGGTATTTTAACTAAATTGCTTCAAAACAATACTTTCACCGAAGATGAATTATCCCAATTGTTAAATGCAAATTACTCTAAAGAAATTTTCAATTTGAATTTTTCTGTTTTAAAGACAGTATCTTCTAAGGAAACTTTAGATCAAGCTAAACGAGACACAAAAGGATATAATCGTTATTATGATACGGCTATCCTTGTCAAAGGAAAAAAATATCTGATTTGTTCCCAATGGATTGAAAATTTACATAGGGTACAGGCTGAACAGTGGCTTGTTGATAAAATGGTTGAATTGCTGGGAAATACAGTATTGAATATTCCTGTTGGGCATGAATTTAGTATACACGAAATTTTGTCTGATTATTGGATTTATATGGACCAGTCAGTGCGTAAGCGAGTGAGTTTAGAATTTGAAAATGTTAATAAAAAGTTGAATATTGAAGTCACAACTGAAAATGACCATGAGAAAGTTTATCGAAAAGTAAGCTGATATTTTTATACTTTATTGGGCTAAGGAATAGGGGATATTAATTTTATGTGATTAAATGAATAAAGGGGAAATAACATAAAAGGATAACCCCATTAATTTGTAACCGCTTAAAATTCATGCTACAATGAAGGTAACAAAAGAAAGGTGGTTATTATGGAAAAAACAGTATTAGATTTTACAGTGGAAAAAACAAAAGAATTAATGAATGCTTCAACATGTGCTAAAGAATTGAAAGAGTCTGCACAAGCATGGCTGGATGCCATAGGGACAGAAAAAGAAGCAGACGAAACAAAGAAATACATTGCAGAATTAGAAGATAATATTATGACTGTGGATGGTTTAATTGGTTTCGTTGAATCTGATGCAGGAATAAAACACTTTGGTGCTGAAACCGCAGCGAATATTGCGGCACATGGTAAAGAAATCAAAGCAAACGGTGCAAAATATTGTGATTGTCCAGCTTGTGCAATCGCAGAAGCCATCCTTGATAAAAAAGAGGAATTGCTTAAATAAAAAGTAAATAATGTCTTAAAGAGTATTATTCCCAAAGAATAATGCTTTTTAATCACAAAATGTCATAGTAAAAAATAGATAAGTATCGTCTGTTTATTCCCTAACTTTATAAAGATATAGAAAGTATCTTACAGCGTTTATAAAGTTTTATTTTGATTCATTTTATTCTCTTTATAAGAAAGGAGTGGGGATATGAAATTTAGAGATAAGCGGAAAAATGAAGTGAAAGAAGCCTATTCTATTGTAATCAGAGATGGCAAGGCATATATAACATTTGTAGAGAATGGCAAAGAGTATACATATTATGAAGATAATATTGACATCATGCAGCCTATAAGTCCGAAAGATAACAATACACCTTTTAAAGTTTATAAGTTAAAAAAACGTTGTTATCGATGTCATAAAGAAACAACCATTTATACGTACATCGTTTTTGATGATGGAACCTACGAAAATGTAGAGTACCCTTGGGATAAGCAAAGGTTACTGAAGAATCAAAACTTGTTTGCACATCTTCAAGATCCAAGTATTGAATATTACGGTTTACTGGTGATTGGAGATGATGAACGATTAGATCAGATGCTCATGAATCAATACCCTGATCAAATTAAAGTAAAGTACAGTAAAACACAAGGAAGACGTTATCCGATGAATTTATGTGTTCATTGCGGGGCACAGCAGGGATGGTATTTTATTTACCATGAGATCAACGAATGGATAAAGGATATGAAAGAAATTCCTTTTGATGAAATTTAATAAGGAGAAAATATGAGAAAAACCGTTTTATATATTGCCGTCAGTTTAGATGGATTCATTGCCGATCAAGAAGGCAACGTAGACTGGCTGGTCGGAGATCAATCATGCGATCTTGAGGAAACAAGCTATGATGAATTTATAAAGACCATCGATACAGTTATTTTAGGACACACAACCTATCATCAGATAGTGACAGAATTATCACCTGAGAGTTGGCCTTATGAGGGGAAACAAACTTATGTTTTTACCCATCGGGCTTATCCTTCTCACTCCAAGATTGAATTTGTAAATGAACAAGATATCTCAGTGTTCATTGATGAACTAAAACGTCAAGAGGGAAAAGATATTTGGATTTGCGGCGGAGCAAGCATTGTAAATCAATGTTTGAACAATGACAAGATCGATCGTTTGCATCTTACGCTTATTCCTTGCCTTTTAGGGAATGGTATCCGTCTGTTTGAAAAGCAGAAACAAATGAAACGCTTCAAATTAATTTCTAACAGCAGCTATAACGGAATGGCAGATGTTGTTTATGAGCGGATTAGAGAAGATTAGAGTAAAAAATAAATGTATTATACTCTATCTAATGGATCAACGTGAAATATCATTTATAGTGAATTGCTTTCACGTTTTTATTATGTTATAATAGTTATCGACATATGACGGAAACAAAAAAGGAGAAGATGAATGGCAAGACCAACAAGATGCAGAAGGGTTTGCATGGAACCGGCTTATGACTGTTTCCAGCCGGACGGAGTACCGACGAGAGAAGAAGTAATGATGACTCTCGATGAATATGAGACGATACGATTGATTGATTTGGAAAAAAGGACCCATGAGCAATGTGCGAAACAAATGGAAATTTCCCGTACAACAGTGACAGAGATTTATGAAACAGCTCGCCAAAAACTTGCCGACAGTGTTGTCAATGGGAAAAGACTGTATATTTCAGGTGGTCATTATCAGTTGTGCGATGGAACAGCTTCTTTTTGCTGTAACAAGAAATGCAGATATGCCAAAACATCCGTCAAAAAAATAAGGATTCAAAGAAAGGAAGAGAATCAGATGAGAATAGCAGTAACTTATGAAAATGGGAAGGTTTTTCAACATTTTGGGCATACAAAACAGTTTAAATTTTATGATGTTGAAGATAAAAAGGTTGTAAAATCACAGATTGTGGATACGAATGGGCAGGGACATGGTGCGTTATCTGAGTTTTTAACACAAGCAGGAGTGGACATGTTAATTTGCGGTGGTATTGGTGGCGGAGCACAGACGGCACTTTCTAATACCGGTATTCCATTATATGGTGGAGTTACTGGGGAGGCAGACGAAGCAGTCAACGCTTATTTGACCGGAGAGTTGAATTATGATGTGAACGTTCATTGCTCTCATCATGAACATGAGCATCACTGTGGGGAACATCATTGCGGTGAAGATAAGCATGGCTGTGTAGGTAATGGAAAATCTTGTCAATAAGCCCCGTTTTTTAAAACGTTATCTTTAAAAATGATGTTATTTTTTGATATGTGTTTACCTTCGGTAGTTCAAATTACTTATTCAAAGTTTTTGTTTACGAAATCATGATATTTTTTAGAGATGGATCAAAAGAATCGGAACCAAATGAAAAATAGAGGATGTTATCAATGAGGCGGTCAATGCAAATTGATCGTTTTTTGTTTGGCTAATTATAGAAACATAACAATCTAAAATAAAATAAACAAGAAATTCAGTGTTTTTACTGAAATTGTGACTGTAATTACCATTATTTGTGATAAAATAGTTGTCTGATATTCAAAAAGTTATTATGATGTATGTAGAGGGGAGGAATCCATAATGTTTGAAATGCCAAAATCACTGGAATCACATGAGACCGATTATATTTATAAAGTTTATCGAAACATCATTGGTTTGGGAATCCTTCTACATGTTGCTTATGCTTTATTATTTGGAATGTTTCAATATCAGTTGGGATGTCTATATAATATTGGCAGTGTTATTTTTTACATCACAATGCTTTTTATAGCGATTAAAAAACAACGCTATACTTTAGTTGTGACATTGATTCATCTGGAATCCCATCTGTTTGTATGCTTACATACTCTCATGTATGGATGGGAGGGAAGCTTCTATATGTTGTTAGTGGCGATGGCAAGTTTAGTTTATTTTTGTCCTTATAAACGGACATATATCCCATATCTCATTTCTGTTTTTTATTTTATAATGTTTTTTATCTTACGTATTTATACCTTGAATTATGATCCTTGGTTTGTTATTAATCCGATATTTACTCATGTTATTTTCTTTTGCAATTGCATCGGCTCTTTTAGTATTATTTTGTATGTCGCTTATGTGTCTAAAGTCAATGCGGCTGTAAGCCAGAAAGAACTGAGGATTCAAAATGACAACCTCCAGCAGTTAGCAGACTATGATCAGCTGACGGGACTGTATAACCGCCACTATTTGAAAGAGATTTTTAAAGAGGGGATTAAAGAAAATAAAGTTCTGGCGATTGGCGATATTGATGACTTTAAATTAATCAATGATCAATATGGGCATATTTGCGGTGACCAGATCTTACGTGAACTCTCTGAACAAATGCGACAGTTTTTTGATTCTGATGTCTTTTTATGTCGATGGGGTGGAGAGGAATTTGTCTTTATATTTTCAAAGACAGATCTTAACAAAGTACAAAAGGAATTGATAGATTTTTGTCAGTGGATCGAGGAACGGGACTTTTACTTTGAAAACCATGTGATTCATATCACTTTAACCTTTGGTATAAGTGAAAATAATGAGGAAATGAATTTGACGCAATGGATTGAAGAAGCGGATCAACTCCTTTATAAAGGGAAAAAGGCTGGAAAAAATAAGGTCTTGGTAGAATAGACCTTTTTTCATTTTATGAAGTATAAGGGAAGCTGAGAAAGATTTTAAAGAGAAGCTTTATAATAATAAGGCAATTTAAAAAATGGGAGCTGTGTAAATGATTATATAATAACCCCGCTAATTGAATGACTCAACCAGCGGGGGAAGTTAGATATAGTTCGCTCAGATATATTATTTCGAGTATTTTGAAAATTCTTCACGAATTTGATCTAAGAAATATTCGGAGGCTTTAGAGAAAATCTGATATTTTTTCCAAACCAAATTCAAATTCACTTCAAGTCTTGGCTCTAATGGACGAAAGCAAAGGGGGCTGTCACCACTGGTATTAATCAGTTTATCTAAACTTAAAGCATATTCGCCTTGTTCTTCCACTAGAAGAGATGCATTGTAAATAAGATTATAGGTGGTCGTAATGTTCAAATGTTTATGATTTCTGCCAAACCATCCTGCAATTTCATTTTCTACAGCTCTTTGCGTTGAGCAAATCAAGGGTTTATTCATCAAATCTTTAGGGGTGATGGTGGATAAGGCGGCTAATGGATCATCTTTCCTCATTAAAACGCCCCATACATCCGTAGTTGGCATTTTAATGAAATCATATTTAGAGACGTCTGCAGGCTCAATAAGAATACCAAAATCGATCAGTCCTTTATCTAAACGATCGGTTACATCCTCGGCATTTCCACTGTAAAGATGAAATTTCAGATGTGGATGATCCTGTTTGATTTGATGTATTACTTTCGCAATCAATCGCATACTATCTGTTTCTCCGCTGCCAATGAAGATATCTCCGCTTAAAACGGCATCATCGGCTAGCATTTCTGCTTCTGTCTTTTCAACTAGACTGACAATTTCTTCTGCCCGTTTTCTAAGAAGCATCCCGTCTTTAGTCAATGTAATCTTACGATTTCCTCGAATAAACAGTGATTTTCCCAGTTCATCTTCCAAATCTTTCATTTGTCTTGAAAGTGTTGGTTGAGTGATATGCAAAAATTCGGCAGCTTTTGAAATGGTTTCTTCTCTGGCAATCGCTAAAAAGTATTCCAATACTCTTAATTCCATAATCGTTGACCTCCTTTTTCATTTTAGTATAGCGTTATTTTATATGCTTATCAAGTATACCAATATATTAAATATAGATAAATATGATTTCATTAATAAAAAGAATCTCATACGATCATAAGATACTTTTCTTGCTACAATGCCCAATTGGCGGGTACATGCTCATTTCCCCACTTGCATAACGAACTTAAAATAGGCATCATGGTTTTTCCGGTTGCGGATAGAGAATACTCAACTTTAGGGGGAACCTGCGGATATTCTTTACGAATAATAATCCCGTCTTGCTCTAAGCCTTTTAGTTGATGACTGAGCATTTTATGAGTGACTTTGCCCAATGCTTTTTTTAATTCCCCATAGCGCATGGTCTCATTTTTCCATAGCCAGAATAATATGTGCATTTTCCATTTGCCATCAATTAAAGAAATGGCATATGCAAATGGACGAACATCGATTTCTTGATTATTCATCTTTACTCTCCTTTTAGATAGTATCTTTCATAAAAGTGCGTTCTATCTTTTTGTATTATACTATGTTAGGATTTCATTAATCAATAAAAGAAGAGGAGAATGATTATGAGTCGATTAAATACATCTATAAACATAAAACACTTAATCTTAAAAAATCGGTTAGTTATGCCGCCAATGGCAACTTCCAAAGCTGATCATGGGGAGATCAATCAGGCTCACATAGACTATTATAAAGAAAAATCAATGGGCGGGTATTTGGGCTTGATTATTATTGAACATAGTTACATCAGTGAAGAGGGGAAAGCAAGTCCTCATCAGGTTTCGTTATCTAAAGAAGAAGATCTAAAAGGGCATCGAAAATTAGTGAATGTAATCCATGAAAATGACACGCCTGTTTTTGCACAGATTAATCATGCCGGCAGCAGGGGAAGTGGTAAAATCAAATGGAGTGCCAGTCCAGTTCACCATCCACGTGATCAAAAAGAAGATCCGCTGCCAAAAGAAATGAGCCATACAGATATTCAAAAAGTTATTCAAGATTTTGTCAATGCTGCAGTACTAGCGAGAAAAGCGGGCTTTGATGGGGTGGAGATTCATTCTGCACATGGTTATTTGCTCAATCAGTTTTATTCACCGATAACCAATAAAAGAGCAGATTGCTATGGTGGTAGTTTAGCTTCAAGAATTCGATTGCATTTAGAGATCATTGCCGCCGTAAGAAAGGCAGTTGGCGATGATTATCCCATTGCACTGCGCTTAGGGGCATGTGATTATCTGGAGGGTGGAAGCGAGATAAATGATGCAATAGAAGCCAGCTTGGCTTTTGAAAAAGCAGGAGTAGATTTGTTGGATATCAGCGGTGGCTTGAATGGCTATATCCGCCCGGGTCAAAATGAAGAAGGTTATTTCAAAGATGTGACTTCTCTCATTAAAGAAAAGGTTTCGATTCCGGTACTTTTAACCGGGGGAGTGAGAACCCCTAGCGGAGCCGAACGCTTGCTGGAAGAAAAAGATGCGGATTTAATCGGAGTGGGAAGAGCGTTGTTTCAAGATTCGTTATGGGCAAAGCACTGCGTTGAATCATTATAATAAAGCAAGGATCTGTTAATAAAACAGATCTTTTTTTATTTGCTGTTGACAAATAGGGTTTCTGTGATATACTTCAAGTAAGGTAGTTAGTTACTTGGGTAACAAACTATAAAAGGAGGGGCCAAATGAAAATAGATACAGCTAGTGAAATTCCTATTTTTATCCAGATTGCCGAACAATTGGAAGATTCTATTTTTACCGGCATTTTTCAAGAGGAAACTAAAATTCCTTCTACAAATGAAATATCTATGATTTTTAATATCAATCCACATACGGTATTAAAGGGAATGAATGTGTTGGTAGATGAAGATATTCTTTATAAGAAAAGGGGGTTAGGCATGTTTGTTAAAGAGGGGGCAGTGGAGAATATAAGAGTGAAAAGGAAAAACAAATTCTATGATCAATATATTGCTACACTGATCAATGAAGCCAATAAGTTGAAGATGAGCAAAGAACAAATCATTCAGTTGATAGAAAGAGGGTATAGTAATGAGAGCCATTGAAATAAATCAAGTATCAAAAAAATATAAGGATACGTTAGCATTAGATCATGTTCAATTCAAATTTGAACATGGCAAGATCTATGGATTACTAGGTAGAAATGGAGCCGGTAAATCCACACTTCTAAATATTATATCAAATCGTATCTTTGCTTCAGAAGGAACTATTTTGATTGATGGACAAGATAGTAAGGACAATGAATTGGTTCATGAATTAATTTTCTGCATGAGCGAAGCTGATTTATATCCTAATCTTAAAGTAAGAGAATTAATGAATTGGACAGAACAATTTTATGATTGTTTTGACAAACAAAAAGCGATTGTTTTATGTAAACATTTTGGGCTTGATCAAAATAAAAAGATCAATGCGCTTTCTACCGGTTATAAATCTATCTTTAAGTTAATCGTTGCTTTGTCATTGCAGGTGCCTTATGTTATTTTTGATGAACCAGTGTTAGGATTAGATGCCAACCATCGTGAAATGTTTTATAAGCTACTATTGGAAGATTTTGAAAAAAGTCAGCGTACAATCATCATAGCGACACATCTGATTGAAGAAGTAGCAGGAGTGATTGAGGATGTCGTTATTATTGATCAAGGTAAAATATTACTTCAGGATTCAGTAGAAAATCTGATGTCTAAAGGGTACAGTATTTCAGGTTTGCAAGGGGATGTGGATATGTACTGTCAGGATAAAAATGTGATTGGCTTTGATGAGTTGGGCAATATGAAGATTGCTTATGTATTAGGCGAACTTGATGAACGTCAATTAAATGAACGCTTGCACCCATCCTCTATCAATTTACAGAAATTATTTGTGAAACTAACAGAGAGTGGAGGGACTTTCTAATGAAAATTAAAACGATGATTAAATTTGAATGTGTGACTACGTTAAAATCATTGGCTATCTTTTATGCTGTTTTATATGGAATCATCTTATTTGGCTATTTCATTGCTTGGATGATTCAAGGTCATTTAGGCGGCTCGGTTTTTAGTGGGACGGAGATGGCATGTATGATCTATTTAGGTATTCTAGGTTCATTAGGGTTTAACGAAGATTTCAAGTTTTTTATGCAAAATGGATTTACAAGAAAATCGATTTTGATTGGAACATTGGGAATGTTTACCTTGATTTCATTGTTAATGGCAATCGTTGATACATGTATGGCTGCCCTGCTTGTACGATTTACTGGATTTGCTCCGCTTTTTAATCAAATTTATGGGGTAGGACATTCTATTATGATTCAGTTTATTTGGCTGTTTTGTTTCTATTTCCTAGTTTCTTCATTAATGTATCTGTTGAATCTGATCTCGAATAAAATTGGCAAAAAGATATTCTATTTTATCTTAATTGTCTTAGGACTTATTTTATTTGTCATGGTGCCATTACTTTTTAACTTAGTTTTGCCAAGAGAGCTTGTTATGAATATTATTGATGGGGTGTTAAGAATAATCGGCTATCGCAATGATGGTACTATTCAATTCTTATTTCCGATACTGACAGTATTCGCTGTCAATGTCATCATTGCACTTAGCAGCTATTGCGTTATCAAAAAAACCGAACTTAAAGTATAATCTCTTTTATAACGAGAGTTTTAATGGGAATATTTGAAAATTTGATTTGGAAAACTGTTATCAAAAGGTAACAGTTTTTTATTTGGGATAAGGCAAGTATAGGCAATGGGAATACTTACGAATTTAACAAACCACACGTTTGTTTTATCGATAGGTTTCGTGTATAATAATAAAGAAAGAAGGGGATAGTGGTGAGGCTGAAAAAATTTTATATCATGATATTATCGCTATCTCTGATGCTTTGCGGCTGTTCTGATAAGGGAGAGAATTATCCGAGTGATTATCCGGATTCACCAACGTATAGTGAAGAAGAAATTTTATATCCCGAAAATCCCGGAGAAAACCTTATCCAAAGCTCAATCGCAAATGTTGATTACAGTCATGTTGATTTAGGATATGTGATGGCTTACTTGAATAATAAGAGTGAAAAAAAGATCAAGATTCAAATATCCACTTCTATACAGACATATAATTATGATTTAACGAGTACTGAACCGGTGGCGTTTCCAATGCAGATGGGGAATGGGGAATATCTTATCAAGGTATTGGAAAATACGCAGGGCGATGAATATGCAATCGTAAAGTCACAGAAAATCAATGTTGTATTAAAAGATGAATTGACTCCGTTTTTATATCCAAACCAGTTGGTGAATTATCAAAAGGGAGATATTATCACTAAAAAGAGTATAGAACTTGTACAAGAAGATACGAATGATTTGCAAAGAATCCACAATATTTATGATTATGTCGTTCATTATCTTGATTATGATAATGATAAAGCAACGATTGCAACTACAAAATATATTCTTCCGAATCTAACAGAACTATTTGAAAGTAAAAAAGGAATTTGCTTTGACTATGCGGCAATGATGGTGGCAATGCTTAGAATCAATCATATCCCGGCAAGGTTGATTTGTGGAAACACAGATATCGAATATCATGCATGGGTAGAGGTTTATTTAGAAGGAGCAGGCTGGGTCAATCCGGATACATTCATCGATGAAAAGGTCTGGACGCGGATGGATCCTACCTTTGCCAGTTCAAAATTCAATTATAAGGGACAGTATGAAGCTGTTTACTATTATTAGGGGGAGCACTATGAAACTAAATTTTGAAGAAAAATGCCTCTTTGCCAGTCAGATGGCAATGATTCTAAATGCCGGATTTGATATGCAGCAAGGGGTTGAAATGATCCAGCAGGAATCTGAAAATTCACATCTAAAAGAAGTGTTGAAAGAGGTTATTGAAAATTTTAAAGAAGATTCACGTTTAAGTCAGGCGGTCATGAAAACAGAGGCTTTTGATGGCTATATGGTACATTTATTAGAAGTGGGAGAAATGAGCGGACATTTAGATGATGTCA
Organism: Beduini massiliensis; assembly: GCF_000829905.1. GTDB lineage: Bacteria > Bacillota_I > Bacilli_A > Erysipelotrichales > Coprobacillaceae > Beduini > Beduini massiliensis. The sequence continues at coordinate 167,489 of NZ_CDPP01000005.1, forward strand.
TGCTTTCCTTAGCGAACTATTATGGAAGAATGAAAGATATGTCAGACCAGCTCCAACAGGCGTTGACCTATCCTATCGTACTGCTCATGATGATGTTTGTGGTGATCGGGGTTATTGTGTTTAAAGTGTTGCCTATTTTTCAGAACGTTTTAAAAAGTTTGGGAAGTCACCTGTCACCCTATGCGTATACATTTATGAAAGTGGGACAAATTGCTTCTGTTATCGGTTTTGTTGTTTTGACGGTTGTTTTGATTGGGGTTCTTGCCTTTTATATCTATTCGAAAATGACACGTACAAATTTACTGACGGTTTTTATCTATAAGACTCCCTTTATGAGATCTTTATCCTATGCCTTGTCTCATGCCCAAATGACCTATGCCTTATCAATGTTTATGTCAAGTGGCTATGAGTTTGAAGAAGCGGTAGAAAATGCGATCCCTTTAGTGGAAGAAAAAGCATTGAAAGTAAATTTACAAAAAGCCTATCAAGATATGCGGGCAGGAGACATGTTTATTGACAGTGTATCGAAGCATCGCATTTATCAAGGAATGAAGCTGAACATGCTGCAGGTTGGGGTGAAGACCGGACAAGTCGAACAAGTACTTAAACAATTGTCTGCAACTTATCAAGACGAAGTCAGTGAATCCATCACTCGCTTTTTAAACATTATAGAACCTGCGATTATTACCTTTTTATCTGTCATTGTGGGAATGATCTTGCTTTCTGTTATGCTGCCGATCGTTAGCGTGCTTTCATCTCTATAGGGAGATTCTTATGAAAAACATAATAAAAATCTTCTTTATAGGAGCCATGATTTTCTTGATATGGATCGGATTTCAAGAAGCCAGTCAATATTCTCAAAAAGAAGATTTGCAAAGGATCAGTGATACTATTGAAGAGCTGAGTTTAAAGTGTTACAGCATTGAAGGCAGATATCCCAAAGATGTAGCGTATTTAAAAGAGTATTATGGTTTGTTGGTCAATGAAGAAGATTATAATATTCTCTATCATTATGAAGGGGATAATCTTAAGCCAACAATCCGCGTCAGTAAGAAGGTGACTCACCATGAATAAACGTTCACATATTCAAACCTTGATGTTTCTTACCTTGTTTTTAATTTTTGTGATGGGATCTTTCTTTATCATGACAAGTGAGATTCAAGTCTATCAGAATATTCATGAAAGTATTACCTCTCAAGATCAGCTGATGACTCCGTTAGCTTATTTGAATACACGGTTAAAAAGCTATGATCAAAAAGGCGCGATTGAACTTATCACGATTGAAGAAACCTCTTGTTTGAAAATGGAAGAGGATGAACATATCACCTATATTTACTATTTTAACGGTTATCTGCGCGAACTTTATACGGTGAAAGATTATATGCCATCGCTAGATGAGGGAGAAAAATTGTTTAAACTCGATGATTTTAAAATGAGCTGTCAGGATCAGCTATATCATTTTAGTGTTCAAATCGGTGAGCAGAAGGAACAGATTGCCATTTATATGCATAGTTAGGAGGAATCACATGAAATCAAAAGGGCATTCATTTTCATATTTAATGGAACTTATTATTGTGATCTTCTTTTTTGTTCTGTCTGCAACGATTTGCGTTTCTTTAGTGGCAAAGGCAAAAGAAAAACAGGAGAGGGCCAGTTATTTAGAAACAACGATGAATACGGCTCAAAGTATAATTGAAACAATGCAGGCATATCCATCACAAACGCCGCAGCAGCTTTTTGGTGCAGTGGAAAAAGAAGAGGGAATCTATCAAGTGGATAATTTAATCATTGAGTGGCATCAGGAGGATGTTGTTCGTGGTGCAGTTATTCTTTATGATCAAGAGAAAATGGTCAGTCAGTTTCCCTTTGTTTTAGGAGGAAATCACGATGAAGAAGGAGAATAGAGGATTTCACATGGGAGTTGGCGCTTCCACTATTTTCATGATATTTGTGGTATTGGTTATGTTCATTCTGGCTATTTTGTCTTATTTAAGGGCAAACTCTCATTATGAAGCAATGATGCGCCAGATGGCACTGACCAGCGATTATTATCAGTCAGAAGCAAAATTGCTTGATCAATACTATGGACTAGACAGTACCAAGCTGCAGGAGGAACTTTCAGGAATAGAGTATCAATATCAAGATGACGTTTATGTATTACAAGATCCATTAATGAATGGACGCACATTGAAACTGACGTTTAAAGTTGAGGAGAATCAATTCGTGCTTTTATCATTAAAAACAGAAAATACGGAGGATTAACATGGAAGCAAAGACATTATTAGAAGATGTGGTAAATAAAGGAGCATCGGATATCTTTATCGTGGCAGGGTCTCCATGTGCCATAAAAGTAGAAGGACAAATTCAAAAATATATGGGGGATCGACTGACCACACAGGATACCGAAAATCTAATTCGTGAGATTTATCATATTGCTCAAAAAGAGGATATTGAAGAATTTATTCAAAGCGGAGATGATGATTTTTCTTTTTCGATTCCGGATGTCGGGCGTTTTCGTGTCAATGTTTATAAACAAAGAAGTTCTTTAGCCGCTGTTATTCGTGTCGTGCGTTTTGAATTACCGGATCCGCAGGCACTTCATATTCCTGAGGCAGTGATGAATTTGGCTTCCACTAAAAAGGGCATGATTTTAGTAACCGGACCGGCCGGAAGCGGAAAATCAACGACACTTGCTTGTATGATTGATCAAATTAACCGTCAGCGCAACACACATATCGTAACGATTGAAGATCCGATTGAATACCTTCATAGTCATCAAAAGAGTATTGTGTCTCAACGTGAAGTGTATCATGATACGAAAGATTATGTTTCTGCACTTCGTGCCGCTTTAAGAGAAGCACCGGAAGTGATATTGGTTGGGGAAATGCGTGATTTAGAGACAATTGAAATTGCGATCACAGCAGCAGAAACCGGGCATTTGATTTTTTCTAGTCTGCATACTGTTGGGGTGGCCAATACAATCGATCGAATGATTGATGTTTTTTCACCATCACAGCAGCAGCAAATCCGTATACAGTTATCTATGGTACTTAACGCAGTTGTTTCTCAGCAACTGTTGCCGGGGATTGATGGGAAGATGATTCCGGTATTTGAAGTGATGATCTGTAATCAAGCGATTCGCACTTTAATTCGCGATGGCAAGACTCATCAAATTGACAATGCGATTTCATCAGGGCGACAACAAGGAATGATGACAATGGATGAAGCAATTTTAGACCTTTACAAACAAAATAAAATTACGAAGGAAACCGCCATGTTGTTTGCGACAAATCCATTGCAAATTGAAAAAAAGCTTTAAAAGGGGAGTTCCCTTTTTTATTTATCACAAATTACAAAAAAAGAAGTAAAATTACTTTTAAAATATATAGTTTTTGTGACGGAAAAGAGTATAATAAAAGTGGAAGATTATAATTAAGAAACATATGAATGGTTAGAAATAACGTATCAATCAAAAAAGAAGAGGAGAGCGAATAAGATGAATCGAGAAATATTGAATGTTCAAACATTGGGAAAACTTAAAATAGTAAGCGGGGAAACGTATTTTCCTTCAGAAAGACAACGAAGTGCTCAAGTGGAACTATTAATTGTTTATCTTATATTAAATCGTAATCGTAATTTAACCACTTCTAAACTGATTGATTTTTTATGGTCGGACGGAGACTCTGATAAACCGGAAGGTGCATTAAGAAATTTAGTTTATCGAGCACGTAAAGAAATGAAGAAATTTTTTGACGATGTCAACTGTATTCAGTCACAGGGACATAGTTATCATTGGAATATTGAAGTCGAATGCAAAATTGATTATGAGGAAATATTAAAATTAGCGAATCGAGTTAAACAAGAAACAGACTTAGAAAGAAAATATGAAAAATGTTTGAACCTATTAGGGAAATATGAGTATGATTTTCTGCCTGAATTCAACTATAACAGTTGGATCATGCAGATGAATAATGTGTTGGAAACGAGTTGTCTGGAAGCCATTGAACAGACGTTAGAAATGCTGCAGGATCATGAACGATTTAATGAAATTTTAAATATCACCAATCATCCGCACATTCAAAAACTATTGGATTCACATCTTTGTGAAATGAAGCTTTATGCTTATTATAAAGCAGGTCAGATTGATAATGCTTTATCGTTTTATCGTCAAACTGTGGATTACTACTATAGTCAGTATGGGATGAGCGTGTCCCAAAAACTAAAAGAAATCTATCAATTAGTTTTGGATACAGCACCGGCTACGCAAATTGGCGTAGATGAACTAGAACAGAATTTAACGAATACCGGAGATTTCGATACGACCTTTTACTGTGATTTTGATGTTTTTAAAAATATTTACCAAGTCAATCTGCGTTCTGCCAGACGTTCGATGAAGGCACGTGTTTTAGCGTTGCTGACGATCTATGATGAAACAGATCAGTTATCAGAAAAAGAGTTGCAGGAAGAATCGAAAATTTTGAGGAATGTCATAGCGGGCAGTCTGCGGAAAAATGATGTGTTTTCTAAATTCAATATGACTCAATTTTCTTTAATCGTAGCTTCACCGGATATTGAGGGAGCTGAAATTGCTGTTAATCGCATTCAAAAAAGATATGATGAAAAGAAAAAACATCCGCACGTCTTATTAAAGAAAGACCTGAAAAAGATTAATTAGGGGGAAACTTCATGAAAAAAACAATAAAAATACGACCCATGTTAAAAAAAATAAATATACTTATCTTAATTTTAGGGATGATGGTTTCATTAATTCATGTAGGTATTCCTGACATACGTGCGAGCGAGAAGGTAACAGCAAATATTTCCTTTGAATCTCAGATTGTAAATGGGATTGGCTCAAGCCAGACACTTGAAAATATTCAATCCGGAGAACCTTTCTTTTTAGCACTGCGTTATACAGTTAACTCCGGTGGGGATAATGTTCGCTATAATGAATGTGGCGTTACGATTCAGCTGCCTAAATATGTCAAATTCGATGAACTGGCAATGGGCGGACAAGCTTCTATTTTTGATTCAGCAACAGTAGAAGATAAATTTGGTGATGGTACTGAGTTCGTTTATTTAACTTCAAAAGGAACGTTGACATCTGGAACGGCCGGAACGATATACTTAAAATTACATTTTGAAAATTTGAAAACGCCGGATGGGACATTGGCGAGTTTCAATAATATGGTTATGACAGGAAATCAGTTGGTAGGATCAGTATCTACTCCAATCTATGATATTAAAATTCCTAATGCTTCGATTATCTCTACTGCTCATCAGGAATGGGAAGTTCAAAAAACGATAGCAAAACAAGAAAATCAAGATGTCAGCATTATCAATCAAAATGGAGTGGATTATTATAAAGTCAACTATCAGATCTTAGTCCGTCCCGGAAATGAAGCAACAAGCGGGAACCGCTATGGGCGATTAGAGTGTGAAACGTTTGATTTATATGATACATTGCCAATCGGATATCCAACCGGAGGCGGGGCAACACAGGTCAGTGTTGCCATCGGAGATCGTACATTAAGTGAAGGCAGTGACTATTCACTGGATAAAAATGATGATGGTTCAATTAAGACCATTCATTTCAATGAAAATTCTTTAAATAAATATCAAACAAGCCCGACGGATACTAACTTTATTCCAGAAGGAACACCGATTAATACGACGTATACGGTTAGTGTTTTGTACCCTTATAAGGCCTATGAAATTCCTGTCAATGAGCCTTTTATCCAAAAAATATTGGATAATCAGGCAACATTACTTTATAAACCGCTTAATAAAAATGAGCAGACTTTAAAAAGCAATGCCATGATTCAAGTGGGATGGCAAGATGAAAATGCGGGGTATTATGATCTGACAATCACTAAAAAAGTGAGTGTCGGGACTGTCGGAACTCCTTCTATCCCGGTAGAAGAGACAAACGTTATGACTAAAGCATGGCAGGATATTTATTATGCACATAATGAGAGTCCGGTCGTATTTGGCTTATATACCGATCCAGCGTGCAGTTCACCTGCTAAGAATTATGATAAAGAGGAACTTATTGGAAAACAAATTGATGAAAACGGGCAGATTGTTTTTAGTAAATTATTAAAAGGAACCTACTATCTTAAAGAAGAAAGTGCGCCATCTTTATTTGATGCACAGCCAATTAAAAAGGTCGTTGTCCAAGAAGACGGTAAAATCCTTGTGGATGATGTCGTTTTGCAAGATAATTCTATGGAGGTTGTCAATACATCCAGCCAATACGGTTATGTTGCCTTTTGGAAACGTGGAAGCAGTGCAACTCAGCAAGATACAGGATGGCTGCAGGGCGTTAGCTTTACTCTGACGAATAAAGAGGATTCGACGAAGACTTATCAGGCGACTTCTAATGAACAAGGATTAGTGCTTTTTTCTGGAATTCCGGCAGGGAATTACACAATAACAGAAAACAATGACGATGCTGAATTTGTACCTAATGATACAGTTTGGGATATTCAGGTTGCAGCTAATAAAGTGAATTATCCTAGTACTATGGATAAAATTGATGGATATCCTTATGTATTAAATGTATCTAATAAAGGAAAATTCAAGATTATAAAAAAAGATGCTCAAAATACGAATGTGTTATTAAGCGGAGCAGAGTTTAAAATTTATGAAATACCAAATAAAGCTACACCTCTAACAGAGGAAGAATTGAGAAATTTTGTTCCTCTTCCTACATTGGACAGCTATGATTTAAAGGAAAGTGCTGTAAAAGGAGAATATGAATCTGGGGCATTAGAAGAAGGTTATTATGTGGTTCAAGAGACAAAAGCACCTCTCAACTATGTTTTAGAGGATACATTCTTTTTAGTGCATGTTACGAAAAATCATCTGGAAGAAATAACGGTGACTAATCAAAAACAGGGAAGTTTGATGATTAGAAAATTTGGAGTTTTATCCAGTTCGGTACAATTTGCGGTTCCTATTGGCGGTGCTGAATTTGAGGTATATACAGATGAAGCATTAACGCAGCCTGTTAAAGATGCAGAGGGGAACACTATTGTGATAACTCCTCAAATAGACATCAGCGATTCTCAAGGGTCTTCTTCAAAGATTGTATATTTAGATCCCGGACAGTACTATTTAAAAGAAACAAAAACACCGGAAGGTTATCAAGGACTCACATCTGCCGTACCGGTAACGATAGTAAGTGGGCAGTTAACGACTGAAAATATTAATAATACTGCAGAGACTATGGGGCAGTTAAAGATTACAAAAACAGATTCAAAGACGAATGCACCATTGGCGAATGCTGAATTCAGAATTATGGATATTAATGAATTAAGGGAGCCTATTACTTTAAAAACCAATAGTAAAGGCGAAGCGGTTTCTGTTTTTCTCCCAGCCGGAGAGTACAAGCTCTTAGAAGTTAAGGCACCTAACGGTTATGTGTTAAATACAACACCTGTTACTTTCACCATCAGCAATAATACTTTGACAGAAATCAAAGAAGAAATTAAAAACGATCCTTATATTAAAATGAGAATTAAAAAGGTCGACTCTGTTACCGGAAATATTATCCAAGGGGTAAAATTCAGAGTTTATGAAGATAAAGATGATCTGGCAAATTACTCGGAAAAGTCAACCGGACCGAAAGGATTTGCTACGTTCTATGATATTGTTCCCGGAAAAACATATTGGTATAAGGAAGTCAGTGTACCAAATGAGTATATCTTAGATTCTGAACTTCATCCATTTACAGCGCCTTTAGCTACAGATACAGATGATGATTTACTCGTTATTGAAGCTAAAGCAATCGTTGTAAAAAATGAACCGAAAGGAAAATTCTTCCTTGAAAAACAAAGAGAATCTTATAAGGAAGGAACTAACGGAACAACAACGTTAGAACCGTTAAGCATTTCATTCTCTTATTATCCAAAACTAACAGAAGACAGCGTGGCAGATAAAGCCAAGGCAACTGCTGATAAAACATTAGGTACGCTTCAAACCGGATCGGATGGAATGGGTGGCTCACCTTATTTAAAAAAAGGAGACTACTGGGTAGAAGAGAATAATACGAATGGGATTTATGAGACATTAGCTCCTCAAGTTGTCCGTGTAGAGGCTGGAAAAACAACAAAGAGTGACAGCAATACACTTAAATTAGTCAATACGTATGCAAAAGGGCGATTTAAACTAAAGAAAGTGGATTCCAATACACAACAGCCAGTCAATGCAACCTTTATTTTATATCGTTATCAAGATGGGGCAGATCTTAATGCGGTGACAAAAGATAATATTACTTCTTATGCGGAGTATGTTACTGAATTCAATACCTCTAGTACCGGTGTTTATGAATCAAAGATGTTAAGACCGGCACAATATGCGGTTGTTGAAAAAAGTGTCAATGGAAATTATGTATTAAGTGATGAGGTCTATAATTTTACGATTGAAAAAGGAGTTATCAACTTAGATTATTTTGACACACCGATTCAAAATGCACCTACCGGTTCATTAGAATTAGTAAAAAATGAGATTTGGGGAACTGGCAGCAGTCAAGTCACCCTTCCGGCTTATGGATTTACGTTTAATGTCTATGCCGCAAAACAAGTGACGGCTTCAACGCCGGAGGCAATCGAGTATAACGGACAGTATTATATTAAAGAAGGGAATTCAATCGCAACGCTAATCAGTGGTAAAAAGACAACAATCAGCGATTTGAATCCGGGGTTTTACTATATTGAAGAGGTATTGACAATAGAGCAGACAAAGGATTATGAACAACAATCCCCTCAGATTGTTGAATTAACAGCCGGAAAGAACGGTGTTGCAACATTCCATAACGTCAGCAAAAAAGCAAGAATCAAAGTAGAGAAGGTAGATGCTGGAGATTCTGCTAAACATTTGAACAACGCAAAATTTGATATTTATCAGCTGGCTGATAACCAAGATTTCACTCAAGTCAAAGATAATGAAGAGATCATTGTCATAGAGGGGACACAGTATAAAGTGGTGTCATCTGGTTTAGCTTATCAGATTATTTCCGGAACAGCTGTTTTAGTTAATGCCGATGGCAATATCGTTAACGGCGCTACAGAGGAGGGAATTGGGTATTCCGGATTGTTAGAACCTAATTCTATTTATTTCCTTAAAGAAGTACAGGCACCGGATGGTTATAAAGCATCTAATGAATGGACAAAAGTTCAGACAGGAGCGGCAGGAACTTTAACAGAAGTCACGATTGAAAACTTCAAACCGATTTCACCAACCGGTAAAAAGGTGGATGGAGTGGGTCAATCTGTAAATGGGGCGGTCTTGGCTTTATTGGATAATGAAGATAAAGCAAAAGCGATTATCAATATGTCAGAAGAAGCACTGGCAGCTTTAATTAATGACCCACTTCAACAGCAGATTTATGGAATCATGGCAACTTGTACGACAAATAATGGTGTGATTGATTTTGGCGAAGTAGACGCCAACAAAACATATTATATCGTCGAATTAAAAGCACCGCAAAATTATCTCCGTGATACCTCTGTTCATACAGTGACAGTAGTAAAAAAAGCAGATGGAAGCTATCAATATTATGAAAACGGTCATGTTTTAGAAATTGTCAACAATAAATATCAGCGTATCTGGATCCGTAAGCAATTAAAATTTGCCGATAAAACAGAATCTTTAAACGGTGTAAACTTCAAAATTTATAAAATTAAAGAAAAAGTAGCGCAAGGAACCGAAGGTGCAATCAAAGCTGATGATGGAAATTATTATACAGCAGAACAAATAAGCACGGTGCAAACGGGGACACAAGCAGCAGCTGGGGATGGAGTTGCCATTACGGAGCAGTTAGCCCCGGGAAGCTATTTAGTTGTAGAAGATTACGAAACATTACCAAAAAACAGTGGAATTGTGATTCCTAATGAAATAGTCGGACATGTAGTGAATTTATCTTATGTGACAAATGATGGAAAAGATAATTTAGTATTATATGAACATCCTATCGAGAATCAAACAAACTACGGTAAATTCATATTAATGAAAACGGCTCATAATGATCAAACATTGAAACTGCAGGCCGTATTCAAGTTGTTTGTGAAAGATGACAGCGATAATTATGTTGAATATAAAGATGAAAATGGAAAAACATTAACCATTGATACAAACAAAAACATCTATCAAAGTCCGATATTATTAAAGAGTGGACAATACCGTTTAGTTGAACAATCCGTTGAAAACGGCTATACGGCAGATGAAAATAACAGTTTTGATTTTGAAATCCGATCTAATCAAATTACAGGAAGTACGTATAATATAGCAACCGGAAAGTATGAAGCTGTTTATTATTCCACTTTACAAGATGCTTTAGATCATCCAATCACCATAATTAACAAGGAGCAGGGGCGTTTAGCTCTAACAAAAGCAGGGCGTCAGCTGATTGATCTTGAGGTAAAAGAAACGCCATTAGCAGGTGCTGAATTTAACCTCTACCAGTATGTTTTAAAAGATGGAGAATTACAATTAGACGATTCCACAAAAGTCGGAACAGCAAAATCACTATCCGATGGAACACTTGAGTTTTATCGTTTAGATGACAGCCAGATCAATGTTGGAGAAAACTGGTTGGATGAAGCAAACTATGTAATCAAAGAGACTGCAGTGACAGCTGAAAGCATTGCAAATGGTTATCAAGCAGAGTATTTAGGTAAAGTCAGCATCATCAGCAATCAGGAAACTACTTTGGTTACTCCTATTGATGAACAAGGAAAAGAAATTGGCAGTGCCGCAGATAAAATAGTGAATGAGTCTCATTATGGACAGTTCACCATAACAAAAACAGATGCTTCCGATCCGACTATTACACTTAAAGATGTTCAATTTGAAATTTTTAAGAAAGTAGGGGATACCGATACTTCTTTAAATCAATTTATCACAACCAACGATCAGGGAATTGCCGTATCACCACTACTTCCTGAAGGAAATTATTACCTTAAAGAAACAACGACGCCTACTGGTTATTTTGAAGATGAGACGATGCATGGGCCTTATCATGTTGAAGCGCAAAAAGTCAATGATGCATCTTCTTATCAAATTACAAACAAGAAAAAACAGTCTATCCAAATTATTAAGAAAGATCAAAAGACAAATCTTCCGATTTCTGATAAGCAGATGGAAGGAACTCAATTCAGTTTGTATTTAGGTGATAATTTAATTGAAACTGCAACTTATCAAAACGATACAGGTATCTATTTTGAAGATTTACTTCCTGATACTAAGTATCAGCTTCAAGAAGTCAAAGCACCAAATGGGTATGTATTAAATGAACAAAAGATTTCAATCACAACCCAAAGTGATGGGACTAAAAAAGAAATCGAAGTATTCAATGATCCTTACGGCAGTTTGAAAATTGATAAAGTAGCCGCTTGGGATAATTCAACGGATAAATTACCGCTCCAAGGTGCTGAATTCACATTGTATGATGCGGCAGGAAAAGAAGTGGCTAAAGAAATCAGTGATGAAAACGGTAAGGTACAGTTTTTAAATTTGGTAGCCGGAAACTATACATTAAAAGAAACAAAGACGGTGGATGGCTTTGCAGAGAATACTCAAGAATATCCAATCGTTATTGTGATGGGGGAAGAAAATACATCCCTAACAGGAGACCAGGCAATCGTCAATTTCCCAAACTTCGGTAAGTTTGAATTTAAGAAAACCAGTCCAGACAAAAACGGATTAGCCGGAGCCGTCTTTAGCTTATATAAAGGGGATCAGTTGATAAGTGATACGATCGTGACCAAAGAAGATGGGACATTTTCATCATTCATGTTAGAACCGGGACAGTATCGATTAGTGGAGACAACAGCACCGGAAGGATTTGAAAAGATTGAACCAATCGACTTTACAATTAATGCAAAGAAAATCACAACATTAACGACAGCTAATTTGGATACGCTGGTGGATCAGGCGTTAGGACAAGTTGAAATTACCAAACTAGATGATGTTTCATCTTATATTCCTAGTGCTGCTAATCAGCCAATCGAGGGGGTTCATTTTGGACTTTATAATCAGTCTGGCAGCTTAATTGAAGAAAAAGTGACAGATACGGATGGAAAAATTATTTGGACGGATGTGCCTGCAGGGGAATATTATGTTCAAGAGATAAAGACGACCGATAACCCGGATGGATATGTGTATTCGAAGGTTAGATATGATGTGAGTGTAAAACCAAATGAGTCGGCAGTAGAAACATATTATCCAAATGGTACAACAAATGGTGACATTATCAATAAAGCAGATAAAGGACGCCTAGTTATTCATAAAATAGATCCGAATTTATTGGATAAAGGATTAAGCGGAGCCGTCTTTAAGATTTACTCGGATGCGGCTTATACCACTGAAGTAGGGGAAATCACGACAAATGAATTCGGATATGCCATCAGTAATTTGTTGGAAGCCGAACAAACTGGAACAACGTATTATATAAAAGAAACAAAAGCACCAGAAGGCTATGTCTTAGATGATGACATTTATCCAACTAAACAGTCTATTACTGTTTATCCAATTCACCAGAGTGATTGGGTAATAGATGGAACGACTGATAAAAATAAGGTGACATTTAAAAATATTTCTAAAGAAGACTTGATGAATTTTAAATTAGAAATTCATAAGGGGATTACTTCATCTGATTTGAAATCTGTCACAGCAGATCAATCGTTGTCATTAGATCCATATAGGAGTGTATTTATCATTCGTAATTTTGCTAATGGGACGAATACTGTAAAAGCACAATCGATAGAAGTGACCGATACTCAGACAGAACTACAATATTATGATGCCAGTCAAGGAAAATATATCAAAGATTTACATGTGGATCAGGATTCTTATTATATTGATTCAGTGGTTATAAATCGAGCATATAATAAGGATAAAGATATCACGGTAAATGCGGAAATATATTATCAAACGTATGGCAGTGAAACGTGGTTGAAAGTGCCTAATGGGGAATTTAATAACTTACAGAAATTAAATCAAGGTCAAAGCCGATCGATAGGAATTGATTCCTCATTGAAAGCAGCTCATGTAAAAGTGGCTTATACGGGGGTAGAAGAAGGTTTCATATCCGATGGTTTTGATATTCATTATACCTTTAATCAGCGCCCAAGTGATGCCGCTTATAATGAAATCCGACGTATAGAAAATATTGCGGACGCACAATATCATTTTATCGTAAAAGATGAAGATGGAGTGAACCAGTTTAATACAGTGACCAGACAATCGGAAACAGTTGAAATCTTGCTGCCCGCACTAGAAAATAAAGTACCAACCGTTAACTTAGGCGTTGTTGCGGAAAATCCAAATGGGGATTCTAAAATATTTAAGCCGGGAGAAACGGTACAGTATACGATTACAGCACAAAATGTTTCCACAAACGGTGCGGACTTTAATCAACCGATTATCAGTTTTGATTTACCAATTGGAATGACCTTGAATGATTCCGTATCCAGTTTGATTGCCGAGCAATTTAAAATCATAAAACTGTCGGCAGATGGAACAACGGGTGCGGATATCAAACCAAGTGACATTGAAATCATCTTCTCAACAGTAGAATCGGCGCGTGTTCCGGGAACGGATGGTTTAGAGAGTCTAAATGAGCCTACTACAAAAGTAACCTTTAGATTTAAAAAGTATGGGGATGCGGCAAATCTAAAGCCTGGGGAGTCGCTCAAGATTACTTTCTCTGGAGCTATTTCCTATAGTCAGCCATCTTCACAAGACCGACCATTATGGGTGCTAGCATATTTAAACAGTGATGAAAAGATCGTTAAATCTGCAGAAAATCCTTATGGAAACAGTTTTAATGTCAATAATCCTGAACACAACAGCAATGCTTTAGTCGATGATGAGACACTTGATAAAGCATTAGGGGAAGATGTAGGCGGAAACAAACATGCCAACGCCAATGCGGATATACAGGTTAATGACAATAACACGCTTTATATTTATAAACAGGTAAAGGGTGACTTTGATGATGACTACGTAGACTATAACCGTATTGCGCAGACCTCTTCAGGAGGAAATATCGATTATAAGATTAACGTTAAAAACGGAGATGATTCCGATACACCGGTTGATCGTATTCGCGTTGTCGATATCCTGCCATTTTATGGCGACACATTAACAAGTCGTGACAATGAGGGGGCTTTCGTCTTTGATCGTTCTACGTCATTAAAGAAAGAAGCTTTGTTGAAATCTGTTGATTTTCTGGATCTTCCGGATTATGCAACGGCTAAAATCTATTATTGTATTGATAGTCGTAACTACGATGAAAAATGGGATAAATGGACAAAAGAAGCACGTCAAAAAGTATCTGCAGCAGAAGATTTACCGATTCTTTATAGCACTATGAGCGATGCTGAATGGCAAAATGGGATGCATACATGGTATTCAGCAAGTGAAATCACAAACGATGACTTAAAATACGTCAGTGCTGTGGCTGTTGAAATCAGCTGTGATAATGGTCAGTATTTTGAAAAAGGAGAATCATTAAGCATTGGTATTCAAATGCAGGCTCCTGTTTACAGTGCGGATGAATTAGATGCGTTTGATAATGAATACATTGCCAATTCAGCCATGGTAGCAGTAAGCCGTGGAGGAATGCGTGATGAGACCATTGCCAGCAATAACCGTACAGAAAATTATGAAGTAAAAGTAAAATTATCGATGCCTAAAGGAAAGATCGGAGACTATGCCTTCTATGATATCAATCGAGATGGATTGCAGGATGAGGGGGACGCCCCAATCGCCGGACTTGGCGTGAAACTGTATCAATATAAAACGACGTATGTAAACGGCAAACTTCATACAGAACGCAGTCTGATCAAAACGACAACCACATCTTCATCCGGTTATTATGCATTTGATGAATTAGACTGTAACGTTCCGGTAAATGGGGCTTCTAAAGATTCAACGGATCCAAATGACTTTGCCGGCAAAACCATTTATGAATATCAAGTGGAGTTTGAAAAACCACAGGATGAATCCCGTTATCAATATATTCCAACCCTTCCAAATGTCGGGGAAGATGATTTAATGGATTCTGATATTGGAAATGATGAGAATGATCCCGATACCTACTTATTGACTCCTATTGTGCGATTAACTGCGACAAAAGAAGGAACAAATTACGTAGGAGAAGTAAATAACAGTTTGGATGCCGGCTTTACAGCTTTAGGTGCATTAGGCAACTATGTATGGATCGATGCGAACCATAACGGTATTCAAGATGAAGATGAAAAAGGGATCAATGGTGTCATTGTCCGTGTCTATTATGCAAATAAAGATGGTAGTCGAGGAAAAGTTATAGAAGAAACCAAGACGACTTTCGGCTACGGCAATAAAGAAGGATATTATGCTTTCAAAGATCTTCCTGAAGGTAAGTATATTGTTGAGTTTGATACTTCTCAAGTGGTGACGGGAGGATATAACGAACATTACAGCTTTACAACACCTTATCAAGGCGACAGTGAATTTGATTCCAATGCTGTACATCGTGTCAATAACTTTACTATGCAAACCGATGTTATTGAATTAGATTATCGTGGTTATGATATGTCCATTGATGCCGGCTTAACGGTTTACAGTGCTATCAGCGGAATAGCTTTTGAAGATCGCAACTACAATGATTTACAGGATTTAGATAATGGAACGGATATTCCGGTACCCAATACATTGGTAGAACTGTATCGCATTAATCCTCTTGACGGAACACTCGAAACGACTCCGACCGCTACACAAGTGGTGAAAGAAGATGGACGTTACTATTTTGATCGTTTAGAAGACGGACAATATCAAGTGCGTTTCGTATTCCCGGATGAATATGAGATCGTTAATGGAAATATCGGCGGGGATGATACACAAGACAGTGATATCGAATATAATTTGAGTGCAGACTTAAGAAGTGGCTTTACGGATATTATTACTTTGCCGCCAAATACTTTGATTGAACATGTCGATGGTGGTGCTTCGCGCTACAGTGTCTTAGGAGATTATGTGTGGTTCGATGCCAATCAGAATGGACTTCAAGATAACGTCAAAGAAGAATATGGTATTGCCAATGTACCGGTATATTTACAAATGCGCTCACCAGATAGCGTTGGTTGGGAACAGGTTGCACAGGCAGTCACTGACCAAAGCGGACATTATTTGTTTGAGCATTTAAAATCCAGCGATTATGGGACAGAGATTGTTTATCGTATCGTTTTTGATCTGCCAATCTCTTCAAAATTAACAATTCCTAAAAACGGCGACAGTGAACTGGATTCCAATGCTTTAGCAACTTATTTACCGGGAGCTGGGTTCCCGACAGACATTATTCACTTAGCTTATCATACCAAAGATTTTTCTTGGGATGCGGGGATCATTGATTCTTATGGGGCTATCGGCGATTATGTGTGGTTTGATGAGAATCAAAACGGTTTGCAAGATGAAGTCGATAGCGGTATAGGCGGTATTTCTGTCATCTTGGAATACAATGAAACAGGCGATGTAAGTGATGATCAATTCTGGCAGGTGATGGGTCAAACTACAACGAACGCGGCAGGGTATTATCTGTTTACAAATCTGAATGCCGGGATGTATCGTGTTCGTTTCCAAATTGAACGTCCATATTATGTGACATTATCCAATGTTGGTAGTGACAGTGCTATCGATTCGGATGGCGTTGCGCTATTTGAAGATAACTGGTACTATAGCCGTCCATTCTATTTGAATGAAGAAGGCTATGATATGACATGGGACTGCGGTGTTTATTTACCAAAATCATTTATGAACGATTTTGGCGGATTTAACACTCCGGATACCAAAGATCCAACCTCAATCATGACATGGTCATTAATCGGGCTGGTGTCAGCGGGAATTGTCAGTGGAATCGCTTTAGAAACAAGAAAGAAAAAAAGAAGATTAAAACAAGATATTAAATAGTGGAGCTGAGAAGCTCCACTGTTTTTATCTTAATTATCGCTAAATCTTCTTCTTTATTATAGAAAAATTATCATTTTTCGATATAATAAAGGTAAAGGAGCAGACTATGAAAAGAAAAAATAAAGGATTTACACTCATTGAAATTATCGTAGTCTTAGTGATTATTGCCATTCTTGCGGTCATTACCATTCCGGTAGTTATGGGGTATGTAGAAGATGCTGAAGATACAAAAATAATAAATAAAGCACACAATGTTTTAACCGTGACAAAGAGCGAATCGGTTTGGCTGTTAGCCAGAGGAGAACTCTTGACAAAAGTAAATGATGCTTCTTGGCACCAAGAGGTGATGGAAAAAGCAGAAGTGGAAGGTGAACTCATATCCATAAAGCTGAATGAAAGTCAGACCAGTACCGGAGATTTTGTGGTAAAAATTGACGGAAAATATGTCAGTTTTAATGACGCTAAACAAGAGTTTACCTTATCGAAAAAACTAAGTGATATCAATATTCATGAACAGGTAAGAAATGAATTGCTCAGCAGTAGTTTTATAGGTAAAATAAACGATTATTTTAACCGGAACAGTCATCCGGAACGTTTAGATTCAGAAGGACCGAATACAGGCAGTGAATTGCTGAAAATATTTAAAGAAAAAGGCTATGATCTCAATAACTTCAGCTTTAGGATCTATAAAAAATATGGAGGCAGTTCCAATACAATCACCATCAGCAATCAAAGAATCACCTTAGATATGGTAGGGAGCAGTATTGATGTTATCCAATATGATTATGGAGACAGTACGGATTTTTCTTCTACCCCTGTTGTCAAAAAAGCAACAGTCCCCATCATCAGTAAAACGGAAAAAGATACGCAGAATAATGAGGTAACATATGCTGTCTTTGATCTTAGTAATGTGGAATGGACCATTGAATAAATAAGTATCATCTTGAATAAGAGAATAATCGCAGAAGATTATTCTTTTTTTGTAACCTCTGAATTAATTTTGCATAAGATAAGTGAATAACGAAAATTTCACTATTTGTACATAATTTCATGAGTTGTG
Source organism: Beduini massiliensis (assembly GCF_000829905.1). GTDB lineage: Bacteria > Bacillota_I > Bacilli_A > Erysipelotrichales > Coprobacillaceae > Beduini > Beduini massiliensis. The sequence goes on from NZ_CDPP01000005.1 coordinate 185,502, forward strand.
ACATGTTTGTGATAATTAAATGATATGATATGGGTGTAAAAAGGAAAGATGAAGGAGGGATTGTTGATGAACAATAAACTATTAAAACTTTTATTAACATTAACTGTTGTTTTTTCAACAATGACTATATTTGTACAAGGAGTTCATGCTGCTCAGGCTTTGACGATTTCGACAGCAATCAGTGATGATCCCTATGTACGTGTATTTACTGTAAATAATAATGATAGCACAGCAAAGAATTATACTTATAGTGTTTCTGGAGATACAAACGAAAGTGGAGCAACTGTAAATATTGCGGCAAATGGAAGCAATACGCATGAGATTCGTTTGAATAGAGATGGCGGAACAATTATGTTTCAATTAAAAAATAATACGGATGGAAATTATTCAGCGGCGGTTGCAAGTATTGCCTCTTACCGTATTAAAGTATATTATCAAAGTAATGGAACTTCATTAAAGGACATGACTTATGTGACTTGCAATGCCAATGGAGCAAGTGCAAGTGCGCCTGTATCTATTCCTTTAAATGGACGTGTTTACAACGTGAAAGATGGTTTGAACTATAAAGAAGTTCCTTACGGAACAGATGCGATTGTATTCGAATATGAATTACAAGCACGTGATGATTATCAATCAAAAGTTGTGTTCTTAGATCAAGATGGCAATACCATTAAATCAAGCGATACTTTTACAGTAAGCGAAGCAAATGGCGGATATTATCAAGTTCCCCAAACTATTACCCATAACAGCCGTACGTATACATTAATGGCGGATCAAGGCGATATTTCTCAATCTTATAATGATGGTGCCAATACCTATTATGTACGTTATCAGATCCAAGAAGAAAGTGCTAATTTGCCTTATTATATAACTGTTGATTACAGAGCCGGAGATGTTTTATTGGCAAGAAAAACATTGACTGTACAAAGTGGGAAAACAGTAACCCATGAAGCCCCTTCTACTTTTAAAGCAGGAACTTCATCTTACCAATTAGCAGACAACAACACCATCAGTCATACGTATGGAGAAGTTACTAAAAACTATACGATTCAATATAAGCAAGAAGTTACTGATCAAAATCAGCCTTATGATGTTTATGTACAGTATGTTGATGTGACAACTGGAAAGATTCTTGAAAGTCACTATCAAACCGTAGGTGTAGACAAAACAGTTAAATTTGAAATTCCGGGAAGTTTAAGCAATGGCGGAGCTAGCTACATTTTGGCACCGGAACAACCGACAGCGATTACTCATCAATTCAGTTCAAACCAACGTCAGTATAATGTTTACTTTCATGAAAAAGATTTGAATATTGAAGAATATCCGGTGACAATTTCCTATTATGATTTAACTGAAAACAAAATCTTATTTACGACCAAAGCAACAGCGAATATAAATGAAGGGTTAACAATCACAGTACCTGCTGCTTATGAAGCAAATGGAAATCAATATGTCTTATTATCTGGACAAGATACTGAATATACACATGAATTTTATTCAACAAGACGCAGTTATACATTCATTTATCGTAATGCAGAAGATTTAGCCAATCAGGATGTGGTGGTTTTACCTGGAAATAACGGTGGAGTAGTCGAAACGCCAACCGGGACAACCGTAACGATTGATTATATGACTGGGCGAACAGTGATTACCGTACCAGAAAATGAAACGCCGCTAGTTGTAAATGAAAACGGAGAATTAGTTAATGAAACTCCTGAAAATGCTCCTGAAACTGAAGTGGTAGAAGAAAATGAAACACCATTAGCTAATCAGCCAAAACAAGCTCAGACTCCTTATATCATAGGTGGAAGTGCTGTAGGTATCTTAGTTGTGGCAGGCGTTGTATTCTACTTTATTAAAAAGAGAAAAGGCGAAGTAAAAGAAGCAAAATAGAAACGTTTTAGAACCATTCTAAAGAAGGATGGTTCTTTTTTTGTATTATTTAAACTTAGGGGATAAAATCTGGATAAACTTGTGTTTCTTTTCATCAAACAACCTAGTATTGCCAATAAATTTAGGATATAATGAACATAGAGAGTAAAGGGAGGCAACTATATGCGTAATATGATGAAAAATATAGGGCTAACTGCAGCAGATTTCTTTGATTTGTTTTCAAGAACGACAGACGATTATCTTTATATGTGGGATATCCAAAGAGGATATTTTTATATATCGGATAATGCTTATGTTGATTTTAATATCGATGAAGGAATTAAGAATGACGTTGTGAAAGAATGGGCAGGCATCATGGTACCAGAAGATCGTCAGCGTTGGTTAGATGATATGCAATTAATTGGTGATGGGAAAAAGGATTATCATGATATGGAATACCGTATTTATAATAGAGCCGGACACATCATATGGGTATCTTGCCGAGGGAAAGTGAATAAAGATGAAAATCAGCGTCCTCTTTTTATGGTAGGGCGTATTTCCAACATTGGAAAGCAAAATAAGTTTGATAATATAACGGGGTTAATGAATCGTGCTCAATTTCAGAGCGATTTAAACTATCTTTTAAGTTCGGATGTCAAAGGGTTGGTTGTGGTTTTGGATATTGATAATTTTAAGAATATCAATGAACGCCATGGCTATGCTTTTGGAGATCGGGCATTAAATTTAATTTCAACACAATTATCTAACTTATTGCCTCAAGATTGTCAAATCTATCGTTTGGATGGAGATGAATTTGCTTTTTTAATGAAAGACGGCACAAAAGAAGATATCGAAATGATTTATGAAAATATCCAAGTTTATATCACTAATCAATTTATGATGGATGGACATAAACTGTTTGTTTCTCTATCCGCCGGGGCCTGTTTCTTTCCTCATGACGGAGATAACTATCAGCGATTGTTAAGGCAGGCAGAGGGAGCTGTTGAAATCGCTAAGATGAATGGGAAAAACCAACTGATTTTCTTTTCTAAAGAAATTTATAATCGTCGTTTAAAGATTATTGAAATGCAAGAAAGTCTGCATGCTTGTGTCAGCCGTGGCTGTGATGAGTTTGAAATGTTTTATCAGCCTCAAATTGACACGGAGACTAAAAAGGTGGTCGGAGCCGAAGCTTTGCTGCGCTGGCATTCGCCTGAACACGGAGAAGTGTCACCGATTGAATTTATCCCGTTGTTAGAGGAAAGTCACTTGATTATTGAAGTGGGAAAATGGGTGTTTGAGGAAGCTGTTAAGCAATGCAAACATTGGCAAAAATATGATCCTGATTTTATCATGAGCATCAACGTTTCTTACACTCAACTTAAAGAAAACTCATTGCTTGAATATTTGAAAAACAATGATTATCGCAAGCTTTCCGCAAAAAATTTCATTTTAGAGCTGACAGAAAGCTGCTGGGTGCCCAATCTGCATTTTTTAAATCAAGAATTCAAGAATATTCAGGATATGGGCTATGGGATTGCGATTGATGATTTTGGCACCGGCTATTCCTCGCTGAGTCATCTAAAAGAACTTTCAGCGAATATTATTAAAATCGACAGAAGTTTTATTCAAGGAATCAATCAAGGCAGCTATGAATATACCTTCTTGGAATATATCGTCAAGCTTGCACATATCATTGATTTAAAAGTGTGTGTTGAAGGGGTAGAGACGATTGAAGAGTATAATGTGGTTAAACAGGCGTCACCGGATTATATTCAAGGATATCTATTTGGCAGACCAATCAGTGCCGCTGATTTTGAAAATCGCTATTTTAATGATGATCAAGCAGGAGGGCACTAAAATGAATACAAAAGCCACTTCTGCTTTTATTAAAGAAAAGACAAAGCAGAAAGATAAGGAGAAAGAGAATCTTGATGCTTTAAGATTAAAACAAGTGAATGATGATCTGGAAGTATTAACCAATAATGTTCCCGGGGGGATTTTCCGCTGTTTAGATGATGAGGCTCTGACGCTGCAATACGTCAGTGACGGCTTTTTAAAAATGCTCGGATATACTCGTCAGGAAATAAAAGATTTATTTCAAGACAGTTTTAGAAAGATGATTGATTCACGTGATCGTGAAAGTATTGAAAAAGAAGTAAAACGGCAAATGTCACTTGGCAATACTAAGCAGATCGAATATCGTATTTTACATAAAGAACATTATTCCTTATGGGTTTTGGATAAAGGACAATTGATTGAAGATCCACAAGGAGGCTATCCATCCTTTTACTGCATTATTATAGATATCACAGAAGAAAAAAAGGTAAGAGAAGAACTAAGCCTGGCATTAGAACGCTACGATATTATTATGGACCAGACCAATGATGTCGTATTTGACTGGGATATTAGAAAGGATTGTTTGAAATATTCAAGAGGTTTGGAAAGAATAATTACACAGCCAATACCTAAAAACAATATCAAAGAATTTATACTGGAAACATGTCGTCCTCTTTTTTATCAGGCAGATCTTCCTAAATTGAATTGTTTGCTTGATAAAATCAGAAATAAAAGCAGTTATGTTGAAGAAGAACTGCGTTTGATGAATACTCATCATCAATACTGTTGGTGGCGTGTGCGTGTCAGCGTACAGTTTGATAAAGAGGATCAACCAATCCGAGCAATCGGCATTATTATTGATATCGATCAGGAAAAAAAGCATTCTCAATTTTTATTAAACCGTTCACAGGAAGATGCGTTGACAGGTATTTATAATAAGATGACTGTTCAACGACAGATTAAAAGTATTTTAACTCAATTGGATAAAGAAAGAACCCATGCATTGATGATCATTGATATTGATAATTTTAAAGAAATCAACGATCGTCTAGGGCATTTGTTTGGTGATGCAATATTAAGTGATATTGCCAGAAGAATGAAAAACGTATTTCATCATCATGATATTATTGGAAGAATTGGCGGAGATGAATTCATTATTTTTGTAAAAGATGGGCAGGATATCGAAGCAATTAAAAGTAAAGCTGGGCAAATGATCTATGAAATGCATGAACTACAGTTAAACCATGATAAACAGGTCCCGATTTCGTGCAGTATTGGTATTGCGTTGGTGCCAAAAGATGGAGATGATTTTAAATCGCTTTTTCAAAAAGCGGATCAGGCACTCTACCATGCGAAAAAGGCTGGAAAAAATCAATATGCTTTTTATGATGAATCGATTATTAAAGAATATATAGGAGATACTAAAGTTAGCTCAGTAGTAAATGAAACCATTGATTCTAATGAAAATAATAAGGTGCTGAGCGGTCAGCTGACAGAATATGTATTTCGGGTGCTTTATAATTCAAAAAATTTGTCTGGGGCAATCTCATCTATTTTAGAAATCGTTGGTCTGCAGTTTGATGTAAGTCGTGTCTATATATTTGAAAATGTTGAAAACGATGCTTATTGTATGAATACGTTTGAATGGTGTAATGAGGGTGTGGAGCCACAGATTAAGAGTTTGAAGCGAGTTGCCTATAAGGATGAGCTGGGCAGAAATTATATGGATAATTTTAATGAAGATGGAATTTTTTACTGTACGGATATTCATCAACTGCCTGAATATCATTATGAAGTGGTGGCAAAGCAAGGCATAAAATCCATGCTTCAGTGTGCAATTCAAGATAATGGGAAATTTAAAGGCTATGTAGGGTTTGATGAATGTCGACAGAATCGTTACTGGACACAAGATCAAATTGAAACTTTAGTGTTTATATCGGAAATCCTAAGTGTATTTTTACTAAAAAACAGGGCAGAATCAGTATTGAGACAAGAATCTAACGGATTGTTGGATTTATTAAATAATCAAAATTCATGGATCTATGTCATTGATCCGGCAACTTATGAACTGTTATTTATTAATAAAAAGACAATGGAGTTATGCCCGGAAGCGAAAATAGGAATGTGCTGTTATGAAATTTTTATGCAGCGGACTTCACCCTGTTCGTTTTGTCCGCTTAAATTACTTTTAAGTGGTAAAGAAAATCAAAATGTCGAAATATATAATCCTTATCTTAAAGTATGGGTGGATGTAGATGCCTCACATGTAAAATGGAAGGCGAAAGACGCGGTTATGCTGAGCTGTCGGGATATTGGAAAATATAAAGAATCTGAAAAATAAGCAGAGGTAGAAAATGATCGTTGTTATCGTCAGTGATTCACATGGGAAAGCAGAGCGCATGGATGAGATTTTAAAACGTTATCCCAAGGCGGACTATTATATTCATTGCGGGGATTTTCTGTTAAATCAGAAAGATTATCCGCAATTTCAGATTGTCCGTGGAAATAATGATGAAATAAACAGTTTTCCCGAACAATTGGTGCTGGAAATAGGAAAATATAGACTCCTTATTCTGCATGGTCATCAGTATCCTTCTGCAAAAAGAGACAGACAATTGATTAAGCTGGCAAAGTCTTTAAATGTGGATGTTGTCTGCTTTGGACATACCCATGTTCCCAGAAAAGAATATTTAGATTCTGTATTGCTGCTTAATCCCGGTGCACTTTGGCGATGCAACAGTAGAAACGGTCCTAGTTATGCGGTTTTAGAAGTAGGAGATCATCTTTGTGCTAAGATTTGTTATTTTAATGAATCACGATAAAAGGAAATGTCTTATGAAAAGGCATTTCCTTTTTAAACTTCGAGTTTTTTCTTTTATTTATTCATTAATCATCTAGTCGTAAAAATGATTTTTCAGCTGTTCTTGTTTAGATATATGTATTTTTTAAAGGAATATAAATTTGTTTATTTCATTACAATTTGGGATAAAAGAAAGGAGAATACATAAAGTGTTTGCGCTTTCTTTTATAAGTTATCGTAATTGTTGGAAACAAAATGTAGACTTATGTCGAAAAATCATCTAAAATAGATAAGTAAACTATGGTTAAAGGAGAAGGTTATCGAGATGAGTGGATTTTTTGGCGTAGCATCAAAAAACGATTGTGTCATGGACTTATTTTTTGGAGTAGATTATCATTCGCATTTAGGAACCCGCAGAGGGGGAATGGCTGTATATGGACCGGATGGATTTAATCGTTCTATTCATAATATTGAAAATTCACCCTTTAGAACAAAATTTGAAAAAGATGTGGATGAATTTGTTGGAAAGATTGGAATTGGCTGTATTTCAGATAATGAAGCTCAACCATTGTTGGTAAATTCTCATTTAGGGTCATTTGCTATTACAACGGTTGGACGTATCAATAACTTAGAAGAATTAAAGGAAAATTGTTTTGCTTATGGAACGACTCACTTTTTAGAAATGAGCGGGGGCGTGATTAATCCTACGGAAATGGTAGCGGCAATCATCAATCAAAAAGATACGATTGTTGATGGGATCAAACATGTTCAAAAGGTGGTAAAAGGATCAATGAGTATTTTGATCATGACACCGGATGGAATTTATTGTGCACGTGATAAATTTGGACGAACACCAGTTATTATTGGCACAAAAGAAGATGCCCATTGCGTTACTTTTGAAAGTTCGGCTTTCTTGAATTTAGGTTATCATCATGAAAAAGATCTAGGTCCGGGAGAAATTATTTTTATGACCGAAGACGAGATCAAACAGGAACAGGCACCATCAGATCAAATGAAAATGTGTTCGTTCTTATGGGTATATTATGGATATCCAACGTCTACTTATGAAGGGATTAATGTGGAAGTGATGAGAAATCGCTGCGGTGATCTTTTAGCGGGGCGTGACGATGCTAAACCGGATAGTGTTGCCGGGGTACCTGATTCAGGAATTGCACACGCAGTAGGTTATGCGAATCGTTCAGGGATTCCTTTTGCCCGACCATTTATTAAGTATACACCGACTTGGCCACGTTCATTTATGCCCCAAAGTCAGGGACAAAGAAATTTGATTGCAAAAATGAAATTGATTCCGGTACAGGAATTGATCAAAGATAAAAGTTTATTGCTGATTGATGATTCTATCGTACGTGGAACTCAATTAAGAGAAACAACAGAATTCTTATATCAGAGTGGTGCAAAAGAAGTGCATGTCAGACCAGCATGTCCGCCATTGCTGTTTGGATGTAAGTATCTGAATTTCTCACGTTCAAATTCAGAAATGGATTTGATTACCAGAAGAGTAATCCGTGACCTTGAAGGAACAGATAATGTCAGTGAAGAAGTATTGCTTCAATATGCTGATCCGGATCATCCTAAATATCAAGCAATGCTAGATGAAATCTGTAAACGTTTGAAGTTTACATCACTAAAATACCATCGTTTAGATGATTTGATTGAATCGATTGGTCTTGAACCATGTAAATTATGTACTTATTGCTGGAGCGGTAAAGAATAATAGGAGATTTCAGGATACCCTGAAATCTTTTTTATACTCAAAAAAACAGTAAAATCTTGATTATCCCCTAAAACACTGTATCTATCGCATTTACAAAGGACGAAAGAACTCATTTTACTACTTATTTACTACTTACTAATGAGCCTTGATACGTTGATAAGTCCAAGCAATGCAAAGATATGGTACAGCACATCAGTATTGAAACATCAAAATTGAATAAAGCATATAGACTATGGAACGCCTATAAAGAAGCGTTCCTTTTCTATTTCCAGCCGTTCAGAAATGGACGACTATTTTATTACCCAATGAAAGGAGCATTACATGAAGAAAATATTTAAACGGTTGCTGACTGCCACGCTGACACTAGCAACACTCTTTACTTCGTTACCTGCCACGCAGGTACACGCTTCATCAAATAGCGTTATCCGTCTGGAAAAACACCCACAATATGGTTATCAGTTTGACAGTAGTTATCCCTCACTATTTGGAAGTGATACAAAATATAAAGACTGGTGGACTTTTAAAATGAATGTAGATAGCAGTGGCTTGGAAAAAATCGTCTATTGCATTCAGTATAGTATACCATGCAATACAGGTGACAGTTACAGCCATCAACACACCCACCCTGACATCAGTTCAGCACAACAAAAGCTATTACAGCGTGCCTTGGTCTTTGGCTACAATGAAAATACAGGCAATCTGTATGGTGGCTCATGGCTTGACAATGCTATGGCAACGCAAGCTATGGTATGGGTCATTACAGGCGGTCAATATGGTACGTCATGGGAAAGCAGAATTGCAGACAATCTTTTGCAAGATAACCCAACCGCACGCAGTATCTATAATCAAATTCGTGCCAACATGGAAAGCTACGATGTTATTCCCAGCTTTACAGCTTCTAGTGCTGGCAAGGCTAAAGATTATGAAATGAAATACAACATGAACACAGGCAATTTTGAATTGACCTTAGAGGACAGCGGAAACGTATTGAAGTATTTTGACTTTTCAGCTTCTGGCGTGAGCGTAAAAAGAAACGGTAATAAGTTGGTGTTATCCGCCCCAACAGAAAAGCAGCTCGATACAATCACATTGAAAGCCAATAAGAACCTGCCTAAAGACGTATTGCCTTCTTTAGTTTCTGGTACGCCCGAATACTGGTATAACTCTACACAGCAAAACCATACTTCATTAGATGTGACTGGTTCTCGTGAAGCTGTTCCTGCGTACTTCAAGCTACACACTGAAAAAATCGGACATATTAAATTAAAGAAAGCGTCCGAAGATGGCATTGTAAGTGGGTTGCGTTTCCAGATTACAGGAAACGGCATTGACCGTATCTACACAACAGATAAGGACGGCACACCCTCAACAGAAGTCAAAGAGCGTACCTATGATTTGAAATGTAAAGAAAAAGGCTGTATGATACAGGTTTCCATACCTGCCAGTGTGCCATTAAAGGAGTTTGATTACAATGCAGAGGTGGAAATCATCAATCCTGTGGCTGATACTGTAGCAACTGCTACCTACATGGGTGCGGACGTTGATTGGTATATCAAAGCAGAGGATATAATCTTAAAGAATGGAAAACAACAATCAATTCCACCTCATCAAAATAAGAATATTGAGAACAAATAAAATTGTGTATTGCCTATGATTAAGGTATAATATCCCCATAAATTAGAATTTGTAAAGGAGAATTTTTATGGGAAATTTGAATTTTTTTAAAAAAAGCATAGCCAGGGATAATATGTTGAAACCAAAAAAGTCAACGAAAGTTGTTTTTAATAGTTTAGTTTTAATAGCTACAATGCTATCAATTATACGTTGGGCAAGTGTTTTAAATAGTAATATAGTAGTAATCAATACAGAAATTAATTCTCATATTACAAATTTTTCATTAAGCTTAGTGTTTTATCTAGGTGTTGGATTTACTTGGATGTTACAAAAAATATCATTTAAAAAAATAATTTTGTTAGGGTTGCTTATTGTTATAGCAAATATTTTGTGTGAAACAATAATGGGTTTTATGAATACTACTGATATAATAGATGCAATTTATGGCATTGTTGGAACTTTAATAAGTTTTTGTTTCTTGTTAGTGGTAAATAAATATGGATTAGAAAGCATTTATGATGAAAGTTAAATTATATACAAATTTGAATTTATAGAGGTGATTTTATGCGTGAGGATAAAGTAAAAGAATGTTTTTTTTGCTTGGTTTAATTCTGAATGGGATCAATACAATGATATTTTTAATATTAATGCATATTATAGTGAATCATGGGGACCAGAATACACTGGTGTTAAAGAAAAAAGCATTGACCTAAAGGAAGCTTTAAGGTGTATGATAGAGGTATAGAAATAGATAGAAAGGGAGATTTGAATGAAAAAACAAATTCTGTTTTTACTTTTGATTTCGGTATGGTTAAGTGGCTGTTCGGTCCCCAAGCAACAAGAATCACTCGTTAAAGAGGGGGAATATCGAGCAATTGCCTATGTCACTGTGCCGGCATCAGAAAATTGGCGTTGGATCGGAGAAGATGGAGAAACGGTTACATCGGCAGTGGATACACGCTATGTCACTCATATTAATTTTGCCTTTGGCATGATTGAAGCTTATCAGTATGATCCGGGATATGACGGGCGCCCCTTAATGAATGGAAATGTAGCGTCAAAAGAGGCTTATAAAGACCCCGATGATGGAAATTATCATTACCGGGCAACAGTGAACGGTTGGATTGAAGAAATGAAATCTATAGTAAACGGTGAGCCCTATCTTCATGCTTTAGTCGCTCTGAAAGAACAAAAACCGGATCTGAATATATTGCTTTCGATTGGTGGTTGGGATTCAGATGGTTTTTGCTATATGGCACAAACATCAAAAGGACGAAATGAATTTATTGAAAGCTGTATGGATTTGATCGATGAATTTCAATTGGATGGCATCGATTTAGACTGGGAATATCCAAATAACGGCGGATGGGGAACAATTGCTTCTTGTCCAACCTGTGAAAAAGATGGAATTGCTTTGCTGAAGGAATTCCGTGCTAAGTTAGATGAACGTTATCCTGATGAGAGTAAATTGCTGACAATTGCTTCAGGGCTCCCATGGGTTGATGAAGAAGGATTGGAAGCACTGGATTATATGAACGTAATGTGCTATGACTATGATTCGGGAAGCGGCAGAAGTCAAGCTCCGATGTCATATGTAAAAGATAATATGAAAAAGCATATTCATAAGGTTAACGATACACCTGAACACCGGGCAAAATTAAACTTAGGGATTCCTTTTTATAACGAAGGGGGCCCTTATTTAGTCCCTTACTACAAAAAATGGGAGGGTTATGAAGATGCCACTCCTAAAATAACTCAGGAGAAGATGAACTGGGTTAAAGAAAATGGCTATGGCGGGGGGGTTTATTGGGCATATTCAATGGATAAATTTGAACAAGATGTCGACAATCCAAACAGTCCGGAAGTAAAAGAACTGCAAAGGACCGTCTATGAAACTTTAAACGGAGAAGTAAAATAAGATGAAATTCAGATTAGATAAAGATGATAGTCGCCCGGTCATTACGGCTTTTGATCAGATTCATGATATGCAGCATGGGCAATCGGTTCCTATTTTTCCTAAACGAGCCGTCGTGTTTTGCTATGGATATGGGTTAGATTTTTTGAAGTCAAAGCATCATGCGAAAGTTTGGTTAAAGAAATTACCTCGCTTTTTGTCGGGCGGAGAAGTTTATAAAATAGATGGTTACGAGGATATCTGTTTTCTTCATGGCGGAGCGGGAGCACCGATGATTGCCGATACAATAGAAACACTTATAGCATTGGGCGTTGAACAGTTTTATCTATTAGGGCTGTGTGGCGTATTTGACGGCATTGTCGAAGTCGGCGATATTGTGATTCCCAATCGGGTTTTGAGTGAAGAAGGCACATCGCGCCATTATATATCCGATATCGAATTTGTTGAAACGGATAAGTTAAGGCAGGAGCAAGTGTATCAATACTTTAAAACGCTTCAAACTGTTTATTTAGTACCTACTGTCACAACAGACGCTATTTATCGTCAAACCTTTAAAAAGGAAGCATACTGGCGTACACAAGGCTGTGTAGGTGTGGATATGGAGTCTTCTGCTTTTTTGACAGTATGTCATTATTATAATAAAAAAAGCACCGTTATTTTAATGGCTTCTGATGCCCATCCGCTAAATGCTAAAGAGACATGGACTTTTGGTAAAAAAGATTTTATGACCTGTCGGGAAAGTTTTACTGCTCATGCCTTAGCGTTTATTTTAAAGTCTCTCTAAAATAGGAAAAAGCAAACTTATTTAAAAAGGACTTTAATCAGTTTTATAATTTAGTCTATAGAAATGAATCATTTAGTATAAAGTGAAGAGATTGATATTTAATCCATGCTTGTGATAAACGGCTGACTATAAAATAATATCTGTTATTGTTAATCTCTTGTCATTGCTAAAGTAGATATGATAAAATCTTCCATAACTATTATGGGATAGGTTTAGAAATAAACTATCTCTTCTTATAATGCGTATGGGAGAGAAACTAATGTCTGTTTTTGTTAATGGAGATAACGGCAATCTGTGGCGGAAGCAATGGAAAAAAGATATTACGCAAGAGTCATCTAAAAATTGGTAAGTTATGGAGTTGTCCAAATGGATAAAGAAAATAACGTCTTTATTCCTTATCTTAATGCGGATATAATGAATGCAAATAGTGAGAATGCTTTTAATCATGATTATATGGAATAAAATACAATGCAAGGTTTGATCAATTTTTTTGATTACCTTGCTTTTTTCTTATGCGATACAACTATGAAAATGAGGCTAAGTTTGTTAGAATGAAAGAAAGGCGGGTGAAACTATGCGTGAATATGAAATTATAGAAGGAAGTAAAAAAGCGTATACTAAAGAAGATTTAATTCAAGATTTAAAAGAATTAGGGGTTCAAAAGGGGGATTGTTTGCTTGTGCATGCATCACTTTCAAAGTTGGGCTGGATCATTGGCAGAGAAGTCAGTGTGGTAGAAGCATTGATTGAAACATTGGGGGAAGAGGGAACCTTGGTAATGCCTAGTTTCAGTGGTGAAAATTCAGATCCTGAAAATTGGCAGGCACCTCCTGTCCCTAAAGAATGGATAGAGAAAATCAGAATGCATATGCCACCTTTTGATCCAATCTTGACTCCCACAAGGCAAATGGGCAAGATTGCCGATCTTTTTCGCCATTATCCCGGGTCGCAGCGTTCTTATCATCCTCAAGTGTCTTTTATTGCCCGTGGTCCAGAAGCAAAAGTTTTATTAGAGAATCATGCTTTGACGCCTGGATTTGGAAAACAGTCACCGTTATACCGATTGTATGAAAAAAATGCCAAAGTATTATTATTAGGAGTAGGGTATGGTAATTGTACCTGTATGCATTTAGGAGAAACGTGGTTAGAGAATCCTAAATGGGTAGATACCGGCGCCAGCATGATGCAAGACAAAAAAGCAACATGGGTCAGTTTTCGTGAAATTGACTATAATGATGAAGATTTTGAAGAAATTGGCAAGGATTACGAAAAAGAACATCATGTTCAGATTGGAAAAGTGGGGCAGGGAGAAGCACGTTTGTTAGAGATACAGTCCATAACAGATTTTGCGTATCAGTGGATGCGAAAAAACAGAAAATAAACAGCAGGAGATTATTACTCCTGCTTTTTGTATACTTTTACTTAAATAAGTCAATCTTAATAATAGGTGATAAAATGGATAAAAAAGATTATTGGCAATGTGTTGATGAATTAGATCGAATTTTAGATGTTGAGATTAACTTTGACATTGTAAAGCGAACCTTGACCATTCAAAAAAAGGAACTCTCTTTTTATTTTATAGATGGTTATGTGAAAGATGATATTATTGAACGATTGATGCAGTTTTTAATGGGAACTGCTATTAAAATGGATCAGCTCAAAACGATTGAACAGTTTTCCGCTCAGCTTATTCCTTATGTAGAAGTAGAAGTCAATGAAGAGATAGAAATGATGGTACAGGCAATCCTATCGGGAACGATCGTGTTGCTTGTGGAAGGATTTTCTGCAGGAATATTCATTGATGCTCGTACCTATCCGACACGAGGAATGCAGGAACCGGAAGATGATCGGGTTTTACGAGGTTCACGGGATGGGTTTGTTGAAACATTAGTATTTAATACGGCGTTGATTCGTCGACGCATACGTGACCCGCGATTAAGAATGGAATATACCAGCGTAGGAACACGAAGCAAAACGGATATTGTATTATGTTATATGGATGGTATTGTTAAACCGGAAATATTATCCAGCATCAAAAAGCAGTTGGCAGATATTCAGGTAGAGGCTTTGACAATGGCACAGGAAAGTTTAGCTGAAGCATTGGTCATAGGGAAGTGGTATAGTCCTTTTCCAAAAGTACGTTATACAGAGCGTCCGGATACCGCCAGCAGCAATGTACTAGAAGGCAAAATCATCGTGATTATCGATAATTCCCCTAGTGTGATGATCCTGCCAACATATTTCTTTGACTTTGTTCAGGAAGCTCAGGATTATTATTTGCCGCCTTTAACGGGGACTTATCTGCGTATTATTCGCATTGGTGTTTTTATTGTGACTTTATTAGCGAGTCCGATTTGGTATTATTTTAATACAAATCCGAGCTTGACACCGGCCTTTTTGCAATTTACACTGATTGGCAATGCCCACAATATTCCTATTATCGTTCAGCTTTTAATGTTGGAATTTGGGATTGATGCATTAAAATTAGCCTCGCTCAATACCCCCAGTTCCTTAAGCAGCTCCTTTAGTATTATTGGGGCATTGATTTTAGGAGATTTTGCGGTGGAAGCTGGTTGGTTTGCACCGGAAGTTATTTTATATATGGCGTTTGTCGCATTAGCCAATTTCACACAGCCAAGTTATGAACTCGGCTATGGCATCAAATTCATGCGTGTAATGTTGTTGATCTTGATTGCCTTACTGCCTAAATGGGGCTTATGGATAGGATTGGTCATCATGGGATGGATTCTTTATCGCAGTAAAACGATATCTAAAGAAAGTTATCTATATCCGCTGATTCCATTTTGCTGGCGTGATTTTAAGATGATCTTTAGAAGACGTAAATTAAAATCACATGCTTCTTTAAAATCAATCCATAAATAAAGATATCGCAGGATATCTTTTTTAATCGTTCCAAGTCATTTTACAGTTCGGTAAAAAATGACATTTTTAAGAATATTGATTGGCTATATATGTGGAATATGATACTCTATAAGTGATATGCTAGGGAAGGGTGAGAGATATGAAAAAAGGAAGAATAATAATATTCGTTGTACTTGTGATTGTCGCTTCTGTTTTTATTTTTTCACCTAAAAAAATGACATATCCCGATGAGGTCGCTCTAGGAAGAGAAAAAATAGCAGAAATGTCTCAACGTGATTTAGCCAGCGTAGAAACAAGCATTTCCAATGCACAGAAACGAAAACGTGCAAATAAGAGGGAAGATCTTAATTTTAAGCAAATCTATGAGAATGCAATTATTATGGGGGATTCAATGGCGATGGCACTTTTGGATTATCAGCTGTTAAATCCTAATCAAGTTGTCAGTAAACGAGGGCGCACAGTCGGCAATAATGAAGAAGATGTCGCTGTTGTAAAAGGGTTGAGTCCCCAAACCTTGTTTTTACAATATGGTTTAAATGACATGCCGGCTTTTCGTGGGAATATTGATGGTTGGATTGATGCTTATGAGGGACTAATCCATGATTTACAAGCCTCTTTGCCAGCAACGGACCTTTATGTGGTGGCTATTACTCCCTTAACAAGCAAGGGACAAAGTGTCAATGAATATAATCATCGTTATTTAGAATTCAATGAGGCGTTAAAAACAATGTGTGAGCGTTTAGGGGTAAAGTTTATCGATCCTGGTTTTTTGGTGGACCCTAATGATATGGAGCAATATCAATCAGATGGTATCCATCCGGGATATTCATATTTCCCTAAATGGTTAAGTTATATGGCAGATGAAGCCGATTTATAGGAGGAGAGCATGAGAAAAGATCGTTTATTTAGTTTGTTTTTAATAGCTGTTGCAGTAGTGATGCTCGCTTATCCTTTTCGCTATAAAATCAGTTTAGTAACGATAGATAAAATACAGCCATATCTTGATGATTATATAGAATCAGAAAATGTTTTTTTGGCATCAACACGCAATGTCAATCAGGATTACGGATTGCGCAGTGACGATTATGACGGCATTTTGCTTTATGAATCCAAGGAATCGACAGAAGTAAATGAAATTATGGTTGTGAAAGTAAAAAACAGTGCACAAAGAGAAGAAGTAAAAAAAGCAATGGAAAAAAGAATAGACAAAAGAATAAAGATATTCGAAGGTTATGGTCCTGATCAGACGGCTTTATTAAAAGAAAGCCGCATTCGTGATAAAAAAGGCTATGTCGTTTTGATCATCAGTCCCAATGCGGAAACCATTTGGAAAGATATCGCTAAGGTGATCTAAATGTCATTTACAAGTTTTACATTCTTGTTTATTGTTTTGCCTTTATTTATTCTTTGTTCATTGTTTTTATCCATTAAAAAAAGTAATGGGATATTGCTTTTTGTCAGTTTATTCTTTTACTCTTGGGGAGATCCCCATCATTTCTTCTTTTTAATTCTTTTGATGACCTATAATTTTATCTTGCTTAGCTTCATGAATAAAAAAACCGGGAAAAGAAGAAAATCCTTATTTATACAAGGAATTTTAGTTAATGTGTTCCTATTGTTTTATTTTAAATACTATGGTTTTATTTTAACGACGATTGGCGGCTTGTTTCATTTTAAAATTCAATTTGAACCGATTCCTTTGCCAATAGGGATATCATTTATTACATTTAGTGTATTATCTGTATTATTTGATTATTATAAAGATGAAAACCGCCCAATGCATGGCTTTTTTGAATATGCTTTATACGTTTCTTTCTTCCCTAAATTATTAATGGGACCAATCGAACGATTTGAACCCTTTTTTCATCAAATATATCATCGTAAAGTGAGTTTTTCTAAGGCAAGTGAAGGCATTGAACGCTTTATTATTGGGCTTTCTAAAAAAGTTTTGCTTGCGGATAGTTTAAGTGTCCTTTACGGACTGGCTGTTGCGGATGGAACATTAAGTTTTTATACAGTTTGGATTGCTGTTTTTGCTTTTACACTGCAGATTTATTTTGATTTTAGTGGGTATAGTGACATGGCATTGGGACTAGCGAAGATTGCCGGTTTTGAACTGATGGAAAACTTTAATTATCCTTATATAGCACAAAGCATTTCTGATTTTTGGCGTCGTTGGCATATCTCACTAAGCCAGTGGTTCAGAGACTATATTTATATTCCGCTGGGGGGCAATCGTGTTCCTTTGCCAAGACATATTGTGAATATTTTAGTCGTTTGGATGACGACGGGTTTATGGCATGGAGCCAGCTGGACTTATATTTTTTGGGGATTATATTATGGGGTAATGCTGCTGATTGAGAAATACGGTATTTCTAAGTTAAGGCTGCCTCATTGGCTGAAATGGGCTTCAACTTTCTTTTTTGTGATGATCGGTTGGGTGTTCTTCTTCAGTCCCACAATTCAGCAAGCTTTTCGCTATTTAGGGGCGATGTTTGGAGCGGAGGGTTTTGTTTTGCATCATACGCTTTGGCTGCTTCAAAATTATGGGTTGATTTTACTATTGGCAACAGTCTTTATATTTCCGTTACCGGGGAAAATGTATCAGCGTCTTCATGGGGAGGCACAGGGACATTGGATATGTACCGTTATTTTAGTGAGCCTGCTATTTCTTTGTATTGCCGCTCTTTTGAATTCAACGTATCAGTCATTTTTATATGCAGCATTCTAGGATAAAGGAGAAAAAAGATGAAATCTAAACAATCAATCATTATTATCATCACATTTATTTTATTTCTTTGTCCATTGGTTATTTATTTTGGCAAACAAAAAACTTTTTCGGAATCGGAGAACCGGGTACTGCAGACAAGACCGAATTTAAACAGTGAAGCTTATATGAACAAAGATTTTCAATCTGAACAAGATCGTTATCTTTCTGATCAGTTTCCTTTCCGTAATTCGTTAGTGACATTAAAAACAAAATTGGATTACTTATCTGGCAAACGTTATTTTCATGATGTTTATATTGGGAAAAACGACCAGATGTTTGAAGATTTTAAACCTTTTGACGATGAACAGATAACTCAGCTTAAAGAGCGTCTGCAAACCTTTTTAGAGGGATATCAGGATTTGAATACGTCCATGTTGCTGGTGCCAAATGCCATCTCTTTACAAAAGGATAATCTGCCTTCCCTTGCTAAACCGTTGGATCAGGAGGTTGTCATTCAGCGCTTTTTGGAGGGGTTAAACGTAGATTATGCACCGAATCTCTCTGAACTTTTAAAGGAACATGATCAAGAATACTTGTATTACCATACGGATCACCACTGGACCAGTTTGAATGCCTATTATGTTTATCAAGCATTTGCCTTGCAGAATGGCTTTACATCCCCTCAATATACGAATTATTATATCAGTGATAACTTTATCGGTACGCTCGCAAGTAAAAGTGGTTATCCCGTAAGTCAGCCAGATCAAATTCAAATATATGTTGGTGATGATCAGACACATTATACTATTTCTTATGTGGAAGAAAAAAAGAAGACAGTGAGTTTTTATGATGAAAGCAAATTGTCAACAAAAGATCAATATGCAGCTTTTATGGGCGGAAATTTTGCTAGAGTAGATATTGCGACAGACTCCGAATCAGAACAGCGATTATTGATTTTTAAAGATTCTTATGCGAATGCTTTTGTTCCATTTTTGGCACCTCATTATGAAAAAATTGTGATGATTGATCCGCGTTATTATTTTGGCGATGTTCATCAATTGATTCAAGATGAGGGCATTACCGATTTGTTGTTTTTATATAATGCAAATACGTTTTTTGGAGATACTTCTTTAAATGATTATTTAGCACCATAACTTCGGGAGCCCGAAGTTTTTATTATTAGAAAAGTATACGTCATAAAAAGAACATGCTACAATGAAAACAGAAAGGTTGATTTTATGTCCTATGATACATTAGAAAAACTACAAAAAGAAATCCAAACCTGTCATGATTGCAAGGAAAGATTTGGTTATTTACCTCATCCTATTGCATTTGGTAAAAAGGAAGCGAAAATCATGCAAATTTCGCAGGCGCCTTCTAAATTAGTTCATGAAACACGGCTCCCTTTCAATGATCCGAGTGGGAAACGTTTGCGTGAACAATGGTATCAGCTCAGTGATGAGGTTTTCTATGACCCAATGTGTTTTTATATAACATCGATTGCTCATTGTTATCCCGGTAAAGCAAAAAACGGGGGAGATCAAAAACCTCCTAAGCATTGTGCGGATAAATGGTTATTAAAGGAAATGGCCTGTGTGGAAAATGAAATTTATATCTTGATTGGACGTTATGCCGCTCATTACTTTTTTCCTAAAGAGAAGTTTACAGAAATGATTTTTAAGGATCACTGGCTTAATGGGAAACCGGCCTTTATCTTGCCGCATCCTTCTCCGCTGAATATGCGCTGGTTTAAGATGTATCCGCAGTTTGAAGCGGAGCGAATGCCAATGATTGCAAAGGTGATAAAAGAGACATTAGGGATTCCGATTGAATAATACTGTCTATTATCGACGAACTATGCTAGAATAAAAAAGAATATGAAATAAAGGAGTGAGTCACATGAAAAAAAGAAAGGTGCGACCACAGGCATGGATTGCTTTGGTTGTTGTTGTTATTTTATTTGTTGCGGCGGCATTATTTATTATTTTGAATAAAAAGCCAGCTTTATCTATAGAATTTAAGGAAAATAAAACAACAATCGAATATGGAACTGCCGATATCAAGGCAGAATCTTTAGTTGCTTCATTTAAAGCAGATGAAGTCATCTATCCGGTGATTGATACTTCGAAAGTGGGACCTCAAAAGATTGAATTTGTTTTAAAATCTAAAGATAAAGAGAAAAAAGTTGAGTACACAGTAGAAATTAAAGATACACAAAATCCACAGATTACTTTGCGTCAAGAAGTTGTTGAGATAACGGTTGGGCAAAGTTATGATCTTGCAGCAAATGTTGAATCTGCCAGTGATGTGGTTGATGGAGCACTGCCATATAAAGCGGATCCGAGCAAAGATGAAGTGAACTATTATACCGCAAGCAGCAATGCTGATCTTGCGAATGCAGGGGAATATACAATAAATGTTGAAGCGGTCGATCAAAACGGGAATCGTACAACTGCCACTTATACATTGAAAGTAGTGGCAAAGGATCAGCTTACAAGTGGGAATAATGACGAAATCCAGCCAACTTATATAAATGGTATTTTGATCGTAAATAAGAAATATGGTATTCCTGCAGATTTTGGCGGATGGAATGAAGAAGCGTCAACCGCTTTAGAAACTTTGCAGGCAGGAGCAAATGCGGCAGGTTATGATATTCCTTTGATTAGTGGATGGCGCAGTTATGATTATCAGGTCGGATTATACAATGATTATGTTGCCACAGATGGACAAGCTGCAGCCGATCGTTATTCGGCACGACCAGGATTTTCAGAACATCAAACCGGATTATGCTTTGATATTGGGGCAGTAGATGACAATTATGGAACAACACCGGAAGGAAAATGGCTGGCGGCACATGCTCATGAATATGGGTTTATCATTCGTTATCCGGAAGGGAAAGAAGCCATTACCGGATATATGTACGAACCATGGCATGTTCGTTATGTCGGGATTGATGCCGCTACAGAAATTTACAATCGTCAAACCACTCTTGAGGAATATTTGGGAGTCAGTGGTTAGAACAGAGATATCGGATCATTAGGTTCGATATCTTTCATTTTACTAGTTCAGGAGGATATCATGTCAGAAAAAAGAATGGGGTTAAGCAACAGTTCGATTAAGATCATCGCATGCGTGTTCATGCTGATGGATCATATTGGGGGAGTTTTAATAGAAAGAAAACTATATCTGCCAATGCAGCTAGGAATAGGAGAAATAAAGGAAAGCTGGCTGATATTGGATTTCGTTTTGCGAAGCATCGGTCGTATTGCTTTTCCGCTGTTTTGTTTTTTATTGGTAGAAGGCTTTTACCATACCCACAGCAAACTCAAATACATGCGCAACTTAGGAATCTTAGCTGTTCTGTCGGAGATTCCCTTTGATTATGCTTTCTTTGGTGAATGGAATATGCACTATCAAAATGTATTTTTTACATTATTGATTGGCGTTATAGCGATGTATGGCTTTGATAGGATAAAAGAGAGGGTAAAAAGTCCTCTGATTTTCTGTATGAGCTATCTGTTCATTACCTTTTTAGCCTGTGGCAGTGTTGTAGTAATCGGTGGAGATTATAGTGCTTATGGAATCTTATGTATTATCGTGATTTACTTTTTTCGTGAAAAGCCGGTCTTATCTGTAGGACTTGCCTGTATTATTCTCTGTCTGCTTTCCATCACAGAACTGCCGGCTTTTTTGGCGATGATTCCGGTCGCTTTCTATAATCATCAAAGAGGATTATCTTTGAAATATGCGTTTTATCTGTTTTATCCGCTTCATATTATGCTTTTGTATGGATTATCTTTATTGATTTTTCAACAGAATATAAGGATGGGCTGATTTTATGGCAAAAGAATATTATACGATCGGAGAAATATCTAAAATATGTGGAATTCCCATCCGGACATTACATTACTATGATGAAATCGGTCTTTTAAAACCTGAGAAAAAAGATATTGAGACGAACTATCGTTATTACACCTCTCAACAGTTATTGCTAATCAATATCATTAGTCAATTTAAGAGCGAGGGGTATTCTCTTAATGAAATAAAAGAAAAACTAAAGTCTGATTCGATTCGTTTTAGTGAAAAAAACATCGTTAAAAAAAGAGAAGAAGTTCATCAAACTATTCAACGATTGATCCAAATAGAAGAACGTTTAAGCAAGGAATTGGATATCATCCAATACATCAATGCACCAATGAATATTCACTTAAAGTTTCTTGAAAAGAAAACAGTTTTATTCATTCGTAAAAAAGATGGGGGTACCCCTCAAGATTTCATGCGTCGTTTTGCCGAATTGAATCATCTTTTAAAAAAGAAAAACTTATTGCCGTCAGGGCCCATTAAAGCGATTTATTACGATGATTATCGGCAATTTGACCCGACGAATGCAGACATTGAGGTGGCAGTAGAGGTAGTGCTAGAAGATCCGCAAGAGGCACAGGTTCGGGAATTTGGTGGAGAATGGGTATTATCAGCTCTGCATCATGGAGCTTACGAAGAAGAACCAAAAACCTATGGACTAATGCTGGATTGGATGAATACGCACGGATATGAGATGAATGGGGCAGCCATCGAAAATTATTTGATTGATCATTCTTTAACCTCTAATATGGATGAATTTGTAACGGAATTGATGATTCCTGTAAAAAAGAGTTGACCTTACAGCTGCTGTAGGGTTTAAACTTTAAATAAAGAAAGTAGGGAAGAACGATGAAAATGAAAACATGTATGTTAGTGGTAAAAAATATGGAAAAAGCAAAAGCATTTTATACGAAAGTGATTGGACTTCGAGTATTGGCGGATTTAGATGGGCATGTTGTCTTAAGTGGAGGATTGGCATTGCAGACTGAAGAGAGCTGGAAAGGATTTGTTCAACAAGAAGTGACCTATCAAGGCAATGATACTGAAATTTATTTTGAAGAGGATCAGTTTGATAAGTATTTAGAAAAACTTCATGGAATGAAGGAGATTCACTATGTCCATCCCGTAATGGAATGTGAATGGGGACAGCGTGTTATTCGTTTTTTTGATCCGGATGGGCACATCATTGAAGTCGGTGAAAACATGAAGGTTGTATGTCAGCGATTTGTTGCAATGGGGCTAAGTGATGAAGAAGTGGCAGAAAGAATGTGTATTCCAGTGCGAGCAGTAAAAAACTATAAACGTTAAAAAGTAAGAGACGGTCAACAAATGAGAATTGACCGTTTTTGTGTCTAAAGATGGAAAAGTAAGAGAGATTCATGCTAGAATAGAAAAAGAGGTGAATGACGATGGATAGATTATTAGATGATGAACCCTTAGCGGCACGATTACGACCAGATACTTTAGAAGAATATGTAGGACAAAAACACCTTTTAGATAAGGATGGGATTCTTTATCGTTTGATCGAGAATGACAAAGTGCCTTCCATGATTTTTTGGGGACCGCCGGGAGTAGGGAAAACCACATTGGCAAGAATCATTGCGCATAAAACAAAAGCACGTTTTATAGATTTTAGTGCAGTGACAAGTGGGATCAAAGAAATTAAGCAAGTTATGGCAGAAGCGGATAAAGAACGTATGTATGGAAGGAAAACCATTGTATTCGTTGATGAAATTCATCGTTTTAATAAAGCTCAGCAGGATGCTTTTCTACCTTTTGTTGAAAAAGGAAGCATCATATTGATTGGAGCAACGACAGAAAATCCGTCATTTGAAGTAAATTCAGCGCTTTTATCTCGTTGCAAGGTCTTTGTTTTAAAATCACTGACGACACAAGATTTAGTTGATTTATTGAAACAGGCTTTGAAAAGTCCGAAAGGATATGGGAATATAACGATTGATGTGTCTGATGCCATTTTAAATATGATTGCCGGATTTGCTAATGGAGATGCACGGATTTCCTTAAATACATTGGAGATGTTGGTTTTAAATGCCGAAAAAGAAGGCGATCGTTGGATTATCCATGAAAAAAGTGTGGAACAATGTATCAGTCAAAAATCACTTCTCTATGATAAAAACGGGGAAGAACATTATAATATTATCTCTGCTTTGCATAAATCGATGCGCAACAGTGATGTCAATGCTGCGATTTATTGGTTAAGCCGCATGTTGGAAGCCGGTGAAGATCCGCTTTATGTAGCCAGACGTTTAATCCGTTTTGCCAGTGAAGATATAGGTATGGCGGACAGTCGAGCTTTAGAGATTGCAGTTGCCTGTTATCAAGCTTGTCATTTCAATGGGATGCCGGAATGCAATGTGAATTTGACGCATGCTGTTACTTATCTGTCTTTAGCACCTAAATCCAATGCGTTATATAAAGCCTATGAAATGGCAAGAAAGGATGCCCTGACAACACTGGCAGAACCGGTGCCTTTAGTGATTCGTAATGCGCCAACAAAACTGATGGAAGATCTTGACTATGGAAAAGGGTATCAGTATGCTCATGATACTAAAGAAAAAATTACCAATATGGACTGTCTGCCAGAAAAACTGTTGGATCGTCGTTATTATCAGCCTACAATGCAAGGAACGGAAAGTAAAGTGACGGAACGTTTAAAGCAGATTGAAGCATGGCGAAAAGCCCATCGTCAAAAGTAAGATTCTAAGCACTTCTTAGAATCTTTTTGCTTTATCAGCATATCTTGGTAGTGGTTGTATTAACATCACAATGATGTTATAATCAAGGCAATATAAAATGTCGACATTTGACAAATGAATAGGGGAAACGTTTATGGAAAAAAGTATGAGAGGCTCAAAGGATAAAACTGAAAAGGTGTTTGCACAAGGCTTTTGCTATGATAAACTTTTCTTTGTTTTTTTAATTGGCGGCATTGCAGGAACCTATTATGAAGAAATTCTTCATTTTATAAAAGTATGGATTAAATATGGCAGAGTCGAATGGGTAATGCGTCAAGGCGTTATTTATGGGCCTTTTAATCCGGTATATGCCATCGGTCTATTATTAATGGTGATATGTTTGAGCCGTAAACCTAAAAAATGGTATATCACTTTATTTCATGGAGCGTTAATTGGCGGAGGGTTTGAATACTTGCTAAGTTTCCTTCAAGAAAAAGTCGTGGGCAGTACATCATGGGACTACTCACATCATTTTTTAAATATCAATGGACGCACAACTTTACCGTTCATGCTGTTTTGGGGACTGCTTTCTTTAGTCTTTGTTTATTATGTTTATCCGCCTCTATCAAGGTGGATCGAAAAAATTCCCTATTCACTGGGGAAATCGCTGACCATGATCTTATCCATCTTTCTAGCGTTTGATATGGCAATCTCTTTGGCTGCGGTAGTTCGACAAAATTTAAGACGAAGTAATATTCCGCCATATTCAATAATAGGGCGTTACTGTGACAGCGTTTATCCTGATGAATTTTTAGAACAAGTGTTTCCGAATATGGTATATAAAGACTGACAAGCGAAAGCTTGTTTTTATTTTGGATAATAAAAAGATGATCTGAACTGCTTCGATCATCTCATTATCTTTCTTACTAACTGATATAGTGTTTTAGAATAAGGTGGGTATAAAGAAACGATATCCTTTTTTAAAAAACGATGATGGATTGTCTGCTTATGAGAAAACGTAATAAAACTGTCTTTACCGTGATACTGACCAATGCCCGAGGTACTTACTCCGCCAAAAGGAACTTTATGTGAAATCAGATGATTGATCGTATCATTAACACATCCGCCACCAAATGCAACACGACTTTGAAGGTCTCGAATATGCTGTTGATTGTTAGAAAAGATATAAAAGGCTAACGGATTAGGATGTTTTTGAATCATCGGAACAATTTCAGAAAAATCTCGATAGGTCACAAGGGGCAGGATAGGACCAAAAATTTCTTCTTCCATGTACGTTGATTCATTTCCTGCCACAAGCGTCAGTTCAATCTGTAAATGTTCCCTGTCATAAGTGCCTCCACTATAAATTATAGCGGTGTCTAAAGGCTGAATCAAACGGTCAAAATGATGTGTATTGACGATTTTAGCCATATGTCCTTTAAATTGATTAGCATAAGTAGACCAAGCATCAATAAAGGCATCTTTTTGATGTTCATGGATAATAAGATAGTCGGGAGCAATGCAGGTTTGTCCGGCATTTAATGCTTTTCCCCAAACAATTTTTTTAGCGGCATCTTTTACATCTGCCGTTTCGTCGATCACTACCGGACTTTTTCCGCCTAACTCTAAAGTGACGGGAATCAAACGCTCACTGGCAGCTTTCATGATACTTTTTCCAACTGGAATGCTTCCTGTAAAGAAAATGTGCTGAATAGGGCTGTGGGTCAGGGCGATGGTCACTTCCTTATCCCCATTAACGCAAGCAATATAGCGTTCTTCAAAATTATCTTGCAGCAGTTGTGCTAATAAGTCAGCTGTGCAAGGGGTGTTTTCAGAAGGTTTTACAATACAAGTGTTTCCTGCGGCAATAGCCCCAATCAAAGGTTCGATTACAAGCTGAAAAGGATAGTTAAAAGGACCGATAATCAAGCTGATTCCATAAGGGACATAAGTAATGGCATCATAACTGCCAAATAAAAAAATAGGAGAGAGATATTTTTTTGGTTTCATCCATCTTTTTAAATGGCGAAGTGTATAAGTAATACTGTTTAACACAAAGCCTATTTCTGTAGAATACGCTTCAAATGCCGGTTTGCCTAAATCCTGATACAATGCTTCTTCAATTTTTTTGGTGTTATCAGAAATTATTTTATACAAAGTCTTTAATTGTTTTTTTCTAAAAGTATAAGACTTTGTCGCTTGGGAAAGAAAATATTCATTTTGTAAAGCGATGATTTTATCGATGTCTTGCATAAGTATACTCCTTTTTTAATATTATAGCATATCTCATCTATACAATTAAACGAATAAAAGCTATAATAGAGACATGCGAAAGGGAGGATAATATGACAATATTTGACATTACAAATAAATCAAAAGCCTTAGAAAGTTTAGCGACATTCCTTCAAAGAGATATTGAAGCAATCCGACAATATATGGAACATCATATCCAAGATTACGATGCGGCTAAATTGCTTGAGACATTAAATGTTGATCATGATGCTCTGCCTTTTGATACTGTGCAATTAGTGGGGATGCATGTAACCTCCAATGATGATCAATGTGCATTTATAAAAGAACATGGGTTATCTAATCTGTATGCCGTGTTATCTACGCAAAACAGTTTAACCGCTTATTTAAAAGAACATCAGATCCTATTTGATCTCTTAGATAAGACAATTAGCTATCGTGGGAAAACAGAATCTTTAGATGATCCCAAATTTCAGCCATTAAAAGAAAAAATATATGATGATCAGTCTACTCATGTATATTTACGGGTTGGGGATTTCGGTTATTATTCCGCAAAAAATCAAATTCGTCCGGAGATTTTGACTTTACTGGCAGAGATTTATAATGATGATGATTTACTCTCTTATTGGGATATTGATCATCAAACCTACTTAATCAAATTTACCGAAGATTTGAGCAACTTTGATTTAGCCAGTTTAGCCCCTTCTCAAAATAGGGAAGATGTTCTGCTGCAGTTAGTTTATTATGCAATGGATGTCATTGCGTTAAACGAACATGTTGAATTATGGTGTCAGCTTAAAACGGGATATCGTGTACCGCCGCAAAATATTATGGATATTCATGACTTTTACAACAACTAGGTCTCTAGTTGTTTTTTTAATAGGGGATGACGGGTACGCAAAATATGATGGGCTTATATGTGGGGGATTAGGAATTAATAAAGATCAGCGATAAAGAAGTGTAGGAAATTTGCTGTTTGAATAATGAATCATATTTATAGAAAATGATCTTAATAATAGGATGTCACGGTCTTAATAGGATTATCTTTTGTTGGTCATGTTTTATCGAATTTAACAAAATCTTAACATTTCATGTTGATAAAAAAATAAATGAGCGTATAATTTTTACATGTTTAGGGGGAAATGACATGTTTAGTAAGCAGGATTTAAAAAGATTAATTTTTCCGCTGATTATCGAACAGGTACTTGCCATGACAATTGGAATGGCAGATACGATGATGGTATCTTCTTGTGGAGAAGCAGCGGTTTCAGGGATATCGCTTGTCGATACGATTAACATTTTGTTAATCAATATATTCTCAGCCCTTGCAACAGGAGGGGCGGTTGTGGCAAGTCAATATTTAGGTAAAAAGGATCATGATAATGCCAATAAAGCCGCAAAACAATTGGTGTTTGTAACCGGAGCGTTAGCACTGGTCGTGATGATTGTCTGTTTGTTGGTAAAAGGTCCGTTATTAGCCTTGATTTTTAATATCGATGGAGAAGTCATGAGCAATGCACAGATCTATTTTACTGTCTCTGCAATCTCTTATCCGTTTATTGCATTGTATAATGCCGGAGCGGCTTTGTTTAGATCGATGGGGAATTCAAAAATCTCCATGTATAATTCCGTTATTATGAATATGTTGAACATTGTGGGGAATGCGGTGTTAATTTTTGTCTTTCACATGGGTGTTTTAGGGGCAGCATTAGCGACTTTGTTTTCTCGTGTAGTTGGCTCTATGACGATGCTATGGATGCTTAGAAGTGAGTCTTTAATGATTAATGTCCGCCATTACTTTCATTTCAAATTTGATTTTGGCATGATTAAAACGATTTTGAAAATTGGGGTGCCCAACGGTTTAGAAAACGGAATGTTTCAGATTGGTAAAATCTTAGTAGCAGGCGTAGTGGCTTCATTTGGTACAGTGGCGATTGCCGCGAATGCGGTTGCGAACAATATCGCCGGATTAGAGATTATTCCCGGAGCGGCGATGGGACTCGCTATTGTTACGGTTGTTGGACAATGTGTCGGGGCTGAAGATTATAAACAGGCAGAACATTATTCTAAATATTTAATGAAGATTACTTTTATATCGATGTTGGTTTTAAATGTTGTGATTTT
Organism: Beduini massiliensis; assembly: GCF_000829905.1. Classification (GTDB taxonomy): domain Bacteria; phylum Bacillota_I; class Bacilli_A; order Erysipelotrichales; family Coprobacillaceae; genus Beduini; species Beduini massiliensis. Next base: position 214,585 of record NZ_CDPP01000005.1, read on the forward strand.
GGCTTTGTGTAAACCGATTTTAGGATTATACAGTTTATCACCGGAGACAACGGCAACGGCATTTGAATTGCTTGTATTACATACGGTGTTCGCCATCTTGGTTTGGCCAATTGCGTTTACGTTGCCTAATGTATTCCGTGCAGCAAATGATGCGAAATTTACAATGTCTATTTCTATTTTCTCTATGTGGGCATTTAGAATCTGTGCATGTTTAGTGTTAGCTTATGTCTTTCATATGGGGGTCATGGGGGTTTGGATCGCCATGATTTTAGACTGGTGCTTTAGATCACTGTGCTTTATTTGGCGTTGGAAAAGCGGTAAATGGAAACACAAAAAACTTATTTAGAAATAATCACCTTATCTCAACAAGGTGATTTTTTATATGGAAATACAATAAATCTTAAATTTTTTCTGTTCTCCTTCATATAATGTACTAGATAAATGGAGGGAACTATGAAAGAGATTAACATTATAAACCTAGATCAAAATGAAACGACTTTATTACCGCATTGCTACAACATTGGCTTTACTCACTTTTCTTCATTAAACTACCCGCATTATGCCATGGATGGTGTCATCAGCTTTGCCGGCAGCTTGATTGAATTTAAAGAGAAAATATTAGTAGATCGAAACATTCCCAGTCTCTTGCTGCAGGAATTATTATTGACATTAAATGATGAAGAAGTGACTTATACATTGCATTCAGAAGCGGTTGACTTTACGAATGGGAACGTAGTATCGGGAAAAATGCTGACACTAAGCATGGAAGAATTTGATTTTGATATTTATGCAATCTATTCAGTTAGTATCGGAATATCAAAATTAGATTTTGATAATTTTGTAAAGCAGCTGCCGGCAGTGTTTAAAATGCGAATCATGGAAGAAAATGAAAATCAAATGATTCTATTATTAAATATGGGAGATTATGATTTGAAAAAAAGTATCGCTATGCTTAAACAACACTGCGAATGATGCTATAATGAATAGGGTGATGAAAATGAATGGTGGTATTATTGAAATTGATATACATGGGATGAATCAGTATCAGGCAAAGACCTATATTGATTCGCAATTAAAAAAAGCGAAAACGAATGTATATCGGTTACGCATTGTTCATGGTTTTCATCAAGGCGATGCGTTAAGGAAAATGGTTCGTCAGACCTATCGGCATCATCCTAAGGTGATAAAAATAGAAATAGGACTAAATCCGGGAATAACAGATTTAGTCCTAAGAAATATTATTTAACGAAATCAAAATCAGAAAGTTTTAACTGATTGATTGAGGCTTCTTTTTCAACAATCAGACGTTTGGCCTGATTGATCATGGCCTGTTCAATTAAATTTCGTGCCATACGACCGTTTCCGCTTCGTTGTGAATCGGTCTTTTGTTTTTGTTCAAAATAATGAAGCAACGGCTGGAAACACTCTTCATCAATCTGATAATCTTTTGAAGCGGCAATATTGAAGGTAATATCCAACAGTTCCTGTGCGGTGTAATCCGGGAACTCAATAATATTAGGGAAGCGTGACTTCAATCCAGAGTTTGCTTCTAAAAACTCGCTCATTTCTTTAGTATAACCGGCTAATATGACGATCAGTTGATCGCGATAGTCTTCCATGCATTTTACTAAAGTATCGATTGCTTCCAAACCAAATGAATCTTCTTTTCCACGATAAAGTGAGTAAGCTTCGTCAATAAACAGTACCCCGCCAAGTGCTGATTCTACCACTTGTTTGGTTAATGGTGCCGTATGTCCGACATAGCGTCCAACTAAATCTCCGCGGCTGACTTCCACTAATTGACCGCTTTCTAAAATACCGATTGCTTTTAAATAACGTGAAACAATACGGGCAATCGTCGTTTTTCCAGTTCCGGGATTTCCGGTAAAGATCATATGTTTAGAGATGTCCGATGTTTTAAAACCACTTTGTTCTCTTAGTTTCATGATTTCATAATGATCTTTTAAAGAAAGAATATATTCTTTGATTTCTTTTAAACCGATAATCGTATCGAGTTCATCAATCACTTGTTGTAATTCTAAATTGCTTTGATTAGGTAAGAGGTGATCCAACGGATAAACGATTTCATCCACTAAAACAGACATATCCTGCTGTATAGTGACGCTTTTAATTGGACGTGTTTCTTGAAGTTTTAGTTCTACTAATCCTTGATACAATTTGTCATATTGATATTGAATGGATTCGATGCCTTGTTGGGGATCATATTTTTTTAATATGGTCGTTTCCAATTTGGGATCAACAGTGACATCGATCTGTAATTGATTTAAACAACGCTGAATAAAGATGAACTGCTGTTGTTTGGTGATTTCTGCCACTTCTTCTTCACTAAAGGCATTTGTTTCGCATATATCGCCAAATAATTGAATAAACTTTGTTCCCAATTTTGCAGTTAACTGGCTTATTGACTGATCAGAAACAAAAATCAGGTATTGCTGATTCGCTTCCAGGCTGCCGATGGAATCACTTGAGAGTACATTTGTACTTTCTACTAATTGATGATTATTTAAAATGTAACGTTTATTTAATGTGATTTTCCCAGTTTTTAATAATTGAGTAATCATAGATAAATATCCTGTAAAGCATTGTTCAAAATTCAAGAAAACTAAAATACTGTCACTTTTAGAAAGCAGGGCGAAGAGGTCTTGTAAAAACAATTTTTCTTCTCCTTGAGAGGGGTAAAGAGATAAATCCATGATATGAAGATTTTTGCTTTTTACTTCTCCTAACAGATAAAGCAGTTCATTTGACTTATCTAATACAAGTTGCTTTCCGGTTCCCTGTTTCCCTAAAACTAAAATATTATTTTTGATTTTACCAATTCGATTTCCGGCAATTTTCGCTCTTTTAAACGCAATAACGAGCTGATGGATAAATCGATCTTGACCAATCATGATATCTTTAAGTTTTGTTTCAAAATCACCAAAATCAATTTCTTTTGGTGTTTCTTCCTTCATCTCTTCCTTTAAATTCTGCTGCAGTTTATCCATTTGCTTGCTGGTGTTTTTCATCATCTGACGGCTGTTTTCTTTGATCAACTGATCCATTTGTTTGCTCATCTGTTCCAACTCACTAACTAAATCCCCACTTTTTTTATGCTCTTTTTCCATTTTTTCTAATGTTTTTTTCGTCCCAAATACACTGTTGAGAAGGTCATCAAATTTCTTGTCCATATCCTCATCTCCTAGTGGTATCCTACCATAAATTGAATATTCTCACAAGCACATAGATTTTAAAGTAAAAAATATGTATAATGGAGAAAAGAGGTGGATGCATGGAAACAGTAAGATGTTCAATTCGAGAAATGGTAGAGTTCATCAGTCGCAGCGGACATATCATTACAGAAATTTCAGCGAATAACCGAGCCGTTGAAGGGACCCGCATTCATCAGCTTATACAAAAACAACAAGGCGAATTTTATCAGGCAGAGGTCGCTTTAAACTATGAATTTGAATATGCCGGTTTTTTATATGTTCTTCAGGGCAGGATGGACGGATTAATTATTTCAGAGAAGGAAATTTGTATTGATGAAATTAAATCTGTTACCTATCCTTTAGATGATTTAGATCTTGATCATGTCAATCCACGCCATTTCCACCAGCTGATGTGCTATGCTTATATTTATTGTGTTCAAAATGATCTCAAAGAAATAGATTGTCAGCTGACATATTATGATGTGAATAATAAAGATCAGAAAATATTAAAGGAACATTTTTTATTTGATCAGATCGAAACGATCTTTTTTTCAATCGTTGAACAATATCATGCGTTCGTTAAGCTGTATTTTGATTTTAAAGAAATTCGTGATCAATCTTTGGAAACATTGGCTTTTCCTTATGATCAGTATCGAAATGGTCAGCAGGAAATGATGAATGCCGTCTATTATACAATTAAAAATAAGCAAAAGCTTTTTATTCATGCGGCAACCGGACTGGGAAAAACGTTAGGAACCATATTTCCTGCTTTAAGAGCATTGCATCATGGGCATACAAACAAGATTATGTATTTGACTGCAAAAGCGATTACTCGTACCGTTGCTAAAGAAACACTTTGTCATCTTGAAGAAATCGGGCTGACTTTAAGAACGGTGGTAATTACCGCCAAAGATCAAATGTGTTTTCTTGAAGAACGTCATTGCCATCCGGATTATTGCCCTTACGCCAAAAATCATTATGACCGGGTAAATCAGGCGATGCTGGATATCATGGCACACGCCAATACTTATGATAAAGAAAATATTCAGACATTTGCTTTAAAACACGAGGTCTGCCCCTTTGAGTTTTCTTTAGACCTATTTTTGTTTAGTGATTTTTCAATACTGGATTATAATTATGCTTTCGATCCAAGAGTCAATTTACAGCGGGCCTTTTATCCTGAAAGTAAATTAACTATGTTGGTGGATGAAGCCCATAATTTAGTCGATCGTTCAAGAGATATGTATTCTAAGGCTCTGTTTCATTCCCATATCCGTCAAGTCAAAACGATGATGTCAGATCGCTCGAAAAATGCTTATAAAGCCTTAATCGCGTTGGATGAAGTGATGATTCAGCTAAAAAATGACTTAGCGGATCGTCCTTATATCGTCGACTATCAGCCACCGGTAGAAATGGCTAAACGAGTAGAAGGATTCTTATGGGCAATGCAAAAGTTCCTGTCAGAAAACGGAGAGCAAGAACAGGAGATTTTGGATTTATATTTTGAATGTGTGGCATTTATGAAAATCTATGAATTGTATCGTGAATCTTATGTCACTTATGCCGTTGATGATGGGGATGTCATGCTGAAAATTTACTGTATGGACCCAAGCAGTTTGCTTAATGATTATTACACTCAGGCACAAGCTGTTATCTTCTTTAGTGCAACTTTGCTTCCTATTCAATATTTTTATCGCATTCTAGGGGGCAAGAAAGATGATCTTAAATTATATTATGATTCCCCTTTTGATAGCCAAAACCGTTTAGTTTTAGTGGGAAGCGATGTACAGGCAAAATATCGTCAGCGTGTCTATTCTTATGATAAAATCTGTCAGTATATCTCTAAACTGGCAAAGGGAAAAATTGGAAATTATTTAATTTTCTTTTCTTCTTATGAATACCTTAATCAAGTGTATCAGCGTTTTATGCCAAATGATGAAGTTTACGTTTATAAACAAGTAGGACAGATGAGTTTGGAAGATAAAAGCATATTTCTTGATCATTTCAAAACTGTAAAAGATCGTTCACAGGTATTTTTCACGGTTTTGGGTGGAATGTTTTCAGAAGGGATTGATTTTAAAGGGGAGCAGTTGATTGGCACAATTATAGTGGGAGTAGGACTGCCGCAGCTGGGGTTAGAACGAGATCTCATCAAAAGTTACTTTGAAACAGATGGGTATGATTATGCGTATAAATATCCGGGGATGAATAAAGTGCTTCAGGCAGCCGGACGTGTAATTCGTACCCATCAGGATCGCGGAGTAATTTTATTGCTGGATGAACGTTATGCTTCAAAAGAGTATACAAAAATGTTTCCACGAGAATGGAAACATTTGCAGAAAACCTCAGTGGATCATGTTTCAAAACAATTAGAAACTTTTTGGAATGGGACTAAGGCGTTGTAATCATTTTTTTGACAGATCCTGAAAACTGATATAACCTTCTGTATTGAGGTAGTGGTAATAGGTACTTTCTTCATTTGCGCTATATTCAACAGTCACGCCACCGGTATCCCAATATTTTCTGCTTTCACTAGTAGTATTCCCATTCATAAATTTACCTTCTAATTGCCAAGCAATCTTATTGAGAGATTCTATATTATAAAACATTTTTCCGATAAATTGCTTGTTTTTATTTACATCTTGACGGTTAATGTTCCCGTATTCAATCTTTGTGATCTTTTGGTTTTCTTCATCCTGTTCATATTGAACGAAAAAATAAGGACGAACGGTATATTTTGATGTGACTTGAAGATGATAAACGAATAACCCATAATGAATAGAAGGATCATTTTCGGCACGTTTCAGCAGCTCATTGAGAATATCTGTCGGAATACTGGCGTCTTGCTTAATCGCGTCGATATAATCGGCATGATCTTGGTAAGCGGTAAATTCAGTGAAATTTGGGTCCGGCTGCAGTTGTTTGGCTTTGAAATAGGCAGCAAGACAGATGACACCGATAATGATGACCAAAATAACCAATAAGCTATGTTTAAAGAATTTCTTTTTCATAATAAACCACCTTCCTTATCTTTATTATACTTGAAAATTAGGAATAGGGGGAGAACTCATTCTTTTGTTTTAGCCGGTTTTTACCGAATATTAAGAAATTTTTTAAACCTTTCGAGAATCTTTAGTATTTATTCTATATTTTTGCATATTTTATAATGTATTCTTATATCAGAATAGGAGCGTGGAAAAATGACCTTTCAAGATAATTGTCTTCAACTTAATGGTAAAGAAATCGTGTTTCCAAACAAAATCTATAATGTTATGATGAGTAAATCTTATATTTTTGTATTATTAGGCTTTGATTTAGATGTTCAAACGCATTGTAATATTTATTGTTTGAATCAAGAAGGGCAAGAATTATGGAAAATAAAAAAATGCGAATCGAGTGGGGTCACTAAAAATATGAACAACGCTTATATTGGATTAAGAATAACAGATGGCAAATATGCGGCAGTTAATTTTTACAATGAAATTGTCCATTTTAATCCATTTAATGGAAAGATAATATAAAAGCAATGCCGTTTCTTGATGGGCATTGCTTTTTAATATGAAATAATAATCGTATCATCCAATCTCAATCGCCCCGAATCATGAATATACTTATAATGTTCGTATAAGCCGTCAATGACATATTGAACAAAAGCAGATTCCGTACTTCTAGGTTCATTTTTATAAGAAGTATTCCCTTCATTATAAATATTACCGTTTAAATCCCAAATGAGAACACCATTAGAATCTAAAATATAATAAAGCGTACCATTATATGATTTGGCTGCCTGTGAATCTTGTATGTTTACTTCGGCATGGTCCACACTTGTGATGATTTCTGGGGCCTGCGTGTTGGGGTTATTTTTAAACTGAATATAAAAGCAAAGCTGGATACTGCAATCAGAGGTAATTTGAAGATGATGAATAAGTTTGCCAAAATGTAGGGAATCATCCGCAAAAGCCACATTGATTTTTGAATCCAAAGTTTCATCTGAAACATTATGGTTTTGTGATAAAACATGAATATAATGGGAGGCCTCCTCATAAATCGTCAGTTTTGTGTAATCAGGTGGGGAAGAGAAAGGCTTTTGCAAAGAATAAAAGCCGATACCGGTACCCGTTACAACGAGTACTAAAAAGAAAATAATAAAGGATTGAAGTAGAGATTTTTTCATTATACATCACCTTCCTTATCTTTATTATATAAAATAGTTTAAGGGAACGCGATAAAATTTCTGCTTTGGCAAATAGTAAAAGTGATGCGGCTAATGTGCCTGCATCACTTTTTCGTTTAGTTCACTTAAATATTCCCAACGTTCCAGTTTTTTTTTCAAAGTAGTTTCAAGCTGTTCTTGTTTTTTTGTGAGATCCATGATCTTTGTATAATCATCATGGAATGTGTTCATTTCTTTTTCAATTTCTGCTAATTGTGTTTCCAAATGACTGATTTCAGATTCGATTGATTCAAACTCTTTCTTTTCCTGATACGTCATTTTGACAGTACTGACTTTTTTTATGACTTTCTTTTTGGCTTCTTTCACAGTTTCTTTCTGAGTTGTCTTTTTTTCTAAATAATCACTGAATCCGCCCATGTATCGCTGAATGACTCCGTTTTCTTCAAAAGCGAAAATCTGATCGACAACACGATCTAAGAAATAACGGTCATGGCTGACTGTGATAACGATTCCGCTAAATTGATCCAGAAAATCTTCTAGGACATTTAAAGTCGGGATATCAAAATCATTAGTAGGCTCGTCTAAAATCAAGACATTTGGCTGTTTAAGTAAAACAGTCAGTAAAAATAAACGTCGCTTTTCACCGCCGGAAAGGCGGTTTACTACGGTATATTGTTTTTCTTTTTCAAATAAGAATTGTTCTAAAAGCTGGGTAGCACTTAATTGTCCCTCACTGGTTTGAAAATGTTCGGCATAATCACGAATGATATCGATAACTCGTTTATTTTCATCGATTCCTTGAATTTCTTGTGAAAAATAACCAATATTAACCGTATCACCTAAAATAACTTCACCGGCAGTTGGCTGTTTGATTTGAGCAATGATATTCAGTAAAGTCGATTTACCGATTCCGTTAGCTCCGATGATCCCTACGCGATCATGACGTAAAAACAAATATGAAAAATGCTGGATAAGTGTACGATCACCTAGTTGATAAGTCACTTCTTTTAACTCGATTGTTTTAGAGCCAAGGCGACTGGCGATCGAAGAAAGGTCAAATTCCTTATCCTGTGAAACAGAAGCGATTTGAGATAATTTTTCGAAGCGCTCTAATCGGCTTTTGCTTTTTGTAGAGCGTGCCTGAACTCCGGCACGTACCCATTCCAGTTCTTTTTTTAAAAATTGCTGACGTTTATGGTCACTGGCAATCATTTGGGCCTGAGTGAGTTCTTTTTGTTCGAGATAGGCAGAGTAATTGGCTTGATAACAAAATAAGTCACAGCGGTCAATCTCTACCATCTTGTTGCAGACGCGCTCTAAAAAGTAACGGTCATGTGTTACCATGGCGATAGCTCCGGGATATTTGATTAAATATTTTTCCAGCCATAAAATCATATCTTGATCTAAATGGTTCGTTGGTTCATCTAAAAGCAGCAGATCGCTAGGTAAAAGCAATGCCAATGCTAAAGCAACACGCTTTTTTTGTCCACCGGACAATTGGCTGATCTGCTGGTCGTAATCATAGATTCCTAATTTAGATAAAATCGCTTTGATTTCATAGTCATTCACTTTATCTTTCTCTTTTAACTGACTGCTGATATAACTAAAACAGGTTTGACCCTCAAGAAAATCGGGCATTTGTTTTAAATAACTGATCTTTATATTTCCACCTGTAATATAATCACCGCTGTCCATCTGCTCAATTCCGGCAATGATTTTCAATAAGGTGGATTTCCCGGCACCGTTTTTTCCGATGATCCCAATCTTATCTTGATCATTGATGATAAGCTGAGCCTCTTTTAGGATTTGTCGGTCAGCGTGGCGTTTGTTTAAGTTTTTTATTGTGATTAGCATAAGTTCCTCCTGAATGAAGACTTGATTTACTCCCTGATTTTATCATAAAAGCAAAGTCGGATACAACTGATTGTTTTATATGATAAAAAGGTGCTAAGCACCTTAAACTTTAAGATTGACCCAATTTCCTTTGCGATAACGTATTCGGGAAGCAAAATAACGAATGAGCTGATCTAAGAAAAGAGAGAGCCATGCCCCAATTAATCCTAGTCCTAATGGGAAAGCTAATAGGTAAGTCAAGACCGGGCGTACCACTGTAACGCTCACTAAAGAAATCATCGCAGTAAATTTAACGTCTCCGGCACTTCGCAGACAACCAAAAGTAATGACTTGAGTAATCTGGAAGACAACAGTTAACACAATGATAAAAACGATATTGCCGCCGGTTTGGATAATGACCGGATCATTAGTAAAGAGACCCAAAATCTGATAACGGCAGACAATCAGGAAGGTTCCCACTAAAACAGCGGCTACCTTTCCCAGCTTTTGCGTAGAAGTGCTGTATATTTTTGCCATATCTTTTCGTTTGGCACCCAGACTTTGCCCAACTAAAGAAGAAGTGGCGACAGATAGTCCGTCTCCAAACGAGAAAGAAAGATTGATGATATTCATACAGACTTGATGTGTGGCAAAAGCAATAGTCCCTAAAGTTGCCACGGTCTTTGAGTAAAGGAAGAAACCAATACGCATAAAGACTTGTTCCACAAAAGAAGAAGAGGTAATAAAATATAGATCATGCAATGTTTTCTTATCGAAACGCCAGTTTTGGTGGAAAGAAAAATGCAGGAATTCTTCTTGATGACGTAAAGACATAAATGACATGATGCAGGCAACTATATTTCCTAATGAGGTAGCAATAGCGGCACCAGCAACTCCCATCTTAGGAAAAAAGCCTATCCCGTTGATGAGCAAGAAGTTAAAAATTAAATTAACGACATTGGCAGTTAGATTCGTTCTCATAGAGATTTTAGTGTTCCCACATCCTTTTTGAGCGGCATTGATCGTCAACGACATACTATAAAAAATATTACCGACCATAATCAATTTAAAATAAGTGGCGGCCATATCGACATATTCGTCATTGGCACCGGCAAGATAAAGGATATCTTTAGCCCAAATAATTCCCGCTATGGACAATACTAAAGCGGCACCGATACAAATCATCAATGCTTGTCTTAAACAGCGGTTTGCCGCATCTTTATCCTGTTCGCCCTTTCTTCTTGAAACGACAACAGTAACTCCCACATTTAAAGATAAGATTACCGCTAAAATAATAAACTTCGGTTGATTGGTGATGCCGACAGAAGCAATCGCATCGGCTCCGATGGAACCAACCATGATCATATCGACAGAAGAAATGAGCGAAATCAAAACGGCTTCCAGCGTAGAAGGCCAGGCAACACCTAAGGTCTTTTTATAAATTTCTTTATCGCTGGGGATTTCACCTTGTATTTCATCTTTTGATACATGTGATTTTACAGAAAAAAACTGACTTAATTTCATAATAATTCCCCCATATAAAGATAAGTCTAATATAGAAAATTTAGATAAAACGTTTTTTTCATAAATTAAAAATAATGAAACGTTTAAATAGGGTTGAATGTACCCTTTAGATTAGGTAGAATGTCTAATAGAGGAGAAAGATTATGCTAGAAAACTATCAAGAATACATTCAAATATTAAAAGAAGAATTAGTTCCGGCAATGGGGTGTACGGAGCCGATTGCGATTGCTTATGCCTGTGCAAAAGCAAAAGAAGTGTTAGGACAGCTGCCAACACGTTTAGTGGTAAAATGCAGTGGTAATATCGTTAAAAATGCAAAGTGTGTTACCGTGCCTAATACCGGACATTTAGTGGGAATCGAAGCAAGTGCAATTATTGGGGTATTAGCAGGAGATGCCTCAAAACGTTTAGAAGTTATCAATACTGTAAACAAGGAACAGATCAGCAAGGCTAAACAGCTGCTGAATACGGATTACTGTAAAGTAGAACTGCTCGAATCTTTGACCCCTTTACATATTCAAGTGCTTGCAACGGCTGATGACCATGAAGCATTTGTGGAAATTAAAGATACGCATACCAATATTACCAAGATTATTAAGGATAAAGAAGTGCTGTTTGAAACCCAACAGGAAGAAAGTAAATATTTGGGGGTACTGGCAGATCGTTCGGTCTTAAATATCTGCGACATTTTTGAATTTGCCAATACGGTAAATATTGAAGATGTTCAAGATATGCTGGATAAGCAAATTACCTATAATATGGCGATTGCCAAAGAGGGACTAAAAGGGGGCTATGGCGTTGGGATTGGTAAGATGCTGATGGAAAACTATCCGGATCAAGATGTCTTGACGTTAATGAAGGCTTATACCGCGTCTGCTTCTGAAGCGCGTATGTCAGGCTGTTCACTGCCTGTTGTGACAAATTCGGGAAGTGGAAATCAGGGGATCACTTCTTCTGTACCGATTATCGTCTATGCTCGCTATCACCAAATGAGTGCAGAACAACTGTATCGTGGTTTGGTATTTTCTAATCTGGTGACAATTCATCAAAAAACTGGGATCGGACGTCTCTCTGCTTTTTGCGGAGCTGTCTGTGCAGGCTGTGCCAGTGGAGCGGGAATTACTTATTTATCAAGAGGAACATTAGCACAAATCGATATGACAATCCGCAATACATTAGCCAATATTCCGGGTATCGTTTGTGATGGAGCAAAGGCATCTTGCGCGGTAAAGATTGCCACTGCCATTGATGCAGCGATGATGGCGCATTACTTGGCAATGAAAAATTGTGCTTATAATACATGTGACGGCATCTTAAAAGAGTCGATTGAAAATACGATCCAAGCGATCGGAAGAATCGGCAAAGAAGGAATGAAAGTGACCGATCATGAAATTTTAGAGATCATGCTTGAAAAATAGCATGATCTTTTTTTAGTATTTTTTCTTAATCTTTTGTCTATGTATTAGTGGAGGAGATTATGAAAGAAAACATTACATTAATAGCTTTAAATGCTCATTTACGTCAAGATATGACCGATATTTCGAAGTTGAAGGTATTTGCGGATCTTGAAATCATCAAAGCAGACAACGCTTTTTTATTTAAGTATGAAATAAAAATCGGCGAAAAGCAAACACATCCATCCATTTTTATTTCCATGGTGTATCGAATTAACGAAAACGAACAGTTAGATGCTAAGAAAGCAAAGTGCTACCTGTATGATATACATCCCTATTTATTAGAACTTGTAGGCTGTTTATTAAGGCAGAGTCTACAAGTTTAAATGCACATGCCCTTTAGTGACGCATATAAATAGATGAAAGGGGGAATAAAATGAAAGGTTATATATTGAATGACGATCAGCGTTTATCATATACCGAAATGGAATTGATTAAAAAAGGCTGCATGCTGTATGAGACGTTGACATGGGCAAAAGAATTAGATTTTGTATTGCTTGGATTTAATGGATTGAATGAAACCTTGAAAGGTACGAGTCATGGCTATTACTGCCATCTAGATGAAACTTTTTTTGAAAACTTGGATCCTAAAACGATTATTTATACAGGAAAAAACAATCCTGTCTTAAATAAATTACAAGAAAAATATCATTTTTCTTTCGTTACCTTGATGAAAGAAGAAGAGATGATCAATAAAAACGCTGTTTTAACTGCTGAAGGAACAATCAGTGAAATTATCCAAAAAAGACCTTATACTTTAGAAAATTCAACCACATGTGTCATTGGTTACGGACATTGCGGAAAGAGTATTGCCAATAAATTATCGGCACTGCAATCCGCTATTTTAGTGATTGAAAAAGATCCTGATGCTATTGAAGCGGCATTAAAGGATGGCTTTGAGATCATCAGCGAAGATGAGCTGCTGAAGCGACCAATCGATATCATTGTGAATACCGCACCCCACGAAGCAATGCAGGAAGAAACAGTAAAGAACTTAGATAAATCCATCTATCTATTTGATATTTCTTCTTTCCCATATGGCTACCATCATGAGTGTGCCAGTCATTTGCACGATTATATTTTACCGGGTCTGCCAAGCCAGTATGGCTATAAAGAGGCGGGTAAAATGATCGCTGATTTTATTTATAGGAGGGGAACAGAATGTTAGCAGGGAAAAAAATTGGAATCGGAATGAGCGGTTCTTTTTGTTCGCTGGAAGCATCGCTAAAAGCGATTCGTATTTTGAAAGAAACCGGAGCCGATCTATACTGCATCATGAGCGGCATGGTCTATGAAGAAGACAGCCGTTTCATGGAAGCTAAAGATGTTAGACAGCAAATGGAAGAAATTACCGGTCATAAAATTGTAACCACGATTCAAGAAGCGGAGCAATTTGGACCGAAAGATCCATTAGACCTTATTGTCGTTTTACCATGCAGTGCCAACACGATGGCAAAACTTGCCAATGGGTTGTGCGATAATGCTTTAGTTATGGCGATTAAAGCGACATTAAGAAATCTGCATCCTGTTGTATTGGGTATATTTACCAATGATGCATTAGGAAACAGCGGAACCAATATTATGAAACTGATGAACACGAAACATATTTTCTTTATTCCGTTTGGTCAAGATGACCCGGTAAAAAAACCAAACAGCATGGTGTGCGATCCAAACCAATTAGTGCCGACTTGTATCAGCGCATTAAACAACGAACAATATCAACCGGTTATTATTTCGTTTTAAATGAAAGCTATTTATACGGCACTGATCACACCATTTGACCAAAAAGGTCAAATTGATTTTAATGGATTGGAAAATGTTATCGCTAAATTGATTCGTGAAGGAGAAAGGGGCTTCGTTGTCTGTGGAACTACAGCCGAAGCGCCTACTTTGGGTTTGTCAGAAAAAGAACAGCTGTTAGATTTTGTGATTCGCAAAGCAAAAGATTGTTCAATCATTATGGGAATTTCCGGAAATGATACAGCTGAGGTATTAAAACAATTAAAATATTTTGAAAATAAAGAAGTCGAAGCCTTGATGATTGTGGTGCCTTATTATAATAAGCCATCACAAGCCGGTTTGTTCAAACATTTTGATTTGTTGCTTAGCAGTACAAACAAAAACATCATCATCTATAATGTGCCAAGTCGTTGCGGGGTAGAGATCAAAGCGGATACGATGCTTGAACTTTTAAAGAAACATCAGAATTTGATCGGGTTGAAACATGCCAGTCATAATTTTGAGATGGTGACACAAATAAAAGCGGCATATCCCCATTTTCTAATTTTAAGCGGCGAAGATGGAACATTAAAAGAGGGACTGGATCATGGGATGGATGGTGTTATTTCCGTCAGCAGTCATATGATCTATCCTAAGCTTGAACAGTTTATGAAAGACTATGATTATCAGATGAATCTGGAATTACAGGATGATTTCATTAAAAATTTTGCACAGTATGTTTTTATTGAAGCATCCCCGGGTCCAATCAAGTATATGCTGTCCATCGAGGGTTATATTGAAAATGTGCTGCGCTTGCCGATGTGTCCGGTAAGTAAAGAAACTGAGAAAAAATTGGAGCGTTTGGTGAATAATTTGTAATTTCATTTTAATTCCTCCTTATTTCATGTATAATAAAATATATGTGACAGAAAATTTATAAGGAGTGAATATAATAAATGAATGATGTAGTGAAAATCCTGCCGCTCGGTGGCCAAGCGGAAATGGGAAAGAATATGTATGTCATTAATATAAATGAGAAATTATTTATTATTGATGCAGGATTTAGGTTTCCGGAATCGGAAAAATTAGGGGTCGATATCATAATTCCAAGCTTTGATTACCTAAAAGAAAGAAAAGATCAGATTGCCGGAATCTTTATCACACATGGTCATGATGATACAATGGCAGCTTTGCCTTATTTATTAGAACAAATTACAGTAAAGGTATATGCACCGACATTGACTGCCGATTTAATCGTCGAAATGATCGAACAGCATAATCGCTTGAATCGTACACGTATCACAGCAGATATCGTGCGTGTCAGAAGAAAAAGTGATATTGATGTTGCCGGAGTGCATATTAAATTTTTTCCTGTGACCCATTCGATTCCGGGATCAATCGGAATTGCTTTTGAAACGTCGGAAGGATATATTGTCCATGCCGGAGAATTCATCATCGATTTTGGAGCACCAAGTGGTTTTAAGACCGATATTCAAACGATGATGGAGATTGGCAGCAAAGGTGTGCTGGCACTGCTGTGTGAATCCAGCTATGCGCAAAAGCCGGGTTATACATCACCTAAGCATAAGATCAAGGATAAGATCGATCCGATTTTTGAAGATGCGACGGGAAGAATCATTGTCGCTTCGTATGCTCAAAATATTTTTAGAACAAAGGAAATCATTGAATTAACAAAAAGATATAATCGTAAGATCGTTTTCTATGGACGTGATAAATATGATAATACAAATTCAATCGTTCGTATGGGAAATCAGCTGAAAAAAGCGGTAATTGAAATCCCAAAAGAAAATATAGCCTTTAAATCGCAGATTGGCAGACCGGACATTGATGATCAATTAGTGGTTTTGCTTACCGGACGTCCAACCCGCATCTATCACGATATCTCAGATATTATTGATGGCGGAGATGAAATGCTGAAGATTAATGAAAAAGATACGTTTATCGTCGTATCTCCAGTAGTTCCGGGGACTGAAAAGATTGCGACTAAAGCACAGAATGAATTGTATAAGACCGATGCTAAAATCTATATCTTTAAAAATAAAGATTTATCTAGTATGCATGCTTCCATTGAAGACTTGAAAGTCATGCTGCAGATTTTCCATCCGAAATACTATATTCCAATCCGTGGTGAATATCAGCATTTTATCGCGAATGCTGCTGTTGCAAAAGAAAGCGGACTGCCGGAAGAAAATGTTATTATTATGGATAACGGGGAAGAAATCACCTTTAAAGACGGACAGCTTCAGCATGCTCGTGAATATTATGAAATTGAAGATGTGATGATTGATGGAATTGGTGTCGGTGATGTCGGAATGAAAGTAATTGATGATCGTATTCAACTGTCAAATGACGGTGTGGTAATCATTGGGATGACCATTAATGATAAGCGTGAAATCGTTGCCAATACCGATGTTCAGACACGTGGCTTTGTTTATTTGAAAGATTCTGAACATATTGTCAAAGGGATCTTAAAGATTGCCGAAGACACAATGACTGAAAACCAGGCAAACAGTGATGTCGATGTAGCGGATATTCGTCAAATGATCAAAGATAAAGCTTACAAATATATTATGAAACAAACCGGCAAAAAACCTGTTATTTTGCCAATCGTGATTGAAATATAAGCAAGGACTCCTTGCTTTTTTTCTTTCATTAAAGGCATGGATTTGCTATAATGACAAAGTGGAGGGATGATATGGCAACAACAAAGAAAAGAAAGAAAAAAGAAGACGAATCTTTTTTCAGTGAACAATTACAATATCGAATCCTAACCATCCTAGTGGCATTCCTTTTGATCGTTTCTTGTTTGAAATTAGGGATTGTCGGCGTTTATATGGATTATGTGTTTGTCTATTTTTTTGGCAATTTTGCAGGCATTGTTTATGGTCTGCTGTTGATTGCTTGCGGATACTTTTTTGTTAATTTAAAATTTCCTAAATTTGCTTCTCCGGAAGCCGTAGGGGTTTATCTGATTTTACTGGCTATGCTGACACTGGCATCCATTCCCAGCGATCATGCTATTAAGGGAACCGATGTCATCAATTTGTTTTTTAGCCAGGATACGATTATTCGCGGGGGATTGATTGGTGCTTTAATTTACGGCTGCTTTAGTATGCTGTTTGATTATATCGGCTCGTTGATTGCCAGTGGTTTATTGATTGCCGTCGGAACAGCACTCTTAGGCGGACGTATTTATCTGCGTCATCGTAAAAAAGTGGATCAGTTTAAAAACAAGCAGGTAAAACACTACCAACAAATGATTCAAACCACAAAAGAAAGGAAAAAGGAAAAGAAAAAAAGCCCTTTCTTTCCCGAAAAAGTGTTTGCTGATAAAAAGATCCCTAAACCTTTGATGAACGATGAAGAGGAAGAACCATTGGAAATTATTCGTGTCAGTCAGATTCCTGAACCAATTGAGGCTCCGGTATCAAAAGAAACCGTTGTTACTGAGACGAAAAAAACAGAACCGCCAGTCGTTCATAATGAAACGGTCGCTAAAAATTTGGATCATTATCGTTATCCGCCTTTATCTCTTTTAAAGGGCACAACGAATAAGCGAAATAATAAAATGGCAAGTCAAAATGCAACGGATAATGCCTCTAAGCTCATCATGGTGTTAAAACAATTTGGGGTGAATGCATCGGTTAAAAATATTTTTATCGGACCATCGGTTACTAAATATGAGCTTACTTTAGAAACCGGAACCCGTGTTAATAAGATTTTGCAGCTGCAAGATGACATTAAAATGGCATTGGCTGCAAAAGATATTCGTATCGAAGCCCCGATTCCGGGAAAATCAGCGGTGGGGGTAGAAATTCCAAATTTAGAAGCGAATACCGTAACATTCAGAGAAGTGTTTACAGATATTCCGCAAAAATATAATGACAGTAAACTATTAGTCCCTTTGGGAAAGGATGTTACCGGAAATTCCATTTATGCGGAATTAAATAAAATGCCCCATCTTTTGATCGCCGGGGCAACGGGGTCTGGAAAATCTGTTTGTGTGAATTCAATCATTTGCAGTATTTTAATGCGCGCCCGTCCGGATGAAGTGAAATTATTATTAGTCGATCCTAAAAAGGTGGAATTAACAAATTATAATGGCATTGCTCATTTATTGGCACCGGTGGTTACGGATCCTAAAAAGGCCGCAGTGGCCTTACGCATGATCGTAGAAGAAATGGAACGCCGCTATGATTTGTTTGCTCGTCATAATGTAAGAAATATTGCCGGGTATAATGCTTTTGCTAAAGAGAAAAACAATCAGCTTAAAGAGGATGAGGAAAAAACAGAGATACTGCCGTTTATCGTGGTGATTCTTGATGAGGTAGCAGATCTGATGATGGTCGCCAGCAAGGAAGTAGAGGACTGCATCATGCGTATTTCACAAATGGCACGTGCTGCTGGGATTCACTTAATTGTTGCGACACAGCGTCCTTCAACCGATGTTATCACCGGGGTTATTAAAGCAAACATTCCTTCGAGAATTGCTTTTGCGGTTTCGTCAAGTATTGATTCACGTACGATTTTAGATACAACCGGAGCAGAGAAACTTTTGGGAAAAGGCGATATGCTGTTTTCGCCAATGGGAGTCAGTCATCCGACACGTGTCCAAGGAGCATTTGTTTCCGATGAAGAAGTCAGCAATATCGTGTACCATGTAACCAAACAAATGACAGCGGAATATGATGAAAAATATACCAATTTAAAAGTAGCGGTCAATAATGGCAGCAGCTATGACGATCAGGAAGATGAAGAATACGAAATGGCAAGAGAATTTGTTATTTCGGCACAAAAGGCAAGTGCTTCACTCTTACAACGTCAATTCAGAATCGGCTACAATAAAGCGGCACGCTTAATTGATCAGTTAGAAAGTGATGGTGTCATCGGTCCTCAGATTGGTTCAAAACCAAGAGAAGTGCTAATCAGAGGATATCAGGAAGAAGAATAGACAAAGGCTATTCTTTTTTATTACAGTTTCTTTTTTTAAAAAAGGGAGTATAATAAAAACTTAGATACTTACAATAATGGAAGAGGTGTTGAAATGAAAAATGTAATAGAGTATGACGGGTATCGTTTGCATCTGATTCCCATAAATAAATTTAAAAATGTCATGATTATTTTGAAAATGGCAGCTCCGTTAACCAGAGAAACCACAACATTAAGAAGTTTACTAAGCTTCATGTTTACCGGCGGAACTGAAAAACTGCCTTCTGTGGCACGCTTTTCATCTTATTTAGAGGAATTATACGGTGCTCGTTTTTCAAGTTCAATCGGAACAAAAGGACTGGCACACGTCATTCAGATTGCCAGTGTCTGTATCGATTCACAATATTTAAAAGAAAATGAAGATCTTCTGACAAAACAAATTGAGCTGTTTCGTGATGTTTTATTTTCGCCCAATGCAAAAGATGGACGTTTTGATGAATTAACTTTTAATCAAAAGAAAAAAGAATTCAAATGGCGTCTGCAAGCATTGAAAGATGATAAATATTCTTATTCTTTAGAACGTTTATTTGAAGAAATGGGGAAAAATCAACCATTAGGTATCAGCACATTTGGTTATGAAGATGAAATTGATGGCATCACTAATGAAGCATTATATGATTATTATCTGCAATGCTTGAAAAATGATGTATTTGATATTTATGTTGTAGGCGATATTGATGAAAATTTTGAAACATTATTCTCCAAAAACTTTAAACTGTCTAAAAGACCGCAGGAAATTGCAACAAGCACTATATTCAAATCGAATAAATCCGATGTATTAGTCGTTAAAGAAAAACAAGATATTGTTCAGGCGAAGTTAAATATGGGCTATACGATTGATACTGATTTCACCAGTCCTGACCATTATGCGTTTACTTTATTTAATGGTTTGTTCGGTGGATTTGCGCATTCTCAATTATTTAAAGTCGTTCGTGAAGAACACAGCTTATGCTATTATGTGAGTTCAAGTTATGATGCTTTCAATGGGATTATGCTGGTGAATGCCGGAATTGAAACGAAAAATTATGATCAAACCGTAAAATTGATTCAAAATGAACTAGAGAAAATTCAACGTGGAGAATTAAGTCAAGAATTATTAGATATTACGAAAGTGATGTTAGAAAATTCATTAAAGAAATCAGATGATGAGGCATTAAATATCATTGCTTTGCGCTATAACCGTGATATCACGCATAAAGAGGAAACCAATCAGCAGTATATTGATCGTTTGAATGCAGTCACTTTAGAAGACGTCATTCGAGTTAGTAAAAAGGTAAAGCTGGATACAATCTATATGCTAGAAGGAAAGGAGTAAGCCATGGAAAAATTATATTATAAGACAATCAAAGAAACACTCTATCATGAAAAAATGGATAACGGCTTAAATGTTTACTTGTTGCCTAAATATGGTTTCAGTAAAACCTATGGTTTGTTTTCAACTCGCTTTGGCGCTATTGATACACAGTTTGTGCCGCTGGGACAGTCCGAAATGATTAAAACTCAAGATGGAATCGCACATTTTCTTGAACATAAAATGTTTGATATGGAAGATGGTGATGCCAGTGATAAGTTTTCTTTATTGGGGGCAAGCACCAATGCCTTTACCTCAAGTTCTCGTACGGCTTATTTATTTTCAAGTGCGGACCGCATTGATGAATGTGTTGAACTGCTGCTTGATTTCGTGCAGTCTCTTTATCTAACAAAAGAAAGTGTTGAAAAAGAAAAAGGGATTATCGGTCAAGAGATTTCCATGTATGATGATGATCCGGACTGGCGTAATTATTTTGGCTCTATCGCTTCTTTATTTCATCGTCATCCTGTTAAAGTAGATATTGCCGGAACAATAGAAACCGTAAATGCAACAACGGTGGAGATGCTCAAAGAATGCTATGAAACATTTTATCACCCAAGCAATATGATGCTTTTTGTGGTAGGAAACCTCGAACCGGAAAAAATGATGGAGTTAATTCGTCAAAACCAAGCAAAAAAACAGTTTGCTCCGGCTCAAGAGATCATTCGTGCAAAAATAGAAGAGCCAGTGACTGTCTATCGAAAAGAAGAAGTGTTAAAAATGGATGTCGTCATGCCGAAAATGATGATGGGAATTAAAGTAAACGATATTCCTCAAAACGGAAAAGATAAACTGATCAAAGAATTAAGTATGAATATCCTTTTAGATATCCTGTTTTCAAAAAGCAGTCCAGTCTATGAGGAAATGCAGAATACCGGATTGATCAACGATTCTTTTGGTGCAGGTTTTACTCAAGAAAGAGATTATTCTTTTATTCAAGTAGGTGGGGATACCACGAAACCGGAAGAATTAAAACAATATTTGACTCATTTATTCGATCATCTAAATGAATTTGATATCGATCAAGCTACATTTGAGAGAGTAAAAAAGAAATCGATTGGAATTTTTATTAATAGTTTTAATTCTCCTGAAGCGATTGCGAATACTTTCAGCCGTTATTATTTTGAAGGAATATTTTCTTTTGAAATTATTGATATCATCAGTAGTATTACCTTAGACGATGTATTGAAAATGAGAGATTACTTTGTTAAAGATACAAAAACAGTGCATATTATTTTACCGCAAAAAACCAGTGCCGATAATTAAGCTGTTTGAAGATTGAAACAGACAGGAAAGATCGTTTTCTTAATGAGAATGGTCTTTTTTTCTTGGAAGTCAGTCTGTTTACTAAAGGATGATGAAGGCTTTGACAATAGGTTGATTGTGTACTCCTTTTTAATTTTATTTAGTAAAAATGGAGAGACATCAGAATATCGAATGATTCGGAGGAGGAAAACGCATGTTATTAAAATTTGAAAATTTAAAGATAAGAAATGCAGTTGCAGAGGATGCAAAACTATTAGCAACATGGTGGAATGATGGAATGATCATGGCACATGCCGGATTTCCTAATGGAATTGGTCAATCTGTTGATGAAATAAGAACGAGTTTAAATAACGCTGCTGACAAATCTTATCAACAGTTCATTATTGAAATGAGCCGAATTCCAATAGGTGAAATGAGTTATCGCCATATAGGGGAAGAAATCGCAGAAATAAGCATAAAAATTTGTAATTTTTCATTACATAATAAAGGATTAGGAAAAAAACTGCTTAGTATGCTGATTTCATCTTTGTTTAATGATTTAAAATACAAAATAATTATTCTTAACACAAACTTGAAAAATAAAAGAGCTCAGCATGTCTATGAAGAACTCGGATTCAAGCAGGTTCAAGTTTTAAAAAATTCATGGCAGAATCAGTTAGGGGAATCGCAATCAACAGTGGAATATGCATTACAGAAAGAAGATTTCGTTGATTTCACTAAATGAACCGTATAAAGATGAAATATCTTTAACAAAGGACAATCGTGAAGTACATATCTATTCATATAGTTTTGTATGAAAAGCATCAAAGTTATCGATAATTTTGTTTGAAAACCTACTGCTGAAAAAACTCTGTTTTCCCAATAAACACATAAAATAACAGCCGAAAATCTACTCAAATTATGACAGTTTGAATAAAAAGTTTAAATTATCGTGATAAATTCAGCATAATTTTTTATGATTAAAAGAGGTTTACAGACAACCAAACTATGCTATAATAATATTGCCTAGAGGAAAATAAATTTCCTACATGTTAGATAAGGGAATCTGATTTGCATTTAATGTGTTGAATACCTTTTCAATGATTAGGGATCCTAATTTAAGTGCTAAGATGCCCACCTGTATGAACCAGGGATAATCTAAACACCTCTAGGCGCTTATTTTGTTTAAAAGCCTTATAGTAAAGGAGATTGTATAGATGGAAATGGATGAACTGATTGCAAGGATCAACTTTCTTGCTAAAAAGAAAAAAACGGAAGGATTAACAGAGGAAGAAAAAACAGAACAGCAAGCGCTGTATCAAGAATATCTGAAGATCTTTAGAGCCGGATTTAAACAGCAGTTAACGTCAGTTAAAGTGGTGGATGCTCAAGGAAATGATATTACACCGGAAAAAATAAAAGAAGAAAAGATGAAGAATTCAGGAATGACCCATTAGGGTCTTTTTTTGTTGAAAGATAATTTTTTTATCTGATGATAAAAAAATAATATACTTTTGACTCGAATTGTGTATAATAATGTTGATATAGCAATTTTATTAACGGAGGATTAGCTTAATGGAAATATCTGATTTATCGGTCGCAACGATTCGTTCTCTTGGTATCGACATGATCAATAAAGCCAATTCGGGACATCCTGGAATGGTCATTGGGTCGGCACCCGCTTTATATACGTTATTTACTAAAACGTTCACTACCAATCCAAAGAATCCGGAATGGTTTAACCGTGATCGTTTTGTTTTAGCGTCTGGACATGCTTGTGCATTATTGTATAGTTTACTGCATTTATCTGGATTTGATCTGACTATGGATGATTTAAAAGCATTCAGACAATGGGAATCAAAAACACCGGGACATCCTGAATATAAAATGACACCGGGAATTGATGCCAGTTCAGGTCCGTTAGGACAGGGAATCCCAATGGCAGTCGGAATGGCAATGGCAGAAAAAGCTTTGTCAACAAAGTTTAATAAACCTGGATATGACATCTGCGATCATTACACTTATGTGTTATGTGGAGATGGAGATATGGAAGAGGGCGTAACTTATGAAGCCTGTTCATTAGCCGGACATTATTCATTGGGAAAATTAGTCATTATTTATGATGCCAACAAAGTGACTTTGGATGGTCCGTTGGATTTATCATTCTCTGAAAATGTGAAGAAACGTTTTGAGTCTTGTGGATTTGAAGTGTTGGAAGTAAAAGATGGAAATGATCTTAGCAGTCTTTCTAAAGCTATTAAAAAAGCGAAAAACAATATATATAAACCGACATTGATCATTAATCATACCGTGATCGGATATGGTTCTAAAAATCAAGGAACGAGCAAAGTTCATGGAAATCCTTTAGGAGCTGAAGATGGACGCAATACAAAATTATCTTATGGTTTTGACCATGAAGATTTCTTTGTACCTGAAGAAGTGTATGCAGATTTTCATAA
Organism: Beduini massiliensis; assembly: GCF_000829905.1. Lineage (GTDB taxonomy): Bacteria > Bacillota_I > Bacilli_A > Erysipelotrichales > Coprobacillaceae > Beduini > Beduini massiliensis. The sequence goes on from NZ_CDPP01000005.1 coordinate 238,566, forward strand.
AAACGTAGCTAAACGCGGACTTAATAAAAACAAAAAATGGGATAAAATGCTGAAAGAATACCAAAGCGAATATCCGGAACTTTATAACGAGTTTATGATGGCAGTCAATGATGACTATGAATTGGATTATGACAGTATTTTACCAACATATGAAGTAGGGCACAGTGATGCAACACGTAATACTTCTTCTCAAGTGATCGATGCTTTTGCGAAAGAATACCATTCATTCATGGCGGGAGCAGCGGATTTATCAGGATCGACAAAATCGAATATCAGCTATGAAAAACCATTCTTACCTGGAAATTATGACGGACGAAACGTATATTATGGTATCCGTGAGTTTGCCATGGTAACGATTATGAACGGGATGACACTGCATACCGGATTAAGGGTTGCATCTGGTGCATTCATGGTATTTAGTGATTATTTAAAAGCCGGATTAAGAATGTCAACTTTAATGGGATTACCCATTATCTTAGCTTTATCTCATGACAGTATTGCTGTTGGCGAAGACGGACCAACACATCAGCCAATCGAACAAATGGCAATGCTGCGTGCAATGGTGAATATGCAGGTCATTCGTCCTTGTGATGCCAATGAAATGGCTGGGGCATGGCGTCAGGCATTAGAAACTAAAGATCGTCCAACAGCACTCCTTTTAACAAGACAAAACCTAACAACAATGGGAAATACGGGTTATGAAGGATTGCGTCATGGTGCCTATATTGTTGGAAAAGAAGAAAATCAGATGGATGCGATTATTATCGCAACAGGTTCAGAAGTCAATCTGGCAATGGAAGCTAAAAAAGAATTGCTGGCAGAGGGAATTGACGTGCGTGTTATTTCTATGCCTTCAATGGATTTGTTTGATCGACAATCAGCAGAATATAAAGAAAGTATTTTACCTAGTTCAATGAGAAAACGCTTATCTGTTGAAATGGGAGCAACTTTTGGTTGGGGAAAATATGTTGGGCTTGATGGTATCAGCATGGGGATTGATACATTTGGCGCTTCAGCACCGGCAAAAGATGTCATTGCAAACTATGGTTTCACCGTAGATAAAGTAAAAGAAAACATCTATAAACTAATAAAATAATAAAAAAGGCGATAATTCGTCTTTTTTTTCGTTTTGAATCCTCTAAAATAAGTTTGGGTGATGAAAGATGGAAGAGTATTATATTTATAAACTAAATAATGAATTTCTTGTTTATGCCTATAAATATCCCAAAGCGATTCATAAAATGGCAAGAAGGAATCGTGATCTCTTTTCAAGAGGACAGCATCAGTTAGTATTCTTGGATCATCAGGAAATCGATCATATCCTAAACGAGTTCTTTAAGGACAGAAACGACTATACATATTATTTGGGCACGCACTACATAAGAAATCGTATTACAGGCGCTTCTTCTTTGATGAAAGTCTATGATCATGGCATTTATTTGCGCTGTTCGACAAAGTTCCATATAATGAAGAATATCATTTTGCAATGTGATTCAAATTATGTTATACTAGATAAGTAATTTATGGAGGTGTCAACAAATGAGTGATCTATTTATCCAAATTCTTTGTGTTGTTGTTGGGCTGATTGTAGGTTTCTTTGGGGCAAGATATTATTTCAAGAAGCAGCTTCAAAAGAACCCTCCTATCAATGAAAAGATGATCCGTGCAATGTTTATGGAAATGGGAAGAAAACCAACAGAAGCACAGATCAAAAGAATCATGAAATCAATGAATTCGCAATATAAATAAGAGGTTCCTCTTATTTTTTTGTTGTAAGAATGATTTATTTATATATAACCCGTCATGGCATGACACAATGGAATGAAGAAGGGCGCCTGCAAGGACATGGCGACTCCCCTTTAACAACGCAAGGGATTAAAGATGCGCAAGCGTTATCGAAGCTAATGAAACATTATCCGATCGATATGATCTATTCGAGTCCATTGATGCGTGCCTATCAAACCGCTTGTCTTGTCTTCCCAAATCGGTCAATCATAAAAGATGAGCGTTTAAAAGAAATGAGTTTTGGAGATTATGAAGGACGTTATGTAAGCGAACTGCTCGATGAAGAAGATTACGATGCCCTTTGGAATCATCCGGAAACATTTGATCGAATTCCTCATGGAGAAAGCTATGCGGAAGTTTATGCACGACTGCATTCATTTTTAGATGAACTGTCTTCATTAAAAGAAGAGCATCATATTTTTATCGCGATTCATGGGATGTTGTATGTGATTTTGATGAGCATTATAAAAGAGGTACCGATTAAAGAATTGACGACATTGAATCGTTCTATTATTCGCGGCGGTGCACTCACCATCGTTTCATTAGAAGAGCATAGCTATCATCTTTTAAAAGAGACCATCGATACACATTTAGATGACACAAAAACGATTTCATATACAAAAAAATAGAGGCTCAGCCTCTACATCCAAGTGATTTTATTTTCAGTCTTATTTCTTAACCTTGTGATATTAGCACGATGTTTATAGATCAGTAATAGAACAATAACAGCATTCACACATAGTCCCACCGGACCATAATGGAAGAATGGTGTAATCGCCATCATAACCAAGGCACAGCTGATTGAAGCTAGAGAAACATATTTCGTGATTTTGAGCACTGCTAAGAAGAAAAGTCCCACGATGGCAAAAACGATAAAGTTTGTGGCCAATATGTATCCAAAGAAAACAGATACAGCTTTCCCGCCTTTGAATTTCATGAAGACAGAATAACAATGTCCGATAACACAAGCCAATGCAGATAAATAAATGGCATAAGGCGGTAAATCAAAGGTACCGGTTAACAATTTAGTCAATTCTACAACAACGAAACATTTGGAAATATCAAGGATAATGCAAATCAATCCGGCTTTTGCTCCAAGGACACGTCCGGCATTCGATCCACCCGGATTTCCTGAACCAAATTTTCGTATGTCTGTATGATAAAAAACAATTCCAATGACTAATGCAAAGGGAATAGAACCATACAAATAAGATAAAATCATTGTGATGATCGTTTGAATATTCATTTTATCACTCCCGCAAATATTATACCGAATATATTTGAAAAATAAAAGGGTTAAGGTATAATTAACATAATGTTTCTAAAGAAAGGAAGTCATTACTGATGAGTAAAAAGGTAACTAATACATATGATGATTCGAGCATTCAAATCTTAGAAGGGCTGGAAGCAGTTCGAAAAAGACCGGGGATGTATATCGGATCAACGGACGGACGAGGATTGCATCATCTCGTTTGGGAAATCGTCGATAATGCCATTGATGAAGCTTTATCTGGTTATGGTGATAAAGTCATTGTCACCATCGGTAAAGATAACAGTATTAAAGTGGAAGACCATGGTCGTGGATACCCTGTCGGGAAACATGCCAGCGGCAGAAATACAACCGAAGTTATTTTAACGATTCTCCATGCCGGAGGGAAATTCTCAGGCGATGGCGGATATAAAACATCCGGCGGACTGCATGGCGTTGGGGCCAGTGTTGTCAATGCCTTATCAAAATGGCTGGAGATCACCATTTGTCGCGATGGCAAAAAATATTTTCAACGTTTTGAAAATGGCGGGACTGTTATTTCCGATTTAAAAGTCATTGGAAAAAGCACGCAAACCGGATCCACTATTCAATTTATGCCGGATGATACGATCTTTTCAACCGTTGAATTCAACTATACCACGATTTCAGAAAGAATGAGAGAAAGTGCTTTTTTATTAAAAGGCATTCAAATGGAACTTTATGATGAACGTACCGGAAAATCCGATACTTTCAAATATGATAAAGGGTTAGAAGAATTTGTTGATTATATGAATGATCAAAAAAATGTACTTCATTCAATCATCAATATAGAAGGTGTCGTTAACGAGATTGAAACCGAATGTTCATTGCAGTTTACGGATAGTTATCAAGAAAATACAATTAGTTTTGTCAATCTGGTAAGAACCAGTGACGGCGGAACCCATGAAACCGGATTTCGTACTGCCTTAACACGTGTGTTCAATGAATACGCACGAAAATACAGCTTATTGAAAGAAAAAGATAAAAATCTTGAAGGAAATGATGTTCGTGAAGGGTTAACTGCGGTTATTTCTGTTAAGATTCCCGAACAACTGCTTCAGTTTGAAGGGCAGACAAAAGAAAAGCTGGGAACTCCGGAAGCTCGAAATGCTGTGGATTCTTTAGTGGGAGAAAAGTTAAGTTTCTTTTTAGAAGAAAATAAAGAGGTAGCGGATTTACTGGTTAAAAAGATGATTAAAGCTTCGCAAGTACGTGAAGCGGCACGTAAAGCCAGAGAAGATGCCCGTAAAGGCAAAGGCAATAAGCAAGAAAGAATATTAAGCGGTAAATTAGCCCCTGCTCAGTCAAAAGATAAGAAGAAAAAAGAACTTTACTTAGTCGAAGGGGATTCAGCCGGTGGTTCTGCAAAACAAGGGCGTGACCGAAAATATCAGGCAATCCTGCCATTGCGAGGTAAGGTCATCAACACTGAAAAAGCAAGTATGCAGGATATTTTAAAGAATGAAGAAATTTCAACGATCATTAATACTGTAGGTGCAGGGGTTGGACAGGACTTCGATGCTGATGATTCCAATTACGGAAAAGTGGTCATTATGACCGATGCCGATACCGATGGGGCACATATCCAAGTGTTGCTGTTGACTTTCTTTTATCGCTATATGCGTGGCTTGATACAGGCGGGAAAAGTCTTTATAGCTTTGCCTCCGCTTTATAAAGTAGCAAGAAAAGAAGGCAAAAAGAATGTTGTTGAATATGCATGGAATGAAGAAGAATTAGAAGAAGCAAAGAAAAAAGTCGGACGTGGCTACAATGTTCAGCGCTATAAAGGGCTTGGGGAAATGAATGCGGATCAGCTATGGGAAACAACCATGAATCCGGAAACACGCACATTGATTCAAGTGACTATCGAGGATGCTGCGATTGCCGATCGCCGTGTATCGGTGCTGATGGGGGATAAAGTAGAGCCAAGACGTGAATGGATCGAAGAGAATGTTCAATTCTCATTGGAAGATTCATTTATCCTAGACTAGAAGTGGAGATGTGATCATGTCAGATAAAAAAATATTAATGCCCCTTGAAGAAATCATGGGGGAACGATTTGGACGTTACTCAAAATATATTATCCAGGATCGTGCTTTGCCGGATGTTCGTGATGGGTTAAAACCTGTTCAGCGTCGTATTTTATATGCGATGTTCAAAGAAGGAAATACCCATTTAAAACCCTATCGTAAATCAGCAAAAACAGTAGGGAATGTTATCGGGAATTACCATCCTCATGGAGACACTTCGGTTTATGATGCGATGGTGCGATTATCCCAAGATTGGAAAATGCGTGTACCTCTAGTCGATATGCAGGGAAATAACGGATCTATTGACAATGACCCGGCAGCAGCGATGCGTTATACGGAAGCTCGTTTATCACCGATTGCATTGGAGTTGTTGGCAGGACTGGATAAAGAAACGGTCACGATGGCACTAAACTTTGATGATACGGAATATGAACCTACTGTATTACCGGCAAAGTATCCTAATATATTGGTGAATGGTGCTACAGGAATTTCTGCCGGATATGCTACGGATATTCCTCCGCACAATTTTGAGGAAGTAATTGATGCCACTATTTATCGCATCAAACATCCAAGCTGTAGTTTGGAAGATTTGATGCAATGGATTAAAGGTCCGGATTTTCCAACCGGAGCAATCGTTGAAGGAAAAGAAGGGATCGTAAACGCCTTTAAAACCGGGCGCGGAAAAGTCGTGGTTCGTTCTAAAGTGGAAATTCAAGAAGAAAAGAATATGAATGTCATTGTTGTAGATGAAATTCCTTATGAAGTCAATAAAGCGGATCTGGTACGTAAAATCGATGAAATTCGTTTAAATAAAAATATTGATGGCATTTTAGAAGTACGTGACGAATCCGATCGTACCGGACTGCGTGTCGTTGTTGAAGTGAAAAAAGATGCCAATGTGCAAAATGTGTTGAACTATCTTTATAAAAATACGGATTTGCAGAAAAATTATAACTACAATGTGGTAGCAATCAAGAATAAACGTCCAACCTTGATGGGATTAATGGAAATATTAGATTCTTACATTGAACATCAAATCGACGTTGTGACACGCCGCAGCATTTTTGATTTGAATAAAGCACAGACTCGTCAGCATATTATCGATGGGTTGATTAAAGCTATTTCAATCTTAGATGACGTGGTGAAAACCATTCGTGCTTCTAAAGATAAAGGGGATGCGAAGCATAACTTAATAGAAAAATATGAATTTACGGAAAAACAAGCAGAAGCTATTGTAATGTTGCAATTATATCGTTTAACCAATACCGATATTGTTGCCTTGCAAAAAGAACACGATGAAATTGAAGCGCTGATTATTGAGCTTAATAAAATTCTTGATGACCCAAAAGAATTGAGACGTGTGATCATCAGCGAGTTAAAAGAGACAAAATCAAAATATAAAGTACCGCGTCTGACCGTTATTTTAGATCAAATAAAAGATATTACAATCAATAAAGAAGATCTGATTATTCCTGAAGATATCTATATTACGGTGACCCGAGACGGTTATGTAAAACGCATTTCGCCACGTTCATATAAAGCGAGCGAAAAGACTGTCTTTGGTAAAAAGGATGAGGATGTATTGGTGAATGTGTTTGCGGCTAATACAGTTGATAAATTACTGCTGTTTACCAATAAAGGAAATTATCTGTACGTTCCCATTCATGAATTAGAAGAATTTAAGTGGAAAGATGTCGGAAAACATATCAGCTATATGATCAAAGTCAACAATGATGAAAAAATCATTAAGAGTGTATTAGTGAAATCATTTGATCTTCCTTGTTACATTTGTTTAGCTAGCGCCAATGGACAAGTAAAACGCACCGCTTTAAGAGAATTTGAAGTGACCCGTTATTCTAAACCAATCAAGTGTATGAACCTGAAAGGGGAAGACGAATTGGTGGATGTAGCATTATCTACCGGAGAAGAAGGACTGATTCTTGTTTCTGAAAAGGGGTATGCAGCTTTGTATAGTGAAGAACTAATCAGTGTCTTAGGTATAAAAGCAGCGGGGATTAAAGGAATTAATGTCGCTGGGGACCGTGTGGTGGGTATCAGTGCCTTCCTTCCAACGTCAAAAGATTGCTTGATTCTTTTGAGTGAAAAAGGATATATTAAAAAGATTCGTTTGTTGGATATCCCGGCGTCAAATCGAACCAGCCGAGGTGTATTGATCGTGAAAAAAGTAAAATCAAATGAACAGCGAATTGTTTCGGCGTTTACTGTAAATGATCAGCAATCATTGCATATTATTGATAATGCCTTTGTGCATCATTCATTTGAAGCAAAACATTTTAATACAACTACGATTGATACTCGTTTTGCCTCAATGGTTGAGGGTGTTGACAACATTCTGATGGGACTGTTAGATGATGTTATTATTGCTAAAAAGGGTGAAACAGAAATAAAACCTAAAACAGAAAAGAAGGTTATTCGTCTAGATGAACCGAATTTGTTTGATGCTGCCGCGGAAATGCCCGTTAAAGAGAAAAAAGAATCAATCGAATTACCGGAAGTACATTTCTATGATGAAGACAAGCCAAAGAAGTTTAAAAAGCTGACGATTGATGATGTTTTAAGTGAAGATGAATAAAAGGAATCTCAGGGATTCCTTTTTTTCTTTTCTTCTTCGTCTTCAATGAAACATTTTAATAATTTCGTTAAAGCCCTTTTTTCAATGCGTGATACATAAGAACGGGATATTTTATAATGTTTGGCAATTTCTTTTTGAGTGAGTGCTTTTTTTAAATTTAATCCGTAACGCAGTTCAATGATTTCACGTTCACGCTCACTTAAGATATCTAAATAACCAAGCAGCTGCTTGATTTGATCGTTCAAGTGAATCGTGTCGATAATTTCCGGCTGCACCATCGGAATAACATCAATCAAAGCAATTTCACCATCATCTTTATCCTTACCGATTGCTTCATTCATAGAAACGTCCAAGCGAGTCTTTTTGTTGTAACGTAAAAACATCAGAATTTCATTTTCAATGCAGCGGGAAGCATAGGTTGCCAGCTTTGTTTGATGATGGTTAGAATAAGAATCGACGGCCTTAATCAAACCGATAGTTCCGATACTGATCAGGTCCTCTTGCAATACATTTGAACTCTCATATTTTTTAGCAATATGGGCTACAAGACGTAAGTTATGCTCAATAAGTTTATCACGAGCGTTACGATCTCCTAAAATCCATTGCTCAATGTATTTTTCTTCTTCATCTTTGCTTAATGGGTTTAAGAAAATATTCGTTTTAATATAACCTAGAAAAAGCGGGTTTTGCAACAAAAGCATAATATAATACAACATATTTCGAACACCTCTATAAAAGATATTCAAAAATCTGTCAAAAAGAATAAATAATCATGAATTTCTTTATTTTACTGACAAAATAGTGTACAATAAAGTGTAAAACCAAGAGCGAAAGGAGAGTTCTATGGAAAAAGAAATACGATGTTACGGCTGCGGAGCGATCATTCAAACTGAGAACGAACATCAAATCGGATTTGTTCCCAAAAATGCTTTATCTCAGGATCATGTTTTATGCAAACGCTGTTTTCGCATGAAAAATTACCATGAACTTCAGTCCACTACTTTAACGAATGATGATTTTTTAAATATCTTACAGACAATAGGGGAAAAAGACTGTCTCGTTGTCTATATCATTGATTTGTTTGACTTTAACGGAAGTATGATCGATGGCTTTATTCGTCATATCGGCATGAATGATGTAATTGTGATTGGGAATAAGCGTGATATTCTGCCTAAATCTGTGAAAGATACAAAAATTAAACATTGGGTTCAAAGGCAGTTAAAAGAATATAATATTAAGCCGAAAGAAGTTTTTTTAACGAGTGCCATCAAAAACTATCAATTAGATGAAATTTTAGAGTGCATTGATGAATATCGTCAGCAGCGGGATGTTTATGTAGTAGGAGTGACAAATGTTGGGAAATCGACCTTTATTAATTCACTGTTAAAGCATTATACAGAAAACACGAATGAATTGCTGATCACCACAAGTGAATTTCCGGGAACGACTTTGGATTTAATTGAAATTCCGTTCGATGAAACTTCATCTTTATATGATACGCCAGGCATTGTGAATAAGCATCAGATGGCGCATTTGGTAAAACCGGAATTGTTGAAAGTGATTTTGCCAAAAAGCGAACTACGTCCTGTCAGTTATCAGCTAAACAGCCAGCAGACATTATATTTTGGTGCTTTAGCAAGAATGGATTATGTGACCGGAGACAATCAGTCGTTCATCTGCTATATGCCAAAAACATTAAAGATTCATCGTACAAAATTAGAAAATGCGGATCAGCTCTATAATCGTCATATGACGTTAACACCGGAAATTGAAGATATTAAAACAATTCAACAGATGGCCGCTTACACACTGACTTCGTTGGATAAAAAGTCAGATGTTGTTATATCGGGATTGGGATGGATTCGAATCGAACCTCATACTCAAGTTGTAATTCGTGCACCAAAAGGAATCGGTGTTTTTATAAGAGAAGCTTTAATATAGAAAGGAATTTATATGTTAACAGGAAAACAAAAAAGAGAATTAAGAAAACTAGCACATCATTTAAACCCTATTTATCAGGTTGGAAAAGAAGGCGTGAGCCTCAATATGCTTGAAGGGATCGAACAGGCGTTGATTAAACATGAATTGATTAAGGTGAAGCTGCTCGAATCATGCGATGAAGATATTCGTGTGGTGGCTTTGAAAATTAGTGAGTATACAAAGGCAGAAGTTGCACAAATTATTGGAAGAACCATTGTTTTATATTTATATAATAAAGATGGGAACATTAAGATCTAATGGCTAAAATCGGCTTGCTGGGGGGGACGTTTGATCCTATTCATAACGGACATATTCGTAATGCTAAAGCAGCCTATTTGCAGTTGGGACTAGAGGAAGTATGGTTTATTCCGGTATTGAATAATCCTTTTACTAAAGAAATCACAGCAAGCAATAAAGAACGTATTGAAATGATTCGTTTAGCAACAAAGGATTATCCTTATATGAAAATATGTGATATCGAACTGCATGCAGATATCCATGTAAAATCATATACTTATGATACTTTAACAAAACTTAATCACATGTATGATCATGAGTTTTATTTCATTATTGGTTATGATCAGGCAGAACAGTTTGAAAAATGGTTTCAGGCGGATAAAATCAACACACTGGCCACTTTGGTGGTGGTTGAGAGATTGGGATATCATAAGCATCCCAATATTGAAAAATTTAAGATGATCGAACTAGAGGTGGAAGCAACCGATATTTCCTCTACGGCGATCAAAAACGGAGATGTATCTGCTTTAGATCCCAAAGTTCTTCATTATATGATGATGCATTCTATTTATACAAAAACGATGATTCGTCCGTTGATGTCAAAAAAGCGTTATATGCATTCACTCAGTGTAGCGGATACCGCGCGCGAGTTTGCGTTAAACAATAATGTGGATAGCAATAAGGCATACATTGCCGGATTATTGCATGATATCGCTAAAGAGATGCCGATGGAGGAAATGAAAGACTTGATGATGCGTCATTATCCAGAACATTTAGATGCAAGTGTTCCGGTTTGGCATCAGTGGCTGTCCGCCTTTTTAGCAAAAGAAAAGTATCTGGTCGATGATACAGAAATCTTGCAAGCCATCACAAATCATACCACAGGTTCTGTGGAAATGAGTTTACTGGACATGTGTGTGTATTGTGCGGATAAATATGAACCTACTCGTGATTTTGATGCATCTAAAGAAAGAGCGATGTGTAATCAAGATATAGTAGAGGGGTTCCGATATGCTTTGAAAGATTTTTATGAGTTTTCAAAGAAAAAAAACAGAAAAATAGATAAAGTATTTTTTGAAATATACAAGAAATATGTAGAGGAGGGTACTCATGGATAAAATTGAAATTATAGTAAGAGCGCTAAGTGATAAACAAGCCAAAAACATTGTTGCTATCGATATGCGTGATGCAAGTCCGATCTTTGATACATTTATTTTATGTACCGGATCAAATGAACGTTTAATGCAGGCGTTACGTGACAACGTCGAAGAAGAAATGGAAAAAGCGGGATGCACAGTGAAACGTATTGAAGGTTTGCGTGACAGTAAGTGGATTTTAATGGATTACGGAGATATTGTTGTTCATATCTTTGAAGAAAATGAAAGAGGCGCTTATAACTTAGAGAAATTATGGGGCGATATGCCACGTATTGGTGTGGAGAAATACCTGTAATGAGTTATCAGAAATTTGCCTATTATTATGATAGCTTAATGGATGAAGATTTCTATTCTGGATATCTTCATTTTATTATGAACAACGCTATTTTTGAAACTGTTTTGGAATTAGGATGTGGGACAGGCATCATGGCAATCGAACTTTCTAAATTGAATAAAACCGTTTATGCGACGGATCTTTCCAAACAAATGTTGGAAGTCGCAAAAATGAATGCCACAGAAGCCAATGTCGATTTAATGTTAGGGAAAATCGATATGTGTGATTTTATCATCAATGAACCGGTTGACCTGATTTTATGTATGTGTGATTCGTTAAATTATATATTAACACCTAATAAAGTTTTAAAAGTATTCCAGAATGTTTTTAATGCTTTAAAAGAAGACGGAACGTTTATCTTTGATGTTCACAGTCTGCATAAAATCAATGTAACATTTGAAGATTACGTAGAAGAAGCAGAAGATGATGATTTTTACTTTAAATGGACAGTGCGCAAGATTGCTGAAGGGAAAATCCGTCACCATGTTCAAATTGTTGATCAGGAAAACCATGATCGTGTAGATGAACGTCATGAACAGCAAACCTATCCTGTTGAAACATATGTGGATCTTTTAAAAAAGGCAGGATTTAACAATATTCACTATTACAGTGATTTTAAAGAATATGACGAGCAGGATGACCGTGTTATCTTTGTCGTAAAAAAATAATGGAGGAAATAAAATGATTGGAATAATCGGTGCAATGATAGAAGAAGTAGAAGCTATTTTAGAATTGATGGACGTCACTTGTACACAAGAAAAATTGAATTATAAATATCATATAGGAAAAATTGCCAATAAAGACTGTGTCGTTGTCCAAGGGGGGATTGGAAAGGTAAATGCGGCAGTTTCAGCCACACTGCTTTTTGAAAATTATCATCCTGAACAGTTGATTAATATCGGCAGTGCCGGGGGGCTATCTTTAGATCAAGAAGTAGGAGATGTTGTTATTTCTTCAATGGTTGGCTATCATGATGTGGATGTCACGGCATTTAATTACGAATATGGTCAAATGGCAGGCAGTCCGCGCTTTTTTGAAGCAGATCCTCAGTTAATGGAAATGACAAAGCAAGTCCTTAGTGACAACTGTATTTCAGCTCATACGGGACTGATCGTTTCAGGTGACATGTTCGTGGCTAAAGATGTTCAGGTAAAAAATATAAAACAACATTTCCCAAATGCCCAATGCGCTGAGATGGAAGCGGCGGCAATTGCTCAGGTCTGTACGATTTATGGTGTGCCCTTTATTATTACCCGATCATTAAGCGATATCTTTGGAAAAGGAAACAGTGAAATGCAATTTGACGAATATTTAAAAATCGCAAGCGCAGCATCTGCTAAGATGTGTTACTCACTGATAGAAAAATTATGAAAAATATAGAATTATTAGCACCGGCAGGAAGTTTGGAATCACTAAAGGCAGCGGTGAACAGCGGGGCAAATGCCGTTTATTTAGGCGGGACAATGTTTAATGCCCGTGCCTATGCAGCGAATTTTAGCGATGAAGAACTGCAAGAAGCGATTAAATATGCACATTTACGCCATGTGAAAATTTACGTGACGGTGAACACCCTGTTTTATGATGAAGAATTCAAAGAACTAATGGAATACATTGACCGTTTATATTTAATGAACGTCGATGCTTTGATCATTCAGGATTTGGGTTTGATGGCAGAAGTAAAAAAGTTATATCCTGATTTTGAAATACATGCCTCTACTCAGGCAAGCATTCATCAGCTTTCGGGAGTAAAGGCAATGGAGAAGCAAGGTGTCAAACGGGTAGTATTAGCGCGGGAAAATACGATGGAAGAAATCCGCTATATTGCTAAGCATACACCGATTGATATTGAAGTGTTTATTCACGGTGCCTTATGTATGTGTTATTCAGGACAATGCTTGATGTCCAGCTTAATTGGTAAAAGAAGTGGTAACAGAGGAAAATGTGCGCAGCCATGCCGTCTGCCATATAAATTGAAATTAGAAGATAAATCATTAGATTATGCTCCTCATTATTTGCTTTCGGCAAAAGATATCTGTGTGATTGATAATATTGGTGATTATATTGAGGCAGGCGTTACTTCGTTTAAAATCGAAGGAAGAATGAAACGTCCTGAATATGTTGCGGCAGTAGTTAAAAGCTATCGTCATGCGATAGACCAATGGTTAAAAACACATTCTGTTGGAGATATTCAAGAAGAAAAAGCGGAAATGTTTCAAATGTTTAACCGCAGTTTCTCTTTAGGACATGCTTATCATGAAAAAGAAATCATTACGGATATCTTTCCCGGAAACTTCGGAATAGAAATCGGTGAAGTTACTCAATATGATCGCAAAGAACAATTGGTTTATATAAAATTAAATCAACCTTTAGCTCAAGGGGATGGTATTCGCTTTGGCTTTGAAGACAGCGGAAGAGTTGTTAACAAAATGTATTATCGTGACCGTTTGGTGAATCAAGGAAAACCACAAGATGAAATTGCGGTAGAGTTTAACGTGAAAATCAAAGAAGGAACGAAAGTTTTTAAAACATCTTCAGCTCAACTGATTCAAAAACTACAAAAGGAATATAGTGAAAAGAAGATTAAGAGTCCGATTACACTTCAATTATCCGGCAAGATTGGAGGGCCGCTGACATTGACATTGACCGCTAAACACTGTCAGGTTGCAGTGCAGTCATCTGCCATCCTTGAAAAGGCAATGAACAGTCCGTTATCTTTAGAAAGAATACAACAACAGTTATCTAAATTAGGAAATACGGTCTACATAGCTGAAAAAACGATTGTGAATTTACCCGATAACGTTCAATTTGCCATTAAAGAATTAAATGAATTGCGTCGTAAGGGAATCGAAGCATTAGATCAAGCAAGATTAACGCATCAGCGACAATCTAAAGCGTTTGAACCTAATCGTTCGGCAGCCTCTGAGCGTTTTATCAAAGAGATTCATGTGCATGTTCAAACGTTGGAACAATGTGAAGCGGCAATCCATGCAGGGGCAAAGATTATCTACTATCCATTTCATCCCTCATTAAAAGAAGCCTATTCTTTATGCCAAAAGACAAACGTGTCTTTAATCCCATACCTATCAAGAATCATTGATGATGAGCAATTAAAACAAATCAAATCATCTTCTATATATCCGTTGTTTGATAAAATAATGGTGGGAGATATAGGGGCTTTGTATTATTTTTCAGAAAAGAAGCTTATTTTAGACAGCAGTTTAAACATTACGAACAGTTATGCTTTAAATCATGACTTGATTAAAAATAATGATGTTATCTTATCTGTCGAAATGAGTGAGATGCAGATTAATCAGCTTCATTGCGGTCAGCAAGAAATCGGTTATGTTGCATATGGGCGATTAGAAACGATGATTACCAGATACTGTCCTATTTCGCAGCAGCATTACGGTTGTCAAAAAAAGGGGTGTAATCGCTGTGAAATTGGTCAATACTATTTAATAGATAGGAAAAATGAACAATTTCCTATTATAATGGATGAAGAATGCCGTATGCATTTATATAACGCGAAAATTCAATATGTAGATGAGCTTTCAAATCTGCAGGCCGATTTCATCGTTTTAAAAATGACAATTGAAACACAAGCAGAAGTACAGCGTGTCATCGAGGATTATCAGCATATCATTGCTGATAACAGTCAAAGCTACTGGCACGGAAATAAAGATTACACGTTAGGATATTTCAATAATAAAGAAGTCAAGTAATGTTGAAAATTGCTAAATGAAATAAGCTTTTCCTTAAATGAAAAATAGGTATTTCCAATAAGTTGCAAATATCGTAAATATAACCTAGGAAAAAATATTTTATATTTTTAATATTTCTAAATTGAAATTCCTGACGATTTATGATATTCTTAAAATCGAGGTGAGAATATGGCTATTGATATGGCATTAGCGAAAAGATTAAAAGTATATAGAAACTTTAAGCATTTAACCCAAAAAGAGGTTGCTTCTTATTTAAACGTTCCCCATTCAGCCATTTCAGATATTGAAAATGGTAAACGTGACGTCACCGTCGGGGAATTAAAGATTTTATCCAATCTTTATGGACGCAGTGTAGAAGAAATCATGAGCGGTAAAAAATATGATTATTATAATATCGCAAATATTGCACGTCTGTTAACGGAACTGCCTGATGAAGATCTTAAAGAAGTAATGTTTATCATTGAATACAAGAGAAAAAGAAACGAAGAAAAAGCCACTGAAAGCAATAATCCAGCTGAATAAACTGGATTATTTTTTATATACAATAAATTGCATTTTAACCTGAAAAGGGTTACAATGTTAACGTGTATTTTTATTATATTAGGAGGATAATATGGCAGTAATCAATGTAAAAGACGTCAGTAAAACCTATGGTTCTGGCGATATTAAGGTAGAAGCCCTAAAAAATTCTTCTTTTTCTATCGAGAGAGGAGAATTTGTTTGTATCATTGGAACATCCGGTTCAGGTAAGTCCACTTTGATGCATATGATGGCTGGGGTAGATACCGTTACTACCGGTGAAATTTTCATTAACGGTAAAGATGTAACAAAACTGGATCAGGAAGGTTTAGCGATCTTTAGAAGAAGAGAGGTAGGAATCATTTATCAGTTCTTCAACTTAGTTCCGGTGTTGACCGCAAGAGAAAATATCGAACTGCCGCTGATGTTGGACGAGAAAAAAGTAGACCGCCAATATTTCAATGAATTAGTGGAATTGTTGGGGATCAAAGATCGTTTGGATTTCTATCCTAGCAAAATGTCGGGTGGGGAACAGCAGCGTGTTGCGATTGCAAGAGCTTTGATTCACAAGCCGAGCATTATTTTGGCTGATGAACCGACCGGAAATTTGAATAGTAAGTTAGCAAAAGAAATCATGGAGTTTTTGGTGTTAGCTTCTAAAAAATATAACCAGACCATCGTGATGATCACACATGACTTGAATTTAGCTCGTTATGCGGATCGTGTTTTAGAAATTCAGGATGGACACATCATTAAGGACTTCCAAACTGAAGGAGAAGATAGTCCGATCGAAGAAACTTCAATCAAACGTTTAGATAAAGATGAAATCTTTAAACGTGCACAAGAAAAATTAGATAATATGGAGTTTTCTGTACATATCGATGAGGAATATGAAAAATGGGATATGAAAACCGGGAACTTTGTTATTGATTATAATGAAATGCTTCGTACACTTTTCTTTATTTATAATGAAGATTTAAAAACGACAGAAGATAAAAAAGATGAAAAAGTAGAAGATGTCATGAAAGTGTATTTTGACCTGTTCTTAGAAGGAATGGATGTTTTTGCAAGAGCTAGATGTATTGAATTTAAAAACATGAAAAAGAATAAAGTAGTTAAATCCATTTCAACAAAAGAAGAATTGCTTCAATTTGTGGATACTTTTGACAATGCAAGATGGATGACCACAAAACGCAAAAAAATGCTGATGAAAGCAATCGAAGAAAAGGAACCGACGTTCTATCATGAAGGTAAGTAAATATATTAATAAATTAGCTCTTATCAATATTGTAAAGAAAAAACAGCGTACGCTTTTAAGTTTGATTGCGATTTCTTTAAGTGTTGCGATAATCTTTACTTCTTTAACCCTGTTTACCAATGTCTTTTCTTTAACTAAGATCCCAAATAAGGAAACGACAGGAGAATACCATTACATCTTCAACAGCAATGAGGGTGAACCGTTGACACGTCATCAGACCACGTATGATTATGATTTGAATACGTATTCAACGTATCAGGATCATTCATTAGCGCTTCATCAGCTAACTTTGCTTGAAGAAGATTCTCCTTTGCCCATCATCATTGAAACTGGAACACTGCCAAATGGCAATGATGAGATTGTCGTCCCTAACCAATTAGGTTTAAAAGTAGGGGATACACTCTCATTGGATTTGATTGAGTCCAATGCTGCCTCAAACGGTGTATATCAAGTGGACAGCAATGTATTTGCTCAGATCCCAAGCAAAACCGCTTCTTATAAAGTTGTCGGGGTATATGAAGCAACCGAATTGTTTGCTCAGCTGACAACTTCAGCGGCTCCGGTTTATGTAACGGATAATGCCAATAGCACGAATCGTAATGTGATCATTCGAGATGATCAGGTACAACGTGCTGACTCATTAACGATGATCAGTGAAATCTTTCATGCCGATACCCAAGAAATTCAGATGAATAATTCAGCAATTTCTTATGATACGGTTAAAAATTATTTAAAAGACACCACAACCTTGTTAGTCATGTTTGCGGCGATTGTTCTGATCGCAGTCATGATGTCAGTCATTTCTTTAAAGAATGTCTTTATCATTACCGACAAAGACCGCCGAAAAGAATTTGGTTTATTAAAATCAATTGGAGCAACACCAAAAGATATTAATCATTTATTAAAGATTGAATTATCGGCATTAGGTCTGCTTGGAGCTTTTTTAGGCATCGTATTTGGGATTTTGATTTCTTACTTTGTATTAAAGATGTTTATCAAGCAGTTAGCATTACCGTTTGCCTGGTCGATGATCATGAATCCATTTACATTGATTTCATCCTTCTTAATCGGATTTGGGTTAATGCTGATCTTAGGACATCATTCTTACAGCCGTTATATTCATTCTAATGCTATTGAAGATTTGAAAGATGTTGCATATAACTATGATCCGCCTCGTCAGCGCCAAAGTTATATGTCGAAGAGCTTTTCTTGGAAAATGTTTTTAATCTATAATGGACGTTTAAAAAAACAAACACGTAATATTTTTCAATCTTTTGCATTGCTTATTTTAACGACAGTTATTTTCTTTGCGGTATTTTTAAGCAATTTCTCATATAAAAACGAAACCGCTTCGGTGAATTATGACTTCTCCATTGAAAATTCTATCCCTATGAATACGGCTACTCCAATTAATCTGGATCTTTATGACGAATTGTATCAAGCTATTGATGATCGTGAATTGATTCCGGAGTCGATGGATATCAAACGTCAGGTTTTAGGACCGTATATTCAATATCCGGTAGATGCTATTAATCAGGTTAATTTTAAAACTTATAAGAGCAATGCTCGTGTAAGCTACGTAGAAAATACAGATGAAAACGGAATTTTGTACGGTCAGATTCAAACGGCAACCTTGCTGTTGGACCATGAGCAATTAGATCGATTAAAACCTTATGTTGTAGCTGGATCATTGGATGATTTGGATAATGGTGGAATGGTCGTGGTATTAAGAAAAGGTTCAAAAGTAGCAGAGGGGCTGTTTGATCAGCTAAAAGTTGGGGACCGTTTATATATGACGGAATCACTAGAGACATTATATGAAAATGTATCGGCTATTGCTTTAGTGGATGAAGGGGTCGAAGGTCTTTATTGCGATTATGATGAATATCCACGTATTGTAGCTATGTCATCTCGCTATGGAATCAAATATCAGCAGTACTTTACCGTTAAAGAAGCGGCAAAGATTGTCTTAAGCAATAAGGCGACAGTAACAAAAGCAACACTGGCGATTGACAAGGCTATTTCTAATTCCGGAGCTCAAGACACATATACGTATGATAATGTCTTATTAAGAGCACAGGAAAATAAAGTAGTATCCTTTATGATTGAATCCTTGTTGTATCCGTTATTCTTCCTGTTGTTTATCATTTCTGTTTTAAATATCAATAACGTCCTTGTGGGAAATGTGCATTTAAAACGTGGTGATATCAGTATTATGAAATCAGTTGGAATGACCTCATATCAGCTATATAAACTATTTGTTTTTGAATACTTAGAAGGGTATATCAATGCTTCTGCTCTAGTTACTGCCATCTTTATACCGGTTTGTATACTGGAATCAAAGCTGAAGCTGTCAGCGGCGTTCCAATTAGGACAAAATATCTTGCTCACCTTAATTGTATCAATCATGATTTTTGATATTTTACTTGTTGCCGTTCTGGTGTTAATTTCACTAAATAATATCCGAAGAGTACAAGCTATCGAAAATATGAAAGACGTTGTATAACAAAAAAAGCATCTCTTAGGAGGTGCTTTTTAATCTGTTAAATCGGAATTGAACCCAAATTCCTTCAGCATTTCATTCCCATCTAAAAGAACAATGTCATCTACGATTTGATGCGTTTCGTGATGATAAAAATGAACAGATACTTGTGCATGATCAATAAATACAATCGCATACGTTCCATAGCCATAGTGAGATCGGTTGAACATCACACTGCCGGGATTGATGAACGTTATACCTTTAATTGTCTGCAGATGGGGAATATGAGTATGACCGTGTAAGACTAGTGAACATTTCATTTGCTTTGCTTTTTGATACAACTTGTCATAACTTGAATAAACATCATAGAGATGCCCATGGGTAACGAATATACGCTTGTCTTCTGCTTTAAAGAAACGATATTGATCGAAATGAGGATCATCATCGTGATTGCCAATCACCGTGATATAACCATCTAACAGCGGATCGTTATAGGGTAAAGAAGAATCTCCGCAGTGTACAAAATAATCGCAGTCACGATGTCTGTCAGTTATTAAAGAAAAGGTATCATTATCCATATGAGTATCACTTACTACTAATATTTTTTTCATCTTTCAAGTAATAAAAAACGGAGGAGAACCCCCGTCTTTTATTTTAATAGTTTATTATTTGTTATAGAAATTGTTGTAAGTATCCATAGCAAAGTCAAATACTTTTTTACCGTTCATAGTACCATAAGCTGTCATTTCAATAACATCTACTGGCCATTTACCATCAGCGATTTTTTGGATAGCTTTTAATTTGAAACGTACTTGAGGTCCTAATAAACATACGTCAAATTTACCAACGTTTTTTTCAACGTCTGCTTCTGGTACTGCCCAGATTTCTGCTTCTACTCCTGATTCTTTAGCTGCTGTCTGCATTTTAGTTACTAATAAACTAGTTGACATACCAGCTGCACATGCTAACATAATTCTTACCATTGTAAGTTCCTCCTATATAATTAATTTACATATATATTAAAGCACATTTTCACTCATTTGTCACGCCTTTTTGAAAGCGGTATATATAAATGTAGACAGAATATTATTTTAAGCAAATATCTTGACAAAAATTAAATGGAAGGGTTTACATAAATTGCCGCACATTGTATGATATAATTAGAAAAAAGGAGGAGCTGGCAATGAAGACAATTATCATCGAATGTCCCGAAGCCCCTAATATGTTGATACATAATATGGAAGCAGCCGCCAGGGACGATGGCATTGAAATCGCTATTCAACCAGTGTCAAAAGAAGACTTGAACACATGGAGCGATAAAGCAGATGTCATTCTCTTATCACCCCAAGAACGCTTTGAAAAACATCACATTCAAGAGACGATAAGACGATCAATACCCATCCAAATGATTGATATGGTGGATTATGGCACCATGAACGGCCGTGCAGTCTTGGATCAAGTAAAAAAGATCTTGCGATTATAATAATGAAAAACCGGTAAAAGTCTTCTTTTTACCGGTTTTTTTATAGGATCACAGGTAGTATTTTATATCGTATTTTGTTATAATGCTAACAGATATAACAAGGAGGATGTATATGAACAAAGCAGTCATTACCGTAGTAGGAAAAGATCAAGTAGGAATTATCGCAAAAGTATGTACTTTTCTAGCGAAACATGAAATGAACATTTTAGATATCTCACAAACGATTGTACAGGATTATTTTAATATGATGATGATCGTCGATGCCTCAAAAGTTGAAGAAACATTTGGAAATGTCGCTGATGAATTGGATGCTTTAGGTAAAGAAATCGGAGTCAATATTAAATTACAACACGAAAACATCTTTAATAAGATGCATCGTATTTAACGGAGGTCTAGAATGATTAATACGTTTGAAGTAAATGAAACCAATAAAATGATCGAACAGGAAAACTTGGATGTAAGAACGATTACGATGGGGATCAGCCTGTTGGATTGCATGGACAGTAATATTGATAAGGTATGTGAAAATATCTATCATAAAATTACTACTAAAGCACAGGATTTAGTATCGGTTGGAGAAGAAATTGAAAAGAAATTTGGGGTGCCCATCGTCAATAAAAGAATCTCTGTAACACCAATTGGATTTGTAGGCAGCAGCAGTTGTCATTCAACACAAGACTTTGTGAAGATTGCTAAGGCATTAGATAAAGCTGCAAAAGCGACTCGAGTTAATTTTATCGGAGGATATACAGCTGTCGTTTCAAAAGGAATGTCACCGGCTGAAAAATTACTGATTGAATCTATTCCTGAAGCAATGGCAGTAACTAGCTCTGTCTGTAGTTCGGTAGTGGTGGGATCTACTAAAACAGGACTGAATATGGATGCAATCAAATTATGCGGGAAGATTATTAAAGATACAGCTGAACTGACAAAAGAAGAAGATTCTTTGGGATGTGCAAAACTGGTAATTCTATGTAATGCACCTGATGATAATCCATTCATGGCAGGGGCTTTCCATGGTGTGACAGAAGCAGATTGCATTATCAATGTCGGAGTCAGCGGTCCTGGTGTTGTGAAAAAGGCCATTGAACAATCACGTGGAAAAGATTTTGGTGAGTTATGTGAAACCATTAAGAAAACAGCGTTTAAAATTACACGTGTCGGACAATTGGTAGCTCAGGAAGCCTCTAAAAAGCTTGATGTGCCCTTTGGAATCATCGATCTTTCTTTAGCACCTACACCGGCTGTAGGAGACAGTATTGCGGAAATTTTAGAGGAAATGGGATTGGAATCTGTTGGAGCTCCGGGAACTACAGCAGCATTAGCGATTTTAAACGACCAAGTTAAAAAAGGCGGTGTCATGGCATCTTCTTATGTGGGTGGTTTAAGCGGGGCATTTATTCCGGTCAGTGAAGATCAAGCAATGATTGATGCTGCCCGAGCAGGGGCACTGACACTTGAAAAATTAGAAGCAATGACATGTGTGTGTTCAGTAGGGCTGGATATGATCGCGATTCCAGGGAAGACAACAGAGAGCACAATCTCAGGAATTATTGCAGATGAAATGGCGATCGGTATGATCAATCAAAAAACAACAGCAGTAAGAATCATCCCTGTAATCGGTAAAGATGTTGGTGAAGAAGCAGTATTTGGTGGATTGTTAGGTTATGCACCAATCATGAAAGTAAATGAATACGATTGTTCTAAATTTGTAAACCGTGGTGGCAGAGTGCCTGCTCCAATTCACAGTTTTAAGAATTAAGGTGAAATCAATGGATTTAAGTCAGCTTACTTTATATCGTCCGTTAAAAGTCGATTTGATTAGTGAAGAACCGCTTTCTGTTTTCTTAGCTTGGCAAAAGGCGCCGAATCAATATGAAATTGATCTTTTTCACCAGCTGTTAAAAATCAAAGAGAGCTATGCAATCGACGGACAACTGTTTCAAGTATACATCACACTTCTATTGGCTTATCATGAAAATTCTTTTACATTGGCATTAGAAAGAAAAGAAGAAATTAGCGCTTCTTTAAAAGCGATTGTTTTATCAGACCTTTCTATTATCTATAAGCTGTTTCACTATGACTTTTCTAGTCTAAATGAACTATATCAGCCTATGTTTAATGGCTACAAAATCAAAAAACATATGATGGATCCACAAGTGCATCGTTTGTTATCCAATCTTTGCGCTCATTTAGCCAATACGGCTTCTGTAGAAGCCTTTTATGAAGTTTTAAAGGATCACTATTCTACTTATGGAGTAGGCTTCTACGGCTTAAATAAGGCGTTTCGCTACGATCAGCATAAGATTATTCCAATTGCTCATGTAGAGAGTTATACATTAAATGATATAGTTGGCTACACCAGTCAAAAAGAAAAATTGGTGGCAAATACGAAGGCTTTTTTACTAGGTGAAAAAGCAAATAATGTATTGTTGTATGGGGATAGCGGAACCGGTAAATCAACAAGTATCAAAGCTATCTTAAATGACTTCTATCAGGATGGTTTAAGGATTGTGGAAGTCTATAAACACCAATTTCAATTCCTGCCGGAAATCATTCATACTTTGCAAAATCGTCACTACAAGTTTATTATTTACATGGATGACTTATCTTTTGAAGATTTTGAAACTGAATATAAGTATTTAAAAAGCGTTATTGAAGGCGGATTGGAAGAAAAACCAAATAATATTATTATTTATGCTACAAGCAACCGTCGTCATCTGATCAAGCAAAGCTGGTCTGAACGACAGAATGTTGATGAAGTGAACTTAAACGATGCTATGCAGGAAAAATTGTCATTAGTCAATCGTTTTGGCATTACGATTCTCTATTCACATCCGGCAAAAGATGAATTTTTGAATATTGTTGATACTTTAGCAAAAAAGTATCATTTAGAGATTGACCGGGAAGAACTGCATGCTCAAGCAATGATTTGGGAAATTCGTAACGGTGGTTTTTCCGGACGCACAGCCACTCAATTCATTCAATATATGGTCAATAAAAAGGTGTTAGAGAGTCTCTAATGCCTTTTTTGTGCATTTTAATTTTAATAATCATTGAGTGTGGTATAATATTGGCGTAACAGGAGAAATTTATGAAAAAAATAGACTATAATGATATTGAAGAAATCCGGTCATACATAGAGAAGTATGGCTACAATGAATATAACTGCAACATCGTCACATTATTGATGTGGAAAGATGTCTATGAACTTTATTATGAAATTCATGAACATTTTTTTGTCGGTTACTGGCTCTATCATGATCGAATAAGATGGATGATGCCGCTATGTGATGAAGCCCATTTCAAGGAGGCAGTAGATTTTATGCTGGAGTATTCAAAACAGCACGAAATAGAATTTGTTGTGGAAGCGGCAGTGGAACCATTTGTAGAATTACTAAAGAAATATTATCCTAAAAACACTTTTATATGGCGATTAGAAGAAAATGCCGGAGATTATGTTTATGATGTATCTATGCATGCCACTTTAAAAGGGAAGAAAATGCAAAAACGCCGCAATCATTATAATGCTTTTATAAAAGAATACGAGGGACGTTTTAAATTTATTCCTTATCAAAACTACATGCAAGAAGAGGTTCTTCGCTTTTTAAATCAATGGAAGGATTCCCATGATCGAAAAGAAGATATTGAAGCAGAAATCAACGGAATTGGGGGACTGTTAGCCCATTATGATGAACTGAACCTGTTGGGCGGATGTTTGTATATTGATGGCAAAATAGAAGCTTTTACATTGGCTTCAAGACTCTATAAAGATACTCTGCAGATTCATGTTGAAAAGGCAAACCGCAGTATTCGTGGTTTATATGTAGCTGTATTAAAACATTTCTTGAATGAACATTTAGACTATCATTTTATTAATCGTGAAGATGACTTAGGTCTTCCTGAATTAAGAAAGGCAAAAATGGATTTGCATCCTTTATATCGTTTAAATAAATATGCCATTGGGTTAAATCAAACCAAACTTATTCGTCCTGATGATCAATATACCGCACAAATCAAACAATTGTGGTTGGACTGCTTTGCAGATGAAAATGAGACTTCAACGGATTTTTACTTCAATCATTTATATAATCCGACATATACATATGCCATTGAATGCTATGGCCAGATCTTAGCCGCGATGCAAATAAAGCCCATGACTTTAAAAATAGGGGATAAGGATGTGGATACCCATTTTATTGTCGGGGTCTGCACAAAACGCAATTTCAGGGGCAATGGTTTTATGCGAACTATGATGAATCAAGCGTTAAATGATCACAAAGAAGATCAATTATTGATCCTGCAAGCCTATAATTGGGATATTTACCATTCATTTGATTTCCATGAGACATATTATCATAAGAAAGCAGTAATCAAGCAGCCATTTGAAAATATTGATAATGTTGTATACAATTTCAAAAAAGAGGTAAGGGCAGAGAGCTTGCTGAAGTCATATCAATCTTTTACCAAAGCTTATACCGGGTATCGTATTCGTGATATAGATTATTATCAGAATTATTTTATACCATATCATCAAAATGAAGGTCATTTCATTTTAAACATTTATAAAGAAGAAACATGTATCGGCTATTTAGTGTATGAAAAATCGAATGATAGTATATTAATTCATGAAGCCATTATAGGTGATCAGTCAGGATTAAAAGCAGTGCTGAATGATTTATTGTGTGAAGTAAAACAAATTGAAATACGAATGGCTGATAATATTGAATTAATAGATAATGAAATAACTTTAGCGAATATGGCGGTTCGTTGTCAAGATGATGGATTAAAGACAGAAATAGAAAAGCTAACATCAACATTATTCATAAGTGAAATCCTTTAATATCCAAGGGAAAAGGTGCTATAACAGTGATATGAATGCTCACCTTTTCCTGTTTTAATAATATATGATACTTCCGATAATGCATATTATGTTAACCAAAATAGATGTGTAAATAATCTTTATTTATTATGTGTGTATTTGAACGAATATCTAAGTAAGGCAGCTAAAAAGCCTAAGGTTTGATCTGAATAAAACCCTAGGCTTTTCTTATATATTCATTACTGCCATTATCACAGCAAATAAACAAAAGGCAATTCCAATTCCCTCCAAAAAACGATACATCGCTATTTTGTATTTTTTATAGTTTTGATGCAGTGCTAATACAGCACTTCCGTAAAGCAATAAACTTATCACTGAGAAAGTAATAATCAAAACCGGCACTCCCCTGCAAGTATAGCCTGAAGCTAAAATAACAGAAGCCAGTAAATAAGTCAATAGAATGGTTTTTACTAATTTTTTAGGATCTGTAGACATTTTTTTATTTCTCCTTTATTAAAACTAATATCTATTATAAAGAGGTTTTCGTCTACTTTCAAGCTGTGTTATAATGTTTAAAGGAGGAATGGATGATGATACAACATATTGTAATGTTTAAATTTAAAGAAGAAGCAAATGGCAAAAGCAAACAAGAAAATCTTATAGAAGCAAAAGAAAGAATGCTGAAGTTAAAAGATGAAATACAGCAGATTATCTCATTGAATGTTTATTTTAATGATGAACAGGCTGTAAAAGATAATTATGATTATATTTTGGTTTCTACTTTCCAAACGATGGAAGATCTGAATCAATACCAGATTCACCCAAGTCATGTTGCATTTGGCCAGTATATAACACCATTGCGTGAATCTCGCGTCTGCATCGATTATCAAATTGAAGATTAGAAGCATTGTTATCATGAAATGAATATGATTTGTTATAAGTTAATTTATTTAGAGGGTTTATAGATGAGATTCCATAAGCAGATGAAAAATATTCAATATTAGGTGTTTTATCCTATGGTAAGACACCTTTTATTATGGAATGAAATAACTCTCTTAGTCTTGTTTATCGTATTCAAACGACTTACAGTAGAGTTTAAGCCGATGGCATGCCATAATAAAATGAACCATCATTATTTGGGAATTCAAATAACGAGGTTCATCTTAATAAAAGCATATTTATAAAACATTTAAAATAGATTTTCCAATAGATGGCAACGAGCATTCAAAATTATCTGCTATTGTTGCTCCCACTGTCGCAAAGCTGTCTAAATCTCCTAAATTTTGATTTCCTTTTAGTTTTTTGGAATAAAGAATCAATGGCACTTGCTCGCGTGTATGATCACTTCCTTTAAAGGTAGGATCGTTGCCATGATCAGCTGTAATAATCAATAAATCATCTTCATGCAGCTGGTACATGAGATCATTGAGCTGAAGGTCAAATCTCTCTAATGCTTTCCCATAACCAATCGGATCACGACGATGTCCGTACAATGAATCAAAATCGACTAAATTAATAAATGCTAAACCGGTAAAATCAGTTTGTGCAAGAGCAATCGTTTGCTCCATACCATCTTCATTACTTTTAGTTGTAATGGCTTTGGTCACACCTTGGCCACAGAAAATATCATTAATTTTACCCACCGCAATGACATCTAATCCTTTATCTTTTAATGTATTTAAAACTGTACGATCAAACGGTTCTAATGCCCAATCATGACGATTAGAAGTGCGTTGGAACTCTCCTTTTTTCTCTCCTACGAAGGGTCTTGCGATTACACGTCCCACTTTCCATTCATCTTTTAAGAGCAACTCACGTGCAATTTCACAACAGCGATATAATTCATCCAGCCCTATGTATGTTTCATGGGCTGCAATCTGAAATACAGAATCTGCCGATGTATAGACGATCAATTCCTTATTTTTTATTTGCTGTTCACCATATAAATCAATGATTTCCGTTCCGCTGGCAGCGATATTTCCAATCGTCTTATACCCTGTTTTTTCTTCGAATTCCTTAATAAAGGCTTCTGGAAAACCTGTCTCTGTAAAGGTTTTAAACGGCTTTTCCACTTTTAATCCCATTAATTCATAATGACCCGTCATGGTATCTTTACCATTGCTGATCTCATTTAATTTACCAACAGTTCCAAAATATCCAGGTAATTTATAAATTCCGTTAAAGTCATCTAATTCACCTAGTCCTAATCCTTCAAGATTAGGAACTTCGATCTGCGGATATTGATCACAAATGTGTTTTAATGTGTTTGTTCCCTGATCCCCATAAGATTCAGCATCTTTTGCGTCTCCGATCCCCAGTGAATCCAATACAATTGTAAATACCCGTTTATACTTATACATTTTCTTTTTCCTCCTGTTGCTTGCTGCGGGGATGAAATTTTTTATATTCATCGATCATTTTTTGATTTGTAACATGAGTATAGATTGTGGTGGTTGAAATGTTGGAGTGTCCAAGCATTTCTTGAATAGAACGCAAATCCGCACCATGATTTAACAAATGGGTAGCAAAACTGTGCCTTAATGTATGAGGCGTAATGTTCTTTTTTATGTTTGCCAACACTGCTTTTTGCTTAATCATTTTCCAAAATGACTGACGTGAAAGCGGCTGTCCCTTATAGTTTAAAAACAAATAGTTTGAATCATGATCTTTCATTAACTGCGGACGATAATCCTGCATATATTCATTGAGTATCTCAATCATATAATCGGCAATGGGAACCATTCTTTCTTTAGATCCCTTTCCAAAACAACGAATAAGATTCATTGTTAAATGCAAGTCATTTATCGTTAAATTGACTAACTCACTGATTCTAAGACCAGCGGCATACATCAATTCCAACATACAAAAATCCCGATAATGCAGCGCATTTTCCCTTGCTTGAGCATAAGCGACATTCATGAGATCTTCCACTTCCTGCTCATTTAACACAACTGGAAGATCTTTATCTAACTTAGGAAATTTCACGCTTACCATCGGATCAATCTCTAAGATCCCCTCACGCATACAAAATTTAAAAAAATTATTCAGCGTAGAAGCATTGTGTGAAATTGTTCTTTTTTTTAAAGCTTGCTCGTTTAAATAACTGAAATAATCCAATATATCGTTCTTGCTGATTTCCCTGATTTCTTTCTTTTTAATAAAATATTCCCTAAACTTTTTCAGTTCCGTCATATAAGAAGCAACACTTTGATTGGATAACCCTTTTTCAATTCGAATATACTGTTTATATTCGCTGATTGCTTCATCAATGCTATACTTCATGTTATCACCACTTTAAATTATAGCATTGTTTAAATGTTCGACCAACTATTATGCTAATAATTTTTTGTTTATCTTTACAACTTCATCATATATGTTTTAAAAATGATGCTGATAAAAAAGATAAAAACAGAAATGAATCCATAGTTTAAGTATTGATGAAGAATTTCCGATGGACGGATTGCTTCTTTAAACACAAATGTGACAGCAAAAATATTAATTGCGATCTCGATGCAGCCAACAAGCAAAACAGCAATACTCCCCCACTGCATCAAAAGAAAGATCAAATCGACAATAAAACCAAAAACATGTTGGAATTGTGAGCATAAACTATATAAATAGACACCATTATGTATTCCATAAAGAAAGATAAAGGCACCAAAAGTAATCACGCCTAAGACATGCAGAGAATTGAAAATAAGTAAAACATAGATAAAAAGGATTAGATACATATAGGTTTTAATATTATCTAAAGTGATTAAATGGTTAATATACGTCGTTTGAAAAAGGATCATGGGCTGATGTAAAAGTTTCATTGTCAGACCAAGAAAAAAACCACCGCCAAATAAAATTATCATAAAAAGATAAATATATTGGTAATGGTTAAAATGCTTCGATATTGCTGTATTCATAGTATCACCTCAATTTATAGTATGAATACGCATGTTTTTTTATTCTTCATCGATATATTTTTTTTGATGATTTGTCTGATTTAATAGTTTTGAGGCTTTCGTCAGCTTAACCGTATCCGGAAGCTGCTGTTGAATCGAGCGAATAACTTCATCGGTTTGAGAATCGTCATTCTTTTCTTTTTCATAATTAAAGAGAGAAAGTTGTTTTGAATAATCTTTTCGGGCAATGACATTGCTTAAACTGACCCCGGCTAAACGGATTGGCTGATCATCATAATTAAGGTCAAATAAAAGCAGCACCGTTTCATAGATAATATCAAAGTCATTGGTTGCCGTTTCTAATCGATAGGTACGGTTAATACTGAGTTCACGTGTATATTTTAATGTAATAGTAATATGATTAGAAATCAAATCACGCTTTTTTGCTCGCTGTGAAACCTGCATTGACAGTCGTTTTAGATGCTCTTTAATCACTTCTATATCGTTGGTATCTTTTTCTAAAGTGGTTGAGTTTCCAACGGATTGCAGCTGATTGTGGGCACTGTTTAATTTTACCGCGTCATTTCCGTTGGCACGGTTATAAAAAAGCAGTGCATTCCTCCCCAAATACTGCTTGATAATGTCGTAGTTTTCTTTACGAGCAAAATCACCAATCGTGATAATGCCGTTTTCATTTAATTTTACTGCCGTTTTTTTACCGATTCCATGAATTGTCCCAACCGGCAATGGCCATAAAAAAGACTGAATATTAGTCTTTGTTAATACGGTGATGCCGTTTGGCTTTTTTAAATCACTTCCCATTTTAGATAAAAAACGGTTATGAGAAATACCAATCGAACAGCCAATATGTAATGTATCCATCACTTGTTTTTGAATCTGACTGGCTAATTCGATCGCATTTTCATATTCATATACGATATCTGTTACATCGACATAACATTCATCGATGCTTGCAATTTCAAATTCCGATGTGTAATGAGCAATAATTTTAAAGAACTGTTCCGATATTGATTTATAGTAATTCATATCTACTGGTAAGATCACAAGATGTTTACAGAGTTTTTGTGCTTGAAATAAAGGCATTGCAGAATGGACTCCATATTTTCTTGCACTGTAGGAAGCTGTCGTGATAACACCGCGACGTGAATTTCCGGCAATCACGACAGGCTTATCGGCAAGTGAAGGATTTCTTGCAATTTCACAACTCGCGTAGAATGAATTAAGATCAATATGGAAGATGATTGGCATTATTGAAAACGATTCATTCCTACTGCAGTTGTTTTTGTTTTATGCGCCAATCTTAATTTATCTGAGATCATTGCAATAAATTCTGAATTGGTTGGTTTTGATTTCGTTGCTGATACTGTATATCCGAAGATTTCATCAATCGCATCAGTATTCCCCCTATTCCATGCTACCTCGATTGCGTGACGGATAGCTCTTTCTACTCTTGAAGAAGTAGTATTATACATTCTGGCGATATCAGGATATAAGACTTTTGTTACCTGCCCTAAAATATCAGGATTGTAATATGTTTCCATAATAGAAGAACGAAGATACATATAGCCTTTAATATGAGCCGGAATGCCTACTTCATGTAAAATTTCTGTGATTTCATTTTCCAGTTTTACTTTTTGATACTTTTCCAATTCGTCATTGCCTAGACGTGACAAGTCATCGTTTTGAAAATTTACGATTTCGTTAATAGACTTAACAAAATAATTCAAATCCAATGGTTTTCTAAAACAATAGTGTACATTATATGCATTTAACATTTGTGACATCATATCAGACATGAAATCTGATAAACAGACGATTTTTATATTTGGATTATAATTCTTTGAAGTAAAATACTCTTTTAAGACGACTAGTCCGTCAATACCAGAAAGCATTAAATCGATGATTAATAAGTCGTAATGTTTTCTGTTTAACTTGTCTAAACATTCATTTCCATTAGCGGCTGTGTCGATCAAATTCAAAATCTTAGTTTCAGAAAATTTTGAAATGATTTGTTCGGTTAATGCAACGTTGTCTTGTGCAATGAGTGTTTTAATCGTGTTCATTTTAGTTTCTCCTATTCAGAGTTCCTAAACTATCGGCAAGGTCTAGTATATATCCTTTTTCGAGTAAAATAAATAATTTCTTTGTAAAATTTTTAAAATATTTCAATAATCTTTAAAAATGTATTGCATACATGTATTATTTCGACAAATTCATCTTTGCTTTGTCACTTCTTGTTGGAATAACAAATAATAAAGGGCATTTTCTGCCCTTTATTATTGCTTCATCTGATCGCTGATCTGAAGCATCCATTCGATGTAGACACCATATCCAACTTTTTGATCTTTCCCGTTTACATGAGATACTGCTCCGATAATCTTGCCGTTTTGTAAGATTGGAGAACCGCTCATTCCTTGAATAACCCCATTTGTTTTTTCTAAGAATGCCGGATCTGTGACTTTAAAGCAAATTCCTTTTTGGCCAGCTTCCGCCTGCGGTTTTAATTCAGTAATCTCGATTTCTACCTTCTGTACATTTTGACCGTCAATAACGGTTAATAAGTAGGCAGTCCCAAGTGTTGTTTCACTGATTGACGCTGTTTCCATCGTCTCACCGTCCATCGTCCCATAATAATAGCCATAGACCCCTATTTCGTTATTGTAGACCACTTCTCCTAGAACCTTATCGTCTTCCACTACTGCGATTTTCTCACCGGTTTTGGAAGTACTGTTTTTAACAACATCTTTTACATAAGATTCAAAGACGGTCCCTTTAGCAAACTGCAAATCAAAATCTTGATCACTTAAAGAATGCCCTAAAGATGCAAATGTGTGATTTTGAGGATCATAATAGGTCATTGTGCCAATTCCAATCGTAGAATCTTTCACATATAAACCTGTCTTAAATGTCCCAGTCGCTTGGTCGTAGTTTACATTCAATGTTCTTTGTAGCGATTCATTGTTTCGAGTGATCGTGAGGACTGTAGATTTGTTGCTTTCAATAGCAGTTTGAATTTCATTGGCTAATAATGAAATATTTTCGACTTTATTCCCATTAATATGGGTAATCAAATCTCCGGGATGGATATCGTTATTCACCGGATTGACTGTCTGAGAATCGATTGCATAATCATAGGTGCCTGTAACTAGGACACCGTCATATGCCAGTGCAATCCCAACAGAATCACCGCCACAGATGACCGTGGCAGCAAAAGCGGAAATGGTTGTCAAACAAAGCATAGAGAGTACAATTGCAAACTTTAACAACTTTTTAACCAAGCTCATCATCCTCTGTAGCAAAGCTACAATGTTATTATGGAATAAAAAAGCAGCTTCATGCTATAAAGCTGCAACTTGTGATAAAAGCGTTTGTGCTTGTTTTAATGCTTCTTCACTGATCATATCACCTGAAAGCATTTTTGCGATTTCTTCAACGCGTTCTTTAGGGTTTAGCACAGATACTTTAGTTTTGGTATCTTTATTTTCAATGTATTTTGAAACATACAAATGCCAATCGGCAAAGCTTGCCACTTGTGGTAAATGTGTAATGCAAAGTACTTGCTTATTTTTAGCGATTCGTTTCATTTTTTGCCCGATCGCGTAAGCGACTTTGCCGCTGACTCCGGTATCTACTTCATCAAAAATAATGGTAGAAATGGAGGTTTGATCTAATAATATCGTTTTTAAAGCCAGCATGATACGTGATAGCTCTCCGCCGGAAGCGACATCAGAAACAGGATGCATCGGCTGTCCTAAATTGGTTGTGATCATAAATTCGATCTTATCATGACCATGCTTTGACAATTCACCAATTTGCACCTGTACTTCAAAACGAGCATGCTCCATATACAGCAAATGAAGCTCCTGAGTTATTTTTTTAGAGATATCTTTTGCGGCTTTTTCTCTAATAGTATGTAGCTTATTCGCGAGTTGTATACATTTTTCTTTTTGTTCTAAAATAGATTTGTCTAATTCTAACAAGACTTGTTCGCGATTACTTAAAAATTGCATTTTGTCTTCTATCTCTTGCTTTTTTTCTAAGACCATTTCTACAGATGGTCCGTATTTTCTCTTTAATCGCTGAATCGTAAATAATAAATCCTGAACTTCGTTAAAACGATATTCGTCAAAGTCCAAAGCATAATAAACATCCATGATTTTTTCTGTTACGTCTTCACTCTTGTAATACAAATCATACAATTCGTTATACAATGCTTCAAACTCTTCAAGATCTGAAACCTCATCCAATGCTTTGATTCCTAAATAAAACTTCGATAATGCGCCTTCATCTTGCTGAATATATTGCCGGAAAACATTTATGCTTTTTTGTACCTTTTCAAAGTTCTGCAGCTGCTGCTTTTCTTTCTCCAGCTCTTCTACAGATTCGTTTTCAAAATCAAACTGATTAATTTCATCTAATTGACTTTGATAGAAGTCCATCTGTTCATAATTCTCTTCTTCGTTTTCTAAGCTTTTCTTTTTAGCTAACGTTTCTGAATATACTTGAAAACTTGTTTTATATTGTTCTAAAAGTGTTTCTAAACCGCTGCCGCAGTAATGATCTAAAATGTCAAGGTAATGCTTATTGTTCAGCAACTCTGTGTTATCAAACTGAGAATGAATGTCAATGGCTAAAGGCACGATCTGTTTCAGCAATGAAGCGGGTACGGTACGATAATTGATTTTACAGATACTTTTACCATTACTCAATAATTCCTTTGATACGTATAAATTATCATCTTCATTATCGATATTTGCTTCTTGCAATTTGCTTAACACAGCATCGTTATCGGAAATATCCAAAATCGCCTCAATAAAGGCTTTATCTTCTCCGTTTTTAATAAACGATGTATTGGCACGATCGCCTAACAATTGACCGATTGCATCAATGATAATCGATTTACCGGCACCGGTTTCTCCCGTTAAGACAGTCATTCCGTCGTTAAAGGTAATTCTGCTTTCAGCGATAATCGCAAAGTTTTTGATTAATAATTCCTGGATCATTTAAGTTCACCTACTTTCCAAAATAGTCTGCCGCTTGTGTCACCACTTCTTTAAAATCAAATTGTTCTGTTTGTTCTCCTTTTTCAAATAAAGCCAAAAATTCTACATTGCCCTGTCCACCGGTAATGGGTGAATAAGTAAGCCCGGTCATTCGGAACCCCTCTTCATTTGCATAGCCCAAAACTTTTTCTAAAACATCGAGATGAACCGCCGGATCTTTAATGATTCCTTTTTTACCCACTTGTTCTTTGCCTGCTTCAAATTGCGGTTTGATCAAGGCAACGACTTGTCCATCGTCTTTTATAATTTCGGAAAGTTTCGGAAAAATATGCTTTAATGAGATAAAGGAAACATCGATAGAACAAAAGTCCGGTCGTCCAAATTCAAATCGTTCCAATTCAACATAACGGAAATTTGTTTGCTCCATCACGACAACACGTGGATCATTGCGCAGCTGCCAAACCAGCTGATTCGTTCCTACGTCCAACGCATAAACCAGTTTAATTCCATTTTGTAATCCGCAATCGCTAAATCCTCCCGTAGAAGAACCGATATCCAACATGATTTTATCTTTTAAATCAAGATGATATACTTCAATCGCTTTTTCCAGCTTCAAACCGCCACGAGATACATATTTAAGTTTTTGACCTTTGACAAAGAGATTAGTCTCGATATCAATTTTGGTTCCCGGTTTATCGATTCGATCGTGATCATCATAAACAATTCCTGCCATCACAGCACGTTTAGCTTTTTCACGCGAATCAAAGAATCCTTTTTCTACTAACAATACATCTATTCGTTCTTTTTTCATTATAATACCTTCTTCAAATGGATATCTAAGTTTTTCATATCCAGATTCTCTAATTCAAGCAATTGGTCAATCTTTCCTTGCGGGGTATAGTGATCATCAATCGCCAAATGTACCGTATCTATTTTTAAATGATGATCAGTAAAATATTCATTCACATAAAGTCCTAAAGAAGCGTTCTTCATATCCGTTTCATAAATGATTAAATGTTCATATTTATCCGCAATTTTATTTAACATTACTTCATCCATCGGTTTTAAGAAACGCGCATTAATAACGTCTACATTATAATTATTCGCTTTAATATGGTGAATTACTCTTTGAACTTTATCATCATAAGTTAAAACCGCCACTTTGGCATCCTCTTGTAATAGAGGGGTTGTCCAAGTTCCGATTTCCATATAATGATTTACCAATACATCCTGATTTTTTATCATTTGTTTTGAAATACGGATAATATATGGACGATCAGATAAATGAAAAGCGGTATTGATAAATTCTTTTGCTTCTAATGCATTGCTTGGCGTAAAAATGACAAGATTAGGGACTGCCATTAAAAAGCCAATATCAAAAACACCATGATGTGTTTCACCGTCTTCGCCGACAAATCCGGCACGATCGACCGAAATCAGCAAAGGCAGTTTCATTCTGGCAGCATCGTGATTAATCTGATCATAAGCACGCTGTAAAAAAGAAGAATAAACAGAGATGAATGGCTTTTTACCTGCTTTTGCCAAACCACAGGCAAAAGTGACAGCATGCTGTTCAGCAATTCCCACATCAAAAGAACGTTTAGGGTAATCTCGGAAGATCTTCTCCATTTTTGAGCCGGAAATCATCGCCGGTGTAATCGCAACTATTTCCTGATCAAATGCCATCGCTTTATACACTTGTTCAGATACAACTTCTGACCAAGTCACTTCATTTTGCTTCGTTTTTTTCAAACTTTCGCCTGTCGCTATATCAAAAGGACTGATTCCATGCCATTTTCCTTCAACGTCATTTTCAGCAAAAGGATACCCTTTTCCTTTTTTGGTGAGCACATGAACCACGATGCTTCCTGAAGAATCTTTTGCTTTATTAAGTGCCCGAATCAAATCTTTGAAATCATGACCATCAATCGGACCTAAATAGTCAACGCCAAATTCTGTGAAAATCGTATCGTCGATCAGATTCTTTTTGATGGATTCCTTCACTGCAGAAGAAACTTTATATAATGGTTTTCCTAAAGGAATATGGGACAGCATCTCTTTATATTCCTGCTTCGCTTTATTATATGCCATGGAGGTGCGCAATTCAGAAAGAAAGTTATTCACTCCACCTACATTTTTTGAAATCGACATCTGATTATCGTTCAAAATGATAATCACTTTCGAATGTGTGGATCCTAGATGATTTAAAGCTTCCAACGAAGCGCCGCCAACCATGGCCGCATCACCGATGACAGGAATAATTTCGTATTGTTCTTCGTCTAAATCACGTGCCATTGCCATTCCGACAGCCGCAGATAAAGCAGTTGAGGAATGTCCTGCTTCCCAAGCATCATATTCACTCTCACAGCATTTTTGAAATCCGGATAATCCCCCTAGCTGTCTTAATGTATCAAAGCGATTGGCTCTGCCTGTCAAAATTTTATGTGTATAGCTCTGATGCCCGACATCAAAGAAAATCTTATCCTTTGGTGCATTAAAAACATAGTGCAAAGCTATCGTCAATTCAACAATCCCTAAATTGCTTGAAAGGTGTCCGCCTGTCTTAGCGACACTGTTAATAATAAAATGGCGGATATCACCGGCTAAACTTTCTAACTGCTCGGTATTTAAGTTCTTTAAGAAATGAGGATCTTTAATCTTTGAAACGTCCATTATTTCACCCTTTTCAAAATAGCCTGAACGACCTCGATCATGATGCCATGATTGATCTTTAATTTATAAATACATTCTAATGCCTTTTTAAAATAGTCTTTTACTAATTCTTGTGATGCTTCCAATCCTAACAAGGAAACATAAGTAGATTTATTATTTTCGATGTCACTGCCTACTTTTTTGCCAATGATTGCTTCATCACCCGTCACATCTAAAATATCGTCTTGAATCTGGTAAGCAAGTCCTATCGTTTCCCCTAATTCCACAAAAACATCTTTTTGTTGAGGCGCTGCGATTTGGGCGGCCATCAATAAAGGCGCTGTAATCAACTTTCCGGTCTTATGAGTATGAATATTGATTAACTCTTCCATTGTTGCTTGTTTGTTTTCAAAGTGAAGATCTTCCTGCTGCCCATAAATCATTCCATTTTGTCCGCTTGCTTCAGCTAAAATCCGGATACATTGTATCTTTTTATCATCTGTAATATTAGCTTGGCTTAAAATGCTGAAAGCTTGCGTTAATAATGCATCTCCCGCTAAAATGGCAGTAGCTTCATCAAATTGCTTATGACAAGTTTTACGGCCTCGGCGCAGATCATCATCATCCATTGCCGGCAGATCATCATGAATCAAAGAATAGGTGTGCACCATTTCAACACTGCAGGCAATATCTATATAAGCAGAATAATCCATACCATAAGCTTGCAGTACCTTTAAAAACAAAATAGGACGTAAACGTTTGCCCGGTGCTAATAAAGAATAGTACATCGCCTCTTTCACCGGACCATCTTTTAAAGCTTCTAAGGAATGAGCCAGATAAGTTTCAATTTGTGTCTTCATTTTTTCCATCGATCTATTCCTGACTTTCTTTACTACCGATAATTTCTACAACTTGTTTTTCAAAATGAGTCAATTTATCATTGCATAGTTTAGAAAGATCCATTCCCTCTTGAAATAATTTAATTGATTGTTCTAAAGGTTCTTCATTTTTCTCTAAAATTTTCACGATTTCATCTAATCGCTTCATCGCTTCTTCTAATGTAATTTCTGCCATAACTTTACTCCTTTACAGTGGCTTTAATAGTGCCATCACTTAAACGTATGGCAATTTCATCATGCGGTTTAACTTGTAAAACACTATCAACGACATGTCCATTCGTTTCAACAATGGCATAGCCTCTTTTTAAAATATTTAACGGACTCAGCAATTGCAGTTGCTCTAAAAGTTGTCCGAAGTGCTGCTTTTCTGTATTCATTTTCTGCACTAAAGCGTATTGCATCTGCTGAGTCTGCTGTTCAATCGTATAATATTGCTTTTGAATAAACTGCTGCGTCATCGGCACAATTTTTTGATCCAGCTGACTAAGCTGATAGCGATAATGCTTTAGAACGAGTGACATCTGCTGTTTTAAAAACAATGTATGCATACCTAATTTTTCCTGCTGCTTGGTAATCATTCTCTGCGGTTCTTTTAAACAAGGATGTTGACTCAGATGTACCAACTTTGTTTTCGTATTCTCTAACTGATGCATCATTAATGTTTGAAGATAATCCATAGTGGCATCATTTTGCATCAATAATTCATTTAAGTCAGGAACTGCTGCCGTTGCTGCCGCTGTTGGTGTTGCCGCACGCAAATCCGCTACATAGTCTGTCAAGGTCGTATCTACTTCATGACCTACCCCGCTGATGATAGGCGTTTGACAGTGATAGATAGTACGTACTAATTCCTCATTATTAAAGTTCCATAAATCTTCTAAAGACCCACCGCCACGGGCTAAAATAAGCACGTCAAGCCCTAATGAATCCGCCTGTTTTAAACAACGAATGATGTTTTGATAAGCACTTTCGCCTTGAACCAAAGTTGGAAAAAGTTTGACTTTTACTAATGGAAAGCGATTATGCAAAGTACGCAAAATATCTTCTAAAGCGGCACTTGGGTAAGCAGTAATAATTCCAATTTCCTGAGGATACAGGGGAATCCTTTTTTTATGAGTATCCTCAAATAATCCCTCATTATAAAGTTTCTTTTTTAACTGCTCAAATTGAATATAAAGATTTCCTATGCCATCCGGCTCTACATGATAAACATAGAGCTGAAAATTGCCAGCTGCCACATATACCGAAATACTGCCGACAATCAATACTTTCATTCCGTTTTCTAAACGAATCTTCAGTTTTTGAACATAACTTGAAAACATCACCGCGTTAATTCTTGATTTTTCATCTTTTAAAGTAAAATAATAATGCCCTGAACTATGTAATTTTAAATTGGAAATTTCTCCTTGCAGAAAAATCTTTTGCAGATGAACATCCTGATCTAATTTAGCTTTTAAATAATTATTTAAAGCACTGACTGTTAAATAACGCTGTTCCATTAAATCAATGAGTGCAGCACACCATTAATATACTTATATGATTCTTCATCACAATAAGTCTTCGCTATTAAAATAGCTTCATTAATGATGACTCCCTTCGCTAGATCGGAATCCAACATTTCAGATGTTGCTACAAGCAAGATAGCCTGTTCCATCTTACTTAAACGTTCCCATGTCCATCCCTTTTTCAAATGTTTTGAAATTTCATTGCGGTACTGATCTAAATTCAACAAGGTTGTATCAATCAAAGTCTTGCAAAAAGTATAAGTTGCTTCATCTTCCATGATTGTTTTATTTTCTGATATATATGCTTCAATCTCTTCTAAACTATGATCTACCAGCAAATATTGATAGATGGCAATCATTGCTGTTTCTCTAGCGATTTGACGACGTGTTTTAGCCATTCCTAAAATCCTCCAATATGTATTTATACAATTTAATATGATATCATAAGATAACAAAAAAAACCAGTTTTTAAACTGGTTAAAATTCAATCCCGATCACGTTAACGTTAATTGCTTTTGGTGAGACATTACTCATATCAACGATGGCACGTGTCACCCGTTCCTGAATCTCCTTTGAAGCCTTGCTCGCCAGAATTCCATATGATATTTTAGTGTTGATCGTCATTGTTAAATCAGCACCGTCAAGTTCACTTAAAATACCATTTTTGCCGCTTACATGGACACCTTCGATTTCATCAATTGATTTTTCTGCAATAAGGTTAAATACCGGTAAACCGATACAGATTTTACCTAATTTTTCATTTGCTGGATTGCTGTAATATATACTTTGAGCCATATCGATCATTCTCCTTTACTACTTAACTCTATTGTATAAAAAACCAAGTTAAATTACAAGGAATCTAAGCAATAAATTTTACTTCCACTAAATAACTATTGTTTGTTGAAGCATAAATAGCATTAATAATTTTAGCGACTTCGCCTGCTTCACCCTTTTCTTTTTTTATCGTGACTTTGATCACCTTGTTGCTGATTTCCACAAAGGCATCATTATATCCCATATCTTTTACTTGTTTAGAAAGTGTTTTCTCTAATTCTTTGTTTACATTGACCATATCAATATTTTCTAACGCTTCACTCACTTGGTCGATATTGCTATCTGTTGATGCGATAATAGCGTTATATCCCGCTACTTCAGAGTTATGACGTTCATCCAAGTCAGACTTCATCGAATCAAAATCCGCTTCTTTGTTTTCCGGTTCTTGTTCCTGTTCTACCGGTTCACTGACAGGTAATGTATTTTCAATTGGCGGAAGCAAGATATAATACACAGATAACATCAATATAAGACTGAATAGGGATAAAAAAGTTAACGCTTGCTTGTTCATAATATTCTCCTTTCTATGTATGACAATACAATATATGTAGAAAGTTTGAGAATATGAAAAAAGAACTTCAAAAATGAAGTTCTTATGCTCTGCCTTGGTATTTTCCGTCTACTGTACTTACGATAACCATTTCACCTTCACTGATGAATAAAGGGACTTTGATTTGGAAACCAGTTTCGATTGTAGCATTTTTAGTTGCTCCAGTCGCAGTATCTCCTTTGACAGCCGGTTCAGTTTCTGTAATTTTGAAAGGTACATTGATAGGTAACGATAACCCTAATACTTCTCCTTCAAAGCTTGTCACTTCCACTTCGTCACTTGGTTTTAAGAAATTGATTTCCCATTCCAAGTTTGCTGCAGGAATTTCAATTTGTTCATAAGTTGCATTATCCATGAACACTAATTCAGATCCTGTGTCATATAAGTATTGCATTTTATTTTTATCGATATGCGCTTTCGCAACTTTTTCATTACCACCAAACGTCGTTTCAGTGGTTGAACCCGTACGCATATTTTTCATTTTTACTCTAACGTTTGCCGCAGAACGAGCTGTTTTATTATGGCTTGCTTCCAGTACAACAAATAAATTTCCTTCATATTGGAAAGTCATACCAGGTCTTAAATCACCGACATTAATCATTTTATACTCTCTCCTTTACTAAATAATTTAAGGTTTCCCTCAACATTGATTGATTATATCAAATTTTTTTGATTTAGTGAAGATAATATGATAAAAGAATATAAAAAATTTGTTAAAAGAAAGGTAAATGCCGAAAAAGCGTCTAAAATAAAGAAACCGCTCAGCCATTGTACAAATAAGATCAAAATCGCCATTAGAATACTTAATAAATAACGATTCCATTTCATCATCTTTAAAAACGATGTAAATAGATAACTAAGGATCAAGCCAACGACAATAAAAATAAGAAACTGCATCCATTGCAGATCATATGCAAACTGAATAGGTAAAAAGAAATAATCTATTGCAAAAAACAACAGCCAAATAAGATAACTATAAATTGAAAGATAAAACAGATACATTATATCACCCAATTTTATTATGACCATATTTATTAGTTTAAAGCATTAAATTATTTTTGTATCATAAAAAGATAATGCAGCTGTTTACCACTATAGTATTGTGTCATAAACTCTTTTTCTTTATGCATTCCAATCGCTTTTGCAACTTTCATTGATGAAACATTATCTGCTCTTATAATGGAATACACTTTAGTCGCATTCAGCCGATCAAATGCATAACGTTTACAGCCCTCTGCCGCTTCCTTGGCATAGCCGTAATGCATGAAACGTTTTTTTAGTAAATACCCGATTTCCAATACTTCTTCCTCAGCACATTGTTGAAAGGTCAGCCCCGCTTGTCCGATCATTTCATCCGTTTCTTTTAAGATCATTGCCCATA
Organism: Beduini massiliensis; assembly: GCF_000829905.1. Classification (GTDB taxonomy): domain Bacteria; phylum Bacillota_I; class Bacilli_A; order Erysipelotrichales; family Coprobacillaceae; genus Beduini; species Beduini massiliensis. The sequence goes on from NZ_CDPP01000005.1 coordinate 280,991, forward strand.
ACCCAAAACCATCTTTATGATATCGGGCAAGCTGACGTTCCAGCCATATCTGTACATCGGTATCACTAAACTCATGGTCATAGGTATACATTACTCTTGGATCCTGCAATATTTCAGAAAGATCATTTTTGTCATCAAAAGTCATTTCTCTTAAATATAAACGTTCTGTTTCTAAAATCATTATTCTTCCCTCACTTATTCTACTATTATAGCAGATTTCCATTATTCTTTATTGTATTTTTTTAAATTATGGGGTGTATTCATTACTTATCATCCTTTGATTTTCAAAATCGTACTCCAATCGCCACCCATAACATGAGTCGAAGCAGATTCTGCTATCTAAATTAGAGTGGTTATCTGTAGCGGAAATTGTATAAGTAATCTGCGTACTTGTGCTTTCAATAACGCTACTTTCGTTTGTATGAAGATGTGCCATAAAATACGAATAAAGAATTAGTTCGGCTGCTTTTTGCTTTTCTAACAATAAACTTTGCTGAAGGATTTTAAGATTTTGCTGATAGTAGTGTGCAAAAGAAAAAGCGATACTGCTTAAAACCAGCAACAGTATTAAAACATTCTTTAATACAAAACCATGTTCATTTACTCTCATGATATACCCCGATGATTCTTCGATCTGTTGTTTCTCCCTGATGCAGTGTCAAAAAAATATAATCACTAATTTCAAAATAAAGCTGATCGATATCATACAAATAGATTTCATACCCATCCTTTTTGACTAATCGATTTTGATCTTGCAGAAGCGTAAACCATTGCCCAGCTTTATAATATCGAAGCTGTTCATGATTGGTCGAAATATCCGTTGCCATCATCAATTCACTTTGCAGTTGTTTAAACATGATTTCTTTATCTGTTGCGAGCGTTTCAAACGGCTTTAGTTGATGCAATAAGGACATCCCGGTAAAACAAAGTGTCAAAACAATACTTGCAATCATCAATGAAAACAGTGTCTCGATTAAGGTAAAACCTGAGTGATTGCCCACTGTACATCATCGACTGGTAAAAAAAGCTGTTCCAGTTCACGTTCTATATGTTCTATTTTTTCTTGATAACTATGCATTGATGTATTTGTTCCTTTTTTTATCACCACAATACCTTGGATGAGACCGATTGCAACTATGGAAAAAAGAGAAAAAGCAAATAATGTTTCGATCATCGTGAATCCCCTATTCAAAATAAAACCGTCCGCTGCCTAACTGAAAGATACATTTATGTCCATCTAACGTGATTGTTGCCGCGTGGTGAATATTGCCAAACGCATTAAAGGTAACACCGGTGGTTTCTAATTCCGTTCTTGTTTTAGAAATCATGGCTTTTAGCTGTGTGTGATAAATTTTCTGACGCCATTGTTCCTGGTCGTCGATGAAATTTTCAACATCGTGCAGGTTAGGCAGGGCAAGGAAAAGCATCAGCATGATGATCCCTAAACTAAACAAAGATTCAATCATTGTAAATCCTGATTTAGCTGGCATACGCTTGTCCATCGCTTAAATAAATGCTTTTTCCATTTGGGCAGGTACGCTGATTTTCATTCAAATAAGTTCCGCTTCCATCAATTAATGCATCGATCGATCCGGGAAATTCTCCCGTATTTAATTCATAAAGTAGTGCTTGGGAGTTGACTACTTCCAAAAGAGCCTCACATCCCTTATCTTTGACTATCTTGTTTTTGCTTGTTACATTAGGAATAACGACAAGCAAGACAATCATCATAACGGCAATCACAAACAAAGATTCAATAAGTGTAAAACCTTTTTTCATTTTAATTCCCCCTTATATTTTATCCAGCATATTCATCATCGGCAAAATCATCCCACTGTAGATTCCTACTATATAAATTCCTATAAATCCATATAATACCGGCAGTACGGATTGAATAATCTTGTGAATCGTGCTTTTCAATAGCAACAAACTGGTTTTATAATATTGATCAAATAATGTAAATGGAGCGGGATGCGATAGAGACAGTTTAAAAACTAACTTAAAATGAGTATCAAAATATGGCAGCGATTCTATAATTTCGATGAGTTCAGTTCCTGTTTTTACTTTTTCAGTGAGTTCAAATGCTATCATTTGAAGATGGGAATCCCTTATCTTTTGAGAAATCATATCAAGAATGGTATGCAGATCATAACCAAGGTATAAAAACTCTTTATAATAGAGACAAAATTTAATAGAAAAATATTTTTTCAGTACACCACCAAATAACCAGAAATGAAACCACTTTTCCAATTCTTTGAAGTTCTGACCGTTAAGTTCTTTAATAAAGCCTATCACGATTCCCCCAGCAATAATGAAAAACAAACATAAAAGAAAAGGAAAAGCAAAAAGGAGCTGCATTAAGCATTGCTGCAGGAAATTAAAATGGATATCAAATGAAGAAAAAAACTGCTTAAACTGAGGCTGCAGATAAAAGACCGCAATAAACGAAAAACCGATAACTCCACCCAATAAAAAAGCCGGATAAGTAAATGCTTTGATGATTTCATGCTTTAACTCCTCTTTTTGTCTGCATAGGTCGAGGGCTTTTATAAGTGCCTGATCTAAAGAATCACGATATAAATAAAAGATGAAAAATTCTTTAAAAAGATTATCGTGATATAAAAGATCCCCCATCTCTTCAATAGCTTTTCCTTGTTTTAATTCATCCAGCAGTTTTAAAAGTGATGGTTCTTTGAATAGCTGATAACACATCATCAAGGCGTCATGCATGGGATATTGTTGTTTAATAAACAAGGATAATGTTTCAATCATCAAATAGTGCTGACCTAAATTCGCTGTTTTCATAATCTTCAATGCTTGTCTCTCCTATCTGAATCGATTCTTTAATACGTTCCGTAAAATCCTTATACAGGATTGTCTTTTTGGATAACACCTGTTGAACAACAGACGAATCCATCCATTCATAGATAGAAAATGATGTCTGCTGGGAATAGATAAGCCGTTGAGATAAAACATAGTGAAGGGTATCTCTTAAATCTAAATCGCTGACTCCTAAATTCTTTAGACGATGAATAGCTCCCAAGCAGTTTTTTGAATGGAGTGTGGATAATACTAAACAGCCTGTTAAAGCACAACGAATTGCCAATGCTGCAGATGATTCATCGCGAATTTCACCAATCATCACCACATCTGGATCATGACGTAAAATTTGTTTAAGAGAATTTTCAAAATTGATTCCGGTATCTAAATTCATCTGTATTTGAACAAATGCAGGTTCAACAATTTCAATCGGATCTTCCATAGTAATGATATGTACCATCCCCTTTTCAAAAATACGATGAAGCAAGGCGTGCAAAGTCGTTGATTTCCCTTCTCCGGTAGGACCGCACACTATCACTAAACCACTTTTTAATGTAGTAATGTGTTCTAGTGTACAAAGCGCTTTGGTATGTAAAGTCAGTTCTTTTATATCGAGCAATCGTCCATGATGTAAAATTCGAATAACGATATTTTCACTATACATGGTAGGAATACTGCTGACTCGAAACGAATAGTTTTTTTGATTCAGCTCATATTCAAACTGCCCGGTATGTGGGGTTAAGCGATAATTCAAATCAATGTTTCCTAAAAACTTAATGTAATTGATCAACTTTTTCCCCTTAGGCTCCTCATATTCACTAAAAGGACGCAGTTTTCCTTGCTGTCTAAACTGAACAAGCGTTTTATTTTTCATCCTATTAAGATGAATATCCGTTACATTCTTTTTCAATGCCGACAGTAAAATCTTTTCTAACAGTTCTTCCATTTTCCTCCTCCCCTACACTTTATTATTCAAACGATTACGGTGTTTTCCTCACCTTTTCATAATGTATGGTACCTTAACAAAAAGATTGAATAATCATAAACGGACTGCTATACTAAAAATGAAATACGTAAGGGAGGGGTTAATATGAGGACAATGACAAATTATATTCGTCCCTATCTTTTAAGGATGGGATACGGTTTTGTCATCAAATTTTTTGGAACGATTATGGATTTGCTTTTGCCATGGATCTTGGCATATGTGATCGATGATGTCATTCCATTAAAAAATATACAAATGATCTTTGTTTGGGGAGCAATTATGATCGTTTGTTCTATCTTAGCTTTATGGGCGAATATCTTTGCTAACCGCAAGGCATCGGGGGTAGCACGTGACTTTACTCGCGATGTTCGTCATGATTTATATGTAAAAGTAACAGATCTTTCCAGCAAGCAGTTGGATCAATTAACAATTCCGTCGCTTGTATCACGTTTAACGACAGATACCTACAACATGCATCAAATGGTCGGCATGATTCAGCGTTTAGGTGTTCGTGCCCCTATTTTGATTTTAGGCGGGGTAGTCATCACCATGACATTAGAACCGGTTTTATGCATGATCCTTGTGGCAACACTGCCGTTTATTGGCTTGACTGTTTATTTAGTATCGAGAAAAGGGGTGCCAATGTTTTCATCTTTACAACGTTATATTGATCAGTTAGTAAAAGTTGTCCGTGAAAATGTAACCGGAATCCGTGTAATCAAGGCATTATCTAAAATCGACTATGAAAAGAAACGTTTTGAAAAAACAAATCAGACAGTCGTCGACCAAGAAACAAAAGCAAATTACACGATGGCGCTAATTAATCCGATCATGAATATTCTTTTAAACGTGGGATTAGTTTTTATTATTATCGTCGGTGCCCAAAGGGTGAATGCAGGCATCAGCGAGCCTGGTAAAATTGTAGCGTTTTTAAGTTATTTTACTATTATTTTGACAGCGATGATGAATGTTACCCGTTTATTTATCATCTATTCTAAAGCAAGTGCTTCAGCTGATCGTATCGAAGAAGTCTTGCTGAAGACAAAAGATCTTCAAGTAAAAGAACTGCCTGTTTTAACCAGTGACTACTTTATAGAATTCAACCATGTTAATTTTTCTTTCAATCAAAAAGAACTCGTTTTAGAAGATATTGATTTTCATTTGAAGAAAAATCAAAGTTTGGGAATTATCGGTGCCACCGGAGCTGGAAAATCAACTATTATACAATTATTAATGCGTTTTTATGATGTGAGTTCCGGCAGTATTCTAATTAATGGCAAAAATATTCAATCCATCGATGAAAAGACATTGAGAGAAATGTTTGGCGTCACTTTTCAAAATGATACCATATTTAGTGATAGTGTCTCAGAAAACATTCGTTTCGGTCGTGCTTTAAATGATGAACAGATCAGCCTTGCCGCTCAAAACGGAATGGCATCTGAATTTATTGAAAATTTAAGTGAGCAGTATGACACACATCTTGAAGCAAAAGGTGCTAATCTAAGCGGTGGACAAAAGCAAAGGATTCTCATCAGCCGTGCTTTAGCCGGACATCCAAAAATTCTGATCTTAGACGATGCTTCCAGTGCCCTTGACTACAAAACCGATGCGCTTCTTCGTCAAGCGATTGTGAAAAATTATCCTGAAACCACCTTGATCATGATTGCTCAAAGAGTAAGTTCAATCATGCAGTTGGATCATATCCTCGTTTTGGAAGAAGGAAAAATCTTAGCTCAGGGAAATCATGCGTCCTTAATGCAGCATTGTGATATTTATCGTGAATTAGCTGTTTCACAAATGGGAGGTCAGATCTATGAAGTTTAATGCTCCTAAATCCGCAAATCAAAAAACATTGCAAAAACCTAAAAACACAAAATATGTTTTGAAGCGATTAAGTCAATATTTGTTGCATTTTAAATGGATGATTCTGCTTGCTATCGTTTTAGCCGTTATCAGTAATGTCCTTGCTTTATTAGGACCGATGCTGTCAGGAAAGGCTGTCGATGCCATTGAGCTTGGCAAAGGAATGGTCGATTTCAAAACTGTTTTCTATTATTGTTTTATCATGGTCATCTTCTATGTCCTTTCTTCTGTTTTTTCTTATATACTCTCCATTTTAATGGTAAAGATATCTCAAAAAGTAGTCTATCAGATGCGACGAGATGTTTTTAATCAGTTAATGCGTTTGCCGATTGGCTACTTTGATACCCATGCCACAGGAGATATTATTTCTAAAATATCGTACGATATTGATACGATCAATACGTCTTTATCGAATGATTTAATCCAAATTGTTGCCAGTTTAATTACTGTCATTGGATCATTAGGGATGATGATTGCAATCTCCCCTACTTTACTTTTAGTATTCTGTTTTACAGTTCCGCTTTCTATTGTGCTCACTAAATATATGACCGGTAAAACCAGACCCATGTTTTCCAAACGTTCTAGGGCACTGGGAGAATTGAATGGCTTTGTTGAGGAAATGGTTTCCGGACAAAAAACCATCACTGCCTATCATCAGGAACAAAATATGATTGAACGCTTTGATAAGCAAAATGAAAATGCTGTCACCGCATATTATCGTGCTGAATATTACGGCAGTATGGTAGGGCCAACCGTTAACTTTGTCAACAATCTTTCTTTATCTTTGATCAGTGTATTTGGAGCTATCTTGTTTTTAATGCAGCATTTATCCTTAGGCGATATCACTTCTTTTGTATTATATTCCAGAAAATTCTCCGGACCGATAAATGAAGCTGCCAATATTGTAGCTGAACTGCAATCTGCTTTAGCTGCCGGAGAACGTGTATTCAAACTTATTGATGAAGCACCAGAGTTGGAAGATTGCCAAGATGCAGTTGTACTGGAAAACGTAAAAGGAGCCGTTGCATTTCATCAAGTCGATTTTGGTTATACACCAGATCGTCCGATTTTAAAAAAGGTAAGTTTTGAGGCTGAGCCGGGACAAACGATCGCTATCGTAGGCCCTACCGGAGCAGGTAAAACCACCATTATTAATTTATTGATGCGTTTCTATGACCCACTTGGCGGAGAAATTTTGATTGACGGACAAAATATTCAGTCTTTGACCCGAGAAAGTCTGCGTAAAAACTTTTCGATGGTATTACAGGATACTTGGTTATTTGAAGGCAGTATCTTTGAAAACATTGCATATGGAAAAGATAATGCCACTTTAGAAGAAGTTATGAAAGTCGCTAAAGCGGCCCATATTCATACATTTATTACTCAATTGCCTAATGGATATGATACAATCTTATCCAATGATGGGGTAAATATATCAAAGGGGCAAAAACAGTTGCTCACAATCGCACGAGCGATGCTTTTGGACAGTAAAATTTTAATCTTGGATGAAGCAACGTCCAATGTGGATACACGCACTGAACGTCAGATTCAAGCCGCAATGCTTTCTTTGATGGAAGGAAAAACAAGTTTTGTGATCGCCCATCGACTATCTACGATTCAAAATGCAGATTTAATTTTAGTTGTTCAAGATGGAAATATCATTGAACAAGGAACACATGATGAATTAATGGCACTAAATCAATTCTATGCTTCATTATATCAGGCTCAATATTCATAGGAGGATTATATGACAGTTAATACTGACGCAATTAAACAGATTTCATCTCAGCTAGATCAACAAACATTCGTTGCTGCCACTAAATATGCAGATATTTTGGACTTGCGTGAATTATATGCCACAAATGTCCATTGTTTTGGCGAAAACAAGGTGCAAGACTTTTTAAGGAAACAGGAAGCTTTGCAAGATTTACCTATTCATTGGCATTTTATCGGCACTTTACAGCCAAATAAAGTAAAATACATTATTGATAAAGTGGAACTCATTCATTCTGTAGATACGATTCGCTTATTAGATGAAATAAACAAACAGGCAGGAAAGTTCAATAAGACCATGGATATTCTCTTACAGGTCAACATTTCGCAAGAAGAGACAAAGCATGGCTTTAACACTTATGAGATGGAAGACGTTATGTCCTACATTAAAACTAAGCTTCCTTATGTCCATCCTATCGGGTTAATGACGATGGCACCCCATTTAGCCCCTGAAACAACACGCCCTGTTTTTCGCTCATTAAAAAAACTTCAGGAAACTCTTCACAAAAACTTTCCAGAGATAACCGAATTATCGATGGGAATGTCTAATGATTATCCGATTGCCTTAGAAGAAGGCAGCACAATCATTCGTATCGGCAGTCTTCTGTTCAAATAAAAACGACTTGGTTTCATTGCCAAGTCGTTTTTGATTCGATAAATATAAGGTCAGCCATTTACCGGAATGTGTATATGACGTCTAATTCTATTTTGAAGTTCCGGGTACTCTTGTTTATAATAATGTCTGGTGATTTTAGCAATCTGAATCGTTTTACCATTTTTCAAATGAAGCAAGATTGCTTTCCCAGCACTGCTAAAGAACAAATCTCCAACCACTTCTTCACAAGATTCAATATCCTCATAAGGAATTACTTTTTTTCGCAGATCTCCAACAACCAAATAATGATCCGTTAAACGCACATTCATCAGCTGATACGTGCTGTTTTTTAGTTCTTCTTGCAGATTAGGATATGATCGCTGAATACGACGTTCATTAACGATACAGAGCACTACAGTTAACACAATGCCAATAAGCAAAATCCACTGCCAATAACCCACTACATAGTTTATCATAATGACCCCTCCTATTTTTAAAGACCTTTATTTATCTTTCTATAATTATTATAACACAATATAAAAATATTTTAAATAATATTAATAATAATATTGCAATATTTTAGAATATAATTTTGATAAAAAGGTCAAGGAGGAAACAATCAATGAAAGAAATAATATATCTGAGAGAATCCGCCTTCATCAACAGCAATAATAAACAAAATATCGGTTTAGGATTTTTTACTCAGCATAAAGAACCAGTTTACCTAGTTATTATATTGACTTTCAAACGGAGGATATTTATCTGCGGTCTAACCCAAAACTAAATCCAACCTCACATTTCATGAAGTTAACTACTATGATTTTGATAAAACAGCGTTTTTCTTGTGCAGTTATTTAAAAAGTGCTAGTCCCCTGCCCTTGCCTAATTTCTATTATTAGCTTATAAAAAATGATTAACAGCTCATTTAAAGGTTATTAAAATAATAATTAAAAATGAGGCTCATCTAATTATAATAAAAAGCAGATTCACTTTAAAAACTTCCTAGTCTTTTGAAGTGTTCCTGCTTTTATCATTTACAGCGGTAATCTCTATTCTTTTACTTCTTTAAATTTGAATTTAACTCTTGGCAAAACAAACTGCATCATGCACATTTCATATTCCGGAATATGTCCCACGATATTTTTTCTTTCATCTGCTGGCATATCTTGTAAGATGATGTGTAATTCTCCTTTATAATGTCCATACAAATCATTTAATATAACAACATCGCCACGTTTTAAATCCGTTGTGTTATGATGAGGTTTGATGGACTCATCTTTATAAACAACACGCGGCATCGTCGAACGTGCCATGTATTCCGACATATCTCCTCTGACATTGTTAGGATAATCAAAAATAATTGTTTTTTCAGTTTCACATAACCCTTCGTTCAATACAATCCCTAAAGTTAATTTCTTTTGATCGATTTCACTTAATGATCTTAACTCTTCTTCTGTTGCATAAGCATTGGCAATAATCACATCATCAATGTATCCAGTTGCAAATAAATGTCTTGCCTGAGCATCAATCGGTAAATCACGATGTGCTTCTAATGTACATAAACCTTCATAAACATCCCAAGGTCCATATGTGTTTTCTGCTTGGCTAGAAACAAAAGCCGCCACTTTAATTCCGTATTTTTTCATTTTCATGCTTGATTCTCTTAAACGTGCTTCTCCCACTCCCGTATATCTTTGTGGATAGAAATTATGACAAGAGATCAATTTAGAAACATCTGGCAAGTTTGCCATAATCTGATCAATATAGTAAGTCGTATCTCCGGCATTCAGTTCAATTTTCAGCCCTTCCGGATTATACGTCATACGTGCTTCCACCGCTCCGTTAAACCCTTCATCTAAACGGAATCCGGCAGCACCGATTTCTTTAAAGAAAGATAAATCATCATAAGTAATTCCTAGTTTATCAAATACGCTAGGGGCAACATCGACGATCACTTCCATTCCCAAATCGTTTGCATGTCCAATCAATTCTTTAAATTCGTTTTTCACTTCTTCTTTTGGCTTATCGACAGACAGCAAGCAAGTAAAAACACGTTTAAACCCGTATTTTGCTGCTAAGTCTAAATACGCCTTATCCTTTTCCAAAGTAGAATGTTCAGGATAAATTGAAATTCCTAATAGTCCCATAATATATATACCTCCGCTCTCATTATAGCATTATTTTACGCATAAAAAACAGGAAATTTCATAAAAATAACTATAGGAGGTCATTATGGTAAAATTTGCTATTTATACATTTCTTGGTTTTTGGATGGAATCTATCTATGTATCCATTTATAAAAAAGAAATCTACTTTTCCGGCTTATTGAAAGGACCCTTTATACCGCTTTATGGCTTTGGTGCGACCATCATCTTAGGGATTGCTCCTTTTGCTCATAATAATTTTGATATCTTCTTTTATTCCATGATTGCATGCACATTTATCGAGTATTTAACTCACTTCTTTTTACAATACGATACTCAGATTCAGATATGGGATTATACGGTCTTTAAACAGCGTTTTTCAAATCGTATCTGTATGTTTTATTCATTAATTTGGGGTGTCTTAGGAATCCTGTTAGTCAATATTATCGATCCTTTTATCACCCAATGTTTAAGTATTTTCCATCCTACTTTATTAAATGTAATCGCTTTTATTTATGTAATGTACATCTTATATCAGTTTTACAACCGTCATTTTCAACATTAAAAAGGGCATCATGCCCTTTTAAAATGGTCGGTTAATATAATACTGCAGATGTCCTTTAATCCAGACAAACGCTTGTTCTTCTTTATATTTAGTCATAATGACACGAGAAGCACTAAAATATTTTTCCATAAAGGCATGCGGTGCCTTTTTCACTGTTTTCACATGTGTTTCTACACAGTTTTTAATCAACTGGTTAGCGTATGCCAATCCTTCGTGTTTTAATCCGTCATATTCCGCTAATACGATCACGGCCGGTGGCATTTGCTGTAATTGTTCGTCGCTTGCTTTAAGCGGGGAAATGAGCGGACAAGCAGGATCTTGATCTCCGGCATATCTTTCTTTAAACATTTCCATGAATTTAGGACCGATTGATCCCGATAACTGTTCTTTTTCATAAGAGTTGCTTACTAAATCTAAATATGGGTAATCCATAATTTGCAGACACACTTTGAAAGCTTGGGTTTCATTCACTTTCAAACAGACCGCTGTCGCTAAATTAGCACCGGCACTATGTCCGAACGTAATAAATTTATTCGGATTCACTTGGTATTCATCGGCGTGTTGGTAAAAGTAAAGCATTGTTTCATAAACTTCATTTAATTGTGTCGGATAAGGGGCCTCTGTTGTTAATGTGTACTCAATAGATGCCACATTGACATCTAATTCATTACGCAAACGATGGCACATAATGGCATCACTGGTAGCACTCCCAAACATGAAACCTCCCCCATGCATTTCAAAGATAACCGGGCGATTGGGATTTTTGGCTTTATAATATAATACCTCAACGTGATGTTGGTCCACAGGTATACTCAATTTTTGATAATACATACGTTCCTCCTATAATTTTTTCAATAACGCTTTCAAGACTTCAAACATTTTTTCAAATGATGCCAGATTCATTTTTTCATCTGGGGTGTGAGCCCCTTCGCAGTGAGGTCCCATTGTCACGATATCAAGTTCAGGAATCAATCCTTTTAAAATACCGGTTTCTAAACCTCCGTGGCTGGCTAAAGTGACCATTTCCGCATTTAATTCTTCTTTGACAACTTCTTTAAAGATGGCACGCATTTCTGATTTTTCTTCATAGTTCCATCCCGGATAATCTGCCATATTTTCAACGCTTGCACCTAACAACGTTGATAGCACTTCAATTTCATGAGATAATTCTTCTTTTGCACTCTTGATTGGACTGCGAATTGAAAAATAACACTTCAACGCATCTTCTTCGATAGCTAACACACCGAGATTCAAAGAAACTGTTGTCAGACCTTCGATTACCATGCTTTTGGCTTTAAATCCATTAGGAAGCAGATAGACTAAAGCAATTGCTTCTTTTGAACTTTTTTCATCATAGCAATAGTCCGCTGTTGCAGAAAGTTGTTTTAAAGTAAAATGAAATTCGGGATCACTAAATTCCAATTCTGTTTTAATCTGTTTTTCTGTTTCTTTTAACATTTTATCCATCATCTTAATAGAGGTGTCACACGTGAATGTCACCACACACTCACGAGGAATTGCATTTTCTTTTAACCCACCAACGACATCAACTAAGCCAACAGAAAACTGCTCACTTAAATTCTGAAGCATTCTAAACGCTAATTTGTTGGCATTTCCGCGTTCCTTATTAATATTCCCACCAGAATGTCCACCTAAAAGTCCGCCAATCGCTAATTCAAATGTAGGGTTGGTGTTTTTAACTTTATTCAATGGTTTCGTTACGATTGTACGACGTCCGCCTGATGAGGATACACAAGTAACCACTTCTCCGCCGGTATCCATTCCAATCATGCGTTTTACTGGTAAATCTTCTGCTTTTAAATGACTGGCTCCAAATAGCCCCACTTCTTCTTGAACGGTAAATACGCAAACTAAAGGCGGATGAGCTATCGTCTCACTTTCTAACACCGCTAACATATAACTGACTGCATAACCATCATCAGCACCTAAAGTGGTGCCTTTTGCTTTCAGCCACCCGTCTTCTACGTATAACGCTAAAGGATCATGATCGAAATCATGGTCACAGTCATTGTTTTTTTCGCATACCATATCGATATGTCCTTGCAGCATCACTGCCGGATGATCTTCATAGCCCTGTGTCCCTTGTTTATACATGATGACATTCCCCATATCATCCTGCTTATATTCAAGCTGATGTTTTAAGGCAAACTGAACTAAATAATTGCTTAACTGCTGTTCATGATAAGAACCATGAGGAATTCGGCTGATTTCCTCAAAATATTTTAATATAGGTTGATTATGATCTAACACATTCATCTTATGACCTCCCTTGTCTGATGACATTATAGCATAACTTTTTATAAAGTTTATGATTTTACATAAAAGAAAAACAGTCCTGTGACTGTTTAACGATCTAACTCTTCAAATGGAATGCTCATTAATAAAGGATAAGCGGCTTCCTCATCTTTAATACGGATACTCAATTCTCTTTTACCACTGTCTTTTTCTTTAAAAGTGATGGTATATTCGTAATATCCATCTTCATGATCTCTGAATGAGCGAATGATCTCCCCAAAATGAATGAGATTTTGTTTATAATACACCGATTTTTGGTTAAAATAGATTCCCCCGATCGTATAATCCAAAATAACGTAATAAAGGGCAACCGGCAAAATCACTGCAATCGCATTAAATGTATAAAGATCTAAAGCCAAAATACAATAAAGACGATAAGCAACATAGACAATATTTGCTGTCACAATAGCAATATAAAGAATTTTTTTAGTGTTGGAAAAGGAGTAATAACGTTTCCATCTTGGCATTTTCTTTTTAATGCGATTCATCTTAAACGTTTTCCAGCCTAAGTCAAAAATCATCGCAGCATATAAAAATAAATCAATTACATCATAAAGTGTCAATTAAATCACCTGCTCAATCAATATAGGTCTTTTTGTTTTTTTCAAAGAGATCACATAACTCTTTATCACCATATTTTCTAACTCTAAAATATCTTTATGATTTGAATAAATATAAAGCAGCGGCTCCCCAAGCTCAACGGCATCGCCGATTTTTTTGTTTAATACTAATCCGACTCCATGATCAATCGTATCTGCTTTTGTTTGTCTTCCGCCGCCAAGCATCATGCAGACTTCTCCTAAAACGAGTGAATCCATATCCTGCACAAACCCGCTTTTAGGACTAAGTACAGCAATTTTATATGGTGCTAACGGGAATTTTTGAGGATCATCGATATAGCTTGTATCCCCATGCTGATAAGCCACCATTTCTTTTAATTTATTAAGTGCTTGTCCGTTTTCAATCTGTTTTAATAATGTTTCTTTTCCTTCTTCGATCGTTGTGGCAAGCTTCGCTTGAACAAGCATATGACTACCCGCATTCAGACATAATTCAAGTAAATCTTTTGGTCCTTGCCCCTTTAAACACTGGATTGCTTCGATCACTTCTAAGCTGTTTCCAATCGCATTTCCTAAAGGTTCGTTCATATTGGAAATCATTGCTTTTGTATTTTTATTAAAGGATTGCCCAATCTTTATCATACAGCGTGCTAATTTTTCTGCATCACTGACATTTTTCATAAACGCCCCTTTCCCATATTTAACATCTAATAAAATAGTATCGGCACCACTGGCCAATTTTTTAGACATGATGGAAGAGGCAATCAGTCCAATTGATTCAACAGTTCCTGTTACATCACGCAATGCATACATTTTTTTATCCGCCACAACCAAATCTTGATTCTGACCAACGATGGCAAGCCCGATTTCTTCTACTTGACGATGGAAATCTTCAATGCTGACTTCTATTGTAAAGCCGGGTATCGATTCTAATTTATCAAGCGTTCCACCTGTATGACCTAACCCACGTCCGGACATTTTAGCAACCTTGGCATTACAACTGGCAACTAAGGGTCCTAAAACAAGGGAAGTTTTATCTCCTACGCCGCCGGTCGAATGTTTATCTACCTTTATACCACGGATGCTGCTTAGATCAATGATTTCTCCGCTGTGAATCATTGCTTCTGTCAGATAATACAGTTCTTCCTCATCTAAACCTTGAAAGCATACCGCCATCAAAAAGGCACTCATCTGATAATCAGGTATGGATTCATCACAATAGCCTTTTATAATAAAATCGATTTCTGCTTTGGTTAGCTTTTCACCTAATCTTTTTTTATTGATTAAATCGACCATTCGCATCTTCGATTCCCCCTTCTTTATTATTCAAAACATTCACCCACTACAAAAGGATGATGTCCATTCATTAAATCTTTAACCGGCATTCTTCTTTTTCCTTCTAATTGTATTTCTGTAAGAAGATAAACACCGTCTTCTACTTTAACACCTATTGCATCTTTAAACAGTTTAACGATTGTTCCGTTTTTCTCGTGTCCATGATGTTTCATAGCATTTTCACAAACATGTGTTTTTCCAGCCCAAAGTTTCACTGTTTTGCCTTGATACGTGGTATATGCTCCCGGCCATGGATTTAACCCGCGAATCTTGCAGTCCACTAAAAAAGCGGTAGTCATAAAATCAACATGTTCTTGTTCATGCTGAATAATCGGTGCATAAGTGACTTGTGAGTCATCTTGGACAATGCGCGGATTAGTTCCCGCTAAAATCGAAGGCAGTACTTCTATCAGTAAATTTGCCCCAACATGGCTTAAACGATCATATAAGCTTCCCACTGTATCCTCTGCATAAATTGGCTCTTGGATAGATGCAATCATATCTCCGGCATCCATCTTTTTTACCATATACATAATAGTGACCCCTGTATGGTCATTGCCATCTATAATTGCTTGATGTACAGGTGCCCCGCCACGATATTTTGGCAGCAATGACGCATGCACATTCACACACCCTAATCTTGGGGCATCTAAAACTGCCTGCGGTATAAGCTGCCCATAAGCTGCCGTTATAATTAAATCTGCGTTTGCATCAATGATTCGCTGATAATCTTCCTTAATACGATTAGGCTGAAAAACAGGAATTCCATGTGCCAATGCGACCTCTTTTACTTCAGGCATTTTCACTTCTTTTTTTCTTCCTACTTTTCGATCCGGCTGTGTAACAACAAGCACTATATTATACTTCTTTTCAATTAGTTTTTCTAAAACCGCCTGTGAAAAGGTGGCGGTTCCCATAAAGATAATTCGACTATTTTCCATTTTAACACCTCCTTAAAATTATAACATAATTTTATGATGTACTCTATCTATTTGATTATCGGATAAATAAAAAGCATCCTCAGATGCTTAAAACAGATAATGATAAACACAAACCGGCTGATCACTTTCTTCATCGATCATAAAATGAAGAGTAAACCCACACTTCTCCATCACTTTGCATGAACCTATATTTTCCTTATAAATATAAGAAACAATTTCTTTTACCGGGAGTGCTGCGGCTGTTTCTATCAGCATTTTTAATGCTTCACTGCTGTAGCCTCCGTTCCAGTACTTTTCATAGCTCATTATCGTTAATGTGTAACTGCATTTTTGTGCATCAACGAGAGTTAAACTGATATAACCGATAAATTCCCCATTCTCTTTATGCATCATCGCATAGGCATAATTTTCATTCTTTAAATACAAAGCTAACAATTTCTTTGTTTCCTCGATTGACTCATGTTTGCCATGACGCATGTATTTAGCTATCTTCTCATCATGATACAATGCATAAAGATGATCCAAATCATCGGCTGTTATTTTTCTTAAATGAATTCTTTCTTCCATCTTACTTCTCCTTGGTAAATCCATATTCATTATAATAAACGTTATCGAGATGATTCTTAATTGCCTGACGGCGATCATCAATGAAATTATCCGGTAATGCGTCAATAGGAAACCATTTTATTTCCGAACATTTTTCCGGTTCATTGACATGAGGAACGCCGAGATATTTTTCTGTATAGAAATAAAAATTAAAATAACTCGTTTCATCCTTCACTAAATTTTTGTGAACGACCGAACTAAACTGTAAATCTTCTTTTGCAATATCGATTCCCAGTTCTTCTTTGGCTTCGCGAATCATCGCTGCTTTAGCGGACTCGTCTTTTTCGATGTGACCACTGGCGGCAAAATCATAATAGCCATCCATATAGCCGGTATTTCGTCTTTTCTGCAACAGTATTTCTAATTTTCCTTCATTCCATCTGCCAAGAATTAACATACTTGCCGAAGGTGTTTTAAATCTTTCCATTCTCTCACCACCCAAATCTTGTTTTATTATCTGCGAACACTTTTTAAAACTAACCCTCCAGCAGATCACTAGCTGACCTGTCATTTTCACAATAACAAACCACTTCATCAATATCAATATAATGTAAATCTTGTTCATGACGTGCTTTTATTTCAACTTGATGTTCCGTAATGCTTTTTCCTACTGTGATTCTCAATGGAATTCCTAGCAAATCCGCATCATTAAACTTCACTCCGGCACGTTCATTACGGTCATCCAATAAAACTTCTATATTTGCTTTTTTCAACTGAGTATATAGGTCTTCCGCAATCTTTATTTGTTGTTTATCTTTCATATTCATAATCAAAATCATCACTTGATAAGGGGCAACGTTTTTAGGCCAGATAATCCCTTTATCATCATGGTGCTGTTCAATAATCGAAGCCAGTACTCGGCTGACCCCAATGCCATAACATCCCATTACGAATGGCTGAGCTTTTCCATTTTCATCTAAGAACGATGCATTCATTGCTTTTGAGTATTTTGTTCCCAGTTTAAATATATGTCCGACTTCTGTTCCCCTCGAAATTTCTAAAGGTGCTTGACAATGCGGACAGAGGTCCTTGGCTTGAACTAAGCGAAAATCACCAATTTCACCGCTAAAATCACGACTATAATTCACATTTTTATAATGCTTATCATTCTGATTGGCACCCACGATCATATTGGCAAGCCCAGCTGCTTCTTCATCAACCAATAAATGATCCACATTAAGACCAATAGGTCCGGCAAATCCTATTTTAGCGTGTGTACAAGCTTCTAATGTCATTTCATCTGCCAAAACAATATCTTCAGTCAGATTCAAGAAATTTTTGACTTTAACGTCATTGACTTCTCTATCCCCTCTCACCATCACAGCTATAGTTTGCTGATCGGCTGTATAGATTAATGTTTTAGCGGTTTGTTTCGCATCAACGTTAAAAAATGCGGCAACCTCTTCAATCGTATGCACCTTAGGTGTAAATACCTCCGTCAGCTCTAACCAATCCGTATTTGTTCTGGTTTCCAGATAAGAAGTTGCTTTTTCAATATTAGCCGTATAATGACAGCAAGGACAATGAACGATATCATCTTCTCCAACGACAGAAGGGACCATGAATTCCATTGAATTGCTTCCGCCAATACTTCCTGAATCTGCCTCAACGCCGATTGCTTTAAGACCACAACGGCTAAAAATACGCTGATAGGTCTCTTTCATAATATTAAAAGAAAGGTCTAATCCTGCTTGATCTTTATCAAAGCTGTAAGCATCTTTCATTAGAAATTCACGTGAACGCATCATCCCATAGCGAGGTCTGATTTCATCACGATACTTCGTTTGAATCTGATATAAATTGATTGGCAGCTGTTTATAAGATTTGATTTCTTGTCTGGCTATGGCAGTGAATACTTCCTCATGTGTAGGTCCTAAACAAAATTCATGATTATTTCTGTCTTTCAAACGCATTAGTTCGGGTCCATATGCCTGATAACGTCCTGATTCCTCCCAAAGTTCACTGGGTATCAAAGCAGAGGCTAAGATTTCCTGAGCACCGGCATCGTTCATTTCTGTGCGAATGATGTGCTCAATTTGACGTAAGGCTTTTAACCCTAAAGGCAGATAATTATAAACTCCTGATGCCATCTTTCTGATTAATCCGGCTTTCAGCATCAAACGATGACTTTCAATCTCAACATCGCCACTAACTTCTCTAAGGGTAGGCATTAACATGTTCGACATTTTCATTTTTTCTTTCCTCCATTCTAATAAAAAAATTCGCCCCTCATAGGGCGAATGATCGCGGTACCACCTAATTTTATCACTTCATTGATAACGGAGTTTCCTCCGGCATAAAGCAACTCAAAAGCAGGTTCAAAACAAATATTAGCTTTCAGCCAAGGCTAATTCTCTGTCAGTTTGTTTCTACTATTCTTTCTCATCGTTTTTAATTATTCTATAGAACTTCTTGGTTTTTGTCAACTCTTATAAGATCGCAACACCAAAATTCTGTACTTCATAGATTGCACCGAATGTGGCAATATCAACAGTTTCATTTTTCTTTGTTACCGGATCATTATAGTAAATGATACCTAAATCTTCATCTACCCCGGTCAAACAGACTGTATGTGTATTTCTAAAACCATTACCCCAATCAAACTCCTGCCATACAATCGGCTTAAAATAAGCAGTTGCCCAAACGACTACGGGATTTCCTGCCAACAATTGATCAATAACTCCGGCAGTTCCCGTGCCGCTGATATCCAGTGCTTTGCCATATTGGTTTGCCCAAGGTGTAAAGGCACTTGGGAAAATAGCCGGTAAAATATCATAGCGATGTTGGTCAAATACAGTCCCTACAAATCCATGGTGAGGGTTATTATCGGGTGATTGAGGTGTCGTGGAAATAAATGAAACACAATCCATATCCGTGACATATCCTTTATAGCGAAGGGCCATATATAAAGATACCGATTCACATCCAACCGGTGCTCCTAAAGCAAACTGATTATAATAAGGAACGTCCATTAATACTGAGCGTTTCTTTTCCGTCAGATGCGTGACAAAGTGTTGTGAACCATCTTCGTTATTGACAATTTCACTGCTAGCTTCCTGATTTTCATTAACTAAAATACAGGTTACCGGAACCTCTAATACCGTTTCATTTTGTGCTATGTCTTTGCTTATCACGCTAAGCATGTAAGTCCCTTCTGTCTGATAATCGACTTGACTGTCATCAAAAATTACAGGTTCTAATTCATTTAAATCTTGAACATTAAAATAAAGGCCATAATCCAGTGAAGTTCCTAACGGAATTTCAATACTGCTTAACCCGCTTAACTCAGGGGCAGTTGTATCCTTAACTTCTATGGTAAAATTGACGGTTTCTTTTAAATAAGTAATCGTTCCTTCATAACTTCCAGTCATTGCATACGTTTTATCCCCTTTAGTGATGAAACGCTCTTCCGGAATCGAAAGTGTTAAGACGATTTCCTCTTTTTCCTTATCCCCCACTTTATCCAATTCTAAGAAAGTGTCTAAATCTTTTGAAATCTGCTCTCCCAATTCATAAGTGAAGACCTCCTGTTTCAAAATAAGCGTTGGCTTTTTTTCACAGCCGACCAATAAGATTCCCCAAATAATTATGATTAGGATTCCATATTTTTTCATCGTTCATTCCCCTTTACTTCTAACATCATATCATAAAGTATAAAAAAATCAGAGATATTTTTATATCTCTGAAAGAATCTATTTCACGATCCGTTTGATCAACTCAAAACAGCTATAGCCAATAAAGATGCTAAGCGGCACCATGATGCAGGCTTTTAATATACGAATCAGCAAGGAAGCGATCCAAGGAATGCCATACATCGTTTGCAGCCAAAACGGTGTTAACAGAAAATTTATAAAAACTTCTAAAATCACAACGATGACCATCCAGTTCAATAAGTCGAGCTGTGACGATACATCTAGTTTTTTTCGAAGATATTGACATATTAATATCATCAGGAAACTGACGCCCACACAAAGGAGTACGGTTCCGATTTTGATCGATGAAGTTATTGTTATGATCTCTTTTGATACGGTAATACTGTTGAGCGTACAAACATAAACAGAGGCTCCGACCGATAATAACAGCATTCCGATGTATAGTCCATAGACAATTTGCTTTTCACTAAAATAACGCTGATGCTTCATCCAAATTGCCGGAATCAATGGTCTTAAAACAGAATTTAGTGTAAAGCCTAAAAACGGAAAACCGTTTGGAGCAATGACCAGACCAATCACATCAACTGCCAGTCCGATTAAAAAAGCATAACTGGGGCCTAAAAGCATACCGCCAATCACCAAAGGCAGAGTTTCAAAGCCAATTTGCAGACTTGGGAAACCAAACAATGGAATCATCAGTGAAAAACGCTTCAACACAACAGCCAATACAACGAAGATGGCTGCTAAGCTGATTTTTTTAGTATCCGCTTTAAACGGATCGGTTTTAAATACAAAAAATCCAATAATCAATAAAATAATAAACACAATAATTTGTACAAACATACATTTTTTGCTACTTTGAAAAAATGTGTCGATTCCTGCTTCAACGTGTTGCTACTCCACAGGCGTTAATTCCGATATTTGCATACCGTACATTCTTTTCAATCTAGGTTCTTATGAACCAGTAGACTCCCCTTTCTCTAATAAATATTTTCTTACGCGAGTAATGAAATATAAAGATCCGGTAATGAGCAAAGTGCCTTGATGGTTTAAGCCTTCATCAACGGCATGCTGCCAATCTTCATCCACTTGAACAGGAAAATCTTCTGCCAGCTTCTTTGCGGTCTGACTGCGATAAAACTCAAATTCAGTAACCACGATATCATCAGTCAAAGTTAAAAGAAGCGTCATCATTTCATGAGTCGATTTATCTTTTAAAGCAGTAAAAATAACTTTGATGTCTTTGAATTGTTTCGCAGCATCAACGAAAGCCTGAATCCCATCATTGTTATGTGCTCCATCAATAATAACTAATGGATTCTCACGCATGACTTCAAATCGTCCCTTCCATGCTGCTTTTTTCATTCCTCTGACCATCGCCTCATCACTGATTCGCACTCCTTTGCGCGTCCTTAAATAAAACAATACCTCTAAGGCTAAAGCCGCGTTTTTAACTTGATAAGAAGCCAGTGTACTTAACTGAATAGAAAGACGATCAAACTTAAATGAAACAAAAGGATCTTGCTTGATTGATTTGACATTTCTTACCTGAATCAACTGAGAATGATTCTTTTGACAAATCGATTTAAAAATATTTAGACACTCTTCTTTTTGTTCGCCGGTTATATAATCGATTCCCGGTTTGACAATCCCCGCTTTAGTACGGGCAATCTCTTCATAAGTATTACCTAAAAAGGCAATATGATCTAAACCGATATTTGTGTTGACGGCAACGAGCGGGGTTACAATATTTGTCGCATCCAGTTCTCCACCTAATCCCACTTCATAAATCGCATAATCAATATGATTTTCGATAAAATAAGTTATCGCAATAAACACTTCGATCTCAAATTTAGAGATTTCCGCCTTCATCCAGTCATCCATATAGCGATTCGCTAAAGTGACGATGAAATGATCTTCAATAAATCGATCATTGATGCGGATCTGATCCTGCGGTTTCTCTAAGAAAGGAGACGTAAACGTCCCAACAGT
This sequence comes from Beduini massiliensis, assembly GCF_000829905.1. Lineage (GTDB taxonomy): Bacteria > Bacillota_I > Bacilli_A > Erysipelotrichales > Coprobacillaceae > Beduini > Beduini massiliensis. Next base: position 303,139 of record NZ_CDPP01000005.1, read on the forward strand.
ATAGCCTTGTTCCTGAAGGACACTGCGAATATAGTTCGTAGTACTTCCTTTTCCGTTTGTTCCGCCAATATGAATACAAGGAATCTGAAGTTGAGGATTCCCTATTTTTTCCATATATTGCTTAAAGTTATCTAACGCATAAACACGATCTTTTTGACTATCAATGAACGTATACACTTCTTCTACAGTGTTAAACATGCCGATTCCTCCTTACCGATCATCATATAACCTATATATTAACGCAATTAAGGTAGTTAGTAAAGAATTCAAAAAGTTTTTTGTAAATCATTGACATTTTCCCTGCTCAACATTATATTATACACATAGACATATATAAATACAGTGAAGAGAAAGAGTAAATATTTCTTTTAGGCATAGAGACTTCTTGGGTGGTGTAAAAGAAGGCAAAAGAACTATTGAATACATCTTGGAGTAGAACGCTGAAACAAGTAGGCGCAGCCGGGTACACCCGTTATCGTGTTAGAGTATGAACTAAGTGATTTAGCGTACTTGATAAGGTAAATATCGTGAGGTATTTATAAATAAAGGTGGTAACACGAAGCATCGCTCTCGTCCTTTTACAGGATGAGAGTTTTTTTATATATGTGAAAACGAAAGGAGAAAATATATGATTATTGTATTAAAACAAAAAACAAAACAAGAGGATATCGAAAGGATTCAAAGTTTAGTTCGTTCTAAAGGATTAGATCCCTACTTATCACAAGGAGTAGAAACCACAATCATCGGTCTGGTGGGTGACACGACACAAATTGATCCAAGAAGCTTAGAAGTGGATGAAGCTGTAGAAAGAGTCATGAAAGTCTCTGAACCTTATAAGAAAGCAAACCGTGCATTCCATCCAGATGATTCTATCATTGATGTCTCAGGTGTCAAAGTCGGAGGGGACCATTTAGCGGTTATTGCCGGTCCTTGTTCAATTGAATCTGAGGAACAAGTGATTGAAATTGCCAGAGCCGCCAAAGCCGCCGGTGCCAATATGCTTCGTGGCGGTGCTTTTAAACCTCGTACCAGCCCTTATGCGTTCCAAGGGATGGGATCCAGCGGATTGGATATCTTATATAAAGCCGGAAAAGAAGTCGGCATGCCGATTGTATCGGAATTAATGTCCGCTGATCATTTAGAGGAATTCGATGAAAAAGTAGACTTGATCCAAATCGGAGCAAGAAACATGCAGAACTTTGATTTATTGAAGCAGTTAGGAAAGACCAAAAGACCGATCTTATTAAAGAGAGGGTTATCGGCAACATTTGAAGAATGGATCATGTCCGCAGAATATATTATGGCAGCAGGGAATCCGAATGTCATTTTATGTGAACGAGGAATCCGAACCTTTGAATCGTATACAAGAAATACGTTAGACTTACAAGCGATACCGGTCGTAAAGAAATTGACTCATTTACCAATCATTATCGATCCAAGTCATGCCGGAGGAAAATGGTGGTTAGTCGAACCGATGGCAAGAGCGGCAGTGGCAGCGGGAGCCGATGGATTAATGATAGAGGTTCACAACAATCCGGAGAAAGCCTTATGTGACGGACCACAATCATTAAAGCCGGAGAAATTTGAAGCGGTTATCAAACAAGTGCGTGATATCGCTAAAATTATTGGCAAAACGGTTTAATAAATTGACAAGATGAAAAGATGATGCTAAGATTCCTATATCTATAGGAGTGATATATATGAGTTTTATATTAACAGATAAAATGAGAAGACGTATGGCTCTGTACAAAGGGGAAGATGAAACATTGTACAGAGCTTAAAAGATATTTATCTGCTTTTCATCATCAGAAATAAAAAAAGTGTAGAATCTACACTCTTTTCATGATGTATATAAATATTCTTTTAGCCCATATATTTCTATTCCCTGATCAAATTTGCAGAAAGGAGATTCTTTTCTGCTTTTTATATAGAATAGAAACGAGGTTATAAAATGAATCATTTAAAAAATTGGAAAAAGAATATTATACGTTTTCTTACTGCCCAAACAATTTCCTTACTGGGTTCTTCCATTGTTCAATATAGTATCATCTGGTATATTACAATTTCTACTTCCTCTGGAAGTATGCTGACGATTGCTACTGTTTGTGGTTTTCTTCCACAAGTCATCATTTCTCTTTTTGCAGGAGTCTGGATTGATCGTTATGATCGTAAAAAAATGATTATCCTCTCGGATTTAATGATTGCGATCATGACATTAATCTTAGCTGTGTCTTTTCTAAGCGGTTATAAAAATCTCTGGCTGTTGTTTATTGTACTGATTGTCCGTTCCTTTGGCACCGGTATTCAAACTCCCGCAGTCAATGCGATTATTCCGCAAATTGTTCCGAATGAACAGTTGATGCGAATAAACGGAATCAACAGTACCCTTTCTTCATTGATGATGTTTGTATCACCGGCGGTGAGTGGCGCTGTTTTATCGATTCTTTCTTTGGAAGCTACTTTATTTATTGATATTATCACCGCTATCGTGGGTATCGGAATTACTTTAACAATCAAGCTTCAGAGTTATCAAAGAAAAGACAAGATTGATAATTCTTATCTCAAGGAAATAAAGGAAGGATTTACTTATTTAAAAGAAAATCGCTTTATCAAACGTTTGCTGATGTTTCAGATTTTGATTTTATTTTTAATCAGTCCTTCTGCTTTCTTAACGCCGCTCATGGTTAATCGTACTTTCGGTCCTCAGGTATGGCGTTTGACAGCCAGTGAAATGACATACAGTTTAGGAATGGTCATTGGCGGTTTATTGTTCACGACATGGGGCGGATTTAAAAAGAAAATGAATACAACACTTTTAGCCGGCGGATTGTACGGAATGATTATGATCGGATTAGGCTTAGCTCCCTACTTTCTGCTTTATCTGCTTTTAAACATGACCATTGGGATTACCTCCCCATGCTATAATGCGCCAATCACTGTGACTATTCAAGAAAAGGTCGATGCCTCTATGCATGGACGCATCTTTAGTTTGATGCAGATTTCCACTTCCTGTGCATTACCGCTAGGAATGGTAATTTTTGGTCCTGTTGCTGATTATATAGCGATCCAATGGCTCTTGATCGGAGCCGGAAGTATTGTCTTGCTGTTATCACTTTATGTTTATTTATCCCACTATTTTGAGATAAACTAAAAAAGGATTTGAAAAAATCCTTTTTATTGTTCAAGCAGCATCTGCTGTTTCTTTTTAGAGAGCTTGCTGACTTGTATCAGATAAGATTTGTCAATCATTTCCTGCATTAGCTGACGGTTCGGATATATGTCCTCCCCACTTTGATGTCGATCCTTTTCCGGGATTTCATCAACATCAAACCATACTGTCGTATAAATCAATTTATTGCAGTAATATCCCGGCACGATAGCTTGATATTCCTGTTGGAGCATCTCACTATAAGCTGTGTCTGTTCTTACGGTCAACAAAATTTCCTGATTATCGTTAAAGCCAATGATGGCAAAAGGTTTCCCTTCTACAAAATAGCGCATCCAGCCCCATTCTTCTTTGAATGCCTTGGTTGTTCCGCGTTTTCCCATACAATAGGAATCGATCCATTGAATATCTGTTAATTTCATTATACTGTTCCTTTCCACATTTTATAGTATAAAACAGCGTACATTATGAATGAATATGTTAAAAATACACTGCAGACAACAATAAGTATATTAGCATAAGAGATAGGAATCATAGGCCAAAGCAATAAAATAATCATCACAACATAAAAAACAAAAGTTGAAACTTTGCCATACCACATAGCACCATCCAGCTTTTTATGCTGGCGCAGCATCAGCATTCCGGCAATTGCCATAAAACTTTCTTTGACCATAAAGATAGCCACTAAGACCCACATTAAAGAGTAGCGCGTCGCAAAACAAAAAACCAAAGCGCATTGTGTCAGTTTATCGGCAACCGGATCAATGAATTTCCCTAATTCGGTAATCATATTAAAACGGCGGGCAATTTTCCCATCAAAGAAATCGGTCAGCCCTGATACAACGATAATTCCCGCAGCATAATAATAATCATTGATTGTTTCTGCTTGATAATAGACCCAAACAAAAAGGGGAACCAGAATAATACGAAGATAACTAAGTAAGTTCGGTATCGAATACCAGTCCTGTCTTTTTATTTTCGCCATCTTTCCACCCCCAGATTGTAATGGTATTATTATTTACCCATACGAATGATACTATTATACCTCAAATAATAAAAAAAGGAAATGTATCTAATGGAAAAACACGACAACCTTGCAGTTTTAATCGAATCGCGCCTGTGTAAACCCTCTTCCGGATACTTCATGAACAGATGAAACGGTAATAAATGCTTTTTGATCTAATTGTAAAACTACAGACTTTAGCTTTTCTAATTTCTTTGTAGAAATAACACTGACAACCATTTTTGTCTGAGAACTCAAATAACCGTTTTCACTATGCAGCAAAGTAACTCCCGCATCTATTTGAGTTAAAATGGCTTGTTTGATTTCTTCATAACGCTCGCTGATTATAGAAACTTGGACCATGTTTTTTCCACTTGTCAATGTTTTGTCTACCATATACGTTGTCATAATGATAACGACAATACCATAGAGAATCTTCATAGTATCGGAAAAACTGATTTGAGAAGACAAGACCATCAGATCAAACAGATTTAAAGTAATAAAAACCGGAATCTTAAATTTATTGTTTAAAATTACTGAAATCACGTCTAATCCCCCGGTTGAAGCCCCAGCTTTTAGAACTAAACCGACTCCAATCCCCATGATACTTCCCCCTAGCACACTCGCTAATAATGTATCCTTACAATAATGATGCAATATTGCGGTATTTTCAAAAAAGTTTAAAAAGATTGGGAAAACGATGCTTGAAATAAGGGTTTTCATAACAAAAGCTTTTCCCACAAACAAAAAACCAATCGCAAATAAAATAACATTCATAATAGCGACGACAACGGCTATATCAATAGCTGTAAAATGATTAAATACGATTCCGATACCTGTCACCCCACCGGCAATAATATTATTTTCAATAACCAATGTACTTAGTGCAAAAGCTAACAGTAAATTCCCTAAAATAATCATTCCAAATGCTGTCATTTTTTCTTTCATTATCTCACCTCGAAGAAAAAAATAGCATACTTTCTTTTCTAAGAATGTAGCCTATGCTACAATGTGGGGAGAAAAGAGGAGAAATATGAAAAAAATTAAAATCCCCGAGACATTATTTACTTATTTTGAACAGGCAGGACAAAAACGTTATTACCGTAAAAATTCCATTATCTATATGCAGGAAGATCAAGCGACTGATCTTTATTTGATTACAAATGGTCGTGTCCGAGTCTATTCGCTGTTTAAAGACGGACGGGAAATGACGATTGAAATCATCGAAAAAGGACGTATCTTTGGTGATTCATCTTTCATCCAAGAAGCCACTCGTCCAGTTTCCGTAAGTGCTGTCAGTGATGTCGAATTGATTTCCTGTTCACTTGATGCCATGCTTCCATATCTTGCTTTGTCCCCCGAATTAACCAGACGGCTATTTCAGCTTCTGTCTGAAACCTGTCAGCATCTTTCCTCATTGTTGGATCGTTCTTATTTTTATGATCGCTACCAAAAAGTCGCCATCTTCCTTTTAGAACAAACCCGTTTTGCCAACAAAGATAAAGCCATTCGACAAAATGAATTGTGTTACAGTCATGAAGAAATTGCCGAGTGCGTTGGACTAAATCGAGTAACCGTCACTAAAATTTTAAATGAGTTTCAAGAAAACGGTTGGGTTTTACTCTCTTATAAAAAAGTAGTTATCCTAGAGCGAGATGGATTAGCGTCTCTCTTAAAATAAAAACAGAGATGATTCCTCTGTTTAAGCGTCTTTTGTAAAAACGATCGTCTCTGTAAATGCTTGCCCGCAATGCGGGCAAGTCACATGAATGACCGGATTTTCGTTATCATTAATCGTAGTATAGAGATGTTGTAAAAAGTTTAAATCAGAAACAAATAATTTTTCAATAATTTCCGGTGAAATATGATCCAATGTTCCTAATTGGATTATTACTTTTGAAAGAACTATAATCGGCATATAGCTTGGATTTGCTCTCACTTTTGGATGATTCATGGCATCTATTTCATCTTTCGCTGTCGCTAAGCGCATCTTTCCATGACAATGAAGGGTTTCATCTTGATCCACATATCCTTTAGGTAAATCAAATTCGTAGCAACTCTGTAACATGGCTAACCTCCTTTTCACTTATAATCAATGATTATTTTATGACAAGCGGGACAGCAATAAGCTTCCACATCATCGCCTCCGATAAAACGGTAGTGACCTAAAGCAATTTCCCCTTCTCCTATTTTCCAACGGCTCTCTATGATTGGCTTTTCTTTTTCTTCTCTCAGCCATTTAATTGCTTCGCCGCGTGTTTGTATATGCCCTTTTAAAAGCGGCTGCTGACAATACGGACACAGCATAACGATCCCTCCCTTTCTTATCTTTTCTATAGTTTTATTATAGCATATAAGTCTGTTCATCGTTATAAAATCTACCGTATTCCCCCAACGTTTCAACAAAAATAATGGAAATTTGTTTGGGTTGAAAGAGGGTAATGTCTCCTAATAAAAAAAGAAACAGATGATAGTTATCTGTCTCTATTTATATTTGTTGCGATCTTCTTCTGTTATAGAACGAATAACTTTACAAGGATTTCCTGCTGCCAATACACCGCTGGGAATATCTTTATTTACTACACTGCCAGCGCCAATCACAACATCATCACCAATCGTCACTCCCGGCAGTACAGTCACGTTAGCTCCAATCCAAACATTATTTCCAACCTTAATCGGATAAGCATATTCTAAGCCTTTATTGCGTTCTTCAATATTAAACGGATGTCCGGCTGTATAAAAGCCACAAAATGGAGCAATAAATACATTATCACCAAAAGTAACTTCTGCCCCATCTAAAATCGTACAGTAATAGTTAGCATAGAAGTTTTTTCCTACTGTAATATTATAGCCATAATCACATTTAAAGGGAGAATGAATCACAAGGTTCTCTCCTGCTTGCTTAAGTATTCTGCGAATCAACGCCTCTCTTTCTTCAAACATAGAGGGTTTTAACTGGTTATATTCATGGCAAAGATCTCGGCATACAATAGATTCTCTAATGAGTTCTTCATCATAGTTCGCATCATACAACATTCCTAATTTTGCTTTTTCTTTTTCTGTCATGTCTTTCTCCTTAATTCATATTAACAGGTCATTCTGTCTGTTTCATCATACAATAAATTCCTTTTCATTAAAATTGTTTTATATCAATTTGTCTTCTCCTACGCATAAATCACTCAACTTCGTAAACACTTATATTAATAAGGAGATGGTCAGAGTGCTTTATTTATTCATTGCTTTAACGGCTTCAATCATCGGTGCAATATCCGGTTTAGGGGGCGGCGTCATTATTAAACCGATCTTAGATGCCATCGGACACTATGATATTACAACCATTAATCTTCTTTCCTCTTTTACCGTTTTATCAATGGCTGTGGCTTCTACCATGCGGCATTATCAAGCAAAAACAGTTTTTGACCAAAGTATGACCCCGCTCTTAATTATCGGATCGATCGTTGGGGCTATGCTTGGCGATTCATTGTTGACAAAAACCATTGAGTATGCCCATTACCCTCAGCAAGTCAAACAGCTGCAAAACATTTTATTATTGATTTTGCTTAGCATCGTTCTTCTTTATATTAATTATTTTAATAAAAAATTTCAATTTCATATGAAACATCGTGGTTTTATTCTTTTCATCGGATTAAGTTTAGGCTTTATATCCACACTCCTAGGAATCGGCGGTGGTCCTATCAATATCATGGCACTGACTTTGTTTTTTGCATTGCCGGCCAAAGATGCGTCCATCAATTCTCTAATACTTATTTTATTTTCGCAGGCTTCCAAGATATTTAATGTCTTTTTAAATCACGATTTACTCAGCTATGATTTAAGCATGCTGTTATACATGATCCCCGGTGGAATTATCGGAGGTTTGCTTGGCTCTAAACTCAATCATCGGCTTTCTAGCCAGATGGTGAAAGCTGCTTTTAATCTGGTATTGTTGTTTACGATGATGACAACCCTTTATAATATTTGTATTTCCTGACATATCCCGGTCACCAATTTAATAAGATAGCATAGATTATATTAAGTATTATCTATTTGCACTGCATCATCCCTACAGTACAAACTGATCAAGCGCCGTTTAACGGTAGCCGGGCTATCGAAGATAGCAGCAAATCTCTTATGAGCATTTGCGGGACAGACGTATGTTCCGCAAATGCTTTTTATTTAGCGGAATGATCAAAAGAATGTGAGTGCCATATAGAGCTATCTTGTACATGGGAGGTAACTTATATGACAAAAAGTACAGGAAAATTAGGATTAACTTCAAAAGAGGCAAAAGAGCTTCAACAATTATTTGGTAAAAATGAATTGATATCCGCCTCTAACCCAAGCTTTTTAAAAAAACTTGCAGGTGTTCTTTGTGAACCCATGTTTTTATTATTGCTGGTGACAGCTACGATTTATTTTATCTTAGGAGAACCTCGTGACGGAAGTGTCATGTTGGTTTTTGTTTTAGCAATGATCAGCATCGATCTTTTACAAGAATGGAAAACCGATCAGACTTTGAAAGCTCTGAAAGACTTATCCAGTCCGCACATTCAAGTCATTCGTGACAATCAGGAATATTCTATTGAAAGTGTTGATTTAGTTCCCGGAGATGTCATGATTCTTTATGAAGGGACATTAATTCCCGCCGATGGCATCCTTTTAAGCGGTCATGATTTATGTATCAATGAATCTACTCTGACAGGTGAAGCAGAACCTGTCTGGAAAACCGTTGACAAAAACCAAAAAGACGACACTTATTGGCGTAAAGATTACTGCTATGCTGGAACAATGGTTACACAAGGCAGTGGCTACGTTCAAGTTGAAAAGATTGGCAGCCTAACCGAATATGGAAAGATAGGTAAAACAATCTTAGAGACCGCTGTTGACCCTACCCCATTGCAAAAACAAACAAAACAGCTGATCAAAAGCTGTACTTGGATCGCTTTAGGTTCGTTTTTACTTGTATGTCTGCTGACATGGCTGAATGTATCGGAATACGCCTTCATGGATCGTTTAATTAAAAGTTTTCTTTCAGGCATTACCTTAGCCATGGCGTTGATCCCGGAAGAGTTTCCGGTTGTCCTGACTGTTTTTTTATCCATGGGGGCATGGCGTTTAGCTAAAAAGCATTCGTTAGTCAAACGTTTGCCTTCTGTAGAAACATTAGGAGCAGTGTCTGTTTTATGTGTCGATAAAACCGGGACACTGACACAAAATCAAATGGCAGTAGAAGAAATCTGTCCTTTTTATAACTTAACTCAAGAGTTTTTAGAGACACTTGGAGCCGCTTGTGAAAAAATGACCTATGATCCAATGGAAATTGCGGTTTTGGATTATTGTCAGCTTCATGGGCTTACTAAAGATGCCCTGTTTAAAGGGGAATTAATTGATGAATACCCCTTTACTAACGAAACAAAAATGATGGGGCATATTTGGCAAAGAGAAAACAGACTGTTCATTGCCGCCAAAGGGTCTCCCGAAAGCATTTTATCGATCTCTTGTTTGGATTCATTGCAAAAAAAGGAAATTTATCAAAAAATTGAAGCCTTGTCTTCGCGTGGTTTGCGTGTGTTAGCCGTAGGACAGCAGCAACTAGAAAGCGTATCGCAAATACCCAAACAGATTGAAGACTGTAAGCTCAATTTTTTAGGATTGATTGCTTTCATTGATCCTCCGCGCCCATTGATTTCAAAAGAAATTCAGCGTTGATATCAAGCGGGAATTCAAATGATCATGATTACGGGAGATAATGGGATTACCGCAAGAGGAATCGCCGATCAAATTGGCATGGATCAAAATAGCAGAATCATCACCGGTGAACAGATTGATCAGCTCTTGGATGAAGAACTGCAAAAAGCCGTCGCCAATGTTAATATATTCTCACGCGTTATCCCCAATCATAAAATGCGAATTGTTCAAGCCCTTAAAGCAAATGGAGAAATCGTTGCCATGACCGGAGATGGAGTCAACGATGCTCCTGCTTTGAAAAGTGCGGATATCGGTATCGCAATGGGAAAACGCGGAAGTGAAGTTTCTCGCGAAGCCGCCGACCTCATTTTGCTGGATGACAATTTTGCCACAATATTAGATACGGTAGAAGACGGCCGTCGTATCTATGACAATATTAAAAAAGCCGTTAATTATATTTTTACTATTCATATTCCTATTGCCTTATCTTCATTGCTTGGACCCTTATTAAAAATATCGCCGGATGCCTTGCTTTTACTTCCAATCCATATTGTATTAATGGAATTGATCATCGATCCCACTTGTTCGATTGTATTAGAACGGCTTCCTAAAGAAGAGACGATTATGAAACGTGCTCCCCGAAAAGCAAATACGCCGCTTTTAAGCCATGCACTCCTATTAAAAAGTATCTTACAGGGACTGATGATGTTTATTGCTTCATTTGGTACCTATTATCTTTATTATATTGACAAAGGAGATCCTTTTTTAGCGCGTACAATGGGGATGACCATTATTATTTTTGCGAATATCTTTCTTGTTTTAGTGAACAGTTCCAATCAGAGTTTAGTCATCCATTCGATCAAAAGTTTATTTCAAGATCGTATTATCTGCCTATCTCTTTGTCTCACCCTCTTGATGCTTGGGATTATCCTTTATACACCGCTCCATCTGTTTTTTAAATTAGTGCCATTATCTTTGTCACAGCTGCTTCTTTCTTTATTCATCGGTGCATTCTGTGTGTTCTGGTATGAAGGAATAAAGTTCTATCTGCAAAAAAAGCACCCGTTGAAATGAGGGCACTTTTAACTATGTAAGTTTTCTTTTACACGATATTTTACGATTTGCACAATTAAATCTTTAGGCAAGGGTTTATCCAAAGGAAATTGAATTGCCCCTTTTGAGTGCTTAAAAGAATGATCAAACTGTTTTAAATAATAGATGACGCCACTCTCTCCCGGATAAAAACCCAGATGATGCTTATTCATTGCAAAATGAACAAGATTTCCATGCAAATAAAAGGTTGGCATCCCCCAGCTTATTTTTTCTACCGTATCTGCCGGAACGTTTTCTTTGATGATCTTATAAATTTCCTTCATTATTTCCTGCTGATCTTGCTCAAATTCTGCGATGTACTGTTGAATCGGACTCATAACGGCCTCCTGTCTTAATTCATCTTAGCACGATTGTAAGTACAAATTCAATTCTTTTAGAATTCAAGATAAACGCTATAAACAGTGTTCACTAGTTTTCATAAGATAGAATGTAGAAAGGAGGTTACGCATGGCAATCATCAATTCAATACAAAATACAGCAAATATAGTGTACGGAGGACAAACAATTAACAGTAATGCTGTCAGCACTCTGCTTTTATTACCTCCCACCATCTTAAAAGCCGTTGATAAATTAACTGCAAAAATCGGAGATACTCTGGCATATACGATTACGATTACTAATGTTTCATTAAGTGATATTTCCAGCATTGTTTTTAGCGATACCATCGCTGCCGGTGCAACTTATGTCGCAGATTCTTTTAGTGTCAACGGGACAAAAGCGACTCCTACAGTCGCCGGTCAGGTCATCTCTTATACGATTCCGACCATTGCCGCAGCAGGAACGGCAACCATAAAATTCAATGTTACCGTTATAGGTGGAAACAGTTAAAAAAATGGTGTACATTTCTATGTACACCGTTTTTTTATTTCCAAGAAGCCGGTTTTTTTAAATAAGGCGGCAAACGGGTTTGAGCATCACCGATAGCGGCATTGATCTGTCCTTGCGTTAAAAAGAGACATTCGTAAAGATCCGCTCCGCTAAAGTTAACCTGACGAAGATCTGCTCCTAAGAAGTTAACCCGTATCAACTGGCTTTTCCTAAAATCACTGCCAATCAACAGAGCCATACTGAAATCTGTTTTATCAAACAACCGATGATCAAACTTTTTAGAAAACATCGGTTTCTTAGGCCGGTCTGACCACTGAGAACCAAAACGTCGGCTTACCTCTTTCAAAATAATATTAGTGCGTTCATGCAGATTTGCCTGCGAACAATGCTTCAAATGATCTAAATCCATATAAGCGGATTCGATTTCAGAAAGTATTTGCACAATATCCGGCAATAAATCCTCAACCTGATTTAAACAAGTACATTGCAGTAAATACCAACGCATTTGCTGAAGTTGAAATACTTTCATAAAATCAGAGAACAACTGTTCTTTTAAATCAGGGTGCTCCCACCATAATGTACCCGCATAAAGCGACTGGGTGATAATTTGTCCGGCACCAAAACAATCATAATGCGTACAGCCGGTTAAATTTCTTTTTGCCAGATCAGAATGGATCGCACAGAGTCCATTTGGACATAAGTGAATGCAGGGCACACCTGCTTTTTTATCTTGAGGAAATCCATCTATTTTAGAAAAATATAATGCCACACAGCATATGCCGCTACAATTTTGGCAGTCAATAGTTAAAGGCTTCATCAAATGAGAATCTATAGGATGTTTATATAATCCAGTTTTTACTTTCATTTTTTACAATATGGAGAATAATGCTGAGATTTAGATTCAAATTCTTTTAAAGAGATAATTTTATTATTCTCATCAAAACAGATTAAACTAACCCCATCAAATTCATCTGCTTTCTCATCATAAATACACTTGAAATGCCATTCAACCATCCATTTATGTCCTAACTGCCACATATCTTTAATCTTCCATTCCAAAACATCTCCATGCTGATGCCAGTCTTTGAACCACCTTTTTAATTCATTAATGCCATGATATTTTGGACCATAGCATTCACTATAATAGGTTTCATCATTAAAAAGCTGATCCATGCAGCTGATTTCATTATTTACCCATGCCTGAAAATAAGTTTCAATCTTGTTTTTCAAACAAATCCCCTCACTTTCTTCTCTAAGTATAAACAAAATAGTTGAAAATGTATAGAAAAAGAGCACTTCGATAGTGCCCCTATTATAAAAAACGCTGTTGAATTTCTTTAGCCAGTAACGTCTGTATGACAGCTTGTTTAAGTAAAACCGGCGATACATATTGCTGATCTGCGTGCAATCCTTCAATATCATGTTTATAATGATACCCCTCTGATAAAATAAACGGAATAATTTCATCATAAGCAGATAAGTCAATAGACACCTGAAATTCAATGACCTCACCAAATGTACTGAGGCGTTTCTTTAAATCGGAATTACCCCTAGGATGAATGATGAACAAGCGCGATTTTTTATATTCCTTGTAAATCAAAGAAAGAAGATGATCGTCCGTAAACAAAGGATCGGCGATTGGATGCGGCAGAACACTTTCACTGATTCTTTCATAAATTCTGCCATAGGATAGTACCATGGGCTGAATCTGCCACTCTCGTTTCAACATTAATAATGTTTTAATTTTTGTGGCATATTGCTCATCACGATAAGATAAAGCCATCGCCTGACAGGCTTTAGCAAATTCTATACTTTCTTTTTCTAAAACGCCCGTAAAAATAAGCAAACGACTATTTGGCAGTCTGAGTAACAGATCAATATTTTCTAATTCACTCTTATTAAACAAGAGTAAATTTTTAAAAAAGGAAGCACGCAGTTCTTTACAAACTAAGTTATTTTCTAAAATATATTTTCTTATTCGACAAAGAAAAGCTAATGGCTCATCAAATATTTTTATTTTATCTGTGACCCATTCGACAAAGGCAGGATAGGTGTGTTTCGTTGAAACCCCTAAGACCAGTTCTTCTGTTTCTGCTTTTTTCATACTTCTCAGACTAGCATGACTCAACGTCGCACTGGCACAAAGTATTTGTCTGGCATTCGCCTCTTTCATGATCTGTTCATTTAACTCTCGATCATCGGTTGCCGCATAGACAAGAAATGCCCCTTTTAAATCCTTTGACTGATATTTACGAACATGGCAAACGCATGGCAAACTCCAGATTTTTTCTATGATATTAGGAGCAATCACTTTAATGTTCGCTTTTTCAGTTGAAAAATCTCGAATTTTACGATATGCCACCTCTCCTCCTCCAACAACAACAATCTGTTTATCTTTAAAATCAATCAGATAAGGAATCATGACATTTTACCAGAGCAGAGTAAACAGCATCTAAAGTCTTATCTAAATCTTGTTGAGTATGGGCATCACTCAAAAACCATGCCTCGAATTGACTAGGTGCAATTAAAATTCCTTGAGATAACATTTCTTTAAAAAACAGGGCATACATCTTAGTATCACATGTTTGAACATCGGCATATCCTTGAATCGGCTGAGAGGTAAAAAATAAGGTCAGCAGACTTTTTTGTCGATGCAGCTGATAAGGTAAATTCAGTTTGTTTAGAATTTTTTGAATCCCATTTTCTAAATATCGGGCAGAATTTTCAAGATGTTCATATACTTCCGGATGATCTTTTAAATACGTTAATTGCGCAAGACCGACACGCATTGCCAGCGGATTCCCTGATAACGTTCCCGCCTGATAAACAGGGCCGCTTGGTGAGACCATTTCCATAATTTCTTTTCTTCCGCCATAAGCCCCTACCGGCAATCCACCGCCAATAATTTTTCCAAAACAAACCATATCCGGAATGATTCCTAAATATTCAGGACAGCTATGATAAGAGACTCTGAACCCGGTAATCACTTCATCGAAAATTAAAACAATCTGATGTTGATTGCATAATTCTCTTAATCCTTTTAGAAACTCTGCGTTTGCCGGTACGATTCCCATATTAGCCGCAATGGGTTCAAGGATAATCGCGGCAATGTCTTGAGGATATTCAGCAATACATTGTTCCACCGATGCAAGATCGTTATACGTACAAACAAGCGTCTGGGAAATGATTTCTTCGGGAATTCCCGGACTCGTCGGCATATTGAAGGTTAATGCTCCCGACCCTGCCTTAACCAATAAACCGTCGCTATGTCCATGATAATTTCCTTCAAATTTGATAATTTTATTTCGATTTGTGTATCCACGAGCGACACGTAAGGCACTCATTGTAGCTTCAGTACCGGAGTTCACCATTCTTACCTGATCAATTCCCGGATAGCTTTCTACAACTAATTTAGCCATTTCCACCTCTAAATGCGTAGGTAATCCAAAGCTTGTGCCATATTCACTAGCTTCTATGATTGCTTTTTTTATGATGGGATGCCCGTGTCCCAAGATCAAAGGTCCCCATGAACAAATATAATCAATATATTCTTTTTCTTCTTCATCAATCAAATGACTGCCGTTCCCCTTTTTGGCAAAAACAGGAATACCGTCAACAGATTTGAATGCACGAACAGGAGAATTGACCCCTCCCGGAATATACCGACAGGCTTCGTTAAACAATTCACGATTAGACATGTGGTTCACCCTTCCATTTTTTAGCTAATTCTAAAGCAAAATATGTGATAATCATATCTGCTCCTGCTCTTTTGATCGCTAACAAGGATTCTTCAATAACGTCTTCTTTCATCAGCCCTAGCTTAACAGCGGATTTCAGCATTGCATATTCACCGCTGACATTATAAGCGCAAATAGGCATATCATAGGTTAACTGTGCTTCTTTAACAACATCTAAAAACGCAAGTGCCGGCTTTACCATAATAATATCCGCACCTTCTTCAATATCAGCCGCAATTTCCCGCATTGCTTCTTTTGAATTGGCAACGTCCATCTGATAACCGGCACGATTGCCAAAAGAAGGTGCACTGTTTGCCGCTTCTCTGAACGGTCCATAGTAATTTGAAGCGTATTTTGCACTATATCCCATGATCGGAATATGTTTGAAACCATGTTCGTCCAAAGCATTGCGAATAGCGAGAATCTGCCCATCCATCATTGCACTGGGAGCCACCATATCCATACCGTTTTTTGCGTAGCTGACACTGATTTTAGCTAAATAGGCCAATGTTTCATCATTCAAGACTTGTCCTGCTTCATTTAAAATACCACAATGTCCATGGTCTGTATATTCACACATACATACATCGCCAATTACAAACATATCGGGAGCAATGCGTTTTATTTGACGAACCGCCTGTTGGATAATTCCTTGATCATCATACGCATCACTCGCTAAAACATCTTTATGTTCCGGTATCCCAAATAAGATACAGGAATTAAGACCATTGCTTTGCATTTCTTCAACGATCTCAGGTAAACGATCCACGGAGTAGCGATACACCCCTTCCAAAGATGAAATTTCTTCTTTAATATTTTCACCCGAAACAACAAAGATCGGGTAAATCAATTGATCAAGGCGCAAATGATGCTCTCTCATCAGCGCTCTCGATGTTTTATTTTCTCTTAGTCTTCTTCCTCTATAAAACATGTTTATTCTCCTTTACTGCTTCAATCATGCCTTCATAACTCGCTGCCTCTGCTTCAATCACTTGTGCCATTGGATACAATGTGCGTATAGCTTTCGTTGTCATTTTTCCTATTGATACCGCAGTTTTAAACTGAATGTTGAATTTAGCTGTTCGTTGTACTGCCGATGCACTGCTGAAACAAGCAATATCATACATTTCATTTGAAATTTCTAAATCAGTTTCTTTATTTTCATAAACAATCAGATATTGATCCTCTTCATGAATCGTTTCGATGGCACAGCTTCCTTTGCCACAGACAACTAACATGGTTTCTTCTTCTTTAATTTTTGCTTTTAATAGCGGATTAAAATCTTCGCTGTTAGCCTGATCACATAGGATATCACTTATAAATCCATATGTAGCAAGTTCCTGAGCGCATTTTTGTCCAATGCAAGCAAACCTAACTAAAGCCAACTGACGTAAATCCATGCCTTTTTGATACAGTCCGCCAAAGAATCCCCGAATCCCATTACGGCTGGTAAATACAATCAGTTTATGCTCCCAGCTAAAATTAATATCAAAATCCAATAATCGAATCTCTCCGACCTGTACTTGGGTCACTTCTGCCCCTTCTGATTTAAAATATTGGGATAACTGTTGCGTTTCTTTAGAAAACGTTGTCACCAGAACGCGTTTTTTTGACAGCACGCCTTGATGAAAGAAATCCAAACGGTCATGAAGTTCTATAGTTTTTCCCATCACGATCAGCATCGGTGAAGTCAGATCACTTTGCTTAAATAAATCAACGATTGTATCTAACTGACCATAGCAAGCTTTTTGATTTGGCAAGGTGGCATTGGAAATCAAAGCCATTGGTGTTGTCGGTGCTTTTCCGGCATGCATTAACCCCTCTGTAATTCGCTCTAATTCAGATAATCCCATCATAAACACATAGGTTTTATGATCGTTCAAAAATTCATTATAATTCCATTCATATTCAGTATCGTTTTTATGGTGAGCTGTGACGACTTCAAAACCTGATGCAAGCCCCCGGTGCGTAATCGGAATCCCCGCATAGCATAACCCGGCAATCGAAGAAGAAAGCCCGGGGACAACCTCAAAACCAATCCCATTCTCATGTAAAACAAGGGCTTCTTCTCCGCCGCGACCAAATACATAGACATCTCCACCTTTTAAACGGACCACAGTTTGATATTGCTGTGCTTTTTCAACTAAAAGCTGATTAATTTGGTCCTGGGGTAAAGTGTGTTGATTGGCCGCTTTTCCCACATAGATACACTCACATTCTTTTTTTGTATAAGTTAAAATCTGCGGATCAATCAAACGGTCATATATCAAGCAGTCAGCTTCCTGAATGCATGTCATTGCCTTGATTGTGTAGAGATCGAGGGCACCCGGTCCTCCCCCTACCAAATAAACTTTACCTGCCATTAGATTTTCTCCTTCATTTGCTTTGCTAAAGCGCGAATTTTACTTTCCGCTTCTGCCTCTTTGCAAACAATCTCTTCTTTTAATAAAACGGTTCCTTCTTCATTTCCCAATAAAGCAAGAAAATGAAGGTCTTCCCCCACTACGTTAGCGTAACCCCCGACAGGAATATGACAGCTTCCATCGACTTCACTTAAAAACAAACGTTCCCACTTCAATCGTTGGTTTGCCGCTTCATCACTAATCGCATTAATCATCTTAATCAAAGGACTGTTTTCTTTTACCTGAATAGCCAGAATTCCCTGACCACAGGCAGGTACCATCATCGCTTCATCTAAATATTGACTGATCTTATCTTCTAATTGCAAACGCAATAGTCCTGCACTTGCCAGTACTAACCCATCAATCTCCTGTTCTTGAAGTTTTTTCAGACGTGTATTGATGTTTCCGCGAATATCAACAAATTTTAAATCCGGACGCAGTTGTTTCAATTGATAACGTCGGCGTTTACTGCCCGTTGCAATGACTGCTCCATGTGCTAAATCATCTAATGAATTCGCTGTTTTTAAAACCAAACAGTCGCGATGATCGCTTGCCGCCAAAGTTTTCGTATAGGTTAACCCATCGGGCTGTGAACTAGGCATATCTTTTAAGCTATGTACCGCCAGATCAATCGTCCCCTCTAACAATTCTTTTTCGATCTCTTTCACAAAGATTCCTTTATCATTCATTTTATCCAATGCAACATCCAAGATTTTATCGCCTTTTGTATGAATGACTTTAATTTCATAGTCATATTCCGGATAAGCAGTTTTTAACTGTTCGATCACTAATTCCGTCTGTTTTAATGCCAATGCCGACCCTCGGCTTCCAATTGTTATTTTCATTTAATATCCTCTTTTATATCGAATAATTTATGGATAATAGCGATATCATCAATCTGTCCGTTTTTTATAAAATGAATCGGTTCTTTCATCACCTGCATAAAAGCCGCTCGCAAGGTTTTTTCTAAAACATATTCATCCTTCTTTGAGAGCGATAACTTTCGAGCTAAAAGCTGATAGGTTTGATCTGCTACTTCCAAACTTTTTTTCTGTAAAGATTGTATCATATAATCATTTTTAATACTATCCAGTTTATCGCTTAAATGGGTGATCATATCTTCAATCGCATCTAATATTTTTTGTTCATCTTGAGTACGTAATTGATTGTTTATATGAATTCGTTCTTCGAGGCTTTCTAAATCAATACAAGGTACGACAGTCTTTTTATCAATATCTTTAGGCAAAGCTAAATCCACAGCGCAGATAGGAAAGGAATCTAAATCCTTTGCTTCAAAAATAATATGGGGACTTGATGTTGCACTGATCAAAATATCAATGTTTGATAAAATTTCTTTTCGATTTTCAAAAGGAATGATTTGGATATTGGGAAACGTTTCTAAAAGATCATTTAAGTTTGCTTTTGTACGATTGGCAAAAATAAGCGTATTCTCCTTATATAAATATGGAACGAAAGATCGGGAAATTTCTCCTGCCCCACAGATCAAAATCTTTTTATCCTTGAGTTCTATGCGTTCACTCAATTCCGTTATTGCTAAATGAGTCAGTGACAAAGAGGGCTGAACATATTTTGTCTTTATTTTCTTAACGAAATTTATCGTTTCCTGAAAAAGAAAATAAATTTCTTTTCCGCCTAACTGCATGCTTTTGGAAAATTCTAAGGCTCGCTTCACCTGACCTAAGATTTGATCCTCTCTCACTAACATCGATTCTAAACCACACGTTACTTTTAAAAGATGTCGCAAAGCATCTTCTCCCTTTTTAAAATAACAGGGTGATTGTGGCTGATTAAAATAAGTAAGATAAAGTGACTTTAAAAAATCAATATTTTGTTCGTACATGACATAGACTTCGCTGCGATTGCAAGTAGATAAAATAACACACTGTTCAATCCCTTCATTAAGCAGTAAGCCTGAAAATTCTAATTGTTTAGTATCTGTAAAGCTAAACACCCCTCGTTCTTCTAAAGAGAGTTGTTTATGACTTACACCAATGACCGCTAATTGCATAACCGATAAAAAACCACGAAGATCGTGGTTTTAATTTTGTGGTCCTGCTTTTTTATGTTGTTCGATTGGTTTCAAGTGAATATTTGCGCGCTGTTCACTTTCTGTCCAATATAATTCTTCAGCTACTAAACATTCTGGATTTAATTCTACACCATCTAAGATGATTTCTTTGAATTTGGCATATCCTGAGATATCAATTAAATGTCCGCCATGAATATATTCAGGCTTATTATCCATTACCCAAGCGGAGAACTTATGCCAGTTCCCAAATACCTGCAATAAAGCATCTTCTGTGATCCAGTTTAAAAACAGTTTCCCCATACGTGGGAATTGTTTACCGGTACGTCCACCTAAAGTCACACGGTAGAATTTTGTTTCTTTACGTGTCCATGCACTTGTCGGACAAGCGATTGTACACTCACCACATCCAACACAACAGCAAGTATCTTTATCCACTTTACCATCTTTATTTAAAGACAACACACGTGTTGCATGATGTTCACAGGCTTTGACACACGCGCCGCAGCCGATGCATCTTTCTGGATGATATTCCATTTTTGCCACACCCATAATTCCAAAGTCATTGAAGTGTCCTTTACCACAGTCATTCGGACATCCTGAGACAGCCACTTTAATATGATAATGGCTTGGGAAAACGATTTTTTCAATTTTTCTTGCCAATTTATATGTGTTGGCATTTGCTTTGATACAATGCGAATTTCCAATACAGCTCATAATATTACGTGCCCCGATCGTTGGATATCCGGCATCTGTATCTTCCATATCTACATCACACATTTCAATTTCAATATCATGGATATATCCACGAATGTATTTATTTACTTCTTCAATATTTTCATATTTGATTCCCGGCATATTCAAAGTCTGGCGCATCCCGATATGGAAAGTCCCATTTCCCCATTTACTGGCGATATCTTGAACAACCTGAAGATATTTTGCTTCGATCATTGATCCGGGAACACGCATTTGCAGCATGAATTCACCGGGTACTTTTGATTGTCTGAAACAATTGATTCTTAATTTTTTTATATCAATATCGTGATTCATCGTTCGTCCTCCTAATCCAATAAGTCTTTCGCTGTCGTGTAATTAAATACCGGTCCGTCTAAACAAACATATGTTTCATCGATACGGCAATGTCCGCATTTTCCAATCGCACAAGACATTTTTCTTTCGAAAGATACCCAGATTTTTTCTGTTGGCACGCCTAAGCTCATTGCTTTTTCTGCAGTGAATTTCATCATCATTGGCGGTCCTACGATAACCACTGCATAATTGCCATCAAAACTATCAAAAGGAATTTCTTTTACTAAATCTGTTACAAATCCGACATTCCATCCATCTATTTGATCTTTATCTAATGTATAATAAGTTGTAAATTTTTCTTTCCATTTTTTAAGTTCTTCTTTAAAGATGATTCCTTCTTCATTTTTAAATCCTGAAATAAGGCTTAAACTTTTGACATATCCATCATTTTCAAAGCATGTATTCAGCATACTTCTGACAGGTGCCAAACCGGTTCCTCCGGTAATCACAACTAGATGTTTTCCTTTAAATTCTTTTTCTAAAGGCCACCCTTTCCCGTAAGGGCCACGCAAGAATAAAGTATCTCCTGCTCCCTTGTTGAAAATTTCATCTGTCACTTTTCCAACAGAACGAATTGTAAAGTCCATCCATCCGTCTCCATGAGCAGACACCGAAATAGGCGCTTCTCCGATTTTTGGAATAGATAATTGTAAGAATTGTCCATGATCCGGTTTAATGTCACTTTCAACTCTGAATGTATATTCTAAAGCACTTTCTTTTTTTACATCAATAATTTTACAAGGTACTGGTTTAACTGGATTATTCATTATTCCTCTCCTTTTGCTTCAATTTCTTCAATGGCATCTGCCATCTTTTTAACTGTTGCAGTCACAGAAATGCATTCCGGACATCTTGATGTACAACGTCCGCAGCCTACACACATATGATAATCTTTAAAACGTGCTTTATAATCATGGAATTTATGTAAGATCTTATAACGCATACGATCTCCGGTTGTCGGACGGAAAGAATGTCCTCCAGCCATATCACTAAATCCCTCGATTTGGCATGATGCAGAAGTTCTTTTTCTTTCTCCTACATTCGCATTTTCATTATAAATGATATCTGTTGTTGTAAAGCAAGTACATGTTGAACAGGCAATCGTACATGCTCCACAAGAAATACAGCGTTTATTGAATTCCTGCCACATCGGATGTTTTTTTAATGCATTTAATGTAGCTTTATCCTTGATTTTTGGAATAGTCACTTCAATTTGATTCTTTTCAATGAATTCCACATGAAATGGTTCTTCTTGTGCATCAGCAAAATAAGGTGCAAACGCTTCATCTTTCACTTCAATCATCAATTCTCCTTCTTGATGACGTACAGCTAAGCTGTAATGTTCACTTTTATTGGCATTCATGCTGACACAAAAGCATGTATCCCAACCGCTAGTACATTCCATTAAAACGATTTTCACTCTGTCTTGAACACGTTTGTAGTAAAAATCTTCAAAGCCCCCGTTTTTTAAATAAATCTGATTTTGATGTTCCATCGCATTGATATCACAAGGACGCATAAAAATTAGAATTGGTTTATTCTTGGTTTTGCTTTCACGATATTCATCTTCAGTGAAATAGAATAGTGACTGAGTGATTGGGGTAATCACTTCTTTGGCAGGGTAATCCGACTTTTCATCGAATACGATATCCTCTACTTTGTTAATTAAGTCATAACGAATAATATCCGTATCTGAATATCTTCCTTGTTTACTAAATCTCTTAGGCGCATAGATGTCATACTCTTTTGATAACTCAGCCAAGATAGCATTCGCTTGTTCAAAAACGACTTTATATCCCATTATTTTTCCTCCTAGCATAAATTCATATTTACATTTACAATTATATCACTATCTGTGTTATTATAGTAATAGCAAAAACAAATAACATCTATTGATTTTTTCAATAACACAGGAGGAATTTATGATAACTCGAAGACATTTATTTATCTTTAAGACAGTCGCCGAAACAAAATCAATGTCCAAAGCCGCAAAAGCACTTTATATTTCGCAGCCGACAATCTCTCAAAAAATTCAGGAAATTGAAAACTTCTATGGGGTTAAATTGTTTGAACGTTATTCTAAAACATTGTTGATCAGTGATGAAGGAAACATTTTACTTGAAAAAGCAAATCAAATTCTTGAATCTTTCGATGAAATTGATCATATTTTTTCTGACATTAATCAATTTCCCCTGCGTATCGGAGCAACTTTGACGATCGGCGGAACAATTTTTGCCCCGATGCTTAAAACATTAAAACTGGATAATCCCGGTTTACAGCTGCAAGTCTATGTAGATAACAGTCACATCATTGAAGAGATGATCTTAAATAATAAACTAGATATTGCGTTGATTGAAGGAATGATCGATCATCCTGATATTTTAGTAGAACCTGTCATTAATGATCAGCTGATTTTTGTTGCTTCCACCCGTTACGAAGGATTAAAAGGAAGAAATCATTTCACCTTGGAAGATTTAAAGAATTTAGATCTCATCGACCGTGAAGAAGGCAGCGGTACACGCGAACAGCTGGAAAGTTGTTTAAAGGATCAAAACTTTACCCTAACCCCTACTTGGCAATGTCACAGTTGGGAGGCAGTTAAACAGGCAGTATTAAATGATCATGGCATCGCCCTTGTTCCGGTGAAGTTGGTAGAAAACGAATTACAGCAAGGCATGCTGCAAATCATCAACGTCAGCAATATCATCTTAGAAAGAAAGTTTTCAATCTGTGTCCATAAAAATAAAACGATTGATAAAAAAATGCAAGCCTTCATTGAGACTTGCAAAACCTATTCATAAGAACGAATCGAGTTATCTTCGTTCTTTTTTATTACTTTACAGGGGTTACCAACCGCAATCACATTTGCCTCGATATCTTTTGTTACAACACTTCCTGCACCAATGACACTGTTATCCCCGATCGTCACTCCAGGCAAAATAATACAGCCGCCGCCGATCCAAACATTTTGTCCGATGACAACCGGTTTTCCATATTCGATGGACTGCTTTCTTTTGAGCGGATCTAAAGAGTGACACGCCGTATAAATTTGTGTATAAGGACCAATCAATGTATGATCCCCTATTGAAATAGGACAGACATCTAACAAGACACAGCCATAATTCAGCATTACCTCTTTGCCTAAATAAATATTATAGCCATAATCACAGTAAAATGGCGGCTTGATCCAAAAATTACCCTTCGTATGAAGCAGTTTTTTCAATAAGCGGTGACGCATATTCATTTCATGAAACGTACTTTGATTATAGCGTTTTAAAATTCGGCTGGTCTTATCTCTCTCAAAAATCAGCCGTGGATCAAGAGGTGAATACTCCATCCCACTGATCATCTTTTCTTTTTCACTCATTTTTTCAGCCATAAGATTCCCTTCCCGGACATCCCCCCTAGAAAAGATAAAAAGGTGAAAATGACAGTATAGACAGTCGCTGACGAATTATAAAACAAAAAGATGGTCGGCAAAAACAAAAGACCTACAAGAAGCGAATAAACGAGCACTTTGTTTTCTTTTAACCCATAATACAAACCATTAACGAAACATAAAACCGGGATAACTCCCAATAAGACAAACATCGCCGATCCAGTATCTCGAATGAGCATTGGCAATATATAAAAACAGATAATCGGACCAATAAGATAAATGCTCCATTTTTTGATTTCCTTCATATTAAATTCCTCCTACATCAACAATTTCTTCTTTATCAGGTTGAATCAGTTTACTATTGGCATTTTTAAAACTGGTGTAAGAAAAAATAATGGTTAAAATACAAATAATCAGCAACACGATTAATGCCACACCAAATCCCTTAATGATTTTTATAAGCATACTTGCCAATTTTTCAACATTGCTCATTCGATCCATTATGATTGAAGAAACATCATTGTCTAATAACTCATCTAAACTGATATGAAACAATTTAGAAAGATCTTTTGCTTTATCAATAGTCGGCATTGCCTGATTAGTCTCCCAATTCGAAATCGTCTGTCTTGTCACTGACAATTGCTCCGCAACCTTTTCTTGCGATAACCCTTTGCTTTTTCTCAATTCAATTAATTTATCCCCAAACGTCATAATAGCGCCCCTTTCTGCTTGTATTATATACATATGGATCTGTTTATGACTATCAAATCGATTAGTCATCTTGTCAAATCCTTTTAACATTTCTCTTTTATCCTTTATTTCATTATATAAATAAAAAAAGATAATGTAAAACACTACCTTCCCTTCCGCATTTATTCAATGAGTAATACACACTGCTTTTTAAGCTTTTTCCAAATCTTCATCCCATAAAAGTATCAGTAATTTCATATTTTTCTATTTTTAAATCCTACCACTGAATCTTTTCTAGCGAATCAATCATACCCTTTCTTAGTTTTTATTGTAGGAGTGTTAACGAGCTATATTAATATAATAAAATAGACAGTCATAATGCATCCACGATCTAAACACTTAAAAATTGCCTCCTCTTGACAAACCACTTTCAAAATGAGTATTCTAAGAAAAGATAATGTAAAATTATAATATCCATCAAAAGAAAGGAAAATATATGGCAAACAATAAAGAGCGATTATTAGCAGGAAAATTATATAAATCAGAGGGAGAAGAGATTGCCCAAATGAAACGTCACGGGCGTCGTTTAAGCTATTTATTTAATCAGACGGCGCCGGATGAAAATGAAAAACGTGAACAGATCATTCGCGAATTATTTGGTACCGCCGGTAAACATATATATGTTAAAGCTCCTTTTTATTGCAGTCACGGTTCAAATATTTCAGTTGGAGATAATTGTTTCATTAATTTTGATTGTATTTTTTTAGATTTAAACACAATTACTTTAGGACACAATGTGATGATCGGTCCAAGAGTATCCATTTATACAGCCTCTCACCCGATTGATTTAGATGTCAGAAAATCCGGTTTAGAATATGCACTTCCGGTTACAATTGAAAATGATGTGTGGATTGCCGGCAGTGTGACCATCAATCCCGGTGTAACAATTGGTGAGGGCACCATTATCGGTTCTGGTTCGGTCGTGACTAAAAGTATTCCTCCCATGGTCATTGCGGCCGGAAATCCTTGCAAGGTTATCCGCCAAATCACAGCGGAAGACCGTCAATATTGGCAGGATCAGCAGGCAGATTATATGGCTGAATTATAAAAACATAACTCTAATAATCTATTGATAATTACACTTAATCCTAGTCTAAGCCGGGATTAAGTTTTTATGTTCCACTCTTGTTTTTCTGTTTGATAATCAGCAGTTGACCTAATGTCTAATATAGGATTATACAAATGAATATTTTCTCTTTTACTAAAAAGCAGTGGCAGTCTTTATGTTGAAGTGTTGTTGTTTATCAATATATTGTCAAGCCGCAATTTTAAATCTTCCTAACATCCTGCTGTACTCTTAATATGATTTAACGCTAATGTCTACAGCCTCTTATTCTTCACCCATTATTGTTTTAGTTTGGCACTCACTGCATTCTGCATCATGCAGGGAAATAATCCCTCCGCAATATTGACACGTATATTTCTTTTTTTGTAAACGCATAAATTCACGAAGCCCTTTTTCTTTTACGACATAGCTGTTTTTTATCAAGCTTGCATGATAACGTTTATTATAACTTTTTTCAAGATTTTTAATTTGAATACACGGAAACTCCGAACATTCAAAGCAATAGGTAATTTTCTTAGCTTTTGTACAATCTTTAATTCTGCATTTTCGGCAATGTTCCGGTTTTCCTTGATCGCTTTTCAAACATCCATCACAAGGTTTCTTATGATAACAATGTTTATAACAGACTAAACAGTTCATGCCGCAAGGCGCAAAATAGATTGGATCAATATTTGTGTCAGGCATTTTCATAGCGTATCTCCTTTTGTTTTATTCTTACACTACAGCAATTTCTTCTTTCTACAAGTTTATTATACCATTATCCTAACAAAAAAAGAACGCCCTAAAAACGACGTTTCTTTATCATTCGACAAATCTGTTAATAATGTAGTAACTTTATTTTATCTTCTATTTTCCGGATCGTTTCTCTGAAAACTATATCGCCTTTCCCTGTTGGGTCTTCAAGCTGCCAATTCTCATCAAATTCTCTTCCTATATAGGGGCATTCAACTTGACAGCCCATAGAGATAATAATATCTGCATCGGGAATTTCCTCCATCAATTTACAATAGTGTGTCTTTTCCATATCAATAGCATAGATTTCTTTCATCAATCTGATAGCATCTGGATTGATTTCTGATTTTATTTTTGTGCCACAAGAATAAAATGCATACTTTTCAGATAAGAATTTATTTCCTAAAGCTTCAGCGATTTGCGAGCGGCATGCATTATGAACACAAACAAACGCTATTTTCTTTTTCATCTTAATACCCCGCTTTTTTAAGTAATACGTGGATTTCATCACTTGTCGGCACTTTGCCATAGACAACTATTTTTTCATCAATGACCAGAGCCGGAGTCGTCATTACACCATAACTTGCGATTTCAGCAAAATCTGTAATGTGATCAACACGCTCATGTATCCCTAATTGCATCAACCCCTCGATCACTCTTTTTTCCAAAGCAACACATTTAGCACAGCCCGATCCTAAAATTTTAATTCTTGATCCTGTACTCTGTTTTAGTGTTGCTTTTTGTAACGTCTCTTGATTAAGCGCTCTGTTGCAACATGTATTTTTCGTTTTCTTGCCCTTAAATAATTTCATTACTCTTCCTCCTGTTTATATCAATAAAAATGAAAAGATATTAAATAAATAACCAACAATTACGATTCCTGTCACAACAATTACGATAAAAGTGACCATCAGCTTACGTTTTACTGCTTTTGACAACATAATCATAGACGGTAAAGATAAAGTTGTCACCGCCATCATGAAAGCTAAGATTGTGCCTAATCCCGCTCCTTTTATAAGCAGACTCTCAGCTACCGGAATGGTTCCAAAGATATCTGCATACATTGGGGTGCCTACCAAGGTTGCCAGTGGTACAGCAAAGACGTTATGTCCGCCTAATAATGATTGAACCCAATGCTCCGGAATCAGATTATGAATAACGGCACCAATCCCCACTCCTACCAAAATATAAACTGCGACCTTCTTAACGGTTTCCACTACTTGCTTTTTAGCAAATTCACATCTCTCTTTAACTGTGAGAGACACGGAATCTATTTCTACATTTTTAGCTTGCTTAATAAAATCCGCGACCTGATCTTCCATTTTCATTTTTTCAATCAATGTTCCACCTAAAACAGCAATAACAAGCCCTACTACAACGTAAGCCACTGCTATCTTATAGCCAAAAATACTCATCAATAAAACCAACGATCCAAGATCCACCATCGGTGATGAAATTAAAAATGAGAAAGTAACGCCTAACGGTAATCCGGCACTTGTAAAACCCATAAATAAAGGAATCGATGAACAACTGCAAAAGGGAGTGACAGTTCCTAACAAGGCTCCTAATAGATTTGCCCCAATTCCATGAAATCTGCCGAGAATTTTTCTGCTTCGTTCTGGCGGAAAATAACTTTGTACATAAGAAATAATAAAAATCAAAACACCTAAAAGAATGAAAATCTTGATTGTATCATAAATGAAAAACTGCAGCATGCCGCCTGCCTTATCCTCAATCGGCAATCCGATTGCATTTAATACCTGTCCAATCCATGCATTCAGCCAGTGCATTCCTAAAATTTGATCTTGAATAAATAACCAAATCGAATTCATAGTACCTCCTTATATCGATATATTTCGATGTATTTACCATAATATTAACCGTCTTTAAGACGGTTTTATTACTCTTTACTTACTGTTGGATTTAATTGCTTTAAACAGTCCACCGCCCTCTCTATCCCTTTTTTTGAAATAGAATAGTGAGACCACTTCCCATCTTTTCTAACATTTACTATTCCCGCATCAGCCAGTATTTTCATATGATGCGATAAAGTGGATTGACTTAAATCCATGATTTCAAGAAGTTTACATGCACAGTGTTCTCCTGACCTTAATATATCTAAAATGAGCAATCGGTTAGGATCACAAAACGCTTTGAACAATCTTGCTTCTTCTTCGTAATCTATTTGCATATCTATCTCCTCATATCTATATTCTTCGATATAAGAATAACATACATATCGATAAACGTCAATATATTGTGAAATGAATTATCATTTAATAGAGTGACATCGACAATAAACTAACTTGGAGATGATAACATAAAACTAAGACAACACTATACCTATTGAAATGATTCAAAATGTTTACATGACTTCATTAAATCAGAAATTCACTTTGGTCTTGAACTCTTGGGAATACTTAGACCTGCTTTGATTTAAAAATTAAATCGCAAAAAATGCACCTTAAAAGTTAGTTTTCACACTAAGCTTTTGAAGTGCATTCTCTTATACAAGCATTTATTTCACTTTATTTTTTGCAAGCTGAACAATATTTTCGATACCATAAGTTTGTGCGAATAAATCTACCGGCTGACAAGGTCCTATAACTTGATATCCAAATTGACTTAGATAAGCAATGTCCCGTGCCTGAGTAGAAGGATCACATGAAATATAGACTAATTTACGTGGATCTAATTTAACTACGGCATCCAGAAACGTTGTAGAACACCCTTTTCTTGGCGGGTCAACCATCACAACATCGATATGGACATTTTCTCTCGCTAATTTTGTCATGTATTCAGCAGCATCGGCGACCAAAAACTCGACATTATCGATATGATTGATTTCCGCATTCTTTTTTGCATCAGCAATCGCTTGTTCAACGATTTCAACACCGATGACTTTTTTGGTAGCTTTTGCCATGCATAGCGAAATAGTTCCGATCCCACAATAAGCATCAATCACTGTATCTGTTGGTTGAATATCCGCTAATTCAATCGCTTTATTATAAAGCATCTCAACCTGCGGCGGATTGATTTGATAGAACGATTTCGACGAAATGTTAAAGGTTAATCCATTTAATACATCTTGAATATATCCTTTGCCAAACCAAACCTTTTCTTTTTCACCAAGAATAACATTATCACGGCGCATATTAATATTTTGAATAATCGTTTTTAAATTAGGAAATTCTTTTGTCAGCACATCGATAAATACCTGTTTATATCTGAACTGTTCCTTGTTAGTAATCAAGACGAGCATCAGCTGATCGGTTTTAAATCCGTATTTGGTTAGAATATGACGTACCATGCCTTTTCCTGTTAGTTTATCGTAAGGTTCGATTTTATATTCCACCATTAATTCTTTTACACGATTGACTAATCGGTTTGAAGCATGGTTTTGAATAAAACATTCTTTCGTTGGAATGATGTCATTAGAATGTTGTTTGTAAAAACCTGTTTCTAATTGTCCATTGACAAAACCGATCGGCATTTGAACTTTATTGCGATAAAACCAGGGATCGTCTTGAACAAGTGTTTCCGCCACCTCACAGTCTACTTTTCCGATTCGCTGCATTACATCTTGTACACGTTTTTGTTTAAAACGCTGCTGGGCTTCTTTCGATAGATGCTGAAGATGACAGCCCCCACATTGCTTATAAACTGGACAGCGTGGCTTCACTCGATCTTTAGAAA
Organism: Beduini massiliensis; assembly: GCF_000829905.1. GTDB lineage: Bacteria > Bacillota_I > Bacilli_A > Erysipelotrichales > Coprobacillaceae > Beduini > Beduini massiliensis. Next base: position 333,835 of record NZ_CDPP01000005.1, read on the forward strand.
CAGAGTTCAATTCAATCAAACGGGCAATTCCATAATTTTTAAGTTGTTTAATCACTTTAAGTTTTCCGGTTTCTCCGATCAGCATTCCTTTAACAAAATAAGGAATCCCCTCTACTTTTACTACACCTTGTCCCTCATGTGTTAAATCGACACACTCGGCTTCAAAATAATCATTCTTTTTCATTTATTCTCCCTTTAAAAAAACGAGCAACGCTCGTTTATTCGTTATTTTGTCCTGCTACAACACTATCGGCTAAAGCTTGATCTTTAGCGTTGGCATCTGTAAAGGTAATCTCGTTATTTCGATATTGCTTCGTTCCATAAGCAGGGAATCCTTCTTGTCCCCCATATAAAACGATTTCTAAATCATACTGGCGTCTGTCACCATCCACCGATAACATTTTAGAATAAGCATCTTCTTCTGAATTTTTAGGATACCCCATAGTTTCATCAAAGACATGAGTTGCATCAATAACCATTTGTTTAGCATCTTCCAATGCAACGTCTTCTGCAAATTTGAATTCCATTTTAATGATCAGACAATCCGAACTGATTTTAACCGAAGAAATCCCCTCTGTCTGACTGATCTTCTCTTGTGCTTCAGTCATCTTAGAAAGATCCAATGTCATACCGCTTGAGCAGCGCTGACCGTAAACCGGCCCTTTCGTATTCAAAGAACTAAACATATAATAAGCAAATCCTAAACAGCAAACGACAAACACGATAGGAATAATATAAATCGGCTTAAATTTGCGTTTCCCTTTACTTTCTTTCGCACGTCTTCTTCTTGGTGCTGATGTATTGTCATCTACATGTTTTGAATCTTCTGATCTGGCATGTCGAAGTTGTTTTTTATTACTATCACTCATTTTTTCACCCTCTTAACGCTATTGTATCAAAAATTTATCAATAAGTATAGAAAAGTTATTATCTCGACTTTAATTCTTCGATCAATACCTTATTCGTTATACCCGGGTTTGCTTGCCCGCCGGTCACTTTCATAATCTGGCCAACTAAGAATCCTACGGCACGATCTTTTCCATTCTTATAGTCTTCAATCGACTGTGGATTTTTATCGAGTACATCGCAAACAATCTTTCTGATTTCATCTACAGAAGAAATCTGTTTCATGTGATTTTCTTCTATGATCGTCTCTGGGTCTTTACCTGTTTCCATCATTAAGTCAAATACTTTCTTTGCCTGTTTGCTGGAAATCGTCTCATCAACAACACAATTCACCATTTCCGCTAAGCATTTAGGAATCATTTTAATCGCTTCAATTGTCGTATTGGATTTGTTTAAATAGGCCATCGTTTCTCCCAACAGCCAGTTGCAGACTAATTTATATTCCTTAGTATATCGGATCGCTTCATCATAATAATCAGAAATTTCTTTTGTTGCCACTAAGATTTTAGCGTCATTTTTAGGCAGTTGATATTTTTCAACATAACGTTTGATACGTTCCTCCGGCATTTCCGGTAAAGCTTCTTTAATATCCAATACCCATTGATGATCCAAACGAATTGGCAGAATATTAGGTTCCGGATAATACTTATAATCTACAGCATCCCCTTTTGAACGCATCAAGACGGTTTCTTTTAATCCTTCATCATAACGGCGTGTCTCTTGCAAAACTTTTCCGCCTTGAAGCAAGATTTTTTCTTGTCGGCTGACTTCAAATTCGATTGCTTTTTGAACATTGGAAATTGAATTCAAGTTTTTAATTTCCGTACGGGTTCCGAATTTATCACTTCCAAACGGACGAATAGAAACATTGACATCACAACGCATCGAACCTTCTTCCATTTTGGCATCACTAACTTTTGTATAAAGGAAAATAGAGCGCAGTTTTTCTAAATAAGCGGCGGCTTCTTTACCACTGCGAATATTAGGTTTTGTGACAATTTCGATCAAAGGAATCCCGGAACGATTGTAATCGATCAGTGTATGGTCATCGAAATGCAGCTGTTTTGCAGTATCTTCTTCCATATGTAAACGTTCGATCTCAATTGTTTTCTTTTTACCGTCAACTTCGATTTCCATTGTTCCGTTACGTCCGATCGGAAAACGATCCTGTGTAATTTGAAATCCTTTCGGTAAATCAGAATAATAATAATTTTTACGGTCAAATCGAAGCAATTCATCGATTTCCATATTCAAAGCATGACAAACACGAACTGCATATTCAACGCCTGTTTTATTTAAGACCGGCATTGTTCCGGTCATTCCTAAATCCACTTCATTTACTTTTGTATTTGGTGCTTGTCCGAAGGTAACAGGTGAAGCAGAAAACATCTTTGATTGTGTAGTTAATTCGCAATGGACTTCTAATCCAATGATGACTTCAAAATTCATTATGCTTCCCCCTTTGCATATTTATTTTTTAATCCTAATTCTTTTTCCAGTGCATAAGCAGCATTAAGCACCGTTTGTTCTTCAAATAATTTACCCATAATATTGATTCCAATCGGCATTTCGTCAACAAATCCACATGGCAAAGTCAAACTAGGGGTTCCTGCAAAGTTACCTAATACCAAATGGTTTTCTAAGATCAAATATTCATCAGTCAGACGATCCGTTTCTTCCTCTTCGATCTTCGCAGCGACATGTCCTGCTGTAGGTCCTAAAATTACATCGTAATTTTCATAAATTTTATTTAGTTCTTCAACAATCAGTCGTCGTACTCTTTGTGCTTTTCTAAACATCTTTTCTTGGTTTTGGGTAGCCAGTGCTAAATTTCCTAAAATAAAGCGACGTTTAATATGTGCTCCAAAACCATTGGTGCGTGAAGCAATCATCACTTCATCCGGAGTAGCCGCATCGACTCTTGTTCCATATTTTACTCCGTCCAGGCAGGCATGGTTGCTTGTTGCTTCTGAGTTAGCGATGATTGTATATGTTGGCAGCATCGCTTTCAATAACGTTTCGTCATACTCTACAAAATCAACCGTGCATCCCATTTTTTTATAAAGATCGATGATGTGATCAAAATTTTCCTTAATTTCACTATTTGATATTTGATCGTAAATATTTTGAATCACCGCAATTTTTTTATCTTGAATATCACTCGTTAAGTGATCGTAGTAAGCTTCTACCGGACGATTTGAAGAAGTCATGTCACGCTCATCTCTTCCACTCATTGCTTCAATAACAATTGCCATATCTTCTACACTGCGTGTGAATGCACCTACATGATCTAAACTAGAGGCATACGGAATAACGCCATAGCGGGAAATTCTTCCCCATGTCGGCTTGAAACCGATGACACCGCAATATCCTGCCGGCTTACGGATGGAATCTCCTGTATCGCTGCCTAAAGCAAACGGAACTAATCCGCTTCCCACGATTGCGGCACTTCCACCAGACGATCCACCGGCGATACGAGTTGCATCATAAGGATTACCGACCGGTCCGGTTAGGGCAGATTTGTTCGTCCCTCCCATTGCCAGTTCATCCATGCTTGACTTACCAATCATGATACAGTCTTTTTTTGCTAACTTATCAATAACATGTGCATTATAGATCGGCACATAATGTTCTAACATACGACTTGATGCTGTTGTCTTAATTCCTTTTGTTGAGTAATTGTCTTTAGCGACAAAAGGAATGCCGCTTAACCAATTGTTTTCATCAAACTGAAAGTGATCCAGTTTTGCCAGTGCTTCTTCTTTAGTTATAGTAACAAATGCATTTAAACGCTGTTGAACCTCATTAGTGTCACTAAAAAGCTGCTCATAATAAGTTTTAATATCGATTTCTTTATTTTTCAGCATGTCATGCAGCTGTGTAATTGTCAGTCCGTACATTATCCCACCACCTTTGGCATTTTGATTTGATGATCTTCCACACTAGGTGCATTTTTCAAAGCATCCTCAATACTGATCACATGATTTGGCAAATCTTCTCTTAAAAAAGAAGTTTCAATTTCATAAGGAAACGCCAAGATATCGACATCCGTTGTATCAATTTTATCCAGTACCTCTACATGGTTCATAAATACTTCATATTCTTTTACTAATGCCGGCATTTCTTCATCACTGATTGCAAACATTGTTTTTAATCCTAATGCCTTCAACATTTCTTCTGTTTCGTTCATATTTAAAATCCTCTCTAATAAATTGTATGACTGTATGCTTTGTCGCCGGCTTTTTTCAAGATAAAACCCTGTAATTGATTTTGCGCATAGACAATACCGGTAATATCAAATTCCGTTGTAAAACAGCTGTCCATTTCACTGGCCGCTACGTTCATCAAGGCGTTTGTTTCCGTAAACGTCTTAGTATTTAATCTGAATTCAATACGCATACTGATAATTTTTCCATTTAAGTAAGTCGCATAGCCAACTACTCCAGTTGCATCAATCGCTGCATTTTTTATTTTTTCTTTAAATAATACAAATTGGCTAGACAGTGCATTATCTATTTCTTTGGCGCGATCGCTGGTAAATACAACGGTTTCCATATCCACAGTTTTAATATCACCAACACCGCCTTGACAATAACTGCTTAATATAAATTTTCCGCTCGTTGCATCCGTTGCTTTGGCCAACTGATAGACACTGACTAAAATAGGAACATTCGCTAAATCTTCATATTGACTGGCAAAGTAGTTGTACGTCTTTGCTATTGCTTCTTTGGAGTAACGAATGAGGTTTTCTTGTGTAAACTCTTTTGTCACACCGTTCACTTCAGCATCTGGGGATATCGCGATTGCAATGGAAATTCCCGATAATGTATATTGATCGCCATTCTTTTTAACGTATTCTTGTTGGACAAGCGATTCAAAGATTGCCGGATCACTGACACCATCGACGGTTTCTCCTTTAGGAATCTGAATGGAATATTCACTTCGTCCCAATAGATTGCTGTAATCATCTGCCGAAATATGACTTCCCTCTTTTAAATAATGATCTTTATTGGAAAAATAATCCAGGGAAAGGATCTGAAGTCCTCTCCCAATCGTATTATAATCATTTTGGTTACTGGAAAGGTCATTATAAATCGTCTCACGAATCGCACTGCCATTCGTATTGATCGTATTATAATAGGTATTGTCAAATGAATTGGCAACAGCACTTTCCGCCGATGTTTCTTTATCGATGGTATCTTTTACCTTCTTACACCCTGTTAAGCAAAAACTAAGCACTAATAAACAGATTATACTTTTCTTCATTCTGACACCATCCTTTCAAATTCTTCTTCTGTAATCACTTGTACTCCAATTTTTTCAGCTTTTTCTAATTTGCTCCCGGCATCTTTACCACAAACTAAGTAATCTGTTTTTTTAGAAATACTATTCGTGACATTAGCGCCCAACTGTTTAAGCAGTTCTTTGATCTCATTTCGATTGTACTTTTCCAGCGTTCCCGTTACAACTACCGTTTTATTAGAGAATGGTGTATCGTCTCTGAAATTTGTTTCCTTTAAATAGGTCATATTTAATCCCAGTTCTTTCAACTGACGGATCAAGGCCTTATTTTCATCTTCTCTGAAATAGTCTAAGATTGCCTCACAGATCGTTTCACCGACATCGTTGATGTTGATGAGTTCTACATATTTTGCTTCCATCAATGCTTCCATTGTCTTAAAACGAGCGGCTAACACTTCTGCCATTTTCGCACCAACACCGCGAATCCCTAAACCAAACAGCAGTTTTTCTAATGAGTTTTGTTTGCTTTTTTCAATGGCTTCAATAAGATTATCCATTGATTTTTGACCGAATCCGTCTAACTCGATAATTTCATTGACATGGTTTTTTAAATAATAGATTTCTTCAATATTTTTAATAAACCCTTGATTATAGAACTGTTCCACAATCTTTTCACCCAGTCCATCGATATTCATTGCATCTCGACTAACAAAATGAATGATCTTTTCAATCTTCTTTGAATCACAATGCGGATTGTGGCAGAAATAAGCAGCCTGATCTTCTTCGCGAGAAACAGGTTCTCCACATTTTGGGCAGACTTTTGTCATTTCAAATTTCTTTTCACTGCCATCACGGCGTTCAATCACCGGACGTACCACTTCCGGAATAACATCTCCGGCTTTTCTGACCACCACATAATCGCCGATACGAATATCTTTTGATACAACGTTATCCTCATTATGTAAAGAAGCACGCTGAACAAGACTTCCGGCTACACGAACCGGTTCTAAAACCGCATTCGGTGTGATTTGTCCTGTTCTTCCTACTGTAAATACAATATCTTTAAGTTTGGTTATCACTTCTTCTGCGGGAAATTTATAAGCGGTTGCCCATTTAGGAACCTTTACTGTATAGCCTAACTGATTTTGCAGTTCGATATCATTTACCTTGATGACAATTCCATCAATTTCATAAGGCAGTTCACTGCGTTTTGCACTGTACTCTTCGATGTATGCCCAAACTTCCTCGATGGTTTGACACACGCGCGTATGTGGATTCGTTTTGAAGCCTAATGAAGCAATCCACTGCAAAGAATCATAATGCGTGATACAGTCATAATCCAAAGCATCCGGCACCATATATAAAAACGCATCTAATTTGCGCTGTGCGGCAATGGCAGAATCTAACTGACGTACGCTCCCAGCGGCAGCATTACGAGGATTAGCAAAGAGTTCTACTCCATCTTTTTTACGTAATTCATTTAACTCATTAAATGATTTTTTAGGCATGAAGATTTCACCACGTACTTCCAAGTCTCCCTTATAAGGAATCGTTAAAGGAATGGATTTCACCGTTTTGACGTTATGGGTAATATCCTCACCGGTCGTTCCATCACCTCGTGTCGCTCCATAATCTAATTCACCTAACTTATAAACTAAAGAAACAGCTAGTCCATCTATTTTAAGTTCGCAAGCATATTCCACCGGCTTTTGAAGAGATTCCTGAATACGTTGATCAAAATTAATCAATTCTTCTTTTGAAAAAACATTACCTAGTGACAACATACTTTTTGTATGCGTTATTTTTTTAAAAGCATCTAAGACCACGCCCCCTACTCGCTGTGTTGGCGATGACGGTGATAAATACTCCGGATATTTTTCTTCCAATGCCATTAATTCCTGCATTAATCGATCATATTCTTGATCGCTGATAGTAGGATTATCTAAAACATAGTATTCATAACCATATTGGTTTAATAATTTTGTTAGTTCCTTTATTCTTTCCAATGACATAATTAACACTCCATTCATTGTCTTATTATACCAAAGATGTCATTTCTTTAAAACAAATTCATAAAAAAAATAGATAATTCAAATCATTATCTATTTTTAATTTTAAAAGTAACTCCATTTTCCATATTTTCCACTTGAATTGTATAGCCATACATATCCACTACTTTTTTTACGATCGATAATCCCAGTCCAAAGTTGCCTTTTTCCCCTTTTGAATAAGGCTTAAATATTTCTTTTTGCAGTTTTGTGCTTATTGTCGGTCCGTCGTTAAAAATCGAAATACCGGATTCATCAATCGTAATGATAATTTGATGATGATAATAGCGTTTGGCATTTTCAATAATATTCTCCAACACATTGCGCCAGTGTTCTTCTTGTCCTTTAAAGATTAACGCTTCCGTGTTTTCAATTACCGTAATGATTTCATCACTGACATCTAATTGCGATTTAATCTTACTGATCAGCTCATTCATATTCACATCTTCTAAGATCAGTTCATCTTGATTTATATAATCTAATCGATTCAAATAAAGGAAAGACTGCACCTTGTTTTCTAATCGTTCTGTGTTTTCTAAAATAACGTCCAATGAGGATTCTTTAGTTCCATAAGGATAAATATCATCTTTCATACTTTCCGCATAGCTTTTAATGACTGCAATCGGTGTTTTTAAATCATGCGAAATATTATGCATAAACTCTTCTTTCAACTTTTCTTGCTGATCCAATTCATTTTTCATATCCACCAAAGCCATCGATACTTGACCAATCTCATCATTTCTTTCGATATCCAGCGTTCCTTTTTCACCGCGTTTTATCGTTTCAATATAATTTTTTATTTTTTGCAGCGGCTTGATAAAGGTAAATACCCAGATGGTCATAATTAATGCAACGATAAATAAGACGATATATTGCACATAAACCAATTCATTTTTAATGGAGTTCAGCAGTTCTGTCGAATAGTCATTATAAACAAAAGAAATAATATAACTGCCATCATCTGCTAATTTTGTAATCGTATAATAAATCTTTTGTCCCCGGTATTCGGCAATGTAATTTTCAATGGTTTCGCTCTGTTCTGCTACATTTTTAGAAAACAGTTCCTGTACCATATCGCGCGTTGTCATTACTGTTAACGGCGGAATCGCTTCCCATTGGATCGCATCATTCACGATTCTTCGGGTAATATGATAGACTTGCTTCTCTTTCCCTTTATCATAAGGGTTATAATAGTCTTTTAAATAATCCAGCTGATTCGCTTGAATTGTTTCAAACATCTGACTGCTGATTAAATTATTTAGATTGCGATTGATCAAAGGTGATACCACAAAGATGATCAGCAGTAAGATTCCCATGACCAATAAGCCCAGCTGCTGAAGCAAGCTTAAACGTTTGCTCATTAATCTAAACGATATCCAAAGCCGTAAATAGTTTTAATATTTAAGTTTGGCATCTTCTTTCTTAATCTTCTCAATGTATCATCTACCACACGGTCACTGCCAAAATAGAATTCTTCCCATACTTTTGATAAAATCTGCTCACGAGAAATTGCCAATGAACGATTCTTTAAAAAGAACAGCAGCAAATCATATTCTTTTGTCGTAAGATCAATCTCCTCGTCATCTTTTAGCACCTTACGCTTTACCTCATCGATTAGATAGCCGTCAATAGAAATTAAGAACGGATTATTCTTATAAACACGTTTTAAAATATTATGTACTCGCAGCACCATTTCTTTAGGGGCAAATGGTTTGGTAATATATTCATCACACCCTTTTTCCAGACCGATGATTCGATCTAATTCCTGATCTCTTGCCGACATAAAGACAATCGGCATATCCGGTTTTACTGCTTTAATTTGGTTCAACAGCTCAAATCCGCTTTCTTTATCCAACATGATATCCACGATCCATAAATGCACATCATCTTCAATATGCAATAAAGCTTCATCATAAGTATAAAAAGAATAGACATAAAACCCTTCTTTTTCCAAATAGGTTCTCACTAAATCATTTAATTGTTTTTCATCATCTATAATATTGATACGGTATTTCATATTCTCACCTCATTTATACTTTATTAAAAACATATAAGCACATTATTGCAATAATGTGTGGAAATATGTGAAATTAAATAGAGTAGTCTTCACTACTCTATTTTCACTTTTACTTTTTCTTCACTTAACAGTGTGATATCCAACAGAGAATCGGTTGATTTCAACGTGACTGGAATTTCATATTCTCCCGGTTCCAATCCATTAATATCAATCGTAGCCTGAATTACCGAACTATCCAAAGCATAAATCTTTGAAGCGGCACCGGAAACACTTACCGTAATCACACTGTTGAAATCCACTTTTCGATTCGCTGTGTTGTTTAGTACTTTGATTTCAGCGTCATTAATCGTTTTGCTGATTCGATTTTCTACGACAATGCTGACATTGATCGTATCAATAGAAGCACTATTCACCCCTGACGGCAATTCGATCGGTATGCCATAGACTTCCTTATTCTCGTAAATCTGTGAAACATCGACGGAAGCATAGATTGCTTTGACATTTTCCAAATTTTCCTTTGCCCCGTAGATCATAGCTGTCGTGACGGAAGGCGTAATAGAAGCAATCGCTAAACTGTCATCCATCGTTCCTACTCGATTCACTTTCACCGGTACCTGCTGACTTGAAGAAGTCACACTGACACTCACATCGACTGTTGCCGGCTCTACATCAACGGTCAATTCATTATTATACTCATCAAATGCTTTTACTGTCGCTTTTTGAGTAAACGACGCATTCACCTGTTTAACATCGATGACCGCCTGCACATATTTAATCGCATCTAAAGTTTCTCTTCCCGCTGTCACAGTTACTTCTGATTTTGATAATACCGGCGGCTCTAAAACATATTTCGCATCTTTTTGATCTTCATTAATATATTTATAGCTTAATGCAAAGACACGCGATTCTTTTGGAGATAAAGTGACACTGGCACTGCCCGGAGATACCACTGCCGTAATTCCGCCTGAAAGTCCCTTGACTTTAATATCCATGGTGTATGTTCCTTCACTATAGCCATTAAAATCAATATATGCAGAATAATCCCCTTTATAAACCGCCGACTGTAAATTCACTACATTCCCCGTCAGCTTCAGCGTTACTTTATCCGGCATTCCGGTGACTGCATAATTTTCATCGAGATTTACGATACTTACGGGAACATCTTCGACTGTGCGCTCCGTTGTTGCGGTGATCGAAGATCCATTCACCGTGATAAACAAAATGGCTGCCATGACTAAAGAAAGCCACTTTGATTTTCGATCGTCCATCAAAATGCCTTCAATCACATGATTGATTGCATCAATAATCGCATAGACACTATCCAACACCGTATTTTTTAAAGGTGCACGTTTTTCTTTTTCTTGAGATTCTTCTTTTTTAGGTTCCTGTTCGCGACGTTTTTTCATAAAGTTTAGGAAAAAGTCAGTTGAGCCTTCGGATGTTTTTTTATCTTTTTTCTCATCTGCCATGTTATTTTCCCTCCTTTATTGTATCTTCCCAACCTAATTCCTTAGCCAAACGATCCCAAAGTTCAACTAATGGGATACGAATTAGCTCTCCGTTTTTTGCAAAAGATACATTTCCAGTTTCTTCAGAAACAATAATCGTTAGCGCATCACTGACTTCACTTAACCCCAAAGCGGCACGGTGACGAGCCCCATAAATCGGACTTAATTCTCGGGTTGTCGGTTCAAAAAAAGCACTGGCACAAGCAATTTTATCTCCTTGAATAATCATTCCGCCATCATGCAGTGCGGTACCTTCATAGAAGATCGTAAGAATTAACTCGTAACTGATATCGGCATGAATCTGCGTTCCGGCAGTAATATAATCCTCTAAAGATTGATTTAATTCAAAAGAAATCAATGCCCCAACTCGGTTAGTTGAAAAGAACTGCAGCGCTCTTGTCACCTCATCTAGGATATAATGCTTCTTAGCCGTATCCATGGTACTGCGAACCGGTGCCGAAAGATTAGCTTTCCCGATTTTTTCCAACGTTGCACGAATTTCCGGCTGGAAGATAATGAACAACGCTACCGCCCCCCACATCAACACCGTATCGACTAAATAACCTAATGTTTTTAAATTCAAGGCTGTCGTTAATAATTTAACGATTAAAATAATAAGAATCCCTTTAAATATCTGTAACGTACGCAAATTTTTACGTACAATGCTGATCAAATAATAGAATAAAATCCAAACTAAAAATAAATCTAAACCAAACCGCAAAAAAGTAATGATGCTTGGTAATGTTATCATGTCAAAAAAATTGTCCATTATCCCCACCTCTTACTATTATTATAACAAATTTGAGCTTATTATCCTAGTTACATAAGAAAAAATAAAAATTAGAAAACTGTTAAAATATGCTGAAACTTGTTAAAATTTTAACATCAATAATTTTTTCGCAGGATTATAAAAAAGTTTTCATAATTTAATGCAAAAGGATTGAACATCAGGCGAAATAGTGTAAAATAAGATTGTATAAAGGAGAGATATTTTATGGCAGAAAAAATTATTGTAGAAACTTCAGCACGTCATATTCATGTATGCAAAAAGGCATTAGCCGCTCTATTTGGAGAAGGTTATGAATTAACTAAAAAGAAAGAACTTTCTCAGCCGGGACAATTTGCTTGTGAAGAAAGATTAACGATTGTCGGACCTAAAGGAGAAATGCAAAGAGTAAGTATTTTAGGACCTGTCAGAGATCATACTCAAGTTGAAATTTCATTGACCGATGCACGTTCAATCGGATTAAAAGCAGAAGTTCGTGAATCAGGTGACTTAGAAGGTACTCAAGGATGCAAATTAGTCGGACCTAAAGGGGAAATCGAAATTCCTTTTGGAGTTATCGCCGCAAAAAGACATATCCATTTAACTGTGGAAGATGCAGAAAAATTCGGTGTTGCCGATAAGCAAATCGTTAGCGTACAAGTGGAAACAAACGGAAGATCCCTTACTTTTGGTGATGTTGTTTGCCGCGTAAGCCCTAGTTATGCAACCGCGATGCATATTGATACAGATGAATCAAATGCTGCCGGTGGTCCAACGGAAGGAATTATCATTAAATAACTATAAAAACAAAAAAACATCTGCGGATGTTTTTTTATTTGCCAAATAAATAATCAATAAAGATCGGCACCTGTTGTTCCCAAGTTTCTTCATTATGTTTGCCATTAATAATAATTCGCGGATAAACAGAAGCCCCCTGTTTATCAAAAAGATGGGCAATTTCAAGATTACGGCTGGTAGCATATGTCAGCTGCTGCTTATTTCTTGATTCATCGCTTCCCCAATCAATATACACATAGGTTTTAGGGTCGATCTGATACTGACTGATCATTTCTTTTGTCTGTTTATAGCAAAAACTCACTGCCGGAGATAAGCTTGCGGCTTTAGAAAAATAGTGATTATATTTTGCGGCGGAATACAATGCCATTAATCCTCCCATCGAACTGCCGCCGATTGCCGTATGCTCACGATCGGGCTGTGTACGATACAATGTATCGATCATAGGCTTCAGTTCTTCTACGACCCAATCCATAAACCCTTCTCCTTTGCCGATGATCTTTCCGAAATGATGATGATCAACATCAAACGGGCAAAACTCGTTCAACCGCTCATTCCCTTCATGATTACACTCTATTCCTACAACAATCAACTTTGTTTCCATATAGTCCAAATATTCTTCCATTTTCCATGATTTTCCGTAAGTAGCATCCTCATCATGAAAAAGATTATGTCCGTCATACATATACATGACAGGATAGCGCTCGCCGCTTTCTTCATAATGTTTCGGTAAATAAATATGCAGCATACGCGGCAGTTGAAACGGTGTAATCATGACTTCTTTTTTTATAACCATCCTGATTTCCCTCCTCTCATTCCATTATAGCACGCAAATAAAAAGATAGGCATAAAACCTATCTCCATTTAATTTTTCAGTGCCATTTCTTTTTCCAATCGTACTAAATTTGTTTCATAAGTTTCTATCTTATGATCTAAATGATCCAGTGAATCTTGTAATTCCTGCATCTTGCTTAACAGTTCATGGCGCTGTTGTTCTAAAATCATTTTACGTTGTGCGATTGTTTGATCCCCTTCATGAAATAAATGAATGTATTTTTTAAGCATTTCAATGCTCAATCCGGAAATACGCATGCATTTTAAAAATTGAATACGCGCTAAATCTTTATCTTGATAATTTCTGATTCCCCCGCTGTTTCTTTCCACCGGCTCAATTAATCCTATTTTTTCATAATAACGCAGCGTATCACTGGAAAGACCGAACTTCTCACTTACTTCTTTAATTGTCACTGCTACCACCACCTTAATCTAATGATACCATAAATATCTAAAAAAAGACAACTTCGATTTTAGCGCTCATGATAAAAGAAAACCTTGCCTAGGCAAGGTTTGTTCATTATATTAGTGTCCGTTAACCATTAAATCCATAACTACTGGATCTTTTGAAGCAACACCAGCTGCTTTTAATTCAGCAATTTTATCTGCGAATTGTGGTAAGTATTTTTCATGAGCTACTAATAATTCATCTAATACAGTTTTAGCGATTGCACCATGTTCAACTTGTGGATTCATTTCGAATGCAGCTAAAGCTAAACCGTAGTTACCAGTGATGGCAGCTTCGATAACACATTCTTCCATAGCTTTCATGATTTGTACCCAACCTCTTTCAGATGGATTAAATTTACCCCAAGTTAAAGGCATAGCCCCTTTACCAGAGATGATTGCTGAAACTTCTACGATACAGTCATATGGTAAATCAGTGATTGCACCATTGTTTTGTGTACTTACAACCATGTGAGTTCTCTTATCATTGTAGATAGAGTTGATACATTCACAAGCTGCATCTGAGTAGTGAGTTCCACCACGTTTAGTTAATTGTTCTGGTTTGTAGTTTAAGTTAGGATCTTTGTATAATTCGAATAATTCAGCTTCAGTTACTTTTACTTGTTGAGCACGAGTACCGATTGTATTGAATTCTTCAATACCATGTTTTAACATTTCATCATGCATATAGTAATATCTATGGTATCCACAAGGAATAACTTGAACTTGTTTCAAATGATCTTTTAAGAATTTAACATCATGGATGTTTGCAGGTGTTCCATCTTCAACATCTTTGTACATATTGTCGATGATTTTGTCAGTTAAATCATTACCTTGAGCATCAGTTACTTTATGCCAATGGAAATGGTTTAAACCAGCGAATTGATGGATACATTCTCTTTCAGTTAATCCGAACATTGGTGGTTCGCTTAATAAAGCACCTACTGGTACGTTACATAATCCGATACATTTTTTCCATCCACCGTGTTTGATAACTGCTTCAGTGATCATTCCAGATGGATTAGTGAAGTTGATTAACCATGCATTAGGGCATAATTCTTTCATATCTTCAACGATTCCTAAGATGACAGGGATTGTTCTGAATGCTTTGAACATACCTCCGGCACCATTAGTTTCTTGACCTAACATACCATGAGAGAATGGGATTCTTTCATCTTTGATACGTGCATCTAATAAACCAACACGGAATTGTGTAGTTACGAAATCCGCATCTTTTAAAGCTTCTCTTCTATCTAAAGTTAAATGAACTTTAACACCATATGGAGTTGCATCCCACATACGTTGCGCCATTGCACCAACGATTTCTAATTTTTCTTTACCAGCTTCACAGTCTACTAACCAAATTTCTTTGATTGGTAATTCTTCGTAACGTTTGATAAATCCTTCCATTAGTTCTGGAGTATAACTACTTCCTCCACCAATTGTAACGATTTTTACAGGTTTCTTTTCCATTTATCTTCCTCCTCAATATTATCTGGATCCCCGTCCACAATAGGAGTATACCTTATTACAGGAAAATTGATATCTTTTTGCAAAATTTGAAAACGTTTACCAGAACATGAAACTTTTTATAGTGTGTTTCTTAATTCGGTTTTACTGCTGTCCTCTTAGACTTCATCTTATTTTACTAAAAGAAATCAAATAGATTAGGAAAACAAAAAAACGGCTACCCGTTTTTTTGATAAAGCATCCCATAACGTATATAGACCACATTTAAAGCCGTTAAAAAATTAATGCTCCCCGATAATGAAGAATCTGTAAAATCACTTTCCAATCCATCAATAAAATAATATTCATCAACGCTGTCTAACACCGGTGATTCACGATTGCAGGTAATCAAAAGCAAAGCAGCGCCCTTCTCTCTTAAGCATTGGATCATCTCCTTAATTTGATCACTGTTTGCCGATACAGAAAGAATAATCGTTAAACTGTCTTGATCCACAACACGATATTTTAAATCTTCTTCACCGCGGCTGTTGAAGGAATAAATAAATTTTCCCAGCTTCATGAATTTCATTTGAATATCACTGGCTACCACTTTTGAAAACTGATACCCAAAAAAGTGTACTTTTTTTGCTTCATAAATTTTAGAACAAATTCGATCTACTTCATGAATATTCATATTAACGTTCATCATTAGAGACTGAATCGTAAGATCGTAAACTTTTTTTACTAACTGCTGCGGTTCTTTAAGCAGCACCTCTTTTTCCGCCGGATCAAAACACAGCTCCGCTTTTGCTTTCACTAACCCGTCACGAATTTCCTGCTTAAACTGAATAAACGATTCACAGCCAAAATATTTGCAGAAACGGCTGATTGTAGCAATCGAGGTATAACACATATCTGCCAGCTCGTTCACACTGCAGCTTGGTACTTTATTTAGATTTTGTAAAACAGTCAGGGCAATAGTGTAGTTCATATCTTCCCGATTAGATGTATTTATAAAAGATAATAGATTATAGATAATATCGACTTCCTGCATCACAGACACCCCGCTTTTAGACCATTATACCCTATTTTAATTTTATTTTAAAGAATAACTATTGTTTGTTGGAATGAAAAAACTGACTACTCGTCAGTTTCTTTTGCTGTTACTTCAACGGTTAAATCCGCTTCTTCCTCTTCTTCAAAATCATCATCTTCAAGAGCGTCATTTTCCTCCG
The DNA here is from genome assembly GCF_000829905.1 of Beduini massiliensis. GTDB lineage: Bacteria > Bacillota_I > Bacilli_A > Erysipelotrichales > Coprobacillaceae > Beduini > Beduini massiliensis. Next base: position 350,082 of record NZ_CDPP01000005.1, read on the forward strand.
CTTCAATCGAAGTAAAATCAACTGATGATGTTAACAAATCTGTTTCTTCTTTATTTTTTAATAATTGGATCAGATAACCAAAAGCTCCAAATCCCAATCCATAGAAAAGATAAGCAGAACTATTATCGACAAAATATTGTATGACATCCCCGATATTACCGCTGATAGTTAATTGCCCTGCCTTAACAAGAGCGTTCACATATTCATAAGATTTATAAATACTAAAAATACAATAAATAAATGTCAGGATAGCGAATACATAAAATAAAATGGTTAATTTTGAAAAGTGTTTGTTTTGTTTTTCCATATTTTCATTCCTTTCAGATACTGCTCAAGTATATCCGATAAATATGGTATGATTGTGTGATAGAAAACAGAGATTGTCTTATCGAGGTAATGGCTGTCCGGCATTCATTTCAAACACCTCGTCTGCAATGTTCATTGTCGAATCACGATGCGAAACTAAAACAATGGTTTTCCCTTCACTTTCCTCCTTTAAAGCTTTCAAGATAACGGCTTCATTTAAGCTGTCGAGGTTACTTGTTGGTTCATCTAATAAAATAATGTCCGCTTGATGAAGAAAAGCTCTGGCAATGCCGATACGCTGTTTTTGTCCTTGTGATAATTGACTTCCCAGTTCTCCTGCCTTACTCATATAGCCTTCCGGCAAAGACTCAATAAATGCATCAATCGACGCTTTTTTTGCTGCCAGCTTGATTTCCTCAAGTGTTGCATCTGGTTTAGCCAAAGCAATATTATTTGCCAATGTATCATTAAACAGGTATGTTTCCTGTATAACATAAGCTTCCATATTTCGTAAATCATGGGTATTGATTTGATTTAAAGAGCGATTATTTAAAACAATCTGCCCACTGTCCACTTCAAAGAAACGCATCATCAATTTAAGCAAGGTCGACTTGCCGCTGCCGCTTTTACCGTGAATACCGATGATTTTATTTTTTGGCAGGACGAAGTTTACATCCTCAACAATCTTTTCTAAATCATAGCTAAAAGAAACATCTTCGATTTTCATTTCACCATATTGAATTGGATTCTCTCCTGTAATTTCTTTTACTTTCGGTTCTTCTTCAAGCAGTTCTAACAAACGATTTCCACTCGCTAGAGTATGATGCAGATTATTGGATAAATTACTTAATGCCACTACCGGTCCAAATGAGGACATCATCGCAATAGTGCAAACCACAAGTCCGATAAAAGAAACAGCTTCAACTTGATAAAGCAAGATCCCACTAACCATCATCAGCAAAGAAAAAAGCAAGACACACACATCACTGGTTGCATAACTCTTCGCTTCTAATTTTTTTAATTGGGTCTGATCCTGTTCAATATTTTCCATGCCTTGATTCATTTCCGCTAAACGACACTGCTCATGATTATACTGGATGCTTTCTTTAACTCCCTGTAAACTATCCAAGATAAAACCATTCATTTTACCGTAGCGATCACGATAACGTTGTCCGGCATTTCTTCCTTTTTTGCCAAAATGCAAAGGTAAGAATACTCCGACAGTAAGATAGGCTAACACAGCAATAACACCTAAAAAAACATGATATTGTCCGATAAATCCAATCATTATCAGTGAAACCAAGATGGCAATCATTATCGGTGAGATGGTATGTGCATAAAATACTTCTAACAGTTCGATATCGCTGGTAATTAATGAGACCAAATCGCCACTGTTTCTGCCTTCTAGTTTCGCCGGGGCTAATGTTCTCAATTTCATAAATACCTGATGTCTGATCAAAGCCAGCAATTTAAAGGCAATATAATGATTGGAAGCTTGTTCGATGTAACGCAGAATTCCTCTGGATAATGCACATAGACCAATCAGAATTAAAAGATGTTCAAAAGACATAAGAACAGCCATTCCCATTCCCTTTAAAACAGCCATAGCAGAAAGAATCGTGATAAAGATTGCACAAAGATAACCGATGACCCCAAACAAGATGGCTGCCAGCATGATATGCAATAAAGGAAAGACTAAACCAATTAACTTTCTCATAATAGTAAAAGCACTTCTATTCATAGGCTGTCTCCTTTCTTAAACCATTCAGCAAGGCTTCTTGTTGTTTATAAACCCGTGCATATTCTCCATCTAACTGATATAAATGGGCATGTGTATCTTGTTCAACGATTCCCCCCTCTTTTAGCATGTAGATTTGATCCGCATGGATCGCATTATCTAAACGATGGGAAATCATGATGACCGTTTTACGCTTTCTTAACTTTTCGATGACTTTAATAATCGCATTTTCACTTTCAACATCAATATTAGAAGTGGCTTCATCAAAGATATAGATAGGGGAATCTTTAAGCAAAGCTCTTGCTAAAACCAACCTTTGGCGCTGTCCGCCGGAAAGATTGCTCCCTTTTTCAAGTACCGGCATGCTTAATCCTCCCTGCGCTTTAATAAAGCTGTCCAATTTCACTTCACGTAAGGCCTCCCACATTTTCTCTTGGGTAATGGCCGTATTCCCCATTTGCAGATTATAAGCAATATCCCCGGCAAAAAGATAACCATCACCATTCACAACGGTGATGCATGCCATAAGATCTCTTTGATTAATATCGGATAATTCTTTTTTATTTAGCTGAATGCTCCCTTGATAGTGGCGATGATGTCCCGCTAAAATATTGGCAATCGTGCTTTTCCCGCTTCCAGAAACGCCTGCAAAGCTGGCAAATGAACGAGCGGGTATAGTAAAGTTTATATCTTTTAGCACTTGCTTTTCTTCAAGGTAGCCAAATGAAACATGTTCGGCTTTTATGTCAATATTCTCACTGGAATCTAGTGTTAATTCTCCTTTTTTATCTAAGGGATGGTCTAAAATTTTAAAAATATTCTCACTGGCACTCATTCCATTCATTGCGATATGGAAAAATGATCCTAACAAACGCAGAGGAATAAAAAACTCAGAAGACAACAGAATAATCAGCAGCATCCCTATTAAAGAAATACGTCCACTGCGAAATTCAAAGATAGCCAGAATAATGCCTAAGGCAGCGCCACCAAAAGCAATTAAATCCATTACGGAAATAGAATTTAGCTGCATCGTTAAAACTTTCATAGTTACTTTACGAAACGTTTCCGCTTCTTCATCCATCTGTTTTGTTTTTCTTTCATCTGCCTGATAAGCCTTTAATGTTGTCAATCCTCTCAAATTCTCTAAGAAGCTGTCACCTAACTGCATATAAGCCCCCCAATAACGAGATAGCAGTCTTTTCGCAAACTTCTGCACAGCTACGATGGATAATGGGATTAAGGGAACACATAGCAAAAGTAAAAGGGCTGTTTTAAAGCTGATAAAACAAAAAAGAATAAACAAAGTAAGGGGAGCAAGCAGACTGTAAATGAGCTGAGGTAAATATTTACTGAAGTAGATTTCCAACTGTTCTACCCCTTCCATACTCATCTGAACGACTTTACTGGTTGAAAAAAAGTCTGTATAATGCATGCCTAACGCTAAAATTTTATTATAAATTTTTCCACGTAAAGTTTTTTTAATCCCCAAGGCGGCTTCATGCCCTGCCATCGTTGCTTTTTGGCTACAGTAAAATCGCAGCCCCATCATGAATAAAATAATCAAAATCGCAGCAATCAATTTGATCATCGTTAATTCTTGTTTGTAGGCTGTCGCTAAAGTATAAGCAATCGTCGCATTAAAGATGATATTTGCAAGCAGTCCCCACCATTGAAATAAGACTGTCTTTTTTACCGGTGATAAGTTCCCCTCTAACAATGTCAATAATCGTTTATTAATCATATTAACCTCCTAATTTCTGATAATAAAAATGTTTTAAGACAAGCATCGGGCGCTTAAATAACATTCGTGGTCCGCTGTAGCGCATAACTTGACGAATCAACCCCCTTCTTTTTTCATCATAGCAATGAATCTCACACTGACTGCAAAAACTTTTCGTTGCCATTTTGGGACAACGATCGATTTTTCGCATAGCATATTCCAACAAATCCTGATGTTCAAGCGAATTAACATGCTTCGCATAATAAAGATCGATCATTGTTTTAACTAATTCTTTTTCTTTTTTTCTTTTCACTTCCAGGTTCATGAGTCTCCCTCCATCTGCGGTGATATTGTTCTGATTCTAAAAAAGAAATAATAATACTTGAAAATGATTAAAAAAACAATAACGATTTGTCCATAAATAACCGGACAGATAAAGATCGCAAGGATCATCATTGCCGAAGCTGGCAAGAGGATCGTCAATTTCGTTTTTAAAGTCATCGCTTTTGTTGTAACAAACTCATGAATATGATTTTGATAAAGTTTCGTATGAATCAGCCACCGATGAAACTTTTCAGATCCCTTTGCAAAGAAAAAAGAAGCAAGTAATAAAAACGGAGTAGTAGGCAAAATAGGTAAAATAACCCCGATGCTTCCAATCACTAAAAATAAAATACCTAATCCCAAACATACGATACGTAATAATCTCTGATTCATTGTTCCTCCTATTTGTTATAATCATCTAACATTTTCAACATTTTTTTAAAGGACAGCTGTCCTTTCTTGTTAGTTCGATCTAACTCTTTAATGATTATAGCATACCTTTTCTTTATAAAGCAAGAAAAAAAGAGAAACCTTTTCAGATTTCTCTTTTGTGTATTATAATTCTTCTCCGTTTGTTTCAATAACGTTCTTATACCAATAGTAAGAATCTTTTTTATAACGATCCATGCTTGCACCCTCTTCTTCTTCACGGTCAACATAGATGAAGCCATAACGTTTTTGATAACCGTTCAGCCAGCTTAACAGGTCCGTAAACGACCAAGTGCAATATGCCAGAACTTCACAGCCATCATCACAGGCTTTCTTTAATTCTTCGATATGTGCTTTTAAATAAGCAATACGATAATCATCATGAATCTTACCGTCTTCTAATTTATCAAAAGCCCCTAGTCCATTTTCAGAAATAACGATTGGCAAATCATATCGACTTGTAATGGTACGACAGCACATTCTTAATCCCATTGGATCGATAGTCCAATCCCAATCTGTTGTTGGCAAATATGGATTTTTAACGTTTTTAAATAAGCCCGGTATACCGCTCTCTTTTGCGGTTCCTTTTTTTCCGGTGTTGTTCATTTGTGTTGAAAGACCTACGCCGTCAATTGGATTATATTCTATAACCGCAGTTTGATAATAGTTAACTCCCATGAAATCGAAATGAGCCGCCGCTTCTTTTAAGATGGCTTCATCGCCCTCCTCCATCACAGGTGCACAGTCGATGCTTTTTAGGAAAGCCATGGCTGCTTTTGGATAGCGACCATAGGCATAAACATCCATCCACCAATAAACTTGCAAATCATCATAATCTGCTTTTGCCATTGCATTTTCCGGACGGCAGTCTAATGCGTAGCTAGGTCCAAAAGCATAGCTTGCACCGATCATGCCATGATGTCCCATCTCATGGAACTTTAAAACCGTTTTTGCGTGTGCCATATTGGCATGATGATTCACTTGGAAGAACATTTTCATATCCTGAGTTTTCCCCGGTGGATGCATGGCAGTTAACCATCCTAAACTGGTAAACACATTTTGTTCATTCATCGTAATCCAATATTTAACACGATCTCCAAATCTTTCAAATAAAGTAGTCGCATAGTTGACATAATCATCTACAACCTGACGGTTTTCCCAACCATCATATTCATCAACTAACGCCTGCGGTAAATCCCAATGATAAATGGTCACCATGGGTTCAATTTCATATTTGATACATTCATCAATCAAATCATTGTAGAATTGAATCCCCGCTTCATTTACTGCTCCTTTTCCATTAGGATAGATACGTGCCCATGCAATCGAGAAACGATAGGCTTTCAGCCCCATTTCCGCCATTAATTTGACATCTTCTTTATAACGATGGTAATGATCTACAGCAACATCTCCGGTTGTCGCTTTAAATGTTTTTCCGGGAATACGAACAAATTTATCCCAGTTAGTCACCCCTTTACCATCTTCATTCCATGCTCCTTCTACCTGATAAGCAGCCGATGCACTTCCCCATAAGAAATTTTTGGGGAATCCTTTACTTTTACTAAAATACATAGTTTACCTCCTTTTTTTATCATCAAAGAATATTAATCAAGATACTCTTTAATAAACGCATCTAAAACATCTAAATAATCGTTTCCATCGGTATTATCCAACAAAAACAAACTTTCTTCATCCTTTAATACAAACAGTTCCTTCTTGCAGCGAGCTGCATTATAAAGCGGAAAGACTTGTTTTAACGGAACGAAACAATCTTTTTTGGTATGTATAAACATTGTCGGAATCTGATTTTGTTTCACTAATTCCACAGTGTCTAACTGATTGATATCGATACCGTACTTTCTTTTAATGATATAGCGCATCAAAATAACAAACGGGAAATGAAATATATAATAATCTCGCTGCATTCGATAGCTCACAATATCTCTTACATTAGCATAAGCCCCATCGGAAATAATCGCTTTAATCTGATCAAACTCCTGTAGTTTGCCGGAAGCATTGAGGATGATATTCGCCCCCATTTCCTTGCCGAACAGGAGTATATTTCCATCAAAATGCTGGTCTAAATAACGAAGCCAATCAATCAGATCATCTTGATCCTTTCCGCCCAAGCGATAAATCTCTCCGTCACTGCCGCCATGACCGTATACATCGACCAATAAAAAATTACAATTTAATTTGGTCTTAAAGAAATCAACATAACTGATCATATCCATGGCATCTAATCCATAAGGATGCAATATCAGCATGGTATTTGGAGCTTGCAGATTAAAATAGTACCCATTCAAGGTTTCACCGTCACGATTCTTGATCTGAATCAGGTTCGCTTCATCCAGATCGGTAAAACGTTTATTGGGACGATCTTGTCGTTTCATCAGTACATCACTCATCGCTTTAGAAGCATGGTAAATCGCATAGCCGGAAGCTAAAGCTAATGCTCCTAATGATGTCGCAATGGCTACTTTTTTATTAACCGCCATAAATATCCTCCTTAAAGTTTTCCATCAGCAATCGATTGATGTTCATGATTTGTTCAAGTGAACCCAGACGATATTCCGGTTTATTCATCAGATCAGCATAATACTTTAATGCACTGATCAGTTCCTTCCGAACATCAACATACAGACATTCCGGCACTTCTTCCAAGGGGAAACAACGGAAAATGAAAGAGTTATGATCTTTTTTAAACAAACGGATTAAAATCTCATAGCCTCCCGTTTTCAGCATATAGTTTCCTAATGCAATCTGCATATCATGATTATCGATGGTTAAAATATCATTCACGATATGTTCAAAAATAATCTCTCTTGTTTCTTCCTGCAACTTCTTATCCTCTTTATAAAAACTATATAAATAAGAATACGCTAAATTGCCGTCCTTGGCATCTTCTTTAATCAGTTTAAAGCGAACACTCAACGTGCTAAACAAGGCATCTACAATATATTTATTGCACTCAATATCATCAAGCACACTGATCATGCAGAACGTAAAACGATCATATTCAAACAGACGTACCGTCAATTCTTCAATTTCATCACGTGCCTTTAAAAAAATCATCTCAATATGAGGCAGACACAATTCAAATATTTTTCTGAAATAATAGAGATGGAGATAGTATTCCTGATCCATATAATTCACATTAATACCGGACCAGAAATGTTCATATAATATTTCATCACAAATCATATTTACGGATTGAATAAAGCGTTTGTATTCATAGTTCTCAATCAGATTTTCTAAATATGGCAGATAGATTTCATAAAACAGATCCATCGTTTTTTGCGATGTTCCCTGATGATACTCCAAATAGTTCAAAATATTAACAATATCTTGATTGGTAATATCTAATGAACGATCACTTTGCGCAATATACCCTTTAAGCTTATCACAATCTAATTTCGTCTCCTGTCCGATATAGCGTTCCAAGACTTCCAGCGCTTCAATCGTTAAAGCAATCTGTTCATACTCATGCAGATTTTCCGCAAAATTGACAGAAATCTGTTCACCTAGTTTAATTTCAAAGAAAATATTGATCTGCTGAAGCTGAGCATCTCGCATATAATAGTGAAATTTATAAATATTTTTTGTCTTTTGATAACTGCTGTGATATTTATATTTCGATTGATAGGTGGATTTATGTGTCTCAATATAGTCACGGATCAGTTTTCTATTCATTGGCTATCCCCTCTTTTTATATGATATTCCATCTTACTCTGTGAAAAATCTCACGGTATTTTCCAATACTGCCGAAATCTCCTGATAAACTTCATAATTATGTGAACCGTCTGGGATCTCCACAAATTCTACGTCAGCACGCTGATACTGATTCAAATATGCTTTTGAGCTTTCAAACGGCACAGTTTCATCTTTCGTTCCATGAATGATCATCAATGGATTTTCATAATCTTCCAAATGCAAAAGCAAATCAAGATTCAAAATCTCCTCCACAAATCGATGAGACAAACGTAATCCCTTACAGTCATAGACCCCTTCTTCAATCTCATTGACTTCACCGGATTGTTTCATATAACCGATTAAAGCCGGCATACAAAACGCAGGTGCCCATAAACAGCATTTTTTAATCAGGTCAGGAAACAAAGCCGCAATATTTCCGGCAATGGCTCCGCCCATACTGTGTCCTAATAAATAAATCTCACTGACATCTTCCAATTTTTTTACTTCTTCTAAAATATGAATCACTTGTTTGCACTCTGCCATATACGTCATTTCTTCAAAATCAAGGTCACTTTCCCCGCTTCCTAAGAAATCAAAACGAATGCTGCCGATCCCTTGTTTTTCTAATAAACGTGCTAAACGGACAAAAGCAAAACGCGGTCCGTTGCGGTTAGCCGTAAAACCATGCAGCATTACGACCAAAGGATATTTTTTCTGATTGGGACGATTCAGCATTCCACGGAGAACGCCCTCTTCTGTTTGTACTTCGCAATAAACTTCCATGACTATTCCCCCCTTAATTCTGACTCATGAATGGTTAAAAAACGCGGATAAAAATCTTCTTTAATATAGTTAAGCAAAAGGTCACGTATGCATTCTGTCGAATAATCGCCGCCGATCATGACCGAAGTATCCATGATATCTTTTGTAAGTAATTTAAGTTCTAACAAAGATAATGATTTACCGTCCACACGCATCGTATCACTCACGATCTTGAGACAGCGATCGAAATCTTCTTCACTTGGTATAGCTGTTACATGTTCCATTTTTTTCCCCCTTCTTCGCTACTATTATAAACAATCCCTACTTTAATTAAAATGAATTTAATAATTCTTTTGTCACCACGCTGGCAATCAACAGCCCGGCACTGCTGGGAACAAATGGTGAACTTCCCGGTGTCACCTTGCCATTTTCACCGACTTCTTTGATCACCGGGGTTAATGGTGGTTCTTTTGAATAGACAACCTGACAGTGAGTGACCCCTCTTTTTTTCAATTCACGCCGCATTACCCTTGCCAAAGGATCAATATCGGTGTCGTAAATATCACAGACGGTTAAATGCTGCGGATCGGTTTTATTGCCTGTCCCCATTGATGAAATAATAGGGATTCCCTTTTCCTGACAGGTCATGATCAAAGCAATTTTAGCGGATACTGTATCGATTGCATCTACCACATAATCTGCCCCTTCATAAATGGCTTCAAGTGCTTTATCTTTCAAATAAAATTCTTTATAAATATCTACTTTAATGTTGGGATTAATGGATAGAATACGTTCTTTCATCACATCCACTTTCGCTTTTCCAATCGTTTCATGTGTCGCAATAATCTGACGATTCAGATTAGACAAAGAGACCTCATCATGATCGACTAAAATCAAATGTCCGACCCCTATTCTTGCCAGTCCTTCACAGACAAATCCGCCTACTCCGCCGATTCCAAAAATGCAGACGGTTTTATTTTGTAAATGCTGATCGTAATCTTCACCATAAAGCATGGCACTTCTTATATTTTGACTATTCATTTCTTAACTCCGTTTTAATTTAATTTCATCGAACATCCCTTCGTTTTTAACTCTCCTCTTGTGATGCCAATGCCTTTTGTAAATCTTTGAAATACTGTTCCTGAATCTTTTTTAAGTTCATCCCCAAATGGGAAATAAGTTCCATTATCTTATTTTTAAAGGTAATCTGTTCTAAAAATATGACTTTTGTTTCATTTTCACTAATCTTGATTAGCTTTCCGCTCCATTTTCCCTGAAAGTTTTTATTCGACATTTTAAAAGCGTAAAACTGACAATCAACTTTATCGGTAATCTCAAACTCTGTTGAAAACCCATCTTTAGTATGTTCAATAAAATGAGTCTCATCAATGATCTCAATATGCGAAAGATCACTGCGCCATGCACTGTCGAGATTATTTGTAATGATTGCCCATATCTTTTCAACGTTATATGGAAGTGTCGCTTTCATTTCGGATTGCCTCATTGTCATCCCTCTTTTCTTTTCTATTATACCAAAATTATCCTTTATAAAAAACAAAAATAAGCACTTTCATGCTTATTCGTAATCAGCGGTATACCCTCTCATATCTAATTCTAGTTTTCTAACTTCCCAACCTTCTATCAAGGTGCCTAAACGCTCTTTGATGCGTACTACTCCCATCTTATCTTCAGCACGAATCACCGCCATGATGGTTGGTCCTGCACCACTTAGATAAGCACCTAAAACATCATTATCATTTTTTAATTCCGCCATGATATCAAAATAATTTTCAATCAAATGCCCTCGATATGGCTGATGCAAATGATCTTTAAAACCGGTTTTTAGCCCCTCATCAAAGCCATTGATTAATGACGCTACCAATAATGCCAAATGAGAAACATTTTTTATGGCATCTTTACGTGAAATTTCTGTTGGCAGAATACTTCTTGATTTTTCCGTAGATAAAGTAAAGGGCGGTATCAAAGCCACAAAACGGTAATCATGCTTAATCGGAATACTTAAGGTTACGACCTCTTCTTCCTCCATCACCGAAACCGTCATTCCACCGTAAATTGCCGGGGCAACATTATCGGGATGTCCTTCAATCATTGTTGCTAAATTAAGGATTTCTTTTCTTTCTTCACAGCGATCCATGAAAGCATAGGCACCGACGATGCCGGCGACGATACAGGTTGAACTGCTCCCCAACCCTCTTGTATAAGGAACATCCCCCTGACAATCGATACGAACCCCAGTATATTCTAAGCCACAGCGTTTTGCCGCCATTCTAAATGCCTGATAGGTCATATTATCTTCATTGCAGAATTGTTCAGGACAGCCAGTTATATCAATCCCTTCTTCAATCAGTTCAAAAATAAACTCATTATAAATGGTTAACGCTAATCCGGAAACATCAAACCCCGGTCCTAAATTGGCACTGGTTGCCGGCACTCTCACTCTTACTTTCATAATAGCCTCCTATTTTTGCGTCATCTTCTCTTTAACAAAATCGATGATAGTTTCTTTCTTAATCACTTCTTTAAAACGAATCTCTCGCTGATCTAAATCAATTAACGGAGCCGGAATCTCAATATGCGTAAGATCATGCAGCTTTTTAATAGCTTCATATTCATCTGCTTTGTTTTGACTTAAAGCTTCATACACCGCTTCCGGGAATTTATATGGAGATGCGGTAGCAAGTAAGATAACAGGAAGGGAATCTTGTGATTCCTCACGATATTTTTTAATCACATGATAACCGGTCGCTGTATGGGTATCTAATAAATATCCGGTCTGTTCATACATGTCTTTGATCGCCAAAAGCACTTCTGTTTCACTGGCATATCCCGCAGCAAAATATTGTTTGATCTGATCAAAAACAGCAGGGTCTACTTCATAAATTCCATCTTCTTTTAGCCTGGTCATATACTGATTGACTTGATCCCCATTATGATCACTTAAAAACCACACTAAACGTTCAAGATTGCTGGAAATCAAGATATCCATTGCCGGAGCATTCGTTTTATAAAATTCACGGTTGGCATCGTAGCGCCCGGTGGTGAAAAAGTCCGTTAAAATATTATTTTTATTGGAAGAACAAATGAATTTATGAACCGGAAGTCCCATTTTCTTTGCGATAAAACCGGCTAAAGCATTCCCGAAATTTCCGCTTGGAATGCAAAAATCAACTTCGTCATACAATTGGATCTCTTTTCTTTTCACTAAACTTAAATACGTATAGAAATAATAAACAATCTGCGGAAGCAATCTGCCGATATTAATCGAATTGGCTGATGATAAGAAAATCTGATGTGCTTTGCTTACTGCTTTTATGGAAGCATCATTAAACGCTTGTTTTACTGCTGTCTGAGCATCATCAAAGTTTCCATCAATACCAATGACCTCCACATTCTTCCCCTCTTGAGTGATCATCTGCTGTTTTTGAATCGCCGATACACCGTCACTTGGATAAAAAACTTTGATGCTTGTCCCTTCAACATCTTTGAATCCTTCTAAAGCTGCTTTCCCGGTATCTCCGGAAGTTGCCGCTAAAATCATAACATCACGTGCCTCTTTTTTTACTTTCAAAGAAAGCGTCATTAAATGCGGCAGCAGTGTCAACGCCATATCTTTAAACGCCGCGGTTGGTCCTTGAAATAGTTCTGCCACAAAAATATCCCCAGCTTTTTTAACCGGTACTACTTCTTTAGGAAACAAACTTCCCCCATAGGCTGATTTACAAGCCTCTTCGATTAATAAATGTCCGTCTTTAGGTACAAACCCCTTCAAAATAGTTGAAGCAAGCTGATGATACTCTAAATCCATCAGTTCTTTTAAAGAAAGCTGCGGCAAATCAAAATCAGGTACTAACAACCCTCCGTCACTTGCTATTCCTTGTAATATAGCGGTATAAAAATCAATCGGTTCCTGTTTATTTCTTGTACTTACATAAGTTAATGCCTTGCTCATTGTATCCCCCACTCTCATATTTATAAATCATTCTAATTTAATCCCCTGACAAAGTCAAATAGAACTTAAAAAAAGAAAAGAATATTTTTCATATATTAGAAACTATTAAAATAAAATTTATGATTTATAAAAAAAGCGGAGTTGCTTATTAATAATATTAGAATAAAAGATACATGAAAACACTCTCATTGTCCGTTTTTTCGTACAACCCATATATTTATGAAAACAAAAAGATTTTTTGTCTAAAATTAGGATAAAATAAAGTTGACAGTTATTTGGTTTAGTGGTATTATTTGAACAATTATAGAAGGAAAGGAGTCAATCATATGTATAAAATGATGACCATGTGCATTTCAAACTAAAAATTTGTTAATCACCATGGCAAAATGATGTACATTTTTGACACTTACTTCTAAAAGGAGATGCTTCATTTGCTGAAGCATTTTTTTATTATCTAAGGAGGGAAATAGATGATCATAGGCGTGATTGGTCTGGGGACTGTAGGTTACGGTGTCGTAGACATTCTATGTAATGAAAAAAAGCGACTTTCCAACTATCTCAACCAAGAGGTAGTCGTAAAGTACGGATGTGCAATGGAAGAAAGAGATTTACCGGACGGAGTTTTATTTACTCGTGATTATAAAGATGTCTTAAATGACCCGGAAGTGGATGTTGTCGTCGAATTGATTGGCGGCACAACGATTGCCAAAGCAATTATTATGGAAGCCATCGAAAAAGGAAAACATGTCGTAACGGCAAATAAAGCATTGATTGCCCATGATGGCAAAGAAATCTTATTGGCTGCCAATAAACACAATGTCCATGTCTTCTACGAAGCTGCGGTTGGCGGAGGAATTCCGGTTGTAACACCGCAATACGAATCCCTTGTTGCCAACAACATTCGAGAGATTACCGGTATCTTAAATGGAACGACCAACTTTATCTTATCTTTAATGGAAACGGATAACTTGGATTTTGAAGAGGCCTTAACGATTGCTGACGGTCTGGGGTATTTAGAAGCCGACCCTAGTTTAGACATTGATGGGATTGATGCCGCACACAAGATCGCTATATTGGCAAACAATGCGTTTGATGGCTTTGTCGACTTTGAACGTTTAAAACCACAAGGAATTCGCAATGTAACTAAGTTAGATATGGATTACGCTAAAAAAATGGGATACCGCATCAAACTGATTGCCCGTGCAAAAAAAGAAGACGATAAATATTTTGTTGATGTTTCCCCTACTTTAGTTAGTAAAAATGATATGGTCGCCAATGTCATGGGAGCATACAATGTAGTAGAATTCAATTGTGACTATGTAGAGAATGTATTATTTTATGGAAAAGGTGCCGGACGTTATGTGACTGCATCTGCTGTCGTTGGCGATATCATTAAAGTCAGTCAATCTTATAATTGGCAATATAGTAATAAAACTATTGAAAACATTTACCCTATCACAAAAAGCAAATATTATCTTCGTTTAGACCATGCCGTCGATATCGACTATGAATATTATTACAGTGAAAAAAATGTACATATTTACATCACTAAAGAAATCGAAATCGAACAATTGCTTTCACTGCTTAAAAACGAAACATATTCATCATTCAAAGTGAGGGGTTAAAAAATGAATATCATTGTCCAAAAGTATGGAGGTACATCAACACGTTCATCTGAATCACGTGAGCGTATGTACAAGAATATCATCCGTGATGTAAAAGCCGGTCATAAAGTCGTAGCGGTCGTATCGGCGATGGGACGATTTGACGATCCCTACGCAACCGATACCTTGCTTTCCATCGTAAACAAGGAACATTTAGACTGCGAAGAACTCGATCGTTTAACTAGCTTGGGAGAAACTATCGCGACTTTAGTTATAAAAGCTGAATTGGAGAAAAACGGTATCGCCACTGCCACCATCAGCAATCAGGAACTCGGTATCCTGACAGATCGTGATTATCAAAATGCCAGTATTATCGAAGTAGATGGGGAAATAATCTTAGAAAAGTTAAAAGAGGTTGATGTCGTGATTTGTCCTGGTTTCCAAGGAAGAAATGAAGAAGGAAAAATTACCACGCTCGGTCGCGGCGGAAGTGATTTATCAGCGGTCGCGGTCGGAATCGCCGTTGAAGCCAGTGAAGTTGAAATCTATTCAGATGTCAACGGAATCTATACGGCAGATCCACGTATCGTACCGGATGCCTTGAAACTAAATTATATCAGTTATGCCGAAATGTTAGAATTAGCCTGCAACGGTGCAAAGGTGCTGAATCATCGCTGTGTTCAACTAGCTGCCAGCCACAACATTCGCATCCATGCTCGTTCATCATTTGAACAATATAAAGGAACTTATGTGATAGGAGATGAAGAAATCATGAAGAAAAGCCTTAATAAACTTACTATTTCCGGAATTACCGGTTCTCAAAACGAAGCGCGTGTCACTTTAGTCGGCGTTGACGGAACAAACAATTCATCTGCTAAGTTCTTTCAAAGGGTGGCGGAAGAAGGCGTTAACGTTAATGTATTTAACCAAGCATTAGTCGGCGGCGGAAAAATGGATATCTCGCTTATTATCAGAGATGAGGATTTACCAAAAGTCATCGATATCTGCAACGAACTAAAACAACCGTTAAAAGCACAGCGTACCATCGTTCGCGGAAATATCGGAAAAGTATCAGTCATTGGAATCGGGATTAAAAACAACCAGGGAATGTTCCATAAAGTCTATGATACTTTGATTAAAAACGAGATACCGGTAGAGATGACTTCATGTTCAGAGATCAATATTTCATGCTTTATTGATCGTGATGATGTCAACCGCGCACAAGTGGTACTGCATGAAGCATTTTTAGGAAATGAAAACTAAGGGGGAAATATAAAATGAAGAAATATAAAGTGGCGATTGTCGGAGCAACAGGAGCTGTTGGTCGTGAAATGTTAAGATGTGTCATCCAATATCACTTTCCTTTTGAAAGTATTAAGCTTTTAGCTTCTGCTCGTTCAGCTGGCAAAACCATCGAACAAGACGGACTAAGCTTTGTCGTAGAAGAATTAACAGAAAACAGTTTTGAAGGTATCGATGTTGCATTCTGGTCAGCAGGCGGAAGTATTTCTGAAAAATTTGTACCATATGCCATAAAAGCCGGATGTGTCAATATCGATAATACCAGCCATTTCCGTATGGACCCAAATGTTCCATTAGTTGTACCTGAATGCAACAGTGAAGATTTGAAATGGCATAAAGGGATCATTGCCAATCCAAACTGTTCAACCATTCAAATGGTCAGTGCCTTAAAACGTTTAGACGAAGAGTTTGATATTGAAAGAATCATCGTGTCTACTTATCAGGCAGTATCCGGTGCCGGGGTTGCGGGAATGCGCGAATTAAATGATCAAACAAGAGCCATCATCAACAACGAACCCGTTGTAGCGGACACATTGCCATGTGCCAGTGATAAAAAGCATTATCAAATTGCTTATAACTGTATTCCACAGATTGACAAATTTGATTTAGCCAATGCTTTTTCTAAAGAAGAGATGAAAATGGTCAATGAAACAAAGAAAATTTATCATAAAGATATCAAGGTCAATGCCACATGTGTACGTGTTCCTGTACTGCGTGGTCATAGCGAAAGCGTTTATATCGAAACGAAAAAACCAATCGATATAGACAAAGCCTTTGATTTGCTTGCCCACTCTACCGGTGTTGAACTCGTAGATGATATTGCCAACCAAATTTACCCAATGGCAATCGATCATATCGGTTCTGAAAAAGTCTATGTCGGTCGTGTCAGAAAAGATTTAGACAATGACCATGCATTAAGCATGTGGGTCGTTGCCGATCAGCTGATGAAAGGGGCGGCTTACAACTCTGTCGACATCGGTCTGAAAATGATCGAAATGGGACTTCTGTAATTTAAACAAAAAAACGAACTTCAAGGTTTGGATAACCAAATCATGATGGTTCGTTTTTATT
Organism: Beduini massiliensis; assembly: GCF_000829905.1. GTDB lineage: Bacteria > Bacillota_I > Bacilli_A > Erysipelotrichales > Coprobacillaceae > Beduini > Beduini massiliensis. The sequence goes on from NZ_CDPP01000005.1 coordinate 367,001, forward strand.
TATACATTTTTCATAAGCTATGTTCATCACCAAAACAGAAATACCTCTGCAAGATACTTCTATTTCAATAATTCTTTAATCACATAATATCCTTGCAAGGTTTCCTCATTCCCGTTCAAATGACGTACATGTGTGTAGCTGCCGCCACACTGATGACATTTAAAAAAGAACGTTTTCATTCCTGATTTGATATCTTCCTGATGACCATGTTCTGATTTTATTTCATAGCCACATTGACACTTTAACTTCATCCTTATCACCTATCTATAGCATATCATAGATTAAAAGTCGAAAAAGGAAAGTTGCTAAAGTTATAATGGATTTATTTTGCTCTCACCAAAATACACTTTTTTAAATCTTCAAGTTGATTTGAATCTTCAATACTCAGCATCAGCCATCTTTGATGCATCATTTCTTTTGTTTCAGCATAAATCATCTGAAAAGAAGCAGATAAGCTAGGAAGCATTTTTTCAAAAGCCTCCTTTTCTTTTCTTCCGATTACGATTAATACCTTGAAGTATCCAACACACGGATAAACGGTACAAATATTTTTAGATGACTTCTTGAATTTGAGATTCCACCCTTTTGCCATTGAACAACGACTATAATGGAACTGCGGCAAACAATGAAACGTTTTATCAAAATAGTCACAAAGTTCTTGAAACAACGGATTGTTAATATAAGTCGCTGTCTCTTCTAAATTCGGTGTTGAAGCCGCATCCAATTTATCCCAATGATCCATTTGCATCCTCCTTTATTTTTGCCCACAGTTCAATGAAACAATTCGTTGTATAAGGGTTAAAATATTTTTGAATCAAAATCGGATCCGTTTCAATCCCCTTTTCTTTTAACCACGTATCATAAAGATACTGACTGGCTTTATATAAATAAACATTTACTAACTGCTCAAAATCTTCTGCTTCATAACTGCATACGATATATTCTCCTTTGGGAATACGTTGCTCCTCACCGGTAAGCTGACCATCCGCCTCAAAGCCAACAAAATAATCAAAATACGCCGGATCGGAAGTCAAAGTTAAGACATCAATTCCCACTGACTGCGGATTATTTTGCTGATCCGTCTCCCATAACTCAAAAAGCGTATTAATCTTCGGTTCTCCCAACTCTTGAATTGAGGCTTTCTTTCTTTTTCCAATAAGCTTGATTTCTTGTTCAACTCGGTCTTTACGAATTGTGAGTACCATATCCTCTACAATCAAAGGAACATTTTCTTCAATCATTGTATAATTCAAGAATAGATCGGGTTTTAAGAAATGATCTAAATGCAGATTGCTTTTACGATATTCATTAGGCGTTACTTTGTAAACTGCTTTAAATGCTTTTGTAAAATGACCATGATCTAAAAAGCCATGATCCAATGCGACTTTTAAAATAGTATCCTGACTTTTTTTTAATTGATCCGCCGCTTTTGCTAAGCGTCTTAGTTTCAAATATTCGCCAACGCGCTTATGCACCAAACGATAAAATAATCGCTGATAATAATAGGGAGACAAATGGGCAATCTTTGCCAAATCCTCCACACTTAAAACTTGATCATCATGATCTTCAATATACTCAATACTCTTTTGAATGGCTTCCCATGCATACATATTTTTACCTCCTGCCTTTCTATTCGTATTCTAGCATATTGCATTTCTTCATCCTTGCATCTTAGTGCCTTTTGATTGGAATCCAGATTTCAATTTGACTTTCTTTGTTTTCATCTTCTATTTCTCCATAACGAATAAAATCAAATCGCAGTGCATCATTTAATTCATAATCCGTCTTTAAAAACCATTCTTTGTAAATGGATTCAATCCATGGCTGAACACTTTCCTCCTTTTTTCCTCTTAAATAAAAGACAGCATAATCGCTTGCAGGTAAAACCTTACTGACCATGCCTTTAGGAATCGTCTCAAAACCGTCCACTTCCGCCATCGCATAATAGTCAAAAGTTAAATGATCTTTACCCATTTTACAACGGCTGTAATCATTGATGCCGATTAAAAACTCATGATTCGTACGATTCGCAATCCACTGTTTATGACGATGCATCTTTCGCCAAGTTTTTCCTATCATAAAAAAGCACAGTAAAGTACTGCATGAATACCCGATACATATCCTTTCTCTGTTTTCAATTATCTGAATATGACTGAATCGTTGGAATTTTGACTTTTGATCGATCTTTTCAATATCATAAGAAAGCAGCAGCGGATAGTACTTTTGCTCTCGCCGATAAATATCCGGTGTTTTCTTATATCCTTTCTTAAACGCTAAATGAAAAGCCTGCTGAGACGAATACCCCGCCGCTAAAGCAATTTCAACGATTTCTTTTTCCCCATGAACCAATTCATAAGCGGCTTTGCTCAATCTTCTTTTTTGTATGTAGAGATGAATGGGCATCCCCAGCAGTTCTGACAGCATGCGATGCAAATGATATTTTGAATAACCGACGTACTGAGCTAAACTATCCAGACTTAAATTTTCATCTAAATGATCTTCAATATATTGAAGAATGATTGCGATTTTTTCTTTATTTGTCTTCATTCTCTCACCTCAGCTTCATTATAATGAAATTGAGAACTGTCCTCTTCACATTTCTTGCTTTAATGATAATGATCTAAAGATTCCCTTAATCGCTGAATCACTTTTGTTTTAAGACTGGAAGGTTCTAAAATAGTAATACGGCTGCCTAGCATCATGATCCAGCCAATCAAACCATCACTCAATGTTACTTCTTTTACTTCCCCTACATAATTTCCCGATACGTCCGGCTTCACAATCAGCTGATCGCCAAACTGATCGACGATGCTGCGGAAAATTTCTTTGTCAAACAGAAATTTCAGATCGATGACTTCGTTTGAGAAAAACATGTTGATTGCCTGACGTTCTAATTGTTTCATATCCCACATCTCGCGAATATCTGTGAATTTCAATTTTGTCGTTCTTACCAAATCCATTCGATCGATACGATAAATTGACAATTGTTCTTTGCGAACATCGTTATAAGCTAATAAATAGTAATGCCCGGAATGCATCATCACTTCATAAGGAGAAACAAAATACGTATGCCCACTGCTGTCTTTTTCATAGTTGCCATTTTCACTTTTAACAGCGAGCACCTTTCCATCTTGATTAATTGTATAGCGAACATATTCAAAAATAATCGTCTTTTGTTCATGGATGGCCTGTAAGATCACATTCATTTTGATAAACAAGGGCTTACTTTGAGAACGCATTTCTTCAATATGTAAGCGATCGATCTGTGATTTAGGTGAAAGGGCCGTTATCTTTTCAAACAAGGCTTCCCCTTCCTGTTTCGACAACGCTCCGCTTGAATAGAGCGTATCATAAATGAAACGCAGCTGAGCATCTGCCAGAATTCCTTTTTCAATAAAATAACCTCGTTTTCTTTTTACCTGAATATAGGAAGAAATGTTGAACACTTCTTCCATAAATCCATTAATTTTGTTGATATCTGCATAAATCGTTTTAATATCACAATGACTATCATACTTGGCAGCTAATTCCTCTTGAATCTGACTTGCCATCGTATATGGTTCGTTTGATTTTAAAAGTATTTTGAGTACATACCAAACACGGCGATCCATTCTCTTTACCTCCATTTAAGCATAACGCTGCTGGTAATGAACAAAGTCACTTGGCTTCCATAACTGCTGCCAAGTCTTTTTACGTTTATAACGAAGAAGATCTTCCTGATAATCCAGCAAAATTCCCGTAAATTCATTTTCATTAACCAGACTTAAAGCTTGTTTATATTGTCCTTCAATTAAATAAATTTCGCAAGCAAAATATCGATTTGCTTCATTATTTTGCTCAATATAACGTTGACCTTGTTTTATAATGGTATCTAACGAATACTGTTGGAAAGGAATCAGGTGACGAATCACACAATATTCATCCGATGTAAAATAATGATCAATATGGGATAAAATCACTTTCAGCAGATTCTTTTTATATTGATTAAAAGGAGGATAACGTGTTCCTAACAAAAGATCCATATAAACTACAAACTTTTCTAATTCAATATAATGATCTGCTTGATCTGCACAGCGCTTTAACTTTCTAAAGAAAAATTCACAAGCTTGAACATCATCTTGAATATTCATCTGCAGCTGCTCCATAGACTCCGACACATAAAACAATGTCTTTACCCTTTCATTTTGACACGTCATAATAAAGGTATTTAAAAATGCATATAACTGCTGGAAATCAACCATTCTGCTTGTTTTATAATCTAATCGTTTCATAAGTATCGCTCCTTTTCTTTACACCTCTATTGTATAAGAAGTAAAGAAATAAAAGCGGCTCTTCATCCTATTAAACTCCAAATAAACGGATTTGAAATAATTGTCATATTTATTGATTTGTACAATATAGTTTATAGAGGTGAAAAAAATGTGTGGAATTGTTGGAATATCTAGTTTTACAAAAGATTTGCAGGTGAATACAGAGACAATTAAAAAAATGTGTCAAGTATTAAGCCATCGCGGACCGGATGATGCAGGGATCGAAATCTATGAAAATGCATTGCTCGGTCACCGTCGTCTTTCTATTATTGATTTACACAGTGGGCATCAGCCACTAAAATATACGTATCATGATCAAGAGTATTGTATTGTCTATAACGGTGAACTTTATAATATGAAAGAGTTAAAGGAAGATCTGATTGATAAAGGGTATCAATTTGCTACTTCCAGTGATACAGAGGTCGCGCTAGTCTCTTATATTGAATATGGTCCTGAATGTGTCAAACGTTTTGAAGGAATCTTTAGTTTTGTTATTTATAGTGATGATCAATTATTTGGTTGTCGCGATCAATTAGGCGTTAAACCGCTTTATTTTAGCTATGATGAAGACGAACTGGTTTTTGCTTCGGAAATAAAAGCGATATTGATTTATAAAAACAAAGCTGTTGTAGATCGCAATGGTGTCTTAGAATTACTCGGTTTAGGACCATCGTTAAGTCCCGGTAAAACTGTTTATAAAGGGATAGAATCTTTGCGTCCCGGACATTATTTTATTTTTAAAAATAATCATTTAATGATCAAACGCTATTTCAAGCTGAAATCAACGAAACACACAGATGATTATGATACAACAAAACAAAAAGTAAGAAAATTATTGATTCATTCCATTACTCAGCAGCTATTGAGTGATGTCGAGATTTCTTCAATGCTTTCCGGAGGGGTCGATTCAAGTATTATCAGTGCTATCGCCGCAAGCTATCTTCCCAGCCTTGCCACGTATTCGATAACGTATGAAGATCAAAGCAAGTATTTTAAAGCTTATGATTATCAAACCAGTCAAGACGATGATTTTATTAAATTAGTCAGTGACCGCTATCATACCGTTCATTTTAATGTGATATTGACTCAGAAGGAATTAGTTAAACATTTAAAAACCTCATTGATTGCCCGCGATATGCCGGGGATGGCCGATATTGACAGCAGTTTCTTTTGTTTCTCACGTCATATCGGTTCCAACCACAAAGTGGTTTTATCAGGGGAATGTGCAGACGAAATATTCGGCGGATATCCTTGGTTCTATAAAGAAGAATTATATAACAAAGAAAATTTCCCATGGCTCTTAGATCAGGACAAACGCATCGAACTGTTCCATGAAGACATCAAAAAACTGCCATTTAAAGAATATATCCAGCAAGCTTATGACAACACGGTCGGTGAGATTGATGAGATTAACGAAGATGAAGAAGATAAACGTAAGCGACGCATGATTTATTTATGTGTGGAATGGTTTATGCAAACTCTATTGACCCGAAGTGATTCACAGACAATGCAGGCCTCTATCGAATGTCGTGTTCCTTTTGCCAATGCGAAACTGATTGAATATGTCTACAACGTACCTTGGCGCTATCTATACGTTGAGGGCAAAGAAAAAGCCTTACTGCGGGATGCCTTTAAAAACGAGCTGCCTAAAGAAATCTTAGAGCGTAAGAAAAACCCCTATCCTAAAACCCACTCTCCGGTATATACCGAACTTGTCTGTCAGCTTTTAAAAGAAAGTTTGGAAGACCAAGACAGTATTCTCTATAAACTGTTTGACAAAGACAAATTAAATGATTTAATTGAAACAAAAGGGGCTTCTTTTTCTTACCCATGGTTTGGTCAATTAATGATGGGACCACAGCTCATCGCCTATCTTTATCAGATTCATTTATGGGGAAAAATCTATCATATTGAATTAGAATTATAAACAAAAGCAGATGGCTTATACACTAAGTCATCTTATTTTATCGCTATCTTTACGCTGTAAAGATTACGTGTTATAATCTTATCAGCGATAAGATTGGAGGAAACCTATGGAAAACAAACCCTATCACCATGGTGATTTACGTCGCCTGTTGATTGAAACAGGACTGGAAATCATCAGCAAGGAAGGTGAAGAAAAGCTATCTTTACGAAAAGCAGCTGCACAATGTCATGTCAGTAATGCCGCTCCTTATGCTCATTTTGGTAATAAAGACGAATTTATCGGTGCCATTCAACAGCATGTTATGGAAAGATTTAAACAGACGTTAGAAGAAACAGCTCGGCAGTATCAAAATTCACCGGAATTATTGCTGAAACTGGGATATGCTTATGTTCTATTTTTTTACCAACATCCTTTCTATTATGATTTCTTATTTTCCAGAAAGAACATCAAAATATCTTTATCTTTAGAAACGATGAATAAAAACGAGAATCCGCCCCTCGAGATATTAAAGAAAGCAGCGGTCCAAACATTCAAAAAAACCGGTATGTCAGATGAAAGCATTCAAGATACATTGATTGCCATGTGGGCATTAGTTCACGGACTATCGGCAATGATGACCATGCCAAACGTCGAATTTGACTATGATTTAGAATCGAAGATTGAAGCGATTATGAAAGCCATTGCTCTCTCATCCGCGGTATTAAAGAAGGATCCATCATGAATGTCATCATACACGATCTTGAAACTGAACAGTTTCAAATGCTGTTCCCCCATCTAAATCAAGATACCCAGATCATCTATGATAATGGTAAAATCAAACATTGCATCGGTTGTTTTGGCTGTTGGATCAAAACTCCGGGGACGTGTGTAATAAAAGATGGTTACGAGCATATCGGAGCTATTTTAGCCAAAGCGAATGATGTCACTATTATCAGTCAGTGTCTTTATGGCGGCTATAGCCCTTTCATCAAAAATATCTTTGACCGCAGTATTTCTTACGTACTCCCCTTTTTTAAAACGGTGAAAGGTGAAACCCATCATCAGCCACGTTACCCCAATCAATATCGATTATTTGTCTATTTTTACGGGGACAACATCCTCTCTCAGGAAAAGTTAACAGCTCAAAAACTGGTTGAAGCCAACAGCAATAATTTCAATGTTTCTCAATACACCGTATCATTTTATAATTCAATAAATGATTTGTCGAAAGAGGTGACGCTATCATGAAAATCAGTATCATCAACGGCAGTCCCAAATCAGGCAAAAGCACTTCTGCACTCTTGATCGATTATCTGATCCCTATGCTTTTGGGAAATGAAATCCATATCCATCATCTAAATATGGAAACAGGGGATCATTGTCAGCTTTCTGCAATGACAGACAGTGATGTTCTTCTATTCGTTTTTCCTTTATATGTGGATGCACTTCCTTCCCATTTGTTAAGACTGCTGATGGCATTAGAAAAACAAAATTTTCAAAAGAAGAAACCCATCGTTTATTGTATTGTTAATAACGGTTTTTATGAGGGAAAACAGAATGACTTAGCCATCGAACAAATAAAAATCTGGTGTCATCGAACGCATTTAACTTGGGGACAGGCAATAGGGATAGGAGCCGGTGAAATGCTTCCTTATATAGCTTCTGTTCCTTTAGGACATGGACCTAATAAAAATCTCGGACATGCCCTCACCCTCCTGACACAAAATATTAAAGCTGGAAAAGGCGGAGAAGATCTTTTCATTTCTCCTCATTATCCTAAATGGCTTTGGAAGATGAATGCCTCTATGTTTTTCTGGTATCCTCGTGCCAAAGCAAATGGTTTAAAAAGAAAAGCACTGTATCAGCAAGCAGATTATACGACTTTATAATACAAAAGATACTTAAAAAGATAGATCATCTGAGCTATCTTTTTTCATTATGTTTAATCCATGCTTCTTTTCAAAATAAACACTTGACTCTCCCCTAAAAGGAGACTTTATGATGATATCACAAACGAAAGGAGAATCATCATGATCATGACAAAAGTAAATGAAATCACCAAGAAATATGGGAATAAAACCGTATTGGACCACGTATCTTTCAGTGTCAAAAAAGGGGAATGTCTTGGTATTTTAGGACATAATGGTGCCGGTAAAACAACACTGATTGAAACGATGCTGGGACTTAAGAAAGCAGATGAGGGTCAAGTGATTATTTTTGATCACAACATGGCGAAAAGAAAACAACAATTATTTGAAAAAGTCGGCGTACAGCTGCAGCATTCTGCCTATCAGGCGAAAATCAAAGTGCATGAGCTTTGCCAGGAACGGGCCGTCCTTTACCAAACCGACATCGACGAAGATCGGTTATTAACTGACTTTGGTCTTTTGGATAAGAAAAATCAAATGGTTGAAAGCCTATCCGGCGGAGAAAAACAGAAGCTTTCGATTTTGCTTGCCATCATGCATGAACCGGAACTTATTTTCTTAGATGAATTAACAACCGGATTGGATGTAGTAGCAAGAAGAGAAATTTGGAAATACTTATTACAGTTAAAAAAGAATAACAAGAGTTTGATTCTTACATCTCACTATATGGATGAAGTGGAAACATTGTGTGACCGTATTCTTTTATTGAAAGATGGAAAAGAACTGATTAGTGGGACTGTTCAAGAAGTCATTGAAAACAGTCCTTATGATAATTTGGAAAAAGCATTTTTATGGTATATGGGTGAGGAGGTTTTACTATGAAAAAATATTTAACTTATTTAAAAATAGAGGCAATTTTAGCTCTTCGCAGTATTGATTTGGTTTTTTTCGGGGTCATCATGCCAATCGGAATTGCCGTTTTAATTGCCGCTATTGGTGGGAATAAGATGACTGCTGAGGGCTATACTTATCTTCAGGGAACATTCGGATCCTTGATTACAGTCGGAATCTGTGCCACTGCTCTAATGGGAATCCCACTGTGTCTATCCGACTATCGTGATAAGAAAATTCTAAAGCACTTTTTTGTAACGCCTGTACGTCCGAGTATGATATTATTAGTACAAGCTGTGATTAACGCCTTGATTTCCATTTTCTCTGCAAGTGCCATCTATATCATTCTTAAACTAGGTTGGGGCTATGACATTAGCGGAAGTGTCGGCATGTTGATTTTGTCTTTTATGGTGACAATGTTCGCACTTTATGGTTTGGGGATGCTGATTGCCAGTGTATGCCGTACAACTAAATCCGTTAACTTAGCATGTACGCTCTTTTATTTTCCAATGTTATTTTTGTCTGGTGCTACGGTTCCTTTTGAAATGTTTCCAAAGTGGCTGCAATCGATTGCTAACGTTTTACCGTTGACCCAAGGTATTAAACTGATCAAAGGTTATTCCTTATCACCAAACCCTAAAAATATAGTGATGCCATTTATTATTTTACTTTCTATCGCGCTCATCAGCATTATTTTATCGATCAAAACATTCAAATGGGAATAGGAGGACAAAGTGATGTATCGTATTGGAGAATTCTCTAAGATGAGTAAGGTCTCGATTAAAACCTTACGCTATTATGATGAAATGGATTTATTAAAACCGGAATATATTGATCCTGAAAGCAGCTACCGCTTTTATACGACTCAGCAGCTTATTGAGATTCACAGCCTTCAAGCCTATCGTCAGATCGGACTGTCCATCAATGAAATAAAACTAATTTTATTAGGGCAAAATGAAGAAAATATTTTAGAAAAGCATAAGTTGGAGATGCAAAAAGAAAAAGAACGGCTGTCAGAAAAGATTGCTCGTATCGATTTTCTGTGTTCACAGCAGCTTGATGAACATCTTCTGCAATACAAAGCAATCATTAAAGAAATTCCAGAATTAATCGTCTATTCTAAAAAGATGCATTTAAACAGTTATCAGGATTACTTTCAAGTGATTCCGCCATTAGGTGCCGAAGTGACCCGTTTAAATCCGGATATCCAATGTACATTCCCGCCATATTGTTTCATTAGCTATTTAGATGGTGAATACAAAGAGTATGATCGTTACGTAGAATTTTGTGAAGCCGTAGATCGTTTTGGCATTGCTCCAAAAGGAGTTGTCTTTAAAAAGCTGCCGCCAATGAGTGTCGTTTCTGTTTTACATCGAGGCAGTTACAAAGATATTGGCCTTGCTTATGCCTATGGTGCACAGTGGATCGATAAGAACGGTTATCTTTTAGCCGGAAATCCCCGTGAGAATGTGATTGATGGCATTTGGAATAAGGAACATGAAGACGATTGGCTGACAGAAGTACAAATCCCTGTTATAAAAGAAAAAAACAGTAAGAGCGAATAGCATCTTACTGTTTTATTTTAAATAAGGATTCTGCTGCTGTTCATTTTTAATACTTGTTTCTTCACCATGTCCCGGAAAGACTCTGGCATCTTCCTGAAACGCTTTTAGCTTCTTCATTGATAAAACAGTGTCATGATGACTGGATAACGGAAAATCAAACCGCCCAATAGAGCCGTTAAATAAAACATCTCCACTAAAAATAATCTTCTGATCGATAAACTCAATCATACTTGATCCCGGAGTATGTCCCGGCAAGTGATGCCATTTCACTTTAAATGACCCGATTTGCATCGTTTCCTCACTTTCCCAAACCGGAGACCGAATTATCAAAGGATTTCCCATCATTGTTGACAGATTATATTTAGGCTCTTTTAAATACACATGATCTTCATGATGCAGATAAATCGGACAAGAATACGCCTGATATAAGGCATCTGCAGCCCCGATATGATCGCAATGTCCATGCGTCAATAAAATTGCCAGAACCTCCAACTCATTTTCATTAATAAAATTTTTGATTTTTTTTGCTTGATCTCCCGGATCAATAATGATCGATTGATTATTTTCATACACTACATAACAATTCGTTTGAAACGGACTGACCACTAGTCTTTTTATTTTCATCTCATCCCTCTTTTCTTTCTTAGCTTATTATAGCATATCTTCATTCTTTATATCATTTATAAATGATATAAAGAAAAGCGAGGGCATTGCTGATATGGATCACATACATTAAACCAATCATGTACCTCCGCTTTTATCAACATGGACCAACGATAAAACAATTCCAATTACAATATTAAAAAGAATGTAAGCTATAAAAAAGTGCCTTAATTTTTTTGCCTATCCCCTACTTTTTGAATCCTTCCTAACATTGATTGTCTCCTTAAACCATAGGATCTATAAAAGAAAAAGAGTGCCAATGACACTCTCTATATTCTTTAAACTATTTTTTCTCTTTATGAGTCGTTTTTTTATTACATCTTGAACAGTATTTTTTAACTTCCATACGATCCGGGTGATTTCTTTTGTTTTTTGTACCGATATAGTTTTCTTCTCCACATTCTGTACATTTATAAATAATGTTATCTCTCATTCTCACACCTCCATACCCAAACTAATTTCGTATTACATAATAACACAATTATTTGTGAATTACCATACTTTTTTTAACAAACCATCATTTTAATCAGGAATTAAAACCTTATTCCGGTAATCCGTATTTTTCAAAATATTTATCAAAAATTTGTCCGACGATACTTTGACACGTTTTTGAATTGCCGCCTTCTCTAGGTGCAATACAAGCATAAGTTAAACGCGGGTTATCATATGGTGCATAAGCGATCAACGCTTGGTTAGGATAATCCGTTCCGGTCTCATCGAAAACTTCGGCAGTCCCCGATTTTGCCGCCAATACATAGTTACTCTTGGCAAGTCCGGTCAAGATCCCATCACCGTTTACACCGGCATAGAATCCAGCTTGAATTCGTTCAAAAGCGGTTGTCTGATCTGAAACATCATCGAGCACCTCAACATTATTCGTGTACATCGTGACATTTTCACCATTTACATTCGTATAGGCTTCAGTCACCAGTCTTGGTTTCATGCGTCGTCCGCCATTCGCAATCGTTGAAACATACTGTGCCATTTGAATTGGGGTATACGTATAATACTGACCGATCGAAGCATCAAGAATATTTCCGGCTTCCGGTTCACGATCTCCGCCTTGGTACCCTCTTTCTTCATTCGGTACATCAATTCCGGTTTTTACACCCAACCCTAACTCGCCAAATGAACGTTTTATCTTATCAAATGCTTCATAATTGATATATAATGGCTGATAAGGCACATAATTGGCTTCTGCCAAACGCATTGCAATTTTAAACATAAATACATTGGAAGACTTCGCCAATGCCTGTACTTCGGTCAAATTCCCCATTGCTGATTTCGTCCATGATGATTTCGGTGCTGTTCCCTGGATATAAATCGGTTCATCATACAGCTGTTCCCCAGCGGTATAAAGTCCATATTTAAAGCCGGTATAGACTGTTGCCCCTTTTGATGAAGATCCGATCGCAAACGCTTCTAAATAAGCCCCATCGGCAAAATCATAGATTTCTCCGGTTTCACGATCCAGCGCTTTTCCGCACATCGCCACAACATCTCCGTTATTCGGATCCATCAACACCACATACAGGCGATCCATATATTGATTTCCACTCGCATAAGCAATCGAGCGCAGCTGCGTTTCCAAAATATTATTGACATATTCCTGCAGCTCCCAATCAATCGCTAATTTTAAGTTATACCCTTTTTCTCCTTGACTTAGCTGACTTAAAATCGGATTCCCCGTTTCTTCATCATACGTTAAGTTATAGGTTGCCCCGTTTCCGCCAAGCAAACTTTCATATTGTTTTTCTAATCCGGAAGTACCAACACGGGAATTCATCTGATACCCTAAAGCTAGCAGCGTATCGGATTCATCTTTAGGAATTCCTTGTGTCTTGCTTGAAACGTTTCCGAACAGACTTTTCATGGTACTCCCGTAAGGATAGACGCGGGTATAATCATGGCTATATGTAAATCCTCTCAAAATGTTCTGACGTTCACCGATAAACGCAATATCTTCCGCCGATACATTCTCTACAACAACATTGCCGCCATTGATATCCTTATTCATTAAGGTATAAACATACGCCTCCTCCAGCGTCAGTTCTCCTGAGCTATAATACTGATTAATCATTTCTTCCGTAATACGGTCAATTTTCATATTGTAAATATCACTATCGCTCAAAGTTCCATCTTTATAGGCTGCCCATTCCTCTTGCGTAACTACCGTTTTAGTTTCTTTATCAAAATCACGAATCAGCATGTCCTGTTTATCTCTCAGTGTTAATTTAGACAAATCAATTTCAAAACGATCCGCAATAATCTTTGCCATCGCTCTTTCTTCTTCCTCTTCGATTCCTTTTGGAGCATAATACATAATCACATTTGTCGCTTCACTTCCAACCAAAAGAGTACCATTTCGATCATAAATCTGCCCTCTTGGCACATCCTGAGTCTTTGATTGTACCTGATAGGTGACTAATTTTGCCGCATAGTAGTCCCTTTGATGCACTTGAATAAAAATCAGTCTAACGGCAATCACGATAATAGCGACAACAATTAACCCCATCAATCCTACCATTCTTGCAAATGTACTCTGCTCTCTTTTTTTACGTTCTCTCACTTTCTCGTCATTTCTTCCTTGAAAGTAATAAGTTCCGCTGAACTGCTGTTTCTTTTTAAATTTAAACATGACTTCACCTACCTTACCGCTTTTTCATTATATAAAATAACTCCGGCTATTTTATGTGATTCTATGATTAATTAAAAATGTGAGCGCATTTTGCTCCCCACATTTCCGTTATTTTTTTACTAATTCTCTTTGAATCTTACGCATGATCTGCGATTTCGAATAATGCAGTTCGCTTAAAATATATTCCAACGCATCTTTTTGTCCTTCACGATACTTATTGCGTGAGTTACGTACATTTTTTGCGACTTTACTCAATTCATGACGGATGCTCGATTCAAAGAATTCCAAATCATCTTTATACGTTTCGAGTTCCTGTAAATATGTGGTAATAACATTTTCATAACCGTCACGATAATACCCACGATAACGACGTCCATACTGAATATTACTCATCACCTGTTTCATATAGTCAAAACGTGTCGTGATGACGTTATGCGAATGTGTGGAATAAGGCTTTTCCGGCTTACGTTTCCCAAAGGCACGATCAATTCCATCGGAAAGCAGTTCACCCATATTGTCATATCCGCTCTTTTTTAAAGACTCATCGACATTGTCTTTGACGGTCGAAATGGTTTGATCTGCCAATTCTACTAAATCATTGATAAGATCATGATTATTATTTTTATCTCTATCTCTCGGCATTGTTTTCACCTACTTTAAGTTCATCGATCGTTCCTTCTCTAACTAAACCATCTTTTTTAAGCATTGTTTCCAATACAGACATATCACTCGATAAATCTAAGATTTCATCATCACAAAGCGTTGTAGACATGGTTTCCAGAGCCTGATTAACTAAATAAATCGTTTTCATCAACTGCGATTCCACTTCATTAAAATCAGGGTCCATTTTATTCGTATCGGACAAACGAACATAGTTTTTCAAGATTGAAACCAGTGTTGGCAAATAATAATAATCCAGTTTAGATACTTTAGACTCTTTTTGCGGATACTGATCCAAAATCTGATCTATAAATTTAATCATCGCTGAAGTATGATATAAATCTTCTGTAATTTTTTTATTTGTAATCGAAGTATTCAAATCATCGATCTGACGCATAAATTTCTTTAAGTTCACCGTTGATTCTTCTTCCTCTTCATGTATCTCTTCAGGTTCTACGACTTCGTTCGTGTAGATGACATACTTAAAATAATCATAAGTGTCTGGGAAAGAACTTTTAAATTCACTTACCTTACATAATTTTTCATTTTGATAATATACATCTAATGTATTGAACCCATTAGCCTGATCACTGCGGATCGTCACATTTTCGTTCAATACCAATTCATCATGTTCACTAAAATAAGCAAGCGCCTTTTCGTCTAATTGACGCTGCATTTTCTTTTTATCATTTAATGCTTTTTTCTTGCTGAAATATTGGACTGCTCCTAGTAAAAGGAAACTGACAGCAGCAGTCCCTAAAAAGAGATTAGAAAATCCCAACGGAAGTGCAAAAGCTATCAATGAGCCAAAACATATCAACGCCAAAAAATTTGAAGTCCATTTTTTCACACTTTCACCCCCGAAGATTATTATCTCATAAATAAGAAAAAATATCATTAAATATAGTGAACTTTTTACAATTAATTTTATAAACCTATTTTTAGGATAAATGTAAATGCTATCATTTTAAAAAAATAAATAAAAGTATTAATTTAACCGCTTTCAGAAAATATTTATGAAAAATTAACGCAAATTTAATTGACAAAATTTAGAAATAGGCTTAATATGTGTTTGTACGAAAGAGGAGGAATTTTATATGATTAAAATTAAATTAGTTTGTGCAACAGGTGTATCTTCAAATTTATTGGTAGATGTTCTTAAAAGAAAAGCTGCTGAAAAGAAAGTGGATTGCGAAATCACATCTAGTTCATCTATGAACATTACTGACGCCGTTAATTCTTCTGACGTTTTAGTACTTGGACCTCAATATGGATATAAATTAAGCGAAGTGCAAGCATTAGCAGATGGTAAATGTGCTGTCGTTACTTTGAAAGAATATGAATATTCTTCAATCGAAGCTGATAAAATCCTAGATAAAGCTGTTGAAGCATATAACGCATTCAAAAAATAAATCACTAAAACCGTCTTTTGACGGTTTTTTGTTTTTTGAAAAAAATACAATCTCCCTAGTTTCTATGCTATAATTTAACCAATAATTATAAGGAAGGTAAGTATGGAAAAGAAAATAGTTTTTTTAGATGTAGACGGAACATTGTGCAACGATGAAGGATTTGTTCCTTCTTCTGCCCGAGATGCCGTTAGAGCAGCCAGAAAAAACGGTCATCTGGTTTATTTATGCACAGGACGTTCACAAGCAGAACTTTATGATTTCATTATGGAAGTTGGTTTTGACGGTGTGATCGGTGCTGGCGGAGGATTTGTTTGCGTGGGTGACGAAATGCTGTATCATAAACGTGTGAGTGATGATGATGTTCGTCATTTGGTCGATTTCTTCAACGAACATCATGTTGATTTCTATTTAGAATCAAACGGCGGGCTTTATGCCAGTGAGAATCTAGTTCACCATCTTGAAACAATGATGTATGGAGATGTGGATCATGATGAAGAAGCAAGACGCAAACGCGATGAAAACCCAAATCATTTTATTGAAGCGATGATCGAAGGCGAATCCTTGTATCGCAGTGATGTCAATAAGGCTTGTTTCTTACAGTCTGATGTTCCTTTTGACAGAATTAAGGAAGAATTTGCCGGAGAATTCAACGTGATCCCTTGTACGGTTCCAATGTTCGGTCCCGACAGCGGAGAATTGGCAGTTCCCGGTGTGCATAAAGCAACCGCAATCGAAGCATTGCTTGAACATTTAGGAATCGATCAAAAAGATACGATTGCATTAGGTGATGGTATGAACGATGCGGAAATGCTCGAATACTGCCAAATCGGAATCGCTATGGGAAATGCAAAACCCGGGTTGAAAGAAATTGCCGATGAAGTCACAAATACGCATGATGAAGGCGGAATTTACAACAGCTTTAAAAAACATGGATTAATATAAAAACCTGAAATAAATTCAGGTTTTTTGAATAGAATAAACTAAATGTTTTCGCCATTGTTTATGGCATCGATCTTTCGTTGCGACAGATTTGAACCTACCACCAAATTGTTTTCTCTTAAAAAATCGCATGTTAGTTTTCGATAAGGAGAATCAAGCGGAATTTTCACCGGAAACCCGGCATCAAGAAAATCTTCTTTAAAACTGGTTTTATAAAATCTCAATCCTTCTACCCCTACCTGCATCAAATTATCAACAAGGATTTCACCTTCATAATGCATATCATTGAGACGTTCAACGATCATCTGCCGCTGATTCACTTTCGAATGACAAAACAACAAGATCAAAAACAGCTTATAAGGCTGATCCGGACATTCGATCAATTTAAAGTTTTCCATGTATTTTTCCATATCGCTACCCCCATATCATTGTTATATTATATCATTTAGGAGGCTATTATGCTACTTAGAAAAGAAGAAGAATATCGTTTTGAACTTCACCATACCTTTAAAGGTGAATTTTTAAGCCCGATTATCATGAATCTAAACGACAAATTTGTTAACCACTATGATGATTATGATGAGGTTTATCATTGCAATCAAAAAATACATCAAATAATGGCTTTGCCAAACGTCACTTTAGATTTCCATGTTCTCTATAAAAACAATCAATGTATCGGCATTGCTTTGATCACTCACGGACAGGTCAATTCAGAAAAACTGTTAGATCAAAAAAATCTTATCGAAAGTCCTCAAGAAAGTATCATTCTCAACTATTATCATATTTATGAAAAAGGACATGGCTTAGGAACGAGATGGTTAAAAGAGATCATCTTTCCTTATTATAAAAGCTTCGGTAAACATGCAATGTATTTGAAATCCTCACACGCTAAAGCCTTTCCATTTTATTTGCGAATGGGACAAAAAATCGGTACTTACAAAACTAAAAGCGATAATGGTTTATTTATCAGAGAGGGGCAACTATTTAAAATAAGTTTTTAAAAAGATATCCAAAGCAGGATATCTTTATCTTTTAAAATTGCTTAATCACATCGGCATTGAGTTGTTTTACTAATTCAACTGCGAGTTTGACAGAATTCAAATAATCTTCATAAGCACAAATCCCATGATGCGAATGAATATAGCGTACCGGAACACCAACTACGATTGTCGGTACTCCATAACGTGATGTATGAATATATTTCGCATTCGTTCCGCCACCGCTTCTCACAGATTCCTGAACAGGAATCTGTTTTTCTTCACACATATCTAAGGTATAGCGCATAAATCTTGGATTTGTAATCATTGAACGATCAAAATGTCTTAGCATCGGTCCTTTTTTCATTGCCGTTTGAATCATATAAGGTTCATAAAAAGTATCATCAGCCGGACACCCTTCAAATATGATAGCAATATCTGCATCAATGTTTTGTACAGCCGCATGTACGCCTCTTTCCCCTACTTCTTCTTGTACGGATAACGTTGCAACAACATCCACATCTAATGCTTCATCTTTTAATTGATTCAACGATTCCAAAACCGCAGCACAGCCAATACGACAGTCAAACGCTTTTCCTATAAATAAATCTCGTTGTTCATCGTATGTACATTCAACATCCGGTACAATCGGTGCCGCCATTCTGATTTGGAAATTTTCTTTTAAGTCTTCGGCAGAAACCGCCCCTAAATCAATCACCATGTTTTCAATATTTAATGATGCATTTTTTTCTGCCTGACTCATAAAATGCACCGGCTTAGCGGCAACTACCCCGCTTAAATACTCCCCTTTTGCGTTTTGCACACGCACTTTGCTGGAAGGGACATTGTTAGGTGACCAACCGCCTAACGGCAAAAACGTCATCGTACCGTTGGGTTTGATTGCCTGTACGATAAATCCTAATTCATCGCTGTGAGCATCTAACCAAATTTTCGGCTTTTTCCCTGTATTGTCTTTTAATGTCATATATAAGT
This sequence comes from Beduini massiliensis, assembly GCF_000829905.1. GTDB lineage: Bacteria > Bacillota_I > Bacilli_A > Erysipelotrichales > Coprobacillaceae > Beduini > Beduini massiliensis. Next base: position 385,823 of record NZ_CDPP01000005.1, read on the forward strand.
TACGTAAAGAATCTTCCTTTACTTCACAAAAACTTTCGCTTTCTTTACGTCCAATCTGAGCCACTTCATCTTCAAATCCGGATACCCCATTCGCATTTGATAATCGCTTAATTAACTCAATATTTTGTTCTTTTGTTCTCATTTACACTCCCCCTTTTTTATTTTTCCTATCTTTTTTAATCATATCTTTATTTTCAGAACATATCAATATATAAATTTTATTTTATTGTCAATAATAAAGAAAGTTCACTTTCAATTCATTTATCCCCTGTAGAATATCATGATAAGAAAGAAGGTTATGTATGAAAAATCTTTTGAAAGGACGAAACGGTCCTGATCAATTAAGTCAATTTTTACTTTTTATTGTGCTGCTTATCTCTTTATCCAACCTCCTCTTTTTTAAGACCGTCATTTTATCTATTTTGGTTTGGATTTTGTTAATGTACATTTTATATCGAACGTTTTCCAAACAGGTCTATAAACGCCGACAAGAGAATATCAAATTTGCTCAAATGCTGTATCCTTATCAGATGAAGCTGTTGAAATGGGCAAATCGTCAAGCAGATAAGAAAACACATCGTTATTTTAAATGTCCCAACTGTTCTCAAACCGTAAGAGTGCCAAAAGGACATGGATTAATAACCATCACATGTCCTAAATGTCAAACGCGTTTCGATAAAAAATCTTAACAAATATTTTGCGGATCTCCTGCAAGATATTTTTTTATATTCTCAAACACTACATGCGCACGTTTCACCAACGCTTCTTTAGTAGCAAACCCAATATGCGGAGCTAACAACGTATTTTTCGCATTCAATAAAGGATGTTCGGCAGGAATCGGCGGTTCCATTTCGAAGACATCAATACCGGCTCCGGCGATTCTGTCTTGATTCAATGCCTCTGCGAGAGCTTGGCTGTCTACGATTGCCCCACGAGCTGTGTTAATCAACACAGCGTCTTTTTTCATCAAGGCAATCTTTTCTGCATTAATTAAATGATGCGTAGCAGACGTTGCGGGAATATGCAGAGTAATGATATCACTTTCTTTCATCAATGTATCCAAATCGACAAACTCCACGCCTTCAATCATTCGTTTTGTACGACTATAACACAATACCTTCAAGCTAAATGCCTGAGCAATTTTTATTACACGTTGTCCGATTTCTCCGGCACCCACAACACCGATAGTTTTACCTGCCATTTCCAATAGGTTTAATCCGTCTTTCGTTTGTTGGCAGCGTGTTCTTTCATCGCTTTCAAGCAAATGACGATACAGTCCGATGATCATGCCAAACACTTCTTCTGCAACGGCTATTGTGGAATAGCCTACACTGTTGCAGATCATAATCTGCTTTTCTTTACAGTAATCTACGTCAAGATGATCGATTCCGGTAAATGCTACAGAAATCAATTTTAAGCGAGGGCAGGCTGATAAAACATTGCGATTCAGCGGCAAGTTTGCTGCCACTAAAACATCGGCATCTTTCGCTCTTTCAATCAAGGTAGTATCATCTGTAACTCTTGTTTCGTAATAAACAATTTCATGTCCCGGTAAATTTTCCTGACTGATTTTTTCAACCATTTCTTTTTCAATTCCTAATGGTTCAATAATAACAATTTTCATTTCAAATTCTCCAATCTCATTATTTGCATTGCGGTATTTTTCAAATGACGATAAGCATTTTCCGGTTTCATCGCATATTCCAAATCGACAATACCGGGAACAATCGAAAACATCGCATCAATACCGTGATCATTTAACACATACGCCTCTTCGTTGATGCCTCCCGCTAAAGCAATCACCTTACAGCCATGTTTCTTCGCCAGTCTGGCTACTCCAATGGGGGTCTTATTCATCAACGTTTGCCCATCCATGCGTCCTTCTCCGGTAAAAACGTAATCTGCATCTTTAAGTTTATCTTCAAGTTCTACAAATGTCAAAACCAAATCAATGCCGCTTACCAGTTTTGCCGATAGATAACTCAGGAAAGCAAAACCTAATCCGCCGGCCGCTCCGGTTCCCGGAACTTCCTGATAGTCAGTGTTATTATAGTGTGTTGTCGCGAAAGCAAAATGAGCGAGTCCGGCATCCATTTTTTGAATCATAGCAGCATCCGCTCCTTTTTGCGGTCCATAAACAGCACTCGCACCATTTTCCTCACATAAAGGATTCGACACATCACAGGCAATTTCAAAACGGCATTCCTTGATTCGTGCATCAACAAGATGGTCATCGATCTTAACGATCTTATCAAGATCTTGTGCCCCTAAACGAATCGGCTGATCCTCTTGATCTAAAAAACGATATCCCATCGCCATCAGCATTCCGATTCCCCCATCGTTTGTACTGCTGCCGCCAATTCCGACAATAAAATGACGATACCCACGCTCAACGGCATCCATGATCATTTCACCAACCCCGAATGTCGTTGTCAGCAAAGGATCACGTTCCTCTAAGGCAAGCAACGGTAACCCAGATGCACTTGCCATTTCCATTACAGCGGTTTGATCAACCACTCCATAATAAGTCTCATGTTCTCTAAACAAGGGATCATGAACACATACCTTTATTTTCTTTCCGTTCATTCCCTCAATCAAAGCATCGACCGTCCCTTCTCCGCCATCTGCAACTGCCTGAATCACCACTTCAGTATCGGGGTTCACTGCCAGAACACCTTCTTTAATTGCTTTTGCTGCCTGATAGGAACTTAAACTTCCCTTAAATGAATCAATGGCTACAGCTACTTTCATCATATCACCTCATCTCTTTATTTTAGAAGTATCTTTCACATTTGTCGAGATGTTTTAAAAGAAAACGCCCGATTATTCATCGAGCGCCTCCATCATCATTGTTGCCGCAGCTTCATTAGAAGCTAATGGGATATTATGAACATCACACAGTCGCATCAAAGCAGATACGTCTGGTTCATGCGGCTGAGCCGTTAAAGGATCTCTAAAAAAGATAACCAGATCCATTTCTCCGGTCGCTATTTTTGCACCGATCTGCTGATCGCCGCCATAGGGCCCGGATAAAAATCGATGAACAGATAAAGATGTGCTTTCCATAATTTTTTTACCCGTTGTTCCTGTTCCAAACAACTCATGTTTCATTAATTTCTTTTCATACTTTTTAGCAAATTCAATCATTTCCGGTTTCTTTTGATCATGTGCTATTAACGCAATATTCATCTCTTTTCCTCCCCACTTTTTCTATTCTGTTCTTAATGCTTCGACTGCATCTTTTTTAGAAGCCATACGGGCCGGAATATGTCCGCCTGCCATCGTTAAGATCGTACTGATCAGTATTAAAATAACAGCATGTTCCCATTTTAAAGAAGCGACATTGCTCAATTCGGTCACACTGTAAATAACAGCGTTGATCGGGAATGTAAGCAGATAGGCAATGATAATTCCCAATGTTCCAGAAAACACCCCTAAAATACATGTTTCCGCATCGAATACACGGGTAATGTCTTTTTTACGTGCCCCTAAAGCTTTCAAGATTCCGATTTCTTTAGTTCTCTCTAAAACAGATGTATACGTGATAATACAAATCATGATCAAACTGACAATTAAAGAAGTTCCGGCAAAAGCAACCAATACCATTGTGATTCCTCCCATGATTCCTCCCGTTAAAGAAGAGATCGTTGCCGCAAGATCCGTATACACCACAATATCATCACGATTTTCTAAACCGTCATTATATGCATCCAAATACTCAACGATTTTATCTTTGTTTTCAAAATCAGTTGGATATAGTGTGATTAAATAAGGAGTAGCATCTCCACCTAAATAAGCCACCATTTGTTCTTTCGTTGCCGCGTCCATCGCTTCTAAAGTCAACACATTATAATCCGCTTCTTTTTGAGCTTCAACGATTTTTGATCCTTCTGCCTGATCGATGACATACTGAGACAAAGAATCACTGTATGCAATACCCGGATTTAAAATAGCCACATTCGCGTCTTCTTTAGCACGAATAACCGCACTGATTTTTACTGTTTGAGATTGATCAGACGCATACATCATCTGATAATCATTTGAAGGCATATAAGACTGAAACGGCGTTGTGGTATAGAAATCATCATTATGAACCAATTTCATTTCTGTTCCCACAATCTTATCAAAATCAATTCCTTCTTTATCCACTGCTTCAAATCCTAAAGAAGTTAAAGTCGATAATTCCACTTGATTCTTTTCATTGACAACTAAGACCATATCAAATTTATCTGCAGGTAAATTTCCGGCTAATACATCATAGTTTTTTTCTAAGAAAGTATTAATATTTCCATCTGAGGCAACCGGAAAAGTAGATAATCCCGAACTTCCCTGATTAGAACTATTTCCAGAGATACTTACCATTTTCTTAGTTCCATCAATATCCCGTACTAAATTCATGCCGACAATGCGTGTATACCCTACACTGTTGCAAATTTCTGAATCAATATTTTTTATATAGTCTAAATAATCTTGACTAAAACGATTTTCATGCAGAATTGAATTCGCTGAGGAATCATAAGCAAATACCTGCTGCGTATCACTGTATTCGCTCGAATTCATCTCATTCATATGTTTTTGAATCGTTTCCGGGTCCATACTGACCGTCTGTTTGGAAATCATGATAGGGAACTCTGCCAAAGCATCCTCTTGATAATTATCGATTTGTATTTGAAACCCAACGGATAAACTTAATATTACAGCGATACCGATAATTCCAATACTTGAAGCAAAAGAGGTTAAAAACGTTCTTCCCAGCTTTGTTTTAATATTATTGAAAGATAAACGCAGTGCCGTAATAAAAGACATACTGGTTTTATTTAATACAAAAGGTTCTTCTGTTTCATCATTTTGATAAGGATTGCTGTCACTGATGATACGTCCGTCTTTAAACTCAACGATGCGGTTCGCATAATCATGTGCCAAATCGGGATTATGAGTGACCATGATAACGAGCTTATCTTTGGCAATCTCCTTGATTAGATCCATGATCTGCACACTGGTCTTAGAGTCCAATGCTCCCGTCGGCTCGTCACATAACAAAATTTCCGGATCATTTGCCAACGCTCTGGCAATCGCCACACGCTGCATCTGTCCGCCAGATAGCTGATTCGGTTTTTTGTGAAGATGTTCTTTCAGTCCTACTTTTTCCAGACATTCCAATGCTTTTTCATGTTTTTTCGCAGCAGATACTCCGCTTAATGTCATTCCCATTTCGACATTGGCAACAATAGATAAATGAGAGATCAAATTATAACTTTGAAACACAAAACCAATCGAATTATTACGATAGGCATCCCAGTCTCTTTCTTTAAAGTCTGTGGTATGTTTTCCTTTAATAATCAAGTCTCCGGAATCATAACGATCCAAGCCGCCGATAATGTTCAAACAAGTCGTTTTACCTGAACCGCTGGTTCCTAAAATCGCTACAAATTCTTCTTTTCTAAAAGAGACGCTGATATCATCTAAAGCAACTGTTTCAACGTCGCCGATCTTATACTTTTTGGTTATATTTTTTAATTCAAGCATTTTTTTCCTCCAACATTTCCTTTTTCGCTACTGCCATTAAATAGTAAATATCATCCATTACCGTCAATAAACGATCCATATTTTCTTTTCCGTAACGTTCAATGATTGTTTCTAAAAATCGCGTCAGGATTGCCTGTCCCTCTAAATAGATTTGCTTTCCCTCTTCGCTGAGTTCTACAATGTAAGAACGTCGGTCCAAAGGATCTGTTTTCTTGACAATCAGCCCTCTATCACATTGCTTTTTCAGCATATCTGAAGTAGCGGGCAGACTTAAATCCAAACACTGTGCCAACTGTCCCGGTCGTACCGCTTCATTTTTATCACAGTATTCCTGAACGATCATCAAAACCATGAAATCACGCTGAGAAATCGGCAGCAGCTCCTTTAACGGATCCAAATTTTTAAAACGTCTTAATGATTCTAAAAAACGTGCACTTTCTCTTTTAAGCAAACCATCGCCTCCGATACTTAAGTTACTTAAGTAATTTTATCAAATCTGGTTTTATTGTTCAACTCATATGATAAACGTGTTATAATCGTAGCAGGAGGAAACTATGCGGAAAGTGAAATACAACGAGAAAATCGCGATGGGAGTTTTAGTCATTATTATCCTTCTTGCTATCTTCTTCATACCAAAACTCAATTTTACCAATAAAGAAATAATGACCCCGATCTATAATCCTAAAAATACAGGATTAGAAACTTTTCGATTAGGTATTGATGTCAGCGAACATCAAGGAACAATCGATTGGAAAGCAGTGGCTGACAGCAGTGTTGATTTCGCAATCATTCGTGCCAGCTATGCATGGAACGATACTGGTGATCATACCGATAAAACATTTAAAGAAAATATTGATCAGGCACAAAAACATGGCATCGCCATAGGGGCTTATCACTACAGCTATGCCACTACCCCCGAAGAAGCAAAAAAAGAAGCTGAATTTTTTCTGTCACAAATCAAAGGCATTCAATTCCAATATCCCGTTTATTACGATATTGAAGATGAATGTCAAGATGATCTGACAAAAGATCAGCTTACGGAAATTGTCCTCACCTTTTTGCAGACGCTTGAAAAAGCCGGGTATTATGTCGGTATTTACACAAATCCCGACCATATCAGCCAATTAGATATGGAACGTCTTAAAAACTATGACCTTTGGATCGCTAACTATAATTTACAAAATGTATATGACGGCGATTATGGCATGTGGCAGTATACCTGTTATGGAAAAGTACATGGCATTGCCGGAAATGTGGATCTCAATTACTGCTTCTATGATTATCCTGCTTTTATCAAAAAATTACAAAAAAACAATTACTAATACATAAACCCCTAGTTTTGGCTAGGGGTCATTTTTATTTCTTCAATTGTTGGATAATATGACGTGAAACGATCACACCATTTGCTCCTGCCTGAGCTAATCCTCTGGTTAACCCAGCACCATCCCCGGCAACATATAAGTTATCGATTTCACTTTCAAACCCATCTCTTACTTTTGGACGGGCAGAATAAAATTTTGCTTCTACCCCATATAATAAAGTATGTTCGTTCGCAATTCCCGGAGTTACATGATCCAACACTTCAATCATCTCAATGATTGATTTCATTGTATTATAAGGCAGCACCAACCCAAGGTCTCCCGGTACTGCTTCTTTTAAAGTCGGGATTGTATACCCTTCTTTTAAACGTTTTGGAGTTGTACGACGTCCTTTTTTAATATCGCCGTATTTTTGAACGATGATACTTCCGTTTGACAACTTATTTGCCAGTTGACCGATGGCATTGGCAAATTCATTTGGCTGATTAAACGGTTCAGAGAACGTATGGGACACCAGCAACGCAAAATTAGTATTACTGCTGCCTAAAGCCGGATCATGATAAGCATGTCCGTTTGCCAGCATTGTGCCTGAATGATTTTCGATCACGACATGTCCGGAAGGATTTGAGCAGAATGTTCTCACTCTCGTTCCGACCGATGTATTATAGACGAATTTTCCTTCATATAAATTCTTATTGATTTCTTCCATTACTATATTACTTGTTTCAACACGGACTCCGATATCGACTTGATTGTTGTAAAGTTCAACACCATGTTGTTTCAAACATTTTGTCAGCCAAGCAGAACCGTCACGTCCCGGAGCAACCACTACTTTCTTAGAATAAATCTTATCTCCATTTGCCAGTTCAATTCCTTTTGCCTGACCTTCTTCCACCAAAATATCTTTTACGGTTGTTTTAAACAAAATATCAATATGTTCTTTTAACTCGTTAGACATCGCTGTCATAATTTTTAAATTTTCTTCTGTTCCTAAATGGCGTACTTGAGCACGAAGCAGTTTTAACCCCACTGCATAGCCACGATGTTCGATCTCTTTTACTTTTTGTGTTGTCGGATCGGTTATTTCTTTTGTAGCTCCGTGTTTTAAATATAATTGGTCGACATATTCAATCGCTTTGATGACCTCTTCATCATTCATATAATCGGTCAGCCATCCGCCAAATTCACTGGTTATATTAAATTTTCCATCGCTATATGCCCCTGCTCCGCCAAATCCGGCAGTAATTGAACATGCAGGCAGACATCCCGGTTCATTATCTTTAATGACCGGACAAGATTTAAGTTTCTTTTCCTTAATCGGGCAGCGACGATACATTACATCCTGTCCTTTATCCACTAATAACACTTTTAATTCCGGTTGTTTTAAATATAATTCATAGCTTGCCATAATCCCAGCCGGACCGGCACCCACTATAATAACATCATAATTTTTTTCCATCCAATCACCTTTCATTAAAGCCTTTGGTATTATATCGAATGCATACGTTAAATGCAAATCATATACACATTAAAAAAGAACAGAACATTATTCCGTTCTTGCGACCTGTGTACGAACAGCCGCTTCTGATACTGCTTTTGCCACCACTTTTGCAACACGTGGGTCCATTGCTCCGGGAATGATATACGTCTCTGATAATTCATCTTCGCTGACTAAGGAAGCCAGTCCCATTGCAGCCGCTAATTTCATCTCTTCATTGATTTTTTTAGCGCGTACATCCAAAGCTCCTCTAAATAATCCCGGGAAAGCTAATACATTATTGATCTGATTAGGGAAATCAGAACGCCCTGTTCCCATCACACGAACACCGGCAGCAATCGCGTCATCATACATGATTTCCGGTTCCGGATTTGCCATTGCAAAGACAATCGCATCTTTTTTCATGCCTGCTGCCATTTCTTTAGTTAAGAGTTTAGGTGCGGAAACCCCAATGAAAACATCCGCCTCTTTTAAAGCTTCTGCCATTGTCATGCGTTTATTTTGAGAGTTTGTGATTTCTGCTAATTCTTTGGTTAAAAAATCATAGTGCTCCTGATCTTCTTTTAATACAATCCCATTAATATTAAAACCATAGATTTCTTTAACCCCTAACTGCTTAATCATTTTAATAATAGAACTTCCGGCAGCACCGGTACCACTTACCACAACAGTAATATCTTCTGCTTTTTTGTTGACGACTTTCAAAGCATTAATCAGCCCGGCAGTTACCACAATGGCCGTCCCATGCTGATCATCATGGAATACGGGGATATCCAATTCCTCAATCAACGTTCTTTCGATCTCGACGCATCTTGGGGCGCTGATATCTTCTAAATTGATTCCGCCAAAGCCAGGGGCAATACTTTTAACGATCTGGATGATCTCTTTAGGATCTTTTGTATCCAAACAAATAGGAACAGCATCTACATTACCAAACTTTTTAAATAATATAGATTTCCCTTCCATAACCGGCAATGCCGCAGCAGGTCCGATATCACCTAATCCTAAGACTGCGGTTCCATCAGTAACAACAGCCACACTGTTGGATTTCCATGTATATTTGTAAGCTTCATCCGGATTTTTAGCGATCTCACGGCAAGGCTGTGCTACTCCCGGAGTATACGCTAAAGATAAATCTTCTTTCTTATCTAAAGAGACTTTTAATCCTACCTCTAATTTTCCTTTTGCTGTTTCGTGTAATTTTAACGCTTCTTGATATACGTCACTCATTCTGTCACTCTCCATTCATCTCTTCCATTATCCCATATTTTTAACTTTATTCAACCCAAAATTAGTCCAGTTCATCCTCATGTTTGACAACAATTCCCCTCTCTAGCAGCATTTGGGCAAAGACCCCATTTCCTGCTGTCAAAGTTCCGGTAAACGTACCATCATAGATTTTTCCTTTACCACAGCTAGGGCTTCTTGGCTGCAAGATGGCGCATTCAATGTCTTTATCTTCTATCATTTTTAAACACTGCTTTGCCCCATTTATAAATTCTCGAGTCTTATCCTCCCCGACTTTATTTATAATGCGTTTACCGCAGCGTTCGCAAGGTATCCTCGGGGTCTCCAAACCACCTAATTGTTCAGGGCATAACGCTATATAGGCTTTATTTTTTAAATACTCCACTACTTTTTGACTGTAATTATTGCCGCCGTTATATTTACAATTATCTCCCAGCAGACATTGACTGACGATGATCATTTTCTTCACCTCTGATTATATGTAAGATGTCTCTTGCTTCTTTTACTAAATACATAGCGCCTGCCTGTTTCAATTCTGTTTCTGTACGGTTGCCCCAAAGACAGCCGATAGAAGTCACCTCTGCATTTTTTGCTGTAAAGATATCCACATCACTGTCCCCAATATAAAAAGCATTCGCTTTTAGTGTATGTGTTTCTTTTAAAACTCGCAAAACTAAAGTCGGATCCGGTTTTACAGGAATCGCATCAACTTGTCCGTAAACATAGGAAAAACGTTTTCCAAATAAATCGGATACAATCTTTTTAGCGATGGCATCCGGTTTGTTTGTCACTACCGCTAATTGATACCCCATGCCTTTTAACTCGTCTAAAACATCGATAATATGGGGATAAACCGTTGTAAACACACTGCAATGTTCCGCATAATAGGTCATATAAAGCTGCATCGCTTGACTTAACTGTTCTTCATTTAACCTATTATCCGGTACAGCTCGAAGGATCAGATTTTTAATCCCACTGCCAACAAATAATTTATAAGCGTCAATCGGATGCGTTGGACAGCCAAGCTGTTCCATTAAATAATTTCCGGCTGTCGCTAAATCTTCAAGGGAATCAATCAATGTTCCATCTAAATCAAATATACACACTTTATTCATGGGATTCTCCTTAATTTATCATGATACTTTCATCATAAAGCTGCTCGATTTGCTCTTTAATTACTTCATAAGTAAATAAGTCACTGTATTGACGGCGATAATGCTGACTTGCTAAAGTTTCATTATATTGGTTAAAAGGGATCAATCGGAAATTTTGATATTCATTTTCATATTGATTGACAAACGGAGTTAACGCTACATTTTTTATTGTCGTTTCTTTGGTAGCTGTATCATGACAAATCGTTAAATTAACGATTCCACCCACTTGATACATATTTTTAAAGAGTTCATTGGAACGATCCACCACAACATCGGCAGAAACAAAATTTCCCAATGAGTAGATGACAAACGTCTGATGTCCCGTCGAGCTAGTTAAATATTCCATTGGCTGTAAACAATGGGAATGATTGCCGATGATCAGATCCACTCCTAATTCATTCAAATATTCCGTAGCCGCCTGCTGAGTGTAAGTGAGCTCATAAGTAAACTCTGTTCCCCAATGCATTGCCACAATCACAACATCACTGACCTGTTTCGCCGCTTCAACATCACGCTTTAAAATGTCTTTATACTCCTGTGTAAACTGTAAATTTTCATCTAAGAAATAGGGAACAGCATAGTCATAGTCCGACCCGACATAAGTATTGGTAGAATAAGTATATGCCAGCACACCAAAGCGAACCCCATTTTTTTCAATGACCGGAGTCTGATTTCTTTCTTCTTGAGAAAGATACATCCCGCTCGTAAACATATTCATTTTATCAAATAACTGACGTGTATTCGTGATTCCTTCTAATCCACGGTCATTTTCGTGATTATTAGCTAATGTCAGGACATTAAAACCAAGGCTCGGCAATTGTTCACCGATACTATAAGGCGCATTAAAGGAATATCCCCAGCCGCTGATCCCTAATTCATCACCGCCGACTAACACTTCTTGATTGCCAATGATCAAATCTCCTTTTAAATACGGTTTAACCTGATCAAAATAATTCCCAAACTGATAGTTATCCATCCATTCATATAAAGGGCCCTCAAACAGCAAGTCCCCGGTAATGGACGTTGTCACTTCCTTTTCTGTTGTTTCCGCTTTCGTTGCCGTCTCTTTTAAAGGATGGACAACCGGATCATTTTTAAAATATAAGATCAAAGCAAACAAACAGATAACAGGAATCCATGCAAAGATTATTTTTTTATTCATGAGGCACCTCTTTTCTATTCCTATTTAACTATAATTTCAAATTTCGACATTGTCAAACAAAATAAAAATAGATGCCGAAGCATCTAAATTTTCTCGAATCGATCGACTTCTACGACAAACACAGTAGCGCCGCCGATAACCCCTTCCATCGTTGTTTTATCACGAGGTTCTTCCAATGCCTTAGCGGATGCGGCATTTTCTTTTTCCGTGCGTTTTTTCGCATTCTGGTCAATGATTTCCAAAGCGGCAGGTACTTTTTCTTCATCTGTACCAATTAGAATCGTAATATTTCCCCTTTTTAGAAATCCCCCAGTTGCCGCTAATTTTGTCACATAATATCCGGCAGCATTTAGCGCTTTAGTTGTAGAAGCTGCATCTTCTTTATTAATGATACCAATAATTAATTTCATGTTATCACTCCCCTTACTTTATTTATACCATTTTTCAGTGTTTTTTTCCATTCATATCATCATTATTTTTGCATTTTTAACGATTGTGATATATGATATTCACCAAGAGTCACGAATATGATAAAGATTACAGAAAATGGAGAGATTTATGAGCATAGCTTTAGACTTATTAGCTTGGTATGATCAAAACAAACGTGATCTGCCTTGGCGTCATACCAAAGACCCCTATTTTATTTGGATCAGTGAGATCATGCTTCAGCAAACCCAAGTAGAAACGGTTATTCCTTATTATTTACGTTTTACCCAACGATTTAAAACCCCTCAAGAGTTATCATCGGCTTCCCAAGAAGAAGTCTATAAATATTGGGAAGGCTTAGGCTATTATTCCCGTGCCCGCAATTTGCAGGCTTCTGCCAAAATGATCGTGGAAGAATACCATGGGAAAATGATCGGTGATATCGAAAAACTGCTTGCTTTAAAAGGGATTGGTCCTTATACTGCCAATGCCATAGGATCGATTGCTTTTGATCTAAATGTCTTTGCTTTAGACGGCAATGGTTTGCGTATTATCAGCCGTTTATATAATATGGAAGATAATATCGCCTTACCTAAAACCATGAAACAGATTCAAGCCATCGGGGACGAATTAGTAAAAGGCATCAATGCCGGAGATTTCAATCAGGCAATCATGGATTTAGGTGCAACCATCTGTCGTCCTAAAAACCCGGCCTGTGAAAAATGTCCGATCGTTCAACATTGTCTTGCCCATCAACAGCATCGTCAAGATGTTTTACCCATTAATATAAAAAAGAAAAACAATCAAGATATCCATTATATAACAGGTGGTATTTACTACCAAGATCAGCTTTATCTGATTAAGAACGGTCCTGACGGCTTGCTTGCTAACCTATATGGCTGTCCGCAATATATCGTTGAAAGTCCTTATAGTTTTGTTGAAGCGTTTAAAGAAGATACCGGCTTAGAACTTGATGTGATCGATCATGTGAAAGATATCAAACATGTCTTTTCTCATCGCACATGGTATATGCATGTCTATTTATTCAAATTAAACTCAGCCAGTAAACACTTATATACAAAAAAAGAAATCGACAAACTGCCGATTTCAACTGCACATGTTAAAGTGTTAAAAGCTATTTATTCCTGTTTAGAATTTTAAAGATTTGAAAATTAATAAATTCATCGACCGCTGTAAGAATATGTTCTCTTTCATCAAATGATAATTGATCGAAAGCAATATTGGATACAGCGGTTTTATATGTAATGAGTTCTTCTAAAGTCATATTATAATTCAACAAAGGGTCATCATCGCGGGTATCAATAAACCCAACTTTAGTTAGAAATTCAATCTTCGACACACCCAAACCTTTACATAATTGTTCGACCGTTTCCAAAGTTGGAATAATCGGCTTATTCGTTTTAGGATTTCTGCCTGATTCAATCATATTAATATAAGAACGACTTAACGAACAGTTATTGACGACATTGGTTACAGTAAGACTTTTATCCAATCGCGTTTCTCTTACATAATCAGATATCTTACGAGATAATTCATCCATAGTTCCACTCCTCTTTTATTATTGTATAGAAATTTACTGATAAAGTGGATAGTTAGGCTGTACAACATACTGTTTATATGATGAATATATTGTCATAATCTAAAAATATACTAAACATTCGTTTACTAATAATAGAAATGGTCATACTTATTTTGAGGTGAAGAGGATGATTTTAGAAACGATTGTGATGGCTGTCAGTTCCATTATCGTATTATGCATCACTGTTAAATTATGGGGAAACAAAGAAATAAAATATCTTACGTTGTATGACTACGTGATTGGGATCACCTTTTGTCTCATTGCTGCCAAAATGGCAACCGGACCGCTGGATCAATTCGCAGTCATGCTTTGTATCATTGCTATTTACTGGATTGCCATCCTTATCATAAGAAAACGCACTTAAAAAAATCATGGAAAGACAGCTCCCCTTAAAATAGGAGGTCACTGCAAATAATCCATGATTTTTATGTATTATTTAGATTTTGTCATTTCTTCTTTACTGCGAAGATCAAAGATAAACGGCGGACGATTGCGCGTTGCATCGAACATACGCCAAATATATTCTCCTAGAATGCCTAAAGAACCCATAATGATACTAAAAGCAAATAAGATTAAAATAATGATGGTCGTATAGCCTTCGACCGTAATAATATTCATTAACCTTTGCACAATTAAAACAATTGACCATATAAACGATATCACAAAGCTGGCGGCTCCGATCATTAAAATACAGCGAATAGGAAAATACGAGAACCCTAGCAAAGAATCTAAAACGAGCTTGATTTTCTTTGACAGTGTCCATTTTGAAGTTCCGATTTCCCGCTTTTTACGTACATAACCGATTCGACTGGTAGGAAATCCGCACCATAAAACCTGCGCCATCAGTGAAGTGTTTTTTTCATTCATTTGAATCAAGGTATCAATGACCTGACGATCGATCATGAAAGAATCAAATCCGCCTTTTGGCATATTGGATAAAGCAAACTTACGCATTAGATAGGCATAAAGATTGGAAAAGAATTTTTGTCCCTCAGATTCTTCTCTTCCTTCCCTTACCGCCAATATGACGGAATTTCCTTTTTCGTATTCTTCCAACATATCCAAAATCATCTCACTGGGTTCCTGCAGATCGGCTGCTTTTCTGACTGCCAGATCCCCCGTACATACATTTAATCCCGCTAACAGGGCAGAATGTTCACCAAAATTACGAGACAATTTATAAATCTTAATATGTTCATCGATGCTGGCAAGATTATTCATGACTTCAAATGAACGGTCTTTAGAGCCATCGTCCACCATGACGATTTCATAGCGATAACGATGCTGAATCGGGTCCAGCACTTTTTCCTTTAAATCCGCATAAAGCGGCAAAAGATTATCCTCATTATAATAAACCGGTACAATTATTGATATTTTTTTCATATTTATCACCAGTTATCAATGATATCATTTAATCCGAATTATTTAAAGGGTAAACTTGTAGAAATCCCTCATAAATGCTATTATTTAACCATTGGAGGAAGCTATGGAAAATCGTTTAGAGAAAAAACACTACTATTTTTTAATCTGTGTATTTTTGTTTTACGGTTTATGGGCAATGATCCAGCCTGTAAATGCCGGACCGGACGAAAGTATGCGTTATTCAATCTGTCAGTATATATTAAATCACGGATCTCTGCCCCATGGAGCCGATCCGGAAATCATGAATTGGACGTGGGGACAATCCTATGCATTCACCCCCATTTTAGCGTATATGCTGTGTGCCATCCCAATGAAGATCGTTTCTTTGTTTACCTCAAATGTGCATTATCTTTGGCTGGGGGCGAGAGTAATGAATGTGATATTGGCGGTGGGAACTATTTATTTCACTATAAAAATCGCACGCATTCTTTTTAAAGAGGAACGCTGGCAATGGCTCTTCATCATTTTTGTCGGTTGTCTGCCGCAATTTGTCTTTATCTTTACTTATGTTAATAATGATGGGTTGGCATTGTTCAGCTGTTCTCTCATCGTCTATGCATGGTTAAGCGGATTTAAGGATCAATGGTCCTATCGTACGTGTACCTTATTAGCCGTTGGTCTTGCTGTCTGTGCCCTCTCTTACTATAATGCCTATGGTTTTATTTTAGTCAGCATCATTATTTTTATCGGTTCTATGATTCATTTTCACCCTAACCAATGGTTTAAGCCATTAATGATAAAAGGCCTCTATATTTCTGCCATTGCTTTACTTTTAGCAGGCTGGTGGTTTATTCGCAACTATCTTTTATATGACGGAGATTTTATCGGTATGAGAACCAGCAACTACTATGCAGAACTTTATGCGACAGATCAATTTAAACCCTCGCTTATTGCTTCACCCAGCAATCTGAATATGTCATTATGGCAGATGCTGATCGGTGAACAATGGTTATTAATATTTTTAACTTCTTTTATCGCACGCTTTGGAGGAATGCTGATTTTCCCACCATTATGGTTTTATCCGCTTTGGGGTATCGTGATTTTGGTTGGGGTGATCGGATGCTTTTATAAGATTAAAGAAATCTTATTTTCCAAAGATTTTATGAAGACCTTGTTTAACTATGGGATGTTACTGGCTATGATCATCCCTAACCTGTTGAATCTCTATTATTCTTATTTCAATGATTTTCAGCCGCAGGGACGTTACAGTATGCCGATGATCATTCCTTTAGCCTACTTTATTGTTTTGGGGACACAATCTTTACTAGAACATTTCAAATGGAAAAAACACTATGTTATAATAATGAGTAGTAGTTGTATTTTTACAATGGTATATAGTTTATTTTTCATCATCATTCCATATTACTACTAGGGGGAGAAAATAATATGCTAGATTTTAACCGTCCGCCATACGTCGGAAAAGAATTGGATTACATCAAAGAAGCTGTGGACCTGCATAAGATCTGCGGTGACGGAAAATTCACTCAGCTTTGCAGTGAGTGGATGAAAAAACGCTTTGAAATCAATAATGTCTTATTAACCACTTCATGTACACATGCTTTAGAGATGGCTGCGATCCTTTGTGATATTCAAAAAGGAGACGAAGTCATCATGCCTTCATACACATTTGTATCGACTGCCGATGCTTTTGTATTAAGAGGAGCTAAAATTGTATTTGTGGACATTCGTCCGGATACGATGAATATTGATGAAACAAAAATTGAAGCTGCGATTACCGATAAAACAAAAGTGATCGTACCGGTCCATTATGCCGGTGTCAGCTGTGAAATGGATACCATCATGGCAATTGCAAAAAAACATCATTTGTTAGTTGTGGAAGATGCCGCACAGGGAGTTACCGCTTATTATAAAGGAAAAGCATTAGGGACAATCGGTGATTTTGGCTGCTACAGTTTCCATGAAACGAAGAATTATAGTATGGGAGAAGGCGGTGCGATTCTTTTTCATGATGATCAATACAAAGAAAAAGCGGAGATCAGCCGTGAAAAAGGAACAAACCGTTCTAAGTTCTTCCGCGGACAAGTGGATAAATATACTTGGGTTGACTATGGTTCATCTTATTTGCCAAGCGATTTAAACGCGGCTTACCTTTGGGCACAATTAGAAGCTGCGGATATGATCAACAATCATCGTTTAAGTACTTGGCATAAATATTACGATGGATTAAGTAAACTGGCAGAGGCAGGCTATATTGAACTGCCCTATGTTCCTAGTGAATGTACACATAATGCCCATATGTTTTATATTAAAACTAAAGATTTAACAGATCGAAGTGCATTGATTCAACATCTAAAGAAAAAAGGCATTCAGGCAGTATTCCATTATGTACCGTTACATAGTTCTCCGGCAGGTCAAAAGTTCGGGTATTTTCATGGAGTTGACGAATATACCACAAAAGAAAGTGAGCGTTTATTAAGACTTCCGCTTTTCTATAATATTACCGATGACGAAATCAGCAGCGTTATCGAAGCAATCAAGGAATATTATCGTTAAAATGAAAAATATCGTTATCATAGGGGCAAATGATTTTCAGCTGCCCCTTATTTTAGAAGCCAAGAAGCGGGGCTATACGACGCATGTCTTTGCATGGGAATGTGGCGATATCGGAGAAAAGGAAGCTGATTACTTTTATCCAATCAGTATCGTTGAGATTGATCAGATATATGAAGAATGTCTGAAAATAAAACCGGATGCAATTTGTTCGATTGCCTCTGATCTTGCGGCAGTGAGTGTTAATGAACTTTCAAGAAGACTGTCACTGCCCTGCAATGATTTAAAATGTGTTAAAAACACTACGAATAAATATGCCATGCGCCAAGCTTTAAAAAAAGCGGGACTGCCTACCCCATCATTTAAAGTCGTTGCTTCTAGTAAAGAAACGGTGGAATTTGCTTTTCCCGTGATCGTCAAACCAACAGATCGTTCCGGCAGTCGGGGAATATTTAAAGTGGAAAACTCTGATCAATTATCCGATGCTATCGATCAAGCGATAGACTATAGTTTTGAGAAAAAAGCAATGGTTGAAGAATATATCGAGGGCCCCGAATACAGTGTAGAAGCGTTTGCTTTTCAAGGTGAATATCATCTTTTGACCTTTACTAAAAAATACACAACGGGAGCTCCTCATTTCATCGAAACAGCCCATTTACAGCCAAGTGATCTTGATGAAGAAACACAGCATGCCATCACATTAGAATTATTTAAAGCTTTTAAAGCTTTAAATATTCAAAACAGCGCTATTCACGGTGAGTTTCGTTTAACTAAGGAAGGAATGCGCATCATCGAAATCGGTGCCCGTATGGGAGGCGATTGTATCGGCAGCCACTTAGTTCAGTTATCCACCGGTTATAACTTCGTAGGGTGTGTTTTAGATATTGCCTTAGGCATTCGGCCAAAACCGCAAAAAAAACAACCCCCTAAGGTTGCTTTGATCCATTTTATATTCAATGATGAAGATCTTAAGCTGCTTGAAGACCTTAAAAAAACAAAGCCACACTGGATTGAAAAAATATATATCGATGAACATCCTAGTGCAAACATTGTAGACAGCAGCAGCCGTCATGGCTACTTTATTTTAAAATGTGATCGAAAAGATCAGTTAAAAGGACTACTTACACATGAAAACAAAGCTAAAATTTAAAAACATCATTCTATTACAACTCGTTATTATAATCTATTCTTTATCCAGCGTATGTGCGAAATTTGCTTCTAATGAAGCTTTCCTTTCCCCTAAATTTATTTTGTTTTACGGAATTGAAATTCTTATTTTAGGTATTTACGCGATCCTTTGGCAGCAGGTCATCAAGCATTTTGATCTCTCTATTGCCTATGCCAACCGAGCCACCGGACTGCTTTGGTCGGTAATCTTTGCTTTATTTATTTTTAAGGAAAACATTACAATCATGAATATAATCGGAATCGGCGTTGCCATTTGCGGCATCCTCCTAGTTAATCTTGATGAACAAACATCATCTAATCCTGATCATTAGCGTTATTGTCGCTAGTATATCACAGATTTTCCTTAAAAAAAGCACCTATCACCATCATGATTCATTATTAAAAGAATATCTCAATCCTTATGTGATTTTCGGATATAGTTTAATGATTATTTCCACCATTTTAACGATTTTTGCCTTTTCCGGACTTCATTATAAAGAAGGTCCTATCATTGAATCAATCGGTTATTTCATTGTCATGATCTTAAGTTATTTCTTTTTAAACGAGAAAATAACAAAACGGAAATTATTAGGCAATATCATTATTGTCATTGGGATTATTCTTTTCTATTTATAGAATCCATCCTGTTTCAAAGAAATCCAAGTGCTCCTTGGATTTTTATTTTTCAGAACTCAAAATACATGCTATAATGGGGATACGGTGGGGGATAAAATGAAAAGACTAAATACACTTATAAAACAATATTCTAAACTTATTTATTTCATCATCATGATTATCGGCGTGATTGCGGCTTCAGGTTTCTTTTTAAGAAAGCAGGATTTGGTTAACTGTGATGCCCAGATCATCGTGAATAGAATGTACAAGGAATCAGATTTTAAGAATGCACTTAACTATGTGAATGGCTCGGTTGTTGATCTTCATCTTAATCCGCCTAAAACATTAGAACAACATTATTATCCGTTATCCTATACTACGTTTAGATATCTTGATCAGCAGTATGGTCGTATCGAAGTTTATAAAAATAAAGAAGCAGCACAACTGAGAATCAAATATTTGGAATCTCTCCAAACTTATGGGGCAGAGGTTTTTACGGCAGCAGCCTATGGGGATTATGTAGCGAATGACCGGTACTATAAATATCATTACAACACGACTCAAATTAAGAATGTTGTTTTGATCACCTCAATCAACGATCCTTATAGTCAACAGCAGTCTATCACCACAAAAGCATTTGAAAAAGCAATGAACGGGCTGCGTTTTACTCAGCAAAATAAAATAAGTGCATCCGAATATGAAGTGCTTCTTTCAACCTTGGATAAAGAGGCGGAGACATTTATATCCAGTCATGAATCAAAAATCAGAAATGAGTATATTACTTTCGTCAATAATGAATTTAAAATATTGGAAAATGAACCGACACAGCGGAACTACAGCATGACCAAAAGCTTTGTAGATAAAATGAATGCTCCCCAATACTCAAATGAATATGAGAATTGGTGCAAGCGTTTAGAAGAATTGGAACCTCAAGTAGAAGAATATGAAGTTTACCAAAATAATTTGATGAAAAGCCGTTATGGTAAGGGGGTTTATAAAGTTGGCACCGATATTCCCGAAGGAGAATATATCGCCTTTTATGACAGGGGCAGTTTTTATGTCAGAAGCGGTGCCGAAGATTACAGTTCCGCTCTCAATAAAGAAACCTTATATACAAATAAAACACTGGTCATCAGTGTGAAAAAAGGAGAGTATATCCATTATACCGGTTCAAATTACTTTTATTCCATTGACGCCAATCCGTCTGTAAACTTATCTGAGGGCGGTATCTTTAAAGTTGGACTTCATCTGCCAGCCGGAGAATATCGGATTATACCTGAAAACAGTGATAACTATTCTAATCAAGTCAATATTTACAAAGACAGTTATTATCGTGATAATCCGATCATAAAAGTTTATGGACAACAATTAAATGATCCGATTTTCTTAGAAGAAGGACAATACGTACAGATTAAAAATTGTCAATTAAAAAGAATAGATAACTAAAAAGCCAAGCCTCAATAAGCTTGGTTTTATTCTTTGAAATGGACAATTTCATCAACACTTTTACGCATCGGCTGTTCCGGAGCAATATCTGCATATCCGACACCAATAACCGCAACCACCTCTTCATTATCCGGGATCGCAAAGAATGTACGAATCGCTTCATTGTCATAAATTCCCATAATCAATGTTCCTAACCCAAGATCATAAGCCTTTAAGCATAGATTTTCAACTTGCAGCCCATTATCAAAATATTGGAACCCTTCTTTTAAATGGGTCGTATAGCTGCCGTCACGTTCAAAACCACTGCGATTTTTTACGACTGTCGAAACAATAATCACAGGTGCATCTTTTACATTTTTTTGATTAAACTCAGCTAAACAAGGCATAAATGCGGTTTTGGTTTCCGGGCGATCTACCACATAATAACGTGATACTTGAGAATTTTTCCAAGATGGTGCATCACTTGCCGCCTTGATCAATGTTTTAATGATATCGCGATCAACCGGCTTATCTAAATAACGACGAATACTTCTTCTGTTTTCAATACATGCAGTCAGTTCCATATTATCCCTCCTATTCATTGAATAACTGTCTGATCCGTTCTTGATTTTCCATGACTAACTGATAGCCAGCTTCATAGTTTTTATTTAACTGTTCAATATCGTTTTCCATGGAATCCAGTTCATAGCTGGGGCGCAAAACAACAGCACTCCCCTTAGCTTCTAGTTTATCACAAAAAGCAACCGTTTCGTTATATAAAAGATGACGATTTAATAAAACAGATGCCAGCTTTGGATAAATATGACGAATAGTCTTTGCCGCCATGCGAGTTGATGTGTTTAATTCCTTACGATATTCTTTCGTTCGGGTAAGTAAGATTAAATGTTTTTGATTGCCATCCTTAATCGCTTTTTTAATCGGGATTGGATCGCTTAGTCCCCCATCATAATATTTGCTGTTGCCAATTTTTATAGCCGGAAAGACAAAAGGAATGGCACAAGTAGCCTGAAGCATCACGTTTGTTTTATCTGTCATTTTTCCATCTAAATACTCACACTTTCCGGATTCCACATTCGTTACCCCTACTCTTACTTGACAAGCATTTTCCATAAAGGTTTTATAGTCAAATGGTATCAGCGTATTGGGAATCTGATTATAAATAAAATCGATTCCAAACAAAGAGCTCTCTTTTAAATAATGACGTTTCCCGATGTAGCGCTTATCATGGCGAAACTGACGAACCACTTCCAAATTTCTTCCCTTTTGTTTAGAGACATAGGAAAAACCATTGCAAATGCCTGCCGAAACACCAATGACATAGTCAAATTCTAATCCTAAGTCTAATAAAGCGTCCATTGCCCCGGCAGAGAAAATCGGGCGAAACGTTCCTCCTTCTAAAACTAAACTCGGCATAAATAATGCTCCTTTCTAATAAAAAAACTCAACCAAAGTTGAGTCTATTATTTCTCCATTAGATATTTTGAAACAGATTCAAGTGATGCTTTGAACTCTTCATCAGAAGAATTTTCAAAAACAATAAGTTCACCATTGCAATTTGGATCTGGGAATAAATCAGGAATCGAGAAATCACGTCCTGCAATATATTCATCCCAATGAGCCAATTTCCAAGTATCACGATCAGAATTACGGTCAATCATACGTTGACGGCATGTTTCAACATCTGTGTGTACCCAAATAATAGATAATTTAGCTCCCTTTTTAGCTAGTTTTTCCATCATTTGATCCATCCATTTTTGATCACGGATTTCACGAGTGAATGGTGCATTGATCAATACTGTATCAGCATAATCCAATGCTTCCAAAGCTAAATCAACAATGACTTCATATTCAGGATTGCGAATCCATTCTTCAAAGAAGGCCGAACTGCGGTTCTCTTCTTCATGCGCTACTCTAAACACCTGATGAGAAAGTGGAATCAATGTATCTTTATCTAAATATACAATATTTTTTAATGCTTTAGATAATTGTTTAGATACGAATGTTTTTCCGCTTGCTGGTGGAGAAGTAACTAAAATCAATTTTTTCATAAAAAACCTCCGTTTATCATTACGTTAAATCTTATTTTTTGTCTACACAACATCTTACACCACTAAAATTGTTGTGTCAATAATTATCTCTTTTTATAAGATAAGATAAAACCAATCAAATATTTCACGTATCTATTATAGACTATTTTTCAACAGAATTCTATAATTTTCAATTTATTAAAATGCATTCAATTATTCCCATTTTATCAATAAAAATGTTTTTATATGAATACAAAATAATTCGACAATTCTCTTGACACTTTTCATTATAGTCTGTATAATTTTTAAAACATTAATCAAAGAAAAAGGAGATAAAAACATGGCATTTTTTTACAGTGAACCTTCACACACTTTTAACGAGTATTTATTAGTTCCTGGTTATTCATCAGCTGAGTGTCAAACAAAGAATGTATCTTTAAGAACACCGCTGGTGAAATATAAAAAGGGAGAAGAACCAGCAATTACGATGAATATTCCTCTTGTATCTGCAATCATGCAGTCTGTATCTAATGATACAATGGCAGTTGCTTTAGCAAGAGAAGGTGGTGTTTCATTTATCTACGGTTCTCAAACGATTGAAAATGAAGCCGCAATGGTAAAACGCGTAAAAGATTACAAAGCAGGGTTTGTTAAAAGTGATTCTAACATTTCACCTGAAGCAACTTTACAAGACGTGATTAAATTAAAAGAAAAAACAGGTCACTCTACTATGGCAGTTACTGACAATGGTACTGCGGATGGTAAATTACTGGGGATTGTTACAGGAAGAGATTATCGTGTAACAAGAATGGAACCATCAACAAAAGTAAAAGAATTCATGACACCATTCAATAAATTAGTTTACGCTAAAGAAGGTGTTACCTTAAAAGAAGCAAATGATATGATTTGGGATAACAAATTGAATGCATTGCCAATTATTAATGAAAATCAGCAGTTACTTTATTTTGTATTTAGAAAAGATTATGAATCTGCAAAAGATAATCCTAATGAATTACTTGATGAATCTAAGCGCTATGTAGTAGGTGCCGGTATCAACACAAGAGATTTCGCTGAACGTGTGCCTGCTTTAATCGAAGCCGGAGCTGATGTTTTATGCATCGATTCATCAGAAGGATTTACAGAATGGCAAAAAATCACCATTGAATGGATCAGAGAACATTACGGTGAAAATGTAAAAGTAGGTGCCGGAAATGTCGTTGACCGTGAAGGATTCCGTTTCTTAGCAGATGCCGGAGCAGATTTCATTAAAGTAGGAATCGGCGGTGGTTCAATCTGTATCACTCGTGAACAAAAAGGGATTGGGCGCGGACAGGCAACAGCTGTGATTGAAGTCGCTCAAGCAAGAGATGAATATTTTGAAGAAACCGGAATTTATGTCCCTATCTGCAGTGACGGTGGAATCGTTCATGATTACCATATGACTTTGGCTTTAGCCATGGGAGCTGACTTTATCATGTTAGGTCGTTATTTCTCAAGATTTGACGAATCACCAACAAATAAAGTTGTCATCAATGGACAATATATGAAAGAATACTGGGGAGAAGGAAGCGCTCGTGCACGTAACTGGCAACGTTATGACATGGGAGGAGATTCTAAGCTTTCATTTGAAGAAGGTGTCGATTCTTATGTTCCTTATGCCGGAAGTTTAAAAGACAATGTTGCTTTATCCTTAAATAAGATTAAATCCACAATGTGCAACTGCGGAGCACTTTCTATTCTTGACTTACAGAAGAATGCAAAGATGACATTAGTCTCTTCAACAAGTATCGTCGAAGGTGGCGCACATGATGTTGTCTTAAAAGATTCAGTGCCTAACCAAAATAAATAATCAAGAGCCAATCGGCTCTTTTTTAATTTATATTAGACAAAAAAGGACAATTTATGATAAGATAATAAAGGTGGATTTTTTGGAGGTATCTATGAAAAAACGTAATTGTTTAGTCGGGCAGTCCGGAGGCCCTACGGCAGCGATCAACGCTTCTTTGGCAGGAGTGATCGCTCAATGTCTGGAATCAGAACAATTTGATAATATATATGGTGCCGTAAATGGCATTAAGGGGTTATTGGCACTTCAATATTTAGATTTAAAAAAAGAGTTTGACACAGCTGAAAAACTTGAACAGTTACGTCATACTCCGGCAATGTTTTTAGGAAGTTGCCGCTATAAATTACCTAATTATGATGAAGACCCGAATGTTTATAAAGAAGTATTTGATATTTTTGAACGTTTAGAGATTACCGATTTCTTTTATATCGGCGGAAATGATTCTATGGATACTGTATTAAAGTTATCCGGTTATGCTAAGATGATGAACAAAGATGTAAAAATTATTGGTATTCCTAAAACCATTGATAACGATTTAATGGGAACTGATCATACTCCCGGATTTGGTTCCGCGGCTAAATATGTGGCAACGTCTATGTTGGAAATTGCTCATGACAGCATGATCTATCAACTGCAATCCATTACGATTGTGGAAATCATGGGACGTAATGCCGGTTGGTTAACTGCTGCCGCTGCTTTAGCGAGAAACGGCTATAACACTGCACCGGATTTGATCTACTTGCCGGAAGTAACTTTCGATAAAGAAAAATTTATTGAAGCTATTGCGGAAGTATTTAAGCATAAGCGTGGTGTCGTTATCGCCGTTTCGGAAGGAATCCGTGATAAAGACGGTAATTACTTAGATCAGGATTCACGTTATACAAAAAAAGATGCGTTTGGACATATTATCCATTCCGGTACTGCAAAAGTATTGGAAACGATTGCTTTCCAAGCGTTCCACTGTAAAGTAAGAAGTATTGAATTAAATGTATTGCAGCGTTGTGCCATGCACATTGCCAGCAAATGTGATAACGACGAATCTTTCTTGATCGGTAAAGAAGCAGTGCTTCATGCATTGCGTGGTGAAACCGGAAAAATGATGGTCTTCAATCGTAAAGATCAAGAAGATTATGAAATCGAAATTGGGGCAATCGATGTCTTAACTGCTGCAAACTATGAGAAGAAAGTCCCTGTTGAATGGATTAATGAAGCCGGCAATGATATTACCGACAAGCTATATCAATATTTATATCCGCTTATCCTTGGTGAAGTCTATCTTTCTTATCAAGATGGAATTCCTCAATATTTAAGTACTGCGCATTTAGAAAAATAAAACTACAAAAAAATGGAGATCTCGGTTTAATAAACAATGAATCTCCGTTTTTATTCATTGTGTCAAAATAATCTTCGATAACTGCTTAATCCCCTCTTCTATCTTATCTAAAGAGATGCTGGAAAATGATAATAGACATTGTTTTTGCTGGATCTGCAAATCAATCCCATGTTCATGTGCGTTTTTTAAAATTCCTTCTGCATCCAACAAAAACTGAAAAGTAACACGCACACGCAAAGCCGTTTCTTCGAGCTGTATTTGGGGATGATCAAAATAAAGATTCAGACTATCGATAAGCATTCGGCTTTTTTTACTGTATAGGCGGCGAAGCCTTTTTAACTGCCGGATCAGCTGACCATCTTCAATAAAATAAGCTAAGGCAATCTGTTCGAGTTTAGATACGTTTTGATGGTAATAATCTCTTTTGATGCTGTATTTATCCAATAAAGAAAGCGGTAAGACCATATAGGCAATACGTAAAGAAGGAACCATCAGTTTGGAAAAGGAACCGATGTAGATAATGTGTTCCGGATCTTGTCCCTGCATGGCAGGAACCGGCTTTGCACTGTAACGCAGTTCTCCATTATGGTCATCTTCTATAATAAAGATAGAATGGGCTTTAGCATATTCAATTATCTGCAAACGACGTGATATTGGCAAAGCGCCTGATTTTTGACCCGCAGAAGAGGTATTTAGATAAAGAAAGTCAATCTCAACATTATACAAGGAATCCATCACGATACCATCTTCATCTTCTTCCAGCATGATTGTTTCAATATTAAAATCACTGAAAATCATCTGGGCATGCAAGAATCCGCTTCTAGGCATTCCAACCCGCTTTACATTTTTTAATAACCCGCATAAGATCGTTAACAACGCCTGAAATCCGGACCCGATGACCATTTGCTCCTCACTTGCATGAACACCACGATACATGGACGTATAGTGGCATAGCGCTTGTCTTAATACCAACTCTCCCTGCTGTTGTCCGTACTCATATAAACTTTCTTGCTCCTGCAATGCCTGACGAATATATTTTTTCCATAGTTCCATATTAAATGACGATGGATCAACTGCCCCCCCACTAAAATCATAATTATAATGTACTCTTAAATAGGAGCAATGAGGCTGTTTCAAAATCGCCATTTCTTGCTTTTGCTTAAGATCCACGTCTACAAAATAACCGCTTTTATGGCGTGACACGATATACCCCTCTACCAGCAATTGCCCATATGCCGCTTCAATGGTCGTACGTGACAATCCGGTATTTTTTTCCATTTCCCTAATCGAAGGGAGCTTTTCTTTATAACGATAGTTCCCATCTAGTATATCCTGACGTAAACGTTTATATAAGGCTTCATATTTGCTCATATCTGTCCCCTTTAATTTTATCATTTTTGTGTATTTTAATATACACAACTTAGTGGTTTAATTATAGCATAAATTCATTAAGGGGGAAATAGTATGAAATCAAATTCAGTACTTCGATTATCATTAACAGCATTAATGGCAGCACTTTGCTATATTGGTTTTCAATATTTAAAGATCGATATTCCATTGCCTACCGGTGCTGTAGCCATTCATTTTGGAAATGCATTCTGCGTTCTCGGGGCTTTGTTGTTAGGGGGATTTTATGGCGGATTAGCCGGCGCAGTCGGTATGACTTTAGGAGATTTATTTAATCCATTATATATCATGTCCGCACCTAAAACATTTATTTTAAAATTATGTATCGGCTTAATTACCGGTTTAGTGGCTCATAAAATCGCTAAACTATCGAAGAGCAACGACAAATCTTATACCTTAAAATGGACGATCTTTGCCGCCTCTGCCGGAATGGGCTTTAATGTCATCTTTGAACCGATTGTCTCTTTTCTATACAATCGTTTCTTATTAGGCGCTGATGTCAATGCCGCTAAAATTTTAGCGACGTGGATGGGTGGAGTTACCTTATTTAATGCCGTAACATCCGTTATCATTGCGACAGTGCTGTATTTAGCTCTATCTAAAAATTCAAAAGTCAAGTCATTGATTCAATAAAACGATATGATAAAAAGGAGTTTTCTCTAAAAACGAATTCCTAAGTTGCATGCAGCTTAAGAGATTCATTATGAGTTCAACTCCTTTTTTTGCCCTTTACTTCATTTAAGCTTCTTTATAATAGAGAAATAAGCTGGTATTAAATAATGGGATAGGATTTCGAATTATATTTGAATTTGACAATAATGACAATGAAAATACAGATAGGAATCCATAAAATCGGCAGCAACTGATACAAATAGTATGGTTTGCCAAAAAACATTGTGGTAAAGCTTCTTACTGAGACATTGGTAATACTCATAAAGTTTACCGGAAGCAAATTTTTGATATTGCCAAAAATATTAAATAAAGTAGGCACAATATACATAATGATAACGGTTAATGCTAATGATCTGTAAGTAGATTTAATAAACGTTGAGACAAGACAACCAATCATCGCAGTCACCAGCGTTCCTAAAAAAATACTCATTACACCAATCAAATAAGCTTGTCTAAAATTGAAAATGGAAACCATATAAATTTGTTCGATGACACTGACAGAAGCATCACCGATTCCGCCTGTCAATAAAGCATACAGTGAGACTCCGCCTACAATCACCACAAACCCAATGGTACTGCTGATAAGGACAGCCCCGATTTTAGAGAGAATTAAACGTGATTTTCCATTTATACAAGTACGCTGTATTTCCAACATTTGATTTTTTCGTTCTTTATTCACAATATCCGTGGAGATCAACAGCACCCAAATCATCAAAAGAATACCCGAAGTAGCTAAGGTGCTAAGCAAGCTGCCTAAGTTTTTTGTATCCCCATAATAGAACTTATCAATGGAATTCATCTTATCTTTCAGCATTAAAATTTCCGCTTTGCTCAGATTCGCAGAAGAATAAACAGGGGACGGAGTTGCTTCACCGCTTAATCCGCTATACATAGTCCCATACGTTCCATCTTCACTATTCCATGGTTTATTTTTTAGAATAATTTCCGCATAGTTCATATAAATATCCCACGCAACATCTTTCGCAATATCTTCTTTCGTTGAAGGAAGTATGTTTTTTCTTAAGATCAACTGCTTTTTCCCCTCTTCGACTTCACCATCCGCTGCTATTGTATAATCTTGGTGATTTAGTGCATAATCTAAACTCCAGCCGGTGCCATAAAGCTCGTTCATCTGATCGACATCAAACAGTTGTTCATTGCTGCGCAATTCACTCTCGATAAACGCCTGCTGAAGCCTTTCCCACCAAGACTCATCCATGATCCCCGTCCACTGCTGCTTCGCTACGGCAATTTCTTGCATCACTTCTTGTTTACTCATTTTCTGCCCCTGATCATAGTAGTCTCTTTGCAAAATTGAGGGTGCATCATTTTTAACATTGACATTATATATCCATACACAAATCAAACAAAATATAATCAATACTAGAAAATTAATTTTAGAGCCTATTATTTTTTTGCATTCATATAGAAAGAGTCTCATTCGTTTCCCTCCTCAAAAAAATATAAATATAAGTCATTTAGTGTTGCTTCAACGACTTCTCCTTGTCCTTTATTTTCTTTATCAATATATCGAACCATAATGCCATCCCCTCTTGTTTTTTGTGAACAGATCACAGCTTGAAACTGCCAATGTTTCCATTCATTTTGACTAACAACACATTCCTTGACCATGCCTTCAATCGTTTTTAGTAAGATCTGAGGAGTATCATAGGCTAATATACTGCCTTTTTTCATAATCATGATCTTATCTGCAATAGCTTCTACATCGCTGACAATATGCGTTGAAAGCAAAATGATTTTTTCTCTTGATAATTCTGAGAGCAATCTTGAAAACTGATTTCTTTCTTTTGGGTCCAATCCTGCCGTCGGTTCATCCAAGATTAAAAATGCCGGATCATTTAATAAAGCTTGAGCAATCCCTAAACGCTGACGCATTCCTCCGGATAATGCCTTTACTTTCTTTTTTCGTTCATTTTCCAAATGCAGTTTGGGTAAAAGTTCATTAATTCTTTTTTCCGTATACGCTTTCGTTAACCCTTTGATTGCCCCCATATAATATAGAAACTCATCAACTCTAAACGTTGGATACATACCTAGATGCTGTGGCATATAGCCGATTTGAGAAAGATATTCTTCTTTCTTATTTTCAATATTGATATCTCCAAAACAGACATTCCCTTCATCCTGCATCAAGACACCGACAATGATTCGCAGCAAAGTGGTCTTACCGCTTCCATTTGCTCCCAGCAATCCGATAATTCCGGGAGATAACGTTGCATTCAAATGATTAACGGCAAGTGTACGTCCATATTGTTTTGTGATATTTTCTAATTTAAGGTTCATTTACGATCTCCATCCTTTTAAAATATAGTTCTTTTTATTTTTGCAGTGAACATAGATAATGCTTATCATCAGCAAGCAAGTAATCGTTCCCCAAATCAGCCCGACCGCACCCATACGATGATAAATTTGAGCATTAATCTGTACCCATGAAAAATGCATAAGCTGATTTAACGACTGAAAATTTAGAAAGCTTGATGGAAAGAAAACATTCCATGCAGTATTAAAAAAGCGAATTGTAATTAAACTTGGTCCCGCATAAAAAAGAATGCTTCCTGCCAGACTGGCAAATGGCTTTTTCATAATAACAGATAAAAATGCCGCTACCATTGTACAGCTTACTCCGCCAACCATCATTAATAGAAAAGCCTGCTGATTGATCTCTTTAAAATTATAGATTTGAAATGCCCCTTCAAGCATCAAAACCGTTGTTTTGCTCCCTTGTAAATTAAGCATGGAAGATGTACTTAAAGCTAATACTCCGTACATCAGTAAGCCAATCGTTACAGTCATTATTAAAGCAACTGCAATTTTAGCAAAAGCTAATGGTTTTCTTCCCATCCGAGAACTTTTAAGCATATCCATGATGCCTGCCGCTTCTTCTTGATTAAATAAATCACTAAACAGATATAAACAGCTGATAATATAAACAATGGCACAGTATTTAAAGATTTCCAAACGTGTAAGCCATCCTTCATAGGGGCCATAGACCGGTGAATGTTTTTCTAAATCCACTTTAACAATTTCCGGAGTCATGATGTTATGTTTATTGGTTTCATAGTTATTATAGGTGTATTTGCCTTTCCAGTAAGCATCAGAAACTGTTTGATATTTCATATCCATCTGCCCTAAATCACTATTGGTTACATCATCAAGCATTGTCTTTGCCCTTGACAGCCAGCTTTCATCAATCAATCCGGCTAAGTCTGTCCGAATCTGATCGGCAGATTGTTTCCCCTTAGCCAAAGATACCCATTCGCCATCAAAAAGTACTTGAGAATGCTGCTCGCTATACTGAAAACCCAAAACGAACAATAGTGGCAGTATCATCAAAAATGCAATAACGATACGATGCGGAAGCGGATGTAAAAACTTTTTTAATTCACACTTTATTAGATTTTTCATTTTCCGTGCCTCCATTTATTTACATTCAAAGAATTCATTAAACAATAGATAAACGAAATAACCAACAAAGCAACGCCAAATGTATCTAAAAAATGTAAAATCTGATTGGAACAGTTGATCTCTGCTGTTATTAAGACACCAATGGCTAAGGTATACAGCAAAACAAAATTCGCCAGTAAATTCTCACGATTACGCAGCTGTAATATTAATCCGGTTAATACAAAAAACGGGATACAACCACCACAAAGCAACGTATAAAAATGAAGGTTGGTTTTACTTGCCAGCAGGAAAGACACTAAGCTTAATCCGGTAAGAGAAATAAAGCTCAATAAGCTCATCTTCCATATCAATAAACGCTGAGGTGAATATTCACAGGTTCTTTCCAACTCTGACATTTGATAGATGTCTGAACGAATCAGTTCCGCTGATACCGCAATCGACATAATAATCCCCCCCATCCATAATAGTGCCATCGAAAATTGTCTGGCAGCACCGGGCAACAAGATCCAGCCTAATACTAAAACCAACAGAGATAAAAGTCCTTGCAGACAAATGCTTTTCCATCCATATAAAAAGATAACTCTTTTAATAACCTCCGTCATATTCCTTTCTTTTTTCACAGTTTGAACATTATTTAAAATCTGCTTAGAATGCTCAATAGTCTTTATTATATCCGCCTCTAAGATTGGTGGAATTTCAATGTTTTCTAAATTCAATTTTGCTTTTTTCATTACCAGCCCTCCTTTTTTGCCATTTTTTTCAACAATTCTACAGCCAACTTTGATTGTGATTTCAACGTCGAGACATGTTTCCCGGTAATTTTTGAAATATCCTTGAACTTCATCTTTTCATAATAACGCAGATAAATAATATCCTGCAAATGAACTGGCAGCTGCTCAATCCATTTTCTTAAAATAATGTCTTCTTCCTGACGTTCTACTATCGTCTGTGTATCGTAAGCTGGGTCACTAATCAATGACTCATCCAATTCACTGATTACGATCTTTTGTGATTTGAAATAGTCATAGAGAAGATGCTGTGCAATTCTATATAAATAGTTCAACAGCTTCCCCTGATCTTGATATTGCTGAATATGTGAGAAAAAATGATAGAAAGTTTCCTGAGTCAGGTCTTTAGCTAAGCCTTCGTCCATTATACGGCGATATAAGTATCCATATATTTTAGGATAACAATCACGAATCATGGAATCCAATGCATGCTCCTCTTTTTGAGCGATTCGTTTTATTATTTTAGAACTCATCGATAACCTCCTTCACTCTATATAACGATTGATTTATAAAAAAGACGAAAAAATATGAAAAAACAAAAAAAGATGTAAGATTTCTCTTACACCCTTCTTTTCGTTAATTATAATTTAACTACGTTGCGAGCTTGTAATCCCTTATCTCCCTCAACAAGTTCAAATTCAACTAATTGACCTTCGTCTACTGTTTTGAATCCGTCTTGTACGATTTGAGAATAATGGAAAAATACATCTTTGTCTCCACCATCCATGATGATGAATCCAAATCCCTTTTCTTTGTTAAACATTTTAACTTTTCCTGTTGCCATTTTCAATAATACCTTAAACCTTTCAATAATCTAATGTCTTCCGACAATTAAACTATACTACACCTATTCATAAAATGCAAATTATTTTTGTAGGATATCCCTATTATCTCTTGCTCTTTTGCAGCTTATATTCGATTTTATTCATTATTCTTTCAGGAATCATTTTTCCTAAATAATATGCCCCTTTATTTTTAGTTCCGGGTACAATTATTTTTTTATTTTTAAATACATCACGCATAATTTTTTCTGCAATGCAATCACTTCCATCTTTTGCTAAAGAATGGGTAATATTTGCCTGTTTGTCAAAAGCAGAGAGAAAGGAACCCGGCAGACAAGTTTGAACCAAAATATCTTTAGTAGAATGAGCCAGTTCGACGTTGATGCTTTTAGACAGCATTAATAAAAAGGCTTTGGAAGCCCCATATCCTGCCATCAGTGGGTCTGCCTGTTTAGCGGCAATAGATGCCACATTCAAGATCCTGCCTGTTTGCTGATTGGCAATATAGCTTTTCATCAAAAGTGCCGGAGCCAACATATTTAACTCCAA
Organism: Beduini massiliensis; assembly: GCF_000829905.1. GTDB lineage: Bacteria > Bacillota_I > Bacilli_A > Erysipelotrichales > Coprobacillaceae > Beduini > Beduini massiliensis. The sequence goes on from NZ_CDPP01000005.1 coordinate 419,747, forward strand.
CATTTTCCTTTCCTGATCACTTGGGATCTTCCAAAACTCTCCAAAGCAGCCGATTCCGGCGTTGTTAATGAGTAAATCCACTTTTTCATCTTGTAAATAAGCGCATACTTTGGAAATATCCGCTTCATCCGTAAGGTCAGCAACGATAATCTCACTTTTATTTGGCAGCTCTTTTTGCAAACGCAGTAAAGCCTCTTCATGACGTGCAATTAAAACGACACAATATTGATGAACAGACAGCCATTTGGCAAAGGACTCTCCCAGACCACTGCTTGCTCCGGTAATGACTGCTTTCATTATTTTTTTCGATCCTTTTGACTTTTTACCTGTTTCCAATATTGGGCAATCTGCTGTTCATGCTTATTGTTAGAGGGCTGATAATAAACTTTCCCAACTAAATCTTCCGGCATATAAATCTGATGCACATAATCATTTACATAATCATGAGGATAAATATAATTCTGTCCCTTTTGTTCTCCTAATCCATCATAGTGTACGTTTTGAATACAGCGTGGAAGACGACTGCCTTTTCCGCTGCTTGCATCCTGCATTGCCATCGCAATAGCATTACAGGCAGAATTGGATTTCGGTGCTGTTGCCAACACTATAACTGCTTGTGCTAAGGGGATCTGTGCTTCCGGAAGCCCTAATTGAATAGCACTGTCCACACATGCCTTCACTATCGTAATTGCCTGCGGATAAGCCATCCCAATATCTTCTGCTGCGATCACTTGCAGACGTCGGCAAGGAGAAAGCAGATCTCCCCCATTCAATAATTTCGCCAAATAAAATAATGCTGCATTTTCATCACTTCCCCGAATCGATTTTTGAAGTCCTGACAACAAGTCATAATGCTGATCTCCATCTTTATCAAAATTCATCCCGGTATGCTGAACAAGTTGGGTAACCACTTCCTTAGTAATTACGATTTCCTTTTCTTCTCCCCGACAAGCAAAATAAGATAATTCCACCGAATTCAACGCTTTCCTTACATCACCGCCACTTGTTTTAGCAATATATAATTTCACATCATCTTCGATATTAAAATGAATATCATGTTCTTGCTCTAAAAAATGATAAGCACGATCAATTGCCGGCAGCAGTTCTTCTGCACTGACCGACTTAAATTCAAAGACTGCACTACGGCTCAGCAAGGCATTATATACATAAAAATAAGGATTCTCGGTTGTTGACGCAATTAATGTAATCTTCCCTACTTCAATATATTCTAATAAAGACTGCTGTTGTTTTTTATTCAAATACTGTATTTCATCTAAATAAAGAATAATTCCCTGAGTCGCATAAATACTTTCCGACTCTGCCATGATGGCTTTGATATCTGCCAAAGATGCCGTTGTTCCATTTAATTTATAATACTGTTTATCACTGTATTTCGCTATCATCTTGGCTACTGTCGTTTTTCCTACTCCCGGTGGTCCAAAAAAGATCAGATTGGGAATTTGTCTTGATTCAATGATTTTTCTTAAAGGTTTTCCCTCCCCTAAAAGATGACGTTGTCCTACAATATCATCTATCGTCTCCGGTCTTAATTTATCTGCTAATGGCATTTATCATCACCTCTTTGGTTATTATATATTATTTTTGGAGATTTGGGTATGTTTATTATTTCATAACTTCAAATGCAGGATCAACCTTTTCCTAATACCATTTTCTACTTTAATTGAGCGTTTATACCGCCTATTCCCGCATTTTAGTTTCACATTCTATATTCATTGGGATTGGCAGATTATCTTAGTGTATATTCGCTATTTACGTCGTTTTATAAAATTCTTTCATATATTCATATTCTGAGTCTAAAGCCAGTCAATAATCTGTCTAATTGAAACGAAGCGATTGCTTATCAGAGTTTTTCCTATATAATGTTAAATAAAGGAGTGATAAAATGAAACGATGCGGCTGGGCAAAAACACCAGAAGAAATAAAATACCACGATCAGCATTGGTGTCGATTACACCATGATGATCATACCTTATTTGAAATGCTGATTTTAGAAGGACTGCAAGCCGGATTAAGCTGGCGTTTAATATTAGAAAGATGGGACGGACTTCAAGATGCACTCGATCATTTTGACTATCAATTAATTGCTGAATATGATGATTCAAAAAAGGCAGAACTCTTAGTTCATCCCGCGATGATTAAAAATCGACGTAAAATCGATGCCATCATCACCAATGCCAAAGCATTTATGGAAGTACAAAAAGAATTTGGCAGTTTTGATACATATATCTGGCAATTCTGTAACCATCAGCCTATTATCAACCAATGGAAAACTTTAGAAGAAGTGCCTGCTTTTACCCCTTTATCCAAAGAAATAAGCAAAGACCTCAAAAAGCGTGGGTTCAAATTTGTCGGTGAAACAATTATCTATTCTTATATGCAATCGATTGGGATGGTAAATGATCATTTGATCGATTGTCCATGTTTTAAAGAGTGTCAGCAATAAATCTTAAGAGAATCTTTAATAATTACTACAAAGAATATTAATAAAACTGACCTATACTATGTGTGTCAGGAAAATAATAAGTGAGGGAAAAAAATGAATAACCAAACGATTCTCGTTGTTGAAGACGAGCAGGAGATTGCAAATGCCATCGCAATCTATTTAAAAAATCAGGGATACCATGTCCTAATTGCCGAAAACGGACAAGAAGGGTTAGATGTACTGGAACAAAATGTTGTACATCTAGCTATCATTGATATTATGATGCCAGTCATGGATGGAATTTCTATGGTGTTAAAACTAAGAGAAACGCATGATCTGCCTGTCATCATGTTATCCGCTAAATCAGAAGATATTGATAAAATTACGGGGCTGAATATGGGGGCTGACGATTACATGACAAAGCCTTTTGTTCCAATGGAGTTATTAGCACGTGTCAATTCCCATTTACGACGTTATCAACGTTATATGAAAAGTCAAGATGTAGTAAGTGAAAACGTCAAAATCATTGGCGGTTTGGAACTAAACGAAGATACTAAGGAAGTTTTCGTGGATGGACAGCTTACTAAATTAACACCTATCGAATTTAAAATCTTAGATTTGTTTATGTCTAATCCGGGTATCGTTTTTGATACAGATACCATTTACGAAAAAGTATGGAACGATATTGCCATCAATAGTGATACTGTCATGGTTCATATCCGTAACTTAAGAGAAAAGATTGAAATTGATCCTAAAAATCCACGATATATTAAAGTGGTCTGGGGAATTGGCTATAAAATTGAAAAACAATAAGGAGACGATACTATGAAGAAAAAATCGATCATTGTTTTCCTTCTCCCCTTCATCCTGATCGTTGCCAGCTGTATTGGCATTATGCAGTATGACAGCCTCAACAGTGCACGTAACTACAGCTACACACAACAAAACAATACGACTCAAATTCGTAATGAATATTTGCAAAGCTATACCTTTGAGTTAGATCTGATTCGATTTTGTTATGCGATCGACTATAACAACCGCTATGACCTTAATGTTTCCAATGAAAAAAACTTACGACAATTATATGGGTCGAATTTAAGTACTTATCTGATTAATCAAATGGATAATTTTATTATTTCCGCAAATGATAATTTGCAATATGAATACTCATTTTTGAAATACCATATGCTGGATCTTACAGACAGTTCTACGTATTCTAATTTCGGAGAGATTCCAATGAATGCCAGCGGTTATGTATATAAAATCACCTTTGATGAGGAAGGGGCAATTTCGATAGAAACCGCTTCAGACATCAACGTGCCTATCAAGACAGCTTATGCAAACTTAATTCGCAGTAATTTCCAATCCAATTATTCCAGTTCACAAGAAACAATCGAACTTTTAAAGAATCGTGTATTTACTTTCCAAGTAGAAAAATCAGCCGATCTTTCTTCGCTTGTTTCTTACAACAGTAATGTCTATGTCTATAAAGATTATTCATATCATATGAATGCCGTGCTGTTTAGCTTTGTTGTTTTAGCCATCTTAGGATTATGTTTGCCGTTAAAAAAATTAAGACAGTTTTCTTTCTATCAGAATATCATTGATATTCCTTTAGAGATATTAGTCATTGTCTCGCTAGGCTTCTTAACTTTCTCGGGTCGTTATATCGCAAGCAACTTTTTCTACAATAATCCATTAAGTGTAATGCTTTATGCTATTCTGGCTTTTATCTTCCTTATGGATGTCTTGGTGTTTAAATATTTCTTGCAGTATCCACCTTTGCAATATATAAAGGAACGAAGCTTAACAGCTCAAGTTGCCAGTTTTGTATTTGATAATATGAAACAATTTGACTTAGCTGAAAAATATAATCTGACCTTATTTAAAGTGGTCGTTGTTAATGCATTTGTGATCATTATCCTGCCAATGTGGATGGGTGTCATCGGACTAATTATCTATTGTGTTTTGTTGTTTATTATTATGATTAATGTGGCTAATCGTGTTAAAAATGATTATCAGTCCTTATTGGAAGTGACCTCTTCGATTGCTTCTGGTAAATTTGATAAAACAACAAATACCGATTTAGGTGTATTCAACTCTTATAAAGATTCAATGGATACAATCCGAGATGACTTTAAAAATGCTGTAGATAATGAGATCCGTTCTGAAAAAATGAAAACAGAATTAATCACCAGTGTCTCACATGATTTAAAAACACCATTAACATCAATCGTGACCTATGCGGATTTACTAAAAGATAATCATCTTGATGATGAAAAGAAAAAAGAATACATTGCCGTTATTGACCGTAATGCTCTGCGTTTAAAAAATCTGATCAACGATCTCTTTGAAGTCAGTAAGGCATCATCAGGAAATATCACTTTAAATTTAATGAAAATTGATATTATCTCATTAATTAAACAAGCGATCTTGGAATATGATCATCTCTTTGAAAAACAAGGGTTAAAATTGAAATTTACTTCTAATCAGGAAAAATCAATTTTAAAATTAGACAGTCAAAAAACGTATCGTATTTTTACGAACTTGCTGGTTAATATATCCAAGTATGCAATGGAAAATACACGTGTTTATATCGATGTCAAAGATACACAAGACAAAGTTGAAATTACATTAAAGAATATCAGTAAACATGAAATTCGTATTGAAGCGAATGAATTATTAGAACGATTTGTTCAAGGTGACAGTTCACGTCATAGTGAAGGTTCTGGTTTAGGATTAGCCATTACCAAAACATTTACCGAACTTCAAGGCGGAACTTGTCAAGTAAGTGTAGATGGTGATTTATTCAAAGTCACTCTTATATTTGATAAATAGTGAAGCTGCCATTGGCAGCTTTTTTCTATCTTCTAATTATGTGAATTTTTCCATATTGCTGACATATTATAACCAACATTTCTTGCTATACTGTAATCATAGAAAGGAGGATAGTTAAAGACTTAATAAGCAGACAAAATAGTTTTTTTCAATTAATTTCCCTAAACTTAAAATATATATAATAATTTGTAATCATAAGGCAAAGAGAAACCGAGTAATCCCGACTCGGTTTTTCATTTTACAATGATAAAATCAATGTTTTTTGATATTATCCAATCAATGAAAACTGTCGGAATATTTTGTTTTGCTTGTACGCTATCTTCTTAAAATACGACTTGACACCAATTTTGGAAATACTTTCAGCCTTCCTTATTGTATATTTTGGAATACTGGTTAATAGCATAATCGGGATCAATGTGGGTATAATGCTCAGTCATCTTGATTGATGAGTACCTCATTAATACCTTAGTAATCATCAAATCAAACTCTTTTTCACCGTTGCATTACACATTTCTCTCTAAATGGAATACAATAAAAACAAATTCACTCACCCCAAAGAGAGATTAATTTATAATTATTTTGAAAGATATATAGAAAAATAGAATTAGATGTAGTCTAGTTCATCTTTTTCTGTTTAATCTATACAGATTATGAAAAACCATGCTAATATTTAAGTAGATATAGATAAACTCTAATAAAGTATGGGTGTATATTACCTATCCAAATAAGCGATTATGATAATTCCTAGCAGCAATAATATGAAGCTACGTTTTTTAAAAAATCATATAAGGAGAGTAAGGTCATGAAAAACTTTAAAAAAAATTTAGTTTTTGCAATGAGTATGTGTATGGCAATTATTTTAGTGATGAAACCGATTCATGCAGAAGAAACTATCAAACCAAAGTATATAGAACACTGTCAACTTTATAATACTAAAGTGAAAGTTTATGATTCTTTATTAGAAAAAGGAGTACATATGTTTTCTTTCACGGTTGGTGTAGATGTTTCAGGAACAAGAGGTTATGTGACTTCCGGAAGTTTCAGTATACAATGTATTGTACCATCAAATATTAGTTCTGTGAGTGGATATGGTGGATATATTACAGTGGATAGAAAATCTGACTTTTTAGCAACAGCTAGTGCAATATGGTATTCAACTTTTACAAATAATGCCATTACATTAGCCGAAATCGGATAAATATGCATTTTCGTACTTTAAAAATATTAAGAGAGAAAGCACACCAAATATATGATATTTATTTTAAAGCTATACTCATGTGCTTTGTTTCTTATTTATTATTTAATTCCGTCAGATTTCTAAGTAATAGTAATACTTCCCAGCCTTTTAACCCCAATCCAATTTATGCTTGGTGGAAAGACACTCATTTACTCATAATCTTTATATTCATCTACATTTTTATAGTCAACCCGTTGAATGTTTATATTTATAGCTATTGCCATAAAAAAACCATGTCAGTAAGGTATCCTTTCTTATTTTGGAAAAAAGCGGTATGTTGTTCTTTTATACAGCTTATCTCTATTGGAATTGGAGCATTAATGTTTATAATCCCCGGTTATTATATTTCATATAGATTGAGATTTCTTCCCCTATTTATTGTAAATCATTATACTAAATTAAATTCATTTCAAATCATAAAAGTATGCTGGCAAGAGGGAGCTCTCTATACTTTATCTGACATCTTAATCATTGATATTATCTTTGGAGTTATTCATTATTACTTATATAATTTTGATTATATTTGGATTGCTTTTTCGGCTTTACAATATTGTATATTTACAATCTTATATTCCTATAAAGTCCCTACTACTAATAAAGCTGATATTTAAAATACAAAGAGATGTAAAAATAGTTTTACAAAAGAGTTTAATAAGATAATGGGTTCAAAACCATTTATTTGTTAAACTCTTTTTATATGGTTACTAAGCAATAAAAAAATATTCATCATTTTATTGACAAATATTAGCAAAATATGCAACATACTATAAAAATACATCATTTTGTACAGTATACAAAGCATTCGTAATTCGATAATATTATTTATGGAAAAGAAAGGAGGCAATTCAACTATAATAAAAAAACACTAGTTGCCATTGTAATTTGTTTCAAACAGCGATGTCAATATGCGCATGATAAGAATTATAATTACATTCCGGAAACAAAAAGCGGATACTTCCCTATGAGGCAACAACAATAATTATGGGATATCCACCTACCTAATGAGCAATAAAACGAAAATGAAAACAAAATTTATGAAAGAGGGATATTATTTATGTTCAAAAATATCAAAAAATTAGCTTGCCTAATGATCGCTTTAGCAATCTGTGCAGGAGTTAGCTGTCAACACATTCACGATGATAACTGTGGTTATAATCCAGAAACCAATAATGGTTGTACGCATGTATCAATCATGCCGCTAATTGAGGGTGAACCACCAATCGGATAGAATGAAAAGATTTATTTTAAACAATACAATTATTAATTCAATCCTAAATAATGATCAAAATACCAATGAGAATTATTTTCAAACCTATTTAGACAAAGAAATTGAATTAGATGAAGTTACAATTGTTGATGCAGAGATCATTCTTGACAAAATCTTTAAAGATTTTTATTATTATCAATCTTTTTTCAACTCAGAAAAAAGAGCATCCATCATCAATTTTCTTTTAAAAAATAAAGACTTGTTTGAAAAAGCAATCAATTATGATACATTTTTAATCATGATCTTCATTCACTTAGTTACTATTAAGCAATATGATCATGTTGTGATTGAAATTGATAAATATTTAGATGATTTATATAAAATTGATTATCAAGTATATGAACCGGACTTAAAAACACTAAGTTATATCCAATACCGTGCTGCTTTTTATCATTTCAACCATCAAAATGAATTAGCAAAAAAACAGCTTGAATACATCATTCAAGGTTATCCAGAAAGAAATATCCATTTTTTAGCAACCACTTACTTTCTTCTTTCCCTTGTCTATATTGCTAATGGTCAATTGGATCAAGCTATCATTAGCTGCAAAGAAACAGAAAAGTTATCATTAGAGACAAGTAATTATAAACGATATTTCTATAGTCAAATGAATTTAGCGAGAACTATGTCTGCATTAGGTGGTTTTGATGAAGCCATTAAGTTATATAGGGAATGTTTAGATGGAGCAGATAATCTCCATTTAGATATGAAAACTGTTCTACTCGAATATATAGCTACTGTGATGATGTATAATCAGGATTATCAAAAAGCAATTGATACGCTAAATAAGATAAATAGAGAAGATATCTCTAATAATTCTGCTTACATATATGCTTTTTGTTTTTTACAATTAAACAACAAAGCTAAATGTTTTCAATGGATCGAGATTGGAAAGACAGCTTCTAACACACAGCCTAGTGCGGACAGATATCTGATATTAATTGAAAAAATTGCCCGTCAGGATGAGCAAATGATTCATTATTTAAAAGATTTCAGAGAATATGAAAGTACAACTGAAAACTACGGAAGCTATCAATTTCTAAACAAATTACTTATCCATTATTTAATTGAATCCGAACAATATAAAGAAGCTTGTTTTTATGCCGGTTTGCTTGATTAAAACAAGACCTTAAAACTGAATCACAATGATTCAGTTTTTTATTTACACTATCATTCAAACACTGTTGCGAAAATTAAAATAAATCATTATCAAATAATAAAACACTGTTTAAAGTCATCTCAATTGCATTGAACAATCTAAACGTTTGACTATAATCAAACATGTAAAGGAGATGAACCATATGTATATCTACTATCCAAGCTGTAATTTTATGAAAGCTTCCCCTGCTACTGAAAAGAAAGTAAAAGCCTATTTAAAGCAACGATTCAACATCGGTCATACAAAATGCTGCCGATTTGAAAATTTATCTTCCTTAAAAGAGTTTACTGCTCTAACCGTATGTCAGGCTTGCAATGAAGAAATTCAAAGAAAAGAACCGACGATTCAAAGAATGAGTATATGGGAATTTATTGATCAGGACACTGACTTTATTTTCCCAGATTTCAAAGGAAAAAAGATGATTCTTCAAGATTGTTTCCGAGATGCACAAAATCCTAAAGCTTATAACGCTGTAAGAAATATTATGTTAAAGATGAATATTCAAATTATTGAATTAGAAAATAAAAAAGAAAATGCTGATTTCTGCGGATTATTACATTATGAACCCAAAGATAATAAATTAAAAGATGTGTGGAAACAATATGACAACTGTAAACTTTCTCGTCTGCCATTAGAACTACAAACGCAATTCATGGAGGAACAAACTGCACTATATAAAAATAATCTTGTTGTCTGCTATTGCAACTCATGTTTAAGAGGGATTAAGTTAGGTGGTGGAAACGGAGTTCATCTTTTAGACTTAGTCATGCAAAATCAATAATTTAGTAAAGAAAAATTGAGCAAAGCAGCTCAATTTTTATATGATATGCAGTTCTTCAAATTCTTCTTGGGTTAATGCAGCACCTTTTTTCTGAACAATTTTACCGGAAACTTTATTAGCAATTTGTATGGCTTGTTTTAAAGGCATAGATCGACTAAGACAGGCAATGATTGCGCCAATATGTCCGTCCCCTGCTCCAATCGTATCTACCGGTTTTACTTGTTTAGTAGGGATAAAATAGCAGTCTGTATGATCTTTATAATATGTTCCTTCTGCTCCCAATGTCACAATAATCGTATTTTGACTCAACAAATACATTTCTTCAACTGCTTTTTCTAAACTTTCTTTCTGACTGAAAGCGAGGATTTCACTTTTGTTTAAATGGAGAATCGGATGTAACGCCAACAAACGCTTCATTTTTTCCCTTCCAATTTTACAGATGCGCGGTCCCGGAGCAAAGAAAATAGTAAGATGAGGATTCTTTTCTAAAAATAAAATAATCTGATCACCGCTTGTTTCCTCTATTTCCAATCCACAAATATAAACATACTGAAAATCTAGGGAATTAATCTGATTAAACCATGCTTCTTTAAAAAAGTATTCTGCTCCATGCTCACAAATAAACGTGCGTTCACCACTTTGATCTACAATACAATAACAACAGCCATTTGGTTGAGAAGGTTCCAATAAGATCGGAATATTTTCTTGTTGTAAATAATGACGTACAAAATCACCGTAAACCCCTTGACCAACCGGAGTGAATAATACATATTCGCTTTGAAATAGTGCCAGCATCCTGCTTACATTAAAAGCACAGCCGCCAATATGCAGACTTTGCTGTTTAATATTTTCATCTTCTCCGATTTTAGGCAGACGCTCAACCTCTATCACTACATCGCAAACTGTCGATCCAATAATTAATGTTTTCATAGGGTTACTCCTATAAATCCAAATGAGACTGGCTCATTTCTTGATTAAATTGCATAGCTGGGGGAATAACTTCCAATAACTGCTCCGTTCCCTCTCCTCGTACCCAGCATTCAGCTTCATCTTTTGTTAGAATCAATGGCATCCGATCATGGATCTGATCAACACTCGGATTCGCTTTCGTTGTAATAATCGTATATTCCCAGCGATCTTTTTGATAACGATACAACCCTGCCATATATAAGTAGCTATGATCGTTTAAATGAATGTCTGTTTTCATTTTTGCTTCGTCCCATTCATAATACCCGTTTGCCATGATCAAGCAATGCTTTAAACCTATAAAAGTTGGTTTTGTCAGTAATGTTTCACTTCTGGCATTGATAATGGGTCGCTTATTTATTTTAAATCCCCAATTAGCCTTTTGATAAGAAAACTGATTTTGATCATATACCATAATTTTATATGGCATATCCGGGAAAATAGTTTTTTTCTTACCATGAAGCATAATATAAAACTGTCCGCACATAGGCATCACCTCTTTTCTTATTCTATCATTATTCCCATCATTTTTAAATCACTATACTTTATGAATAAGATTTTGCTATAATGGAAAAGAGGTGAAAGGGATGTATTCTTATTTGGAAATAAAAAACGATACTTTTAATGAAATTTGGGTTAAATTCTGCGGCATCCAAAAATGCAGTGCCAATTATGCTTATGGTCCCGCAATTCGCAGTCACTACCTGATTCATTACTGTTTAAAAGGAAAAGGATATTATCACGTTCATGATAAAATTTATCCTGTTGAAGCCGGTCAAGCTTTTTTAATCTACCCAAATGACACCACTTTTTATCGTGCAGATGAAAAAGATCCCTGGACTTATCTATGGATTGGTTTTGATGGAGATAAAGCTGAATATTACTGCCAACAATGCGGTTTTTCATCTGTCAATCATGTCATTACTTGTCAACTGAACAAGGAAATTCAAACCTGTGTTGAATCCATGATTGCCCATCACCAAATGAGCTACAGCAATGAACTTTTTATTCAGGGACAACTCTATCTGTTTTTTTCATACTTATCTCAAAACCAGCCCTATTACCCTAAAAAAGATACCGTTAAAAGCAATAATATCTATATAACAAAGGCGATTTTATTCATTCAAAACAACTACCAAAATAAAATCAGTGTTCAGGATCTTGCTGATTACTTATCATTAAATCGCAGTTATTTGAGTTCTTTATTTAAGAAGCATTTAAAAACAACCCCACAAAACTTTTTATTACAATATCGTATGAATAAAGCCCGAGATCTGTTAGTAGATACAGACCTTCCAATCAATCAAATTGCTTATTCGTGTGGCTATGCCAATCAGTTAGCTTTTTCAAAAGCTTTTCATCATACCCACTGTTCATCTCCGAGCCAATATCGAAAATCCAATCAGCTTAAAGAAGGACAAATCTTAATTAAATAAAATTTTACCAGACTGTTATAAATCATAAATTTGTTTCAGTCTTTTTTATTTCCAAGTTTTATGCTCTTCTTAAATAAAAATTCTGTTGCTGATATCAGTATACTTCCTTTATTACACAGCCTCTTCCTTAGAAAAACAAAGTGTCAAAAGGGCAGTTTCTATATTTTCCTGATAGTTTTTAGAAATTAAACAAGCAAATAAAATATCTAATATATAGACATGAGAAGTAAAAGCAGTCATGACTTCTAAACTAAGAATCTGCTCTGATGGATAAGTACTGACAAATTCATGACATAAAGTTTTTATTTCCCTTGTTTACTGCCAATCCCAATAACATGAATCCCAGCTTTTTTAAGGTATTTGGCAATATGAAGCATTTCTCTATTGTTACCGGTAAATGACAATAAGACCGCACATCTATTTTGTCTGTTTTTTAAAGATAAAACTTCTTTAATTTTCTAGGGGGATAAGGATAACTTAAAAACAAAAAAATCTCCAAAAATAAAACAACGAATTATTTTCCGCCGTTTTATAGCTTTACCTCATAATGATAGGTTCCTCCCATTACTGACTGCTTGGTTAGTCCGGAAATGAAAATATGAGCAGTACAGCCAAATGGAACAGTGATATCATAATGAATCGAATTTGGTTCTTGATACTCCCATTTGATTTTATATTCTCCGCTGGCTGACTGATAACGCATGTCACAATATCCAAGATCCGGATGTGGAATTGGCTTTATTTCCACTTCCTTAAAACCTGGTTTTATTTGTTGTAACCCAGCAGCATAGCGATAGATCCATTCTACTATTGAACCATATGCATAATGATTAAGACTGTTCATTCCTTGCGGATTCATCGACCCATCTTCTAAAACAGAATTCCATCTTTCCCAAATGGTTGTAGCTCCCAAATTCACTTCATAAAGCCAACCGGGATATTCTTCATTCAACAAAAGCTGATAAGCTTCCTTATCATGACCGATTTTGGATAAAACCGGAGCTAAATAAGGAGTTCCTACAAAACCTGTATCTAAATGCATATTGTTTTCTTTTAATTTTTCGATTAATCGCTGACTATTAATCACAAATTCTTCTTTATTAAACAAATCAAATTTCAATCCTAAAACTAGTCCCGTTTGAGTATCTATCGTTAAATGTCCAGCTTGTATATATTTATCACGAATCGCTTGTTTTATTAATTGTGCTTTTTTATGGTATTGAATTTGATCTTCTTGATAACCTAATACCTCTGCTGCTTCTTTTAACAATGTGGTCGAATAATAATAAAACATACTTGCCACAAAATGAATGTCAGTTGCACCAAACGGTGAATCTGGTTCAGCCTTGTTATCTAGTGCCAACCAATCTGCAAAGTGAAAACCAAAATCATAAAGATGATGATGCCCATGCAGTTGATCTTGTCCAATAACATAGTCGACAAACATTTTCATATTTGTATAGTTTTCTTCAAGCTGCACTTTATCGCCATAATACTGATACAAAGTCCACGGAATAATAGCGGCGGCATCTGACCACGGACTTGCCCCATGCCCCATCAGCATCATCAAAGGTCGTTTAGCCATTTCTTTTGGTTTATTAGGCCATTCAACAAAATTTTCAATCTTAGGTTTCAACATTGGCACTGTAAAAGGCACTGACCCTCCTAATCTTCTTTGTTCAGCTAACATATCACGCAGGTATTTTCGGTAAAAACCAGCTGTATCTAAATTAAAAGATGCCGTTCCAGCAAAGATTTGGGCATCCCCTGTCCAACCTAATCGCTCATCACGCTGCGGACAATCCGTTGGAACATCTAAGAAATTATCGCGCTGTGAATAGTAAGCATTGGCGATCAAACGATTCACTTTTGCATTCCCTGTTCTTAGATAACCAGTCTGATCTAAATCACTGGATATTAAACAAGCGGTAAAATTAGCTGCATTTACTTCCTTTATCCCCTCCACTTTAACATAACGGAAGCCGTAAAATGTAAAGTGTGGACGAACGCTTCTTTCCTTACCATCTGAAATAAAAGTAAAATAAGGGTTAGATTCACGATAATTGGCATTATAAAAGCAGCCATCCTGCATCGTCTCACTGTAGGATAAGATAAGATCCTGATCTGTGACAAATTCTACCCAGCCCGTAATATTTTGTCCAAAGTCCAGTATGATTTCATCCTTTTTAGTATAAATGACCTCTTGAACTGATCTTTTTTCAATAATATGAATCGGCATTGAGTAACGTTCTGACAGCTTAGTGGTGTCCATATCTAGATAATCAACGTCATTAACTTGATTCGCTTTTTCCAAACGACTGTCATAAGTTTCACCGTCATAGATTCCCTGATCAAGAATCGGGCTAGGTTTACGCTTAAAGCTATGGTCTGATAAAACAACTGTTTTTGTACCATCTTCAAATGTGACATGCAATTCTAAAATTAGAGCATATTGATCTCCGTAAATCTTAGTATAACCGCCATCAAAGCCCATACGCCCTTTATACCAGCCATTCCCCAAAGCGACTTCGAGATGATTGTCTCCTGTTTGCAGCTGATGCGTGACATCATATGTTTGATATTGAAGATAGTCATCATAACTGTGAAACCCCGGCATTAGATATTCCCCATTAACAAACTGCCCATTGAGATAAGCTTCATATAAACCTAACCCGCAAATATAGAGACGAGCTTTACACACCTTTTTAGTCAATGAGAAATCCTTGAATAAAATAGAAGGTTCATCTATTTGCGGTGTGATAAAACGAGCTTGCCATGAATCATTTAATTTCGCTGTTTCAAAATAAGAAACTTCACTTTTAGCTGTTCCTTCTAGATCATTCATAGCTGTAACCTGAACATAATAGCGTGTATAAGGCAATATATCCATTTTTATTTTAGTTCCCAACGCTTCTAATTCTGTTTTATCGGTGTCATAAACGATTTGATCCATCTGTTCATCTAAGGCAATTTGTATTCTTGACCAGATTATTTTCTTCGCTTTTTCTTCCTGAACTTGCCAAGTGATACTAAGATGAGAAAAATCGTATCCCACTGGATTTTTTAAATGATTAATTCTGACATGTGATATTTTCATACATTCCTCCTAAGCCTTCCCTAATTTTATTTTATAATAATGACACTTTATGATAAATAACGTAAATTGACAAAATGATTATCCTATTTTGCATGTTCACGATATTGTTTAGGTGTCCGGTGATAAGTGTCTTTAAATATCTTATAAAAATAGGTAATGTTGTCATATCCTACTTTTTCCATAATTTCCACAATAGGTAAATGTGTTGTCTTTAATAAGCGGACAGCATGCTGTAGTCTTACTTTTTGCACTAACTGCTTAAAAGTGAATCCGGTATGCTTTTTTATGATTTTACAGATCTTATAATCCGGTTGGTGGAGATTTTTCGCAAGCTGACTCAACGATCCTTCTTGATAATGCAAGTCAATATATTTTAAGATCGACCCGCTTAATATCTTTTCATAGCTGTTGCCCGTATAGGCTTCAATATCTTCAGGGTGATTCATTAATTCAGTCAGTAATAACCCCATTGTTAATTTAAGGATTAAGGACTGATTAAAAGCAGGTTCATAGACATGTTGAATCAAATCTTCGATAATTGTTTTCACATGTTTATTATGAGCGGCTTTAAAAAGAAGGTATTCCCCATCATTTTTATTTGAATAAAGAGCCTCAAACAAGAAGCTGAACAATTCACTTTCTTCTTCAATCAAAGAAGCCATGAACACCAAAAAGTCAGTTTTGATAATCAAATTAAAGATGATGTCTTTTTCTTTTGTATAGAGAATCGAATGCTCGATATTTTGATTTAAAAGCAGTAATTCTCCCTCGCGAATCGTAATTTTCTGATCATGAATGATATGCGTCATTTCTCCACTGTACACATACATAAATTCTAAATAATTATGGCGATGACTTGGATATTCTTGGAAACGTGTATGGCGTCTGATCGTGAAAGACTGATCATCAGATAAAAGTTTATGATAATCAATGATATTACTGGAATCATTTAAAAAAATACTGCGATCAACGGATTGAACCCCGGCTAGATTATCTTTTTCTTCTTTTGTTAGCTGGATCAAATCCTCTAAAATCTCTTTTTTCAGCATGATCTTTCACCTCGTTTGTTACTATCAGTTTATCTTATTTTGCTTTTTAACACAAATAAAAACATGTGTCAATGCACATGTTTTATCCTTTCAGCCCTCTTGACTGACGATCCATATCTTCAATCACAATATCATAGATTTCGCCTAATGTTGTGCAATATTCCAACACTTTCCAAGGCTCGTTGGTATGGAAATGGATTTTAATCAATTCATCATCTCCTACTGCCAATAAGCAGTCTCCGGCAAAATGTTCAACGAAATATTCATTGATTGCATCTTCATCAAGATTGTTTCCTTCAATCAAAAGCTGGGTATCATATCTATATTCCAACATTATATGACTCCTTTCAAATAGTCTCTATAAAAACTTTACCACTCCATTTTTGAAAGTCAAGTATCATCCTTTGCCTATACAGTCCTTTTCAATAAATAGTACATATAAAAAGTGTTCATACAAGAACACTTATTTTGCCTTAATAATATAAATTCTTGAGGTGTAATCCCCATGACTGCCATCATGAATCTCATCAATGGATTGAGGGGGTGTATCTGATGTAATAAGTCCGACATTCATCAATTCATCACCATAACAGTCTATTTCATTAATAGAAACATGATATTCCTTATCCGGTGCTAATCCGCAAAGCGGCAGTCTTTCGTAAGCCGTATTGACTTCCTGCAAAGGTTTATAGTAGCCAACTAAGGCTGTATTTTGGTCTTTAGATACAACCATCCAGGCGGTAACCTTTGTTTCAAATGGACTCTTTAAACGATAGAACGTACCAAACTGAATAATTTCACGATATTCTTTCATAAATGCAACTTGTTCAACTATTTTATCTAACGTTTCCTGATCTAACTGATTTAAGTCTAACTCATAACCAAAGGTACCAAAATAAGCGACATTAGCACGGGTTTCGATCGGAGTTGAACGATATACCTGATGGTTGGGAACAGCCGATACATGGGCTCCAATGCTTGAAATCGGATAAACAATGGATGTCCCATACTGGATCTTTAATCGTTCAATCGCATCACTGTCATCACTCGCCCAGCATTGCGGTGCATAATACAGCATCCCCGGATCAAAACGGGCTCCCCCTGAAGAACAAGATTCAAATAGGATATCTGGAAATTCTGTCGTCAGCTGTTCATAAAGACGGTAAACACCTAAAATATATTGATGCATGACTTTCCCTTGATCCTCAGCGGATTTTACTGTAGAATACACTTCACTCATACAGCGGTTCATATCCCACTTAATATAAGAGATAAACGATTCCGATATCACTTTATGCAGCATTGCATAAATGTAGTCAACCACTTCATCATTCGAAAAATCCAAAATATATTGGTTCCTTCCATGGCTGGATGGACGCTTAGGAGTGGCTAATGTCCATTCCGGGTGCTGACGATAAAGATCAGAATCATGACTGACCATCTCCGGTTCAATCCATAACCCAAACTGCAGCCCCAACGCTTTTACTTTTTCACTAAGTCCTTTAATTCCGTGCGGCAGTTTGTTTAAATTTGGATACCAATCGCCTAATCCGGTTGTATCATCATTACGTTTACCAAACCATCCATCATCCAATACAAAGAGTTCAATTCCCAACTCTTTAGCTGTTTTTGCCATCGAAAGGATCTTTTCTTCATCAAAATCAAAATAAGTTCCTTCCCAGTTATTGACTAATATCGGTCTTACTTGATCACGATATTTTCCTCGGGCTAAACGATTTCGATAAAGTTCATGATAAACCTGGCTCATCTTATTTAATCCTTGATCCGAATAAACCATTACAGCCTCCGGAGTTTGGAAAGATTCTCCCTGATTCAGCTTCCAACTCAAACAATGTGGATGAATCCCCATACTGACTCTCGTTACATCATAGGTATCCACTTCTACTTGAGCCAAGAAATTTCCACTGTAAACAAAACTAAACCCTAATACTTCTCCGCTAAATTCCGTCGCATCTGCACGTTTTAAAGCAATAAATGGATTAAAGTTATTGCTTGAATTTCCTCGCATTGAATAGATAGATTGAATCCCATGTTCTAATTTTCTTTCTTTGACACTGCGTTCTCTTGACCATGCCCCGGTTAATTCGATCATTTCATAGTCTTTATCCGGTAAGTCTAAATTCATACTCATCGCAGATTCCAATGAAATAGGAAAATGCCCATGATGGATGAAACGAGCATTACGACAAATCACCGGCATTGCTTCATAAATCGTGTAGCTCAAAACCAGTTCTGTCTCCATCACATCATCATACAGGGTAACAAACAATGTCATAGCTTCACTCTCATCTTCGACATAGGTTGCAGGCAGCTGAGGTAATTTAGGTTTTCCTTTCTTCAATTCAAATGAACGGTAAGTAAAATCGATAATTCGACTGCCATTTTCCTGAATGATATCCATTGCCGGATGACGCATATCTCCACTTCCATAAGCAGGATATTCCTGTTTTAAATGTTCCAGTGAAAAACTGAGATCTCCCTCAAAACGACATACGGCCATTGAACGAGCCTGCATTTCTAATAAGTGATCAAAATTTTCACGGTCACGAATATGTTTTCCATAGTAAAGTTGCCCCAAATGCCCATTTTTCAGAACTTTAAATATGTAACTTACATGTTCATTATATAAATGAAAAGTTTGGGATGTTTCATGAAATAAAATTGGCATAATTTTCTCCTTTGTATTCCTGTCTTCTTTCCCCCATTATAGCATGACACCGCTTATAAACTAGTAGCTTTCGTTACTAAAACATGTCCAAATGTGATATCTTTATAATGAATCTTATATAAAAATCATGACATATAAATAAGTTGTTAAGATTTCTTTTATTTACATTTTTTAAACTTTCATTGTGATAGAATAATCGAGAAATGAAAGGAGTAAGACATGAAATTATTAAATGAAATTCTTCGCGGGATTCTCATTGGTATTGCAAATATCATCCCCGGTGTCAGTGGCGGAACAATGGCAGTATCTATGGGTATTTATGATGATATCATATATTCTATCACTCATTTATTCACCGATATGAAAAAAAGCATCCGTACCCTATTTCCATATATTTTAGGAGCCGGAATCGGTATTGTTTGTTTATCATTCATTATCGAATACTTATTTCTGCATTTTCCCATCCAAACCAATTTATGCTTTATTGGATTAATTTTAGGGGGACTGCCTATTATTACCAAACGTATCAAAATCAAACGATCTGATTTTTCTCACAGTTTGATCTTTATCCTGTTTTTTGCTTTAATTATTGGAATGCAGCTTTTGGGCGGACAAGGGACTAAAGATGTAACCATTCAAATTTCATTATTTGAAATTATCAAGCTATTTCTAATCGGTGCAGTCGCATCAGCAACGATGGTCATTCCCGGTGTCAGTGGTTCGATGATGTTGATGATTATCGGTTATTACAATCCCATCATCAGTCATATTAATTTATTTATTAAAGCCCTTGTCGCCTTGAACTTTGATCAGCTTATTCAAAGTTCAATGATCTTAGTTCCATTTGGCTTAGGGGTTGTCATCGGTATTTTCTTGATTGCTAAAATCATTGAGATTTTATTAAAACATTATGAATCTCATACGTATTGTGCAATTTTAGGCTTAGTAATCGCTTCTCCGATTGCTATTTTAATGGGAATTCATTCAACAACTTTCAATCTTCCGATTCTTCTTACGAGTGCAATTACTTTTATTATAGGATTAATCATTGCTCGGTTTGCTGGACAGGAATAAACAAAAAGGGATATAGCCAATTTAAGCTATATCCTTTTTACTTGAAGGGAGGGTTGTATGCACTTCATTATAAGTCTGTGATCATCTCTCCATTCATAAGATGGATTCGGCTCTTATTGAGCCCAACGTATGTTAGGGGGTCTAGTCTTCCGATTTAATCGAAATGCTTTTGGTAATGCTTCTTCATCTGCTGTCATTTCAATTCTCGGAACGAAACGAGATGGAAATACGTTTTTCAAATCAAATTTACACATTATTTCTAATGGCACTTCTATTTTGCCTTGGAAAATATTCATTCGTTCCTCAGACAACATAACTTGTCCAACTAGCGCAGCCCCATATAAACCCATCGCTATAAGACTCAATGACTGTTTCATATTTCTCATCTCCTTTCTCTTCCTCTTTCTACACTTACATTATATACCATCAATGCAAGTTTTTAAATAGATTTACTTCATTTTTCTTTTCATATTATGTAAATCCTAAATTTATAATATCATTTTAAGTCAATTAGTATATATGAAATACCATTT
Source organism: Beduini massiliensis (assembly GCF_000829905.1). Classification (GTDB taxonomy): domain Bacteria; phylum Bacillota_I; class Bacilli_A; order Erysipelotrichales; family Coprobacillaceae; genus Beduini; species Beduini massiliensis. The sequence continues at coordinate 440,316 of NZ_CDPP01000005.1, forward strand.
TATACAATTAGAAATTGCAGCACTATGTATTTTTCTTATTATATTTAGTAAATCGTTAAACCCTCTGCTTTCTGAAAACAGGTATCTCTAAATTGAAATCTTTACCATAAATACTAAGCATTCTCTCAGCATTAACGATTTTAGATTGAATATCCTCATTAGTTTTGTCATTATACATTAAATGTTCAAAAGCATAAAGAGCTGTATATAACTTAAAAGCTCTCCAAAACTCCATTGGCGGCGTATCGAAGTAACCATCTATTTGTCCGTTTACAAAGCTCTCACTGTATTCAAGCGCCCATAATGCTCCGCTAAATTCAGACCAAGGATCCCCTACATGCGTTCCCGAAAAGTCAATTATACCAACCTCCCCATTCGAATCTACAACAATATTATTCCAGTGAAAATCACCATGCAGCATGACATCGGCATATTTGGGAAGAGTGTTAAGATAATCATATATATATTTTTTTGCCTGTTCACTATTTGCAAATAGTATATTCATACTTTCATAATTTTTTAAGACTAGCTCTGCTTTTCCTTGAACTATGTTCCGCCAGTCTGCTTTGGAAGCTGATTTAGAAGCTAAATGAAGTTTATTAAGTTCCTTTCCTACACGGACGCCTAATTCATAATAATCCTTACCGGCATCCTTTTTTATGATATCCATAATATTTGTGCCTTCCACCCATGACATGATTGAAAAGAACTTGCTTTTAGTTGTGCCAAAACAAATGGGACGATGCGTATGAATATCTTGTTGTACATACATTTTTAATCGTTCAAATTCTTTTCGCCTTTCGTTAGCTTCTTTCACTTCTCCGATTCTTAATAAAAATGAGTCCCCATTTTTTTTGAGTTTATATTTGTCATCTCCGGAGCACCCTTCTGTTATTTGATTAACAACTGTATAAGATTGCATACATAAATTAGATAATATATCGTTCATAACCGTTTCCTATTCTTCTTTGTAAATTGCTTTCATTAAAAATTTATTGTGTTGATGCCATAAACGTTAATGATCAATCACAGACATCACTTTGATACTACACTAAAAATGCTCCATTCTTATAAATACCGCCCCTAGTCTATATCCGCTTTCCTATCAGTATGCTGATATCTTTATATCTCGAAGCATCATCGTTTAAAATAACCCTGTTTAGTATTAAACCTCTATCACTTTCTTACCCGTCAAAACATATCGGTGGATTAACTTATATATGCCTACTGCCCCAACTGTTCTAAGCAAGATTGCATCCACATCAAAAATCCTGATTTTCAGCAAAAGAGCTGTTCCCTCAAAGACTGTAAAAAACAAACAACTAAACGCTATCATTTGAATGATTGATGCTTTGCGATTCATGATGACAAACAGTACTCCCAATACTATTCCCACAATAAGATTCATGGTAAAAAATCGGATTGGAATGCTGACATTCAATGATCCTGTCCACAGACTGCTAAAATAATAAGCGATGGTTTTAAATGGAATGAGGCTGACTGCTCCTTTTAACCAATGATCAATACTGAACATCCAACTTGGCATAAAACGATTTGTTTGCCAAATAGCTCCCAACAGCAGTAAAAAATAAACAGCCCAACAATATTTCTTATGTCCTTCTATACTTTTTTCATGCTTTCCCATCTTTCTATGTTTACTTCTATTATTAGAATAACATCTGCCAAAAAAAGGTTCAATGTATCTTTTGATAAATAAATACTTTATAATACAAGTGGAGGGATTCTATGTTAATAATGGTTATTTTAGTTTTATTATTCTTATTGCCTTTTTTCTATTTTGGTCCCATACAAAAAAGCAGCTCACAGGCTTGTTACGATGTTTGTATCGTTTTAGGATATCCGGCTAAAAAAGAAGGAACGATTCACCCTATTTTACAGGCAAGAATGGATACTGCTATCCGGTTATACCATCAAGGAATCTTTAAAAAAATAATCGTAAGCGGAGGTGCCGTTAAAAATGAATATATTGAAGCTGAGGTAATGAAAGCTTACGCTCTCCAACATGGCTTTAAAGAAAGTCAGATTCTATTAGAGACAAAAGCTCGCAATACCTATGGAAATATTCAATATGCCAAACAGATCATGGCTCAACATCGTTTAAATACAGCTATCATCATTACTTCTCCATGGCAATTAAGAAAAGCCAATCGTTTTGCCAAAGAGGCAAAATTGAATTATGCCATGTGGCCTTCTATGTATCCAAAAACTTTCACATTGTTTCATATCTTAGGGGCTTATCTCTATTCTTATTTGAATTTATATCGTAATTTCATCTATGCTCTTATAAAAAAATAATGAAGCATCTTCTTTGACCTCATTCGATGAATTTGATAGACTATCATCAGTTAGTAAACACTAACTTATAAGGAGGTCTTAATATGGAAAATATTTTAATCGTATATTGGTCTGGTACCGGAAACACTAAAAAAATAGCAGAAGAAATTCGCAATGCCATTGTAGAAACAAATAATACAGTGACATTAATTAATTTGAAAGAAACAATCCCCCATATAGAGGGATTCAAAAAAATCATGCTCGGCTGTCCTGCAACAAGCAAAGAACAGCTTGAAGGTTCAACTTTCATGCCGTTTTTAGAAGATATTAAAACACAGTTAGCCGATAAAAAGATAGCTTTATTCGGTTCATATGGATGGGGAGACGGAGAATGGATGAGAAAATTTGAAGCGATGATTTCTCAAAGTTCAGCTGAATTATTTGGCAGTCTCATCATTAAAGGAGAACCGGAAGAAAATGATTCTCGCTGTCATCAATTCGGCCAAGATTTTGCAAACAGCTAAAAGGAACTGCATTTACAGTTCCTTTTTTAAATAAATCATATCTTTTAAAAGCACTCCATCCTCTATGATAAGATGATCATAATGGTCTAAAAAGAAATTAGGCAAAATATGATCTCGCTTAAACCCACATTTTTCATAAAAGGGAATTGTCTTGGGACTATCACCGGTTCCTACTTCCATATACCGATACTGGGATGAATAGTAGGAAAAAAGATACTGAATCATCTTTTTACCATAGCCTTTGCCTTGATAAGAGGGTAAGGTCGCTAAATTTTTCAGTTCACATGTATATTCATCCTTAAAGATGACAATACAGACTGTTTTCACTCCAGCATCATCTAATGCCCACATATCTCCCTGATATAAATAGGCTTCTACCAATTCTTTTTGTTCATCTGCTAATAAGAGCCATTCAAAATAATCTTCCCGATGATCCGTTATTAATTTTATTTCCATGTATTTTCCTTTCCTGCTTCAATAAAGATTGAACTATGACATAGATTTTATTAGAATAAAAGTATAATGATTGAGAGGGAGAACTATGAAAAAATTACTACTATGTTTATTATGTTTAGGATTATGGACTGGGTGTTCGCCTAAAAAAGATACACCTACATCAGCAGCTCAGACTTATTTAAAAGAAGCAAAAGAAAAAGTAAACGAAGCCAGTCAAGATGTATTGGATCAATTCACAGGAACTGGTGAGTTTACTATTCCAAACGATCTTCTCAAGAAACTGGGAGACTTTTCTTATAAAATTACCAATGAAAAAATTACCGATACAACTGCCACCGTTGATGTAACCTTTACAGCTTATGACTTTGGGAAAGCCTTTAAAGCAACATTTCCATCTATTATTGCCTATTCCGTGAATGAATCTTTGGCTGGCACCAATCAAGAAACGATCAGTCAGGAAATTCAAAAAATGTTTATCGATGGCTTCAATACCGCAGAAAAAGATTTTACGACCACTATTACCTTAACTCTGCATCAAGATGAAAATAAAAAATGGGTGGTCGATGATAATCAAGATCTGCAAAATGTAATCAGCGGTAATTTAGTGAATACTGTCAAAGAATTAAATGATTCTTTTAATCCTCAATAGCACTTCAATTATGAAGTGCTTTTTGTTTACCATTTTAAATCAAATTCAGATTCATTTTGTCTTATCTCGCAATCTTGAATTTGAATCTGATGAATGGCAAACTGATGTTTAATCGCTTGCATCAAAAGTTCATAATGATCAAGTGTCCCCTGTACTTCCATTTCCACTCTACCATCATATAAATTTTTTACCCACCCCGTAAGGTGATAGCGTCTTGCTGTCTGAATTGCCGTATAGCGAAAACCCACGCCTTGAACATGCCCGCTAAAATAAATATGTTTTCTTATCATCTTTTTCATCTCCTTATAAATAGGATGTTTATGCAGCTCATTATAAAACTTTAATATTTTTCTTTCCCTATGTTTATTTTAGATATGAAAAGTTCAATTTCATATTGTTTATAAAGCTAAATTGAATACAAATAAATTCCCAAGACTATGTTTGTATACAATAGGGTTTCACCACTGTAGTGATTGCTTTTAAAAAGAAATTTCATTCTACAATCAAAATCATTATGAGCTTATTCATCGTTGTTTTCTATAATCTTTTCCAATCTTAAATGTTTTTTGAATGCACCGTTTCTTTTCCTTTTTTCTTCCCGCTGCTGTTCCAGTTGGCTTTGTGAAATATGCATCGTTTTTGCGAGAGCATACACGACTTCCAAGATATCACAAAGTTCTTCTTCGTTTTGATCCTCTAAAAATTCATAAGTTTCTTCTTGCAGCTTCATTAATAATGCTTGATAATATTCTTCATCATTCATTACTGAAACAATCGCTTTTTTATTTTGCTTAGCAATCATTTCAGGAATATTGTCTCTTATTAATTTCATCTTTACTCCTTTGTCATAAAAAAATATTAAATTTTAAAAAATGTAAATAAGATTGATCTCTTCATCCATACTATTGATGAAGGAGGAATTATAATGAACCAGCCACCAAAAATGATTTCAACAAAAGACAGCGGTTCTTTCGACGATCAGTTAAATACTATTCTTGTATTATCTAAAAAAGTGAAAAGTTATAAGGAAAGTGTAGAGGACAAAGATATTCAAATGACATTAGATCGATTACATAGTATGTTAAAAACACATTATTCAAAATTATTGGAGTGTCTAAATGGATAATTTAAACCCACCAAAACAGCCAATTCTTCCTAATGAAAATGCTTTTAATGACTATGACAAAATCGATGATGTCCTGCTATCTTTAAAATCACTGTTAAGTGACTACACCACTTTCATTATTGAATGTTCACATTTAGATTTACAGAAAAAACTGATCGAGATTCAAAAAGAAACTTACTGTTCTCAAAGAGAAATTTTTGATTTAATGTACTCAAAAGGATGGTACACGCTTGAAAAGCAGACCCCTGAAAAAGTACAGAAGATTTATCAAGAATATTCTGGCAAAGAAACGCAATTATAATTCTTATTTTAAGAGCCATTTGGCTCTTTTTTCATAATCTTGCCAGTAAAATTAATCTGCATTTTCTATACTTATAGTGTAACACATGTATTCAAGAAAGTCATTTCAATAAAAAAGCACCGGGTATGAACTACTCTCCTGCTGAAATTTTACTTCAGGGAATTCGTTCAAATAACTCAGTGCTTAAAATAGTAAACGCATATCATACCATGTGACATTGCCATGTGTAGAAGCGGATTTTCCTGCATTAACAAAGCCGAACTGTTCGTAAAATCCAATAAGACGTTCCTTGCATGTTAAGACAACGCCAAGCTGTCCACGGTCCTTTGCGGTCTTTATTAAATGATCCATCAAACGTTGAGCAATGCCTTGATGCTGATAGTCCGGCAATACATCTAAGCCAAAGACCATTTGATATTTACCATAAGGATCATGATAACGGACGCTTTCATAAGCTTCATCCTGAATGGTATCCTCGTTGCTGATGCAGCCGTTAATAAAGCCTACTATTTTCCCATCTGTTTCTGCAACAAAGAAGCAGCCTTCAAAAGCGGAAATACGCTCTTTCAATGCCGCCCTTGATGCCGCTTCAGCTTCAGGAAAACAGCGACTTTCAATAGTGTTTATGTGTTCTAAATCCTCCGGTTTTGCTGATCGAATTATCATGTTAGTTCCCCCTTGCAACTGCTTCTAGGATACCAATTCGTCAGCTCCTTGACAATTAATTTTCTTCTTTGTAAAATAATTTACTGATTTCATTTAAAACTAAGGTTAAAGAAGAAAGCAAGAATATAATAATCCAAGCATTCCATGACAAACTGACCGTTTTCAATAAAATTTGAAAGAATGGGAAAATCGTCACACTAATCTGCAAGGCGATGCTTAATATACAAGTTGCCAGTAAATATTTATTTTTAAAGATACCGATTTTAAAGATAGAATGATTCATGCTTCTTAAATTCAAGGCATGAATTAATTGTGAAATAGAAAGTACCATAAAAGCCATTGTCTGTCCATAAGTATGTGAAATATTTAATCCATAGCGATAAGCAACTAAAGTAATTGTTCCGATTAACAAACCATTCATTAAGGTAAAGATGCCTCCGCCATGACTAAAAACAGATTCGTCTTTTTTTCTTGGTACCTCATTCATAATGTATGGATCTTCCGGCTCTAAACTATACGCTAAAGCAGGCAGGGCATCTGTGACAAGATTTACCCATAAGATTTGTACAGCCGACATTAAAGCATTAGTGTGAGGCATGAGAATAACCGATAAAATCAATGCCATCATCTCCCCAATATTACATGAAAGTAAATATAAGATGGCTTTTTTAATATTAAGATAGATGTTGCGTCCTTCTTCGATTGCGGATACAATACTGGCAAAATGATCATCTGTCAGCACTAGATCACTAGCTTGCTTAGCAACATCACTTCCACTTTCTCCCATCGCAATTCCAACATCCGCTTTTTTTAGTGCCGGAGCATCATTGACCCCATCTCCGCTCATGGATACCACTTCCCCATTACGCTGATAAGCTTCTACGATCCTTACTTTATGCGTAGGCGACACTCGAGCAAAAATCTGATGTGTTTTGACTTGCCGTTTTAATTCTTCATCTCCCATCTTTTCAATCTCATTTCCGGTTAATACAGAATTGGGATTTTGCGTTATATTTAACTGCTTTGCAATCGCTAAAGCTGTATTCGGATGATCTCCCGTAATCATAGCAACTTTAATAGATGCTTTATGACAAGTCTCAATAGCTTCTTTTACGCCTTTTCTTGGTGGGTCCATCAATCCGACATATCCTAAAAAGATCAAGGGTTCATTATTTAAACCATTGTTTTCTTTATAGGCAAAGGCAAGTACACGCAACGCTTGATTGGCTAAATCATTTGCTTCTTTTTGCAATGTCTCTTTACGAATCGATGACAGTGGTTCGATACGTCCATCCCGATACTCACTTTGACATTCTTTCAATAAAACATCAATCGCTCCTTTTTCAAACAGATAGCGTCTGCTGCCCATTTGATAGGTTACCTGCATCTTTTTTGTTTTGCTTTCAAAAGGAATTTCAGAAATCTTATGATACTCTTTTTTCATTGAGATTGGATCATACCCCGCCTTCAAAGCAAAAGTGACTAAGGCAAGTTCCATCGGATCGCCAAACATACGTCCATCCCCAAAGCTGACATCATGACAAAGACTCATACATTCATACATATGAACGGGAACGTTACTAGGATAAGTCCCCACTACGCTCATTCGATTTTGAGTTAATGTCCCGGTCTTATCACTACAGATAACACTGACTGAGCCTAATGTTTCAACCCCACCTAATTTACGTACAATCGCATGATGTTTAGACATTGCCTGAACACTGAAAGCTAAGGTAATACTGACAATCGCCGGCAGTCCCTCGGGAATTGCGGCTACCGCTAAAGAAATTGCCAAAAGGAGCATATCAAACAGATTTTTTCCTTGAACAAGTCCGATGATAAACATCAGTCCACATAATCCAACCGTTAAAATCCCTAATAATTTTGATAACTGTGCTAATTTTATTTGCAAAGGACTGCTTTCTGTTTTTTGATCGGTTAACAACTTGGCAATGTGTCCCACTTCGCTTTGTTTCGCAATTGCCGTAACGAGCCCTACCGCTTTGCCTTTAGTGACATACGTAGACATAAATGCCATGTTTTTTTGTTCCATAATTGGGAGTTCTTGATAACTGACAAATTCTGCCTGTTTTTTCACCGGTTCGTTCTCCCCCGTCAGCATCGATTCATCTATTTCTAACTGTTCACATTCTACTAATCTTAAATCCGCAGGTACAAAAGAACCCGAACTTAAAAAAACAAGATCGCCAATAGTTAAATCTTGGTAGTCAATGCTGCCGACATGCCCATCTCTTAGCACCTGAACAATCGGTGAATTTAATTTTTCCAGAGCTTCCAATGATTTTTCTGCTTTAAATTCTTGGAATACACCTATAAATGCATTTAAAATAAGTACGAATAAAATAATAGAAGCATCAATAAATTCCCCTAAAACAAGGGACATGATGGCACCAATGATTAAAATCACTACCATCGGATCTTTGAATTGTTCTATAAACATTTTGATTAGACTCTTTTTCTTTTCTTTTTCTAAAATGTTTTGACCATACAATTCGATACGTTCTTTGACTTGTTGGGACGTTAATCCTAACTTTGGATCTACTTTATATTCTTCGTAGACTTCTTTAATTGTTTTTCTATAATCCATTGTCTAACCCTCCTAGTTATATCTATGAAAGGAAATAACGATTATGCTTGATCTTACCTACCTTTTTTTTACAATTTCTTTTATATTGCTTATTTTAAACATAAAAAAACGCCTAATTGAATAGGCGCTCTAACGTTTCGGCACTAAATCGATAATTCTTCCTGCTAAGACGTTAAATGGCATTGTTTGAAGCCATACTTTTCCCGGACCGGTTAATGTCGCTAAGAAAAACCCTTCTCCTGATAAAAATTTGTTTTTTAATCCTTTTACTGTCGTAATTTCATAATTAACCGTATCTTCAAATGCGGCGATATATCCTTGATCAACTTTAATCATTTCTCCGGGAGCTAGAGTTTTTTCAACCACATCCCCATCAATTTCTAAGAAGGCTAACCCGGGACCGATAATCCTTTGCAGAACAAAACCTTCTCCCCCAAAAAGTCCGGTACTGACTTTCTTATTCAGATGGGCTTCTAAAGTCACTGTATTTTCAGCTGCCAAAAAAGCTGTTTTTTGTAGAATCAAACGCTTTCCCGCCGGCAGATCAACAGGCATAATACAACCCGGAAATGAAGATCCGAAGGCAATCGTTGATTCATCCTTTTTACAGTGATACGTTGTCATAAAGATGGATTCACCACTCATAGCACGGCCTAGTCCTTTTAATAATCCCCCACGGGTATTACTTTCCATATCGAATGCATCATCCATCCAGCACATCCCGCCAGATTCTGTAAAAATACTGTCCCCTTGATTCAATGTACAACTGACAACCGGCAATTGCCCTCCTATAATTTCATATTTCATAGTGTTTCTCCTTTATCTATTCTAATTTCATTATAGCAGAGATTATTTTTATAAAATAGAGACGAGGGAATTTTTTTAATTTTCACTATCACATTTTCTTTTTTAGTGCTATAATATGAAAGAACGATGGCCTGTTGGTGAAGTGGTTAACACACTGGATTCTCATTCCAGCATGCAGGGGTTCGAGCCCCCTACAGGCTACCATTAATAATTTAGATAAACCAATCAAAAAAGATTGGTTTTTTTAATAAAACATTTCTCCTTTTAACGGAATATAGTATAATAATGGTTGTTGGTGCCTATAAAAAATATAGTTTCAAAGAATCGTGTTTGTATTATTTTATATGTGAAGGCGATTAATAAAAGAAAAAATGTGTTAAACAAAGAAGTTATTGTGCCTACAATAATTACTAAAGAGATAGAAAATTTGCCTATATCCTTGTTATTTCATTAACCCTAAAGTAAGAATGTAAGCAAATTTTCAGCACTCATTAAAGTCTGTGATATTACGACTTCTGTTGAGTAAATGGAATTCACTTAAGAATCACCCTTCTTAATATGAGCGTTATAATGACTCTATCAAATCTGATAACTTCTATCCCTTCCTTAAAAATCATCTTTGAAGTTATGATCAAAGCGCATTTAAACTAATAGGCACTACTATTCTAAAAAGCATGGAGTTCATATACATTTCCATCAACTAAAGCATAGTATGGCAACACGCCTATGTGAAGCTGATATAAGTCCAAAAATTGCACAAGAAATATTATATCGCAAAAAGATAGAGAAAACCTTAGTAATTTATAAAAACATAGTAAAAAATGTCAGATGTATTTAGCACTGCAGATTTATCACCTAAGTATGTCAAAAACATGTCAAAAACAGTTCCAAGAAATCAAATAAATTAAAAAACACTGATGAAATCAAAGTAACTTCAATCAGTGTCAACAGTTAAATGGCTGGGGTGGAAAGATTCGAACTTCCGCATGCTAGAGTCAGAGTCTAGAGCCTTACCGCTTGGCGACACCCCAATCAACGAGAATTATTATAACGCAAAATGAATAAAAAGGAAAGAGGGAAATATAAAAAAATGAAAAAAGTTCGTACTCGTTTTGCTCCAAGTCCAACTGGATATATGCATATTGGAAATTTAAGAACCGCACTTTATGAATATTTAATCGCAAAACATGATGGTGGAGATTTTATATTACGTATCGAAGATACCGATCAGGCACGTGAAGTTGAAGGCGCTATTGACATGATTTACCATGTTTTAGAAGATACCGGATTACATTATGATGAAGGTCCGAATAAGCCCGGTGACTGTGGACCCTATGTTCAATCACAACGACTTCCACTTTATAAGGAGTATGCCGATCGTTTAGTAGAATTAGGCGGTGCCCATTATTGTTTTTGTCACGAAGAAGATATTCAGAAGATGCGTGAACAAAACAGTGAAGGACAGATTTTTAAATATCAGGATCCTTGTCATGCGATTTCAATTGAAGAAGCACGAAAAAGAATTGCCAATGGGGAAACTTATACGATTCGTCAAACCATTCCTTCAAATGGAATCACTTCATTTGAAGATGAGGTATACGGTCATATTGAGGTAGAAAATGCTACGTTGGATGAAGGAGTCCTATTAAAAAGTGACGGCTATCCTACATACAATTTTGCCAATATTGTGGATGATCATTTAATGGGGATTACGCATGTTGTCAGGGGAAATGAATATTTATCCAGTACACCTAAATACAATTTAATCTACCAGTCATTTGGCTGGGATATCCCAAGTTACATTCATGTTCCGCCGGTCATGAAGGATGAACAGCATAAACTAAGCAAACGAAACGGAGATGCCTCTTATCAGGATTTAATAGATAAAGGATTCTTAAAAGAAGCCATCTTAAATTATATTGCTTTACTTGGATGGGCTCCTAATGGGGAAGAAGAAATCTTTACACTAAATGAATTAATTGGTGCTTTTTCGGTAGATCGTATCAGTAAATCTCCTGCCATATTTGATATTGAAAAATTAAAATGGATGAATGGGGTGTATCTGCGTAACATGGATATTGAAACTTTCCATGAATATGCACTGCCATATTATCAAAAAACAATCACAGCTAAAGTTGATCTCTTGGAATTAAGTAAAGTCTTACAGCCTCGTGTTGTTATGTTGGAAGATATTTGTGAAGCGGTGGATTTTATTGATCAAGCACACCCTTTCAACATTGATCTTTATACAAGCAAAAAGATGAAAACGAATCCTGAAAATTCATTAGAAGCCTTGAAATGGGTGCGAACAGCTTTAGCAAAGACAGAGCATTATGACGATGATGAAGCGTTAATGAATTTATTTGTTCATATAGCTCAGGAACACGTTGTAAAAAACGGGCGTATCATGTGGCCTGTTCGTGTTGCCTTGACCTATAAATCATTCACTCCCGGAGGGGCTGTGGAAATTGCCCATATTCTAGGGAAAGAGGAAACATTAAAGCGTATTGACCAAGCTATAGAAGAATTAGAAAAAGCGATAACGGCATGATGAACCATGTCACTATCGCTTTTTATTTTAATTGTTAGCCTAAATCATTTTATATACTATTTTTTAAGAAGACAATGCTTCCATTCTGTTTTTTTCTGCTTATGTTGTTGATTGTTTTAACGGGGCGTAATCCCCCTTTTTAATCAATACGATCAATTTGTTCAACGCTTCCTAAAGCGGCGATCCGATCTGCTTCCTCTTGATCTAAATAATGACACTTCACCATTCTTTCAAGTACTTGACGCTGTCTTTGTGACGCTAATACCGTAGAGTTTGTTGGTGAATACGCCGAGGGGGCGTTCGGAATTCCTGCCAAAAGGGTCGCTTCATAATCGTTCATTTCCTTTGGTAATTTATCAAAATAACCAAGACTGGCATTTTTCACACAATAATAGCCATCGCCAAAATAAATAGTGTTTAAGTATAATTCTAAGATTTCATCCTTACTGCATGTTCTTTCGATATCGAATGCCATAAACACCTCAGCAATTTTTCTTTCTATCTTTTTTTCTTGAGTAAAGTAAAGATTTTTAGCGAGTTGCTGAGTAATGGTACTTCCCCCTTCTTTAAAAGAAAGAGAAACAATGTCATTTCCAATGGCACGTCCAATAGCTAAAACATCAATACCGCCATGTTCATAAAAACGGTGATCCTCCACCGCAATGACTGCGTCTAAATAAATAGAAGGTAACTGATCTAACGTGGTATAGTTTTGATTGCCTTGAATTGTTTCTGCCATCTCGTCAAATGGTTTTTCATTTTTTGCTTTATCATACATCTGATACCCCAAATAAACATAGTAGCCACCAATAATGAGCACAACGACAAGCAGCAGCATCAGAAATCTTTTTATGTATTTCATGTGGGTCACCTCTTCCCTTTTCACAAGTCTATTGTATCACTTTAAGTTAAAGATATCCCAAATAAATTCTTACATTTATCTTACATTTTAGTAAGAAAAAAAGAAAAGCTAAGCTTCTCTTTCAATAAACATTTCATATATCGCTTTGATTGCTTTTTCAAAGTACACGTTTTTTACCCCGACGATGACATTGAGTTCTGATGAACCTTGATCAATCATTTTCACATTGATATTGGCTCTGGCTAATGCTTCAAAGATACGGGCGGCGGTTCCACGACCATCTTTCATTCCCCGTCCTACTACTGCGATCAGTGCAAGGTTAGAATCTAACTCAATCGAATCCGGATGAACTGCACGATGGATTCCGGCAAGAATATCCTGTTCTTTTTCTAAAAAGTCATCTGTATGAACAATCAGCGTCATCGTATCAATACCTGAAGGCATATGTTCTAAAGAAACCTGATTTTCTTCCAATACCTGCAATACTTTACGGCTAAAGCCGATTTCGCCATTCATCATCTCTTTTTCAATCATAATTGTTGCAAACCCTTTTTTTCCGGCAATCCCCGTGATAATATGATTCGGCTTATGACAAGTACTTTCTACAATCAAAGTCCCCTTATCTTGTGGTCGGTTTGTATTTAATATATGAATGGGGATTCCTTCATCACGAATTGGAAAAATAGAATTTTCATGAAGAACACTTGCTCCCATATAAGATAACTCTCTTAATTCACGATAAGTAATCGTTTCTATTGATTCAGGGTCTTTAATAATACGCGGATCAGCAATCATAAATCCGGAAACATCTGTCCAGTTTTCATATAAACTGACATGGGCGTTTTTAGCAACGATTGATCCGGTTACATCAGAGCCACCACGAGAAAATGTTTTGATCTGCTTTGATCCATCATTCAAGGTTCCATAAAATCCGGGAATAACAGCATAGCCACAATCTTTTAATGCTTGCGTTAAAACCGGATCTGTCAGCTTAGCATCATAATTCCCATATTCGTCAATATAAATAACATCAGCCGCATCAATAAACGGATAGTTAAGATAATGAGCTAAAAGTAATCCGTTTAAATATTCCCCGCGACTTGCCGCATAGTCAATTCCAATCTGAGCCCTAAAATTAGTCTCAATCGTTTCAAATTCTTTTTCTAAACTAAAATCTAAGTGTAAATCCGCTATAATATCTTGATAACGCTGTTTGATCTGTTGAAAAACCATTTCAAACTCATTTTCTTCTTTTGCGTAGTAAGCCTGATATAAAAGGTCAGTTACTTTTGTATCGTCTTTAAATCTTTTTCCCGGTGCTGAAGGCACAACAAACATACGGTTAGGATCACTTTTAATAATCTCATAGACCTTTTTAAACTGGTTGGCATCTGCTAGTGATGATCCACCAAATTTCGCTATTTTAGCCATATTTCTCCCCCACTTTTCTATTTGCTTACTAAATAAAATACCACGTCTAAACTTAAATTACAAGGCGTTTAAAATTAAAAAGAAGCCTATTTTTCAGCTTCTTTTCTAAGTTTTAGAAGATAGTCCTTTGATTTATCTTTAATTCTGGGAATAAACCGCTTAACAAATGTTCCCTTCCCTCTTTTCTTTAAATAAAAGAACCCAAAAACAGAGAAGATAAACGCACCGACAAAATTAACAATCAGATCCATCATTGTATCAATCAAGCCAATATCTATATAGCCGTTTACAGGTAACGCATTGCCATTAATGAACACTTCATTAATAGAAGAAATTGAATATACACGATTGCTCATCGATGGATCTAGCATCACCGAATGAATTGCATGAATTACTGTATCTTTCTGCATATCCATGTTGAAGCATGAATCCATAAAAAACTCGAAAAACTCCCAGATCACACCAATGGTCATTGAAAAACAGAAGGCTACCAAAACCATGAACAAAGGAGATAAATTAAATTCCAAACGTTTGTTGCGATTTAAAATATCTACTAAAGAAAATCCAATGGCGGCGGCTAAGAAGCCATTCATTGTATGCAATAAAGTATCCCATAAGGGGATTTTCACATAAAAAGCATGAATTTCCCCTAAGATTTCCGCTGCAAAGATAAAAAGCAAAATAATGATTTCTAATGTTGTCGGTATTTCTATTTTGAATTCTACTTGAATAAAGCTAGGTACGATTAGCAGAAATAATGTCAGCAAACAAAAGAATACATTTTCATAGTTGCGATTTAAGAATTGAAGGATCATCACGACCACTACCATCGCTCTTAAAATCAAGTATACCCAAAAAGAACTCTTATGCTCACGTCGCTCCATCTGCATGGCTGTCCATGTCATCTTGAGACGATTTTTCATTCAAGACCTCCTATCCTAATGCAACATCCAGCACCATCATAATCACAAAGCCAACAGCAAAACCAATCGTTCCAATATTGGAATGTTCACCTTCTGAAGATTCCGGTATTAATTCTTCTACCACCACATACATCATAGCTCCAGCTGCGAAGGATAATAAATAAGGTAAAATCGGTATGATGAAAGAAGATAATAAAATCGTTATAACTGCCGCAATCGGTTCTACAACACCGGATAAAGTACCGTAAATGAAAGCTTTTCCTTTTGTTAATCCTTCACTTTTTAATGGCATTGAAATAATGGCACCCTCAGGAAAATTCTGAATCGCGATTCCTATCGCTAAGGCAATTGCTCCCGCCATGGTAATATTCTGTGAACCGCTCACAACACCGGCGAAAACGACGCCGACGGCCATCCCCTCCGGGATATTATGTAGCGTTACTGCTAAGACCAGCATCATCGTTTTAGTAATATTGCTTTTTCTCCCTTCCGGTTCATCATCGTTTAGATGAAGATGAGGAATGGTAGCATCTAAAATAAGTAAAAACAAAATACCAAACAAAAAGCCAACAGCCGCCGGTATAAAAGCCCATTTTCCCATACTTTCTGACATCTCCATTGCCGGTATTAATAATGACCAAACAGAAGCTGCCACCATCACTCCGGAAGCAAATCCCAACAGCATTTTTTGTATTTTAGGACGAATAGCGCCTTTCATAAAAAAGACACATCCTGCCCCTAGAGTTGTTCCTAAAAAAGGAATCAATATCCCAATTATTGTTTCCATACAATCCCTCCCAAACATAAGTTAGTTTTCATTAACATTAAGTATACGATATTCTTGCCCATTTGCAAGCCATATACCTATTATTTACCATTAATTCAGTTTTAGCCAAATGCATCATCATTATTCCGCATTGGATTGCGGGCGCATAACGGGAAATGTTTGATACATAAAGGCATCATCATACCAATCATCCATGAGTTCTCCGATAATGCTGTAGGGTGGTTTCCCTTGATCCCTTAACGCCATACGAGCAAAAGCCGTATAGGTTAATACAACATCAAATAGAATAAGAATTAGGACTACATAATAAACCGGATGCGCTATTGAATAAGGGATTTTCTCAATCCATTTAGAAATAAATGGATAAATAACTTTCATCAATAGAGTTCCGCCAATTCCCCATCCCAACATAAAAGGAACAGTGGTTCTGCCAGCAATATTTAAAACGTAACCGCTATAGTTCCAAAATTCCACACCAAAGAATACTTCCGCAATCCAACTCGTTGCAAATTCCGTAACCCCACCGATAAGGGAGGCATAAAGCAATGTTTTAGCTATGCTTCTTTGATCATTATACTTCCCTAAACAAGCAACAAAAATTGCAACGCCCACTCCATAAATAGGACTAAAAGGACCATAGATCAATCCTTGTCGGGAAGTCGTTTGACCAACCTTTATAAAAAACAGCCATTCTTCATAATACGTTCCAATAATACACCCGATTAAAAAGAAGATAAAAATCTTAGCGAAGCAATATCCTTTTGCAAATATCTTTTTTTCAGCCATGGAATCGCCTCCTTTTTTTCATTATACCAAGATTCACTTTAAAAGACAGGTATTCAGCTATATTTAGACAAATTCTGTTGTTTTTCTATTCTTGAAAGCGAAGTCCCCGCTTTTTTTATTTTGCTATAATGGTGAAGGAGGATAAAAAATGAAACGCAAATTTTTCTTTTTTGATATTGATGGCACTTTGACCGATCAAAACCCCGGAGGAAAAGTGTTGGATTCTACTTATCGAACTTTAAAAAAGCTGCAAGAAAACGGACATGTTGTCTCTATAGCGACGGGAAGAGAATATGTCAGTGCCGCAGAATTTGCCAAAAAGGCAAATATCGCCAATATGATCACAGACGGAGGAAACGGTTTGGTTGTTGATCATCAGCTTATTCACATTCACCCGCTTCATCGTGAAGATGCGTTAAAAGTTATCGATGAATGCAATGAAAAAGATGTTGGCATCTGTGTAATGATTGACGAGACACGAACCTGGTACAGCCATAATACCCGTTTATATGACCACTATAAAGAAAAACCATATTTTACTTTAACTGTCAATCCTTGGCTGGATTATCATGAGATTCCACAGTTTTTCAAAATTTATGCAGGACTCACCGCAGAGGAAGAAGACAAAATCACTTCTATTAAAGAAACCGGAATTCCTTATTCACGTTATAGTCATGGGCATATTGAAATCGAACCGGACGATAAATATCAAGGGATTCTCGATATGCTTCAATACTTGGGCGGGAATGAAGAAGATGTTGTGGTTTTTGGCGATGGCAAGAATGATATTAAAATGATGAAGCGAGCTAAAATTTCGATTGCTATGGGCAATGCGATCGAGGAAGTTAAAGCCGCTGCCACATTTACTACAAAGCGCAATGATGAAGACGGTATTGAATATGCCTGTAAACATTTTGGCTGGATTGATTAAACAAAAGTCCTCAGGTGAGGACTTTTATCGTTTGATCAGATCATATAGAAAGGATTTTGACTGCATAAACATTAATTTTAAGAGTTCATAAAACATTTTATATTCTTCTTTACTCATCATGCTTAATTCTTTAATACCACGAATCCATTGTCTAAACCCAACCGCAGTAAAATCATTAATGCTTTCAATCTTCATCTCATCCAGCATTTTATAAAGAAGTGTGATAAACGTTTTCTTTTCTTCATCCGATTTATTAATCAGCACCTGATCTAAATACAGTTTAATCTGATCACTCTCTTTGCTTAGTGTATCCTTATAGACAAAATGATCTTTATCCACTTCCCAATAGAATGCATCATGCTGCATAAGTCCCTCACTATACCCTTTAATAATTGTCGGATCTTGACAATGTTCCAGCACACGGCCAAAGATAGAGGCTTCCGGAATATAATGATGCAATCGATCAGATATAAAAGAAGGATTATGCTGCTCGTAAAAAATCTTACGAAATCCCGGACCATCAAAACTATAAACTCCTTTTATCCAAGGAGACAGCTCATCACAGCAAATAGCGGCATACATAGCCAGATTTCCACCTTTAGAATGTCCGCCAATGTATAAATCGGGCATTTTATCCCTAAATTTCCACCATTTTTTCGGTTTAAATAGCTGGTGACCAATTTCTTTTAAATAATTTTCGGCTAAGTGTTGAGATGGAATAACATCCAGATAGGTCATATCTAAATCTTCTTTCCAGCCTAAAATGGAAATATCGGTACCACGATAAGAAACATAAACTATATTTTCAGCAAGTTCAATGCAGAGTGCACCAAACTGAACTTCTTTTTGTTTATCATTAACCACCTGATAACGGCTTAATTTCACTTCTCTGTAACGCAAAACCGTAGGAAGCACATGAATCAATTCGGATAATAACGGCGAAAAGCTATAGGTTTTATTAAAATGTTCCTGATCATATCTTTCACAGTAATCAAGACATGCCGTAGGCAGTGAAACAGAAGTCTCTTTGATAATCTCTCCCCACTCAATATAACTTAACAGCGCAAAGATTAGACTGTCTATTTTATTAAATGCCTTCTCTTTAAATAAAAGATCACCACGCCATTTTAAATAGGTCAATATATTTTCCATGATCGTCCCCCCACATCTTATATAGATTATAACATAATTCATGGAATCAATGGGACTGCCTGCTTATTACTTGATCATTAAAAAGATGTCGTTTCATCTGCTGTCACTCTCCATTCTTTCAACAGAAAATCCGCTGATTATAAGATTTATTTTTAATTCTGTTTTTCTCTTACTATAGATACCCCTTTATCAAAGTAAAAAGGGTAAACAATAGTTTGTTCCCCTTTTACATATCCATTATTTTTTTGCAATCAAACAGATTGTCTGTCCATTATCGATGTAGGGTTTCCCAGTAACATCACCATAAACTTCAATTTTGTTGAAACCCGCCTCTTTTAAGTCCTGCTTAATTTCTTCTAAAGTAAACACATGTTCCCAGATATTATAACAGACTGTTTCATTTTCATTAATAATAATATATTGTTCTAAAAAGGTATTTTCCGCCTCATAACGGTAGAAAGATTTTAAAATCAAACTTGCTTCTTCCCGCCAAAATCCTTGCGCTTCAATACTCCACTCCTTATATTCTTCTTGTCCTCGATATTTTTCTAGTGTGAATACATCAAATAAAAAACAACCCCCGCTTTTAAGACCTTGATAGACCTTTTTCAGTAAAATTTTACGATTCTCATTGGATAACACACCAAAATCACAATAAATCATAGTGATTAAATCATAATCCCTGCCAAAATCATCACTCACGTAATTTCCTTCCACATACAAAATGTCTAACTTCTTTTCTTTAGCACTTGCTTTAGCGTAATCAATTGATCGTTTGGATAAATCAAAACCGGTGACCTGATACCCATTACGACTCAATAATTCCGCATAGATTCCCGGTCCACAGCCTAAATCCAATAATGTTGGATAAGTTGCCGGAGGGATTTGTTTTCTGATCCATTGCACTGACTCTTCTACAAATTTCTCTTTACGGGTAGCCGCATCCACCTCCGGATTCAAATGGGCTTTAAGCATCCCTTTAGAAATATAAGGGTCATCCCAGAACTTCTTTGTACTGGTTTGATATAGTTTTGGTTTCTTTTCAAATTGTATGAATTCCTTCATCCTTTATTCTGTCCTTTCTTTTATTAGCAGCTATGCACATAAAAAAACTGTGGGAATTCCACAGTTGCCTACTTCATATGCTGTCTGTGGAATCCATTAAATAATCATTTTAAGCATACTAAATAAAACCTAGTGTCAGGCTTTTTTATATGCATTTTTGATTATTTTAGCGTTTTCCACGTTCCACTTATATTACTGATGATGCAATATCAAGTGCGCCGGACAGAATCAACTCCTTCTATAGCTGCTAATAGTAGTATACATTGGTTTAAGTTCAATAGCAATTCCCCCTTACAAAGTACTGTCTGTTTTCTTATTTTGAAATAGTCTCTTCTTTTTTTATTTTCCAGATATAATATAGGCAGGAACATACGTCAACTGTTGACGAAAGGAGATGACTATGTATAAATCAAAAGGAGAAAAGGATGTCAGTATCCAATGCGTGAAAGATTATTTTATTGAACATAAGACAGCAACCAAAACAGAGCTTGCCAATGCCACCCACTTATCTTTAGCGACTGTAACCAATATTTTAAAAGGGCTGTTGGAGACAAAGTATATCCAACGGATAGAAGATGAAGAATCCACAGGCGGACGTAAAGCAAAACGCTATCAGATTTGTGGGCAATATATGTTATTTGGTCTTATGTATTTACAAAATATTCAGCAACATATAAGGGTTCAGGTACGAATCGTAGATTTAGACGATGTAATTGTTTATGAGAAAACATATCACTTTAACTCCCTGCCTGTTGAGAAGATTTTATTTATTATTGAGGAAATGAAGAGTCACTTTGATTTTTCTTACCTCAGCATATCGATACCGGCAATTGCCGACCGGGGTTTGGTAAGCAAATGTGATATTGAAGAATTGGAAAACATTCAGCTTAAAGAAAAAATCGAATCGGCAGCAAAACTTCAAGTGTCTATTGAAAATGATGCGAATACGGCAATGTTGGGTTATATCTATACACACTCGATAAGTAAAGATTCAATCGCTTTTATTTATCAGCCTGATAATCACCACAGTGGCTGCAGTTTGTATGTTCATCAAGCTATAATTTACGGTGCTACCCACTTCGCCGGTGAACTTGGCTACTTACCCAACGGATCATTACAGGAACAGGAATTGTTATTAAAGGAAAATCCATTGCTATTATTAGTCAAACAATCTGCCAGTGTCATCAGTGTCATGAATCCATCCCATATGGTTTTATATGCTCCCTGTGTCAATGAATCAGACTTTAAGCAAAAGATGGATCAATATATTCCGCAAATTCACCAGCCTAATTTTGAATTTATCGAAAATATGGATGAATACACCTTTAAAGGATTAAATCACCTCTGTATAGAACAATCACGCTATAAATTAAAAAAGGAGAACGAATAATGAGTATTAAAATAATCGCAGTAGATATGGATGGGACTTTTTTAACCCATGATAATCAATATGATAAAGAAAGATTCTTAAATCAATATGCAAAGATGAAAGAAGAAGGCATTCGTTTTGTCGTTGCCAGTGGGAATCAGTATTATCAGCTCCGCTCATTCTTTCCGGAAATACAAAAAGAATTGACCTTTATCGCAGAAAACGGAGCTTTTATTGTCGATCAGGATCAAGAACTATTTGTCGCTAAATTAGAAGATGCGGATGTTCAAAAAGTAATCGCGGCTATTAATCAGTATCCTTCTATAAAAAAGATCGTCTGTGGCAAAAAGAGCGCCTACATCAATGAATCTGTAGATGAAGATTACTTTAATCGCTTGAATTTCTATTATCCAAAATTACAGCGGGTAAAAAATTTCGATCATTTTGATGATACTATCTTTAAAGTATTTTTAAGCTGTGACGAAAATAATTTCGAATCGATTTTGACAGAATTAAAAGAAAGTATCGGTCATATCATGACACCTGTGGACTGCGGTCATTTTGGTATTGATCTGATTATTCCGGGAATCAATAAAGCACATGGCATTCAATTTTTATTAGATACATGGAATACCCCGGAAGGAGAAGTAATCGCCTTTGGTGACAGCGGCAATGATTATGAAATGCTTAAAATGGCAAATTACAGCTTTGCTATGGAAAACGCAAAACCGACAATCAAAGAAGTTGCAGACTATACCATTGCTTCTAATGATGAGGGTGGTGTCCTTGAAGCTATTGATTGGTATTTCAATAAAGAGAACATGTTTAAGTAAATAAAAAAGAAAGTCATTTCCAATAGGAGTAACTTTCTTTTTTTCATGACAAACCGGATACAGCATTTTGTCTGCTTAATAATCAAAATTTCATATATTATAAGCCGTAATGATACTAGCCTTTCTAACTCATATCACTCTATTTAATTCCTACATTTTTTTGATAAATTGAAACCGACAAGCGATAACAAATATAGATGAAAACATAAATGACTAAAACACTCATAATATTTACATTCAGTAATTTGGTCTGCATCAGTTTGGCAAGTGAATGCACTGAAAAATAAGAGGAAATGCTCATTACCAACAAGGGGGTTAAATAGGCAAAACGCAATTCATTGATAATCGCTTTCTTAAGTGTTTTTTTACTTATTCCGATCTTATGAAGAATCTGATAGCGTTCTTTTTCATCATAAGCATCGTTATACAGCTTCATAAATAGGATACTGCCGCTGGCTAAAACAAAAACCATGAACATGAAAACACATAATGAATACAATACTTTGATCCATTCAATTTCATTGCTGTTTGGATCTAATGACACTAACCCATCATAGTTGTCATAACTTTTCAATATATCTTGAGCTGCTTCAAAATGGTCCATATCACTAAGCTTATAATTATAGCAGTAAACAACTGTTCCTAAAGGCATTAATTCTTGATATTGAGAATCACTGACCATATATAAATTCAATTTTTCTTGCAAATACCCTAAATAGGGGATGGATGTTTCTTCGACCTCTTGATATACTTTTCCATTAATTGTCTCCGTTACTAGCGAACTATCTGTGATGAAAGACATTAAATGAAGCTGTGAAACACTAATGTATTCATCCTCTTCAAGCTGTTCAAACGGAAAGTCCAATCCACTTTCTTTAGCTAACTGTTGAACTTGAGAATAAGATAAAATACCGTAATACTGATTTTGATACGGGGAATCAACTGCATTGCTGTCTAATTGCAGTAAAGCTATTTTAGAACTATATGCAATACCGCTTTCTTTTTCTATTACTCTTTTATATTCTTCTCTTAATCCTGTTTGAGAGCTTAATATTTGAAAGGTATACGTATTTCTAAAATGAACTATCCCCTCATAACGATTTTTCATAGCAAACCCGGTTGCCAGAGCTGTTACCGAACATAACATTAAGACACTGACCATCGCATATGTGTGGTAATTCTTTTTTATTCTAAATATTATATTGTTTATCCATAAGTTCCTTTCTCTTTTATAAAGAAAACGCTTTTGGTCTGCCAATTTTTGACAAATCAACGGTATTAGCCCTCCAAATAACAAATATACTCCAATAATGACAAATACGACTGCAGAAAGAACATTGCTCATGACCTCTATTCCGCCTTCTTTAATTGCCAAATAATAACCGATTCCTGTGATGATTACTCCTAAAATAGATTTTAAGATCAGTATCCAAGCTTTCGTTTTTACATATTCATTCTGCTTGTTTGCCGAAACCATTTCCAAAACACTGCTTCGAACGATATTAACATAGCCTTTCAATGTAAAAATGAAATAAATTACTAAATAAACAACCGCTGCCAACAAAATAGCCTGCAATGAAAAGCCAAAAACCAATTCAACTGAAATATCAGAAATAGCCATCATAATCATTTGAAAAAGCTGAGTTGTTAACACTCCGAATCCGATTCCTAATCCCAGAGCGACTAGACCAATCAGTGTGGTTTCGATCATATATAGCTTTCCGATTTTTTGGTTGGTAAGTCCCATAAAGACATAGATACCGATCTCTTTTTTTCTTTTCGTTAAAAAGACATTGGTTGAATACCAAACAAAAAATAAGATGAAACAGATTAATACAAGTGTAATCACTTGGATAATAATCCTAATATTACGGGTATTCGATTCTCCTAGCGACGTTAAGACCCCTGAAAATAAAATATTCTGAAAATTGTAAAAAATTAATATCGTAAAAGCTAAAGATATAATCAGAGATAAATAACTTTTAAAGCTTGTTTTAAAGTTATGAACAGCTAACTTCATCATACTCATGAGAAATCACTTCCCATAGAAGCCTGCATTTCAATAATACGATCATAAAATTCTTTTCGATCAGTGCCTTTGCTTAATCTACATTTGATCGTCCCATCACTCAAAATATATACATCCTTTGCATAAGAGGCACTGAAGGCATCATGTGTTACCATTAGAATTGTTGCTTGTCCCTGATCATTAACAAGCTTAAGACACTCCAATAAATCATGACTTGATTTAGAATCCAAAGCCCCTGTTGGCTCGTCGGCAA
Source organism: Beduini massiliensis (assembly GCF_000829905.1). GTDB lineage: Bacteria > Bacillota_I > Bacilli_A > Erysipelotrichales > Coprobacillaceae > Beduini > Beduini massiliensis. Next base: position 464,720 of record NZ_CDPP01000005.1, read on the forward strand.
ATATAATTTCCGGTTCGGTAATCAATGCACGACAAGTTGCCCCTCTTTGTTTTTGCCCGCCCGATAACTGATAAGGATATTTAGTTAAATGCGCACTTAATCCAAACATATCCGCTAATCTTTGACTCTTTTCTAAACAGATTTTGCTAGAAACTCCATTTAGGGAAAGCGGCAGGACTATATTATCTTGAAGTGTCATTGTATCAAGTAAATTATAATCTTGAAAAACAAAACCAATTTTATCTCTTCGTATTTTAGATAACTCTTTATTGCTGATTTTGGAAATATCTTTCCCATCAATAAATACAGCTCCTTGCGTTGCTTTATCGATGGTTGATAAAATATTGAGTAATGTCGATTTTCCAGACCCACTTGGTCCCATAATAGCAATAAAGTCATTTCGATAAATCGTCAGATCAATTCCTTTTAATACACGTGTTTGAAATCCTCTGACTCCAAAGTTTTTAACTAAGTTTTGAATTTCTACTACTTTCTTCTCATTCATCCTTACTTCCTCCTTACCCCCTCATTATAAAAAAGTGGGCAGATTAAATCCTTACATCTTCATTACAAAATAATCTCTAACCTTACATTTTCTGTAATATTAGAGATTAAAATAATCACGGTTATCTTTAAATATTATTTTAAAACGTGTGTATTGCTCTATTATGCTTTCCACTTCAATCTGATGTCCTAACTTCTCTATGATCAAATGCGCCATGTAAAGTCCCATTCCGGTGGACTTATATTTTCCGTTGTGACGATTGATGCCAGTATATCCTTTTTCGTAAATACGGCGAATATCTTCTGTGCTGATTCCATCACCATGATCTTCGATATATAAACAGATTGATGCTTCTTTTTCTTCGCTCCAAATCTTTAAAACAGGTTCTTCTTTTGCATATTTGATTGCATTGCTGATAAGTTGATCTAAAACAAAAACGATCCATTCTTTATCTGTATATACAGGATTTTCTGTGACATCAATACTTAGATTAAAATGATTTTGAATAAGAAAGAATTGATTATTTTTGATTGAAGTTTTGACACATTCGTTAAGATTATTAGGTTTAACCTGTAAATCATAGATATTGCTTTGAACCTTACATCCTACAAGTGCACTGTTCAGTTGCTGATTCATCTTTTCTAACTGTTCTCTTAATGTTTTTTTAATATCCGGTCTTTCAATCTTTTCAACCATTAACAAACTCGCTGAAAGAGGTAATTTTACTTCATGACACCACTTCGTCATATAATCTTGCAGATTATCATTTAAGACAATTTGATCGTGAAGCTGTCCTTGCAAGACCTGAATATCATGTTCAATGATCTCCTGGTCTTTTAAATCAGAAAATTCCCAGCAAATAAGCTCATCTTCCTTAATTAAATCCTGTTTTTTCTTTTCTCTTTTTATCACCTGATAACAATCGATACCAATAAAGATTCCATAGCTTACTCCGATTAAGAGATCCAGATAAAGAAGATAATTGATACTGGTCTGTGGAACCAAAAAGATGAAGTACAGATTAAAAGATAAAAACAGGAAGAACATCAATATAAATTCACGTTTATTTTGATTCAAATACTTCATTCGATATAATACCCGTAACCTTTCTTTGTCTTGATGATCTCATTATGACAGCAGGCTTCCAGCTTACTTCTTAATCGACTGATCATCGTGGTTAGTGTTCCGTCTGACACATATTCTTCGGTATTCCATAATTCCATCATAAGCTCTTCCCGGCTTACTATCTCGCCTTTACTATTAAACATTTTAGAAAGAATCTTTTTTTCCGATTTAGTTAGGTCCACTTCCTGATTTTGAAAATAGAGAACTGCGGATTGTGTGTCAAAACAAGTTTCCGGATTAAGATAAATTTTATCTTTCACTTTATATTGATAGGTTCTTCTGATAATGGCTTCAATTTTTGCTTTTAAAACGTGAAGATTGAATGGTTTTTCAACATAATCATCACCGCCTTGGACAATCGCTCTGATTTTATCGCTGTCATCGTTGCGGCTGCTGATATAAATAATGGGAATATCTGATATTTCTCTGATCTTCGTACACCAATAAAAGCCGTCATAATAAGGGAGATTGATATCTAAAAGGATCAAGTGGGGGTGAAGTCGCGAATAATCCTCAATGATATTTAAAAAATGCACCGCTTTTTCAGCTTTATACCCCCATTTTCTTAAGAAAGATTTTATTTCATTAGCTAAGATTTCATCATCCTCAACCACCATAATAAGAATATTATTTTCCATCCGTGATTCCCCTTCCCTATTTAATTTTATTATATCGGGTTTAATCGGACAAGGAAAGGAATTCGTCCCATATTACAGATTTGTAATATAAAGAAAAAAAGAGGAAATAAAATAGCAGCTAATCCCAATTAACTAGCTGCTTATTTTCTATATTGTTTGTTTTAGCTTATTTACCAAAGGAAAATCAAAGTAAGTATCAGGATACGGTTCATCTTTTAAAACATAATGCCACCATTCGTATTCATAACGTAAAAATCCACATGATTCCATAATTGCACATAGCATTTTACGGTTATTCATCTCTTCTTCTGAAATTTCAGATGAATTCCAATGAGAACGTGTATCCATATAATCAAAATCACTTCCCATCGGTACAAGTTTTCCGCTATATAGTTCATACAGTGTCAAATCGATTGCACTGCCACGACTATGACTTGATTGGGCTGCTACATAGCCTTTTAAAATCAATTCACTTCGTCTGATTTTTGGATAGTGTTTCATCTTTGTATCCCCATCTTCAGGCAGTTCAGCCCATTCCAAGAAGCTGTCTACCGCTCTTTGTGGGCGATATCCATCCCAAAGCAATAAGCCATACCCAAGACGAGCGGCTATCTTTTTTGCTTGAAGCAAAGCGGCCGCTAATTCCTTTGTCCCTACGATTCTGTTAATTTCATACCCTGTCACAGGTTTTCCGGTGAAATTATCCCAAGTAGCATATTTCGCATCCCAGCGTATATCTTCTAAGATTTCATCTAAGAACACAAAGCCATGCATCATATTATTTCCCCCCCTCTAATGCAAGTGTGATCCAACGATCGATCAGTTCTTCTAATCCTATATTTGCCGCTCTCATCATACGGGGATAGCGGCTATAGGAAGTAAGTCCCGGCATGGTATTGACTTCATTGAGTACGATCTGACCATCCGCTTGTAAAAACATATCAATTCGTGCCAGTCCACAACATCCTAGACTTTGGTAAATTGCTTTAGCTGTTTGTTTGATTTCTTCTCTTTTCTTTTCAGGAACTTCTGCCGGAACAATAAACGCTGAATTTTCAGAACCAGTTTCCGGTGTTTTTTCTTGATGAATACGGAAAAATCCATGAGTAAGCCTAATCTGATCGACCTCTCCAACCAATAAATTCTTGCCATTACCTAAAACAGCACAGCCGACTTCTATTCCTGTAATAGCTTGTTCTATCAATACTTTCTTATCGTATTTCCTTGCTTCTTCAATAGCATCGGGCAATTCTTCTGCACATTCTACTTTCGTAATTCCAAACGAGGAGCCAGATCGTGCCGGCTTTACAAAAGCCGGAAATTTTAAATTTTTATTATCTAAGTTTTTATCATCATTGACTACTTTAAATTCAGGTGTTTTAAACCCGCTGCCTTGTACTATCAGATACGTCAGCGCTTTATCTAAACAGACCGCTGATGCCTGAATGCCGCAACCTACATAGGGGATCCCCGATAATTCTAAAAGTCCCTGAATAGACCCATCTTCTCCCATCTTGCCGTGAAGTACCGGAATAATGACATCTATCGGCTGAATATGATACTTGCCATTACCTACAACAAGCATTCCCAAAACATCACGATTTGAGGATAGGATGACTGATTCTCCAGCCTCTTCTTCCCAATTCTTAGTTATTTTCTCACATCGTTTCCATCTGCCTGATCGTGTGATTCCCACATAAATCACGTCATATTTATCTTTATTTATATTACCTGCTACCTCTATTGCTGATTTTATAGAGATGTCATGTTCTTCTGAAATTCCACCAAAAAGGATAGCTGCTTTTAATTTTTTCATTTTATTATTTCCTCTCAAATTGTTTGCATTTTATCATTGTTTGCTCAACCACATCGTATAATGCCTGTTGGGTATAATAGGCCGTATGAGGGGTGATAATGACATTTTGTATTTGTCGAAGATGAGATAAAAACGTATTTCTAAATCCTTTATAACGGCAATCATTATAAAAGATACCCTCTTCTCCTTCTAAAACGTCCAGTGCCGCTCCACCTAATTTTCCATTGTCCAATGCATTGATTAAAGCTTCTGTATCTACCAGTCCGCCCCTAGCTGTATTTATAAGAATTGCCCCTTGTTTCATTTGTTCAATTTCACGATGACTGATTAGATGATGATTCGTATTGTCTAACGGCAGATGAAGAGTCAAAATATCACTATTTTTTAAGATTTCACTAAAGGATTGAGACATTGTTTCTTTATCGCAAGATAACACCTGACAGCCAAATCCTCGGAGACGTTCAATCACTGCTTTGCCAATTTGACCACTGCCAATAACACCAACGGTTAAATCTTGTAATTCTTTACCACGTACAGCATTTAATCGAAAATCAGATTTTTCTACATTGAATAGTGTGGATTTAACTCCTCTAAGAATCATAAGCATTAACATCAATGTATAATCCGCAACACTTCCCGGTGAATATGATGTATTTTCAACCATGATCCCCATCTCTTTAGCGGCTTCTAAATCAATGTGGTTAAAACCAACACTGCGAGTACAGATATATTTCACTCCCAGCTTTTTTAGTGCGGCAATTGTTCTTCTGGAAAGTTCTGCTTTATGCCCTATGCTAATACATGTACTGCCTTTTGCCAATCTGGCGGAACCTTCTGATATATTTAAATCTATCAATACGGGAGTAACATCAAATTGTACAGATAATCTTTGAAAAATCTCAATTTCATCTGGTTCACAACCAAAAACTGTAATTCTTGTTTTGCCCGACTCCGTTCTTTGTTCGAGTGTGTCTTTAGATTTCATGATTATGTTTTCTCCTTTCTAAACTTGGATTATAAAAAAAGCTCCTGTTCGTATATATCATACAAAACTGGAGCTTTTCATAATTTAATTTTTTATTAATGTTTCATTGTTGAATTCCTAAGAGAATCCTAAGGTGTTATGATCTAAAGATTATAAATAAATCTACAAATTCATCTGCATTTAAACTGCTAACAAATCAGATAATTTTTTTCTCTAAGAAACCATTTGTTAAGCATTAAACAAAATAATTAAAATGATTTCTATTTCATTTTTCCATGTGTTCATATTTTCAATTTACCAGTTAACTGAGACTTACTTAATTATTATATAGTCAATCTTTTAATTTTGACCCTTTAGATATGATACTATCTAAAACCATTTTGAATCATTCTTCGATATTTTCATCCTCTATAACTACTATACCGCCAGAATATAAGGGATTCATATGCAAGACTTCTTGACGAATAATAAGCTTCCGAATCTCGATAAGCTAAATTTAATGTTCCATTATTTCGATAATGGAAATAAAAATTAAACATTTCATTTTTATAGTCTGCAAAATCTACACTAAACACACGTTCAGTATTAACCTGTATTTTTTCCCCTGTATGTTCATAAAAATATTCTTCCATCATATGGGCAGCATCATAATTATTATAATCTTGTATTACTGGCACATAATACCATAAATTTTCTTCCATTGTATTTATGTTTTCTTTACTAATAACAAATACACTAAAACTACAATGTTTATTCAAGTAAATAAAAGAGTAGGTATCAATCCTAGAAAAAGATACATAAGAAGCTGTTCCTTTTTCATTTATAAGCTTATATGCTTCTGCATACCCCCTGTCTGCAAAATCATTAACCTTTTGAATATCAAACAAAGGAGCTGTTTCTGCGATATTTACTTCATTACTGCGTTTTGATATCGCATTTGCCTGAATTGCAATAAATACTGTTAATACTCCTAAAAATATTTTAGAACAGACATCTATAATACTTTTTTTTGATTGAATATATCTCTCTATTTTATTATCTTTAACTGAATCAATAATCACTATTATAAGAAATATGACTATTCCAAATAATGTTAGTAAAAAAATATTCATATCAATTGCTCCTCCTGAATATAATTGTTTCACAATTCATCTTATTACTTATTTATAATTTGGTCTTTAGAAAAAAAGACTCTGGATTATTCCAAAGTCAAATATAAATGTTAAAACTGTTAAAACCAATAAAATTTAATGAAAACAATTCAAATAAAATTACTATATTACGAAAAGCTATTCCCACTCAATCGTCGCACATGGCTTCGGTGACATGTCATAGCACACACGATTCACATTCTTCACTTCTGCTAAAATACGATCCGTAATCTTCATTAAGATTGCCCAGTCAATTTGTTCAATCGTCGCCGTCATAGCATCAATAGTATTCACCGCACGAATGATCACCGGATATTCAAAACAACGTTCATTGTTTTTAACCCCAACAGATTTAAAATCAGGAACCACTGTAAAATATTGCCACACTTTTTTATCCAGTCCCGCTTTAGCGAATTCTTCTCTTAAAATGGCATCAGATTCCCTAACCGCTTCCAAACGCTCTTTCGTAATTGCACCTAAACAACGAACTCCAAGTCCCGGACCTGGGAATGGTTGTCTGTATACCATTTCATATGGCAATCCCAATTCCACACCACAGGCACGAACTTCATCTTTAAATAATTGATACAAAGGTTCAACTAAAGAGAACTGCAAGTCTTCAGGCAATCCACCAACATTATGATGTGACTTAATTGTCTTTGCTGTCTTTGTTCCACTTTCAATAATATCCGGATAAATAGTTCCTTGTGCCAAGAATTCAATACCATCTAATTTTCTTGCTTCTTCTTCGAATACACGAATAAATTCAGCACCAATTATTTTACGTTTTTGTTCAGGATCAGCTACATCTTTTAATTTCGTTAAGAAACGTTCACTGGCATCTACATAAACAAGGTTTGCATGTAATTGATTCTTAAATACTTCCACAACGCTTTCAGATTCATTTTTACGCATCAACCCATGATTAACATGAACACATACTAACTGCTGACCAATTGCTTTAATCAACAACGCCGCAACAACTGATGAATCCACCCCACCGGATAAAGCCAACAGCACTTTTTTATCTCCTACTTGTTTTTTGATTAATTCAATCTGATCATTGATAAAGTTTTTCATATTCCAATTAGCTTCAGCATGACATTCATCAAAAACAAATGATTTTAAAATGGCTCTTAATTCCGCTTCATCTTTTGGATATACTTTATTTTCCACTTTTGCCAAATCATGATCAAAAGCGATAATCGGATATCCGGCAGTATACAAGTCACTGACAACATCAATCTTTTCTCCATCAATCACATTATTTTCACCACCACTGATGATAACCCCTTTAACGTTACTTAAAGCGTTCAATTCATCTACAGTAATATCATGTGGTTTGATTTCACTATACACCCCTAAAGCACGGATTTCACGGGCTATAGTAGTATTTTGATGACTCCCTAAGTCTAATATTACGATCATATCTTGTTTCATCTTATTCTCCTTAATTTGCATAATTATCAAAATATCCTTGAACTAAAACAACCGGTGTTCCTTTATCTCCGGACCCACTTGTCAAGTCACATAATGAACCAATCAAATCCGTTAATTGTCTTGGTGTTGTTCCTTGTGAAGCCATATTTCCTACTAAATTATCATCTTTTTCTTTAATACTGCTCGCAATAGCGTTACGTAATTCTTCACCTGTTAAATGTTTAAAATCATTATCTGCCAAATACTTTAATTTCAGCTCATTTGGAGTTCCTACTAATCCATTTGTAAAGGCAGGTGACACACATGGATCGGCTAATTCCCAAATTTTTCCTTGCGGATCTTTGAACGCTCCATCCCCATAGACCATTACTTCGACACATTTGCCTGTCTTATCCAAAATAATTTTTTGAATATCCTCCACTAAGTCCTGACATTCTCTTGGGAATAATTTAATAGTATCTTCTGTTGATTTATTAGAACCTAATAAACCATATTTACTGTTATATCCGCTGCCATCAATACTGCTTGTCAGAATATCATCTAATCCGCAAACCACTTTTGCACCGGCTGCTTTTAAAATGCGTTTTGTACGTGCTCTGGTATGAATATCACAAGTGAGGACATGATCCGCATAATTTAATATCGTTTTAGCTTGATTTGCAAAAATAATTTCAACTTCTGCTCCCGCTTCCTTAATTAAATCAGCATAATAAGCTACATAATCTACCCCAGTAAATTCATGTGCATTCTCACCAAATAATTCACGATACTTTTCTAAAGTTAAAACATCGCTGTAAGGATTAACTCCCGCTTCATCTAAAGCATCCAAACTTACCAACTGATTGCCAACTTCATCACTTGGATAGCTTAACATCAATACTACTTTTTTAGCGCCCATCGCAATTCCTTTTAAGCAAATTGCAAAACGGTTACGAGATAAAATCGGGAAAATAACTCCAATTGTTTCTCCGCCTAATTTAGCCTTCACATCGCTCGCAATAGCTTCAACTGAAGCATAGTTTCCTTGTGATCTCGCCACGATAGATTCTGTAATCGATATCACATCACGATCTCTCAGTTCAAATCCTTCGCTTTTAGCGGCATCTAACACACTGTCAACAACGACTTTAGCTAAATCGTCTCCTTCTCTGATAATCGGGCAACGAATCCCTCTTGAAACGGTTCCAACTTTTCTTTCCATAATAACGCCCCTTCTAAATTTAAATTACTGCATACAGACGTATTATAATATACCCTGCTCGCAATGTAAATTAGTCTTGAAAAATAAAGTAGAATTTTGTCCATTTTCTATCTCCATTTCTTCTGTTTTAACAAAAAAATCCGATCATAACGGATTTAATTTTGCTTTTAGTACTGATATTTTAATACTAAAGGCGGCAGAAAAAGCATGAACATCTGTTGTTTTTCCTTTGTTTTAGGATATTTTACCTCTAAGTGAATATGAATAGATTCCTCTTTTTGTATATCAATATCTTTGAATAAAATCTTCTTTGTTTCACATAACACATTTAATTTAGGATAAAATCCAGTTGAATCACTTCTGGCTTTAAATAAAACAATATATCCACAGTATGTCCTAAAAACATATTTAGAAAACCTCATCCTGATCAAAGCAGTACCAAAAGCTACCAGACTATCACTCCCAATATCAATCTTTTATTACTCATTTCCAACTAAATACTCACAATTTACGATTATTCTTTTTAAGAAATGCTGTATTTTTAAAATCGTTTCAATACGTATAACGGTCTCTTCTAACCAATCATTTTATAATACTCCCCTATCTATTTCCGATTAATTTCTTACTTTATCACCGTTCCCTCATTAATACTATTCATTCCATAAACCAATAAAATTTCATCAATTTCTTTATCTATTAACCGTTCTGCATCTGTTAAATTCATATAACGTAAATCAACCACATAAATATCCTGATAAGTATCTACTAATAAAGGAACTAAACTACTTCCAAAGGAATCTCTAAATACCAGTAATGTCTGACCGTCCTTATTATCTTTATTTTTCAAATGAACAAAAGGTGTGGCACCATTTAAAAATACACTATAGGCATCATTATTATTAAGCTTATCAAGATTATAAACTTCTTTGAATTCAGGTGTTTCTAAATAGTTTGCTTCAATACTACAAGGATTTTCAAAATAGTTTAATTGATCACTCACTAACTGATAAGCAAATTGACTACTGTAAGTACCATAGAAAGGCTGATAAGTATATTTTTTTAAATTAGCTTGATTTATTGGGAACAATTTAAAATAAGCTTCTTGTTTTAAATGCGGATCACTATAATAGTAATCATTTAATGCTAATTGATCACGCACATCAAGGAATTCCCCCTTAAACTGAGAATTTATTAAATCCATAGCTTTTTCATAATCAAATGCACTATAAGCAGAAGCATAATATTCTTTACCGGGAATGATCAACATTTTGCTTTTTGAATGTGCATATTGTTGAATGATTCCATTTGCTTTATTAAGAAATACCTTTAACCTTTCTTCGTCTAATTTTTGCTCCTTTTTTAAAATATGCCCATCTTCTAAATAAAATTGATTATCATCACTCTTATTAAATATATCAAAGGCAACTTTCGCTTTAATATAACGCCACTGATCTCTAAAAACAACTTGATCTAAAGCATATTTTTCTAACTCTTTAGAATAGAAAGAATCTGTAATATTATAGTGCTTTACATCTTTAAAAGTAGTTAGATGCCTTCTTTCACTATTTGATATTTCCTTATCTTTAGTTACTAGATAACTTAATGTAAAGAAAAGTAAAATACTAACAAAAATAAACACAAAATATTTATCTCGCATTTTCTTACCTCCCTTAGAATCTGAAATATAAAAACGGATTAAATGAACTATCAACAATAAAAGCTATACAAATCAACAATAAAATAATCGTCCATACTTTTTTCAAGTTATCTAGCAGTAGAATGCTTTTATTAAAATAATTTAGAATAAATGGGGATATTGGCATTGCCCCCATGATGCTAACTATTACTATGATGAAATAACTTTTAAAATAATACAGACATTCTGTGGAGCTTAAAGGAAGATGATTTACATCAAACAACCCAATAAAAACATCTTTCCATTGGCGAATGTCATATTGAAACATCATAAAACCAATTAAAACTAATAAAATAGTATATAGTCTGCTAAAATAAAGATGTTTTCCTAAGAACGATTTCAATCCCATTTTTTCGATTATTAATATTAACCCAAAATAGACACCCCATAAAAGAAAATTCCATTCAGCTCCATGCCACAATCCAGTCAGAATCCAAACAAATAATAAATTGAAAACTAAGCGTGATGGTTTAACTCGGCTTCCTTTTAAAGGAATATAAACATAATCTTTAAACCAACGTGATAAAGACATATGCCAGCGACGCCAAAAATCGGTTATATTAACAGCGAATAAAGGATAATTGAAATTTTCCGGAAATTCAAAGCCAAACATCTTCCCTAATCCTATAGCCATATCCGAATAGCCTGAAAAATCAAAATATAACTGCATCAAAAAAGCAAAAGCAATAAACCAATATCCAAGAACAGACGGATTGGCACTTTGTAAAGATGTCACTAACTCTCCCAACGTATTAGCTAAAAGCACTTTTTTTGATAACCCCACAACAAACCGTTGAATGCCTAACGTTATTTTATGATAATGATGCTCTCTAACTTTTAGCTGTAAGGCTACATCTTGATAGCGAACAATAGGCCCGGCGATTAATTGTGGAAATAATGTAACATAAGTGGTGAACTCTAACAAGTTTGGATTTGCCTGAACTTTATTGGTATATACATCAATGATGTAACTAAGGCATTGAAATGTATAAAAACTAATTCCCAAAGGTAATAAAATATGAAATAATGGCAAATCTTGATGTAACACTAAATTAATATTACGAATTATAAAATCAGTATATTTAAAATAACATAAGATTCCCAAATTAAATAGTAAGGCTAGAATAAATAGGATTGTTCTTTTATGATCCGCTGTCTTACTTATCATCAAGCCAAATAAAGAATTAACAAAAGAACTTACTAATATTAATAAAAGATATTTGGGTTCACCCAATCCATAAAATATTAAACTCGCAATTAAAAGGATATGATTTTTAAATCTATAGGGCACTAAATAATAAATAATGAGCAGAATCGGTAAAAAGAAAAATAAAAATGTCAGACTTGAAAAGACCATTATTTCACCTCCTTTAACTAGAAAAAATCTTCGTTTGCACGAAGATTTAATTATAACTTTTTAAAATTATTGTGGATATCCTTAGCTAAATCATTAACCATAATCAAAATGATCACATTATCTTTACTATCTACAATGACATCCTTTTCATTCACTTCTACACAAATCCATTTTCTTGGATCAATGTTCGCTTCAATATCTGCTTTTGTTTTTTCAACATCAACCCCATCATTAACACGGACTATAACTACTGAATGAGCAATTGAACTCATCATTGGTTCACTGACTAATCCCTCTTTAAAATCTAATGCATCTAATCCCAATGCATAATTTAGATTTTCTTGTGATAACGGCGTATTCATTAATCCGGGTAATTGATCTTCTTTTATACCGGCATATACTTTTTCCATAATTTGTTCTAAAGATAAATCATTGAGATTTTCAGTACTGCTAGGTTTACCAGAACACCCGGTCAAAACAATAAGCATTAAACTTAAACAAACGATTAATATTTTTTTCAACATCTCTAAACCCTTTCATTTAAAATTACATTTTTAGTGTAACATGTCTTATAACAGAAAGGAACCCATCTATTTAAATTTCAAATATTGAAATTCATTAAAGCAAGTTTTTGATTAATTCTTCTTTGTCAGCCGGATGTAAATATGCTGGTGCAATATCCAATACGGTTTTACATCCACTCATCCCCTCTTGGTGCATTCTATATGCCGCTCTGGCATAAGCCACTAAAACACTTGAAGTAAACTCAGGATTAGAATCTAATTTTAAACGATATTCAATCACATGTTTATTTTCTTGATCAAAACCAGTAGTCCCGCTTCTAAACACGACACCGCCATGAGGAATTCCCTGATGATCTCTTTGTAATTCATCTTCACTGATAAAATGAACTGTTGTATCATAATCAGCAAAGTAGTTTGGCATAGTTTTGATTGTTTCTTCAATCTTTACTAAATCAGCACCCTCTTTTGCTACTACAAAACATTCACGTGTATGTTTTTGTCTTGTTGTCAAAGCAGGGTTTTGTCCATCACGAACACTTTCCAAAGCAGCTTCTACTGGGATCGTATATTGTCTGGCATCTTTTACCCCATCAATTCTGCGAATAGCGTCGGAATGTCCCTGGCTGACACCTTTTCCCCAGAATGTATAATCTGCACCATGAGGTAAGATCGCTTGTCCGTATAAACGATTCAATGAGAACATTCCCGGATCCCAACCTGCTGATATAACCGCTATTGTTTGTCCGATTTTACAAGCTTCATTTACATGGTTAAAATGTTCAGGTATTTTAGCGTGTGTATCAAAACTGTCAACAACATTAAAGCATGTTGCAAATTGTGGTGTCTGAACAGGCAAGTCGTTTGCACTCCCACCACATAAGATCATCACATCAATCTGATCTTTCATATCAAAAGCTTCTTCCATTTTATAAACAGGCAATGACGTATGTGGATGAACAGTACTTGGATCACGACGAGTAAATACACCTACTAACTCCATATCATCACTATTTGTAACAGCACTTTCCACTCCACGGCCAAGATTTCCATAACCAACGATTCCAATTCTAATTTTCATCTTTATCCCCCTTTATTTTTATCTGGACATATTTTATCACTTTTCCATTTAAAAATCACTACTCACTAGCGAAAAATAGAAATTGTTTTATCTAAAAAGGAAAAATACAGTCTTTCTTTATCTGTCAATAGTCGCTAAAAGAAAGAAAACCATGTATAATCAAAATAAAGGCAGGTGATTTTATGTTGACATTATCCAAAAAACAAGCTCGACGTTTTTTAATACGTTATCATGGCTTAGACAAACTAAACACATATGGGAAAAATAACCGTGGTATTCTGCGTTATCTGCAAAAGGTGGGTTCAATTCAATACGATCCTTTAAATATCGTAGGAAGAAATCCGGAAATCGTTCTATTCAGTCGCTTTTCTCATGTTCAGCGCAGTACCTTGGATCAACTGCTTTATAAAGAACGGCTTTTAGTTGATGGTTATGATAAAGAAGTCTGTATTTATCCTATGTCTCAATATCCTTATTTTAAACGTGTCCGGCAGCATTTTGCTCATTACAATGAACTTGCCATTGAATATCGGCAGCAAGAAGAAGTCTATCAATATATTGATGATGTTTTTAATCAATTTAAAGAAAAAGCCCCCTGCTCCGGAAAGGATCTTTCATTTAATGCATTAAGTAAAAGCAGCTGGGGAAACAGTCGGATTGCCAGTGTTGCTTTGGATTATTTGTATGCTCATGAACGTATAGGCATTCATTCACGTAACGGAGCAATAAAAATCTATGACTGCATCGAAAATCTGATTCCCGGTTCTTATTTGTTAAGTGAAGATCCTTTTGAAGATGATTTATCTTTTATTGAATGGTATACCTTAAGAAGAATCAATAGTATAGGGTTTTATTGGGATCGCTCTGGATCAGGTTGGCAGGGACTCCATCTTTCCAACAGTGCCATACGAAAAAGCGCAATTCGCTCATTATGTGAAAAAGGAAAGCTAACTGAATTCCAAATCAAAGATTCCAAATATCATTATTATATTGCGACCGGTCATCTAAAACAGTTAGAAACTCCGATACGTTTTTCACCATTTGTCCGCTTCATCGCACCATTAGATAATTTCATTTGGGATCGTCAGCTGATTCAAGAGTTATTTGATTTTGAATATCGCTGGGAAGTATACAAGCCGGTAACTCAACGTCAGTTTGGCTATTATGTTTTACCTATTTTATATAAAGATCATTTAGTAGGACGTTTCGATCCGGATCGTACAACGCCTCATTTTATTATCGATCGGATCTGGTGGGAAGAAAACTTTGATCCTGACCCTATTTTTAATGACTTATTTGAACAAGAAAAGGAACGATTTTCAAAATTTATAGGCTAAAGGGATCTCATCGGATCCCTCTTTTATATGCTTAATGTATTTAAATCTATAATTTCATCGCATAACTGATATTCTTTCGAGCGATGAGTAATCATAATGATCGTATGGTCTTGCTTAATCTCTTTGAGAAAACTTAATATATCTGCGGAAAGATGTTCATCTAATGCACTGGTAATTTCATCAAACAGGATAATCTTCGTATTTTTCAGTAAAGCTCTGGCAATCGCTAGACGCTGTTTTTGTCCGCCTGACAGATCGGTTGCATTCTCATTTAAAATTGTTTCAAACTGTTGGGGCAAAGCCATGATATCCTCATAAAGATGTACTTTCTTACAGACTTCCTCTATTTTATTACGATCAGGATTAATCAAGGCAAAATTATCATATATAGACAGGTTAAAAATGAATGGGTCTTGATTCACCATGGTAACAACTTGTGATAATGTTGAGCGGCTGATTCCCGATAAATCCCGATCATCAATCTTAACAGTTCCGAAATCCGGCTGAATGAATCCTAAAATTAATTTCATAATCGTGCTTTTGCCACTGCCGCTGCTTCCGACTAATCCGGTAATCTTTCCCGGCTTAAAATGCAGATTCAAATGGGATAAGTTCGGCTGATCACGATAGGAAAAGGTGACATCATCCAGTGTCACTTCTCCTTTTAAATTAACTAATTGACAATCTTGATTCTTTTGAAAAGGAACGACTTCTTCTATAAACTGGGCATAACGATCAATCGATACGTTCTTTAAACGAAGTTCCCCTAAAATAGTGACAAGTTCACTCAAAGAACCAAACATATTCCCAAAATAAGATTGAATAATCAATACTGTTTCAATCCCAAATCTCCCTTTAAGACAGTTGTAAACTGCATATCCCATCAGTAAAATCTCCGCCAGCATCGTAATGGCAGGACTCACGATATTCTTGATGATATTATTATTGATCATACGGTCATGCTCATAAAGATAATCTTTATTATAATGATGATACATCTGTTTAAATTGGGATAGTAAATGAAAGATTTTAATCTCCGACATACCATTCATAATCTGAGAAAAGAACCCTACTTCTTTATCCGTTTGCTGTTTTGCTTTAAACATAATCTTTTCATAATAATCATTATAATGATTAAGTAGATAAATCACGATTCCGTTGACCACAACCCCAAAGATCATCAGACCAAAATTGATCTGCCATAAAATAATGATTGATACCAAAAAGGAAATGACCAGAAATAAAGAGCGTGACAGCCATGTGCCAAAATCGGCTAACTCCTTGATATCTGTATTGACGGTATTAATCAAATGACTCTTTTTTTCATTGGTGAAATAGTCATATTCAAGATCATTCACTTTGTCTAAAACCTGACTCTGTAATGTCATATAACTGGCATTATAGTAAAATTTAGCGGCTTGATAATTGGCTATCCTAGAAACTTTTGATAAAATCTTTAACCCAAAATAGAGGATAAATATAAAAATCACTGTATCCATTTTTTGCTCTGTTAAATATTTGATAGCATAACTAAACAATAAAGAGGTGAACATATACGGTCCATCCGCAAACAGTGAGGTCACAATCAAATAAAACGTATATCGCTTCTTTATTTTTACTAGCTTAAAATACTTCTTTAAAATATATAAATTATTCATCTATTTGAATCGGTCTATCGCATTTCTGACCAATTCTTCTATCTCTCCTTTACTTAAAATGATCGTTCCCGCATAAATTTGGGTGGCAATCCCATGACTATAGAAACGAACATCACGATATAAATCTTCTGCCTGTTTTCTTGATAATACATATTGCTTTTGACAATTTGCGATAGTTTCTAAATTCCATGAAGAAGTTAATACCTCGCTCATATTTCTGCTTTCGATTAACGGATGAACAAACAAAGCACCAAATAAGTGTCTTTCTTCACTGGCAAAATGAATGTATGCAGAAGCAATACTAAACAATTCATCGTTCGTATCATGATATTTTTTTATAAAAGCATCATATTGTTCATCAATTTTTACCTTTGTATACTGTTTTAATTCTTCCATATTTTTAAAATTTTTAAAAATAGGTTGTGTCGAACACCCTAACCGGTTCGCTAAAGAGCGGGCATTTAGCTGTTCAATTCCCTCCGTTTTAATCATCATATATGCCTGATCAATAATCTCTTCTTTACTTACTTTTGGACGTGGCGGCATCTTCATTCCCCTTTCAATAACATTTGTTATATAACACTTGTTATTTTATATTGTTTAATCTGTATTGTCAATAGGCATAAAAGAAAAGATACCTTTTTTTTACTAGGCATCTAATAATCATAACGACGTATTTTCTGATAATAAGTCAATTTATTTTTCAAGTTTTGTTCATAATCCTTTGAAAAAAAGCAAAGGAATAAGACATCGAGTATATATAATAACGATAAGCGGGTTGAAAAAGAAGATAATTTATGATAGTGATTTTCTGTTGAGCATAAATATAAATGATAGTCTGCACATTTTTTAATCTCAAAATCTTCTGTTGAAGAAATCAATAAAATGGGCGTGCGGTTTTCTTTTAAACAACGGATAATGCGTTCTACTAACAATCCTCTTCCACCAAACGATATCACGATCGCTAAATGCTGTTCATTGCTGTAAGAGGCTGTCAAACGCTGGCTGTATTCTTCTTTAGGAACGTTGATTTCAATACCGATTTCCTGCATCTGAAATTGGAAGTTCTCGGCAAAATGAAGATTTCCGGCAGAAGTATAAATATCGATTTTTTCCGCTCTTTTCATTGCATTCACAGAAAACAACAGCTGATCTAAATCAAAAAGATTAAACGTGGATAACAACGTTTGCTTATAATCTTCCATCATTCCCGTCATAATCTGATGGTGGGTTTGATTCGGTTTGATTGGGAAATCAAAATCAAAGTCTAAATTATCTTCTATATAGTTTTGAATAGAATAAGAAACTTTTACTTTAAATTCAGAAACACCGGATAATCCTAGTTTTTCGCATAACCGATAAAGCGTAGGAGTGGAGACAAAACAACGTTCACAAATGTCTTTTGTTTTTAAGTGCAAAAATTCATCTGGATGTTGTAAAACGAAATCGATGATAGAGTGTTCATTGCCGGTTAAGTTTTCAATAGTTTTTAATTGTGTAAATATATTCATGCTTTCACTCCTTGCCTAACATATAAACAGTAAAAATCAACTCTATTTTTTAAATTTAAAGTTGATTTTTAACTAAAGATTATTTTTCTAATAACGCTAATGCTTTTTCTAAAACACTTTTTCCATTCATCAACCCATAATCACGTGTATCTATGACATCTACCGGAATCGGATCAGCTGCTTTTTGAATACGTTTTAATTCATAACGAACTTGCGGTCCTAATAACACTACCTGCCAGCCTTGTTCCTTCAGCATCTCCAAACGAACGCTTGATGCTCCTACTGCTTTAATTTCAATTTCCAATCCTTTTTCCTGAGCTGCTTTTTTCATGTTTTCAACAAGCAAACTGGTAGACATTCCGGCATTACACGCCAAAAGTATTTTAATCATTGTATTTCCCCCTTATTGCAACTAAATTGCTACATTTTTATTTAGTGAAGGAGAATCACTATCATCATGGGTATATAATAAGAGTAACCTAATTCTAATGTAAATTCATTATATAGAAAACTGACGAATGGGTTCCCTTGTGTGCACGGTCAATCCTTTGATTTAAATCAGTGATATAGTGATTGCTCTCCTCACCTTCCATTATAGGGATATCTTTCACTTCAACAACAGATTGAAAAAGAATGATATATTTTTAACATCATTTATCTTGATAATGAAAATGAATATGAGAAATTCATTTCAAAATAGGTTCTTCTTTAAAGAATTCTCATTCTAAGAAATGATAGCCGTTAAATATATGAGAATTTCTTTTCTATTTTATTTGTCGCTGTTTCCATCTTTGCCAAATGAATTATAATGAAAGCGAAATGGAGGAATCAAAATGAACCTTTTCTACAAAGACCTATCTTATACCTTCTTTTATCTGTGGGTCAAAAAACGTTATCTGAATGACTTTAAAATAAGTAAAGTCGGAGATTCAGCCGTCTTTACCAAATCCGTTTCTCAATACACCATCACAATTTCTTTTTATCCTAACCATATTATCGAAGAACAAATTCTCGATAAAGAAGACAAAGTCTCCTATTATATGCATTATGAATTTATTGATGTATTACAAGCCAGTCGATTTATTTCCGATTTGATACAATACATTAATAATTTAGATATCCAAAAACGCAAGATTTTATTATGCTGCAGTTGCGGTATCACTTCTACTTTTTTTGTGGAGCAGCTTCAAAACAATATTTGTGCCTGTCAGCTCAATATTAAATTAGAGGCGATGGATCTTTACACTTTGACACAAGAGAAACCAGAAGCAGATTTAATTTTGCTTTCACCGCAGGTTGGACATTGTTATCATTCACTTTCTGCTTTATTTCCCAATCATATCGTAAAAATTCCCATTACTGATTATGCCGCTTACCACTATGCAAATATTATTCAATTAATTAAAAACTATCTTTGATCAAAATAAAAAAGGAGAGTAATCTGATTAATCTCCCCATTTTAGCTGTTTTCTGTTTTTTAAACATACAATGCCCAATCGTTGAACACCCAATGGCTGAGCCACTAATTCACATTTCGCCATAAACATAAAGAATAGGTTTTCTTTTGGGTTTCCCAGTAATCCTTCATAATTTCCCTGTCCTTTGCATAAGACAAGATCTGCCTGATCAAAAATTTTTTGGAATTCCGGACTCGTTCGTTTAAGAACAGTTCCCAATGCGCCATCACCATTGGAAATAACTGTCGCCACCTCTTCCATATGTACATCTGCAGCATCTTTTAAAGTAACATCATTCACGATTGGTTTACCACGTACCCCATAATAAAATGTCAAATCAGGATATTGTGTTTTCAACCATTCAATAAATAATTTATCTAAAACAATCTCCCCGCAGTTATCCCCTAAGTAAAGCAATGTTTTTGCAGCACCTAACTGTCTTTTCAACTCAGCAGAATCATCAATCGCTAATTGAGTTTTTTCAGCGTTTCTTAAAATCTCCTGTACAGTCTCTTCATTAAATGTATGTTTTGCGGCAAAATCAATTAAATTACCGGTGATCGCTATTTTTAATGCCACCAAAAAGGGATCATTACTGTTTAATATTTCTTGACGAATCGTTTCGCTCATAGACATCATAAATGTATTATAATACTGCTTAACCTTTTCGTAAGGATCTTTATTTCCTAAGATTTGTGTCACTTCTTCCCATATCCCAGCCATGATTTCCGGATTGGTTTTAGACATGTCACATTGTGTTAAAATAGAATCCGCTGTTGTCAGCAGTTTTTCTTGCATTTGCTTTTCTAAATTTAAAAACCGGCTGATTTTCAACATTTGCTGGCGATCACATTCAAAACAGGCTTTATTCATTTTTAAATTCCTCTTTTCTTCATTTTTATTTCATATTTTTAACGTCTTCCAAGGGAAAATGATGATGTTTAGGCTGCTTTCTTTCAAATTCTTCCAGTTTTTCTTTATTTAACTGCTCGATTTCCAATTTTAACTCTCGTGCTGAAATACGACGGCTTCCATGTCCGGCTACAATTAACTGCTCCAAAGCATCGGATGTTGCCACAATAACGTTATATTCATTGATCATCTGATGTGTTGCACGTTCTATGTAGGCATCGGCGGTTTGAGCCTCTTTTGTATAAACGACATGGATATTATGATACTGCTCTGTAACTCCGATATTTCCTTTCACTTTGTAGGCATCAAAAACCAAAATCAGCATGCATTGTTTATATCCTTGATAGTTGCATAGAATATCCATTAATTTTGATCGTGCTGCCCCTAAATTATGTTCAGCTAAATCTTTTAATTCCGACCAAGCATGAATGATATTATAGCCATCTACTAATAAACATTCCGGTAAAGCTTTGTACACTTTTTCCTGCTTTAAACGATTTCGCTCATATGTTTCTTTGCTGGATAAACGGATTTTCCTTTCTCCATAGGTTTTAGTGAAGATTCTTTCTAATTCTTGATCTTCATCTTGATAGGCCGGATATTGATAGTGAGAAGAACTTTGTTGAATCACTTTTGTTTCTTTCAAATAATTATCTTTTAAATGCTGATAGTGAGGGACTTCATCCCATTTCACATTAAATCCTGCACCATGACTGCAAAAAACAGATCCGGTCGGATTATCAATATCTAATTCGCTGTCATATGCCAAAGCATCCATAATTGCTTGTTGATTATGGCAGGGACGATACCCATCTAAACCATATGTTAAGCGTCCTGTCCCCTTGGTATAGGAAATAAGTTCACTTTGATAATTCTGCATTAATGCTACAGGGGCAGACCCCGTTAAGATCACCCTATCCATGTGAGTATTTAATATCGTAAACTCTCCGTGCATCTTTTCAATATCAAAAATAGCTCTGCTTAAATATTCACTCGCTATCTCCATTTTAAATTGATAATACGGCTCCAACAACTGACATTTTCCCACCTTCAAACCTTGACGAACAGCACGATAAGTCGCTTGCCTGAAGTCTCCGCCTTCGGTATGTTTTAAATGTGCCCGCCCATTAATCAAGGTTATTTTCATATCCGTAATAGGAGATCCGGTTAAAACGCCAAGATGTTCTTTTTCTTCTAAATGAGTTAAGATCAATCGCTGCCAATTACGTCCTAAAATATCTTCTTTGCATTTTGTTTTGAATACTAATCCGCTGTTTGGTTCCCCCGGCTCTAATAAAAGATGTACTTCGGCATAATGTCTTAACGGTTCAAAATGCCCTACCCCAATCACCGGTTCCAGGATTGTTTCTTTATATAAAACCTGTCCCTGATCAAATTCAACTTCAACATTAAATCGTTCCTTAATTCTGTTCTTTAATATTTCAATTTGAATGGTTCCCATAAGCTGAATACGTATTTCTTGAGTTGCCTCTTGATAACGAAGATGTAATTGGGGATCTTCCTCTGCCAATTCCTGTAATTGTTTCAGCATTTGAAAAGGATCACACCCTTTTGGTAAAAGAATACGATAATCCATGAAAGAGGCCAACATTGGGGTCTGAACTGCTGTTTCAATACCTAGTCCCTGACCAACCGCAATGTGTCTTAATCCTTTGACTGTACATATTTCTCCTGCATAAACTTCTTCATAAGTTTCATATTTATTTCCAGAATATTTTCTGATCTGATCCACTTTTTCATCTTCACTCAATCGTGTTTTTACTTTAAGGCTTCCTCCTGTAATCTTCATATGCGTCAAACGGTTTCCTTGC
The DNA here is from genome assembly GCF_000829905.1 of Beduini massiliensis. Classification (GTDB taxonomy): domain Bacteria; phylum Bacillota_I; class Bacilli_A; order Erysipelotrichales; family Coprobacillaceae; genus Beduini; species Beduini massiliensis. The sequence goes on from NZ_CDPP01000005.1 coordinate 486,943, forward strand.
TCATCTCGTGTAATCTTATAAACCTTTGCCCCAAACTCTTTTGGATAAAGAGACGATTTGATATAACGATCCAGTCCATTTAATAAATCATCAATATTTTCTGATTTTAAAGCCGATCCAAAGAAACAAGGAAATATTCGGCGATTTTCAATTTGATTTTGAATTGCTTCTAAACTGATCTGTTCTCCGCTAAGATACGCTTCTAATAAATGATCATCGCTCAATGCAATTTGTTCCAGCACCTGATCATTCATCTTTGAAAAATCAATACAGCTATCACTTAATTTATCCTGTAAATCATTCATCAATGATGCTTTACCGGTTTGGTTTAAATCCATTTTATTTACAAAAATAAAGGTAGGAATCTGATAATGCTCCAATAATTCCCAAATCGTTTCACTATGATGCTGCACCCCATCGGTTCCACTGATCACAACAATCGCATAATCTAAAATTTGCAGTGTTCTCTCCATTTCGGTAGAAAAATCCGCATGACCGGGAGTATCTACTAATGTAAATTCAGTATCTTTCCATTGAAAAACAGCTTGTTTAGAAAAGATTGTAATTCCTCGTTCTCTTTCCTGCTGATCATAATCGAGAAACGCATCTTTATGATCCACTCTTCCCAGTGCACGCAGCTTTCCCGAAAGAAAAAGCATGCTTTCTGTTAATGTCGTTTTTCCAGCATCGACATGTGCTAAAATTCCAATAATTGTTTTTTTCATTTATAATAACCTGCTTTTTAGTTTTTTATCATCTCTATTATATAAAAAATAATAGATAATGAAAACTTATTTATATTTCAACACATGAAAAAGCACATTTCTTGATACCTCCAATAAGGTTGATAAATGACATCATTAAACTTCATTTACCAACACGTAAGGAAGGAATCATCCTGTGCTTTTATTATATTTTATTGTTGAAGTATGTTTGAAAGTCAATATCTATTCCGATTTTTATTTCATACTCCCTACGTTTATCTATGTTGAATGGCTTTAGCCGGACATACTTCTTGACATAATCCACAATGCAAACAATGTTCCTGTACAATTTGATATGGCTTTCCTGCTTCAATACATTGTTGGGGGCATTTTTTTAAACAGATGCCGCATGCCTTGCAAGCAGGGGTAATTTCAAATCCTTTTTTTATTGCCTCAGCTTTACCAATGACCATTTCTTTTCGTGTAATCGGTGAAGTACTTAGATCAAAATATTCAATCGTTCCTTCATTTAAGCAAAACGGTTCTAATATATAACGAGATGTTCCGGGATAAACATCCTCCATCACCGGATTATGCTCAAATATCTTATCAATCCATTCGATTTGATTGGATAAAAGATGAGCCTTTCCGGTAAAACGGATTGTTTGGTAGTTTTCCGTCATTCCTAAAATAGAGACCCATTTATTTTTAATTAATTGCTTATAAAATCCTTTTCCTCTTGAGGTACAAAAATATAAATTCTCTCCTTCTACCAACATGACATCAATCACTCTTACTTGCGGTATGCCGTTATGATCAACAGTTGCCATTGAAACACTTTTTATTTTTCTTAATTGATCTAAATAGGCATTGTTCATTTATTCTCCTCCAATATTATTAAGCGGCTTATTTAAAGCCGGATTTACTAAGCCCAAACATATTTTTCCTAAATAAAACTAGGAGGGGGATCGATCCCTCCCTATCCTTTTAATCTATCCATTTCTGCAACGTTTTGATCAGCACTTCCACATCGATAGGTTTTGCGATATGGTCATTCATGCCGGCGCTTTGTGCCTTTGTGATATCTGTGATAAATGCATTGGCCGTTAGGGCTAAGATAGGAATAGTATTCGCATCTTTTCGCTCCATCACACGAATCTGCCGTGTTGCTTCATAACCATCCATAATTGGCATTTGAATATCCATTAAGATCGCATCATATTCGCCCAATTCAGAAGCTGCATACATTTCTACTGCATGTAGTCCGTTTTCTGCAGTATCCACTAAAATTCCCTGCATTTGCAGTATTTCCGCAGCAATTTCACGATTCAACTCGTTGTCTTCTGCCAGCAGAACCTTTTTACCACATAAATCAGTATGCTGGTGTTCAGCATAGTCGCTGGTTGTCTCTAAACTGTTGCTTGAGCAAAAGAGTTGCAGTACATGCAGCATTTTCGATTTAAACAATGGCTTTGTGATAAAGGCATCGGCCCCGGCACGAATAAATTCATCTTCTATATCTGAATAATCATAAGCAGAAATAATAATGATCGGAACATCTTCCCCCATCGTTTTACGAATCTGCCTGACCGTTTCAAGTCCGTCCATCCCCGGCATCTTCCAGTCTAAAATAACCGCAAAATAATCTTCTTTATTGATATGAGCGTCCCATATATTTTGTACTGCCTGATTTCCAGAAAGAACCCAAGATCCACGAATTCCCAATTCTTTCAGCAATAAAACTGCACTTTCACATACCATTTGATCATCGTCTACAACTAAAACCGAATGACCAACTAATTCTTCTTCGTTTTGTTCTTCTTCCATTTGCAGCTGTAACGGAAGTGAGATGGTGAATTGACTGCCTTTTCCTAATTCACTGTTCACTTCAATTGTGCCATTCATCATATGAATGATATTTTCAGTAATCGCCATTCCCAATCCGGTTCCCTGTATCTTTGAAATACGTGAATCTTCCGCACGGGAGAAAGGTTCAAACAGATGAGGAAGAAATTCTTTAGACATTCCAATTCCTGTATCGGTAAAGATAAATTCATAACGCCCTCTGCCACGAATGATCGATTCGACTTCATTAATAGTAAAACGAACCGTTCCGCTTTCAGGTGTATATTTGATGGCATTTGACAGAATATTCATAAAAATCTGTTGAATACGGTCCCCATCAGCAATGATTTTTTCATGACGAACATGCCCCACTATGATTTGAAAATCAAGATGTTTTTCTTCCACTAATGATCTGCACATATCCGTTACATTTTCAATTAGTTCCGGTAAATCTACATTTTCAGGCAGCAAATCTATCTTTCCGCTTTCTATCTTAGACATGTCTAAAACCTCATTAATCAAACTTAATAAATGCCGGCTTGAAACATTAATTTTATTTAAGCAGTCATTTAATTTTTCCGGTGCGTTTATATTGGCTTTAGCAATAACCGTCATTCCCACAATTGCATTCATTGGGGTACGAATATCGTGCGACATGGAAGACAAGAAATTGGTTTTAGCATCATTTGCCACACGCGCCGCTTTATAAGCATCCTCTAAAGCCTTTCTTTGTCTTTCTTGTTCCTGACGTTCTTTTGTTATATCAATTGCTACACTGTAAATTGAAGGAATACCATCCCAACTATCTTCTCCGCTGATATAGCACATAGTGATTGTTAAAATGCGTTCTTCATTGTTTCGGCGTTTAATTTTTGTTTCCAAAACTGCATTTTGACCGGTTTCATAAAGAGACTTAGCTGTATTTAAAATTCTTTCCTGATCATCGAAATATACATTAGTCCATTCAGAATTTAATTCCGATTCAAACTGCTCAGCAGTATACCCTATCATTTCTAAATAGTCTCCACTATACCACATTACTTTTTTATAGTGCTTTGCTTCTATTCGTGAAAGACCGCCCGGAATTGTTTTAATAATAGCTTCACGTTCCTGATCTTTTTTAGCTAATTTATATTCAGTACTGTACATATCATGTGATAATTCTATACGGGCACGTCGGCCTTCCCATTCTATTTGACGATTTTTAATCATAAACGTTCTTTCTAATACCGGATTATAGAACTCCCATTCATATACATCATCAGAAGTCAAACGATCATTCGTACAAAACGGACATGGTGAAGTCCTTCCCTGTATAACCTCATAACATTTCCTGCCAATTAAATTCTTCATTTCATCATGAAGCGTCTCACATGAAGTTTTGTTCACATACAGCAAATCATAATTATCCATGTCACTTATATAGACGTTCCCCATATACTCTGACATCAGCCATTCAAAGTTCTGTGCTTTCATTTCTTTTATACGTTCAGCTTCGTGTTGGCTTTTGATTGTTTCATCAACGTTTTGCCATACCACTTCAATAACGGTATCTCCTTGTATACATTTATCGGTCACTCTAGCCTGTATCTGTACATAGCATACAGAAAGATCTTTCTTTGGCAAACAACAAATAAACTGAATATTCTTTTTATCCTGTTGGATTCCCTCTTTAAAGGCCGCCTGAAAAAAAACAAAATCTTTCATATGATTTTGATAAAGGGCTTTAACACTACGATAAAGAGAAAGAAACTCCTCTTTTCGATAGCCTAAGTTTTCATAAAACGAATCATTTCCCCATAGAAAAGTAAATTCATCATTCAAAAGCAGATGACATATGCCTACTTTCATTGTCTCTATCAAAAGTTGATATTGTTCTTCCGTCGTAAGCATTATTCCTTCTTTCCATGATGCATTATTTTCTATCTGATTCATTTATAATTCTCCTCTTGATCCCATATTTAGACAAACCTTAATTTCATTATAAGCGCTCCCAATTTCTTTAGCAATCAAATCCTGCTTTTATCATCTTTTTTGTAAATATCAAACATCTTGATAAAAACGACGGTAATAATTTGGTGTCATCTTTGTTTTTTTCTTGAATTTTTGAATATAGTAACTCGTTGTACTGAATCCACATCGATATGCAATTTCAGTAATAGATAAATCAGAATTTAAAAGTTCCATACTTTTAAGCAAGCGAAAGGATAAAAGATAATCAAATAAGCTGCATCCCATGTATTTTTGAAATTCCCGGCAAAAGGACGTACGAGTCAGTCCTACCTTATCAGCGAGATCTTCCAGTCTTATTTTTTCTGAGTAATGGGTTTCTACATAATGTATAATTGTCCGCATTCTTTCATTAGTGATATTTCGTTCTTTTAATGGCAGCGACTTGAAATGATGTTCATAAAGCAGCTGCCAGATCTGCAAAAATAATATATGAATCGCCAGTTGGGACTCTTTATTTTGATAAAGGTTATAAATTTCTTCTAAATACAACAGAATATATTTTTGCCATTGCGTTTGTGATGTAAGCAAACAGTAATCTATAGTATCACTTTGAATAATAGGATAGATAAAACGTGTATTGATAATGCTGCCAGAAAAACTTGAAATAAAATCGGGATGAACATCAAAACAGATATAATAACTTTTTATTTTTTGAATATTTTCTGTTTTATGTAATTGCTTGGAATTAATAAAAAGACCTTCCCCTGCTTTCAATAAAACCTTATGCTGATCAATATGAAACAATACAGCTCCCTGTTTAACTAAACAAAACTGCAAAGAATCATGCCAATGCCATTCAGTAAAATTCAGGACATTGGGGTATACATAATCATCATAAATGGAAAGCGGAAATTCAAAAGTACCGTGATCAGTTAAATCTTTATGATTTTTATTTATTTTCATAAATCCTCCTAAAAAGATAATATATTGATATTATTTGCTAATATTATTATATATTATCTTTCAATCCGTTAATATAATAATAAATATAAATTAACGATTCGGAGGAAATAATAATGTATTATGATTTAACTTTAAAAATTACCCCTAAACTGGTAAATGATGCAAATCAGAACGAAAAGATGACTTTATCCGGTCATCTGGGGACTCACTTTGATGTTATGAATAAAGAATTTCCCTTAGATTATCTGCGTCTTTCTGCCGTCATTTTTGATGTCAGTTCAGTTTATAACCGTGATATTGAAATAGAAGATATCGATATCGATCTCATTCAAGAAAATAGGTTTATCGCTTTTCACACCGGTTTTATCAATGCCGCTGGATATGGTACTCCTCGATACTTTAAGGAACATCCGCAATTATCAGCCTCATTAATTGAAGCGCTGATTCAAAAAGGGGTCAATATTATTGGTATAGACTGTGCGGGGATTCGACGTGGAAAAGAACATACGCCAATGGATCAGCATTGTGCCGATCATCATGTATTTGTCGTTGAAAATCTTTGTCAAATGGAAATGCTCTTGAATCATCAAAAAGCTGTACACTGCACCATCAATACTTATCCTATCCATTACAGTCACACGACCGGCTTGCCATGCAGAGTGGTGGCAGAAATATAGAAAAAAAGCACATAGGTTTAGTGGACTCATCTCCAATCGTTAGATGTTCAGCTCTAACTTTTAGAACATAAATGCCACGATATTATGTGCTTTTATTATCAACAAATCATTTTATTATCTCATTATTCTATCTTTAGATGCATAATAAATATGTTTTTCTTTATACATCGCTTGATCCGCTTTTGTAACAAGTCCCTCTATGTTTTCAGGAGCCAACTCCCATACTGAGCCGATGGAAAGCTTCAGAGTCTTTTCTAACCCAAGCAGGTGATGAAGCATTTTTAATTGTTTATTAAAATCTTCTTCATCAACCCCCTTTTCAACAACCACAAATTCATCACCGCCAATACGATAAACCGCTTTAGGAAATACTTTATTTAATATTTCGGCTGCCTGAATAATCAAGCGATCACCAAAATCATGCCCCAATTTATCATTCACCGTCTTCAGTTCATTCAAATCAATAAAAGCTGTTCCTACTTTTGTTTTAGGTTCTTGCTTAAATCTTTCAACTTCATTAATGTATTCATTACGATTAAAAACATGTGTAAGGCTGTCGATAATACTTAATTTTTGCAGTTTGTGCAGCACTTTAAGTTTCTTCATTTCATTTACATAAAACTGTGCAATGGTTTTTATAAAAGATAAATTCTTATTGAATTTCTTTGGATTGTCAACTCCAATCAAGCCTACAATTTTATTTCCATCGAGCAAAGGAACAGAGATGATAGACTCAATATTTTGTGATTTAAGGAATTGATATTCAAAACTATCCTTTGCGACTTCATGATGCAGTGAGTCGATGATCAGCTCTCCGTTTTTTTCATATTCATCCAGCCATCTCTGCATTCCTTCAAAAGGGACCCCTTGAATGTTCTGAATTTCCGGATGAATCCCATCATTACACCACTCATAGGTATTATTAAAAGTACGTGAAGCATAATCGGCATCAATTATATAGCAGCGATCCCCATCATACATTTCCCCTAAGTTATGCAGCATTTCCGATATGATATCTGAATTCATGTCGCGCAAATCAAGTTTCTGCATAAGATCCGTTACTGCACGATGCTTTTCCAATTCTAATTCCAAGGTCTTTCTTTCCTCTTCTTTATCGGTCAAATCTACTGCTATCTCTAAACGGTAAGTTTTATTATCAAGCACAATAAATTTATCTTTAATCATAAAATAACGCTGTACGACCGGATTGAAAAATTCCCAGCGATAAAAATCATGTGTCGTTAAAAACTTATTTGTACAAAAACTACATGGCTGATTTAACCCCTGTAAAAGGGCATAGCATTTCCTCTTTTTATAACAATCTTCTTCCATTGACAGATGAAAAAGACGCTTAGCTCCTTTATTGAGATAAACAATATCATAAGTATCAGGATCGGTAATGCAGACAAGATTATCATCTTCATCTAATATAATCGTGCTTAATTCATTTTCAGAAAATTTCCTCATCTTACTGACTCCTCCTTTCTTGCAAGATACTTACTTTCAAAATCATTTTCATCGATTGGCTTTGAAATCAAGTAACCTTGACCATAATCACAAGAAAGAGTCTTTAATAAATCGGCTTGTTCCTGTGTTTCTACTCCCTCACAAATTACTTTAATATTTAAGGAATGGGCAACACTGATAATCAAACCTAAAATATCCTGAATATTCTTTTCATTGTGCTTATCTAACAAGAATGCTTTATCCACTTTAAGAATATCTACCGGCAACGAGCTTAATAAGCTTAGCGAAGAATAACCCGTTCCAAAATCATCAATCGAGATTAAGAAGCCCTGCTGACGTAAATCCTGCAATAAGTAAATAATCGGATCAGAAAGTCCGTTGATGGAGTTTTCAGTAATTTCTATTTCCAAACTTGTAGGTGCTACATTATACTTCTCTAAAATTAAGAAAAGCTGTTCTCTAAAATTCTTACGATATAATGTGACTCTGGAAAAATTAATGGATACTTTAAAATCACGTTGATCTAAATGATGTGTTTTTATGTAGGCACATGTTTTTTCAAGCATATAAAAATCAAGTTCAAAGATATTGCCGGTCAGTTCAAATAATGGAATAAAGCTGTCCGGATATAAAAAGACCTCTTTAGAATATTGCCAGCGAACTAATGCTTCAGCTCCAATGATTGTCATTGTAGCAACATCAAATTTTGGTTGGAGATAAAGCAAAAACTTATCATCCTGTAAGTCACGATGCATTTGTTTTACTTTTTTATTATCTTCTAATAGCTGAACTGTTAATGCATGATCGTACCAAATAATCGTATCACTTTTCATACTCTTCGCATTTTTATGGGCTAAATTGACACGATCAATGACTTCTCTGATTTCAGTGTCCTCATGAATCTTAAATCCGCCAAAGCTAAATGAAATATCACTGGCAATATCAAATGCACACTCTTTTTGAATAGCTTCTATTAAATGCGTGCCAATGTATACATATAAGTCTTCTCTGTTTTCTGCAAGAAGATAAAAATTATCAGCACCGCTTCTTGCACAGCAATCTCTTTGAACCGCCGTTTTTTTAACTACTTTAGCAATAATCTTAATCAAAGAATCCCCTAAAGGATACCCGTAAGAAGTGTTAAGAAATTTGAAATCATTTATATCAAAGCATAATACTACCAATTCTTTATCATGTTTCTTTTCTAAATAGGCTGCAACATTTAACTCGAATGCGGTTAAATTAGGAATACCTGATAAAGTGTCAATATATAAAACTTTATTCAGCTCATCTTGTTTAAATCGATACCAAATAATAAAAGCACTGATTGAAAGAACCAAATAAAACAAGAAAAAAACAATGAGTTGTTTTAATTGCAGATTTGAATATTCTTCAGCGGTATGAACCATGTGATCGGCATCTTCAAAATAGTTTTCACTCAAACTAAAAAGCTGATCCGGAGAGCCTCCGGTACGGATATTCATTATTTCTGCTTTAATTTCTTCCCACTTAATCATCATCGATTGAATTTGATTTTGATAATTATCATCTTCTATTTTAATCAAATTAAAGACCCCTTGTCCGGTATGCAAGTTCTCTAACAAATCATCCAAATAAATGATCATGGTGTCATCAGGATGATCCGTTAACTCTTTTTTGATTAAGCGCTGTGTCGCTCCACGTACAACTCCGCTATAGTTTATAACTTTTGCATACCCGAGATTTTGATAGAGTGAAAACATCAAAATTCCAATGGCAACAACCCATATAGCTGAAAAAATAATAATGTTATGTGTGGACTTTTTATTATGATCGTTCAACATCCCACATGCCTCTCTTCCATGTTGTATACCCCATAGATATTATTTTGTCTTAGATAATGGCTATTCTAATGCAAGAAGAAAAATCCCCAATACCAGCTTATTTTTGCATTTTCAGTCATTATGTGTCTCTTTTTATTATTCTATCATAGAAGTCATTTATTTGAAACTACTATATTTAGTTAGCGGTAATGACACCTTCTTATTTAAGAAAACTGTATGAACTCTTCTTTTCCAGAATAAAAAGGAATTTCTTTCAAAGAGAATTCCTTTTTTTAAGATTTGGTTTTATATTGAATATACTTCTTTATTGAAAGAAGGTGGAGTGGAAATATCTTTTCGGGTGATTTTAACAGTATCCCCTCTGCTTCTTCTAATGTCACCCAACGAATATTAATGGTTTCGTTTGTATTCTCTGCAATTTGCCCTTCCGCTTCGCAGATAAAGGTCATCACAATCAGTGAATAGATGCCGTCAAGATTTTGAGTGATATAGAACGGAGTAAATCCCATGACACTTGCTGTTTGGTTGCCTGCATACTCGGACTGTTCCTGATCAATAATATTTGTGATTGTTAATCCCGTCTCTTCGTATACTTCCCTTTTTAAAGCATCAAAGACATTTTCATATTCTCTGACTTTACCTGCCGCAATCTCAATAAGCCCGTTCGTATTCAGATCATTTTCCTTCTGCCGTTCTTGCATTAGAATATAGGGTTGATTTTCTATTGTTCTTTCAATGATAGCCGCTACAGCTGTTTTAGCAAAGTGTTCCTTCATACAATTCTCCTTACATGTATCTTTATTTGTTATCGAAAAACAAGAATAAACGCCATCCCCTCTTGTGACTTTTCCGCAAATATATCTCCCTCCATTTTTCTCATATATTCTCGGCATATATATAAGCCTAAGCCATTCCCTTTTAACCCTTGACTGTTGCTTCCTCTAAAGAAGCTTTCAAAAATATGATTAAATTCATTATCACAAACTGGGTTTCCTGTATTAAAAAAACGGATTAGCTGACAGTAATCTTCTTCATAAAAAGAAAGATCAATCCGTCTGCCATCGCCATATTTAAATACATTTTCAAAAAGATTTTCAAAGACTTCTTGACTTCGCTCGATATCGCCTTTTAATAAACGATTATCAAACTTTTGAACCGTTAATTCAATTTGTCTTAAGTCACATTGTTCCTGATATACGGCTAAAACACGATTCATTAGATCTGACAGATAGAATTCCCCTTGTTTAATCTGTACATCTAAAATATCTTCCCTTGAAGATCGAATAATCTCATCCACGTAATTTTCAATCTCTCCAGCTTTTTCTCTAATTTGATGCATTGCATGACGCTGATCTTCTTCCTTTACATAGATTTTTTCTTCTAAAGCTTTACTATATAATTTAATTAGATTAATCGGTGTTTTAATATCATGGGACAGGGACAAAAGAATCGTCTTTTTATCTTTTAACATTTCTAACTGACGTTGACGAGAAATATCTAATTTATCCTTTAAGTGACTGATTCCCCACATAAAACGGCCTAAATAGCGATTTTTTTCTTCTTTGATTTCTCCCTTTAAGTGACCTTTTGAGATTTCAATTGCCGCACTGTTTAAACGTACAAATGGTTGGATAATATTCTTTTTCAAATAAATGAGTATCCCTACAATCAATAGCTCTAGTATACACAAACTAAATTGTGAATACCAAAACACTTGTTTTATATTGAGTTCCGGCATTTGATAAGAAAATTTAATATACCCTACTAATTCTCCATGTTGATAATAAGGTTGATAATGGGATTTTTTATTGTTTTCTTCGGTAAAAAAAGAATCTATGATCTGTTTATCGGTGATGGAATTATCTAAAAATTGAATATCTTCTACGATAGTATAAGTACTAAGATCTATTTGTTGTATGGCTTCACCACGATTTATCTTATCCATTATACGATTGCTTTCAACACGATAGGTTTGATTGCGTTTATTTTCCATTTGAATTAAGCTGCTGCCTAGAAAAAAAGCTAAAATAATATACATAACAATAGAAAGTAAAATAACCTGATTATATTTCTTCATAACGATAACCTATTCCCCATACTGTCAAAATACGTTTCGGCTGGCGTGTCTCTTCCTCAATTTTTGAACGAAGCATTTTTATATGAACGGTTAAAGTCTGATTCTCACTCATACTGTCCATCCCCCAAATTTGATTAAACAGATATTCTTTATGCAACGTTTTACCAGCATTTTCAATAAACAATATTAATAATTCATATTCTTTGACATTTAGCTCTAAACGCTTATCTTTTAAATAAACCTGACGTGCTTCTTTATCGACAGTTAACGCTCCGGAAATAATAATTGCTGATTGTTTGGGTACTTGTTTTTGTCGAGCAATTAAGGCACGAATTTTAGCACAAAGAATATCCGGATCAATCGGTTTTTCCATATAATCGTCTGCTCCTAGTTCAAAACCCATTAACTGATCTGTTTTTGTTGACCTGGCACTCATAATAAAAATAGGCAGACGACTATGATGCCTTACACTTTGACAGAATGCAAAGCCATCCATGTCTGGCAGCATGATATCTAATAAAATCACTTGTGGTTTATTTTCTTTAAGCCAATTTAACCCAGCTTCTGCTGACAGTGCATGATAGCAAGAAAAGCCTTCCCTAAAAAGAAAGGCTTGAATCAGTTCAGCTAGTTCTATATTATCCTCTACTATTAATATATCCGTCATTATTTACCACCCCAGTTTAATTAGCCAATCATTGAGTTTTCTTTCTCTTGCAGGAAGATTATCTCCGACATGGCATTTTCCTAACGAAATTTCATCACGAATATCGCCGTCTTCAATATATAAGATACGTTCACATTTAGAAGCTACTTTCATATCATGAGTCACTAATAAGATGCTTGTTCCTTCTTCATTAATTCGGGTTAATTCATTCATGACATCAATCGAATTTTGCTTATTTAGAGCTCCTGTTGGTTCATCTGCAAAAATAATTTTCGGTTGATTAATGAGACTTCTGCATATGCAGGCACGTTGAAGCTGTCCTCCTGATACCTCAGTCACTGCATTGTCTGAAACTTCACTGATTCCTAATTTCTGCATTAGCATTTTTGCTCGTTCCTTAATTTGCTCTCTTGACTGCTTCTTATTGCCCTTTGCCACTTGATAAGCAGGTAATATAATATTATCATAAACGGATAAGTTTTTCAGCATATACATCTGTTGGAAAACAAATCCCATCTCCTGTAAACGCAAATCGCTCATCTCATTAGCTGATAATTTTGTCAACTCTTTCCCAAAGAAATCCACTTTTCCGGCAGTGGCTTCATCCATTCCACTGACCGTATACAGCAAAGTGGTTTTCCCTGATCCGGACGGACCCATGACGGCTACCATTTCTCCTGATTGAATGGTTAGATTGATATTTCTTAACACATTATTTTGACGTTTATTTATAATATACGTTTTACATAGATTTGATATCGTTAAACATTCCATGTTTTATTCCCCTATTCTAAATTATTCATTTCTCGGATATTAATTTTCTTGATTCCTCTTGTCGCCAAGGAAGTTGCCATCATGATGCCAATCAATAAGATCCCTGGATAAAGCAGATACGTTTGTAATGGATTTACCTGAATAGCGACATCTGCTCCCATAACCGCAAAGATCGGTTTTAATATATAGTGATTACTCAAAAGTGAAAGCGGGATAGAAATAATCATTGAAGCCAACACAACTAAAACCATACGAGTCAGTTGCCAATGACGAATCGTGCGATAGGTAAAACCGATACTTTTCATCATCGCAATTTCTCCTTTTTCACGTGTGATAAACAGTTTTTCCATCAATAGAGTAATTAACATAATAACTGCACACAGCATAGCTGTCATTGGAATATTCATTTCTGACAATGCAGCCTGTATTCCCCCGACATTTTGATCAATTTGATCCTGCGCGGTATTCCATTCATAATCAGGAAATTCTTTATTCATCAGCGATGCCATCTCCCTTTGGGTAAGCTCAGTTTCCATGTCAACCATTAATGTCCAGTAATCAAACATCACTTCTTGTGAACAATCTAACTGATTATTCAAACGAGCACTCTTTCCTAACTGCATATAATCTGAATAGATCCCTGTAATAATCATTGTTTTCTTTTCACCATTGATAGTAGCTTCTACATAATCTCCTATCGTCCATCCTCTTTCTGTCATAATCCCTTGAGAAAAAGCAATTTCATTTTGCAGTATCGGAGCAGTTCCGGCACTATAATCGGAGAATGTATTTTCTTTTCCAAGAAGCTGTGTTGACATAATATTGTAGCGAGAGGTATCTCCTTGGTACTCATAATTAATGAAGTAAATTGGAATAGCTGAAATCTTTGCATCATATCCTTTTTCTTTCATTTCCTTTTCAACTCTGGCAACACCTTCCATAAGATCTTTTGAATTTCTATATTTTTGATTCTGACTGTCTTCGATCTTATGAATATAAACTGCACTGGATGGATCGTAATTGAACTTTTTAGCCATCTCATCACTTTTCATCGTATTAATCGTGTTCAACGGAATTGTAATTAAGATAAAGCTCATACAGAAGGTAATCATCAGAATAATGTAACGCGGCAAATGATTCATGATATCATTGATTCCTAAATAAAACGGAACAGATAAATGACGAGATCGTGAAAGGTGGATACCTTTTCGTTTACTAAATCTCTCTCCGGTATATCCTCCTCGTATTGCCGTGATTGCAGAGACTTTATTGAGTTTCCTTGTGCAGAAATAACAAAATAATGAGACTAACACGATGATAATTAATGCACATAATATATTAATCCCCATATTCACACTGCTATTTGCCATAATCATATTCTGACTGACGCTATCGATCATGATTTGACTAATTGGAATACTGATGAGTGTTCCTAATGTCGCCCCTACAACTACGATAACAAAGTATTTGATTAAATATAACTTCTTTATAGAATAATTTCGCAATCCAATCGCTTTTAATATACCAATTTCCTGATATTGTTCTTCTAATGAGAAAACCAATGTAAACCGTAAAACAAGTAAAGCAATTAAAATTAAACAAATACCGATTAAGATCAATAAAGCAGCCATGATCATATCAAACGAATAAACCAGTTTGTACATATCAATCGTGATTGTATTCATAATTCCATTAAATCCTTGTTCATTTAAACCATCAACAAGTTTAATGGGTTCATTTGTCACAATATAATAAATCCCAATTTTTATTGAGTCTTCTGAAAATTCTTTAAATTCTTTTTCGTTAACAATAAATCGGCTCATTCCTATCATTTCATTACCAAAAGCAGCATCTTTTGTTGCTTTAGCTATCCTAAACTCTTTTTCTGTGTTGCCATGACGAATGATTAGAGTATCACCAATATTTAACTGTGAACGTTTCATCATAGAAATAGAAACTGCAATTTCTCCATCTTTTAAATCCAACGGTTTTCCTTCTTTATCAAAGACTTGACTATAATCACTGTCCAGTGTAGATAAATAAATGGCTGTTCCTTGATTATCCAGCTTTGATGATTGCGTATCCTTTTTGACAGTGATGGATTGATCTGCTATTACATAAAACTGATTATAATCATAATCAATTACTGTCTCGCTGAATGTTTGCTGTTTAAGCCATGTATCAATCTTTTCCTTGTCTATTTCTGTATTAAGTACCAAATTAAGATCTGGTACATTGGCATATTCCATATAATAGTCAACAGCCGATGTAACGATCATTATGTTATTAATACTGCTTGTAAGAAAGATTGTGGCAATCGTAATGAATAAAAATAGAATGAAATTGACGCCTTTTCTTTTCATCATATCTTTTTTGAGTATTTGTATTAACATAGATTCTTCTCCTTTAACTGTTTCCATTATAAAGAATCAATTATTAAAAAATCCTTAAATCATAAAAATTTATAGGGAATAGTAATATTATAATGGGTTTAACTGATGATGAAAATAAAAAAGGCTGTTAGAGTGCCCTCTAATTAGCCAATTCAATTATTTATCATTCTTTTTATCATCTTTTATTTTCCAAACATTACTATATAACTTACAATTACTAAATTCAGCATAAGTTGTTTTTCTTGGTTTATCAATTTTAGGTTTTGTTTTCTTTTTACTATATTTAATCATTTTATCTCCTATACAATGGCAATAACGATGCCCAATATAACAATACTTAAAACACTATAAACTCCAAAAACTTTTATAGATTTCTTTAAATATTCAGACTTTTTCTGATTCAAAGGAATATTATCATGCAGTATTATATTGTAATGATCGATAACTGCATTCATATAGTCTATACCTGCTGTATTCTTCCGACTCTCTGTAATAATGCTATCCATATTTACCGCACTATAATTTTTAAGCATTAAGCACTTAATTAACAAAACTATATTAAAACAAAACAATAAAAATAACACTATTAATAAAAGACTTATTACAGTTAATTTACTATATTCGCACTGTTTTAAAAGGATTACAATATCTTTAAATGGAACAAGTTGAATCCAAACTGTTTCAATAACCACCAGTGCAGATAAAAATACTCCTGCCTTATTATCAAGTGATTGAGTTGTTTGTTTTTCTTTATCATATTCTTCTCGCAGAATATCTAAAACCAAGTGATGTTTTTCTCTATTATAGTCTTTGAAGATGATAATCTACTCCTTTCGATTGTAATCTGGCTATTCGGTCATCATTTGCAGGATGACTACTTACTAACGTTGCGAAAAGTCCATCAAACCCTACACTATCAAATCGATCCAAGAACATACATAGCTCTTTTCCATACCCTAAATTAGCAGAAAACTCATCAGCTGCGTATTCATTACTCCTAGAAGATTTCATAACTAACAACATCCCAACCTTTGTCCACAATCTCATTAGAGCAATTAAAATAAAATCTACAATAAGACCACTAAAAAACGCTCCTAAATTTACAATGGCTTCTCCAACAAAAATACCTGCTAATTGAAAAATAAGCGATATGAATCGAGCAAATAATCGTATTAAGATAAAAATGGCTGTTATAAAAAAATTGCCAATACATACTACCAAAATCAAATCTGTATCTTTGTGTGACAGATGGCCAAACTCATGCCCTAATACTGCTTTAATTTCTTCAACAGGAGCATTTAGCATTCCTTTTGTAATACAAATTGTTCTTCTTCCTGTTGCAAAGGCATTTGCTCCAGCATCGTCTAACATAAACAATTTAACATTATTTGGAATGGTGTTATCCATACTTTTTGCCTTAGAATATACTTCCTCAAATATTGGATTAATAAATCTTTTGTAATCCTCTCTTCTTATTTTCTTACATCCTGTTTGCAATCGCAATATCCATTCCCCAAATGGACTTAGTGCAATCACTAAAGAAATAACATATAAAATTAAAGCACTGGCAAAAGCTTGCATCCAACCAGCATTAAATGTGTTGATTGATAATAAAGCAATAATTCCAATATTAACTAATAAATAAATTAATGTCGGTATGTTTCTTTTTTCTAAGATCACTTTTATAAAATCTAAAATATACAAAATGTTTTCCCCTCTCTTAACTATAGTAAATTTATCTTATAATAACATTTTACATAATTCAACAATTTCTTACAAAATGCAACAATTATTTATAAAAACAATTTTAGAAACTGTTTTTTCTTTTCTTATTTTAGTGCTAATTATTTGTTCAAAACAATAATAAAACGCTATTATTCTCGTTCTAGGTATATAAATACTCATTTATAATAATACAATGGCATCAAAAAATATAATTTAAATCGATAGCAAATACATTATTAATTTAATAAATTTCGTAAATGTAAAATTATTTTTTCTTCAACTTCACTACTTATAGTGGGTAACCTTAACAATGGAATGCCGGCTTTTTCTAGAATACTATTTTTCAGCAGATCTCGTTCTATTTGAGGAGATTGATTATGATACCCACCATCTACTTCAATTACTGTAAATGGAGATTTACCTATTTTGAAATAGATGACAAAATCACAACTTGCATTATTATGAATATACTCTATTTCTCTTGAAGTAAATTTAATATCCGATACCGACACAAGTTGTTTTAAATAAATTTGCATATGAAAAATCAAAAAATTAAATTCTTCCAACTTTAAAATATCTCGCAATATTGCCGCAACAATCTGTTCCGATTTAAATTTAGAATCTTTTGTTTTCAGTTTTGAATTTAATTTTTCCAAGGATCTATCATACTCTGTATAAAGCAAATCGAACGCTGAAATAAGCGGGCTATCATAAGTTTGGCCTTCATTTGCATAATATTTTATATAACGAATTAAAGCCGCTAAATGTTTATTATTCTTTAAAAATACATTATATCCAGTTATTAAAATAAATTTATTGATGGCTCTGGATACAGCAACATTGATAAGTGATGGATCATCAACGAAATCAATATTTCTTTGGCTACTCTTTTTCTTATCTAGTACAGTTGAAAATATTATTTCATTGCATTCTCTGCCCTGAAATTTATGTATAGTACTACAAATTGTCTCCTTTGGCATTTTTTCATTTGCAAGATCAACTTGTGCATTATAAGGGGCAATAAATCCTTTTTCACCCTTAATGGAAAATATTTCATCATTTACTTTTAGATAGGATTCTATTTCTCTTAGGTTTGATAAATCACGTGTATGATTTCCTTTAGCTGTCACAATCAGTGATAAGGCATTTTCACCCATATCTTTTTTCATTGGAATAAGTTGATTATTATAAAATTCTTTATTACAAAATTGTATTATTTTAGGATGACATCTATAATGTTCCTTTAATAAAGTTCTAGGAACATCATCTTTAAATATTTCATCTAATGAATCTAAAAGGCTTAATTTTTCGCAATCGTATAAACTATCAGGACATTTTATATTCGTTTTTATTGGAATGTGTGGTAATTGCTTTCTATCCCCGACAATAATAATATTTTTTACGCAGCCAAAACATAAAATGCCGGGAATAATATCCTGCTGTGAAGCTTCATCTATAATAACGTAATCCAATATATAGCCTCTTGCAATAGAATTCATTAGCGAATGTGTACTACTGCCAATTATAGGAAAATAGTTTAAGAAATTAGAGAAGTCTTTATAATAATTACCAACATTAAAAGTCGGAATATCATTTGGAAAATTTTTAGAAATATACTCATATAAATAAGCAAGAGATTTTTCTTTTAAAGTTTTCAGACTATACTCAAAATCTTCTTTATCAAGCATTTCTTTAATCTTTTTTATTTCCTCTTCTTTTTCACGCAATAACCTTTCATAATAAGTAAATTGAAGAGAAAAAACAAAGTTTTGTCTAGTTTCTAAATCATTTAAAAATTTGCTTCTAATTATTCTATAATTCATTAATAAAGTAAATTTATTCTTAAAAGATAAAAATTGATCCGATAGTCTTCTTACATAGACCAACAAATTAACCATTTCTGTTATGGATAAATGATATTTAGTTATCTCTATCATTTTTATTTCCGGATGATCTTGCTGCCATTTTAAAAGATATTCTTTTTCAATTTTGATCTCTTCAATCTCAGTATTAAGTCTTGCTAAATCATTCTTAGCTGACAGTAGATTTTCTATGTTACTCTTGATTGTAGTTATCTCATCTAACTTAATTGAACTATAGTTAAAGGTTGGCTTTTTATATTTAATATCTTTAAAAAAATCATCTTTATTTTCCCAGTTACCTAATTTAGCTATTATAAAATCTAAATTGACTTTCTCTAACTTTTCATAAACATTCTCAACAGCTGAATTATTATTTGAAACTATTGCGCATGTCTCACCATTAATTATTATATTTGCAAGAATATTTAAAATTGTCTGTGTTTT
This sequence comes from Beduini massiliensis, assembly GCF_000829905.1. Classification (GTDB taxonomy): domain Bacteria; phylum Bacillota_I; class Bacilli_A; order Erysipelotrichales; family Coprobacillaceae; genus Beduini; species Beduini massiliensis. The sequence continues at coordinate 506,317 of NZ_CDPP01000005.1, forward strand.
TCCAGTTCCCGGTGGCCCCTCAATAATACTGATTTGTGATTTAAAAGCATTTGTTACGGCTTCCATTTGAGTTTCATTAATTCCAAACGGAAATATTAGATGCTCTTTATTGATTGTTTTTCTAACATTCTTAGTTAAATAAGCATTTAAACAGGTTTGATTATAAGGAAGTAGTTTATCAAATTGATTTAAAACATTTTCTGCTATCGTTTTATTTGCCTTTCCTTTACTAACCTCAATTCGTTCTTTTGCTACTTGTAAAAAATATTTATAAATATCTCCATCTTTTATATTTGTTGATTGTGAGAGTATATTGTTAGACTTCAGCATTATATACCATTCATTACTTTCAATAAATCTAACAATATAATACTTATTTCCAATTTCAAATGCCTCTTTAATATTTTGTACTCTCTTGTTAATTTTATTGTACAATAATAAGTCACCTGTATGTCTCCTACAAGGTTCTATTTTCCATTCATTTAAAGGTCTATGAAATTTTTTATCAGACTTATATGTTACAGATACCATCAATTGATTATTATTTGCTTTATAGATACTCCAATCCTTAATATAATCCGTTAAATCATTTCCTTTTAATATAATTTTAAACACAATATCACCTACCGTTAATAAAATTATACCAACATTACGTATCTATTTACAGTCTAAAATATAAGTATGTGTATTTAATTTGCCTTCCGATGGTTTAAATAAAGAATAATCTACTTATTATCATTCTAGATTAGAAAGAAAATTATTTAAACTACATAATATATACCATAAAAAAACAGTGCCACTTAATGGCACTTCATTTAATGCATATTTCTTAAACTATATAAGTTATCAATAAAACTTAACATATTTGTTTGCTTCGATAACACCTAAATCATCAATTTTATTATATTTTCTACAAGTAACATCCAGATTCATTAACATTGTAAGCTTAAAATATCTCCTAAACGTAGGTAAGTATGAATTACATATTGGATTACCTCTTGCTTTGTAATATTTGAATGTAAACATTTTTAAAATTACTTAACATTTTTTATCAATCTTTCTAATAATTATTAAATGACATTAACAAAATAGCAATTATCATATATAAAATTAATTCTTTTATATTTTTAAATAATATCATAAATTTTCTGAAAAAAATATGTAATTTATTAATTTTATATTAACTAAAAAATTCATTAATTTTATCAAATAACCGTTTAGTTTGCTCACAATTTTTAATCTCATTATATAGTTTTTGATTTTTAAAATCATTTGAATCTAAACTATTATTTTTGCAATATTCGTTTATAACATCAACATATACCTCTATGATTTCATCTATATTATCATCATAAGAATCATTAGTATATTTAAAATCACTAAAATTATAACGATCTTCATTAAATGGTATATTATCTTTCAGAATCAAAGCATACATTACTAAAGAAACAAAATAATATTTTCCATTTTTTAAAATTGTATTTTTGTTTTCAATATCATATTGATGACTATTGGAAAATTTATCATATAAACTACCTAATCCAACCACAAAATTAATTGGTTTGAAACACCTATTAAATTCTTTCTCATCTATTTCATATTTAAATTCATCATTCAATACACTATCAATGATATTCTTAGATGATTTTGATCTTGCATCTCCAGGTTTTTGTTGAAAATAAGCAACATAATTCCTTAAAAGAGTTGGTATACTATAAGCATATTTCTTGATTGTTTCCTCTCCTCTTTTTGAAATATAAAAATGATATTGATCTCTACTATCCTTGTATAGTTGATTAATCTCGAAAATTCTTTCACTTGTATAGGCTATGTCCTCTACAGAAATTGGCTTTTGCCTATTTAAAGAAACACTAATTTTATTCAGATCGTTTTTACAATCTATATATGGATCATTAACATACATAACTCTCAACAATACTTTTGCATTTTTTTGAGCATAATCTAATTCGTCTTTTAATTTGGAATTATCAAAAAAATAATTTGCTGCTGTTGAAATTGTTTGTGCTCCATTAATAATTGAAATATTACCGAACTTATTAAATGAAAGTACAACTTTATAAGGATCAAATAAATTAATATTATCTTTACTAGATACTATCATAGTTACGCCATTGTTAAGATACCAAAAATCTTCCGGACTATTTGATAAAGTGCTTAATATGTTTTTTTCCACATCAAAAGAATCCTTTAATTTGTAACGAACGTTTTGATCAAATAAAGCATCACCAATATAATTATACATATTTGCAATATCGTAAAGATTTGCTGTAAAAACATATGAACTTACTTTTGAAGATATGCTTTTTGAACTACGATATTGAACATTATTATTAAATGGCACAGTAATAGAAGACGATCTACTATCTATTCGTACATTAAATTCTTTACTTACATTTTGAACATCCTGAATAATCTGGTAAATAACCCTTGTTACACTTTTACATTCAAATTCTTTTTTTATTAAACTTCTAATTTCTTGTTTCCATTTTTCAACTTCTAATTTCATTTTATAATTTTCTACAATTATAACAACATAATAAAAATTGTATTTATCTATATCATTTATATTATTTTGATTTCTAATTTCGTCCATTAGAATATCCATTTCTTGACCATTTTTTACATAAAAAAAATTAACAAAATCATCTGAATCTTCCATATTTAGTTCTTTTAATGTAATAAAATTTTGTTTATAAAGTGTCATTTTAACATTATTTTTAATTTTTTGAATTTCATCATCATCGTATTCCTTAAAAAAATCTTTTTCCTCTAAAAATTGATTGATTAACTCTACACTATTATTATTATTTATTTTTCTGGCCATACTTATCTCCTTCTTAGAATTTTAAAAAATCTATATCAATAGTTAAATCCTTATCAATACATTGCATAACTTGTTCAAATTCATCAATATGAATATTAAAATTGCTTTTTAATTTATCCACAACCTCTTTCTCATCACTATTAAGGTGATTTAGTTTCAATATTCTATCTTTTATTTCTTTTAATTCTTTTTCTACTTCTATAACTTGTGTTTGTAATTGAAAAGAACTTATTTCTTTTTGAGAAGTTATCTGTTCTATATTATACCCAATATATTTTTTAATATGATGAGATATTAATTCTATTTCTGTTTTTCTTGAGAAAGGAGCAGGATTAAATTTTATACTCTTATTAACTATTTCATCAACTTTATTATCTCCTTCTGGATAAATAAACCCTGTATATATTCCAAACAACTTTTTCAAATCTTCTCTTAATGTACTTTTCAAATGAGATGGAATTACAATTTTCTCAAAATCATATTTAGGAATTGGTGAAAATCCATCACCTTGAAATAATATAACCGCACCTTTTTGTGCTATTATTCTATTATTTGCTAAAACATGATCTACAAATTTATGATTATATTGAAATAAAGTATCCTCAAAAAGCCATTCTTCTTTTCTCTCTAAAATACCCTCATATAGTTCTTTTACATTTGTAGCTATGGGACAATACATATTTTCAAAATCAAATACATAGACAACTCCATTTTTATCATCATCAATATTTTCTTTTTTTTTATAAGAAGGAGTTATCGCAAAATATAAAGCAACCAAACAATCATATGTAACATCTAACAATCTACTAGGAAATCCTCCGTGTTGAGCATCTACTGCCTTTATTAGATAACTTTCACCATCTGTTAATTTATTAGCCACCATTTCATCTAAAAGATTTTTTTCAAAAAAATAATTTTCTTTAGTACGATTTTGCCTAAATAAATTAGGTACACAGGGTGTTGGATATTCCTGGTTTTCTCCTCTATACACAATAACATCATTGTCTTCAAACTCACTACTGATCTTTTTTATTTTATTAATATAGTCAGATAAACTTTCAATAACTACTTCATCACTCATAATACTATTATCTCCCTCTTTTTATATTATTCTACAATATTTAACAGTAATTTCCAAACAGTTTATTTAACAAGACAATTTTTTATACAAAAAAAATATATTTAAATATGCTAAACTTTGCATAGCAAATCATTTATTTTTCTATTAAGAACATATATAAATTTACTTATTTAACTAAACATAAAAAGGCATCCATTTAAGGACACCCCGCAAATCCATTGCAACTATTCTTTATTCAAACTCAATCGTTCCCGGTGGTTTAGACGTAATATCATACATTACCCTATTTACCCCACGAACCTCATTAATAATCCTGCTCATTACCTTATTCAACACTTCAAAAGGAACTTCCGCCGCCTCTGCCGTCATGAAATCAATCGTATTCACAGCTCTTAAAACCACAGCGTAGTCATAAGTTCTTTCATCCCCCATGACCCCTACAGAACGCATGTTCGTTAAAGCTGCAAAATACTGCCCAATCGAACGATCCAAACCAGCATTAGCAATCTCTTCACGATAAATCGCATCTGCTTCCTGCACGATCTTCACTTTTTCTTCTGTTACCTCACCAATGATACGAATACCAAGACCAGGTCCAGGGAAAGGTTGTCTAAACACTAGATATTCCGGAATTCCTAACTCCAATCCCACTTTACGCACTTCATCCTTAAACAAATCACGAAGTGGTTCAATAATCTCTTTAAAATCAACATAATCAGGCAATCCACCTACATTATGATGTGATTTAATCACGGCAGACTCTCCGCCCAATCCACTTTCTACTACATCAGGATAAATCGTTCCCTGCACTAAGAAATCCACTGTTCCGATTTTCTTCGCTTCTTCTTCAAAAACACGAATAAACTCTTCACCAATAATCTTTCTTTTTGCCTCCGGTTCAATCACCCCTTCAAGCTTATGATAATACCTTTCCTGTGCATTGACACGAATGAAGTTCAACTCATAATTTCCGTCAGGACCAAATACCGCTTCCACTTCATCCCCTTCATTCTTACGAAGCAATCCATGATCAACAAACACACAAGTCAATTGATTACCAATCGCCTTTGACAGTAAAACAGCTGCAACCGATGAATCCACTCCACCAGATAATGCACATAATACTTTACCATCTCCGACTTTTTCTCTAATGTCTTTGATCGCCTCTTCAACAAAAGAATCCATGCGCCAATCACCATGACATCCACATACATTCAAAACGAAATTAGAAAGCATTTTCGTCCCTTCTTTTGTGTGCAGTACTTCCGGATGGAATTGAATAGCGTACAATCCACGTTCCTCGTCTTCACAAGCCGCTACCGGACAATCCGGTGTCGTTGCCGCAATTTTAAATCCCGGTGCCACTTTAGAAATATAATCAAAATGACTCATCCAGCAAATACTGTTTTTAGCGACATCAGAAAACAATACTGAATTATTATCAACCGTTAATTCTGATTTTCCATATTCTCTTACACTCGCACGCTCTACTTTACCGCCTAAAACATGCTGCATCAATTGTGCACCATAACATAGCCCCAACACGGGAATACCTAATTCAAATAATTCTTTTGAATATGTCGGTGAATCCTCTTCATAGCAGCTATTAGGTCCGCCGGTTAAAATAATTCCTTTAGGATGCATTGACTTGATTTTTTCAATATCCACTTTATACGAATAGATTTCACAATATACATTGCTTTCACGCACACGACGCGCAATCAGCTGATTATACTGTCCACCAAAGTCAATAACGATGACTAATTCTCTTTTCACTCATGCCCCTCCTTAAAATACTTCTTTCAATATAATTGTCTGCAAACGATCCGGTCCAACTGAGAAAATCTGAATCGGACAATGAATCAATTCTTCGATACGTCTTAAATAATTCTGACAAGCAACAGGCAATTCTGCAAAACTTCTCACCTGTGTAATGTCTTCTTTCCAGCCCGGCATCTCTTCATAAATCGGCTGTACTCTTTCTAATTCTGAAATAGTAGACGGCAGTGCATGAATAATCTTTCCATCTAATGAGTAAGCCGTACAAATTTTCAATGTTTCTAAACCGGTTAATACATCTAAAAGCATTAACGAAACACCGGTTAATCCGCTCATACGTCTTGACTGATTCACTACCACTGCATCAAACCAACCAATTCTTCTTGGTCGTTTAGTGACTGTCCCATATTCATGTCCGGCTTCACGGATAAAATGAGCCAATTCTCCATCAATTTCCGTTGGAAATGCTCCCGCTCCTACTCTTGTCGTGTAAGCTTTAATAATTCCGATAGCGGTTTGAATATTTGTCGGGCCTATCCCTGCTCCTTCACATACGCCGTTAGCCCCCGGATGAGAAGAGGTAACAAAAGGATAGGTTCCATAATCAATATCCAACATCGTTCCCTGAGCTCCTTCAAATAATACTTTTTTATTTTCGCGAAAAGCTTCATCTAATACTAAGCCCGTATCTGTTACCATCGGTTTGATGATTTTCGCATATTCTTTATATTCTTCAAAAATTTCTTCAACTGTAAAATTCAATTCTGGAAATTCTTGTTTCTTTAATGGTAATACTTCCTGTAATCTTTTTAAAAATAAAGCTTCATTGACAAACTCACCAATGCGAATTCCAATGCGGGCATATTTATCCACATAAGTCGGTCCGATTCCTTTTTTAGTCGTTCCAATGCTGTTTGCCCCTCGACGTTCTTCTTGAATACCATCGATTTCAATATGATAAGGTAAAGTTAAATGGGCACGATCTGAAATTAAAATATGATCCGTTTGAATTCCTGCTTCATTAAGATATTTCATTTCTTCTAGTAATGCTTTTGGATTAATGACCATTCCGTTTCCCAACACAACTGTTTTCGCATTGAATATTCCAGATGGAATCAATCTCAAAGCAAACTTTTTACCATTGAACTCAATCGTATGTCCGGCATTATTGCCCCCCTGATAACGTACTACATAATCTGCTTGTTGAGATAAATAATCGGTAATCTTTCCTTTACCTTCATCTCCCCATTGACTTCCTACTACTACAACTCCAGCCATATAACTCATCCTTTCGTTCATTGCTTGACCAAAATACAAATTCATTATATTATACTTATAACCATAAGTAAAATTAATAAATAGCATTTTTGATATAAGGAGCACTAATATGAATATCAAATTAGAACAATATAAAATTTTTAATGAAGCCGCTGCTACTCAATCCTTCTCTATCGCTTCCCGAAATCTTTATATAACGCAGTCCGCTGTCTCACAAGCCATTAATGCTTTGGAAAAAGAACTTCAAACCCAACTGTTCATTCGTCACCCAAAAGGTGTCACCTTAACCAATGAAGGAATGCTGCTTTATCAAAATATTAATGAAGCGCTGTCGATTATTACCAGTGCGGAAAATCAACTAGTGAACTACCAAACCTTAAATGAAGGGGAACTATCCATCGGTGCCGGAGATACACTGAGCAAGCACTTTGTCCTACCTTATATTACTCAGTTTCACGAATTATATCCGGGCGTAAATATTAAAGTGGTCAATCGTACCAGCATGGAGACGATCGATCTCTTAAAAAGCGGACAAATTGATCTTGGTTTTCTTAATATGCCCATTCATGAAGAAACGATCGAAGTCAAACCCTGCTTACAAATTCACGATATTTTTGTTTCCCATTATCCGGATCAAAAAGTGTATACTTATAAAGAACTTGCACAGCTTCCTTTAATTATGTTAGAAACTACGGCAAATTCCAGACGTTATGTCGATAATATTTTTGCCAAAGAAGGGGTTTTGCTGAATCCTAATATTGAGCTAGGTGCCCACGATCTTTTAATTGATTTTGTCACCAGTAATTTGGGAATTGCTTGTGTCACACAAGAATTTGTCAGACAGGCAATAGAAGATCAAGAGGTCCACCCGGTCACCATTGATCCCCCGATCAAAGCGCGGCATATCGGTTATGCCTATTTAAAACGACGCACGCTTAGTCCTGCCTGTCTGAAATTTATCGAACTGATACAAGGTCAATTGGATATTTAATCCTTTGATCTTGTATTTTTCTTTAAAAAGCGATAAAGATTAGCGACAATACGGGATTCAATACGAGCATAAGAAAGGGCTGCATCCTTCAAAGCCGCTACCTCAAATGCCTCAGTGATATCTCCATAATGAATCGTCACCGAGATAATATCTCCTAATCGATGCTTTGACTTGCTTATCTCTAATCTCATCGCTGTTTTAGAGTGAGAATAGTGTTTACCTAACCGCAATGTTTCCGGTAACCGAAAATCATCTTTATACTCAATATGATATGGGGGCATGATCGCAAATAAGGCTTCATTTAAGCTTTCTTCTTTAACGATATATTCTTTTAAACGTTCTTCAATAATATGTTTTACTGAAGCAACATAATGATCCGCCTCTGTTTGGCTTTTCGCTTTCACAGCTAAGCGTACACGACAATGATCCTCGGAAGCATATAAAGCAATAGACACCTCTTTTTGGTTATCCACAATATCTTTTAATTTTTGTGCCATATCACTTTCACCAATCATCATCGTATTAATATTATACGTATAAATCTTATCTTCTCGATAGTGTTCCAAATAAGGAAGTAAGGCATGGTTTAACACATAACGCATCTCTTTAGGGGGTCCCGGCAAGTTAGCGATACGTTTTTGACCATTACTCATGACACAACCGTTTGCAGTTCCCACATCATTTTCCAATATATAAGCGCCTTGGGGATAATACGCCTGTTTATAGTTGGTTTTTGGGATCTGATCACTCCCCATTAAAAAACTGCATTTATCAAAGACTTTCTTTGCCTCTTCTTCTCTAAACTCCATCTTTAACCCTAAATACTCTGCTGAAAGTTCTTTCGTCAGATCATCTGCTGTCGGACCTAATCCACCTGTAGTAATCACCATATCTGCTCCACGTAAAAAGGCAGTTTCCAAACATTCTTTAAAACGTTCAGGATTATCTCCCACAACGGTCTGATAAAAAATCGAAAAACCTAATTCACGACAGACTTTTTGAATTTCTGTAGCGTTTGTATTGACGATCTCCCCTAATAACAATTCTGTTCCAACATTGATGATTTCAATCTTCATAAAAACCTCCTATCAAAAAAAGTAGCAATCCTGCTACTAAGATATTTTTCCTAAACCAATCACCATGATCCCGCCTAAAAGCAATGCAATCATTGAAGTGAGAATCACAGAAACATTATAAGTGGCTGAAAAAGGAATCAGCACTAATGATGACGCCACGATCAGACCTAAAATCAGACTTAATGTTCCGCGATGATATTTTTTAAGGAAATAACCACATAATTTTGCGCTGATCAAAATACCAAGAATAATCCCTACTCCCATGAAACCTAATGGAATCAAAATATCCATTGAAAAGCTCGTAATATTCGCTAAATAAGACTTAAACAGATAATACTCTCCTAAGATCAACAATACCATCGATCCACTGACTCCCGGCATCAGCATCGTCCCTCCGGCAATCGCTCCAATCATGATCATCTTTAAAAGTAATCCGATTGAGATTGCAGGAAGTACCGGATTAACCGCAGCCTCCCCTTTACCGGGATTTAAGAATTCTAAACCAAGGATAATCCCCATCCCCACTATGAAAGGAAGCAGACTCAGTCTTTCCCCTTTCATTTCTGATTTTAAGAATAAGGGAATACTGAACGCAATAAGTCCAATAAACCAGTACATCGTTTGGGTTGGATAATGATTAAACAAGAACTCAATGACTTTAGCGAATCCAACAAGTCCAATCACGGCCCCTACTAATACTTGTGCTAAGAAAATAATAGCTTCCATTCTTTTTTTATTATCTTTTGATACCAAATCAGAAATGCTATCCATTACTTTATTAAAAATACCTAAAACCACCATCATGGTTCCGCCACTGACACCCGGAATAATATTTGCAACGCCAACAGCGATCCCGCCGATTAATGTTTTGATCATAAACTCACCTTACCTTTACAAGTTATGATTATACATAAATTTCTGATTTTATTCAATAAAAAAGGAGCAGTAAGAAATTCTTACTACTCACAGTTTTCAAATTGTGAATTATATAGTGAAGCATAGAAACCATCTCTTGCCAATAATTCTTCATGATCACCAACTTCAACGATATCACCATCACGCATCACTAAGATAACATCCGCATCTCTGATCGTCGATAAACGATGAGCAATAACAAAGCTTGTTCTGCCTTCCATCAAACGATCCATCCCTTCTTGGATTAATACTTCTGTACGAGTATCGACTGAACTTGTTGCTTCATCCAAAATTAAGATTTTCGGATCGGTTAAGAACGCTCTGGCAATGGTCAGCAATTGTTTTTGACCCTGTGAAACGTTGTTTGATTCTTCGTTAATCACTGTATCATACCCATGATCCAAAGTTCTGATGAAATGATCGACATTGGCAACTTTGGCCGCTTCGATCACTTCTTCATCGGTAGCATCCTGTTTACCATACTTTAAGTTTTCTTTGATAGTCCCATTAAACAGCCATGCATCTTGAAGTACCATTCCAAATAAACTTCTTAAATCTTTACGTGTATATTCTTTGATATCGTGTCCATCGATCATGATAGACCCTGAATTCAATTCATAGAAACGCATCAATAACTTAACGATAGTTGTTTTTCCGGCTCCGGTAGGTCCGACAATCGCTACCTTTTGTCCGGAATGAATGTGCATATTGAAATCGTTAATGATGATTTTATCTTCAAAGTATCCGAAATGAACATTAGCAAACGTAACAGATCCTTTAATGGTGCTTTCACCGTTTTGATCGACTACAGCTACCGGATTTGGTGTATCCGGTGTCATTTCTTCTTCAGCTAAGAATTCAAATACACGTTCAGCGGCGGCGGCTGTGGACTGCAATACGTTCATGATTTGAGCCACTTGTCCGATTGGCTGATTGAATGAACGTACATATTGGATAAATGCTTGAATATCCCCAATCGCAATCGTTCCTTGAGATGCCAACCATCCCCCTAATAAACAGACACCTACATATCCTAAGTTACCAACAAAGTTAGTAATTGGATGCATCATACTTGATAAAAACTGAGACTTCCAAGCTGATTTATACAAGTTCCCGTTATGCACAGCAAATTCTTCAATAGAGGCTTCTTCACCATTAAAAGCCTTTACAACATCATGTCCGCCATACATTTCTTCGATATGACCGTTAACATCCCCTAAGTAAGCTTGCTGCTGCTTAAAGTATTTTTGTGATCTTTTGGTAATCTGCATCATCAATACCGCGGAAATTGGCAATACCATTACCGCAAGCAATGTCATTTCCCAACTGATACTGAGCATCATAATGAAGATTCCGACTACTGTTGCAACAGAAGTAATAATCTGTGACATACTCTGGTTCAACGATTGAGCGATTGTATCAATATCATTGGTTACACGGCTCAATACTTCCCCATGTGTTTTTGTATCGAAATATTTTAATGGCATACGATCCATCTTTTCTGACAATTCTTTACGCATGTTGTAGGAAATGCTCTGAGAGACTCCGGTCATGATAAATCCTTGAATATAAGAGAAGATCGCACTAATGGCGTATAACGCAATTAATAATAGAATAATATTCCAAATGGCATCAAAATCAATGCCTCCAGTTCCCATGACTTTTGCCATGATTCCCTCAGATAATTTTGTTGTTGCCTGTCCTAGAATCTTTGGTCCGATAATCGCAAAAACCGTTGATCCCACTGCAAAAATAATAACAATAAATATTTTAAGATAGAAGGGCTTTAGATAATTAAATAAATTTTTCATCGTCCCTTTAAAGTTTTTTGCTTTTTCACCCGGTCCATGACCACGACCTCCTGGTCCCATTGCCATTGGTCGACGAGGTGCACTTTTTTGCTGATTACTCATTACCTAGTTCCTCCTTTGACAATTGTGATAAGGCGATTTCTTGGTAAACTGAACAGTTCTTCATTAACTCATCATGTGTTCCGATTCCGGCAATCTTTCCTTCATCTAAAACGACAATCTGATCTGCGCTCATAATCGAACTGATTCTTTGTCCAACTAATAATACAGTACTTTTAGTTTTCTGACATAGTTCATTCAAAGCTTTTCTTAATGCCGCATCGGTCTTGAAATCTAATGCAGAGAAACTATCATCAAAAATATAAATTTCCGGATTTTTCGCAATGGCTCTGGCAATCGATAAACGTTGCTTTTGTCCACCGGAAACGTTAGTTCCGCCTTGGGCTATCGGCGTTTCATACTTTTCTTCTTTAGAAGCAATGAATTCCGTTGCCTGTGCAATATCACTGATAACATCTAATTCTTCATCTGTTGCATTTGGATTCCCATAACGAATATTAGAACCGATTGTTCCAGAGAATAATACTCCGGTTTGAGGCACCAGACCAATTTTTTCACGTAAATCATGCTGTGTCACATCTTTTACATTAATACCGTCAATCAGTACTTCTCCTTCTGTGGCATCATAGAAACGCGGTACCAACTGAATCAAAGTAGATTTTCCTGACCCTGTACTTCCAATAAAGGCCGTTGTTTCTCCCGGCTTAGCAGTAAAACTAATATTACTTAAGACATGTTCAGCCGCATCCGGATAAGAGAAGCTGACATTTCTAAATTCAACATATCCTTTTTTATTTTCATCAAAGTGTTTTGGATCTTTAGGGTCTTCGATAGAAGGTTCCATTTCCAATACTTCATTTACACGCTTAGCCGCCACAGCAGCTCTTGGGATCATAATCATAATCATTGAGATCATAACAAATGACATAATGATCTGCATTGAATACTGCATGAATGCCATCATATCCCCAATAGCCAACGTTCCTAAATCAATTTGCTTAGCACCAAACCAAACAATAGCTAAAGAAACACAGTTCATTACTAACATCATGATTGGCATTACGGTATTCATGACACGATTGACAAACAAATTGACTTTCCATGTATTTTTATTTGCTTCATCAAAACGTTCTTCTGCATGTTTTTCATTTCCGAATGCACGAATAACAAGCATTCCAGATAAATTTTCTCTCATCACTAAGTTTAATTTATCGACTAATTTTTGAACAACCGCAAATTTTGGCAAGACGATCATAAATGTTGTGATAATTACTCCAAATAAAATGACGAGAACCACTCCGATGATCCATGCCATCGAATTGGCACTGTTCAATACTTTAATCAATGCTCCAAAACCAATGATTGGAGAATAAACAATGATTCTCAAACACATCACAACGACCATTTGAATCTGTTGGATATCATTGGTTGTACGAGTAATCAGTGAAGCCGTCGAAAATTTATTGAATTCGGTTGTCGAGAAATGCTGTACTTTATTAAAAACATCTTGTCTTAATTTTCTCGAAACCCCTGCACCGATACGTGATGAGAAGAATCCGACTGTAATTGCAGCAATAGATCCCAGCAAAGCAATTCCTAACATCATCGCTCCAATTTTAATAATATAATTGTTTTGAATAGTATCGGTATCTCTGCCTAACGCTTCATATTCTGTCTTAACGCCATTACTAGCCGCAATGGTCATTGATGATTCTCCTAGTGTATCGAACTTTTCGTCAATACCTTCTGTCATTGATGCCAATTGTTCTTTTGGCATCATTTCGATCGCCTGAGCAATCGTCACCCCTTCGGGTAATTGAGCCAGCATCTGTTCTGCCTGCTCTGAAGTTTGTATTCCGGTCGCCAATAATAATGGTTTTACCATGATATGATTTAAGGCCGTACGGTCTGCTTTATCATTTAAGACATAAATATCTTTATCTTTAGCGTCTGGATATTTTTTCAAGGTTGCTTCATCAATATTCTGACTTTCCACCAATGTGTAGTGTTCATCTAAAGTTTTCTGATCTTCCTCAGACATAAATACTTTCATCAGATCATAAGTGTCTTTTGAACATACATCCATGACAGCGTCTTCGAAGCCCCCGGCTTGAATCCCATTAGTAATTATCTTAGACATGTAATCCGGCAATGCCAATTCAGTTTGTGCCTGAACATAAAGCAATCCGATTACAATTAAGATGGATACGATAAATGGTTTCAAATATCTTCTTAACTTTATCATCCTTATTCCTTTCCTTTCATATCAATTTTTTCAATGTTTTCATTCATTCGCTGTATCGAAGAAATAAATGTTTTCACTTCATCTTCGCTAAAACCATCAAATGCATGTTTTGCGACATAGCCAAATGCTTCATAACACTCTTTGATAATGCGAACACCATCATCGGTTATACTGACCTTCTGGATTCTTTTATCGTTTACATCCGTTTCACGTTTCACATATTCCAGTTTCTCTAATCGCTGTAAACGAACAGTCAATGTTGCCGGCTTAATGCGCATTCTGCGAGCGATATCTTTTTGTGTCAGCGGTCCATGCTTTTCTATGACATGCAGTAAGATCGGCGCTTCCGCCGATACTGGAAGATTTGCCATTTGACGTGTTAAACTATGGAACAACTGATGCGTCATCATACCAAATTGCTGTAAAGTCGTGATATAACCATATTCTTCCACTCTGTCACCTCCTAAATAGTTAGCTATACTAACTATTGTATTCTTATTATAGTTAGTACCCTAACTAATGTCAACCATTATTATCCAAATCTTTTTCAGTCAATTTTTCTTTTCATATCGACTATCATTGATAGTTCACATATTACATTGATCTTTGCTTTCCTTTTGAGATTGCTCTCTATCTATATCATAATCAACATTTTTGATTTATACTATCATCAATCGTCGTTTATAGTGTTGTCTAAACAACAGCAACTTATTTATTTGTTGATTATCACAGCCATGATCACCTAATGCTCATAAAAATTATATGTTTATATGAGCTTTGTCTCTATGGACTGCTTATCTTCTATCTTATTCTATTTGTATAAATCGGTGACAAAAAAAACAAACCCATTTGCATCAGCCTTCAACCGTTGAATTTACAGTTCCAACTTTAAAGGGATACTTAATTCGTTTGCTTTTTTCATTATCTTATTTGTCCGTCACCAAAAATAACGTAACGATAAGTCGTCATTTGCTGTAAGCCTAAAGGTCCGCGAGCATGTAGCTTTTGGGTGCTGATTCCTAATTCCAAGCCAAAACCAAATTCTCCTCCATCACTAAAACGAGTAGAAGCATTGACATAGACACAGGCAGAATCAATATGATCAATAAAGTATTGAGCACGAGTTTCATCTTGAGTCATGATCGTTTCCGAATGTCCAGTTGAATAATGCTGAATATGATCAATCGCCTCCTCGATAGAATCCACTATCTTTAAATTAAGAATATAATCATTATATTCTATTGCATAATCTTCAATCTGAATCGGTTCGACATCAATAAATTGAGCGATACGTGCATCTCCCTTTAATGTTACATTTGCTTCTTTCATTGCCGGTTTTAACACCTTCAAAAATACATCCGCTACTTTCGCATGAACAAGCAGTGTTTCAATAGCGTTGCAGACGGACGGTCTGGAGGCTTTCGCATTGACTGCTACTTTTACCGCTTGCTCAAGATTGGCACACTTATCTACATACTGATGACAGATTCCCGCACCTGTTTCAATCACCGGTACAGTTGCGTTCTTAACAACAAACTCGATCAATCCTTTTCCTCCGCGAGGCACTGCCACATCAATAAATTCATGACTTTGGATTAATTCTAATACTTGACTTGAGGAGTCCATTAGCATCACCGCACGCTCATCTACGATTCCTCTCATGGCTTCATGGATCAAAGCGACCAATACTTGATTAGTGCAGCGTGCTTCTTTTCCTCCCTTTAATACACAGGCATTACCGCTTTTCATACATAAGCAGGCAACATCTATCGTGACATTAGGGCGTGATTCATAAATGATTGCCATGACACCTAGTGGAATGCTTAATTTCTTAATCCGTAATCCATTAGGACGTTGGATGCTTTCTAATTCACGATGTAAAGGATCTTTTTGTTGAATGACAATCTCTACTTGTTTTGCCATAGATTCAATCTTTTCATGAGTCAAAGTTAGCCGTTCTTTCATTGCACTGCTTAACGTTTTTGCCTGAACGATATCTTTCTGGTTAGCAGTTAAAATCGCTTCTTTTTGCTCAATCAATAATCGAGCAATATTTTTTAATAGTTGATTTCTTTTCTCTTCTGTCAAAAGTGCCAATTCCTTAGAAGCCGTTTTGACAGCTTTTAACTGTTCCTGCAATCTCATATTATTCCCCCTTAAACCAAGTTCCCACACACACGCCATCAGCTAATTCATGTAATCGATGAATCTCTTGTCCGTTCATAATCACCATATGACAATGGTTCGCTGTGGCATAACGAGCGGCATTTATTTTCGTTGCCATTCCTCCGGTTCCTAAAGCCGTTTGCTTATCTTCTATCATCTGTAAGATTTCTTCATCTATATGTTCTACTGTTGAGACTAATTTAGCATCTGCATGAAGATTAGGATTCTTATCATATAGTCCATCGATATCACTGATTAAAATCAATAAGTCAGCAGGCATGATCGGTACCAGTAAAGAAGCTAATGTATCATTATCCCCTACCTTTATTTCCTCGACTGCCAAAGCATCATTTTCATTAATAATTGGGATGACCTCCATCTCAAACAGAGCATGCAAAGTTTGTCGCAGATGTTCTAAACGTTCCCCCTCTTTAAAATCATCATGATTTAGCAATATTTGTGCACAATTAAGTTTAAACATATTGAAGATGACTTCATAATGATGCATCAAATGTGTTTGACCAATTGCCGCCAACGCTTGCTTTTTTTCAACTTCTTCCGGTTTTTCAGATAGTTTAACAACACCCATTCCGGCAGCAATCGCACCTGAAGTTACCAGCAATACTTGTTTGTTTTTCTTTTTCAGCAAAGCAATCTGCTGAACTAATAATAAAACCTTCTCTAAATCAAGAACCCCATTATGATTACATAATGAGGAACTCCCTACTTTTATAATAATGCGTTCGATCTTTTCCATATTTTCTCCCCTAAATCTTGAAAAGTTCATGTGAATTTGGCTCTCGTGTCTGATCACGTAATTCTAAATAAAAGATAGAAATTGCCTGATAAAAACGAACCTGATATGAAGTAATCATCAGCAGCATTGAGATAACCAAATACGTCGAAGTGCCGCCAATGGGTAAAAAACCACAGACAGACATCACTAAAAGTGACGAAGCAAAATAAGCTAAATAATTCGGTGTAAAACTTAACACTAAACGTATAAAATCTTTGATATGCCCGCTCATCATTTTAGCGGATTTAATCAATGCTTCATTCCATGCATAATCGTAGTCTTCAACAATGCACGGAACTAATATAAAGACGGCAGACAGATAAAAATAAACAATCACTCCTAACGCAATAAATAAAAGCACCCACCAAGAAAAATAATCGGTTAGGAAAAAACTAATCATATCAATACGAAAGCTATTTGAAAATAAAAGATAGATCAAATGATCAAAAACACGATAAAAGTGTTCTCCAGCCATATGATACAACATACCAAAAGCCGGCACCATGATCAGCAGCATTGCCCCTACTAAAATAATTTTTCTGACGATATAAGACGGAAAATATTTAGCGAACTGCTTGATTCCAATAAAAATATCACTAAAAGTAAACTCTGTTACTTCTCCATGATCCAACATCAATGCCATATGAATAAATCCATGTGATAACGTTACCAACAAAAACTCAATCGCTAACGACAAAAAGCCGCTGCTTGATAATTGAGCAAGCAGTGTCACACAATTTATCATGTAAAAAGCAGGGACTAATAGACGATAATAGCCATAAAACATCTCATTTGCTTTTTTTCTGATTGCTAAAACATCCATCTAATCCCTCCCCCTATGTATTATTTTTATGCTGTAAATTCTATTGTATATTCGTGATCGGTCAAGGTATCAATCAAAGTTGTAAGGACTTCTTTTGATTTCTCCTGTGCCTGTTCCAATAATCCTTTTGTCTCTAAATCCAATTCTTTTTCTTCTTTTAATACTTTTGTAAAGTCGACATAATCCTGAACACTGATCTGATTAAAAATATTTTTTGATTCATTAAACAGTTGAATACTTTTTTCATCAATCACATGACTGGTAATCGTCGCTTGCGGCAAAGTCACCGTAATTTTCTTTCCCTCTACTTTTACGTCCAATGCTTCTAAATCGATTCCCGCTTTAATAACCCCATCATAAGATAAAACAAATTCTTTTGTCGTTAACGGGATATTCCAACCGTTAAAGTCAATATTATTTTCAAACTTACCAATGTTGGTATATAAATATTCCAAAGTGGTTAATTCACTTGCTGAACGTAATTGCTGAGTAATCAGATCTGACGTAATCTTTGGTTTAGATTGTTTACCGCCAATAAAAGATCCAATCGTTAAAGAGATAGCTGCTACGATCACAACAAACACAACCTGCTTGATTGTCTTCATATATTTTTTCATTCTTCTACCCCCTAATGCTTATTTATTTGATTATACTATATTTTAAAGTAAAGTTTAATAAAAAATAGCTAAAGAATTAGCTATTTTGTCATTTTGGAGATTAATTGCACAATCTCATCAATCTTTTCATTTTCTTTACCGCTTTCAAAGGCTTCCTTCACACAATGATGAAGATGTCCTTTCAATACTTCCTGGTTAGCTTTTTGGACAAGCGACAAAATGGCTAAAAGCTGATTGGAAATATCGATGCAATAGCGATCTTCTTCAATCATCTTGATCACCCCATCAAGCTGTCCACGAGCCGTCTTTAAATACTGCAAGGTTTTCTTTTGATCCCCTTTCATTATTCAATACCTGTTACTTTATAACCCGCATCTTCCACTGCTTCTTTAATTTTTCCATCACTGATATCAGCACTTAGTTCCACACGCGCTAATTTATTATCTAAATCAACTTCTGCTGTCATACCGGGAATAGTATTTAATGCTTCATTTACTCTAGATTGACAATGTGCACACATCATTCCTTCAATATAAACTGTTTTTTTCATCTTTGTTTCCTCTTTTCTTTCTTTTGTTTCTATAGTGGTTGCTTTAAAAAATCTTAAACGTAGGGCATTCGTAACGACACATACAGAAGATAAACTCATTGCCAGTGCCCCAAACATAGGATTCAGTTTTAATTGGAACATTGGATAAAGTAATCCTGCCGCTAGTGGGATGCCAATACAATTATAGAAGAATGCCCAAAATAAATTCTGTTTGATATTACGAACGACTTTATTCGATAAAGCAATCGTTGTCACGACATCATTCAAATCGCTTTTCATTAAGATAACATCGGCTGAATCTATCGCAATGTCACTTCCGGCACCGATGGCAATGCCGACATCCGCACTGCTTAATGCCGGTGCATCGTTGATTCCATCTCCGACCATCGCTACAAAATGATGTTCTGCCTGAAGGGCTCTGATCTTCTTTTCCTTATCTTCCGGCATGGCTTCGGCGATGATTTCATCTAAATGCAGTTGATCTTTTAAAGCATTCGCACTTAACCGATTATCTCCGGTCAGCATCGTAATCTTAATACCTAAACGATGGAGTTCTTCGATTGCATGATAACTGCTTTCTTTAATATGATCAAAGACAGCTGTAATTCCGATCACTTCTGTTTCTTTCGCCACATACATCACTGTTTTTCCTGATTTCGCCAGTGATTCCGCTCTTTTTGTATATGCATTTTCATGAATACCTAACTGCTCCATTAAACGAATATTTCCTATTGAATAGGCAATTCCTTCAATCATCCCCGTAATTCCAAAGCCGGTTTTCGCTTCAAAATTAGTCACTTGCAAAACATTGACGCCAAACCTTTCGCCTTCTTCTTTAAACGCTGAAGCTAAAGGATGTTCCGAAGTTTTCTCCAAGGCAGTGACAATAGCCAACAATTCTTTTTTGGTTAACTGGTCTGATACGATATCACTCACTCTTGGTTTTCCTTCGGTAATGGTGCCTGTCTTATCCAAGACGATATGATCTACTTTATGTGCATTTTCTAATCCTGTGGCATTACGAATCAAAATACCATTCTCAGCGGCTTTTCCGGTTCCTACCATGATCGCTACCGGTGTTGCTAGTCCTAATGCACATGGACATGAAATAACCAAAACAGCAATCCCTATAGACAATGCGAAACTAAATGTTTTTCCAACAAGCAGCCAAACGATAAAGGCTACAACCGCAATGACCATGACAGTTGGCACAAAGATCGAAGACACTTTGTCTGCCAGACTTGCCATCGGTGCTTTCGAATTACTGGCTTCTTCTACCAAAGAAATAATCTTCGATAAAGTGGAATTTTCATTGGTTGTAGTCACCTTAAACTTGAATGCTCCTTGCTTATTCATCGTAGCACCAATGACTTTATCATCGACATGCTTTTCTACTGGCATGCTTTCTCCTGTCAGCATGGATTCATCGACATAACTGTCACCCTCAATCACAATTCCATCACTAGGAATACTCTGCCCCGGCTTCACTAAGACAATATCCCCGATCATTAAATCTTCAACCGGTACCATGACTTCTTGTCCGTCTTTAATGACGATTGCCTGTTTTGGACTAAGATCAATCAGCTTTGAAATCGCATCTGTCGTTTTACGTTTAGAGCGTGCTTCCAAATATTTCCCAAACGTAATGAGAGTTAAGATCATTCCTGCTGACTCGAAATAAAGATCATGGACAAAATGATTGTTCATGGCATTCATATCCATATGTCCGTAAGCAAACGCCATTTCATAAAAAACAAATAAACTGTAAACAAGCGATGCTCCCGATCCAATCGCAATCAAAGTATCCATATTAGGATGCCCTTTCCATAAAGAACGGAATCCTCTGATAAAATACTGACGATTTAAATAGACGATCGGCAATACTAATAAAAATTGTGTAAGTACGAGAATCAAAGCATTTTCATGA
Source organism: Beduini massiliensis (assembly GCF_000829905.1). Taxonomy (GTDB): domain Bacteria; phylum Bacillota_I; class Bacilli_A; order Erysipelotrichales; family Coprobacillaceae; genus Beduini; species Beduini massiliensis. The sequence continues at coordinate 527,277 of NZ_CDPP01000005.1, forward strand.
CCGATTAGAAAAGATGGTACGGGATAAGTAAACATCACAGACATCGATACATACATCAGTAAGATCATAAAAACAAAAGAATAAATGACACGCTGTTTCATGTCTTTTAAATCGTCTTTGACTTCTGTTTTTTGAACAGTCCCTTTTTTACTATCCGGCTCCGCCCCATAACCTCCACTGGTCACGGCATTGATAATCTTGTTTTGATCCACTTTTGTCTCATCATAATCAACATTCATGGACTGACTTAGTAAATTGACTTCAACATGGCTGACTCCCTCAATCTTTTTTACGCTATTTTCAACAAAAGATGAACAGGCACTGCATGTCATCCCTGTAATACGATATTTTTCTTTCATAAAACTCCTTTCCACCCCTCCCTAGTAGGGGTACGATTATATCTTAACTTACTCTTTTTATATTTGCAAGAAAATTGCTTATAATATTTATTCAAATTATGAAAGCATTTTCATTTAAAAAGTGATATGATAATAGCATAATGATTGAATGTTAGGAGATAGACAAATGAAATTTTTAGTTTTGGACGTAGGAGGCTCTTTTATTAAGTTTGCCATCATTGATGAAAATGGGAAATTCTATAAAAAAGGAAAAACACCTACAGAGCATCGTCATGACAAGGATAAATTTTTAGATATCCTAGAAAACATCTATAAGGAAAATAAGGAAGAGGGATTATCGGGGATTGCTTTATCTGTTCCGGGTGCTGTTGACGTTGAAAAAGGCATCGTCTATAAAGGCGGAGGCGTTCCCTGCTTAGATAAAGTATGCGTCATCGAAGAACTTTCTAAACGTTGTGACGGAATAAAAGTCGCTGTTGAAAATGATGGAAAATCAGCTGGTTTAGCCGAAGTCTGGCTTGGGCACGCCAAAGATGTGCAAGATGCGATTGTGATGGTATTTGGCAGTGGCATTGGCGGAGCCATTATTAAAGATCGTAAGATTCATCGTGGAAATCGCCTGGTAGCTGGGGAAATCTCAAACTTAATCGTAGACTATACACGTCAAGATCTATTGGATGGAAAACCACTGATCATGAATTTATGGGCATTAAAAGCCTCTGCAGTGGCTTTGTCATTACGTGTTGGCAAAATGAAGGGAAAAGACTTTAAGGAATGTCCCGGAGAAAAAATATACGAATGGGCAGCCGATGGGGATGAACAATGTATTGAAGCTATTGAAGATATGTACTACAGCATTGCCATGCAGGCTTACAATTTCCAATATACCTATGATCCCGATATTATTTTATTAGGCGGCGGAATCAGCGAACAGCCAAGTTTCTTAACAGGGGTTCAAAAGTATGTGGATTTATTGTCTCAACATGAGCATCAATTCGCTAAGCCGGTGATTAAAGCGTGTAAATTCAATAACGATTCTAATCTTTTAGGAGCGCTGTACAATTTTATGCAGCTATATCATATTATCTAATTTAAGCCTGATCTCGTTCAGGCTTTTCTATTTGACTTTACTTCTTCTGACCATTAAGATATTAACTATAACAAAGGGAGGAATTAAAATGAAATGTCACTATTGCTTTAAAGATACCCAAAAGGAATATTGCAGTCAGGAATGTGAGCAAAAAGTGAAACTGTACGAACAAAAGCAAAGGAAAGGCATGCCTATCTTTGCAATCGTTGCCCTTATCGCTATTGGGATTGCTTTATTATGGGATTCCCCCTATCGAACAACGATCAGTCTGGTCCTCTTGGGACTGGATTTCATCTTCTTTCCTTTTACCAAAGCTTCAACGATCCGTCGTATAGGGATTCGAAAATCAATAATAACGGCTAGAATGATTGGTGGAATAGCTTTACTGGTTGGTATCGTTTCTTATTTTTTCCTCTAACTGCATTAGACTTCTAATGTGGTTTTTATATAAATCCAGTATAATAGTAAAAAAAGGAGTGAATGACATGTCATTTGATGTTGATAGCTATACACGCGAATATATCAATAAAACAAAGCATCATCTTTATATTTTGCCTGCCGCCCCCCTAAGAAGAGCAATCGCTCATTATACGATCACCTTTCCCGATTATCAATTACCGGTTTCAAATGAACCTACTTTACAGCTGATTCCCGATGTCAGCGGCTGTTTCGTATTCGACTTTCCCAAGTCACGAATCAAAGTATGGGGACCCACCACAAAAGTTGTCAGTGTCGCTAATGACCTCAATACTTATCCTTGTCGTTTCTTTGTTGAATTTCTGCCAGGCGGATTATACCAAATCTTCGGCAGATCGATTCGGGAAATGGTCGATCAGGAATATGAACTCAAAGAACTCAATCCCCCTCTCTACGATCAAATTCAGTCGCAATTATTAAAGATTTCTACTTTTGATGAGTTGGTTGATTTGATGGATGAACTCTTATGTCAAGAAATCAAAAAATATCCTATTAAATCCCCTATCCTAGATCAAATTGAGCATATCTATTCTCAACATAGCATACAACGTACAACAGATATCGCACAAAAATTAGGTATGAGCGAACGCCAAGTTAACCGTTGTTTTAATAAATATATTGGGATGAGCGTCAAAAAATTTTCAAAGATTGTCACCATCAATCACCTCATTCAAGATATGAGTCATAAAAATCTTATGGATATTACCTTTGACTATGCTTATTTTGACCAAGCACATTTCAATCATGTCTTTAAAGAAATATGTGAGACGACTCCTACGGACTATATTAAAAACTTGTCTGATTTTTACAATGAAATTTATAAATTCTAATTATAATGGGGAATAAGGAGGATGGGTTACATGGTAGAATCAAGATGTGGAATTTTATGTAATGAATGTCATTATAAAGAAGAAGTGGGATGTTTAGGATGTGTTCATATCAAAAAACCATTTTGGGGTGAAGAATGCATCATTAAAACTTGTTGTGAGAAAAAAGGATATGAACACTGTGGCGAATGCGAAGCTTTTCCTTGTGATCAGTTGAATGCATTTGCCTATGATAAAAAGCAAGGGGATAACGGGAAAATAATCCACCAATGCAAGATGTGGAAAGCATGCCCAAAATAAACACTACATACGATGTTAACAATAAAAAAGAATCTCTAACTATTCATGAGTTCATTGCTTATATCTTAAAGATATAGGCTTTTATTTTTTTATATATGAATGACAAATGCAATAGAAGTCGATAAAACAATTCCAAAACAAATAAATCTTAACAACAAACAAAAAAGACATTGATTAAATCAACATATTTATTATAATAACTTTGTAAGATAAAAACACAGTCTGGTTGGTAGTCCAGACGTAGCGGAAGCTATCAGTAACCTGCCTCCTTGGTTGTCCCTTCTTATTCATACATTTTAAGGAGGAACAAGAATGTCTGTTCAATCACAATTAACTGTCTTTTTTGATGATCCTTTTTGGATTGGTATTTATGAAATTCAATATGGCACTCAACATCAGATCTGTAAGATTCGATTCGGAAAAGAACCTACTGATCCGCAAATCTATCAGATGCTTTTAAAATCTTTTCATCAGTTTCATTTCACAGAACATGTCTCTAAAACCATAACACCAACTGTTAAGGTTAATCCTAAACGTAGACAACGTTTGGTCAGTAAACTCATGAATCAGCCTTCTATAGCTACCAAGGCTCAGCAGGTCTTGAAAACGGAGTATGAAAAAACACATCAGCTTAAAAAGCGGGAATCCAAACAGATGAAAGAAATACAAAAAGAGCAGTTATATCAAATGAGAAAACAAAAAAGAAAGGAAAAGCACAGAGGACATTAATCTCTCGCTTTTCTTTTCTTTTTTGGGAAAGGTATACTATTAAACGTTATTTCTTGCTATGATGAGATAAAGGGGGCATTATATATGAAAATATTATTTAGTGATGATTATATCATTGATGATAAAATGAGACCGGATCACGGGGGAATTTTGGTCTTAGGCGAAGACCGCATTCAGATCTATTCTAAAGATAACAGTGAAGAAGTATTATGCTTTACTTACGGACAAATCGTAACAATCACCATAGAAGTGCTAAGTGAGGTACGTAAAACAAGGGTTTTGGTTTTTGATATTGCTACCGGTACCCGTTTCCGTTTAAACTTAAATATCCAAACCACAACTCAGTTTTTTGAATTGCAGCCAGATCTTACTGTTGAAGAATTAAAGCAGCTATTTGATCGTTTCGATCAGCAAAAAGTAGTGATTCATGATCCTGTTCATCTTCGTAACTTTTATTTACAACCGCAAGGTTCTCTGCAGGCTTATGTCGCTAAACAATTATCTGAACTCTACCCATTTTAGTATTAAAACAAGACATAAACAAGTTGTCTTGTTTTTTTTATTTTCCTATATAAACAGAAGACTATATTTATACACTTGTCTAATTTTAAACAATGGTATATAATAATAGTGAACCCAAAGGAGAAACCATTTATGAAATATAATCCCTATCAAAAATTAACAATCGGTGCTGCTCGAACATTAACGGCATTACAAAAAGCAATGCTGTCACTGTTAGAAGCAAAATCCTTTGAAGACATTACAATTCAAGAACTCTGTGACAGCTCCATGCTTCCACGAGCTACTTTTTATAACTATTTTGATGACAAAAACGATTTACTGCATTACTGTTTTATGGTCTTTCAAAAGCAAATCGACCAAAACATCGCAAAAAATCTCACTACTCAAGACCATATCAGTACATTGATGGAAAACTGTTTTGATTTTCTTGATCAACATCAAAAAGTGCTTCAAGAAATCTTAAAGTATAATTCACCAAATCAATATTTTATTAATCAATTTCGTTTTTATTTAACCGCAAGCATGATCGAAGCCTTTAAAAATTGCCCTAAACAGAGTCATTATAAAGTTCCTGTGGAAATGGCGGCAAAAGTATATAGTGATGCTGTACTTACCCTATTAGAATGGAAGTATTTAGATAATAGGCAGTGTTCTAAAAAGGAAGCAAGAGCTTATCTTGGCATTATCGTAAACGGAATTACAGAGGAATCATAAAGAAAAGGAGAAATACAGATGATCTTTTATTTTAGCGGTACCGGAAACAGTCAGCGAGTTGCGCAAGAAATTGCAGACGTGACGAACGATGAACTGATTTCAATCCATCAATATCTTAAACTCAACCAATCCGGAAACTTTGAGTCAAATAAACCATGGGTCTTTGTCACTCCTACTTATGCATGGCGAATGCCAAAAGTGGTAGAGCGTTGGATTCAAGAGACTAGTTTCAATCATCAAACTAATGCTTACTTTGTTCTTACTTGTGCGGGAAGCACCGGCAACGCCATTAAATATGTCAAAAAAATATGTAAGGAAAAGAAGTGGAATTTTAAAGGACTAACCGAAATTATTATGCCGGAGAATTATCTCGCGATGTTCCCTACTCCCTCCGCTTCTGAATGTCAGGCTATATTGGAGAAAGCAAAACCCAGCATTCTAGCGACTGCACAACAAATTTTGAAAGGAGAATCTTTTAAAAATATTTCTCCTTCATTTAAAGGCAGATTATCCAGCGGTCCGGTTCATTCGCTTTATTACACTTTACTTGTTCATGATAGAGGTTTTAAAGTATCAAATCAATGTGTATCTTGTAAAAAGTGTGCCCAAAGATGCCCTCTCAACAACATTGAAATGAAAAATGGCAAACCGATTTGGAAAGGCAACTGCACTCATTGTATGGCTTGTATTAGCGGATGTCCGACAAAAGCCATCGACTATAAATCAAAGACAAAAGATCGCTACCACTATTATATAAAAAAGGACTAACGATTAAGAAAGGAAGTAAACCTTTGAAAGAACATCTTATACAAATTGATAAAAAGGCATGCATTGGCTGCAGTCAATGTATCAAGGATTGTCCAGCCAACAACATAACTCTTATCAATAAATCCGCTCATATTAAGCATCAACAATGTATTCAATGTGGCCATTGTGTTGCGATTTGCCCTAAAAAGGCAGTTTCAATGACCGGTTTTAACGAATCCCCTATCGAATTTAAAGAAAAAACAACGGTAGATTCAGCGCAGCTTCTGCAAGCCTTAAAAACCCGACGCACTATTCGTCAGTTTAAGAATCAACAAATTTCTGACCTTGTTATTTCACAGATTATTGAAGCGGGCCGCCTGACACCGACTGGAGGCAATGCCCAAGATGTCTCCTATATTGTGTTGAAAGATTATCTAAAAGACGTTGAGAAAATAGCGGTTCGTCTGTTTAGGCGTATTCTTCCGATGATAAAATTAATCAACGCGACAGCTAGGGACGTCCCTATTGATGACCATTTTTTCTTTAAGAAAGCCCCTGTAGTGATACTTGTCATTTCTAAAAGCAAAATAAACGGAGCTTTAGCAGCCAGTAATATGACACTGATGGCTGAATCTCATGGCTTAGGGGTTTTATACAGTGGTTTCTTTGCAACTGCAGTCAAGTATTCTTCTAAGCTTCGTAAAAAGTTAAAACTTAAAAACGGTAAAGTTGTTGCAGCTTTGGTGTTAGGTTACCCTAATGTCAACTATCATCGTACCGCTCAAAAAGAAGATGCCATCGTTCATTATTTTTAGAAGAAACAATTAAGTAATTTCAAATTATCTTTTCATAAGTTGGCAAATGTCGGTATATCCCTTATTTACAAGGATTATCAGCATTTTTCTTTGTGATGGTTACGTTGCATATCTTGGTATAAGATAGCATGACTTGGCATTCAAAAGTAGTAAATATCTGTTTTGATATTATGCAATCAACTGTCCAGAAGTAGGCTTTTCAGCACACATATTTAACATTGCCACACGTTCCATTTCTGCCTTCGCAGAGCTGAATGTAGCATGGACATAATAGTCTATAGCCTCATAGTGATGTTTGAATGTCCCATAAGGTACTGTAATGCTTTCGGGTTCATTCCTGCATTGACTAGATGTGTGCAGAACGAGTGTCTAAAGGTCTGCGGTGTTACATGAGGAAAATCCTCTGTACAATGGCTCTTATACTTTTTTACCAAACCTTTGACTGTGCTTTGAAAGTCACCAGCAACTTTTGCACTTACACGATTGATTTATTATGTGATGACTGGACGAACAAATATAAACAATGAAAAGAATCCTCGTATATTGAGATTTCTTGAAAAAGGATTTAATTCTGATATTAGCAAACGCTATCAAAATATTCATGATTTAAAAATAGCATTTTAAACAGTAGATTTCTTAATCTGCTTTTTTAAATACTTGGAGCTAAAGAGTTTGCAACGCAAACTTACCATTCCTCCCTATTGGAGTTGGGGCATAGGGTGAATGACAAGGGGGGCAAAATGGTACATAGACAAACTATATAATAGCATTGAATGCTAAATAAAATGTTGGTATAATTGTAGTATCAAAATGAGAAACTAAGTTTTGGGGGGCGTAAAATGAGTAGTTATAGGGAAAAATTAATTCAAACAGTGCTTGATAATTCAGTTAGTAATTATTGGGATAGTGCTGTTCAAGAATGGGAAATAGTTGATTGCGAAGAAGATGAAAAATGTAAATCTGCCTGTATTTGTGGAAAAGAAAGACTTCGCTATCTTTATACTATTCGGAACTATGAAACTGGAAGCACTCTTTACCCCATAGGCTCATCTTGTATCAAAAAGTTTAATCGTGATGACTTAAACGAACAGACCACTGTTAATGAAAAATTATTTCAATTATTACACGCTATTCAAAATAGACAGTTTATCTCTTTAAATTCAGAATTTTTTTCAAGAAAATTATTAAGATATTTATATGATGAAGGTGTATTCAAACCTACCCAATATAATAAATTTAATGGCGAAAATGATTACGAGTTTTTGTTAGATATGTTTAATAAAAGAAGTGAGCCAAGTGAAAGGCAAGAAGCAAAAATTCGTGCAATAATTGTTTCTTCAATCCGACCATATTTAGTGCAAAGATTAAGAAATAAAATCATACATTAAATTTCATTTTCACCAACTTCATACTCTCTCATAATGAGCAGTAAATCAAATACGATTTACTGCTTTTTCATACTTAAATTTAAAAATAAAGAAAGGAAGTTAGAACCTATGGAAAAAATGAAGGTCTATATTGGAACTTATAACGAGGAAAATCCAATCGGTGACTGGTTTACCTACCCTGTTGGCGAGGACCAAGTCGCAGAACGCTTAGAACTCGGTGGAAACTATGAAGAATATGCAATCCATGATTATGAACTTCCCTTTGATATTGACGAATATATCCCACTGGAAGAACTCAACCGCCTGTGAAGAATTTATCGGCACACCACTGGAATATGACCTGTCAGACATACAAAATACAATCTTTAACAGCTTTGAAGATTTGTACGACCATAAGGACGATATCTATTGTTATCCAGACTGTGAAAGCATGATAGACGTTGCCTATTATTTCATTGATGAATATCAAGCACTTAGTGAACTTCCAACCTAATTACAAAATTACATTGATTATGACGCATACGCTCGTGATTTAGAGATTGAGGGAAATTTCCATGTCAACAGTCATGGTGTGTATGAATATGCAGGATAAGAAAACATGTGAGATCTGAAAGCAGAATGCTAGTGTCACTGTAGCGGTTAGCAACCGTTTGAATATCTTTTTCAATGTAATGCTCCCTCCGTTTTGGTAATAAAATAGCCATCCATTTCTGAACGGCTTGAAAGAGAAAAGAAACACCTTTTACTGTGTTCCTCATACTTTGAAATCTATTCAATTTTTAATGTTTCAATACTGATGTGCTGTACCATCTCTTTGCATTTCTTGGATCTATCAACGTATCAAGTCTCATTAGTAAGTAGTAAATAAGTAGTGAAATGAGTTTTCTCGTCCTTTAATATTGCGATAGATACAGTGTTTTAGAGGATAATCATGATTTTACTGTTTTTTTATATAAAAAAATGATATAACCCTTTTATGAGTTATATCATTTTTATTCTTTATTTTAAGTGAATATCAGCTAAAAGGTTTGCCAGACCAATATAAGATGCCGGTGTCATATCAATTAATGTCTGACGATCAATATCTGACAGCATTTCCAAACTTTCAGAAAACTTCATGATATCTTCTTTAGAGATATTCTTTCCACGTGTTAATTCTTTTAAAGTATCATAAGCATCAGGAATTCCATACTTTCTCAGCATTGTTTGAATCGGTTCTGCTAATACTTCCCACTTTTCATTAAGATCAGAAGCAAGCTTTTCCTTGTTCACCACACATTTTTCCAAACCATCTTTAGTTTCGTTGATCGCTTGCAGTGAATACCCGAAAGCTAACCCTAAATTACGTTGACTTGATGAATCTGACAAGTCTCTTTGCATACGTGATTTTGGCAATTTATTCGATAAAGCTATACAAATATTATTTGACATATCGACATTGGCTTCACTGTTTTCAAAACGGATTGGGTTAACTTTATGAGGCATTGTACTGCTTCCTACTTCTCCTTTAACCGGAATCTGTTTAAAGTATTCCATAGAGATGTATAACCACATATCTACATCAAAATCAACAAGCACATTATTGAAATGACGTATACCATCCAAAATATGACAAGTATAATCATGACTTTCAATTTGAGTTGTCAACGGATTAAACGTTAATCCTAAATATTCTTCCACAAATTTCTTTGCTAATACTTGCCAATCCAAGTGTGGGAACGCTGTTAAGATTGCACTGTAGTTCCCCGTTGCCCCGTTAAACTTAGCCTTGATCTGGATATTTTCAATATTTTCAATGCTTGACATAAAGCGATAAGCATAAACCTTGAATTCTTTCCCAATCGTTGTAGGGGTTGCCGGTTGTCCATGTGTATGAGCTAACATCGCATCATCTTTATGATCCATTGCCCATTGATTAATAATATTGGCAAATTCCTTTGCTTTAGGCAGCCATACTTCTTTTAACCCATATTTGATCATGCAGGCATAAGAGGTATTGTTGATATCTTCTGATGTACAGCCGATATGAACAAAACTTTGTAAGTAATCAAAACCAAATGCCTTTACTTTTTCATCTATGAAATATTCTACTGCCTTTACATCATGACGTGTCACGCTTTCGATTTCTTTGATACGTTTAAAAGAATCATAATTAAATTCTTTAGTAATCGATTCGATCTTAGGAAGATCCTGAAGATCAAATCGACTTAACACATCACATTCTACATTTTCAATCAAGAATTTTAGCCATTGGATTTCAACGAAAACTCTATACTTGACTAATGCATATTCAGAAAAGTATTCGCCTAGGGCGTCTTTTATTTTTGAATAACGTCCGTCTAATGGACAAAGGGTAAAGCTTTCAAATTCTTGTTTTTCCATTCTATTTTCCGCCTTTAAAATAATTTACACCTGCTTCAAATAATTTCTGATCCATTTCACCATAAATATTTTTGAAACGGTTGTCTCCCTGACGTTCACTATGTCCCATCTTACCGATGACACGTCCGTCAATAGAGATAATACCTTCAATTGCTGCCATTGAACCATTAGGATTATATGGTGATTCCATCGTTGGCTGTCCGTCCGGTCCTACATATTGTGTGAAAACTTGTCCGTTAGCGAATAATTCTTCAATCACTTCTTTAGGTCCTACAAAACGACCTTCTCCATGAGAAATCGGGATAATATGCTGATCTCCCACTTCTACATTTGCCAGCCAAGGTGATTTAACGCTTGCAATACGCGTTGTTACCATCTGTGATAAGTGACGTCCGATTGTATTGAATGTTAATGTTGGATCATTCTTAGTCAGATCAGAAATCTTACCATAAGGCAATAATCCTAACTTAACTAACGCTTGGAATCCGTTACAGATACCGATCATTAAACCGTCACGATTTTCCAATAAATCAGTAATAGCCGCTTTTAAACGAGGGTTTCTTAACACTGTAGCAATGAATTTACCTGATCCTTCCGGCTCATCACCGGCAGAGAATCCTCCTGGCAGCATCACAATATTTGCAGATTGAATTGCTTTTTCTAAATCATCGATAGAATTGGCAATATCTTTTTCTGTTTTATTTCGAATCAATACTAATTCTACTTCTGCTCCGGCTTTTTCAAAAGCACGTTTTGAATCATATTCACAGTTCGTTCCCGGGAACACCGGAATAACAACTTTTGGTGTATCAACAATGACTTTCGCTTTTAACGAACTTCTTTCATTGCAATCTTTTACAATCACTTCATCACTTTCAGCAGCTTGGGTTGTCGGATAGATTTTTTCCAACGTTTCACTATTTGCCTGATATGCTTCATCTAAAGTAATGCTTTCCTCTTTATAAGCTAAAGTTTTTGATGTATTTGTAGCGGCAATCACACGAACATTTTCTAAACCTTCAATATCTTTGATATCTTCGATTTCAGCAACGATATGTCCGTAATGGTTAGCTAATAAATCTTCCATCGTTAATGTATCCGCAAATTCAACACCGATTTCATTACCGAAAGCCATCTTGCTGACTGCTTCGATCAATCCACCAGCTTTCACGGTGTAAGCACTTAATACTTTCCCCGCTTTCGCTAAAGAAGATACCACATCATATTGAGCTTGCAGCTGAGCATAATCAAACAAATGATATTTATCTTTTTTCAGCATGAACTCTACTAATAGATGTCCGCTTCCCTTTAATTCAGGAGAAATAACATGTTGGACTTCCTCTGAAACGATTGCAAAAGAGACTAATGTTGGAGGGACATGAATATCTTCAAATGATCCTGACATCGAATCTTTTCCACCAATTGAAGGCAGTTTTAATTCTTTTTGAACTTTAAATGCACCTAATAAAGCTGCCATTGGTTTTCCCCAACGTACCGGATCATCCAATAGTTTTTCAAAGTATTCTTGGAAACTGAAACGAATTCTGTGGTAATCTCCTCCCATTGCAACGATTTTCGCGATAGATTCTACTACTGCATAAACCGCTCCATGATAAGGTGACCAAGTAGAAATTTTAGGATCATATCCATAAGTCATCAAAGAGGCCGTTGTGGTTTCTTTCCCTAATACCGGAATTAACGCACACATTCCCTCTGTTTCGGTACGGTAAGTTTTACCGCCGTAAGGAGATAATACCGTTGCATTCCCGATAGATGAATCGAAACGTTCTACTAATCCTTTTTGAGAACATACCGCTAAATCTCCTAAAACATCTTTTACAGTTGTTTTAAAGTCTTTAGCTGCTGTTGAATCAAATGGTGTACATGTGAAATCAGGTAACGTGATTTTTACATCCTGATAACGTTTTGCACCGGCAGCATCTAAGAAGTCACGTTCGATATCCACGATTGTCTGTCCCATATGATGCATCACCAAACGTGGTTCTTTTGTCACGGTTGCGACTTGCACTACTTCCAAGTTTTCATCTGCACAGGCTTGTTTAATAAAGTCTACATCACTTGGTTCCACTACAATAGCCATTCTTTCCTGTGATTCAGAAACAGCTAATTCTGTACCGGTTAACCCATCATATTTCTTTAAAACATTATCCAATTCAATATCTAACCCCGGTGCTAATTCTCCGACAGCGACACAAACACCACCGGCTCCAAAGTCATTACAGCGCACAATACGTTTACTTACTTCTTCATTTCTGAATAAACGTTGAATCTTTCTTTCTTCAACCGGATTCCCTTTTTGCACTTCTGCTCCGGCAGTTTCAATTGATTTAATATCATGTGATTTTGATGAACCGGTTGCTCCCCCAACACCATCACGACCTGTACGTCCGCCGATCAATAAGACAATCTGTCCTGCTTGAGGGATGTCACGGATAACCTGGTGTTTGGGTGCTGCTGCTACAACTGCTCCCAATTCCATACGTTTAGCCACGTACCCTTCGTCATAAATTTCATGAACATATCCTGTCGTTAATCCAATCTGATTTCCGTATGATGAGAATCCATGTGCCGCTTCACGACAAATCTTACTTTGCGGAAGCTTTCCTTTTAAGGTTTCTTCAATCGATTTACGTGGATCCCCGGCACCGGTGATACGCATTGACTGATAGACATAAGCTCTTCCTGATAATGGATCACGAATGGCGCCTCCTAAACAGGTCGCTGCTCCACCAAATGGTTCGATTTCGGTTGGATGGTTATGTGTTTCATTTTTAAACATTAACAGCCATTGCTCATCTCCGGCATTTGTTTTAACAGTAATTTCTACGGAACAAGCATTGATTTCTTCAGATACCTCCATATCATCCAAATACCCGGTTTTTCTTAATTCTTTCATTGAAATGGTTGCCAAATCCATTAATGTCAATGGTCTTTTGGTTTCAATTCCATAAACTAAATGACGGCTTGCTTTATAAGATTCAACATCTTTTTCCAGAATTTCTTTGAAAGCTCCGTTTTCAATATCTAAATCTGTAATGATCGTACCAAAGGTCGTATGACGGCAATGATCTGACCAGTAAGTATCCAATACTTTGATTTCTGTTTCAGTAGGTTCACGATTGATCGTTTTAAAATAATCCTGTGTGACTTTTAAATCATCATCATTCATTGCCAATCCCTGATCACGGACAAAATCTCTCAATCCATTTTCGTCTAACTGATTAAATCCTGTCAATACAGGAACAGGTTTGATTTCTGGCATCTGATCCGCTAAGTCTTCGTATTTTTCTAATGAAGCTAAACGCTGATCAACCGGATTGATTAAGAAGTCTTGAATTTTCTTAATATCACTGTCGGTTAAGTCTCCATGCAGTACAAATAATTTAGCACATTTTACTTTTACCGTAGCACTTCCTGTTAAGATTTCAAAACATTGTTCTGTCGAATCGGCTCTTTGATCATATTGTCCCGGTAAAAATTCAATCGCAAACACTTTTGCATCTTTGCTTGCATAGTCTTCCAAATAAACATCATCTACCATAGGTTCAGATAAAATAGTTGGAATAGCTTCATTTAATACTTCTTCACTTACCCCTTGAACATCATAACGATGAACAATGCTTAAGCTTTCAATTTGGTTCATTCCCAATTCTTCAATTAACTGGTTCTTTGCAGCTTCTGCTTCTACTGCATTTTCTTTTCTTTTTTCTACATATACGCGATATACTTTGCTCATACGTGACCCCTCTTAAATTAGACCGATATCATTTCGGTAATATTTACCATCAAAATCGATGACTTTTGCTGCAGCATATATTTTTTCACGAATTTCCTCTAATGAAGATCCCAATGCACAGATATTCAATACACGTCCACCATTTGTAACAACATGATGCTGATCATCAAAAGCAGTTCCGGCATGGAAGATGATAATATCCTCTGCGACTTCATCTAAATGTTCAATTAATTTTCCTTTTTCATAGCTTCCCGGATATCCTCCCGAAGCTAATACCAGACATCCGGCAGATTCTTTTTTCCATTGAATATTCACTGTATTCAATTTTCTTTTCGAAACCGCTTCAAAGATATCTAGGATGTCGGTTTCTAAACGAAGCAGGATCGACTGTGTTTCCGGATCACCAAAGCGAACGTTGAATTCAAGTACTTTGACATCTTGACCATCGATCATTAAACCGATGAAAACAACCCCGCGGTAATCCATTTGATCTGCTTTTAGTCCCTTCATAAAAGGATCTAAGATTTTTTCTTGGAAAGTCTCTTCAATTTCTTTTGGCAAGAATGGATTGGGTGAGAAAGTCCCCATTCCTCCAGTATTTGGTCCTTTATTCCCATCAAAAACCTGTTTATGATCTTTCGCACTTACCATAGGCACAATCGTTTCGCCATCTGTAAAACATAACAGCGAACATTCAAACCCTTTTAAGAATTCTTCAATGACCACTTTACTTCCGGCTTCGCCCAAAGTTTTTGTTTCCATAATATCTTTCAACGCTTGGATGGCTTCTTCATGGTTTTCACAGATTACCACGCCTTTACCAGCCGCCAGACCATCAGCCTTTACGACTACCGGGTAGCTGAATTCATCCAATGCCAAAACAGCTTCATCATAACTGTTTACTTCTTTATAAGCCGCTGTTGGAATATGATGTCTCATCATAAATTCTTTTGAAAAAGCTTTGCTGCCTTCTAATTGTGCCGCTTTTTTTTGCGGTCCAAAAACCGGACACCCGATTGCGGTCAGTTCATCTGCCATACCTAAACATAGCGGATCTTCCGGACCGATAACTGTAAAATCAATATGATTCTCTTTTACAAATTGTTTGATGGCTTCAATATCAGTGACACTGCCCGGATGGCATGTTCCAATCTGAGCAATGCCCGGATTCCCCGGAATGGCATGGATTTCACTTACTCTTTTACTTTTTGAAAGGGCGTAGGCAATCGCATGTTCACGACCGCCTCCACCGATAACTAATACCTTCATGACAAGCCTCCTAGTGTCTAAAGTGTCTTAAGCCAGTGAATACCATTGGCATCTCATTGGCATCACAGTAATCAATAGATTCTTGATCTCGGATACTTCCACCTGGTTGGATAACGGCACTGATTCCTGCTTTATGTGCAGTTTCTACACTGTCTCCAAATGGGAAATACGCATCACTCGCTAAAACAGCGCCATTGAAATCTTTATCCTGATTATTATGTATGGCGTTTTCCAATGCCCAAACACGTGAAGTCTGACCACCGCCAATAGCAAGCGTCACTCCGTTTTTAACGATACAAATAGCATTTGATTTAACGAATTTCACTACTTTCATACCAAACTCCATATCACTTAATTGTGCTGGGGTTGGCTGTGCTTTAGTGACTACCTTGATTTCATCAATCATTTTATCATTGATATCCTGAACCAATACTTTTCCTTCTAAATATTTAATATCATATTTTGCTTCACGTGCATCTAAGTTCTTTAATTTTAAGATACGCAGATTCTTTTTCTTCTTTAAGACTTCCAAAGCTTCTTCATCAAAATCCGGTGCAGCGACAATTTCCAGGAATGTCTTTTTCATTTCCAAAGCTGTCTCTTTATCAATTTTATAGTTTACAGCAACAATACCACCAAAAATAGATTGTGGATCTGCTTCATATGCTTTGACATAAGAATCATATCCTGTATCCGCAATGGCAACCCCACAAGGCGTAGAATGCTTAATAGCAGCCGTCACAGTCTGATCTTTAAATTCTCTTACTAATGCAACCGCTCCATATAAATCGTTAACATTGTTGAACGAAATTTCTTTTCCGTTTAATTGTTCATAGTCCAATAAGGTATGTTGTACAAAAGGATCTTCATAAGCATTCGCTCTTTGCTGTGAGTTTTCCCCATAACGCAAATGTTCTGTTTTCTTTAACGAAATATTCAAGATATCCGGGAAGTCATCACCAACGACTCCGGCAAAATAGCGAGAAATCATTGCATCATAGCTTCCGGTTAAACTAAATGCTTTATAGGCTAAGTTTAATCTGAAATTGTAGTCATCTTTTTGATCCTTTAACGCTTCTAGTACTTCATTATAATCTGCTGGATCCGTCACAATTAAAACATCTTTGAAATTTTTCGCAGCAGATCGAATCATAGATGGTCCGCCGATATCGATATTTTCAATCATATCTTCCATCGGTTTTCCTTCTTTTAATGCTTTTTCAAATTGATATAAATTGACACATACGATATCAATAGGCTGAATATTCATTTTTTCCACTGTTTCTACATGCTTAGGGTCATCTCTTCTAAACAATAATCCCCCATGAACCATTGGATGCAGTGTTTTAACGCGACCATCTAAGATTTCCGGGAATCCTGTCACATCATCGATCGCAATACAATCCAATCCAGCCTCACGCAGCTGTTTCATCGTTCCTCCAGTAGAAACCACTTCATAACCTAAACCTATTAACCCACTAGCAAATTCAACGATTCCGGTTTTATCCGTTACACTAATTAACGCTCTTTTTTTCATATGATTTTTGCCCTTCCTTTTTCTACCGTTATCTTTCCGTCACAAAACAACTGCACTGCTTTTGGCAAGATACGATGTTCTATTTTTAATACTCTTTGCTGAATGTCTTCTGCCGTTTCCAAGTCTGCGATATCAACAGCTTCTTGAATCACAATTGGACCGCCATCTACTTCTTCGTTTACAAAATGAACGGTTGCCCCACTCACTTTAGCTCCTCTTTTTAATACTGCTTCATGAACATGAATGCCGTAGAATCCCGGTCCGCAGAAAGCAGGTATCAAAGATGGATGAATATTTAAAATACGATTTGGATATAACTGAACTAATTTTTCCGGGATGATAGCTAAATAACCTGCTAAAACAATTAATTCAACGTTTTCTTCCTGCAATCGTTGAATTAATAGATCTTGATCTTTAATTGTTTCAGCTTTGATGGAAGCATTTCTAGCTCTTTCTAACCCATAAGCGTTTTTGCGGTTAGAAACAACTAAAACAATTTCTCCATTGATGCTGCCGTTTTGGGTAGCATCAATAAGAGATTGCAAATTTGTTCCGCCTCCAGATACAAAGACAGCCATTTTTAGCATAGAGTAACTCCTTTGTCACCTGCTTCAACATGTCCTACAATATAACATTCATCCCCAGCATCTTTAATGGCACTCATTGCTGCATCTACATCTTTTGGATCTAAAGCAATCACCATACCAAGTCCCATATTGAATGTGTTATACATCATTTCTTCTGCAATATTTCCATTCTTTTCGATTAGTTTAAAGATTGCCGGTACTTCATAGCTATCTTTTTTAATAACTGCTCTTATTCCTTCAGGCAGCATTCTTGGTACATTTTCATCAAATCCACCACCCGTAATATGTGAACAGCCTTTAATTTTAACACCAGCATTTCTAACATTTTTAAGTGCTTTGACATAAATCTTCGTCGGTTCGATCAATGCTTCTCCCAATGTTTTTCCTAATTCATCATAATAAGTATTCAATGATTCTTTGCTCATTTCAAACACCTGACGCACTAAAGAGAAACCATTGCTGTGAACTCCGCTCGAAGCGATTCCTACCAACACATCTCCCGGTTTTATAGTTTGACCATCAATAATGTCTTTTTTATCCACGACACCTACCGCAAATCCTGCAAGATCGTAATCATCTTCCGGCATTAATCCTGGATGTTCGGCAGTCTCTCCACCAACAAGCGCACATTCAGACTGAACGCACCCTTGAGCGACACCACTTACAATAGTCGCAATCTTTTCCGGATAGTTTTTTCCACAAGCAATATAATCAAGGAAAAATAATGGTTCACCACCAGAGCAAACAATATCATTGACACACATTGCTACCGCATCGATTCCAATCGTATCATGCTTATCTAAAATAAATGCTAGTTTTACTTTTGTTCCACAACCATCTGTTCCTGATAAAAGAACAGGTTCTTCCATATTCTTAATTGCGCTTAAATCAAATGCTCCGGCAAATCCCCCAATGCCCCCTAACACTTCGGGTCTCATTGTCTGTTTGATGTGCTTTTTCATCAATTCTACTGATTTATAGCCTGCTTCAATATCTACTCCAGCTTTTTTGTAATCCATCTGTAATCTCCTTTTATTTAGTCTGCATTCTTTCAAGAACCGCTTTATAAGTTTCAATCAAATCTCCGATATCCTGTCTGAAAACATCTTTATCATATTTTTGATTGGTTTCAACATCCCATAAACGGCATGTATCCGGTGAAATCTCATCCGCTAATACAATTATACCATCATCAGTCTTACCGAATTCTATTTTGAAATCTACAAGTTTCAAATTAAATTTTAAGAAGAATTCTTTCAATAACGCATTAATTTTTAATGTTTCTTCTCTTAAAAAGTTAATTTCGTCACGTGTTGCTAATTTTAAAGCTACCGCATGATCGTCATTGATCAAAGGATCACCATAATCATCATTCTTATAACTCATTTCAAAGATAGGCTCATCTAATACAATGCCTTCCTCTACACCTAAACGTTTGCAAAAAGATCCGGCTGTAATATTTCTAACGATCACTTCTAAAGGTAAAATCGTTACTTTTTTTACACGAATATCACGTTCATTCACTTTTTCAATCATGTGTGTTTTGATTCCTGCTGCTTCCAACATTTCAAAAATAATACAAGAAATCGTATTATTTAACACGCCTTTCCCTGCGAATTGATCATGTTTTGCACCGTTTCCAGCAGTGGCATCATCTTTGTAATGAATAATATACTCATCTGATTTATCTGTGGCAAATACTTGTTTTGCTTTTCCTTCATATAATGGTTGTGCCATTGTTTTACTTCTCCTTCAATCTTAACTATTTATATTGTTCCATGATTTTAGTGTTTGCGTTTAATGCTTCTGCAGTCATTTCTTCACGATGTTTATTTAATTTAGCTTTGATATCCTCATGTTTAATTGCCATCATTTGTAAAGCTAAAATCGCTGCATTTTTACTTCCGTCAATCGCTACGGTAGCAACAGGGATTCCGGCAGGCATTTGTACGATAGATAATAATGCATCCATTCCGTCCAGTGCAGAACCTTTAATAGGTACTCCAATAACAGGTTTGATTGTTTGTGAAGCGATAACTCCAGGTAAATGGGCAGCTTTTCCAGCAGCCGCAATAATCACTTCTGTACCATCTGTTTTAGTTTCGTTTAAAAATTCACTTAACGCCTCATGTGCGCGGTGAGCAGATAAGGCACGAACACTTACTTCTACCCCAAAGCTTTTCAAAAAGTCGATTGCGTCAGTCATTTTTGGCAGGTCACTGGCAGAACCCATAACAATTGCTACTCTCATATTTATCTCCTTCTTAAAATAATCCAACAATTTTTCCGTTTTCATCAATATCCATATTGCATGCTGCTGGCACTTTAGGTAATCCCGGCATTCTCATAATATCTCCTGAAATCGCCACGATAAATCCTGCTCCTGCAGATACGATAATGTCATTGATTTTAACAGTAAATCCTTTAGGTCGCCCTAAAAGCGTCGGTTGGTCTGATAATGAATACTGTGTTTTCGCCATACAGATCGGTAAATTAGCTAATCCCAATCTTTCTAAACGTTTAATCGTTAAGTTTGCTTTTCTATCAAAGATGACTCCTTGTGCACCATAAACTTCTTTAGCGATCGTTGTAATCTTATCTTTAATAGAGGCTTCTTTATCATATAACGGTTTAAATGAAGAAGTTTTTGTTTCCAATAAAGTAATCAACTTATTAGCTAAATCGATTCCCCCATCTGCACCTAATTCCCATACTTTGGAAATTGAAACTTCAGCTCCCATTTTCTCGCATTTTTCATTTAACAACTGTAATTCTGCTTCCGTATCCGTTGGGAAAGCATTGATGGCTACAATTGCCGGCACTCCAAATTTATGAACATTTTCAATGTGTTTTTCTAAGTTTTCAATTCCTGAAGCTAAGGCTTCTAAATTTTCTGTTCCTAATTCTTTTTTATCTACACCTCCATGCATTTTCAATGCACGTACTGTCGCCACAATGACGCAGGCATCCGGTTTTAACCCGGTCTGTGCACATTTGATATCAAAGAATTTTTCTGCTCCTAAATCAGCTCCAAATCCCGCTTCTGTAATCGCATAATCGCCTAATTTCATTGCGAGTTTTGTTGCCATCACAGAATTGCATCCATGAGCAATATTAGCAAAAGGTCCGCCATGAACAAATACCGGTGTATGATCCAATGTCTGCACCATATTTGGTTTAATCGCATCTTTCAATAAGATCGTTACTGCTCCGGTTGCTTTCAAATCATCGACAGTGACCGGATTTCCATCATAGTTATAAGCGACAATCATTCTTGCAGCACGCTGCTTTAAGTCTTCTAAGTCGCTTGCTAAACAAAGGATGGCCATTACTTCTGAAGCTACCGTAATATCAAATCCATCTTCTCTTGGAACCCCGTTTGTTTTTCCGCCTAAACCACATACCGTGTGTCTTAAAGCGCGATCATTTAAATCAACAACACGTTTCCATACGATACTGCGTGTATCAATATTTAAAGGATTTCCTTGCTGTAAAGAGTTATCCAGCATAGCTGAGATCAGGTTGTTCGCTGCTGTAATCGCATGGATATCTCCGGTAAAATGAAGATTGATATCTTCCATTGGAACCACTTGAGCATAACCACCGCCAGCTGCTCCTCCTTTTACGCCAAAACAAGGCCCTAAAGATGGCTCACGCATGGCAACGATTGCATTTTTTCCAATCTTATTCATTGCTTGACCAAGACCAATCATGGTCGTTGTTTTTCCCTCACCCGCCGGGGTCGGATTGATCGCTGTTACTAAGATCAATTTCCCATCTTTTTCATTTTCTAAACGTTTGATTGTTTCTAATGAGATTTTCGCTTTATATTTCCCATAAAGTTCCAAATCATCTTCTTCTAAGCCAATCTTACTTGCTACTTCTTTAATCGGCAGCATTGTCGCTTCTTGAGCAATTTCAACATCAGTTTTCATTCATGACACCCTTTCCTTGAAATTAAATAAGGGGAAATACCCGTCCCCCTTTTAAAAACTTAAAAAACGCATTAAAAGATAATGCTTTTTTTAATCTTGTAGTCTACACTTATGGGGTGTAGGTAGAGACTCTTGACCCATGCATTCAAAAATATACAAGATAATACAACATTCATCTAATTTATACCATATTTAGGGCTATTTCACAATAATATTTCTTTTAAATCAAAAATTTAGTAATGTAAGCCCTTTGATAAATAAAAGAGCCATTCTCTTGGCACTTTTAACGTCATCAACAAAAAAATCGTACGCTTGTACGATCTCATTAAAAATTCTAATTTGACATCGCTTCCTTCAGATTGCAATGCCTCATTTATCCTTTTTTTGCTTTATTAACCCCATTTCTTAGGGCACCCTCTTATATGACATATAATACATATTTCTTTTTTCACAAACGAATTCTCATATCGGTGGTTTCATTAAATAGAAACCAATCATTCAAAAGTTTATATTTCTATGTTATATTTTAATTAAGGGTTATTTTTAGAAACATATAATAGAGGGGGTATAGCGAATGACTAATCAACAGCTAAACGAAATAAAAGATTATCTATATCAAAAACTGCCAAAATATTTATCTCATTATTACCATGTACATTCATTTGATGTTGATGAAATTATAAATGAAACACTATACAAATGCGACTTAAAATATCCAGCATTTAGACATGAATCAAAAACTACCACTTGGGCATTTGGTTTCGCTAAATACATAGCGATGAATCACTTTCGCAAGAACATCAGATATCAAAAACACATTCGCATCTTTGAAGACCAACCAGCTTATTCTTTTGACTCACCTCATCAGATAATGTGCAGAAAACAATTATTTTATGATGTGCGTTGGGCATTTCATCAATTGGATTTTCTTCAAAAACAGCTCATCTACTATTATGTAATCAAAAAGACACCAAGACATAAAATATATAAACATTTGAATATCAGCAGAACATATTTTGACAAACTATATCATCAAGCCATTTATGAACTAAAAGATAAATTCATCAAAAAACATTATTTATAATGAAAGCCCCTCTTTTCTAAAAAACTATCTTTTAATCTTGTATATAAGTTACTTTCTTTTTTAAACTTATCCTTCAACAATTCAATAATTTGATGTTCATTTAGCGTTTCCTTTTCAGAAATATCATCTAAAAACTTATGTATGTCTCGTAAATTATCGTTTTTAAACGACATGCAATCAATCTCTCGATTTAATTTATGATAGCAGCTAAACTTATCTTCTTTCTCGTTTTGGTAAACAATACTAAATAACGAAGCTTTTAAATAAGTTCGCATTGTTTCTTGGTTAGAATAGTCTTTAAATATATCTTCATAAATAATTTTATTTTCTATATCTTCTAAGATATCATTATGCACCCCTTCATTGACTAATGATGCAATATTGCTTTTGCTATAAGAAATAATACCGATTATCCTTTTTACGTGATAACACATATCATTAAGGGTACTAAGTGTTCTGACAGTATCTTCTAAAGCCGTTTTATTTAAACGATCAACATCTTCAACAATGAATACCATTTTTTCTCTTAACAATGTTTTTCTGATTTCTTTAAGATAAAAAGTTTGATAGAGTTTTGTCGAATTCTTTCTCAGTAAAATAAGATGCGGCAAAAAGAAACTCGCTGTCGCTATCGCTAAAATTACACTTGCACCGCCAATAAAAAGAGGACCATAGCTATGAAACTGATTGATATTTTTTATAATATCAGCAAAAAACACAGAAATAAGATGAATCTTAAGGTAAGTCAAAATGAAATAAAAGGTTGGGACTAATGTTACTAATTCTAAAAAATAAAACATCATGACTGATCGATCTGGAAAATAAAATGACCTATTTGAATTTTCTGCTACATTCTTAAAAACTAAACTTAGTATATCTTGATCATAATTCTCTGCCCATGGGGACACGACCACTGGTTTAAATCCGGTATTTGAAACGGTTAAGACATCTAAACTGGTTTTCCCGACACCATAACCGCCTTCATGATGTACCCACTTTCTATTCTCTGTAATTTCTTTTAAAAGCAATTTATTTTGAAATAAGTCTAACCCATGTGGATATTGATAACATTTTTTATATATTTTTTTGAAATCAAACTTATTCTTTTTCCAATATTCAAAATCTTGATTTACTGTAGAAGAAAGAACTTTTTTATAACCATCGACATATTTATCCACTATAATAATTTCACCTTTAATATTGACATATTTAATATAGAAGCTTAATAAAAATTTCTTTGATTTTTTATTATCCCTATCTCGATACATTAACAAAACCTGTAATTTAGCTAATCTTTCAACTCCATTATCACTTACCGCTAAATAACAAGATGTTCCTTCTTTAATAGAGTCATAGTTTTTTTCAAAACATACAAAAGGCTGATTTACAATTTTTACTTCTTTATTTAAAGCCCCTTTAGGAAACAGTCTATTTAAGTCAATTTTAAATATACGATAAGCTTTAAATTCAAGAATAGATTCATTTAAGTATATTTTATTGTGTAACAGATCTTTCATATGAAGGTTTAGAAATTCAATTGAAACTGCTTCCGCTAAGTCATTCATATCGTATGGAAAATAAGAAATGACCAGAACTAGCCAAAAGCTGAATAAAAATATCATAAGACTAAAATAGAAAACATGACTAGTAAGCGCAGTTTCTATATAAAATATATGTCCTAAAATGATAATGCTTAAAAATGTAAGCTTAATACCTTTATATGAAGATAAGCTCATTTTTCTATTTACAGTTAGAAATTTTTTTCCTGTTCCAAAGATATTCAAAAAAACTGTAACAATCATTATTGCCAATCCATTAATCATAATTAACACCTGAAAAAATAATGATACTGACTGAAATAACAGATCATCAAGAGTCACTGATTTATATTTAAGTAATACAATTATTCCAAAGAAATATAACAACTCGAACAAGAATAACTTTCCATATTTTATCCATTTGACCATACTAATTGTCATATGATTATATATAAATAACAATATAAATTCGATGGAAAGCGTGCCGCATATGATCAAAACAATTAAATTATTATCGGGATTTCCAAAGCCGTTCCATTTATACCAAATAAAACATGCACATAAAAGTAAAGTAAAAATCAGACAAGAAGCTAATCGAACAAATCTATCTCTTAAATAGTATATTTTTCTCATGTGATGTCCTACATATCTTTTTATAACTTCCACTTTCATCACCTCCCTTGTTTCTTTAATTATAACATCATCCTTACCAATCCACAATTATCAGACAACAACAAAAGAACTGCCATTTTCATGACAGTTCTCATAACTTTGTAAATTCCCATGCACCTGCGGTTTGATTCACCAAACGTTGAATATCCCAATGCATGTCACTTCTTTTAGGACTGTTCGGATCATTTAAGATGATCTGTCCTTTTTCATCAATACCTGTTAACACGATAAAATGTCCGGATGGTGTAAAATCACCAGGGCCGACACTTAGGATCACCAAATGTCCTTGATTTAAGGCATCCAAAATACTTTGAGCATTACCCGAAAGCTGTGTTCCTTGTACCCCAAAGGCACTTGCCCCTTCCGACATTAGTGTCCACATCGTTCCAACATCCTGCACATAATAGCCATTATCATATGCAAATTGTGCAACTAAGCGTGGATTAATGTCACGATTACCTGTGAGTGCTGAGATCACCATTGCTAATGAAGTAGGACCGCAAGCATTCAACCCCATCATCTCATCCGCATAATAGTCGTATCCCCAACGCGCATCCCATTGAATAAACAAAGGGACTTCTCTCTTAAAATCTTGTTCCGTTAATACAATTTCATCAAAATGCTGTCGATTTGGATAATTATACACATAATCAATTTCTTCTTCGTAGACAAGAAGTACGGATACCAAAGCACGCGGATAATTTTTCAGATTATAAATAATCTCATGAACTTTTTTATTATCCGGATATAACTCATTTAATTGTATAGCTAATGGATCTGTTAATCCAATCGATTTTTTCTGTTTCATAAAAATACCGGATTGCAACAAATAAGCGCTCCCACCGATTATAATTCCAAAAACAACGATTACCAGCAATAACCTTCTGACTGCACGCTTACTCATTGCATTACCTCCTACCTTATAAATACTATGATACGTCTTTTAATTTCATTCTTCTAAATGATAATGCATATAACACTGCGGTTAATACCCCATAGCCACCAACGACGATCACACTGCTCAGCGCTTTATTTAATACCATCAAACTTCCTGATGATAATGTGATATCAATATCCGTCGGAACGCTTTTAAACAAGTTAGTAAAGACATTGTAAACTTCAATTTGACCTGCTGAACTAGACAACTGCCCGATTAATTGTGTAAATGAATTAAAGATGAGAGCAAATTGATAGTTCAGATCAAACAGATATAAATGCATTTTATCATAAACTCCCAATGATTGTGTAATTGTTCTAGCTATTGGAATGATACCAAAGATTAAGAAACCAATCAATGCCAGAACTAATAATGCCGGAACTTTTTTCTTAAAACAGGTAGAAAGGAAACTTCCGATTGCTCCGGCAATTAGAATCACAAACGCCCCATACAACATGAAAACAAAAGTATATTTTAATAAATAAATCAGAATATCTTGATCGGGCTGAGCTCTTAAAGTAAAGATTCCCAGGACAATCAACAAAGAAATACCAAGATATGTCATCGCTCCTGCCAACATCCCCCCAATTTTGCCGACAACTAATTCATAACGGCTCACCGGTTTTGATAAAAGCAGGCGCAGTGTTCCTTCATGCAGCTCATTGGCAAACAGTCCTGATGAAGTATTCGCAACGATCATCCAGATGCAAAGTCCAGCAATTAAAACAAAGGTCAGCATGCAATACATCACAGCTAAACGCTGTGACAAGTAGACAAAAGTGGGGTTTCTTGTCACGACATCTAAATAGTCTCCGGCAAGTAAATATCCGGCAAAAAGACTAGCTGCCACTACAATCGGCATTGTGACATAGGTAAACATTTTAGAATAGGTCTTATTAAATATGTGCTTCATTTTGTTCTCCCTCCACTAATTGTTTATATAGATTTTCCAAAGTCACTGCCTCTTCCTGCAGTAAGTCTAATGTTAAATGATTGTGGTAAATGAATTCCACTATCGTTTGTTTGCAGAGGTTTTTATCTCCGGCTTTAATTCTGATTTTATCTTTTACTAAAGAACAATCATAGCCTTGTTTTGCTAGATAAGCTTCCATCATTTGGTTATCCGAACAACGAACCAACAATACTTCTTTATTAAAGACTTCCTGTACTTGCGATAATGGCTGGTCTAAAACAATTCTCCCTTTATTAATCATAATCACATGATCGATAATCATTTCCAATTCGGTTAAAACATGAGAACTGATCAGAACCGTCATCTTTTTTTGTGTAACCAAACGTTTCAAAGTATCGATAATTTCCATACGACTGGTTGGATCTAAGTTAGCCGTAGGTTCATCTAATAAAAGAATTTCCGGATCATGGATCATCGCTTGAATCAACCCGACTTTTTTCTTCATCCCAGTCGAAAACTTATTGACCTTCTTAAATAAATGAGCTTCTAAATCAAATTCTTTAATTAATTCTTTAGTTCGCTCAATCGCCTCATCATAAGTTAACCCGGAGAGTGTGCCCATATAAACTAAATACTCTAAACAGTTCATATCGCTGTAAAAAGATGGAAATTCCGGCGAATATCCCATGATTTGCTTTGCTTCCTGCGACCCTAAAGGAAAATTTTTCACCGTACCGGTACCTTGAGAGGGATAAATCAGTCCCATTAACAAGGACATTGTCGTTGATTTCCCAGCCCCATTTGGACCGATAATTCCATAAATTTTCCCGCTTTCTAATGAGAAGGACAGATCATCGATAGCTGTAAAATCACCAAATTTTTTATTCAAATGAGATATTTCAATAATTTTATCCACGTTTAACACCTGCCTTTTTATTTAAACGATATTTAGGATAGAACAACAATCCTGCAATCAATCCTAATACCAATACTAACCCAAAGTTGAAGAAATAGCTTAAAGCATGTCCTTTTTTCACATTAACACGCACGGTTTGATGTGTCGTTTTGCCATAGCCATCATTATAAGATAAGGTTAAGTTATGCTCCCCTTCAAGCAGACGGAAGGTTGCTTCGTTGGCCGCTGTTGTTAGCACTGTTTCACCGCCATCAGAAATAGTCATTTTCCCGCTCTTATCACTTTGCCACTGCAATGTCATATATCCGCCCTTAATCGTTTCCGAGGTATCTCCTAAATTAAAGTCAATCGCATCATCTAACATATAGAGATTTCCTTCATTATTTGAGATCAAAATATGTGTATCAGATATGTTTTTAGCGTATTGAACTCCTGTTGCAAACCCGGCAATCGGACGTTCTTGTTCATAATCATAAATCTGCATGAAGCCATCTAAATTAAACATCACTTTTTTACTTCCTTCAACTCCGATCAATACAAAATCGATAGATATATCCTGTATGACTTCAATTGATTTTATTTCTTCAAAAGTTGTACTGTCTTTGATTGAAAGCATCGTTTTAGAACGATAACTGTTTTCGTCAACAGTTGAAGTGAGATAGGCGACATCTTTCTTTCCGTCACCACTAACATCCTCTAATAATGCGATCTTATGACTATCAGGCTCAATCTTAATAGGAATCATTCCTTCCTGTGCCATAGGTGCCTGCCATGTGTGCTGTCCATATTCCGGATACGTATTATGTGAATCTAATGTTTCACCGGTATTTCCATTAACAATCTCGATATAACCTTCTGGTGTGTTATATACGATATCATCCACACCATCCTGATTATAGTCAACCCCTGGGAATTCAAAAGATTCCCCCCAGTTGTAAACCCCATCTTTCATCAAATCATATTTTGTCTGTAATGTTTTTCCATCAATAACACGATATACTTGATAGTTGTTTGCATTTCTCGCATTGATGATCACATCATGAACACCATCATGATCTAAATCTTCCATTTGCAAGGCTTGAACTTGGTTCTGCAAATCTTTGGCGTAATCTAATTTAATTCCTGATTTCGCATAAGACACATCATATCCCGAAACTTTTGAATAATAAAGATTTGCCTGTGTTTCACCAAATAAAATAAAATCTGCTACGCCATCATTATTGACATCTCCAACTTCAATGATTGACCCCGCCTCATCTGCAGTTTGTGAATACATTGATTTTAGCGTCATTGTTTTCCCGTCAATAATAAAGGTGTCAACTAGTATTTCTTTAATACCATCATTATTCATATCTTTAAAATAACTAATTTTTTCACCTGTTACATAATGGGTATAGGCTTTCCCGAACTCATCAACCCCTTTATCCAAAACCACTGCTTTATTTTCAAGCAATGCCCCATCATTCGCATCCACAATTAAGATATGGCTTGCTTCAACGGTATTATTGCTGCTGCGTTTGTTGACCAGCATCAATAAATGATTTGTTTTTTCATCATATTGAATGGATTCCAAACCATTGGAACAGCCAATAAATTCTTCTGGCAAATCAAAGTTAAATAAAACATCATCTTTATTCCCATTATTTAATTTTTTAATTTTAGTAGTTATTCCACTTTCACTATAACCCACTAACATTCCTTCATTCGTATTCGCTATGATTGAAGCCATAGATAAGTTACCAACATATTCAATAGATTTAAAATCATTAGATATATAGAATGTAACATTGCCTTCACTTTGAACTAAATAGCGATCTTCTGCTTTAATAATCTTGATCTTTTCATCTTTTTCTTTAATCGATGGCGCTTTGATACTTTCTTGCCCTATCATTTGTCCATCTTCTAAAGAATAAATATTTATTTTCAATTCCCCTTTTTTACTATAACTTGGCGCTATGATAACGTCTTGATCTTGATAAGTAGAAAGGATCGCATTTGAAGATTTCAAATTATATTGTTCAAATGTAAATGTTTGGGTGATTTGATTTGTCTCTTGATCATAAATACCCAGAGCCGGAAGAATCACTTGTTGTTCTCCTCTGCTCATCATTCCCCCATCGGACTTAAATGTCTGTGCTTTTTCATGGCCTAAGAAACCACTAATTAAAAGTGTATGGTCTTTTATCGGTTCGATCGTATACCCCATAAATCCATTAGTTGTTATTCCATTTGGAAATACAGTCGGACGATATTGACTGTCATATCCCGAATTAGAAGATAACTGACGGATTAACTGTTCCTCACTGATCATCCCTAAATCAACCGAGTTTATAAAATCACCTGTATCTTTGTTTAATTGTACAAGCGTACCGTTTTCCGCAGTAACAAAAAGTGAATCATTTACTAAATAGAGATCCCAAACATTTAATTGAACGGCACTTGTACGATTGGGGTCCATTGTCGGAACTTGCAGTGTTCCTGTTAACTGCACAGACCACTGCACTTTACCAGTACTGCGATCCAACAGTTTCACCATACCGGTTTGGCATGTAAAAGCAAGTCCATTATCCCCTACCGGTATCATTTTCCAAATATTATCTTTGTCTTCATAATCAAAGATTTGATTGCCTTCTAAATCTAAACAAATAATATGGTAATCATATAAAATATAGATACGTCCCTCTTTATATAACAACTGCAGAACTTTTGAGTTTTCTTCAAATTGTCCTTTTCCTTGTTCTGTATTTAGATGATGATAATTCTTAGAAAATAAAACCTTAGAGTCTTCACTGCTGATTAATGCTACATTATCTTGTCCGTTAGGGCTATCCATGTAAACAAGAATATCATTTTGTCCGCCTTGGTTCACATCGTTAACGATTTCATAGTCTTTTACTGGATAGCTCGTGGTTACTTTAAACTGATCATTTCCGATAATACTTAACCCTTCACTGGTTGCAAGCATATACCCGGATAAGCTTTCACTTATATTCACATATTTGGTAGAGCTTGTGCTCTTGGCATCTAATCCATCACTATAAGGCGTTAGTGAGGATGATGACTGACCGTGGATTGGGCTAAGTGTACTGACTGCCACCATCAACATGGTCATGATAATTGATAATCGTTTTTTCATAATCTTCCCTCCGCCCATATCCTAACATGAAAAAAACATAAAAAACCGTATTTAAGAGAATCTTAAGAAATATTAAAAATTTCTTTTTCAGATATTTAAAAAGTAATTGTAGATTTCCATTTTTCATAAGGGATTTTATCTTATTTGACCTAAAAATGACTGAAAGTGCAATTGACTTTAGAGCCTCTTTACTTTATACTAAGTCTAGGTAATTACGGTTGCCTTAAAGATGCATGAATAGTTATTGTATTCATACGGAAATTGAAATCATAATCAAATGAAAGGAGTTTATTAAAACATGATTTATTCACATGAAGTAGAACAAATGTGCAGTGTTAAAATTGGCGCTTCACACGGATGTGCTCCAATTCCAGAAGAAGGAAGATGGGTATATTCAAAAGAAATTAAAGACATCAGCGGTTTGACACATGGTATCGGTTGGTGTGCACCTCAGCAAGGGGCTTGTAAATTAACTTTAAATGTTAAAGAAGGAATCATTGAAGAAGCATTGATCGAAACGATCGGATGTTCAGGAATGACTCACTCTGCAGCAATGGCTTCTGAAGCTTTAGTTGGTAAAACTTTATTAGAAGGTTTAAACACTGACTTAGTTTGTGACGCTATTAATACTGCAATGAGAGAATTGTTCTTACAAATCGTTTACGGACGTACTCAATCTGCTTTCTCAGAAGGTGGATTACCTATCGGTGCCGGACTTGAAGATTTAGGTAAAGGTTTAAGAAGTATGACTGGTACATCTTACGCTACTAAATTAAAAGGACCTAGATACTTAGAATTAACTGAAGGTTACATTAACAAAATCGCTTTAGATGCTAATGGGGAAATCATCGGTTATGAATTCATCAACTTAGGTAGAATGATGGATATGATTAAAGCTGGAAAAGATGCTAATGAAGCAATGGCTGAAGCTACTGGAACTTACGGTAGATTTGATGAAGCTGCTAAGTACATCGATCCAAGAAAGGAATAATAGGGGGTACAAACAATGGCATTATTTGAAAGTTATGAAAGAAGAATTGATCAAATTAACGCTGCATTAGCTAAATTTGATATCAAATCTATCGAAGAAGCAAAAGCTATCTGCGATGAAAAAGGAATTAATGTTTACGATATCGTAAAATCAACTCAGCCAATCTGTTTTGAAAATGCTTGTTGGGCTTACACTGTAGGTGCTGCAATGGCAATTAAAAACGGTGACGTAAAAGCTGTAGATGCCGCTAAAACAATCGGTATTGGGTTACAATCATTCTGTATTCCAGGATCTGTAGCTGATGATCGTAAAGTTGGTTTAGGACATGGTAACTTAGGTTCAATGTTATTAGATGAAAACACAGAATGTTTTGCTTTCTTAGCCGGACATGAATCTTTCGCTGCTGCTGAAGGAGCTATCAAGATCGCTGAAAAAGCTAACAAAGTTAGAACTAAACCATTAAGAGTTATCTTAAACGGTTTAGGTAAAGATGCTGCTAAGATCATCTCAAGAATCAATGGATTCACTTATGTAGAAACTCAATTTGATTATTTCACAGGAGAAGTAAAAGTTCTTTCTACAACTGCTTACTCTGATGGACCAAGAGCTAAAGTAAACTGCTATGGTGCTGATGATGTTCGTGAAGGGGTAGCAATCATGCATCGTGAAGGTGTAGACGTATCAATCACTGGTAACTCTACAAACCCTACTCGTTTCCAACATCCTGTTGCTGGTACATATAAAAAAGAATGTATCGAACAAGGTAAAAAATATTTCTCAGTTGCTTCTGGTGGTGGTACTGGACGTACATTACACCCAGATAATATGGGAGCCGGACCTGCTTCTTATGGTATGACGGATACTATGGGACGTATGCATTCAGATGCTCAATTCGCTGGTTCTTCATCAGTTCCTGCTCACGTAGAAATGATGGGATTAATCGGTATGGGTAACAACCCAATGGTTGGAGCAACTGTTGCTGTAGCTGTAGCAATCGAAGAAGCTTGTAAATAATTACAGTTTTATATCAAAATATGAAAAGTTCTGATTTTATGTCAGAACTTTTTTGATTCAGTTTCACAATAATTATTTTTAAATTCCAGTCATTCTTCATAGTAAACATTGTTATATAACATTAAATTAGTGTTTTTTCAGAAAACACAAATAAAAACATACTCTTCTAACTGAAAAGTTTTGTATTTTCTAAATTAAATAAACCGTATTAAACACTATTTTAATTGTAATTTATATATTCTTTTCAATCATCACTCTTTTTAAATTTATACTTCTCCTTTTTATATTTCAAAAAAATAAAAATACACTCCGATAAGAGCGTATTTAAAGTATAGCGTCCTTTAATAATTCTATATAAGGATGCTTCGAAGCAGTAAAATCCTTGCTGTTTAAACATTCGATTTGTTCTCCATCAAATAAGACCATTGTACGATCACAAAACCGTTGCACAATCGAAAGATCATGAGAAATAAACACAAGTGTCAGTTGATTTTCAATCTGTAGTTTTTTCATTAATGTCAGGATTTCATCTTGCACGATTACATCTAAAGCACTTGTCATTTCATCACAGACTATTAGTTTAGGAGATAAAGATAATGTCCTTGCGATAACGATTCTTTGCAGTTGTCCCCCACTTAACTGATGCGGATATTTATTCAAACAACTTTGATCTAAACCGACTTGTTTTAGATAATGTTCAATCTGGATTAAAGCTTCTTTTTTAGGACAAAGTTTAAAGTTCACATAAGGTTCCAACAAGAACTTTATGATCTTTTTACGTGGTGAAAAAGCACTGATAGGATCTTGAAAAATATATTGAATTTCTTTTCGGATCGGATAAATACTGCGGTCACTAAATTGGATTTTATTCCCTTGATAGTATACTTCCCCTTGAGTCGGTTTATCAATTAAGGAAATGATTTTTCCAAGTGTGCTTTTGCCACAGCCACTCTGCCCTACAATCCCTAAACATTCGCCATGATAAATAGTCAGATTCACATGTTTCAAAGCTTCATTTTTTTCACTATTATTTATATACACTTGAGAGACATCTTTTAGAGAGAAAATCGGTTCATCCATGGTAATGTTCCTCCTTTTTCGTCACCTCTAAAAGAAGTTTAGTATAGGGATGCTGGGGAGAATAAATGATTTGATCACGCGTACCAAATTCGACAATGCCACCATGATTCATCACTGCAATATAATCCGCTAAATATTGGGCTACTGCCATATTATGAGTGACGATCATGATAGTCATTTCTTCCCTTTCCTTGATCATACGAAATTCTTCTAAAATCTGTTTTTGACTCACAACATCTAATGCACTTGTCGGTTCATCGGCTAAAAGAAGCTTTGGTTTCAAACTTAATGCCATTGCAATTGCCACTCGCTGTGCCATTCCTCCGGATAACTCAAAAGGATATTTCCCTAAGACAGAATCAGGACTAAGCAAAGAGACTTGACGCATTTGTTTTTGTGCTGTCTCTAAAGCCGTATTTTTATCCATATTAAAATGTTTAGATAAAATTTCAAGGTATTGATCCTTTATCTTTTTTCGCGGATCAAAATACTGACTTGCATTTTGAAAGATCATTCCAATCTCTCTGCCCCGAATCGATTGCCACGAATGTGTATTTAATGATAACAGTTCCTGTCCCTCAAAAAGAATCCGACCATTTTGAACGACTGCATCTTTTCCCAATAACTGCATCGTTAATTTAAGCAAGGTTGATTTCCCTGAGCCGCTCTGCCCTACAATCGCTACGGTTTTATTCTTAGGAATGGTCAAACAAATATCTTTTAAAACAGGCTGATCCTGATAATATAGATCAATATGATGATATTCAACTAGATTAATCATTTTGAACACGGATATCCTTTGTCACCATATAATAATCAACCGGATGCTGATTTGCACCTTTAACCTTAGAGGAAGTAATGGTATTTAATGGCAGATAAGATACATATAAGCTTACCGCGTCTTCTAATAAAATTTCAGAAATCTCTTTAGAAAGTTCCTGACGTTCTTTAATATCGAATGTTCCGGCTAATGTCAATATCATCTGATCAACAGTTGGATTAGTATAGCGAGCAATATTTTCCTTTGCACCACTTCGGTAATGAAATTGTAAGAATACTTCAGGATCACCGGTTGGAGCGGTTGAATCATTTGCTGAACACATATCGAATGTTCCAGATGCTTTTATATCAGCTAAGTTTTCTACTTGATTGATATGGATAGAAATCCCAATTTCTTTTGCTTCATTTTGAATCGATTGCGCAATAATACTAGCATCACTTGATCCATGATCTGCGCTTTCATAATATTCGATTACAATGTTTCGCCCATTTATTTCACGTATACCGTCCCCGTTGCTATCTACATAACCTGCCTGATCCAATAGACGTATCGCTTCCTTAGGGTTGTAATCATAAGCATTGGTTATTCCTTCCCCATAAGGCAATGCACTTGAATATAAACCTAATGCCTCTTTTCCTCCTGTTAACTGGACAATGCTATGACGATCAATCGCATACGACAATGCCTGACGTAAAGTTTGGTCAGATAAAAATTGAGATGTATTATTCATATAGACCACGTTGCATCGTGGACCCAACACCTGTGACACTGTGTACTTTGATTCATCACTAAATAAAGAAAGATTTGAATAATCGATGGTTGTCACTAAATCTACCTCACCAGACTGCAACGCTAAAACACGTGAATCAGAATCCGCTACTTGTGTAAAATGTACAGTTTCCAGTCCCACCTGGCCATCCCAGTAATTTTTATTCGCTGAAGAGTCAATCGTTGTTTCAGGTACAAACTGATCAATTACAAAAGCACCGGTACAGCTAGGTGAAGTTTGTATCTTATCTTCATTTTCAGAGGCATCATAAATCGTAAACAAGGGTTCACATAAATTATTAATGACGGCTCCGCTTGCTGTGTTTAAATATACAGTAACATTTTGTCCTGACGCTTCCACATGACTTAAGTCAAAATAATCTTTAGCCCGAGCGTTTTTCGTAAAGGCTCTTTCAATACAGGATTTCACGCTTTCACCATCCACAACGTTGCCATTAGAAAATCGAATCCCCTCTCGAATATGAAATTGCCAAGTGGTGTCATCTACCTGTTGATAGCTGTCTGCCAGCCATGGTTCCACTTCAAATGCTTCATTTAAACGAAATAAGGTTTCCCCTACGCCTATACGGCTTAACACCCAACCATCATAATCATTTGTAGGATCTAAGGATGTACTGATCCAAAACATCGCTGCATTCAAATGATTCGGCTGAGGATTGTTTTTTTGCCCAGCTTGACATCCCAGTAACGATAAACTAAGTAATAAACAGAATAAACAATGTCTGATTTTTTTCATAATTCCTCCTATGATTGTTTAGGATCTAGTTTATCACGTAAACTATCTCCCAATAAATTAAAGATGATCACACTGATCAATATCACTAACCCCGGATACACCATCATCCATGGGGCAGTCTGCATAAATTGTTTACTTTCAAAAAGCATATATCCCCATTCCGGTTGGGGAGGCTGACTTGCTAATCCTAAAAAGCTAAGTCCTGCTAGAGAAATCATCATGGAACCAATATCTAAGGTGGCATGAATCAAGATTTGCGGAAATACATTTGGCAAGATATAAGCCCAGATGATCTTAAACGGTTTTGCCCCTGATAGTTTAGCGGCAATGATAAAATCCTGATGCATGATAGACGAAACCAAAGTTCTTGTAAGTCTTGCATACTTCGTCCACCATATTAGAGCTAAAGCAAAAACAGTATGAAATAGTCCCGCGCCTAATATTCCAGCCACTGCAATCGCAAAGATCGTATCAGGAAAAGCCAATAACACATCTGCAAATCGCATTAAAACATGATCAATCATGCCTTTTTTATAACCGGCAATCAAGCCTAGAGTGACACCAACAAATACAATGATAATCAGCATTATAAAAGTTAATGAAAAAGACGATCTTGCTCCACATAATATCCTTGAAAGGATATCTCGTCCTAGTTTATCTGTACCAAACCAATGTGCACGGCTGGGCGGCTGTAATGACAAAGCATAATTCACTTCTAATGGATCATACGGGGCTAAGTATTTTCCAAATAAAGCAACTAATAATAATCCCCCTGCCAGAGAGGATAATATAATAATTTTGATCGTTGTCCAGTTTTTTATCTTTTTCATAATCGTTCCCCCTTGCTTAAACGCATTTTAGGATTCATCATGAAACAAAGCAGATCAACAATGAGATTAACGAAAACATAAATGATTGCCATCCAAACGACATACCCTTGTATAATTGGATAGTCTCGGACACGAATCGCTTCTACGATCATACTGCCAATCCCTTGATAGGAAAAAATTGTTTCTACAATAGCCGTACCTCCCAATAAATGTCCAATCGATAAGCCCAATAATGTCACAATAGAAGAAAAAGCATTTGGTAAGACATGTTTAACAATGATGTCCCATTGACTTAATCCCCTAGACACAGCACCGACAACATAGTCTTTACTAAGTTCCTCTAAGATGGCCGTTCGGATTTGACGTATATAGGAACCCATTAACGGCAATGACAGAGTAATCATCGGCAATATCATTCCTTTAAGATCCGTACCGCTAATAACATTAAAAATTCCTAACTTTACCGAAAAAATATAGATAAGCAATAACCCTAACCAAAAATTAGGAATAGAGATACTAAAAAAAGTTAAAAAGCGAATGAAATAATCGATAGCTCTATTTTGATAAATCGCTGTAAAAATACCTAAAGGAATGGATATTACCACAACAATACTTAAGGATAAAAAAGCAAGTTTTAATGTATTGGGCAGTTTTCGGCTCATCTGTTCAATAACGCTGTTGCCATAATGATAGGATTCCCCAAGGTTTCCATGCATGGCTTCATCCAACCAATGAACATAACGTTCAATCACCGGCTTATCCAATCCCATTTCTTTACGAGTAGTTTCTAAAGTTTCACTTGATGGTGTCATTCCTCTTGATAGATAATACATCTCTGCACTATCACTAGGGGCTAAATCCGTAACTAAAAAAGTTAAAAAAGTAACGCCTAATAATACAAAGATTAAGGAAAACAGTCTTTTAATAATATAGCTTTTCATTATTTAATAACGTGTATCAAAAAGCTGCGAATCATTGTTTTTCCCAACGAATTTATCTCTTTATTTAGAATATCCCATTCTATAGAACTAACCCCTAATTGTTTAAATACTTCTTCATCCCAGTAAGGACGCAAATGCTTAGATAATTCTAAATGTTCAGCAATTCCGTCAATTTTAGATACATCAATCCCTTCCATATGTTGATGTTCACGATGCATTTTTCGATTGTAATCCTCATCTGTATAATGATAATAGTAATTTCCATCATAATTTAATAAATGCCCGCTAGGTTTTAGCACCCTTAACATTTCTTGATAAGCAATCATGGGTTGTTCCAGATTCCAGGTGACATTACGGGTAATGATCAAATCAAAACTTTGATCTTGAAACATCAACTGATGAGCATCCATTTTCTTAAAATCAATACTTGTCTTATATTTTTCAGCGTTTGCTTTTGCTTCCTGCAACATCTTGTCACTATAATCAATCGCCGTTACCCGACACCCGATTTGAGACAACAAGATCGAAAAGAAGCCCGGTCCGCAGCCTAAATCTAAAACATGCCATTCTTTTTTGATCGAAACATAGCGTTCGATCAGCTGAAGCCATTTCGTTGCTTGTCCACTTTCCAATTCCGCTTGATTATCCAAAGAATAGCCTCTGGCACGAGTATCCCAATAATCGGATATATCTTCTAAATATTTTGTCATATGACCTCTCCTATTTTAAAATTTCTTACTCCCATCATTCATTTCCAACACAAAAAGTCTAGGATAATAACGTTGCCCTAGATATTCAATGTAAGATTTTATTCCTTTTTAATAAATTCATATTGTCCTTTCCACAGTTATGTCTATAACTCTTCATACACTTCAATGTGTTGGGACTTCTGCTTTTTTTCTTTATTATCTTTATAACTTCTGTCTTTATGAAAACATTCTTATTTTCATTCGATCCTTCTTGGATTTAAGTTAATCTTACACCTTAGAGTTCACTTCAAGTCAAGATGTTTTTATAAAATAAAGAGTAAAATGATATTAATCTTACTCTATTTTCCATAATAAAAACCATAGTATTAGTTATTCATATACATTTTAGGCATATCTTTATTGGCTCAAAGAATAAAAAAATACTTGAATTTAAGCCACTTTTTAAATTAATTGCTTTTTCTTATTGACTTGGAGCGCACTCCAGATTGTACAATGTAAAAGAATTGAGGTGTAGATATGTTGAAATTAATTGAACCAAAAATACAGATAGAGAAAAGCCGACAGCTATTTTCTAATCGCAACTTGCGTGACTTGATTGTTCCGCTGATTATCGAGCAGTTACTGATCTTACTTGTGGGCATTGCCGATACTTTGATGGTGAGTTATGCAGGAGAAGCCGCCGTTTCGGGCGTTTCGTTAGTCAATCAGTTAAATACGGTCTTTATTCTTGTTTTTACGGCGCTAGCTTCGGGAGGGGCTGTTGTCGCAAGTCAATACGTAGGGAATAAAGATAAAAAGAATGGGGTTTTAGCTTCCAGTCAGTTAGTGATGATCACCACATTCATTTCTATTATTTTAATGGGAGTGGCGATTATTTTTCGTCGAGAGCTGCTGACTTTGCTTTTTGGGCGTGTGGAAAGTGAAGTGATGCAAGCGTGTTTAACGTATTTAATTATTTCTGCGTTTTCTTTCCCAGCATTAGCTATTTACAACAGTTGTGCGGGATTATTTAGAAGTATGTCTAAAACAAAAACAATTATGTATGTATCCATTATTATGAACGTCATTAATGTTGTAGGAAACTTCATCGGGATTTTTGTTCTCCATGCCGGAGTTGCCGGAGTGGCTTATCCTTCATTGATTTCCAGAGTCATAGCCGCAGTTATTTTACTTGCAATATCTTTAAATAAAAACAATACGATTTATGTACGTATCAAAGATATCTTCAAATGGAGCCAAGAGATGATTCGACGCATTTTAAATATTGCCATTCCTAATGGAATTGAAAATGGGTTATTCCAGCTATCCAAAGTAGCACTGAGCAGTATTGTGGCGATGTTTGGAACCAGCCAAATTGCCGCTAATGGAGTCGCTCAAAGTTTTTGGTCGATGGCTGCACTCTTTTGTTTGGCAATGGGTCCTGCTTTTATTACCGTAATCGGACAATGTATGGGAGCCGGAGATGTTGAAGCAGCAGATTATTATATGAAGAAGCTATTAAGAATTACCTATCTTGGCGGGATCATTTGGAATATTGTTTTCTTTATAGTGACACCGTTGATTCTTCAACTTTACAGTTTATCAAGTGACACTATCTATATGATTATTATATTGTGTCTGATTCATAATCTCTTTAACGCTTTGCTATGTCCGATTGCTTCTTCCTTATCAAATGGACTTCGTGCCTGTGGGGACGTTAAATATACAATGTATACATCTATTTTTTCAACCGTTGTATGTCGTGTTATACTTTCCATCATCTTTGGTATTTGGATGAATTTAGGTGTAATCGGTATTGCTTTAGCGATGGTGGGAGATTGGGCAATCAAATCTGCACTAATCGCCAAAAGATACTATCAGGGAAAATGGAAACAGTTTAAAGTCATTTAAAAGCGAGAGGTATGGCAAAAGCCATACTTCTTTTTTATACATCTTATATAAAATATGCTAAAATGATATCGAGATAGTAAAAGAAAAGAGATGAGTTTAATGTCACAAACAACCAAAAGAGCCCTTGCAGCTTCATTAAAGCAGCTATTGATCCATAAACCGTTATCCAAGATTACGGTCACAGATATCACAGAAGACTGTGAAGTAAATCGTCATACTTTCTATTATCATTTTCAAGATATTTATGATTTAATAGATTGGATATATGAAACGGAAATGGAAAAAGTGATTGCTGACAATAAAACTTATGAAACATGGGCTGATGGTGTACGGGCATTGTTTCAATATGCTTTAGATAATAAAACATTTATCACCAATACTTACCACTCATTAAGCCGTAAAGATCTGATGCGTTTTTTAAACCAAACCACCTATCAGTTTTTAATAGATGTGGTAAACGAACAAGCACAAGGTATGAAAGTCGATCAAAAGCATAAAGAGTTTATCGCTAATTTTTATAAACATGCTTTTGTGGGCTTGGCATTGGAATGGATTGAAGGAAATATGAAGCGTAACCCTGATGAAATCATTCAGGATTTGACAACGTTGATTGAAGGAGATTTTCATAAAGCCCTGCTGCGTTTTGAAGAACGATAGACAACTCCATTGATTTGTCCAAAATTTAGACAATAATGAGCCAATGGTTAAAATTTAGCCATTGGCTTTTATCTGTCCATCGTTTTTATAAAACAGACAGATTATAATGTAAGCATATCAACAAGGAGGAATGTTATATGTATTACAGTAACGGAAATTACGAAGCTTTTGCTCGTCCACTAAAACCAGAAGGAGTGGATAAAAAATCGGCATATCTGATTGGTTCCGGATTGGCTTCTTTATCCGCTGCCTGCTTTTTAGTCAGAGATGGACAAATGAAAGGAGAGCATATTCATATCTTAGAAGAAATGGATTTGCCTGGTGGAGCCTGTGATGGTATTTACAACCCGGAAAAAGGATTCATTATCCGTGGCGGTCGTGAAATGGAAAACCATTTTGAATGTTTATGGGATTTATTTCACTCTATCCCCTCTATTGAAACTAAAGATGTTTCCGTTTTAGATGAATATTATTGGTTAAATAAAAAAGACCCTAACTACTCATTGATGCGAGCAACTTTCAATCGTGGTCAAGATGCTCATACCGATGGTAAGTTTGCATTATCCGATAAAGCAGCCATGAGTATCATGGAATTATTCATGACCCCTGATGAACAGCTTTATAATAAAACAATCACAGATGTTTTACATCCGGAATTTTTCAAATCGAATTTTTGGCTTTACTGGCAGACGATGTTTGCCTTTGAAACTTGGCATAGTGCCTTAGAAATGAAATTGTATATTCAGCGCTTCATTCATCATATTGGTGGTCTGCCTGATTTCAGCGCTCTTAAATTTACAAAGTATAATCAATATGAGTCCCTGATTTTGCCAATGATTAAATATCTGGAATCTCATCATGTTCAATTCCATTACAGCACTCAAGTGACAAATGTTGAATTTGAGTTTAAGGGTGCTAAAAAGTTGGCAAAACGTATTCTCTGCACACATCAGGGTGTTGAAGAATCCATTGATCTGACAGAAGATGATCTATTGTTTATTACGAATGGAAGCTGTACAGAAAACTCTTCTTTAGGAGATAATACCCATGCACCGATACAAAATACCAAAGAAGGAGATGGGGGCTGCTGGCAGTTATGGAAAAAGATTGCCGCTCAGCATCCAGACTTTGGTCATCCCGATAAATTCTGTGGCAATATCAAAGCAACAAATTGGGAATCTGCTACCGTCACTACATTGGATGACAAGATCCCACCTTATCTAGAAAAAATATGTAAACGTGATCCATTTTCAGGAAAAGTAGTAACGGGTGGTATTGTAACGGTGAAAGATTCTAACTGGCTGATGAGCTATACATTTAACCGTCAGCCTCATTTCAAAGCCCAGCCTAAAGAACAGTTAGTCGGATGGATTTACGGACTTTATACAGATGTCCCCGGAAACTTTATAAAAAAACCAATGCGTGAATGTACCGGTATTGAAATTTGTGAAGAATGGTTATATCATATGGGCGTTCCTGAAGATCAGATCTTAGACCTCGCTACGCATTCAGCCAGCACGATTCCATGCATGATGCCTTATATTACTGCTTTCTTTATGCCACGCGAAAAAGGGGATCGTCCAAATGTGGTTCCAACAGGCAGTGTGAACTTTGCATTTATCGGTCAGTTTGCCGAAACAATCCGAGATACGATCTTCACTACTGAATATTCTGTCCGAACCGGAATGGAAGCTGTGTATACATTACTTGACATTGATCGCGGTGTTCCCGAAGTATGGGGATCTTGTTATGACGTGAGAGATTTGTTAGATGCGACTTCAAAGATGATGGACGGTAAGAAATTAGATCAGATTTCTCTGCCATTCAAATATAAATTTGTTGGACGCAAAGCATTAAAAGAACTCCAAGGCACAATTATTGAAGAATTATTAGAACATTATCATCTGATATAAACAAAGAACAGGTCAAAAGCCTGTTCTTTTACTTTGAATAATGAATATGTGTGAGTTTCCTTTATTCTCACTCCATAAGCTGTAAAAGTCGTCTTTGTTTTGCTTACGACTGGTTTCTTGATAATGCTAAGCTAACACTTTTATTCATCATTCATTTTATTTTTTCTGTTTGTATATTTTTAATCCCTTCAGCGGATAACACACTATATCGGTGTCTATTTCTTATTTATAATGTCTTAAAATATAACCGTTGTCGTCAAACGCTGTTAACCTACTCTTTTCTATCTTTTAATAAGCTATTATAGGTCGTCCGATATTGTTCAAAGGATTTAGAGGCATCTACCCGCTTATCATAATGATTTTGACGATCCTCGTTAAACAGATTCGCATATAAAATATCCAATAGAAACAAGACACTTAAATTCATACTGAAGCTGCCTAAATTCTCAATCAGTTTTTCTCGGCTG
Source organism: Beduini massiliensis (assembly GCF_000829905.1). Classification (GTDB taxonomy): domain Bacteria; phylum Bacillota_I; class Bacilli_A; order Erysipelotrichales; family Coprobacillaceae; genus Beduini; species Beduini massiliensis. The sequence continues at coordinate 570,707 of NZ_CDPP01000005.1, forward strand.
GATACATATAAAATAGGATCGGCATATTGAAAAAGAGAGTTTTCTCCATAGGTTGTGATTGCCAACAAAGGGATATGACGGATCTTTAACTGTTTTGCAATTCTCAATAATGTTTCTGTTTCCCCCGAATAAGAGATTAATAAAAAAACACTCTTCTCGTTACAGTACTTACTGCGATAAAACATTTCATCGGCTTTCTCCTCAGTCATCACATTCTTTCCGATTTTAAGCATCTTATCTTTAAATGTCTGGGCTATATCTAACTGTACCCCCAATGAAAAAACATAGATAAAATCGGCATTCTTTAAAAGAGTAATCGCTGCCTGGAGCTGATCGTGATCAAGCAAAGTCAAGACATCTTCAATAATTTCATGATATAAAGTTCCCATTTTGTTAGCGATCACAATGTTTTTATCTTGATCATCAAAAGGGAAGTTTGGATCAATGTGTTCAAAATGGCTCGATAAATACTCCTGTTCCTTAAGATAAGCTTCTCTAAATTCATTATACCCTTGATAGCCGATTTTTTGAGTGAAGCGGACAATCGTCGACGGAACAGTAAACAATTTTTTAGCGATAAATCTGGCACTCTGTTTTTCAATATCTAATGAATGCTCTAAAAAATAATCAGCGAGTGTGACTTCTAAAGGAGAAAAACCTTTTTTTGATTTTAATATTTCCTCAATTAACATACTGATTTCCTCCTTGTTTCTCTGCTTTTATTTAAACATATATCCATTATGGAAGCAAGATTCCTGACTAAAACCGTGATTTTCATAAGCTATCCCTCACAAATTATCTTTTATCATATAAATTTACATAAAAATGTAGAATTTCATCAAAAAAATGATATAATAACAACGTTCAAGAATCAATAAAATAACACGGAGGAAAATTATGAAAAAAGTCTATGAAGGTAAAACTAAAGATGTTTATGAATTAGATAACGGAAATGTTATGCTGAAATTCAAAGATGATTGTACTGGTAAAGACGGTGTCTTTGATCCAGGTGAAAACTCAGTTGGATTAACTATTGATGGTATTGGAAAAGCAAACTTAGAAACGTCAATCCATTTCTTTGAAATCTTAAAAGACGCTGGAATCAAGACTCACTATGTTGAGGCAAACATTGACGAAGCAACAATGGAAGTTCTTCCTGCCAAAGTATTTGGTAAAGGTCTTGAAGTGATTTGCCGTTTGGTTGCAACAGGAAGTTTCATTCGTCGTTATGGGGATTATATTAAAGACGGAACACCTTTAGAAGGAGGTTACGTTGAAGCAACATTAAAAGATGATGACAGAGGAGATCCATTAATTACCAGCGAAGGTCTTGCAGCACTTGGAATCATGAGCGAAGAACAATTTGCGAGCATGAAAGATCAAACATTAAGAATCACAAAATTAGTAGCGGATGATCTTAAGAAAAAAGGTCTTGATCTTTATGACATTAAATTTGAATTTGGTTACAATAATGATGAAGTCATCTTAATTGATGAAATTGCATCTGGTAATATGCGTGTTTATAAAGACGGGAAAATCGTTGAGCCTGTAGACTTGACAAACATTATTTTAAATAAATAAATCAATAAAAATCTGCGAAAAACAATTCGCAGATTTTATTTTTGGCTAATGATTAGATAAATCGATGAAATCATAATCTCGGTTTCCAATGTTCAATGCCGCCGCAGCTTCTATTGTATGCACACCATTTCTTGATTCAATGCGTTCCAATAAATGTGGTTTCCCTGGGTCATTACTTGCATAAACCATATCTATACATGCCTGATCCAAGGCGACTGGATCTGTCGAACACAAAATACCGATATCTGCAATAGCAGGATCTTCTGCTTCTGCACAGCAATCACAGTCCACTGACATATTACACATGACATTGATATAAACAATGTTTTCTTTAAAGTAGCGGACAATCGATTCTGAAGCATCAGCCATGGATTCTAAAAATTCATTATGATCTGCACTCCAAATATGTTCAGCTACTCCTGCACCATGAATATGCGCTTTTCCATGGGAAAGAAATATTTTTTAAAGCACCGCCAAAACCTCCCATAGGATGTCCTTTAAAATGACTTAATACCAGCATAGAGTCATACTTTTTCATATGTTCTCCTACATAATTTACTTTAAGATGATGTCCGTTTTCTACCGGAAGTTCCATTTCGCCTTCTTCATCCATGATATCTACATCAGCAATATCCGTCCAGCCATGAAGCTTCATCGTTTCCCAGTGTTCTTTTGTCGTATTGCGTTTTCCTTCATATGCAGTATTGCATTCCACGATTGTTCCCTCTACATAATCAATGATCGGTTTCATAAACGAAGGACGAATAAAATTTTGATTGCCTACTTCACCGGAATGTACTTTCACTGCCACTTTTCCAGGCAGTTTAACACCCATTGCTTCATACATTGTGATCATCGCCTCCGGAGTAATCTGACGTGTAAAATAAACTTTTGATTTTTCCATTATCTTTTCTCCTTTTATAATCATGTTATCTTTTACATACAAATGCATTATAATATTAAAGTTAACTTTAATGTCAATCCCTCTTGATCAAAAAGTAAAAATCCTGTTTCACCCGGAAACAGGATCAAGAAACTTATCCACTGATAATAACCACCATGATCAATAGACAAGCTACTATTAATAACTTTCTTTTCACTTTATTCTCTCCCCACTGCACTGATTTCAGAAAAGTGTAAGCGCTTTTATAAAATATATTATAGCACAAAAGTCTGATTTGAAAAGTATTTTCAACTATTCTTCAAAAAGAATATTTTCAATGCAACAAAACAAGTGCAAACGTTTACATTTTATTGTATAATTATACTGTTATATAGGAGGAAAAATATGGAACATTTAAAATTAAAACCTTTCCCTAAAGATTTTCTTTGGGGAGCAAGTACTTCTGCTTATCAAGTAGAAGGCGCTTATGATGAAGACGGAAAAGGATTATCAACACAAGAAACAGCTCCTATTCCAGAAGGGACTACTGATTTTAAAGTAGCGAGTGATCATTATCATCATTATAAAGAAGATGTTGCTTTGATGGCAGAAATGGGATTTAAAGAATACCGTTTCTCAATTGCTTGGCCTAGAATTATTCCTGATGGAGATGGAAAAGTAAATCCAAAAGGTATTGAATTCTACAACAACTTGATCGATGAATTACTAAAATATAATATTACACCGGTCGTTACTTTGTACCATTTTGATTTGCCATTAGCTTTACAAGAAAAATACGGTGGATGGGCATCAAGACAATGTATCGCAGATTATGAAAGATATACACGTGTTTGTTTTGAAAACTTTGGCGACCGTGTCAAACATTGGCTGACTATTAACGAACAAAATATGATGGTCATCTTCTTCCCTTATCCAAGTGAAAAAGATAAATATCAAGCAAACCATCATATGCTGTTGGCACAGGCTAGAGCCATGATTGCTTGTCATGAATTAGTTAAAGACGGTAAAATTGCTCCTGCACCAAATATTACCTGCATTTATCCTGCTACTTCTTCACCAGAAGATACATTGGCAGCGATGGATTATGATCAATTAAGAAATCGTATGTACTTAGATACAGCAGTATTCGGTAAATATCCTGAAGCGTTCATGGAATATTTAACTCAACGCGGATGGGCCCCTACTTTTGAAGAGGGAGATGCTGAAACTTTAGCGAATGGAAAACCCGATTTCATTGCCTTTAACTATTATGGTGGTGGTACAGTGAAATATATTTCTGAAGAAGAAGCTAAAGTCGCTATTGAAAAAGCTAAAGGAAGTCAAGCTGAATTTATGATTGGATTAATGACAGAACCTGGTATTGCTCAGAATGTTCAGAACCCTAATCAAAAACAGACTTCATTAGGAATGGGAATTGACCCTGTAGGATTACGTGTTACTTTAAGACAATTATGGGAAAGATATCATTTACCATTATTAATCACTGAAAATGGATGTGGGGTCCCTGATAAATTAGAAGAAGGTGACAAGATTCATGATGATTACCGTATTGACTATTTAAGACAACATATCAAAGCGTGTCAGGAAGCTATCACAGATGGCGTTGACTTAATGGGATATTCTCCTTGGTCTGCCATTGACTTGATCTCTACACATCAAGGTTGTACAAAACGTTATGGTTTCATTTATGTGAATCGTGATGAATTTGATTTAAAAGATTTAAGAAGAATTCGTAAAGACTCATTCTTCTGGTATAAAAAAGTAATCGCTTCTAACGGAGCTGATTTAGAAGATTAAACTAACAATCAGGATTAATTTCTGCCTATTCGCAGAGGTTGATCCTTTTTTATTATTCATAATGTTAGTTTAAACTCACCCACCCATTCATCAAAGACAAGTTTTAACTTCAACAGATTTATAAACAGAATTTACAAAATTATCCTATTTCATTTATAAAAAAAAGAAAATGAACTAACAAGATTAGGGATATCCAACCTTGCAGTTCATTTAATTAAGTAATGACATTAAAACCATTCAGTTCCGTCTTTACGACGTAAAATCGTACGAACCCATTCTTCTAAATGATAACGATCGACAGTTCTAAATAAATAAGCATGGTTCCCCATTGCAGCAGCAAGCGAAGGAGCAATTTCTGTTTCTAAAAGCAGCTGATCTTTCATCATCGCAATAATTTCATCGTGAGTGTATGCGTAATCGATGCCATGGCGGCGTGATGCATAGCCAACATAATATTTCCTTTGCGGAACACTGAAACAGCGGTCAAAAACTAACATATCTGCCCATATCGAGTAAACATCTTCATCGTAGGCATAATTGATCATATCCGGCATATAAGCACCCGGTGCACGCATATTCACTTCTAATCCAATAAGATCACCTTTTTTACCTAATCCTTCTTTATCGCTGTCTAAACGGAAAAATTCAAAGTGAAAGAATCGGCTTCGTGTATCAAATGCTTTTACCACCTTTTCACCAATTATACGAATATCATTATCTTCCACAGATTGTGAGAAGAATGCCATGTCCGTCTCAAAATTGACCGTATCCATGATTGAATGAAGCATCACATGATTTGAACAGATCAAAATATTCTTATTAGAATCTGTAATCCCATCAAATGTTTCGACATGTCCGTTTACAAATTCTTCCATGATATATAGTGTATCATCTTTTGTAGCCAAAAAATAATCTAATTCTTCTCTGTTTTCCAGTTTATAGGTCTTGCTGGCACCTACCCCATTATCCGGCTTTACTACAATGGGATAACCTACTCGATCCGTAAAATCATAGGCATCTTCGTGACAATACAACAACTGATAACGGGCAACAGGTATCCCTGCTCGCCTATAGACATCCTTCATCTTGGATTTATATTTCATTTCCCCCATATGTTCAATCTTAGTTCCGGTATTGACATTAAAGTCACTGCGGAGTGTCGCTTCTAATTCCAGCCAATATTCATTTTCGGATTCGATCCAATCCAGTCTGCCATATTTGCTGATAAAGTAACCACAAGCACGATATACCGCTTCATAATCATCCAAATGATCCACACGATAATATTCAGTTAATGAAGCTTTTGTCTGTGCTGATAAATGATCGTAAACCTCATCTCCAATTCCTAATACATGAACACCTCTTTTTTTCAAACGATCACAGAAATTATAAAAATACGTTGGAAAATGCGGTGATATAAATACAACATTCATTTTATTCCCTCCCTTTTAAAAAGCTCCAAAGCATATGCTTTGGAGACATTTATTAACGATTTAAAAGATCATTAAACAATCTTTCATATGTTTTAGCACTCTTTTCCCAATCCAACTTTTCATTCATTGCATTCTCTACTAAGTGTTTCCATTGATCTTTTTGCTGATAAACTTGAAGTGCATAATCGATGATATCCATCATTTCATGAGCATTGTAATGCGCAAAGCTGAATCCGGTTCCAGTCATCAAATATTCATTATATGGCTGTACACTATCCTTTAATCCACCAGTTTCCCTAACAATCGGAATCGTTCCATAGCGCATAGACATCATCTGTGATAATCCGCATGGTTCAAATAAAGACGGCATCAAGAACATATCACAAGATCCATATATACGGCATGACAATCCAAAATCATATTTTAAATTGACAGATAATTTATCCGGATATTTTTTTGCCACATTTTCAAAAGCCTGTTCATACTGATAATCCCCGGCTCCTAAAATAACTAACTGTAAGTCACGTTTCATCATTTCATCTAAACGATTGATGATAAGATCAATTCCTTTTTGCCATGTCAAACGAGTGACAACCCCAATCAACGGAACCTCCGGATCTTCAACCAGTCCTAATTCTTTTTGCAAAGCGGCTTTATTTTCAGCCTTTAATTCGATGGTATCTACATCAAAGGATTGAATTAAATTGGGATCTGTTTTGGGATCATTGATCACATAATCGATACCATTTAAGATACCATAGAGATCATTCATACGAATACGCAGAATGTATTGAAGATCTTCTCCAAATTCATCTGTTAGAATTTCTTTTGCATACGTTGGAGAAACCGTCGTGATGATATCGCTGTAAAGAATAGCCGATTTCATCATATTAAAGCAGTCTCCATTACGTAAGTTTCCATTTTCATATAAGTAATCCGGCAATCCAAAAATAGAGTTAATAATCTTTGGATCTGCTTTCCCCTGATAAGCAATATTATGAATCGTAAAAACAATTTTAATATCATCATAATAAGGATGCATTGCATAACGTTCACGATATAACGGAGCAATCATCGCTGCCTGCCAGTCATGAAGATGCAGAATATCGACTTCTAGCTGAAGATGAGAAATCAATTCCAAAACTGCATAATCAAAGAAAGCAAATCTTTCATAGTCATCATCATAGCTGTACAAGCCCGGACGACCATAGTATTCTTCATTATCAATAAAATAGTAGGTGACATTGTCTCTGACACATTTAAAAACACCGCAATACTTTTTACGCCAACTGATATAAATATCATAATGGGTTACATATTCTAAATCTTCTGCCCCTTTCATATCTGCATATTTAGGTAAAACAACAATACATTCATGCCCTAATTTCTGCAAAGACTGTGGCAAGGAACCTAAAACATCGGCTAACCCACCTGATTTAATGAATGGTGTACATTCACTTGCTGCAAACAAGATATGCATTAAACAACATCCCCTTCTTTAACATAAAGCGGTGAATCTTTATCTCCAATCAATTCTTTATGCTTTTCTACACGTGCTTCTTTATCCAAAATAACGTTCTCTAAATGTGATCCTGCCGATACTTTGCATCCAGATAACAAGATACAGTTTTTCACAACTGCCCCTTTACCGATTTCAACGTTACGTCCGATAATACTTTCTTCAACTGTTCCATCAACAATCGTACCGTTAGCGATAAATGATTTTTTTACTTGAGCATTCTTTTTGTATTTTGAAGGCGGTGTATCGTTCGTATTAGTATAAATAGGCCAATTTGATTTAAAGACTTGACTGAATATATCTAAGTCTAAAAACTCCAAAGAATATTTATGATACGCTTCAATTGAATTTAAGCAACGAGCATATCCTTTATATTCATAAGCCATAATTTCACGTTCATCACACAGATACGCTAAAGTGTCACTTAAATTGAAGAACGCACTAATATTTTGTGCTTTTGTCAGCAGTTTCATTAATGTTTTTAAATTAATGACATACGTATCTAATGAAATATTTCTTTCTTTACGATTCCCTTTATTTTCTTTTACTTCTACAACACGTTTTGATTTAATATCCAAACAATGTTCACCAATGAAAGACTGATCCGCATTTTTAATGTGTTGATAAACCATCGTGATTTCTGCCCCTGTTTTTTCATGTTCTTCAATCACGTCCTGATAGTTCATCGTCGTGATGATATGTTCAGGTGCTATCACAACATAATCCGCTTTGCTTTTTTCCAAGAAAGCAATGTTTTCGATCATATTATTAATATCATGATTATAGTGAGGATTATTTGCATAGCGCTCATTATATAATAATGAAATCCCTCCTGATTTAGAGTTGAAATTCCAAGAATTTCCGAGTCCCATATGTTTGAATAATGATCTTGGTTTTTCTTTAATCAATACTCCGACATTATCAATATTCGAATTTGATAGATTAGATAAAACAAAATCAATGACACCATAACGTCCTAAAAAGCTTACAGATGCCACTGGGCGTCGTTCTGTTAATCCTTTAAAATCAATGTCTGAATGTAAATTTACGAGTCCTATAACTTTTGCCATTTTCTTTTACCCCCTATGCCTATTTATTCACCGAAACAAGTTCGACTTTTTTTGCTTCTTTATTAATGACTGAGTTAGCTTCGACTACGACCCCTTCATCAACAATTGCTTTATAGACTTCTGCCCCTTCTTCTATTAATACACCCGGCATTAACACAGAATCCACAACCTTCGCTCCGACTCCGATATGCACGCTGTCAAATAAAACCGAACCAGATACTTCTCCATCAACGATACATCCTTGAGTTACCATGGAATTTGTTACTTTTCCTTCAGAGCCAATAATTTGCGGATGGCTGGTTGTATCACTCGTATAAATCTTCCAATCCTTCTTTAAATTATAAAGATCTAATTCTTTATCAGCAAGTAAATCCATATTTGCCTGCCATAAGCTGTCTACTGTTCCAACATCTTTCCAATATCCATCAAATTCATAAGCATATAATTTTTTATGATCGTTTAGCATATTAGGAATAATATTCATCCCAAAGTCATGTTTACTGTTTTCATCTTTCGCATCTTCAATCAGGTATTTCTTTAATTCCTGATATGTAAAGATATAGATTCCCATTGAAGCTAAAGTAGATTTCGGTTTAGCTGGTTTTTCTTCAAATTCATAAATGGTTCCATCTTTATGGGCATTCATAATTCCAAAACGGCTGGCTTCTTCTAAACTGACATTTAATACTGCGATTGTACAATCCGCTGCTCTAGCTTTATGTGCTTCCAACATCAACGCATAATCCATTTTATAAATATGGTCTCCTGATAAAATCAATACATACTCCGGATCATACTGATCTAAAAAACTGATATTTTGATAGATCGCATCGGCTGTCCCTTCATACCAAGTTGCCCCTACTTCACCACGTTCACGTGCTGGCAGAATTGCTGCAGATGAGTTGGTTCCATCGAGTCCCCATTTAATCCCTGAACCTACATAAGACCCTAACAGTACAGATTCATATTGAGTCAGTACTCCAACGATATCAATCCCTGAATTTGCACAGTTGCTTAATGGAAAATCAATGATACGGTATTTCCCACCAAAATATACTGCCGGTTTAGCCACTTTAGCTGTCAGAGCTTCTAATCTGGTTCCTCTTCCTCCCGCTAAAATCATAGCTACTACTTCTCTACTCATTATTTTTACCCCCTTAAATTGTAAACGCTTTCTATACTTATAGAATACTACAAATGCGTATCTTTTTACACCCTTTTTATGTTTTTTTTATAATTATTTTTTTACAAAATTTTATTTATTCTAATTTGTAAATATAGGATAAATTATTTTATAAAATCTAAAATAACACAAGGCAAAAGTCATTTATAGGATACACACACATCTTTTATTCTATCTTGTGTTCAGTTCTAAATTTGTAGTTTCCTGTCGGTATCCGACTTCTTTCAAAAAGAATTTCTCATCATTAAAAATCTTTTTTCTAAAAAAGCAATTTCCGCTATTAAATTAAAAAACTGCCATAAGGGCAGTTTTATCGTTGTGCAATAATATAGACGGAAACCGGCTCGATTAAAAGATTGGAATATTCTTGTTTTATTGCATTTTCGGTAGTGATGATCACTTCATCTTTTGCACTTAAATTATAATAAGTAGATTCCCTCTTGGGATTAAAAATAACCTTAATTTGCTTAAATTCCCCTTGAGTCTGATAAACGGTATAGATCATGACTCCATTGCTTAAATGACAAATATTCACATTCTTTTCGATTTCTTCTTTGGTTGTATAACGAAAACCATTATTTTTACGTCTTAGTTTCAGTAAATTTTTAACGTAATATACCTGATCCATCATTTCATCTTTTCGATCCCAATCCACTTGATTGATATTATCAGGCGAATTAAATGAATTGTGTACTCCCATCTTGCTTCTGGCAAATTCCTGTCCACAATGAAGGAAAGGAATCCCTTGAGAAAGAATAACCGCCGTATTCAAGAGTTTTTGTCTTTTTAAACGTGTTTCTTCATCTTCATCCAATGTTTCTTTCAAATAGTCGTACATCGTAGCATTATCATGACATTCCACATAATTGATGGATTGTTCCGGATAGATGAATTTATGCTGATTGCTGATGACCGCCTGAGCTTCATCAAACAAATCAGTATTTCCGCTTAAATAACCTAACCGCACATGCTCATTAGTAAAGGTTGATCCTTTTAATACATCTCTGTACTGATCATTAAAAAAGCTGATATTTGGCATCTTTGCCTGATTATCCAGCATCGCTTTACGATCATCCGGCAGCATCGTATTCATGTTCCAGCCTTCACCATAAATCAAACAGTTAGGATCCTTGTTGTAAAGAACACGCTGAATTGTATTGATTGTTTCTATATCTAAAATCCCCATCAAATCAAAACGGAAACCATCCATGCCATATATTTTCTGCCAACGTTTACACATATCAACAATATATTTTCTCACCATAAAGCACTCGCTGTTAATATCATTAGAACAAAAAGAACCATTGGAAATATGTCCGAAATCATCATTTCTAAAATAATAATAAGGAACTAATCGCTCTAAACTGGAACTGTTGACATCATACACATGATTCACTACCATATCCATCGTCACTCGAAGCCCTGAAAGATGCAGTCGATTGACCATATCAATACATTCATTAATACGGCTGTAAGGATCGCTGATATCTGTACAGTAGCTTCCTTCTGGGACATTAATTTGACTTGGGTCATATCCCCAATTATAAAATAAATCGGGCTTAGTTTCTTCTATGGTGGCAAAGTCAAAAATCGGCATAAGCTGAACATGGGTGACACCTAAATCAATCAAATAGTCAAATCCGGCAATCTGATTATTTTTAGTTGTTAATCCTTTTTCCACCACACCTAAAAATTGACGGCGATATTTGCTTTTAATAGATTTTGAACTGGTAAAGTCACGAACACTGACTTCATAGATAACAGCATCCGTCTTTTGTTTTAAAGGAAAAGACATTTTTAAAATTTTATGGAACTTTTTCGGGTTTACCACAACGCTCTCTGCTCCGTTAGCAGTACTCGCATACGCATATGGATCGGTTGTCTTTAAACATTGATCCCCATTGCATGTCCAATATATATAGCGTGCCCCTTCCATATCTTTTTTGAGTACTACCTTATAAATTCCCTGCGTCTGTCTTTCCATATCAATCGTTTCCATTCGTCCATTTAACTGATACTGGAGCTTAACGGCATGAGAAGTCGGCGACCATACTTTAAACGTTGTTTCTTCTAGTGTATATGTCGGTCCTAGATCATCACCATCATAAGCAAAAAGATGATCAAACATCGGATCGTTGACAATCCCTCTTGTTTCTAAGGCACAGCTTAATCCATGATTATTTAAAATGGTAAAAGGTGTCCCCAAATATAAATTATCTACCATTAACTGATAGATGTGCCAATCATTTTCTTCATAATCATAAACGATTCGTGTTGAAGATAACTCCTGAGTTAGCATATTCTTCAAGTAAAACTGCTCAATAATTCCTCCATAATACTGTTTTGCGACATGAACATGAATCACATTAAAGCGTTCCAAATAGGCACTCATAAAGATCAGTGATTTTTCCATACTGCCTCCTATTATCAAAAACTTAGAATGGAGAGAGTCCTCCATTCTATATTTTTATTTTTTAACTGGCTGAATATGCCAGATTTCATCTGCATACTGCTTAATTGTTCGATCAGATGAGAAGAATCCTGATTTTGCGATATTGATTAAACACATTTTTGCCCATGCGGATTTGTCTAAATATCTCTTTTCAACATCTTGCTGTGCTTTAATATAAGAATCAAAATCAGCAAGCAAGAAATATTCATCATTATAATTCATTAATTCTTCAAATATAATTCTGAATTCTTCACGTGATGCACTCCAACTTCCATCAACTAAAGAATCCACCACAAATTTTAATTTTATATTATTATTGTAATAATCCCAAGCATTATACTGACCTGATTGACGTAAACTATCCACTTCTTTGGCTGTAAGTCCGAAAATCTCACAGTAGTCATCACCGACACGTTCATGAATTTCAACATTGGCTCCATCTAATGTTCCTAATGTTAAAGCTCCATTCATCATAAATTTCATGTTTCCCGTACCGCTCGCTTCTTTTCCGGCAGTTGAAATCTGTTCTGAGACATCTGCTGCCGGCATAATCATTTCCGCCAATGTCACACCATAATTTTCCAGGAAAACGACTTTTAGGTAATCAGATGTTTCCGGATCACTGTTCACGACATCAGCAACGCTGTTAATTAACTTAATTACTTTTTTCGCAAAGAAATAAGCCGGTGCTGCTTTTGCCCCAAAAATGAAAGTACGCGGATAAATTCTAAATTCCGGGTTGCGTTTCATTTCCTGATATAGATAAATGATATGCAGTACATTCAGCAGCTGACGTTTATAGGCATGCAGTCGCTTTACCTGAATGTCAAAGATAGAATCTACGTTTACAAGAATACCGTTATTTTTTTGAATATAACGTGCTAAGATTCTCTTGCGGTCACGTTTTACCTGCATGAAACGTTTTTGAATATCAGGATCATCCACATAAGCCATTAATTTTTCCAATTCATCAGGCTCTTTGATCCAATGGTCTCCAATCGTATCGTGCAGCAGTTCCTTTAATTGCGGATTGGCATAAGCCAGCCAACGACGATGCGTAATTCCATTTGTTTTATTGTTAAATTTAGTTGGATAAAGCTCCGCAAAAGCCTTCATCTCCTGATGAATTAAAATATCTGTATGCAAGCGAGCTACCCCATTCACACTAAAACTTCCGACAATCGCCAAATGTGCCATATGAACCTGTCCGTCTTTAATGATCAATACATGATTAAATACCTCGTCCGGATTTGACACATGTTCTTTTACATAACCGATAAAACGGCGATTAATTTCTTCAATCATCATATACACACGCGGCAATAAAGCACGCATAGTATCAATCGGCCATTTTTCCAATGCTTCTGATAGAATTGTATGGTTGGTATAAGCCATTGTATGAGAAACGATATCCCATGCATCTTCCCAATCATAATCATGTTCATCGATAAGCAGACGCATTAATTCGGGAATTGCTAATACCGGATGCGTATCATTAAGCTGAATGACATTCTTTTCATGGAAATTATCTAATGTCTTATAGGTTCTTAAGTGCGATTTAATCAATGCCTGCAATCCGGCAGAGACAAAGAAATATTGTTGTTTTAAACGCAAAGTACGTCCCGCTAAAGTAGAATCATCAGGATAAAGGTTCTGACAGATTTCATTCACTTCCTGAGAATACTGGCGGAAATCCTTATTTGTCGGAATATTGGTACTTACTTCAGCGTCCCATAAACGCAAGGTATTCGTGACTGTTGTCTCATTCCCGATAATAGGCATATCATACGGAACTGCACGAATACATTCTGCATCCACATGCTTAAAGCGTCCGGTGCTGTCATCCCAAATCACCTTTCCCCAAAAGCGGACATCTACCGCATGCTTAGGTTTTCTGATTTCCCACATATTCCCAATCGACATCCACTGATCGGGAATTTCCGTTTGATAGCCGTCAACAATTTTTTGTTTGAATAACCCATACTGGTAACGCAGAGTATTTCCATGCCCCGGCATTGATAAAGAGGCTAAGGAATCCATGAAACATGCCGCTAAACGTCCTAAACCACCATTCCCCAGACCGGGATCCGATTCTAATTCTTCCAGTTCATGAATATTAATATCCAGATCTGCTAAGCCTTCTTTTACAATATCATAAACACCTAAGTTCATCATATTATTAACCAGCAGTCTGCCAATTAAAAATTCCATCGAAAAGTAGGTCATCTGCTTTTGCTGGCTATCCTGAACTTCTTCTTTCGTTAAAGCCCAATTAATCGCCGCTTGATCGCGAATCAATTTTTCTAAGACCATGAATTTCTCGGTGATATGCGCCTCTTTTAAAGGACGACCATAGCCTTCAATAATTCTTTTTGTAAATTCAGTTTTAAATTCTTCTTTATTTTTAAACATCTTTATTTCCTCACTATTCTTTCCATTCAAAGATCATTCCGGTATATGGAGCTATTTTCACATTTATCGAATAAGGCTTTCCCAACACAGTTCCTTTTTTCGCTTTTAGTTGTCGTGAATTCACCTGATTATTTCCAGAATAAATATCTTTATCACTATTTAATATTTCCTTATATTTTCCCGATTTCGTTACCGGTATGCAATAAGAGGCATGGCTGTTTGATGTGAAGTTAAGAACCACCAATAAATGCTGCCCCTCCAACGTCTTTCTTTCATAAGCAAATACACTTTGTTTATTATCATCAACAACCATCCATTCAAAACCTTCCGGGTAGTAATCATTTTGATACAATGCCGGATAGTCATTTACCACTTTATTCATTTTCTTGATAAATTCATGGAAAGAATCGTGCACCGGATAAGATAAGATATTCCATCCCAATGATTTCTTTTCATCCCATTCTTTATATTCTGCCAGTTCATTCCCCATAAAATTCAATTTCTTACCGGGATGAGTCATCATATATATATATAAAGTTTTAAGTTGTGCCAATTTTTCTTCATAAGTACCATAGATTTTATCAATAATTGTTTTTTTAGAATGCACCACCTCATCATGTGAAAAAGGCAGGATATAATTTTCACTATAGAAATAAGCCATTGAAAATGTCATTAGATGATGTTCATGCTGTCTGAAATAGGGATCTAATGCCATGTATTTCAAAGTATCGTTCATCCATCCTAAATCCCATTTATAATCAAATCCTAGACCACCTTCCACACTGGAACGCGTCACTTTTGGATAATCAGATGAATCTTCGGCTATCAATAATGTATGTGGATGACGTTCATTGATTTTATATGTCATTCGCTTCATAAAATCGATCGCCCCATCATTAGTTCCCATCTCTTTATTCCCTTTCCAGAAAATCAGATGGCTGACTGCATCAAAGCGAATCCCGTCAATATGATAGTATTCGATCCAAAAATTAATGGCAGACATCATAAAACTGCGAACTTCATCACGCCCTAAGTCGAAATAAACACTGTCCCACTCTGTATAACGACGATTTAAGTCAGGATATTCATAGACACATCCCCCATCAAACATCGTTAAGCCGTGAGCATCTTTGACAAAATGGACAGGTACAAAATCCATGATAACCCCTATACCCGCTTTATGGCATTGATTGATAAAATGCATCAATTGTTTAGGGGTGCCATAACGACTAGTCGCACTGAAATATCCGGTTACCTGATATCCCCATGACCCATCAAATGGATACTCCGATAGTGGCATTAATTCGATATGGGTATATCCCATTTCTTTTATGTATGGAATCAGTTTTTCGGCAATCTCTTCATAATTATAGAATTCTCCGTCCTCTTCATCCGTATAATCTTTCTTCATTTTCCAAGAACCGATATGCATTTCATAGATATTCAGATTCTTTTCAAAATGCTTATCTTGTTTAGCCAGCCAACGCTTATCGCCCCAGCGAAAACGTTCAAGATCATAAATTCGTGAAGCATTCCCCGGTCGTACCTCACTGAAACGTGCATAAGGATCCGCTTTATAAAGATGCTGTCCGTTTGGCCCAATCAGCAAATATTTATAAAGCTGTCCTGCTTTTGCTTTTGGCACAAATCCTGAATAGATGCCCCCATCCCCCATTTTCTTCAAAGGATGCGTCTGCTGCCATTCATTAAATTCTCCAACGACAAATACTTTTTTGGCGTTAGGAGCAAAAACGGTAAAACGTACCCCCTTGACTTCATCTTCTTCGCAAAGATGGGCTCCAAATACTTTATATGCTTCTAAACACTGTCCTTCATAGAACAGCTGAATCAAAAATTCATCTAGCATAAAATTTCCCCCTTTAACTATAGTCCTATTATACCAAATAACAAAACATATTTCACTCTAAAATGATAGCGTTTTCAAAATAAATAAAAAACGAACCCGAAGGCTCGTTTTTTAAGTTTTAATATTCTGTTTCGCCAATCATTTCCATCATTGCTTTATGGAAGATGTTCGTCTTATCCAATGCATCTTGCTGATTGTTTCCTTTAATTGAAAAGTAGAATTTACATTTTGGTTCAGTTCCGCTAGGTCTGGCTGCAATCCAAGATCCATCTTCTAAATAATATTTCAAAACGTTTGATTTAGGCAAGTCAATCACTGTTTCTTGACCGTCGGCAACTTTGATACTTGTTTCATAATCTTCAACGCTAACCACTTTATATCCGGCAATTTCAGCTGGCGCATTCGCTCTTAAACCAGCCATGATGGCTTTGATCTGCTGAGCACCCTCTACCCCTGCTTTTGATAAAGCAATCTGAGTTTCTTTGAAAGTTCCATGTTTTGCGTAAAGGTCATTTAACACATCGACTAAATCTTTCCCTTGCTTTTTGAAATAATTTCCTGCTTCTGCCGCAGTCAAAACGGCTTGAATGGCATCTTTATCACGAACAAAGTCTTTGATTACACAACCATAACTTTCTTCGTATCCAAAGACAAACTGTTTTTCTCCGGTCTTTTCATATTTTCTGATCTTATCTCCGATAAATTTGAATCCCGTCAATGTTTTTTCAACGTCGACACCATAACTTCTCGCTACTAATTCACCTAAATCAGATGTTACGATTGTATTATACATAACCGCATTATCAGGTAAGGTTCCTTTTTCTTTTAACTGACTTAAAATATACTCCAGATAAACTGCTGCTGACTGGTTCCCGCTCATCAGCACATAGTCACCATCATGTTTAGCGACAACACCTAAACGATCTCCGTCAGGATCACAAATAACAACGACATCGGCATCTACTTCTTTCGCTTTTTTAATCGCCAATTCATAAGAAGCTTCTACTTCCGGATTTGGTGATTTTGTATTTGTGAAATCGGGATCAGGCGCACATTGTGCCAATACCGGAATCAAATCATACCCCAATCTTTCCAGACATGTTCTGACAGGAATATTGGAAGTTCCGTGCTGCGGAGAGAAAACGATCTTGAAATCTTTTTTATCCATTCCCGGATTAATTTCGATCGCCATGACTTCCTTATAGTATGCCTCATCCACTTCTTCACCAATATAAGTGATATATGGATAGGCGTCTTCATCACTGCACACCTCCACATTTAATTCATCTTCCACTTGATTCACATAGTCTACCACTTGATCTGCCCATTCCGGAATCAACTGACACCCTGTATCATCATATACTTTATATCCATTATATTCTTTTGGATTATGGCTGGCGGTAATCATGATTCCACCCGCACATCCTAAATGACGAACTGCAAAAGATAATTCCGGCGTTGGACGCAGGCTTTCAAAAAGATAAGACTTAATGCCATAAGTCGCCAATACTTTTGCTGATTCGATTGCAAAACGATATGACATATGACGATTATCATATCCGATTGCCACTCCACGTTCTTTACCATTTGGCAAGGTCAATACATATTTCGCAAACCCAACGTTTGCTTTTCGAATTGTGTAAATATTTAAACGATTGGTCCCTGCGCCTAAGATACCACGCATCCCAGCAGTACCAAACTCAAGATTAGTATAAAACGCGTCTTCTTTTTCTTTTTCATCCATTTCTTTTAGATTCGCTTTTAAACTTTCATCTAATCCTTCAAAACTTAACCATTGATTGTATTTTTCTTGATAACCCATATCGTTTTATCCACCCCTATTTTTTACTTAATCACTTGTTTATTCGGCAATATGCAAATCTTTGATGACTTCTTTTAACTTATCGATCACTTCTGGTTCATCTTGCCCTTCAGCGACGATTTCCAAGTGTGCTTTTGTCGGAATTCCCAATGCCATCACACCCATGATTGATTTCAAGCTTGCCTCTTTCCCATCATAGATTAATTTGATGTTGCTGTCAAACTTACTTGCTTCATTCACTAAAGCAGTCAAAGATTTTGCGTGCATCCCTAACGGATCGGTCACCACAAATTTATAATTCAAAGTCATATTCCATTCCTCCCTAACTGATTGACCTTTCATGCTTCTATTATAGCGTACTTTTAGGAATAATCCAATGCTTTTAACTAAAAATGTTTGCGCTTACAAAAGTCGACAAAAAAAGAGGCAGCGCCCCTTTTCACAGCTAAATCTCCACTACTTCCCCTTTTGCTTCTGTCCCATCTGCTAAATTAGCTAAATAGTAAATTGCACTTGTTTCCGGCTGATAGAAAATATCCAAAGTATCGATTGTATTCATCTTTATTCCCTTAATTTTCAATTCCTCTTTTACCGCTTTTTCAATATCCGCTGTGATGACATTTTTGTCATGATATTGAATTTCCATTTTTGTTTTCATATAGTCCCTCCGTTATTCAATATATCTAATTAAATAATAGCACAAACCGAAGAATTAGACAAATATTTATGGAATATGACATAAGAATCAATAATAAGCACGATCCACTTCAACAACAGTGAAAAAATTCTTATCTAATTGCTTCACTTCCTGATCAATTTTCTGTTTTAATTCAATCACATTGGTTTCATCTTCAGGCGGCAAAACAACGTCAAAAAGAATATTTGTATGGGTCGGTCCGCTGACTAAACGAAAATCATGAATGGTGTAAGCAGGATTAATCTTTTTAATGATTTCAATCACTTTACCCTTTAATTCATTGATCATTTCATTGGTGCTGTCAATCGGGTCCATATGTATGGTGGCATGTACATTAAAGCGACTCAGAATTTCCCTTTCGACTAAATCAATCACATCATGAATTTCCAAAAGGTCATCGTGACAATCAATTTCCGCATGCAGAGTGACAAACGATCTTCCAGGACCATAATCGTGCAACATAAAATCATGAATACCTAAAATTCCCTGATAGGACATAACCAAATTTGCAATGCCTTCCACTAATTCTTTATCCGGTGCCTGTCCCAGCAATGGACCGACGGTATCTTTAAAAACATCATAACCGGCTTTTAATACGATGAAGGATACAAACAATCCAATCCAACCATCGATATTCCATGATGCAAAATGGCTGACCAGCATACCGATCATGGCAGCAAAAGTCGTGATCATATCATTATAGCTGTCCTGACTGGCAGCCTTTAAAGAAGTAGAATGAATACGCTCTCCGATATTCTTATTCATTTTTGCCATTAAGAATTTCACCAGCATAGAAAAGATCAGTACTGCAATTCCAAGATAACTGAAATGAATGACTTCCGGCTGAATGATTTTCATCACCGATTCTTTCAAAGACTGCAATGCTACCAATAAAATTAAAAAAGAGATGATTAATCCCGAAATATACTCGATACGTCCATGTCCGTAAGGATGATCCGTATCCGGGTGCTTGCTGGCAAGCTTAAATCCAAACAAGGTGGCAAGATTACTTCCTACATCCGAATAGTTATTTAAGGCATCTGCCTGAATGGAGATACTTTTAGAAAATATTCCAACGATCAATTTAGAAGTCGCTAAGACAATATTGCATATAATAGAAATAATACTCACAAATGTTCCATAGCGCTCTCTCACTTCACGTTTATCTACCTGCTCATAATCTTTGATACATTTTTTTATTAAAAATTGCATAATATCCCCCTTCAAACAAAAAAGTGCTATTTCATATATTATAGCACAATTAAATTGAATCTTTCACACGTTTTGTGAAAGTTGAGACATCCTTGAACCCAATCTTTTCAAGTTCTTCTATGACTCGATCGACATTTTCTCCAACTCGATCACTGGTATGAGAATCGGTTCCGATCGTGATGATTCTTCCACCTAAATCATAGTAACGTTGAACCTGATCAAAGTTTGGAAACCCACAGGTTTTTAAATCTTTAAACCCCGATGTATTCACTTCGATCCCTTTTCCTTTTTTGATTAGTGTTTTAAAGATATCATCGATGATATCTTGATATAAAGCATGGTCGACTGATTTGTCTTCATAAGGTCCATAGCGAACGATATAATCCAGATGTCCTAAACAATTAAAATCATCAAACTGCTGTACACAGCGCAGTGTTTCTTCAAAAAAGTCACGATGAGCTTCTTCTTTTGTTTTGCCATCAAAGAAATTTCCCGGCAAAAAGAATTCTGTATTCCCAATAGCGTGGATCGATCCGATGACATAGTCAAAAGGATGGGTCTGAATAAAGTTTTTAATATCTTCTTGGTAAAGACAGTCCAGTCCCACTTCAATTCCGATCTTAATCTTTAATTGATCCTGATAGGTCTGTTTTAAATCCATCATTGTTGCTAAATAACGATCAACATCGACATCAAACGATGTTCCCGGATAATAAAAGTCCTGATGATCCGTAAAACAAATTTCTTCTAGTCCCATCTTGATTGCCTGCTGGATATGTTCCTTAGGATCTGCATCACTATCAGCAGAAAAACAGGTGTGCATATGATAATCAATTTTTCTCATTAATATTCTCCTTTTTGATGGAATGTTTTTTTATTTCCCGTAATCTGATGGCGTTCTTTTAATTTGGCTTGTATCTCCTGCATGGAAATATTCTTTTCTGCCATCAAGACAAAAACATGGTATAAAAGATCATCTATTTCACCAATCAATTCCTCACGATCCTCATTTTTGGCGGCAATTATCGTTTCACTGGCTTCTTCTCCGATCTTTTTACATATTTTATCAGTTCCTTGATCAAAAAGATAGTTAGTATAAGAGTTTTCTATGGGATGTATCTTGCGATCTTGAATCCGATCATAAACAGACTGAAATATCGTACTTAAACTTTCTTCTCCTTGAATAGCATTGAAAAAACAGCTGTAAGCCCCGGTGTGACAGGCATTGCCGATCTGTTCCACCTGAATGAGCAGCGTGTCTTGATCGCAATCTAATGCCATATATTTAACCTTTTGGAAATGTCCCGATGTTTCCCCTTTATGCCAAAGTGTCTGACGACTGCGAGAATAAAAATAAGTTTGCTTGTCTTCCAGCATCTTTTCATAGGCTTCCTCGTTAACATAAGCGAGCATTAATACTTCGTTGGTTTTATAATCCTGTACGATTGCCGGTATCAGCGACATTTTGTTAAAATCTGGTTTCATCTTTCTACCTCACTGGAATATTATTTTCTTTCAAACGTTCTTTTACTTCATTGATTGTACTAACGCCATAATGGAATAAAGAAGCCACTAATGCCGCATCGCAATCCGTCTTTTTAAATACATCTACTATGTCTTCTATGCTTCCGCAGCCACCGCTGGCAATAATGGGAATATGAGTGGCGGCACAAACCGCTTGAAGCATGTCGATATCATATCCGGATTGAGTTCCATCTTTATCCATCGAAGTCAACAAGATTTCCCCCGCTCCTCTTTGTTGACATTCCTTAGCCCAATCGACAAGATCGATTCCAGTATTTTCACGTCCGCCTTTAATATACACCTCAAAACGATCGGTTTGAAGGTTCTTTTTGGCGTCGATTGCGACAACAACACACTGACTGCCGAACTCCTGTGCTGCCTGATTGATTAATTCAGGATCACGAATTGCCGCTGAATTAATCGAAATTTTATCAGCCCCACATAACAGTACCTTTCTAAAATCATCTAAATGACGTACACCGCCCCCAATCGCCAAAGGAATCGATAAAGACCCTGCCGCTTCTTCTACTAATGCATACATCGTATCACGATTTTCATAGGTCGCCGTAATATCCAAAAAAACAATTTCATCCGCACCTTGATCATCATAACAGCGAGCAAGTTCAACCGGATCTCCGACTTCCTTCAGTCCATTAAAATGAATCCCTTTAACCACTTTCCCATCCTTAATATCTAAACAAGGAATGATTCTTTTTTTAAGCATGCTATCACCTCTTCTAAATCTATTTTGCCATCATAAAAAGCTTTTCCAACAATACAGCCATAATTATCTTTTACCCGATAAACATCCTCTTTACAACTGATTCCCCCGGATACAATTACCTGCAAAGTTGTTTCCTGTCGAATCTTTTCATACAGTTCGAAATTTGGGCCCTCTAAAGTTCCATCTTTACTAATATCTGTCACCACAACATAGCGTACCTTCATATTCTCCAACTCTTTTAAAAATGTCAGATAATCAACTTGGCTCTTATCCAGCCAGCCCTCCGTAGCTACACAGCCATCTTTAATATCGACCCCTACGACAATTTTTTCTGCTCCGTAAAGCCGGAGTGCTTCTTTTAATAACGTTTTATTTTTTAAGGCTACTGTTCCTAATATAATACGGTCGATTTTTAGTTCCTCTAAATAAAATGCCATCGTCTCTTGATCACGAATACCGCCGCCTAGTTCAATAGGGAGTCGTGTATGCTCACGTATTGAAGCAATCGTCTTTTGATTGACACGACATCCTTCTTTAGCGCCGTTTAAATCGACTAAATGCAAGAAATCAGCCCCGATTTTTTCATAATATGCCGCAATTTCCACAGCATCTAAGGCATAGACTGTTTCTTTTTGATAATCTCCCTTAAATAAACGCACCACTTTTCCATCTTTTAAATCAATAGCAGGTAATATTAACATGCGATCATCTCCTTAAATGCTTTTAAGATTTTCTTTCCTGTTTCTCCGCTTTTTTCAGGGTGAAACTGACACCCCATCACGTTCTCTTTTGCGACAATTGCCGGAATATATGCCTCTTTATAACGGGCATAAGCGACCACTTCCTCAGTTGGACAGTAGGCTTGAAAAGAATGCACAAAATAGACATCTTCTTTTTCTGACAGATACTTTAATAAAGGATGTTCATTTTCAAAATACAATTCGTTCCATCCCATGTGTGGAATTTTAAGTGTACATTGAATTGGGGCTACTTGTCCGGATAAAAAGCCTAAGCCTTTAGTCTGACTGACTTCATTCCCTTCTTCAAACAAGATTTGCATACCTAAACAGATGCCTAAAATAGGGGTTCCTTTTTCTTTGCATTCCTTAATGGTATCGATCAGATCAGTTTCTTTTAAATGTTCCATCGCGGCTTTAAATGTTCCAACACCCGGCAAAATCAATGCCTTAGCGTTCCTGATTGTATCTTTATCACTGCTGATTTGAGCCTTGATTCCCGCCCTGCGGCACCCATTTAAGACGCTTTTTAAATTACCAACATGATAATCTATGATAATCACCATATATTTCACCTATAATTGTCCTTTCGTTGACATTAAACGCTGATCTTTCGTCGGTTGAATCGCTTGTTTTAGTGCTTGTCCCAACCCTTTAAAAATAGCTTCGATCATATGATGGGCGTTCTTTCCATAAAGTAAATTCACATGCAGTGTCATCTGTGTATTAAATGCAAACGCACGCAGAAATTCTTCCAGCATCTCACATTCAAACCCACCC
Source organism: Beduini massiliensis (assembly GCF_000829905.1). Taxonomy (GTDB): domain Bacteria; phylum Bacillota_I; class Bacilli_A; order Erysipelotrichales; family Coprobacillaceae; genus Beduini; species Beduini massiliensis. The sequence goes on from NZ_CDPP01000005.1 coordinate 594,421, forward strand.
ACTCTTTCAACCGGAAGTTCACAATGATAAACCAAATAGCTTCGTCGGCATAAATCCAAAGTAACTTGTGCCATAGCTTCATCCATCGGCAAAAAAGCATTTCCATAACGCTGAATTCCTATACGTTCTTTTAAGGCTTCATTCATTGCTTGTCCTAAAGTAATACCAATATCTTCAATCGAATGATGCGTATCCACCTCTAAATCTCCTTTACAACACAAATTAAGATCCATGCCTGAATGAAATGCAAAGAGAGTCAGCACATGGTCAAAAAATCCAATGCCGGTTTGAATCGAACTTTTCCCTTCTCCATTTAATTTTAGCTCTGCAACAATATCGGTTTCATTCGTCTTTCTGATAATTTTAATCGTTTCCATTTCGGTTTTCCTCCTCGAATCGAACGGTGATTGAATTGGCATGAGCATCTAATCCTTCTAACTTAGCAAACTCAATGACATCTTCTTTAAAAGTCTCTAAGATATTTCTTGGATATTGACTGTATGATGAATATTTAACAAAATCATAGACTCCTAAAGCGGAATAGAACTTAGCAGTGCCGCTGGTTGGCAAAACATGGTTTGTACCGCTCATGTAATCCCCTAATGGTTCCGGCGTATATTCACCTAAAAAGATTGATCCGGCATTTTCAATATAAGGTAAGGTATTCATAGGCTGGTCGACAAGGACTTCTAAATGTTCGGGGGCTATATAATTCGATACATCAAATGCTTCCGCAATTGAATCAACAAGCACTGCCCCGCCGTAATTCTGCAATGATTCTTCAATGATCTCTCGACGTGACAGAGTGTTTAACTGACGTGCTAATTCTTTCTCCACTTCATCTGCCAGTAAAGCCGAAGTGGTTACTAAAATGCTGCTAGCTAAACGATCATGTTCTGCCTGACTCATTAAATCGGCAGCAATATATTTAGGGTTTGCGTTTTCATCGGCAATCACAAGTACTTCACTAGGACCGGCAATCATATCAATATCAACCGCTCCATAACAGCATTTTTTTGCAGTCGCTACATAAATGTTCCCCGGACCGACAATTTTATCTACTTTTTTAATGGAAGGCGTTCCATAAGCAACAGCGGCAACAGCTTGGGCTCCCCCAACTTTATAAATTGTCTCAATACCACAAACATGAGCCGCCGCTAATATCACATCACTTACTTTTCCATCTGCTTTTACAGGGGTTATGATGACTAACTCTTTAACACCGGCAAGTTGTGCCGGAACAGCATTCATAAGGACTGTTGACGGATAGGTAGCCGTTCCTCCGGGAACGTATAAAGCTACTCGTCTTAATCCTCTGACAATCTGTCCCATGATGACCCCATTTTCTTTGAATAACGACCAGGATTGACTTAACTGATGCTGGTGAAAATCAATCAATTGAGTTTTCGTTCTTTCTAAGATACGAATAAAATTATCACCTACACGCTCCACTGCTTCTTCTACTTCTTTTGCAGTAACTAAAAGATCCTCTTTACTTTTAATATCATAGCCATCAAAACGTTTAGCATATTCAAATAAAGCTTCATCTTGACGATCTATAATATCTTGAATTATTTTTTCTACAGTCTCATTGACTTCCTTATTAATGGTAGCTTTACGAGCACTGAATAATTGATCCAGAGCAGTATAATCTCCTGTAAATTTCATTTTTTCTAACATATCGTTTCCCCCTTCAGACGTTTAACTAACGTCAATATCTCCTCTTTTTTAAATTTAAAACTCACTTTATTACAGACACAGCGGGTGCTGACATCACTGATTTTTTCAATGACTTCCAATCCATTGGCTTTTAATGTTGAACCCGTTTCAACAATATCGACAATGGCATCTGCAATCCCAACAATCGGACCTAATTCAACCGATCCTTCCAGTTTGATGATTTCTACATCTTCTAATTTAGATTGGAAATAACGTTTGGCGATAGTCGTATACTTCGATGCAATGCGTTTACGCCGATTAAATTGTGTATATTTATACTGCGGATAGCTCGCCACAGCAAAGTAACATTGACCAATCTTTAAATCGAGTAAATTATAATAATCGTTAAATTCACTTTCATCCAGTGTATCTTTCCCTACGAATCCGATATCGACAATGCCATGCTCTAAAAAGGTAAGTACATCATTTGCTTTTGCAAAGATAAATTGTAAATCATCCTGTGTGGTAATGAGCAGTTCCCGATCTTTATTTAATAAGGGATGCATGTCGTAACCGGCTTCTAAAAGCAGATGGCATACTTGTTTTTCGATTCTTCCTTTAGTTACTGCAATCTTAATCATTTTGTTTCTCCTTATCCGCCAGTTCACTAAGCATATCTAAATGATAACTTAATCCTATCGCCCGACTTTTACGTCCAAAGACTTGAAGCAGTTGATCATACCGTCCACCGCTGATGAATGCTTCGGCTGCTTCTAAGTGGTATCCTTTAATCATCAAACCTGTGTAATACTTGAACTTTGGTACCATGGCTAAATCTACTGTCAAATCTTCAAATTGATCTTTAAAAGTAAAATACAAATTCTCTAAATGACTCAAAGCGTTCAACAGTGCCTCATCTTCCAAATATTTTTTAGCCTGAGTAAACACCTCTTGTCTTCCTGTCAAAATAATAAGTTGGTTTAAAAAATCTGCCATTTTTTGATCGATCACCAATGCTTTTAATTTCTTTTCTACAAAAAGTTCCATAGCACTCATATCCCGAAAATCAAGAATCTCTTTTAATTGTCCGTCATCTTTTATGAGCTCTTTCAAACGGCTAAAAAAAGCTGCACTGCCGAGTTCGATTTGCACATGGGATAATGTCATTGTCTTTAAGCTTTGGGCCAAGACGGTTAAGCATTCCTGATCCCCCGCGGTTTCATCTAATCCCATCAGTTCAATTCCTGCCTGATAGATTTCACTTTGCCGCCCTTTGTGGCTTAACTGCTTTCGATAGACTTTGCCGAAGTAGCAATAACGTCCTACCATTTGCGCCACGTGGGCATGATAACGTGCTAACGGAAACGTAAAATCGGCTCTTAATGAGATTGCTTTTCCATCCTTATTGAAAAACTGAAATAACCTGTCAACTTGAATTCCCGTAGAAATTTCCCGATAAAGATCAGTGTATTCAAATGTTGGCAGCATCACCTCATCATAATTGAGATTTTCAAAAACAACCCTTAAATCGGCTTCCATCTTCCTTAGTGTCTTGACATGCCCTTTTACTGCTTCCTGTGCTTCTTCGGGAAGCACAAACTTGTAATTCTCCATATTTCCCCCTCCAGATAAATAAAAAAGCGAGTCTAATGACTCGCTTGCTTCACACGTTTTTGTCATTAGATACAACCCTTTGAAATAACACAAAATGGGCTGTATCAATTTGCTGATATAACCCTACCGTATCCAATGATGGTGATGTAATTGTTGTGATAATGTATTCGTATTCATAATAATCACCTTCCGCTTGTTAGTATAGTAGCACAGATCAAATATAAAATAAAGCTTTTTTACAAATTATTTGAAAAAACTTCTCTATAATACAAAACAGACTTTATAAAAAGTTATGTTTAACTAATTAACCATTATAAAAAAGGAAGTCTGTCAAATAGTTGACTTCCTTTTTTGTTCAGGATTAGTTTTAAATCATGAATTTTTTATCCAATTTCAGCTTATGCCCGCTGATAAGTTATAACCTATAGACGAGACAGTTCTAAAGAATAATTTAGAAATATTTATACTTAAGAAATATTCTCCTAACGAAAGTGAATGTATTCTTTTTAACCCTTATTCTACGCCTGTAATAATACAAATATTAGTTTTATTTATCGATAACTGCGCTTCTTGTAGGCGGATGTTACAATCATCAATGCTGATGAAAGCAAAAATAATATATAAAACGTCATCTGTGTATTATCTCCTGTTTCAACAGGTTTAGGAGAAGTTTGAGGATTATCCATTGGTTTCTCTGTTAAATCCTCCATCGGCTTGTCTGTTGGTTTATCCATTGGATTTTCCACTGGTTTGTCTGTCGGATTCTCTTCCGGCTTATCTGTTGGGTCCTGTGTAGGTTTGTCCGTTGGATTTTCCGGAATTATTTGACTCCATTTTCCGTACAAAATAACATCAGAAGAAATTGGCGTTGTAAAATCAAACTGGTTAGTGCAGTTTTCATCTGTATACCACCCGTCAAACGCCCATCCATCTAGGAGTACTACTGTCGGTTTTGTGATTGTGGAATTATATTCAACAGTTTCACTTAGTGGTTCCGTCACCCCTTCGGGTACTTTCCCCATATACTTAAAATCTACTTTATATGTATTTACAGCCCATTTTGCATAGTATACAACGTCTGAAGTAATTGACGGCAAATTGGTGTGATCCAATTGAGTAGATTCATCATTAACATCTAAATACCATCCTGCAAAGTGATACCCAATCAGCTCGGGAGTTTCCGGAATATTTGTTAGTGTTAAGGGGGCTTCCACATTCTTAATGACAGAAGCATCTTCCCAAGAGCCGCCATTTGCATCAAATGTTATGATGGGCTGCTTATAACCGTAAACCAAATATGTATTATCGATTGCTTCTGTAGGGGTAAATACACTTGCTTGAAGGATAGCATTGACGTTTGCTACTCTATCGGTTATATATTTTGCTGGAGTAAACCATTTATTCGTATCTGCGAGTGTTGCTAATGCGGTATCTTTACAAACTACAAGTGCTTCTCCCGGAACATTTGTCACAATATTTTCGACATCATCATGATCTGGTGAAAAAGAAGCGACTGGAATACTTGTTCCCTTCATATTTGTCAGTTCACCGTCTAACTGAATGATTGCATTTCGATCTCTGCGCAAATATACGTCATTGATTCCCTCAAAGCGAATCGCGCCCTTTAAAATAAAGGAATCAGCAGCATAAATACCTGAACCCCATTCTGCTGTATTACCAAAAATATTTGCCCCTGATAATGTCAATACACTGTCATTTGCTCCTATGAAGCAAATAGCACCGCCGCTTCCACGAGCTCCGGCATTATTACTATATATTTTTCCATCGTTTATATTGATTTCAGCATAACGGTTGATATAAATCGCTCCGCCTAGACCAAATTCATCGATCGTATATTTCCCGTAAATTTCACCACCATTTATAATTAAATGGGCCATTTTATCGACATCCCCTGCTACACTAATTGCTCCCCCGGAATCTGTCGTATAGTTATTGTATATTTTTCCGTCATTTATAGTGACACTTCCGCCAGCAGCATTAGTGATGGCACCTCCATGTTCTTTGGCACCGTTATTGTAAATTTCACCACCGTTCATGATAAATGCGGAATTCTTAGAGGCAACAAAAACTGCCCCTGCTTTCACATCAAATCCTGTTTTATTCATAGTGGAGTTATTATAAATCTTCCCGCCATTCATCTCAAACCTTCCGCTTCCTGCTTCAAGCGTAATTGCGGAACAATCATTATCATGAATAGAGCCCCCATTCATAACGCCGTTTCCTTGCCCCTGAATAGAAATAGCAGAAGAAGCATTATTGACCATATTCCGTAATTCTCCACCATACATTTCAAGTGTCGAAGTATTCCCAATTAACACAAGAGTATGTCGGCTATTCTGCAAAACCGCACCATCATTAATAATAACTTTGGAATTGATTCCCTTTGCAGTGACAATACTCGTACTTTTTGCATTATTATCTAAAATGATTTGATTTAATATCATTGATTTATTATCACTCACAATAAACATTGGATTAAAACCATCAAAATTTCTCTTAATGATAATTTCTTGTGATGGCTGGGTGTTTAAAGTTAGATCTTCATTCACATTCATTTGACTTTGCAATAGGATAGTTCCATCTCCACCCCCAAAATGATCAATGGCAGCCTGCACTTGATTATATGGTGTTGCAATACTTCCATCTCCATTAGTTGCTGAATTTGTATCTAAATATACGACCCCTTCGGCTTTGGTGTCTACCGCATATGTATCTAGCATAAATATGCTCCCTAATAATAGCATACTTATTAATGATAATATTATTCTACATCTTTTTTTCATCTGTTACTCCCTTTCTTTATTTAAGAAATGAATTATGAATAAATACTTTGACTTTTATCTCCTGTAGTTTAACTAACTAGAAACCGTAATTATTACTTTTCATACCTTAAATCAAATAATTTATCTTCTTTTAGTATTTCTATATCTTATCTGTTTTATCTTTTCTCTTTTTTTCATTATAAGAAGAATAAGTATCAATAGTGTAACTCCCACACATGCATTAAGATAAAATACTATTCTTGTTTCATCTCCTGTTTGTGGTTGCTCTTGGTCACTTACATTATTATTCAAATCGTTCACAGGCTTTTGTTCAAAACCATCTGTTTCTGCAGCCTCTGCCTGTTTTGACCATTTACCATATAATTTCATATCTTTTATAATCGAATGACTAAATTCGTATTTTTCTGTACACGTCTCATCTTTATACCATCCATCAAATAGCCATCCATCTACGAAAGTCACTACAGGTTCTATGACAGTATCCCCATAGGCTACTGTCATTGTAGTAGGTGGTATTACACCATCTGGAGCTACTGTTATGAATTCAAAAGTAACATAATAAGTTAAATGATTCCATTTTGCATAAAGTGTCATATCTGCAACAATCGCCTCTGTAAACTCATATACCTGTGTACACGCTTCATCTTTATACCATCCATCAAATAGCCATCCATCTACGGAAGCCACTACAGGTTTTATGACAGTATCACCATAGACTACTGTCATTGTAGTAGGTGGTATTACACCATCTGGGGCTACTGTTGTGAACGCATAATCCACTTGATAGCTTAATTGTTCCCATTTTGCATAAAGCGTCATATCTGCAACAATCGCCTCTGTAAACTCATATACCTGTGTACACGCTTCATCTTTATACCATCCATCAAATAACCAGCCTTCTTCAGCTGCAAATGTTGGTTCTGACACAATATCCCCATGTGCCACCGTTGTTTGGTTTGGTGGGATTATTCCATCCGGTGCTATTGTTGTGAATGCAAAATTAACATCATACATAGCTGTATCCCATAGAGCATAAAGTGTAGTATTAGTGATTGTTGTGATTTCTGCTTTATCTACATACTCCACTACATCTGAATTCGCATCAGTTGTCCAACCTACAAAATTTTTCCCCTCGAATGTAAATTTATTTTCCAACAACTCAACTGCTGTATTATAAGGAACATCTTGTGTATAATCCGCACCTATTCCCCCATTGGCATTAAACGTGATTTCTAATTCTGAATCTACTTTTGTCAAATAATGGTACTGTCTTTCTGCATATGCCACTGTTACCGGAACCGTAGCTGTAGACATAATGTATCCTTCTGGTGTAATAATATTATTACTGGCAATCATAGACTGTGGATTCTTATTTGCATCTGTTAAATATCTTCCTAAGCCTCTAGGGGCAGTTAAATCCGGCTCTAACTTAGTCGGTGTGGATAAATTTAACGGCTGTCCATATCTGCCATAAAATACACCGCTTTTAATCACACCCACATTTCCTGTTCCTGTGGTAGAAATGGCGGAGTTTCCGCCAATAAAGTTTCCATCTGTAATCGTATCAATCTTTGCACCATCTGCCACATTCACAGCATTACTGGGTGGAAATCGGGTAACATCGGCTAAAAAAGTTCCGCTTTTAATTTCCCCTATCGTAGAATCTGTCCAAAGTGTCAATGGAATCCCACTACTTCCGGATGCATCTACAGTTACATCTTCTAAATATCCGACTGAACCATAAATAAACATTACGTTTCCTCTCCCCTTAATCGTAGCATTTGAAATACTATCAATGCTGGTAGCTGACACATTGCTAAAAGACTGTGCATCCAGGCATAATCCTCGGGCATTTCCATAAAAATATCCTCCCGTAATCTTTCCAACCGAAGAAGCTTGATACGATGAATCACTACTTACTATCCATAATCCAATAGCATCAATACCTGTATCGCTTCCATAAAAACTTCCTCCAACTATACTATCGATCCTTCCACTGTATAACACACATCCCTTTCCATCGGACCCTTGTCCAGTAAATGTTCCCCCTGATATGTTTTCAACCTTTCCGTTATACATTACTTGCATTCCTGATCCACCGTTTTCTCCTGTGAATGTGCCACCTGAGATGTCTTTAATCAAACCAGTGATTCCAGGTATAGAGGAGTCATCTTGTACAACAACAGCCCCACGTTTAGTAGTGGTTGATACGTTTTTGGAAATAAATGTTCCATTTGAGATAGAGGTTACTGTACCGCAAACAAACAATGCTTCATGTTCTGCTGTATAATTTCCACCCCTAAATTCACCTATTCCACCTACATTTATTTGAATGGCACTCGCATAATTTGATGTAGTATAAGTGTTTGTAACGCTTCCACCATTTCCAAGGTAGTTTCCACCATTTTTTATCTCAATAATGGTCTTGCCACGAGAAGCATTAATTGTACAACCATTATTAAGAGTTAACGAACCATTGACATCTATCGTAACATCATTTATCAAAGAAAGGTTTCCTGTTCCATTTCCCAAGTTCAGGCTTTTTCCAATTTCTACAGTTAGTTTAATACCATTGATTTCAGCAGCAGCATCTCCTATTAGCGTAATATTCTTTGAAACACTAATAGTTCCTTGATCACCTAAATTACCACAAACTTTAAGAACATCACCATCAGATGTAGCATTCATTGCTTCGGCTAATGTTGAATAAAGAGTTCCTGTATTTTCATTTCTTACACCCTCTATTGCATATGAGTTTCTAACGAATCCTGGCTCCACATCATTAGATTGGACTATATCCTTTATAGGTGAACCTTGTGTTTCAAGATTCTCCATTTCAGAATTTTCCACTCCAGAGTCTTTTATATCATTTTCACATATCAATTCCTTTTCAAAACATTCATCTTTATGTTCATGATCTTTTTCCTGACATATTAGTTTCTCAGCATAACATTGATCCCTATGTACATGTTGTTCATCCGTTGCGTACGCATTAGTTCCTGATTGAAAAGGCAGTACTGCCATAATCAATCCGATACATAGTCCTATACACAATTGACTACTAATTGTTTTAACTTTACACATCACTACTTTCCTCTCATACTTTCTTTATTACAAATTTTGATAATACGGTTTTATTCGACCATTACTGCTTTAAATTGTATTTTCTATGTTTTATAAGAAATGGGGCAAAGTATTTTTCTTCCCCTTCTTTTCTAGCTGTTTCTGCTTCAGAAATTGTCGTAAACTGTCCCAGAAAATATCTTTTTCCCTTAAACGTTATTGTAGCTACCCATCTCCCATTGCGTGTCGGTGAAACCCCTTTGACACCACTGGTATTTCTTTTTGACAACTTATCAGAACCAATAAGACATAAATTTGTTCCCTCAATAAGATTAGGATTTACCCTAACACATCCACAGCTTTGTGTATGACCACTTTTAAGATTGCCATCTTGTACGATGCATTGATTCCCACATTCACACTGGCATAGCCACAATAAATGACCATGTGATTTCCCCACAACTTTTATGGCATGCAGTTTGCCAAATTGTTTACCTGTTAAATCATTATTAAGACTACGCAGACACCCGCAACTTTTTGTATCCCCACGAATGAGGTTTCTACTTGTGATATAACAAATATTTCCACAATCACATTGACATTTCCATACTACGCATCCTTTTTTGCGTTGCTGAGTCGGACAAATTGCTTTTAACATTCCAAAGCGTTGATTTGTCAAATCTACATATTTCTTACGGTTCGCCTCTTCCATGCAGCCACAGCTTCTCGTTCTCCCACTCACTAAATTACTGGCATATACTTCTTTTTGCTGGCCGCAGTCACATTGGCAAACACATTTCCAATACCCTTTATGATCACGATAAGAGGAAAGAACGGTTAACTTTCCGAACCGTTTACCCTGATAACGATCTGTTTGTGATTTCATATTCTCTAGCAAATTCTTCCTTTCACATAACCTAAGTAACATTGTGCTATTTTGATTCATTATTAAATGCTCTGATTTGAAGTGAACTTACAACACTTCCACCTAATTTTCATATCCTGCATGTAAATAAATTTAATATTTTTTTAAAAGTTTTCTTTTTTTAAGAGTTAACAATACGATTCCGATTGACGAAATGCATACCCCGACAAAAGAGAGTATCAGATTTGTTGTATCGCTTGTCTGAATTCCATTGCTTGGTGTAGTAGTATCCGGCGTGTTTGGTTTAATCGGCTCGGATGGTATATCCGGTATTTGAGAAATATGCGTATTTATCAAAATAAAGTTACCATCCTCATCTATTTCAATGTTAGCTGTATATCCATCAGGAACGACGACTTCTTCTACTGTATATAAAATCTCTTTACCATCCTTATATTTTGCTAAATCAGACCACATAGCCGTCCATGAATTGTTTTCGTTTAATACAAGACTTTCACCAACCGCTTTGCCATCAGCATAAAGTTGAACCCTTATTTCTGATGGACGAATTTGATCTCTATTATCATCATCATTCCAAATCTTATTGATATTCTTATTTATAACTTTTGGAGCATGCGTATTTATCAAAATAAAGTTACCATCCTCATCTATTTCAATGTTAGCTGTATATCCATCAGGAACGACGACTTCTTCTACTGTATATAAAATCTCTTTACCATCCTTATATTTTGCTAAATCAGACCACATAGCCGTCCATGAATTGTTCTCGTTTAATACAAGACTTTCACCAACTGCTTTGCCATCAGCATAAAGTTGAACTGTTACCTCAGCTACTCGTATTCCATCTTGATTGGCACTGTCTTCCCAAACTTTGGTCACAACCTTATTAACTTTTTCTACAGTATTATTAATTTTTACTGATATTTCATTCCCATTTTCAACTGTTTCATAATTTGGTACAAATCCTAAAATTTCATGTTCTTTTACTGTCCAATTGAATTCTCCTGGTAATTCTTCAAAAGAATATTGCCATTTATTATTTTCACTTAATTCAACCGTTTCTAACACTAACTCATTCCCATCCCCATCAATTCTGATTAAATCAATCAATATTGAAGAAGGAATGTCTGATAAAGGACTCTCCCAAATTTTTGAAACATGTAGCGTTTTATCAGCATCTTGATCACCAATTATTAATGAACCATTATTTGCAATTCCACCACCTGCTACCAATGCATTATTATTTTCTATAATCAATTGTGCTTGTTGTCGTGCTAAATTTTTACTTTGTTCTTGGTCAATTTCATTATGTAATAATAATTGTCCGTCCACATTTTGAAACATTGTCTTTTCTAAGGGGGTGTCATTCAATTGATATCTTGGATTAAAATCATTATAAATTAATTGCTTCCCACCACCTAAAATCCTAGTACTAATATAAAATTCATTTTCACTATCAACTTTGTACAGTGTATTCCCCGCAACTTCTGCGGTATTATCCACAAATGCTCCACCATTTGTTATATATATTTTGCTTTCACCAGTCGGGCAATCGTAAAGTCCTCCTCCATACGAAGCACTATTTTCACCAATATAAATATTTTTCAATTTTATTGCATTAAACTTTGAAGGTGAATATAATCCTCCACCGTATGCATCCGCAGCTGTATTATTGTGTATAAATCCTTTTTCAAAAATAAAATTTCCTTTTTGGTCTTCAGAATCATAAGCAGTCCCTAAAGCTATCCCTCCGCCATGACCTGCTGTATTAGAGAATATTTCGCCATCGTACATATAAAATGTACTTTTACGACCTGCGTAAATCCCTCCGCCTAAAGAACTCTGATGTAATGCTTTATTATTATAAATTCTTCCGTTATTTAGAATGAATTTTCCATTTTCGACTACACAAACTCCACCACCATACATATATGCTGTATTATCATGAATATTGCCACCGTTCATTTCCAGTTGTCCGCCAGAGCCTACTCTAATACCACCACCGCCATTATCTGCATACAGACCATCAATAATAGAATTATAAGAAATATCACAATCATTTATAACGGCTTTGCCTCCAGCAAGAATAGAAATGGCAGGTGCCCAAGCAGCTATATTATTTTTAATGGAGCATCCATTCATTTCTATGTACCCAGATACTGAGATGGCAGAAGATTCAAGCGATAGATTTTTAAGCTCAATTAGTAATCCATCAATAGAAAGATTTTCATTTAAAATCAAAGAACCCGATGTGGTAATATTAATTAATGTATTTGAAAAATTTTTTTCTCTTGTTAAATTTACCGATTTGTTTGCAATAATGCTTTTTTGGCTAATCACTTGTAATGTATCTGTAACTTCTATATCTTGCATTAGTTCAATTATTGTAATATTTGAATTAGCTAATGCATCCACCAATTCGTTAAAATTAGATACCTGTACTACATTTATATCTTTTTGAATGGTTTTTATCTGAGATGAATTTATTTCATAGTTTGCAATACTTTCCTCTATTTGATGAATAACATTAGTAATTTCAAATGAAATATCCACTGTTAATATTTCATTAATCTGTTCTTGAGTAACCTGATCTCGCTCTAGATAAGTAGTATTCGTTTTATTTTGAGAGTCGATAAAACCATATTTTAATGTAAATATTAATGTTCCATTCTCTGAAGCTATATATTTTATAGGCTTATTTTCATACTTTTCTTCCGTACCATTAGGCAATACAATACCTTGCAATACTATGTTTTCTTTTGGCGTAAGTGTTAATTCTATTTCTGCTGTTTGTTTATCGTCATTGTTTTTTGTACTTATTTTATAAAACACTGCTTCATTTTCTTCAGAAATATTTTCCATTTTTTCACCATTAGCAGACACAACAGTTTTTGGCATAAACAATGTGACCATCAAGATTAATGCTAATAAAACAGTTATCATGTATGATTTATTTTTCATTTTTATTCCTTCCACCTTTACATAAAGTTATTTCTTTTTTGTCTTAAAATTAAGCATTCCTCTTTATTGCATTTCCCTAAGATTTCAAACCTCCATAATCATCTTAAATTTACAAAAAAACTATGTTCAATAAGCCGTTATTACTACTATGCATTTTTCATTAGACATTGAAAATATGTTTTTTATATTGTCATTCTGTACTATATTCTGATTTGAAAATTTGCATCTGTAATCCTAGTTATAAGATTCTCAATAACTTCCTACCGCTTTACAATATTCAATTACAAAACGAGTTTTCGCACTGCCTCTTCCACTCATCATGCAACCTATATTGAGATATCAGATTTTTCATTATATGGATGGTAAAAAAAGCAGACTTTTTGTTTCAGGGTGTGATAAGATAAAAACGAAATCTAAAATAGGAGATTTTATATTAATTTAGGTAAAAAAAAGCCGGAACAAAACGTCTACAATTTGTTCCAATACTCAACCAATATATACATTTATTTACTATTTTTTTCGATTCTTTGAACCCATCTTCTAAACATGACATGACTACTATTTAGTCTTTTGCCTGCTTCACGCTGGCTGATTTGTTTCATTTTCCACAAATTATAAACTTCTTCAAAATCTTCTGGAAAATCATTAGCAGGTCTGCCAAATTGAATTCCTTTAGCCTTTGCCTCTTTGATTCCTTCCATTTGACGCTGATGAATATTTTCCCTTTCGACTTGTGCCACATAGGATAGAATCTGCAGCACTAAATCAGCTATGAATTTTCCTGTAATTCCGTTTACTTGATTTCTAGTATCTAAAAGTGGGAAATCCAAAACAATAATATCGATATCTTTCACCTTTGTAAGGAATCGCCATTGTTCAATGATTTCATCATAATCCCGTCCTAATCGATCAATAGATTTTACATAGACAGTATCCCCCGCTTGTAATTTCCTACACAATTTCTTATATTTAGGGCGATTGAAATCTTTACCAGAAAGTTTATCGATATAGATATTCTCTTTCTCTATTTTTTCCATTAACATTGCAGACATCTGACGATCAATATTTTGATCTTTTGTTGACACTCTTACATAACCATATTTTTTCATTTTTGTTCCTCCTATTCTGGTAATGTCAACTTTTAATTATCGCATATTTTTATCAAAGAATATGTTCCAATTATTTCCATTTATAAAAGAGAGAACATAAAAAAAGCGACTCCTCACAATGGATAATCACTTACTAATTTTATAAGACATGGGAGCTATTATACTTTATTTCATAATATAATCGATTACTCTTAACCCATTTTAGAATTAGATTTTCTGAAATGTCATAAGAACTTATCAAGATTAACCGCTATAAACTAAAAAAACTGTTAGCTTTCTGCTTTGCTAACAGTTTAATAGGATCTTATAAAAAGTCCGTTTTTCATTATCTAATCTTTTTAAATACAGTATAAATACGGTAAGCCCCATAAAAAACAAAGAGGAATGAAAATAAAACCATGAGGATGAGCGGCCATTTTTTATGACGCTTCATCGTTGTTTCATTATCTAAAGTATCATCAAGTTCTTCAACTGCAACACCGGATTTACGGGATATGTTAAGGATTCTTTCTTTTCTGTTCATATGTATGCTCCTTTCTGTTGATCCATCTCTATTTCTATTATACATGAAACCGCTTCAATTTGCATCTTTGGTAATAAAAATGAAATATCTAACGATATTCCACTTCTAATTCTAATTTTTTTGTGTGTTCTTTTAAACAACTGACAAATTTTGAAGCATTTAAGATGTAAACCGATAAATCCTGTTTAGTTGTTTTCATTTTTACTTTTGTTTTTGAAACCAGTTCAACTTCTTTTAAATCGATATAATCAATCATGACAGGTAAAATGCCAATATAGCGAAATGCATATACCAACATAAAATCTTCCTTAACTAAAATGTTGAAACGCCCCAACATCATCGTTAATGCCATTAAAGATAAGACTACAGTAATAATCAACTTTGCTGTTTCATGCTGGCTGGCAGCATGAATCGCTAAAATAACCATGCCGATAAACGCAACTGCACAGATACTTAATAAACGGGGTTCTTTAAATTTCATCTTTTACCTCTTCTAAATTTCTTTTTTCAAATGTTTGTTTCATTTCTTTACGAAAACGATTAAAGGATACAATAAATATAATCGGAAACACAATACTGCAAACGGCTATTACCACCAGACAGGCTAAAGCAATAGACGCAAATGTTACTGACATAGGTCGATCACCTCGAGGTCATCAGGAACATAAATACTGCCATTAAAGTATTTAGCTGCCTCCAATGTATACAGAGCTTTACGCTGGGTCAGATTTTTCTCTTCAGTATGCCAAAGAATGAGATGTTTTATGCCAAGCTGAGTCGCTAAAACAGCGGCATCTTTTGCAGTGCTGTGATGTTTTTCATAAGGTTTAAATAGATCACGCTGATCATACAGACAAAAAGCCTCATGCATCAGCCAATCTGCTCCTTTCACATATTCATAGCACTTTTCATTATAAGGTTCATCTCCGGCAAAGGCTATCTTTTTGCCGTCTTCATTGATGAAAGTAAAAGCAAATTGTTTTGCCTTAGTTGATAATATATCATAAAACGTAAACGGTGTATCCAAGATTGTCCATTGATCTCCATCTTGCAATGGGTGAAAGAGAACACGCTGATCAAAACAGTTGGTAAGCTTTTTTTGTAAAGTCAGCTGACAGAGCGTTTTAATCGTCTCTACAAGTGTTGTATGCGCATAAATATGAAAATCTCCCATGTAATCATTCGCCAAAATCTTAGTTGTGATCATACGAATAATCCAAACAACCCCTAAAATATGATCCGTATGCTCATGTGTGACAAAAAGGTGATGAATTCCATTCAAAGGGATGTTCATCTCATCTAATCGACCTAAGATTCCGTTTCCTCCACCGGCATCCACAAGGAAATATTCATTATCTTTCTTTAATGCAAAACATGTATTGTAACACTTTTTAACAGCAGCATTTCCTGTTCCTAAAACTAATAATTTATCCATGAATAAGTTCCTCCAATTCTTAAATAAGTATACTGATTATTTTACTTAAAAGCAAGAATTTGACGTTCATCTTTTTGATTCATAAAAAGAATAGTAAAGCATTTAAAATCTATGATACCATTTAGATAGAGATAAGTATCCAGCTATTCATGTATTTAGAATTTTCCATTTCAACAATGGTTTCATTTAAAAAGCAAAGGGAGGGATAAAGATGAAACGCAGAAAGAAGTTATGTATGATTATAATGAGTTTATGCATGGCAATTGGACTTAGCATATCCTCAACAAAAGCAATTGAAACTTTTAAATTAGTTGAAGAAAGTGATGGGGTTAAAATATATAAAAACAAACTAACTAAAGAAATGTATGCAGACATTGATTTAACTCAACTAGACCACACAAGAAAGATGACGGTTTACCATAATGATACAAATGGAATTCGCATTGGTATAGACATTATGGATGCTGCTTCATTTAAAAAACTGCATTCTGAGCAAACGACGGGTTGGAGCTCAGGTACACTTCCGGAGGGACTCAGCACTCTGCGCCCGCATATCAGTGACGGAGGCTTAGAAGCTAGTTTTTATGTTGATGTTATCGGGAATTATCCTGCCAGAATCATGAACACATATACCCCTATTTTCAAAAAAGCACAAGCCACTGTGAACAACTATGAGGTGAACGTTACCACTGAACAGTCACAGAAAGATTTACCTGCAAGAGCAGAATTGACGTATAATTACACTGTGAAAAAATTCGGATTTGTGTTAGGCAGTCATGCAGGTTACTTTACCTTAGAAGTGAATGCTGTCGGTCAAATAAGATTATCATGGGCATAATCTGTGTTTAATGGCACTTTCCATTAAATCAAATAGTATTTTTTAAGCATAGCAATGAGAGTGGCTATGCTATTTTATTCCAATTCATGAAAAATAAGGCAGAGCCAATTGAATGGTGCTATACTATAGAAATTAGGGGAGATGGAATTATGGAGAATAGAAAAAATGATTTTACTAAGGGAAGTGTGGCACGCAATATTATTAATCTTGCAATTCCGATGACACTCGCACAACTGATCAATGTATTATATAATATCGTCGATCGTATTTTTATTGGACGTATTGATAATGGAGCGACCTTAGCAATGAGTGGGTTGGGGTTATCCCTGCCGCTGATTACGATCATTATCGCCTTTGCTAACCTATTTGGAATGGGTGGAGCTCCATTGTGTTCAATTGCCAGAGGGAAAGGCAATGATCAGGAAGCCGAAGAAATTATGGGCAATTCTTTTGCTTTAATGATTATTTTCGGAATTCTCTTAACTATCATTGGTTTACTGTTTAAAAAGCCATTGCTTTTCATGTTTGGTGCCAGTGAAGCAACCTTTCCTTATGCAGATGCCTATATTTCAATTTATCTGTTAGGCAGCTTATTTGTGATGATTGGATTAGGGATGAACAGTTTTATCAATTCTCAGGGGTTCGCTAAAATTGGAATGATGACCGTTTTGTTAGGGGCAATCACCAATATCGTGTTAGATCCGATTTTCATCTTTACTTTTCAAATGGGAGTTCGTGGTGCCGCTTTGGCTACTGTCATCTCACAGTTTATTTCAGCTGTGTGGATACTCCTGTTTCTAACTGGTAAAAACACTATTTTGAAATTACGCATTCAACGAATGAAACTGAAATTAGATTATGTAAAACAAATTGTTTCCTTAGGGATGTCAGGATTTGTCATGGCGATTACCAACTCCTTGGTAGCGATTGTCTGCAATGCCAGTCTGCAATCTTATGGCGGAGATATTTATGTAGCGGCAATGACTGTCATCAATTCCATTCGTGAAGTCGTTTCCATGCCTTCAAGCGGATTAACAAACGCCTCTCAACCGGTATTAGGTTATAATTACGGTGCTCAGGCTTATGAGCGAGTATTAAAAGGCATTAAGTTTATGACATTGGTTTGTGTTGCTTATACCTTTGTCATGTGGCTGATTATTACGCTGTTCCCAAGTTTCTTTATCCATATCTTCAATAATGAGCCCCACTTAATTGAAGTGGCGATTCCTTCTTTAAAAGTTTATTTCTTTGGTTTCTTTATGATGGCATTTCAATTTGCCGGACAATCTGTTGCGGTAGCTTTAGGGAAATCGAAACAAGCGGTTTTCTTTTCTCTATTAAGAAAAGTATTTATCGTTGTTCCACTGACACTCCTTTTGCCTAAACTTTTTGGCTTAGGCATCACTGGGATATTCTTAGCGGAACCGATATCCAATTTCATTGGCGGTGGTGCCTGCTATCTGACGATGTGGCTGACCATCGGTCGTGATTTAAAGAAAAAAGCTCTGCTTCAAAAAGAAAAAGCAGTGCTTTAATCCTACGTTATGAATATTCATAACGTTTTTTATTTAATTAAAAGTTAAGATGCAGGTACTCATTAAGCAGATCATCCCGACTGCCATAAAAGCCAGTGCAGCACCTGCCCTTTTCTTACGGGTTGTCATCAGACTTCTTTCTTCACTATTCATTGAAATCGGATATTTTCGACGTCCGATCAAGTATAAAATCAATCCCCCACTTCCATTATTACCACTCAGTGAAAAGAACCCCCACCATTTAGGATGTTTTAAACCACGACATTTCGCATCTAATTCAGTTAAGCGAAAAATTTGATAAGCTAATGCCATAGCTCCCATTAATACCATAAATACAAATACTATTAAATACCAAGTCATCCTCATTCCTCCTTAAAACTTTTTTATGATCTGATAAAACAAGAAACAGGTACTGATGATTCCGATTGATGCACTGCCAATAATCAAATAATTATTTTTAGCGATCAAACCATTAAATAATACAAATAAAATTAAGAAAAATATATTGATGCCGATTGCCATAATCAACTTTTTATTACTGCTGACTGTATCGGTGCTTTCTTCTAAATGCTGAATCATTTTAGAATCCCCCTTCAATAGTTCATCCAGACTGATTTGATATAAATCGCTCAGTTTAATAATACTGATAATATCGGGATAGGACTTTTCATTTTCCCAGTTAGATATGGTCTGTCGAGAGACTTGCAGCTGTTCAGCCACCATCTCTTGTGTAAGCAAAGAAGCCGTTCTTGCTTTTCTTAATTTGTCCCCAATCTCCATAACAATCTCATTCCTTTCGTACTCATCATGCCATGTTTAAGTGTATTTGTCTATCCAACTTCTTTGACATCGCTCAATTTAGTGTCAAAATCCTTTGACATCGCTTGTTTAATACAATAAAAGCACTCCTATGAGTGCTGATTAACGGCGCTTACTGCTTTTAGAAGGACGACGGTTTCTTGGTGAAGCCGGCGTTTTCTTTGGTGCTTTTTTCTCTTTCTTTACAGGTTGACTTAAATCTTCCATAGGATAATAAGGGTTCTCCACAACCGGAATGGATTGGTGAATAAATCTTTCGACTTCTTTAAGAAGATCCTTTTCCTGATAACAGCAGAATGTGATCGCTTCTCCGCTTGCCCCTGCACGAGCGGTACGTCCGATACGATGCACATAGTTTTCAGCTTGTTCAGGTAAGTCAAAATTGATGACATGAGTTAAATCATCAATATCAATGCCTCTTGCCGCAATATCGGTGGCAACTAAAATGCGAGCTTTGTTATCTTTAAAATTTTGTAAAGCACGGACACGAGAATTCTGTGATTTATCCCCATGAATCGCTTCTGCCGTTATTTTTGCTTTATTAAGCTTCTTGCACAAAGTATCCGCATTACGTTTGGTACGTACAAATACGATAGCATTATAAATGCGGGGATCATCTAACAGACGAATCAATAATTTGGTTTTATTTAATTTATCAACATAATATAAAGACTGCTGAATCTTTTCTACTGTCATATGTCCTGAACTGATCATAATACGCACTGGATCATGTAAGATTTCATTCACTAAATGTTGTATTTCATCAGGCAATGTCGCTGAAAAAAGCATTGTCTGTCTTTTAGATGGAATGAGCTTCATGATCTTGCGGATATCACAAATAAATCCCATATCCAACATACGATCTGCTTCATCTAAAACAAAGTATTCAACATGGTGAAGATCCAACAAGCCTTGTTCATGAAGATCCCATAAACGCCCCGGTGTCGCAATTAAGACATCGATTCCACGTTCAATTGCAGTAACCTGCTGACCTTGACGTACACCGCCATAGATAGCCGCAGATTTTAAGTTAACATAGGGATTCAGTGATGAAAAAGTCTCATTGATCTGTATCGCTAATTCACGTGTTGGGGCTAATATCAGCGCCTTGATTGTTCGCGGATATTTGTCTGCTTCCTCACGCAAATAGAGTTTTTGTAAGATCGGTAAAGCAAACGCAGCCGTTTTGCCGGTTCCTGTCTTTGCACAGCCAAGCAGATCTTTTCCTTCTAATAAAGGAGGGATTGCCTGTGACTGAATCGGTGATGCTTCTTCATAATTCAAATGAGCCACCGCTTTTTGCAATGGTTCGATTAATTGTAATTCATTAAATTTCATTTATTTCCTCTTTCTTTAAACATACAGTTTAGTATAACACAAACAAAAGAAAAACACTACTTTTCATAGTGTTCTTCATGCGGACGGGTTTCATAACGTTCAATAATACGCTGAACGACTGGATGACGAACAACATCCATCGCTGATAATTCAACAAATTGAATCCCCTTAACCCCGCGTAAGATTTGCGAAGCGATCTTTAATCCTGAATGGATACCTCGCGGTAAATCAATTTGTGTAATATCTCCGGTGATGACCATTTTAGAATTAAATCCTAAACGAGTCAAAAACATTTTCATTTGGGCATCTGTAGTATTTTGAGCTTCATCCAAGATAACATAGGCATCTTCTAATGTACGTCCTCGCATATAGGCAAGCGGTGCAATTTCGATTGTTCCTTTTTCAATCAGACGCTCCGTCTGTTCCACCCCTAGCATATCATGAAGGGCATCATATAAAGGGCGCAAATATGGATCTACCTTTTCTTTTAAATCCCCTGGCAAAAAGCCTAAGCTTTCTCCTGCTTCTACTGCCGGACGAGTTAAAACAATACGCTTCACCTCATTATTCTTCAATGCCGCTACTGCAAAAACAACTGCCAGATAAGTTTTTCCGGTTCCGGCAGGTCCGATTCCAAAAACCACGTCATTCTTTTTTAGCGCTAAGTAATATTCTTTTTGTCCGATCGTTTTAGGATAAATTACTTTCCCGGTAATCGTTTTAGCGATGACCACATCATATAGTGCATCTAATTTTTCCAAATGATTATCCTGCTGTAGTTTTAATGCGTAGATAATATCTCGCGATGAAATATTAAGTCCTTTCTTAGTCAATGCCAGTAAAGCAATCACTAGGCTTTCTACCTTTTGAACTACGGTGTCATCTTCACTTTGGATGATGAGTTCATCTCCACGCAGTATAATATTTATGTCAAACTGTTTTTCAATCAATTCAAGATTCTTTTCGCCGATCCCTACTAAACGTGTAATCTGGTCGACCGTATATTCAGTTAGTTTCAGTGTTTTGCTCATTCATATCTCCCTTGCATGCTATATCTTCTATGACGGTATAATGTACCTTTAACCTTATTTTACTATTATCAATGCTATAATGCAAAACCTTTTCTTTGTCAATCTTCGCCTCACTGCCTAATTGCTGCTGCAGTTCATTGCGGATTTGCAGCAGCAAAGTGTTAAAATCATCGGCTTCATCTTGAAGCGGCAGCTCTTTTTCAATATCATACCAAGTATATCCATACACTTTTCCCTTAGGATATACCATAATGGTTTCATCAAATGTGGATACAATGGCATTGCTGACCAATAGATCGCCCGGCTGTACATACTGATTAATACTGCTCATGATATAACCGCTTTGAATTTGAAATTCTTTGATTACACTTTCTTTGCATGCCACAATCGGACGGACATCTTTTTCTGCAATTTGTGATTCTTTTTTATTCGTATACTCTATATAGATAGTTTCCCCTTGTTGATAGATATTTATCCAGTCAATATTACTTTTATAGTCATTTAACAGTTGATTTTTTAAATTGGCAATATCATCCAATGACATTTTTTTATCAAAAAAATCAATATGATAATCTTTCAGCTTTGCGACAATATCTTCATTCAACTGATATTGCGTACCGATGATTTTTAAATTTAATATATGCTGCTGCGTATAATAAAACACCGCGATAAAAACCGCTACACCTACTAACTTTACTTTGCTTTTTAAAAAACGTGTAATATAGTAAAGGGGACCGACACTCTTAATAAATTGTAAAGGAACGTCTAATTTTTGGAGGACATACGTGTCTTTGCGCCGTACTAAAAAACTATACGTATATGTATCGATCTTGCGCAAATGATACAGCTGCACCTTATTTTTGGTAAATAAATCAATGTAATAAGAGATATTGAGACAATCGATTTCATACACATCATAGCCCAAACCGATGCTAAGCATAACTAAATTTAACTTCTTTCATAATACCTCGAATATGGATTTCTTCTTGTGACAAATACACCACAATGAAATCATCTCCAATCAGTTTTAACATACATTTGGGCATTTTTAACAGGATACAATGTGTTTCTAATGTGATGATGCTTTCATACTGTTTTATTACGATCTTACTTTGGTCTAAATATATCACAATATCACCTCATGAAATTATATGAACCATTTCTAAACAAAATGCTTTAATCCTATCTTTTAATAAAAAATATCCCCTCATTTTTATATGGATGAAAGAATTAAGCTATCCCTCTTATCTTTATCTGTCATTTTAAATACTAAAAAAACGTGCCTGTCATGTGCATAATTTCAATAGCAATGATTTGTTGCGTGACTTTATCAAGATGAAACTATACAATAGCTATGAGGTGAAACTTATGCATACTATTGGTGAAGAAATTAAAAACTTACGACAACAAAAAGGAATGACTCAACAGGAATTGGCAGACCTTTTATTTATTACCCGACAAGCGATCTCTTCTTATGAAAATTCAAAAACAACTCCTGACCTGCAAACTCTGCAGCGTTTAGGAGACATTTTCAATACCGATCTAATTCATTCAACAACAACGGAAAAACCAATTAAAAACTATTCTGCATTGATTTATATCGGAATTATTTTCATCGCGGTCATTAATCTGCTTGTACGAATGACCTTGAAATTGCCTTTGATTGGGGAAGATATGATTATTTATATTATGCTTTTAATGGCAACAACGCTTTATTTTATATTTAACTATGTCATCAAAAATGAGGATTATACGTTAATTGCCGGGTTCGATTCTTCTTTACCTTATCATTATCCGACATTAAAAAAGATGGTTCTTTCGATACTTCATGTCGTATTGATCGATATTTTAGGATTCATGCTGTTGTTTTTGGTCTTAATTTATCTTGATGTCAATGCGAAGATCTTTCCATTGATCTTGATGATCTTTATTTTTAATTTTATCGGTTCAATCCTGCTTGTTAATTATCGCTACAAAGATCAACTTCTCTTAAAAAAGATAGACAATGCCGGCAGTCAGATTCCTCTATTTGTCTTTTTAGGCTCTATCTTTAGTTTAGTTGGTATGATGTGGTTTGTGATGGAACATTTCAATATTTCCAATAATACTCCTGAAGCCATGCAGCTCTTACTCATTTTATTTCCTTATCTTATTTACAATGTTGCTTGGCTGCTGATTACTGATAATAAAATGAAAAAAATCAAGGAAAAACCTTCTTCATATTTAAGAAGTATAGGGATCACCGTGATCATCAATTTACTATTATTAGCAGCCCTTTATTTAATGGCTTCAAACTTTTAACAACATTTATCTAAAGTGTTTATTTTAATGCTCAGATTGTGTATAATAGGGGTGAATTAAAGGAGGCTTATAAAATGAGTTTTAGAGAAGACTTTTTATGGGGCGGTGCCGTTGCTGCTCACCAGCTTGAAGGTGGCTGGGACCAAGGCGGAAAGGGACCTAGTGTTGCCGATGTAATGACAGTCGGAGCAAACGGTGTTCCAAGAAGAATTACAGATGGTGTCATCGAAGGGGAAAACTATCCTAACCATGAAGCCATTGATTTTTATCATCGTTACAAAGAAGATATTGCTTTATTTGCGGAAATGGGCTTTAAATGTTTTAGAACAAGTATTGCTTGGACAAGAATTTTCCCTAAAGGCGATGAAATGGAGCCTAATGAAGAAGGGTTAAAGTTCTACGATGATTTATTTGATGAGTGTATTAAACATAATATTGAACCTGTTATTACGTTATCTCACTTTGAAATGCCTTATTATTTAGTAACGCAATATGGTGGATGGCGTAATCGTAAAATGATTGAATTTTTCGTTCGTTTTGCGACAGTATGTTTCAAACGTTATAAAAACAAAGTAAAATACTGGATGACTTTCAATGAAATCAACAATCAAGCCAATTACAAAGAAGACTTTGCACCTTTCACTAATTCAGGAGTCAAGTATAAAGAAGGCGAAGATCGTGAACAAATCATGTATCAAGCAGCTCACTATGAATTAGTAGCGAGTGCCCAATGTGTTAAAATCGGTCATGAAATCAACCCTGAATTCCAAATCGGTTGTATGATCGCGATGTGTCCGATCTATCCATATTCTTGTGATCCAGAAGATATGATGATGTCAGTTGGCGCAATGCATAAACGTTATTGGTTCACTGATGTCCATGTTCGTGGTTACTACCCTGCTTATATGCAGAAATTCTTTGAAAGAAAAGGATATGATTTAGATATTACCGAACAAGATGAAGATGATTTATTAGATGGTTGTGTCGATTATATCGGATTTAGTTACTACATGTCTTTTGCGACAAAGATTACTCGTGACAATCCACATTATGATTATGATGAAACGATCGATTTAGTTAAAAACCCTCACGTTAAAGCAAGTGATTGGGGTTGGCAAATTGATCCAGTTGGATTACGTTATGCTTTAAACTGGTTCTATGATCATTATCAGCTGCCTATGTTCATCGTTGAAAACGGATTTGGTGCTATCGACGTTAAAGAAGCAGATGGCGCTGTTCACGATCCTTATCGTATTGACTATTTAGCGGCTCATATCGCAGAAATGAAAAAAGCAGTAGACGAAGACGGTGTAGATTTAATGGGTTATACGCCTTGGGGATGTATTGACCTTGTTTCAGCCGGTACCGGAGAAATGAAAAAACGTTATGGATTCATTTATGTAGATAAAGATAACGAAGGCAAAGGAACTTTAGACAGAAGTAAAAAAGATTCTTTTGAGTGGTATAAAAAAGTTATTGCTACAAATGGTGAAGATTTAAGTAAATAATTGAAAACCTCATTCTAATAAACAGAATGAGGTTTTATCATGTCTAGACTTTATAGTTTACGAATCGGATGACGAATAATCGTCTTCATTTTAGTGACATCCGAGCGACGTCCATCAGACAAATAAATTTCATGGTGATAACGTTCATCATTAATATCCAACACATAACCCTGTTCCTTTATATACTGATGCATCTTGTCTACGGTTTGGGGTTCATCATCATAGCTCCCTAAATGCAGACATTGTACACAACACCCTTCATCATATGTAAAGAACTTTACTTTTGAAAAATCTTTCTTCTTTTTAAATGTTGCTTGTTCTTTTGCCCATTCAACATCCTTTTCTTTCACAAATTCGGGTAAACGAATCAATGAAATCCAATGAAATTCTTCTTTATGGGCGTAATCGATGCCCTTTTTATTTTCCATCCACCAAAATCCTTCTAATGGCGGAACTACATATTCAAAAAAGCCTTCCATTTCATATCCATTTTTATAACTCATCTTTAAAGTATAAGCAACACCATAAAGCTGTCTGATCGCCTCACTGTACATTCCCTCAGGATCATTTGGATTTCCTGTTCCTTCAACTGATAGAAACTGCATTGGTATAATATCAATAATTTGTGGCTTTATGGATGGGCGATAAAATGCTTTCTGTTCTTTTTTATAATCAAATGCCATCGTTCATTCTCCTTTCATTTCTAATTGTATTATACCCGACATAACTTGACACCTGTCTGTCCAGTTAAAAAAAGAATAGGTTTCCCTATTCTAAGATCAGTTGATACATACGCTCTTTTGATTCTTCTTTACTTGCTTTATTGTATCGCCCCTTGGTCATTGAAACAAGCTTCATTCCCAGTTTTTCCATAACTTTATACGAAGCCACATTTTGATCATCACAATGAGCTATCAAACGTTTTAATCCTATCGAGATGGCGAATGTCTTCATCGTCGCCGCTGCTTCAAATGCATATCCATGGTGCCAATAATGTTTATTTAAGATCCATCCCAGTTCACCGGTCTCATGGCTTTCGTCCAAATAAAGACAAACAGAACCGATATGCACATCCCCTAGTAAGATGGCAAACTCGTAAAAATCCGGAACTTCCTTTTCCCACTCTTTACTGACGTTTTCCAAAAAATCCCGTGTTTCTTCTTTATTTTGATTGGGAAGATGAATCATATATAACGTATTGCTTAAATCACTGCTATAAACATGGGTAGAATCTAAATAGTCAATCCCATGCGGTTTCAATACCAGACGTTCGCTTTTTATGCAAGGAACTTTCCTCATCTTATTTAAACTGTGCCATATAGGCTTCAATCTCATCTGTGGTGCGAATAATATCTTTTGATAATACCACACATCCATCTTGAGTAATCAACAAATCATCTTCGATACGAATCCCAATGCTTTCTTCATCGATATAAAGTCCTGGTTCGTTAGTGATGATGGCTCCTGGACGCAATTCCTTATTGCTGGCAATCGTCGCATCGTGCACATCAATCCCTAAATGATGAGATACCCCATGCATATAATACTTGATTAATTCACTGTCTTCTTTAATCAAACCAATCTCTTTTAATCCATTAGCTAATACTTCTTTGCAGACATTATTTAATTCAACGGTTGTCATCCCCGGTTTTGCTGTAGCTGCAACCGTCTGATTGGCCTTTAACACAATATCATAAATTTGTTTTTGGCGCTCAGTAAACTTCCCATTGATTGGGTACGTACGTGTAATATCGGCACAATACCCCTCATATTTCGCCCCTAAATCCAACAAGATTAATTCATTGTCTCGGCACGGTCCGCAGTTTTCCGAATAATGCAGCATCGTTCCGTTATATCCGGCACCGGCAATCGTCGCAAAAGATGGCCCACTGGCCCCATTATAACGAATTTTATATTCAAAGTTTGCCTGTACCTGATTTTCCTGCATTCCCGGTTTTAAAGTCTGCATCACAAACTCTAAACCACTTTGTGTAATATCGATTGCTTTTTGTACCTTTTCTATTTCTTCTTCATCTTTTTGCATACGAAGCGGTGCTATAAGTGCATAGGCATTTTTAACCATGACAGACGGATAAATCTTTTTAAACTGTTCTGCCATTACCATATTATAATCTGGTAAATCTGTCGGTGAATTACGATACAGATCAAAATAAACGGTTTGTATATCATTTTGCATCATCAAAGTATTTATATATTTATCAAATTCATCTAAATATTTAACGGTTTTAATCTCTGATAACTCACTGGCTTGGGTGGCTGTCAGCTGTTTTCCCTGCCATTTTTCTTCCAACGGATCAATACGCTTAATAAATAAAACAGGATCCATTTCTCCATTTTTATGCATAACTAAAATAACATCTTTTCTTTCAATCCCGGTTAGATAAAAGAATTGTGTGTTAACGGCAAATGGGTGGTAAGCATCTAAACTGATATGATGCTGTACCCCTGAATATAAAATCAGCACATCATTTTTCTGCATTTGTTCATAGACTTGTATCTGTCTTGTTTTTTTACTCATTGTGTTTCCCCCTTATCTCTTTTTATTATACCTTCTCAAAATAAATTGTAAATCAAAAATACAACCGGTTTTTGCTCATCGTGATCGTAAAATTATGATATGCATCTCACTAAATAAAAGAATATAAGAAGAGTCATCTAAACGATGACTTTAACCAAACTGAAAATAATCTTTCTGCTGACTTTCATAAACAGCCACATCAAATTTTTCTTGAAGAATCTTTTTGACCTGAGGAACCATCACTCGTTCCGCAAAATGTCCGATATCTATTAAGCATAAGCCTTTGCTGTAAGCGTTTTGTGCTTCATGATATTTAATATCGCCTGTAATCAAAACATCGACCTGACCTGCTAGTTCATCAATAAAATCAGCGCCACTTCCGCCAATAACAGCGATATTGTTTACAGGCTGATCACAGTTTCCAACGTAACGTAAAGCAGGCAGATTCAAATCTTTTTTGACTTGTTTAATCAACTGTCCCAATGTTGTTTGAAGCGCTGCGGTTTTGATTAACCCATCTTCACCATAGTCCTGATAATCCTCGATCTGCATTGCTTCCATCAGCCACTTATTCATTGATAAATAAGATCCACGATCCATACAGGTATGAGAACTGTAAATCGTAATATGATGGTTGAGTGCCATCTCAATAATTTTACCGGTTTCTTCTTCTGTATTCACATAATACAACGGATGAAATAATAAAGGATGATGCGTAATCAACAGATCAATATGATGATCTATACATTCCTGCATGACATCGATATCCGGAGTAAGGGCAATCATGATATTTTCAACTTTACCATGAATATTGCCCACTTGCAGCCCACAATGATCCCACTCATACGCTAACGTTAACGGAAAAAAGGTTTCCAAAAAATCGGTTATATCTTTAATCATCATTTAATATCGCCTCGATCTCGATTATATCGTTTTGTGTTTCCTGAAATTTAGGATGTGTTTGATCTTGAATACTGTCAAGAATCCGTTTTTTGATTGTCATCTCTCTTTGCCATTTTTGTTTAAATAATAATGGTTGTTTTTTTCTTAAAATAGGACCATAACAATAATCCAACATAGTATATTCTATCTTTTTATCTGTTCTTTTAAAAACAATGACTTCGTAAAGATGACGAAGGTCTTTCACAATCGCTTCATCCACAATTTCCCACCCGTTCGTACATAAATATTCTCTTAGAGCGTATTCACAAATATTAGCTTGCAAGATCAATGTATGCACTTGATTTAATTTAGCTAAATGGGCTTTTAAAATATCGACCATTAGAAAACCGCCCATACCGCTGATGGATATCATGGTAACCGGCTTTTCGATAATCGGTGCCAGCCCATCGCCTAGTAAAGGGATTACTCGGTCTTGCAATTGCATCATTTGAATAGTTTCTTTGCTGGAATTCAAAGGACCTTCGGCCACATCACAGGCGTAAGCTTTACTGACTATGTTTTTCTCTACTAAAAAGCAAGGCAGATAGCCATGATCCGTCCCAATATCGGCTAACTGATCATCACTATTCGCTTGCTTTTTTATCATGGTCGCAATACAATCCAAACGTTTTGATAATTTCATTTTAACGATCTAAGAAATCTTTCAAACGTTTTGATCGAGATGGATGTTTTAATTTTCTTAAGGCTTTTGCTTCAATCTGACGAATACGTTCACGAGTAACGTTAAATTCTTTCCCTACTTCTTCTAAAGTACGAGTACGCCCATCATCTAATCCAAAACGCAGACGCAATACTTTTTCCTCACGATCCGTCAATTCTAATAAAACTTCATTCAATTCATCTTTCAATAATTCATTGGCAGCGTAGTCATCCGGTGACATGGCCCCCTCATCTTCAATGAAATCTCCTAAATGAGAGTCATCTTCTTCTCCGATCGGCGTTTCTAAAGAAACCGGTTCTAAAGAGATTTTTTGAATTTCACGCACTTTTTCAGGTGTCATGTTATCCATTTTTTCAGCGATTTCTTCAGCGTAAGGTTCGCGTCCTAATTCTTGAATCAACTGTCTTTGAATACGTGTTAATTTATTGATGGTTTCGACCATATGCACAGGAATACGAATTGTTCTGGCTTGATCGGCAATGGCACGAGTAATCGCTTGTCGAATCCACCATGTCGCATAAGTCGAGAACTTAAATCCTTTTGTATAATCAAATTTTTCAACGGCTTTGATCAGCCCCATGTTCCCTTCCTGAATCAAATCTAAGAAGAGCATTCCACGTCCAACATAACGTTTTGCGATTGAAACTACCAAACGCAAATTAGCTGCCGCTAAACGTTTTTTTGCTTCCTCATCCCCATCTAAAATACGTTTTGCCAATTCGATTTCTTCATCATGACTTAACAGTTCTACACGTCCGATTTCTTTTAAATACATTTTAACCGGATCATTAATCTTAACGTTGCTTCCCAACTGATTATCATCATATGTATCAGTAGCGGCCGTATACATATTGTAAGTATCACTGGTCATTAAATCAAAGTCATTAACAAAGTCTAAATCAGGACCTTCTTCTGTCGCTAAATCGTCAATATCAGAGTCCAAATCAAGATCCAGATTAAGATCGATTTCTTCCAATGATTCCAGGTCGATATCCACGTCTTCCAATTCATCTAAAGAATCATCGACAATATCAATATTATTTTCGGTTAAGAATGTTAAAAGTTCTTCTGCTGATTCGTCATCCAGATCATATTTTGTTAAAAAGGCATCTAAATCTTCCTGAGTCAATTTGCCTAATACTTTTGATGTTTCTAAAATATTCTTTTTTAAATCTTCTAATGTTACAGGTTCTTGTTTTTTAGCCATCTTGGTCCTCCTAATTTTTTTGGATCTCTAATATTTTTACAGCGAGTTCGGCTTTTTTTAAGGCATCTAATTCATTCGCCATCTGTAGTTTTAATTGTTCTATCTCTTTAGCCTGCGTATTGATTTTTATGGTTTCGATATAATCCTCGATCACTTTCATCTCGACTTCTTCCGGTAAGTTTTCATCCATGATTTCTAACACATATTCCACCATTTTTGTATTTTGTATGTAACTGATAAAGCTGGCAATCGTCATTTTTTCTTTTGTACGATAATAGTCTACAATATAGCTGGCAATGATACGATTCATATCATCAAACATGAATCCGATCTTTTGTTCATATAGATCACAGACCTTTTTATCATGCAGCATATAAAACAGAAGATGACGTTCCGCTTTTTGATATTTGTCCAAACGTTTATAGTCATTGCGTACTACTGGACTGATGACCGGCTGACGAACCACTTTATTGGTTTGCAGAGACTGCCAGAATTCTTTGATCACATTTTGATCACTGTTTGATCGTGTCGCAATCATTTCAATATAATATTGACGATCGATAGGATTGGTCATATTGGCAATCAACTGGCAGGACCTTTGAATAAATTCCCTGGTTTCTTCATGATTTGCCATATTGGTGTTTTCATAAAGATGCTGAATTTCAAATTCAATCGGGTCCATCGTTGAAGTCAACGCAATCCGTAATGTTTCTTCACCAAATTGCTCTAGGATTTCATCAGGGTCCATTCCATCCATCAGTTTGATCATTTTCACATTAAACTGATGCTCCAGCAGAAGCTTGGCAGACTTGATTGCCGCACTTTGTCCGGCACGGTCACCATCTAAACAAAGATAAACGTTATTGCTGAGCTTACGTATCATATTCATATGCTCATTTGTTAATGCCGTTCCCATAATGGCAAGGGTATTATCAATGCCGATACGACTTAGGGCAATGACATCCATAAACCCTTCCAGCAAGTAGACAAAGCCTGCCTTTTTAACCGGTTCCTTTGCTTTATGATAATGATAAAGCGTTCTTGATTTTATGAAGATCTCCGACTCCGGCGAATTCATATATTTGCTTTCATCTGTATTGGACCTATACACACGTCCACTAAATCCGATTACTTTTCCATCTGCATCATGCAAGGCAAACATCACACGATCACGGTAACGATCAAAAGCCCCATGTTCACCATCAATGATCAGTCCTGAACGCACCATATCGACTTCTTTGTAAGCTAAATTTTGAAAAGCCATGTATAACTGATTGTCGCGTCCGGCATAACCGATATCAAATTCTTCAATCAGACTATCATTAATATGGCGGCTTTGCAGATATTCATGCGCCGCTAAGCCTGTTTTTGTATGCAGTAAATGGCGATAAATCTTGTTAGCTTCATCATGCATCGTATAAAGCGGGACAAGTTTCTCATCTACTTTTTTTGTCGGCGTATTAAAATTTAATTCGCTGACATCAATTCCGCCTATTTCGGCAACTTTTTTAACTGCTTCAAGATATGATATATTCAAATATTCTTGTAAGAAAGTAAAAGCATTTCCTCCTGCTCCGCAAACGAAACATTTATAAATCTGTCTTGCCGGTGAAATTGACAATGACGGATTGGTATCATTATGGAACGGACAGACCGCTTTGTAATCTTTCCCCTTTTTTTGCAAAGGGAGGTATAATGAAATAACGTCAACGATGTCAACACTCTGCAATATCTCACTGATTTTCGCATCACTCAATCTTGCCATTTCATCGCCCCCTTATGTTTGATTAAAATTTAATAAAATCACTCACATATTGTGTTAATTCTGAAATCTTAACACGTACCTGTTCCATCGTGTCACGATTTCTGACTGTTACACATTCGTCTTCTAATGTATCAAAATCAACCGTTACACATAATGGTGTTCCGATTGCATCCTGACGACGGTAACGTTTTCCGATTTGTCCTGCTTCATCATATTCGCACATAAACTCTTTTGATAAAGCTCCATAAATTTCATTGGCTTTTTCAGAAAGTTTTTTTGTTAAAGGGAGAACCGCTACTTTATAAGGAGCAATCGCCGGATGTAAATGCATGACGATACGTGTATCATTTTCTAAAGCTTCTTCATCATAAGCATCCGCTAAAACTGCCAAGAACATACGATCTACCCCAACAGCCGGTTCAATGACATAAGGTAAGTATTTTTCATTTGTTTCAGGGTCTAAATATTCTAAATTTTTCTTAGAGTATTCTTGATGTCTTGTCAAATCATAATCTGTACGATCTGCAATCCCCCATAATTCTCCCCAACCAAATGGATAAGCATATTCAATATCTGAAGTTGCTTTTGAATAGAAAGATAATTCTTCTTTTTCATGATCTCTGAAACGAAGATTTTCTTCTTTGATACCAATATTTTTCAAAAAATTAAAGCAATAGTCTTTCCAATAAGCAAACCATTCTAAATCCGTATCCGGTTTACAGAAAAATTCCATTTCCATCTGTTCAAATTCACGTGTTCTGAAAATAAAGTTTCCCGGTGTAATCTCATTACGGAATGATTTACCAATCTGTCCGATTCCAAAAGGGACTTTTTTACGTGTTGTTCTTTGTACATTTTTGAAGTTGACAAAGATACCCTGTGCTGTTTCCGGTCTTAAATATACAACGCTTTTGGCATCTTCAACAACGCCCATATGGGTTTTAAACATCAGTTGAAACTGTCTGATTTCTGTAAAGTTAGTTTTCCCACAATGCGGGCATGCAATCTGATGTTCCGAAATGAAACTTTCCATCTGTTCATTTGACCATCCATCACTATGAATTTCAGGATCATATTCCTCAATTAATTTATCTGCACGATGACGTGTATGACATTCTTTACAATCCATCAAAGGATCTGAAAATCCGCCAATATGTCCCGTTGCCTCCCAAACACGTGGATTCATTAAAATGGCAGCATCAATCCCTACGTTATACGGAGATTCTTGAATAAATTTTTTCCACCAAGCCTGCTTGATGTTGTTTTTCATCTGTACCCCAAGTGGTCCATAATCCCAAGTATTTGCCAATCCATCATAGATCTCTGATCCCTGATAGACAAATCCGCTGCTTTTTGCGTGTGCTACTAATACGTCCATATCTTTTTTCGCCATAAAATTACCCCTTCCTCTAAGTAAAAAATGCCATTTAGTCTTACTAAAGGCATATGGTTGACGATATAAAAATTCAATTATTACAATACGTTTTACCCGTGCTTTTGTCAACCAACGATAAGGGTACCTTTTCACATTGCAAAGGACAGTTCATGCTTCCATGGCTGTCCCCATAATATATTATCTACTTCTTTAAAATAGACCAAGATTTATCGCTTAGAGTAACTTGGTTTAAATCGAGAACCCCTTGGTTTTATCAAACATTTAGGACCGGTACCAATTAAATCCTGTCGTTTTGCTTTAATCAGCGCTTCATATACGAGATCATAATTTTTCGGATTGCGATATTGCATCAAGGCACGCTGCATCGCTTTTTCATGAGGATCACGCGGTACATATACTTCACTCATATCCCGTGGATCTAATCCTGTATAATACATAGCTGTCGATAAAGTCCCCGGAGTTGGATAAAAATCCTGTACCTGTTCAGGCT
This sequence comes from Beduini massiliensis, assembly GCF_000829905.1. GTDB lineage: Bacteria > Bacillota_I > Bacilli_A > Erysipelotrichales > Coprobacillaceae > Beduini > Beduini massiliensis. The sequence goes on from NZ_CDPP01000005.1 coordinate 628,866, forward strand.
GATGATGGATATCACGCAGATACTCTGCCAGTTCGATCGCTGCATTTAAGTCACTGCCCGGATGAGAAGACATCAAATATGGAACCAAATATTGATTCTTATGATATTCCTTATTCAAATCTTCATAGCGTTTCACAAATTTTTCATAAAGACCACGACGTGGTTTCCCCATTTTATCCAGTACACGATCACTGATATGCTCCGGTGCTACTTTTAATTGTCCGCTGATGTGATTTTGCACCAATTTTCTAAAGAATGTATCATCTTTATCATACATTAAATAATCATAACGGATACCTGAACGAACAAATACTTTTTTCACATTTGGAAGTAAGCGCAACTGATCTAATAATTCGATGTAATCTTGATGGCTGACTTCCATATTTTTACAGGCATTAGGCCATAAGCACTGCTTGGCAACACAAGTTCCATGTTCCAATTGTTTTTGGCACGATGGTGCTCTGAAGTTTGCAGTCGGTCCGCCAACATCGTGAATATACCCTTTAAATTGCGGGTCCTGAGTAATTTTCTTTGCTTCTTCAATAATGGATTCATGGGAACGAGCTTGTATGATTCTTCCCTGATGAAAAGCCAAAGCACAGAAATTGCATGACCCAAAGCAGCCTCTATTTGAAATAAGAGAGAATTTCACCTCTTCAATCGCGGGTACATGGCCTATTTCCTTATAACGCGGATGATAATCACGCTGATAAGGCAAAGCATAAGCATCATCAAATTCCTGCGTAGTTAACGGACGGTTCGGTCGGTTTTGTACGACATACCAACCATCATAAGGCTCTACTAAGATTGAAGCATTGAAATGATCGGTATTTTGATATTGAATATTAAACCCTTTTGCATAGGCAATTTTATCTTGACAGATTTCTTCATAACTTGGCAGCATTATGTAATCATTCAAATTGGAAATATCTTTTGTTTTATAGACGGTTCCATCTAAATAAGTTAAATACTTTGCTTCCAACCCACTGTCCAATGCTTCGGCTACTTCAATGATACTGTTTTCGCCCATACCGTATAATAAAAGATCGGCGTTTGCATCAATAATAATAGATTTACGCACTTTATCATCCCAGTAATCATAGTGAGCCAAACGGCGAAGGCTCGCTTCAATCCCACCGATAATAATCGTGGCATCTTTAAAAGCTTGTCGAGCCTTTTGAGAATAAACGATGACAGCACGGTCAGGGCGTTTCCCCATTTTCCCACCGGGAGTATATTGATCTTTCTTACGTCTGCGTTTTGAAACACTATAGTGGTTGACCATAGAGTCAATATTCCCTGATGAAATCAAAAAACCAAGGCGAGGTTTTCCAAACTGCTTAAATTCATCTAATGAATGCCAATCCGGCTGAGCTAAAAAGCATACTTTAAACCCTCGGCTTTCTAAAGTACGGCAAATGATGGCAGCTCCAAATGACGGATGATCAACATAAGCATCCCCACATATATAAACAAAATCAGGCTGTTCCCATCCTCTATCTTTCATTTCTTGGGCGTTCATAGGTAAAAATTCGTTCATAACCTCATCCTTTCTTTACGGTTTTCTATTATGTCATAAATTTCTTAGTTTGAAAATAGATTCCGCTGTATTCTTCTACAAATGCTTCAATAATTTGCGTTACTTCTTTCAGCGTCGTTTCCGTATAGCTTAACTTATCTATGTTTTTTATTTTTAACAGCTGCATATGCCGAAATAGTTTTAATACTTCTTTCGAATAAACCGGATCGTTTTTATTCAAGCAATCCACACAGACAAATCCACCATCAACAATACTGATTGAAGCGATAGGGTTCGTTTCCTGACACCTGACACAATGGTTAACTTCCAAGACAGTTCCCGATCTTTCCAGCATTGCCAAATTAAATAAATCATATACCACCTGTGGCGGATACCCTGCCTGCAATGCCTGAAAACTATCTTCTATAAGTGTAAACAGCTGTGCATCCGGTACATTTTCTTCTTCCTGCTTATACACATATTCATTCATATAACTGCTGTAGATTTGTAGCTGTAAGTCTTCTTTAAGATGACGATAGAAATCAACTATTGTCGCTTTCAATAAAAGACTGATCCCCTTTTTAGGGATAATCATCATTTCTACTAAACTCAATTCCTGCAAAGCCGCTGCATTTTTACTTTCCATTTTATTGACCCCTTTAGCGATAAAAGTCAATCGTCCAAATTCCTTAGTATAGGCATAAACTAAACGATCTTTTTCCTTATAGGGCATGGTCTTTAAAATAAAGGCAAGGGTCGTCGTTTCATTCATTAATATTCGTCCTCGTTATATCCTAACTCTTTCAAATATTTTTCTTTATTACGCCAATCTTTTTCCACTTTCACAAAAAGATCTAAATCTACATCCATTCCTAAGAACTGACGAATATCTTTACGTGCAGCTAACCGAATTTTCTTGATCATAGCCCCTTGTTTTCCGATGATGATTCCTTTTTGAGAGTCGCGGGTTACCACAATCGAAGCAATAACGTCTAAACGATGTTCTTTTTCATCTTCTTCAATTTTATCGATAAGTATCGCCACTGAATGCGGGACTTCTTCATGTGTGTAATGCAATATTTTTTCACGAATGAATTCGGCTATAATAAAACGTTCCGGATGATCGGTTAACTGATCGTCTTCATAATATTTCGGTCCCTCATGCAAGTCATCCTTTAATACACGAATCAGATGATCTACCTGCAATCCGGTTTTAGCACTGATTGGAATAATTTCTTTAAAAGGAAACAAATCCTGCCATTCCATTAATTTTTGGATCAGTTCTTCTTTTGAAAGCAAATCCACTTTATTTAATACTAAATAAACAGGTATCTCAGCTTCTTTTAAACGATTGATAATATAATGATCCCCTTTACCAATCTTTTCATTAGCCGGAGCAATAAAAAGAATGACATCTGCTCCATAGATTGAATTTAATGCTGAAGTATTCATAAACGATCCTAATCGATCCTGTGGCTTATGAACTCCCGGTGTATCGATAAACACAATTTGACTGTCTTCATCTGTATAAATCCCCTGAATCGTATTTCGCGTTGTCTGCGCTACATCGGACATAATCGCTAATTTTGTTTTAAGCATCTGATTCAGCAGAGTGGATTTTCCCGCATTGGGTCTTCCTACGATACTTACAAATCCTGATTTAAACATGTAAATCCTCCTCTAAAAATGCACCCGGTAATAAAGCTTTGATATTGGTAATCAGATGCTTTGTTGGGTTGGCTAGAATGATAGGCGTTTCCGGCAGCATCAATTCCGCTAAAACCTGACGGCAGGCTCCGCAAGGCGTAACGACCTCTTTGCCATAAGCCACAATCGTCAGTGTTGCGATGTCTTCTTTCCGATACCCATGACAATATGCCTGATATATTGCATTGCGCTCTGCACACATCGTCGATCCGTATGCCGCATTTTCAATATTACAGCCATCAAACCATGTCCCATCTTTCATTTCAATTGTTGCTCCTACGGCAAAATGGGAATATGGGATATACGCTTTTTTAGAAGCCTCAAAAGCTCTTTCTATTCTTTTCTTTACATCCATTCTTCTTCCCTACTTTCTTAAAATATCCATATTATTCAATATCGTATCCTGTAATGCCATCATTACTTTTTCATCTTCTTCCACCATATGATCATAGCCTAATAAATGCAGTAATCCATGAGTAAACAAGAAACATAATTCACGTTTGATACTATGTCCGTAATCCTGTGACTGCTCGACTGCTTTATCATAAGAAATAAAAATATCTCCTAACAAGCGCGGCATCCCTTCTACATAAGGGGATTCCTCATCTTCTAAAGCAAAGGTAATGACATCGGTTGGTCGATCGATATGACGATATTCCCTGTTGATCTCATGAATTCGATCATTATCAATGATACTTACAGAAAATTCAATATCCTCTTCAATCTTCAAATAATCAAATGTATATAAAGCGATCTCATTAAATAAAGCTTCAAATTCACTTAAATCCATCTCTAATTCATTAATCATTTCAATATCTAATTCCATTTTATTTCGCTCCTATATGTATACTTCCTTTGCTTATTATAACACAGCTTTCGCTATTAGAAACAATATTTGTTTGATGATCCACCACCAGAATTAATTTATTTTTAAAATTCTCACTTTCTAATATTTGTTTGACTTTCTGTTTTAAAGAATCACTCATATGACTAAATGCTTCATCAAAGACATACATCTCATAATCCAGCAAAATAACTCGAACAAAGGCAATTAGCTGCAGCTGCCCTTGAGATAACCCTTGACCTTGTCCATCCAGTGAACATGTCAGCAAAGGATAAAGCTCCGTTAAATAAAAATTACCCATCAATTTATATAAAGCACTTTGATCAATCCCTTCCGTTAAGAACTGGAGGACATTGATATCCGCAATAAAGGGTTCTCCATTCAAAAAACAGATTTTCTCCTTGAGTTCCTTTTCGGGAATATTTTTAAGTTCTGCCTGATTTAACTTAATGCTGCCACGGTACCCTTTTAACTGTCCGGTAATCAATTTAAGAAAAGTAGTTTTCCCACTCCCATTATCACCAACGACTTGCAAATGATGAGAGAAAACCTCATCCTGATGCGCAAAAATAGGAGTTCGATAACCAAAAGCAAAACTGACATGATCAAAAGCAACTGTATTAATAGGCCCTTGTATGGTTTCTTGTCCTTCTTTATTTTCGATATTCAACGTTTTATAACGTTCAAAAACCATCTCCATGCGTTTTCCTTGAATGATTAATTGAATCGCTCTAAATAAAGGATCTACTAAATAGGAAACCAATGTATAAGCCAGCATCAATTCTCCTATTGTCAGTTGATTAGAACGGATCAAGCCATAACCTTGGTAAAACAATAATATACTCATAAATTGAAGCAGAACATTCACTATGATCTGATAATAGCTTAAATCTCTTTTTTTCTCTTTAAAATGCTGCAAATAGTGAATAAAGAAAGATTCTCGGTTCTGTTTTTCTACTGTCTCTAATCTAAATAGTGAATAATTTTGAGCATGCATCAAGTAGTGATGAGACAGTGTCATAAGATATTGATGGTCAACTAAAATCTGCTTATCTTTCTTATTCAATCGTTTCAAGATCAAATAGCTTAACCCCATCACTAAGATGAAAATCATGCCAATCCCTGTCAATAACGGCGCCGCCACCCAATAAAGCACCACAAAAAATAAGATAATCTGTATTGCATCTACACACAGACTCTCTACACATTCCACTAAATATTGCGGTAATTCAAATAGCGTCTGAAGCTTATTTAAACTTTCCTGCGGTAAATAACGTTCCGTATAGTCCATTGGCAGTAATAAAAGATGATCCAGCGTTGAATATATAATATCTGTTTGCAGCTGTTGCTCACATTGAATCATCCAATCATTCTTTATCTTTTGACAGAAAGCTTTTTGAAGCAAAACAAAAAGAACGCCAATACTCAATATATTGACAAGTGAAGTATTCACATTGTCATTGAGCATATCCATTAAATATTTAAAATAGGTATTCATTATTAAAGTAAGTAGAGATAAGAAAGAGGATATCCCCATTATTTTTATAATAAAGGAACGCCTTAGTTTTATTTGCTGCCAAGCATACTGATAAAAAGAAAGCGCCGCAGTATGAGGCGGATGCCCAACGATCTGAATGACAATCGCTCGATTTCGATAAAGCTGCCCTAATTCAGCCAATGTGTAACGTACTAAACCGTTAGCCGGATCCCCACAAATGAAATAAGGAGCTTTATAACGATACAAAACCATATAATGTGATCTGTTTTCATGATGCGTATGTAAAATACAAGGATAGCGCATATGTGCTGTTAGCGTCTCTAAATCTGTCTCATATCCTTTGGCTTCAATATGATAGTATTTCAAACATTCGATCAATCCCTGCATGCTGATGCCATGATGGTCAAGACGACAAAGCGCTTTAATATGATCCACTTCATCCTTAATATGAAAGTATTTTAAGATCATGTATATACTGTAAGCTCCACAGGAATAATTCTCATCCTGCAGATAGATTGGATATCTTCTCATACATTTCCCCCTGCTCCTATCTACTTATTCCTCCTTTTTCAAAGATTTACTCGCTTCAATAACTTTTCAACTCATTTTTGCAATATATTGATTAAAAACGATACAACACCATTCTCTTATAAAGACTTGGGTTACATTTTAGAATAATTTTTGGTACTATAATAAAGAGGTGACAAAGATGAATGAACAACAATATCAATCTGTATTAAAGTGGTGTCGAACTAATACAACAAAAGAAAAACTGCTTACTTTATTATGCCGTTATTCTCCTGTTGGTGTTATTATCATTTATTTAGGAATGATTCTTTATTTATCCTTACAGCATGACCCACGTCTAATCAAAGTTCTGCTTTACCCTTTTTTCGCTCTCTTCACCATTACCTTGATGCGTAAATTTTATAATCGTCCGCGTCCTGCTGACATTTATTCTATTGAACCTTTAATTAAGCATCATCAAGGAGAATCTTTTCCCAGCCGCCACACAGGAAGCGCCGTAATCATTGCGTTTAGCTGTCTGTATATATCTTTGCCACTCGGTATTCTTTGCTTTATCATCGCTTTATATGTCGGGATATCAAGAGTCATTGCCGGTGTTCATTTTATTAAAGATATTGCTGCCGGTGCCGCTGTCAGTACCGTCTTTGGCATACTGTTGTTTATTTTATAGCGATTAACAGGCATGATTCATGCTTGTTTTTTATAGAAAGGAAGTTTATTATGCAGCCATCCATCGAATTATTAAAAGAAATCCTCGTTCCCTATGAACGACTGCCTCTTCGTATTTTCTATTTTCAAGGTAAAAAATCTGCGATTGGATATCCTTTACACACTCATCGTGATGCAGAATTATTATTTTGTGTCCATGGCAGTTTAGATATTAGGATTAAAGAGACTATCTTTCACTTAAAAAAGGAGGATTATCTCTACATTAATCTTGAAGAAGCTCACGCTACCATATGTCCTGTTGAAAATGAAATCCTCGTTTTACAGATATCTAATGACTTTATCCGTAATATTAGTAATGATCCTAACTTTAGAATTGAAAATGAAACTATGTTGGAAAAAGAAAAAAAGATCACAGAACCTGAAAGAGTAAAAACATTATTATTTCAAATCTATAGTCATTATGCACTTAAAGAAGAAGGATATCATTTAAAAATCTATAGTTTACTTTTTGAAGTAGCCTATCTTTTTGTTCGTGAATTTAAAGAAATCCATCATGCTTCTATTGAAATATCCACACTGAAACATCAAACTCTAATCCAAGATATTTGCCTTTATATCAAAAATCATTATAACGAACCCTTAACCTTAAATGAATTATCTTTGCAATTTGCCTACACACCTCAGTATATTGCTTCCCTATTTCAAAACTATATCGGCATGACCTTTCTCACTTATCTGAACAGTATTCGAATTGATAAGTCTCTTCCGTTGCTGATTAACAGTGATCTTTCCATCATTCAAATATCAGAAGCTTGCGGCTTTGCTTCTGTGAAATCCTTTAATAAAGTCTTCAAAGCAATCTATCAGTTATCTCCAAATAAATTCCGTCATTTTAATAAAAGACATCAGATTAAAAATTGACCCCTATTTTCTTAAATATAGGAATGATATTTCTTCTTTCTTTATCTAAAATAATGAGTAGAAATAAGGAGGATAACTATGAAAAAATATTTAGCCAGTGATATTGACGGAACACTTTTGAAACATAATAATGGGAGCAATCAAAAACGATCAGTTTTGGAGAAGGACATACAAGCAATAGAATTCTTCACTAAACAACATACCTTGATTATTTCAACCGGAAGAAATAAAATAAGCACTTTTCAATTATTTGATCGTTTGAATCAACAATTAACACATACGTATTACATTACAAGTAATGGTGCCCAAATCTTTGATTCTGATCGCCGCTGTATTTTTCAAATGACTTTAAAAAAGGAGATTGCAGAGCAAAGCTTGAGACTGTTTTATCGTTTAAATACCCATTCCGATTTACTATGCAGTGTTTTTGATGGGGAAAAAATTTATTTGTTAGAAAATCAAGAAGATACTCAAGAAATTCCCAATCTAAGTAAGATCATCAATATTTGTGTTGAATCTAAAAATAAGAACATGGGTGACATTCAACCCATTTTCAATCAAGCAAAAACTTTTTATCATTGCGAAGTCCACCAGAATAACTGGTATGTGGATATCGTGCCCCAAAATATATCAAAAGCATTTGCGATTCATTTTATTATCGATTTAGATTCTGAAAATGAATCTTATCAGTTAGGAGCTGTTGGAGATTCCTGGAACGATATCCCAATGTTTGAAATTGCGGATGAAAGCTATACCTTCCATCAATCTCCAACTGAAGTTAAACAAAAAGCAACTCACCATATTGACCATGTCTATCAGTGCATTGCAGATTTTTTAGAGAAATGAAAATAGAGATACCGATGTATCCCTATTTTTTTATTTAATTGTTTTAATATGATTGAACGGGAATAAAATTACTCCATCTTTGCCAATAAACTTATCATAAGGAAAACTTCCTAAAACACGTGAATCAGCAGAAACCAAACGATTATCCCCCATCACGAAATACTCATTTTCAGGGACAGTTACTTCAAAATCTTCGGTAAACAAAGAACTGTTGTATTTAAGCTTAGCTTCTTCCATATATTCCTTATCCAAATAAGTTTCTTCATATTCAACGCCATCAATATAGAGACGATCATCTTTAAATTGAATAGTTTCACCCGGAAACCCGATCAATCGCTTAACGATTTTCTCTTGAAGCTGCGTTGAATATAACACCACAACATCAAAACGTTCTAAACTATCTTGACTTAGTCCAATGACATTAATGATTGAAATATCATTATTGTCTAATGTCGGATACATTGATTTTCCATTCACGATGACAGGATTGACCACCTTTGTAAATATAAGAGATGTCACCACCGCTACGGCGACTAATTCTATAATTGTTTTAATGAGTTCTTTTGATTTTGAATTATTTTTTTCCATTGAAAGACTCCTTTTATTCTATTTTATTATATAGCCGCCTAAGATAATTATCAAGATAGACGATAGAATAAAGATAACATTTAGTATTGATAACACGATTATAGTGTCTAATTCCTCCATCCTCACATAATCCTCATATTATTCCATTATATTCTTCTGACCCACTTGTCTTTTTAATAACAAATCCGATTATATCTCTTTAGCAATTAAGTCATAGGATATTTACAGTTAATTTCTCAACACTTCTTTAGGTGTATATTTTAATATTTTAGGCAGAAAAATTAAATTTGGTAAGATGAACAGTAAGGAATAATACACCATATAGCGCTGGAAGAAATGAAATAACGTAAGCTGAAGCGGGATGTTTAATGCCCGAGAAATCATTTCTTTTCCTACAATAGTCCAAAGCATACACAAAATAAAGCTCAAACCACCATAAATAAGAATTTCTATAAAAATGAGGAAACCAATCTGCCAAGAACGTATTCCATTTGTTTTATTGTAGTAAATCAAATAAAAACTTACACATTTAATAAAGTAAGTTTCATCCTTTATGGTTCTTAACCATTTTCAAATTCCTAATAAAACAAAAAAACAATCCTTTCGGATCGTTATTATCTAATGGTGCCCAAGGCCGGACTCGAACCGGCACAGTATCGCTACCGACGGATTTTGAGTCCGTTGCGTCTACCAATTTCACCACTTGGGCAATCAATTACGTTGCTAGTAGATTATACAATTATAATAAAAAAAAAGCAATCCTTTTTTTAAAAAATTATATTTTTATTATACCTAATAGATGTAATAAATAGGGGTTTCTATTTGTAAGTAAAAATAAAAGCAATTTCGTTTATCACTTAAAGTGACAATTTTTGACAAACACATCTTAAAAGAAGTAGTAAATCTATTCTTTATACAGTATAATAGATACTGTAATTATTATAGTAATCGGGAGGGATAAAGATGGCTATCATTGATTTTGTCAAATACAATGGGGATCCTGATGTTTTTGCTTGGAAGTATCCAGATGAAGAGTTAAGCACGTGGACACAATTGATTGTCAATGAATCACAAGAAGCAATTTTATTTAAAGAAGGGAGAGCTTTAGATCGCTTTGGTCCTGGAAGACATGTTTTAGATACTAAAAATATTCCATTACTCACTGGATTGATCGGGCTTCCATTTGGTGGAAATTCACCATTTACCGCCGAAATTTATTTCATCAATAAGACAGTTGTTTTAGATATAAAGTGGGGAACCCCCTCACCTATTCAGCTGCAAGACCCTAAATATAATGTCATGATCCCAGTTAGAGCCTATGGGCAGTTTGGGATTACTATTTCAGATTCCAAGGCATTTCTGACCAAATTAGTCGGAACAGTTCCATATTTTGATAAAGAATCTGTCGTGAAGTATTTTAAAGGTATCTACTTAACTAAAGTAAAAGATGCCATTTCTTCTTACCTTATTAAAGAACAGGTTCCGATATTAGAGATTGGGGCTTATTTAGAAGAAATTTCCGACTGTCTGTTAGACAAGATTCGTCCGGAAATGGCAGAATATGGAATCAAGATCGTTAATTTCAACGTTAATGATGTCAGTGTACCCGAAGATGATCCATCCGTTGTCAAGCTTAGAGACGCTTTAGCTAAACGAGCAGAAATGGATATTATCGGTTATAGTTATCAGCAGGAAAGATCTTTTGATACATTAGAAGGAGCCGCTAAAAATGATTACAGCGGAGGTGGCTTGATGGGTGCCGGAATCGGATTAGGTTTAGGGGCTGGTCTTGGTGTTCCTATGGGACAGCAAATGGGTGGCATCGCCAGTCAGATTGATGTGACAACTAAACAAAAAGAGTGTCCTAAATGTCATCAGATGATTCGTGCCGATGCCAAATTCTGTCCGGAGTGCGGGACTGATGTACAAATCGCCAAACAAACGGAATGCCCAAATTGCAAAGGGGCAGTCCCAGAAGGGGCGAATTTCTGTCCTAGCTGTGGTGAACCAATGCATAAAAAATGTCCTAATTGTGGAATTAAAGTGAAACCAAACACTAAATTTTGTCCGGAATGTGGGACTAAACTATAAAAGGAGTAAATAATATGAAACAAACAAAAAACACTTCATGGGGCGTAATCACGTGTGCATTGATTTTCTTTTGGCCGATTGGGATATATTTGTTAATTCGACGTTTCAACAACGATAAAGCAGCGACTTTTCAGCATTCTAAAGGATTAAAGATTACCTCATATATATTAATGGGATTTGGAGCACTCGCCATGGTGATGACTTTAAGTGGTCAAATGACAGGCAAAGACAGTGCAGGTGTTGAACATCAAATTGTCGGTGCACAAATGATTCCCTACCTTTTAATTTCAGCGATGTTCCTATTAGGAGGAATTATCCTATTTAATAAGATGAGAAAGATTGATAAGAACTCCGTTAAATATAAACGTTATATCAATTTAGTTGTGAATAACCAATTAAGTGAAATCAGCAAAATTGCTTCAGCACTGTCACTATCATCAAGTCAAGTAACCCATGATCTGCAATCTATGATCGATAACGGTTATCTTGCTAATGCCTATATTGATCGTTCAAGAAATCAAATTATATTAACGCAAAAACCTGTAAACCAAGGAATCGATACGGCGGCTTTGGAAACTTATGTTTGTTCAAGCTGCGGCGCTAAAAATGAAATTTATGCAGGCAGTCCAAAAGTGTGTGAATACTGCGGCACAGTCTTAAAATAAAAAATAAGGTTAAACATTTGGGGTGTTTAACCTTTTGTTATACTCGGATTATGTTCTTTCATAAAACGAATCATATCCTTTTTAGATAACGGCTTTGAATAATAATATCCTTGAATCTGATCCACGCCATTACGAATCATAAACTGATTTTGAAAATCATCTTCGACACCTTCTGCTACGACCGTTAAGTTCAGATCTTTAAAAGTACGAATAAGATTTTTAACCATTATCGCCGATTTTTCTTGTTTACTCGCTGCCCATACTAAGCTCTTATCCAACTTAATTGTTGTAAAAGGAATTTGTATGACCGTCGAGATATTGGAATATCCTACACCAAAATCATCCAGTCCCATGTAGATTCCCATCTTTTCCATATTACTCACAAAATCATGGATGATATCCATATTTTCAGCTAAAGTAGATTCAGTAAATTCAATCTTAATCACCGAAAAGGGAATATTGTTTTTATGAATAATCTCACAGACTTTCTGTGCTAGATGAGGCTGACGGAATTGTATAGCCGAAAAGTTAACGTGAATACATTTAATCGTTATCTGTTCATCTATTAAACGACGGGCAAATTGACATACTTTGTCTAAAATCATATAGGTCATTTCAATAATCAAACCTGTTTCTTCTGCGATTGGAATAAATTCAGAAGGCAAAATAGGTCCTAGAGGGCTATCATTAATACGCACTAATGATTCAGCATATTCGTATTGCTGTGTCGTTACGCTAAAGATAGGCTGATAATACATTTCAAAATCCTGACTTGCAATCTTATCCTTTAAAATCTTGACGATTTCTCTTTTTCTTTGAATCATCTCAAACATATTTTGATCACAATAGCACACATAGCCATTATAATTCTTTTTTGCTGCAGAAACGGCATACTCAACGGAACTGATTAAACTTTCGATTCCGGTCGTACTCTCCGGATAATCCACTGCCCCAATCACATAAGAAAGAATAGCTTCATGCTCTTTAACAACCCAAGGCTTTTGCATGCGCTCTTGAATCTGTTTTAAAATAACAGCAATCACCTCATGTGGCTGGCGAATCAATATCGCAAACTCATCCCCTTTAAAACGATAGACATGCTGTTGTCCAACTAAAGAAGCTAAATAAGAAGCAATCGTTTTTAAAAAGCCATCGCCTACCTGATGAGTAAAAGCACTGTTGATTTGAGTAAAATCACGCAAAGAAATAACAAATAAACTAAAATGCTGTTTAGGATATTCACTAAGCAAATACTCCAGCATATTAGAAAGCTCCAACTGATTAGGAATATCCGTCAGATAATCCATCGAAATCTGTTTGTTTTGTAAATAGAGATAAATGATTAATAATGCACATGTAGCGGCAGAACCGGTCAAAATAATAGTCGGAAAAATTTGCTGAACAGCAATCACTACACTGGCAATGATTGGAAAAGCAGAAAGAATATTAAAAACATTTTTATCTACCTTATCTCTTTTTAAATAAGCAATAATCAGTGATCCCAAACAATAAGCATAAAAAAGAATATAAGTAATCGCAATCCATGGACCTTTTACATAACCGGATTGATAGTTTAAATCAAATAATTCCTTATTAAAAGGATTCGTCAGTACTAACAATGTGTAAAGAACTGCGGGAATCATACTTAACTTCATAAATCGAAGCAAGTGTTCCTTATTTTGATAAATAATCGTTGCGGCATACAAGCAATAGACGGCTCCCATTAAAGGTGTAAATATAAAGTAGATCGTGGTAATCAGCCATATTAGCCAAAGTGGGAACACATGATAATAAGCAATCATGATAGTCGAAAGAATATTGGTTATAATCGCTAGAAAAGTAACCAAAAAACAACATTGGAAAATACGATTTCTCAATGTCGGCAGCCAACTCCCTCTTCTTGAATACAGCCAAATTATACTGAGTATAACAGCTGAAATGCACTCCGGTGCAATGTTCCAATCCAAACTTATCATGATGTATAGTCCCAATCCTTTTCCCGCTTACTGCCCCCATTATAACATTCTTAATCCCCCTATACAAGATGACTTCTTTATAATAAAAAAAGAAATACGAACACTATATTACCTCGATATAGCTATCCATATTTTCTTTTTTTATCACAATTTGCCGATCTATCTGTTCTTTCAATTCCTGAACATGACTGATAATCCCAATAAGTTTGTCACTTTGGCGTAAATGAAGCAATACATGAAGTGCCTGCTGCAAAGAATCACTGTCTAAAGAACCGAATCCTTCATCAATAAACAACATATCCAACTCAATTCCACCGGCAAAGCTTTGAATCATATCGGATAAACCTAAAGCTAAAGATAAAGCCGCTTTAAATGTTTCTCCCCCTGATAATGTTTTAATATCACGGACTGTCCCGCTCTCGTAATCCTGAATGACGATATCCAATCCGGACTGACGGCTTCCTTTTTCTTCTTTTCGCAGCATTTTATAGCGCTGATTCGTCATCTCTTGAAAACGAATATTCGCTAATGCAAGGATTTGTTCAAAATAAGCTGCTAAAATATAACGTTCAAATGATAATTTCAAAGCATTATTCCCCGAAGTCAAAGAATAAAGATCATAATAATTTTGATAGCTAGGTTCAATTAATTCAATCGCATGATACTCTTTTTCCAATTGTTTAAGCAGACGCTGATTTTGTTGATAAAGTCCTAATTTCTGCTGATACTGATCTCTAATGATTATACTTTGTTCTTCTAATGCTTCGATCTCTTTTGATAAAGAAGACAAATCTATTTTTGTTGTACTGGTAAGTTCATTTTTTAGTGACAATACCAAGGTATCATTGCGTTCTTTAGCTAAAAGATAGTCTTGATATGATTTTTCTAATTGCAGGATTTCGTTTGGTGACCGTTTTGCTGATTGATAATGCGGTAAATCCTTAAATAATACCCTCAGTTGTTTATCAAAGGTTTCCTGTTCACAAAGGCACTGCTGCTTCCACTTTATCTTTTCACTTTGATAACCCGTCTGTTTCCCTAATAAGGTATTTAGCGTGGTATGCAAAAGGTTATACGCTTTTGTTGCAGTATCGATTTCTTTTGTCTTAAATGTGATGCTTTGTTTGATATCCGTTATTTTTTCTGCTATGCACTCTTCTTTTTCTGCCTCTACATCCAGTCCTTTCATTTGTCCGCTGTAGGTGGCAATTTGAGCCTGCAGCTCCTGTAAATATTGCATCGTATGTTGATAATTCTGCAAAATACTCTCTGTTTCTTTTAAAACTAACTGACGCTGAGCTTCTTTTTGCTGCACTTCTTTTTGCAGTTTGCTTAATGTCTCTAAACGAAGTGTTAAATCTTCCATCTTGCTTATCAGCTTTTCTTTAGCCTTCTGTTTTTCTTCTAGCGAGATTCCGATGACATCACAGTCAAAGTGAATCTGCCGCTGAATGTCTTCAAATGCTTGTTTCTTTTCTAAAACAAATTGATAAGTATCCTGCAGACGACGTTGCGCCCTTTCTGATGCTGCTTTCATTTTTTTTAAGGTCTCCGCCGATAAATCTTGATCCGATAATTGTGCCAGCTGCGGATGATGTATTGATCCACATACCGGACACGGATCATTCTCTTTTAGATTTTGTGCTAAAATACCTGCCTGTTCCATCATGAGACGATTTTCATAATGTAAGGTCTGTTGATTCAAGGAAGCATAGTCATCCGCTTCTTTTTGATATGTTAAAGCTTGCGTTGTATAGTGTCGATGCGCCTCTGCTTCTTTTTTCATCAGTTCTTCTAAATGCAGATGACGATCTAAGTGTATCTGTATCTCTTTTAACTCCTGCTGACAAGTATAGTATTGCAGATCAACGCCTTGAGAAGATTCAATAAATATTGTTAAATGCTGTTCAAGACGAGTATTTTCTTCTTTTTTACGTTCTAGTTCAATAAGCTTTGTTTGGCATTGTCCCCCCTCTTTTTCTAACAGCGTACTCTTTGCTTGAAGGTCTTTGAGTATCTTTAACTTTTCCCATTGATCTTGATTCTTTTTCAATTCCATATGCAAAGATTGTACTTCCTGCTGAATCTGTGGCACCGCTAAATATGCTTGATCAACTTGCCCTGCCTCTTTTTTTAGATTGAGGATTTCTTGCTGAAGCGAGGTTTCCTGATCACGCATGATCTGATATTGTCTTTGTGTTTCATTCCATTGTTTTTCAATAAGCATCAGCTCGTTGGCTTTTTTAGCAGCCGATAACTCTTCTTGATGCTGTTTCATCTTTGCTTCTCGATCAGATAAAGCAGACTGTACTGCCAATGCTTTTTCAAGCTGATCTAATCGTGCATTGTTTTTTTCAATCCAACCATAATTTTGGCGCTTTTCTTCTAATCGCTTTAATAATTGATTCCATTCATCATTTTGAAGAATTAATTGCTTTTCAGTTTCAACTGCCTTCGCTTTTATTGTGTCGATGAAGGACCCCGTTGTTAGAGAAGCCGATTCTTCATCGATTTGTTTTTTCAATGTTTCGATTGCAACCATCGTCGATTCTATTTTTTGTTTATACTGATGATATTTTTCTTTCAATAAATTCTCAAAACGATCATAATGATGAGTTCCAAACAGTTTTCTGAAAATTTTTTCTTTTTCATCACTGCTTGCATGAATCAATCGTGTAAATTCTCCTTGAGCAATCATTGCGATCTGCTTAAACTGCAGAACGTCCACCCCTAACAAGGTAGAAATAGCTTGGTTCACCTCTTTCGAAGTGCTAAAAATTTTTCCATCAGGCATTGTCAGTTCTGCTTGTGCACTTATCGGTGTCTTGCGCCCCGGTTTGATATATTGAGGACTACGGCGAATATGATATATCTGTTTTTTAAACTGAAAGGTTAAATCGACATACGTTTCCTGCTTAGAATCGGCAAAATCACAACGCAGGCTTTTCGCTTCTCTCAGCGAACCGCTGGCTTCTCCGTACAAAGCAAATGTAATGGCATCAAAGATTGTTGTCTTTCCGCTTCCGGTTGCTCCTGTAATTAAAAACAATCCATCTTGATATAACAAAGTAAAATCAATCGTGACAGCTGAAGCATAGGGACCAAAAGCGGATATTTCTAATTGTACAGGTTTCATTTTATCTCCTTTGCCTTTTCTAATGTATTTGCAATGATCGTGGCTTTTTCATCATCTAATTCATGATCTCGAATAGTCTGATAAAATGCTTTGAATAAAGTAAAGTCATCTTGTTTTTCCACTTGCAGATTTGCTACTGTTTTTTTACCGTCATATTCTTTTAGCAGCTGCTTATAAGTTAACTGCATGGCATTAGGATAAAGCATTCGCAAACGTTCCATTGCATTTGCTATCAAACTGTCATCTAATAATTCAAAAGCAATATAATCTTGTTTATTTTCAATAATGTTCTTTGTTTCATCTATAAATTCAGCAAAATAGCCACTGTATTTCTGCATAGTTAAAGTCGGATGTAAAGGAATCTGTTCGATCACCGTATCGCCTTTTTCTTTCATTTCTACCTTGCACACTGTTTTGTTCTGTTTGACTTCATCAAAAGAATAACGAAGCAATGATCCACAATAACGTACTTCCTGACGAGACACCGCCTGCGGTGCATGCAGATGACCCAAAGCAACATAGTCATAATTATCAAAAAGATGGACATCCACCACTTCACTTCCACCAACACTCAATATTGTTTCCGATTCGCTGGTTTGCACCTGTTGCCCGCCCGCTACAAACTGATGTGTGATTAACACATGACGGCGTTTTGGCTCTAGGGGATGCTGAGAAATCACCTGTGCCAATGCTTCCTGATAAGTTTTCACTTTCACTTCAGGATATAATGCTTTAACCTGAGACGGTTTGATATAAGGCAGCAAGTGAAATTCGATGTCACCGTATTCATCTTCTAAAAGACAAGTCTCCCAATTTTCCTGTAATTTAGAAGCGATGTACAGCCCTTCTGGTTTCAATAGCTGACTGGCGAAATTCAGACGCTCATCACTGTCATGATTCCCACTGATCATCAGCACTCGAATATGATATTGACGAATAGCCGCCGTTAAGAAATCATCGAATAATTCCACGGCTTCTATAGGGGGAACCAGACGATCATAGACATCTCCGGCAATTAAAAGCAAGCGTATATCCTGCTGATCCATCATAGTTAACAGTTCAAACAATACTTCTTTTTGCATCGCAATCATGGAATGTCCGCAAATCCATTTTCCTAAATGCAGATCGCCTATATGTATAAATTTCACAAGATCACCTCCATATCCCACATTATAGCATATTCCTTATTCTAAACTAATAAGCAAGCATTAAAAAAAGTGCATTTACTTTGCACTTCTTTTCAACCACTGACCAATATCATCAAAAACCGCTTGGTGTTCTGATTCATTTAATATTTCATGTCGCATTCCCTCATATAGGATAGCTTCAACATGCTGATAGCCTGCCGTTCTTAATAACGCTACAGCTTGATAGAATTTCTTTGTATCCACTAAGCAGGGATCTTCTTTCCCACTGATAAATAAAATGGGCAGCTGCGTATTTTTAACGGCATAGTTGTTTTTATTATAAGCCTTTGCCATTAATGTAAATAAAGCATGATATCCATCTACAGTAAAAATAAAATTACAATATGGATCTTCATCATACGCTTTGACAATCTTTTCGTCCGTACAGATCCATTGGTGTTCACTTACAGCATTCTTAATGCCATGATTAAAGTAACCAAATGCCATCTGATTAACAAAACGGCTGCGATAAAAAGGACCTTTCCATTTAATCAAAACAGAAGTCAGCATTTTCCCTACAGCAACATATGGATTATAACTTGGACTTCCGCAAACAATAAGACCGGATAAAACACTTTCATAAGTTTGCAAATAATTGCGTACGATCAAAGACCCCATGCTGTGACCAAATAAATAAAGCGGAAGGTCAGGATAATGTCTTTGGATATACTGAGTGACTAAATAAGCATCCTCTACTAAATGACGTGCTCCCTCTTTCCCAAAATAACCTAAATGTTTTATAGAAGCCGCACTTTCTCCATGCCCGCGATGATCGTGAATGACAGCTACATAGCCCAGTGTCGCTAAATACTCCATAAAAGGAATATAACGTTCCTTATGTTCACACATTCCATGACAGATCTGAACTATCCCAATCGGATGCTCCACAGGCAGATACATGACACTGATCTTAGTTTCATCTTCTCTTGATGTCAACATTAATCTTTCCATTTTTTCACCCCTTAAAATAAACGTTTAAAACACTCCGGCATGGCAGCTTCAAAAGTCATTTTCTTTTGTGTAACCGGATGAACCAACTCTAATATATGACTGTGCAGTCCCAAACGTCCGATCGGATTCGTTTTTGCTTTATATTTTGTATCTCCGACAATCGGATGATGCAAGTCCTGCATATGAACACGGATCTGATTCTTACGTCCGGTATCTAAATAAATTTCTAATAAACTATAACGTGAATTGGATTTTAGTACTTGATAATGAGTGATCGCCAGTTTGCCCGTTTGATCATGAGCGGAATACACCATCTGCGTTTTTGTTTCTTTTAAATATGAGCGAATGGTTCCCATCTTTTTCTTAGGTTGTCCTTCTACAATAGCAATGTATCCACGTTTAGTCACAATGTCATTCCATTTTTCCTGCAATATATTTTTTATTTTTTCATTCTTCGCAAACATCAATACACCTGAAGTAAACTGATCTAAACGATGGACAATAAATATCATTGCTTTAGGCTCTTTTTCTTTTAAATACTGACGAACCTGATGATAGGCGGTCTTTTCTTTTTCCCTTTGAGATGCCATAGAAAGCAGTCCGGAAGGCTTGTTTATAACAATCAATTCCTGATCTTCATACAGGATATCAAGGTGTGTCTGTACCTGCCTTTGTCCTATCGTAATTACATCCCCCTTTTTTAAAGGGAAATCAAACTGTGTCTGTACCTGATCATTAACCAAAATCATTTTTTTAGATAATAAATTTTTTACGTCTTTTTTTGAACGTTTTGGCATAATGGTAAAAAGATAGGTCAACAGCGGATTATCTTGGTCAACATTAAATCGATTCATCACTTTCATTCCTTTCGATATTGAAACGTTTAGTGGTCAATACGATCCCTAACGCAATAGCGCTCATCAAAGCGAGCAGCCAGAAAATATAACGGCTGCCAAGCTGATCGTAGACAATTCCAAAAATTTGAGTAAAGATAGCAGAAGCAATCATGTAGAAAGACATATAGAAGGTGATTGCCGTTGTTACATAGCGTACCGGTACACTGCGGTTAATATATTGAATATGCCCGACACTGGCAATTCCCGTCATAAACATATGACATAAAGAGGTCAATAAGAAAATTGGGAAAGAGGAAATCAAAGCATAAATAATACCACGCAGTATCTGTGACAGACACGTAAGTGCGTATACCTTTTTATAACCGTATGTACGGATGAGTCGTGATACAACCAGTATAAAAAAGATTTCCGGTACCACTGCAAAAAGCAGATAAGTCCCCATTGAGGAAGAAGAAAGCTTGAGTGTGGTGACTAAATGATTTCCAACATACCCACCCGCTGAATCCATGACCACATTTGTAAACACAGCTAAGACGAGAATAAAAATATAATTTTTATTTTTCATTAAGCTCTTTAAATCTTTAAACAAACTGCTTTGTTTCTTATCCGATTTTGTTTCTTTATTCATTTCAACATTAGGATAAGGAATCAAGATCACCATCGCAATAAACAAAGCCATTAAATAGATTAAAAATAAAGGTCCGTCCATTCCAAACATTTCCGCAATTTTAGTGATGACGACACTGCCTACCACATAACCAAATGATCCGATTGCGCGTAAGACCCCATAATCTCTCCCTTGATCATTGCAGTAAGTGACACAGACACTATCACTGATAGGCATCGTACATGAACGAATAGAGACCATAAAGATAGACGTTATAAGAACTAATGGATAAACTGTTTGTTTAGAAAAAACATAGGTTATGACGAACGTCAAAAGAATTGATAACCCAATCATTGATTTATAGCGCCGCGTCTTGTCACAGATGATTCCCCATAAGGGAGTAAGAAACATAGAACCAATTAAGGCTACTGAATTGATCTGTCCGATCTGGGCACCATTAAACCCTAGTTTTTCAAAATAGATATTAATAAAGGGTAAAAGTAAGCCGTTGCTCATAAAATAAACAAAGTAAAAAACACATAATGCATAAAAATTCCCGTTTTTATTTTTCATAGGTCCCTCGTATTAAAAATAGTTAATCACGGCTGATTAACTATTCACTTGCTTGATAAATTTTTCTAACAGCTCTGCAGCCGCTTCGCAAACGTCTGTACACGTGCGGTGTTGACTTTCTTTTTTAGCACGCAGTGCCAGCAATTCCTTGCAGACATAAGTGCCATGCTTTAATGAGAAATCATGAAGATAATGTTCAACCCATTCATAAGTGGATAGTTTTGTATTGGCTTTTCCCACTTGTCCGTCACTGTTTAAAGCACTTAAAACGCATATTGCCCCACTGACTGCTCCACAGGTTCCTTGAACTGCGTGCCCCTTGCCAAAACCTTCAATTAAGCGATAAATCGTAGATTCATCTATATCCAATAGTTCACTGTAAGCACAAGCCACCGCCTGAGCACAATTATAGCCATGCTGATGATTCCATCGGACTCGTTCAACACGATTCATTTAAGCTGTCCTCTTGGCTTGCATCGCCAAGGCTAATGCACCACAGATTCCTGCATTATCCCCTAATTTAGGATAAACGATATAGTCTTTGATATGATGGAGAATTTCATCTTTTTGAACATAGCCATTCAGCATTTCCACGACATACTGATGAATGTAATCAAAGATTTGGGTTTGTTTCATGACCCCACCGCCTAGGATGATCTTTTGCGGTGACAATGTAAGAATGAAATTCATCAAGGCTTGGGCTAAATAATAGCCTTCCATTTCCCATGCCGGATGATCAACAGGCAAGTCATAAGCTTTCACTCCCCATCTTTTTTCTATAGCCGGACCGGAAGCTAAACCTTCTAAACAGTTTTTATGAAACGGGCAAAATCCATCGGTCGTTTCATCTTTATGTTTGGCTAATAAAATATGTCCCATCTCTGGATGCAGCAAGCCGTGTACCAGTTTCCCTTCCACAATGGCTCCGCCGCCGATTCCGGTTCCGATAGTAAGATATAAACAACTGTCTAATCCTTGGGCACTGCCAAAATTTAGTTCACCCAAGGCGGCACCATTTACATCAGTATCAAAAGCAATCGGCACCTGATAACGTTCTTTTAACGGTCCCACAAAATCAACATTTCCCCAGTTGGGTTTAGGTGTTGACGTAATGTATCCGTAAGTCGGTGAATGAAGATCTAAATCAATGGGGCCAAATGTCCCTATTCCCATTGCTTCAAAATGCTCTCCGTCAAAAAATTCAAACACATGTTTAAATGTTTCCTGCGGTGAAGTTGTCGCAAAAGAATCACGTTTGATGATGTTTCCAAATTCATCACCGATAGCGACGACAAACTTTGTTCCGCCTGCCTCAATAGCTGCCAGTCTCATTGTTATTCCCCCTCTAATTTCTATGCCATTTTATTACATTTCCTATCCCACTTCAACCTTTAATTGAATAAAACATATTTTTTTAAATACGCCTGCATTTTTGCCGATACTTCCGCCTTCAGATAGATGCCGTTTTCAAGATATTCGTAACTTAAAACATGTGTATTATCGAGTAAGTAAGAGACGATATTCATCAGTGAATACGGTAAAACAACTTCGACGATATGATCATCGCCAAAGAGGATCTGATCAATTGATTTCATCAAGGTTTCCATATTCTTTTCTTCCTTGACAGAAATAAAAACATAGGGATCTAATGGTTCCACCAAACCATACTTATTAAGATCAATCTTATTATACACATACAGTATCTTATTTAGATCCACGCCTAGTTCTTCTAACACTTGATTTGTCACTGAAATATGTTCACGATAATAAGGGGACGAACTGTCCACCACCTGAAGAACCAGATCTGCTTCCTTCACTTCTTCCAAAGTTGAGCGGAATGCCTGTACCAGATGATGCGGCAGCTGATTGATAAAACCAACGGTATCGGTCAATAAGAATGTTTTATTATTATTCAGTTTGACTTTACGCGTTGATGTTTCCAAGGTTGCAAAAAGCATATCCTTTTGCAGAACGGTTTTATCATTTAGTTTTGAATGGGCAACAAAATAATTCATTAAAGAGGATTTCCCACTGTTGGTATACCCGACTAAAGCCACTACCTTTTGATCTTGATGCGCTCTTAAAATACGCTGTGTCTTGCGTTGTTTGACCATTAAAGCAAGGTCATGCTTGGCTTTTGTCAACTGATTGCGAATCAAGCGGCGATCCAACTCAATCTTCTTTTCTCCGCTCCCACGGAACCCACTCCCCCCTTGCTGTCCTTCGAGTTCATCGTTCATTCCTGCCAAACGTGGCAATAAATAATTATACTTGGCAATTTTCACCTGTAATTTTGCTTCATTGGTCTTTGCACGAGATTCAAAGATTTTTAAAATTAAATCTGTTCGGTCACTGACTTCGATCTCTAAAATATCGGTTAAGTTTTTAATCTGCATCGGACTCAGTTCTTCATTAAAGATCACAAGATCAACATCCCCAACTAAATTCTTTAATTCCGCCACTTTTCCTTTACCGATATAAGTCGCAGCCGATATCTTATCTAAAGCCTGTGTCAATGAATATTTAACCTGCACATCACATGCAGCACATAAAGCTTCTAATTCTCTCATTGATTCTTCTAAATCATATGTCATTCCAAAATAACTAACGCCTACAATTATTGCTTCCATATTCTCTCCATTTATACATATATGTCCCATTATAACATATTTATAATAATAGGTGATATAATGAAAAAAACAAAGATTTACCTTATCTTATCCATTATTCTTTACATATCCTTTCTTTCTTTTTTCCATATGAGTGATATCGTAAGTATCACAAAAGAAGTCAAAGATATGATCATTAACCAACTCTTTCCCACCCTGTTTCCTTTCATGCTGATCATTACGATTTGTCAAAAGGTGGGGATGATTCAACTCATTGCTTTTTTTCTGCAATTTATTTCCCGTCCCCTCTTTCGGGTGTCAGGAAATGCGCTAAGCATCTATTGCTTTTCTATTTTAAGCGGCTATCCTACCAACGCCAAAATGATCAGCAATGCTTATTCTCTAAAACAAATTGATGAGCGAGAGGCAGATTTGCTTGTTAAAGTGGCACACCATGGTTCTTTTAGCTTTATCGTCTATTTTGTCGGTATGACTATCTTTCATGATATTCGCATTGGCTTTATCTTGGAATTAGCACATATTCTGCCTACTCTTATTTATTTTCTGATTAGTTCAAAAGGGAAAAGTCAAAAGATGACTTGGTGCAATGCTTGGTATCCGTTTTCTTCAACTATTTATCAGCATAAAATCTTCGATATTATTAAAGACAGTCTAAAAGAATGTATGATTGCCTTTATTTATATTTTCGGCTTCATGCTGGTATGTAAAGTTTCCCTGATCAGTCTATCGCATTTATTTAATTCACAGATCATTTTGTTTTTAAACGGTGCCTTGGAATTTAGTTCCGGTATCATTTTGTTTAACGGCAGTGCCTACTCTTATCATATCAAACTTTTAATGAGTGTCTTTTACCTTTCTTTTGGTGGATTGAGCGTTTTCTTACAAGTGTATCAATTAATGGACCATACCCCATTTCATTTTAAAAGCTATCTGTTTTTTAGATGTTTTCATGCTTTAGCTTCCACCTTTTTAGTCTTTATATACCTTATGAATTGACAAAGCAGCTAAATTTATATATTATGATATTGATAACTATTATCGATTGGTGGTGAAGCTATGAAAACAACTCGTTATTCTAAACAGCGTGAAGCGATACTTTTAGAATTGCAAAATAGAACTGATCACCCAACCGCGGATCAAGTCTATTATACATTAAAGCAAAAGTATCCTGAATTATCACTCGGAACTGTTTATCGTAACCTTGGCTTTTTAGCGGATAATGGGGATATCTTGAAATTGGATGTCGGGGATGGAACTTATCATTACGATGGAACGATTACACCGCATGTGCATTTTGTTTGCTCATCTTGCAATGAAATTCATGATATCGTCATTAAGGAGGACATTTATCAACAGATTGCCGATTCTATTGATCACCAAGCGGAAAAGATTAATATTACAATCGAGGGTCAATGTGTTAAGTGTCATGCTAAAAGTAAAAATTAGTTTATCTAGAGATCCGGCTGAACAGTCGGATTTTTAGTTTGCAATTTCAGGTATTTTCTCTCTTTTTGATCACACAATAACAAAAGAAGACGACATTGGAATGAATCTTTTTGTTCAATATAAAATGCTCTATGATATTCCTTGATAAAAATATGATCATATACAAATAAAGCAAGAAGTTGGATCTTCTGATCCCTTTTCTTGCTTTTCCATTATTCTTCTATTTTTTCATATCTTCGTTCAACCCGGTCTGTCAATAAACACATAATTTCGTAAGGAATCGTTTCTAATTCTTTTGCCATCTGTACGATTGACAAATGCGGTCCAAAAATTTCCACACGATCTCCGACCTTTACGGTTTCATCAACACGAACCATCATTTGATCCATGCAGACACGTCCGATGATCTGATAGTTTTTATTGTTGATATAAACATCACGCCCTTGATTCTTACGAATAAATCCATCGGCATAACCAATTGGCAAAGTGGCAACATATTCGTCATTTTCAGCAGTATAGGTAAAGCCATAGCCTACCTTTTCTCCTTTTTTAATATGTTTGACCATTAAAACAGTTGTGCTTAGCATCATGACCGGTTTTAATTCATTGTTTTCTCTCCCTTTCGGATCTACCCCGTACATCCCAATGCCAAGACGATCTAAATTGGTAAAATCATCATGGCGATACATCGTTCCGGCACTATTATCTGCATGTACATATTCAAAAGAATAGCCTTCAATCATCGTTTGAAAACGTTGTAATTGCAACGCATATGTTTCATTTTCCTCTTCTGAGGCACCAAAATGAGTAAAAACTCCTGTCACTTTCAACATCTTGTTTTGTTTAATCAGATGCAATGCTTCTTCTAATTCTTCTCTTGTTCGTAAACCAATCCGATTCATTCCGGTATCTAATTTAATATGCAATTTTAATGGTTTGGTAAATTCTTCTTTTACTAACGATTGAATATAATCCATGCTGTAGGCGGTTAATGCCACATTATAAATAGCGGCATATTTCGCATCTTCCCATCTCGTCGGTCCAATCACCAGCATTTCTTTTTTCATCCCGGCAATTCTTAAATCGATCGCCTCTTTAATTGTGGCTAATCCATACATTGCAATCGCCAGATGATTCTCCAATACACTTGCTACTGCTTGGTCACCATGACCGTAAGCATTGGCTTTTAATACTGCCATCAATGGTTTCTGACTTTTTTTATATATCACATCAATATTATAAAGTAGATGATCTAAATCCACAGTCGCTCTTGTGTCTCGATAAAAATTCATTTTTAACACCTCTTTGACTATGATATACCAATGCTTAATGTCTGTCAAAACAATAATTTATTTTAATACTTCGTTTTGCAAACTGCTGACAACCTCAATCATTTCTGCTTTTGACATCGTTTCGGAATAGACACTGCATGTTAAGCCAGGATAAAGGTATTTAAGCTGATTGTTTTCAAACATCGCTACACCGCCTACCAGATCCACCAGTTCAGCAGATGTATCAATTGTCTGTAGTGTATCGCTTGGCTGTTCTAAAGACTGAATCAAAGTAAATGCTTTATCCCCACTAAATTGAAGAATATGCGTTGTTGTTCCATTGATTGAACATTCTTGCTGTTCTGCTAACTGAGTTCCTAACAACTCTAATGGCATTAAAGGAAAATCATCTGTCAGGTTTGAGGCAGTTTGGCTGGCAGATAATTGTTCCACATTAAACAATGATTCATCAACGGTTTCATTAATGCTTACTTTTGTAAATTCTACTTTTACATGTTCAGCTTCATCTTCATCGAATAATGAAATATAAAGAGGTACCATGTTTTTATCAAATTTAATTTCCTGTGATACTATTTTTTCATCATGCGGATAAGCCACTGCACTTCTCAAGATCAAACCATCTTTTGTTTTTTCAATTTTATTTTCTTTATCGAAATAAGAAAGTAAAGTTTGATAGATGTAAGGTTTATCACTGTTATAAGGCCATTCGCTCTTGAACTTATACACTTGATTCATACTTGGCGTATAAACAAAAACACCCTCTGTATTACGAATAATAATTTGTGACTGATTCAGCGTTTTATCATAAATATTGACTCTGAATAAATCACTGTCTTTTTTTAAATAATCGACATCTACTTTGTAGGTTTTAAGTTCATCGTTTATGGTCATCTCCATATTCGCTTCTAAATGATAGCTGTTCAAATCGCTCAACTGATTTTTTGCTTTGGCATCCGATGTTCCTGTTTTGCTTTTATAAAACCAGAAACCACCGCCAGCAAGTAAGACAATGACAATTCCAATAATAATCTTTTTCTTCATAATAACCACCTTTCTATGCAGTTCATTATATGTTTAAAAATTGCAGTTATGACTGAATAAAATACAAATGAACAGCCATAATAGTTTTAAAAGGAGGTAACACAATGAATATTTTATATAAAATTGCATTAGTCTTCACTATTATCGGAGCAATCAACTGGGGATTAATCGGATTATTCGCTTTCAACTTAGTTGAAATGATTTTTGGAACTAGTACATTTTTAACTTCATTGATCTATATCGTTGTCGGTATTTCTGGGATCATCAACATTATGTTGTTGTTTCTTGACTTGGATCAAAAATAAAATAGGTGTTTACCACCTATTCAAATTGGCTCATTGAGCCATCTTTTTTATTTATACGAATACGATGCTTTACCAGCATCAACATCGGCATATCCGTAAGTGAATCCGAATAACCATAAGAGTGATCATAGTCAATCTCAATGTTCTGTTTTTTTAGAATCTCTTGAATTCGTCTTACCTTTTCTTCACCCTTACAGTTTTTTCCAATAACCTTGCTGGTATTTTTCCCCTCTTTTGTGAGTGTCTTTGTCCCGATCACCATATCCACCGGAAGATCTGTATATTTTAAATAGACTTCCGGAGAAGCAGAAACAAGATAAATCAGATAGCCTTCTGATTTTTTTTGTTTTAACTCCTCCACTACATTGGTGTAATAATGAGGAATCAAACATTCCTGATAAAACAATTCCAGTTCTTTTTCGCTCAGATGATTCAAAGGAAACAAAATAGCTTGTTTTAAAGGAATAAAAGAGATTACTTTTATTCCATACAACAGACCTAAAAAAGCCAGTTTAAACAAGTAAATAAAACTCCATGGATGACGTTTTAAACAAAAATAGATCAATCGTTTCATGGAATCCTGTGGCAAAAGCGTATCATCAAAATCAAAGAACGCTATTTTACGCTTCATCACACGCAATCTCTAAAGCGACTTCCATCATCGCTGTAAATGTTTTTTCTCTCTCTTGTGCAGATGTTTCTTCACTTGTCACCAAAGAATCAGAAACGGTCAGTAAAGTCAGTGCTTTTTTATTTAAGTAAGCAGCTGTCGCAAACAATGCATACGATTCCATTTCTACTCCCAGACATCCCATTTTAGCCCATTTCAAGTTTGATCCGCCTTCTGCCATATAAAAATAATCCGATGCAATGACATTGCCAACATGATAGTTAAGCTCTTTTGCCTTTGAAAAGTTCACTGCTTTTTCCAATAAAGAATACGAACTGATGGCACTGTAAGTTCCATTCAATTGGTATTGTGCTGCAAAGTTAGAATCTGTACATGCCCCTTGCACAATAATGATATCACGCAAATGCACGTCTTCTTTTAATCCTCCGCATGACCCAATGCGGATTATATTTTCTACGCCATAGAACTGATAAAGTTCATGACAGTAAATGCCGATTGAAGGCATTCCCATACCTGATCCCATGATGGATACCGGTTTTCCTTTATAATAGCCGGTATAGCCCAGCATATTACGAACACCGTTGAATTGTACGACATCCTCCAAATAAGTTTCTGCCAAAAATTTTGCTCTCAACGGATCTCCCGGCATTAATACTGTTTTCGCAATCATTCCTTCTTTTGCTTCGTTATGTGGTGTAGCCATCTTTATTTCCTCCTTATTCTTTAAATAGCCATCTGCCGTTAGATAATGTATCCCCTAACGGTTTTCCATCTCTAGCTGCTTTAATATCACTGATCAATGCTGTTTCTTCTCCTTTATTATAAGCCAAAACGGCAAAGTAACCTTCAACAACAATGAATGGGACCATGCGCGAATATACGGTATCATAATCTGCCAACTGACTGGTGATTTGATCATATAATGCCCCATTTTCATCTTCATCAAGATCTTTGATTGTCAAAACAAGCTGATCACCAAATTCATTTTCCAATGCCGGAATCGCATATTCTTTAAACGCCTTGCAGTTGCTGCAGGTGCTGACTGTAAAAACTGTCATATTAATTTTTTCTTCATTTTTTTGTTTAGTGGATGTACAACCGCTCAAACTGATCAAAAAACAAAAAGCAATCATACTTAATAACCATTTTTTCATAGTGTAAACTCCCATCTGTAAGCTGATAATCGATCGCCTAATTCTTCATTATTTAAAGCACGCTTAATATCACGAATCAGTTCTTTTTCTTCACCCGAGGCATATCCCAATAAAGCAAATTCCCCCTCCATTACAAAAAGTGGTGCATCGCCTCGATAAGATTCATCAAAAAAATAAAGCTGATCACAAATATCATTATATACCATCATGGAGGTTTCATCATCCATATTATAATATTCGATATGAATCGCTTCTTTAAATTCTTTTTCTAAAGCAGGAATCGCATATTCTTTAAAGGCTTCACAGTAACCGCAGGAATCCCGATAAAAGAATTTCACATTAAAATCCGGATAGTTCTTTTTATTTGTCAGAGTGCATCCCGCAATCATCAACACTAAAAATAATAAAAATCCTTTTTTAAACACAACAATTCCTCCTAACCATTAACAGTATACCAAAATTCAATTGAAATTACTAAGATTTAGTTAAATAATATATTGCAAAAAAATAATATAAATAATATAATAATACTGAAGAAGGTGATAAAATGAACTTTAAGTGGATTAAAAATGATATCGCAACACCTACGGTTACCATTTATGAGTCCAATTTGACATTAAATAAAGTTGCTTGTGAAAATTTTACTGACATACGATATGTATTATTAGGGATTGATGAAGAGCTTAAACAAGTTGCCATCAAACCTATTACAAAAGACGAGATCGATTTAGGGGTCTATCCCCCTAGCCAATTGCATAAAATATCCATTGGTAAAAGTTACGGTAGAATAAGCAATAAAACATTTATTCGCTCTATTGGAGAATTGTACAACATTGATTTTACCGCTCAAAACGGTATTAAATATGATGCTCACTTCAATGAGAAGAATAAACTATTAATTGTGCAGTTATAAGGGAGGGGTCTAAATGACCATTTGGTTAGTTATTTTAATTTTATCTGTCATTGTTGAGATCGTCACAATCGATTTAGTCAGCATTTGGATTAGTATAGGTAGTTTAGGTGCTTTGATTGCTTATTTTCTAGGTTTCAATTTAACCGTACAGATTATTGTATGTTTAGTGATTACCGTGCTTTCGTTCATTATAACAAGGCCGATTGCGAAAAAGTATTTAACGGGGAATATTGTTCATACTAACACTGACCGTTTAATTGGCAAACAAGGGTTAGTGACAAAAGAGATTCAAGAAGACACCAAAGGGGAAGTCAAAGTCATGGGAAGTACTTGGAGTGCAATCTCAATTGACAGAGATTTCATAGAAGCAGGAACACATGTTGAAATCTTAGCCATCGATGGTGTAAAATTAGTAGTAAAGAAAGTATAAAGGAGAGAGTTATATGCCAGGACAAATTATTACCATTGTTTTAGTTACCGTTGTTATTTTAGTTGGACTCTTGATTGTCGCAAAAACGATTCGTATCGTTCCTCAATCCAACTGCTACGTTGTTGAAAGATTAGGGGCTTACAACCGTTCTTGCAATGTTGGGGTACACATCCTCATTCCATTTTTTGATCGAGTTGCCAACCGTGTTTCTTTAAAAGAACAAGTAGTTGATTTTGAACCACAGCCGGTTATTACCAAAGACAACGTTACGATGCAAATCGATACAGTTGTGTATTTTCAAATCACAGATCCGAAATTATTTACTTATGGTGTTGTACGCCCCATCAATGCGATTGAAAATTTAACCGCAACTACCTTACGTAATATTATTGGGGATCTCGAATTAGATGAGACATTAACATCACGTGATTTAATCAACGCCAAAATGAGAAGTATTCTTGATGAAGCAACCGATCCATGGGGAATCAAAGTACATCGTGTTGAAGTGAAAAACATTATTCCGCCACGTGATATTCAAGAAGCAATGGAAAAACAAATGCGTGCAGAACGTGAAAGACGTGAAGCGATTTTACAGGCTGAAGGAAAGAAAACTGCGGCGATCTTAACAGCCGAAGGGGAAAAAGAATCTACCATCTTGCGAGCTGAAGCAGATAAAGAAGCGAAGATCACAAGAGCGACCGGTGAAGCCGAAGCACTGCGTTTAGTCTTTGAAGCACAGGCAAAAGGGATTGCTTATATCAATGAGGCAGCACCACAGCCGGCATATGTACAATTACAAGGATACAAAGCTTTAGAAAAATTATCTGAAGGGGAAGCCACAAAGATCATTATTCCAAGTGAGATCCAAGGATTAGCAGGGTTAGTTTCTTCTGTTAAAGAAATTGCTACAGATCCTAAAAAAGAAAAATAAAAAAAGAAGTCTTTGAGCTAAAATCAGTTCAAAGACTTTTATTTTATCCAACCAAAGTGACGGCAAGCAAATTCAATTCCATCATCCGTGTTTGCTTTTGTGACAAACGTCGCTTTCTTTTTTAATGCATCACAGGCATTTCCCATAGCAATTTTAGTCCAGCCATCTTGAAACATGACCAAATCATTATAATCATCTCCAAAGACAACAACATCCTTTAGATTTCCTTTCACTTGTTCCATCATTTCCATGATTCCTTGATCTTTTCGATCGTGTTGGAATGTTAAATAGTCATCTGCGAAACGAATATGTCCTAATGTATTTATTAAGCTAAGATTATTTTCTTTTGCTTTAGGGACAGCAATATAAATTTTATAAATATTCTCATATTCTTCATAAGGCTGATTCAAATCTAAAAAGTACCGTGTAGGTTCTTGTCTAAATCCTGCCTGTTCTATAAAACGCATATTTTTCATTCTCACATCGATATTGTCATCGATAGCTATTAATATACCAAATCCAGCTTTTTCTGCCTCACAGCATAAAGAAATGGCCTTTTTATGATCTAATGGGCTATTCTTTAAAAGCACATCATTAATAGTTAACGCTGCCCCACCATTACTGACAATATGATGGATTCCAGCATGTTTTGCAAACGCCTTTGTCTTATAATTTGCACGACCTGTTGCAATACAGACAAAATGCCCATTCTCTTGCAACAAATGAATGGTCTTTTTTGCGCTGGGAATTAGTTCTCCCGAAACTTTATTGGTTAGTGTACCATCAATATCAAAGAAAAAATACTTTTTGTCCATGTCTTATCTCCTCTTATTATGTTTAATTATAATAAAAAAAGAGAAATAGTACACAAAAAAGAGTAGAAATCTCTCTTCTCTCTCTATAGACAAGTCTCTTTCCAATACATAAAAAAAGGAGGAACTCCTCCTTCTCTTACCCGGCAATCTGCTATTTTCGCGATCGCTCACTATCTTCGCCGTTGATATGCTTAACTTCTGTGTTCGAGATGGTTACAGGTGTCTCCATATCCCCATCATCACCGGATTCCTCTGAGCTCTCACTCAAAACTGGATAATAAGTTCTTTCTTCTTCTAGGTTAAGTTCTCGACCTATTAGTATCAGTCCGCTCCATATATCACTATACTTCCACTCCTGACCTATCTACCTTATCGTCTTTAAGGGGTCTTCCAACTTGCGTCCGGAAGTCTCATCTTGAAGGGGATTTCACGCTTAGATGCCTTCAGCGTTTATTCCTGCCACACTTAGCTACCCAGCTGTGCCACTGGCGTGACAACTGGTCCACCATTGGTGTGTCCATCCCGGTCCTCTCGTACTAAGGACAGCTCTTCTCAAACTTCCTGCGCCCACGACAGATAGGGACCGAACTGTCTCACGACGTTCTGAACCCAGCTCGCGTACCGCTTTAATGGGCGAACAGCCCAACCCTTGGAACCGACTTCAGCTCCAGGATGCGATGAGCCGACATCGAGGTGCCAAACCTCCCCGTCGATGTGAACTCTTGGGGGAGATCAGCCTGTTATCCCCAGGGTAGCTTTTATCCGTTGAGCGACGGCCCTTCCATTCGGTACCGCCGGATCACTAAGCCCGACTTTCGTCCCTGCTCGACTTGTCTGTCTCGCAGTCAAACACCCTTTTGCCTTTGCACTCTGCGCTTGATTTCCATCCAAGCTGAGGGTATCTTTGGGCGCCTCCGTTACTCTTTGGGAGGCGACCGCCCCAGTCAAACTGCCCACCTGACACTGTCCCGTTGCTTGCTTCAAAGCATCCGGTTAGAACCCCAATCAAGGAAGGGTAGTATCCCAACGTCGACTCCTCACACACTGGCGTGCATGTATCCCTGTCTCCTACCTATTCTGTACATCCTTCATCAAAGTCCAATATCAAGCTACAGTAAAGCTCCATGGGGTCTTTCCGTCTAGTCGCGGGTAACCTGCATCTTCACAGGTACTAAGATTTCACCGAGTCTACAGCCGAGACAGCGCCCAAATCGTTACGCCTTTCGTGCGGGTCAGAACTTACCTGACAAGGAATTTCGCTACCTTAGGACCGTTATAGTTACGGCCGCCGTTTACTGGGGCTTCAATTCATTGCTTCGACCTTACGATCTTACAACTCCTCTTAACCTTCCAGCACCGGGCAGGCGTCACCCCATATACTTCGCCTTGCGGCTTCGCATAGAGCTGTGTTTTTGATAAACAGTCGCTTGGGCCGTTTTACTGCGGCTTATTTTCATAAGCACTCCTTCTCCCGAAGTTACGGAGTCATTTTGCAGAGTTCCTTGGCCATAGTTCTCTCGCTCACCTTAGGATTCTCTCCTCACCCATGTGTGTCCATTATCGGTACGGGCTAATAAAAATTTGCTAGAAGCTTTTCTTGGAAGCTTGCTTCGACAGCTTCTGTACTTGGGTCGCCCCTTTCCATACGCTTCACGTCTTCTCCTTGCGGTATGCGCATTTTTCTACACACCAGATATCCCGCTTGCTCCGGCTCTTCCATCCGCCGGACCTGTCTAGCCTTCTCCGTCACTCCATCACTCTTTATTAGGTACAGGAATCTCCACCTGTTGTCCATCGACTACGCCTTTCGGCCTCGCCTTAGGTCCCGACTTACCCAGAGCGGACGAACCTTCCTCTGGAAACCTTGGGTTTTCGGTGCGTGGGATTCTCACCCACGTTCCGCTACTCACACCGGCATTCTCTCTTCTATCCTCTCCACATGTCCTTACGATCATGCTTCTCCGATGATAGAACGCTCCCCTACCACTCACATTTTTCAATGTCAATCCATAGCTTCGGTATATTGCTTAGCCCCGGTAAATTTTCGGCGCAGAGTCATTCGACTAGTGAGCTGTTACGCACTCTTTAAAGGGTGGCTGCTTCTGAGCCAACCTCCTAGTTGTCTGGACATCTCCACATCCTTTTCCACTTAGCAATAATTTTGGGACCTTAGCTGATGGTCTGGGCTGTTTCCCTTTTGACAATGGACCTTATCACCCACTGTCTGACTGCCAGGTATGTTTTCGTGACATTCGGAGTTTGATTATGTTCAGTACCCCGGGATGGGGCCATCACATATTCAGTGCTCTACCTTCACGCTACTTTACCCTGACGCTAGCCCTAAAGCTATTTCGGGGAGAACCAGCTATCTCCGAGTTCGTTTGGAATTTCACCCCTAGCCACAACTCATCCGCCAACGTTTCAACGGGGGTCGGTTCGGTCCTCCATCGGGTTTTACCCCAACTTCAACCTGGTCATGGCTAGATCACTCGGTTTCGGGTCTATGACATCCAACTATTCGCCCTTTTCAGACTCGCTTTCGCTTCGGCTCCGCATCTCCTGCTTAACCTCGCTGACTATCATAACTCGCCGGTTCATTCTACAAAAGGCACGCCATCACCCCTTAACGGGCTCTGACTTCTTGTAAGCATATGGTTTCAGGTTCTCTTTCACTCCCCTCCCGGGGTTCTTTTCACCTTTCCCTCACGGTACTGGTTCACTATCGGTCACAATGGAGTATTTAGCCTTTCGAGATGGTCCTCGATCCTTCCGACAGGATTTCTCGTGTCCCGCCGTACTCAGGATCAGTCTTGGCTTCGCTCTACTTCGAATACGGGGCTCTCACCCTGTCTCGCATACCTTCCCATGTATTTCTTCTGTAAAGTGTCTTGCCTTTCTTGACTGTCCTATAACCCCAAGATAACTCTTGGTTTGGGCTCCTTCCCTTTCGCTCGCCACTACTCAGGAAATCATTCTTTATTTTCTTCTCCTACAGGTACTTAGATGTTTCAGTTCCCTGCGTCTTGCTTCCTATGCATTATGTATTCATGCATGGATACTATCTCGTAGATAGTGGGTTCCCCCATTCGGATATCAGCGGCTCTTGCGTGTGCTTACCACTCGCCGCTGCGTTTCGCCGTTTGCTGCGTCCTTCTTCGCCTCATTGTGCCTAGGCATCCTCCATACGCTCTTCTTTTCTTATCCTAGATTTGCTTTTGTTACTTTTTCTTAGTTTTTTCGACTATTAGGAAAGATCCTTGATTTCTCCTGATCTTTCTAATATTTCTTTTCATCTTATTATCCAGTTTTCAATGATCTCTTTTCCTTGAGTGTCTCCACTCAAAACTGAACAGAACCTTTTTCTCCTTAGAAAGGAGGTGATCCATCCCCACGTTCCCGTAGGGATACCTTGTTACGACTTCACCCCAATCATCGATCCCACCTTAGACAGCTCTCTCCTTTCGGTTAAGCCACCGGCTTCGGGTGTTATCAACTCTCATGGTGTGACGGGCGGTGTGTACAAGGCCCGAGAACGTATTCACCGCGGCATGCTGATCCGCGATTACTAGCGATTCCATCTTCATGCAGGCGAGTTGCAGCCTGCAATCCGAACTGAGAACGGGTTTTTGAGTTTCGCTCCAAGTCGCCTCTTCGCTTCCCTTTGATCCGTCCATTGTAGCACGTGTGTAGCCCAGGTCATAAGGGGCATGATGATTTGACGTCATCCCCGCCTTCCTCCGGCTTGTCACCGGCTGTCTCGTTAGAGTCCCCATCTTACTGCTGGTAACTAACGACAAGGGTTGCGCTCGTTGCGGGACTTAACCCAACATCTCACGACACGAGCTGACGACAACCATGCACCACCTGTCTTGGATATATCTATCCCTCTATCTCTAGAGTCTTTATCCAGATGTCAAGACCTGGTAAGGTTCTTCGCGTTGCTTCGAATTAAACCACATGCTCCACCGCTTGTGCGGGCCCCCGTCAATTCCTTTGAGTTTCATTCTTGCGAACGTACTACTCAGGCGGAGTACTTATTGCGTTAACTGCAGCACTGAGGCTTGTCCCCCCAACACTTAGTACTCATCGTTTACGGCGTGGACTACTAGGGTATCTAATCCTATTTGCTCCCCACGCTTTCGGGACTGAGCGTCAGTTACAGACCAGATCGTCGCCTTCGCCACTGGTGTTCCTCCATATATCTACGCATTTCACCGCTACACATGGAATTCCACGATCCTCTTCTGCACTCTAGCTATTTGGTTTCCATGGCTTACTGAAGTTAAGCTTCAGCCTTTTACCACAGACCTCCATTGCCGCCTGCTCCCTCTTTACGCCCAATAATTCCGGATAACGCTTGCCACCTACGTATTACCGCGGCTGCTGGCACGTAGTTAGCCGTGGCTTCCTCACAAAGTACCGTCACTCTAATACCATTCCCTGTATTAGCCGTTCTTCCTTTATAACAGAAGTTTACAACCCGAAGGCCTTCTTCCTTCACGCGGCGTTGCTCGGTCAGGGTTCCCCCCATTGCCGAAAATTCCCTACTGCTGCCTCCCGTAGGAGTCTGGGCCGTGTCTCAGTCCCAGTGTGGCCGTTCACCCTCTCAGGCCGGCTATGCATCGTCGCCTTGGTAGGCCTTTACCCCACCAACTAGCTAATGCACCATAAGCCCATCTGTTCCCTATCCCTTAGGATATTTAACTTTATCTAAATGCTTAGTTAAAGCCTATGCGGTCTTAGCGCATGTTTCCACGCGTTATCCCCCTGGTACAGCCAGGTTGCTTATGTCTTACTCACCCGTTCGCCACTCATCACCAAGGTGATGCGTTCGACTTGCATGTATTAGGCACGCCGCCAGCGTTCATCCTGAGCCAGGATCAAACTCTCCATGATA
>NZ_CDPP01000006.1 GCF_000829905.1 Beduini massiliensis
GTACAGCCAGGTTGCTTATGTCTTACTCACCCGTTCGCCACTCATCACCAAGGTGATGCGTTCGACTTGCATGTATTAGGCACGCCGCCAGCGTTCATCCTGAGCCAGGATCAAACTCTCCATGATACTTTATATCATCAATCTGTTTTTCTTTGACTCTTTTGTCTTCTGACTTTTGTTTCTTTTTTTCTTCTCAATTTTCTTTCTTTCGATCGAAATTGTTTGACGTGTTCTGTTCAGTTTTCAATGGTCTCCGCGGCCCTTGATCGGACTGCCTGTTTATATTACCACGTCCTTCCTCTCTTGACAAGTCTTTTCTTTCTTTTTTTTACTTTTTTTTCAAAAATTCTATTTTATCTTCTTTTCTGCGTTGTAGAGAGATTCATAGCCATACAGCTTAACCGTATTCTCAATGGTCATCTTTGTCAGATTCTGATTCTGTTTTACCAAATTCAAA
The DNA here is from genome assembly GCF_000829905.1 of Beduini massiliensis. Taxonomy (GTDB): domain Bacteria; phylum Bacillota_I; class Bacilli_A; order Erysipelotrichales; family Coprobacillaceae; genus Beduini; species Beduini massiliensis. The sequence goes on from NZ_CDPP01000006.1 coordinate 458, forward strand.
ATGAACTCACAATATAGTTTAAAGGTATGATCCGAATAGGTACATAGTTCACCACGCAAATAAGTTTCAAATGATGTATCCTCTTCTTGATCTTCAAAGGTATGAACATGACGAGCATTTTGTGATAATCCCGGATATTCTTTTGCGAAGTTTTCCATCCATTTTACCTGAATACCAATAACGACTTCCATCAATTCTTTTCTCTGAGCATCAATCGGTGGCAAGATATGAGCAATTTCTTCATATTTTTTCGGTGCGGTCGTTTCCATCATGCGTGCATACTTTTCCATAATCAAATTCCAGCCACACTTCTTGCCTTCTAATAAATCTTGATAATAGCTTTCTAATAGTTCATCATTCCATGTTTTAAACTGACTATAGCGCATTATACGAAAAGTTTCCTGATCTTTTTGGCAATCTGCTGTTCCTCCTTCATTTCTGACATTTTGAAACATTTCCCATTCTAAATCAATAATATCTTTAATCTTACTCATTTTATCCCTCCATCACATGCATCGCTTTAATCTCCGGATCACTGATGCGTGTTCTTATATTTTCTAAATGATTTTGCAAAAAGCTGTCATCATGGTCAGTCAGATGCTGCCTTTTTAACGCTTTAATAATAGTATGGCTGATTTCTTCAATCCATTTTTCTTTTGATTCTCCTATTTGTTTCCCATTTTTCTCTGCTTCCTTATATAATAAGGGTACGAAAGGTGCTTGAACCAATGTTTCTAGCTGATCAAGTATAGGCTCTTTATCAAATAATTGCTTTGCCAAAGCAAAACGCCATTTATAATAAGGACAATATTGCCGATGTAATAAAAAGAGTACTTTTAATGTTTCCTCAATAAATTGAGACAATGCTTGATTCGCCGCTACAAGATCTCCTCTCTTCATCATTCTTGAATAGTTGTATTGTCCGGATTGTGCCATTTTCGCTAAACTGCTCATGATCTTTTTCAAGCGAACATCCTCACTATAATAATATAAGCGATGTCGCCATTCATTAAAAGTGTTTTCTCCTTCTTTAAATATCTTCCCATTTTGTACCATGGATAAAGCGGCTTCATCGAGATAAAACCAATCCAATGTATCTTCCAAGGTAAAATGACTTCCTAACATTTCCCTGAAAAAAGTTTGAATCTTAAATACGCCATCCCGTTTTTCTTTATAACGTGAATGTGTTTTACGATATCCTAAATAATAATCAGGCAGTTGGTCGTACACCGCTTGAATCTGAGCAATCAGCTCAGGGTCCATATCATCTTCTACAAAAATGAGAAAACGCGGATAAAAGTCATGGTCTTGAGAAATGGCATCATCCATTCCATAGCATTCACTCCCCATGCCTATTAAGGCAATCGTCATCTGCTTAAAAAGATCAGGAAAAGTTTTTTCCAAAATAGGTTTCCCCACTTCTTCGTAGTAACCCTGCGATAATTCCATTCCTTTTATTGTTTTCTTTTGTGCCAGATGATAACGATCCATCCTCCCCTTTTGTTTTAATAATTCAAGATATTCTTTCCAACCTGCCCTAAACTCATCATTTTCTTTAAAGTAATGGCGAATCAAGGCTAATCCATGTTCATAATCTTCAATACTCTGCTTAATCTTTCCTAAATATAATAAGCAGACACCTAAATGTGGGTCTTCTGTTTTGGAAAAGATCGTTTGCGCTTGAGTTAAGACAGAAGTCGCCTGTTTCAGATCTCCTTCTTTTAGATAAAGTCCCCCTAAATTCGTCATTGAGGTTGCCCATTCTATTGGATAAATGTCTTTATTCATTATCTCAATCGCTTTAAATAGATATTCTTTTGCTTTAAGGGTATCCCCAAATTGTCCGTAAAGATCACTCATATTATTATAAAGACTGGCAAAACGCTCATCTTTTTGTTCCAATTCATCTTCATATATTTTCAAACAACGCTCATACAATAATTTCGCTTCTTCAAAACAGTCTGCTGCTTTAAAAGCTGTAGCACAATTCAATAATGTAGTAGCCCCTTGAACATGCTGGAGCAGTCCGGCATCCCCGAGCAGTCGAATTGCCATAAAACTATGGTCGATAGAGGCTTGATGCAATGAACGGCTGCGGTAATAACCGATGAGTTCATTTAATACCATTAACTGCCGCCCTAAATCCTGCTTACTTTCTCCGATGGTTCTTTGTTCTTGTAAGAAAGACTCCACTCGTTCCGGGTCACTTTCATATAAAACATCTATCTGATAAAAAAACTCTTGTGCCGTCATGATATCACCTTCTTTTATTCAGTATAAAAAAGAATGACGGAATTGAAAAGAAGAATGCATCTATTTTATGCAATCTCTTTGTATTCTTATCCTATTTATTGTACATTGATATTAAGGAGAACGATTATGGAAGCAAATGAACTACTAAATACCTATTCCTATTTTGCGGTCATCGGTGTCACAACTGATCCGGAAAAATACGGATATAAGATTTATCAATGTTTAAAAAGACATCATTATCATACTGCAGGCATCAGTCATGCCTATCAAGAAGTGGAAGGAGATCCGCTTTATTCGAGTTTATCAGAAGTGCCCCAAAAGATAGAAGTTGCTGTCTTTGTGGTCAGTCCAAAACATGGCTATGCGTATATCAAACAATGTTTAGATTTAGGCATTCAGTATATTTGGCTGCAGCCGGGAACTTACGATGATGATTTTCTGACCTATTTAGATACGCTGCCTGTTCACTATTATTTGGATTGTGTACTAAGAAGATTAGAACCATAGAAAAAAGCACTTGAGTGCAGTGAATCCCAAAAGTTGAACTTTCAACTGGCGAGAATCATCTCAGACAAGTGCTTTTTATTATGCTTCCATTAAGAAAGCTTTATATCCTTTAACCGTTTCATAGATATCTGCTTTACATGCGATTTCAAAAGGCGCATGCATATTTAATACCGGTACACCGCAATCAATTACCTGCATATTTAAGTTAGCTAAAATATACGCGATGGTTCCGCCTCCGCCAACGTCGACAGCACCTAATTCAGCGGTTTGGAAAGCCACATGATGTTTATCCATAATATCTCTTAATTTAGCGATATATTCCGGATTGGCATCATTGCATCCTGATTTTCCGCGAGAACCTGTATATTTATTAAACACGATCCCTCTGGCAAAATAGGCTGAGTTTTTCTTTTCAAATACACTAGGGTAATTTGGATCGAAAGCAGCAGAAACATCAGATGACAGCATCACTGAATTTGCCAAACAGCGACGAAGTTTTAAATCATCATAAACGGCCATTAAATTAATAATTTCAGCCACTGTATTTTCAAAGAATTTAGAATGCATTCCGCTGGCACCATTACTTCCTACTTCCTCTTTATCTACTAACAGACAGCAGCAAGTACGATCCGTTGATTCAATCGCCAGCGTTGCCATTAAAGAAGTGTAGGCACAGATACGGTCATCATGCCCATATCCCATGATCATTGAACGATCCAATCCTAAATCACGTGCTTTACCAGCCGGAACCAATTCGATTTCTGCTGATAAAAAATCTTCTTCTTCAAAATCATATTTTTCTTTTAACAGTTTCAAGACATTTGCTTTTACAGCTTCTTTTTCTTCACCATTTAAAGGAATGCTTCCTACTAATACATTTAAGCTTTCCCCTTCAATCACTTTTGAAGCTGGTTTTGACATTTGTTCACCTGATAAATGAACTAATAAATCTGAAATGGCAACGACCGGATCATTTTCATCTTCCCCAAGCACAACATCAATCGTTGTTCCATCTTTTTTGCACACCACTCCGTGCATCGCTAAAGGCAGAGCTACCCAATGAAATTTTTTGATCCCACCATAATAATGGGTATCTAATAAAGCAAGATCAGTATCTTCATAGACCGGATTTTGTTTTAAATCAATACGTGGCGAGTCAATATGAGCTCCCAAGATTTTCATTCCGTTTTCCATTGGCTGCTGACCAATAACAAATAAAGCGATTGTTTTATCGTAGTTATTTGCATAGATCTTATCTCCTGCTTTTAACGGAGTTTGATTCGCAATATAATCTTGGATATTATGATACCCCTGTGCTTCAACAATGCGAATCGTTTCTTTTACACATTCTCTTTCAGTTTTACATTTAGAAATATAATCTTTATATCCTTCACAGAACTGAAAAAGATCTTTTAGATTTTCTTCTGTATACGTTTTCCAAACATTCTCTCTCATTTCTCTTTTCCTCCTGTGACTCATTATACCTTTTTTAAAAAGAAAATACCACGAAATCGTGGCATTATCTTAAATTCTTTGGGCTCTTTCCAGCATTGTTTTGATAGATTCACATTTTTCGGCAAAATCCTCCAAGCTGTCGATGCGCCAAGTCCAGTTTTGGGTTCCGATCGTTCCCGGAGAGTTGATTCGGCTTGAATCATCCAAGCCAAGAAAATCCTGCAATGGAATGATGACAATCTCTGCCGCTGTCGACAATGCCATCTCTAAAAGTTCATCGATACTATAGTCAATGTTTTCTTCCGTTATCCACCCTAATAATGTGTCATTATCATGAGTTCCCGTATAATACAGACAATTTTCAGGAATCTGCTGATTCAAAGTTTCTTCAAAGGAGAACTGCATGATTTTCATCCCTTTAAAACCAAAACGGTCTTTTAATTGATAAACCTCTTCACGCAGATAGCCTAAATCTTCAACAATAAGATTTAAGTTAGGATAACGGTTGAACAATTCTGTAAACAAGGCATGCCCCGGTGCTTCCTGCCATGAACCGTCACGCGCTCCAAGAGAATGAACATCTACTTCCCAATACGTATCGAACGCACGGAAATGATCCAATCTCAAGACATCTACGGTTTGACAAGCCTGTAAGATCTTATCTACCCAATAATTAAAGTGTTCTTTTTCTAAAGCCTCCCAATTATAAATGGGGTGATTCCATCTTTGACCATCAGGATTAAAATAATCCGGCGGTACTCCTGAAACACAGCTTGGCTGATTATTTTCATCTAATTTAAACAACTGTTTATTAAAATAAACATCCTCACTATTATAACCTACATAAAATGGCAGATCACCAATGATTTCTATCCCTTGGTCATTCGCATATTTTTTAAGTTCCTGCCATTGACGGTAAAATAAATACTGTTTAAACGCTTCAAACTCTTTCAACGTTTCGTCAATCTCAAATTGCTGCCAAGTTGACCATTCATTTTTATTATTTGTTCGATACAGTACTTTAAATTCACAAAAATGATCTAACCACCAAGTCTTTTCTTTGAAATGAATAAAATCCGGATACCAGCTATGAATCGGTGTAAAGTTTTCAAAAGCCTGTTTAAAATAAGGTTCTTTAAAAATCTTTACTCGGCGATAGTCCGCCCAATGCACATCAAAATGTTCCCATTCTATTTGTTCCAACAATCCGTTTTCTTTTAATAAGGTAAGATCAATATAAACCGTTTCTCCCGCAAAACTAGAAATCGTCTGATAAGGTGAATAACTTGAATCCAATGGGTTTAAAGGCAATATCTGCCAATAATGCAAACCGCTTGCTTTAATCTGATCCACAAATTCATAAGCACTTTTGCCAAATGTTCCCACACCGTCGATTGAGGGCAAGGAAAATATCGGCAATAATATTCCTGCTTTCTTCATGCTATGTAGCCTCCCAACTGATTGTAAAAGAAGTGTATTTCTACACTTCTTTTAAAGCATAAAAGTATATTTACATTATACAGATTTACCGTTATATTGAAAGCGTTTTCTAAAAATCGATGAAAATTTCTTCATCCACAATTCTGATTTGTTTAAAAATCAATGGCAGATGCATCTCATCAAAAGAAAAGATCATCTTATTTTCTTCGATTCTAAAAAAGCTGCTTTCTTTAACAAGCGGTGTAATAAAATCAATCAGATTGAACACCAGATATTTATTTTTAGCTTGACCTTCCAAAATTTCAATAATCAGATCGCCATGTTCACTATAAAGTTTTGCTTTGGCATCGATATGGATTTTCAGTCCTTTATAATACATTTCCGCATCAAAATAAAAGATGTCTTTAATATATAATGTCAGTCTTTCTATATCTACTTTATATTCATTCCCCAGCCACTTAGCTAAAGGCGTTTTAAAAGCATTGATATCATCAATATTCAGTCTCATAGTTCCCTCCTACTTAAATATATGTAAGATCTTTGAAACTATGCTTTGCACTTTTAAGGATACCCCTCTTACAAATAGGAACGGACGTCGATAATTCTCTGCCACCTGATTTCCTTTAGTAGCGACTTGATCCAGACGTGTCATCGTTTTTTCTAAACGCGACGCAGTTTGAACCAATAGTTTAAATGTGAAAATCAGATTAGCCACCACATAAACCATAGCCATTATTAAAATAATGACGCTAAATATTAATAAACAGATTAAAAAATTTGTCATTTTGATCACCTAGTTTTATTATACACTAATTTAAAATACAATGACAACAAAAGCGGTATGTCTGGTAAATTCCCAGCTTTTTTGTTTTATTATTATGAAAAAACGCCCACTTTATTTTTAAAGCAGGTATAATATATATGTTTAAAATATATCACTGAGGAGGAATATATAATGGGATTTCCAAAAGATTTCTTATGGGGTGGCGCTACTGCTGCCAATCAATGTGAAGGTGGATATCAAGAAGGCGGAAGAGGTTTAGCCAATGTTGATATTATCCCTCACGGTAAAGATCGTTTCTTTGCAATGTCAGGACATATGACAAATTTAGAAACAGATAATGAACATTTCTATCCGGCTATGGAAGCTATCGATATGTATCATCATTATAAAGAAGATATTGCTTTATTTGGTGAAATGGGATTCAAAACATACCGTTTATCTATCGCTTGGTCAAGAATCTTCCCTAATGGAGATGAAACTGAACCAAATGAAGAAGGTTTGAAATTCTATGAAGACATGTTTAAAGAATGTCATAAATATGGGATTGAACCATTAGTAACAATCACTCACTTTGACTGTCCGATTCATTTAATCAAAACGTATGGCGGATGGAAAAACAGAAAATTAATCGAATTCTACAAACGTTTAGTGACTGTTTTATTCACTCGTTACAAAGGATTAGTCAAATACTGGCTGACATTCAATGAAATCAATGTTATTTTACATTTGCCATTCATGGGTGCCGGACTTGTATTTGAAGAAGGTGAAGATGAAACTGCTGCAAAATACTTATCTATTCATCATGAATTAGTCGCAAGTGCTTGGGCAACAAAAATTGCACATGAAATCGATCCTGAAAATAAAGTGGGATGTATGTTAGCTGCTGGGTATAAATATCCATTTACTTGTAAACCTGAAGATGTTTTCGCTTCTTATGAAGCTAACAGAGAAAACTATTTCTTTATCGATGTACAATCAAAAGGAGAATATCCTCGTTTTGCATTGAAATTCTTTGAACGTGAAAACATTGATGTTCACATGACAGAAGAAGATAAAGTAATCTTAAAAGAAAATACTGTCGATTTCATCTCATTCAGCTACTATTCAACAAGCTGTGTTTCTACTGATCCAAAAGATTTAAGCGGAACAGGAAACGCTTTAATGGCAAGTGCTAAAAACCCATACTTGAAAGCAAGTGAATGGGGATGGCAGATCGATCCATTAGGATTAAGAATGACATTAAACACATTATATGATCGTTATCAAAAACCTTTATTCATCGTTGAAAATGGTTTAGGAGCTAAAGATGTTGTAGAGGCAGATGGTTCTATCAATGATGATTATCGTATCGATTATTTAAGAGAACATATTAAAGCCATGAAAGACGCGATTGATTTAGATGGTGTTGAATTGATTGGTTATACAACTTGGGGATGCATCGATTTAGTTTCTGCATCAACCGGAGAAATGAGTAAACGTTACGGATTCATCTATGTGGATCGTGATGATGCCGGAAATGGAACAGGAGCTCGTTCTAAGAAAAAATCATTTGACTGGTATAAACAAGTGATTGCTTCTAACGGAGAAAATTTAGACTAATAAAAAATAAGTTCATTTCGATAATTGCGTTAGCAATGTCGATCTGAACTTTTTTATTTGAAATTATATTAAGGGGACGCTCTTCCCCATAGAAAAACACTTCCGAAGAAGTGTTGTTGGATCTATTGATTATTCCGGGTAAGAGATCAGGTAACGATTTTCTTTTAAATTCACTTCAACCGTAATGCCATTGGCAAAATAACTGCGTTGTTTATACCAGCATTGATCAACAAATTCATGTCGTATCATTTCTTCTTTTGCCACTTTTTCTTGCAGCGTGCTGACAATATGATAACGTGCAATCTTATGATCTAGGGCTTGCTGGTAAGATTCATCAAAGAACGCACCATCAATATTTGGATACGCTCCATCTTTATCAAGATAAGCAGCTCCGCCGTTTAAAAGAGCGTAAAGCATATAATCTTCTTTTCCTTCCGGTTCATCCATATACCAAGGAATAATCAAACAATCATGATAGACAAGATTAAATAAAGGAATAGGAATTCCTAAACGCGGTTCATCCGGAGCACTCATCATAAACTGATAAGGAGCATAATGACAAAAGACCAAAGATTTCATCGCAAAGTCACTGGCTTCTTCCGAACTAGGCAGAATATGGAGAGAATGCAGATAATCAAAGCAAGCGTTACGGTATCGAAGACATTCTGCACGATCCATCTTATGCCAAGGGTGATAGCATTGATCGGCTTCATTGCAGGTGAATACATCTAAGTAACTCGCTTCTAAATGAATACCATGGGCTAAGATTTCCTTAAAATTACGTTTAACATAATAAGGTGCTTGACTGGCACAAAGATAAGATTGATGTCCTCCTGCCCAACGGCTCATTTCAAAAATAGAACCATTTTTCTTAGTTAAAGCAAAATTTTTATCAAATGTTTGTGCGGCAAAATAATAATCACGATACTGATCATGTAGTCCTAACATATAGTGACAGTTCTTGATCGTATCACTTAACGCTTTTAAACCTTCCCATCCTCCTGCTTCCTTGCATGCCGGCAAATAATCCGGATGCTGATTGTCATAACCGGGCTGTGCCCAGCCATCCAAATGAAGATAGAGTTTATTAATCCCTTTTTTATAGTAATTGTGTATTTCCTGTTCACGGATAGAAAAAGGAATCAGTGTATCATTCTTTTTAGGATTCTCCTTATCGTAAAATTCCGAATCTTCACAAATATGAGTTTTAATTCCTTTATGTACAAACGCTGCCCCGATCAGTTTATCCACTAATGGATTCCTTGCAGCTTTTTCTTTCAGTGTTGTAAGTAACCCGGTTTCCTTTGCATACTGACGATACACCTTACTAAGTTTCGTCGGGTCAGCCTCTTTAACAAAGGTAAAACGTACCACACGACGATAGTCCATATGTTCAAAACGTGCTAAGTGATACATTCCTAAATGTGTATAGGGTCCTTTTTGAGGATGATCTATCGTATATCCGCCATCACTAGGCGATAAATGAATAGCGATATACCCCACCTTATCTTTCACTTGCGCAAACCAAGGCATATACGCCGCACAACTGTTCAGCATCCCATCAAACGGCAGTTTTTGCAATGCTGTCTCCCATGTATTAGGGATCAAAAGTCCCTGATGATAATTAATCAAAGAATAATGATTGCTTTTATCTTCATCAAACGTCAAGAAAGCGGGAAAATACACTTTAGAAACAGCTGTCTTTTCTATTAAAGGAATCCATTCAAAATAGATATCCTGAGTACTTTCTTCTACCCAAATAATCGTTTCAAAACTGATATCGACGTGTTCAAAATCTTCATAGCGAATACAAACACCATTTCCCACGCCACTTCGATAAGGCGTTGGGGTAATGTGTCCAGCTTCTCCAAAACCGATTCTGGTTCCGTCTTCTAATATAAAATAGTGAGAAGAAGAACACCATTTCGTTTCTTCAAACCAAATGGTGAACTGATCTTTTCCTATTTCGATTTCAAGCTGCTCAGTTTGAATGTGCATCGTTGATCAGCTCCTTAAATTCTTCAATATCTTCGATGATTGTTTGCAGTGATGTTTGCCAGAATGCTTTATCCTTTAAATCTATGCCAATACTTAATGCGACATCTTCCAAAGTCGCTTTTCCGGTATAAGCTAAGAATTGTTCATACTTGTCGGCAAAGTTAGGTCCTTCTTCTTTATATTTAGCGTATAACCCTTTCGCTAACAATAAACCAAAGGCATATGGAAAATTATAAAAATTGCTGCTGGCATAATAATAGTGGGGTTTCCATGTCCACATGTAAGGATGCAGATAATTTTCATCCAATCCATCTCCATAAGCTGCTTTTTGAGCCTCAATCATCAATGTTTTGATACGCTCAACACTTAAGGCACTGACAGCACGTTCTTCAAACAAATGTTTTTCAAACAGGAAACGAGAATAAATATCCACAATGACCTGTGTACAGCCACTGATTTCAGTTTCCAATATAGCTAAAGCTTCATCATGTCCGGCTTCCTTGATTGCCGCTTTTTTAATGATGGTTTCACTAAATGTAGAAGCCGTTTCGGCAATTGGCATCGGATAGTCTGCATTCAACTCTGTTTGATCTTTTAAACATTCGCCATGAAAACCATGTCCTAATTCGTGAGCCATAGTGACCACATCATTAAAACTATCCCCATAATTCAATAAGAAACGGCTTTGTTTAATAAAATGAAGATTCGAGCAAAATGCTCCGCCTACTTTTCCCGCTTTAGGATAAACATCAATCCAGCTTTTATGAATCGCTTCACTTGCAAAGTCCGCTAAATGAGTTGAGAAAGTACTAAACTGATTGACAACAAATTCTGATCCCTTTTCATAATCAAACTTCATATCCGCATCAACGATCGGTGCATACAGTTCGTAAAAAGGCAAGCCATTAGAATAGCCAAGATGCTTCGCCTTTGCTTTTAAATAATCACGAAATGCCGGTAATGATTCCTGAATTGCTTCCAACATCACCTCTAACGTTTCCTGTGACATACGTGAGGCAATCAATGTTCTTTCTAAAGGGGAAGCATATCCGCGCAAGGCACATTCCGTCAATACTTCTCCTTTGATTCCGTTTAAGCAGGCGGCAACTCCTTGTTCAATCTTTTTATAAGATGCGATTTCAGCTTCATAGGATTTTTTTCTTACTTCTTTATTTTCATCATAAGCCATGTTAAGCACCATGGTTAAAGGAAGCTCTTGGTCATCTAATTTGACCATATGTGTAGAAATTAACTGATCTTTTAATTTCGCCCAAGCATTGCTTCCGGTATTTCTCATATTGGCAATAATATTTTCCTCTTTTGCCGATAAACTGTAACGTTCCATCGCCACTAATTCTTTAATAAAGAATTCATGTGTTTTCAATAATGCAGAACTTTCAATGCATGTATCCAAATCCTGTATGTCTGCAATCCATTTTTCAATCTTTGTCATTGGCTCAACGATACTTGTCAGCATCCCATCAATAATATCACTGTACTTTAGTGCTTCTGCATTTGTTGTATCCACACTTAATATTAAAGAAACATAACTTCCTAAACGGCTGGTTAAAGCTGAAAAGTCCGATAATTTACGAATATATGCCTCTAATCCCTCAACTGCTTCTAAATCATGAATACGTGTTTCAAACACTTTAAAATCTTCAATTCTCTTTTTTAATTCCTCGATATCATTTAAAAACTTAGGGTCTTCAAATGACGGATAAATTTCGGTTAAATCCCAATCTGTCGACATAGTGACACCTCCTTTATTCATTATACACAATCACTTTTTAAATTACACGCATATGGCAAAGAAAAAGCACACCAAAGTGCGCTAAATTAAAAGAAATGAAACAATTGCCGGAATCGTCACTACCGAGATCAGCGTCGTAATAAAGACCGATTTAGCTGCCAGTTCAACATCCCCGCCATATTCCTGACTAAACAATACTGCACTATTCGCTACCGGCATTGCCAACATGATAAGCGTAATCCCCAAAATATAACTGTCTTGAATGAACAGCTTCAAAATCGGAAATGCAATGACCGGAATCACGATCTGCTTGATAATCGTATAAGGATAAAGGCGAAACTCGCTGAAAATAGATTTCACGTTAATATTTGCCAATGTTGCCCCAATTAAAAGCATTGCGATCGGCGTAGTGATTGAACCCACCATATCACAAGTCTCTGCAATAATCGATGGTGTCTGTATATGTAAGAAGTAAATCAACAACGCTATTAGACAGGCAATAATTCCCGGTGAACGTAAATTTTTCAGTTGAAAGCTGGTTTTTACACCACTGCCAAGATTAATGAGATAAATTCCTATCGTATACACAAAAATATTAAAAATCATATTAAAAATGGCGGTATAGAATACGGCTCCATTGCCAAAAATAGCCTTCATGACCGGAAATCCCATAAAGCCAATATTGGAAAAAACTGTCATAAAAATGTAAAGCCCGGACTGCTGATGTGGTACACGCAATAATTTTGTTATGATGATGCCTAATAACGGCAACAGTACATATACCACAATCGCGACCGCAAACACAAATAAAACGGTCTTGGCATCCTGTAAATTATCATTCCCCATTACCGATGATAAAATCAACGCCGGGGTTGTCACTGTTAAAAGCAGAGTGTTTAATTTTTTATTGAACCCCTCGTCTAATACATGTATCTTCATTAACAGATATCCCAATCCAATGACCATAAACAGCTGAATCATCTGATTAATCACAACTTGTATATCCATCTTATCCCTCCCAATGATAAGTTATATAGTAGCATCGTTTGACTGTTTTCGACTTTATTTTAATATTTAGAAAATCAAACCTCTTTTTGAAATAGCATTGAAATCGGTTATAATATAATAAATTGGGAGGACATAGAATGGAATTTATTGAATATAACGATTATTATCAAGACTTGCTGGCAACAATGCTGAGCGACTTTAGTATTCAACATTTAGAATTACTGAAACGCCCTTATCAAAAAGAGCAGATTCTTTTAGAGGCTTATGATGAAATCCAACAATATAAAAATGAACGATATAAAATTTATTTAGGGAAAGTCAACGATACGCTGATTGGTTATATTATTTTAGACTATCGCAGTAAGCAGATCTGCTGGATAGAAAATTTATATGTTTTAGAAAATCAACGTCATAAAGGTTATGGCAGTCAAATGCTTTTAAAAGCGAAAGACCAAGTTCAAAAGGAAGGCTTTGAAGGATTATCCATTGATGTAGTGCCTAGAAATATAGAGGCTATCCGCCTTTACTTGAAATTAGGATTCGATTCATTGAGCATGATGACACTAAGACAAGATTTTAAACAAAGCTATCGTGATCAAAAAACAGATATATTAGGCTTTACATTTAGATATTAGTAACAAAACTACAATCCCACTCAAGCAGGTAAATGAAATATTTATATTTCATGCCTATGAAGGTGGGATTTTATACTGTTTTTAACTCTTTTTCAATAATTGAGTTCAGCACTTGATATTCGATGGGCGATTGTGTCTAAGGAACTTATATAGAAATAAAGCTTTCAAGAAAACCTAAAAGTGATAAGAGTGGAGACTTTATCGACTGAAACATTTATCGATGTAAATAAAAAAGGAGAGACTTTCCCCTATTTCATCATTAAAAATACAAAGTATACGGCATAACTAATTAACATCATGGCCCCACTTGTTCGGTTAAGCATTCTTTTTCTGCCGCATGTGACATAAAGCAGTACGACAGATAAAATGGCGATGACGGTATCCACTAAGAATGCCTCACTGTAAGGAATAGCGGTCGGTGACACCAGTCCGGCAATCCCTAATACAAACAGAATATTAAAAATATTGCTTCCAACGATATTACCGATGGCAATTTCATTATTTCCTTTATAAACCGCAGTCCCGGAAGTAATCAATTCCGGTAACGAGGTTCCAAAAGCAACCACAGTTAACCCGATCACACGGTCACTGACACCAAAAGCACTAGCGATCGTCTTCGCAGAATCAACTGTCAAATGACTGCCTGCGACAATGAAAAATAACCCCACCAGAATAAGCACTAATAATTTTGGGAGTGTATCCTTTTCTTCAAGCAGAACGATCTCATCGTTTTCTTCTTCCTCACCGTTTTTAGAGAGTCTAAACAAATAAAATAAAAACAGACCAAACAGACCGATTAAAATTAAAGCATCTGCATGACTGAGACTGTTTCCCAGCCACCCTAATCCTAAGAGAACACACGTAATCAAAAAAACAAAAGGGATCTCATAACGATAAGTGCTGCGATTCACTTTCAAATTATGAATCATCGAACAAACCCCTAAAACCAATAAAATATTAAGGATGTTGCTTCCGATAATGTTACCAATTGTAATACCGGATGCATTATTAAATGCTGCAGTAATGCTGATTGCGGCTTCTGGGGCGCTGGTTCCCATTGCCACAATGGTCAAGCCGATCACAAGCATTGGAATATGAAATTTTTGGGCAATCTTACTTGCGGCTACGACAAAAATATCTGCCCCTTTAATCAATCCATAAAATCCAAGAATTAAAATGCCAACTGCAATCCATAACTCCATTTTGATTCCTCCATTTAAAAATGACTAATGCTTTCGCATAGTCATACCTAATCAAATCATAGCATAGGGACTGATCATTTGTCTATCTTCTTTTTGTTTGACTTTGAAATGCCGGCTTGTCTTGGTTCAATGATGGTCGAGAACACAATTTGTGTCATCGTATCCCCGAATTTCTGCAGTTTACCTATAAATAAGTCCAGCTTTTGAGTACTGTCAAAAACGACTTTGATCAACATCGAATAATCCCCCGTAACACAACAGCATTCCAACACATTCGGAACTTTCGCAATAAACTCATAAAACTCCGGTTTTCTCGATGGCTTCATTGCCACATGAATGAATGCTTTGATCGGATATCCCGTTTTTTCCAAATCCAGCTGTGCCTGATAACCATGCAGAAAGCCATGTTCCTCCAGTTTTTCTATACGTGTTGAAACTGCCGGTGATGATAAATTGACGATTGATGAAATCTGTTTAATTGAGATACGTCCGTTTTTAGCTAAAAGGTTTAATATCTCGGCATCAATCTCATCCATTATTTCGCCCCCTTTTAACATGATAAGTGTACTACATTTAATTAATAATTTAAAGTCAGAACTTTATTAAATTAAGTTACATCTGCCAATTTTAAACAATATTTTAAGTTTAAGTTAAACTATTTACGTTCTGATAGTGAAGTGGTAAAGTCAAACCATCACAGATGAGGGGGATTAAACATGAACACAAGATTAGAAAGTGACTCAATTGGTGCAATGAAGGTTCCTTGCGATGCCTATTACGGAATCCATTCATTAAGAGGGAAAATAAACTTTCCGATTACCAACAAACATTTATCTAAAGAAATGATTGTTTCTTTAGCGGAGATAAAAAGCGCTGCTGCTCAGGCTAACTTTAAAGCAGGGACACTGGACGAAGAAAAAAAGAATGCCATCGTGATGGCTTGCAATGAAATCATTGAAGGAAAATGGCATGATCAATTTATTGTCGATCCGATTCAAGGAGGCGCAGGAACTTCCACAAACATGAATGCCAACGAAGTCATTGCCAATCGTGCTATTGAAATTTTAGGGGGAACATTAGGCGATTATTCGATTATTCATCCTAATGATCATGTCAATATGGCACAATCTACAAATGACGTATATCCAACATCAGGTAAATTAACGATTTTAAAATTATTACCGTTATTGCTAGCTGAATTAGAACGTTTATCCATGTCTTTACAAAATAAAGCCATTGAGTTTGACGGTATTATAAAAATGGGGCGTACCCAACTGCAAGATGCGGTACCGATCCGTTTAGGTCAGTCATTCAACGCTTTTAATTCAGTCATCAAAAGGGATATCAAACGCATCAAAGCAGTAGAAGAAGATATGCGTGTTTTAAATATCGGTGGAACCGCAGTTGGAACGGCTATCAATGTCGATCCGATTTATTTGGATACAATCGTTTCACTGTTATCAAAAGTAACCGGCGAACCACTCGTTCAAGCAGAAGATCTTATCGATGCGACACAAAACTTAGATGGCTTTGTTCATGTTTCAGGGGCTATCAAAACATGTGCGGTTAACTTATCGAAAATGGCAAATGACTTGCGCTTATTATCGAGCGGTCCTAAAACCGGGGTAGCTGAAATCAATTTACCGCCAATGCAGAATGGATCTTCTATCATGCCGGGGAAAGTTAATCCGGTCATTCCCGAAGTAGTGACACAGGTTGCCTTTAATATTATCGGAAACGATATGACAGTCACGATGGCAGCAGAGGCAGGTCAAATGGAATTGAATGCCTTTGAACCAATCCTGTTCTATAATTTATTTGAAGGAATTACGACTTTGACAGGAGCCATTCAAACCTTTATTGATCACTGCATTTCCGGAATTACAGCGAATAAAGAACGTTGTGAAGATTTATTAAATCAAAGTGTCGGGACTGTCACTGCATTATGTCCTTATATCGGATATAAAAAAGCCGCTGACTTGGCTAAACGTTCTTTGAAGAGCGGGAAAAGAGTGAAAGACTTGCTTGTCGAAGAACATATCTTAGAACAAAATGAGTTGGAAAAAATATTAAATCCAGAAAAAATGACAGAACCGGTACATTCAACAATGCGCTAATATAGAGAATCCTCAGGGATTCTTTTTTTATTAAAAGAATGCAGATAAAGTTCTGCACTCGGCCTACAGCTAACGATTTTCCAAATACTGGATAAAGCTTTGATAATCTGCCTGCTCATAAATATCCATCGTATGTTCCAACGTGTCAAATATTTCCGGAAGCAAAAGAAGCATCGTTTTTTTATCTTTATCATCCTTATATAACACCATCACAAATATATGAACAGGAAGTCCCTCTCCCAAAACGATTCCTCCGTTTAGAGATATAAAAATAATTCTTGATTCCTTCGCATACCCTTCTAACGGACACAGCAAAGCCAATGAGCCTACTTTTGTAATAGCCCCCATCTTCAAACGCTCCTCAATGCTTTTTAGCGGCTGATCGATGATCTGTGCAGCTGTTAAATGAGTGTATAAAAATTGAAAAAGCTGATCCTTATCTTTGATTTTCTTTTGTACAAAATAATGTTCTGGTGAAAAATAGACAGAAACATCCCTCAGCAATTCAAAGTTACGTTTCCTTTGTAAATAATTTTCTTTATTTGAATGGATTGGCAGTTTTTTAACAAAACCATTATCACAAATTTGAAAAATAGGCAAATCGGCAACCACAACAGCATAATGATCTAACTCAAAAGGTTCAAAAGTAAAGATCACATCCGGATCAAACGCTCTTATTTTATCTTTTTCATTAAACGTATAAAACGAAAGAATCTCATCGGACTGTTCATACTTAAATAGTGATATAAATAATTCTGCCGTTAAATCATGGCGTGGGACGGCTATAGCAATCTTTCTGTTTTTATGATAGTATTGAATATCTGCATTTTGAAGAAAAAGACAGAAATATAATCCGAGCATGCCAACTTCTTCCACGTATAGCTCTTGGTCCTTAAAAAAGTAACGAATAAATTCTAATCCCAATTCATAACCAAAAGAAGAAATCAAACGAAAATATTCAAACCCGATATTTGTATACTGATGCTGATGTCTAACACGTTTTTGCAAATAAATTAAATGATTTAAAAATCGTTCATATAATAAATGGTTGCATGTCATATCTAATTGATATTTTTCTATCATACGCTGATTAAATTGGCTGACCATGTCACGCACGGACGATTCAGATTGGTCTTTTAAAATAATCACGGTCATTGTCAGCAAATTAGCAAAATAATGGACTTCTACAGCGTTTATTGGTTTTAGATCCTTTATTTTCTCGAAGATAGCTTGGGCTGTATTTAAAGCTAGTACCGGTAATTGTTTTTCGTCAATCGCTTCGAGACATTTGTCTTTTCTTATCACCATCAGTCCTAAATGATGACTTAAATATTGAACGATATTTTCATTATACTGTATTTCATAGCCGTCAAATACCTCTTTAAGAACTGTTGAATAATGGGGATTGCTTTCAATATAAATCCCAGTATCCACCATCAGCTTTCTTTTTTGCTGTTCAGCACCGACCAGATACAATCCTAAATATGGTTTAGACAGAATCTGCAAATCATATTTCGTTAATGTGTCTTTTAAATGTTTAATCGTCTTATTGACGGTTCCCTTACTGACATAGTAATGATGACATAAATCATCTATTTTAATATAAGACTTCTGAATTAATTCTAATAAAATATCGTGTTCAATACTTTTCAGAGAGTATTCTTTCTTCAATAAAACATTAGCCAAAAACAATGCCTGTTCCTCAATCACCAACTGATAGCCAACAGATCGGATCAAATCCACGCGACATCCCAATGTCATTCTTTGATCATTCGCCTCTGCAATAATTGTACGAATTGTTCGATCACTTAAAGCGGTTAAAAAAGATAGCTCACGTAGTGATAACACTCTTGAGTAACTATATAAAAATCTTAAAAATTCTATGACATTCATTGTTTTTCCTCCGTATTATTATATATACGGGAAATCGCTAAAAAAATCAATATATGTCATCATATATCTGCAACCGTTTTCGCTTTAAATATCATTCTTCATCCAGCTGAATGTCAAACAGAAAAAAGAGGACCCTTTAAAATGTATCCTCTAACTCTATCCAAAACGCTGTTTCATGACTAAATACTTTTGTTTTAGACACCGATCATATAAAACACTACTTTTGCCACCCCACACATGACCATCACCGCAATGGGATTCCATTTTTTATATTGTAATAGTCCTACCGCAACAACAAATAAAAATACCATATCTAAATGTAAGGTCGCTGTATTATTGAAAAAAGCAGTATTCAAGATTGCCACCCCGGCAGTCGCAATCATCGCCACCACCGCAGGACGAAGAGACCCCAAAATCCCCTGAAGCAAAGACATTTTACGATATTTCAAATAAATATAAGCAAGGGCAGAAACGATAATGCAAGAAGGCAGAATACAGCCTATCGTAGCGACGATAGCTCCGCCAAACCCAGCCACCTTCAATCCCACAAATGTAGCGGAATTAATCGCAATCGGTCCCGGTGTCATTTGTGAAATCGTAATCAGATCCGTAAACTCTCCTAACGAAAGCCATTGGTGGAATGACACAATTTGTTCCTGAATTAGCGGTAATGCGGCGTATCCGCCACCAAAGCTAAATAAACCAATTTTTAGAAAGCTGATGAATAATTGAAATAAAATCATAATATCCCTCTCTTTCTTTGGTACAATGCCTGTGCGGTTCCAAATAAGGCACAACTGATGACCACATACATGACATTGATACTAAAACAGTATGTGGCAATAAAGGCAAGTCCCATGATGAATAAAGAAATTTTGTTTTTCTCTTTAATGATCCCCCTTGCCATATCATAAACAACTGAAGCAATGACAGCGCCTACTCCTGCCTGCATCCCTTCTAACATGAGTTTGACAAAAATATTCGATTGAAACGCTACATAAAAATAGGAAATAACGGAGATAATCACAAATGGCGGCAGGATCGTTGCGATGATCGAAACCACCACACCCCAGAATCCCGCTAATTTATATCCTACCACAATGGCTCCGTTAACCGCTATGGCACCCGGTGAAGACTGTGCAATCGCCACTAGATCCAACATCTCTTTTTCATCGATCCAACCATAATCATCAACGAATTTCTTCTTCATCAGTGTAACAATGACATAACCGCCGCCAAAGGTAAACGCACTCAAATATAATGTAGAAAAGAAAATTTTCTTCAATCTTTGTAATTTCATTTTTCATCCCCCTTAATAGCATAATAGGGCATCTTGATTCATTTGTAAAATAGTATTATTATATAATTTAGATAGGTATTTACCTATAAGGAGGATATCATGACACTACGCCATCTTAAAATTTTTAGTATTGTGTACCAACTGCAAAATATTACAAAAGCGGCGGCAACACTGCACATTGCTCAGCCCTCTGTCAGCATTGCCATCAAGGAATTAGAAAACTACTATGGGATCGTTCTGTTTGACCGTATCAATAAACGGATTTATCCCACTCAGACCGCTCATAAGCTTTATGGCTACGCCCTTCATATCATTGACCTGTATGAAGAAATGGAAACGGATATAAAAAATTGGGAAGATGACAGTCCACTTAAAGTCGGCTGCAGTATCACGATTGGAAACTTTATTTTCCCTCAACTGATTAAAGAATGGGAAAAGAAATTACCTAAAATGAAATTTAAGGCGATCATAAACAATTCCCAAATTATTGAAGAACGAATCTTAAATAATGAAATTGATATTGCTTTGATTGAGGGAAAAGGACTGCACCCCGATCAGTTGATTCAGACGCCGTTTCTTGAAGATCATCTTTGTTTAATCGTTTCCAACGATCATCCTTTAACGAAACTTAAGCGAATTTCTCTTGAAAAATTGTTGGATTATCCATTTTTATTACGTGAATCGGGAAGTGGTGTTCGAGACCTTGTCGATGCTTTATTTTTAACTCATCACATCGAACTATCGCCTATTGTGGAAAGCACCAGTACACAAGCGATTGTAAGAGCAGTGAATGAAAATGTAGGCATCTCCATTCTTCCTTATTTGATGGTAAAAGAAGATATTAATAAAGGGAATATAATAAGTTTACCTATTAAGGATTTAGATCTTTCACGTCAGTTCTCAATTATTTATCATAAAAATAAGTATCTGACCCATCATGCCAAAGCCTTTATTGACCTCTGTCAATCTTGGGCAGAAAATCAAACATAAAAAAGAGCAGTAGTTTTCACTACTTGCTCATTTTTTATTCTGCATTGGCATTTTGTTTGTTTGATACCATAACAAATGGCATCCATAATAATGTCAATAGTACGATTTCGATAGCGTTGTAAATCGCTGCCTTGATTCCTCCACCTGTTGCTAAGAATGCATACAAGATTGGCGGTGTTACCCAAGGTGCAGATAAACATACTCTTTCGATAATGTTCAAATCCATTAAGATATAAGTCAATGCTGCCAAGATAACTGGTCCTGCAATGAACGGTAACATGTAGACAGGGTTCATTACGATAGGCACACCGAATGTGATTGGTTCGTTGATTTGGAATAAACCTGGTGCAATTGAGATTCCGATAACTGTACGTTCTGCTTGTACTTTACCAAAGATCAATACGGCAATGATTAACCCAATCGTTGATCCTGATCCACCGATAACTGCGAATGCTTGCATACCATGAGCGATATTTGGTAAATCTGCTCCTGTTTTTCCTGCTTCATAAGCTGCTGTGTTTTCTAGTAACATTGGAGTAAAGATTGGTGTTGTTACTGATCCAACGATGTTTGCCCCATGTAACCCGAATACCCATAATAAGTTGATTAAGAAGTATACTAAGATAACTGTACCTAATGTATCGGCTACACTGTTTAATGGTGCGGATACGAATTTTTGGATAATTACCCATAAGTTCATTCCTGAGAAACGATCGATATAAGTTCCTACAGCTACAACTAAAATAACTGTAATGATAGCTGGGATCAATACTGTAAATGATCCGGCTACTGCTGGTGGTACTCCATCAGGCAACGTGATTTTTAATTTATCGTTTCTTGATAATCTTACGAAGATTTCCGCAACGATAATCGTTAAAATCATCCCTACGAACATCCCGTTTGAATCCAGTTTGTTCGCTGCTAATCCGCCGCTGGCTACATCTGCTGTTAATACATCTACATTGGTTGCTTCTTCAGCCCATTTGTAGCTGTTCGTTAATGTTTGCACTGCTGGCGCTAATCCTAAATAGCAAGTTAAGGCTACAACTGAAGTGGCAATCCCATCTCCGTTTAATCCTTTTGCCATTTGGTATCCTAATGTCACAACTAACAAGATCGCCATCATGTTGATAGATCCTTTGTTAACTGCATTCATTACATCTTGAATACCTGTTGTTTTGATAAAGTTTGTGTATCCTTCTTGAATTGAAACAACGTTCAACCCGTTTTCTGCGAATACACCTTGGATGTTGTTGATCAATACCGCAATCGCACCAACGATTGTAACTGGCATGATAACAACGAAGGCATCCCTGATTGCAACTAAGTGTCTTTGAGACCCGATTCTAGCTGCAAGAGGGACAAATTTTTCTTCCAAAAATTTCATTGTCTTTTCCTCCCCGTGAAATTTATGTAGCGTCTTTTGGTAACGTTTACATTCCATATTATAGGCACTCCCAAGTTATACCTCAAACTATGAAATTTCCAAATAAAATGGAAAACAAACACTATTGTCTTTTACAGTCTCCCCTAATAACAAAAAGAGAAGCACACACTTCTCTTTTTGTTTGAGCATATAAATTTTTGAAAGACTAATGTAAGAATCCCTTACACATTTCATTATAGATAGAAGTTTTAATATCTCAATACTTCATTTTGCCAAAAAAGTTGGCAGTTATTTTTACAATGATTTATCTAGTAAACTCTCAACAACACATGCCACGCCCTCATCTTCGTTACTAAAACAGCTGTAGTTTGCGACCGCCTTGACACTTGCTAAGGCATTGGCTGGAGCATACGAATTGGGAATCATCTCCAGCATGCTGATGTCATTTTCACCATCACCAAAAACCATTACTTCTTCTTTTTCGATTTGATAATGTGCCATCACTTTTTTTAGTCCGGCTCCCTTATTGACTCCTTTTGGCATAATTTCCAACCATCCTTTGGAGACCACCAAAACATCATAATCCTTACTCAGCTTCTTCCTTATATAAGGCAACAGTAAGCGAGTATAGAGAGGAATCTGTGAATACCCTACTTTATTGACATCATGATCGATCACATCTTTTGCTGTGATAAAGATATGTCCATCCATCTGTCCTTCAAAATTCTCTGTTACCTTTTGATGTATGATCTTAAATGCTATCTTTTTACAAAAAAACAATGCTTTGGAAATACAATCCTTTACCTGATGATCGTTCATGACCATCACTTCAAATAATAAACGACTTCCAAAACGAACGAGGTGCATACTTTGTTCTCCTGTCAGCATCGTTCCTTTTTCATAGGTTTCATCATCAAAAAAATAAGTTTCCTGTCCATTGACGCCAATGATGGCTCCACTTTTAAATTCATCTATTTTTAATTCTTTGTAGATTTTTTCTAAGGAGCGGTAATTACGCCCGGTCGCTAATACAATTCGGATTCCCTGCTCCTGTGCCTTAATCAATGTTTGTTTTGTCTTTTTGGTTAGAACTTTTCTATTTGACAGTAAGGTCCCATCTAAATCTGTTACGATCAATTTGATTGCCATACTCTTTCCCCCTTAATGTTCTGATTCAACATGAATCAATGTGAATTCTGCATTGGAAGACGTTCTAAGCTGAGGTCCCCAACCGCCAATGCCACCGCTGACAAACACATCTGTCTGTTCGATTTTACGATGTCCATACCCTACTTCAAACAAAACATCAATCACATAATTTAACGGATAGAGTTGTCCGTTATGGGTATGTCCCGACACTTGCATATCGATATTTAAGTCCACGCTTTCTCTTACTCGTGCAGGATTATGATCCATGACAATATTGAATTTTTCAAGTTGCGCGGAATCGATGAATGAACGCAATTCTTTTTCGTTAAATGAGGCATCGTCTCGTCCGGTAATCACCAGCTGATTTTCCAATATGACACTCTCATCTTCTAAAACATGGATGCCTAAACGCGTCAGTTCTTCTTTTACCTCCGGAATCTCCCCGGTATAAAAATCATGATTCCCCATCGTCATATAAACACCTAAACGACTTTCTAAACGTGTCAGAGGCAAAAGCATATTTCCTTCTTTAACAGGTCCATAGTCTGAATCAATCAAGTCACCGGCAATTAAAATAAGATCCGGCTCAGCAGCATTGATAGTATCAATCATTTTATTTAATCGTGATGTCCCAATCAAATCACCTAAATGCAAATCAGTGACTAAAGCAATCGTATAATCTTGTTCAACTTTATCAGAGGCAACACGATATTCCTTAGTCAGAATATGATGCTGCTGATAAATACCTACCGGAAAGATGACGCCAATAATGAGAATCAGTGCTAATAAATAGAGATCCCACTTCACCTTAATAAAGCGATGGATTAAATAGCAGACTGTAAAAAATAATAAGCAATAGAATAAAAATCCTAAATAATAAGAGCCGATGTAAGCAAGCGGTACTCGAATCAGTTTTGGCAAATAAGCATGAAGGAGTTGGTAGAAAACATAACTCAATGCTAAAAACCAAAATACGATCTGGAACCCTCGCTTTTGTATGTGAAAACGCGCAATCGAAAGATAGAGGCGTTTTTCTAATAAATAGTTGATCCCTATATAAAGGATCAGGAATAATATTATAAATAGAATCATCTTCATCCTCCTTTAACGTCTATTATAGCATAAAAAAGAATAAGCTCATATAAGCTTATTCAACGGTAACACTTTTAGCAAGATTTCTTGGTTTATCGACATCGCAGCCTTTTAAACATGCTGTATAGTAAGCAATTAACTGCAGCGGAATGGCAACAATAATAGATTGCAGCAAAGGATGGATATCCGGTAAGATATACGTCTCAGCGGCATTGTTGATTTCCATACCTTTTAATGTAAATAAGATGACATTGGCACCTCTGGCAATCGTTTCTTGAATATTGCTGATCGTTTTAGCGGCGATATGGGGCTGAGAGGCAACGGCAAATAATACCGAACCCTTTTCAATCAAAGCAATCGGACCATGTTTTAATTCACCGGCAATATAGGCATCCGCATGCACATAAGACACTTCTTTTAATTTCAATGCTCCCTCTAAAACCGAAGCATAGTCTAAGCTTCTGCCAATAAAATAAGCATCATGTGCCTCTTTTAAATATTCAGCATATATTGCAAATAAAGGTTCATCTTGTAATACGTTTTCTACTAGTTCGGGAAGTTTCATCAAGTTTTGAATAAGGTCATGATATAAATCCACCTTCTTATCTAAACGCTGCGCTGCATACATCCCCAACAGCATCAACACTACTAATTGGGTCGTATAAGCTTTTGTAGAAGCAACGGCAATTTCCGGTCCGGCACACGTATAAATCGTATAATCTGCTTCACGACTGATTGTACTTCCCAATACATTGGCAACCGCAATCGTCGTTGCCTGCTGTTTTTTAGCGAGACGCAATGCGGCTAAAGTATCGGCAGTTTCTCCGGATTGAGACACAAATAAACATAATGTATGTTCATCTATTGCCGGATCATTATATCTGAATTCCGAAGCGACCTGACAAATCACAGGAATTTTTGTCATTCTTTCGAAAATATTAGCCCCTGATAAACACGCATGATACGCTGTTCCGCAAGCAACAAAATACGCTTTATTGAACGGTGAAAAATCGATCTCTGCCAACTCATCTAAAACCACTTGATCTTGACTGATTCTCCCTCTCAATGTTTCTTTGATGACATGGGGCTGTTCATGGATTTCTTTAAGCATGAACGTATCATAACCGTCTTTTTGTGCCGCTTCATGATC
Organism: Beduini massiliensis; assembly: GCF_000829905.1. Taxonomy (GTDB): domain Bacteria; phylum Bacillota_I; class Bacilli_A; order Erysipelotrichales; family Coprobacillaceae; genus Beduini; species Beduini massiliensis. Next base: position 26,170 of record NZ_CDPP01000006.1, read on the forward strand.
GTAAGGAATATTGACCAATTCTTTTTCGATTGGTTTTAAATCACAATCATAAAAATCAACATGATCGGGATGTAAAACCGCAATATCATGATCATTTAAGAAATAAACTTCTTTCGTATACTCCAATAAAGCCGGGATATCACTAGCTCCGTAAGTTCCACTGTCACTTTTACCAATGACAATCGGGCTGTCTTTTTTTGTAATCACGACTTCATCAGGATGGTTCGTTGTGACGACACATAAAGCATAGCTTCCCACTAATTTGGTTAACACTATTTGCAGTGCTTTTAAAATGTCACCTTTATAATAATAATCTAATAAGTGAACCACCACTTCACTATCCGTCTCCGAATGAAAATGATACCCTTTTTCCAATAAAAAGTTTTTTAGTTCACGATAGTTTTCAATAATTCCATTATGCACAATCGAAATTGTTTCATCTTCATTAGTATGAGGATGAGAATTCAAATTTGAGGGAATGCCATGAGTTGCCCAACGGGTATGCCCGATTCCCACCTGTCCTTTTAAGACTTGATGACTTAATGCCTCTTTTAAATCTTTTAATCTTCCTTTAGTCTTGATTGTTTTTAACTGATTTTGACTCAGGATCGTCACTCCTGCCGAATCATACCCACGATACTCTAATTTTTCTAATCCTTGCAGTAAAAAGGGTAAAGCTTCTTTTTTTGTACTGATTGCAGTTATTCCGCACATTTGTCTATACCTCCATTATAAGATTCGTTATAAATGGGGCATACCGAGTGGATTTGTTTAATGATTGCTCATTATTTTTGTCCACCGTTCAGGTAGTATGCCTACCTCTTAACCATCCGCCGAATATTTCGATAAGTTAAGTCCTCGTCATCTTTATTAAGACCTGGCGCTACATCTATTCTTTCCCAATTTATAACATACCCCATTATACGAATTTTTCATTTTAAAGCTACTTATATCATTGAATTATCATAATTTGAAAATATTATGTGACTTATGGTATTATAATATTATAGAAAATAAAAAAGGAGATTGTCCAATGGGAAAATATTTTGGAACAGACGGATTCCGCGGTGAAGCCAATGTGGATTTAACTGTGGAACATGCATATAAAGTAGGACGCTATCTAGGATGGTACTATGGAAAAGAAAAAAAAGCAAAAATCGTTATTGGAAAAGATACAAGAAGATCAAGCTATATGTTTGAATATTCTTTAGTTGCCGGATTAACAGCAAGTGGTGCAGATGTTTATCTATTGCACGTTACAACAACCCCTTCTGTTTCTTACGTAGTAAGAAGCGAAGATTTTGATGCGGGGATCATGATCAGTGCTTCTCATAATCCGTTCTACGACAACGGGATTAAAGTGATTAATTCTAATGGGGCAAAACTAGAAGCCGAAGTTGAAGAATTGATTGAACGCTATATTGATGGAGAGTGCGAAGAAATTCCTTTTGCTACAAAGGAAAATATTGGCAGAACGATTGACTATTCAATGGGAAGAAATCGCTATATCGGTTATTTAATGACCATTCCTACACGTTCATTTAAAAATTTCAAAGTTGGTTTGGATTTAGCCAACGGAAGTGCGAGTGCAATCGCCAAATCTGTTTTTGATGCCTTAGGAGCGAAAACCTATGTGATCAATAATGATCCTGATGGATTAAACATTAATACAAATTGTGGGTCTACGCATATCGAAGTCTTACAGCAATTTGTCCGTGACAATGGTTTAGATGTCGGATTTGCGTATGATGGGGATGCTGACCGTTGTATTGCCGTCGATGAATTCGGGCGTGTAATTGACGGTGATTTGATTCTTTATGTTTGTGGTACTTATATGAAACAGCGTGGAGAATTAATTAACGATACCATCGTAACCACCATCATGTCTAATTTGGGATTATACAAAGCCTTAGATGAATTAAATATCAGTTATGAAAAAACAGCCGTAGGAGACAAGTATGTTTATGAAAACATGGTCAACAATGGTCACTGCATCGGCGGAGAACAATCAGGTCATATCATTTTCTCTAAACATGCAACAACCGGAGATGGTATCTTAACATCATTAAAAGTGATGGAAACGATTGTGGAATCAAAGAAAACATTGGCACAATTAATCGAACCTGTCACCATTTATCCACAATTATTAAAGAACGTTAAAGTGAAAAGCAAACCGGCAGCAAGAGAAGATGCTGATGTTCAGGCAGCTGTCGATCGTGTCAGCAAAGCTTTAGGAGATAACGGGCGTATCTTACTTCGTGAAAGTGGAACCGAACCTGTCATTCGTGTCATGGTGGAAGCTGAAAGTGATGATATTTGTCAAAAATATGTCACTGAAGTCATCGAAGTGATTAAAAGCAAAGGACATTTAGCCTAATTTAAAAAATCGCGGGTCATATGATCTGCGATTTTTATTTTGCAAGTTCATTTTCAATGACAGATTTCAGTCGTTCGATATATTCAACCGCTAATTTAGATAATGTCATATTTTTATGTGTCAAATAGCCGACGGTTAACTTATCTTCTATTTCCAGTGGTACGGCAATGATACTGTTTCCGTTCAGATCCGAACTTAATACCCCGGTGGAGATTGTATAGCCGTTTAATCCAATCAACAGATTGAATAAAGTAGCACGATCGCTGACTTTAATATTCTTTTTTCTAGAAATCGTACTCAAAATTTCTTCTGAAAAATGAAAGGAGTTATATTCTCCCTGTTCAAAAGATAAATAAGGATAATCCTCCAAATCTTCCAAAGTAATTTTATCTTTGTTTGACAAAGGATGACCCGCACTGATAAAAACATGAGCAGAAGCTAGAAATAAAGGATGAAACTCTAAAGCTGCTTCTTTTATTAGTTTACGAATGACCTTTTCATTAAAGGCATTGAGATAGAGTACCCCTACTTCACTTCGTAAGTTTTTAAGATCATCAATAATCTCGTAAGTGCGTGTTTCCCGTAAAGTAAATTCATACTCATTATTCGCGTATTTCTCCACCAGTTCGACGAAGGCATTCACGGCAAACGCATAATGCTGAGCAGATACCGAAAAATGCTGAGGTGGCAGCTGTTTATTATGATAACGGCTTTCTAACAGTTCCACCTGTTCGTAAACCTGTTTTGCATAACTTAGAAATTCGATTCCCTCTTCAGACAAACGAATCCCTTTATTGGTTCTTTGAAAAATCGTAATGCCGAATTCGTCTTCCAACTCCTTTATGGCATTAGATAAGCTGGGCTGAGATATAAACAGGGATTTAGCCGCTTCATTAATCGATCCGCATTTTGCTGTGGTGAGGATATATTTTAATTGCTGTAGTGTCATTATTTCACCTTCTTTTTTATGGCTTTATAGTGCCATAATCCTATAGGTTGGTCAAGTATAAAAAAAGTAATAAAAAGTGTTGCATTTATAATTATGTCATGATATTATAAATAGGCATTAGAAATGCTTGAATAGCTCAGTTGGTAGAGCAATCGGCTGTTAACCGATCGGTCGTAGGTTCGAGTCCTACTTCAAGCGCCATATGTGGCCTGTTGGAGAAACGGTTAACTCACATGCCTTTCACGCATGCATTCACGGGTTCGAATCCCGTACAGGTCACCATTTACAATCAGCGTTGGGAACAACGTTTTTATTTTTGCACGGGGGTACATAACTATTATTTTAAATTTTTTAATAATTTCTTTAAAAATTGTTAAAGATATTAATGTATAGTATATGTAAAGGGGGATTCACAATGACAGCCGAATTAGAAAAAAATATTATCTTTGCGGTGATGTTTATTGCCGGAATGTTACTAGTTTTAGCACAAATGTAAAAAAAGTGTTGCAATTAAGTTTCATCCATGCTATTATTTAAAAGCACTGGAAATGCTTGAATAGCTCAGTTGGTAGAGCAATCGGCTGTTAACCGATCGGTCGTAGGTTCGAGTCCTACTTCAAGCGCCATGTGGCCTGTTGGAGAAACGGTTAACTCACATGCCTTTCACGCATGCATTCACGGGTTCGAATCCCGTACAGGTCACCATTTTTTGGAGGTTTAGCTCAGTTGGGAGAGCATCTGCCTTACAAGCAGAGGGTCAGCGGTTCGAGCCCGTTAACCTCCACCATTTTTTTTGCCGGCTTAGCTCAATTGGTAGAGCAACTGACTTGTAATCAGTAGGTTGAGGGTTCAAGTCCTTTAGCCGGCACCATATTTAATGACCCGCTAGCTCAGTCGGTAGAGCATCTGACTTTTAATCAGAGGGTCAGGCGTTCGAGTCGCCTGCGGGTCACCATTTTAATTAAATAGATATGCGGGTGTGGCGAAACTGGCAGACGCACTAGACTTAGGATCTAGCGCCTATGGCATGCAGGTTCAAGTCCTGTCACCCGCACCATTGAAATGAACGCTTCAAAACCTTTATTTATAAAGGATTTGGAGCTTTTTTATTTAACTGATTATTAGCCCGGTATTAGGCACACCCTAACAAGCGAATTTATATCTGGTAAGTTCAATGCTTATTACAGTATGAGATATAAAGCGATCCTTTACAAGTTGGATAATCTTAATATAAAAAAACAAACTAGTTTACTGCTTTCCCTTTCTTTAAAATAGAGTCTGCATGTGATTTAAGAATTTATTGTATCAAAGAAAACAGACTAGCGTTCTATATCATCTTTTTATAAAGATCGCCAATCCGCTTGTCATAATATACTTTATAGCGATTTCAATCACACGATATTCTCCCCTAAGATTATTTTAGGCATCGTGGTTAAACATCTATTCCAGCGTTTGTAGAATTTCTCTACACCAAGTTTAGATACTCTCGCATGAGCTTCTTCATTTTCCAAAACCCAATATAAAACATAGGTTACTTTACCAATATTTCTTGTAAGGCGAACAGGCAATTCACCTTCTTTAACCGCATTAAAATCTTTTTGTCTATGTGTTCGTTTTATATAGTGTACATCAATAACACCTTCTTGCTTTAGATAAAAATCAGCAACTTCTTTCATCAATTCTTCAATTTCATCTAATTTTGTTAATTTCGCTTCATATATACATATTTCATTAAACATAAAACGCCTCCACAAATTCATATTTATATAAGTCTATTTTTCTTTTAAGCTATCACTAAATTGCTTTAGATCAAGTTTAACTTCATCCGGAAGTTTATCATAATCAATATTATCGATTGCACCTTGTAAGGCATACAAATGAACCAAACATACATTTGGATATTGTTTTTTTAATTGACAAAACACTTCTTTACTCCCTAATCTAATTAAATCTTCCGATGACCCCACGCCAATTGAGAAAAGCTTTGTTTTCATTTCTTTTCCAATGTTTAACATACTATCTAAACTTCCCATAGAATATCTCCTTTTCAAATGTTAATTTACAAAAATATTATATCATTATAGTGGTCGCTTTAATAGTATATCTAAATCGTATAAAAATTCTATTCATCGCTTTAAGTGACGATTTCGTTTCCTTACTTTTTTCTGCAATAACAAATTCACATCTTTTGTACATTGAGAACTTTGATTGACTTTGTTGCTTCACGAAAGCTCATGTTTTTTAAAGCGAAAATTTGTTATAATTTATATAAGCCTTGAATGAGGAATGATCCGTTTATAATCTTTCCATCGTTTAGCCATTCTTCAAAAATTGTCATACTTATTAGATAAGCCCAAAAGCTCGATCAGGTAATTTATTAATATATGAATGGAATTGGAATTTCCATTAAGCAATGAGATACAGAACAAAATAGGTAAAGGAGGTTGTCTGATGGAATTATTAGATGAATTATGGTTATTAAAACAAATATATACAAACAATAGCTATTGGGATGACGAAAAAAATGTATGCCTGCACCCTATCCCCCCTTCCCTATCAAAAGAGGAACTGAAAAATATGAACAATAAACCCAATACGATCATTTATATGGCACACAATGAATGTATTGACAAATTGAAAAGATTGGCACAAAAAATCACTTTGGAACAGGCTGCACAAAGTTTCGTTTCTTCATTATGGTCTGCTCCCATAATTTGGAGGTCTGAACTTACAGCAAAACTACTAGCTATGAAAATGCCGGATCACGATATTTTAACTTATACGGGATCTAAAGACACATGTAAAATTTGTGGGTATAGGGATTACAGCAGAGATGCTTCGTTCATATGGTATCAAGGAATGACGACTGGTACACCATTAGATGGGGATATATTGGCACATTGTATTTTATTAGAAAAAATGGAAAAGATGGTTAGACCGGTTCCGACACAGGATGATATTTGGATCTTTAGAGCTATTCTAACAATACTAAGGAATTTACCTAAAAATATGAGGTATGGTAAAGTCCGAGAAATACTCTTAAAAGAAAAGCTATTACCAACAAATAATAAAAGTGCCTGCACTTCTTTATTAGAAAGTTTGGCGTTAATCGGTATTCTTGATACTCCCCAGTACCCAGGTTTATATACTGAATATACGCATTATGCAATCAGAGATCATCGCCCCAGTATCAAAACAGAAGTACAGGCGCCCTTAGCATGGTGGAACTCTGCCATTGGGGTTAATGAAGAAACCTTGCAAAACCTATTTCCTATGTTTGATTGTACTTCAATTTCTTTAGATACGAGACCTAAAATGAAAAAAGAAGAGACGCTGATTGGACAGTTGGCTAAAAAGAAAAAGCCTAGAGAGAAGATTATAAAGACACCTATATCTGTAGGTAAAGGAAAGGTACAAGCGGGTGATGTCTATGCCATTAGGATAAGAGAAGGTGTATGGGTTAGTGTTTATTGCCACAATGTCGATGAAACAAACAACAAAGTTAAAGTCGAATTTTTAGAAGGCGTATTTGATCATATGCCATTAGCAAAAGAGTTACTATCAGCGTTTAAACGTAGACCGAGTGGCCGTTGGCAGCAGTGGACATCTTCAATAGAGAAAACAAGTTGGGTTCGCCGTATTGCCAGAGGGGTTCCCTGTCCATATACAGATGAAAAAGAACCGGATCGAATCCCTTTTGGAAGTGCTGGCGATTTAAAGTATTTAGCGAAATGGTGTTTCTCAAATATCTAAGAGTATAATACCGATACAGATTATGAACAAGTCAACCGGATTGTATGATGTCGATCGTGAAAATAATTAAGATTCCCTATTTAGCCAAAAAGTAAGGTCAACGCCTATTCCTTTTGTTGATACAAAATGTTTATTAGTCTCAAATCCATGAATGGGTTTGAGATTTTTTATAATGAATATGATTTTGTTAGATATAGGCAACTTGCATATTCATTGAATACAAAAGGAAAATGATTTTTTCGAGAATCACTGTTATAATAGAGGTATGGATGGTTTGATAAATCATTGTGTTGTGAAAATGTGTATAGAAAATCACTCAATTTTACTTATTTCAAAGATAAGAACTTGCAAACAATAGAACATATGTAATGAATTTGAAAGGAGGACAGCACTTTCCCCATTCCTTAGAGGAAATGAGTTTCTGTGCTTATATGTGTATGAATCGTCAAGTAGATGAAATGCTAAACAAACAGGAAAAACAGGAACAGACCGTCTACCAGTCTGCCGAGTTATTGTTGGAGATGATACGCTCTGATTTTGTAAACAGTAAAGATATTATCGCTTTGTTAAATACCAAAGCAGGCACGCTGCCTGAATTTTTTCATATGACAAAGATATCGCAGCCACACGATATCAAAGAAATTCCAATCCGCCAATCAAAACAATTTCATGTGGCAAAACATACATTAAGTCAGATTCCTTATTTTCACAGTCATGAAGGATATGAGTTGATTTATGTCCTTCAAGGGTGCTGTAAACAACGATTTCTTGTTTCAAACACGTCGTTGACCCTCCAAGAACGTCAAGCCTGTTTACTTAGTCCGGGAACGATTCACGCAATAGAGAGATCTAGGACGCAAGATAAAATACTCAAATTTATGCTGCCAACTGAATTGTTAGAAGAAACAGAGGGGCTTTCGATGAAGAATTTAGATTCCCCAATCACCGTTTTTGATAACTGGTCATTGAAAGCTGATTTCTATATACAAGCTCTGGCGATAGAAGCCTACACAAAAGACCCTTTATGGCAGGTAGCAGTGCGTAGTTACCTAACCTTGCTTTTTGTTGAATTATCACGCAAACATCTTAATAAGGACTTCTCTATTTTGCTGGAAGATTATCTGTCTAGCCATATACAACATGCTACTTTAAAAGAGTTCGCGGATTACATAGGCTATAGTGCGGATTACACCGGTTATCGAATTCGCAAAGAAATGGGTCAGAGCTTTTCGGATATGGTAGTCGAAATGAAAATGAAGAAAGCGGCGCAAATGCTCATTCATACGTTTGAATCCATTGAAGGAATTGCACAAATACTGGGATATTCCACTCTATCTGGATTATATAAACAATTTCAGCGATCTTATGGTGTGACGCCAGGGCAATATCGAAAGCTTTGGAAAAAGCAATGACAATATCGTATCAGGAATAAAAACCGCCTTTTCAGGATAAAGACACTGAACAGGCGGTTCCTTTATAATAAGATTAGGATTTAAAACAGGGTGAACGTGATGAAAAGCAAAACAAAACAGCAATTAAAAAAATCAGATATAAGCCTCTTGGTAAATAAACATTTTGGTACTAGGAATTTTCACATCTCTGAATTAAACGGCGGTATGTTCAATACGATTTACCAAATTTATTTTGAGGATACTAACCAAACTGTCATATTGAAAGTTGGTGCTGTTTTCAATCAATGTTTGCTTAGCTACGAACAAGATTTGATACCGGTGGAAGTCGAATGCTATCATTTGATTCAAGAACACACCTCAATACCGACACCTAATGTACTAGCTTATGATTTCAGTAAAAAGGAAATACCTAGCCATTATTTTTTCATGACAGCTTTGCAAGGGGCTCCTTTATCGAAGATAAAACACTCCCTTAGTAAAAAAGAGTTATCCCAGATCCGCAGACAACAGGCAAGCTATCTAACCCAATTACATGAAATCCACGGTCAATATTTTGGCTATTTTACAGATGAAGACAGCAAACAATATTCTACTTGGAGAAATGCTTTTCTTGCTATGTTTCAGCAACTGCTTCAAGATGCACATCAAAGAAACATCCGTTTACCATATGATCAAATTGCAGCTGTACTCGAAAAAAATACAGATTTATTGACTCAGGTTGAAAGACCTAGCCTAGTGATGTTTGATTGTCATGATGGAAACTTACTTGTGAAGAATAATGGCAATGGGTATGAGGTGGAAGGAATCCTAGACTTTGAGCGTGCATTCTGGGGAGACCCCATCGCTGACCTTTCCGCACCATTCGTATTTACGGACAATATTCTCTCAAAAACAGACTTTATTCAAGGATACCTAAAACTCCATCATAAAAATAGTTTTTCTGACGATGATAACCGCAAATACCAATTATATCGTCTTTATCTAATGACAATCATGGCTTGTGAGGTAGGACGATACGGCTTTTTCTATGGCTTGCTGCAAGGGTTGTGGGCAAAAAGAGAAATTAAGAAATGCTTGAAAAAACTTAATTTATTCACTTCATTAAACCCAATCTCAACAATAAAATAACATAACAGAAAGGTGGCAAACAGTTATGCCTGTAAAAGTAATATTTATTGACATCGATGGTACACTATTAAATTCACGTTTTGTGATAGATGAACTAACACGAAATACGTTGATTGATTTTCAAAAGCAAGGAGGAGTGCTGGTGCTTTGTTCTGCTCGTCCATACTTGGGCATGGTACGGTATGGTAACGAGTTGGAATTGGCACGTTATCATGGATACTATGCAGCGTTTAATGGGGGCGAAGTCATTGATGCAAACACTGAAAAAACAATTTATACTTGTTGCATGACTAGGGAAGATCTGCATGAAATATATGATGTGACACGCCTTCTTGAAAGAGAAGAACAGGAACGAGAACTTAGCCATTTAGTCGAAAAAGATTCCCCTTCGGTTCAGCTTACGATTGATTTGATGCAGCAAATTCATGATATAGTAGATCAGACCAACTTGAATTTGATGACTTATCAAAAAGATAAACTGCTTTGTATGCGTCAGGAAGTTTATGCAGTAGCAGAAACACTTGTAAACCAATTAAGAATTTCCATTTGTCAGGATTTTTTAGCTGATATTGATTTTGATCCGGTAAAATTATTGGTTTCAGGAAATCCAAATTTAATTTCTGCCGTATATCCTAGTATTCAGAAAAAATTATGCCAACGATGTGATGTGGTCATATCAGATCCGTTCTTAATTGAAATTACAGCAAAAGGAATCAATAAGGGAAGAGTACTACGCTCCTTGTGTAAACACCTGAATATAAATACAAAAGAAGCGGCGGCATTTGGTGACAGTGCCAATGATATTCCTATGTTGAAAGAAGCCGGAATAAGTGTCGCTATGGGAAATGCAACTGAAGAAGTAAAACAATCATCAAAATTCATTACTGCCAGCAATAACGATAATGGAGTAGCTATGTTTCTGCTGAAAAATAAACTGGTATAAGAAATTTTATTATCATGTCCAAGCAATAAATTCATAAGGCATTGAAACAAGTCAAAGCATGAACATCATTTTCACTTTCACAAATCCCCTTTACTATGTTTCAATGTTTCTTCTTGGTATCACCATTTCTTTTACTTGAAAGTCTATTTCGTTCCCTTTATTTTTATATTAGATAAGAGTTTTTGCATTCAGCCGCTATGACTTACACGTCCAATCTTGTCGCTCATCTTAAATGGATTGATCATCTCAATGCCTTGAAGGCGTTGAGATTTTTATTCGATAAGCAAAAATAGTGCCAGCAAATGCTGACACTATCTTATATTAAGCCTTCACAGCCCATCTCATTTTCGTTGATTTTGCTCGGCTGTTGATATGGCATTCTTCTTTGCTTGGACGAATAACTTCTCTTGCTGCTTCACTGTAGATGCCGAGATTTTTCATTTCTTTAAATGCCTTTTTCACAATACGATCTTCTCCTGAATGGAAGGTCAAAATGGCTGCTTTTCCCCCGGGTTTCAAGATAAATGGCAGTTTTTCCATAAACTCATACAACACATCAAATTCATTGTTCACTTCTATACGAAGGGCTTGAAATACTCTGGCAGCCGACTTTTTTACCACTTCCTTTCTTTCGTTAGACGAAATAAAAGACAAACTTTTTTCTATAATATTGTAAAGTTGTGTAGTTGTTTCAATCGGTTGACCTGCTTTTAAATAAGAGTCAATATGTCTTGCAATCTCTTTAGCGTACGGTTCATCTGAATTTTCAATGAAAAGCTGTTCTAACTGTGCTTTGGTTAACTCTTTTAACCTCTGTGAGGCTGGTATCCCTTTTTGAGGATTTAGCCTTAAATCTAAAGGCCCTTCCTTTTTATATGAAAATCCTCGTTCAGGATTATCAATCTGCATCGAAGATACTCCCAAATCAGCTAAAACAAAATCAAACAACCCTACTTCCCTAGATACAAAATCAATATCTTTGAAGTTGCAGTGCTTAATCGTAAGAACATCTTCCCCATACCCCTTATTTAATAATCGCTCTTTTGTTTTCACGCTTTCGATCGGATCGATATCCAATGCATACAAATGCCCGGTATGATTTAATCGTTCCAGCATTTTTAACGTATGTCCTCCGTAACCTAACGTACAATCCAATCCGATTTGTCCTTCCTGAATATCTAAAAACTCCAGAATCTCATTCACCATGATCGATAAATGCATCCCTACCGGCGTACTTCCCTTTTTAATTACTTTTTCTATTGTTTCGGGATATAATTCCGGATTCAATTCTTTATATTTTTCATTATATCGCTTAGGATGCGTTCCTTTATAGCGAACTCTTCTTTTATGCACCGGTTCCATGAACACTTCTCCTTTTCATTTGGTGATATCGGAACTATCATACCATTGTCTTATGTTTGATGTCTATAATAGATCTTTAAAAGTATAGGAAGTTGAATAAAAGTTGAACTAAAACAGATTATTTTGCATTTTTAGCAACAAAATATTCTTATAGACTCCTCAATATGATACAATAGGGTCATATTGAAATTGAAAGGATAAGAATAATGGGAAAAGTAAATAAATTAGCACAATATAAAGGAATTGAAGTCAAAGTTGCAAAAACATTGGCAACCGATGAAGAAGTGAATCAACAAATTCAAGCAATGGTAGCACAAAGTCCTACTTTTGTAGAAAAAGACGGTGAAGTGGCACATGGTGATATGACCACTATCGATTTTGAAGGATTTAAAGACGGTATCGCATTTGATGGCGGAAAAGCGGAAGGACATCAATTAGAAATCGGTTCAGGACAATTCATTCCTGGTTTTGAAGAACAATTAATTGGTATGAAAAAAGGGGAAACAAGAGATTTGAATTTAACTTTCCCAGAAAATTACGGAATGGCTGATTTAGCCGGAGCAAATGTTGTTTTTAAAGTAAAGCTACATAAAATTGAAAACAAACAAGAATCAGAATTAAATGATGAATTTGTAAGTTCTTTAAATATTCCTGAAACAAACACAGTTGACGATTTGAAAAACCAAATGAAGGCCCATATCCAATCTCAACATGATCAAGCCTATAGAACAAATGTAGAAAACACTATCTTTGAACAATTAATTCAAGGAAGCGATGTTGAAGTAAGTGAAGAAGATGTCCAAAAAGCAATGGAACAACACATTCAGCATATTAAAATGGATTTAGCTCAACAAGGAATGCAGTTAGATCAATATCTGCAAATGATGGGAATGACAGAAGAAACTTTAAAGCAACAATTGGAACCTTCTGCACAACAACAAGCTAAATTTGAATTGATTATTGATGAAATCGTTCGTGTTGAAAATCTTTCTACAACAGATGAAGAAGTAGATCAGCAAATTGAAATGATTGCCCAACAAAATCAAATGACAAAAGAACAAGTATTGGAAAGAATTCAAGCTGATGATTTAAAACGTGATTTCAACCGTTTAAAAGCAAGTCAGTTAGTACTTCAAAGTGCACAAGTAAGTGAATAGTCATTGTTAAAAGATTATCGATCGATAAAATAAAACAGCACAGAATTGAGACTTAAAAAATATAAGTCATTTATTTCTGTGTTTTTTTATTATTATTTAGATAAGATAAAAAGCATCTAATATTGGATATAAGATACCTCTAAAGTTAGACTTGACATCTAATGATTAGAGGTCGGTATATTATCCAACATAAACGATGCTTTATTTTTCTAAATGCTGATAGAAATCCTCAATGATACATGGTTTTGAATAGATAAATCCCTGAACCATATCACAACCTGTATTTTTCAGCATTTCCAATTGTTCATCTTCTTCTATTCCTTCAGCTACTACCTTCATATAGAGCTGTTTTGCCATATCGATCATACTCTTTAGTATCACGATCTTACGTTCTTGATGCTCACTTTGATCAAAGAATACTTTATCTAATTTCACAATGTCTACCGGCAGATCCTTCAACGTATTAAGAGAAGAATATCCGGATCCAAAATCATCGATTGAACATAAGAAACCGTATTTCTTAAGCTGATCCAAAATACTAAAGATTTCTTTTGTATTTTCTAAAAGGATACTTTCTGTAAGTTCCAATTCAATTAGCTGATCCGGAATCTGATATTTATTCTTAATCGCATTATAGCGATCCGCAAAGTTATCCCAATATAAATGTACACGGGATACATTGACAGATATTGGTACGATCTTTTGTTTCTTTTGAATACGATCATGGAGATCCTCACATACTTTTGTAAAGACATATTCATCTAACTGACGAATAAAGCCATTACGTTCAAACAAAGGAATAAATTCCCCAGGACTAATGAACTGCCCATCTGGCTTTTGCCAGCGAACCAACGCCTCACCCCCAAGAATCTTTTTTCCATCCAATGAATATTTAGGCTGAATCATATAAATAAACTCTCCGTTATTTAATGCCTGTATCATATTCTGCTCCATCTGTGCATCTCGCAATAATGTTTCACGCATGGTTTTATTATAAAACTGATAAGATACGCCGGAATCTTCTTTAACCCCTGCCTGCGCCATCTTAGCTCTGTCGATCAAACCATTGATATTGGTTTTTTTCGCTTCTTCTAGCAGACAAATTCCTATGCGTACTTTAAATTTTCTTTCTTGGTCAAATCCTTTTTCTGCCTGCTCAATAATTTCTTGGCATAATTTTGGGATATCGTCTCTGTTCTTGTACTCGACCATCAATAAGAAGTCATCTCCTGATATACGGCAGCTGATATCTTTGGAATGCGAAATTTGACGTAATACATCCGCCATATACTTCAACACAGTATCTCCATATGCATATCCCTCAATATCATTTAATAATTTAAAGCCTTGAATATCAATATAGAAAACAGCGATGTTATTGGTATCCCCACTCAATCGATCCGCTCCATCTATCAAAAACTTCTCATAACGATAAAGTCCCGTCAACTGATCATAAAACGCTAGTTTTTCAATCTCTTTCTTTTGTTTTTTAGATGTTTGATGATAGAAATAACCTAATACTGCCAAACATATCATGATAAATATACATAATCTCATCGTTTGATTAATAATCGTATTCGCCTGTTTCATCACAACTTGACTCGGAATGATCGATACCACATACCAGTTATTTCCATTTTCCATAGGAACATAAGTAAAGATATAGTCTTCCCCTTTATAGAAAAATTGAGAAGCTCCGGAGCGTTTTAATGCGAGCTGTTCTTTTACATTAGAGCTTAATTCCTCATTATTCCCTTCCATATTAATCATATCAAACAAATTCTGAATGGTACGATTACTGTTTTTATGTAAAGAACGAATCAAGACTTCACCATCTAAATTAATGATATAGGAAAATCCTGTATTATTATAAAAAGATAACGTAAAATTCTCTCGAATAGATTTGACGGACCTTGTTTTCTGGACTAACCCATGTGTTCCGTCTGCAAAGTTAAACTGTTCGTAAACGCCTATGGAACGAACACCGGTATATCCATCATAAAAAGGTTCTCGAATACCATTAGGTTCCATTTCCAGAAATTCCTGTCGTCGTGCTTCATTGACTATCTGATCACCAAAAGTATCCGAATAGACCTTCCCAGTCCCTAAATTGACACAGAAAAAGGAAGTTGTTTCATCATCAAATACATTCAATATACGTTGAATAGCTTCCGTATCTGTAGAATCCACTCCGCTTAACTCTCCGGCAAACAAATGAAGTGTATCGTAATCTTTATCGATGAACGTATCTAATGCATGTTGTCCCTGCTCGGTCACTTCTAAAATATCGGTCACCGATTTATCCCAAAGCAATAGTTTCACATTCTGAATGAACGTAAACGATGCTGCCAAAATTCCAATTGCAGAAAGAATCGATAAAATGATAAAAACAGATTTTGTTTTCATCTTCATATCATACCGCCTCTTCCCTATATTGTTTTATTTGTTCACTTAAATACGCAACGACTTCATCGCTGGATTGACCGGACAACATTCTTTCAATACACACACGTGTAAGATTCCAAATCGGATAATCAAGATTATCATCTGCTCCCAATACACTTCTGCCGTTTGTCATATAAGGGCTCAGATCCTTAATCGCCTTATCTTCCGATGCTCTTTCATCTTCTAACGGACTAAATGAACTCATACTATTCACAAAATCCCACATTACATCTTTTTGCGTCAAGTATTCTACAAATTCCTTTGCCTCTTTTAAATAAGGACTATGGGCATTCACACTGATTCTTGTATCCACATTGATTACCATTGCACAGCCATCCTCCATAATCGGATAAGGCTGAATGGTAAAGGAAAAATCAGGTTCCAAATCACGCAGTCGCAAAGCCGCCCATGCCCCCGTCAGCATAAATGGTTGTTCCCCTTTAGCGAAGATCTCTAAATCCTCTTTCGTTTTTTCGACATGCTGTGCCTCTTCCTTATTAATATAGCCACGTTGAAGCATTGTTTCTACTAATTCAAATCCGGGACGCAAGGTCTCGGCTAAATCGTTTTCTCCCGAATTAAACTTTTCTATTTCTGCTTTACTGTTATGACTTTGGTAAACCGAATACATCCCTTTAGCAATCACAATCGTTTTTAAAGAAATATCATTATTTGCCACAATCGGTGTAATTCCCTGCTCAACAAAATAATCACACACTTCTTTGAACTCATTTAAGTTCGTGGGGATTTTTTGATGATGTGCCTTTAGTAAATCTTCATTACAATAAAGTCCAAAGGCTGAAATAGAGGTCGGTACATAATTCAGTTCCCCACCGATTTCCATCTGACTCTTAACAAGCGTATTGAAATTATCAATCGTAGACAAATCAGATAAGTCAGCAAGTACATTTTTATTCTTAAATTCTAATAAGGTTGCTTGATCTACCATAAAGATATCATCCCCATTATGGGTATTAATGCGTTTATTTAAAATATCATAATAAGCAATTCCTTTAACACTCTCATACGATATTGAGATTCCCTCATGTTCATTCATATAACTGTAGAGTGATCTTTCAATTGCCTGAACATTGAGCGGTTCATATTTAAAGCCGTAGAAAGTTAAGTTTATCTCTGCATCTTTTACACCGGATTCTTGAACTTCATAGGAAAAAGAATCCCGTTCACTGCAGCCACTGATTCCTAAAAGAGACATAACAACAATAATGGATATAATTTTTGACAGTCGTTTACTTCTCATAATTCAATCCTCATGATTTTCTTGCTTTTTCAGTAATGTAATAAAGTTTCGATACATTTGAATATGCGATTTATATTTCTTATTAAATTTTACCATAATATTTTACCTGACGCAATGAGCTCCCTCTTCTCTCTATTAGAATAAATCGAAGAAAAGTGAATTATCTCTTTAATTTTTTCAGATATGTCTTAATAAAGCAAAAAAATTATTGGGTTCATTGAAATTATTCCTATATTAATGATATAATTACACTTATCAAAAGGAGTGTGATCTACAATGAAGATTGGAATCCCAAAAGAAATAAAAAACAATGAAAATCGAGTTTCTTGTACACCAGCAGGTGTTTTTGCTTTATGTAAAGCAGGACATACTGTTTATGTGGAAACATCTGCCGGAATTGGCAGTGGTTTTGAAGATGAAGAATATTTAGAGGCTGGAGCTAAAATCGTTTCAGTGGATGAAGTATTTGCCAATGCAGAATTGATTGTGAAAGTAAAAGAATATTTGCCAAGCGAATATCATTATTTGCGTGAAGATCAAATGGTGTTTACTTATTTACATATTGCCAATAATGCAGATTTTGCCAAAGCATTATTGGATTCTAACACTACCTCCATTGCTTATGAAACAGTCAGAGATGCAAATGGCGGATTGCCGTTGCTCACTCCGATGAGTGAAGTAGCCGGGCGTATGGCAGTTCAGGTAGGAGCCACTATGCTGCAGAAAAACAACAACGGAAGAGGTCTTTTATTAGGCGGTGTTCCCGGCGTGTTCCCGGCTGAAGTTGTTATCATTGGTGGAGGAACTGTTGGTCTTAATGCGGCAAAAATTGCCTGCGGACTTGGTGCTATCGTGACAATCTTTGACATCAATGCAAGTCGTATGGGGTATATTGATGATATATCCGGCGGGACAATTCATACTGCCTACAACAATGAATATAATTTGCGTCGTGCTTTAAAAACCGCAGATCTAGTCATTGGTGCCGTTCTTGTACCGGGAGCAAAAACACCGAAAATTATTACGGAAGATATGGTGCAGACAATGAAGAAAGGCAGCGCCATTGTGGATGTAGCCATTGATCAAGGTGGGTGCATTGAAACGATGGATCATACGACAACCCATGATGACCCATATTTTGAAAGATTTGGCGTGATGCACTATTCTGTTGCAAATATGCCGGGAGCCGTGCCAAGAACCTCAACGATGGCATTATCAAATGCAACGTTGCCTTACCTGCTCAAATTAGCGGATAAAGGAATCGCCGCATTAAAAGAAGATGAGGGATTGTTATCCGGATTGAATACATGCAAAGGAAAAATCACATTTAAAGGGGTCAGTGAAGCCCTAGATTTACCATATGCAGATCCCAAAGAATTGATATAGTGAACATTAATATAGAGTGATAAAATACTGATCGATATAGAACTTTCCAAACAAAGCAATACTGGAGAAACTATAAGATCAGTTTTTTTATAAGGATTTATCTTTGTTTAAAAGAATATTTATCTGTTTAAACAAGTAATCACAAAGTCCCATAATAAGTATTGAAAAATAATTACTCCTTTTTTATAGTTTCGATTTATGATATCATTTAAGTTAAGAGGGTGACATTATGAAGAAAAAACGAAAAATATTAAAACATATACTAATATACAGCGGAATTTTTTTAATCTGTTTGCTTTTTTATACGGGGTCTACGATTTATGCTTCAAAGAATTTTATTGAAGTAACTACTTATGAATATCCAAGTGATAAAATTGACACCCCTATAGATATCCTAGTCATTTCAGATGCCCACGCCCATAATTTCGGTGAGGGAAATAAGGATCTGACTCAAAAAGTTAAAAATGAACACCCGGATATTATTTTACTTGATGGTGATATTATTAACTTTTATGAAAAAAATGCGGACTACCTGAAAAACATGGTAAGTGATTTAAAGGAAATAGCTCCGGTATATTATACAATCGGGAATCATGAAGCTTCTTATATTTCTACTAAAAAAGAAGATTTAAAATCCCTTGTAGATGAAGCCGGCGGAATTTATTTAGATCAGGATTACGTGGATATCACGGTTAAGAATCAGCATCTTCGCATCGGTGGGTTATATGATTATGCTTACAATAATTTACAAGTACCGCAAGAACAATACCTTCAAAAAGGGAGTTATCAATTTCTTCAAGATTATTCAAACACAGATTCTTTTACTTTGCTTATGAGTCACCGCCCAGAAAGTTTCATTGATAATGATGAAGATGCACGTTGGCCAATCGATTTAGTTGTGAGCGGTCATGAACATGGCGGACAAATTCGCCTTCCTTTCATTGGTGGGTTCTATTCGACTCATCTTGGTTTATTTTCCGATTATTTAAGTGGTTATCACAATATCAACGGGATTACTCTCTTAGTTTCAAGAGGCTTGGGAACACATGAACATAAAGTTCCCCCAAGAATGTATAATATTCCTGAGATCGTTAAAGTAAGGCTAACATAGATCGATATACGTTTATTTATAACATAAGGTAACATATTAAAAATAAGCATAAAATTAGTGGGCATATTGCTGTAAGATATTAGGTGGTATTATATTCTGAATGATCTATAGTATTGAACGATTACTAAGTAAAAAAGGCACTGTTATTGATTATATACCAAAGCCTTAAAATCTGTATTGAAAAGGAGAAAAACGAATAACGGATTTATATTTTGACCTTGAAATGATGAATAAAAATGAGTTCAGCGTTGGTGATGAGATTGAGATATCTCTTACAACTAATATTGAATTGAAACATATGGTCATTTCCTTTTTTAATGAACAACAAGAAAAAGCAGCGTTTGAAGATAAGGATGACGGGGTCAAATTCACTTCCATTCTATTAGAGGACGGAAAAAGGCGTTACACTCTAACCGGAAAGATTCCAGAAACGTGTCCTTTTGGACATTTCATATTTCATCGTATTACTTATATTGGAACAACGATAGGTTTAGGTTTGATATGGAGCAACAAAGATCCCGATTATGATCATTATAGTGATGCTGTTTATGGATTAGAATATACTCCTGAATTTGATGTCATAAAGAATTTATAATAATATATCTTTATAAATTTATATCTAGTAACTACAAAAGGGTTGGGTGCATATATCTTATTTAGATATGCGCTTTTTTATTAGCATATAGATGAATATTAATATATTGATCCCCTTCTCGAGCATCGTTGTTTCTTATGATATTTATTGTAGTATTTAAAGTCTGCTTAACCACTTAACAAGATGGACTTCATGATAAAGATTATTTTTATATAAAAGCCCCCTATATAGGATTAAATAAATAATCATATATAGGGGGTTTAATTTTTTAATATATTACAGCTCTTTATTTTGGAAAATTCGTTAGACGAAATGAGGCTATATGCCCATCGCCGATATAGTCAAATACAAATTCCATTTGTGACGCTGTTCCTGTTTTTATACAGTAAGAAACAAACAAATCCTCATCAAGATCTAAATGGACTTCCTTAACTTGGTATTGACTTTCAAATTGTCTCAAATCTGCCAGCGTTGTCTTTTCATTAATCCCCCCTGTAAAAGCAAAGTTATCACATCGTTCTGGATCAAATGAAACATTTACAAAATAACAGTTTTCCAAACTTGTAGGTTGGTCTTTTGGATTTCTAACATCCGCGGTAAAACTATTATCCCCTTTCACAAAAGTAATCACAGATCCCTCGTCAATTTCAGATATGTCATTTTCTTCTGTTTCAGGCATCCACCCTTGATTTATAAGTTCTGAGACTTTATCAGGTAAATGGTATACATAACCATCCACCATAAACATATCGCCACTTAATGCACTAGATAATTCAGTTAAAGGTTCTTGATCATCAGGCAGTGATGCAAAATTCACTTTTTCTTTTGGCTGTTCATATGATAAGACAATCTCTTCTAATATATCCTGTTCATCCAATGTTAGTATAATCATTTGATCCTTATCATACTTATAAAACATTTCTTTAGAGGTATTATCATAATCCCACGTATCATCCGGATCTCCGTAAGCCTTAATAATATCTTTTTTATTAGAGCTTCCTAATTGAATCCCTTTAGGTAATTCCACATTATAATCTGCATATGTCTCTCGATCAATAAAAACAGTGGACACATAGTACTTATCCATTAATAGCGGATAATCTTCTGTTGCATCGATAAAGACAAAGAGCGGAATCCCCTCTTTAACAAAATCAGTATGTTCGATTGGGACAAAATTAAATGTATCATCTATAATTTCTTTTGTTGGCTCCCATCCTGCTGCCATAAAATCATTTAAACTCGTCGGAAGAGATATGACTTCCTCGTTTATTTTCACTGAAAATGAATAAAAATTTTGAAATTTATCTTCTGAGTTATTATTTTCACTCTTTACAGCTGTAACATTTCTTTCTTGTCCATTCAAATTCATTTTAATAGATTTATCGTGTGGCAATAAAGTGACAAAACAAAATATGATAAAAGAGATTGACAGTATACTTAGTATAATTCGTTTTTTAGTTATTTTCATAATATCCCCCTGTTATTACAATTTTAGCACATTTAATAACACTTGAGTAGCTTTGGGTTTCCATTATTTAATATTTCATTATGATTAAGTATAGTTATGAATTAAGGAAATATAAAAGAGAAATTTCATTATATTTTGACCTATTCTAATATATAGATTATAATAGTAAAAAATATAGGGGGAGAATATTATGAGCAAAATGATTGTACCAGAAAACTATAAAGCTTACTTGAATTTAATAGAGACAGAAGTCGCTATTAAGATGATTAAAGATACTTTTGAAAGAAGATTGGCTGAACAATTACGTTTAACCCGTGTTTCTGCACCACTATTTCTATTAAAGAATACCGGATTAAACGATAATTTAAGTGGAAATGAAAAACCGGTTTCTTTTAAATCGTTTGAATTGAATCATGATGATGAAATTGAAATTATCCATTCCCTAGCTAAGTGGAAAAGAGATGCTTTACATCGCTATGGATTTGAAAGACATACAGGTTTATATACAGATATGAATGCGATTAGAAAAGATGAAGAATTGGATAATATTCATTCAATGTATGTGGATCAATGGGATTGGGAAATGGTGATTTCCTCTGAAGATCGTCACTTAGATTACTTTAAAGCAATCGTATCTAAGATCTATAATGCTTTATTGGATGTGGAGTTTTTGATGATCCGTCACTATCCACAGCTTGGTGAGTCGATTTTGCCTGATGAAATCTATTTTATTACTTCTCAGGAATTAGAAGATCGCTATCCTGATTTGACTTCTAAAGAGAGAGAAAAAGCAATCACTAAAGAACAAAAAGCAGTATGTATTTTACAGATTGGAGATCGATTAAATTCTGGTAAAAAACATGATGGACGTGCGCCTGATTACGATGATTGGGCTTTGAATGGGGATATTCTTGTTTATAATACACAATTAGATGATGCCTTGGAAATATCAAGCATGGGGATTCGTGTGGATTCTAAAGCTTTAAAAGAACAGCTGGAAAAAGCGGATGAAAATGACCGTTTGACTCTCCCCTATCATCAAAATGTGATCAATAATGTTTTGCCTTTAAGTATTGGCGGAGGTATTGGTCAAAGTCGTTTATGTATGTTCTTTTTGAGAAAGGCACATATCGGTGAAGTGCAGGCCTCTTTGTGGGATGAGGAAACAATGCGCTTATGTGCTGAACATAAAATTCATTTATTATAATATAGTAAAGCTTCTTGCCTAACGGTGAGAAGTTTTTTTGTTTTTTACGCCCCTACTCTGCTTCGATTCTTCTCTATCAATAAAGGATAATTGACAGTTATCTGGTATATAGGAATGTTGAAAGAGGAGATCGTTGCATTGTCACGTCTTGTCATAGACAGGGTCATAGTGTCATGGATTGAACTTAAGCTTTAGGTTCGATAGGCGAAGCCTACTCTTTTTTAGGAGGAACCCCATGAATTGGTATGTTATTCAGGTCAGAAGCGGTCATGAAAAAGAAATTGCCGATAAGTGTCGCAGCTTGATTGGTCAAGACATCTTGCAGGAATGTTTTATTCCTGAGTATTATGTGCAAAAGAAGTATCATGGTCAATGGCATCAAGTGAAGCAGATCTTGTTTAAAGGATATGTGTTTTTGATCAGTGATCATATCGAAGAACTGTTCAATGAATTAAAGAAGATTCCTGACTTTACTAAGGTGATTGGAAAGAAGAAAGAAGAGATCTATCCTTTAAAAGAAGAGGAAGTGGATTTTCTGGTGAGTTTTTCAAAGGAAGATCATATTGTGGAGATGTCGATGGGATATATTGAAGGCGAGAGAATCTATGTCACAAAGGGGCCGTTAAAAGGCAAAGAAGGAATGATTCAGAAGATAGATCGACATAAGCGAATGGCCTATATACAAGTGAACTTATTTAATGAAGAGACGACGGCAAAAGTCGGTTTAGAAATCATCAGCAAGAACTAGCTTCTTGCTTTTATTTTATAAAAAATAGAGGGAGATGAAAAGATGGATAAGTTTGAAAATAAGGTTTGGCTATCTAGCCCAACAATGCATGAGGATGAACTAAAGTATATTACTGAAGCTTATGAAAGTAACTGGATGTCTACAGTAGGTAAAAATATTGATGAGGTAGAAAGATTGATATGTGAAAAAGTAGGATGTAAATACTCTGTTGCTTTATCCTCAGGGACTTCATCGTTACATTTAGCTGTAAAATTGGCAGGGGTAAAACCTGGAGATTATGTATTTTGTTCTGATATGACATTTGCTGCAACTGTGAATCCTGTTGTTTATGAAGGGGGTATCCCCATTTTCATAGATACAGAATACGATACATGGAATATGGACCCTATAGCTTTAGAAAAAGCTTTTTTATTATACCCTGAAGTTAAGGTTGTTGTTCTTGTTCATCTTTATGGAACACCATGTAAGATTGATGAAATCAAAGCTATATGTGATAAGTACAATGCTATAATCATTGAAGATGCTGCTGAATCACTAGGTGCAACTTATAAAGGGGTACAAACAGGAACATTTGGTGATTACAGTGCTATTTCATTCAATGGCAATAAAATTATTACTGGTTCATCAGGGGGAATGTTGTTGACTAATGATAAAGAAGCAGCGAATAAAGTAAGAAAATGGTCAACACAGTCGAGAGAGAATGCACCATGGTATCAACATGAAGAACTAGGATATAACTATAGAATGTCTAATGTTATTGCGGGTGTTGTAAGAGGACAGCTTCCATATTTAGAGGAACATATTGCACAAAAGAAAGCTATTTATGAAAGATATAAAAAAGGACTTAAAGATTTACCAATTCAAATGAATTCATATGATAAAGATAACTCAGAACCAAACTTCTGGTTATCATGTATGATTATTAATAAAGAAGCCATGTGTAAACAAGTCAGAAGTGAAACAGAAGCTCTTTATATCAGTGAAAAAGGAAAATCATGTCCAACAGAAATCTTAGAAATGTTAGCGAAGTATAATGCAGAAGGAAGACCGATTTGGAAACCAATGCATATGCAGCCTATTTATAGAATGAATCCATTTATTACAAGAAATGGGAATGGTCGAGCGAAGACAAATGCATATATAGAAGGATCATCAATAGATATAGGAATGGATATATTTGATAGAGGATTATGTTTGCCATCTGATAATAAGATGACAGAAGAAGAACAAGATAAAATTATAGAAATTATAAAGGAGTGTTTTCAGTAATGTATCAACGCTTTTTTAAACGATTCTTAGATTTTACCTTGTCATTAATAGCTATTATATTATTAAGTCCTGTACTTATTATCGTTGCTATATTAGTAAAAATAAAATTAGGAAGTCCAGTTATCTTTTGCCAAGAAAGACCTGGAAAAGATGAAAAGCTATTTAAAATGTATAAGTTTAGAAGTATGACAAGTGAAAGAGATGAAGTAGGAAATTTGTTGCCGGATGAGGTGCGTCTTACTTCGTTCGGTAAAAAACTTCGTTCTACGTCATTAGATGAACTACCAGAACTATTTAATATTTTAAAAGGTGATATGAGTATTGTTGGTCCTAGACCACTTTTAGTGAAATACTTGCTGTTATATAATGAAAAACAAAAGCATCGTCATGATGTAAGACCAGGATTTACTGGTTATGCACAAGTTAATGGTAGAAACAGTATTAGTTGGGAAGAAAAATTTAATTTAGATGTCGAGTATGTCAGCAATATAAGTTTTATAATGGATGTAAAGATTATTTTGAAGACAATCAAAGTTGTATTGTTTAAAGAAGGAATTTCAAGTGATACATCTGTAACAATGGAGGAGTTCAAAGGATGAATGAATTAATTGTCATTGGTGCAGGAGGCCATGGAAAAGTAGTGGCTGATATTGCCTATAATAATGGATATACAAATATTTCTTTTTTAGATGATTACAAAAAAGAAATTAATGGTTATAAAGTAATTGGAAAAATTAAAGATATCGAAAATTTTGATTCAAAAGGGTACGACTTTATCATAGCGATTGGCAACAACGCAGTAAGAGAAAAAATTCAAAACCAACTTAAAGATAAGGGATGTAATTTAGTAACTTTAATACATGAGAGTGCATTTGTCTCTAAATACACAGAAGTTGGAAAAGGTACAGTAATAATGCCAAACAGTGTTATCAATGCAGGAAGTAAAATTGGAGAAGGCTGTATTATAAATACAGGATGTACAATTGATCATGACTGTACAATTCAAAACTATGTTCATATTTCCCCTGGAGCCCATGTTGCAGGAACAGTAGAAATTGGCAAAAGAACATGGGTAGGAATTGGTAGTTCCATTATAAATAATATAAAAATTTGTGAAGATTGTATCTTTGGTGCTGGTTCAGTAGTAATCAAAGATATTTTTAATAGTGGTACTTATGTAGGAATGCCAGTAAGGAAAATTTAATATGGACGGAGGGATTCGGTGAAAATCTTATACTTATCAATGGCATTTAATAAGCAAGGTGATAATTTGTATAACAACCTTGTTGATTCGTTATTAAATAGAGGACATCTAGTTACAATTGTAAAATCAAATACGCAAGAAGATTTTATTGATGTAATTTCAAATAATTATAAGATACTAAATGTAAAAACAGGAAATACATTTGAGGCTAATTTAATTAAAAAAGGAATTAATCAAATTCGTCTTCAGTCGTATTTCAAAAAGGCTATTAAAAGAAAACTGAAAGAAGATCATTTTGATTTGATTTTATATGCAACGCCACCTATTACATTGTATGGAGTAATTAAATATTGTAAAGAAAAATATAAAGCGACAACATTTTTAATGTTAAAAGATATATTCCCTCAAAATGCAGTAGACTTAAACATGTTTTCGAAGAAGAGTTTTCTTTATAAGTATTTTAGAAATCAAGAAAAAAAATATTATGAAATCTCAGATTTTATAGGTTGTATGTCCCAAGGAAATATAGATTACTTATTAAAACACAATCCAGAAATTCGAAAAGATAAAGTGAATATTTTTTATAATTCAATAAAAGTTAATTGCGATTTAAATACTGAATTTAATACAGATAAAACTGTTTTTATTTTCGGTGGAAATCTAGGGAAACCGCAAAATATTCCCTTTTTATTAGAAGTAATTAAGAAATTATCCGATTATCCAAAAGCTTATTTTAAAATAATTGGAAAAGGAACTGAGCAAACAATTATAAATAAATTTAAAAATAAATATTTATTAAATAATTTACAATATATTGAGTATCTACCTTCTAATGAATATGAAGAAATTTTAAAAAAAGCTGATGTTGGATTAATTAGTTTAGATGCAAGATTTACTATTCCAAATATTCCATCAAAATTTCAGTTTTATTTAAGACAAAAAAAACCCGTGTTAGCAATAACTGATACAAATACTGATATTAAGGATATGATTTTGAATAGCGACTGCGGGTGGTGGATTGAAGCTCATGATGCTGATAAAGTTATAAACTTAATAAAATCCATTTGTGAAAAAAAAGAAGATCAAATTAATAAAGGAAAAAATGGATTTAAATATTTTATTAATGAGTTTGATGTTGAAAAAAATGTTGATATTATAGAAAAATTTTATGGAGAAAAAATAAAATGAGACAATTCAAAAACAAAATATTATTAATTACTGGAGGAACAGGATCTTTTGGTAATGCAGTATTAAACCGTTTTTTAGAAACCGATATTAAAGAAATTAGAGTATTTAGTAGAGATGAATTAAAGCAGGATAATATGAGACATGAATATCAATCAAAATATCCTGAAGCATTTCATAAGTTAAAATTCTATATTGGAGATGTCAGAGATTTAGCTTCAATTAAAAATGCTATGTATGGTGTAGATTATGTGTATCACGCTGCTGCATTAAAACAAGTACCTAGTTGCGAATTTTTCCCAATTGAAGCTGTAAAGACGAATGTATTAGGTACAGATAATGTTTTAACTGCTGCCATTGATTGTGGAGTTGAAAAAGTTGTTTGTCTATCAACTGATAAAGCGGCTTATCCAGTCAACGCAATGGGCACAAGTAAAGCAATGATGGAAAAAGTTATTGTAGCTAAGAGTAGAACAGCTGATCCAAAAAAAACAAGTATTATGTGTACAAGATATGGAAACGTATTAGCTTCAAGAGGTTCCGTAGTACCTCTTTTTATTAACCAAATTAAAGAAGGAAATGATTTAACATTAACAGAACCAACAATGACAAGATTTGTCATGACATTAGAGGAAGCTGTTGATTTAGTTTTATTTGCCTTTGAAAATGGAACAAGCGGAGATATCTTTGTGCAAAAAGCACCAGCATGTACAATTGAGGTTTTGGCACAAGCGCTTAAGGAATTGTTTAATGCTAATAATGAAATCAAAGTTATTGGAATTAGACATGGTGAAAAGATGTATGAAACATTACTTACCGATGAAGAGTGTGCCAATGCCATTGATTTAGGAAACTTTTATAGGGTCCCGGCAGATAAGCGGAATTTGAATTACGACAAATATTTTTCAGAAGGTATTAAAGAATCTCAATTAAAACAGTTTAATTCTAATAATACAGATTTAATGGATGTAGAAGCGGTTAAGAATAAATTATTAGAAGTTCCATTAGTAAGAGAAGAACTTGAAAAATGGAGAAACAAATAAAATGAAAATACTAGTCACAGGATCTAATGGATTTGTAGGTAAAAATCTAGTTGAAACGTTAAAAAACATAAAAGAAAATAAAGATAGCAGCAAAAATATCTTAGTTGAAGACATTTTTTTATTTGATTTAAACAGTTCAATAAGCGACCTAGATAAATTTACAAAAGAATGTAATTATATAGTTAATCTTGTCGGCGTCAATAGACCTCAAAATTCTCAAGAGTTTTATACCGGAAATAAAGAATTTATTGAAACTCTTTGCATGTATTTAAAAAATAACAACAACAAATGTCCTATTATTGCTTCATCCTCCATACAAGTTGGAAATGAAACTGATTACGCAAAGAGCAAAAAAGAGGGGGAGGATTATTTAAAGAAATTTTCTAAAGAAAATGGTAATCCTGTTTATATCTATAGATTTGCCAATTTATTTGGGAAGTGGTGTAGACCAAATTATAATAGCGTTGTGGCTACTTGGTGTTATAACATTGCCAATAATATTGCCATACAGATCAATAATTCAAATGCACTTCTTCCATTATGCTATATAGATGATGTCATTAATGAAATTATCGAATGTATGAAAGGTAATGCAAATTATAATGGTGAATATTATGAAGTATCTCCAGTCTACAAAGTCTCATTAAGTTTTATAGCAGATGTACTATACTCATTCAAGAAAAGCCGAAGAAATCTTTCAATACCAGATCAGAGTCACGAGGTAGTGAAGAAACTATATGCAACATATCTTTCCTATTTGCCAGAAGGTGAATTTAGTTATCCATTAAAAATGAATATTGATGGGAGAGGCTCATTCACTGAATTTATAAGAACAAAAGAACATGGACAGATATCCGTCAATATATCAAAACCACATATTACAAAGGGAAATCACTGGCATCATACAAAGAATGAAAAGTTCTTAGTTGTTAAAGGAACTGGAATTATCAAATTAAGAAAAATTGGTGATGATAAAATCATTGAATATAAAGTATCTGGAGAAAAACTTGAAGTTATAGATATTCCAACTGGCTATACACATAACATTGAAAATATTGGAGATACAGATATGATAACTATCATATGGGCAAATGAACCATTTGATGCAGAAAAACCGGACACATATTTTGAGGAGGTATAAAAAATGAAAAAATTAAAACTAATGACAATTGTTGGAACCCGACCCGAAATCATTAGACTCTCACAAGTTATCAAAAAGAATGATAAATATTTTAATCAGATATTAGTCCATACAGGACAAAATTATGATTATTTTTTAAATCAAGTTTTTTTTGAAAACTTGGGATTAAGAAAACCTGATTACTACCTCAATTCAGTTGGAAATGACCTAGGTGAAACAATCGGTAGTATCATAGCCAAAAGTTACCGACTAATGGTTGAAGTTAAACCAGATGCATTATTGATATTAGGAGATACAAATAGCTGTCTAAGTGCAATCAGCGCTAAGAGATTGCACATTCCTATATTTCATATGGAAGCTGGAAACAGATGTTTTGATGAATGTCTCCCTGAAGAAACAAATAGAAAGATTATTGATCATATTGCTGATGTAAATCTATGCTATAGTGAACATGCAAGAAGATATTTGAATGCTGAGGGTACAGCAAAAGAAAGAACATATGTAACAGGCTCACCTATGGCTGAAGTTTTAACGGCTAATTTAGAACAGATTAAGACATCAGATATTTTAATTAAACTCGGATTAGAAAAACAAGGTTATATTTTGTTGAGTGCACATAGAGAAGAAAATATTGATACCGAAAAAAATTTTATTGATTTGTTTACCTCTATAAATAAACTAGCAAAAATATACAATATGCCAGTATTATATTCATGCCATCCAAGAAGTAAAAAATTTTTGGAAGAAAGAAACTTCAAACTAGATAAAAGAGTAAGAGTGCATGAGCCATTAGGATTCCATGACTACAACAACTTACAAATGAATGCATTTGCAGTAGTCAGTGATAGTGGAACATTACCTGAAGAATCCTCATTCTTTACATCAATAGGACACCCATTTCCAGCAATTTGTATAAGAACAAGCACAGAAAGACCAGAAGCATTGGATAAGGCTTGCTTTGTATTAGCGGGAATTTCAGAAGGTGGAGTTGAGCAAGCTGTTGAATTAGCGGTAGAAATGAATAAGAATAACGATTTAGGGATACCTGTACCATATTATGTAGAAGATGTAAGCAATAAAGTTGTAAAACTTATTCAGTCATATACAGATGTTGTTAATAAAGTGGTTTGGAGGAAATAACAATAATGGAACCTTTAGTAAGTCTTGTTGTACCAATATATAATTCTTCAAAATTCATAGAAAAATCAATTAAATCAATATGCAAACAAATATATCAAAATATAGAAATTATCTTGGTTAATGATGGGACAAAAGATAACTCAATTGAGTTAGCTCTAACTGTAATCAACAAATATAATAGAAAATATAAACTTATAAATCAAAAAAATTTAGGTCTTTCTAGTGCTAGAAATAGCGGTATTGATTTAAGTGCAGGAAAATACATTTGTTTTATAGATTCTGATGATATCCTTGATGAAGGACATATCAGTCATTTAGTATCATTAATTATTAAAAAGAATTTAAAGGTAGTATTTTCTGATTTCGAATTAACTAGTGAAGATAAAAGAGATGGAAACAAATGCAAAGTATTTCAAACAAAAGTTTATTCAAAAGATGAATTATTTCATTTTTTTGTATTAAGAAAGCCTGCAATACACTGCTGTACTTTATTAATTGATAATAATTATTTAAAATCAAATAAATTATATTTTAATAGTAAATTAAAGTACGGCGAAGACACTGAGTATATGTGGAGGCTTTTCTCTACTATACAAAATATTGGTAGAGTACAATCGACTACTTATAAATATTTAATAAGAAAAAATTCTATCATGACATCAGTTGGAATTGAAAAGGGAATAGTATTTCAAGAGGAACTTCATAAATCTATAACTTTACTTAGTAATAATGATACGAAATATATACAATATTATAAATGGGCATATTACAGAAATATATTGGGATGGCTTCATAGTATGGCTCGTAATGCTGATTATAATACATTTAAAAAAGGTTTAAAAACTGTTGATATGACTAACTTGTCTAACAATTTAAAGAATTATCCAAATTTAAAGATTAAAATTTTAGTCTCTTTACTTAAGATAAACTCATATGTATCCTATAGATTATTGAGAGGTAGTTAATTATGATTTCCGTAGCTATGACAACTTATAATGGTGAAAAATATATTATTGAACAATTAAATAGTATTATTAACCAAAGTTTACAACCAGATGAAGTAATTATATGTGATGATGGATCTACTGATAAAACAATTCCATTAATAGAGAATTTTATACAATCAAATAATCTTGAAAAAAAATGGAAATTAGTAAAAAACAATTATTCTTTAGGATTTATTAAAAATTTTATTAAAGCTATTAATTTAACAAGGGGGGATATTATTTTTTTATCAGATCAAGATGATGTTTTCATACAAAATAAATTTCAAATAATGATAAAGTATTTTGAACAATATCCTGAATGTGTGGTATTAAACGCCAATTATTCTATGATAGATAAAGAATCAAAAAAAATTGAAAATTATAGAATTAAATCTCCAAAAAGAAGTAAGAAAATTGAAAAATTAAGCTTTCAATCTTATTTATATAATTCAAACTACCCTGGATTTTCAATAGCTTTTAAAAAAAATATTAAAAAAGAATTAGAATCTCTTAATTTAGATAATGTATATGGGCATGATATATTAATTAATCTAATTGGATTACAACAAAAAGGTTGTTATGCTATTCCTGATATTCTCAGTAAGTATAGAATACATACATCGAATACATCAGGTGTTGGTGAAGTGACCAATGATTTGTTGATTATCTCAAGAATCCAACAAAAAGAAAAAGAACTAAAAGAATACGTACAATTAAGAAGTTTTATAA
Source organism: Beduini massiliensis (assembly GCF_000829905.1). GTDB lineage: Bacteria > Bacillota_I > Bacilli_A > Erysipelotrichales > Coprobacillaceae > Beduini > Beduini massiliensis. The sequence continues at coordinate 58,169 of NZ_CDPP01000006.1, forward strand.
GTAGTAATGGTCTATCACTAGATAAAAATATTATTTATAAAAGAGAAAAAATCTTAAGAAAAAGAATTCTGTATTTACAAAATAAGAATATTATATTTTTGTTAGGAATTCTTTTATTTTCTAGAACATATCCTAAAAGTACTATTTTAGGAGATATATTTTATATTATGAAAAGGGGGAGGGAATGATATTGAAATTATTATTTATATCTCAAAATGAAGCACCATTTAGAATGAAATGGATGGATGAGTTAGCAAAATACATGGATGTGAAAATTTATCATCTTAATGAATATGAAGAAAATATAAGTAATGAATATATTAGCTATCATACTTATAGAGCTCAAACTGAAGATATATCAACATCTATATTTAAAAAAAAGTTATATGATTATAAGAAAATACTAAAAGAAGATTATGATGTTCTATTACTTGACGGATATGGTTTTTTTGCCCAGCAATTATTAATTATATTTTTAAAAATAATAAAAAAAAAATATGGTTTATCTATAGATGGAGGTTTTATTCCAAAAAAAGAGAACATTCTTAAAAAGAAGATTAAAACTTTTTTTATCAAAGGTGCAACTTTCTATTTAAGTACTTCACAAGATACAGACAGCTATTTAAATTATTATGGTGTCAATAAAAATATAATTTATAGACATTATTTTTCTAATGTTAGCGATAATGATATAGAAAATTCCCCTCTATCTTTAGAAGAAAAATTAAAAATCAGAACGGATCTTGGTATAGAAAATGTTTTTACATTGATATCTGTAGGTCAATTGATTTATAGAAAAGGGTTTGATTGCCTAGTAGAAGCAATCAAAGGTATACATGGTGAATTTCAATTATTTATAATAGGTTCTGGTAATAACTCACATCTAAAAGATATGATGATAAAAAACAAGCATATACATCACATTGAATTTATTTCCAGAGATCAATTAGATCAATATTATAAAGCTAGTGATGTATTTATTTTGCCGACAAGAGAAGATGTATGGGGTCTTGTTGTAGGAGAAGCAATGGCAAAAGGATTGCCAATAATAGCAACAAATAAATGTCTAGCGGCAAAAGCAATGATAGAAAATGGAATGAATGGCTATATAGTTTGCCCAGAAAATATTGATGAAATGATGAATGCAATTATTAAAGTTATGAATGTAGATTTGAATAATATGGGAGCAAAGTCTATAGAAACAATAAAAAAATATAGTTTAGAATATTCTGCTAAATGTGATTATATGCTATTTAAGGAGTTGAAAAATAATGAATTATTATGATTTAACGATTATTGTCCCAATATATAATGCAGCACCATATTTAAACCAGTGTATAGATTCTTTATTAAATCAGCAAACTAATTTAAATTATTGTATTTTTTTAATAAATGATGGTAGTCTTGATCATTCATTAGATATTTGTAATACATATAAAAAGCAACATCAAAATATATATGTATTTAATAAAGAAAATAAAGGAACTTCTACAGCTAAAAATTTAGGTCTAGATAATGCTAATTCTAAATACATAATGTTTGTTGATAGTGATGATTATGTTGATGAAAAATATATTTCAAGTTTACTGAATGATAAAGAATATTATGATTTATATTGTGCTGGATATTCAATTGTTTATGAAAAACAAGGAACAATTATAAATAATTTAATTCCTAATTGTATAAAAAAAAATAAAGACACATCTAAATTATTGGAAATGTTTAAAAGTGAAGGTATTTTAAATGTTGATATATCAAAAATTTATTTATTGGAAATAATAAATAAACATCAAATCCGTTTTCCTACAGATATGTCAACAGGAGAAGATTTAGTCTTTAATTGCAATTATTTTTTACATATACATTCTTTTAAGACCCTTAAAGAATCTCATTATTATTATATTAGACGTGATATTGAATCATTAGTGAATTCATATAAACCAACTTTGTTTAAGATGGTCGAAAAATGCTTAGATTCCATCGATACTTTATATGAAAACAATACAAATAAGAACAATATTCGTTATTTAGCAAATATTCATTTTGATTACCGTTTTACAGAACTAACTAACTTATTTAGACGAAAATGTGATTTGTCAAACCGTGATAAGTTAGAAATTATAAAAGTAATCATAAGTAATGAAAAACTAAATAAGTATTTAGATATTTCAACTAGAAATGATAAATTATCAAATATATTCAAGTGGTCGATTAAACAAAACAACCCATTATTAACACTATTGATTTATAAAATATTATTTTTTTTAAGATATAGATTATCGCATTTATACTATTATTTAAGGAATAAATTAATTTTGATAGAAAAGGATTGATAAAATGAATTGTAAAATAGGAATTGTTACATTAGTAGGAAATTTTAATTATGGAAATAGATTGCAAAATTTTGCATTACAGGAAGCAATTAGTAATTTGGGATATACCGCACAGACATTAGGGGTAAAAAATCAAGAAAAAATATACAAAAAAACAATCAAAAAAATATTATTTTACTCTAGTGGTATTATAACAAAAAATGCAAGAATAAATAATTTTGCCAGATGTATAAAAATTGAGAAGTTTACTAATAAATATATTAATCAAAGTGAATATAGTTTACCAATAGAGAAGAATCGAGATATTGATAAACATTTTGATACTTTTATAGTCGGTAGTGATCAGGTTTGGAATCCTCACTACAATTTAAATAATAATTATTTTTTAAACTTCACCAATAAAAGAAAAATATCCTATGCAGCAAGTCTTGGAATTACAAATCTCCCTAAGAAATTTGAAAATAACTTAATACAAGCATTAGATTCTTTTTATGCTATTTCGGTCAGAGAGCAATCTGCTGTAAATATTTTGCAAAGTAAAATTAATAAAAAAATTAACTTTGTACTTGATCCAACTTTTTTATTAACAAAGAATCAGTGGGAAGAATATATTTCAACTTATCACCTAAAAAATATTGAAGAAAATTATATCTTATTATATTTTTTAGGTGATATTTCTGAAGAAATATGGAGAAAAATTAATGAATTGTCAATATTATATGATGCTAAAATAATAAACCTAATGGATTCACAAAATCAAAAATATTATGTTATTGATCCATTCGAGTTTCTTTTATATATAAAAAATTGCACTTTATTTTTTACTGATTCTTTTCATGGTACTGTCTTCTCTATTATATTAAATAAACAGTTTGTTGTTTGTGAAAGAAGCTTAGGAGCAGATGGAAATATGAATACTAGATTAGAGTCATTATTAGATAATTTCAAATTAAATAATCGAACTTTTACTATGCAAATTTCAATGAATTTATGGACTAATCAGAACTTTGATAAAGTCAATAAAATCTTATCAATATATAGAAGTGAGTCATTAAATTTTCTTAAACAAAGTTTGGAGGACTAAATGTGAGAATAAAATTAAAGGAAACAAATCTTTTATACGCTTTATTAATATTTATTACATTTTCTCCTTTCATCCATAGTACATATATTTTCATCTTTCTAGAATTCTTATGTATTTTTTGTTTTTATTTATTAAATAAAAAAATCTTTTTTTTAAAAACTAAATCTTGTTTGAGATTTTTTTATATTATCCCTCTTTTTATTATATTATTTTCACATTTTAATATATCTGCAATTGGACAAGGAATAAAAATTTTTTTAGCTATTGTAATAATTATGCAATTAAAAGATAAAAAATTATGCTATGAAATCAGCAAAAAATTCTTTTTAAAACTTGCTTTTATATTAATTGTTTCTATTTTGTTTGAAAAATTCTTTACTAATTTCTTTTTTGATATATTTAAACCGATATTTACATTACTAATTGGGGCTGAAGGGAGCGAGATGATTTACCAAAACGCCACCATTGTTGGAGTTTATTATGGTTTATTTCCTGATGCAGCAACTTCTTGTATTTTATTAATCATTCCACTAGCATTTATATTTAATAAAATTAAATTTAATTATAAAGATTGTATAATGGTATTTATGATTTTCATTTGTTTGATGATAACATCAAAAAGAGGACCATTTATTTTTGCTTTTTTTACATCATTATTTTTGTTTTGTCATGATGAAAATAATAAGTTTAATAAAAAAAGGCTATTGATTATATGTATAGGTTTATTATTTTTTATGGGAACTTTAATTTATATATTCCCCTATTTGGATAAGGATGTTGGTTTAGGAAGATTAATGAATACGGTATTAAATATATCTAATTCAGATATGAATATTACGAGTGGACGTTCTAATTTATCAAATTTTGCTTTGAATATTTTTTATGATCACAAATTATTGGGAGTTGGGTGGGGGCAATTCTCAAAACTTTATTTTCTATCTACGTATCGTAATGTTCTAAATGTCCATAATGTTTATATACAACTTTTGTGTGAAACAGGCATATTTGGTACAATATTTATCTTATCACCATTTCTAATATCACTTGTTTTATTAATGAAGGATACTACACTTATTTTATTTAAAAGAGGTGCATTATTTATTTTGATATTTAATTTATTTTATATGTTTAGTGGATGTCTTTTTGATATGCCATTATATTATTTCAGTTTGTTATTGTTTCTGTATTTTCCCATTGCAAGGAGTGAAACAGTATGATTTCAAAAAAATTAAGTAAAACACTATTATCTATAAATATAATCTTCGCTCTTATGATTGTTTATATGCATGCGACTAATATTAAAATATACGATTATAATACAAGTAGGTTTGGATCCTTATTTAATACATTTCAAATAATTATGTCAAAAGATATATTAGCAGTGTGCGTACCGGGTTTTTTTATTATTTCTGCCTACTTATTTTACATAAACTTAGAATTTAATACTATTAAAACAAAAATTTTCAAAAGAATAAAAACAATCTTTGTTCCTTATTTAATTTGGAATACAATAGCATTGTTATATTTTTTTATTATTTCAAACTTATTTAGTAATTTAATGAATATGAATAAAATTGAACTAACATTTCAAACCCTATTTTCTGGGATTTTTTTATTTCAGTATTCTCCAGTTAATTGGTTTATATACCAATTAATCATTTTCATTTTACTATCGCCAATATTATATGTTGTATGTTCAAACAAAAAAAGTTGTATTATATCGATGATAATAATTAGTATACTTGTTTTGTTTAATTATAATAATAGTTTTATAAGTACATCTTCTTTTATGCCTTGTCTAAGAATTGATTCACTACTGTATTATGTTTTTGGTATATATATGGCAAAACACAATAATATACTGGAAAATATTGAACAAAATTTTTCTATGTATAAAGCCTGTGCTATATTTTTGATCTCTCAAATTATTATTTATGTTGATTACTTAAGTCAATATAATCTGTTTTTTATTGGGGTAATATTATATTTTATAGCATTAATTAGATTTTTTTACGGTAAATATTGGAAATTTTTAGATAAATCTTTTACATCTTTTTTTGTTTTTCAAATACATGGGTTTATTTTAGAACCAATTGAAAAAATTATATTTTTAGTGTTTGGAAATAGAATTGTTTTTGGTGTATTAGATTATTTTATTGCGCCAATTATTTGCCTTATTTTCATTTATATTATTACAATAATAATGAAAAAATATACTCCAGGTTTTTATAAATTGCTAGTAGGAGGTCGTTAAGATATGTTAATGAGAAGAAGTGAAAATTATATAGATTTTTTAAAAGGGAATTTAGTTCTTTTTGTTATATTAGGCCATTGTATGCTATTTGGTTTTACAAATACTATTACATCAGAATACACTGTAGAAAGCAATTACTTGTTTAGATTTATATATAGTTTTCATATGCCATTGTTCATGCTTATTAGTGGTTATTTTACATTTAACAGTATAAAAAAGAAGAGTTTTAAAGAAATTATTAAAATAAGATTTAACCAACTAATATTCCCCCTATTGTTGCTATCAATAATAACCTCATTAAATAATCAAGATTTTTTAAATATGGTTATTTATAAATTTTTTACTAATTTTTGGTTTGGATGGGCTATTTTTTATTATACTATATTAGTTTACATAGTTGAAAAAAATAATATAAAGATTCTATATTTAGTTTTTTTTGTTTTACTAATTTTTATTCAAATTCCTAATAGTATGGTGTTCAAGTTTGAATTAATATTTTTTTTGGTAGGATTTTATATAAGAAAAAATAAAATAGACTTTAAAAATTATTTGTATAAACTTGATGAAAAAAAATACTTTATAATACTTATTATTTTAATATTGACTACTTTTTTATATACAGAAAAAATGCCGATTCATATAACTGGAGTATTTGATGCTTTAACATTTGATAACATTCAAATAAATATTACAAGATGGTTACTTGGTTTAATAAATAGTTATTTTGTTGCATTGTTAATAAAATATGTTTATAAGGTTATTCCTCCATTTTTAAAAAAAATATTCTCACTTCTAGGTCAAAATTCTTATGAATTATATATTATTCATTGTTATCTAGTTCAAGGCATTTTAAAGAAATTAGCAATTATTTTAGGATTAAAATTTAACTATTTTATGTTATTTATTGAATTTATAATTATATCTTTATTTAGCATTTTAATTCTTTTTATCCTAAAAAACATAATAAAATGGTTGAAGTTAACATATAAAAAGTGTTACATTAAGTAATTTTAAAATTGATTGATTTCTTTCATGGCAGCAGGACTAAATAGAATATCTTAAGAGCTTAATTATTTAAAGAATTGAATAATTTTGAACTGAGGAGTAAATAAGTTTATATATTTATTTAAAGATAATATTCTATTAAAAAACTTTTTAATTTGATTAATACCATGACTTTTATTAACTTATCTTAATTTAATAATTTTTAAATTTATACAGAATGAGGAGTTATAGTTAACAACGCATAAATACTTGGTTACATTGTAAGACTAGAATTTGACATACTATTTTGTCAATAAGACATAACAGGTAATAAAAAAATATAATGGGAGTTAAACTAAAATGAATAAAAAATACCAAACAGTTATTATTAAAACAAAAGATATATTTCTAGATAAAATAAATAAAAAACAATTATTAAAAATAAAAATAAAACATTTATTAATATTTCTTCTACGTCATAGAAAAAGTTATTATAGTCTTTACGGTTGGCGAATTTCATTGTTGGCTTTGGCACTTTTGGAATCTTACGAAATTAATCATAGAAAAGATTTATTAAATATTGTAGAAAAGTATTGCTTAAATTTTGTGAAAAAGCCTGATTTAAAGGTTATAGATTGTGTTATTGTCGGAGAAGTTTTATTCAAACTAAAAGAAATAAAAAATACTAATTTATACGATAATACTTTACATATTATTTACGACTATATAAGGCTTTTTCCAACTGATAAAGAAGGAAGCAAGTTATATAGAATCACAGATAGCAATAAAATTTTTGCTGATACTATAGGAATGATTTGTCCGTTTCTTATGATGTATTCACATCAATTTAATATTTCTGAGGCTGAAGATATTGCTATCACTCAAATTGACAATTTTATTAACAATGGTCTTGATGATAATTCGGGATTGTTTTATCACGGATATAACAAAAGTGAAAATATTGCCTATGGAGTTATAGGATGGGGTAGAGCTGAAGGATGGGTACTTAGAGGTATTACAACAGCTTTGGAGTATATGCAAAATAAAAATAAAAAAATGGAGTATATACTATTTTTAAATCAACATTATGAAAATATAATGAAATATAAAATTGAGGATAGATTTTTCAGCTGGCAACTACCTTGTACAAAAGGTCATGTTGACACGTCTACTATGAGTATGATTTTAAAATCGATGTTGGTCTTTTCAAAGACATCAAGTTATTCTATAGATTCAAGACTCATAGATGGATTGCTAGCTATGGCGAATGAAAAAGGCGAAGTTTTATCTTGCTCTGCTGAGTGCCATGGTTTATCAGAGTACCCCCAAGTGTTTGGTACTTTTGATTTTGGACAATCATTTTATTTATTATTCTTTAACGAATTAATTATTAGTGAAAGTTGGAATATTAATGGAAAGTAGATTTCATAATACAATAAAAAATAGTTTATTTGGTTTTATAAATCAAGTAGTTATGTTAAGTTTGAATATCTTAAATAGGACATTATTTATTAAAATATTAGGAATAGCGTATTTAGGAGTTAATGGTTTATTTTCAGATATTCTTACAATGCTGACCTTAACAGATTTAGGTCTGAATACTGCGATGGTCTATAGTTATTATAAACCTTTAAGCGAAAACAATGAAGTAAAATTAGCTCAATTGACCTCTTTCTATAAAAGATTATTTCAATTAATATCAATAACAATTATAGCGCTTGGTATTATATTAATTCCATTTTTGAAGTATCTTGTAAATTTAGAAAATGGTATTAAACACATCTATGTATATTACATTTTATTGCTAATTAATACAGCGTGTTCTTATCTTTTTATATATAAAAGTTCAATTCTTTCTGCAACACAAAAAAATTATATTATCTCTAAAACACAAACTATTTTTTATATCATAAAACTTATTTTTCAAATAGCCATATTATTTATCACAAAAAGTTATGCTTTATATTTAATAGTACAAATAATTTGTACTATTACAACCAATATTTCATTGTCTAAAAAAGCAGAAAAGCTATATCCCTATATTAATAAAAAAACCAAAGCCTTGGGTGAAAAAGAAAAAAAAGACATATATTCAAACGTTAAATCTATGTTCTTATATAAATCAGCTCAAGTTATTTTTGGTGGAACAGATAATACATTAATATCCGTGTTAGTTGGAACTATTTGGGTTGGAATTTATTCCAATTATAATATTGTGATCAATGCAGTTAATGGTTTTATTGATATTTTATATCGCTCAGCTATAGCAAGTATTGGTAATGTTATTGCTACTAATTCGGAAGAAAAAAGATACGAAGTATTTAGATTTACACAATTATTCAGTTGTATACTAACTACTATCACAACCTGTTGTTTAATGTTACTATTAAATGATTTTATTAGATTGTGGGTTGGTAAAGAATTTGTTTTAAATAAGTTTATATTTCTATCAATAATTTTCAATTATTACTTTAATGGTGTTATTCATCCCATATGGTCTTTTAGAGAAGCTTGCGGGTTATACATGAAAACAAAATATATTATGATTCTTGCAGCAATTATTAACATAATCCTATCTGTTATCTTAGGTATTTATTTTGGAATTACAGGGATTCTTATAGCATCATTAATAGCTCGATTAAGTACATATTTTTGGTATGAGCCTAAAATATTATTTAATGAATATTTTAACTGCTCTCAAAAGCATTTTTATTATCCCTTATTACAAAATACATTTTATACTGTCATTGTTACGTTCGTATCATATACAATAACATCTATGTTCACTGTTAATAATTGGTTAGATTTTATAATAAAAACTATAAGTGTAGGACTATTATCAACAATAGGTACATTAATATTTTATTATAAAAATGACACTTTTCAATTATTTATAAAAAAATATATAAATAATTATAGAAAATAAACTGTTTAATAAGATTTAAAGCTTTATCAAAGTATGTGCTTGCATATAGCCGAATTCTATTAAAATATTTACACTGCTAACTAGATCTTCAAACTCATTAGAATAACTGTTAGAAACTATATATGTATTTGGAATTGCTGAACAATTTTTTGCTTCTAAGGATAATGGATATTATTGCTTTCATTCTATTGGAATATTAATGTATATTTCATACTAATTTTAATTCTTAAGTTTTTAAAAGAAAGATTGGTTTAAAAAAGCTGATTATTGAATATTTCGGCGATTTAGAACCACTTACAATTAAATAACGGTCCATTCACAGAGACACCTCTTTTGGTATAAGATTGCAATGTAGGCATTGCAATCTTATACCAAAAGAGGTGTTTTTTATTATGCAAGAAATCAAGAAGATTCTTAAAAAACGTTTTAAAGGTGATGGTCAGCGTTCAATCCCTTCAACGTTGCATATATCACGAAATAATGTCAGCAAAGTTTTTAAAGCTGCCGATAAATTCGAGTTTGCATGGGTTCAATTGCAAAATATGGATAAATCACAAATTAGTGAAATTTTGTTTCCTGAAGAAAAGTGTGTACCAATACAAACAATGCTGGATTTTGATTATGTTCATAAGGAATTACTTAACCCAGGAACCTCTATTAAGGACTTATGGCAGGAATATATTGAACAATGTTAAAATGCTTCATTATCACTCTACCATCGGTCAAGGTTTTTTAGAACGCTATCAGGAGCATGTAAAGAAGAGTAATTTAACTATGCATATCCATCATAAACCAGGCGATAAAGATATGGTTGACTGGAATGGTATAACGATGAATGTGTTTGATTCGTTCACTGGTGAATAAGTAAAAGTATACCTATTTTTGGCAACATTACCATTTAGTATGTACTGTTATGTCCTGACATGTCCCAGCATGAATCAGGAAGAGTGGATTCATTGCCATATTAATATGTATAAATATTTCGATGGAGTAACCAGATTACTTAATCCCGATAATCTTAAAACCGGGATTATTCATAACAGAAAATTTCAAATGAATATTTCGACGTTGCGAAGCTATGTTGTCCATTGATTTAGAGCCAGCCAATTCCACTTAAGAGAGCCACCTTGACCGAGAATGAGATCCAGTTCATAAGAACAGGCTCATAATCGTTCTTTGATTTTTGAATAATCTTCTCTCATTAATGATCCCTGCAAAAGTATGCTATAAGAACTGTTAAAGTTCTATCTAAAATTGCATCTGCTCCCAATCTTTCACCCAATCGCTGATACCATCCTTCAGGTGATCACTGAGTACATAGAATTGTTGAGTGTTTATTATATCTAGATTCCATGAATTCAAGAATATTGTTTCTTTCACTTTCATTTACTGAAGTTAATAAAAATTCATCCAGTATTAATAAATCAAATCTACTTTACTGTTCTATAAACTTGCGATATGTTCCTTGGATTCTTGCAACATCAAAATCTGATAATAATTGAACCGCCCCTGTCAAGTAGACAGGTGAAATAATTAAAATTATTGTTGTTGAAGTTGTCGAGCTGACAACTTCATTTTTCTTTATGTAGCTAATGTTGTGCTGCTTATGTAATGTTCTAATTTATATTTTTTTATTCTTTTATTTTCAGGTATGGGATATTGATTTGGTGTTTGTAAAGATAACGCTTCACTTCTGACTTCATAGGGGGTCTTAACTCCAAATCTTCTCTGATATCTTTCATACATGTAATAGTCTATCCACTCATCTATAGCTTTAATAAGCTCATCTTTTGTATTGTAATGTTTTCCGTAATGATACATCTCACATTTCATGATTCCCCAGAACCCTTCCATTGGTCCGTTATCTATGCAAAAGTGTACTCTTGACATGCTTTGTGTCATTCCATATGCCTTCATCATCTTTATAAAAACTGGTCTTGTATATTGAAAACCGCCATCACTGTGGAATAAAGGATGGGCATTGGGATTGTCTTTAACTGCCTTATCAAATGTATTAAAGACAAGTGGGTTATTATTGTGCTCACCCACTTCATAACTGACAACTGTTCTGTCATAAAGATCAAGAAAGATACTTAGATAGAGCTTATATTCATTATGTGGACCATATTTGAATTCAGTGACATCCGTCACCCATTTTTCATTTGGTCTAGAGGCATTGAAATCTCGGTTGAGATTATTCTTGGCTGTGTTGTTGTGTTTTCTGACTGTGCAGCTTCTTTGTTTAGGGCGAATAATACTATGAATCCCTACTATTCTCATCATCTTATAGATACGTTTATCACTGTAATTCTTATTATAATCTCTATTGATTCTGTCAGCCATCATACGATAACCTAGTAATCCGTTATATTTTTTATGATATTCTCTGATCCATTTAGCTATTTCTTCATTTTCTTTATCTACTGCACTTTTTTCATGTTGTCGCCATTTATAGTAGTTTGCACGTTTTACACCTAGTATTCTGCACATGAGTGATATAGTGGCTGTCCTTTCTTTATCTATCCTTTCTTCACTAATTTCTTTGATGGTTTCATATTCTGCTTCATATTTACTTGTTCGATAGACCTCCTCCTTTCGATCTCGTCTAACTTTTTTAGAAGTCTAAGCTCCAGTTGTGCCATTTCAAGTTCATGCTCCTTCTGCTTCAGCTGACGCTTTAATAATGTCACTTCATCCACTTCTTCATCCGGTTTATGTCGTCCACGTTTGTCACCTAAACCTTCTTCTCCTTTTTCCTTGTACTTCTTAACCCAGTTAAAGACATTCGCGTAAGTGGTTTCGAATACCTTAGCCGTTGTCTTATAATCCATATCATGTTCAAGACAGTACTTTACGATTTCAATACGTTCTTCCTTATTGACTTTTCTGCTTTTAGCCATATAGATATTTTCTCCTCCAGGAATATAATCTTTTAGTTCTCTATGACTATTATACAATTTCACCCAATTTTTTATAGGACTAGCTGATGAAATATGATATTTTATTGCCAAGTCCTCATAGGATTCTCCACCATTGAGATAATCCAATACAACCTGTTCTTTAAAACCCTTTGTATAGGCTGCATTTGTAATAGATGGATTCGATGCACTTTCACCGAATGCCAGATATTTTTTAATCCAATTACTCACAACAGTCTTTTTTGTATTTATTTCTTTGGCTAAAGAAATAGTAGATCCCTCACCCCCTAAATATCTTTTCACAATGCTTAATTTCATAAGATAAGAATTAGCTATGACTCGATCCAGTATAGCATCTGCAACAGCTCCTCCTCCAAGATTAGTGTGCCATCCTTCCGGTAGAAACTGTGATGCGAATATTGTTGCTTTACAGTCGTATCGCAATTCTAGCAGTTCAAGTATATCAGACTGCTGTTGAGCAGTAGTTGGATTTAATAACCATTCGTCTATTATTAACAAATCTGCTCTAACATAGTATTTTAGTTTCTTTTTGTAAGATTCCTTATTTCTAGCCTAATTCAAATCATAAAGCAGGTCCGGCAATCTAACATATTTAACATTTTTCGCTTTCTTACATGCTGAATTTCCTAAAGCAGATATGTAATATGTTTTGCCAGTTCCTGTCGCACCTACTACGATCACATTAAGATGCTCATCAATATAATCGCATTCTGCAAGTTTTAATGTCAGTACTTTATCAATTTCTCTATCTGGATAAAATCTGATTTCGCTTACGGAACCTTCTGGCATCCTTATCTTTGATCTTTTTTGAATTCCATAAATAAGCTTATTATATTTATCATCAGCTTCTCCATCAATAAGAAGTGCAAATCTTTCGTCAAAGGAAAGCTCCAGATATACTTTATTTGTAGATTGATTTTTATAAAGCTCGGCCATCTTAGTTAGATTCATTTTCATTAGTTTTTCGTAGTTCTGATTAATCATTTCTATATTCTCCATAATATGAAGCCCCTCTTACGAGTGTATAATCATTTGTTTCATTTTCTTTTTCTTCGACTTTTTGAATGTTTTCGATTACTGCCTTAAAATTTCTATGTATAGGTGCGATATTCTTCTCGATAATGATTTCTGAGGCACGTTCCAAGAGTTGTGAGGAATACTTATCTTTTAATTTAAGAATCGTAATACACTGGTTATATACCTGCTGTTCAACTCTGGCATTCATGAAAATGCCTAGTATCACCTTATACGTATCAGGGCCTATCGTTTTTGACCAGTTGAGAATTCTCTCCTGATTCCATTCACCATAGGCTCTATGATTATCAGGCTTATGTTCTTTATTCGTAACATACTTATTTACACCACTCAATATCCTTGGATATGTTGCGATGCGAACATTCTTATCATAGATTTCAATAACCCTGGATGTAATCCTTATCTGTACTTCTTTTTTTAGATACTGATATGGTAGTTAAAAGATACAGTAGCTTTTTCCAGATAGCATATTCATATGGCAATTCAGGAAGTGCAGACAGATATTCTTTTTCTTCATTTTCAAATACATAATTTCTTGAATAGTCTCTTTTTGGAATGGCTTATCATTTAACTTATTTACTTCTTCCATGATGCGAGTATTAAGTTCTGTCAATGTACTAAATCTTACATCTCTTAAACGTGCAATGATTTGACGTGTCATATAACCAACAGATCCTTTTTTATCTTTAGGATGTCTTACTCTAGCTGGAACGATGGCAGTTTCATAATATTCAGCCATTTCATAGTAAGCAGGATTTAATATGATTTCCTCATATTTCTTATGAGAAATCACAGCAGTTTTACAGTTGTCACAGATACACATCAAAGGTACGCCTCCAAAGAAGTTATACATATCGATATGATGATTGATCCATGATTCTTCTTTCATATCCATGGTAGCTTGAGCAAACATATATTGACTGAACGGCAATACACCAATAAATAAATAAATAAATATACTTTTCCTATCACATTAGTAAGTGTCCTATCATAAATTGGGATTGTAGTACCGGCCCAATCCACCTCGCACCTTTCACTTGGTTTGCGGTCAATATGCATGGTCAGTTTATTTGTATCAACATAGGATTTATAGACATTACCGAACTGCGTGTATTTAAGATAGGATTCACCTAAAGCTATACACTCTTCAACATACTCTTCCCATAGAAGCATTAACGTAACACCTTTGCGTTTCAAATCCTCATGAATATGTTTACAATCAGGTCTTCTTTTTAAAATCACCTCCTCTGGTTTTTTAGTAAACAGTTCATCAAATGAAAAATCATCCATATCTTTTACATCATTGTAGGTAAGGTTCAGTTCTTTCAACTTTTTTAGTGTATTTCGTACACGTCGATCTGAAACTTTAAGTGTCTTACAAATATTTCTTTGAGACATTCCTTGATGATTAAGACGAACGATGTTCTTGTCTTTAGACATAAAAAGTCCTCCTTTCCTTAGAATTTGTAGATATCTGTCTACATTTATATTCTAATTCCAGGAGGACATTGTGGAGCATATAATTATATTTTAAGGTGTCAACACTGTCGTCGTTAGAAACACGTTGTCGTCATAGCATTAATATGGTGTCGTTCTTTGACCGTAATATTCAGACTATGCTATAACAAATAGAAAAAGATAATCTATCTTACGACAAGTCATCAATTATTAATTTTAATTTATTTATCTGTCTACTTGACAGTGGACAGATCAAATTCACTAATTTTCTATCTTTTTTGATACCTAATCCCCCACAATATTAAAGGTAATCCGATTCACACCCCAGTAAAAATTAAATTATCAAAACAGCACCCTGTGATTTTGTCTATCTGTTACCGCAGAAATCCCGGCTTACAGTTGGCGCGGTTCAAACATATCTGCTTTGCAAATGAGTAAAGCAAGAACACCCCGCTTTTTACGATTAGTTGCCTTTGGTTTATGCTTTTTCAAGTTAAGTGATGCAAAAAGACTCCCTACTGTTGGTAAACGTTCTGGATCAATTCTTTTGTCTGGTATTTCTACATTCTTACGAGTTTTTTAAAATATGGAATCTTGGATAAAGCAAATGTTGCAAATAATGAGATTACAAAGGTTATCATCCAGCAGACCAACATATAAAGCGGTGCTACCAATGTTTTCGGAAGTAGGTGTTTAATCACATCAAGCAAAACAGCGTGTACAACATATATTCCAAAACTGGACTTTGATGGTATGGAAACAATATCATCAAAACCTTGTTTGTATTTCACACTGTTTAATGCAAGGAAAACACCAACTGAGTAAACGAAAACAAGAATACCGTCTGCATATGCGTTCGCGTAATCTTTAGTAAAATTAACGTATACAATCATCATTAACAACGCCAAAATCGAAGAAACATATAACGCAATCTTGATCTTCTTCGATACGCCAACATGAACAATATACCAACCAGCTAAAAAGTATGAAACAAATACATTGAAAAAACCAAGTTGTAATTTTCTAATAAGCGTAATTAGATGAGCAACAAAACCAAACTGCAAGGACAGTGCTTGAATTACTGGTATTGTAAATTGAGTCAGCAGGGATATTGCTAAATAAAGCAATACAAGGTTTTTGTTTTTCTTGCAGACAATAGCTCTTAAAAATGGCAACGCCAAATATAAACCTATCTGCATATATAGATACCACAAATGATAATGACCTGAAGCGAATCCGGCAATAAAAGACTTGATACTTATGCTTTCTCCCTTGACCAAAGGTATTACAAGCTTGTAACCTACAGCATATATTGCTGACCATACAATCAACAAAAAAATAATCTGTGGCAATCGCTTTGAAAACAAATCTTTAATTGAAAATGGTCTTTCTTCATCAAGCATTAACGCTCCAGAAATCATAACAAACAAAGGAACACCAATTCGTGATATGCTATCAAAAATATTTCCCCATATAAACTCCAGACTACCCAATTCGTTGGACATCACAAATGCAGCACTTACGTGTATCATAACAACAGCCATTATTGCAACAACTCTTGCTATATCCAACGATGTATTCCTTTGGCGAGGTATTGTCTCGACAACATTTCCCATTTTATTTCAACCACCTTTCCACTTAAATAATAATGTGTACTTTCCTGTAAATCGTCCTCTTTATAAGTTCGGCACATATTTCACCATATACATCTCTGCTTTTCAATCCTTAAATTATAACTTTTTTTATACCTCTAGTGTAACTCAATTGAAAAACTAAAAGTGGAATTTAAGTATTTCGACAGCTCGAAGCCACTCTGGCAATCCGATTTTGATGTTGCCATTGAACTTTATAAAACCAAGCACAATGGTAATATGCCTAAACCTATTAAACGCAGAACTCGAATAACTTTCCCTGAATCTAGCAAATGTCCTCACTACGGTCTCTCTCTTAGAAAAACTGCTTTAATCATGCGTGAAGTTCATGATATAAAAATATCTCATCAGACAGTCGCTAACTACACAGAAGCTGTCAGTAATCTCATTGAACCTTGGCTTGATCATTATCAGTATGATCATATGTCAAAGGATCATTGTGGCGATGAAACGTACGTTAAAGTCAAAGGTAAGCATGTCTATGTCTTTTTCATGTGCGACAGCGTAAGCATAATCATTACTTCATTCAACATTTTCATGAAGCGTGATACATTCAGTGCCATTCAAACCTTCTATTCCGTTATCAGAAAGTTTAAAGCCGTTCCTGACATAGTAAGAATTGATTTGTGATTGTGCCTTTATTTATCACGATTTAAGGCACTTATTTACGTCTGGTTTTTATACTTTTGTTTGTTTGGAAATCCTAAAAACTATTTAACTTCATAATATGATTCCTTCCATACAATCAAAAGACTTTTTATACAACTTTCCTAATCCTTATCTTTATTGAGAATAAGCTATAGTCAACCAAAATCGGTGCAAAATATTAAGAATTGATTTTTAACTAATTAGATAGTTAATCATGTCAGTTTCTCCACAAAATAGATGCACTTTCTAGGAGCTTCATTCTGGTAGCATTATAATTCGTCTAAAGTGTTAAATAGATATTTATTGGATACACCTCTTTGCTTATCTAAAATCAGGTCAACCTTTGAAAAATCAATATGTTTAATTTTATCAACTAGTTTGTTTTCATTTTTAGTTAAATATTGACTTTCTAGATTTAATAGATTTAATAAAGATAGTAGTCTTGTTTTTTGTTCGGCTACAGTGATATAATTTCTTTCAAATACAATGAAATCTTTTTTAAATACAATAGAAAATTCTGTTCCATGTAAAGAGTCAGTTAATACATACTTAGCATTAGCAATCAGAGTCATAAATTGAATTGGATCTGGAGAAATAGTTTCTCTTTTGAGATTTTGCTTTTTCCCAGAATTAATTAAGATAATTCTACAATTTAATTTAGTTTCTATTATCTTTATTGTATCAATATAATTAGAAATATCTCCAATAAAGTATCCAATTATATAATCATGATCAATAATGTTATCTTCATGAATCATAGAATTCCAAAAATCTTGTTCCATTAATAAAACAGGATCTAATACTTGAAGAACTTTCTCTCCTAAAATCTTTTCTATTATTTTAACACCAGTATCTTCCCGCACCGATAAAGCTTTAAATTCAGATAAATATTTTTTTAGTCTTTTTTTATTATACCATGGGATAGTTTCACTACCAAAACTGGGAGCGTAAGCGATTCTTTTATTTTTATCAGTAAATCTTAAATAATATAATTCATGTAGCCCTGGAGCAGAGAGCTGCCATACTTGATCACTACCACATATAAATCCATCAAAATAATTTTTATCTAACAAAATATCTGTTTTTGATAACTTTAAGTAATCTTCACTAAATTTATCAAACTTTTTCTTTAAATCGCTATCTATATTAGAGACAAATTTCTCCCCCTTAATTTTTGTCATTATTGTTTGATATAATAAAAAGGGGCTTTTTAAGCTAGTTAAAAGTCTATTTTTATATGTTAATGCCTTTATTCTTTTGTAACATTCCTGCTCATTGTCCAAATAATCAATAATCTCAGCAGTATATCCAAATGAATTAATTTTCTCTGATAAAGCATAAGCTTGAAGTATTGAGCCAAAATTATAGATTTTATAATATGTAACAATTCCGATTTTCTTCATTTTACTTCCCTCTTATCTTAGTATAAATTATATAAACTTTAAGTTGAATTAATAATTTTTTAAAGTAATATCTGAGCCAGCCTTTTAAATTCAAAGAACCATATTTTTTTAGTACATAAGTGATACCAAATTTTTCATAGGATTTCCAAAATGAATCATAATCTGTCGGCTGATTATGACCATGTTGCATATTATCTTGTTCATTAATGATATCAGGTATGGAGACTTCAATTAGAGTACCAAAATTGCTTAGTAATGATGAAATTTCTAAGCCTTTCTCACTATTTATTGTGATCATAGAAATACCATTTTTAGTGTTAAGATTATTTTTTATTTTTTCAATCCCCCAAAAATCTCCTAAAGTAATATCCGATATTCTTTTAGAAGAAGAAAATTGACAATTAAAACAAGATTTTCTCATTAATAAACCTTTTAGATATAATACTGGATAATTTCTTAAAAGAAATGTGTTTTTAAGTTCTTTACCATTCTGAAATTTCACATAACAAGGATACCCTTTCCAACCTAGTTTTTTTTCACGAAATTTAAATATAATGACTTTTGACTTATATTTTTTTTCTAACATATTAATAAAATTATCAAAAAATCCTTTGCTTGAAGTTCCATGACAAACTAGATCTATATACATAATTTTTTTGCTATCAACATTTTTAACAGATAAATAATTTTTGATTGCTTTAATTTGACAAGGGAGTCCCGAAAAAATAATAAATTTATTATCATATATATCTTCAATTATATTACTTAATATATTTTTAATATCACTATAAATATATTTAGAGCCTGAAAATTTTCTTGCCTCTTCAATTGTTGTTGCTCTAGTATGTCTAACATGAACATTGGGCTCATAGAACATTTCTGCTCCGTAAACCGATACGTTATTTTCTTTTTTAAATATCGCTTTAACGATACTTATAAATGCTCCTCCCGAAGAAGAAATTAGCAATTCATCTTTGGAATTATTTATAAAAGCATATCCTTTTAGTAATTCACTATTTTGACTTTCATTTGTATTAATGTGACAAATTTTATCACATCTTGAACATTCAATACATTTTTCGTTATCTATTTTCGGATAGATAAAACCATTTAAATCTGATTTATAGGTTATAGCCTTTGTTGGACAAACAATAGAACATAGGGTGCATCCACTGCATAAACTGCTATCCTTTTTGAATTCATTTAAACTCATATCTACTCCTTTATTTATGTAACTTTAAAATCCTGTTTATATTTCACCACATAGTTAATTCTTACTATTAATAAACATCCCTCAGTTATACAGCGCATGATTGCTATAGAAAAAATGTTGAAATTATTAGTTCCTATTAAAATTGCTAACCCCAATACATGTACGATAGAAGCAATAATCGTTGTTTTAGTAACTTCATAATCTTTATCTATCGCCCCTAGTGTCGGCCAGCCTAAAATAATTGCTGGAAAACTAAATAGTAATAGTAGTAATAAACCTCTAAACACTTTAATTGATGGTATATATTGTGGACCATTTATTATATTGATAATTGATGGAGCTGCAAAATAACAGAATATAATTCCTAAAATAATAATAGGCATGAAAATAAATAATACCCGTTTTATAGTTTTAAACGATTTTGTTTTTACCATTGTAGGATAAATACCATTAGATATTGGATTATACATACTTTGCACAGCCGATATCAATGTATAAGCAACTCCCCAATATGCTACATCACTCTCTGATAATAAAATGCCAATTAAAAAGGTATTAATTAATGTAAACGCAGTACTTGCAATATCAGACAAAAAAAACACAAAGGATTTCTTAATCTCATCAATCACATCTACAAAATTAATACGAATTAGCTTTATTTTTTCTTTTTTCAAGTAAATTATTGTTGAAATTACTGCACCTATTGTTGTTAGTATTTCAAATACAGGTATATATATCAGTTGATTATCATTTTTAATAAACATCAAAGTTAAAATTACGCTTATTAATTTTGCGATTGTAAATCTAATTGCAACAATATGCATTTTTTCAATTCCACGGAAATAATAATCAAAAAGAAAAATACTTAGAAAAATTGGTACGAGTGAAAGAATAGAAAATAATATATCTCGTTTTAATATTGGAATAAAAAAGATCATAATTAAATAAATAATGAAACAAATTATAGAAAGAAATATTTTGGCGTAAGTTACTTTAGAACAGATTTTTGATATTTCTGAGTTATTAGTTAAACGTGCAATATCTTTTGTTGCAGATAATAAAAAACCAAAATCCACAATTAATTGCATATAATTAGTACAGCTTTTTACATAGGTCATTTGTCCATAGCTGGACACACTTAAAATTCTTGTTAGAAAAGGAAATGTGATTAATGGTAATATCAATTTAGCAAAGGTAAGTAAATAAAGCATTGCTGTATTGCTAATCATTTTTTTATTTTGTTCTTTAATCATTTTGTTCCCCTTTTTTGTAATTCGCATAATAAACTAAAAATAACAAATAAATAAATTGAGGGAAAACAAAAGTATTAATGCTACCATGTATTAGTAATGATATTAATAGCGGAAAAACTATATATATAATCTTTTTAATAGCTATTTTCCCAATAAAATATTTCCAAATATAAAAATAAAATAAGACTCCACACAAACCAAAATTAGCCAAAAAAGTTAGAAGAGAAGAGTATCCATAAGCGGTACCAAGCCCAGAGCCTATTAACGGACTTCTAATGAAAACTTGAATCATTTCTATAGCACTATAGATTCTTACAGATTCTGAATTTAAATTATGTTTCCCAGAAAATATAATATCTATTATATTGTATACTCTGTTCAAGTAGTAAGATCCTAGTTGAGTGAATGAAAAAATAATAAAAAAGTTAATAATTGCAAGTAATATACAAAAAAATAGGATTTTATGAGACCTAATTATTAAAATAATATTATTAGATATATTTAACAAGAAGCTTGTGACTAGTAATAAAAATAATAGATAAAATAACATACTACCAGTAAGAATACCAATAAAACATAAAACCAATAATTTTAATAGGATAATTTTTTTGCATTTTTCTACTGAAATTATCCCTAAACCTATATAAAATAATGATAACGCTAAAGAGGATGGCTCCGTACACAATCCATAAATCGTTATAAGTGATCCCCTTTTAAGTAAAGAAGATGTATCATCGCCAATACCAAAGATACTATCTCTCAATATATAAAAAGTAGAGTCACCAAAAATTAATTTAATTATAATTTCTGTAATAACAATAATTATTAAAACTTTAAAAGCAATATTTAGAGTCTTTTTAAAAAGCTTTATGATATCTTGTTTTTTATAAAAATTAAAAATGCTACATACATTTATATAAAACATAATAAAGTAAATATCATAAATAATAACAAACTTACTAAACATCGGAACTCCAGAAATCCCATTTGTAAAATAGTCGTACCACAAATTTGGAAAACAAACAGTTTTATAATTTAATGGATGTATTATTAGTAAAGCATTATTTACAAATATTAATATTAGTAAGATAATAAACAATTTAATTTGTTTTTTTGAAGGTCGTCTTTTCTTTACTAAAATAAAAAAAGAAAAGATCGTTAAAATATAAAAAACTATTTCATATGGTCTTAATGATATAAATGGAAGGTCTATCCCAATTCCAATATCACATAGTAGTTTTAATAAAATACTTTCTATAATTAATAATTCATAGTTTTTTTTAAAATCTAATTTTATAAATTGATAAATCAATAATACACACAATGATATGGAAAATATGCTCATACAATCTCCTTTATATAATTAAATAAATTTTAAAGAGGTTTTCTCTAGTTGAAATCTGTTAATTAAATATGTCTCTCATTTGTCTTTTTATTTTTCCATTATCCCATTTATTCATTGAATTCAATGCATTTTCATTTAATCTATTTCTTAATTGATCATTTTTGATTAATGACAAAAGCTTTTTTTCATATTCACTTTCGTTAAAGCAAGGAATTAAAAAACCATTATAGTTATTCTTTATAATATCTTTAGGACTACTTGGGCAATCAAATGAAATACAACAATTACCATAGGCCATTGCTTCAATTAAAACCATTCCAAATCCTTCCATTTTAGAACTAAATGCAAAAATAGAGGCTTTCAAATAATAATCCTTTATATTCTTTGTAGCCTCAATAATAGAAACTGTATTCTCTAGTTTATGTATCCGAACATAATCTTCAATTTCACTTTTTAATTCTCCTGAGCCTATAATATATAATTTCCAATCATTAAGATTATTTTTCAAATTTAAGTCATTCCACATTTTTAATAATAGTAATTGCTGTTTATCATTAGTTAACCTGCCAACATTAAGAATTATCTTTTCTTTTTTCTCAATTTTTGATATTGGGGAAAATGTTATAAGATGTGGAATATAAGTAACATTAAAATTAAGTTGTTTATAAATTTCAGTATCCATTTTATTGGGACAAATTACTTTATATATATGTGGATAAATTAGCTTACGAAGCATGATATAACACTTATTATAAGCAAAAAAAGAGCCATGCTCAGAAGCAATAACTCGTTTCAAATATTTTTTTGAAGTTAAATAAATTTCAAAAGTCTCAATAATGGTAGCAGTATAAATAAAATCAAAATCATTGTGCTTTAAAAACTTTTTTAACGCATGGCGCGATTTTATAATATTTATTAATGAGTTGTTTTTACTGTCTTCCCTCATTACTGAAAGAGTTTTGATCGTTATTTTATCATTAAAATATAATTTTATTTCAACACTATCTTTAGTAAGAATGGTTATCTTATAATCAGTCGCTAACTCATTAGCCCAATTGGAAATTACTCTTTCAATTCCACCCAATCTATTTAAGCTTTTATAATAAATAAGAATTTTCTTCATTTTTAACCCCCTTAAATGAATTTGCTATTTATAATTTAACACTAATCCATTTATTTTGTTTAAAATCGTACCTCTTAATTATTTTTGCTGGAACTCCAACAATCACACTATAATCTGGGAACTCTCCTCTAACTACAGCATTTGTTCCTACTATGCATTGTTTCCCAAGCTTAGTTCCTGCTTGAATAGAGACTCCATATCCAATAAAACAATTATCACCAATTACTGTACTTGTTATTTTATTTTTTTGTTCTAAAATAGGAACATTTATTTCTTGATATTCATGATCAATATTTGTAATAAAAACATTCCCCGAAATAACAACATCTTTACCTATTTCCAATTTTCCACCTGATGTAATGTGAAAATTTTGGCCAATTGAAACATTTTCACCTATTAAAATACTAGAGTCTTTATTTAATAATTCCATACGCAATCCTGGCTGTATTCTTAACTTATCTTTGGTTATCACTTTTCCTCTATTAATATCAATAAATAGTGGTTTTGCAATATATGAATACTTACCAAATTTTTTAAATTTTAATTTATATTTATAACTTAATATATGCCAATAAATCTTCCTTACTCTCATAATTTTTTTATCAATACTTTCCTTCTTAAATATTTTACTTTTTCATATAATAATAATAATTTGTATTCAATATAATTTAAGTATTTTAATTTATATGCTTCATAAATGTTTAAAAGACAACCTTCATGCATCTTTTTTATATTTGCAGATAAACCACTATATCCAAAAGTAGGTTTTCCCCCGCCAGCAATTTCAAGGGAATCATACAAATAATAAATTCCATAATGAAATGCGATTTTCATCCATAATTGACCATCTTCAGCATGAGTTCGTTTTTCATCAAATAATCCTACTTGATTAAATACTTCTTTGTTTATTAATGCCGTAGAAGTGTGTGGCCAACTTTTCATTAATACATTTTTTGTATTTAAATAAAATATCTTATCATCTAATCTTTTACCGATTTTAACGTATTCTTTATTTCTATTAGTACCTAAAAACTTAATTTGTGGATATTTTTTTAGGATATTAATTTGAACTTCTAATTTATTTGGTAACCATATATCATCAGAATCTAATAACGCAATCCAGTTTTGAGTAGAAAGTTTAATTGCTGTATTTCGAGCAGAAGATACGCCACCATTTTCTTTACTTATAACAGTGATTGGTAAATCGCTATGTAAGTCTATGTATTTATTCAATATTTCTAATGTATCATCGGTAGAACCATCATTTACAACAATAATTTCCTTGATTTGTTGAATAGCTGTTTGATTTCTAACAGATTCTAAACAAGGTATAATAGTATCCATACTATTATATATAGGAATCACTACACTAATCATGAGATTCTCCCAAAATTTTTGTTATTTTTGTATTGTCACCCCAGATAGCAGGTGAATCATATTCTCGATCAGGAAAAGCTCCATATTTTAATACTAAATTGAGGTTATACTCTTTAATATACCATTCCACTTGATCCGCTAAACTAACTGGTTTTCCAGAACAACAATTAATAATACCATTAATTTTATCTTGTTTAACTACTGCTACAATCTGTTTAGCTAAGTCATCTATGGAAATAAAATCATATTTATTTTTTCCAGTTGTAAATGGAAAAGTCGTTTTACCATCTTTATTTGCTTGCTGTAATTTCGCAAATATTGAATTTCCAAAAGTGTCATCTCCATAGATATAGAAACCTCTAATCCATTGGAATATAACTCCTTTTTCTTTACAGTAAATTTCTAAGGATTGACGTAAAGCATTTTTGGCTACTGCATATTGGGACATTGGGTGTGTTGGGGTACTTTCATCAATTACACCCTCATAATAACCTATTTCATGCATGCTTCCCATTACACAAATATGTTTAATCCCTTTTTCGATCATGTTTGTAATAAACGTATAATGAAAAGAAAGTTCTTTCATATGATTAATATCATTATGAACAAAGCCATTCCTCCAAGCCAAATGCAATAGTACTTCAGGATTCCCCGCATTTTCATATATATTTTCTTCATTAAATAAATTACATTGAAAAGATTGGATTCCTTTGAGATGCCAAGTGTCATAATCTGTAGCTATAAAATTTAAATGTTGCTTATACATTTCTTTTACCACATGAGCTCCAATATATCCATTTGCACCTGTAACTAATATTTTAGACATAATATCCCCTTTCTTATTTATTTAAACCAAATATTTTGATAATCCATTGATTAATGGAATAAGAATCATAAATTTCCTTTGAAATTGGTTTATATTCACGTATCAATACCTCGCCGTTAAAATGAGGATGATTTCTTTCTATGACCATGATATTGTTTGGATCATAAAAATCATATTGCCTAATATAATTATTTGTTGTCATAAACTTTTTCTTCATACCCACTAACTCAATTGTTCGCATCGTAAGACCACTTTGACGAGGATGTTGAATATCTAAAATACAACGACTTTCATTCATTACTTGACTTACTTTTGAAACCTCAATTTTATTTAATGTAATGCACTTGTTTTTATACAAATCTCTGAAATGTGAATTTGTTAATATTTTTGCATATAAAATAGTTTTACTTGGAATATAAAGTTGAAAATAATAGCTTTTATTTTGTTGTTCTAATTCTTTTCGTAATAAATTAATAATTTTGGGGCGATCGGAATGACCTGTTCCAATAAAAGATAAATCATAGCGATAAGATACATTTGTTGTTATATTTTGTTTATAGGCATCCAAATAAAATAATGGTAAAAATTTCATTCTTTCAATCCGTTTAACATCTTCTAAATCAAACGAAAAAATAGTATCAAAATATTTTTCTTTAATATCAAAATATTTAATGTTTGAAATAGAATCAAAAAGATATAATACGAAAGTTGCTTCTGAAAAAGTTTTTTTTAACAATTTTAAATCTCCTGCGAGAGCAGCTTCACATTTAATAAAAAAAACATAATCATATTTTTTATCTTGATTACTTTTAACAATGTTAGAAAAATACTTATGTATTTTATTTTTTGCTAAATGTGGGTTTATTCTTATCAAAGTTTTATAAAGGGTTGAATTTGATGGACGGTCATCATAAAAGTCAACAATCGCTCCCATATTTTCTAATTTTTTTTTAATTTCTAAATCATAGCCAAAAAAATTAGGCGCAAAAAATAATATTCTTTTATTATTCATAAAGCTTCCTCTCCTTTATGTAGATCTCCTGTTTCCCTTTCAACAATTCTATCCAACTTCATTACGAAGATGAGCATTTTAAAGAAAGACTTGTGCTTTCCCATCCACGTTTATATAACATTTTTAAATGAGAGATACGTGAGTGCAAAATGCAACTTTTAACGTATATGGCAAATAATATTTTTTATAAAATCTCTGTTTCCATATACTGAATTATACATATTTGTGAATAGTGGTTTAAAATTTAACCATTCTTAAAATATTAATATTAATGTATTATAAAATATCTGGTTCTCTAATAAATTTGAGAGAAATGAACTGCACCAATTTGATAAATAAAGATAACTTAGTGTTTCGTTTAGTAATAGAATTCTAATTTAATTTCCTTCAGTTTATTGGGTTAATGATGAGTGCTTATAATTAATTTATCATCTTGCACCCTCACCACAAAATACGGTTTTTATTGTAAGGAAAAATATATTTATATATAAAACAAAACTTCTATTTTCAATATATTGGCAATCTTTCTGCCATTTTTCTTTAGGTGGGGTATCATATTTACCATATACTTGTGCCATTCCCGATAGCCCAGGAGTTACCATTAGTCTAGTTACAAACCCGGGATTTTCCTCATTAAATCGGTATGTTAATGAAGGAACCTCAGGTCTAGGACCAATTAAGGACATTTTTCCTGTTAGTACATCAAAAAGTTGGGGTAATTCATCTATTCTATATTTTCTTATTATTCTCCCAATTTTTGTGATTCGAGGATCATTCAATTCCGCCCATTTTTGGCCTTCTTTCTCTGCATCTACTTTCATACTTCTAAGTTTATGAATTTTAATAAGCTTTCCATTCTTGCCCACTCTTATTTGTGAAAAAATAGGATTACCTTCAGACTCATAAACTATAAGAATACAAAAAAAACCTATTATTAATAACGCAGGTATACAAGTAATCAAACAAAACAAAATATCCATTGTTCTTTTGAAGCACTCATAAAAAGGCTTAGGCTCATATGAGATATTAGACTTATGCTTCGATATTTCGTTCTTAAAATACTCTTCATATTCATGATCAGAGCATAATAAATACTTACTTTTATTTTTTTCTTTCACCTGTGCTTCTGGATGAGTCAAAATCTTTTTATATTGATTGGTAAGGTTTTTATCATATTTCTCTCTTTCCTTAATAGTCATTTAAAGAACTCTTTTCGCTTAATAACTTAATATAACAATCAATACATACTTGCCCCGCACCTTCAATATAAAATTCTCTTTCTGAAATAGGTGTCTCTTTTTTTATATCTAATTCTTTATGGCATACGACACACACTTCATATTCATTTTCTGCACTCACAATAACGCACTCTCCTTTTAACTAAAAACAAAAGCAAGAAGCTAGTTCTTGCTGATGATTTCTAAACCGACTTTTGCCGTCGTCTCTTCATTAAATAAGTTCACTTGTATATAGGCCATTCGCTTATGTCGATCTATCTTCTGAATCATTCCTTCTTTGCCTTTTAACGGCCCCTTTGTGACATAGATTCTCTCGCCTTCAATATATCCCATCGACATCTCCACAATATGATCTTCCTTTGAAAAACTCACCAGAAAATCCACTTCCTCTTCTTTTAAAGGATAGATCTCTTCTTTCTTCTTTCCAATCACCTTAGTAAAGTCAGGAATCTTCTTTAATTCATTGAACAGTTCTTCGATATGATCACTGATCAAAAACACATATCCTTTAAACAAGATCTGCTTCACTTGATGCCATTGACCATGATACTTCTTTTGCACATAATACTCAGGAATAAAACATTCCTGCAAGATGTCTTGACCAATCAAGCTGCGACACTTATCGGCAATTTCTTTTTCATGACCGCTTCTGACCTGAATAACATACCAATTCATGGGGTTCCTCCTAAAAAAGAGTAGGCTTCGCCTATCGAACCTAAAGCTTAAGTTCAATCCATGACACTATGACCCTGTCTATGACAAGACGTGACAATGCAACGATCTCCTCTTTCAACATTCCTATATACCAGATAACTGTCAATTATCCTTTATTAAAATAATTCTTGAAACAACTATTTTAATCAATGACATAATACTACAAATACTGCATAAATGCAACCTTTCTATTTAATCCCTTTGATTATTTTATTATATTGAATTAAGAATGTTTTTTTACCAATACATCACGATTACATCACAAAAAACATAGCTTTTTATCATTTCATGGTTAATAGTCTCTATAGTTATACATCAATTAATACTCATTGTGAGTGATATTTTATTGTGTTTATCTACATTTTTCCAATTAAAAAGGCAGACTATATAAGCATAGTCTACCACTTATAAACCGAAGCTCGATAACGGACATAATCCCCATCTTCGATTTCTTGATCCAACCGTTCTCTTTGTTCCTGTCTTTTTAAATTATAAACATATACAGGCAGATGTTCAATAACCGTCTTCTGATCTATATCATATATCGGCTTAATCAAACGATCATATTCATTATTAATATTATCCTTTTCATAATAGCGTTCTAAAACATCCAGAAGTTTCATATCAACTGTCTCATCTAACTCTAAGATTTCACCTAATACAAATTTATTCCCTTCGTCCAACAGTGCCGGATACTCCACTCGCAATAAAGAATACAATGTCCCTTTGATATACGCTCGTTGTATGACTTTGCAATGTCCCGCTAAATATTTCTGATAATTATACATTCCATATCGTAAACTTCCATATACAAAGATACGTCTCATTAATGTGTCGCCCCACCTGTCACTTTGATATCCTCAGAATATTGGATAATTGCTTCAATCGCAGCCACCAAGGCTTTTACGATCATCTCTAGTGACATACTCGGCTTTTCTTTTTTATCTACTACTTGCTCCGGTAAATAAGGAATATGAATAAAGCCACTGCGTTTCCCTTGATATTTGGTTTCGATCAAATGTCGAACACCATAAGTGACATGATTACAAACAAATGTACCCGCAGTATTCGATATAGAAGCCGGAATCCTTACTTCTTGAATTTGACGTACCATCGCCTTGATAGGCAGATTGACAAAATAAGCTGCCGGTCCCTCCGGATAGATGGGCTCATCAATAATCTGATTCCCCTCATTATCCGGAATACGACAATCATCGATATTAATCCCAACTCTTTCTACTGTAATATCACTTCTTCCACCCGCCTGTCCCACCGATAAAATCACATCAGGATCATACGTCATGATAGCCTCATCCAGCACTTTCAACGATTTATGACACACAGTTGGTATCTCTAACTTAATAATCTCCGCATTCAATATATGATCCGGTAATGTTTTTACCGATTCAATCGCCGGATTTATTTTTTCTCCGCCAAAAGGATCAAATCCTGTAACTAATATTTTCATCTTATCTTCCTTTCTAAAATGCCAATGTCAACATTAATACCACATGAATAATAATCAACACAATCGCCATTGGAATCTGTGCTTTGATGACTGTCCACTTGTCTTTCGTTTCTAATACAGCACAAGGCACAATATTAAAATTCGCAGCCATCGGCGTTAACAAAGTTCCACAAAATCCGCTGGTCATTCCCAAAGTCGCTACCACCACCGGATCACCACCTTGCATGATCACAAACGGAACACCGATTCCTACTGTGATAACCGAAAAAGCTGCAAAGCCATTTCCCATGATCATCGTGAAGATCACCATTCCTAAACAATATAATAATACCCCAATCACAATATTTCCGGTAGGAAATATACTCGAAATAATCGAAGCAATAACCTCACCAACCCCGGCTTTCGTAAAAACAGCCCCTAAAGCACCTAATAATTGAGGAAGCAGACATGCTGCCCCTACCTGCATCAATAAGCGTGCTGTGTCCTCTCTTGTTTCTTTGACTTTAGGCTTGCAAATAATAAATGCCGAGCTAAGTGAAACCAAACAAGCAACCCCAATCATTGTTGCTCCATCCAATGGTTTTCCATCAATTCGAACAAAAGACATGACCAATGCCATAATTCCAATCAAAGCTGCCGGAATAAAGATTTTATTCTTCACACGTTCACTCGCTTCTTTTTTCTTCGTTTCATCGATTTCTGCAAATTCTCCCATTTTAACTTGATGGGTTACTGTTAAAAGTCCCATAAAAATAAGCAGTACCCCTGTCATCATATAAGGAATGATCTTACCAAATATAAAGATAATCCCTAAGATTAGCCAAAATAAGAAAGTACCGAATTTTGCCTTTGTATTCTTTAATGCACGAACAGCTGCATTAATACTTACCAATCCACACAAACTATAAAATATCTCCGGTGTCCATTGCAACAGCTCTGCCATATTATCTTTTCTCCTTTACAATGCTTTTCTTTAATCTTTTATCATAAATCCAAACCTGTATAAATGTTAACAGCACTGTGATCACAGCAATTGGAATAGCAGCCGTGGCAATCGATTGTAAAGTCACATCATAACCAAGTTCTGCCATTGTCCCCTGAATGAGCACCACCCCACTGGCGGCAGGAAAACAGTTTTGGGCAAAGAAATTTCCATAATTTTCTACCGCTGCCGATATCCCTTTTAAATGATCTGTCTGATTTTCGGTTAATTTTTCACATTTAGAGTTTTCTGCCGCTGCTTCCGACATTGGCAAAATTAAAGGACGAATAAATTGAACATGTCCGCCAATACGAATATTTAGCGCAGAGGCGATGGAGCGTATGACCATATATAAGGATAAGATTTTACCGGCAGAAGCATTTTTTATACGTCCAATCAATTGTCCGGCACGTTCTTTTAATCCATATCTTTCAATAATCGCAATGACTGGAAAAATAATTAAAAAGATTGACATTAAACGATTATTAACAAAAGACTGTCCTAATATAGTTAAGATGTCATAGAAATTTATTCCGGCAACAAACCCGGTGACAATACCCGCAGTTAAAACGACAGCCAAAACATCAAATTTTAAAGTAAAGCCTACAACAATGATAGCAATTCCAATTAATTTCCAGTATTCCATATTTGACTCCTCTCATAATAAATAGGATGTTTTCAAATTAGCTTGTTTCTTAAAAGAAAAAACATACTCATTTACTAAAAAAACCTTATCAAATCTTTTGATTTAACAAGGTCAATGACTATTTTAAAATTTTTAAATCACCATTTCGTAAATAGTGTGCTTTTCTAAATAATTGATACACCGCAAAATTAATAACAATCGGTAAAATAATGTAGGCCACTACCGGAAGAATCCAATAACTGCTTCCCATTTGTTCCACCGTTTCAATGACTCCCATAAACAAAGTTCCGCCTATTGCCACCGAATGAATAGACGTTGTGATTTGAAATAATGCCGCCGATACACACCCACAAACAATACTTGATACGATGGGTGGAATAAGAATGATCGGATGTTTTATCATATTCGTAAACTGAAGCATACTGGTACCAACCAAGACAGCCAAACTATCTCCAATATCATTATCCTGCAAAGACATTAACCCCAGTCCTAACATAAACGACATAACTCCAGCTAAAGCTGCACCACAGGCAAGCGGTGATAATTGCAGGATTGACGTAATCGCAACGATGGTAATAGGACTGGTAAATAATAAACCTGCCACAACAGCGATCACCATTCCCATCAGTAATGGGTTCATATTTGTCATATTATTAATAAATTGAACAATGTAAGTTAAAAAGATCGATAAGTACGGTGTGAATAATGCATGAATAATTCCTGCAATAAATACACTGACTAACGGTAAAAGAAATAAATCAAATGGGGTTTTCCCTTCTAAAAAGTTATTTACCCAAACTGTTACTAAAACACAGATGTATGCCATAAACGGAGCAGCAACTTGCAAATCAGTTCCACTCATACTGCCTAATCCAACACATCCTGCCATCATTGCACAAATTAATCCTAAATGGCTCGTTCCGCTTTTATAAGCGATACTGATTCCGATGGCCGGACCTAATAATCCCGGCATTAACGCCCCCCACTGACTTAATAGATGAAGATGCGTCCACATTCCTATTTGAGTTAATATATTCCCTAATATATATGTCATAAAAAACGCTATTGAAAAAGCTGTTAAAGTTGTAAAAACATAGGGTTCTTTAGAAAACATTTTTTTTGCCATAACGAAACCTCCTATTGGCATTTTACAACAAAAAAAGAAAGTAGCCTATCCCTTTTCGACACTTTCTTTCATTTTTTTCACTGATGAAGGAGATGACTCATTTTCTTTATAGCTTGACCCAATTCCTCTAGTGTAGCGGAGGTTTCCAATAAACGCGGTACTTCTTTGAGAATCATATCCTCTATCTTGATACCATTTACAAAAAGATTTTCTGATTTAAAATTTACTATATCCTCTTGATTCAACGAAATTACTTTAGGTAATGTCGTCTCTTTATCCAACAGCTCAATAAATTGCGGAAGTTCTTCTGTTCTAGCCGCACAGTACAAAAAGCCCTGTGCTTTGCCCACAATTTCTTTTATTCTCTTTAGTGAACCAGAAGTAACTGATAAAAGAACATAAATATTATATTTCTTAGTAATTTCTTTTACAACGTGTTGATGCTCGATAGGAAGATCAACAATAAAAATCCCGTCAATACCACTATCGCTTGCTTCTTTAATAAATTCTTCGATGCCATAACGAAAGACTTGATTATAGTAGACATTTAAAATCAAAGGAATCTTTGTGCCATCACGTATTTCTTTAATGCATGCCATCGCTGCTAGCGTTGTCATATGATTTTTCAGCGCCCGTGCGTTCGCTTTTTGAAGATCTTCACTTAACGCAATCGGATCTGAAAAGGGCAAGCTCAATTCAATCATATCACATCCATTTTCGATCATTTGACGGATCATTGCCAAACTCGTGTTTCGACTGGGATCACCAATAACACTATACCCTATCATGGCTGTTGTTTGTGTTTTATTTAAAGCCTGTAATGTTTTATCAATTCTATTCATTGATTTCCACCCCCATAATATCCGCTATGCTTTTCACATCTTTATCCCCTCGTCCACTCAATGTCACAATTATGATCTTATCTTTTGTTAGTTGTGGTGAAAGTTTCATTGCATAAGCAACAGCATGACTCGATTCAATAGCGGGTATAATTCCCTCCATTCTACTTAAATAATGGAATGCTTCCACTGCTTCATCATCACGAATGGCAACGTACTTTGCACGCTCACATTCTTTTAAATAAGCATGTTCGGGACCAATACCAGGATAATCCAATCCGGCAGAAATTGAATATACCGGCATAATCTGTCCTTCATCATCCTGCAAAAACAAAGATTTCATTCCATGAAGTACCCCAATTGATCCTTTTGTCAAGGTGGCAGCATGCATTGATGTCTCTATGCCTTTTCCTGCCGCTTCACAACCAATCAGTTTCACTTTTGAATAGGGTAAATATTCATAGAAAGACCCGATTGCATTTGAACCCCCTCCGACACAGGCAATGACATAATCAGGTAATCTTCCCTCTTTTTGTTGGCATTGTACAAACGATTCTTTAGAAATAATATGCTGAAAATCACGTACGATCATCGGGTAGGGATGCGGTCCGGTAGCCGATCCTAATACATAAAAAGTATCCTGATAACACTTTGCCCATGCTGCCATCGCTTCATTGCAGGCATCTTTCAAGGTTCCGGTACCGCTTGTCACTGCGGTTACCTTAGCACCTAACAATTCCATTTTAAATACATTAAGGGATTGTCTTTGGGTATCTTCCATTCCCATAAAGATTTCACATTCCATATTAAACAATGCTGCTGCGGTGGCAGTTGCAACCCCATGCTGTCCTGCTCCTGTTTCCGCAATCACTTTCTTTTTCCCCATATGTTTGGCTAATAAGATTTGCCCTAACACATTATTGATCTTATGTGCTCCGGTATGATTCAAATCTTCTCTTTTCAAATAAATCTTTGCCCCACCTAAATCCTCACTCATCTTTTTTGCATAATAAAGTAAAGATGGTCGCCCTGCATATTCCTTCAAATAGAAATCCAGTTCCTCTTGAAACACTCTATCTTCCTTTAATTTAAGGTAGTACTCTTCTAATTCGTTTAACGCATTCATTAATATTTCAGGCGCATATTGTCCGCCATAAGTTCCATAAAAGCCTCTGTTCATCATTATTCCTCTTTTCTTTTATTTATCTTTATACACATGCAGAAGATTGTATTATTTCCCAGAAAATAATCTATTTTCAGCAAAATATACACTTAAATGGATTCGTTGTTACACCACCGCTTTGTTTCCTTAATGTATAATTTTAAATAAAAATATGGGGTCATATTTAAAATCATTTTTATCCCTCCTCATTTTGTATAAGCCAGAAATAAAAAATCTCCGCCCAATAATAGGACGAAGATTGATTCGTTATGCCACCCATATATATAGAAAAACAGCTTATACAAACACCAACATGTTTGCTTCTTTTTAACGCTAGAACTGCGGCTTGGCTACTTTGTATTCACCTTGCTTCTAATAGGTCCATTCATGATCTGCTTCACATCAGTTTTCACCCACCACTGATTCTCTACGCTTCTGCTACAATCACTACTTACTCCTAAATCATCGAATTTATTACTTGTCTAAAAGTATAAGCTTTTTTTAGCATCTGTCAACAAAAAAAATAAAAAGAGGCATTAAGCCTCTACTTCAAGCGTCATATTTCGTACCCAATGTCCCTTGCGATAGAAATAACTTGCGACAAACAGTTTGAATATATCCAGTGATTCGATAATCGCATACAAAGGAATCAATGGAATGGGGGTAAAAATAGACAACAAGGTTGAAAATAGTACAGATGCCCCCCATAAGAAACCACTATCCATAATTAATGTAGAAGCTGCATCTCCGCCCGCTCTTAAAACAAAGAAGATACACACATTGATCACATAAAAAGGAATCATGAGTGATTTGATACACAACATGGTCGTGATGGCTTGATTAATTTCCGGTTCTAAATTGTAAATCTTTGGTATTATCCCTGAAAAAGAGATTAAGATACCACTGATTACTACTGCAACCATCGCGCCAAAAACAATCAGTTTTAACGAGTTTTGTCGTGCTTCCTCTAATTCATTGGCTCCTAGTTTATTCCCTATCATAATTGCCACAGCACTAGAAAGACCCCCAAAAATAATAAAGGCAATATTCATGACGGTATCTACTACCGAAATAGCCGCAACTAAGAATTCATCGGTACGGATATAGGATTTAAAGATCATGGCATTTCCTAATGAAAACATGATTTCATTGATTGTCAGCGGTAATGCTTTGATCATTAATCGTGAGATTAAATCCTTATTTAGATGAAACATTCCGTTAATATCCAAACGAAAATAATGTTTCTTCTTCATCAACAGCACTAAATAAATCACCATTTCCACCAAACGGGCAATCAAGGTTGCAATCGCTGCTCCTTCAACCCCCATTGGTTTAAAGCCAAAATGACCAAAGATTAATATATAATTTAAGCAAGTATTCGTCGCTACTGTCAATATCCCGATCTTTAATTGGATCTTATTGATTCCTACCGAACGCAATGCCATCATACACGTCATCGAAATTGCATAAGGTAAATAACTATATTTAATAAAATTCAAATAAGATAATCCTGAGTCTACAATCGCAGGTGTTTTTGAAAACAGCTGCAGAATCTGAACCGGTATAAAGATGACCATTAATGTGAACAACAATCCTGAAAGTAATGAGAATAACATATTTGCATCAAATACTTCCTGACATTTGCGATGATCTTTTGCGCCGAAATATTGAGCTATAAAAATCCCCGATGCCCCACATAACCCGAATAAGGTAGAGTTGAAGATCAAATAAAATTTGTTTGCTACAGTAACGCTGGTCAAGGCTACTGAGCCAACGCTTCCAATCATGACATTATCAATTAAATTGACAAAGGATGTAACGAATTGCTGTGCCATAATCGGCAGTGCAATCAAGATAACTGACTTATAGAACGCTTTCGTTCCAAAAAACTTTTTAAAACGCATGTAACCCCTCCCAACACAAACGTATAAAAAAAATACTGTCACCAGTATCTGCTATTTAAAATGGTGGAGCCTAGGAGGATCGAACTCCTGACCTCCTGCGTGCAAAGCAGGCGCTCTCCCAGCTGAGCTAAGGCCCCAAAAATATTTTAATATGGTGGGCCTGAATGGACTCGAACCATCGACCTCACGCTTATCAGGCGTGTGCTCTAACCAGCTGAGCTACAGGCCCAATATATGGGCAACACCATATTTGTATTGAACAATCTATTAATGGTGGGCCTGAATGGACTCGAACCATCGACCTCACGCTTATCAGGCGTGTGCTCTAACCAGCTGAGCTACAGGCCCATCAATTGACTGCCTTTATATATTATCACTTGAATCCTCGTTCGTCAACACTTTATAGAAATTTTTTCAAATTATTTTTATCTATTTATTTTGACAAGAAAATTCATATTAAAACAATAAAAAATAGAGAAAGAATTTCTTTCTCCAATTTCAAATCTATATTAACATATCTGTTTATTATCCTTTTTTATGATAGAGGTTCTTCCGGCTCTGTTGGTATTGGCGGTACTTTTGACAAGTTCGTCTCAATTCCATCAGAAATCGCGACTGCTAGCTTCTTATGATATTTACTGGATGCTAATTGTCCCTTTTCATTTCCGTTTGTTAGGAATCCACATTCTACTAATACCCCTTTTGTTTTCGTACAACGTAATACATAAAAATTAGCGCTTTCTATTTTTTTACGGGTACCTGTTACCGGCTTCATGGCATTGTGGATATCGGTAGCTAATTCCTTAGCGGTATCACTTTTCCCATAATAAAAAACTTGTGACCCCCAAATCGAAGAGACCGTCGAAGCGTTTAAATGAATACTTATAAATAGATCTGCATTATAGCTATCGATTTTGCGTACACGTAAATACATGTCATCCTGCTTGGAATAGTTATAATCGCGATGTGTTAAATCGTTGTCATCATCTCGTGTAAGATATACCGTTGCTCCGCGTGATTCTAGTTCTTCTTTAAGCGCTAAACTTATTTTGAGATTTAATTGATCCTCTCTTACTTTCCCAACATTTGCCCCATTATCCAAACCACCATGTCCGGGATCAATAACAATAATACGGTTTGTTAAAGTTTGTTCTGCGTTTACTTCTTCCGTTTTTTTGTTTGGTTTAAATATAAACAAGCATATTGCCACTGCAATCATCGCTATAATCATTATTTTCTTATACATTTTATCACCTAGGTTATTTTATGTTTTAGGCTTATAAGATATGTTAATTTATTCAAAACATAATAAAACCTCTTTAATTCATTTTCAAAAATAATTATCCACTTTTTCATTATAAGATTTTTCGCGATTTTGTTGCGTACATTGGCTAATTATTGATTCATCTCATCATAAATGATAGTATCGTATTATAGGATAGTTGAATTTAATAAATGAAACTTATAATTATAATATAACTTCAACAAAATATATAATTTCTTATGAGGGGGAGATGAGAAATATTGAACATTTTAATTATTGAAGATAAAAAGCCCGATATAAAGCAACTAGAAGAAATATTATTTCAAATTGAAAAGAATCAAAAAATTTTTTTTAATATTACTTCTACTGATTTTTTAAACTACAATGATTTATTAAGTCTATATAAATATGATTTAATTTTTCTTGGAATTGAATTAAAGAATGGAAACGGTATAGATATTGGTAAAAAAATAAGATATGTTAATAATAAAGTAAAATTAGTTATTGTGACACATCATCAACGATATATGCTAGAAGGATATAAAATAAAAGCAGATCGATATTTTCTAAAGCCATTAAACAAAGACTTTTTTGAAAAAGAAATGATAGAAATCTTTAATGACTTAACTAATGATTTAGCAGGAATATATGATCCATCTATATATGAAAAAAAGATTTATTTCAAAGATATAATTTTCATTGAATACTATTTAAGACATAGCAAGGTTTATTTATATAATGGAAAGATTTTAGAAACAAAAAAGTCATTAAAAGACTGGGCCGAGATAGTAACCACATATGATTTCGCCTACTCACATAAATCATTCATTGTAAATTTCTTACATATTAAAAAAATTACCAATAAAGACATAATAATGAAAAGCAAAGATGTATTGCCCCTGTCTCGACACTATAAAGAGGAATTTAAAAATGCATACATTTTATATTTAAATCAAAAAGACTAATTTGATAGTGTACTAAAATTATACAATTAATTATTAAAGGTGCATTTTATTCTATTATGGTGCATGTTGTCCCAATCTATTGATCTTGTTGTTCTTATATGATAATTATTAATTATAGAGGATATCATTACTTTACTATTCAAATTGACAAGATGGAGGGGATAAAAAAGAGGAAATAAAAAACGAATTTATTTTGCTAAATCTTTATAACATTAAAATAAGAACAAGGAGGATAAGAAAATGAAAAGATTTACAAAAATATTAGCAGCTTGTTTTGTGTGCGTAATGATGCTTTCAATGGTAGGCAATGTTAATGCAGCTGTATCTGACGGGTTCTCACATTGGTTTCCATGGGGTTCAGGTGGTCAAACTATGGCTTATGGAACGAATCGTGATAGCAGTAATTTTTTACAAGTAACCACTGGTAGTAGTAGTGCTTCATGCAAAACTACTTATTGGCTTTATGAAAATGAAGATTCTATTAGGCTTTTAGCAGGTACTGTGGAAACTAATGGATCTAATTTTACAAGTGGAAAAGATTATTATACTGGTTATAATGGCCAAGACGTATATCTTAAAGGAAATGTAGACACAATGAATGCAGTAACTGTAAACGGAACGTATTGGCACTAATAGGGATTAATTTCCCTATTTTCATATATTATAATAATAACCTATTTTAATTATATATTGAAATAATATAATAAGGATACTATTCTAAACTAATTTCTTAAAATTTTCGAAAGATGGTGATATAATGAAACTAATAATAAACCATTTTAAATTAATGATAATGAATAAACGCTTTACTTATAGCATAGTTATTATCATGTTGTTTGCTTTTATATTCAATGCAGCTCAATATATTAAATATGAGGGAAATATTTCTGAAGCTGGTGGGATATTTGAAACTTCATTAGTTTTGGCTCATTCTTTATACGGAAATCAATTCTTAATAATTACTACTATCCCATTATTAATTACATTCTTTATAATTGATCCTATTTACAATGAAAAAGAACTCAATACAATTTTATATACAAAAATGGGAAAACATCAATTTTTAATTTCACGTCTTGTAAGCACATTTCTATTATCTTTCTTACTGTATTTTTCTTTTTATGCTGTATTAGTATTAACGAACAATATCATATTTGGTACTCAATATTTAGGAACAGATACTTTTGCCAGTTATCACTTATCTATGTATAATCAATTTCATACTAAATGGGGAGCAACTACCTTAATTTTGCCTTACTCCATGATGACCCATCCAAGTTTTGTAAGTCTAGTTTACGGAGTACTAACCAGTCTTTATGCCGCAGCAATAGGCGTTTTTACCTACGGGCTTTCATTAAATGTAAAACGATACTTACTCATATATATAATTCCCTTTGTTCTTGCTTATGTATACAGACTAATCTTTAGTGCATCATTTTTATTTGACTTCGCTATTGAGAATATCCTAATAGCTTGGTACAACTGTCTTTATCCTTATTGTTGGATAGGATTTGCTACATGGTTTTTTTTACTAATAATATTAGGAATCTTATTTACCTATATATACACTAAAAGAAATGAGGGATAGACATGAAAATTAGATATCATTTAATATTTAATGAAAGAAATTTACAATTATTATTACTTATTCCCATATTATTGTTTTGTGGGAAAGTATTAATGCGTTTAGATGGATACGGATATTATTCAATGGTATATCTAAGATTTTTCTACAGTCTACTTTTAATCCCAATTTTATATTTTCACCACCTAAATGAAGAAATCTATTCTAATACATTTGTCAGTTCCAGAGAGAATAGTCGCTTAAAACATTATATTCTTACTGATTTAATAGTGGTTAGCTTTTATAGTATCTACGTTACCGCAATTATATATATAATATCAGTTTTCGGATATCCATGGGAAAGTTGGAATCTCTTTTATTTATTTGCAATAAGCGTTGTCAGCGTATTTTTATATTTAGGTAATTATTATTTATTTAGATGTTTTCTTAAAAGAGAAATATGTTTCACAATCACTATTGGGTTGGGAGGATTATTAAGTTTCTTTCAAAATATAACTATGTTTATTCCAGCACCCAATGCTTTATTCAATATCCAGTTTATCGATACGGTTTGGTGTAAAAACTGGTTGTTGATATTTTTAGCGTTATTATCAGTATGTATTATAGGAACCTTCATCATTTATAAAATGAAAGGAAAAATTGTTTATGAATAAATTAGAAGCAAGAAATGTCAGTAAGCATTTTAAAAACAGAACTATTTTTGAAAATATTAATTTAGAATTTGAATCCGGTAAAATATACGGAATCGTTGGCCCAAACGGTTGTGGGAAATCAGTATTGTTCAAGATCTTATCCGGATTAATGCAGCCTAATAACGGTCAAATTCTTTATAATGGAAAACAATTATATAAAGAAATCCATATCCTACCATCTGTTGGATTAGTTATTAACGATCCGCAATTTTATAATTATTTATCTGGTTATGAAAATCTTTATATATTAGCTTCAATAAAAAATCTTGTTAGTGAACAAGATATAATAGATATTTTAAATAAAGTCGGATTACAGAATGATAAAAGTAAAGTAAAAACTTATTCAACAGGGATGAAGCAACGTTTGGCTCTAGCACAAGCCATTATGGAAAATCCTGATGTACTCATATTGGATGAGATTACAAATGGTATAGATAAAACTGGATTAAATATGGTTTATGATTTATTAAAGCAAGAAAAAGAGAATGGAAAAATAATTATTATCACCTCTCACAGAATTCAAGATATAAAAGTCTTGTGTGATGAAGTGTATGAAATAGATAATTATGGAGTTGACCAAATTGAAAAAGATGATCTTGTTTAGAATAGGATTAGTCTGTCTAACCTTAGTTATTACTATTTCCGGTTCTCTTATTTTAAAAGCCAATCGAACGATT
The DNA here is from genome assembly GCF_000829905.1 of Beduini massiliensis. GTDB lineage: Bacteria > Bacillota_I > Bacilli_A > Erysipelotrichales > Coprobacillaceae > Beduini > Beduini massiliensis. Next base: position 100,296 of record NZ_CDPP01000006.1, read on the forward strand.
GAAACAGTTGATAGTATTTTAAATCAGGATTCTACACTTGTTGATTTTCAAGACTTTTATAGTAAAAGTATTACATCTTATGGGCTATTAAACATTTATAACTTTAATGTTAGTTCTTTTAAAGAGTTAGAAAAGGAAAGTGATTTGATTGTAGAGGTGAAGATGACTCATCATGCACAGCCCGATTCTGTATTCATTGCCGAGGTTCAAGTAGAAAATATTTACAAAGGAACTTGCAGCTCTGAATCATTATATGTATTTGAACCTGTATCAATCAGGGATCCTCAGGGAATTGGTTTCAATGATAAATATATAAATAAATATGCTGAAAATCCTTTTTACCAACTTAGGATACCCGTCAGTTGGTACACTCCTATGAAGAAAGATGAACATTATATTCTATTTTTACAACAAGCTGAAGGCTACGAAGGGAAAAACATATATAATTATGTTACTTTACCTTATAGTAAGGTTCCTATTAAAGATGAAATTAATCAATATACCGTAGAGATAAATGATTTTGCATTAATCATGCACTATAATACTTTCAAATCAGCTGACATTATTTTTCCTAAAAATTGCATAACAAACGAAGATTACTACAATCCGGAGCTAGAAATTATTGAAAAACAAATAAACGACTATACTTATGTAAAAGATACCTATTTAAAAATCATTGAAGAAACCTATCAAAAATACTTAGAGAAGGATGCAAAATATAATGAAACGATTATCGATGATCAATACAACTTATATCAAGAGTTGTATAAATAAAATTGATTTATTATTTATTTTACTCTATCTAGGTATGGTCTTTCTTTATCCAAAAGCGCTTATCTATATTAAAAACATAGAATTTATTCGAGGATTTTACAGTATTGACAAAATGAATAATATGCTCTATGTATCTTTAATTATATGGATTATGTATAACCTTATTCCGATATTTTATCTATCATTTACTTTTTGTAAACACTTTGAAGCAAGCTATTACTATTTTGTACGTATCGAAAATAGAAGCAAGTGGTTACTTACCTATTTCTTAAAAGCATGCTTTATTCTTGCTTTATGTCAATTATTAAGAACATTGTATTTAACCTTCTATTTTAAACAACCAATAGTTATAGATCCATTAATTTTTATAAGAGACACCATGTACCTCATCTCTTTATTCTCAATTTACTTAGTTGGATTTGTTTATGTTAAAAGAAATCTATCTTTTGTTTTAGTCACCATAGGATATATCCTACTATGTTTTGGTGATATAAGTATGTACGGATGGTTCTTACTTTCCAGTTTTCATTTTATAGAGCTTATCTTTTATATCTTTATTATCATTATTTGTTTTTTTAATGTTGTTTACTGTTTAAATCGCAGGTTAGATAAAATCGATTTAAGTTAAAGTGATGAAAAAGGAGAGAAAGATTATGGCCAAAAAATTAGTATTCATGTTCATAATTCTATTTATTCTAGTTGGATGCAGTTCCCATACAGAAATTATCAGCAGTCCATTAGAAACAACTATTTCAGCAATCAACAATTCAGATGAGGCTTATGTTGAAATAGATAAAACAAAGCAAATGGTTAAGTTACCAATAGAATTAGACGTTACTTTAGACACCATAAAAGATAATATTGATTTAACCAATCCAAAAAGTGTTATTTATTCTTCTCATAATGGGGGAGTCTATGTGATAGGGTTATACGAAGAAAATAATAATTATTATTTAATTTCTTATGCCTATTCACTATCTTCAACTCTAGATAAAGTAGTTATACCAAAAGACACTACTAACGTTAATATTTACAAAGCCAATGACCAAGTAATTCAACAAATCAATAACATCAAAACTAAACAATAAATCACAAAATGAATACTCAATCAAAGAAGAGCAGCTATCATCCACTCTTCTTTTTTAGTATTTGCTACCATAAATAGCATTTTAATCTTTATATAATATAAAAAACCAAAACAGGTCAACCACCTATTTTGGCTTTAATCCTTATAATGGTAAATCTCTTTTCTTAAAACAAACTTGAGCAAAGATAATCGCAGCTATGGACACAAGAAATAATACGACCATCCCGATTACTGCCGACTGTTCAAACGATTGCAGACCTTTAGCATCAAATAATGTTAAGGGCGTCATATATTTTAAAAACTCCATTTTATCACTTACTTGTGAAAGCATTTGGATAAGAATAGACGCAACTCCAATTCCAGCCCCAATCCCAATCGAAAATTTTATTTCATTAAAACAACAGGCACATAAGTAACAAATACAAGCAAAAAACATCTGGATGCTGAGCAATCCGACATTCGTCATCAAGAACTTACCCAATTCAATAGTTTCATCAAACAACATCGTGCTGCAGCCAATAATTAATAGTACTGCATACACAATCAACATGATCAGCCCACTTAATAAAACACCTAGCTGTGTCATCATTACTTTTGTACGTGTATGAGGGGTGGCAAGTAAGTAAGCCATCGATCCTTTATCAATATAGCGGCTCATCAAACGATGACACATAATGATAATATAAATGAACGGTATCACTATAAAAATAAATCCATAAAGATAATTGGTAAGAAAGTCCAGCATTGTCAACCCCGGGTCCGTCATCCCAAAAGCAGCAAAAATCTGTGGCATTGATTCTTTCATTGCATTCAAGCTTTCTCCTAATTTAGGATCAAACATTGCCACAATAACGGATGTATATAAAGTTAAAACCGCAATAAATATAAGAAATATTTTATAGTTTGCTTTCCACTCTTTTTTAAATAAAACCGTCAACATTACTGTCCACCTCCATAATAATGTAAAAATAATTCTTCCAAAGACTGTGGTCTTGCATTAAAATCCTTAATATCATACTGACTCAAATCTTTCAACAATTCATTAGTGCGCCCTTTCAATGTTAAAATGACTTGATTTCGATCTCTTTGACAGTGTACATAATGTTCTGCAAACTTGATTGCATCTTCTTCTTTATTAAAATGAATTTCATAGTGTTTCTGTCTGTTCTTTTTTAGGTTTTCCATCGTTTCTGTAGCGACTATGCTTCCTTCTTTGATCATCACTACTCGATCACAAGTATGCTCTACTTCCTCAAAAATATGAGAAGACATCAAAATCGTTTTTCCTTCTTTTTTAGATCGCTGAATTAATTCAATAAACTTATTTTGCATCAATGGATCCAAGCCACTTGTTGGCTCATCTAATATCAAGATGGGGGAATCCTGCATGAAAGCAATAACTAAACCTATTTTTTGCTTCATTCCCTTAGACATTCGCTTCATCTTTCCACGTGCATCTAATTCTAAAAATGTCATCAATTCCTCTGCTTTGCTCATATCTTTGATATTTTTCATTTGAGCAATAAATTTAATAAACTCAAATCCTGTCATTTCTTCCATAAAAGCAATTTCACCTGGCAAATAACCTAATTCCTTTTGAACAAGATTTGCTTTTTCAAAACAATCTAAACCTAATATCTTCACTTCCCCTTGATCGGGTTTAATAAATCCCATTAATTGCCGAATCGTTGTTGTTTTGCCACTTCCGTTTGGTCCTAAAAAGCCAAGAACCTCCCCTTTTTCGACAGTAAAGCTTACATCAAAAATACCACGTTTATTCCCATAATCCTTCGTAATATGATTTATTTCAATAACACCCATCTTGATGTTCCTCCTTATAAGTAAATTTTAGTTAACACAAGACTGTTTTTATATTCTTTTAGTATCCCTTCTAAATAAACGAATCCATTCCTTCTTCATATAGCCATGTGCAAAATATCTGCCATCATTTTATCAATAAAATTTTACCTTATCGCTATTTCAAACCAAACATTTAAAAGTAAATGAATCCCTCTTTTTTCATCTCAAATTAAAATTCATTAATGTTCACTTCTATTTTTAGAATACTGTTTTGACTATTTTTTACAACCTATCTGTATCATTCTACAATACTTTTATTTTGACTATGTAGAGTTAGTAGAATCATCTTGATATTCTTTTTTATAGACTAATTTTTTCATCATATCCATCCAACTATTAAATTCTTCCAGCATCGTCTCAATATCAAATGTTTTCCCTGACATTTGGATATCATGGATATACCCATCTCCCATCCACCTCAACATTTTAAATATTTTAAAGGGTTCTATTCCCGATTGGAACTTTTCAGTATCAATATTTCCAAAATACATTTGATACATAATCTCTTCTTGCTCCGTATTCATTGTTTTTAAAGCATCAGAAACTGCTTCTTGCTCGGAATAAAAGGCCCTCATGGCAAATTCCATAATATACGGATTCTTCTCAAGTATTTTTACCTTCCCTGTTCCGGCATATTTCAACAGTTCAAAGAAATCTGTTATTTCTAAAAAATGATGGTCTGCAACCTGTGCTTTCATTATTTCCATCAAGTAATTATAAACATAAAGATATAACTCTTTTTTATTATGAAAGTAGTAAAATAGAAGCCCTTTTGATATTCCTGCTTTTACGGCAATTAAATCTGTAGATGCCTTTTTATATTCATTTTTCCCAAATACTTCCATCGCCGCATTGATAATTCTTAATTGCTTTTCCTCTGGAAGTGTATAGAATTTATCATTCATTCTGCTTTCCTCCCTCCTGCCTTTTTACTTCATCGTTCCTTTATCAAAATTGACTTTACCGGTCAATCCTTATTATTAGAATAACGTATTGACTATTTTTTACAACCCCTTATCCTCTATTTTTGTTCGTTTTACAAAATCTCTTCAACAAAAAAGAAGTTACGATATCTTTAGATATTGTAACCTCTTTGCAGCTAATTTATTAAGCATTCGGAATACTTGGATTATCCAGTTTCTTTACACTTAACGTGACTGTTACTCCTGTACTTAAAGTCAATGTTAAAGCGAGTAATGATGTTACAGCCATATCAATAACATCACCGGCATCTAAAGTTGTAATTACACTTCCAGAATAGATTGATTCTATACCAATAGCCAATAAATGTCTTTCTTCTGTACTTGGAATATCCGTTCCATTTCTTCGTACCGATAATGTTACTGCAGCTCCTAATGAGGCAGAAGCATTAAACATATAGTTGATTTCATATACACCACTTTGCTCAATCGTTATATTGTCTGCTCCTAGTGTCACATTGTTAGCAGGCATAACAGCTGGTAAAGGTAAAGTAGTCGTAGCACCGACAGCTAAATTTATCGTTTGTGAAGCATCGTTATATTTGCCACCATATGCAATTAATCCACCGCCACCGCTTGGACCTGTATCACCTCTTGGTACAATGAAATTTAATTCTATACCATCCGGTGTTTCTGTTGTTATGACATCTGCTTCTGTTCCAGGATCTCCTGTAGTGGTTGGCCCAATCGTAACAACAGGAGTTGCCCCTGTTGGTCCTGTAGCTCCGTCCGCTCCAGTCGGTCCAGTGGCACCAGTTGGGCCTGTGACTCCATCTGCACCGGTTGGTCCGGTTACACCCGTTGGTCCGGTCGGCCCTGTAGCTCCATCTGCTCCCGTATTTCCTGTAGTTCCTGTTGGTCCTGTGGCTCCATCTGCACCAGTAGGTCCAGTTGCACCCGTTGGGCCAGTAGCACCAGTGGCTCCATCTGCTCCGGTATTTCCTGTTGCACCTGTTGGTCCTTGGAGACCGTCTGCTCCTGTGGGTCCGGTTGCTCCTGTATTTCCACTTGCACCAGTAGGTCCAGTGGCACCTCTAGCACCCGTTGGGCCAGTTATACCGTTTGCACCAGTAGCTCCTCTGGCTCCTGTTGGTCCTGTAATTCCATTAGCACCGGTAGGTCCAGTGGCACCAATTGGTCCTGTATTCCCTGTAACACCATTAGCTCCTGTGGCTCCTATTGGTCCCGTTGGTCCAGTCGGTCCGGTTACACCATTCGATCCTGGTAATCCAGTAGGTCCAGTCGCTCCAGTTGGACCAGTATTTCCTTGCAACCCAATTGGACCTGTTGGTCCAGTAACTCCAGTGGCTCCAGTTGGACCGGTAGCCCCTGTATTTCCCTGAAACCCAATCGGTCCGGTTGGTCCAGTAACCCCTGTTGCACCGGTTGGACCTGGATATCCCATTGGTCCTGTTGGTCCTGTTGGACCAGTGTTACCAGGATACCCTATTGATCCCGTTGAGCCCGTAGGCCCAGTTGGACCTATTGGTCCGGGATTCCCTGGATAACCTCTTGGCCCTGTTGGTCCTGTTGGTCCGATTGGTCCTGTCACACCAGTCTGACAATTCACAATAACAGGTGGACAACAACGAGATCCAGGACAACACATATTTCCATTAAACATATTTCCGTTGATCATTTCCTTCACCTCTCTTTCCGATCTAATTTAATATATGCATTATTTCATAATGCGTCTGTGGAGATAACCCTGTATCAATTTTCTCTTTTCAAAAATTCACTCTTCAAAATAAAAATTAAGAATAATTAAAAAAATCTATACTATATGGAACAAATGACAAGATTCAACTCGCCTTATTCTTAAACATGATTATTTAAAACTATTTCAAATTGACTTATATCATTTACAATACAACTTATGCCTTCTATTGCACTAACAACAATGACAGAGAAAATAATACTTAATACTCTTTCTTATATAATTTATAGTTGATCAAATTATAGATATCATAAATATTTCAAAATTGTAAACATTAGATATTAAAAAGTATATTAGGTGGTCCGTCTTAATTTAAAAATTACCATTGTCAGTGTCCCTTCTGTCACTGTTACTGGGCTATTAAACGTGAGGTTAAATACACTTTCAGTTGGTACTTCAATAATAAACGACACTGCTCCAAATGCGCTTGCTCTACCTGTACCATTTGTCATAAAATAAATCCCATATTCAATATGTGGACTAGCATTATAATATGGAGTAATCTGAATAAAGCCAGATTCCGACAATAAGCCGGAAACTTCATAAAAAATAGAATAAATTCCTGGTTGAAGAGTAATACGGGTTGGATCTGTTAATACAATATTACCTGTTGTATCAGCCACCCCGATTCCCATTGGCATTAAAGCTGCATTTGTAAATGATGCACCAAAGTTTATAAAAGATGCAAATATATCATCTTCCGTAGGTCCTGTTGCCCCGGTTGGACCTGTGTTCCCAGTAGGACCGGTAATTCCTATCGGACCCTGCTCTCCTGTTGGTCCAGTGGCACCTGTCAAACCAGTAGCTCCTGTAGCTCCTGTTGGTCCTGTACTTCCAGTAGGACCTGTGTTTCCGGTAGGACCGGTAATTCCTATCGGACCCTGTTCGCCTGTTGGTCCAGTAGCTCCTGTAGCTCCCGTAGGACCTGTACTTCCAGTAGGACCGATAATTCCTATTGGACCCTGTTCTCCTGTTGGACCAGTGGCACCTGTCAAACCAGTAGCTCCTGTGGCTCCGGTTGGTCCTGTACTTCCAGTGGGACCTGTGTTTCCGGTGGGACCGGTAATTCCTATTGGACCCTGTTCTCCTGTTGGTCCAGTAGCACCTGTCAAACCAGTAGCTCCTGTAGCTCCCGTTGGTCCTGTACTTCCAGTGGGACCAGTAATACTCTCAGGGCAGTTAATAATAATTGGAGAACAACAATTAGGCATACAACTCCAGCAGTGCTCATATCTGTTATCCATTATTTCACCTCCTTTAATTGGTCTAATATAAGATACGCATTTAAAATAAAGAGGCATGTGTTATCTTCATAAATAAGATTATCTTTAATACAAAAAAACTCCAATCATTTGTCGAAACAAATAATTGGAATCCGCTATTCTTTGTTTTTTAATCTTCGCTCAAAGTATCGCTTATTCTGTAAATATGCTGGATTATCAGGTTTTGCTTGCCCAGCCAATTCATTATAGAAATTAGCAGTTTCATAATCTCCCAACGTATCATAACACAAGCATATTTGAATACTAGGAATATAATCGTAACAATCTGGCAGTACAAAAGCACCTGAAGTATCATCACGTTTACAAGACATCGCCACAGCATACCAATAAATAGCTTGTTCATAAGAACGCATCTCAAAGAAATATTTTCCTAAGTCACAGCAAACTTCCGCTCTTGGCAGATCATAACGCATACTATTCAACAACCATGTAATAGCTTCTTGCATATTACCTAGCTGATAATAACAATATCCAAGGAACTGACAGGCAGAAATATTGTTTTCAATCCATCCTTTTTTAGTATTTAAGAAATGTTTAAATTCTGTAATTGCTTCATCGTATTGTCGATGATAGTACAATTCTCTAGCATAATAAAAAATTTCTCTGGGAGTAAAAACAGCGCCTTCCTTTAACTTACTTCTAAATATTTGAAGATTACGTTTAGGATTCGATTGTTTTATTTTCTTATGACTAATAGCTACATCACTATAGATTATTTTCCCTCTAGGTGAAATAGCTTCATGTACAAAACCACCCCAACGGAAATTATCACACCTTCTTAAAAGCCGTTCACGATAATACGTAAATGTAGGTTTACCCTCTTTATCAAAACCAGTGTTATACCTCATCATAACGACAGAAACATCTTCCGATAAGTTTTTTTTCAGTTCCAGCAATCCTTCTCTGTCTTTATCCAAAATTACATCATCTGCATCAAGCCACATACAGTAATCTTTTGTAGCCTTAGAAAAAGAATAATTTCTAGCTTTAGAAAAATCATTGCACCATACAAAATCATAAATCTGATCTGTATATTTTTTCGCAATTTGTTTAGTATGATCCGTTGATCCCGTATCAACAACGATAATCTCATCCGCAATTTCTTGAATTGAACTTAAAGCACGATCCAATACATCTTCTTCATTCTTCACAATCATGCATACACTTATTGTTGTCATTTTATTCACCTATATAACATATGCAGCAATCAGCAAAAGTGAAACTATTCCTCACTTAATTATTATTTGAATCCCATCATTTAGAAACTATTCGTTATTCCATGATCCCAATACAAAAAGGTCTTGAAACCCAAGACCCCATACTATATAGATTATTGATTATTGTTTATATTTTTAGCAAATTGAATCAGTTTATTATACAAATATACATCATGGTTATCAAAGTATTCATTTGTAAACTTATCAATAGACAGCCATTCCACACCCGTGTTTTCCCCCGGACATATTGATAAAGGCTCACCTTCATCACAGATTAGTATATAGGCAACAGATAAATGCAGATGTGCATTGACATATTGACCACGTCTAGTGTGACTAAATACCGGTAAAATATCCACAGAAGCAATTTTATCGGTAAGAGGCGTGATATGCTGTACTCCCGTTTCCTCTCTTGCTTCTTTAATCGCCACACCAAGTAAATCAGCATCCCCATCAGCATGACCGCCTGTCCATGCCCAAGCATTTCTGATATTGTGATGAATCAACAATACTTTATCCAATGTTGGATTCATAATAAAGCCTGAACTCGTAATATGAGCGATTTCATTATCACGCAAAAGAACATTGTCTCGATAAGTCTCAATGTAGTTTTGTATAATACGATAATCTGTTTCCTCTTGCTCATTGCTAGGTTTGAAATTACTTATTAAATCCATATAATTCATTTTATTTACTCCTTAAATAGTGAAAAGTCTAAAACAGATTCGTACCCTTATATACTAAAAATTGATATGCAGACAAAAGATTTCCGCTATTTCCAGATTGAGATGTCTTATTGACATATACTTCCCCATCATTATAGCAAACATATTGTCCCTCTAAAACAAATTCAAAATAATATAATTGTCGATTCTTAACCTCGATGAAAAAAGTTTCCGGATCAACTTGCCCGATTAATTCGGCATCTTTTAAGATTTCATCTTTCTTCAAGTTAACCAAATCTTGCAGTGACTGCCCCGTATCTGTCGCTGTTTTTCGCAAATCAGCAATCTTTGTTTCTGTACTGATCAAGACTACCTTGCCTTGTGCAATCAATTCCTCCTCTTTAGCATCTTTAACAAACCAACTTAAATTAGGTGCAACAGCAGCAGCTAAGATAACAATAATAGCGATTACAACAATTAATTCAATCAAAGAAAACCCATCTTTATTTTTATAAAAATTGATTAAACTCATTAAGGTCTTTTACAACTTTCTGAGCATCTTGAAGCAATATTTTTCTTTCTCTCACTAATTGTGCCAAAGAGAAATTTAAAGATTGCATCCCGACACTTTTACCTGTTTGTATAACGGAATCAATTTGATGGATTTCTTTTTTACGAATAAGATTCTTGATTGCATCTGTTCCGATCATGATTTCAAATCCGGCAATACGACCTGTACCATCTGCTTTTGGTAATAATGTCTGTGTGATTACTGCATTAATTACTCCGGATAACTGCATACGAATCTGCTCCTGTTTTTCTGATGGAAACACATCAATAATACGATCAATTGTTTTCGCTGCTCCAATTGTATGCAGTGTTGAAAACACCAAATGTCCGGTTTCAGCCAATGTAATCGCAGCACTCATGGTTTCATAATCGCGCATTTCTCCTACCAGTATTACATCCGGATCTTCACGCATAGCCGAACGAAGTGCTTCGTCAAAACCGCTGACATCGGCTCCGATTTCTCTTTGATGAATGAGTGCCTGCTTTTGCTTATATACATATTCCACAGGATCTTCAACCGTCAGAATATGACAGTTGCGACGTTCATTAATATAATCAATAATTGCCGCTAAAGATGTAGATTTTCCACTTCCGGTTGGACCCGTAATCAATACCAGCCCATTAGGTGCCATGGCTAATTCTTTCAAGATAGGCGGAAGATTTAATTGCTCAATAGATAGAATCTCTTCATTAATCACACGAATAGCTGCACACACTTTGTATTGCTGACGAAATATATTTACACGATAACGCATGTTTTGATCGTCAACATAGACAAAATCTAAGTCTCTTCGATGATCAAAAGCTTCGATTAAATATTCCGGTATGATGGATTCTATCATTGAATGTGATAACGAGGCATCCATCGGTTCAAAATAATCAAACAAATTTCCATCTTTTCTAAGCTTAATATTTTCACCCTCACTAATATGAACATCCGAACATTTCTGTTGTCGCGCATAAGCTAAAATTTCATTTATTTTACTCATTATACTTCTTCCTCCTATTATAGGTAGACGACAACTTTCTGTAATTCCTCCACTGTCGTTTGCCCAGCTTTCACTAACTCCAATGCTCCATCTCCTAATGAAACAAGATGTTGACTATCTTTTATATAAGCATAGATATCATCAATATCCGCATGAGCTGAAACCATTTTACGTACTTGACTGTCTATAATTATGATTTCATGTATCGCCATACGTCCTTTATATCCTGTATTATTGCAGTTTGGACATCCCTTTCCATGATAGACATAGTCAATGTCCTCTCCTACCGCCACTTTATCAGCAGCACTGGCTGGAACTTTTTCTTTGCAATGCGGACAAATCGTACGAACTAAACGTTGTGCAACAACACCCACTAAAGAGTTTGCCACCATATAAGGTTCTACTCCCATATCTTCCAAACGTACAATGGCGCTGACCGCATCATTGGTATGCAGGGTCGAAAAGACTAAATGTCCTGTAATAGAAGCTCTGACTGAAATAGCGGCTGTTTCTGCATCACGTGTTTCCCCAACCATGATGACATCAGGGTCCTGTCTTAATAAAGCTCTCAATCCACTTTCAAAAGTCAAACCAGCCATATTGTTTACCTGCATTTGGTTAACACGATCAATGCGTTTTTCAACTGGATCTTCAATGGTAGAGATATTGATTTGACGCTTTGACAATTCCTCTAAAATCATATAAAGCGTTGTTGTTTTCCCACTTCCTGTAGGTCCTGTTACATAAATAATCCCATGAGGCATATTAATCATTTTACACATCTTTTTGTAATTTTCAGGTGTCATTCCAAACGTATTCTGCTGTACAATTTTTGCGTTCATATTTAAAAATCGCAGTACTACCTTTTCTCCGAAAATTGTAGGAATAATTGAAACACGAGCATTAATTTCTATGCCATCAATCACCCCCACAAAATGTCCATCCTGCGGTATGCGTTTTTCTGCAATATCCAAATTGGATAAAATTTTAATACGAACCACTAATGAATCAAGTAAACTTTTATTTAACTTTAAAAAATCAACAATCATCCCGTCAATACGCATACGAACTAGGATTTCATCCTCAAACGGTTCTATATGAATATCACTGGCATTATTCGTATATCCACGACTAACCAATGAGTTAAACAATTTAACTACCGGTGTATCATCTTCATTCGCATCAAACAAATCTAAAATATCATCATTTACCTTTTGCACATTACTATTCACCTGACTGGCTACTTTGCGTGTTTCAAGTTCTTGGTAATAATAGTGGATGGCGTTATTTACTTCACTTTTGGTTGCAAGTGCAACTTTAATATTCAACCCTGTTACTAAACGCACATCTTCTATTCCATAGAAATTCAACGGGTCATTAGTAACTACCATTAAATTTCCTGTTTCATCTAGTCCGTAGGCAAAGATATTGTATTTCTTAGCAACCGGTTCAGGTATCTTTTCCACAGCTTCCATACTAACATCAATTGTTCCTAAAGAAATAATCGGTTCAGCCAGTTTATCGGATAAAGCCTGTAAGGTTTGTTCTTCAGTAATGAACCCCAAACGAACAAGATGCTCCCCTAAACGCATTGAACGGTCTTCTTTTTGTGCATTTAAAGCAATATTTAATTGTTCATCATCTATATAGCCATATTCTTTTAATACTTCACCGATAGGTATATTTTTCATAACCGATTCTCCTTTATTTTAGTTTCCTACACTCTTCCAATATTGCTGTGCATTATAAATATCATTTTTTGGATCTGTTTTATCTTTAATTTTTTGCTGTGCCTTAATATAGAAAGCACCACCACTATAATAATAAACAACGTCCTCTTTTTCATAACCACTTAAATCATCAAATCGAATCTGCAGATGTTTCCATTCATATTTATCGCTGTTTTGCGGATCTTCTTTTGTACTTCCTGAAATACAGATATAGTAATCTGCCAAATCATCGTCCCCATCATACCCATTTGCGTAGATCTTAACGATCTCCTCTTTTTGGTAACTTTGTCCTTTTTGATACTCTTTTATATTCGTTGCACCATCTAATTCATTACGAACCGTCTGAACTTTGATCTGATAAGAATTTGTATAGACCGTTCCTTTGAGGATTTCTTCTATCGTCTTATCCGCCGTGTCCTTTAATAGTTCCCAATGACCACTGTTCGGATCTGTTGGAATCGGATTATATCCGGTTTGAATTATATCTACTTTACAGCGATAATAGTTTTCTTCAAAAATGATAATATCCCCTCTTTGATAACCACTTTTCGTATCAAAATAAGCATCTATTTTCTTCCAAGTACTATTCTGCTGATCAGGTGGCTGAGTCGTAGATGAGTATTCCACCATGCAATACCACCAATACCCATTATAGAACACCATATCTCCGCGACGATATAGGAAATTTTCTATCCATAACTGAGTATTATTATAATTATTCAAGAATGCAATCTGATCCGCCACTGTTCCTGTTGCTTTCAATGGTTTTTCATCGACCACGGTTTGTACCGCTTTTCTTATATAATAAATACGAACATTTTGACTGGAAAGGGCATAAGACACATTTAATCCGTCGAATGGTAAATAATCACTTTCTTTTTCCGATCTTAATGTCAAATTGGAAAACCTTAAGGTATTTTGCACTTTATATTCTTCTTTTTCATTCTTTATAAAAGAATACTGGATGTCAAACTGATCGCTATTCACAAAATCTGATAGCCTCATCTCCAACTGATTGCCATAATAAAATGCACTTGAAAAAACTTTATACTCCTTCATCACATTTCCCGCATCATCGTTTTGCACTAAAGTGCCATCAACGATATCCAGATAACACCAATTATCGCCCTCGGGTTTAGTAGGCGCAATCCGTATATCACTGGCATATTCCAGTTCACCATTAACATAGCGACTAATCTCATCTAACGCTCGCTTACTGACATCTTCTTGCGCAGAGTCTCCAAATAAATCAAAAGAAGAGAGAATGATAGATCCAGCTAATGCCATAACGATTGAAACAATCAATAACACAACTACGATTTCAACTAAAGTAAAACCTTTATGACCTAATTTTCGTTTCATTCATTCTCCCTCCTTTAATTATTTAATTTTAGCCCATTTGGTTGGGTTTAAGAATTCTAAATATAATTCACTGGCATCTGTCTTTAGATAATTTGATACTGCAATATAAGAATCCTTATCCATATTACCAGAAGGAAATCTCTTATAATACCATGCTTTTTCGGCTTGATTATAGACAAGCGAGGTTCGCCATTGATAAGTATTCGCATTGGTAGAAGATGTCGCGGCATAATAAATCACATATTCAGCGATTTCTTGAGATGTAATTTCTCCATTCTTAGCCCTAATTTTTGCACATAATTCATCTGGATTCGCAATATAGGCATGTATATAATACTGCTTATCTCCTAAGCGCATATTTGCTTCATGCGAAGTGGCAATAGGGGGTTTATGATCATTATCAAAAATAGTGTTACATCGGTCTATCACTTCTTTTTCTAAAGTAGGATAAAATCCATTATCCTGATATCTCAGAAAATATACAATATTCAATAAATCGTTACTATAAGACCCATAATAATTATTTGTGACTGGTTCAACACCTTTCTGGGCTAACAGTTGATTATAATAATTTATACGATCGTTTTGTGTAGCCAACATCGCTTGCTGAATCAATAGCTCTGTCCAGTCTTTGATAACAGAATCAATATTACTTTTTTCTTCCACCTCGCCATAGCCGATCTTTTTTAAATTTAATGTTCCCACCGTATCCACTTCACTTGAAGCCGTTACCAGTGTTCCCTCTATTTCAATCTCTTTTCCATTCGCTTTAATCATAATAGTCGTATCATTTTGTGTTAACTGCGAACCGTTGTTTTCTTTTCCATTAAGAGCCGATAACTGATCGTTCACATTTTGCGTATAAACCTTTGAATCAATCATCATTTTTGCCACCGTTGTAAACCCGGAATAAAGCACTGCGGCACCAATGGAAATAATAGCGGTCGCAATGACTACTTCAATTAAAGTCATTCCCTTTCTATTTAACATACTCTTCACCACCATAATAATCTAATTTCCAGTTTCCGCCATCATCATAGAGATAAGCAGACATCGATGCAGTTTGATTATTGTATTTTGTACTTACTCCTACAACTAAATAGGTGACTGTTTGATCCTCGGCGCTCGTTTTAAGCGTAATATAAGCTTCTTCTACCGTTCCCATATTCTCGGGTAACGTAATCTCTAAAGTAAGACTGTCATCTGTTTTTTCAGGGATCAAAGTTTTATCATAATCTCCGGTTTCTAAAGCATAAACAACACTGTCTATTGCTGAGCGTGCAGACAACTCTGCCTGAGTACGGCTGGCATTTTTAATCGATGTATTGTAATTCTTTTGTACAATCATAAGTCCCGCAGCAATGATGATTGTAATGACCATGATTACAACTATTGCCCAGACTAAAGCCGAACCACGTTCATTTTTCTTCATCATTCCACCCACTTTCTTTTTTATATCAAATATAAGATAAATGTTAAAGTAAACTCATATTGTCCCTTGACTGTCGTACTTGGAGCAGCAACTAAAGTAGCCAGCTGCATTCCTTTATCGGCATTCATATCCTCAATATACGCATATACATTTTCAGGTAACCCTCGTACACGCTGTGTCACTTCGTAACAAGGCATCACTTTAGAAGCAAACATTTCTTCTATTGTCTGATCCTCTGTTTTTGTTTCGGTCTTAGTGTCTTCCTCTTTCGTTTCACCAAACGGTTTAATAGTATCCGTAACTGAGAATTTAATTGATAAATCCAATGGCAATAAAGCATAATTCACGGTTTTCTTTGTATAAAGGTCATCTACATCCTCACTGTTAAAAGTGGTTTTATAAAAACGTTCACTTAGTTCAGCGTATTTGTTAGCGGCATTCTTCATATCCTCATCTAAAGTACTATAATCCATCTGACTGCTCTCTAAAGTTTGATAAGTACCTTTAAGCGTATCGTATTCATTTTTAAGAATTCTTTGCCTAGTTAATGAAGGTTGGATCAAAAACATCCATCCCCCTACACAAATTAACAATAACAATAAAATGTACAGAAGCGTTTTTTCTCTATGTGTCAATGTTTTCATCTTAATTTGCCTCCAATACACAGGTAATCTTCATATTATATTTTAATTCTAATGTTTCTTTTTCAGTTGTCACTGTTGTCGTTTCATTACCGGTATACCCTGCATGACTGACAGAACTAAAATAATGCAATGATTTCAAAGTTCTAACCACATTTTCCCCTTTAGTTACATCCGTTGTTTCAATATAAATATCCACTGTTGCTGTTTCATAATTATACACCATTGTTTTAATCGTACTATTTGATGAACAGGCAGAATCAATGGCTACTAAAAGATATTTATCTAAAGTCGGATAACTATCAAGATTTGTTGTGATCTCTTCTAAATTTTTATTGTTTTTATCAATCTGCACATACAGGTTATATTCTTCCTGACGATTGGTAAGTGCCAATTTTGTCTGTAAATCCGTAATATTATTTTGCATATCCAAAACATTCTGTTGTTTTTTATGTATGTCTGCATTCAAATAAATAAATCCTCCGATAAATACCACAATAATACACACTATAGGAATAATGTGCTTAATCACTGCACGATGTTTACTATAGAAAGATTCTTTATAATTATAGGGGACCAATAAGTCGATATCTTTATTACTGTTAAACATCTTATTTCCCCTTCCTTCTAATCATGGTACCTAACGGATAGGCATACTGGTAATAATCAATCTTTGCCCCGTTTACACTGGAAAAACAAAGGGATGGCATCAAGTAATCCACTTTAACATCCAAACTGTCTCCAATTGTTTCAAATGTCATTTCTTCATTTCCAACGGTATCTCCGCATAAATAAACATTTTCAATCTTTTCATCTTTACCGCCGCCACGTCTAAACTGAATCAGCTGTGAAAGACTGTTCGTTAATTCTGAAATAAATGCCTGACTTCCCTGTTCAGCTAATAATCTGGATTTATGGGAGAATACATAATGTCCTTGATTAAACATATAGCTCGTTAAGTCATTCCCATCAATCGTCATAATAATGTAAGATTTCTCGTTTAATTCAGGAATTGCATTTGCTAGTTTGATAATGGCGTTTGTCCCTACATCCACACTTTGAAGTTCAATATTAACACTATTAAATAAAGTGATATAAGTTTCAAGAAATTCTCTTTCTACCCCCACGCATAACACCTCTACACCATTTTGGTCCTCTAATTTACTTCTTAAAATGGTGTAATCATATAAGAACGCTTCTTGAGTATCATTAATATCTCTTAATTCATCAACGATTAATTGGCGCATCTCTCGCTCCCTTGCTTTAGGTAAGATTGCAATCTTTTTTAAGATTTTTCCTGTACACAAGACAAGCCTCGCCTTATTAATTCCCAGCCCTTTTGTCTGTGCCAACACATGGCGTACACTATCCTCATTTAAGATAGTTCCATCAATAATAACCCCTTCATCAAAAGGATAAACACGGCATTGATTAATTTTTAAAGTTTGGTGTTCGTAAGTTCCCTGTACTACCTGGATACCACGATTCGATAAATACATGACAGTTTCCATAGATTATCCTCCTACAATTTCCCGGCATTTTGATAGATAGAATAGATCGGCAAAATGACCGCTAAGACTACAACTAAGATAATAAGCGCTAAGATAATGATCATCAAAGGTTCCATAATTGCCACCAACTGTGTGGATGCTACTTCTGCTTCATAATCAAAATCATCTGCTAATGAAGTAAGAATATCACCTAAACGCCCGCTTTCTTCTCCAACATAGATACTGCTCGTCAGTTTAGGATCAAACCCGTCAACATCACTGATAGAATTTGATAAGGATGTTCCGCTTCTTACACTTCTTATCACCTGATCAAACTGGCTCTCCAAATACTTGTTGCCAATGGTTGAGCGTGTAATCATCAGCGCCGTAACAATACCAATTCCACTGCTATATAGCGAACATAATGTTCTTGCAAAACGAGCTGTATAAATAATACTCATCAATCGCCCAAATTTCTTAATTTTCAATTTCTTTCGATCAACCCATAAACGGATGCTTTTTACTTGCAATAATGAACTTAAGAAGATTAAAAGGACTAAAAAACCAATCAGCAAATAAAGCCAATTATTCATAAATCCTTTTGCCATTCCCATAATCAACGTTGTAATCCAAGGGACCTCTACCCCATCAAATAAATCAAAGAACTTTGGCAGTACCCCCACAAATATAACAATCAATACCAATATGGTCACAATGACCAAAACAATCGGATAAATCATTGCACTCTGCACTTTTTTATTCAATCGATGATCTTTTTCATATTGTTTCGCCATCGTCAATGCTACTTGAGCCATTTGTCCGCTTGTTTCTCCAGAACGATACATCTGAATCATCAAAGAGGGAAAGGCCTTACCTTGCATCTCCATCGCTGAAGACAATGTCTCCCCACGCTGTAACTGGATATAAATATCATTATAAATATTTTTTAATTTATCCTTCGTTTCCCTTTTGATCATAATGCTAAAAATATTGATCAAACTTAAACCAGCAGACAGCATGGTGCCAATATCACGGGAAAAGGAAGAAAGTTCATTTAGTTTCATTTTATATTCGCCGGCGTTAACGCTGACTGCTTCTTTACAATCGATTAGATAAAGATGATCCTGACGAAGCTTTCTTGAAAGTTCTTCACGACTCAGCGCTTCCATCTCACCGCTTATTTTCTTAGAAGCCAAATTTCTTGCTGTATATTTATATGTAGCCATACCACACCCTCTTCCTACAAATGAAATAGTGATAAATACCAACGGATCACTTCATTCCCATATAATAAAGCCAAATAAATCCCTATGCTAAGATAAGGTCCAAAGGCTATATGATCTTTTCTTGAATTCTTTTTGGTCAGTAATAAATATGTTGCATAACCCCCGGCAATAAGAATGCCAATAAAAGCTGCCAATAAATTATTTGCCCAACCTAATAGAAATCCACTTGCTGCCATGAGCTTAATATCACCGCCACCAAAACTATCGGGAATAATCAATGTTAATCCCAGCATGATTCCACTTACACTGATCATACCGATCATTCGCGTAAATAAATCCAATTCCGGCTGAAGGAAATATTGAATTACTGCCAAAGCAAAAAGACTGATGACTAATCCATTAGGAATCGTCATGGTATCAAAATCAATCATCGTAATTGCAAGTAAAATCATAAATACTAAAAATGATAAAGGCGTCATCCAAGATACGCCAAAACGATAGAAACAAAACAGCATCATCAATCCGCCGATACATTCTATTATAAATGAACGTAAACCTATTTTTTGCTTACAATAACGACATTTACCTCTTAATAGGATATAACTGACAACCGGTATTAGATCATAAGCTTTGATCGGATGCTGACAAGCATCACAGTGACTTCGATCACTTACAATCGATTTTCCCTGCGGTACGCGATCGATCACAACATTTATAAAACTTGCCACACAACTCCCTACTAAAAACAAATAAACACCGATAATGACTAACGCTCCGGACATAGTTTCCTCCTACAATACACTTATTATTTATTATAGCATTTTCCACTATAATTTGTATAGTTCGAGCTTTGTCAAATCGTGTCAAATTTGTCTTTTTTTATCTGATAAAATAAAGAATATCGGGTTTCAATTCCCGATATCTTCATTAAGCTTTGTTTGTAATTTTAATTTCGTTATTTGGATCAATTTCAGCTGTAATTGTTTTAGAGTTGCTAGTAAAGACAACTGTATACTTGTTAGCGGTCGTATCATAACCAATACTTGTTACAGTAATAGTTGAACCATTTGTTGCTGTTGCTTCAACCTTATCATTTGCAACACTTACTAATGTTGAATAATCAGTGATAGGTGTACCTTTTGCAGTTGCTTTCGCTTCTTCAGCCTGTACAACTAAATAAATTGAACGTGCTTCAGACACATAACGTGCATTATTTGCATCTTCAATATATCCTGTTACAACAGGAACAGTGATAGCAGCCAAGATTGCAATAATCACAAGCACAACTACTAATTCAATTAAAGTAAACCCTTTTTTATTTTTCTTCAATTGTTTAATCTTATTTAACATCTTTTATCTCCTCCATACGTTTATTTAACGTCCCTTAATAAATAGTATACATAAAACGAGTAAAAAAGAAATAGTTTTAACTGAAATTTGCGGAAAATTACTTGAAATTACCGCTATAAATGACATATTCTTCCTAATATAATTTAATATTAAAGATATTTCTTATCTTCATATCCAATAAATATATTAAATACTCGAATAACTACTTATTTTGGCTTGTTTATAGTATAATCTTATTAATAAAATGTCAAGGAGTGTGACCTATGCAATGGATTATAAAAAGATAGATAAACTGATAATGAAATACTTGATCATTATTGTCTTATTGATATTAGCAGTAACCAATATGAACTTTATTGTCCGTTCCATTAACTTAGTATTTACCGCTTTTGCAAATATCATTTTTGCGGCAATGATCGCTTATGTCATCAATATCATTATGAGTCGAATTGAAAAAATAATTGTCAATACAGATCAGCCTTTTCTTATTAAAAGAAAACGTATTTTTGGAGTCATACTGTCATTAGTGACAATAGCCCTGATCTTTTATTTGCTGATTAATCTGATTCTGCCTGAATTTTTTAAAGCTGTGACAGTACTCATTGAAACTATTCCTACATACGCCGAACAGCTAAGAGTATTTTTAATGGATGCCTTTGAAAATATGCCGGATATTTCTCAATACGTGAATAGTCTCCAGCTTGATTGGAAAAGCATTGTCGATAATTTCCTTGCGATTGCGGGAAACGGCTTAGGCAATGTTCTTGGAACGACATTCAATATTGTAAGTTCAATCATGGGCAGTCTCTTCAATATGCTGTTGGTCATTGTTTTTGCCATCTATCTGTTGATTGATAAAGATCGTTTTATAACCCTATATTATCGCCTTACCACATTATATCTAAGTGAGGAGCAACGTAAAAAAATAGGGGTTGTATTAAAAGTCACCCATCAATCTTTTAGTTCCTTTATTGGCGGACAATGTATTGAAGCCGCTATTCTTGGTTCATTATGCACATTAGGAATGATGATCTTGCAAATGCCTTATGCGATTATGATTGGGACATTGGTAGGAACAATCAACATCATCCCAATTATCGGTGCATACATCGGCGGCGCAATCGGTGTATTTATGGTGTTTACCGTTAGTCCGATGCAGTCTTTAGCATTTCTTGTTTATCTCATTATCCTTCAACAGTTTGAAAGCAATGTCATTTATCCGCGTGTGGTGGGAAACTCCGTTGGTTTGCCAGGCATTTATGTGTTGGCTTCAGTGATCGTTTTTGGAGCCATCGCCGGTATTCCGGGAATGTTTTTAGGAATCCCCACAATTGCCAGTCTTTACAAATTATTGAAGATGCATATAATAAGAAAAGAAACTGCCTTAAAACAAACCCAACACATTAAAGAAGATACTCAATAAGGGAACTCACGTTCCCTTTTATTATGGCTTAATATAAGCAAACCCTTCATTTTGCCTGATAACCAACTCAACAACTCCAGCCGGAACAATCGTAATTTGATCTATAAGATCTTCCTTTATAATTTTCTGTGCATTTAAGGCGTTTTGGCATGCCGCAATCACGACTCCGTTTTCAAGAAGTTCATCGATCTGTTGTTCCCATTCACTTTCTTTTTTCAATTTTTCAACCGCTATACTGTTCGCTAAAATTTCAATTTCAAACGTTGTCTTGTTTTCTTCGCCATATTTCAGCATATTTCTTACGTTCCCAAGACAAAGCTGCCATTTTTCATTCTCATCAACATGATAAATCACTTTCATTATCTTCACTCCTTTTTCGTATTTATTATAACATAACGCGTCATCAGCGTCTGCATTTATGCAATGTAACTTTATTTAATCAAGTTACTTTACAAAGTTAATTCATAGTGTTATAGTAGGAGTGTAATCAAAAGGAGGAAATAAAATTATGAAAACATATGATGCAATTATCATTGGTTTTGGCAAGGGAGGAAAAACGTTGGCTGTTGATTTAGCAAAGCGCGGACAAACGGTGGCTATGATTGAAAAGTCAGATAAGATGTATGGTGGGACCTGTATCAACGTTGGATGTATTCCCTCTAAATCATTAATTATTCAAGCCGGTCAGCATGACTACTCGCAAGCAGTTAAGAATAAAGAAGCACTGGTAACAAAACTTCGTCAAAAAAATTTCGATAAGTTAAATCAATTAGATAATATTACCATTTATACAGCTACTGCGACTTTTAAAAATAATCATGAAGTGCATATTCAAAACGAAGAGATTGAAGAAACCATTTACGGTGAACATATCTTTATTAATACAGGTGCCACACCTGTCATCCCTCAAATCGAAGGAATCTTAAATACTCGTCATATTTACACCAGTGCTGAAATGATGAGTTTAGAAAAATTACCTAAACGTTTGGCAATTATTGGCGGCGGATATATCGGTCTTGAATTCAGCAGTATGTATGCCCGTTATCACAGTGAAGTCACTGTCTTTGAATTTGGCAGCCGCCTTGTTCAAAGAGAAGATGAAGATGTGGCTCAGGAAATTTTGCATGTACTGGAAAATCAAGGCGTCAATTTCCATTTTAACGCCAGTGTGACACGTGTGGAAAATTTAGATGAAACTGTACGCATTACTTATCAAGATCAGCAAGGAAATCAAAAAGAAGAAATCGTGGATGCCGTATTATTAGCTACTGGTCGCAAAGCCAACACAAATGACTTAGGACTGGAAAACACAAATATTCAAATGGATTCCCGTGGAAACATCATCGTCAATGAACATCTCCAGACTACAGAAGATCATATTTATGCAATGGGCGATGTGAAAGGGGGATTGCAGTTTACCTATATCTCATTAGATGATTACCGCATCGTCAAAGATCATTTATTTGGTGAAGGAAAACGTACTACATCAAATCGCGGCAATGTCGCTTACTCTGTTTTTATTTCACCTACATTCTCTCGTGTTGGTTTGAGTCAGCAAGAAGCCATTAATGCAGGATATGATATAAAAGTAGCTCAGCTTCCTGCTGCTGCCATTCCAAGAGCGAACGTTATTTCTCAGCCAAACGGTTTATTAAAAGCGATCATTGACACCACCTCAGATAAGATTTTAGGCTGTGTACTATTTTGCGCAGAGTCTGAAGAAATGATCAATTTTATAGCATTAGCGATGGATCTTGGATTACCTTATCAAAAAGTGAGAGATCATATCTTTACTCACCCTACCATGTCAGAAGCATTAAACGATTTATTTACAATTTAAAGGAGGAAAATCATATGTCAAATGTTATACACCCAAATGAAAAAGAATTTAATGAAGTTATCAGCAGCAACGAAACGGTCTTTGTAGATTTCTTTGCAGCTTGGTGTGGTCCATGTAAGATGCTCTCACCAGAAATTGAAAAATTAGCCGATGAATATCAAGGACAGGTGCCGGTCTTGAAGGTCGATGTCGATCAGCAAGCAACGTTAGCACAACGCTATGGTATTCAAACGATTCCAACGCTTATTGTATTTAAAAACGGGGAAATTAAACATCAGTCAGCGGGATTCCGCCCATACGTTCAATTAAAGAATTTATTGGAATCATAATATATGTCATTTCAAAACGTGAGTTTTTTGCTTGTTTTTATTGAAGGATTATTATCCTTTCTTTCTCCCTGTGTCTTGCCTCTGCTTCCTGTCTACATGGGATATCTGAGCGGACAAATCGATAACGAAAACCCACATGCTCAGCGAAAGATTCTGATATTAACCCTGTGTTTTATTATCGGGATCTTCTCTGCTTTGCTTTTATTAAATACCGGACTCAATATTTTCAGTCAGTTCTTTAAAGAACACATGACATTTATTATTCGTGCCGGTGGAATCCTAATCATTTTATTAGGAATTCATCAATTAGGGATTATAAAATTCAACACATTAGAAAAGACTTTTCGTATTCAAGTAAAAAAGAAAAACATCCCTACTTATTTATTTGCCTTTGGTCTTGGCTTTACTTTCAGCTTTTCATGGACACCCTGTATTGGTCCCGCTTTATCTGGTATTTTGCTCTTAGCGAACAGTTCACAAAGCTTCTTAATAAGTAATTTATTAATGTTTGTCTATGCCTTAGCACTGACAATCCCTTTTCTTATACTGGGAATCTTTACGAATAAAGCACTGCATTGGTTTTCTAAATATAAACGTTTTGTACAATACAGTGTTAAAATCGGAGCGGTAATTCTTATTTTCATCGGTATCATGATGTTTACCGGTAAAGCTAATAATATCAGTAACTATGTCAGTCCGATCCCACAAAACGAGAGTGCTAAAGAAGATCCTAAAAACCCACCCCTTACTTTTGCTCTCTATGATCAAAATGAACAGCTGATAAGTTTTGAAGATTACCGCGGTAAAATTATCTTTCTGAATTTTTGGGCAACATGGTGTCCACCCTGCGTAGCAGAACTCGGGCATATTCAGGAATTATATACACAATATAAAGATAGTCAAGATGTTGTCATCCTCACTGCTATTCTTCCGGGTGATCGTGGAGTATCGAAACAGGATATTCTTGCATTTATAGATGAAAATGAGTATACTATGCCCGTATTATTTGATGATGGTACGCTGTTTAGTTATTTTGGAATCAACAGTTATCCCACAACCATAATGATTAATAAAGATGGTACACCCTACGGTTATGCCAAAGGACAACTGACAAAGGAAATGATGGAAAAACTGATCAGCCAAACATTAGCGATTAATTAGAAGATATAAAAAGAAGGAGCTGTATTTTGATGAAAAAACAATATGATCTTCCGTGCAATATTGCTCAAAGCTTAAATTTAATTGGGGATAAATGGACCCTGTTAATTCTCCATGCAATTAAATGCGGTGCACATTCCTATAAGGAAATCAGTGAAGCCTTGCCGGGAATCCCAACGAATTTATTAAGCAAACGATTAAAAGATCTTTGTAATGAAGACCTGCTTGTCTGTCATCTTTATTCCAAACATCCTCCCCGTTATCAATATGATTTAACGAAAAGCAGTCAGGATTTAGATGATGTCTATAATGCTATCTTGATTTGGGGAGATAAGCATCTTGAAAAAAGCTTTAAATGCTTAAAACATAAGGGGGCTCCTGTTCGTATTGCCTATATCAATGAAGAAACCGGAGAAATCTTAACCGCGGAAGATCTATGTGTTGAAAACCACTAAATTAACCAACGAAAGAGGAATATTTATGAAAATGAAAAATAAAGTTGTTTTAATTACCGGCGGCGGTAAAGGAATCGGTCGCGGTGTCAGTGAAGCTTTTTGTGAAGAAGGGGCTGATTTAGTGATTACCGGACGTGACGAAGCTTCGCTTTTAAAAGCAAAAGAAGATTTAGAACAAAAGTATCACAATCGCGTTTTAGCGATCCGCGGAGATGGAGCCGTAGAAGAAGACGTTAAAAATGTTATAGAAAAGACGATTGACTTCTTTGGTCATCTGGATGTATTAATCAATAATGCAATGGCAAGCAAATCCGGTAAAATGTTTGTTGAACATACAAAAGATGATTTTGCCTTGGCTATAGATACCGGACTTTATGCTACTTTCTTCTATATGCGTGAAGCTCATCCATACCTAAAAGAAAGTAAAGGGACCATTATTAACTTTGCCAGTGGGGCCGGTTTTTCCGGACGTATTGGTCAATCCTCTTATGCCGCAGCCAAAGAAGGAATCCGTGGTTTAAGTCGTGTTGCCGCAACAGAATGGGGACCTGATGGCATTAATGTCAATATTATATGTCCATTGGTAGAAACTCCGCAAATGCTGAAATGGAAAGAAACTTATCCCGATCAATATGCCAAAACGATTCATGATATCCCTTTACAGCGATTTGGTGACGCTAAAAATGATGTAGGACGTACTTGTGTTTTTCTAGCGAGTGAAGATGCCAGTTTCATCAGCGGAGAAACAATCGTCTTACAAGGTGGTTCTGGTTTACGTCCATAACATAAAAATTCTCCAAATAAGATTTGGGGAATTTTTTTATTATTTTACTCATACTAATTTTTAGAGCGACCTAGATAAAGAAACTTTATTTTTATGTTATACTATGAATAATAATGATCTAAATGGAGAACAACATGAAAAAATATTTAATACATATTCAAAATATTATTCACGATATCTTTTACCAGTGGCAAATTCTTCTGCTGTTTGAATTTATTTATAAATTAGCAGGAGGAATATTTCTGTTTCCTTTTTTAAAGTCCCTAGTACAAAAAACACTGACTTTAGCGGAAATTCCCTATCTTTATTTAGAAAATATAAAGAAATGGCTAACCAGTCCGTACACTTTACCTATTCTTTTTTGCTGTTTTATACTGCTGGGTATTTATATTCTATATGAAATCAGTGTCCTGGTTCTCTACTTTCAGCGTGCCAGAACCCAAGCTAAAATTACTTTTGTTTCTTTACTGAGTATTTCCTTTAAACAAGTTCTTCATGCGATAAAGCCCAAGAATTGGATATTCTTAATTATTTTATTATTATTTGTTCCGCTGACATTGCTGTCTCTTACGCCAACGACACTCATGCAGGTTCGCATTCCCGAATATTTTACTGACTTTTTCAAAGAACATGGCAATCTTTACTATATTTATGGCATCATCATGTTTATTCTCAATATCTTTGTTTTCTATATGATCTTTACTTTCCCCGCATTCCTTATCGAAAAAAGAAATTTCTTTGATGCTTTCAAACGCAGCCGAGAGTTAATGAAAAAACGTTTTATTAAGACGCTGATTGCTTATTTGGTCTGGTGGGTCAGCTTAGTTGCTCTCTTTTTCCTAATATGCGGATTCTTCCTGTTGATTCTAATCATTCGTTATTATTTTCTGCCGGATACAAAAGCAAATGCAACACAGTTTTTACTCAATTACATGACATTAAAACAATATGCTGTCTTTATCTACCATTCATTTATGTTTGCCGGCAGCATGGCATTTATCATGTATATGTATCAAACCTATACCGGAGTTAAGACAAATATTATCAAAGAAAAAAGGAAGACCACCTTAAAAACATTTGTTTTCAGCGTTGCAGAAGTTCTTATCATTCTTTTAGCAATCGGCTTTTACTTTGATTATCAGGGAAATATTTTTTATCAATATAATATTATGGAAAAGCCGATTGAAATAGCGGCACATCGGGCAGGGACTACCTTTACACCTGAAAATACTATACCGGCATTAAATTATGCGATCAATGTGAAAGCGGCTTACGCTGAAATCGATGTACAGCAGTCTAAAGATGGTCAGCTCTATATTCTACATGATACTAATTTTAATCGAACTGCCGGAATAAATAAGAATGTATGGGATGTTTCATCTGATGAAATCAATACGTATGATGTTGGCAGCTACTATGATTTACAATTCAAAGGAACCCATGTCCCTACTTTAGAAGAGATGATTCGTACAGCCAATCATAAGATAAAACTGATGATTGAATTAAAGAAAAACGGACATGAAGATCGCCTGGAAGAAAAAACGATTGCTTTAATTAAAAAGTATCATTTTGAAGATCAATGTGTCATTGCTTCTATGGATCTCGACATTCTAAAAACAGTCAAAGAAATAGACAGTCAATTAAAAACTGTATATATTGCTCCTGTCGTTTTTGGAAACTTTTATAACTTGGACTTTGTTGACATCTTCAGTGTCGAATCAACATTTGTGAATAAGAAAATGATTGATCGTTTGCATGAACACAATAAATTAATATTTGCTTGGACGGTCAATAAAGACAGTGAAATGAAACGATTGCTTTCTATGGATCTTGATGGACTGGTCACAGATAACCCCGAATTAGCTTTCTATTATAAGAATCAAGGGAAACAGGATGAATTTATAAACGAGCTCATCGTTTGGATGTTTCCAAATAGCCAAACTTAAAAAATAAGATCATTGACTGCACATTCATCAATGATCTTTTATTTTATTTTTCTTTAACGGCAATCCAAACCTCTATCTCGCCATCTTTCCCATAATATTCGATATCCGGAGCCCCAGATTTCATTTTTCCTGTTATATATCCTTTATTTAAAGGCTTATATTTTGATTTAGGCAGCCATTTCATAATCGCCATCGCTTCCGTTTTCCCCATCGTTTCCATTGTACAAGGAAAAACCGCCCAAGTGGCCTCCTGAACAAGATAAGATGACATTGTACTTTTCGGCTCAAGATCACTCGATACCGCTATATAATAGTCAAATTCTTTCGCATCTGCTTCATTTGTATTATAAGCATTGATTCCAAATATTCCATAAGGTTCACGATTCATAAAAGACATCAGTTGTTCATGCTGATCCCCAGCTTTAAACGTTTCCCACATTGCCGGTATATCTTTTGTTCCCTGCTTCTTTTTATTGGTTGTCGTCATTTTATATCCGACAACACGAAAACATTTTCTTTTTTCAATTCTAAACGGCTGTTCCATATATATTCCTCCTCATCTGTATTCAGTATAAAAGATTCATCAAAAAATTTCCTCTCAACTTGTGTCTAAAAAAGAGAGATTAGCACTCTTTCACCATCATCCATAATTCGAGCTTAGAATGCTTAGGATTTGGGTCTTTATAAACTTCGATGATCGGTCCATCTGCATATTCATAACCGGAATTGGGAAACCACTCCGTCCATATTCTTTTTTCCAGCTGCTGTAATGATTCATGAGTTCCCTCGGTGCTGAATACTACCCATGCCGCTTTTGGCAGACAATAGCTGTCCATTCCCAAGATTTCTTCGTCACTGGCAACTCCAATAAAAAAACGCCATTGCTTTTTCTCATCGGATACACTCATTCCAAGCAATCCCAACGGTTCTTCTTTTATATAGGCAGACAGTTTAGAAATCGTTCCCTTTCGCCCCGCCTCTTGCCATAATGTTGGAACGATATCAAAATTCTTTTCCAAATCAGGATCAAGGGAATGACTGATCCCAGTGATACGAAACGCTTCTTTTCTTACAATTCGGTACTCTAATTCTTCTACTCCCTCTACTTTTACAATAAAATGAATAGGCGGATAAGATTTTAATAAGGTGCCACACGCTTTAACCGTCGAAGGGGCAATTCCGTGAACATTTTGAAAAGCACGATTAAAAGCGGTTGGAGAAGCATATCCGTACTTTAAGGCGATATCAACAATCTTTTCATTGCCGTTTTGCAAATCAACGGCCGCTAAAGTCATCCGTCTTCTGCGAATATACTCCGCCAGTGACACTCCACTCATATACGAAAACATTCGTTGAAAATTATAAGATGACGTACAGGTAATGTTCGCAATTCTCTCTAAATCAATATTGCTTGTCAGATTTTCTTCAATATAAGTTATTGCCTGATTCATTTTATCCATCCACATGATGTTATGCCTCCTGAAAACTTCTAAATACTGTTGATCCATTATAGCATTCTCCATATTTTATTGACTACTTTAACGCTCTATCCCTCATGTATTTCATTTAAAAAGACATAAATACACGACAAATAGAATTAAATTTATAAGGATTTTCATAATATAATGTACCTTTTATTAAGTAATAGTATAAATATAAACGTATTATATTAATAATAAATACTTTAATAGAGTATGGTTTCTTATAATGCTTTTTTGTCACAAATTATGTCACAATTTTACTTTTAAGTTTATCAGAATCCCTTTATCCTCACTGACTTAGTGGTATAATAAAAGCAGGTAATGATAGTATGGTTTATTATTTATGAAAGGAGATTGGCTTATGGAAACAAAGAAATATACTGGTAAAAGTGTTATTAGCGGAGTATTTGATTGTCTCTGCAACGAATATTTTACTTTGATCAAAGCTGATGATTCCTTATATGAACTGTTAGGTTATACAAAAGAAGAATTTAAAGAATTATTCAACGATCAGCTGTTATCTTCTATTTATGAAGAAGAACGTATACAAATAAATAAAGAAATTCGTCGTCAAGTTGAACAGCATGGTGTCTTTATGTATGAAAACCGACTTATTTGTAAGAATAATATTTTAAAATGGGTATGGATCAGTGCCCAATTCATGATCGATGATACAGGGACTCCCTATTATCATTGTATTTTCCATGATATCACTGAAAATAAAGCAAATGAAGAGGCATTGACGATCAGCAAACAAAGGCTTGATTTTATTCTTTCCCAAACTCAGGATATTATTTTTGAATACGATTGTGCATTAAATCAAATTTATTATTCTGATAATTTAGAAAAGAAATTCGGTTATATGATTCCCGCTAAAGGATTCCCGGATTCAATGTTTAAAACTAATATCATTTATGAAGAAGATATACTTCCTCTTCGCAATGGCTTTCAGTCTATTATCGGCGGAAAAAATGAAATGCAATGTGAGTATCGTCTCAAATACCGTAATAAAGGATATCGCTGGGTACACGCCCAAGCCATTGCTTTGCGTGATAGTGATGGAAATCTCATCAAAATTATTGGCGTCATTACCGATATTCATGATCAGAAGCAGGAAATTCTTAAATCACGTCAAGAAGCCGCTTTAGATCCTCTTACTGGTTTATTCAATCGAAGAGAATGTATTCGCAGTATTGAAAATTATATCGCTGTTACAGATGCCTTATTTGCTTTTATCTTAATAGATATTGATGATTTCAAAATGATCAATGATGTCTATGGACACTCTAAAGGAGATTTCACGTTGAGAAGAATCAGTGAAGAACTCTCTTCTGTTATACGTAAAAATGATATTATTGCTCGTATTGGCGGTGATGAGTTCGTGATATGCTTAATGAATCTCCCTAATATTCAAGTTGCCATTGATAAAGTAGAACGAATACAGGACATTTTTGGCGACAGTTTAAAAGAAGCCTTTGGCTTTAAAATAAACTGCAGTATTGGTATTAGCTTCTATCCTAATGACGGACTTGATTTTGCTTCTCTTTTAGAGCATGCCGATCTTGCCTTATATGAAGCAAAAAAAGCCGGTAAGGATCGTTATCGTCTTTACCAAGATAAGGAAACTAACAAGGATTTTATCATTACACCACAACGATACATGAAAAAAACATTTCATGATCGTATTATCGAATATGTCTTGCAGCGACTTTTAGAGGAACCAAATAAAGAGAAAGTGATTCCTCTTCTATTGGAAATGATGTTAAGAGCCTTTGATTGTGACCGCATCACGATCTACGAGCGGCATGACGTTTCTTATTCCAAAAGTTTTCAATCTGTAAATGATCCGATTTTTGTCATACATGAACAAAAGCTGTCTTTGGCAGATGATCTCATCCATCAAATGACTTCCGGCAATAAATTTCTTGCTTATGAAAATGTTCAGACAATTGAAGATGAAAAGATTAAAAACTGGTTTTTAGATCGAAGCACCATTTCCAGCATCGTATATTATACAAAAGATATTAAGAATGCCAATATTCTCATTCTTTATGAAGACTGTCATTCTACCCGTACTCCAAGCGGGGAAATTCGCTATACAATTTTAATGGTCAGTGAACTCCTCCAATTATTTTTTCAACATCATCTTGCTTAAAAGCCTCATAAAGAGGCTTTTTATATATATTTATTTAAAGAAATGATCATTTTCAATACCACAATGACTAAATAAAAGATGCTCTTTGCATTGATGATATTCATACAGTTTCATTTCCACTTGTCCTAACAGAGATTCTTCAACATTACGCTGCATCTCTCCCATTTCCGGTGCATCTAAGCGATAGGTCTTTCCACTTTTTATTTTCAATACAATGTTATACTTTCCCTGTCTGATTGAAAGATAAAAATAATCCTTTACTCGTTTTGCCTTTGTAATGAATGCACCATAATAAGAAGCGAATCGATACTGTTTTTCACCAATCGCTATAACCATGATAATTCCAGTAAATTCAATGGGTTTAAGCGGGATGGCAGCACACGATAAAAATAGAACGGCTTGCTTTTCCTGACAGCAATTTGACTGAACCCATATATATTTTCTAGGGAAAGAGTTTCCCCAATCTTTTTCTTGGTAAAGGATTCCTTTTATCTTGTAAGAGGAATTCTGATATACCATCTCTCCTTGTGTGGAACTGCCTAAATTTAAGACAGCATGATTGCACTGCATGTTTTTAAGATAAGCAAATGGTCCCATGATCGTAGGGGCATATTTTGTTTGCTTCAAGGATAATGGTGCTTTGATCTTGATATCCAGTAAAACAGATAATCCCTGATCCTTTATATAAAGACGGTTCTTACTAAAAATACTGTCTTTGATTTTAATCAAAAACGGCTCATCTTGATATTGAACATCCTTTATATCATAACTCACCTTTTCCATCTTCTCATTTAGCGTATGAAAAATTTGAATAAAGGCTTCTTGTTTTTCTTTTGTTTTTGCAATCCCTATAATTACCGCAATAGAAACTTGATTATCGACTACACGAAAATACCAACCCTCAAAGGCTGGTATTTTATAACTTTGATGAAGCTGCAATTCTGTATCATATGTTATCATCTATATCACCCAAATAATGATATGAATGCCGGATACTAAATATGCAGATGAAATCCCAATCAAAATAATGAAGACCAATAATGTACGCTCCTTTTATTTCTAATCATACAAAAAAGCCCCGATTCATAGGGCTTAATACATGTAAACACTTTATTTATAACGCTGTTGATAACGCTCTTTTGCATATCGCAATAATTCTTTCGTATTCGCCCCATCTGATGGATAGACCACTATACTGGCTTGAGGATTGATAAATTCCTTTTTCCCATTTATTTTACGTTTCAAGAATAACTGTAAAATAAAATCTTCCACTATTTCCATTATTTTTTTATCTTCTTTATTGTGAAAAACGGCTACTGCAATAATATCCTCTCTTAGTTTACCGGCAATCGTATCTTCCGGAAAATCTTCTTGTATACATTTATATATTTGAGCAAAATACGCGTATATGTCTCCTCTATCCATTCTATGAGAAAGGTCATGAAATCCGGATAAACGAATATAGAGGATGAAACAGTCTGTTTGTTTTCTTTTTAAAAGAACTTGATCCACAAAATAACAAAAACCTTCATAATTATATAAACCACTGTCAGGGTCCATGTAATGTGTTTTTTGTAGTTCTTTCTTTTGTTTTACATAAGAATAAGAAAGACCAAAAACACTTAAAATCAACATTCCCAAAAGAATAAAAGCACTATCCATCAATAATACTTCAGCAGAGGATATCCACCCTTTTTGTGGCTGAATGCTGATATTCCATGTGGCAGGCAATGCAAAACTCAACTTTACTGCCTGCGAGAAATCAACTGTAGAATCAGAAGTTGCCACCACCATTTTATGTTCACCGAGTTCATTCACTTTCCAAACTTCATAATCATACTGTCCATCTTCAAATATATTCAGTTTCATTTGGCTGAGCACATAAGCTTTATCGATCGCCGAAACGATCTCTCCTTTATATTCACCCTCTATTACAATTGGCGTGATAAAAAGAAACACTTCCTTATCGTTGGTTAATAAGGTTTCCGGTCCTTCTACCACAGATGTCTTGACTACTTTAGCCAATGTGTAACTGTACATAAACTGATGGAGTGACTTTCCTTCCCACTCCTTATATTCCGCTTTTGGCAAAATGGTTTCTAACTTATCTCCATTAAAGTAAGCTAAATATATGATATGTTCATCTTCCGCTAATAATTGCTGAGCTTTTTGATCAAAGACCTGTACGTCCATATTCCCCTCATCATCACAAATATAAGATAAGGGGGCAGCATAATTAAGACGGAAGAACATATTAGACAGATGTTCATAAAAAGTATCTAAAGTGGTTTGTGCCGCGATCTTACGTTCTGTCATCAACTGTCGCAAAGCCATGTTACGCAATATAAACAAACTGCTGACGATCAGTACAGAAACGACAGCAAAGAGAATCCATTTCTGTTTTCTTTTATTTTTCATCATTCTGTTCTCCATTCAAGAAAAGGGAATATTTTCCTTTTCCATGACGTTTCACATCATAAAGCGCTTTATCGGCATTCGTTATCAGCATATCTAATGTATCCTGTTTATTCCATATACATGCACCTATACTGCAATGAATAGAAATTTCTTGTTCCTTTGCTTCTATTTTAAAGGAAAGCTTATCTAAGATTTCACTAAGCACTTCTTTCAATTCATCTAAGTTATCAATATCTTGAAGAATGATGATGAATTCATCACCGCCGTAACGACCAACATAGCCATCATATTTCTTTTCATATTCACGTAAAACAGAACCGATTTTCTTTAATACAATATCTCCGATCTGATGTCCATAAGTATCATTTAAAATCTTTAAATCATCTAAATCAATAAAGCACAGTGTCAGTTTATTCTCTTTGGTTTTATCTTGCAGCAGCTGTTCAGCCTGATTTAAAAAGAATGTGCGTGTTGCCACACCGGTAAGCCCGTCTTTTAATCCTTCACTGGACATTTGCAGGATATTTTCATAATCCATCTCTTTAAACATACGGTGACTATAAAGCTTTTTTTCCATACTATGAATCGATGATACCAATTTTTGAGTGATTTCTGCCTGCTTAAATATATACTTTTTAACAAAGTAATATAAAACATAAACAACCATAATCAAAAGCACACTAATAAAACTTAATAACGGTACACGATCATAAAAAAGAGAGAAAAAATCTACGGTCACTAAAATATCCCAGTTGGTATGCTGGACAGGACCATAAACGGTATACATTAAATTCCCGGATTTTATGCTTTGAAAGGTTCCACTCTCTCTTGACAGCAATAATGTTTCCAACTTATCGGTTGTTATTTGAAGTAAGTTGCCTTCATCAAGAATATCCATATAATCTGTTCCATAACTTAATTGATTCGTAGACGACATAATCTGCCCTTTAGAACCAATCAAAACCGCCTCTGCTCCATTAGTTGAAGCGGCTTTTGTTAAAAGATCGATCGTATCATCAAAATAGATAGAACAAAATAAGCTACCTGTCATTTCTTCCCCTCTTAACAAAGGAACCGCTACCGTATAATTCAAAGTTTTCCCATCCGCACCAGCAACAAAGCTATCAGTAACGAGACTTTTTTTAGTTGAGTATAGGGTCTGCATATGTTCACGACTCGCCAAGCTTGCAGGTTCTTCCCCCAAAGTATAGACTTGAATATCCTGATCAACATAGCAAATAAACATATAATCAAACGATTTATTAATTTCATCTAATTTTTCTGTTTTTGTTTCCCAAGGAACATCTGGGTCATAAAATTCCGGCAATGAAGCCAGTGATTCTAAAAGTTTTAATGATTCTTCTATTTTTTGTGATATTTGTGTCGCAGCACTCTGAAAAGCAGCATTGGCTGTTTGCTGCATCGTTTTAAATACTAACAGTGAACTGCTCAGTATTACCAATAATAGACAAAACAGAGTAAAAACAATAAATAATTTTCGTATTGAGGCAAAAGGGAGAATCTCATGTTGTTTTTTATTAGAAGATTCTTCTTTTTTCATATTTGATTCCCTCCATTCAGATATAATTTATCCTATTCCACTATTGTTTCTATTATTCGACTAAAAAAAGAGAACTATTTCTAGTATATTTATACACCTATATACCCTATTCTATCAGAAATTTTGATAAATTTCGATAAAATATTGAAATACTGTTTTTTATTCATTAATTTTTTAGAAATATGAAAAGATAAAAGAAAAAGTCCCTTATTTAGGACTTTTTAAAACTGTTTTTATGTTATTTCTTTTCAAATATTTCTGCTACCTCTTTTAAGTGGTCGATAATCCTCAAATGCTGCGGACAGACACGTTCGCATTGTCCACAACCAATACACTCACTCGCTTTTCCGTTTTCCTTCGTATAAACACCATAATAATAGTCACTGTTCCAATCATTGAACTGTTTTTTCGCGTTATAGCAGTTAAATAAATCAGGAATCGATATTTTTTTAGGACAGCCATCGGTACAATAGCGACAAGCTGTACATGGAATTCCTCCTAAACTATCTAATATCTCTGTTACTTTTTGGACTGCTTCAAATTCTTCTTGGGTAAATGGCTTAAAGTCTTTCATCGAATCAATATTGTCTTCCATCTGTTCTAAATTACTCATTCCGGACAAAACCTTGTAAACACCATCAAAAGAAGCTGCAAAACGCATTGCATAGCTGGCATAACTCTTTTGAGTTCCTAAATCATCCAGTACTTTTTTAGCCTCATCAGGCAAATTGACTAATCCGCCTCCTTTGATCGGTTCCATAATTAAAACAGGTTTATGATGCTTACGACAAACTTCATAGTTTCTTTTCCCTTGTACACTGGCACTATTGTAATCCACATAATTAAACTGCAGCTGTACAATTTCAATTTCCGGATGTTCTGTTAAAATCATGTCAAGTACTTCTGCTGTATCATGAAATGAAATTCCCACATGTTTTACTTTTCCGGAAGCTTTTAATTCCTGAGCGACTTCATAGGCTTCACATTTCTTGAACTGAGCATAATGTTCTCTGTCTTGAGCATGCATCAAATAATAATCAAAATAATCAACACCTGTTTTTTTTAGCTGTTCCTCAAATAAAGGATAGATTTCTTCCTTTGAGTTAAAGAAGTTTCCTGTCAGTTTATTTGTCAAAATATAAGCGTCTCGAGGATATCTAGGTACTAAACAATCACGAATCGCTGTCTCACTTTTTCCTCCTAAATAACCGTGTGCCGTATCAAAATAGTTAAATCCTGAAGCCATATATAGATCAATCATTTTATTAAATTCTTCATAATCTACTTGTTCACCCTTCATTGGTAAACGCATACAACCAAAACCAAACTTATCTTCCATGCTTTTTTCCTTCTTTCTTTATTTTCCTTACAACTAAATTCTATCCTATGGAGTTAACTCCAAGTCAATACTTAAATTAGGAAAAATAAGCAAAATGAATATCCATATACAGCTATTTATTTAATCATTATAGGATGTATAGAATACCTTTAATTATTTTTTGATTTTTTAAATACTTCTAAATATCGTTGTTTAGATAACAATTACTTTATAAATATTTAATAATATTGGCCAAATCAAACAATACTAATAAAGAGGTGAATACATTATGTTTAAATATGAAAGTCGTTACTTACATCCTGTAAAAGTAGATAAACCTAATCCAAATTATGCCACTCTTTTACAAGAACAATTAGGCGGACCACAAGGTGAACTCAAATCTGCTATGCAATACTTTGCTCAAAGTTTTCGTATCCGTGATAAGGAAATACGAGATTTATTCCTGGATATTGCTACAGAAGAATTGTGTCATTTAGAGATGATTGCTCAGCTTATTAACCTATTGAATGGGGATGAGCCGAATGCCAAGAATGCTACAATAGGAAACGTCGAAGCCCATGTCTTAACTGGCTTAACGCCAATGTTGGCTAATGCATCTGGTTATTTATGGACTGCCGCTTATGTCAATGAGACAGGCGATCTAGCTGCGGATATCTTATCTGATATTGCATCTGAACAACGTGCTAAAGTAGTATACCAAAACCTATATCGTCAAATTGATGATCAAGGGGTCAGAGAAACTATCGATTTCTTATTAAACCGTGAAGAAGCACACAATACGATGTTCAGACAAGCATTCAACAAGATTCAGAAATCTGCCGGGTCACAGCAGGATTGGGGAGTAACAAAGGATTCAAGAATCTATTTTGATTTATCCGATCTTGATGGTCAAAACTTTGATCCGAATGCTGTTCCGCCTAGCTTTAATTTAGATAAATTTTAATTTAAACAAAAGGACTGCATTTAGGAGCGGCTCAATAAAACAGTATAGAATTGTTTTCGGGAAACGGCGTAGCTTCGGCTATGCCGTTTCTCCGTTTGATAGGTTATTAAGCAAGGACATGGGGAGTATTCCCACAAGGTCATAGTAGATGTCTATCTGTTGTTCCCTTTGACTTATCGGGAGCATGAACATATACCGCTTTTACCATGTCATTCAAGATAGCAGGCGTCAGCTCATCCAAGTCAAGATACTTCCGCACCTTGCTTATAAACCTGTCAATGTTTTCTGCCTGTTCTTCCTACTGTGTAATTTCTTCATTCAGTTGCAACAGCTTTTCCCTCTATTACGTCATATAACATAGCCACCTGTTCAGTTTTGTGCTGCACAGGCGGTTTTTGTTATAACTTTCATTCCAAACGGAAAGGGGGTGAATATGATGTTATCCACAAAATACAGGGAAAGTATTGAACGGCGGTTTCATGCATTTTGAAAAGCTGTATTGCACAATGAAGCCTGTAATTATTACAGGGAAAACAAGCGTAAAGCAAAGCATGAAATTTCTCTTGACTATTTGCAAGAGAATACGTCCGTGGAGATATGCAGCGTAGACAAATACTTTGTATTACGGAACAGCGGCGGGAAATTATCCTTATGCGCTATTATCTGCAATTAAGCGATAAGCAGATAGCGACATTGTTGGAAAAGCCGCGCACAACAGTCAATTATCAGAAGAACGTAGCTTTGAAACAGTTGCGTACAGAAATGGAGAAAATGAATGATGAAGAATAGCAAATATAACCTTGTTCCCTGTGAAGTGATTGAAAGAGCAATTACAGGCGAGGCCGATGTGCTCTTTATCGTACAGGAACGACACAAACCCTACATAGGCAGACCGTGCAGAGGAAACGCCGACATGAAAGAATGGTTAAACGCAAAGCTGTTTTTGTCTTTGCTGTTGGCTAATCAAGAGGGCAGGATAGACCGCTTGCGTCCTCTGACATTATGAGATTAGATAGTTACGCAATAGGGGTCAAAAAATCCTTGTACTATGCGGCTTTGCAGGCCCAGAATGTGGGTAGGGAATAGTTTTACACTTGTACCTATTAAAATGGCGTTCTAATGTGTGACAAGGAAATCCATTAGCAGTTCAAAACCATGGAGTGGATAAAAAATGTGTATATTATGTTTAACAAAAAGTAAACACATTGACAAACATGTTTTGTAATCGTATTATAGTGATAACGAAACAATAATTACATTTTGTTGGGAGGATATTCAAATGACAAAAGAAAAGGCAGTAACCACTAAGGATGAAACGCAGGAATCTTTAGCTAAGAAAAAACAAACGCGTTTATCACAATCCAAATGCCCGGCAGTATCTATTGAAGATGTTCTAATTATTCCTCGTGCTATTAAAGACAACTTTGCCGGACAACCCACGCCTCCGTTATTACTTGCAGAGGCCTGCAATATATCACCTACTAGTTCAAATTGGAGAACTCTAACTGGTGCAGCGGTTGCATATGGTGTAACGGATGGAGGATATAATTCTAAGAACATTTCACTAACGCCACTTGGAGAGAGAATAGTGGCACCTTTGAAAGAAGGCGATGACTGTATTGCACTTAAAGAAGCCGTAATGGTACCATCAATTTTATCTGAATTTTATAATCAGTTTGATAATAACAAATTACCTAGGGCAGATATCGCTTATAACATACTTGCAAGTAAGGGTGTGCCAAAGGATAAAGTAGAAACAACTTGGGATATACTGAAAAATAACGCAAATAAGGCTCAGATACTTAAGATCATTAGTGGAAACGAATATATTTTTATAAATAAGTCGGCAGAAATATCTGCAACGTCAGAGATGGTAGTAGAAGTTGATGATTTGGAGACAACTGATACAGAGGAGGCTATTCCGGTAGATGTACTGAAAAAAATGAATATTACCGTTCCGAATCCTACTATCGTGCAAGCATCACTTAAAAAAAGTAAGCCGAATATATTTATTTCTCATGGTAAAAATAACACTACTATAGTTGGGCAATTAAAAGAATTGTTAGTATACGGGCAAATGGAACCTGTAGTTTCAATAGAACGTGAGACCACGGCAATACCTGTTCCAGATAAAGTTTTTGATGATATGAGAAATTGTGATGCAGGTATAATTCATATTGATTTAGAGGAAATCCCTATTGGAAATGGAGAGCAGACATTCAACCGATTAAACGAAAATGTTTTGATTGAAATTGGTGCAGCTATCGCTTTGTACGGAAAACGTGTGATTCTTCTTTGTAAAAAAGGAACTTCCCTCCCCTCGAATCTACAAGGTCTATATCGCTGTGAATACGAAGGAACCCAATTAGATTATGCATCTACGATGAAACTATTAAAAACCATGCAAGAACTTCGTGAAATGATGTAAATTGGTATAAAAATACCGCATATTTTTCAATATGCGGTATTTTTGCACCCTATATGGCAGCTACCTTATTTCAATTTGTTGATTGATACTGTTTTATCCGTAGCCCCCTTTACGCAGTCTTTTTAGCTATATATTTTCTTTATCCATTTTATTTAATATTTCTCAACTTATATCTTTCAATTCCTGTCTTTAATCGTTCTAATCCATCTTCTAAACGTTCTGACGGACAAGCTACATTCATACGAATAAAACTTTTTCCGTTTTCACCATATTCAAATCCATCAGATACATATAACCCTGTCTCTTCTCTGATAAACTGTACTAACTCGACACTATTTGCACAAATCTTTGAACAATCTATCCACAATAAATAAGTAGCATCACTGGGCACCACATAAAGGTCGCTCACATACGTTTTTATATATGTCATCGTTTTTTGCTTATTGTGTTGAATATAGACTCTTAGTTCATCTAACCAATTTCCACCCTTTTCAAACGCCGCAATAGAAGCCGCCACTGCAAAACTGTTTGGTTCAGCTACTTCATCTGTATTGATGCCACGGTTTACTTTATGACGAAGCACTTCATTAGGGACAACAATACACGATGTCTGCAATCCCGCTAAATTAAATGCTTTTGTTGGTGCAATGCAAGTAATACTGTTTTGAAGATTTGTTTTTGAAACACTTGCAAAAGGAATATATTCCTGATCAGGTGCTACAATATCACAATGAATTTCATCCGAAACAACAATGACATGATATTTTGCCGCCAAGTCTCCAATCCGTTTTAATTCCTCTTTTTGCCATATCTTTCCAATCGGATTATGTGGATTGCACAAGATCATTAACGTCGTTTGCGGCATGGCTAATTTATTTTCTAAATCCTCATAATCAATATGATAGGTGCCATTACTGTAAACTAAATCATTTGATAAAACATGACGCCCATTATTTAAAATAGAATTATAAAAAATATTATATACCGGAGATTGAATTAAAACGTTTTCTCCTACAGTTGTCATCTTTCTAACAATCGATGATAGGGCAGGAACGACTCCGGTACAAAACATCATCCATTCTTTTTGAATCGAATAGTGATGACGTGTCTCCCACCATTTTTGAATACTTTCATAGTATTCATCCGGTACTATATTATATCCAAACACTTTATGTGCCACTCTTTTTTCTAAAGCCTCTATAATTTCCGGTGCAGCTTCAAAGTCCATATCTGCTACCCACATCGGCAGTTCATCTTCTTGAACATCCCATTTTAATGATCCGGTTTTCAATCGATTGGTTAATTTTGAAAAATCATACATTTTCGTTCACCCCTTTTTCTTTAACATTGACCTATCTTTTTTACGTCCATTCCTAATGCTTATTCTTCTTTTATTCACTACCTCTTTTCTAACAATGAACAGACTCAAGCTGACTTACAGTTTCTGACTTTGTATTTTCAATAATAATTTTTGTATTTTCAGGTGTAATCTTCGTTTCATCTAAAATAATCTCACCGGCACTTTGTACGTGAATAACTCCGGAAATCGGATTTTTAATGCTGTCTACATGTGTCGTAATCTCTGCTTCAATATTTGAGCAATACTCAAAAGCCAAAGAAGTATTTATCAGTTTACAGTTTACCAGTTTCACATTATCCATATAGCATAATCCTTGAAGACTCTCAATCGTACAGTTGATAAACGTTATATTTTTGGAGTTCCACCCTAAATATTCGCCGATGATTGTAGAATCATAGACTGTCACATTTTCACAGTTCCAAAAGGCATCCTTTGAAAGTAATTTGGAGTGACGCACTACAATATTACTTGCTCCGTCGAAGCAATAATTTCCGGTTAAATTCAAATAGTCTGCCGTAATACCGTCACTGTTCATCGCAAAATAATCTCCTCTAACCCTTACTTTATTCAATTGGATATCCTGACAGTTCCAGAATGTTTGTTCCGCTATAGGCATATCTACATTTTCTAATGTGATATCACTGCTGCGTCTGAATGTTTTGGGTGCTTCAATAATGCTGTCTTTAATATGCATATGATGCGTATACCAAATTCCTGAACGTGCGGTTTCTAATAAAGCCGAGTTGCTCATTTGCACATTCTGGCAATACCATAAAGGATATTTCCACTTAAACACACTCTGATCGATTTCCAAATTTTTGCTTTCTTTTAATGGAGATTCTCCATCTGCAAAAATGGAATCTTCAATTCGCATGCCCTCACTTTGAAAAAGGGCTCTTTCACCGCTTAAATATTGTTGTTTTATTAATTTCATTCTAAATTCCTCCTATTTACTCACTTCAAATTTTATTTCTATACGACCATTCCCGACTACATTTGCTAATTCATCTGCGTTTGTCACATGCCCAATTTTAGTATAAGAATACGATGTCGCAAAACTATCGTAAAACAAAACTAAACAGTTACTGCCAAAAAGCATGATATCTCCTGCTTGAATGTAATGAACGGATTCACTTTTTGCTGGCAGATTAAAATTAAGATCATGATATTTTTCATTACCGTTAAGATCGTCCATCTGCAATGTGAGTGGAAATTTGTCCATCAAGTTTTGTACTGTTTCATTTTGATATACTGCAATCTCAAATTCCTGTCCGTTAATCGTTAATTTCATGGCATTGAATATGTCCTCTTCCAAATTTCTCGCAATATCCTGATCTGCTGTCTCATTTATTTTCTTTCTCTCTTGTATAGGCGCTTGATTTTCCTGTGATGTTTGTTGACACCCCATAATTAAGAGAGCTGCGAGTAACAAAATAATGATATTTTTTAGTTTCAATCATTATTCACCTTCTTAACTTTTTTTTCCCATTGCATAGGCTTCCTCTAAAATAGATATATGCTCTTTAACATCGCCATAGTGATCAATGCCAACTCCTTTGACAACACCTTTAAGCTGTGATTTTTCAAAGCATTCAATCCAGCCACCGATTCCGTCGATGAGATGATCTATTGACTTTTCATTTTGATCTGCACAAGTTGCCAATAAATAAATATCTCTAAATTGATAGTCGTCTGCAAATAATGGATTTGTACGATCCAGTAAAGTTTTCATCTGTCCGCTCATCTCATAAAAATATACCGGTGTAGCAAATACCACAATATCTGCTTCTTTGATCTTGTTAATGATTTGATCGGCATCATCTTGAATCACACATGGTTTCTTTTGCTGACAAACAAGGCAGCCTTTACAAAAATGAATTTCACGATCGGCTAAAGAAACTTTTTCAACATCGTGTCCCGCTTCAAGTGCCCCCTTCATAAAATAGTCTGCCAACACATCTGAATTACCACTTTTACGAAGACTCGTTGAAATGATATATACTTTTTTATTTTTCATTATGTTCATCCTCCTGTTTCAACATATAAATTAAATAATCAAGACAATCTATCTTTTTTTGAACCTGATGTAATTCTTCTAACAGTCCGCATCTTTGACATTTTAAAAATAATATCTGTTTTTGAAGGCTTTCATTTTTTCTGTATTCCAAAAATGTTTCTATCGTTTGATTTTCACATCCAGCATCTTTCAAATTGCATTTTATATTTTCTTTTGATAGTGGGTTCATAATAAGCCCCCTTTCTTATCTTTTATTCTAGAATAGAGCTATTCAAATATCAAATACCTATATCAAATATAAACCTATGTTTTTCAAGCATACTAAGGATAACCATAATAAAAAGATACCGAACTATTAT
Organism: Beduini massiliensis; assembly: GCF_000829905.1. Classification (GTDB taxonomy): domain Bacteria; phylum Bacillota_I; class Bacilli_A; order Erysipelotrichales; family Coprobacillaceae; genus Beduini; species Beduini massiliensis. The sequence continues at coordinate 144,665 of NZ_CDPP01000006.1, forward strand.
TTTAAAACTGTATCTTTTATATCTAATGTTTTTCCCATTGTATAGGCTTCTTGCAGATAAGCCTCATTGATGAATCGCTTGCCCGGTTCTCCTTTACAGCCTTTCGCAAGAACCATCCCTTTATCACTCCAACCAAGAGCATTTAAAAAAATCTGTAAAATGAGACTGCCTGTTCAAATGCATAAAAACCATTACTTCCACTTGTCATTAATAATACTGTATCTTTATGGGCGTATTCATCATTCGCAGACATGGCATATAACCGGTCGATAAAACTCTTTAAGCGACCGGAGATACTCCAAAAATAAAGCGGCGAAGCTAAAACAATTATTTCGGCTTTTTCAAATAACGGATAGATGTCCTGCATAGTATCTTTTATCACACATTGATGATGATTGATCTGACAGGCACCGCAGCCTTTACACCCTTCTAAATACCCAGATAAATTTACTTTTTCAACTTTATTTCCGGCCTCCACTGCCCCTTTAATAAATGAATCTGTTAATTGATCGGTATTCCCATTTCTTACGCCACTTCCTACAACCACTAATATATTGCTCATATTTACAATCTCCTTATCATCATTGACTTATCTTTACAGTATGCTGTCTCTCTGATAACCTTTATAATAATCACACACATTTAAAATGCGGTATGTTTCTTAGTTGATTTAATTTGTTTTATCTTATGAGAACGATACCAATCGATACTTTTATTTTATATAAGCATTTATAAAATAACAAATACCTATATAACATATGTTCCTATAGTGAAAAACTATATGAAAAAAGATATGGAATTTTCCATATCTTTCTATATTCTGCGTATATCTTAAATTATATTTAGCAAAAATATTAAGCACCGGCAAATTGAAACACAATCCCTGCTACTGCACTCAAAGCAATTAAGATGATTGGATTCCATTTTGTTTTCTTAGATAAAATATAAAGGACTATGGCTAAAAGAATACTTGGCAAAACAAATAAATCAAGTAATTGCCCGGTTTGTTCAAAAATAGGAATATTTACTAAAGACACTTTAACGACACTGATTCCGGCGGCGGCGATCATCGCTAAAGAAGCGGGTCGCAATCCTAAAAAGGCACTTTGCACATAGGCGTTATCTTTAAATTTCTTCAGCAGATTAGCAATCACTAATATAATGATCACTGAAGGGGCTGCCAGTCCGATAGAAGCAAGAACCGCTCCGGGTAGTCCTGCCGTTGTAAAACCTGCATAGGTGGACATATTGATTCCGATTGCTCCCGGTGTGGACTCGGCAATGGCGATCATATTGACAATGTCTGCATGTGTAAACCATTGCATTGTATCAGATAAATGATAAAGAAACGGCAAGGTCGCTAAACCACCGCCAATAGAAAACAATCCCACTTTAAAGAATTCTATAAATAATTGTAGAAGAATCATTATGCATGGCTCCTTTCTAATGCGTTAATGACAATTCCGGCAACAGCCGAAGATATCACTAACAAATATAATGGAATTTCTGTAAAAATAGTCAGCAGAAAAATCACACCAAACAACAAGAAAGTTGTCTTACTGATGATGGATTTTTTCCACAAGCGTTCCACTGCATTTAAAATCAAGACACATACGCATACACGAATCCCTGCAAATGCATTTTTCACAATGGCATATTCAGAAAAGTTATTTAGAAAAAGCGCAATGATTATAATTAAAATAATAGGGATAGTAATAAAGCCCAAGGTGGCGATAATGCCGCCCAGTACCCCTTTACGCTTATTACCAATAAAGGTTGAAACATTTAAGGCGATAATTCCCGGTGTACATTGTCCGATTGCAAAATAATCCATTAATTCTTCATCGGTTACCCACTGTCTATTTTCGACCAGCTCTCTTTGAAGAATAGGCAGCATTGCATATCCGCCTCCAAAAGTAATACTTCCTATACGAGCAAAAATTAAATATAATTGCCAAAATTCTTTCATATCTATATCTCCATTTCCATTATACTTCCGGCATTGCCGCTCCGTCTGCACGAGGATCGCTGCCGCCTAATCTTAATCCATTCTCACGTACTTCTATAATTTGAGAAGCTCCCGAACAAGTAAACGGTTCTATAATTTGCAGTTCATGTCCCATTTCCTGAAGACGCTTTAATACTTCTTCACCTACCTGAGATTCAATTTTTAAAATATGAGAAACAGATCCATCACTATGAATAGTATGCATATCTGCCCATTTCCCATGTTCGAGTGAGCTTTGTACATCCAGACCAAAATCTAACAGATTACATACGACCTGCATGTTCCACTGAGGCTGGTTATCTCCTCCCGGAGTATTCCCAATATATCTTAAATTATTAAATTGATCTGTAATTAAATATGTATTCAAGGTATGCATGGTCTTTTTTCCCGGTGCAATCACATTCGGATGTCCTTCAATCAGATTAAATCCGGTTCCGGCACGATTATTTAATAGAATTCCTGTCCCGTCAACAATTTCTCCTGAACCCCAAGTGGCAGAAATACTATGGATAAAGGACACTGCATTTCCCTCTTTATCAATCGCAATCATGCTTGTCGTATGTCCTAGATCCGGTTCAAAGATATCTGATTCATTTAAACAGCTATCCATTTTAATGGTTGATGCTAGTTGACGTGTATAGTCATCACTCAATAATTGTTCAATCGGGTTTTTCACAAAATCAGGGTCACCGAAATATTTCATACGATCATGGAAAGCAATCTTTTTTGCTTCCACCATAAGATGAATCGCTTCTGCACTATCTGGCTCATATTGTGCTATATCCAGTTGATTTAAAATAGCCAATTCTTCCAGATGAATGATTCCTTGTGAAACCGGCGGCGTCTGATAGACACAATACCCCCTGTAATCAACAGAAATCGGGTCTAAGATTTCACAATGATAATCGCTGAAATCTTCCTTTTCAAAAAGTCCGCCGTTCTTCTTTGAATATGCTACTATTTTATCTGCTAATTCGCCTTTATAAAAGCCATCTCTTCCATGTTTTTGTAAATAGCGAATACTATTTGCATAATCTTTATTATAAACAAGATCGCCAAACGAATATGGTTGTAGATCATGTAAATAGATTTGACTCAAATTCTTGAATTTGCACATTTTCTCATAATCCGTATGCATATGTCTTACAACTTTTTCAGATACCGGCACCCCATTTTCCGCAAGATCAACAGCATCTTGACTGACTTGTGCAAAACTCATCGTCCCATATCTTTTTAATGATTCAAAGTAAACATCTACTGCTCCCGGTATCGATACGGACAGCATTCCATCTCCCGGAACGCGTTCATAACCATGACTTTTAAAATAATCTAACGTTGCCCCTTTCGGTGCCCCGCCTGATCCATTGATGGCTGTGATCTTTTTTGTTTTGGCATCATAATAAAGCATGAAAGCATCGCCGCCTAATCCGCACATATCCGGCAGCACTACTCCACTTGTCAACGCCATCGCAATACAGGCATCCATCGCATTTCCACCCTGATTCAGCACCTTCAACCCTGAAGCGGATATCAATGTATGTGCAGATGATACCATCCCTTTATAACTTGTAACGATTCCTCTATGTTTCATGACTTTCTCCTTTTTTCTTTCTTGTAGTTAATTTTTTACAGGTTCACGTCTACATCACTCAACTTCGTTTACTGTCTTTTAAATAGCATAATGCCTATATCATCATCATGTTTCAACACATTTCTTCATAATCGATAAAATTGATGATTACTACTCTTTTTTTATCTCTAAGCTATAAGCTTCTACGTTTACACACGCTTGCGTGTAGGAGTCGAGATAATCTTTATTAAAATGATATAGTATCTAATGCTAACTTACTTTTAAATCATACAGATAAATGCCTTGAATTAAAAATAAATTTCATTTTTTGATTTTATTTTCATAAGTATAAAACATGAATATTGTTTATATGTGCATTATTCACTATTTTTAGCACTCGCGTATTGACAGTGCTAAAAATAGTGATATAATAAAAGTGTAGTTAGGGAGGATCCCTAACGAGGTAGTATATTTCATTTCCCAGCGTGATTACTGAGAATCATTTTTGATGAAAGTTATGAAAGAAAGAGGCGATGTTTTATGAAATTCCTACCTGCAATTGATTCTTTGTTTGATGATTTATTCCACGATCCATTCCAAAGCGTTTCGACTGAACATATGCGTACGGATATCGTTGAAAAAGATGGAAATTATTTATTGAATATGGAACTTCCTGGATACAAGAAAGAAGATATTCAAATGGAATTGAAAGATGGTTATTTAATTATCAATGCATCAAAAGATATCAATAACGAAGAAAAAGACGAAGATGGACATGTCATTCGACGTGAACGCTATAGTGGCAGCTGCACACGTAATTTCTATGTAGGCGATAATATCAAAGAAGAAGATATTAAAGCGTCCTTTGACAATGGTGAATTAAAAATTTCAATTCCTAAAGAAACGATCAAACAAGTGGAAGAAAAACGTTATATTCCAATTGAATAAAGTAAAATCAGCTAGCTTATAACTAGCTGATTTTTATTTTAACCAAAAACGCTTCTTAAATCCCATGCCTTTTATTTTCATTCTCTTTATAAATATATCGGATTTCCTTCACTTCTTTCCCTCCGATATGATCGTTGAAATAATCATGCGTTGGGATAAATCCGACTTTTTCATAAAACTTTTTTGCTCTGATATTTTCTTCAAGCACCCATAAGAAGATATCATTGTATCCCAGTTTTTTTAACTCAGATACAGCATATTCAATCAGCTTCTTTCCATACCCTTTTCCCATATAATCGGGGAGCAGGTAGATTGAAATAATTTCACCCCAACCCGCAAACCGCTCTAAGCGGGAAGCACTAAAACTGCTTGTCCCCACTATTATACCGTTATCAATGCAAATGATGGTTTTTCTATCAGAATTCCCTAAATTAGCTACCCACTGTTCCTCTGAAATAGAATCTAAATAGGCTTGGGGAATCATTCCCTTATAGGCATATTTCCAACTTTCGGCATATATTTTGCTTATTGTCATTTTATTATCTGTCGATGTTATATAGCGAATCTCCATGTATCCTCTCCTCTATGCTATTCATTTTTTTAGGATTCTTTTTATATAAGCAGCATCGATTAAGTTGACAGTCTTAAATTCACCATTATAAAAGACTGCCCAATTATTAAACACACAAGGTAATGCTTTCGCTTTTTCCAAGGTATCAACATGAATCCAATTAACCGGTACTTCATTTGATTCACAATAATTTTTAATCCTTTGAATATACTGATCTATAAACGGACACTGTCTATCAAAATAAATGGTCAGTTCTTTGTTTTCGATTTCCATACGTTTAGCATTTGATGCGAATTTTGGCATCGTTCCATCAAAAGAAAGGGCAAGCAGTTCATATCCGTTTTCCGTCGTATCCACTACTTCAAAACCAAATTTCTTTGCAAACGATTGATCAGAAAGCCAGCCTTTTTGTTTCTTTGCGCCTAACATACAGATTCCCGATTTTCCCTGTTCTTTTGCATCCGCAATACAGTATTCCATCAAAGATGTTGCATATCCTTTTCCTTTATGTGCACTATCCACCCATAAACAATACAGATAATAATAGTTGTCACCGATGATTGGTACCCATGCCGTTTCACAAGGAGCATACTCGATAAAGACCGTTGCTTTTTCATTTAATTTCCTAAAGACATGCCCTTCTTTTAATCGATCCGCAAGCCATAAACGCTTTGCTTCAATACCGGGATGGGCTATTTTGGTACGGATGATACAGCTTAAATGTTCACTAGCAAGATTTTCCGGAGTTAAGTTTATAAATTCTGTTTTCATATTTACCCTCTCTTCAATATTTTTTATGTATTATCATGATACCAGTGTAACATATTTTAAAGAGAATAGGTGATTTCAAATAAAAACAGCACTTATTTGGTAAGTCCTGTTATTTTAATATAGTCATAATCCTTTTTATCTGTTTTCTATAGCTTTTTAAATCAAGGTCAGCGTTTAGCAAAGACATCTAAATTTACTCAATACAGTCCTCTACTTTCATAAAATATCGTCACCTGATTTGTTTTAAAGAAAACACCGTAGTTTCTCACATATAAGATTTAATTTTAAAAATAATATCCTGCTTGTTAATTGCGGCGTGAGCACTTTTCCGCATCTATTGCCAACACGATCATTAAAACATACAAGGCATTTTGAGGTTCTGTTACCTCTATCACATAAGTATCAGTCAGATGAAATACTTCCTTTGAAATGGTAGCAATCAACTGTGAATGTGCATCTATAATCTGATAATCCCATTGCCACAAGTCACCGTTTACCTGCCAATCATTACAGTCAAGACGAAAGACTGGCTTGAAAAATGAGAATTCTTTATAAATACGCCCAATATATTGGTCATGAACATACATATTAAATTTAGGTAAAAAAGTCAGAACTTCTTCTTTGATGGTCCCTATATTTTCATCTTGTTGATTATGAATATGAAGGCAATGCCCCCAACTTAACTTCCCTTGAACCGTATATAAAACTTCTTGATTCTCATCGTATATATCATAGCTATCGAGCCATGAAAAAAACCTTTGCTTAAATAATAGTTTCATCGTTATCTCCTTTTTATCTATTCTATCATAAAACAAATTGAATTAGTCCATTCACTTATAAAAGAATATATGAAGCTATCTATAAAAAAACAGATACTTTTTAGATATCTGTTTAATAAATGTATAAGATTAATAGACAAGTGCTGTAAATGTAAACTGTATCAGCTTCCACTCTTTCTTATACACATAAACTTCAGTCACCATAAAATGATGCGTTGTTTCTTCTCCATTTATCAATAATGTATAATTGCAGTCTGTCAAAACAACAGCTGTGTTATTATTAAAGAGATTAACTTTCTGATCATGAAATGTAATCTTTGTTGGCTTAAAAGAACCGCTTGTATAAAATTCTATTTCTTTATCTAAATCACAACTAATTCCAATATGAACAAACTGGCATTTTTGATCCGCATATAAACGCATTCCTTTTTCATCAGCGTTTTCCATAGCTTTCCAAAAAGCCTGAGATACTTCTAATACTTCTTTTTCCATTGACTTTGCCTCTTTTGTTTAGATTTATATTCTTTAATTATCTTTTTAAACCGCAAATCATTTCAACGGTTGCCGGATCATAGTGTGAGAAGAACGAACTTGTATCTTTATTCAATGACGCTATGGTTTGCATATCCTCTTGGCTTAATTCAAAATCAAAGATATTGATATTTTCCAGCATTCTTTCTTTTCTTACGGTTTTAGCCAAAGGCACAATCCCTCTTTGAATTAACCATCTTAAAATAACCTGTCCGATTGACTTACCGTATTTATTTCCAATTTCTGCTAGTGTTTCATTTGTAAAAATTCCATTTTTACCTTCTGCAAATGGAGCCCATGCTTCTAATTGTACTCCATATTTACGGTTATATTCTAAAGCTGTATCCTGTTGATGAAAAGGATTCACTTCCACTTGATTGACTGCCGGCACAACTTCACTATCTAATGCCAAATCAACTAAACGATCAGGATAAAAATTAGATACACCAATAGCTTTAATTTTTCCTTCTTTATATAAATCTATTAAAGCACGATATGCCCCATGATAATCTTTAAAAGGTTGATGCAGTAAGACTAAATCAATATACTCTAATTGCATTTTATTTAAAGATTCTTCAACAGAAGCTTTGGCTTGATCATATCCATAATTAGAAATCCAAACTTTTGTTGTGATAAATAATTCTTCTCTGGCAACAGTTGTTTTTATGATCGCTTCTCCTACTGCCTCTTCGTTTCCATATGATTGAGCTGTATCAATTAAACGATATCCGGCATCGATAGCGTCTAGTACCACTCTGACACATTCCTCTTTATCTTTGATTTGGAATACTCCAAATCCTGCTTTTGGCATTTTCACACCATTATTTAATGTTATATATTCCATTTATTTTCTCCTTACTGTTCATTTGCTTTAATAATATCTTGCAGGCTGACATGCTCATTGCGGTATCTGGCATTTGGATTTTTATCACTTATTGACATTATGATTGCTTTTGACGGGCAGTTATTGGCACATGCCAAACAGAATTCACAGGTTTTGTTGATCTTTACTGCTTTCCCACCAATAATCTTAATATTGCCAATCGGACAAACACGCACGCATATACCACAGCCACTGCATTTATCAGTAATTTTAATTTGTTCTCCATTATTAATTTCCGGATATTCCGTAAATCTAGCCTTGACTAAATCATATTTTTCTCGTCCGTCTTCTGTCGGTTGCTTAATAAAATTTTTACGCTGATTCAAATCTTCTTTAATCATTGATAGCTGCTCTGGTATCTTCTTATCCATTGCTTTTTGCTCATTGACATCAAATGAAGGGAGGTAGTTGTCAACCATTTGTAATGTATTGGCATAGTTTACCTTTATTCCCTGCTCCTTACAAAATTGGCTAGCCCACTCACTAGCAACACTATCATTCATCCCATAAGTTGAAATAATATAGAAATAATTCGTTTTAAAGGTTGCTTTTTCTATAAATCTTCTAACAATATGGGGCATCTTCCCAGCATAGACCGGTGTAACGATTCCAATGGTTTCATCTTCAAACTCTAAATCTTCTGTTTTTAAAACCTGAGGGATACTTTGACTATGGCTGTCTAACTGCTGACTGATATGTAAGCAGTTCCCTGTTGCACTAAAGTAAAATATCATATCTTTTTCCTCCTGAAATGATGATGTATCTGACTACTATTTCCTATAATATTTATTCTGCTCAATGTATTTATTTCATGCCTAAATGCATTGTTATAGAGGAATTTTTTAATTTTCAAAATTACACTTAGTTTTTGCTAATCTTTCTAGTGACTCCTTTGTAACGATGTAGAAAGGCTGATGTTTGCTGACTCGTTCAATTATTTTCATCTCTTCCTTAGTTAAAGCAAAGTCAAAGATATCCGCATTCTCTTGAATATGTTCTAGTGAAGTACTTCCCGGAACTAATCCAAATCCCATCTGTGTATGCCATCTTAAAATAATTTGTACTGTAGATTTATGATACTTATTTCCTAATTCCATAAATACTGGATCATTCAGCATGTCAGTATTGCCATGTCCTAACGGATACCAAGACTGCAAAGCAATATGATGTTCTTCTAAGAACGCTTTCACTGCTTCTGCCGGATAATAGGGGTGACATTCCACTTGCATGACAGCTGGTACAATTTCACAGTTGTCTAATATTTCCTGAACCTTATCGATTGGGAAATTAGATAGTCCAATCGCTTTTAATTTCCCATCTTTATAAGCTTTTTCCAGCATTCGATAAGCATAAATGTAATTGTTTACCGGATGATGAAGAAGCATTAAATCTATATAATCAACATTCAAACGTTTTAACGTATCGTCAATTGCCTGATCGTTTTCATATAAAGTTGGTCCTAGCTTTGTTTCTAAGAATATATCTTCTCGTTTAATTCCAGATTTTATGATCCCTTTTCCAACTTCAACTTCATTTCCGTAACGATTAGCAGTATCAATAAGTAAATACCCATTATTTAAAGCATAACTCACATTATCGATAATTTGTTCACCAAATTGATTGATCGTTCCAAAGCCTAGTTTTGGCATGCTCACCCCATTGTTCAATAGGATATATTCCATATTTTTTCCTCCTTTAGTCATGAATTTTCAATCCCATTAAACGTGTTTCATTTGCCGGGTCTTCCGGATTATGTGTTCCTTTTCCTGTATCTAAGGCTTGAATAGCTGTCATTTCTTCCTCGCTTAATTCGAAATCAAATATATCTATATTCCCCTTCATTCTTACTGGATTTGTTGATTTTGGAAGTGAAATAACTCCTTCTTGATAAATCCATCTTAAAATAATTTGACCTGCATTTTTGTTGTATTTATTTGCCAGAGAGATGATTGTTTCATTTTCTAATAAATTCTTGTTTCCATGTCCTAGTGGATACCATGCTTCTAAACGAATATGATGTTCATTCATCACTTCTCTTAACTCTTTTTGCTGAGTAAAAGGATTAAACTCTACCTGATTTACTACAGGCATTAAAGTCATGCCATCCTTAAATTTATTCCATAGATTAACTGTGATATTTGAAATTCCGATTGATTTTATTTTTCCTGCTTCGACCGCTTCTTCTAAGGCTTTCCATGCCCCTAAATAATCACCATATGGCTGATGCAGTAAATAAAGATCAATATAATTCACCCCTAATAGTGCCAAAGAATTTTCGATTCCTTTTTTTGCGTTCTCATAACCGTAATCTTGCAGCCATAATTTTGAAGTAATAAAGATTTCATCTCTTGGTATACCACTGTCCTTAATTGCTTTTCCTACATCGCTTTCATTCATATAGCCTGCTGCCGTATCAATATGGCGATAGCCCGCTTTTAATGCCGCTAATGTTGCATTATATGTTGGTCCGTCATTAGGAATCATAAAGACTCCAAATCCCACTGCCGGAATCGTTGTGTCATTGTTTAGTGTAAAGTAATCCATTGTTCTGTTCTCCTTTTCTTTTATTAATGTCCGCCAAATACCGCAAAATCCATCGTGTCTAAATGATCATCGATTATTCGAATTTCTTCTGCTGTCATTTCAATATTTCCTGAATTAAAATTCTCTGTCAAACGACTTTCTTTTCTGCTGCCGGGAATTGGAATAATGAAATCTTTCTTACAGATCATCCAAGCCATTGACAGTTGTGCCATTGTACAGTTCTTCTGATTTGCCAAGTTATTTAATAAGTTCAATAAACCTTGTGCTTTTTTATATCCTTCTTCTTGATATTGGGGCATTTTATTTCTAAAATCGCCTTTTTCAAATTTAGATTCAGGAGTAAATTTACCTGTCAATAATCCATTTGCCATAGGTGAGAAAGCAACATATGTGATACCCAATTCCTCACATACTGGAAATAAATGTTCATGCCATCTTGCCATCATTGAATAGCGATTTTGAATAGCCGATACCGGACAAACCGCATGAGCTCTTCTTAAATAGTCTTCATTTACTTCAGAGATACCCCATGCTTTTATTTTTCCTTCTTTGATTAGTTCTTTCATTACCCCAGCAACAACTTCCGGTTCAATCTTAGGATCGATTCTATGCTGATAATATAAATCAATATAATCTGTTTGAAGCTTTTTTAAACTGTTCTCTAATGCTCTTCTTATTGTTTTTGGGGAGCTATCAAATTCTAAATAATCTCCTTTATGTGTTACTCCAAACTTCGTCGCTATAACAACCTTATTACGAACCTCTTTTAAGGCACTTCCTACTAGTTCTTCATTGTAAGAAATGGTACCATCCGCATTTTCCCCAGTATAGCATTCTGCCGTATCAAAGAAATCATATCCTAGATCATAAGCTTTTCTAATAACCTTTATGGCTGTATCTTTGTCTTCTGCCATTCCATAGGCATGAGAAAATCCCATACACCCAAGACCAATCATATTTACATAGATCCCCGTTTTACCTAATTGTCTTTTCTTCATCTTTTTCCTCCTTATTTTTAAATTTCTCAATCAAATGGACCATGTATTTTATACTTATTCAACCACTTTGCTGTGGTGTAACACTGATGGTCAATAATCTCACTATGCCCAATATCTAATCGCCTAATTTCATTAAGATCATCCTGATCTAATATAAAGTCAAAAATATCAATGTTTTCTTTCATTCTTTCCTGATGACTGGTTTTAGGAATCGTTATAACGCCCTTTTGAAGATGCCATCGTAAAATAACCTGTGAAATAGACTTTTGATGCTTCTGTGATATTGCTTTTAGAACTGGATTATCAAAGATTTCCCTTTGCCCCTCATTAAGGGGACCCCAAGCCTGTGTCTGACAATGATAATGTTTCATCAATGTCACTGTTTCCTCCTGCTGATAAAACGGATGTACCTCAATTTGATTGATCATAGGATGAATCTTCGAGTTTAGATAAAGATCAACAAATCTTTCCTTAGAAAAATTACATACTCCTATCCCTTTAACTTTTCCATCCTGATAAAGTTTTTCTAACGCCCGCCAAGATCCATAATAGTCATTATATGGCTGATGAATTAAATAAAGATCAAGGTAATCGATCTGCAAATTATCAAGACTTGTTTGAAATGCTTTCAGCGTATTTTCATAGCCGGCATCCTGCACCCAAACCTTTGAAGTAATATAGATTTCATTCCTTGAAAAACCAGACTCTCGAATGGCTTCCCCTATTTGTTTTTCATTGAAATAACTAGCTGCCGTATCAATTAGGCGATATCCGCATTGAAGGGCATCAAGAATACATCTTTTTGTATCCTTTGGTAGGATATGCAGTGTTCCGTATCCCAACATGGGTAAACATACACCATTGTTAAGTTCAATATATTCCATATGCTCCCTCCTTTTTACACTTTCATTTTATTTGTATTTACTAAAAAAGTACAATATCAATAAAACATTGTGCTATAATTAAAATGCATAGTGAAAGGAGGAAACCTTATATGTTTGAACTTAGTCAATTGCTTTACTTTGTTACTATTGTCGAACAAGGAACAATCTCAAAGGCTGCCGAAGTCCTTCTTATATCACAGCCTGCCTTGACACGGTCTTTAAAAAAATTGGAAGAAGAGTTAGAAGTTGAACTGTTTGATCGTACAAAAAATAAAATTATTTTAAACGACAACGGACAACTTGCCTATCAACGTGCAAAGAAGATATTGGAAATGAGCACGGCTATGAAGAGTGAGCTCATCGCCTTCAACAAAGCAACAAGTACCATCTCAATTGGTTCTTTAGCTCCTGCACCGATATGGGCTTTAAAACATCTATTAAAAGAAAAATATCCGGATTTGAAGATTGAAGAAGAGATTGACCATAAGGATTCTTATCTTATAGATGGGTTGAGAGATGAAAAGTATACCATTATCGTTCTCAATTATCCCTATTCTCATAAAGATTATCAGTCAATAGAACTTTTTGAAGAAGATCTTTATCTATCCCTTCCACCGGCACATCCGCTCGCTTTATTTGATAAAGTATCATTTGATGATCTGAATGGTGAGAGTATATTGCTTTTATCCAGAATCGGATTTTGGAATGAAATATGCTTAACTTATATACCTGATTCTCATCTTTTAATTCAAAATGATGAAACTGTTTTTAATGAAATTGTCAGATCCTCAGCATTGCCACATTTCAGAACAAACATTACCTTAATGTGTCATGATTCAAACAATCGGATTAATATTCCCATTACAGATGAAGCGGCTAAGATAAAATATTATGCAGTATTCCATAAGAGTAAAAAGAAACTCTTTCAATTTCTAAAAAAAGAGATAACAAATATAGACTGGGGAAAAATAGATATATAATAATGACAATATGAATAACGATGCCATTAAAATGTGAATGTAAAATTGCATGCCCTTTTCAAAATAAAATTTTATGAAGCAATGTATTATGATTGAAATAAAAGAACTAGGAAAAGATTCCTAGTTCTTTTATTTAACATATGGAGATACGCATGAAATTAATATCACGAGTTATGATTGATTTACCTCTTTTAAAACACCTCTTTTTCATAGTCGTACAAACATCAATATATTCACTCAAATAACTCATTATTCCCTATCGATTATATTGGGAAATAGGCAAGATTTTTAAGTTTATCAATGTCATATATTTAATAAATACAGTCCGGCTGAGATATTTGGCTTAAATTTAACTAATAAAATACCTTCATAATAACTAGTTTAATTCCATATCTTGATATTTTAATTCTCTATATTGATTTATGTTCCTGTTTTTCTACGATTTCAATCGTATATATATCTTCTATCGGCAGCTTATCTCCATTCATTAACACCAGTTTATTTTCATAGTAATCGATCTTCTTAACCTGAATTATATCACTGATGTAGCAGCCACCTGCTTTTTTCTTATCCTTAATAAAATAAGTCATTTGGATCAAAGGATAGTGTCTATTTATTACTTCTTGAAGTGTATTATTTATGATTTCTTTTTGATTTTCATCAAGCTCTTTCTTTGGCACTGTTAATCGCTCTGTCTCTAAAATACGTTCTTTATGTCCTGTCAATGCGGCAAAGGGAGCAAACTGAACGGCCCGGTCTTGTTTTGACATTTGCGGATGTTTTTTAGAAATATGTCGTGGCATATTGATAATATCTCGATAATCCTCATTACCTTTTTTCATTTTCTTTTACCTATGCTTTATGTCCGCCAATTGTTCCATTACGAATAATTGCCGTTGCCCCTTCTTCAAGATCCATTACTTTTAAAACTGCATTCTTGCCATATTTTTTCTTTATTGTCAGTGTTGCTTGCTGTATTCTTTTATCTTTTTCCAGTTCTTCTTTTTGCTTTTTTCGCTCTTTATCAATTGTCTCATAATCTGCAAACAGATTCATTTGCTCCATTTTGGTCTGATTGATTATCATACTTTCACTTTTAACGTGATTGGCTGTAATATTGATTCTTCTAATATACAAGTTTCTGTCCACAATCTTATCATAAACCCTAAGAACTTTTTCAATTATTAATGTTGAAGAAGAGGTCAATATTCCTAAGTTGATTCCCTGATGAGCATGTTTGGGAATCTTACGTCCATAATAATCGGTTGTAATCTCCCCGTGATATCGAACTTTCTTATTAGACAGGTTCCCCTTATCATATCCGACTGTTAATATAATTTGATCTGTAACAAGATTTTTATCTACTAAATCAAGGGCTAATTGATCCAACATCTCTATAACAACCAGTCTGCCTTTTTCAAAATCATAAGGATCACTCAATACCTGACCGCTGCCGATACTTTGATTTTCGGGCTGGTATGCTTTAATATCTTTCATAGAACAAGATTCATATCCCCATGCATGATCGATCAATAATTCGGCATTGATGCCAAATTCATCATAAAGCAAGTCTTCATTATGAAGTGAACATCTCGCAATGTCTCCCATCGTATATAATCCCAATTTTTCCAATCTTTTGGTATATCCTCTGCCTACTCGCCAAAAATCTCTTAAAGGTCGATGACACCATAAATATTGACGATATCTTGATTCATCTAATTGGGCAATCCTGACTCCATCTTCGTCCGGTCTGACATGCTTCGCCACGATATCCATCGCCACCTTACATAAATAAAGGTTTGTTCCGATCCCCGCAGTGGCGGTAATTCCTGTGGTTTCAAATATATCGATAATAATCCTTTTGATAAACTCTCTTGCGGTCATTTGACTGCTTTTTAAATAGCTGGTAATATCGATAAAAACCTCATCAATAGAATACACATGAATATCCTGTGGAGACAGATATTTTAAATAGACTTGGTAAATTCTGGCACTGTAATCTATATAAAACGACATTCTTGGCAGAGCCGTTATATAGGAAAGCTCTAAATTTGGATTTTCAAACAACTCTTCTTCATCATAGGACACACCGGTAAACGGCTGTCTGCCTATTTGTTTCCATCTTTGTTTATTGATTTCTTTTACTTTTTGTACGACTTCAAACAATCTAGCTCTCCCCGCTATTCCGTATTTCTTTAAAGAAGGGGAAACCGCTAAGCAGATTGTTTTTTCTGTTCGACTTGAATCCGCAACGACTAAATGCGTTTTCAAAGGATCTAACCCGCGTTCTTGACACTCAACTGATGCATAAAAAGATTTCAAATCGATTGCTGCATAGACATGATGATCCCTTTTCATTCCTATACCTCCTATAGACGCCCTATTCATTATTATTTTAACACATCTGTTTCATTTTCATTTTTTAAAGCAGTTGTCTGTCTATAGTATTTACGCACAAAAATATTTTTAAAATAAAACTTTATAAAGCACAATAAATAAAACGGTTAAGTCACCATAATTGCCATAATAAAGCAGATAAGTCAGTGGGAGATAGTCTATTCATGTCCTTTTAAGTATTCTCCATTAACTTTAATTTAACGTTGCATTTGATAAGATATATTCGCATAAAAGAAAGGAATGATAAAAATGAAATTAGCAAAATCAATATTCGCTATTATGTTTATAGGCAGTATTTTAGTTGGCTGTACAGATGCACAGTCCAACGGATCAAAACCCAAAACAGAAAACTATTCTAACCCCAGTCAAAATACACCATCAAATCCAGGAGGGAATTCTTCTTCAAAACCTCCGGCAAAGGGAAATACCGGTGAGTTAGGTGACGGTAAAGACTACAATGATACAATGAAAGATATCGTTCAATAAGCAAAGGAGAGATGACCATGTATATATTAAAAAACACATTGAAAAATATCGGCAGAAACAAAGGAAGAAACCTTATTATGGGTGCTATCCTTTTCCTGTTAATTTTTACTATCGCTATATCGGTGATTATCAACACCTCTGCCAACTCTACAATCGCCTATTACAAGGAACAGTTTGGTGCAGAAGTGGTCATGGCTAGAAACAATGAGAAAATGCCGGCAAACTTAGATGACTATCACCTGCCTTCTCTTGCAGATATGCGTAGTTATGCAGATTCAAGTCTATTAAAAGGATCTCAGATTTCCGCAAAAATCGCAGCTTCACTAGTTGGAATAAATACACTGGACAGTGATCTTAATTCCGGAAAGGGTGCGGCTTCTGATGGAATGGGTGGATCTTCAAATGATAACGGCTATAGAGTAAACAGTTTTATTATCGCAAGCAATCAAAATGAAATCAATGAAGAGTTCTCTAAAGGTTTAAGAAAAATTATCGAAGGCACGCTTTATCAGAACGTCAATGATATTATTATCTCACAAAATTTATCAAAACACGCGAATTTAGGCGTAGGGGACAGCGTCACAATACGTGTCTCATCTCCATATGATGGAAAAATCGTATCGGAAATAAAAGCTAACATTAGTGGTATTTATGAAGATCATGCTCCTGTCGATGAAAATGTAGAGTTCAAATCAGCCTTAACAAATCGTGGAAATGAGATTTTCATGAGTATGGAAACTGCTGAATCCAGCAAATTATTTGAATCTGATTTAGCGGTTATTGCGGCTACCTTTAAATTAAAAGATCCTAACGATTTAGATAAACTGCAAAAAGAATTCCAACAAAAAGGACTTCCTCAATATTTTGAATTAATTGCAGACAGCAGTACTTATCAAAAAATGGTTGCCCCATTAGAAGGATTAGGTAATATTACTAAAACATTTACAATTGCTTTATTTATATTTGGTTCAATTGTACTCATTATACTTTCAAATATTGCGATTAGAGAAAGAAAGTATGAGATCGGGGTTTTACGTGCTATAGGAATGAAGAAAAGCAGAGTGTCGCTATCTTTAATAAGTGAAATGTTTATCATTACCGCGATTTCACTGACCCTGGGCCTGTTCGCCGCAAACCTCAGCAGTAAACCAATTGCCAATACCGTATTATCTTCACAAGTAGAAGAGTTAAAAAGCAATTCCAACCATGAAATAGGTTCAAAATATGTCACCGGTTCTACTATCGTGACTGTACCGATTGATGAAATTGATACCAATTTAAACAGTTCAGCCCTATCACAAATTATTGTATTTGCCAGTTCATTGGCCATTATCTCCAGTGCGACCGGCGTCATGTATATTACAAAATTTGAGCCAATGCAAATATTATCAGAAAGGAATTAGTTTATGAGCCTATTAAGATTAGAAAATGTCAGCTATGCCTACGCAGGCAGCAATAAAAAAGTATTAAAGAAAATCAATATCGCCTTTGAAAGTGGCATTCTATATGGAATTATTGGAAAATCAGGTGCCGGAAAAAGTACACTATTATCTTTATTATCCGGTTTAGATAAATGTAAGGAAGGAAATATCATTTATAATGGTCAAGATATGGCAAAGATCGATCGAGATGAGTATCGTGCCAAAAAAATCGGAGTTATTTTTCAAGGTTATAATTTACTGACAAATGCCACCGTTTTAGATAATATTCTCTTATCTATTGATATCAGTGGGAAAAAGATCTCCAATAAAAAGGAATATGCTCTGAAACTGTTAGAAAAAGTTGGGATCGATAAAGAAAAAGCTATGCGAAAAGTATTAAAACTTTCTGGTGGAGAACAACAGCGTGTTGGGATTGCCCGAGCACTCTCTCATGATCCCGATGTCATCATTGCCGATGAACCGACAGGAAATTTAGATTCCGATACAGAAGCGAATATCATGGAAATTTTAAAAAATTTAGCACATGAAGAAAACAAATGTGTCATTATCGTAACACATTCAAAAGGTGCTGCCAGTTATGTAGATGATTTATATGCCCTATCTGCGGGTCAATTATCCTTTGTAAGAGAATCGAAAGGATAGAAAGACGGTAAATATTCCGTTATTTGAATGTATAAAAATTATTTGATAGAAAGAAAGGAGTAATAAAACATCATGACTATGTTCATTACACTATATGAGGAACAGTTATGTATATAATAACCCATGCATTAAAAAATCTAGTACGTAATAAAAGCAGAAATCTGCTTTTTGGCATTATCATTTTTTCTATTATTTTAACTGCTTCTGCATGTATGATAATTAATATGACTTCCGCACAAGCAATACGTTATTATAAAGAGAAATTTGGTTCAGAAGTCACCCTCACCAATCTGTCTAATAAACAAGATGCCCAGGATACCTTAAGTGCAGAGACACTGTTGTCCTTTTCTGATTCAGAATATATTCAATCTAAGGTCTATTCCGCAAAAATTGCGATTATTCCTGAAGGATTAAAGGTATTAAACGACTCAGGAAGTGTTTCATCCAATGGTACTTTATTAGCCAAAGCCTACGTAAAAGGAACAAGTGATCCGATGATTAATGAGGATTTCACAAAAGGATTGAAAAAAATCATACAGGGTTCTTCATCCCAAAACGCAAATGAGTGTATAATAAGTACAGAATTTGCAGAATTAAATTCATTAAGCCTAAATGATACGATCACGGTAATCAGTAATATTGCAAATCAGCCCATGCCGATCCAGTTAAAGATTACCGGGATTTATGAAGATAAATCATTATCACAACAAACTCAATCCAGCAGTTCATTGTTTTATTCAGGCAATGATATTTATACAAATTTTAATACCATTATTGATTCTGAAATCTTTAAAACTTATGGCAATATTGAGGCAAAGATGTCTCTAAAAAATCCGGATATGCTGGAAAACTTTAAAGCAGAATTAAAAGCAAAAGGGTTGCCGGACTATTATAATGTCACTACAGACGAGGATTCATACAAGGTGATGATAGCTCCTATTGAAAAAATAGCCGGTATTGCAAACAAAGTCATGATCGGGGTATTTATAAGCGGAAGTATTATCCTGCTTTTATTATCATTAATGACGATTAGAGAACGTAAATATGAAATCGGCGTTCTTCGAGCAATGGGAATGAAAAAAGTGAAGATTGCTTTAAGTTTATTAATAGAAAGTATCATGATTGTCTGTATATGCCTAGGTATTGGATTAGGCGTTGCGAAAGTGTCTCAAAAGCCGCTGTCATCTGCCGTCATTGCAACACAAGTTAAAGAAAGTGAAGAACAAAAGCAACTTATAGAACATGTCCAATTTGGTTCAAAAGAATTTTCTGACATAGCCTTGGCTTCTTTAGGTTTAGTCTTCATTTCCAGTTTGAGCGGAGTTTTGTTTGTAACCCGTTATGAACCATCAAAAATATTATCAGAAAGCAATTAAAACTATTCCAAGTATGATATTGTAGTAATAAAGGAGGGATTATTCATGAAACTACTGCTGATTGAAGATAATAAAGAACTTGCCGACTCAGTGAAAAAAGGATTAGAAGAATATGGCTATCAAGTAGATATTGCTTATGACGGAAATGATGGAGAAGAGAAAGCTTTTGTGAATCTCTATGACTGCATCCTGTTGGACTTAAATCTTCCCGGAAAAGATGGATTGGATGTCCTGCACTTTTTAAGAAATAATGGAATAGAAACACCGGTACTGATTATCAGTGCCAGAGATCATGTGGAAGAAAAGGTAAAAGGATTAAATTTAGGTGCTGATGATTATTTAGTGAAGCCATTTCATTTGAATGAATTGCATGCCCGAATTCAAACATTAATCCGACGCTTTCATGGAAGAAGCCAACCCGTTATTCAAATTGATGACTTAATGATTGATCCTATGAATCGAACAGCAACGATTAATGGAAAAATGGTAAAACTATCTGTAAAAGAATTTGATATTTTGGAATATATTGCACAAAAACACCCCAGAACTGTCAGCGCTGAGGAAATTGCCGAACATATTTATGATGAATTAGACCCTCAGTCTTCTGTCTTACGTGTGCATATGATTAAATTAAGAAAAAAGCTAAGGGAAGTTACAGATCGTGACATTCTGATGACAAGAAGAGGAATCGGGTATTATATCGCATGCAAGGAAAACGAATAAAACAAACTATTGCGATTCTATTATATGCTGCGTTCTTAATTACTATTTTCATCACCGGCACTCTATATTATCAAAACCAATCACTCCAAACTATGAAAGATCAATTTGATCATTATGAAGTACGGCAAGATACTGTATTAACACAACCTCAGGCAGATAACCCAATTAGGTTTGATGATGTCATTCAAAGTTTTCGTTTCAGTTTTTCAACATTTCAAATCTCATTTTTTATCGTTTTATTCACTACTGCTTTGATTGCTACCTATTTTTTATGGTTTTATCTGCATAACTTAAATAAAAAAGAAGTGAAAGAAATCATATTAAATCTTGAATCGATTGAAGAAGCAATATCCATTCCAGATAATGATTTAAAAAAAGTATATCAACGTCTTCAAGAGCGTTTTGAGAGTTATTTAAACGATTATAAGCGTTTAAATTATTATCTCTCTCATGAACAAAAAAATGCGATTGCTACTCTCCGAATGCGTTTAGAAGTCGATCATCAGACACAGTATTTATCCCAATTAGATAATATCACGGACTGTATCAATGACATCCTCACTTTAGGTGAACATAACGATGAGGCAACTAATGTGATTGATGTTGCTTTGATCTGTGCTGAAGTATATGATGCCTATTCCAAAAGTTATCCCTTACTCAAGTTCACTTTAGAAGAAGAAGATCACACTGAGATTCTCGGAAAAAAAAGATGGATTCAAAGAGCAATCAGCAATCTTGTGGATAATGCGATTAAATATGGAAATGGCAAATCCATAGAAATCAGTATCCAAAATAAAAGAGGCAGTGTAATCGTGATGGTCGAAGATCATGGGGTAGGGATTCCTGCATCTGAAAAAGAACAAATCTTTAATATGAATTACCGAATTCGCAAGTTGAAATCCGATGGCTATGGCATTGGCTTAAGTTTAGTCAATCATGTATGCGATTTATGTCATGGCTATGCTTACTTAGAAAGCGAAATAGGGAAAGGAACAAAGTTTTATTTAAGTTTCCCAGCATATAAAGAAATCAATGAACTCCCCAATAACACTAATAAATCATAACCACGCCTAAAAGACGTGGTATGCTTCCCCCTGTTAGGACATGATGTCGTGTTTCACACTTTGATATTTGACAGGGCAATCTCTTTATCACTAGCCCTTTTATGGGCTTTTCTTTTTGCCTCCTTTTTCATAAACGATCGCTTTCCTATTCATCTGAACTTACAACTTATCCTGTTAGTTTAAATCTCCTTTATATTTTTTCTTTCTCATCAGAAATAATACACCGCTCACAGACAGCATTCCCATCGTTACCAATATAGCTGTTGGGCTGTTATCCCCGGTTGGCACACCATGCGTAGGTTTCTGATCCGGATTTGCTTGGTGAATGGATTCGATTGGAAAACTTCTTGTAATGGTTCCAATATAATTCCCCATGAACGTGATAGTGACTATAGTCTTATTATTATCCTGTTTTTGATCCACTAGATAGTCAATCTCTTTTTTAAGTTCTTTGTTTCCCTCCATAACAATGAGATTTTCAATATCCTTGTCATTTTTAATATCGGAAACTTTGATATCACTATTTTCAATATTCTTTGGTGCGATCATAAAAGGCACAATTTCCTCTAATCCCTTATAATTATCTGTTTCTGCAGCAAAGGCTTTCATATACCATGTTCCGGCTTCTGTCGGTACTTTATTCGTATATATACCATCCTTTAAATCACTATAGCAAAATGTCACATCACCAAATTTGGCGGATGCTAAAGGGAGGTTTGCCTGTTCATCGTATGTCCACCCTGTAATTGTGGGAGGATTTACCCAATTATTTACTGCCTGTGAAATGATAAACTCGGTTTGTTTTGTACTTGCACCTTGATATCTATCATCTCCTGCTAAATCTGCCTTTACTCTGTATTTCCCTGCATTTTTTGGAATATCAAGGTAATCTTCCCACGAACTGCCATTCCATACTTCATACGTAAATGTGACAATTCCACTACTTCCCGCCTTATTGATAATAGGCGTTGAAATCGGTATACCTGTGTATTCTCGGTCCAAACTACCTGCAAATTCAATCGTACTTATCCCTTTTGTTAAATTTAAGGTAACATTCTGTATTTCAATTCCATTTTTGGATTGTCCGCAATCATACTCATATATAATAGACTCCCCTATTTTATATCCACTCATTGTTCCGCTGGTTTTATCTAAAGTTCCACCTTTTATATTATTGATCCTATTCACATCTATCCCCTTAAACACTTCTGTTATATTGAAAGTATCTTCTGTCACTGGGATTGTAATATCCGCATCTGTTTTTAGAAATTTCCACAAATTATCATTAACGCCTATATTGATCCAAGCAAAAGGGGTCTCTTGAACTTGTAATTGCGTCAATAATGTATTCTTACTTACATCAAGCCCCTGTAAATTGCTGTAACCGCAAGCTAGGGTTTCTAAGTTTAAATTTTTACTGACGTCCAAAGAAGTTAACTGAACATAGTGGCAATTTAAATAGTTTAAATTTGGATTATTTTCAAGATTAAGTGTTTTAATTCCGGTGGTGTCGCAAAGTAACATTTCCAAACCAGGATTTTGGCTAATATCCAAATTGTCAAGATTAATATCGGCATAACAATATAATTTTTTTAAATTTAAATTTTCCCCTATTATCAATGAGGTAAGCGTCGGGATGGATTGGCATTGAAGAACCCTTAATTTTTTATTATTACTGACATCCAGACTTTCAATTTTTGTACCTGCACAATATAACATCTCTAAATTTGTAAAGTAAGAAATACCCGTTAAACTTTCGATATTCTTTAACTCATCCGCAAAAAATGCAATCTCTTTTGCATTCTCAATTTCTTCAGCGGATAATTTACCATCCGTGTCTGTATCAAAATTATCTTCAATATACTTTCTGAAAATATCATCAGGAAAATTTATTGCATTAATTTCAATATCTGTGCTTTGATTGGCAATACTTTCCAAGCCTTTAAAAATTGAAATTACATTTTCTATCTTTACTTTCTCATCTTCTTGTGCATGGATTGTGATAGGTGACATAATGCTTATACCTAATATTCCCACCATTGCAACAGCAATTCTCAAATTCTTTTTGTTCTTCATATTATCTTCTCTCCTTTTTTAGAACTTATAATTCTCGTAATACTAATATAATTTTATTAAAATTAACTGTGTAGTCCTGCTCATATGAAACGAACATTCTATCTTAGCAGAATATATAAAATATTTTTACTTATAAATCAAATGAGTTCTTTTTTCACATGACAATTTGTGCAACACCTTTCCTATTTTTACCTTATCAAATCTCATCAAAACTACAATGCATTGGCAGAAACTTGCAGGTTTTGGCATTAAACTGCATTGTTTTGAACAGTTTTTTCATGTAGAATAAAATTGATATATTATTTTTATGTTTGCAAATAAGGAGGGATCAAACATGAACATTGCTATTATTGATGATTTAGCAGAATGCAGAAGTGACATTCAATCCTGCCTGCATCGTTTCTTCAAACAGCATTATGCGATGGAATCCCTCTGTACCAAAGAGTTCTCTTGCGGTGAAAATTTCCTGTCGGCATTTAGAAAAGATGCCTATGATCTAATATTTATCGACCAATACATGCAGTCACTATCTGGAATTGATACAGCCAAAAAGATACGTGAAATCGATCAGCTAGTAACACTGGTATTTATAACCACCAGCAAAGAACACGCCATTGACAGCTATCAAGTTAGAGCGAGCGGCTATTTATTAAAACCGTTCTCCTATGAAGCTTTTGAACATACATTGTTGTTATTGGGAATAGAAAAATTACGCAATGCTCGTTTCATATGTATTCAAAATGAAAAAATTCTTTTACGTGAAATACTCTGGTGCGATGTATCAGGACATTATGTTCATATCCATACCCAAGAACGTGGTAATCTACGCTGTCGTACGCGTTTTGCAGAAGTAGCTGATATGCTTTTGGATTATCCACAGTTTTTGCCCTGCTATAAAGGATGCCTTGTTAATCTCGATCATGTTGAGCGGCTTGATGAACTGTGCTTCGTACTAACATCAGGTGATCGGATTCTTTTTTCTAAAAGAGAGAGGAAAAAGATAGAAAATGGCTACCATACTTATTTGTTTCAAAAAGCAAGAGAGGAGGAACTGCTATGATGGATACATTGATGATTGTCTTATTTCCATATCTTGACTTCATTCCCTTCGCTTTACCCCGTTATCTTATGTTTAAAGATAAATTACGTATTCCCATGAGATACGTCCTTATTCTCATACTGTCTGTCGCGGCTCTCAACAGTATTTGTTTCTATTTTATCAATATGGGTGGATATGCAATAGCGATGCAGTGGACAACGGTTATGCGTTACGGATTTATGTTAATCAACCTGGCGTTGTCCTTTACATTGATAAAAGAGAGCTTTCCTAAGCTAATGTTTACTTACCTGCTGATGTTTTCATGGTCATTCTTCGTTTATGGAAACGCCAATTTTATTGAAAGTCGATTCTTTTGGAATTTCTCAAAGCAGCATCCATATCTGATATATAACTTTGTTCGTATAATTGTCTATTTATTGACTTGTCCTTTCATGTTCCGCTTTTTTAGCCATACGATTGCGGATGCGATGAAAATTCAAGATGAGACCATGTGGCGCTGCTTTTGGAAGATTCCACTGTTTTCTTCCTTGTTTGGCATGCTGTATTGTTTCAATGATGATATTTATGCTTATGCTTCATGGCAGTTCTTAGTATCACGCTATCTCATGCTGTTAGGCACCTGCTATGTATCTTATGTCGCATTAAAAGTACTGAAGATTTCAAAGAATCGAACGCAGTTAGAAGAATCACTGAAGTATGCAGACCAAAGCATACAAATGCAAAAGAAACAATTTGACAGTCTTGCAAAACACATGGAGGACATGCACAGAGCTCGTCACGATCTGCGCCAACATTTGACACTCGTTCAGTCTTATCTTGAAAAAGATGATAAGTATGGTTTGAAAAATTATATTGATCTATATAGAAATGAACTGCCAGCTGATGTCGTGGAGCTCTATTGCCGAAATGATGTAGTGAATGCAATCGTCTGTTACTATGCCTCTGCAGCAAGAACGCATCATATTCACTTTGATGTCAAAATAGATTATCCTGATACCTCTGCTATATCCGAAACTGACATTACTGTTTTGTTAGGAAATATGTTAGAAAATGCAGTAGATGCCTGCCAACAAGAAACAACGAATCAAGCATTCATTAAATTAAGAATAAAACGACATGGCAACTCAGAATTGCTGATCTTGGCTGATAATACTTGCAGTACTCCTGTCTTATTCAATAATGGTATCCCATTATCATCAAAGCATAAAGATTTGGGAATAGGTACATCGTCCATGAAAGATATTGCCGAGCGTTATCATGGTACAGCACGTTTCGAATGGAAAGAAGGTATCTTTTATACTTCTGTCCTTATACAATATGAATCCAAACAAAAAACACATCCTCTATAAGATGTGTTTTTTTAATATATTTTATTTCAAGAATTAAAAGTAAATAAAAAACTTCATTTCAACATAAAAATAATCAATGATTCGTTAATCAGTTCCGACTATATATCACAGATGATCCATAAATCATTTTTATTTATTTCTCTCAATAAATTCAATGATATATTTTTGCAGTTGTTTAAGCGCTTGTTTTTCAATTGGGTAATGACTTCCATCCTTCAAAACTTTTATTGTTACCGGAACATATTTAACTTTATTTAAAAACAATTGGCTAAGATGAAGAGGTGTCCATCTATCTTTTTCCGGTTGTGTTAACAATATGGGGCATACTGCAAATTCTTCTGCTTCTATTTCCGGTTTATATGTCATATAAGTATAAATAAATTTCATTGGCACACTGTTTCCTGCAGATGTTTGATCTGATAACATTTCTTTCAAACAATCTTTGTTATTGCATAATGCCGTCATCTTAGAACATACAGACATTTTCATTCTAAATTTTCCCATACCTAATTTTACAGACAATCTGGCTAACGGAGTTCCCAAATATGCCCAAAAACGATTATTTGTTGTTTCGTTACGTACTTGTTGATTTCTTTGATCAAGGAATGTCATTCCAATAATTCCATGTACTTTTTTATTTTTACATGCAATATGATAGGTCTCCATACCTCCAGCAGATAAACCATAAAGAAAAATCGGTCGGTTATCTTTCGATAACTCATAATCAATATAATCACTGCCTAATTGTACCCAGTCCTCATAGCTTACTGCAGCCTTCTGCCTTACTTTCGTCATTCCATATAATGGCATGTCTACAGCAATAATTTCATAGCCGGCTTTAGCTAATGGTCCCCCTATAATCGTACTCATTTGTCGTCCATTTGTTCCTACACCGTGAAATAAAATAATCTTTGCCTTTGCTGTTGGATTTCTAAATATATCCAAGTGCACATAATTTTGATGCCACTGCCATAGTTCCTCTTTAGGTAGATCCTTCTCTTTTAAATGATGCTCTTTAGGAAGATAATTCATTATTTTTTCCCAATTATTTTGTTCTGAATAGTACATGTTGCCACCTCGTTATTATAAGTTTAAACATATAAACATTTAATTTGTAAAATTACATCTCTTAGAAGAGATGCAATCACATTACTTGTTCTATATCTGTTTCAATAGATCGTGTTAATTCTTTTAGAAGCTCTAATGCTGGTTTTAGATTTAAACGATAATATCGTTCTTTTCCCTCTTGGCGTACAGTAACTAAATCAGCGTCCAATAAAAGTTTGAGATGATGAGATACAGCCGGACGGGAAAGTGATAGTTTTTCCGTTAAAGATGAGACACTTAATTCTTTATTCTCAAATAGCAGTTGAGTAATTTCTTGTCTTCTTTCATCTTGTAACATTGAAAAGATAGGAACACACTTTTTCATATAAAGCATTGTTCTTTGACTCATATATTCCCCTTTCATATATAACGTTTATATGTTTAAACATATGTTATCATTAAACTTTTATAATTACAATACCTATACAAGTTTTATTCAAAATAAGTCTTTTCAACAGCAACATTCATGTCTATTTTAATCTCTTTGAAACAAAAAAGTCCCATAAAAATGGGACTTTCCAAGATTTGCAGTTCTTTATATTTGTATTTAACCTGATGATACTATCTCTTAGAGAATTGAGGAGCACGTCTAGCTGCTTTAAGTCCGTATTTCTTACGTTCTTTAGCACGGGCATCACGAGTTAAGAATCCAGCTGCTTTTAATGCAGGTCTGTAATCAGAACCAGCTTCCAATAAAGCTCTTGCAACACCATGACGGATAGCACCAGCTTGGCCAGTGTATCCCCCACCATATACATTAACAATTACGTCGAATTTATCTTTAGTAGCTGTTAATTCTAATGGTTGGTTGATTACCATTGTTAAGACGTCAGAATTGTTTAAATATTCTTTAGCGCCTCTTCCGTTGATTGTGAAGTTCCCTGTACCCGGTCTTAAAATGACACGAGCTACAGATGATTTTCTTCTTCCAGTTCCTCTATATTGTACGATTGCCATAGTCTTCCTCCTTCTTATCCTTTAATTTTCAATTCTTCAGGTTTTTGAGCTGCATGTGGATGAGTATTACCTGTATAAACAAATAATTTCATACCTTGTTGTCTACCTAATGTATTATGTGGCAACATCCCTTTAACAGCTGCTTCCACGAATCCAGTAGGGTTTTTAGTTTGGAAAGTTCTGGCAGTTTTAACTTTTAAACCACCTAACCATCCTGAGTGACTGTAATATTTTACTTTATCTAATTTCTTACCAGTCATTACTACTTTTTCAGCATTAATAATAATTACATAATCACCTGTATCCACATGTGGTGTATAAGTTGGTTTGTGTTTTCCTCTTAATACTGTTGCTACTTCAGAAGCTAAACGTCCTAAAGTAAGTCCTTCAGCGTCAACTACGAACCATTTACGTTCAATTGTTGATTCCTTCGCCATTGTTGTTTGTCGCATTGTAAATTCCTCCTGTAGTTTCCGGGGCTACTAGGCATAACAGTGCCAGTATTCATTATACTTTTTCGTATTTTGAATGTCAATAGATTAAAATAAAATATTTTATCTATTTAACTATTAAAAAGCCACTCTGTCATTCTTTATGAACCCATTAGTAGACTTCTTCTTTTAGGGATAGAAAAAATAATTAGTTATCATTTAATCCCGATAATGTCACATCATTATTTAAGGTAGTAATATTTTTGATTGCCCATACTATTTTGTTAAATAAGTATCTCTTGATAAGGAATAATGCAAAACATCATGACTGCATTCCTGCCAAAAGATTCCGTTCATTGTTTTTCCGATCAACTGCATTCCATTCTTTTCAAGTACACGACAGCTTGCCTGATTTTCACTCATGCAATCTGCCGTTAGCCTTTGATACCCCACCGTAACAAACAAATGATTTAAAACGGTAGAGATAGCTTCACTCATATATCCGTTATTCCAATGATGAGGAGAAAGAGCGTAACCGATCTCGGCAGAAGCATGATCATCATTGACATCAAAGAGGCGGATCAGACCGATCCATTCGTTTCCCTCTTTTAAAGTAACAGCCCAGTTATATGTCTTAGAGCGATAGGCTTTAATCATCTGTGTCATCATCTTTTTTGTTTCAAAAATATCTTGATGATAAGGAATCAGAAAATAGCGTCTTACCTTATTATTACTGGTGATATATTCATGAAAAGCAAATGTGTCCTCCAAAGAAAAAGGACGCAGGCAGAGACGATCCGATATTAATTCGATCGTTCCTGTATGATTAAGCGCCATTTTCATCTTCCTCATAATTTACTTGACATAAATATAGCCCTTGTGGCTTTGCTTTAAATAAAATATGTTTTTCGCCGCAGCTTTCCAATCGCTTTTTAGCTTCTTCTACGGTAAAACGATGAGCTCCAATCTGAATTAAAGCCCCTACTAAATGACGCACCATATAGCGTCTAAAGCCATTTCCACTGACAATAAATTCTACAATGCCTTCTTTCTCTGTCACATCAAACTGATAAATCGTACGTACGGTTGTTCCGTGTTGATCACTGACACAATATGAGGCAAAATCATGCTCACCTACAAAAATTTTTGCGGCGTCATTCATTAGTCCTACATCTAAAGGACGATTATACTGATAGATATAATGAGTATCAAAAACAGAATATTCATTTGTATTTAGATAATAGCGATACTCTTTCCCCACTGCACTATAGCGAGAATGAAACTCTTGACTTACTTGATGGGCTTCATGGATATAGATATCATTTGGTAAAAAATGATTCAGTGCCATCTTCCATCTCTCATCGGGCAATTCTTTTTCTGAATCAAAATGGAAGACTTGCTTTCTGGCATGAACTTTTGCGTCGGTTCTTCCCGAAGCATGGATAATAATGTTTTCCCGGGTAATATTATGAAGAGCTTTCTGAATTTCTCCTTGAATTGTCCTTTGTTTATCCTGAACCTGAAATCCATAGAATTTCGATCCGTCGTAACTGACTATACATTTAATTCTCGGCATCTTAGATCACGCTCATTACAATGATTCCAACACACATCACTACTGTTGTCAATAAACTTAATGTATCGCTCATACGCCATTTTAATACTTTATATTTTGTTCGTTTGCCGTCTGGATTATAACCTCGGCTTTCCATTGCATTGGCTAAGTCTTCGGCTCGCTGAAATGCGGAAATAAATAAAGGAACAATCAATGAAACAATAGCTTTTACTTTATCTTTTAATGAACCTTCTTTGAAATCAACCCCTCGGCTTGCCTGTGCTTTCATGATTCTTTCTGTTTCTTCTAATAAGGTTGGAATAAAACGCAAAGCAATTGAAATCATCATAGATACTTCGTGTGCCGGAAATCCGATTTTTCTTAGTGGATTAAAGAGATGCTCTAATCCTAAAGTAAGATCCAACGGTTTTGTCGTTGCAGTCAAAACAGTCGTTAAAGCAACGATTAATACTAAACGAATCAGAATATAGGCGGTTTGAATTAAACCTCCTGAATAGATTGCTAGGGGGCCTATACTGAATAATACAGTTCCTTTTTGTATCATAAATACATTTAAAATCATTAAAAAGGACATCATAAAGATCATTGGTTTTAATGATTTAAGGATATACGTAATTTTAATTTTTGATAATACGACTACCAAACAAACAAATAATCCAATAATCCCGTATCCGATAAATCCTGCATCAAAGAAAACACTAATCAGTAAGAATAATAGGCTGACAATCTTCATGCGGGGATCTAGGCGATGAATAAACGAATCAAACGGTAAATATTTTCCTAACGTCATGTTTCCCATTTATTTACCTCCTATCGCTTTAATCAAAGTATCTAAATCTTTTATAGATGGATCAATATGAAATCCATTTTTATTTAATTCATGAATAAAATGTGTCATAATCGGTAAATCAATACTTAATGTTTCCAAATACTCCGGATCTTTAAAGATTTCCTCTACTGTTCCTGTTTTGATAATTTCTCCCTTATTCATGACAACCGCATGATCACAATAGTTCAGAACTTGATTCATATCATGTGTAACAATAATGACTGTTTTCCCTTGATCATTTAACGCTTTAAACAGTTCCATCATTTCTTTAGCACCTTGAGGATCTAAACCGGCAGTAGGTTCATCTAACACAAGAATATCGGGTTCCATTACTAAAATCCCTGCAATCGCAATGCGGCGTTTCTGTCCGCCAGAAAGATCAAAAGGAGACTTTTCTAAATAACTTTCATCCATTTTGACCATGGCTAAAGCTTCTTTAGCTTTTTGCTTAGCCGTTTCTTCATCTACGCCAAAGTTTTTAGGACCAAAAATAATATCTTTTTCTACACTGTCCTCAAACAACTGATATTCCGGGAATTGGAACACTAGTCCCGCCATCTGACGCAATGGACGCAATACTTTAGGTAAGTTATTGGCATCTACCACAAAATCATTAACAGTGACGATTCCCGAAGTAGGTAAAATTAATCCATTGATATGCTGTATCAAAGTAGATTTTCCGCTTCCGGTATGCCCGATGATTGCCGTAAACGATCCTTTTTCAATCGCTAAATCAACATCCTTTAAAGCTATATATTGAAAAGGAGTATTCTTTGAATATGTATGGCTTACTTGTTCAAATTTAATAGACATAACTTCTCAATCAACTCCTTTTCTTTAAGATTCTTTCCTACTTCAATGCCGTTTTCAGCAAGCTTTTTTGATACTTTATAAGCAAACGGAACATCAAGTTCCAAGGAATACATTAATGCTTCATCTGTTAATATGTCTTCCGGTGTTCCGTCTTTCACTACTTTTCCGTTGTTTAAGACAACCACACGGTCGGCATTGACGGCCTCTTCGATATCATGGCTGATAGAAATGACAGTCATGTTCGTTTCTTCGTTCAATTCTTTTACCAGTGCATTAATTTCTCGGCGTCCTTTTGGATCTAACATACTGGTCGCTTCATCCAAAATAATAATGTCCGGAGACATGGCTAAAATACCGGCTATTGCCACGCGCTGCTTCTGTCCGCCCGATAATTTTGTCGGCTCATGGTCAAGGAAATCAATCATATCTACTTTTTTGGCATACTTATTAATAATCCCATCCATTTCTGTTTGTGGGACACAGCGATTTTCTAAACCAAAGGCAATATCATCGCGAACAGTAGCACCGATAAATTGATTATCCGGATTTTGAAAAACGATTCCTACTCTTTCCCTGACTTTATATACATTCTCATCATTTAACTCAATACCATCAACAACGATCTTACCGCTTTTTGCTTCCAACAGTCCAATGATCAATTTCGCGATTGTACTCTTACCGCTCCCGTTATGACCTAAAATGACTGTATAGCTTCCGTTTTCTACATCAAAAGAAACATCATCGATCGTATTTAAGTTTTCATCATATTCAAAAAACAAGTTTTTAATCTCGATACTTTTGGTCATAGTTCCTCCTTATTTTTCTATTTGAAAAATACACTGTATTTATTGTAGTGTTAATCAAGACATCTGTCAAGACATTAAAAAAAGGAGGTCTACCCTCCTTGATTGTTATGCTAAAGTGATGATTGCCATTGGAGCATTGTCACCTTTACGATTGTGAGTTTTTAAGATACGAGTGTATCCTCCGTTCACGTCTGCATATTTAGGTGCAATTTCATCAAATAACTTTTGAACTGCATTCATAGATGAATCTTCATCTTTGATGTTACGAAGCACAGCTGCTGCTTGTCTTCTTGCATGCAAATCTCCACGTTTTCCTAAAGTAATCAATTCATCAACAACAGAACGAACTTCTTTAGCTCTTGTTTCAGTCGTTTCGATCTGCCCGTACATAATTACTTCAGTAGCAAGATTACGTAACATAGATTTTCTTTGAGCAGATGTACGTCCTAATTTTCTATTTCTAGCCATTAATTAGCGCTCCTTCCTATCTAGAATTATTCAACCGGTTTAAAACCTAATCCTAATTCATGTAATTTTTCTTTTACCTCTTTAAGAGATTTCTTACCTAAGTTTCTAACTTTGATCATATCATCTTCACTCTTATCTGCTAATTCTTGTACAGTTTGAATGCCTGCACGTTTTAAACAGTTATAAGAACGAACAGATAGATCTAATTCTTCAATTGTCATATCTAATACTTTGTTAGTAGAATCAGTAGTAGCTTCTGACATGATTTCCATATTAACCGCCATATCATTTAATTCAACAAATAAATTCAAATGTTCAACTAAAATCTTTGCCGCTAATGCTAGTGCTTCATGAGGTTTGATAGATCCATTTGTAGTGACTTCCATCATTAACTGATCATATTTAGCACTTTGTCCTACACGTGTTGGTTCAACAGAGTAAGATACCTTTTCAATTGGAGAGTAAATAGAGTCAGTTGGAATAATTCCAATTTGATTAATCGACTTTTTATTAATATCTGAACTAATGTATCCACGATCTTTCTTCGCGTACATCTCCATGTAAAAATTAGCTCCTTCTGCTACGTGGCAGATAACTAAATCATTACTAATCATTCTTACATTTGACGGACATTGGATATCTGCTGCAGTTACTGTAGCAGGTCCTTGTACATCAATGACCATAGTGACCTGTTCATCTTCCTTATCAATATCAAAAACTAATTGTTTTAAATTAAGGATAATCGTTGTCACATCTTCAACTACCCCATCAACTGCTGAGAATTCATGGATTGCTCCTTGAACTTTAATTGAGTTTACAGCTGACCCAGGAAGAGATGATAATAATACACGTCTTAATGAATTCCCTAAAGTCGTACCGAATCCTCTTTCTAGAGGTTCGATGACAAACTTTCCATAATTTGCTGACTCATCATATTCTTGGATATTAAAGTTTGCTTTTTCAAATTTCTGCATGCCTTTTCCCTCCTCTTTGGAATTTAGTTATTATCCACGAGGACGTTTTGGTGGACGACATCCGTTATGTGGAATTGGTGTTACATCATTGATAGCTGATACTTCTAATCCAGCTGCTTGTAAAGCACGAACTGCTGCTTCACGTCCAGGTCCAGGACCTTTTACGTTTACTTCAACAGTTTTCATTCCTTGATCCATTGAAGCTTTAGCTGCTGCTTCAGCTGCCATTTGCGCTGCGAATGGAGTAGATTTTCTTGATCCCTTGAATCCTAATGCTCCAGCACTAGACCAAGTTAATACGTTACCATGTTCATCTGCAATGGTAATGATGGTGTTATTAAAAGTTGAATGCACATGTGCTACACCTTTTGCAATATTTTTCTTAACACGTTTTTTAGTACGTGTACTTGTTTTAGTCTTTGCCATTTAGTACAACCTCCTCACTATTTCTTCTTTCCAGCAATTGGACGTGCCTTACCTTTACGTGTACGAGCATTTGTCTTAGTTTTTTGCCCACGTACAGGAAGTCCTTTACGATGACGGATTCCACGGTAGCTACCAATTTCCATTAAACGTTTGATGTTTAATGCTGTTTCTCTACGAAGGTCACCTTCAACTTTAAAATTTTCTACTTCTTTTCTGATTTTTGTAACTTCTTCTTCAGTTAAATCTTTAACTCTGACATCTTCACTGATACCAACAGTTTTTAAGATTTCCTGAGCTCTTGGCTTACCAATTCCATAAATATATGTTAATGAGATTACAACGCGCTTTTCACGTGGTATATCTACACCTGCAATACGTGCCATTTACTATTTCCTCCTAATTATCCTTGTCTTTGTTTATGTTTAGGGTTCTCACAAATAACCATGACTTTTCCCTTACGTTTAATAACTTTACATTTATCACAGATTGGTTTAACTGATGTTCTTACCTTCATCTTCATTTACCTCCTTTTGGAAGACTTATTTATGTCTAAATGTGATGCGCCCACGTGTTAAATCATATGGAGATATTTCCACTGTTACCCTATCCCCTGGTAAAATACGAATGTAGTTCATACGGATTTTACCAGAAACGTGAGCATCAATAACAGCTCCATTTTCCAAAGCAACCTTAAAAGTCGTATTTGGCAATACTTCTATAACGGTTGCCTCAACTTCAATTACATTATCTTTTGATTTAGCCATTGAATATCGCTCCTTCACCTTAAAGTTTTGTTAGAATTTCATATCCATCTTTTGTAACCACGATGGAATGTTCATAATGAGCTGCTAAAGAGCCATCCTCCGTTATAGCAGTCCAATGATCTTCTAGTATATGAATATCTGCTTTTCCGCCATGACCCATCGGTTCAATAGCGAGGGTCATTCCTTCAACAAGCCTTGGTCCGCGTCCCGGTGCACCATAATTAGGCACCGCCGGATCTTCATGCAATGCACTTCCAACCCCATGACCAGTATATTCTAAAGGAGTTGTACAACCATGTTCATTTAAGTACACTTCAACAGCGTGAGAAATATCAGACAATCGATTACCGGGCTTAACCATTGCCAGACCGGCAAATAAAGAACCTTTTGTCGCTTCCATCACGCGCTTTGCCTCATCACTGATGCTGCCAACAGCATAAGTCCAAGCACTATCGCCATGATATCCCTTATAACAGGCTCCAACGTCAATAGAGATGATATCTCCTTCTTTTAAAGCATACTTACTCGGAATTCCATGAACGATCTGTTCATTGATCGAAGTACAAATACTTGCAGGAAAACCATTATAGTTCTTGAATGAAGGCTTAGCTCCATGATCTAAAATGATTTTTTCTGCAATAGCATTTAGTTCTAAAGTAGTGATTCCTGGTCGAACCACTTCTGCCATCTTTTGATGAACCAAAGCAACAATACGACCAGCTTCTCTCATGAGATCAATTTCTCTTTGATTTTTAGTAATGATCATTCTATTTCTCCAACTGAGTTTTGATATCATTGAAGACATCATCCATAGCTTGATCACCATTGATATTGATCAGTTCCCCTTTGTTTGTATAATAATCAATCAAAGGCTGAGTTTGTTCCACGTAAGTGTTTAAACGTGTTTTCACTGTTTCTTCATCTTCGTCGCTGCGCTGATAAAGTTCGCCACCACATTTATCACAAACTCCTTCAACTTTACTAGGTTTGAATTTAAGATTGTAAGTTGCCCCACAGCTTCTGCAAATTCTTCTTCCAGAAAGTCTGCCAATCAATTTTTCAAAATCAACGTCAATATTGACTACTGCGTCAATTTTAATATTTAACTCTTCAGAGATTTTTTCTAAAGATTCTGCCTGGAATACATTACGAGGATAACCATCCAAGATAAATCCATTACCAAAGTTACCTTGAAGAAGTCTTTCTTTTACGATATCATTAGTAATTTCATCAGGTACTAACAGCCCTTGATCCATAAAGGATTTAGCTCTTACACCAGCATCTGTATTTTCTTTCATGGCAGCTCTAAACATATCTCCGGTTGAGATTTGTACAAGTCCCAGTTTCTCAACTAATTTCTCAGCTTGAGTTCCTTTTCCGGCACCTGGAGGACCCATTAAAATAATATTCATTGTAATGCCTCTTTTCTATTATTGTTATCTACGAATGTAGCCTCTGTATTCTTTACGAGTCAAGTGCGTCTTAATCTGATTTACTGTTTCAAGGGCAACACCGGTTACGATAATTAACCCGGTACCATATAAAGTAACGGCTGAATTGGCTACTGTTTTCCAAATAACCGGAATCATAATTGGGATAACCGCAACAATCAGTAAGAAGATCGATCCGACAACTGTTACTCGGTTTAATACTTTTTTAATATAGTTTTGAGTTTCGATTCCTGAACGAACACCAGGAATAGATCCTCCGTTCTTTCTTAAGTCACCTGATATCTTCTCTGCATCGATTTGCAGGTTTGCATAGAAGAATGAAAAGGCAACGATCAATACCAAATACAGAACAAATCCGATTGGGTATTGTACGGGTTGATTATACGTACAAATCTTTTGAATCACATTACTTACACTAGTATTCCCAATTAATTGCGAAACTGTCAGCGGTGTCGCTAAAACAGATGATGCAAAGATAACCGGAATTACTCCTGATGTATTAATTTTGATTGGCATATGAGTTCCATCTTTGGTTCTCATCATTGGATTTGAATTCGTCGCATAAACAATTGGAATTTTCCTATTAGCGCCTTCGTTATACACTACAAATACTACAATCAGCAAGTAGAGTAGGACGAACAGGCCATAGTTAAGTGCACCCATCACTAATTTCTGAGTGCCTTGGTTCGTAACAACTAAAGTATTGAAGACGGTGATAAAGCTTGTAGGTAAGTTTGAAACAATTCCTGTAAAGATCAATAAAGAAACCCCATTTCCGATTCCTTTATTTGTGATCTGATCACCCATCCACATTGCAAACATAGCTCCGGCTACCATGATGATAACCACATAGGCATATGAAAGCGGCGTAGATTCTCTCAAAATTCCATAACTCTTATCAAATGCATATGTCAATGAGAAGGCTTGAACCGCAGCTAGAATAACTGTTACATAACGTGTTACTCTGTCTTTTTTCTTTCTTCCCGTTTCTCCTTCTTCACGCCACTGCGTTAAAGTCGGAATAACGTCCATTGATAATAATTCAATAATGATGGATGCCGTAATATACGGCGAAACCCCTAATGAAAATAGGGAGAATCTTTCTAATGAACCCCCGCCTAACATATTCATGATAGCAAGGATTCCCGTTGTTTCTAAACCGGAAGATAATTTCGCTGAATTGATCGCCGGGATAGTTACTGCACTTCCGATACGGAAGACAAATAACATCCCTAGCGTAAAGATTACCTTATGTCTCAATTCACCTTTTTGAAATATCTTTTTTAAGAAGGTAAACATATTAGATCACCTCAGTTTTTCCACCTGCTGCTTCGATAGCGGCAATAGCAGACTTAGAGAACTTGTTAGCTTTTACAGTTAATTTCTTTTCTAATTCACCATTACCTAATACTTTAATACCATCTAATTCTTTTTTAACTAATCCAGTTTCGATTAATAATTCTGGCGTTACTTCAGTTCCATCTTCAAATTGATTTAATGAATCTAAATTAACGATTGCGAATTCTTTTCTAGTGAAGTTAGTAAACCCACGTTTTGGAAGACGCATGAATAAAGGAGTTTGTCCACCTTCAAATCCAGGTTTCTTACCTCCACCTGAACGAGCACCTTGACCTTTTTGTCCTCTACCAGATGTCTTACCAGTACCTGAACTTGTTCCACGACCTACACGTTTTCTAGATTTACGAGCACCTTCAGTGTATTGCAATTCATGTAATTTCATTGTGACACCTCCTATTAAATATCTTTAACTTCTACAAGATGAGCAACTTTTTTGATCATTCCTTGAATCATCACGTTGTCCTCTTTAGTAACACATTTTCTAATTTTTGTACATCCTAACGCTTTAAGAGTGTCTTTTTGGCTCTTAGAAGACCCAATTGGACTTTTTACAAGCGTAATCATCACTTGTTTGGCCATTATTTACGCCTCCTATCCGTATATTTCTTGTTCAGTTTTATCTCTTAACTGAGAAACTTGTTTAACTGTTTTTAATCCGGCTAAACCTTCCATAGTCGCTCTAACCATATTGATTGGTGTTCTTGATCCAATACATTTAGATAAGATATCTGTGTATCCTGCCAATTCGACAACCGCACGAACAGGTCCTCCGGCAATAATTCCAGTACCTTGAGCAGCCGGTCTAATAAATACTTTACCAGAACCATATACTCCAGTTGCTTCATGAGGAATTGTTCCGTGAAGAATAGGTACATTAATTAAGTTACGTTTTGCAGCTTCAGAAGCTTTTCTGATTGCATCTGGTACTTCGTTTGCTTTACCTGTACCAAACCCAACACGACCTTTTTTATCTCCAATTACTACTAAAGCAGCAAAACGGAATTTACGTCCACCTTTAACTACTTTTGTAACACGGTTAATCGTAACAACACGTTCTTCAAATTCTTTTTCTTGATTTCTTGGATTCTTAGGACCTCTAGAGTTTCTAGGATTTCTTTGTCTACGTTGTTCCATGTTTTACCTCCTTTTAGAATTTAAGCCCAACTTCTCTAGCTGCTTCAGCAACAGCTTTTACACGTCCATGGTATACATATCCACCACGGTCGAATACTACTTTTTCAATATTTTTAGCTAATGCTCTTTTAGCGATTTCAGCACCAACAGCTTTAGCGGCTTCAATATTTCCACCGTTTTCTAATTTCATTTCTACACTTGATGCAGACACTAAAGTTACACCGTTAACATCATCAATGATTTGTGTATGAATGTGAGAATTAGAACGGAATACGTTTAAACGTGGGCATTCTGGAGTTCCACTAATTTTATTACGAACTCTAGCATGACGTTTTAATCTAACATCATTACGTGAAACCTTTTTAATCATAATATTGTAACTCCTTTCTTAAGTTAACTATTTCTTACCAGCAGTTTTACCTTCTTTACGGATAATAGTTTCATCTTTGTATTTAATCCCTTTTCCTTTATAAGGTTCAGGTTTTCTTACGGCTCTGATCTGAGCGGCAACTTCGCCAACTCTTTCTTTATTGATTCCAGAAACAACGATTGTTGTTTGGTTAGGAGTTTCAACTGTTACTCCTTCTTCAGGAATCATTTCTACTGGATGAGAATATCCAATATTAATTACTAATTTATTACCTTGCATAGCAGCACGATATCCGATACCAACGATTTGTAATTCTTTTTTGAATCCAACGCTGACACCTTCGATCATATTCGCTAAAAGCGCTCTTGTTGTACCATGCAATTGTTTATGTGATTTAACTTCACTGCTTCTTTTTACAGTGATTGTTTCTCCGTCTTTTTCAATTGTAATAACGGGAGAAAATTGTTTCACTAAAGTCCCTTTAGGTCCTGTTACAGTAACAGTATTATCTGCTGCGATATCAACCGTTACTCCTGCAGGTACCTGGATAAGTTTATTTCCAATACGAGACATTTATAGTACCTCCTGGATTAATTTTTTTATTACCAAATATAAGCTAATACTTCTCCACCGATTTGTTTAGCTTTTGCTTCTTTATCAGTCATAATACCTTGAGAAGTTGATAAGACAACGATACCTAAACCATTTAATACTCTAGGAATTTCGTTTACTTTCGCATAAACACGTAACCCTGGTTTAGAAATTCTTTTTAACCCAGAAATTACTCTGTCATTACCTTTGTATTTTAAAGTCAATGTGATATTTCTCTCTGCTTTTTCACCTTCGACTTTATACCCTTTGATAAATCCTTCATTTTTCAAAA
The DNA here is from genome assembly GCF_000829905.1 of Beduini massiliensis. GTDB lineage: Bacteria > Bacillota_I > Bacilli_A > Erysipelotrichales > Coprobacillaceae > Beduini > Beduini massiliensis. The sequence continues at coordinate 185,095 of NZ_CDPP01000006.1, forward strand.
TTTCAGCGATTTCCACTTTCATATTTGAAGCTGGCACAACAACTGTTTCATGACGTTGTTGATTAGCATTACGGATTCTTGTTAACATATCTGCAATTGGATCTGTCATAACCATCTGCAAGTCCTCCTTCCACTTGGATCATTATATCTAAGTCTATATTACCAGCTTGCTTTCTTTACACCCGGAATTTCACCTTTATAAGCTAATTCACGGAAGCAAATACGGCAAAGCTTAAATTTACGAATAACTGAATGTGGTCTTCCACAACGTTCGCAACGTGTATATTCACGTACTTTATACTTCTGAGGACGTTGTTGTTTCACTTTCATAGATGTTTTAGCCATGCGTTAAGTCCTCCTTTACTATTTTTGGAAAGGCATTCCTAATTGTCCTAGCAATTCGCGACCTTCTTGGTCTGTATTTGCTGTTGTTACAATTACGATGTCCATTCCTCTGATTTTATTTACTTTATCAAAATTGATTTCAGGGAAAATTAATTGTTCTCTGATACCTAATGTATAGTTACCTCTACCGTCAAAAGCATCTTTAGATACACCTCTAAAGTCTCTTACACGAGGTAAGCTGATAGATACTAATTTATCAAGGAATTCGAACATTTTTTCTCCACGTAAAGTTACTTTGCAGCCAATTGGCATACCTTCACGTAATTTGAACCCCGCAATTGATTTTTTAGCTTTAGTTACAACTGGTTTTTGTCCTGTGATTTGTGCTAATTCATTTACAGCATCATCCAATACTTTAGAATTAGATACAGCATCACCAACTCCCATGTTGATTACAATTTTTTCGATAGCAGGAACTTGCATTACTGATTTGTAATTAAATTTTTCCATCATCGATTTCACTACTTCTTGTTTGTAACGTTCTTGTAAACGGTTCATTCGTTATGTCCTCCTTCCTTATTTTTTCTTACTTTTATCAATTTGTTTTCCAGATTTTTTAGCGATACGAATTTTACGTCCGTCAACTCTTTCAAAACCGATTTTTGTAATTGATTTAGCTTTTTCATCATAATAAGCTACGTTAGATACATGGATTGGGGCTTCTCTGGAGATAATACCACCTTCAGGATCTTGCTGAGAAGGTTTGATATGTTTTGTTACCATATTAACGCCTTCAACAACGACTCTGTTTTCTTTAGGAAGAGTTTGTAGTACTTCACCTTGTTTACCTTTATCTTTACCTGCGATAACTTCTACTTTGTCACCTACACGTATTTTCATACTTATACCTCCTATTATAATACTTCAGGAGCAAGTGAAACGATTTTCATGAAATCTGCATCTCTTAACTCTCTGGCAACAGGACCAAAAATACGAGTCCCTCTAGGTGATTTATCATCTTTAATAAGAACAACTGCATTGTCATCAAATTTAATGTAAGATCCGTTTGTACGACCTACACCGTATTTTGTTCTTACCACAACTGCTTTAACAACATCACCTTTTTTAACGGCACCACCTGGAGCGGCACTCTTTACTGTACATACAACGATATCACCGATACCGCTTGATTTTTTATTTGAACCACCAAGATTTCTGATAACTAATACTTCCTTAGCACCAGTATTGTCGGCTACTTTTAATCTAGATTCATTCTGGACCATTTCTATTTGACCTCCTTTCGAAGTATTTAGATAACTTCAGCTTTTTTAACGACCTCTACTAAACGGAAACGTTTTGTAGCAGATAACGGTCTTGTTTCCATAACTGTTACTGTATCACCGATTTTTGCAATACCTTCTTCATCATGAGCTTTAAACTTTTTAGAAGATTTCACACGTTTTCCGTACAACTTATGTTTAACATGAGTTTCGACTAATACTGTAATTGTCTTATCCATTTTGTCAGAAATAACAGTTCCAGTATATACTTTACGACTATTTCTTTCCATTGTTCATCCTCCTTACTGGTTTAATTCTCTTTCTCTAATTACTGTCTTGATCTTTGCAATTGATTTACGCACTTGTCTAACACGAGCTGTGTTTTCTAATTGACCAGTTGCTTGTTGGAATCTTAATTCGAATAATTCTCTTTTATACTCTTCTACTTTGTTAAGTAACTCTTTAGTTTCGATTTCTCTGATTTCTTGAACTTTCATCATTACTCACCTTTCTTAATGATTTTACATTTGATCGGTAGTTTATGAGATGCAAGTCTTAAAGCTTCACGTGCTGTATCTTCATCAACACCTGCTACTTCAAACATCACTCTACCTTGTTTTACTACTGCTACCCATTCTTCTGGATTACCTTTTCCGGAACCCATACGTACTTCTAATGGTTTTTTTGTTTTTGCTAAATGAGGGAAGATTCTAATCCATACTTGACCACCACGTTTCATGTGACGGTTGATGGCGATACGTGCAGCTTCGATTTGACGGCTTGTAATCCAAGCACCTTCAGCTGCTTTTAATCCATATTCTCCAAATGATACTTCTGCTCCACCTTTTGTTTTACCTTCGTATCTAACTCTGTGTGGTCTTCTGTATTTTGTTCTTTTAGGCATCAACATGGTTATTTATCCCCTTTCTTCTTTTCTGGTAAGATTTCTCCCTTGCAAATCCAAACTTTAACTCCTAATTTACCATAAGTAGTATCCGCTTCAGCAGTAGCATAATCAATGTCAGCTCTTAAAGTATGAAGAGGTACGTTACCTTCAGAATATCCTTCGGCACGAGCCATATCAGCTCCGCCAAGACGTCCTGAAACGCTAGTTTTAATTCCTTTTGCTCCAGCTCTCATTGCTCTTTGAATAGCACGTTTTTGTACTGTTCTGAATGAAGCACGGTTTTCTAATTGTTCAGCGATGCTTCTAGCAACTAACTGAGCAACTACATCCGGATTTTTGATTTCAACAATGTTAATAAATACTTGTTTATCACCAGTAATTTTTGCTACTTTTTTACGTAATGCTTCTACTGATTCACCATCTTTACCGATAACGATACCTGGTCTAGCAGTATGAACATAAACGTTTACACGATTTTTAGTTCTTTCAATTTCAATTCTTGATACAGAAGCAGATTTCAATTCTTTTCCTAAGAATTCACGGATTTTGATATCTTCATGTAATAATCCTGCGAAATCTTTATCATTAGCGTACCATCTTGAATCCCAATTACGGTTAATACCTACACGTAATCCTATTGGACTAACTTTTTGACCCATTGTGTAACCTCCTTCTTACTATCTTTCATCTACCACAACTGTGATATGACTAGTTCTTTTTAAAATTTGAGCGCCACTACCTTTTGCTTTAGTAGTATATCTCTTTAAAGTTGGACCTTCATCAACATAAATTTCCTTGATGAATAATTTATCTGCATCTAATCCTTGATTGTTAACAGCGTTTGAAGCTGCTGATTTTACTACTTTATAAACTGCCGGACTAGCTGATTTGTTAGTATATTCTAAAATACCTAACGCTTCCTTTACATCCTTACCCCTAACCAAGTCTACAACTAATCTTGTTTTCTGAGGGGCAACACGAATCATTTTAGCTGTTGCTCTAGCTTCCATGACATCTTCCTCCTCTCTTATTTCTTACCTGCTTTTTTGTCATCTGCACCATGACCATGGTAAGTTCTTGTTGGAGCGAATTCTCCTAATTTGTGTCCTACCATATCTTCAGTTACATAAACTGGAATATGTTCTTTTCCATTATACACTGCAAATGTATGCTCAATAAATTGAGGGAAAATAGTTGAACGTCTTGACCAAGTTTTAATAACTTCTTTTTTACCAGAAGCGTTTAATGCTTCTACTTTTTTCATTAAGTGACCATCTACGAAAGGCCCTTTTTTAAGACTACGTGACATTATTTTATCCTCCTTTATTTAGCATTACGACGACGAACTATTAATTTAGTTGAAGCCTTTTTAGATTTTCTAGTTTTAACACCAAGTGCTTTTTTACCCCAAGGTGTCATTGGTGCTTTACGACCGATTGAAGTTTTACCTTCACCACCACCATGAGGGTGATCATTAGGGTTCATTACAGAACCACGAACAGTTGGTCTTACACCTTTCCATCTCATACGTCCGGCTTTACCATAGTTTACTAGTCCATGATCTTCATTTCCTACTACACCAACAGTTGCTGTACATACTGATAAGAATTTTCTAACTTCACCAGAAGCTAATCTGATAATAACATATTTGTCTTCTTTCCCTAAGATTTGAGCAGACACACCAGCAGCTCTTGCTAACTGTCCACCTTTACCTGGGTGCATTTCGATATTGTGGATAACAGTACCTTCAGGCATATTTCCCATTGGCAATGAGTTTCCTACTTTAATATCGGCATTTTCAGAAGCAATGATTTGCATTCCTACTTCTAATCCTTTTGGAGCTAAGATATATCTTTTTTCACCATCAGCATAATTGATCAACGCAATGTTTGCTGTTCTGTTTGGATCATATTCAATAGTTGCTACTTTTCCAGGAACGTCTAATTTATTACGCTTGAAATCGATAATACGGTATAAACGTTTATGCCCACCACCATGATGACGAGTAGTGATAACACCTTGGTTATTACGTCCACCTTTTTTACCGAAACGAACAACTAGTGATTTTTGTGGTTTATTTGTTGTAATTTCATCATAAGTTAATGATGTCATATTACGACGACCATTTGTGACTGGCTTATATTTCTTAATTGCCATCTCTAGTTTCCTCCTATTTTCTGGGTAAGCTTACCCAATAATGTATCGACTATTCTTCACCGAATAAATCGATTGAGCTTCCTTCAGCTAATGTAACAATAGCTTTTTTTCTTCTGTTAGTTTTACCTGTGTATTTACCAACACGTTTAGTTTTAGCTCTAACTCTGATTACGTTTACTCTCTCAACTTTAACGTCGAACATTTTTTCTACAGCAGTTTTGATTTCATTCTTGTTTGCTGTTAATTCAACGTCAAATGTATATTTATTTTCTTCAGCTTGTAATGTTAAAGATTTCTCTGTTAATACAGGTTTCTTTAATACGTCAGTAATATGTGCCATTATGCAAGCACCTCCTCAATTGCTTTTACAGCAGCTTCAGTGATGATCATTTTATTACTGTTTAAGATATCATATACGTTGATTTTGTTAGCTTCTAAAATCATCACTCCTGGGATGTTTCTAGCAGATAACGCTACATTCATATCGATTTCATCAACAACTAATAATGTTTTTGCTGGAGCTTGAAGATTTTCTAATACTTTTATCATCGCTTTAGTTTTTGGAGCTTCCATAGTGATTGTATCTACTACAGTCAATTCAGAATCCACAACTTTGCTTGATAATGCAGATCTTAATGCAAGTCTACCAACTTTACGATTAAGTTTGAAGCCATATTTTCTTGGAGTAGGTCCGAAAACAACTCCCCCACCACGCCATTGAGGCGCACGAGTTGAACCTTGTCTTGCTCTACCTGTTCCTTTTTGTCTCCATGGTTTTTTACCACCACCGGCAACTTCTGTACGATTTTTAACTTTATGTGTTCCTTGTCTGATAGATGCTCTTTGTAATAACACCATATCAAACATCGCTTGTTTATTTGGTTCGATACCGAATACCATATCGTTTAATTCGATTTCTTTTACATTAGCACCATCTTGGTTGTATACTGCAACTTTTGCCATTTGTAAAATCCTCCTTCCCTACAATTATTCAGCAGCTTCAGCTGTCACTTCAACTGCCGCTTCTGTATTTTCTTCTACAGCTGTTACTTCTTCGATTTCTTCCACTGGTTGTTGATTTACTACTAATTCAACAGCAGGGTTTACTTTTCCGTTTCCTTTAACAGCAGATTTTACAATTACTAAACCTTTTTTAGGTCCTGGAATTGAACCTTTGATTAATAATAAGTTATTTTCAACGTCAACTGCTACGATTTCTAAGTTCTGAATCGTTCTCGTTACGTTCCCCATTTGTCCTGGTAATTTTTTACCTGGAGCAATACGGTTTGGAGCAATTGGCCCCATTGATCCAACGATTCTATGAGCTCCTGACCCATGTCCTTTAGGACCAATTTTTTGACCATGTCTCTTAATTACACCTTGATAACCTTTACCTTTTGAAGTTCCTTGTACATCTACTACTTCGCCAGCTACAAAGCTATCAACTTTAATTGAGTCTCCAACTTCATAACTCATCATTTCGCTATAACGAAACTCTCTAACGAAGCGCTTAGGGGCAGTATTTGCCTTGCTAGCAATTCCCTTTTCAGGTTTGTTTGCTAAACTTTCTCTTTTGTCTTCGAAACCAACTTGGATGGCTTCGTAACCGTCGTTTTCTACTGTTTTCTTTTGTAATACAACGTTTTCAGTAGCTTCAACTACAGTTACAGGAATTAAAGACCCATCAGTTGTAAATACTTGAGTCATTCCTAATTTACGACCTAAGATTCCTTTCATGAGTTACACCTTTTACCTTTCATTCTATAATTTGATTTCGATATCCACACCACTAGGTAATTCTAATCTAGTTAAAACATCAATTGTTTCTGGTGTTGGATTAACGATGTCGATTAAACGCTTATGTGTTCTGATTTCGAATTGTTCACGTGAATCTTTGTACTTGTGAACCGCTCTCAATACTGTGTAAATTTCTTTTTCAGTTGGTAAAGGTACTGGACCTACCACCTGTGCACCAGTCTTTTTAGCTGCTGCTACGATTTTTTCAGAAGACCCGTCTAAGATCTTGTGATCAAAAGCTTTTAATCTAATTCTAATTTTGTTGTTTGCCATGTTTACTTCCTCCTTTCGCCTATTTAAATAATAGACTGCTCCATGCGAATTACCTGAAACACTGCCATGACAACGTTTATCGGTGTTTCAGCAACCTCGCACTTCTTCGCACGCCAACGGATAGATTATATACTAAATATTCCCTATTTACAAGCCTTTTTTTCATTTATTTTAAAAAAATTTCAATATTCTTCATTCCTCTTATAAAGTAAGAAAAGATAGATTAAAAGCCCTGCTTTTTCATTCTATCTTTTCCTATTCTATTATATATAAATACATTCTTTTTCTGCCAAGCTCAATATATATGTTCCAAATTCTTTCTTATTAAGCCATTTTGTTTTTAAAACGTGATTGCTGCTTATCCTAATAAGATGAAAAGAGAAATAGTACACAAAAAAGAGTAGAAATCTCTCTTCTCTCTCTATAGACAAGTCTCTTTCCAATACATAAAAAAAAGGAGGAACTCCTCCTTCTCTTACCCGGCAATCTGCTATTTTCGCGATCGCTCACTATCTTCGCCGTTGATATGCTTAACTTCTGTGTTCGAGATGGTTACAGGTGTCTCCATATCCCCATCATCACCGGATTCCTCTGAGCTCTCACTCAAAACTGGATAATAAGTTCTTTCTTCTTCTAGGTTAAGTTCTCGACCTATTAGTATCAGTCCGCTCCATATATCACTATACTTCCACTCCTGACCTATCTACCTTATCGTCTTTAAGGGGTCTTCCAACTTGCGTCCGGAAGTCTCATCTTGAAGGGGATTTCACGCTTAGATGCCTTCAGCGTTTATTCCTGCCACACTTAGCTACCCAGCTGTGCCACTGGCGTGACAACTGGTCCACCATTGGTGTGTCCATCCCGGTCCTCTCGTACTAAGGACAGCTCTTCTCAAACTTCCTGCGCCCACGACAGATAGGGACCGAACTGTCTCACGACGTTCTGAACCCAGCTCGCGTACCGCTTTAATGGGCGAACAGCCCAACCCTTGGAACCGACTTCAGCTCCAGGATGCGATGAGCCGACATCGAGGTGCCAAACCTCCCCGTCGATGTGAACTCTTGGGGGAGATCAGCCTGTTATCCCCAGGGTAGCTTTTATCCGTTGAGCGACGGCCCTTCCATTCGGTACCGCCGGATCACTAAGCCCGACTTTCGTCCCTGCTCGACTTGTCTGTCTCGCAGTCAAACACCCTTTTGCCTTTGCACTCTGCGCTTGATTTCCATCCAAGCTGAGGGTATCTTTGGGCGCCTCCGTTACTCTTTGGGAGGCGACCGCCCCAGTCAAACTGCCCACCTGACACTGTCCCGTTGCTTGCTTCAAAGCATCCGGTTAGAACCCCAATCAAGGAAGGGTAGTATCCCAACGTCGACTCCTCACACACTGGCGTGCATGTATCCCTGTCTCCTACCTATTCTGTACATCCTTCATCAAAGTCCAATATCAAGCTACAGTAAAGCTCCATGGGGTCTTTCCGTCTAGTCGCGGGTAACCTGCATCTTCACAGGTACTAAGATTTCACCGAGTCTACAGCCGAGACAGCGCCCAAATCGTTACGCCTTTCGTGCGGGTCAGAACTTACCTGACAAGGAATTTCGCTACCTTAGGACCGTTATAGTTACGGCCGCCGTTTACTGGGGCTTCAATTCATTGCTTCGACCTTACGATCTTACAACTCCTCTTAACCTTCCAGCACCGGGCAGGCGTCACCCCATATACTTCGCCTTGCGGCTTCGCATAGAGCTGTGTTTTTGATAAACAGTCGCTTGGGCCGTTTTACTGCGGCTTATTTTCATAAGCACTCCTTCTCCCGAAGTTACGGAGTCATTTTGCAGAGTTCCTTGGCCATAGTTCTCTCGCTCACCTTAGGATTCTCTCCTCACCCATGTGTGTCCATTATCGGTACGGGCTAATAAAAATTTGCTAGAAGCTTTTCTTGGAAGCTTGCTTCGACAGCTTCTGTACTTGGGTCGCCCCTTTCCATACGCTTCACGTCTTCTCCTTGCGGTATGCGCATTTTTCTACACACCAGATATCCCGCTTGCTCCGGCTCTTCCATCCGCCGGACCTGTCTAGCCTTCTCCGTCACTCCATCACTCTTTATTAGGTACAGGAATCTCCACCTGTTGTCCATCGACTACGCCTTTCGGCCTCGCCTTAGGTCCCGACTTACCCAGAGCGGACGAACCTTCCTCTGGAAACCTTGGGTTTTCGGTGCGTGGGATTCTCACCCACGTTCCGCTACTCACACCGGCATTCTCTCTTCTATCCTCTCCACATGTCCTTACGATCATGCTTCTCCGATGATAGAACGCTCCCCTACCACTCACATTTTTCAATGTCAATCCATAGCTTCGGTATATTGCTTAGCCCCGGTAAATTTTCGGCGCAGAGTCATTCGACTAGTGAGCTGTTACGCACTCTTTAAAGGGTGGCTGCTTCTGAGCCAACCTCCTAGTTGTCTGGACATCTCCACATCCTTTTCCACTTAGCAATAATTTTGGGACCTTAGCTGATGGTCTGGGCTGTTTCCCTTTTGACAATGGACCTTATCACCCACTGTCTGACTGCCAGGTATGTTTTCGTGACATTCGGAGTTTGATTATGTTCAGTACCCCGGGATGGGGCCATCACATATTCAGTGCTCTACCTTCACGCTACTTTACCCTGACGCTAGCCCTAAAGCTATTTCGGGGAGAACCAGCTATCTCCGAGTTCGTTTGGAATTTCACCCCTAGCCACAACTCATCCGCCAACGTTTCAACGGGGGTCGGTTCGGTCCTCCATCGGGTTTTACCCCAACTTCAACCTGGTCATGGCTAGATCACTCGGTTTCGGGTCTATGACATCCAACTATTCGCCCTTTTCAGACTCGCTTTCGCTTCGGCTCCGCATCTCCTGCTTAACCTCGCTGACTATCATAACTCGCCGGTTCATTCTACAAAAGGCACGCCATCACCCCTTAACGGGCTCTGACTTCTTGTAAGCATATGGTTTCAGGTTCTCTTTCACTCCCCTCCCGGGGTTCTTTTCACCTTTCCCTCACGGTACTGGTTCACTATCGGTCACAATGGAGTATTTAGCCTTTCGAGATGGTCCTCGATCCTTCCGACAGGATTTCTCGTGTCCCGCCGTACTCAGGATCAGTCTTGGCTTCGCTCTACTTCGAATACGGGGCTCTCACCCTGTCTCGCATACCTTCCCATGTATTTCTTCTGTAAAGTGTCTTGCCTTTCTTGACTGTCCTATAACCCCAAGATAACTCTTGGTTTGGGCTCCTTCCCTTTCGCTCGCCACTACTCAGGAAATCATTCTTTATTTTCTTCTCCTACAGGTACTTAGATGTTTCAGTTCCCTGCGTCTTGCTTCCTATGCATTATGTATTCATGCATGGATACTATCTCGTAGATAGTGGGTTCCCCCATTCGGATATCAGCGGCTCTTGCGTGTGCTTACCACTCGCCGCTGCGTTTCGCCGTTTGCTGCGTCCTTCTTCGCCTCATTGTGCCTAGGCATCCTCCATACGCTCTTCTTTTCTTATCCTAGATTTGCTTTTGTTACTTTTTCTTAGTTTTTTCGACTATTAGGAAAGATCCTTGATTTCTCCTGATCTTTCTAATATTTCTTTTCATCTTATTATCCAGTTTTCAATGATCTCTTTTCCTTGAGTGTCTCCACTCAAAACTGAACAGAACCTTTTTCTCCTTAGAAAGGAGGTGATCCATCCCCACGTTCCCGTAGGGATACCTTGTTACGACTTCACCCCAATCATCGATCCCACCTTAGACAGCTCTCTCCTTTCGGTTAAGCCACCGGCTTCGGGTGTTATCAACTCTCATGGTGTGACGGGCGGTGTGTACAAGGCCCGAGAACGTATTCACCGCGGCATGCTGATCCGCGATTACTAGCGATTCCATCTTCATGCAGGCGAGTTGCAGCCTGCAATCCGAACTGAGAACGGGTTTTTGAGTTTCGCTCCAAGTCGCCTCTTCGCTTCCCTTTGATCCGTCCATTGTAGCACGTGTGTAGCCCAGGTCATAAGGGGCATGATGATTTGACGTCATCCCCGCCTTCCTCCGGCTTGTCACCGGCTGTCTCGTTAGAGTCCCCATCTTACTGCTGGTAACTAACGACAAGGGTTGCGCTCGTTGCGGGACTTAACCCAACATCTCACGACACGAGCTGACGACAACCATGCACCACCTGTCTTGGATATATCTATCCCTCTATCTCTAGAGTCTTTATCCAGATGTCAAGACCTGGTAAGGTTCTTCGCGTTGCTTCGAATTAAACCACATGCTCCACCGCTTGTGCGGGCCCCCGTCAATTCCTTTGAGTTTCATTCTTGCGAACGTACTACTCAGGCGGAGTACTTATTGCGTTAACTGCAGCACTGAGGCTTGTCCCCCCAACACTTAGTACTCATCGTTTACGGCGTGGACTACTAGGGTATCTAATCCTATTTGCTCCCCACGCTTTCGGGACTGAGCGTCAGTTACAGACCAGATCGTCGCCTTCGCCACTGGTGTTCCTCCATATATCTACGCATTTCACCGCTACACATGGAATTCCACGATCCTCTTCTGCACTCTAGCTATTTGGTTTCCATGGCTTACTGAAGTTAAGCTTCAGCCTTTTACCACAGACCTCCATTGCCGCCTGCTCCCTCTTTACGCCCAATAATTCCGGATAACGCTTGCCACCTACGTATTACCGCGGCTGCTGGCACGTAGTTAGCCGTGGCTTCCTCACAAAGTACCGTCACTCTAATACCATTCCCTGTATTAGCCGTTCTTCCTTTATAACAGAAGTTTACAACCCGAAGGCCTTCTTCCTTCACGCGGCGTTGCTCGGTCAGGGTTCCCCCCATTGCCGAAAATTCCCTACTGCTGCCTCCCGTAGGAGTCTGGGCCGTGTCTCAGTCCCAGTGTGGCCGTTCACCCTCTCAGGCCGGCTATGCATCGTCGCCTTGGTAGGCCTTTACCCCACCAACTAGCTAATGCACCATAAGCCCATCTGTTCCCTATCCCTTAGGATATTTAACTTTATCTAAATGCTTAGTTAAAGCCTATGCGGTCTTAGCGCATGTTTCCACGCGTTATCCCCCTGGTACAGCCAGGTTGCTTATGTCTTACTCACCCGTTCGCCACTCATCACCAAGGTGATGCGTTCGACTTGCATGTATTAGGCACGCCGCCAGCGTTCATCCTGAGCCAGGATCAAACTCTCCATGATATTTTATATCATCAAAGTGTTTTTCTTTGACTCTTTTGTCTTCTGACTTTTGTTTCTTTTTTTCTTCTCAATTTTCTTTCTTTCGATCGAAATTGTTTGACGTGTTCTGTTCAGTTTTCAATGGTCTCCGCGGCCCTTGATTGGACTGCCTGTTTATATTACCACGTCCTTCCTCTCTTGACAAGTCTTTTTTATTATTTTTTGAATTTTTTTGAATAATATGGAAAACAAAAACCAGAGATTTCTCTCTGGTTTGTTGAGCAATAGCTAGTTTTTATTCTGCATTGGCATTTTGTTTGTTTGATACCATAACGAATGGCATCCATAATAATGTCAATAGTACAATTTCGATAGCGTTGTAAATCGCTGCCTTGATTCCTCCACCTGTTGCTAAGAATGCATACAAGATTGGCGGTGTTACCCAAGGTGCTGTTAACGAAACTCTCTCGATAATGTTCAAATCCATTAAGATATAAGTCAATGCTGCCAAAATAACTGGTCCTGCAATGAACGGTAACATGTAGACAGGGTTCATTACGATAGGTACACCAAATGTGATAGGTTCATTAATTTCGAATAAACCTGGTGCAATTGAGATTCCGATAACTGTACGTTCTGCTTGTACTTTACCAAAGATCAATACGGCAATGATTAATCCTAATGTTGATCCTGATCCACCGATAACAGCAAATGGTGACATACCATGAGCGATGTTTGGAATATCTGCTCCTGTTTTTCCTGCTTCATAAGCTGCTGTGTTTTCTAGTAACATTGGAGTAAAGATTGGTGTTGTTACTGATCCAACAATGTTTGCCCCATGTAACCCGAATACCCATAAGAAGTTAATTAAGAAGTAAACTAAGATTACTGTACCTAATGTATCGGCTACACTGTTTAATGGTGCAGACACGAATTTCTGTACGATTACCCATAAGTTCATTCCTGCTAATTTGTCAATATAGATTCCAGCTGCTACAATTAAGATAACTGTAATGATAGCTGGGATCAATACTGTAAATGATCCGGCTACTGCTGGTGGTACTCCATCAGGCAACGTGATTTTTAATTTATCGTTTCTTGATAATCTTACGAAGATTTCTGCAACGATAATCGTTAAAATCATCCCTACGAACATCCCGTTTGAATCCAGTTTGTTCGCTGCTAATCCGCCGCTGGCTACATCTGCTGTTAATACATCTACATTCGTTGCTTTATCAGCCCATTTGTAGCTGTTCGTTAATGTTTGCACTGCTGGCGCTAATCCTAAATAGCAAGTTAAGGCTACAACTGAAGTGGCAATCCCATCTCCGTTTAATCCTTTTGCCATTTGGTATCCTAATGTCACAACTAACAAGATCGCCATCATGTTGATAGATCCTTTGTTAACTGCATTCATTACATCTTGAATACCTGTTGTTTTGATAAAGTTTGTGTATCCTTCTTGAATTGAAACAACGTTCAACCCGTTTTCTGCGAATACACCTTGGATGTTGTTGATCAATACCGCAATCGCACCAACGATTGTAACTGGCATGATAACAACGAAGGCATCCCTGATTGCAACTAAGTGTCTTTGAGACCCGATTCTAGCTGCAAGAGGGACAAATTTTTCTTCCAAAAATTTCATTGTCTTTTTTCCTCCCGTAAGGTTCAGCTAACGCCTGCTCAGAGCGCTAACTGATTGCTGTGTCTGTGCACTATTGTAGTATATATTGTGGAAGCGCTTTTGTCAATCATTTTGGAAGCGATTTCCGAAAAAAGTTCACATAAAATTCACAATTCAAAAAACATTATCTTGACAGTGACGCATGGTCAATCGCTATACTAAATACAGGAGGATGACATATGTTATATTATACAATACTTGAATTTTCAAGAGCAGCGCAGACTACCCCAAGAACTATTCGATTTTATATAAAAAAAGAATTATTAAAATCAGAATATGACAAAACACGTAATATTACCGTTTTATCGGAAAAAGAGTTTATAACATTGCAAATCATTGATCTTTTAAAATCCGCACACTTTACATTAAAAGAGATTAAATTCATATTAGAAAATAACAATTTCAAAGAACGTTTAACATTACAAAAAAATATTTTGCTTAAACAAATTGCCCAAAACCATGCAATGTTGGAAATGATCGAACACATTGAAAACAGCAGCGAAGATTCCCCTCAAGACTATTTGAAGCTGTATCATCACCACTTAAAAGATCATCATTATAAACAACAATTTTTAGATACTTCACCGTTAGATATCCGGATTCGTTTTCATGAACGTTATAATACTATTAAACCGGAATGGTTTTTATGGCTTTTTGAACAATATCAATTCAATGCACACGATTGTGTGTTGGAGGTAGCCTGCGGTCAAGGCACATTATGGAGAAAAAATCAAAAAATGATCCCTCCGGATATTTCCATTACCCTTACTGACTTATCAGACAAAATGATTGCCAGCTGCATGGATCTGCTTTCTTTCCCGCAAATCAAAGAAGTAAAAACCGCTGACGTCCATCACTTACCCTTTCCTGATAATACTTTTAATATTGTCATAGCCAATCACTTATTCATGTATTTTAATGATTTAGATCATGTTTTAAAAGAAATAGCACGTGTATTAAAACCAAACGGTCGTCTATACGCATCTACGATTTCACAGTACCATAATTTAGAATTAGAGAGCTTATTAAAACAGTTTAATGCTCGCGCCAATATGGGACAAAAACAATTAACCGATCAATTTTCATTGGAAAACGGTGAAGAAAAGCTATCTTACTACTTTAAAAATATAAGGCAAACAAAACGTCAGATTCCCTACCTGATTGATGATCCGGAAATGCTTAGCCAATATATTTATTCGACAAGATGGATCGGTAATATTCAAGAGATTCTTGACGATCGCTATAATGATTTCAAGAGTTTTGTTGAAAAAGAGCTATTAAAGCATGGATGCTTTAAGACAACCAATTATAGTGGGCAATTTATCGCAACAGTAAAAAAATAAATTTATGTGTTTTCTTTAAAAGATGCTTGTTGGCATCTTTTTTCTAGTCATGCCGATATAGTAAAAATCTCTATAGAAGTCCATTCAACAGTTTAAATATTGTTTCCTTATAACAACTTTTTTTGACAAAAGAAAAATCCCGCCTAAGCGAGATTTTAGTTTAATTATTCAATGATTTCTGATACGTTACCAGCACCAACTGTTCTACCACCTTCACGGATAGAGAATTTAGTACCGTTTTCGATAGCGATTGCGTGAATTAATTCTACAGTTAATTCAACGTTATCACCAGGCATAACCATTTCAACACCTTCTGGTAATTCGATTACACCAGTGATGTCAGTAGTTCTGAAATAGAACTGTGGTCTATAGTTTCCGAAGAAAGGAGTATGACGTCCACCTTCGTCTTTTGATAATACGTATACTTGACATTTGAATTTTTTGTGAGGATGTACTGAACCTGGTTTAGCTAATACTTGTCCACGTTCGATTTCATCACGGTTAACACCACGTAATAATACCCCTACGTTATCTCCTGCTTCAGCGTAATCTAATAATTTACGGAACATTTCGATACCAGTAGCTACAGTATTTTTAGTTTCATGGATACCAACGATTTCTAATGGGTCATTTAATTTTAATTGTCCACGTTCAACACGTCCAGTAGCAACAGTTCCACGTCCAGTGATTGTGAAAACGTCTTCAACTGGCATTAAGAAAGGTTTGTCAGTGTCACGAGTTGGAGTTGGAATGTAAGAATCTACAGCAGCCAT
Source organism: Beduini massiliensis (assembly GCF_000829905.1). GTDB lineage: Bacteria > Bacillota_I > Bacilli_A > Erysipelotrichales > Coprobacillaceae > Beduini > Beduini massiliensis. The sequence goes on from NZ_CDPP01000006.1 coordinate 200,871, forward strand.
TAATTCATCAATAGCTGGAGTCCATTTTGGATCTCCTTCTAATGCTTTTAATGCTGATCCACGGATGATTGGAGTATCATCTCCAGGGAATTCATATTCGTTTAATAATTCACGAACTTCCATTTCAACTAATTCTAATAATTCTTCGTCATCAACCATATCACATTTGTTTAAGAATACGATGATGTAAGGTACACCTACTTGACGAGATAACAAGATATGTTCTCTAGTTTGAGGCATAGGTCCGTCAGTTGCAGCTACTACTAAGATAGCTCCATCCATTTGTGCTGCACCAGTGATCATGTTTTTGATGTAGTCAGCATGGCCTGGACAGTCAACGTGTGCATAGTGACGAGTTTCAGTTTCGTATTCAACGTGAGAAGTATTGATTGTAATACCTCTTTCTTTTTCTTCAGGTGCGTTATCGATCGCAGCATAATCCATTGCAGCAGCTCCACCTTTTTTTGCTAAGCAAGTAGTGATAGCAGCTGTTAAAGTAGTTTTACCATGGTCAACGTGCCCGATAGTACCAATATTTACGTGCGCCTTTGAGCGGTCAAATTTTTCTTTAGCCATTCTAAAGTTTCCTCCTATATTTAGTATATTTATTAAACAATTACAACATCATTGTAATTTATTTAACTGTAAAAATCAACAGTATTTTTTAAGAATTAATTACCAGTATTTTTCTTGATAATTTCATCTCTAATACTCTTAGGAACTTGTTCATAACGATCAAATTGCATTGTGTAATTTCCACGTCCCTGAGTAAATGAACGCAAGTCAGTTGCATAACCGAACATTGCTGAAAGTGGGATGCTTGCCTGAACAACAATCGCATTTCCTCTTTCTTCTTGTCCTTCGATCATACCACGTCTAGAAGACACATCTCCCATAACGCTTCCTAAGTATTCTGAAGGTGCTGTTACTTCTACTGCCATGATTGGTTCTAGTAATACTGGATCACATTTCTTAGCAGCAGCTTTTAAAGCCATAGAAGCAGCGATCTTATAAGCCATTTCTGATGAATCGACATCATGGTAAGATCCATCAAATAATGTAGCTTTAACATCTAATACCGGATATCCAGCAATGATACCTGTATTTAATGCATCTTCAAGACCAACTCTTACTGAGTTAATGTACTCTCTAGGTACTGATCCACCAACGATAGCATCAACGAATTCAAATCCTTTACCTTCATTAGGTTCAAATTTGATCCATACGTGACCGTATTGTCCACGACCACCTGATTGTTTAACGTATTTCCCTTCACATTCAGCAGCAGATTTAATTGTTTCTCTGTATGCTACTTGTGGAGCTCCTACGTTAGCTTCAACTTTAAATTCTCTTTTCAAACGGTCAACGATAACGTCTAAGTGTAATTCACCCATTCCGGCGATAATCGTATCTCCAGTTTCTTCGTCTGTATAAGTTTTAAAAGTTGGATCTTCTTCAGCTAATTTAGCTAAAGCTAAACCTAATTTATCTTGGTCTTGTTTTGTTTTTGGTTCAATCGCAACGTTGATAACTGGTTCAGGGAATTCCATTGATTCCAAGATTACGAAGTGATCTTCATCACAGATAGTATCCCCTGTTGTTGTGTTTTTAAACCCAACCGCTGAAGCGATATCCCCAGCGTATACAGTTGAGATTTCTTCACGTTTATTAGCATGCATCTGTAAGATACGTCCTAATCTTTCTTTCTTGTCCTTTGTAGAGTTCAATACATATGAACCTGATTCAACAGTACCAGAATATACACGGAAGAAAGTTAACTTTCCAACAAATGGATCTGTCATGATTTTGAAAGCTAATGCTGCAAATGGTTCATCATCTGATGCATGTCTTTCTACTTCTTCACCTTTTGCATCAATTCCTTTGATTGAAGGAATATCAGTAGGTGCAGGTAAATAATCGATTACGGCATCCAACATCTGTTGAACCCCTTTGTTTTTGTAAGCAGAACCACATAATACTGGGAAACATTCAACAGCGATCGTACCTTTACGCAAAGCTGTTTTGATTTCTTCTTCAGTGATTTCTTCTTCTTCTAAGACTTTCATCATTAAATCGTCATCGAATGAAGCAGCAGCATCAATCATTTTAGCACGATATTCTTCTGCTTGAGCTTTGTATTCTTCAGGAATATCAGTATATTTTTGATGTTCACCTTTTTCATCTTCATTGAAGATAGCTTGCATCTTAATTAAGTCGATAATTCCTTCAAAATGATCTTCTGCACCGATTGGAAGCTGTACTGCCACGGCATTTGCTCCTAATCTTTTGTGTAACGTTTCTAATGACATAATGAAGTCAGCACCCGTTGCATCCATCTTGTTACAGAATACGATACGAGGTACTTTATAAGTTGTAGCTTGGCGCCATACTGTTTCAGTTTGAGGTTCAACCCCAGCTTTTGAATCCAATACGGTAACCGCACCATCTAATACACGTAATGAACGTTCAACTTCAACAGTGAAGTCAACGTGACCCGGAGTATCAATAATGTTTACACGATGTCCAGCCCATTGTGCTGTAGTAGCGGCTGAAGTGATTGTGATACCACGTTCTTGTTCTTGTTCCATCCAGTCCATCTGAGAAGCACCTTCATGTGTTTCACCGATCTTATGGATTTTTCCTGTATAGTACAGGATACGTTCAGTCGTAGTTGTTTTACCAGCATCGATGTGAGCCATGATCCCGATATTACGAGTTTTTTCTAGTGAAAATTGACGAGCCATAATAATCTCCTTTCTAAATTGTTAATGAGAATATTACCAACGGAAATGTGCAAATGCTTTGTTTGCTTCTGCCATTTTGTGAGTATCTTCTTTTTTCTTAACTGAAGCACCAGTTCCATTAGATGCATCAATAATTTCGTTAGCTAAACGATCTACCATTGTATTTTCGTTTCTTAAACGAGAATAGTTTACTAACCATCTTAATCCTAAAGTAATTCTTCTTTCAGGTGATACTTCAACTGGTACCTGATAGTTAGCTCCACCGATACGTCTAACTTTAAGTTCTAATACCGGCATGATATTGTTAATCGCTTTATCAAAAACTTCCATCGCTGGAGTTTGTGTTTTCGCTTCAATTTTAGTAAATGCATCATAAAGAATGTTTTGTGCAACACCTTTTTTACCATCTAGCATAATATTGTTTACTAATTTAGTAATTAATTTTGAATTGTATACTGGATCTGGTAATACATCTCTTTTAGCAACATGACCTTTTCTTGCCATTGCGTCTTCCTCCTTCCAAAGATTAAATATCTATTTCTAAGCTTATTGTTTTGGTTTTTTTGCTCCGTATAAAGAACGTCCTTGCATACGATCTTTAACACCAGCACAGTCCATAGTTCCACGAATGATATGGTAACGTACCCCTGGTAAGTCTTTAACACGTCCACCACGAATTAATACAACACTATGTTCTTGTAGGTTGTGACCAATTCCTGGGATATATGCTGTAACTTCCATACCATTAGATAAACGAACACGGGCATATTTACGTAAAGCCGAGTTAGGTTTCTTTGGTGTCATTGTAGCAACACGAGTACAAACTCCACGTTTTTGTGGTGCAGCAACTTTAGTAGGTCTCTTAGATAAAGAGTTATATCCTCTATTTAATGCTGGAGATTTTGATTTTGATACTTTATCACTACGTCCTTGTTTTACTAATTGATTAATTGTAGGCATTTCTTATCTCCTTTCTTGAACTAAACACACATTACCAGGTGTTTCAAATTCAATTGTTATTTTTATGCTCAATAACGAGCACCTTTGACATTGTATTATAAATATTTCATAGTGTCAACCTAAAATTTAAAATTTTTATTGAAAAATTCCGCTTTTTATCTATTTATGCAAAAACGGATCATTAGTAAGTATGATCCGTTTATCGATTCTTATTCATCTAATAACTGTTTATAGAAATTCCGCAATTCGTTGTCACTGGCAAAAACTTCTTCACGTGCTTTGATCGGATGATCGGTAATCATCGCATCTCCGTCCAATCCGATACAACGCTGCATGTCCCCTTCGGTATTAACCGTCCAAATATAAACATCTTTTCCTGCCAAATGCACCTTTGCTACTTCATCTTTACTTAAATAGGTTTGTTCTAAAGTGAAGAAATCAGCTGCCGGCAGCTTCCAATATTGTCCATAGCTCATCGAAATGATAAATCCACACTGCATATTGGGATCGATCGCTTTAACACTTTCCAAGATGGAATAATCCAAACAATGAATTTGAACATCCTTGCTCATGCCGGTTTTTTTCACAACTTCCATTGTGGCTTCAGCCAAACGCTGATCATGCCCATTCGGTTTAGGTTCAATTAAGACTTTGATACGGCCACGGCACAATTTTAAAACATCTTCTAAGGTAGGCACTGTAGCAGAGGCATATTGACCGTTAAAATCATTTCGACTGTTGACATGTAAGGTTTGCAGTTCTTCTTTAGTCCATTCCCAAACATTGACATCCTGATCAAAGATACGTCCTAAACTGCTGTCATGCGTGACCATCACTACGCCATCCTTTGATTCCTGAACATCGAGTTCTATGTAGTCTGCTTTAGCATCAATCGCGGCGATAAATGCTGGCAAGGTATTTTCTGGTGCGACAGACGAATAACCGCGATGAGCAATAATCTTCATTTTATTGCTGGCTAAGCTTTGATCCCAATCTCCTTGTCGAAGTGAATTCATGGAAATCAGATTGACAAAAAAGACGCCTGCCACAAAAGCTGCCAATACCCCTATTGTTAAGAACCCATTTTGAATCTTTCGGTGCTTTCGGGTAGGTTCAATTGCTTTCGGCAATTCTTCTTTTTTCTCTTCACGTAATCGAAAATAGAGCTGAGATACATAAGCATACGTTGTAAACATTGCCAATGAATTGGAAAAAGAAGTAAAAATACTTTCCAGTGAATCTGTAATCGTCAGATACATGGCGCCTTTTACCCCTTGTGGATAATAGTGATTGACTACTAGGAAAACTAAAGCTGAAATTCCTGCAGAAATCAATGTAGTCACCAAAAAAACAAGCAGTGTTAATAAAATGTAATCCCAAATCATTTTAATACGGTGCTTTGCACTTAATTTCCAACTGGCAATCATTGATTTTAAACCACCGTAGCCATCCAAAGTAAAATACTGATATGTAAATAAAGTGCCTAAGGCAAAGACGGATAATAAAATAAGTGTACCATAATAAAGTATTTCCAGTCTAAATGGCAATGCTTCGGTGATAAAACGAGGCAGTTCTAAATTACTGATAAAGCTGGAAGTCAAAATCAATTGTGTAAACGGAATAATGACTACCGTAAAAGGAATCAATATCCAATTGCGTGGTGACAACAGTTTTTTAGAACGAGAAAAGCCCTGTTTAAAAAGCTGAATGATCCCCAATTCTTTATTTTCCCTTGCCTGATTGAAACAGATTGCTAAGCAATTGAATTCAAAGATCATGACAACTGCCATCACAATGATTGCCGTTATAATAAAGAACATCATTCCCGGTGACGTGGCAATCCGATATATATTAGTACTGCTGATATAATTAATTTTAGTTAAACTCAGCCCTATATTAAGCCAGCCGTGAAGCAAGGGAATCAGAATCAATGATCCCAGCCCCTTATAGAATATTTCAAAAAGAAATAGGACCCGCCAGCTCTTCAATGTCAGTTTGAGTGCATTTCGAATGCTCTTTTTCATTTTATCGCTCCTATCTACTCTTTCTATTCTACACATTTTTAGACAAACTTTCTACTTTCATTAAAAGAAATAAAAAAGAGCGGGTTTCTCCACTCTTTATGCATTGATTTGTGTTTCTTCTGCTTCAGATGTTTCTTCATTCAATCCTTCATAATCGAAATCTTCATCATCTTCCATCATATCTTCTACCAGTTCCGCTTTATTTGGATCTACTAACGGTCCTCTTAATCCAGTTCCGGCAGGCAATAATTTACCGATAATAACGTTTTCTTTTAATCCGGCTAAATGATCTACTTTTCCTTTGATCGCTGCATCAGTCAAGATACGTGTTGTTTCTTGGAATGAAGCGGCTGATAAGAATGAATCTGTTTCTAATGAAGCCTTTGTAATCCCCAGCAAGATTGGACGGCCAACTGCCGGACGTTTTTGCAAACGCAGAGCTTCTTTATTTAATTCAGTGAATTGTGTCACGCTGACATGGATACCCGGTAATGTTCCTGTATCTCCGCCTTCGACGATTGACATCTTTCTTAACATCTGTTTGATGATAACTTCGATATGCTTATCTGAAATCTCGATCCCTTGAATACGGTATACTTTTTGTACTTCTTTTAAGATATAGTTTTCAACAGCTTTGATATCGGCTACCGCCAATAATTCTTTTGGATCGATTGAACCTTCGGTAATCTTTCCACCAATCTTCACTTCGTCTCCGGTATTGACTCTTAACTTAGCACCATAAGGTGTTAAATAGCTTCTTGTTTCAAGATCGTTGCTGACCACCACTTCCGCACGGCCATCATGATCTAAGATTGTTGTGACAACCCCTTCGATTTCAGAAATAATTGATTTTGCTTTCGGATTACGGGCTTCAAACAACTCTTGAATACGAGGTAACCCCTGAGTGATATCGGCACCACCGGCAACTCCACCCATGTGGAATGTACGCATGGTTAACTGTGTCCCTGGTTCACCGATTGACTGTGCTGCCATAATACCGATTGCTTCACCGATTTCAACTTCGTTTCCAGTGGCTAAGTTACGTCCGTAACACTTCTGACAAACACCACGTTTAGCATTACATCCTAATACTGAACGAATTTCTACTTCCTTTACTCCGGCATTCACAATTTCCGTTGCCATTGCTTCTGTAATTAAAGTATTTCTTTTGACAATGACCTCTTTTGTTTTTGGATGCAGGATATCTTTTTGTGTATAACGTCCTACTAAACGGTCATATAACGGCGCAATGATTGAGTTATCTGATGTATCATATAAGTCCGTTACGATAAATCCTTTATCTGTTCCACAGTCCTCTTCTGTAATAATGACATCTTGAGCAACGTCAACTAAACGACGTGTTAAATATCCTGAATCGGCTGTTTTTAATGCAGTATCGGTAGATCCTTTACGGGCACCATGGGTAGAAATAAAGAATTCTGATGCGGTTAACCCTTCACGGAATGAAGATTTGATAGGCAATTCGATGGTTTCTCCCTTAGGGTTAGACATCAGCCCACGCATCCCTACTAACTGCGTAAAGTTTGAAACGTTACCACGGGCACCAGAGTCTGACATGATGAAGATTGGGTTCAATGGATTGCTTTCAAAGTCTTCTTTTACGACATCCTGAACACGATCTTTAACATCGGTCCATAAACTGATTACCTGTTGTTTACGTTCTTCTTCCGTTAACTTACCTTTACGATAATATTTTTTAATAACCTCTAATTGTTCATCGGCTTCATCGAATAAACGATATTTTCTTTCCGGTACTTGGATATCATCTGCCGAAACGGTAATTCCGGCGATAGTTGAATAATAGAATCCTTGATCTTTCATTTTATCCAGCATGACGCTTGTATCGGAAATTCGGTTTGCTTTAAAGGCAGCATTGATGATATTTCCCAAAGCCTTCTTATTTAAAGGCTTGATAATCGGTTGATTTTGAATATGTTCCTTAATGTTCGTTCCCATTGGCACAAAGAATTTATCCGGTGTACGAATTAAGTTCTCTGATGATGGTTCATTGATGAATGGGAAATCCCCATTAAAGATCGTATTGAAGATAATCTTCCCTACACTGGTAATTAGGAATTTTTCATTTTGTTCTTTTGTGAACGTGACATTGTTCATCGCTTTTGCCGGAACTGCCACACGTGTATGCAAATGTACAGCTTTCGCATTATAGGCTAGCAAAGCTTCATTAACATCCTTAAAGACGCTTCCTTCACCGACTGCTCCCGCTTTTTCAAGTGTTAAATAATAGTTTCCTAATACCATGTCCTGAGAAGGCGTAACGATAGGCTTACCATCTTTAGGTCCTAAGATATTGTTAGACCCTAACATCAATTGACGTGCTTCTTGAATCGCTTCATCTGATAAAGGAACATGGACTGCCATTTGGTCCCCATCGAAATCGGCGTTGAATGCCGGTGTTACCAATGGATGCAGACGGATTGCACGTCCTTCTACTAATTTAGGTTCAAACGCTTGAATTCCTAAACGGTGAAGTGTTGGGGCACGGTTCAATAATACCGGATGCTCTTTAATGACTCTTTCCACGATTGGCCAGATCTTATCATCCATTTTATCGATTAAACGTTCTGCAGCTTTAATGTTTGTTGCTAACCCATCGCTCACTAATCCAGAGATAACAAATGGTTTAAATAAGTTCAATGCCATCTCACGAGGAATTCCACATTGATACATTTTCAAGTCAGGTCCTACGGCGATAACTGAACGTCCAGAGTAATCAACACGTTTACCTAATAAGTTCTGACGGAAACGTCCCTGTTTCCCTTTTAATGTATGTGATAGTGACTTTAACGGTCTGCTTCCTGCACCGGTAATCGGTTTAGAACGACGTCCATTGTCAATCAAAGCATCGACTGCTTCCTGCAACATACGTTTTTCATTTTGTACGATAATAGAAGGTGTTCCTAATTCCAATAGTTTTTTAAGACGATTGTTACGAGTAATGACACGACGATATAAGTCATTCAAATCACTTGTTGCAAAACGTCCACCATCTAATTGCAGCATTGGTCTTAAATCAGGAGGAATAACCGGAAGAACATCCATGATCATCCATTCTGGTTCATTTTGTGAACTTCTGAAAGCTTCGATTGCTTCCAAACGTTTTAATAATTTAGCACGACGCTGTCCTTGTGCTTCTTTTAATTCTTTGGTCACATTGGCAAATTCAAAATCAAGATCTACTTTTTGCAGTAAGATTTTAATTGCTTCTGCTCCGATTTTTGCTTCAAAGTTGTTGCCGAATTTTTCGCAACAGTTACGATAGTCTCTTTCAGATAAAACTTGCTTATACTCTAATGGTGTAGATCCTTTATCAGTTACCACATAAGATACGAAGTAAATGATTTCTTCTAATTGTTTTGGTGACATATCCAAGATTAATCCCATTCTTGAAGGGATTCCCTTTAAATACCAGATATGTGCGATCGGTGTCGCTAATTCAATATGTCCCATACGTTCACGACGTACAGAAGATTTTGTGACTTCAACTCCACAACGATCACAAATTACACCTTTATATCTTACTTTCTTGTATTTACCGCAGCTACATTCCCAATCCTTAGAAGGACCGAAAATTCTTTCACAGAATAAACCGTCCTTTTCCGGTTTTTGAGAACGATAGTTGATTGTTTCCGGTTTTTTGACTTCACCATAAGACCATTCACGAATTTTTTCTGGAGAAGCTAACCCTATTTGTATCGCTGAAAATTTATTAACATCTGCCATGGTTAATTCCTCCTCTATTCATCTTCGTCTTCAAAATTATCTTCTTCATCAAGGTCGTCATCAGTTTCCTCATCATCGAATTCTAACTCGATATCCAAATCCATATCTTCTTCTAAAATATCTTCATCATCTTCAAGATCCGTATCTTCAACGACTTCCTCTACGACTTCAGTTACGCCATTATTGACGTCTTCAATTGAAGTTGGGAATCTTCTTTCCTCTTCTTCAATCTTTCTCATATCAATTTCATTGCCATCATCATCCAATAAACGAACATCTAATGCCAATGCCTGCAATTCTTTCTTTAATACTCTGAATGCTTCAGGTAATCCCGGTTCAGGTAATTTTTGTCCTTTAACGATCGCTTCATAAGTTTTCACACGACCGACAACATCATCGGATTTAACTGTTAAGATTTCGCGTAATGTATAAGCGGCACCATAAGCTTCCAATGCCCAGATTTCCATTTCCCCAAATCTTTGTCCACCGTTTTGGGCTTTACCACCAAGCGGCTGTTGTGTAACTAATGAGTAAGGTCCGACTGAACGGGCATGTAATTTATCGTCAACCATGTGGGCTAACTTAATCATGTACATGATTCCGACAGAAATTTTTGAATCGAAGTAATCTCCTGTTTGACCACTGATTACCCATTGTTTACCATCTTTTGCCATTCCGGCTTCTTCCATGATGTTTTCCAAATCATTACGATGCAAACCATCGAATGCTGGTGTTGCAATATATAATCCTAATTGTTTAGCAGCATATCCTAAATGCAATTCCAATACCTGTCCGATGTTCATACGGCTTGGTACCCCTAATGGGTTTAACATGATATCAAGCGGTGTTCCATCTTCTAAGTGCGGCATATCCTCAACTGGTAAGATACGAGAGATAACCCCTTTGTTACCATGACGCCCAGCCATTTTGTCCCCTTCAGAAATTTTACGTTTCTGAACGATATAGACTTTAATGACTTGGTTTACTCCCGGCTGTAAGTCATCTCCATTTTTTCTTGAGAAAACTTTGATATCATGAACAATCCCAGCTCCGCCATGAGGAACTCTTAATGAATTGTCTTTTACTTCTCTTGATTTTTCACCGAAAATAGCTAACAACAATTTTTCTTCTGCTGATAATTCGGCTTGTCCTTTAGGGGTTACTTTCCCAACTAGGATATCGCCTTCTTTTACTTCTGCCCCGATCATAATAATTCCGTTTTCGTTCAAGTTCTTACGAGCGTCTTCCCCAACGTTTGGAATATCACGTGTAATTTCTTCTGGGCCTAATTTTGTATCACGGCATTCAATACTGTATTCTTCAATATGAATAGACGTATATACATCTTCCTTCACCAGTCTTTCAGACATGATGATGGCATCTTCATAGTTATAACCATTCCATTCCATGAATCCAACTAAAACGTTTTGTCCTAATGCCAATTCTCCTTGTTCCATAGCTGGACCATCGGCGATGACTTCACCTTTAGCTACTCTTTCTCCTACTTTAACGATTGGAGAATGATTGATACATGTTCCGGCATTGGAAATATAGAATTTCAGCAGACGATATGTTCTTGGACCGTTTGCTTCTTCAATAATCACTTTTTTAGCATCGACATAAGTGACGATACCTTCTTCTTTAGCCACAACGGCACTACCAGAGTCTCTTGCTGCCTGATGTTCCATTCCGGTTCCGACAAATGGCGTATGCGGTTTTAATAAAGGAACTGCCTGACGCTGCATGTTGGCCCCCATCAAGGCACGAGTCGCATCATCGTTTTCCAAGAATGGAATACAAGATGTTGCAACAGAAACGATCTGTTTAGGTGAAATATCGATAAAATCGACTTCTTCACGTTTAGCCATGATGTTTTCTCCCAAGTGACGGGCAATCACCTGTTCATCTAAGATTTCTCCATCTTCACTTGTTCTTACGTTTGCCTGTGCAATAACGTAATTCTTTTCTACATCTGCTGTTAGATAACGCACATCACTTTCATTGATAATCGCGTGATTTACTTTACGGTATGGTGTTTCAATAAACCCATAATCATTGACTTTTGCATAAGATGCCAAGGTCGTAATCAAACCGATGTTTGGACCTTCCGGTGTTTCAATTGGACAGATACGGCCGTAGTGAGAACTATGAACGTCACGTACTTCGTATCCGGCACGATCACGGCTTAATCCCCCTGGCCCTAAAGCTGAAAGACGACGTTTATTCGTTAATTCGGCTAATGGATTGATTTGGTCCATGAACTGTGATAACTGACTTGAAGAGAAGAACTCTTTCATCGCCGCTGTCAATGGACGAATATTCGTTAAAGACTGTGGTGTTGCTGAATCGCCTTCCGCTAAAGACATTCTTTCACGAACGACTCTTTCCATTCTTGATAAACCGATTCTGAATTGGTTTTGAATCAATTCACCAACGGTACGTACACGTCTGTTTCCTAAGTGGTCAATATCATCCAGTAATCCTAAACGCATCATATATTTAATACGGTCATCTGTCGGATATTGTAACTCATCAAAAATATCCACTAAGTTAAACATATATGAATAAGCTGCCAACATATCAGAAATGGTAATAAATTTACTGTCTAAAGATAAATCCGTACCGATAATACGCATTTTCTTTTGTTTTGTATCATCTACCCAAACGTCCACATACTGAATAGTTCCATGAGAATTCATTCTTTCATTTGTTTTAACGCTGGTCTGATGTGCCCCTGCTTCAAATACTGCCTGTAAACGATCTAATTGATCTTTATCGATAAAAGTTCCTTCTTTTAATACAACATTGCCATCTACATCAACGATGTCTTGAGCTAATACACGTGTATAAAGACGGTCTAATAAGCTTAATTTTTTACCAAATTTGAAACGTCCGGCACTAGCCAAATCGTATCTTTTTGGATCGAAGAATTTTGTGAATAATAAATTGTTTGCTCCGTCTAAAGTAGCCGGTTCACCAGGTCTCAATTTATTATAGATTTCAATTAATGCTTCTTCAGTGTTATGTGTTGGATCTTTCGCTAGAGTATTAGTGATATATTCATGTTCACCAAACACTTCAATGATATCTTCATCGGTTGAAAGACCTAAAGCACGAAGTAAGATCGTCCCAGGGATCTTTCTAGTACGGTCAATACGCACATTTAATACATTTTTAGCATCATTTTCAAATTCTAACCAGGTACCACGTGACGGAATGACACTTCCGGCAAAAACAGTCTTCCCGCTTTTGTCCACTGCATCATTAAAATAAGCTCCTGGAGAACGAACTAATTGAGAAACGATAACACGTTCTGCTCCATTGATAATAAAGGTTCCTCCATCCGTCATTAATGGAAAATCACCCATAAATACTTCATTTTCTTTAATTTCACCGGTATTGGTGTTTACTAAACGTAACGTAGCTCTTAACGGTGCCGCATAGTTAGTATCACGATCTTTACTTTCATCAGCAGAGAATTTCTCCTGATCAAAATAACAATCCACAAATTCTAATGATAAAGTTTCATTGTAATTCTTAATAGGATATATATCATGAAAAACTTCCTTGATTCCTGTTTCTCTAAACCAACGATAAGAATCCGTTTGGATCTCAACGAGATTAGGTAATTCCAAAGAACCACTGATTCTTGAATAATTACGACGAGTTATTCTGCTTTTTTCGCGCGTTTTGTTTTGTTCCACGTACATCCACCCCTTTAAAGTTCTCTATTTCCATGTTTAGGTAGCATAAAAATCCCACTTTTAAACATTAATAGGCATTTTAATATGCTAGCACAAGTTTTTCCATAAGTCAAGCACTTCAATGTCAAAAGTAGGATTTTGTTTATTCTTTCTTTGATTTTAAGATATAATACCCTTTATCTTTTTTAACGATCTCACAATTGCCAAATACTTCATTCATTTTACTTTTGGCACTGGGAGCCCCTTGTTTTTTCTGAATCACGATCCACAGTTCACCGTTTTCATTCAGATGCTCATAAGCTTTCTCCAAGATCTGATGAACCACTTCTTTTCCCGCACGGATCGGTGGATTACTCACAATCAGATCAAACGATTTTTCTACATTTTCATAAATATAACTTTTATAGATTGTCACATCTTGAATATTATTGGTCTCTGCATTTTTCCTGCATAAATCTAATGCCCGTTCATTGACATCCACCATCTCCACTTTCAGCCATGGGTAAACAGTTTTCAAGCAAACCCCAAACGTTCCATAGCCACAGCCCACATCAAGCAATGTTGCTTTTGTTTCATCTGCCTGAATGGCATCTAATAATACCCGAGATCCATAATCTATCATCGCTTTTGAAAAAACACCGTGATCACTGGTAAATTTCAGTATATGTCCCCGATAGTCAAATTGAAAAACAACAGGTTCACTGATTAAATCTGTATTATCTGTATAATAGTGTTTCATGACTTCCCTCCATTCTTTTCAAAGTAAAAAGTCCACAGTCCTCCAATAAGAAGAATATCTACACCAATAAATAAAATAGCTGTTATACATTGTCTTTCTAAGATCATTTCGATACTTAAAGACAGTATACCCAAAATAATAAAACCATATAAGCCTATGATGACGAATAAAATCGGATAACGGACCCATTTTGAAATTTTCTTATTCTTTGTCATGTACATGACAAACTCTAACAATAATTCACCAATCCATTCCATTTTCATTTTCTCATTAAACAAAAGAGTCCTAAAATTAGGACTCTTTATTTTAAATAAATTATTTAACTTCTACAGTAGCTCCAGCTGCTTCTAATTTTTCTTTGATTGATGCAGCTTCATCAGCTGAGATGTTTTCTTTGATTGTTCCAGGTAATTTGTCAACTAAACCTTTCGCATCAACTAAACCTAATCCAGTGATTTCTCTTACAGCTTTGATAACTGCAACTTTAGTAGCTCCAGCTTCAGTTAATGTAACAGTTACTTGTGCAGGTGCAGCATCAGCAGCAGCGTCTCCACCACCAGCAACAACAGCTACAGGAGCAGCAGCAGTTACATCAAATTTTTCTTCGATTGCTTTTACTAAGTCATTTAATTCTAAGATAGTAGCTTCTTCTAAGTAAGCTAAGATGTCTTCATGTGATAATTTTGCCATTTTTCTTTTCCTCCGTTAATTAAGCTTCTTGTGCAGCTTCTTCAGATCCGCCTCTTGCGTCTGATACTGCTTTTACAACACGTGCAAATTTACTGATTGGTGCTTGTAAGCATCCAAGGAACATAGAGTACATACCTTCTCTGTTCGGTAATTTTGCGATTTCTTTCATTTCGTCTTGACCTAAGACTTTTCCTTCAACGATCCCAGCTTTGATCACTAATAAATCATTTTTCTTAGCGAAGTCAGCTAAAATTCTTGCAGGCGCTACAGCATCGTTTGTTCCGAATGCGATAGCGTTAGGTCCAACTAATTGAGAATTAATTTCTCCATACCCTAAGCTTTCAGTCGCTCTTTGTACCATTTTGTTTTTGTAAACTTTGAATTCAACGTTTTCTGCTCTTAATGCTCTACGTAATTCAGTTACTTCAGCCACTGATAGACCACGGTATTCTACAACAACAGCAGATTGAGCGTTTTGAAATTTATCAGCGATTTCAGAAACGACAACTTTTTTTGCTTCAATTGCTTGTGCAGACATTGTTACACCTCCTATTAAATTTTTAATATATGCAACAATATATCCTAATAAAAACCCTCAGATTGCTCCGAGGGTTATGTCAGCGTTAAAAAACGATAACACCTCGGCAACATAATTAAACTTTCGTCGTTGCTGTCTACGGTATATTGGTTGCGTCTAGTTTGTTTGCTAATTAGATAGCAGTTGCTACTTTGATGCTTGGTCCCATTGTTGATGAAACCGCGATGTTTTTCATGTAAACACCTTTAGCACTAGCTGGTTTAGCTTTTACTAATACATCATAGATAGCCATATAGTTTTGTACTAACTTTTCAGCATCGAAAGATGCTTTTCCGATTGTTACATGAACATTTCCTTGTTTGTCAGTACGGTATGTTACTTTACCAGCTTTTACTTCGTTAACAGCTTTAGTAACATCCATTGTTACAGTTCCAGTTTTAGGGTTAGGCATTAAACCTTTAGGTCCTAAGATACGACCTAATTTACCTAATTCAGCCATCATATCTGGAGTGGCGATCATAACTTCGAAGTCTAACCAACCTTTTTTGATTTCTTCTAAAACTTCGTTTCCGCCTACTACGTCAGCTCCTGCAGCTTTCGCTTCTTCAGCTTTAGCGCCTTGAGCTACTACTAATACTTTTTTAGATTTTCCGGTACCGTTAGGCAATACGATAGCACCACGTAACTGTTGATCAGCATGACGTGTATCTAATCCTAATTTGAAAGCAACATCCACAGTTGCATCAAATTTAACCGTACTTGTTTTCTTTACTAATTCGATCGCTTCTTCGATTGAATAAGCTTTTCCTTTTTCGATTAAAGCTTTCGCTTCAACGTATTTCTTACCTTTCTTAGCCATTTTGCTTCCTCCTTAAGTGGTAATAACGGATCATCCTCCCACGAGGTTGTTATATCCTTAACTTTTTAACTTTACATCAAGATTAAAACGCTTCTACTTCAATACCCATATTACGTGCAGTTCCGGCAACAATTTTCATTGCTCCTTCGATATCATTAGCATTCAAATCTGGCATTTTGTATTCAGCGATCTCTCTTAACTTATCAGCTGAAAGAGTAGCTACTGTTTCTTTTCCAGGGTTGCTAGATCCTTTTTTAACTCCACAAGCTTTTAAGATTTTTTCAGCTGCTGGTGCTGTTTTTAATACAAAGGTAAAATCTTTGTCTTCAAAAACAGTGATGACAACTGGTACTGTTTCACCCATACGATCTCTAGTTTGATCATTGAATGCAGTACAAAATTTAGGCATTTGAATCCCTGCACCTGCTAATGCCGGTCCCGGTTTCGCTTGTCCTGCTTGGAATTGAATCTTAACTGTTTTTAATACTTTTTTACTCACGCGACACACCTCCTATAAAATTTGTCCGTGCTGTGGTCAATCGGACATTGTCCTTCCACGCTTGGTTAACACATACTGTGCCGATTACTTATTTTACATTAAATCGTGTAAAATGCAACACTTTTTTTCATTTTTTTCAATTTTATTGATTGTTTTGCAAATTCTTTTTCTTCCTCTATATTTTTACCCTATCCATCGCTATAATATACGTGGGTGATAAAATGAATGAACTGATGAATCAACAGCTCCATGCATTAATTGAAGATACAGAACATGAGATTTCTATTTTAAGTAACGCTTCCGCCTTGCTCAATGAATGTTTGAAGGATATTTCTTGGGCAGGCTTCTATCTTTACCAAAATAACGAATTGATCTTAGGTCCCTTTCAAGGCAAAGTAGCGTGTACCCGTATCCCTTTAGGAAAAGGGGTCTGCGGAAACAGTGCGGCCGATAAAAAAACCTACGTGGTACCGAATGTGCATGAATTTCCCGGGCATATCGCCTGTGACAGTGCCTCAAACAGCGAAATTGTGATTCCGATCCTGCTTCATGGTCAGCTTTATGGGGTTTTGGATATTGACTCCACTTCCTTTGATCGTTTCACGAACGAAGATCAGCTTCTCTTAGAAACATTTGTCAATATTTTAGCAAGTCGTTTACTTCAATTAAAGCAGTAAAGGTATCCCGTGGGATACCTTTTATTAATACTCTACTTTTTCTAATTGTGATAACTCTACTTCCATCGGTACTAAAGTGCCTAACATATCGACCAAGATTTTAGCTTCTTGTTTATCCATATCAATCACTTCTACTTTACCGATCTTATTTGCCATTGGTCCGGAAATAACTTTCACGTCATCTCCAACCCCAAAATTAAGATTAACGATTTCACTGCGGATTCCCATCTTTTTCAAAATAGGTTCCACTTCCCCTTTTTGTAACGGGAATGGCTTTGCTCCACCCCCAGAAGAACCGATGAACCCGGTAACTCCCGAAGTGTTACGTACGATATACCATGCTTCATCTGTCATGATCATTTCAACCAAGACATATCCTGGGAACATGTTTTTAGTTACATTGACTTTTTTACCGTCTTTAATTTCTGTTTCGGTATGTTCCGGAATTACAATATTAAATAAATAATCCTGCAATCCCATTGATTCTACACGTTTAATCAAGTTTTCTTTTACTTTATTTTCATGACCTGAGTATGTATTGACTACATACCATTGTCTTCCTTCATCATTCATTCCAGCCATATTAGTTCAACCCCAACATTCTCAAAATTACAGCGATGATGGCATCACTGCCAAAAAAGAATAAACCTAAAACCAAGCAGAAAGCCAACACAGTTGCTGAATTCACAAACAGTTCTTTCTTTGTCAGCCATGTGACTTTTTTCATTTCCGCACGAATACCGCTAATACTGAACCAATCTCTAAATTTCATACTGGGCCTCCTTATTTTGTTTCTTTATGCAGGGTATGTTTCCCGCATTTCTTACAATATTTATTTAATTCCAAACGCTCTGGATTCGTTTTTGTATTCTTATATGTCGAATAATTCCTTGATAAGCACTCTGTGCAAATCAGCGTTACTTTTTGCTTCATTTTTCATCACCTACAATAATTAAATTTAGCATATAATCTCCTATTAGTCAAATTAATGTTTGTTTAAATCAAACTTTTTTCTGATTCGGTAAATCGTATTCGATACTTTTTTGTCACTAATCGAAAGTCTTTCAGCAATCTCCTTATCACTGTACCCCAGCATCTTCATTTGCGCAATATCCGCTACATATTCCATTTTGCTTTCTTCTACCGCCTGATAGACTTGATTGAGCGTTTCTTTGATCATCAAGCTTTCTGCCGGCTGATGACCACGATAAGGGTCTGCCAATGCATTTTCCAAACAGATCGTACTTTCTTCATTGTCGGTCGTATACAACGGCTGATCAAGCGAAATAAATTGGTAATGAAACTTATTTTTGGCTATCGTTGCTTTCTTGACCATCGTATACCACCTTTTTTCCACACAATTCCTAACGAATGTGCGAAACGTTGCTAAAGTATCATGCCGATATCGATCATAAACTAAATACAAGACAATTTGCGCTTCTTGCAAGAGATCATCTTCACTTAATGACCTTAATAGATCATAGTAATAATTATTTAAAATCTTTTTAAAATAAACGCGATACTCTTTAAATAAAAAACGTAACGCGCATTCACTTCCTTGAAATATTAAATAGAGTAACTCATAATCATTGACTTCTTCCACGTCGTTTCCTTTCTACCTAGAGTGGAAAACGAGAATGATAGACCTGATAGAGAATCACCGCCGCTGCGACAGAGGCGTTCAATGACGTCACATGCCCCACCATCGGCAGCACCACTTTATAGTCACACTGCTGTTTGACGATGCGGGTAATGCCCTTTCCTTCTGACCCAATGACAATGCATGTTGGCATATTGTAATCAACTGCTCGATAGTCCTGTGACTGATCGTTATCACAACCGACGATCCAATAACCACGCTTTTTCAAATCTTCCAATGTTCTGGCAAGATTCGTCACTTGCGCCACCTTCACATGATCAATCGCTCCCGTCGAAACTTTTGCCACCGTCCCATTTAAAGAGACACTGCGGTTTTTAGCGATAATTACACCATCTGCCCCAACCGCATCGCAGGTTCTTAATATAGCCCCTAAATTATGCGGATCTTCCAAACCATCCAGCATTAAAAGCAATGGCTGTTTATTTTCAGGAATTGCCCCCACGATCTCATCGATCGAATAATAACGGTACCCCTCAACACTTGCAATGACTCCTTGGTGGTTCACATTTCCAACCAAGCGATCCAATTCATTAGGAGAAACGATCCGATAAGGAACCTTTAGCTGCTGACACAGTTTGGGAATCGTATGATCTTTCGTTGTCTTGCTGACCAATACTTCATAAACTCGTTTTTGCCCATTCAAGGCTTCTGATATTGTATTTTTTCCGTAGATATATTGTCTCATACTTTACCTCTTAATTCTTTTCATCTTTGCATTCTCTTTGTTCAACAAATGCTTCATAGATACTAAATAATTGTGCCAGTCTTTCTTCATTATGGTTCAAATGCAGATGTCCGATAACCGCCTCAAAACCTGTCGATTTGCTGTGAGCCAAAGGACTGGTATTTTTTAATACTCGTGTTTCTTTAGCATTTTTGCCACGACGATAAAAGCTGAATTCTTCCTCTGTAAAAACATTTTCTTTCAATGCGTAATCAATGAATGCCGCCTGTGCTTTGGCGCTGACATAAGCGATCGATGCCTGCTGAAGCAGATTCGGCTTAACAATATTCAAATCTAAAATAATATGTTCACGTACCCTTGTTTCCAAGACCGCATCCCCAATATACGCCAAAACAACCGCATTCATTAATTCTGTTCTCACTACAAGATGCCTCTTTCCATCAATTGACCGCGAAGCACATCAGCATTCTCAAAATCTTTTGCCATTTTGCATTCCTGCCATTGCTGATATAAATTAATGTCTTCATCGGTGAGTGTTTTAATGTCAAACTTAAATCCAAATATATCCAGCATCATCAGCAATGTATGATAAAGTTCAGCTATCCTTTTGACATCTTTTTCTTTTTGACGATACAGCTGATTCAACCCTTTAACAGCTTCCAACACTTTTGACAGTGCCAATGATGTATTCAAATCATCTTCCAAAGCTTCTACCATTTCCTCTAAAAGAGGATCACATTGTGAACTAGGATCAATATGATTCACCTGCATCCATAAAGAAATCTGTTTAAGAACACTGCTGACTTTATCCACTTCTTTTTTGACGTTTGTCACCAATTCTTCTGTATAGTTGAGTGGGTTACGATAGTGCGTTGACATCATGACCCATTTATAAACGTTCATTCCTAATTCCGGAATCAAATCCTTTGCCCACATGACATTGCCTAATGATTTCGACATTTTTGCATTATCGATGTTGATCATCTGATTATGCACCCAGTAATTGGCAATCGGATGATGATGACAAGCCATTGACTGAGCGATTTCATTTTCATGATGCGGGAATTTTAAATCCTGTCCGCCCCCATGAATATCAATCTTTCCGCCTTCAAACAAATCATTAATCATCACCACACATTCTGTATGCCATCCCGGTCTTCCTTTTGACCACGGACTATCAAACTGAATGCCTTCGTCTGTCTTTTTCCATAAAGCAAAATCCACCGGACTTTCCTTCTTATTGTTTTCTTCTACACGATTGCTGGCACCATTAAGCAAATCTTCAATGCGAATCCCTGACAGGTGTCCATATTCTTCAATCTTCTCTACTCTAAAGTAAACATCTCCATCTTTTTCGTAAGCAAATCCTTTTTTTACCAAGTCATCAATAAACGCAATGATCTGATCCATCGTTTCGGTTACTCTTGGCGTATACGTCGGATGCAGTAAATTCAGTTCATCACGAACCGCATTGTAAGCATCAATATAACGCTGTGCTAAAACACGTTCATCAATTCCCTCCGCTTTTGCCGCTTTAATAATTTTGTCATCCACATCTGTAAAATTGGAAACAAAAATGACTTTCTTTTTGCGGTATTCTAAAACTCTGCGCAGAACATCAAAAATGATCAGCGGACGCGTATTACCGATATGCGCATGATTATAAACGGTAGGACCACAAACATAAATACTCACTTCATCCTCTTTTATAGGAATAAATTCTTCTTTTTTATTGGTCATTGAATTAAATAATTTCATGTTTTACCCTCCTAACAAAAAAGGCATGCACTCAAAGAAGCTTCACTTTTCATGCTATGCCAGATAACGAATCTTTAATGAGTAAGTTGTCTCTACCCTTTATTGTACTCGCATCATAACTATTCTATTATTAACTTTATCATAACCGCTTTTAAATAGCAATTCCCTTATTCACCTTGCTCTTTTACGGCAAACGTATAAAGAAATTTATCCATATTAATGATCTTGTCATCATATTTTTTGGTCGTTGTTTTATATTTAAGACAATAGCGGTCGCCACCTTCAAAAATCACCATATATTTCGCTTTAACGTCTCCGTTTTCAGCCACAATCTCATAACAGCTATCCCCATTTGTCAATGTGACTTTCGCATTTGAGATAATGGTAGCTCCCGTAGTTTCCACTTCCACTCGGAAAAGCTGGATCAATTCTTCTACTTTATTGTTTTCGATTACCGGATCGATCATCAATGTAATCTCTTCTTGATCCTTCGTAAAAATAGTTTTAATGTGATCACTTAATGCTTCTGCATCATTATATAAAGTTGCATCTTGTTTCTTAAAACTATTGGGATAAGTAAAAGAAACATTAGCGTATTCATATACCGTTCCGTCTTTTGTAATATTCACTGTTTTGTTTTTAGCTCCGCAGGCCACAACTACCATAAAGGCTACAACCAAAAGAGCGAATTTGATGATTTTTTTCATCAAACCACCTCCAAGCAGTTATAGTATACAAGATTTTATTTAATAAATCAACTTTTCTAAAAAACGCTCTGTTCATCAATACTTTTCTCATTTTTAAAGTTTATATTCACAGTGATAATTCTTCACTTATCCTCCAGTTTCAAGACAAGGTTTCACCGATGATATGACACCTGCAACTCGCTTTCTTGTCTTATGATCTACAGAAATATTTTTCATGTATTTTTCCTTAGTTTCTCACATATATTAGAACGTATAGAAAAGAAGGTGAGAAAATCGCTAGATGTAAATATATCTCAAAAGATATTGATTTATTAGGCCGTATCATGCGTTCAGAGGCATTGGGAGAAGGAAATTTCGGGATGCTTCTAGTTGGTAATGTCGTGATTAATCGTGTTGTTGCCAGTTGTGATGTATTCAAAAATACGACCACGATCCAAGAAGTCATCTATCAAAAGAATGCCTTTGAAGGGGTTGGCACCGATCTTTGGTTTGGAAATGCTAACGGAAAAGAACGTGAACTTGCCTTAAAATGCATTAATGGCTATCGTGCTGATCCGGCTACCAGAGCTTTATGGTACCGTAATCCCGGCAGGGACGTTCCTTGCCCGCCTGAATTCTATGGGGTTCTAGCAGGTCGTTTTAAACAGCACTGCTTCTATGACCCAAAATCTAATTTAGACTGTAATATATAAAGGAGACAATATGGATTACCAAAAAACTTACACTTATCCCTCAACTTTAAATCAAACAACATCGGATACACCGGCACCTGCCCCTTATACGCCGCAGCAGACCATACCGCAATATGCGCCTAGTCAGCCCTATCCAACACCACCAACCCCATTACAGCCAACTCAGCCGCAGATCGTACCACAGCCGGTACCTCCTATTAACTTTCAGGAACAATCTTACATTGAAAACATACTTCGTTTAAATAAAGGAAAGGTAGGGACTTTCTACTTTACTTATACGGATTCAAGTGAATGGCGTGACCGCGTTTACAAAGGGGTTATCGAAGCAGCCGGACGAGATCACTTAATTATCAGTGATCCTAAAACCGGAAAACGCTATCTGTTCCAAATGATTTATTTTGATTGGGCAGAGTTTGATGAAGAAATTCAATATCAATACCCATATCGTTAAAAAGCGAACCGACGTTCGCTTTTTATGTGATTAATTTTCTTCTGACATCTGAGATAAAATGCAAAGATCCGGTCACCACAATCATTTGATCTGTTGTAAGGGCCTGACTCAATGCTTCTTCAAAAGAAGCAAAGACGAAAGAATGAGCTTTCAAATCTGATAGATTCACTTTGCGTTCATCCGCGAAAACCGTTAAGTAGACAGTATAGCGCTTCTCCAATTCGGCAATCATCAATTCATAGTCCTTATCTTTCAAAGCAGAAAAGATGATAATCACGTCTTTTTGTTTAAAAGCATCGATCGTTTTTTCCAAGGCGATGATCCCGTCAATATTATGCGCACCATCAATATAAAGCGAACGTCCATGATAAGGGATTTTTTCAAATCGGCCGGGCCAGTTGGTTTCCAAAATAGCCGCTTCGATTTGTTGTGATGTCAGCGAAACTTTCAAATAAAATAATGCTTCCAAAGCCAAACAAACATTTTCTACCTGATATAAAGCGGTTTGGTGTAATTGTAATGGCATATCACGATAAGAAAAACATATCGGATAAGTATTCACAATCGGTGGCTGACACACAATCATTTGAGCATGTTTTAATTCTGCTTCTTCTTTGATGAGAGCTAAACAGCCGGACTGACTGACGGTAGTGATCACAGCCGTATTTTCTTTGATGATTCCTGCTTTTTGATAGGCGATCTCCTCAAGATTATTTCCTAATGAAGGAATATGGTCATGTCCGATATTGGTAATCAATGATAAACAGCTGCTAATCACATTTGTTTTATCATATCTTCCGCCAATCCCGACTTCAACGATGGCATAATCCACCTGCGAAGATGAAAAATACTCCAGCATGATCAAAACATCGATTTCAAATTTAGAGAGCTGCTCACTGATGATCCACTCATAATGCTTATTCACGATAGTCAGTAATTCTTCATCACTGATAGGCTTTTTGTCAATACAGATACGATCATGATAACTGATCAGATAAGGGGAAGTAAATGTGCCAACCCGATACCCTGCCTGATTCAATAAGCTGCGCAAATAATTGACCGTGCTTCCCTTGCCATTAGTGCCGGTAACATGAATAAACTTTAGTGTATCCGTCGGTATTTGATGCTGTTTTAATATTTCCTGATAAGCAGATAATGATGATTTATGAATTTGTCTTTCTATATAATCAATCGCTTCCTGAGCCGTTTTAAACATGCGTTGACCTCCCCTACATACTTTTAGCACACCTATTATACTCCAAAGTGAAAATAAAATATAGAATAAATAAAATCTATGATACAATAAAGAAAATATTGTAAAAGAATGGAGTTATTTATCGATGGTAAAAATGAACAACGACTGGGACGATTTGTTAAAGGAAGAATTCAGTAAAGACTACTTTACTTTATTACAGGCATTTTTAAAAGAAGAATATGAAACCCAGACAATCTATCCGCCTAAAGAAGATGTATTTAATGCATTAGCGTATACACCGTATCAAAATGCCCGTGTAGTTATCTTAGGTCAAGACCCCTATCATGGAAAAGGACAGGCCCATGGTTTATGCTTTTCTGTCAGAAAAGGCATTACTCCGCCCCCGTCCCTAAAAAATATCTATAAGGAATTACAAAGTGATCTAAACTGCACGATTCCCAATCACGGTGAACTGACAAAATGGGCAAAACAAGGGGTATTGATGCTGAATACTGTATTAAGTGTACGTGAAGGAAAACCTAATTCTCACGCCAAAAAGGGTTGGGAAACCTTTACCGACCAGATTATTTGTAAGATGAATGAAAAGAAGACTCCGGTGGTCTTTCTTTTATGGGGACGCCACGCTTTGCAAAAGGCTGAACTCATTACCAATCCTTTGCATCTTATTTTAACGTGTGCCCATCCAAGCCCTTTTTCCGCAAGAAACGGGTTCTTTGGCTGTCAGCATTTTTCTAAAACAAATACCTTTTTAACTGAACATCAGTTAATGCCCATCGACTGGCAGATAGATTAAACAAAAACGACAGTGAAACAAATCACTGTCATTTTTTATGCCGCTTTGTTTTGAAGACATTCTAAAATCACTTCTTTTTCGATAAATTCTTTTTTGACGCCGTTAAGTTCTTGGTACTGTTCATGTCCTTTACCTAAGATCAAAATCATATCTCCCGGCAAAGCGAGCTGAAGAGCAAATTCAATCGCACTTTTACGATCTTCGATCGCCACATATTTACCGTTGGTTTCTTTCATTCCGCGAATGATATCTGCCATAATGTTCTCAGTTGATTCATAACGGGAATTATCTGACGTAATGATGCTTAACGTCGCATAGGTCCCCGAAATTTTTCCCATCTCATAACGACGCTGGCGATCGCGATTACCGCCGCAGCCAAACAATGTAATCAACCGCTTAGGCTGATAGTGAAGCATTGTTTTTAATATATTTTCCATGCTTAAGGCATTATGCGCAAAATCGATGAATACATTTACTCCCGGATAGGTTTCGACAAATTCACTGCGTCCGCTGATATGAATATCCTGCAATGTCTCTTTGATTGTCATCACATCTATTCCTAAATATTCACAGACACCAATACATAATAAGGCGTTGGAAACATTGAACTTACCAGGCAAAGGAATCGTGAAAATCAACTGTTTATAGAGAAACCGCATTTTTAATCCTTGTTCATTTAAGTAATCCACAGCACTGATCGGTTCATCTACCACACGTGTCAAATCATACAAACGAACTTTCCCTTTGGCATTGTTAATCATATCCACCGCATAAAAATCATCTCGGTTGATAAAACAAACATCACTGCGGCGCATCAGTTCCATCTTATAATGCTTGTATTCCTCAAAACTGTTATGCTCATTTTCACCGATATGATCAGGAGATAAATTGGTAAAGCAGCCAATGTCAAAGGTGAATCCATCTACACGATGGCGCATGATCCCGATCGACGTCACTTCCAATATGACATGTGTATACCCCTGATCTGCCATTTTTCTTAAATAGTATTGAATTTCATAGGATTCCGGAGTTGTATTTTCGGAAGGATAAACTTGATCCCCCATAAAAATACCGTTGGTTCCGATCAGCCCTACTTTGATTCCGCTTTTTTTCAATGTTTCGTAGATCATAACCGCCACGGTCGTTTTGCCTTTAGTTCCGGTAATGCCAATCATTTTCAGCTGCTGAGCCGGTTGGTCAAAAAAACGGCAGGATAATAACGCCAACGTCTTGCGAATATCTTCGACATAGACCATCGTGACATCGGGATAATTCACACTTCGATTTTGCGTTACAATAGCAACAGCGCCATGTTCAATCGCTTCGTTGATAAACTGACTGGCATCCTGTCGTGTTCCGTTTATACAAACAAATAGAGATTGAGGTTTAACTTTCTTTGAGTGATAAGCTAAATGTTCAATCTCTACATCTAAATCTCCATGCATTAATACAAAATCTATTTGATCAAATAGTTTTGTCAGTTCCATAACATACCTCAATCTTTATTGATTTTTTTGAGGTAAGATGACGACTGTTTCTCCGTCTTTTGTGAAAACATAATTTTCTCTGGCATATCGCGTGACATAATCTTCATTATTCAACATCTCGATTTCCAGCTGAATCGCTGCTTTTTCTTTTTCCAGCGCTTCTTTTTGTGCCGTTACTTCGGCCATTTCTTTCTTTTGTGTTTCAATGGTTTTATAATAATCGGAGACCAGCAGCCCCAATAAAACAACGCTCACCATTAAATATGCTACTCCTCGTAGTTTTGAGAAGTCGAGTTTTCTTTTCTTTTTACGATGCTTTTTCGCAGCCACTGTCTCACCTTCTTTTTGCATAGTTTAAATATACCACAAATCTTTTTAAAAATGAATACGCAGGGGCTAAAAATATATTTCAGCCCACGCATCACATATTCCATGTAATATAATGTATAAACTGCATAATAATGTTCATACATAATCAAACCCATCATTAAGCATAACAGCATATAAAGATTGATTCGACCATCATTGATGTAAACATTCACGATCACATAAAGAAAAGAAAAAGCTGCCATCATTACCATTTCGAGCAAATAACGCAGAATCGTTTTTCTTAAGACAAACACCAAACGATTGATTGTACTGTAAATAAATCCCATGATGAGTCCGTAAGCAAACGATACCATTAAACTTAGAAATTGAACGGAAAGGCTCATTATTTAAGTAATTTTCCCAGCATCTTTTCTTTTTGGACCATTTTCTTCTTGTTGGATACATAACTCATAGATTCAATATTCCCTTTGATGCCTACTTCCCCTTTTTCCTGATCATAGCGAGCTAAAGCTAAGTCATTGCCGATGATATTCAAGAATCCCAATGAAGTTTCAATCAAAAATTCTAAAGAATCAAAGCTTTCTATTTTCTTAACCCCTGTTAATTCCACCGTTTTACGATCTTTTAAATAAACATGATGAAACGGTGCATGGTCAAAATGGACATTATTTTCCATATTGATTCCTCCTTTCATCATAAAATATGAAAAAAGGCTCTCTATTATGTCAAAACTTAATCATCATAATTCTGACTGATTTTCTCTTCTTTTACTATTTCATACAACATCGTACTATCATTTTTTAAAACATGCTCCTTTAGTTCCAGCACTCTGACAACTAAACGACGTGTTCCAAACTCGACCGTAATCAAATCTCCGATTTTAAGCTGAGTACTCGGCTTAGCCACTTTATCATTCACAAGAACACGTTCGCTCTCTGCAATTTCTTTTGATAAAGTACGTCTTTTGATAATACGTGATACTTTTAAAAACTTATCTAATCTCATGATTTCTCCTTATTAACTATCTTTTTAGCCGCTAATACACGGTTCGTAATACACATATTCACTCCATAGTCATTGACCATTTCTAAGTTCTCCTCTTTATTAGGCGTCCACACATTTAGTTTTAACCCATTTTCCAATGCTTTTTTCACAATGTTATCCGTCAGCATGGAATAGCGAGGATGCAGATATTCAATTTTATAATGTCTTGCCTTGATGGCATTATCTTCAAAACGACGCTCAAACACATAACCGGCTTGAATTGTCGGATCGATTCCTTTTAGCTTCGTTAATGAATCCATATTGCTTGATGAAAAAATGACTTGATCCAACAACCCATATTTTTTGACTAAATCATAGACTTTTTCCTCAAGACCGATATAATCAATGCAATCCGTTTTTAAATCCAATACCAATGGGATCTTTTTTTCTTTAGCTAACGCTAATAACTGTTCAAGATTAGGAATCTTCACCCATTCTTCCACATCTTTGCCATTATTAAATTCAAATTCCAGTAATTCACGATAAGTGTAATCCTTGACCCATCCCATACCGTTGGAAGTACGATTGATCGTTTCATCATGGATCAATACACAGATGCCGTCTTTGCTTAATTGAACATCGGCTTCAATGCCATCCGCTCCTTTTTCAATTGCCTGTGTAAAAGCCAGCATCGTATTTTCCGGGTATTGATCACTTGCACCGCGATGTGCATAGACTTTCATAACACCACCCCTTTATATAAGTATACGATAAAAGTTTCACAATGTGTAGAAAGAATTGACCGTGTTGATACGTTTACTCCATTTTTACAAAATTTGAATGTTTCGATTCATCTATTAAAAATATGGTATAGTAGGAGTGAAAAAAGGAGGAACATAATGATTAAAGCAATTTTCTTTGATGTGGATGGAACTCTGTATTCCCATACATCCCATTCGATTCCCAGCAGTGCCTTAGCGGCTTTAGAAAAACTAAGGGAAAATGGGATTCAGCTCTACATTGCAACAGGACGCCATATGCGTGAATTAGAGTATCTTAAAGTTCCTGAAACCTTTTGTTTTGATGGCTATATTACTCTAAATGGGCAGTATTGCCTCGACCATGACGAAGTGATCTATCACCGTCCAATTGACATGGAGGATATTCAACGTTACTTAGACTATATCAAACAAAACCCAATCTCCACTTTATTTATTGAAAAGGAAGATATGTATGTCAATTTTGTTGATGAGCATACTTTCGCTGCTCAAGCGGCAATCTCTACACCAATCGAACCGATCCGTGAAAAGATCGATGGAAAAGCCCCAATCTATCAGATGTGTCCTTATGTCAGTTTAGAAAGCCATCAAGAAATCTTAGCGTCTTTATTGCCTCATTGCTCGATTACTTCCTGGCATCCTCAAGCGCTGGATATTACCCCGCTTAACGGAACGAAAGTGACCGGGATTGAAAAGATTATGGAAAAATACGGCTACCAAAAAGAAGAAGTGATGTCCTTTGGTGATGGGCATAATGATTTGGAAATGATGGAACACACCGGTTTTTCTATTGCGATGGGCAACGCTAACGAAGAAGTCAAAAAAAGAGCCGACTATATCACCACTTCCGTTGATGAAGATGGCATTTATCTGGCTCTTAGCCATTATAATTTACTTAAATGATGCACAGGCATCATTTTTTTCTTATAGTATTCACATTATGATTCATGAAGTGACGTCCTAAATGACGAAATAAAAACGCCTTGCTTTTAGATAAAGTCTGATGATGAACACGTAGTAAATCATCGGGAGAATCATAAACCCCAAAATCTTGATTGATGCCTTCACTTTGGATATAGGTATTGTTTTTATCCCAGTCAATCACCATATGTTTAAAATCCTTAACAGCTACGCCATAACCGCAAAAAGCCCCGGTGCATTCTTTGAAAATAGTCTGTAACTGAGTTAAATAGGCCCGATCTAAAATATAGGCTTCTAGTTCATACCACGTATCTTCAAACCATATCTCCACCCAACTGTGGAAGACATTGCGAGGGGAACATTTATAGACCAATCCGGTCATCGCTCCTTTTTGCAGTTTCTTATCGATAGTAAAGCCATGTATGCGGCAAGGAATCCCCACTCCACGCAGTAATGCCATGAATAAAGTCCCTTTTGTGTTACATTGTCCATAGCCGTCTTTTAAAACCTGTGTCGCAGTGATGTCATCACTGACATTGTAGCCAAAATATATCTCATCACGAACATAGGCATAGATGGCTTTTATCTGTTGTTCTTTAGCCAGTGTTTTCCATCCGCGCTTTTGAATCAAATCTTGCAGCATTGGAGAATTAAAATCAAGCATGACAGTTTCCCTTAAATAGCGATCCATCTGTTCCCCCTATACTTTATACACATCAATATGATGTTCTTTTAAGACAGCTTCATCCTCGATTGAAAGCTGCTCATCTGTAAATACAGAGCTGATTTGATCAAAACGGAACTGCAAGACAACCCCTTGCTGGTGAAATTTTGTAGAATCGGTTAATATTGCGACATGCTGAGCCGACTCTGCCATGTTGCGGACGGCTTCACATCGCAGCATATCTCCCCCGGTAAATCCTTTCTGCCTTAAAAAGCCGTCGGTTCCAACAAACAACTTATCGACAAATAAATCAGCCACCTGTAAACGGATCATCGGTCCGAGCGTGACTTGTGATTCTTTTTGATAGTCTCCCCCTAATAAAATAACCTTGCATGAAGGTGCATCTTTAATATAAGAAGCAATAAAAGCAGAGTTCGTTATGATGGTTACCTCTTTTTTATGATAGGCCAGCTCTGATGCTAACAAAGCACAGCTGGACCCTGATTCAATCATCACCGTTTCACCATCATTGACTAACGCCGCCGCTTTTTTAGCGATCCTTAACTTAGTATCATAATTAAAAGCTAAACGTTTATTGATATCATCGGAATTGTTCAATACCGCATAGCCATGCTCACGAATCAAAAGACCCCTTGACGTCAATAAATCCAAATCTTTGCGGATTGTGACCTGAGACACATGAAGCATTTCCGATAATTTTACGACTTCTATTTTTTTATGTTCATTAACAATATCTAATATTTTTGTTTGTCGTTCATTCATTTCCAGCACCTCTTATGTAAGCAGTATAGCATAATCCCTTCATTTAAACAAATTGAAATGTTTCAATTTAGTCATTATTACTTTCATTTGAAATATATTTTATATTTATATGTAATTATTGATTTACTAACACTGGGGATCATGCTATGATGGGGGAGAGGTGAAATACATGAAAGCCACGATTTTCAACATTCAAAAATTCAGTATTCATGATGGTCCCGGTATCCGGACTGTTGTCTTTTTTAAGGGATGTCCATTGCACTGTGCGTGGTGTTCCAATCCCGAATCGCAATCCATGCACATTGAGCTAACATATAATTCGTCAGTATGCCAACACTGCCTGACTTGTCTAAATCAATGCCCTGTGCAAGCCATCACGCATATTCAAAATAAAATTCATTTCGATCCTAAAAAATGTACACTTTGTTTTCAATGCATCAAAGTTTGTCCGATGCAGGCAATTGACAAAGAAGGAGAAAACAAAGAAATCGAAGAAATTGTTCAGGAAGTATTGAAAGATATGCCTTTTTATGAAGAATCAGGTGGGGGGGTTACTTTTTCCGGCGGTGAGTTTTTAAGCCAACCCCAAGCGGCGTTGGAATTGGCCCATCAGTTAAAAGCCTATCATATTCATTTAGCTTGTGAGACAACCGGTTTTTGTGCTCATGATACGTTTAAAGAAGTGATTGCTCCTTTCGATTTGCTTTTATTTGATATGAAGCATCATAATGCAAAAAAACACCAGCAGTATACCGGTGTTTCCAATGATCTGATCATTAAAAATCTATCTTATGCCGTTTCACAAGGTAAAGATGTGATTGCCCGTATTCCGGTCATTCCCCATGTCAATGATTGCTTGACTGATGCCAAAGAATTCGCGCAGCTGCTGCAAACGATCGGAATAAAACGTGTCGATCTTTTGCCATTTCATCAGTTTGGTCAAAATAAATATGAATTATTAGATCAGTCCTATACGATGAAAGATATCCCTGCCCTGCATCCAGAAGATTTAAGTGCCTATCAACAGGTTTTCTTAGATCATGGCTTCGATTGTCATCTTTAAAAGAAAAGTTTCATTATAAAATCACCGATAACAACAATCGTTCCGACACTTAAAAATAAAGCTGTGATCATACTGATCGACAGAAAAAACATCATACCTACTATTTTAATTAAACAAAGACTGTTTTCCCATCGTTCCTTGGCTAAATGATGTAATTTTCTATGTGACATGCTCATTGTGATTTGCATATGGATCTCCCCTTTTCTACTTAAACAATACCATTTCTTTCATAAAGATGGCATCAAGGGTATATCCAAGATCATTAAAGTTATATAAAGAAAAGGGAAGTTATCCCTTTTTTTGTTCGATCTGCAGCATACGATACCCTACCCCAATATGGGTCTGAATATATTGCGGATGTGCTGTATCCTTTTCAATCTTTTTACGTAAGGTAGCCATGAACACTCTTAGAGAAGGGACATCTTCCGCTATCGCATTCGCCCATACCTTTTGCAGGATATAGTTATGAGTCAGCACTTTTCCAACGTTCTTAGCTAATAAACAAAGCAATTTATATTCAATCGGAGTTAAATGAATCTCTTCTTCATCAATATAGACAAGACGAGTCCTATAATCAATTCGCAATGCACCATTGATAAATTCCGTTTCATCCGGTTTAATCTGCGCATCATAGCTTAAACGGCGAATTGTGACACGCAGACGTGCCAACAATTCTTCGACACTAAAAGGCTTAGTAAGAAAATCATCCGCGCCGGCATCCAATGCCTCGATTTTATCCCGATCCTCGCTTCTGGCACTAACGACAATGATCGGTACATTGGACCAACCTCTGATCTTCTTAATGACATCTATTCCGTCAATATCCGGCAGACCCAAGTCTAAGATAATAATATCCGGTGCTCTGGAGACAGCTTCCATAATCGCCGATTCTCCTGTTTTGGCAGAATAAAATACGTAATGCTGTGTTTCTAAAGTAGTGGTAATGAGGTTACGGATCGCGCGATCATCTTCCACAACTAAAATAGTAATATCAACCATATAGATTAACCTCCTGAGCTGGCAAAGTAAAGTAGAAAACCGTTCCTTGCGGCTGATTATCCCGAACTCCGATTTCTCCTCCATGTGCCTGAATGATGGATTGACATAAAGCTAAGCCTAAACCTAAGCCTCGACGGCTGTCACCTGATATTGAATTAGCCGTATAAAACATTTCAAACAGTTTACTTTTATCCTCGTCTGGAATCCCTTTTCCATTATCCGCAACTTCAAAGAGAACCATTGTTTTTTCTTTTCTGACATTAATGTCAATTTTAGACCCAATCTGTGTATATTTGATTGCATTATCCACAATGTTAATCAACACCTGCACAATTAAACGGGTATCCATTTTTGCCATCAGCCATTCATTTTCCACATGTAAGGATATCTCATGTTCTCGGCTTTTGCGACTGATATGACTTAATGCATCGACACATACTTCCTCTACTAATTCCGGTTCCATATGAAGAGCCATTGTCCCATTGTCGATACGCGTAACAGCCAGCAAATTTTCTACCAGATTAATCAGCCAGATGGAATCTTCATAAATATCACTGTATAAAGATTGTTTTTTAACTTCATCTAAAATCGTCCCATTATTTAATAAAATACCTGCATTTCCGGAAATAGAAGTCAGTGGCGAACGTAAATCATGAGAAATAGATCTTAGTAAATTAGCACGCAGCTGTTCCTGTTTGGCTTGCATTTCTATTTCATTTTTAGTACGGGTAGCCGCTTCTTTTTCTAAAGCCAAGGCACATTCACCTAATAAGGCAACTAACAGATTCTTTTCCAAAGAGCTGATCTGTTCCTTGTTTTTTATCGCAATACCCAAGACTGCAAAGACTTGATTTTGACTGCGCACCGCTAAATACAGACATTTTGCACCCGGTAAGGTATTCGTAGAAGCTCCGGCATGTTTATTATTTTTAAGGACCCATTGCGCTACTGCCTGTTCATCTGCCGCGATATAATCTTCCCCTGTGGTACTAGGGTCTACGGGATAAAAAATCGGTGTTTTTAATGTTTCATTTTCGCAAGCATACACCACAACCGGACAATTCAGCAATTTGATTACCTGAAAAGCTGTCTGTTTGAGAATTTCATCATAGGTCATCATTCGTTGCAGTTTTTGACTGGTTTCTAAAAGAACACTGGTACGATGTGCCTGTCGTGCCGATTGACGTGCCTGTTCTTTCACCCGAGTAGTTAAGGTACTGATCAAAAATGAAGCAATAAACATCACTAAGAATGTAACCGGATAGCCTTTATCATATGCCAGCAATGTAAAATGTGGGTACGTAAAGAAATAATTAAAGATAAGAACACTAAGCAAAGAAGAAGTGACACTGTAAATTCTCCCTTTTGTCACCATTGCAATAACCACAGTACTTAGAATATACACGGTGATAATATTAGCATCACTAAATCCCAGACTGTAAAACCAAGCACCGATTAAGGTAGCAATGGCCAATATACTCATTGTTTTCCACAAATCAATAAAAGAAAAATGAACTGCTTTTTTCCAATTCTTCCTTTTATGAAACACTGCATTGGGATAATCAGGAATAATATAAACATCTAAATTAGGAGCTAAGACAGTCAGTTTCTCTACTAAACTCTGCTTATTGAAAAAATAACGTCGTTTATTGTTGGAACGCCCAATCACGACTTTCGATACACCTGCAGCTTTTGAAAATTCAGAAATTTGCTCAGCTATATCCTCACCATGCATCGTCACGATCCTTGCTCCGGATTGTTCGGCTAACTTGATATTATTAAGCAAACGTCCATTATCCTCTGTGCTTAATGTTTCTGATTTTTCCACATATAGAGCGGTAAAAGAGCCATTGAACGCTCTTGCCATACGGGAAGCCGCTCGAATTACTTTCGCATTGGAAGGAGAAGAAGACAGGCAGATCAAAATATGTTCCTCCGTAAAGTAGTCTGCTTTATGCGTTCTCTGCTTGTTTTTTTCAACCAGACGATTCACCCTGTCAGCACTGCGCCGCAATGCAATTTCTCGCAATGCCACTAAATTTTCCTTTAAAAAGAAGTTTTCCAACGCCTTACTTACCTGCTTTTGCGAATAGATTTTCCCTTCGTTTAAACGTTCAATCAATTCATCAGGTTCTATATCAACCAATTCTACCTGATCCGCAGAATCAAAAAGATCATCAGGTATACGTTCGCGAACAATAACCCCCGTAATGGAAGCAACGATATCATTTAAACTTTCTAAATGCTGGACATTGACCGTCGTATAAACATCGATTCCCGCCCTTAATAATTCTTCTATATCTTGATAGCGTTTTTTATGACGCATTCCTAAACTATTGGTATGCGCCAGTTCATCAACTAAAATCAACTGCGGATGACGTGTGATCGCACGATCGATATCAAAATCTTTCAACATCATATTCTTATAGGCAATTTCAAGTGTGGGAATCTGCTCCAGCCCTTCGACTAGTGCCATTGTTTCCGGACGGGTATGCGGTTCAATATAGCCGATAACGACATCGATTCCCGCTTTCAATGCCGTGTGTGCGGCTTTAAGCATAGCATAAGTTTTTCCAACACCGGCAGCATAACCAAAAAAGATTTTTAATTTCCCCCGATGCTTCTCTTCATTTATGCTTTCTAAGAGTTCATCGGGATTCAAGCGTTCTTCTTCCATTTCGATATCCCCCGTTTCATCATCTTCATTATACACAATAATTTTTTCAATCACATTAGGATACTATATAGATTTTTAGCGATGTATTAAGATTGTATAAAGAAAAGAAGATTAAAATCTTCTCTTCACCGGAAATAATATTTTTAGGAATAGTTTTTCTCCTTCTGCTGCCGAATGACTATCTAACCACAATCGTTGATCATTCTTATAAATCTCAAAATATCGCGAGGTCAAAACTACTTTGATTTCACTCTGCACTAAAGCCATACGCAGTGACATTTCCAAACGAAACAGATCTAAATGAGACATCCCCTGTTCAAATAAGGATAATTCATAGGGAGTGACTTGTTCATTTAAGAAGATCTCCCATAATTTAGATAACTGTTTTAACGACAATGCTTCTTTCAACAATTCATTTCTATTTTCTTGTTCTTCTAAGAGAATATAATCATAGTAATAACTATCAGTATCTGTCTCAAACAGATCTTTTTCTTTAAGTTGATTTTTCCAAAAAGGATCAGCCGCAATCAACGGCTTAGAAAAATCCCACTCCATTAATATTGTTTTGACAAATCTCTCAGCAATTTCATTTGAGAAAGTCATTTGCAGATGAATAGCATAAAGCTGCAAAAAGGGTTCGCCGGAAATATTCTGATAGGTAACCTCTAAACATTTTTCCTTTGCACTAAACATTAAGCAAGCCGGCTCATTTGCTTCACTGATACCGTGAACCGTGAGCTGAAAGTCATCTTGCAATTCATAAAGGGTCTCTTTATATTCGTGACCAAACATACTGCAATCCATGCAGGAATTGGGAAACAGCAGCCATAGCTGCGATGTTTCCTCTAAAGTCAGCACTTCACATTTGGTGTCAAAATCTCGGGCTAACCCCAAGACCAGATAAAACAGATTCTTTATTTTAGATGACGAGCCAGTCATCTGAAAAACAGAGTATTCTCTGCTTAGCACCTTATTCATCGGGTATATGACGGTCATTTTAGGATGCCGTCCAACGCTAGATTAACTTTCAGCACATTGACAACCGGTTCACCAAAGATACCTAGAAATCTTGAAGTAGTATAACGGTCAATAATCGCTTCTACTTCCTGAGAAGTTATATGACGTTGATTGGCAATACGTTCTATTTGGTATTTCGCTGCAGCTACAGAAATTTCCGGATCCAATCCGCTTCCTGAACAAGTGACTAAATCCACAGGAATCGGCTTTCCTGCCTGATCGGGATGTGCTGCCAAAATTTTCTGTACTCTTTCACTGATAAGCTGCTCATATTCTTCACTTGTTACAGCTAGATTAGATGGAGTGCCATAAGATAGCGGCTGTCCGGATTCATCGGTAAAGGTTGCGGTATCCACATTCATAATACGTCCCCACAAATACTTATCCTCTGTAAACTGTTGAGCTAACAAAGCACTGCCGTATTTTTTACCGTCAATTTCGATGATACTGCCATTGGCAGTATGAGGAAACAGCACTTGAGCAATACCCGTCACACTTAATGTATAAAGACCTCCGCATAAGATTGTGAGCAATAAAGCAAAGACGATCATCTTTCTAAAGATCGGTAAAATAGTTTTCATGTGTATTCCTCCTATATAATGCCTAAAGCGGTAATAATAATATCAATGACCTTCACTGCAATAAACGGAGCAATAATTCCGCCTGCACCATAGACGAGCAAGTTTCTTGTCAACAGCTTTGAAGCAGATACTTCACGGTATTTAACTCCTTTTAAAGCAAGTGGAATTAAAGCAATAATAATCAACGCATTATAAATAACAGCGGAGAAAATGGCACTTTCCGCACTATGAAGATGCATGATATTTAAAGCCCTTAATCCCGGATACAATCCCATGAATAATGCCGGAATGATTGCAAAATATTTGGCTAAATCATTCGCAATACTAAAAGTAGTCAAACTGCCTCGTGTCATCAGCAGCTGTTTACCAATACGAACGACTTCAATCAGTTTTGTCGGAGACGAATCTAAATCGACCATATTCCCGGCTTCTTTTGCTGCTTGTGTTCCGGTATTCATTGCCACTGCTACATCTGCCTGTGCCAACGCCGGTGCGTCATTTGTTCCATCCCCCGTCATCGCTACTAAATGACCTTTTGCCTGAAAATCACGAATCATTTGCAGCTTGCCTTCCGGTGTAGCTTCTGCCAGAAAATCATCTACTCCTGCTTCTGCGGCAATAGCAGCTGCTGTCAATGGGTTATCACCTGTAATCATGATAGTGCGAATCCCCATTTTTCTTAGATCTGCGAATTTTTCCTGAACACCCTGTTTAATAATATCTTTTAAATAAATAACCCCGAGAATTTTGAAATCTTTTGCCACAATCAGCGGTGTTCCGCCTTTATGGGATATCTCTTCCACCACCTGCTGACATTCTTTTGAATAAACATGTCCATGTGCTTCCACATACTCTTTGATCGCGTCCATGGCTCCTTTACGGATTTCCAAACCATTAAGATTCACACCGCTCATTCGTGTTTTTGCGCTGAATGGAACAAACTCCATATTTAATTCGTGCAGATTACGACCACGGATATTAAACTTTTCCTTCGCCAAAACAACGATGCTGCGACCTTCCGGTGTTTCATCCGATAATGAAGATAGCTGAGCGGCATCCGCTAATTCTTCCATGTCTGCTCCATCTACCGGAATAAATTCACAGGCTTGACGATTCCCTAAAGTAATTGTCCCTGTTTTATCAAGCATCAAGATATCCACATCTCCGGCAGCTTCGATGGCACGCCCGCTCATGGCTAACACGTTGGCTTGATTTAAACGGCTCATCCCGGCAATCCCAATAGCAGAAAGCAACGCTCCGATGGTCGTCGGCGCTAAACAAACGAGCAGTGCGACTAAAGACGTCACAGAGATCGGATTTGCAATTCCCGCTAAACTAGCCGAAAAAGCAGAATAGGTGTAAAGCGATACAGTGACTAACAAGAAGATAATCGTCAATGCAATCAGAAAAATCTGCAATGCGATTTCATTTGGTGTTCTTTTTCTTGCCGCACCTTCGACCATTGCGATCATTTTATCTAAAAAGCTTTCTCCGGAAGCATGAGTAACTTGGATCACCAGCCAATCCGAAATTAATGTGGTTCCACCGGTAACCGCACTGCGGTCACCACCGGCTTCACGAATGACCGGAGCGGATTCTCCTGTAATGGCACTTTCATCTACAGAAGCAGCACCTTCAATAACGTCACCATCTGCGGGAATCTGTTCCCCTGCTTCTACATAGACGATATCGCCCTTTTTTAAAGCTGTCGAATATACGTTTTCAATCTGATCTTTACGGTTGACAGAAGGAATACGATGTGCCTCGACATCTCTTTTAGATGCACGCAGCGCATCCGCCTGTGCTTTTCCACGTCCTTCGGCAATTGCTTCCGCAAAATTCGCAAATAACACAGTAAACCACAAAATCACTGTAATTCCAAAGATAAAGACAGGTGAGGCATCGCTGTATCCGCATAATGAAGCAATCCACAATAATGTCGTTAAAATTGAAGAAAGATAGACCAGAAACATCACCGGATTTTCTTTCTGTGTTTTAAAAGACAGTTTAATAAAGGAATCCTTGATCGCTCGTTTTAGCATTTTGCGATCGATAAAGCCATTTTTATTTTTCACATTCATCTTATTCTCCCCCTATCACATACCAAAGAATTCGGCAATGGGTCCTAATGCCAGCGCCGGAAAGAAGCTCAATGCTCCGATCAATACGATCACAAAGATTAACAGTCCGACGAACATAGCATTATGCGTAGCTAAAGTTCCCGCCCCCGTCGCTATTTTTTTCTTTTTCACCAAGCTTCCGGCGATTGCTAATGTTGCCAATATCGGTGCAAAGCGTGCAAACAACATAGAGAATCCTGTACTTAAATTTACAAATATCGTATTGGCATTGAACCCAGCAAATGCTGAACCGTTATTTCCCCCGGCAGATGTATACGTATACAGCAATTCAGAAAAGCCGTGTGCACCACCGTTATTTAAACTATCTGCGACGGAAGGAACGATTGCGGCTATTCCGCTGCCTATCAAGATCGCAATAGGTGTCGCTAAACATAAAACAACTGCCATTTTCATTTCATAAGGCTCTATTTTTTTGCCAAGATACTCCGGTGTTCTTCCTACCATCAATCCAGCAATGAATACCGTTAGAATGACAAAACCGATCATTCCATATAATCCACAGCCGACACCACCAAAAATCACTTCACCAAGCTGCATTAAGATCATCGGGATCATTCCTCCAAGTGGTGTATAGCTGTCATGCATCGCATTGACAGAACCGTTTGAAGCCGCTGTCGTAAAAGCCGTCCAAGTGGAAGATGCCGCAATACCAAAACGGCTTTCTTTTCCTTCCATATTCCCGCCTGCCTGCTGATGGGGTGTAAGATCTACCGTTTGATTTTGAGATAACTGCGGTGTTGCCATTTGTTCATTAACGACGATAGCTGAAGTTGCCAATGTTAAAACGATGAACATTGCCGCAAATATTGCCCTTCCCTGTCGGCGGTCATGAATATTGCGGCCAAAAGTAAAGCATAAGGCTGCCGGAATTAATAAGATAGAAAGCATCTCAATCAGATTAGTTACATTATTCGGGTTCTCTAAAGGATGTGCCGAATTGGTACCATAAAAGCCACCGCCATTTGTCCCTAATTGCTTAATTGCAATTTGACTTGCCGCCGGTCCCAGTGGAACCACTCCTTTTTCAATCACAGTACCATCTTCTAAAACGATCGGTTCCACAAGATCCACTTGTTCATAAGCTTTAAAATTCTGAGAAACCCCTTGAGATGTTAACGCAACAGCAGAAACTAGAGATAAAGGAATCAAAATATAAAGGATAATCCGTGTAACATCTTGGTAAAAATTACCTAATCCCTTTTTTTGAACCCTTACAAAACCACGAATCAAAGCAAACAAGACTGCAATTCCTACCGCCGCCGAAACAAAGTTCTGTACAGTTAACCCTAGCATCTGCGTAAAGTAAGATAATGTGCTTTCCCCTGAATAAGCCTGCCAGTTTGTATTCGTCACAAAGCTTGAAGTGGTGTTAAATGCCAAATCCCATCTTACATTTTTCAAGCCTTCAGGATTTAAAGGAAGAACTCCCTGCAAAACCTGGATACCAAATAAAAGAACAAAGAAGATACCGCTGAAAACAAAGACACTTATGGCATACTTTTTCCAGTTCATTTCTTCTGAAACATCTACTTTTAACAATTTATATATTACTTTTTCGATTGGGGCAATCAGCTTACTAAGAAATACTTTTTCCCCAGTCATTACTTTCCCGATATAGTTTCCTAACGGTATCGCTAATAAAATTAAAATGATTAAATATAACGCTATTTGAATCCATGCTGATGTCATCATTTATCCCCCCACAATAATATTTTAACCAGATACATCAGAAAGCCTATTGCACACATTCCGATGCCTACGACAATCCAATTCATGTATACCCCTCCTTATTACGTTTTCAGTCTAGCACAGTAAAAATTAGAATAGTGTTAAGGAACCTGTATCCGTATTAAGATCGTATTAATATCTAAATTTCTGAAAATATGCTATTATGGGTAAGAGGTGAAACAATGATACAATTAATACCTGTCAGTGCAAAAAACAAAGAAGAAATACTAAAGCTGTCACTTTTACCCAGTCAGACACATTTCATCGAATCGGTAGAAGATTGTTTGAAAGAAGCTGATGCCTTGCCCTTATGGAAACCTGTAGGTATCTATGATGATGAAACTTTGATTGGTTTTGCCATGTACGGATTATGGAAAACAGAAGGAGATCATGGACGTGTCTGGTTAGATCGTTTTTTGATTGATCAAAGCCAGCAGAAAAAAGGATATGGCAAAAAAGCATTAATTACTTTGATCCAACATATTTTTAATCACTATGACGATGAAGAAGTATATTTAAGCTTATATGAAGATAATACGGTAGCTTTGCACTTATATAAAAAGCTTGGATTTTTATTTAACGGAGAAAAGGATATTCACAATGAGCAAATCATGGTATTAAAAAAGACAGCCTTTCAAAGCTGTCTCTAAAGAGCGTTCTCGCTCTTTTTTAGTTTTACCGAACAAATCAAACGAGCAGGAAAAAATTCATAAAGATATAAACAATCTACTTTCCCCTCAAACGCATGAAATGTTTCCAAAAGAATGGCTGACGCTTGACAAATAACCTCTGATTCATTCATCAGCATGGTAGTATGGGCTGTCCAATTCCAACTCTCCCCAAATCGTTCTTTCAAGTTAAGCAACGCCGAATTCACATCAGGTGCTATAAACAGAACCTTAGCTCCGCCAAATATCCCGATGTGATTAAACGTCACAGGAAATATGGATATTTCAGCAGCAGCCTTTTTCATCGCTCTTTGTATGTCTTCTTTCTTTTCAACAGGTACACAACATAGCGTGATATGATGAGGCAGCCCTCTTGTTTCATTACTTTTAAAATCTTTCAAATATCTTTTAAAGACATCGAATTGCTGTGAAGTCTGATCATCATATCCCGCTAACACGCAAAGCATTTTATCCGTCATGTCGCTTCCCTCTGATCTTTTTATTCATCAAAATCATTTCATTTAAGGTTGTATATCCCCTTTTATGATAGAACCCTTCTGTTTGCGGCGCTTTTAAAGTCAATAAGATAATCTCATCTATCCCTTGAGCCAGCAAACGTTTTTCAAACTCCGCTAAAAGGGTTGTCCCATATCCTCCACTTTGAAAACGGGGATCGATACAAAACTCTTTAATCTCAAACTTAATGCCATCATAATACTGCTGCGCATTGCCTAAAATAAAACCTACTATATCATTCTCCTGATACAACATTAACCCATAAAAGTCAGGTGCTTTTGCCATCTGCATCAAACGTTTTTGAACACTCCATGTTTCCCAGCGGTCGTTCCATGGTGCTTGATTAAAGGTACGAATATAGAGATCCGTTATTTTAAAAACATCCTCATCTTTCATTTCAATATAAGTCATCTTAGATCTCCTTTCTTTTTACTTTATCTCTATCCTCTCAAAAAATCTTACTAAAGTAAACCCTCTTATGATAAAATTAAAGATAGAGAGAAGGGATAGTGTGAAACGTTGCATTGCAGTAACTGGAATGATCAATATGGACAAATAGAATAGGAGAAATAATGATGATTCCAGATAAAACTAAACTATATCCTCGTTTGGGGGATACACAAACGATTTATTTAAAAAACGCCGTTCAAGATGAGCGCATTCAAATTGGAGATTTTACGATCTATAATGACTTTATTCATGATCCCCGGGATTTTCAAAAGAATAATGTATTTTACCATTACCCCATCAATCAGGACAAACTGAAGATTGGGAAGTTCTGTTCGATTGCCTGTGGAGTGAAATTTTTAATGAACAGTGCCAATCATACTTTAGATTCTTTATCGACATACCCTTTCCCCATTTTTTATGAGGAATGGGACCATGGCATGAGTCCGAAAAAAGCTTGGGACAACAAAGGCAATATCGTCATTGGGAATGATGTTTGGATTGGTTATGAAGCCATCATCCTAGCTGGTGTTACGATTGGTGATGGGGCTATTATCGGTACCCGTGCCGTTGTAACGAAAGATGTTCCGCCTTATACGATTGTTGGTGGTATCCCTGCGAAAGCCATACGCCTTCGCTTTCCTAAAAAGGACATTGAGCAGCTTCTTGAGTTAAAGTGGTGGGATTGGTCGATTGAAAAGATATCTGAAAATCTGCTTGCCATCCAACAAGGCGATCTGTCTTCACTTACAAAATAGAAAAAAGTACTGATTTCACTGATGAAATCAGTATTTTTTATAAGTAATGGCATCTTCCTTGATAAATTTACAGTAACAGCCGGCAAGTATTGTCGATCTGCTTATACATCGAATCTTGTGGTTTTACTCGTTAGCTTTTAATGCTGCCACCATATCGATATGATAAACGTTTCTGGAAAGCAGACGATTGATTCCCCATGACAGGAGCAATGTCCCTAAAATACTGAATAAATAAATATACATAGGAATATAGACGGTAATGTCAATGGTCGCTTGAACCGTCGAAAGTAAGACCAAAATAAATGAATATCCTGCCGGCAATCCCAGAATGATGCCAATAATACTTAGCCATAGATTCTGCTGGATCATCAACTTTCTTATCCTCATATTAGAAAAGCCCAGCACTTTTAAGGTTGCCATTTCATAATAACGTTCATTATAGGAAAGAGTGCCTAAATTATATAGGATGACACTCCCCAACAGCACCGCCGCAGCAACAAAGATACTGCACATCATGATCGATGCCTGCATCATTGTATCTAATCCATTTTGCAGATCTTCTTTATTTTGAATACTGGTTGTATTCTTTGCTTCTAGTAAAGATTCATCCAAGGTCTGCCCTATGATTGAGGTGGGCTGATAATCAAGGTCTAAGCGCTCCATCTCTTCTTTTTTTATAGTAATCCCTTGATTAAGGGGGGTACGAATAATGGCTTTTACTGTGCTGGTTATCCATTGATCGCTGCCATTTAATTTCCATTGAAGCGGATCTCCGATATTCAGGTTTAAATCATCGGCAATATTTTTGGAAATAGCCAGCCCATCACTCAGGCTTATTTCTTCTTGCTCATTTTTCATCAAATGCAGATATTGCTGAGATTCAAGTGCGGTAAAAGTGACCGAACGTGATTTTTGATCATAAAGAATTTCTACACCGCTTTCCATGATCGTATCGCCAT
Organism: Beduini massiliensis; assembly: GCF_000829905.1. Classification (GTDB taxonomy): domain Bacteria; phylum Bacillota_I; class Bacilli_A; order Erysipelotrichales; family Coprobacillaceae; genus Beduini; species Beduini massiliensis. The sequence goes on from NZ_CDPP01000006.1 coordinate 245,534, forward strand.
CCATGAGTGCTTTAATCTGCTGAGTATATTTTTCGTCACTGAAATCACCGGTTACTTTGGTCTCATAAGTTTGTACTGTATTCATATTCCAAATAGTCAAGTGATTCATTGATGTGTAAAGACCAAACGCTCCATAAAGCAAGGCAACACAGCCAATCACCCCTAAAATACTCATCATGCTTCGCAGTTGATTACGGAAAATATCACGTCCATTCCATTGCGTTGAAAAAGATAGATGCTGCCAGAACATAGGAAAAGGCAATGCTTTATATTTCTTTTTACTTGTTTTGCCATTTAAAATATCAGCGGCATTACCACACAGATATTTGCGGCAGATTAAAAATGAAATTACCGCACATCCCCATGCACACCCCAATGGCAAGCACCAGCCATAAGGCAGCGGCTGTGCTTTTAAATCGGGAATCGTGTACATCTCATTCATAAAGTTAAATAGCAAGGGCGGCAGTGCTAAAGAGCCAAGAAAAAAACCAAGGAGCGATCCGGCTAAACAAACACATGTACTGTGAGTGATATAGTGAATAAATAACTGACGCTTATTAAAGCCCAAAGATTTCAAGACCCCAATTTGGATTCTTTGTGAACTCAACAGACGATGCAAGGTTGTCATTGTTACCAATGCCGCGATGAATAGGAAAGCACAAACAAACAGTATCCCTATTTCTTTATGTTGATTAATTTCTTCATTGACCATTAAATAAGCAGGATGATCTTTTTGCATCAGCAATGTTGCCTGAGAAAAATGATTCTGAACCGTTGTTTGCAAATCCCCCTTCCCTAATATCAACAGCTGATTATATGCCATAGGATAAGGAAAATAGATTTTGCTTATCAAAGCAAATCCGCTGTTTTGATGATCTGGCACCATCTGTCCGTCATCTGCATGATAGATATATTCAGGATGATAGCCCAATCCTACAATTTCTTTTTCCAGCTTAATCCCCTGATATTCTAAAGTAATCGTATCATGAAGCCGATAACCATTCGCTTGGGCAAACTGTGCATCTAACCAAATACCATCGTTCTCTTTTTGGTATGCTATGCCTTCGACCACTTTAAACTTGGACAGCGTATCCCCTTGTTTTATATAAAGGTCTATAGATTTTTCAGGATGATCTGTCAGTGTTGCCGGAATAAGAATTCGTCCCTCAGCCGTCTCAATATTGGATTCATTGCTTAATTCCTGTATCTTATCTTCTTCAAACAGCTGGCCATAAGCCCAGCTATCCGCTAACTTTGTTTCCTCAATATAATGATTAAATTTTGACTGCAAGCCATAGTATTCACTGGTAATCCCGGAAAAAATAAAATTAGCCATGAACATCATTAAGAAAATAGCAATAAACGGTATTTTATTGACTTTGATATCTCTCAGCATTTTTTTATACAGCATGATTACCACTCTACTTCCTGAATGCTTAATGGATGTGCATTCTCTTGAATATCTTTGATTTTACCGTTTTTAACTGTAATGACTTTATCTGCTGCCTGGGCAATACTTGCATTATGGGTCACAATAATTGTGGTTTTACGATATTCCCGACAAATATCCCAAAGCAGCTGCAGGACCATGCTCCCTGTCTCACTATCCAATGCACCGGTGGGTTCATCACATAAGAGTACCTTAGGATTTTTTGTCACCGCTCTGGCAATCGATACACGCTGCTGTTCCCCGCCCGAAAGCTGATTGGGAAATTTTTTTGCGTGCATTTTTAATCCTACCCGTTCTAAAACATACATTGGATCTAAGATATCCTTTTTAATATCTTTCATCAAAGCAATGTTCTCATATACCGTTAAGGTTGGAATCAAATTATAGAATTGAAAGATAAAGCCAATCAGATTGGCTCGATAGAAAGATAATGCATTCTCACTCAGCTGTCCGATAGCTTGCTGATCAACCAGCACTTCTCCCTCACTCAGTCCGTCAATCCCCCCTAAAATATTCAGTAAAGTGGATTTACCAGCTCCCGATGGTCCCAAGATCACCACAAATTCTCCCTCTTTTATATCAAAACTGACATGGTCCAATGCCACAGTTTGTTTTCCCCCACTTAGATAATATTTACATAAGTTGCTTACATGAATCATTTTAATGTCCTCTTTTCCATTTTTTTGCCATAATAAAAACACTGACTTAAAAGCAAGTGTTCCTATTTATAACGTGTTGCGATCCCGGTACAAAAGAAACGAAATAATTTAATAAATTCTTTTCTTGTTTCAATGAACGTCTCATTCTCCAGCAACGCCTGTTTAATACAATCGGTTACCATGTTGATAATAATCTTACTGTATGATCCATCTTTCTCGCCCATCCCTAGATGCCAGCAAAGATGCTCATTAAAGGTCTCTAACAGTTTCTCCTTTCTTTCTAACAAGGAACTGCTGTTTAGTTCTAAAAGAATGACAATCTTCTTATCCAAAAGAAAATCTAATTCTTTAAAATCTTCCCCTTGTTCATAACGATCAATATAATCAATAAGATCTTGCAGTGTATATGAAATCTCTGTTAGTTTTAAATGATCGGCTAATCCGATATCTAAATTATCCAAGGTTGGAGTAAGCAATTCTACCAGTAAAGCTTCTTTATTAGGGAAGTAGTGATAGATGTTCCCCAGTGTCGTATTGGCTTTTTTGGCAATCACTCGCATAGATGCGTTCTCGTATCCGCGTTTTAAGAATTCATCTTCTGCAACATCTAATATCTTTTGCCTTATTTCTTCTTTCTTTACTTGCATTTTTGTTTCCTCCTTGAACTCATCTTAGTCTATCTTTTAGGGACTTACAATAGCTGTTCATTATTAAAAATCATTAGTTAATTCCTGTTCATTTTTGAACCCATCTATTGTATTACGAGACAGAAAAATATCGAAAAAGGATGAACCCTAACGTTCATCCCCAATATCGGCTAAATTAAATTTTATGAATATTTGAATTCCTCTAAAGGATACTTGCTCATTTTCAGTTGTGTATCCAATCCTTGCAAAGTATTTAAAACATCATTATTTTTCACTTTAACAAGATAATTATTCGTTCTAACCTCTTCTATCTGATGTTCTTTGATTAACGCTTGCATCAGTTGCAATGGAACATATAACTGTCCGCGTGATGATGAAAGTTCATCATTCAAGATTCCTGCTATCTTAATTTTTAATGTATAAGGATATAAGAATTGCTTATTATTCGTTACATCCTGTACCAGATCCGGATATTCCTCCAGCATTGTCTCATCGATTGTATTGCTTACAGGAATCAAACAATAAATTTCCAGCGTGTAAGAATCATCTAAATGGCTAATCCCTAACTGCTGTGCGACATCTGCACTCAAATAGCATCCATCCTTGACTCCCTCTTTACTTTGAACAGCAGTATACGCATTCATATCTAAACCACTTGGGTACCCCAGTATATTTATTAGTTGAAAACTTTTCACAGTCTCATGTGCCGGATCATAGAAATATTCAGAAACCAAATCAGCGTCTTTATATACTTTTACATTGCCATAAGGACTATCTAATTTACCCGGTTCAGTCAAGTTTGTATCAAAAATATAAATAGGCTGTACCTCTTCTACGCCCTCTGTTTTCTTGATTTCTTCCAAAGAACTATCCGTGAAATACGCTTCATCTAAAAACGGGATATATTCTGCATCACTTTTTGTGGATTTCACAGCCATATACCAATTTTCATTTTGTACGTTTGGTTCTTGTTTCTGACACCCCACTATCAAAAGCATAAGGATACACATCATCATTTTTTTCATAAGTCAGCACTCCCTTCTTGACTCCTTATAAAAAACATTTATTGTTAGACAATTTCGCCCCTTTTGTCTAATCAGCAAAAACAATCCTGTTCCCCATACACATTATAAAAATTATTTATATTATTTATCTATATAAATTTTATCATGTTTCTTGATATAAGTCAACGCAACCCCTTTACATTTAATGAAAATCAAAAATATAATTTAAAATATTTATAATATCATAAAAAAGCTGTTTCTATTTGAAACAGCTTCTCATTATTTCCTTATCTTATTTAAAAACAGTTCAATTCGCCCCAATGCTTCTTTGATCTGATCGATACTGTAAGCATAAGAAACACGAATAAATCCTTCTCCGGCATCACCAAAAGCTGTTCCCGGTACACAGGCAACTTTTTGATCATTCAGCAACGCTTCGCAAAATTCCTCACTGGTCATTCCAGTCGACTTTATGCATGGAAAAATATAGAAAGCCCCTTGCGGCATAAACGTTTCCAAGCCCAAGTTATTAAATCCTTCAACGATATAATTTCTCCTCAGCATGTAAGACTGCTGCATACTTTCAATTTCACTGTCACAATGACGCATGGCTTCAATAGCGCCATACTGAGCTGCCGTTGGTGCCGACATAATCACAAACTGATGAATCTTATTCATCGCTTTTATAAAGGTTTCATGTGCTAACACGTAACCTAAACGCCACCCCGTCATCGCATAAGCTTTAGAATAACCGCTGATCAAGATCACATGATCCTTAATTTCATCAAATGATGCAATTGAACAAAACTTTTCATCATAACTTAATTCCGCATAAATCTCATCGGTAATAACTAAAAGATCATGTTGCTTAATAATCGGAACGATTTTTTCATAATCTTCTTTCGTCATGAATCCTCCGGTTGGATTATTCGGGAAATTCAATAAAAGCAGTTTGGTTTTATCGGTGATTGCCGCCTCTAACAATTCCGGGGTCAGCTTAAACTGATTTTCTTGTGTTAAAGTAATGGTAACAGGCACTGCCCCTGCCAGTTGTACTCCCGGCATATAAGCTACATAGCTGGGATCTAGCAAGATGACCTCATCGCCCGGATTCACTAATGCACGCAAAGCGATGTCAATTCCTTCACTTCCGCCAACAGTGACAATCGTATTTTTAATCGGATCATAATCCAAGTTAAAACGTCTTTTTTGATACTTACAGATTTCTTCACGCAGTTCCAATAACCCCTGATTGGCTGTATAAAAGGTTTTTCCCTTTTCAATCGAATAGATAGCAGCCTCACGAATCTTCCATGGAGTCGCAAAATCCGGCTCTCCTACCCCTAAAGAAATAACGCCCTCCATCTGACTTGCCAGATCAAAGAATTTACGGATGCCACTTGGTTTTATTTCTTTTACTTTCTGACTTAAATATTCTTCATACATTATGGTGTCACCACCAAACGGTCATTAGGGTCCTCATCCGCAACAAAAGCAACCCCATTATTTTTATATTGCTTTAAGACAAAATAAGTAGATGTTCCGGTCACAGATTCAATAATCGCCAGTTTGCTCGCCACAAAGTTAGCCACATCCTGCATTGTCTTTCCTTTAATAATCACTAAAAACTCATAGGCTCCGCTTAATAAATACATCGTATCTACTTCCGGAAATTTATAAATGTTTGCTGCGACACGATCATATCCGTATTCTCTTTCAGGAGTGGCATTGATTTGGATCAAAGCCATGACATCATCCTTATTCAAATGATCATAATTAATCATCGTATGATACCCACAGATTACTTTTCTTTTTTCCAGATCGCTCATTGTATTTAATACATTCTCTTCGCTTTCCTGCAAAGCCATTGCCAAGTCTTTTACTTCCATGCGGGCATTCTTTTCCAACAATGATAATAAAGCCAATTCTTTCATGGGAACTCCTCCTATCTGATTTATAGACTCTATTATAGCTTTTTTATAATTGAAAATCTATACTAATAAATTAGATTTAAACTGCGTATGTATAGAAAAGAAGGTCAGGTGAACACAATGGGATATACAGAAATGATTTTTATCGCTGTCGGGCTGGCAATGGACGCCTTTGCCTTAGCTTTATGCTTAGGTTTGCCAATGCACAAGATGGATTGGGGAAAAGGAATTAAAGTCGGTATCTATTTTGGTTTTTTTCAAGGACTGATGCCTTTTATCGGTTATTTATTAGGCAGGCAGTTTGCCGCTCACATCGTCCAGATCGATCATTGGATCGCATTTATTTTATTAACTTATACCGGCATTAACATGTTAAGGGAAGCGCATATGGAAGAAGAAGTCTGCCCTGCTTTTGATTTTAAAACACTGTTCCCATTATCCATTGCCTGTAGTATTGATGCTTTTGCCGTTGGCATCACATTTGCATTTTTTAGGATAGAAATTCTTGATGCGACACTGATCATTGCCGTTATCACTGCCGTCATTTCTGTCATAGGGGTTAAAATCGGGCATCTGTTTGGAAGCAGACTTAAAGCCAAAGCAGATATTCTTGGCGGAGTGATTTTAATCTTAATGGGAATCAAAATTTTGATCGAACATTTATTTTGATAAATTGAAAATAGATTGAAAGCGGATAAGTACTGAATAAATCAGTGCTTTTTTATATTTCTTGTCAATTTCAAAAGAAAATTAGCGATTGCACCTCCCCCAAAGACATAGTATAATTTGGCGAAGGAGGTATTTTTATGAATCCCATCATGTGTATCACTTTAAATAATCAAAAACAAATTAAAATTGAACTGTATCCGGATATCGCTCCCAATACCGTCAACAGCATGATCACCCTCATTCAGCAAGGCTTGCTTGATCATCGCCCAATTCAAAGAATTGCCTATGATTTTGTATTGCAGTTTACATATAACGGATTTAATCATGATCCTAAATGTGAATATATCATCGAGGGAGAATTTGAGGAAAATGGGCATCCTAATCCGATTGCTTTTGAAAAAGGGGTTGTCGGAATGGGCGGAGATGGCAGCAGCATCGCTTCAGGCTGTGATTTTTTTATCGTCATCGGCGATGACTGTCAGGAACGCCTAAACAAAAAATTTACTGCCTTTGGCAAAGTGATCAGTGGTTATAGTGAAGTGGAACGGATCATACAAGTACCCACTAAAAAAATAATTCCTGAAGATAATCCAAATGTGGATATCAATGAACCTCTGGTTCCTGAAATAATGGAAAAGGTCACAGTTGAAACCTTTGGCATCAAATATCCAAAGCCGCATATTTTACGCTATGGAGAATCCTAAGCACATCTTTAGTAATCAAAAAGATTTTATTTTATAATGAATCATATATAAGGAGTGGGAAAATGAAATTAGAGGAAATTAGAGTTATCAAAAAGGATAATACGAAAGAAGTATTTAATATCCAAAAAGTAGTGATTGCAGTCAATAAATCAGCATACCGTACATTAGTCACATTCACAGATGAGGATATTCAAAAAATCTGTGAAATCGTAGAAAAACGTGTCAGTGAATTAACACATCCGGAAATCTATATTGCCCAAATGCATAATATCGTTGAAGAAGCATTGGAAGCAACAAATCCAAAAGTAGCGAAAAGCTATCGTGATTATCGTAACTATAAACAAGATTTCGTACAAATGTTGGATGAAGTCTATAAAAAGTCACAATCGATTATGTATATTGGGGATAAAGAAAACAGTAATACAGACAGTGCCTTGGTTTCTACAAAGCGCAGTTTAATTTTTAATCAATTAAATAAAGAATTATATCAAAAATTCTTTTTAACGACGGAAGAACTGCAAGCCTGCCGTGATGGTTATATTTATATCCATGATATGTCAGCTCGCCGTGATACGATGAACTGCTGTCTTTTTGACGTTCAAAACGTTTTAAAAGGTGGATTTGAAATGGGGAACCTTTGGTATAACGAACCTAAAACATTAGATGTTGCATTTGATGTTATCGGGGATATCATTCTTTCGGCTGCCAGTCAGCAATATGGTGGATTTACAGTGCCAAGTGTCGATTTATTATTAGAACCTTATGCCAAAAAACAGTATGAAATCTTAAAAAGAAAATATACCAACTTAGGACTAGGACAAGAAAAAGCAGAAGAAGCTGCTTTAAAAGATATCGAAAGAGAATTCAGACAAGGATTCCAAGGATGGGAATATAAATTCAACTCTGTGTCTTCGTCACGTGGAGACTACCCGTTCATCACTGTAACAACAGGTACCGGAACCGGGCGCTTTGCGAAAATGGCATCTATTAAAATGTTGGAAGTCCGCCGCATCGGTCAAGGAAAAGAAGGAAGCAAAAAACCGGTATTATTCCCTAAGATCGTTTTCTTATATGATGAAGAACTGCATGGTGAAGGAAAACCACTAGAAGACTTATTTGAAGCCGGAGTGCTTTGTTCAAGTAAAACCATGTATCCTGACTGGTTAAGTTTAAGCGGTGACGGTTATGTGGCAAGCATGTATAAAAAATACGGAAAGATTGTTTCACCAATGGGATGTCGTGCTTTCTTATCGCCATGGTATGAAAAAGGGGGAATGGAGCCTGCGGATGAAACCGATGAACCTGTTTTTGTCGGACGTTTCAACATCGGAGCAGTCAGTCTGCATTTACCGATGATCTATGCCAAAGCAAAACAAGAGTCACGTGATTTCTACGAAGTATTGGATTACTATCTGAACTTGATCCGTGAGCTACACATTCGTACATATGACTATTTAGGAGAGATGAAAGCTTCTGTTAACCCGCTTGCTTACTGTGAAGGTGGATTCTATGGCGGTAATTTGAAATTAAATGATAAGATCAAACCATTGCTTAAATCTTCAACCGCTTCATTTGGAATTACAGCCTTAAATGAATTGGAACAGCTGCATCATAAAAAATCGCTTTATGAAGATGGAAGTTTTGCGTTGGAAGTCCTTGACTATATCAATAAAAAAGTAAATGAATTTAAAAAAGAAGATGGTATTCTGTATGCGATTTACGGGACTCCGGCAGAAAGTTTATGTGGCTTGCAGATTCAGCAGTTCCGTAAAAAATATGGTGTGATCGAAAATGTATCTGATCGTGAATATGTCAGCAATTCTTTCCATTGCCATGTCTCTGAAGATATTACGCCAATCGAAAAACAAGACAGTGAAGGACGTTTCTGGGATCTGTGCAATGGTGGAAAGATTCAGTATGTGAAGTATCCAATTGATTATAATATTGATGCATTTAAAACATTGCTGAAACGAGCAATGAAAAAAGGATTCTATGAAGGCGTTAATTTATCTCTTTCTTATTGTGATGACTGTGGTCATGAAGAATTAAACATGGATGTATGTCCGATCTGCGGAAGCACTAATCTGACAAAGATCGAACGTATGAATGGCTATCTGTCTTATTCAAGAGTAAAAGGCGATACTCGTTTAAATGATGCCAAGATGGCAGAAATCAAAGAAAGGAAATCAATGTAATGCGTTATCATGATATTACTAAAGATGACATGTTGAATGGGGACGGACTGCGTGTCGTACTTTGGATTTCCGGGTGTACCCATGCCTGTGAGCAGTGTCAAAACCCCATTACTTGGGATATCAATGATGGCTTGGTTTTTGATGAAAAAGCAAAGACTGAATTATTTGACATCCTCGAACGTGATTATATTTCCGGTATTACGTTAAGCGGCGGTGATCCTTTACATCCGCAAAATCGTGAAGAAGTCGGAAAGTTAATTGAAGAAATAAAAGAGAAATTTCCCAATAAGACGATTTGGTGTTATACCGGATTCTTATATGAAGAAATTGAAGATTTAGATTTTATGCCTCTCATTGATGTATTAGTAGATGGCAGATTTGTGATTGGACTGCTTGATCATCAGCTTCATTGGCGCGGCAGTTCCAATCAGCGTGTCATCGATGTAAAAGAAACCAAAGCATTGAATAAGATCGTTTTACATAATTCTTAGAAGATGGTTTCCCATCTTCTCTTTTTTTCTCTTTTATTTTCTAACCTTTTATAGTATGATGGTGCTGAAAGCATTTTCAAAATATGAAAAGAGAGTGAAAAAAGAGTGAATCATAAAGATAATTTTGACTACTTTCTGGAAGAAAAACAAATTAATACGTATCAATTAGTAAAAGAAATAGTAAATCAGGAAGAACATCGGGTATTCTATTTCAAAGACTTAGAAAGTCGCTTTTTGTATGTGAATGATGCATTTGTCAGTAAGTTTAATTTAAGAAGTCGTGATGAAGTGATCGGTATGACAGATTATGAACTGTTTACGCATTGCCCCGAACACGCTAAATTAGCGTATCGTGATGAACAGGAAATTATCGCTACCGGTAAAGCTATTGATATCTTAGAATACGAAGGTATCCGAGATGGAATTGAACGCGTTGTCCGTACGCATAAATATCCTCTCTATGACCATCAGCATCACATCTGCGGGACATTTGGGATTTCCGAGGATATCAGCATGGACCTTCAGATTATTCAAGAAGAACGGCAAAAAGAACAGGAAATGGCACAGCAGATTGATAAGCTGAATGAAAAGGTCAATGAAGATGCATTAAGCAAGCTTAAAAATGCCCGTTATGCTAAGCGTCGCTATCGTTATTTGTATCAGCAGTTTATCAAGGAATATATTCCCTTTTCCATTATTCTTTTAGACAGCGATAACTTTAAACAAGTAAATGATGAATTTGGGCATATGATCGGCGATCTGGTAATTAAGTATATTGGCAAGATCCTCTTAACGATCAAAGAGACTTATAAAAATGAATTAAATATTTGTCGTATCGGCGGTGATGAGTTTTTAGTTATTTTACCGAGTACGACGATCAAGGAGGCGGCAGATGTCGCATTCATGATAAAAGATGCCTTTTCCCAGCATCCTTTTTGTGAAAATGAGATTTTGACACACATTACTTTTTCGATGGGAGTCGGTGAAATTCAGCTGAATGAAACACTTGAAGACTTCTTACATCGAGTAGATACCCATTTATATCGTGCAAAACGTAATGGGAAAAATGACATTGATTTTAATGTTTCAAATTTAATTTAATAGGAGAGAGATTTATGTATTTAGTATTTGATATTGGCGGAACATTTGTAAAATATGGATTGATGAATGATCAAGGAGAAATCTTTAATAAAGGAAAAACTCCTACAATCAATCATGATTTAGAAGCCTTCTTAAACAGTTTGGTAACAGTCTATCAACAACAAAAAGATATTAAAGGGATTGCCATCAGTTGTCCCGGGTTAGTCGATATTGATAAAGGAATCGTCTATGGCGGTGGTGCTGTTACTTGTTTGGATCAGGTTCATATAGTCGATGAATTGTCAAAACGCTGTGACGGACTGCCTGTCTCAGCGGAAAACGATGGGAAATGTGCCGGATTAGCAGAAGCTTGGATCGGGGCAGCTAAAGACGTCGATAACTGTTGTGTACTGGCATTTGGTACCGGGGTAGCCGGAGCAATCATCAAAGACAAGAAAATTCACCGTGGTAATCATCTCGTTGCCGGTGAAGCCAGTTATTTTATCATGGATGCCGATCGTAAAAGTGTAAAGCTTAAATATTTTGGTCACGATTCTTCAACTTTAGGCACCCTTAAAAAAGCTGAACGTCTATTAGACATGGAACCGGGAACTTTAAGCGGTGAAAAACTCTTTAGCTTAGCTAAAGAAAATAATCCGATTGCGACAGAAGTATTGGAAGATTTCTATTTTAATATTGCGGTTCAATGCTATAACTTACAATATGTGTTTGATCCCGATATTATTTGTATCGGTGGTGGCATCAGCGAACAGCCTGCGGTCATCGAAGGTATCAATCGCTATGTCACTGCTATCTATGAAAATACCAAACAGTTTTTAAAGCCGGAAGTTACTGTCTGTCAGTTTAATAACGATTCTAATCTAATTGGTGCTTTATATAATTTTAAACAGATTCACGAATCCCAAGACCGTTAAAACGGTCTTTTTTATATTCAATAAAAAAGAATCGCAGTATTAACCGCGACTCCCTAATTTTGTTCTTATCCATTTAATGATTTGAATCACAAATAAATTGGATAAAGCCAATCCCCAGATCAATCCTAACAATTCAAATGAAATATCCGCTACACTGAATAATCCATGTAATCCCGGAAGCAATAAGACACTCATCAGTAATGTTACGCCTACTAAGAATGCTCCCAATAAATATTTATTATTCATAAATTGTCTAGTAAATAATACCGGATGCTGTGATTTACAGTTATACCCATGCACTAAGCGTGAAAGACATAAGGTCGCAAACGCCAATGTCTGTGCAGTTAATGTATCAAAATAAGTGATTCCAACCCAGAATGCAATAAACGTTGTTATCGAAATAACGATTCCTTCAATTAAAATCGTGGTCACAAAGTCCCTTGTCAAAATACCCTCACTCTTTGGTCTTGGCTTTTCCTTCATCACATCTTTTTGATCAGGTTCCAGTCCCAATGCAATCGCCGGTAAACTATCCGTTAATAAGTTAATAAACAATAAGTGAACCGGAGCAAACGGAACCGGTAAAGCCAACAATGAAGACAACAGGACAACGATAATCCCGGCTGTGTTTCCACTAAGTAAGAATTGAATAGAACGTTTGATATTAGCGTAGATGTTACGTCCGTTTTCAATGGACTTCACGATAGTGGCAAAGTTATCATCGGTCAAGACCATACTTGCCGCATCTTTTGATACTTCTGTTCCGGTAATCCCCATAGCGACACCGATATCTGCTTGTTTTAAAGCCGGAGCATCGTTAACACCGTCTCCGGTCATTGATACGATATGACCTTTTTCCTGCCATGCACGCACAATCCTGATTTTATGTTCGGGACTTACACGGGCATACACCGATTTATTTTCCACAAACTCTTTTAATTCTTCATCACTCAAACTATCGATTTCCATACCTTCCACCGCTTCATCGATATTGTCTAAGATACCGATCTGTTTAGCGATAGCGGCTGCCGTAATCTTATGATCGCCTGTAATCATGATCGGTTTGATTCCTGCTTCTTTACATTTCGCTACTGCTTCTTTAGACTCTTCTCGAGGAGGATCGATCATGGCAATCAAGCCGACAAAGGTCAAATCCTTTTCATCTTCTATAGTTAAATCAAGATGGTCGATCGTTTTATAACTAAATGCCAAGACACGCAGTCCTTGACTGGAGAACTCTTGATTCACCTGAACCAATTGTTCTTTTTGTTCTTCACTAAGATCCATACGTGTCAATAAAACATCGACTGCTCCTTTGGTAATCATGACATCCTGTCCGCCGATATGATGTGTCGTTGACATCAGCTTACGATCGGAATCGAATGGAATCTCTGATAAACGAGGGTATTCACGACGAATATCATCACTTGAAAAATCATTTTTAATCGCATAATCAATTAATGCGACCTCAGTCGGATCACCGATTTGTTTTCCATCTTCATCAATCAAAGCATCACTGCATAAAATTCCATCCAAAATCAGTTTACGTAAATGCTGTTCATCATCTTTGAATAAGAAATACTTTTGCACCGTCATCTTGTTTTGAGTTAAAGTTCCGGTCTTATCCGAACAGATAATGGAAACACTGCCCAATCCTTCCACTGCCTGTAGTTTTCTTACAATGGCGTGTTCCTTCACCATTTTTTGAGTACCGAATGATAATACGATAGTAACGATCGAACTCAGCGCTTCCGGAATTGCGGCTACTGCAAGAGCGACGGCAAACATAAAGGAATCTAAAATCGGCATTCCTCTTAATGCACTGACTCCAAAAATAATGGCACAAATAATTAATATGATAATCGATAAACGCTGTCCAAACTGATCTAAACTGACCTGTAATGGTGTTTTCTTTTCTTTTGTCTGTTTGATCAAGGCGGCAATCTTTCCTACTTCCGTATCCATTCCAATATTGGTTACCACATAATTGCCACGTCCATAAGTCACATAGCTTCCTGAGAAAACCATATTTAACTGATCTCCCAATGGCATATCCTTATCAAATACGGTATCTAGTTTATCGACACTTTCACTTTCACCGGTCAAAGCACTTTCGTTGATTTTCAAGCTGGCATTTTCAACGATACGTCCATCCGCACTGATATAATCACCGGCTTCCAACATCACGATATCCCCGATTGTCACTTCATTTGACGGAATGATCATCGGTTTCCCTTCACGAATCACTTTTGCCGATGGGGCAGATAATTTTTTCAAGCTGTCAATCGACTGATCGGCTTTGGTCTGCTGATAAGTCCCTAATAAGGCATTCATCACCACCACCGTAAAAATAACAATAGCACTTTCATGATCACCTAAAATCGCTGAAATCGTTGCGGCTACCAATAAAATAATCACTAAGAAGTCTTTAAACTGTTCTAAAAAGACGAGAATAATACTTTTTTTCTTCGTTTCAACTAATTCATTCAAACCATACTTCTGCTGATTTTGTTTGACTTGGGATTCTTCTAACCCATCAGCCGAACAATGCAGTTCATCAAGTAAAACCTGCTTATCCATCTGATAAATCTTTTTGCTAGTTTCCAATGTATATTCCTCCTATTTGTATATAAACGAAAAGCGAGCCCATATTGAAAACGCGCTTAACGTTTCAATAAAGTCTCGCTATTTAAACTTGCTCCGGATGAATTCACCGTGTATTGACGGAAAACAAGTACACTATTGGCTAGCTACTCCCTTTATGATTTATATCATACTCGATTAAAATTTAGTTGTCAACTAAAAATTCTGGAGCTTTGCGTCTTGTCCGTAAACAGATTTAAAATCTTGATTGAAGTCTTTAACGGCTTTATCGATTGAAGGATGGCTTAATGCTGCTGCAATAACGTCGACATCCATCGTAGCGGTTTGTGCGCCTTTCATAAAAGCATTATTGACTTGATTCATGTTTTTAAAACTTGCCGCAAGAATTTTTGTTGGATAATGATATTTTTCAATCATTTTAGCTAGACTCTCAATCACCTCCATTGGATCAATATTAAGATTTTCCATACGATTATAATAAGGGGCAATAAAATCAGCTCCGGCTTCCATCGCCATGAATCCTTGAGCTATCGTATAAATGGCAGTAGCGGTAATATGCACCCCTTTTTGTTTTAACTGACGCATTGCTTTTAAGCCTTCTTCGTTAGTAGGAATCTTAATATAAACAAGAGAATCTACTTTTTCTAAGATAGTCAAAGCATCTTGTACCATTCCTTCGCAATCCTCAGAAACAACCTGAACATGCAGTGTTTTTTCATTTCCGATTAGCTCACGGATTTTGCGAAGATGAGCAAACAGATCAATCTTCCCTTCCTTTTTTAAAATGGTGGGATTACTGGTAACACCCGTAATGTTGATAATTTCCTGATATTTTTTTATTTCTTCTAAATTAGCAGTATCTAATAAATATTCCATTTTCATTCTCTCCTATAGTATATGTTCCGTACGGGCAATGATATCATCTTGAGTCGTTTTTGATAACACATTGAAGAACGCTGAGTATCCGGCAACACGTACAATCAGATCACGATGTTGTTCAGGATGAATCTGAGCATCAATCAATGTATCACGAGATACCACATTATATTGAACATGAAATCCATGCAGACGATTAAAGAACGTTCTTAAAAGGAAAATCAGTTTTTCTCTGTCCTCTTCTTTTTCCAAAACCTGTGGTGTCACTTTTTGATTGAGCAGAACCCCTCCGGTAATCTCTTTTGTCGGTAATTTGGATACAGACTTAAACACAGCCGTCGGTCCATGCATATCCATAGCATGTGTTGGTGAACACCCTTCTGCCAATGGTGTATAAGCATGACGGCCATCCGGTGTTGCCATCGTTCCTAATCCCTGTCCGACATTGGCAGAAATAGAAGATGTTCCGGCATAACGAGTTCCTCCAATAGGTCCTCTTTGATAACGTGTATTAGGATATTTAACGACTTCATCAATATAACTCTTATAGGCTTTTGTGACTAATAAATCGACATAGTCATCATCATTGCCGTATTTTGGTGCTGCCAACAGCATCTTTTGAATGCGTGCCCCCTCTTCTCCCGCAAAATCATTCATGAGGGCTTCCCATAGCTGAGCAGGCGTTATCCATTTCTTTTCAAACACACATTGTTTAATAGCGGCTAATGAATCAGCCAAATTGGCAATACCGACTTGCAAACCACTGATAAAGTCATAAATGGCACCGCCTTCTTTTAAGGTCTTTCCACGCCCGATACAATCCTTTGTTAAGGCAGAACATAATACATCAGGAACATCCGCTTCTAACACTAAGTCACATGTATTTTCAATGATAACACTATGACGAGTAATCTCTCGAATCACTTTATCCCAAGCTGCTTCTAGTTCTTCATAACTTTGCATCGTTGTAAAATGCCCTGATCCTTCCACCAGTTTCTTACCGCTTTTTGGATCAATCCCATCATTCATCACAATCAATAATGATTTAGGGAAGTTAATAAAACTCATTCCGGTGCAGCGATAGCCCCATTTTCCCGGAACCGCTACTTCGACACATCCAATAGCACTGTAGTTATAAGCATCTTCTTCACTGATGCCGCGATCGATAAAAGATTTAATAATAATCTCATCATTGTTGAATGCCGGCATCCCTGTTCCTAATCGAATCATCTCAATACATTCTTTCATAAAACGATCATCTAATCCGGCATGATAGCGTACGGTTAAGTTAGGTTGTGGCAGCTTTGTCTGAGCCACACTCTTTAAAATCAAGTAAGTCAGAGGATTGACTGCATCTTGATGATCTGTCGTTTGTCCACCAATCGTCACATTCTGATATAAAGGACTTCCTGCACTGAACTGGGTATGTGACCAACTGCGAATTTTATTAATCGTATATGTTTTTATCCATAAATTAGTCAATAGCTCGACAGCTTCTTCACTTGTCAAAATACCTTTTTCGATATCCTTTTGATAGTAAGCAAATAAATATTGGTCCATTCTGCCATAAGATAAAGAATGCCCATTCGATTCAATCTGCAGCACTAAATGCACCAGCCACATCGATTGAACGGCTTCATAAAAATTATCAGCAGGCATATAAGGGACTTTGCCCGTCATTTCCGCAATCTTATTTAGTTCTTCTTTACGTTTCGCATCCTTTGTTTCCATTGCTTTTTGTTTAGCTAATTGTTGATATCTTTGAGCAAAACGACGAACCGCTTCGATCACGATCAAGATGGCCTGATAGAAATGATACTTTTTCAGCACTCGAAAATCCGTTAAATCCAGCTTTGACAGCATTTCTTTTGTATAATCTTCATAATATTTTAATCCATGCTGCATGATCATACCATAATCCACGGCTAAATGTGCATCACCGGAAGTGATGTTTCCTTCTGCCTTAATAATACCTAGATCATAAAACAATCGGCTTTCCTTCGGCATTGCCGCCAACCCTTTATCTTTCGTCGTATTATGATACCAAAACGGAGCGATCTGTCTTAACTGTTCCTTAGTTTCTTCTGTAATATAAAAGACATCCCCATCTCTTTTTTCAAATTCATCTAATTCGGCGATGACCCAATCCATAGCATATTCAGGAAAAATCGGTGCTGAACGATTACTTGATGCCTGATTCCCTACAATAAGTGTATCGTCCTCAATAAAGATTTTCATATTTTCCAATATATTCTTTAACATATAAGCACGTTTTAATATTATCGGCTGATCTGCATGCTCCTGATAGCTCTCTGTCGCTAAAATGGCACGTGTCGCATCTACATAGGGTTTTTGACTTAATACTTCTTCTCTAAACGATTCCATTCTTTTCGTTAAATGACCAAAATAAGCTTCCATTCTATTTCCTCACTTTCATTTGAAACTATTTTATACTTTACTTGCAATTAAAATATATCATTCTTTTATTTATTAGTCAATCTTATTTCAAATGAAACTAAAATATGTCAAAAAGAAAAGATCTTTCGATCTTTTAAAAAAATACAGATATAAATCTTACCAAAAATAATACAATCACTGCTACAACCACTACAGTCACGACAATAGCGTTCTGTTTCGATGCCATCTTATTAAGTTCACTCATCTCATGATCTGTCATTTTAGTACTGCGATAATTTTGACCGCTCATTATTTTATTCATTATTTTCTCTGCTGATGTCTGTGCGCTATAGTGTTCAATATGGTTAAAATCATTTAATTTTACTTTAGGCGTCACTTTCCTTGTGTCAAATTCTGTTGGTCTGAATGTTGTTTCAATATGATCAAATCGACTCATCGCTTTTTTCTTTTTCAGCATTCGTCCGCAGTTTAAACAGTAATCATCATTATCATAAAGTTTACTATGACAGTATGGGCAATATTTCATCTTAATCCCCTCCCCATTCACTATACTCCAGTTATTTTTATTGTAGCACTAATATAAGGAAAGAGGTATGAATTGTTGTGAATTTTCACACTCCTTTAACATCTTTCATGGTTATTCTCGATTATTCACCTTCTTATTTTGTTTTTGTATGATTGATATCCATGGTGAGTTCATCTTTATTTTCCCACCACCTGATTGCTAAGAAAAAGATATCAGACATTTCACAAATTGAGAATAGGTTTAAACATGATTATATTAATAATGATCGGATTTTCCAGAAATAAACAATACAGTATGTGATGATGAATAAAAGTTATATAGTTATATTTTATTGTGATATATTATAAGCATGCTATAATTATTTTATACATTATAATTTGAGGAGATCTTTATGAAATATATAAAATATGGAGTTTTATGTTTTATTCCATCTGTAATATTATTGATGTTTTGGGATTTACTCCCTAATGAAATAGCTACACATTTTAATTTTTATGGGAATACCGATATTTATTCAAGTAAATGGTATATTACTTTATTAGTCCCCTCTCTTGGCTTTTTAGGACATGTCATATATATGGTTGTATTAGAAAAGAAACCTAATTGGATAGGAAGAAATGGTGTAAAGAAATATTCTTTTCTATACTTTCCAATATTAACGTGTTTTGTAATAATTTTTATGCTATGGAATAGCTAAATCCTAGTAGGCCGAACAATTAGTCATATAAAGATTCGTTATTTGTTTGTAAAAGAATTTCATTATATCCAGAATGAATCATTTTTTATAAATATTCAGTAATTTATAAACGCGGAGGTTTTTAGGATGTACATTGATTTAACTCATTATTCTTATCTTACTCTTTTATCAAAACGAATCGATTTAAGAGAGGATTGCAAAAACTTGCTTTGTTTAAACGACAAAGAAAAAACATGGCAGCATGTTCAACAGGTTGCAAAAGCAGCTCAAGATTTAGCGATCGCCTATTCCGTCGATTCAAAATCTGCTTATATTTGTGGTTTACTGCATGATATCAGTGCTGTCATAAAACCTGAAGATATGAAAGCATTGATGAAACATCTTCAGCAAGACCTTGATCCCGCAGAAGATACCTATCCCTTTTTACTTCATCAAAAAATATCTGCCTTGATTGCCAAAGATTATTTTCATATCAATGATCCGATGATCTTATCAGCCATTGCCTGTCATACCACCTTACATAAACAGCCAAGTCCGCTTGATATGATTTTATTTTTAGCCGATAAGATTGCTTGGGATCAAACGGGTCAACCACCCTATTTAAAAGAGCTTACGGCTGCACTTTCACATTCCTTAGAAGATGCTTGTCTAACTTATATCAACTATCTCTTTAAGGAAGGCAATTTGCTTTATCCACATCACTTATTGATCGAAGCTCACCAGTATTTAAAGGGGATCCAATCATGAAAATAAAGCGTTTCTTCATCTTATTTGGACTTTTCATTTTAATTACTATTCCTAATTATTTGATTTATCGAAAGGTTATTTTTTCCTATCTAAGTCAGGTTCGTTCATTTTATACAATTCGCTTCACTAATACTCCCCTGTTTATAATCAGTTATCTCATTTTAAGTGGACTTTATTTTGTGACTGTTTTCTATCAATTATACAATAAAAAAGTACATAAACATTTCGTCACCATATCACTTTTCATCTATTTCTTACTCTTAATTTTTATCTTATTTTTTAAAAGTGTCGGCATTCGGGGTTATGAATGGAATATCTTTAAATTACTTGAATATCTGCGTTATGATACCATCGCTGCCTTAATTAATATTTCCTTATTTATTCCGCTGGGTGTATTCATTAAAAAATTAAATATTAAAACGCTCTTTCTTTTAATTTGTATGTTGTTTGGAGTGGAAACCATTCAATATATTTTCTCACTGGGAATTTTTGATATCCTCGATATTCTTTTTAACTTTATCGGTTTGCTTCTGGGATATCAATTAAGACGTTTTTTAAAATCACAGAATATCGTTATTGAATAAAAAAATCATCGATCAAATAGTCACCTCCTAAAGTCAGTCTAACTTTAGAGAGGGTACGATATAAGTTCGATGATTTTTATATACTTTATTGGTTTACTGTTTCCACGATCTTCTTTACTAATTCCAATGACACTACATCATAGTCATTATGATGGGCTTCGTCAGCATACGCATAGGTAACTCCGTTTGCTGTGGTGGTCGGATCATTCAGCCAATCTTTACATGAACTATGTACCTGATGAATACCAGTATACGCTATCATTTCATTGGCATTTGCAGCGTTGATACCACTTCCGGCTAAGATTTCAATACGTCCGTTAAAACGTTCCTGCAATTGCTTGATCATTTCTTTTCCATCCATTGCTTTTGCTTCAAGTCCACTGGTTAAAACACGATCAACACCTAAAGAAATCAAAGTCTCCATCGTTGCAAAAGGATCTTTCACACAGTCAAACGCACGGTGAAAAACTGCTGTGCCATTATATTTTTTTATAATGGCGATGATCTGTCGGTTACGTTCAATATCGACTTCCCCTTGAGCATTTAATATTCCAAATGCCAAGCCATCGGCATGATGCTGCATCAATAATTCAGCGTCCGACAACATTACTTTGAAATCTTCATCATTATAATGAAAACCTGCCCCTCGAGGTCTTACCATACAGATAACATTGAGATCAAACTCTTCTTTCACTAATTTTAAACTCGCTAATGAAGGGGTTAATCCTCCTAAGTGCAATGCACTGTTTAATTCTATTCTTTTTGCTCCGCCCAATGCTGCCATTTTAGCGTCATAATAACTGCCACAGCAAATCTCAACGATCTTTTCCATCTTATTCTTTTCCTTTCTTGGCATTTAGATAATAGAAACTTAATGCATATATTTTTGCATTAGTGATGATATCCTCAACTTTCATCCACTCATTCGGCAGATGAGCGATGCCTTTTTGTCCGGGGAAACTTGGTCCAAAAGGAACAATATTCGGCATTAGTTTCGCATATGTTCCGCCGGTTGTCGTGACCGGTGTTCCATCTTTTTGGGTCACTTCTTCATAAGCTTTCTGCAATGAACGGACTAAAAAACTGTCTTTTTCAAATCGAACCGGTCTGTAATGTTTTGTACATTCACATTCAAATGGACATGTTTCTTTGATTTTATCCATCAAAATTTCCAAAGTGACTCCGGCTGGATAGCTTAAAGTAAAATCAAAATAAAGATATTGTTGATCACTATCCAAATGATAACCTCTCATTTCCAACATGCCAAATTCCTGATCTCTAAAATCTATGCCCAATGTTTCACCATTGTTTTTAGCGTTCATAAAATAAGTATTCAGATAATCAAAGAACTGCTGATGCTGGTTATGTGGTGCTGTAATGTGAATAACGGCACGTCCGCGTTCTCCATAAACAACAGGATATTTGCAGTCCGGTGTAAACCCCATTATCGGTGGCTTTTCTTTTGTAAGATAATATTCTAAATCTTTAAAACCGGTCTCTTCATCACAGCCAAAGATGATACGGACTTCTTTTTCCATTTCAATCCCCAGTTCTTTTAAAGCATACAACGCATACAAACAACTAAGAATCGGTCCTTTGTTGTCTAAGACACCACGTCCGTAAATAAAGCCATCTTCTTCAAAAGCACTAAAGGGCGGATGCTTCCAACCGGTTCCCACAGGTACTACATCTAAATGTCCGATAGCACATAAGTAGTCATCACTTTTTCCCCAAGAAGCATAACCGATCTGATGATCCATGTTCGTAATATCGAAGCCTAGTTCCTGACTGATAGACAAAGCTTCCAGTAATGCTTTTTTTACTCCCTCACCAAAAGGGGCATCTATCTTGGCCGGCTGTTCGACACTGTCAATCTGAACCATTCTTTTGATATCGTGAATGAGACGCTCTTGCAGTTGATCGATTTTATTTAATATTTGTTTTTTCATATTATTCCTCTAAAGGTGCCATTCTGGTACGCATATAATTATCCAGCCATTCCTGACTGGCAACTTCATGAATACAATGTCCGTCTACATTTTTAGTCAGATAAACTGTCGGTGCTTCTTTTTGGGTGGCTACTGCAAATGAGAATCCCTCAATATTGGTCGCAACACCCCATTCACCTTGGTTATTCATTGCGATCACAGAAAGATCTCCTGCCTCACCACGACGTTTTGTCAATTCTGCATGCAAGTGGTTAACGGCTGTTTCACAAGCTAATTGCGGATGCATGCCCTCTTTCATTAAGCGTACGATTTCATAAGAAATACATCCTTTCATCAAATCTTCACCTAATCCGGTAGCACTCGCTCCGCCAACTTCAGAATCCGCATAAAAACCGGATCCGGCAATTGGTGAATCGCCGACACGTCCTTTTTTCTTCATAAAAAGTCCGCTGGTAGAAGTTGCCGCTGTCATTTTTCCGCTTTGATCCAAACACACCATTCCAACTGTATCATGTCCTGAATAAGGTTTGATTTCCTGACTTAATTCTTTGACACGTTTACGATAATGAATCTTCGCGCGATCCGTTAACATATTTTTACGTTCAAAGCCTTCTTTATGAGCAAACTTTTCTGCTCCCTCGGCTACTAAGACATTGTTTACCTTTTCTTTTGCTAAACGTTTTGCGATTGAAACAGGATTGGCAAAATCTTTAATCGCCGCTACAGCTCCGATGCTTAATGTATTCCCGTCCATAAAAGCCGCATCTAATTCTACTTCCATCTCTTCATTAGGCAGTCCGCCATACCCTACTGATTTATAATAGGGAAAGTCCTCTACTTCTCGAATAGCTGTTTCAATAGCGTTTCCGGCATCTCCACCGCTTTCTAATTCTTCTTTTGCTTTGGTAATGCCTTCAACTGCCATTCGCCATGTTGCAATAATACCCCACATATCTATATCCTCCTTTAATCCGGGTTTTCCCACTATAAGTAGTATAACTTTTTGAATAAATATTGTCTATTCCTTACACGAAATTTACATGATTTTCAACCATAAAAAAATAGGCAGAAGATACGATCAGCCTACTTTCTTTCAATACCCCAAATAAGTTTCAAAACGTTTAATATCACTCTTTTTGCCAACCACGTATAATTTATCACCGGTTTGAAAAACGTAATCCGGTGTAAATTCAACGGTTGTTTCATGATCATGACGGACAGCGATAATATTCAAATGATACTGCTGTCTTAATGATGCTTCCAAAATCTTTTTCCCGATTAAGATTTCTGTTACGATCACCTCAAAAATAGCGATGTTTTCATCCAATTCAATAAAATCCGATAATGTCGAATACAGCAAACGATTGGCTAAACGGCATGCCATATCTTTTTCAGGATAAACCACTTCTGCTCCGATCTTTTTTAAGACAAAGCCTTGGTCCTCACTGATGGCTTTGGCGATGACTCGTGGAACTCCCATCGAAATGACATTCAATGTGACTAAGATGCTTTTATCAATTTGCTGACCAATGCAGACAATCACTGTCTGACAGTTTTGAATCCCCGCTTCAATCAAGCTTTCTTTCGTTAAATGCTCAACGACCAAAGCTTCTTCCACAACATCACGAATATCTTTTATTTTAGATTCATTATTATCGATCACGAGAACTTCTTTTTTATTATTGGCAAGTGCCAGAGCTAATGCCATGCCAAAGCGGCCTAAGCCTATGATTCCATATTCAATTGTTTGTTTCATACTCTTTTCCACCTATCCTATAGTAATTGTCTCTTTTGAATAATGCACTCCGGATTTTTCATTGAATGACCAAAGTGATGCGATTGTCAGTGGTCCTAAACGACCAATAAACATAGTAAGAATGATCAGTAATTTACTGATGACATGTAGATGCGTTGTAATGCCGGCAGATAATCCCACTGTCCCAAAGGCACTTGTTACTTCAGTCAATATATGGATAAAAGAAAATTCCGGCTGTAAGATTGTAATACTGAGCGTCACAAATACAACGACCAATAATCCTAAGAGCAGAATGATATTTGCCTTTGTAATCGTATCCTGACTGATTTCACGTTTAAAAGTACTGCAATTTTTATTTTTAGCGATGCTTACTACATGTTTAAATAAAATATAGGCTGTCGTCGTCTTGATTCCACCCCCGGTAGATCCCGGAGAAGCCCCGACAAACATCAAAATAATTAATATAAATAGTGTCGCATTTGAAAACTGTCCTAATGGAAATGTACTAAAACCAGCCGTTCTGGCAGATGTTGAGTTAAAGAAAGCCCCCAGCCAAGTTATGTTTTCGGTACACTTAATGCCAATCGTTCCGACTATTAATAAGAATACCGAAGTCACAATAACCACTTTTGAATGCAGAGTTAGCTTTTTAAATGAACGTTTTTTCATAATATCTAAAATAACCAAGAAGCCTAATCCGCCAAAGATGATGAGACCGCAAGTAGTCAAATTCAATAATACATTGTTTTGATAAGGAATCAAATTTTGTAATCCGCCTAATATATCAAACCCTGAGTTATTGAATGCAGCGATGGAATGAAAGATGCTGATCCATACCGCTTGAATAAATGGATAATCTTTTGAAAAAGTAATAAAGCTTAAAAAGGCCCCGATGCTTTCAAAAGTCAACGTCATCAGCAGAATTGCTTTTACTAACTTCACGATTCCGCCTAAAGAATCCAAATTCATTGCCTCCCTGACTAAGATTCGGCTTTTGATGCCTACCTTTTTACCGGCTAAAATAATGAAGCCTACACCAATACTGGTTACACCTAATCCTCCGATCTGAATCAACGCGGCAACAACGATTTGTCCGAATAAATTGAATGTATCTGCTGTATCCACTGCAATTAAGCCGGTGACACAGACCGCACTCGTTGAAGTAAACAAAGCATCGATCAAAGAAACATGAACCCCTTCATTCGCACTGATCGGCAGCCATAATAAAAAAGCCCCCAACAAAATAACAGCGGCAAATCCCAAAGAGATGATTCGTCCCGGTCCGAGTTTTTTAAAGATACGCATTTTTCTCACTCCCTACGCTAACAGTGTATTCCCAAATAATTTTCAACTCAACAAAATCTACTTTATCTTAACGACATCTTAATCCTTATTCACACGATTTGCTTTTGCTTAATCGATGTAAATGTATATAATGAGAATAGGTGATAAAATGAATAAATCAAAAGATCTGCTGATCACGATTTTAGCGATGGGATGTGCAACACTCATTGCTTGGCTGTTTACTCTCTTTACCAATAATCCGGCCAATACTTCTATTTCTTATATATTTTTTATCGTGCTCATTTCACGTTATACCTCTGGTTATCGTTGGGGTGTTATCGCTTCAATATTTTCTGTTTTTGCGATTAATTTTCTTTTTACGTACCCCTATTTTAAAATCAACTTTACTTTATCCGGCTATCCTTTAACGTTCATTGGACTTTTACTGATCTCTATTTTTTGCAGTGCCATCACAGCACATGCCAAAGAACAGACACGTATTGCCAATGAACGAGAAATGATGATGATGCGTTTAAACGATTTCAATCGTTCTTTATTGATTGCTAAAGACAGTGATCAGACTATCGACATTACTTTGGCATATATTCATACCTTACTGCATCGTGACTGCCTCATCTACTTTGAATACGAAGATATAAAAAAACAGATATCCACTTGTGACCCGGCCTGTTTTGAAGAATTCTCCGTCAAAACCAGCATAGCGCATGTTTTAAAGGAACAGACCATCTTTAGAGATCATGGCTACACATATTTGCCATTAGACCAACTCGGGGTTGTCGGAATCAAGGATTTAACCAGTGATACTTCTTTAACTTATCTTTCCTTGATTGTTCAGCAGTCTGCTATGAACTTAGAAAAGCAAGTCCTTCAAGATACACATCATCGTTTAAGTGTGGAAACGGAAAAAGAAAAGATGAGAGCCAATCTATTACGTGCCATTTCTCATGATCTGCGAACCCCTTTAACGAATATGATTGGGGCAAGTGCCACATATATTGAAGCGAAGGAACATTTAAGTCAGGAAGAACGTGATCGCTTAGTCGCAAGTATCCACGAAGATTCTAACTGGCTTTTGCACATGGTAGAAAATCTTTTATCCGTGACCCGCATTCGCCAAGAAGAAACAAAGGTCACTAAAACGGCGGAAGCAGTAGAAGAAATTGCTGCCGAGTCGATCACGCGTATCAAAAAACGTTATCCTGAAACAAAAATTAAAGTCACCGTTCCCGATGAATATTTATTGGTACCGATGGACGCTACGTTGATCGAACAGGTTATTATTAATCTAATCGAGAATGCCATCAAATATGCCAAATCAGTCCAGCCAATCGAACTTGTTGTCACAAAAACGAAGACTCACGCTTTTTTCAATATTATCGATTATGGGGTGGGATTTGACACTGAAGACATGGAAACAATCTTTGATTCTTATCGCAGTAATGATACTTCTAAAGGAATGGGCATTGGACTTTCTATTTGCAAAACGATTATTCTTGCCCATGATGGAGACATATTTGCGAAAAAAAATCCGCTGGGAACACAGTTCACTTTCTTATTACCGTTAGGAGGTCAATCTTATGAAAGCTAAAATTATGATCATTGAAGATGAAATCAATATATGCAACTTTGTATCGACTACTTTACAGGCACATCACTATGATACCTGTAAATTTCTAAAAGGAAAAAAAGCATTAGATTACCTTCAATCCAATACGATCGACTTAATTTTATTAGATTTAGGGCTTCCGGATATGGATGGCATCGATATTTTAAAATACGTTAAAGACCATACGACCATCCCCATCATTATTATTTCTGCACGTACCGATGAAAAACAGAAAGTAGAAGCACTGGATCTCGGTGCAGACGACTATATTACAAAACCTTTTGGAACAGAGGAATTGTTAGCGAGAATCCGCACTACTTTTCGTCATTTTGATCATCTTAATCCATCGCATTATCATTATAAAGATTTGCTGATTGATTTTGACAAACGTCGTATTACACTTGCCAATGAGGATATTCATCTTACTCAAATTGAGTACAAACTGGTCTCTTTACTCGCAAAAAATGCCGGTAAAGTATTGACATATGATTTCATTATCAAACAAATCTGGGGTCCTTATGCTCCTGATGATAATCAAATTCTTCGCGTCAACATGGCAAACATTCGTCGCAAATTAGAATCAAACCCGGCAGATCCGCAATATATTTTTACAGAGGTCGGTGTGGGCTATCGGATGGCGGAACCGCAGTAAATATCTAATTTAATTTATGCCAAAAGATTGTGACATTTTTCTACATTGATTTTTAATCCTCTTTCTTTTATGCTTATAATAGAATAAATAATAGGAGGCAAGGTATGGAAAATAAATATGTACGTCTTCTTGTATTGGTCGTGGGAGTATTACTTCTTAGTGGCTTTATGTAAAAAGAACTCCCTTAAAAAGATGCTAGGTTAAATTTGGGCTAATTTAACTTAGCATCTTTTTTTACAGTATAATTATCATTTGCACAGCAAAAATTCTGATCAGCTTGAATTTAGACATCGGCATGAAATATTTCTATTTTATCCCTTCTCCATAATAAAAAAAGTCATAGGTTTCCCTACAACTCATCTAGTCACTATTGACTATTTTTTTAATTTTACTTTTTCTATACGCAGATCATGAATATCTACGACCGTAAACTCTAAATCATCAATCATCACAATCGGATGAGTTCCCGGTTTAGGAATATATCCCAGCTTTTCAATGATCAGACCTGACACTGTATCACTATTGACAGAAGTTAATTTCAAATCGAGATCTTCATTGATTTCCACTAAACTTAATTTTCCATCGATAAGATAACTGCCATCTTCATTGCGGAGAATCTGATCTTCTTCAAAATCATATTCATCATTTAAGTCTCCGACAATCTCTTCGACTAAGTCCACCATTGTCACAATCCCACTGAAAGCACCATACTCATCAATAAGAATTGCCATATGCTGACTGCTGTTTTGCAGTTGAGTAAATAATTCTTTTGTATTCTTGCTGTCTGGTATAAAATAAGGTTCTTTCATGATCTTTCTGATATCCACTTCTTCAAATGAATGACGATGTGCTTCGATCATGAAATCTTTCATATTCAAAACCCCGATGACATCATCAATATCTTCATCATAAACCGGTACACGGCTATGGTAAGTATTTAATAATTCATCCAAGTAATTTTTTATTGGTTCATTAATATCAATTGCATAAACATCCACACTTGGTGTCATAATATCTCGAGCCGTTTTATCATCAAATAAGAAAATCGAATTGATCATCTGAGCATCTTGTTCATTAAATACACCGATTTCACTTCCGTTGTCAAGCATGGCAATGACTTCTTCTTCAGAAACACTTTCTTCAAATTCTGATGAACGAATACCTAATAATCTTAATACACCGTTGGTAGACAACGATAACAATTTGATAAACGGTGACATCACTTTAGATATAAAATTAATGGGTTTAACTGTCAACAAACTAAACTTTTCTGCATGATGCAGCGCTAAACGTTTGGGTACCAATTCCCCAAAAACTAAAGTGAAGTACGATAAAATGATCGTTACGACTATAACTGCTAATGTAGATGAATAAGGAATTCCTGCATTTACCATCACATTGGCTAAAACCTGTGAAATTCCTGTTGCTGCCGAAGCACTTGAAAAGAATCCGGCAAAAGTAATAGCGACCTGAATCGTCGACAAAAACTTTGTTGAGTCATCAAACAGATGTGTCAATAAAGTCGCTCTTGAATCGCCTTGGGCAGCTCTTGCACGTATCTTATTCTTATTGACAGATACGATGGCCATCTCTGCTCCTGCAAAAAAGGCATTCACTAAAGTTAAAAAAACTAAAAATAATAATTGAATTAATATGTTTCCCGACGCGGGGTCCATTTCTTCATTCCTCCTAACATATTGCTACCATTATAGCAAAACAATTATGAATAGATGATGAATAAAATGAAATCTTAACGCTTTCTTTATTATTCTTGTTTGTAATTTTCGTCCATCCACTCTTTAAATTCTTCTACAAATTCATTAAACTTATCTTGTTTTTTGGCTTCATCGGTAATTCCGTAATAATCTAAATCTAAAAATGTATAGCGATCTATGATTTTATTATTTCGATAATGCTGTAAAGTGGGGGTCCAATCATAGTCTAAATTCTTTTGCAGATGATCATAGAACTCAATTTCTTGTTGGGAAGCTCCTTGCTTTTTGGCGTTATCTCGAAAATTCTTCACATTCAAATAATAAATCCCCTGTCCGGTTTCATTGACATAGTCCTCTAAATAAGGATAAAAGACCTGACAATCCCCACAATCAGGCCGCCCGATATAAAGCAGGAAATCTGTTTGCGAAGATAGCTTCTCTTTCAATTGTGTATAATCTATTTCTTCGATCGCGGTTGTACGATCATATTGGGTTTCTTCTTTTTCTCTTTGGGTACAACCCGCTAAAATGAGCATGAAACAAATAACGATTAACCATCTTTTCATAAGATCCTCCTTTTTTTATGACTATATCATAAATAGCTGATAGTTTCTATGACTTTCATTATTTCTTACGCCATCTGTAGAATGTTGAGATACTGACGTTTAGCATATCTGCTGCTTCTTTTGTCGTAATTTGCTTTTTATTAAATAAACGAATCACCTCACTGTAGTAATCCGGTTTATTAATGGGAGTCGGTCCAAATTTCACACCACGTTTTTTTGCAGCTTCGATTCCTTCCGCTTGTCGCTGACGAATATTTTCTCTTTCATTTTGGGCAACGAAACTTAATAACTGTAGGACTAAATCCGAAATAAAGGTTCCCAACAAGTCCTTGCTTCGGGTCGTATTCAGCAGCGGCATATCAATGACGACGATATCCGCTCCAATCTTTTTTGTGATCAGTTTCCATTGATCAATGATTTCTTCATAGTTTCGCCCTAACCGATCAATTGATTTCACATAGACGACATCGCCGTTTTTAAGTCGTTTGATCATGCGCTTGTAAGCCGGACGGTTAAAGTCTTTTCCGCTCAGTTTATCCGTATAGAGATTCTTTTTAGGTATATCATATTGATCTAATGAAAACTTTTGACGGTCATCATTTTGATCTTTGGTTGAAACACGGATATATCCAAAATTATTTACCATAATTTACCTCCTTATAGTGTTAGTATGACTACGCGAATTAATAGTATACTAAATAGTATTTTGCAGTAAATCATCGTAAAAGAAAATAGTAGTTTCTATACTTGCCTTTCTTTTTTTAAATACTAAATTAAAAACACGATACAAGCTGTTCGTGTTTATTTATTCAAAACTTGAATATGATTTGCCTTTAACAACAACTGTTGAATAAATTCCTTCTTTCTTACAGGTGAGATCAGTATTTCATCTTCTCCGTTTCCACCGTTTTGTGCTTTAAAGACCAAATCGATGCGATCCAATGACAATCCTGAAGAGGCAAGCGGATTATATGTTTCTTTTAATGTTCGAATATCTTGGTAAGGAATTTTCAAATGCGTCATAATGCCACAGCGAATAAAAAGATAATCTTTTTCTAAAACATAGTACGTTCTAAATGTAAGATCGAAAATAAGCAAATCACAGGGAATCAAAACAAGTAAAGCAATGATATTTGCGGTATTTGAAAAACCATGTTCAACCAATGGAAAATGCAGCCAAATCATCAACGCTATGGAAAGAATCCAGATAATTCCTATTTTAGAATGATATTTCATAAGCCCTCTCCTATTAGACAAAAAGATCCCGTGAAGGGACCTTTTATTATTTTAATAAGCTGTTTCCTGTCATTTCTTCAGGGATTGGCAATCCAAGAAGTTCAATGATCGTCGGTGCTAAATCACCTAATTTTCCACCTTCTGCTAATTCTAAATGAGAATTTGTCAGAATTAATGGTACATCATTTGTAGTATGCGCAGTAAATGGATTATTGTCTTCATCCAACAGCATCTCACTGTTTCCATGATCGGCAGTAATCAGCATTGTTCCACCTAATTCCAAGACTTTTTCATAGATTTCACCAACGCATTCATCAACAACGCTAACCGCTTTGATGGCAGCTGAAATAATTCCGGTATGTCCCACCATGTCACAGTTTGCAAAGTTTACAATCACCACATCATGAATATCTTTATCTAATTCCGCAATCAATTTATCTTTTACTTCATAAGCAGACATTTCCGGCTGAAGATCATAAGTCGCTACTTTTGGTGAATTTACCAATACACGTGTTGCTCCATCGATTTCTTTGTCAATTCCTCCATCCATGAAGAAAGTAACATGGGCATATTTTTCAGTTTCGGCAATTCTTAATTGCTTCATTCCCATTGCTGATAAGTAATCTCCCAATGTATTGGTTAATGTAGGCAACGCAAATGCGATGTCTCCATTTACAGTATCGGCATATTTCATCATGCACACAAAGGCAAGATTTTTTGGTTTGTTGTCTGGTTTATAATCATAAACGTCAGCAGTTAATACATTGGCAATCTGCATTGCACGATCCGGTCTGAAGTTTGCGAACACGACGGCATCATTATCGGCAATTGCACCGTTGACTTCACTATTATATGCCGGAATAACGAATTCATCGAAAACTTCTTTCGCATAGCTGTCTTTAATATATTGTACCGGGCAAGTAAATGATTCTCCTTTATGGTTAACCATTGCCTGATAAGCTAAATCAATACGTTCAAAACGTTTATCTCTGTCCATCGCATAATAACGTCCTGAAATGCTTGCTACTTTACCGATTCCGATTTCTTTCATTTTATTTAATAATTCTTCTACGAATGAAGCTGCTGAATCAGGAGCCACGTCACGTCCATCTAAGAACGCATGCACATAGACTTCTTCTAATCCTTGTTGTTTTGCCATTTTTAATAAAGCATAAATATGTTCATTAGAAGAGTGAACCCCACCATTTGATAATAATCCCATGATATGGAATTTAGAACCATTCGCTTTAGCGTGATCCATTGCTTTAATAAATTTTTCGTTTTTAAAGAATTCTCCGTCTTCTACTGCTTTATTGATTAATGTCAATGATTGATAAACAATTCTGCCGGCACCGATATTCAAGTGACCTACTTCACTGTTTCCCATTTGTCCTTCTGGCAATCCTACCATTTTTCCGCTGGCTTTGATCGTTGTTGTCGGATACATTGCCATCAAATCATCAAGTGCTGGTGTATTCGCTAATTTAACGGCGTTCCCTGATACTTTAGGGCTTAATCCGTAACCATCTAAGATACACAACACAATTGGTCTTTTTTTCATCAATAATTACCTCCTATATGCTTCATATTATAATCATTTTAACGAAAGAATTCAAATATTAAAAGGAAAATACACCGTTATTCAGCCATTATTTTTATGCAACCGTTTACATTATGTTTTTTATTTTTTCTTTCTTGGTTCTCCCCAAAGATATATTCCGATAAACACCAAAACCAACGGCCAGTAATTTTCAAAGAATGTGGTGAGTTTTTGCAGGATTCCGTTAAACTCACTGGTTTGGTCCATCGTTAATATAAAACCTAAAATAATCAACATAATTCCTAAGTTTTTTCTGATTTGCATCCTTATCACCCACTTTATCTTAACAGTGAGGGGAAAAGAAAAATGTCAAATCATAAATTTGACACTTCTTTTGCGAAAATGAGGAATTTATCCAGTTTGATTCGTTCTTCTCCTCTTCGTGAAAAGACACGAATAAAGCGTTCCTGTGTATCATATTCAAAACGTGCTGAATGAATCAGAGCATTGACATCATCTCGAATATATTCCGGAATGACGATATAGCTGTTTTCGCTCATTTTTCTTAACAAGACCGCAAGCAGAGCCAAAGTGATTTCTAAATCAAAATAGCTTTCTTCTAAGTCTAATTCTAAATAATGGTCGGCTATGAAATCTTCCCGATCATAGATCTTATCGATTCTGTTCATCACCATTTCTACTTGATTGATATTGGCTTCAACCGCTTCGATAAAACATTGCTTTTTCATTTTCCGTGTTCTTTTTTGAGTTTCACTCATTCTACTCTCCCCCTAGATGCTGATAATAGAAAATTGCCAGCTGTGTGCGATCCCGCAGTTCCAATTTATTGAGTAAAGAACTTAAATAGTTCCGCACCGTTCCTTCCGATAAAAACAAAGTAGCTGCTATTTCCTTATTATTAAATCCTTTTGCGACCAACGTAATAAAATTCAATTCTTTCTCGTTGAGTTCATACTTTTCTATCGCAGAGGGGATTTTATTATCTTTTAAAGTAGGAATCTTAGAAATAATCTCTGTATTAAATACATTCTGACCTGCTGCCACTGCTTTTAAAGAAGGAACAATACAGTCAAAGTTTTGTTTTAAGATATACCCTTTAATCCCCAATTTAAAGGCTTCCATAATATATTCATCATCTAAAAAGGTCGTTAAAAATAAAATCTTGGCAAAGGGGTCGGCAGCTAAAATATGCTGACTGGCTTTGACGCCATTCCCGGATGCCATGCGAATATCCATGAGGACGACATCGGGATGCCAAAGCTGATAAAGTTCGACAGCTTCATTGCCGCTGTGTCCTACTGCCAGTACTTCAATGTGATTGGCTTCAATAATCGTTTTTAAAGAACTGGTGACCAATGGATCATCATCAATAATTATAATTTTCAAATTACTTCTCCTCCTTAGGTATCGTAATAAAGATTTCAAACCCGGCTTCTGTTTTAAAATTAATATATCCTTTATATTGTTCAACACGGTCACGCATATTTTTTAAACCCATACCATTTCCTTGAATGGTGCTTTGGCTTCCGTTATCTTTGATGATGAGCTGATAAAAGACAGGCTGTTCTCTTAACAATATATCTATCTTCGTTGCATCAGAATGCTTATATGTATTATGAATCGCTTCTTTTACAATCGCGATGATTGTATATTTCAGCTGAATATTATTTAAGTTCATCACATCATAAGCAAAGTCTATCTGATATTGAGGATAGGCATTCATTATTTTTTTTACTGCCACTTCCAAATCCAATGCATCATCTTTCATATCGTGGACATTGGTGCGAATCGCATCCAGTGCTTCTGTTAAGGTCATTTTCAGATTGAGCAAGGGTTCTTGCATATTGACTTGTTGGTTAATTGCGATTAATGCACCAACCTGCAATAAAGAACTGGATAAACCATGTCCGGCATGATCGTGAATCTCACGGGCAATACGGTTACGTTCCGTCAGGATCGCTAATTGCACTTCATAATCTTTTTGAATGATCAGATCTTTATTCTGTCTTGTTAGAAGCATCGAGATTTCCTGACTCTGATCACGCTGTAAACGATATAATGCATCAATTTTTTGATGTTCTTCATAACGTTTCTTTAAAATAACTGCCATCAGCACACCGATCGCCACCGCAAACAAGAACAGGCCATCGCACAAAAAGATATTCCAGATAAACGGCAAAGCCAAAAAAACAGTCAGCCAGTAAGCCCTTTTTCCATACACATCATAGACTGCCAAAGGTAAAAAAGCCAAGAAACTCGGATGAATAAAACAACAAACGCCTATCATTAATGGCAATATCCATGAATAATGCTTATCTTCCCATAAATAATATAGGGCGCTGAAAATTAATGCCCCCAATAATACAACGATGGAATAAAAATCAAGTCCATATAGGAATAACAATATCCAGCCTAATATATAAAAAATACACTTATCTATTATTTTTGTCATGATGTGTCCCTCTTTTTCTACTATAACAAACATTTCCGGATTACTCAATTGCTTATTATGACAAATGTCACTTGTGATTGTGACTTCCTGCACTTATAAATAACACTAAAACATAATAAGATAGAAGCATAAGGAGGAATACTTATGATTATTCATGTGGAACAATTAGTAAAAAGATATAAAGATTTAATTGCCTTGGATCATTTTGATCTGGATGTCCAAGAGGGCGAAGTGCTTGGGTTGTTGGGTCCAAACGGGAGTGGAAAAACAACAGCGATTAATTGTATGCTGTCACTGCTTAAATATGATAAAGGTAAAATCGAATTATTCGGTAAACCGATGACTGCTAATTCTTACGATATTAAACGGGATATCGGTTTAGTATTGCAGAATGTTGCGGTATTTGATGAATTGAGCGTAGAAGAAAATATTGATTATTTCTGCGGACTTTACATTTATGATAAAGCACAGCGCCAACGTTTAGTCAATGAAGCGATTGACTTTGTCGAATTAAATGACTTTAGAAAATTCAGACCTAAAAAACTAAGCGGAGGATTATTAAGAAGATTAAATATTGCCTGTGGGATTGCTCATCGTCCTAAATTGATTTTTATGGATGAACCCACCGTTGCCGTTGACCCGCAAAGCCGCAACAGTATTTTAAATGGTATCCGTCGTTTAAATAAAGAAGGAGCGACCATCGTCTATACCTCTCATTATATGGAAGAAGTAGAAGAGATTTGCAGTCATATTGTGATTATGGATAATGGGAAAATGGTAGCACAAGGGACAAGAGAACAGCTGAAAGCGATGATCTCTTTAAAAGAAAAAATTGAGATTGATCAGATCAAACTATCATCACAGCAGCTCGATGCCATTCGGGATATTGCCAATATCAATGAAGTCCAATACTATGGTGAACATTTAGAAGTAAAATGCAATGGCGGAGATCATAATTTAGTAAATTTATTAGATTATTTTAAAGAAAACAACATTGACTTTGGCATGATCTATTCTAAATTACCAACGTTAAATGATGTATTTTTAGAGATTACAGGTAAAGAATTAAGAGATCAGGGGTGATGAAGCATGATGTGGCATTTAATGAAATACCGATTTAAAACCTTACTTAAAGATCGAAGCCTGCTGTTCTTTTCCATTTTGTTTCCAATCGTGTTAGCCACTTTCTTTGGAATGACATTAAAAGGGGCATACAATGTCGATACATTAAAACCGGTAGAAGTCGCCATTGTAACCAATGAAAATTACGATCAGGATCAGGCATTTCAAGAATTTATTAAAACCATTTCACAAGAGGATGGATTGCTTGCACCTCGATACGTCAGTGAGAAAGAAGCGGAATCTCTTTTAGAAAGCGGAGATGTGAAAGGGATTATTACAAAAACAGAAACAATTTTGTTAAAAGTGAAATCTTCCGGAATTGATCAAACGATTCTTAAAACAGTAACCGATGAATATTTAGTCAAAAGTCATATGATTGAAAACCTGTTAGCTAATGGTGCCGATTTCCAACAGCTTATGGCGACGATGAATGATACAACTAATTATTTACAGTCCAATTCAACGGATAATGTGAATTTATCTGTCATCTTTTTCTACACCATTATTGCGATGTCTTCTCTCTATGGGGGAAACTGGTACATGCGTTGTATCTGTGATACGACTGCCAACCTGAGTGATCGAGGGATTCGTTTCAATGTGTCTCCGGTGAAAAAATCACAAGCATTACTTTGTGATTTCATCGCCGCAAATGTCATTCAGTTTGTTTCCATGCTTATTCTTCTTGCCTATCTAATCTTTGTCATCGGCATAGATTTTGGGAATCAGATATCGTTAATCTTCCTTACTATTCTAGGAGGAAGCCTTGCCGGAAGCTCAATGGGAAGTTTGATCAGTGCCGTTGGTACACAGGCTTATCAAGTCAAAACCAGCTTGCTCGTTGGCATTACCATGCTGATGTCATTTTTATCAGGAATGATGATGGTTCAGGTAAAATATTATGTCCAAGCCTATGCGCCGATTATCGCTAAGATTAATCCTGCCAATATGATTACAGATGCCTTTTATTCACTTTACTACTATGGCGGTGGTTCCCGCTTTTATATGAACATTGCTTCACTCTTCATTTTTTCAGGGATTCTTTATTTCATCAGCTTTATTATTTTAAGGAGGAAACAATATGACAGTTTATAAACTCTATCTAAAATTAATCCGTCGTAATTCCAAATCCATCCTTCTTTATTTATTCATCTTTGTGGGAATCTTCTTTATGTTTGCAATCATTAACTCATCGGAAAAAACAACCAATAGCTTTAAAGAAGTAAAACCGGCTATTGCCTATATCGATGAAGAACAAAGTCAGCTCTCTTTGAATTTAAAAGATTACCTGTCAACAATCACTGTGATGTCTGATATTGATTCAGCCGAAAATGCAAAAGATGCCTTATTTTTTGGTGATATTGCTGCTTGTATCACTATTCCACAAGGATTTAGCGAACAATTCAATAGTCAGCAGTCCACCAATATTCAAATTGAACAAAGAGAAGACGAAAGCAATGCAATGTTAGTACAGCAATACATCAACAGCTACTTGCAATCGGCTGCCACGTATCAAAAAAATACTACGTTAAGCTTAGATGAGATTCATGCTCAGATCTTAGCTGATCAATCCGTTAAAACAGAGATATCTTTTGCCTTAGCTAATCCTGAAAAAGCCAATGATGATGTGATATTACGTCAGTTATTCTTCAACTATTTATCCTTTATTTCTTTAAGTGTGACAATCTTGATTGTCGGCATTGTCATGCACAGCATCAACAACAGTGAAATTCGAAAACGAAATTTAGCTGCACCGATTAAAAGTGCTTCAATGAATATCCAGATGTTCCTAGGAAACCTTACTTTCTCGATAGGACTATGGCTTCTCTTTATGATCATTATCAGTATTTTCAGCAACAATATGCTGAATTCGGTTGGATTTACTTATATGCTGAACAGTTTGGTATTCTTCCTAGTTGCTTTAAGCATTGCATTCTTAGCCGCAAACTTAATCGTCAACGTGTCCCATCCAACCGAACTTCTCAGTGCCATTACAAACATTTTGGGATTAGGAATGACCTTCCTTGGCGGTGCTTTCGTACCACAAAAACTGATTAGTGATACGGTCTTGGCAATTTCCCGCTTTACACCTACTTACTGGTATGTATTGGTAAATGATAAACTGGTAGATCTAAATGAACCTACTTTAGAAATCTTTCAATATATCGGCATTCAGTCTTTATTCGCAATTGCCTGCTTCATTCTAAGTATGGTTGTTTATAAAAATAAACGGGTACAAGAAAGTATATAGTAAAAGATATAGCGTTTGAACGCTATATCTTTTTAGTTTCTCTTGAAAGGCATTTAATATCTAATAGTTTTTTTATATCCTCGATATGGTCAACACACGTGATACGATAATGTATCCAGCCACCATCTCCGCAAGGATATCTGTGATCTATATAATATTGCGTATAGTCCTTTAAATCGTGATAAACCGATTGATATTGTTTATCCGATAAGCGCATCATGACTGTAAAAGCATCATTCTCTGCGAAGATATTACAGATCAACTTCGTTTTTATTTTCCAAGCAACTCCCCAGCCATAACGATTGCCATAAGGAAAAACGATCTTTTGAACACTCCCCTCTTTTTTAGAAAGCCAGTCATTCAATTCTATAAATAAAGCCTTTTGCTCACCACAATATGCAGCCATTTCTTCAAATGTCGGCATTATGGTTTTATCCAGCATTCTTTCATACATTTTCTATCCCTCCCAAAACAGTTACAAATATATAGGTTTAAACAAGTCCTTGAGCCGCTAAAAATTTTTCAAATCGTTTTTCACTCATGATTTCATTGGTAATAAACTTTCCGTTATAAAATAAAGTATATGTGGTAAAGGGTGTTGGTGCTGACTGTGCTTCGAGTGCGGTCGTTATCTCATGCACCGATAAGTTCAGTCCATGTTTTATCGCACACTCTTTTAATACAGGCACATATTTATCGGTATGAGGGCATTGACGGGTGTAATATAAAACAAGTCCCATTTCTTCTATTTCACCTGTTTTAACGGAATCGGCAAATGTCGGTATAGGGGCTTCATCATGAAAGGGAAGATAGTATAAGATAAAATCATTAGGTACTTCATCTGCTACTTGAAACCCTTTATATTTCATATAATCCGGATCGGATAAATAACCCCGCTTCTTCTTAGAAGAAATGATCGTTACCCCGCATTTCCCTTGCTGCTTTGCATCTTCAATACAGTATTCCAACAACCTATTTGCAAACCCCTGTCCCTTAAACTGACCGGATACCCAGAAACAGTTAATATGCATATAGTCATCTGCACAAATAGGATACCATGCCTTTTTTGCCGGAATATATTCGATAAAGACTTTTCCGCGTGCATCTAACTTTCTAAAAACCAAACCGTCTTTAAAACGTTCGCTTAACCATGCTTTTTTCGATCCTACACAGTTTTCGCCCTTTTTATCAGATATTGCACAGCAGACATGTTCATCTTTAATATTATGTTCATCAACGTTAATAAAGTTCATTTTAATAACCTCCTCTACCCTTTCCATTATACATTGGTTAACTTGACAACAGGGTGTCCAGTTACAAATTTAAACTCATCAAATATTCATCCTCATAGTGTCCATCACGATATTTAAAAGACTTTTTTCTTAACCCATACACTTCAAACCCTATTTTTTTATACAATGCCAAGCCTCTTTCGTTGCTTGCGACAACTTCTAATTCT
Source organism: Beduini massiliensis (assembly GCF_000829905.1). Lineage (GTDB taxonomy): Bacteria > Bacillota_I > Bacilli_A > Erysipelotrichales > Coprobacillaceae > Beduini > Beduini massiliensis. The sequence continues at coordinate 285,378 of NZ_CDPP01000006.1, forward strand.
AATTGTTCATACCCCATTTCTTTTGCTTTATCGACTAATGCTTGAGTGATGGCACTTCCAATACCTAAGCCCCAGTAAGCTTTTTGAATAGACACTCCAAATACTGCCCGATGTTTCCCCCGATCACAATTTCCCACCGGATCAATTCCTCCGTTAGCGACAATCACGCCATCGACTACCGCACAAATCATCAGACTTCTGTGATCTTTTTCCACCTTTGCTAAATATCTTTCTTCCATTTCTTGTGTCATTTTAATTTCATCCGGATAACGCAGCATAAAATCAGTTTCAGCAGAGGTCATAACGAGATGACGCAAGATGCTTTCTGCATCTTTTGATGTCGGATGTCTTAATAAACACTCTCTGCCATCTTTTAAATAAATAGATTGTCTATAGATCATGACGTTTCCTCCTCCAGTCCCTTTTTAAAAGTATACCATATTTACAAGGGTTTTTATGAACAAAAAAAGATAGAGTTTTCACTCTATCTAAATCAATTATCCTAAGTTTTCGATCATTGCGATATAAGAATCAGCAACTAATGAAGCTCCGCCAACTAACGCTCCATCAATATCAGGCTGTTCTAATAAAGTTTTGATTCCTTCAGGTTTAACAGATCCACCGTATTGGATACGTACAGCGTCTGCTGCTTCCTGACCAAATAATTTAGCAAGTTCATCACGAATGATAGCACATACGTTTTGAGCGATTTCGTTCGTAGCTGTTTTACCAGTTCCGATTGCCCAAACAGGTTCATAAGCGATGACAACTTTTTTGATGCAGTTAGGACATACATCTTTTAAAGCTGCTGCTGTTTGAGTTCTTACAACGTTTTCAGTTTCGTCTGCTTCAAATTGTTCTAAAGTTTCCCCTACACAAACAATCGGAGTCAATCCATTTTTTAAAGCTTGTAATGTTTTAGCGTTTACTGTTTCATCAGTTTCACCAAAATATTGTCTTCTTTCAGAATGTCCTAGGATTACCCATTCAATTCCGATTTCTTTCAACATTTCCGCACTCACTTCACCTGTGTAGGCTCCGTTATCTTTGAAATGCATATTTTCAGCAGCAATATTTAGATTTCCTGCTAATTCTTTTGCTTTAGCTAACGCTAAATAAGGAACACCGATTCCCCAATCCGCATTATCCTTTACTTCTTTATCAACTGCATTGATGAATTCAACTGTTTCAGCAATTGTTTTATTCATCTTCCAGTTACCAAAAATGACTGGTTTTCTCATTTTATTTCTCCTTACGCTTTCTTCTTATTTATCATCAATAGCGGCAATACCAGGTAACACTTTACCTTCCATGTATTCTAATGAAGCACCACCACCAGTTGAGATATGAGATACTTTATCCGCATATCCTAACTGCATAACTGCAGCAGCTGAATCTCCACCACCGATAATTGTATTGCATTCAGGTAAGTTAGCTAAAGCTTCACATACCGCGATGGTTCCTTTAGCGAATGGTTCTAATTCAAATACACCCATTGGTCCATTCCAGATAACTGTTTTAGCCCCTTCTAATTCTTTTTTGAATAACTCAATAGATTTAGGTCCGATATCTAATCCTAAGTATCCATCAGGGACATCTTCACCACATTCTTTGATATCTCCATCAGTACCGAATTTATCAGAACAGATAGAATCGATTGGTAAGATTAATTTTCCTTTACCTTCTTCGATAAATTTCTTAGCCATTTCTACTTTGTCATCTTCACATAAAGAGTTACCGATAGAATGACCCATTGCTTTAGCGAAAGTATAGCACATACCCCCACCAACAATAACTTTATCTGCAACTTTTAATAAGTTTTCGATAACACCGATCTTATCAGATACTTTAGCTCCACCTAAGATAGCAACTAAAGGTCTAACTGGATCATTAACAGCTTTACCGATATAAGCGATTTCTTTTTCTACCAAGAACCCTGCTGCTGATGGTAAATGAGCTGGAATCCCTGCTGTAGAAGCATGTGCTCTATGCACTGAACCGAATGCATCTTCAACAAATACATCCCCTAATGAAGCCCAATATTTTCCTAATTCAGGATCATTTTTGCTTTCACCGGCTTCGTAACGTGTATTTTGAACCAAAATAACATGTCCGTTATCTGCTTTTGCGATTGCTTCTTCCAATACCGGTCCTCTTGTAGCGTCAACGAATTCAACTTCTTTACCTAATAATTTAGATAAAGCAGGAGCTACGACTGCTAAGTTATTTTTAGCTTTGTCTTCTTCTGTTTTTACTTTACCTAAGTGAGAGAATAAGACAACTGCTTTTGCTCCGTTATCGATCAAGTATTTAATCGTTGGTAATGCTTGAACAATACGGTTATCATTAGTGATTTCTCCAGTAGCTTTATCTCTTGGTACATTGAAGTCAACACGAACTAAAACTTTTTTTCCTACTACGTCAATATCTTTGATTGTTTTTTTATCCATTGTAAAATCCCTCCATGCAAGAATTATACCAAAATTAGCGGTTGATGTAAATTTCTTTTACCACTTTTCACAAGGTTTTCCCCCTTTTGTCAAGCTATTTTAATAAAAATAAAAAGAAGTCTGAATTTCTTGTTTTTTCGTATTCTTTAGCACATTTATACATTTCTTTCATATACTACATTGAGGTGGTCACATGTTCTATTATGATGATTATATGCGCGGGTGTTTCTATCAAGACCTTGCAACGATCCCAACGCTTCAGCAGCAAAAAGCACAGATGATTGATTTAAGAAACAGCAGTGCTTTTGAGCATGCCCATATTCCCGGTTTCATCAATATTCCCTATTCCCAAATTTACCAGCAGCTCCACTATATCGATAAGCGTTATCCGGTTTATTTTCTATGCGATAACGGACAAAAAAGCGAAATCGTTGCCAGTGATCTATGTGCCCATGGCTATCAAGCCTATTCGTTTATCGGCGGCTATAACCACTATCGCTATCAGCCCGACCAATCTCTTTATTAAAGACATCTGTGGATGTCTTTTTATTGACAAGTATACTTGGTATAATTATAATAAAATTGACAAGAAAACTTGGCAAAGAGGTGAATCCTATGACAAAAGAAGAAATACTAAGAAGAAGTCGTAATGAACGAAACGATGAAGGAAATGAATATGCGGCACAGAAAGGATTGAAATACGGCTATATAAGCTTTGGGTTAATCTCCATGATTATCATCATTGCGGATGCTTTTGGCGGAAGTGATATGCGTGCCTTTTATGCCGTCAGTGCCTTAATATGGGGATTTTTTTCAACCATCAATTTTGAATCGGCCCGCTTTAAGCATAATAAAAGCCTTATCCTAGCGAGCATTTTAGGTGCATTAACTGCCATTTTATCCCTTATCCGCTATTTCTATATCTTATTAGGTTAACTTGTATGGAAAATAACTTAATCTTAAAAAACCGACTTAAAACAGTCCGTACGCAAAAAAATCTATCCCAAACTCAGTTGGCTGAATTAGTCGGCGTATCACGCAATACGATCAGTTCGATTGAAACCGGACAGTTTAATCCTACCGCTAAGTTAGCATTGATTCTATGTATTGCCTTAGATAAAAAGTTTGAAGAATTATTTTATTTTGAAGATATTTAAAAGCACTGATTTTCGTCAGTGTTTTTTGATACGTTTTAAATTATATAAATTAGATGCTCCGGTAATTCCCCCAGCCAAAAAACTTCCTAAGCCAAATCGACTTCCTTGAAGCATGCCCCATACCCCGACGCCAAGAAGAATACCGCCAACCCCAAGCCCGATTGCAGAGCCTGCTCTGGCAACTTTTACATTTGGATAAGTTCCGGCTATGGCACGTTAGGATATTTCTTTTATTTTTTTATTACGTTCTTTTATCGTTTGCATTTTATTTCTCCTTACTCAAAGATATCATCGATCAAATGATCAATCATAAAGCCAAAAACCGCTTTGGGATCTGACAACATTTCATCTTTATGAGCAATCGTATTCAACATTGCCGATAAGATCGAAATCGCTAAATCTTCTTCTACCTTTAATTTTAAAAACGGTTTATTCAGCATAAATTTTGTTCCTACATAGCTATTTTCATTCAACTGCCGGCGTTGACTTTCACTCAGTTTATTTATAAAGCTTAAGAAATCCGGACTTTTATTATCATACATAAAAGGATGAGCGATATACTCCGCATAGACTTCTTTTAATGCTGAGGCAACCCCTATCTTGCTGGGATCTTGTTTAAGGCGACTCTCCACCTTTTCATATAAATCTTCTTGAATACGCACAATGACTTCATAAAACAACGATTCCTTTGTTTCATAGAAATGATAGAAAGACCCCTTGGCAATCCCAATATTTTGACACAACATATCAACGCTTGTTTTTTTGTATCCGTATTTTTGCCAACAAGCTTTGCATTCATCCAATAATTTTTGTTTTACTCTCTTTTTTTCTTCTTCACTAAATCCTTTTGGCACGCTCTCCCTCTTTTCTGTGACTATTATTTTAATTTCAGTCATATATATTTTATATCTGCCACCTCTTTTTGTCAACAAAGAAAAAACCAGCTGAACAAATCAACTGGTTATCTAAATCCATATTGAGTATGGGGAACATAGGGTGCCTCTAAATATTGAATATCTTCTTTAGAAAGGGTAATATCCATTGCTTTGATTGCTTCTTCTACATATTTTATCTTGGAAGCCCCTACCAAAGTACTGGTGATATAAGGTTTAGAATAAACCCAACTTAATGCAATCTGACTGGCAGACACATGATAACGCATAGCTAACTCATGAACACGTTTAATAATTTCACGATCGCTTTCTAACTGATAGGTATTCTGTAATTTACCAACCCCATCGTTTCTGGGAGCATCTGCTACTTTAACCAAGGCACCATGGGCTAACGGAGACCAAGGTGTAATCGCAATATTTTCGTACTGGCACATCGGAATCATTTCCTTTTCTTCTTCACGATAAAGCAAGTTATACATATCCTGCATACTAATAAATTTAGCCCAACCGTTCTTTTCGGCAATGCTGTTTGCTTTGATGAACTGCCACGCATACATGCTCGAAGCTCCGATATATCTCACTTTGCCCATTCTGACTAGATCATTCAATGCTTCCATCACTTCTTCGATTGGGGTCGTATAGTCCCAACGATGAATGATATACAGATCTAAATAATCGGTTTGAAGTCTTTCTAACGTTTTATCAATTTCCGTAAAAATGGCTTTTCTTGATAACCCTTTCGCATTTGCTCCATCAAACATTGGATAATACAGTTTACTGGCGATCACCACTTCATCTCGATTCGCAAAATCTTTTAATGCTCGTCCAACGATTTCTTCACTTGCACCCAAAGAATAATAATTAGCTGTATCAAAGAAATTGATTCCTTGTTTTAAAGCATATTGGATAATTTCTCTTGCTTCTTCTTCATTGGTTTTGCCCGGTACTCCGCCACGATCCAATTCACCAAATCCCATGCATCCTAAACATATTTTTGATACTTTTAATCCTGTCTTTCCTAAATTAACATATTCCATGATCTTTACTCCTTTGCTTTATTTCTTTACATTCCCACTTTAGCATTTGGAGCGCACTCCAAGTCAATAGATTTTTTAAGCAATGGATTTATTCATATTTCTTCCCAACAATATAAGTCCCAATGACCAAACTGCCTAACCCGCACCATATCAAAGGCCCTTTAATCTGATTCCATAAAGTAAGATCGAATACATGAATAATAATTAAACAAATAAGCGGATATAAAACCGCGATGGATAGCGTTCCTGTTTTCAATAATCGGCAGATGCAGCTCCAATTACTGTTGTTGAAAGATAAACCGGGCAGATGCATTCTCACTATTCCCTGAGTATAATAATTCACTTTATTGCCGTCATAATACCTCGGCAGTAAATCTTTCGCAAAGAAACAAAACCAACCCCCAAATACCAGCATTAAACCTGTTACTGCCAATACATCCTTTCTATCAAATGTCAGATCAGACATAAACAAAAGTACTGCTTCTCCAACAACAAGGAGACAACAGATTAAAAAAGCCAATGCCCAATTTCTTTTTTGTTGTCGCAATGTATCTTGGAGCTTTAAATCAAGTGATCCTACCACTAATCCCTCTACTTCACTTACAGCAATTCTTTCATCTTTGATGATTCTTTCCCCCCTTAAAAGTTCTGTCACAGTGACATTCAGCACTTCGGCAATCGGAATCAGCAAAGCAACATTCGGCATACTTAACCCTCTTTCCCATTTACTCACTGTTTTATCGGTCACATACAACTGTTCTGCCAATTCCTTTTGTGTAAGATTTTTTTCTTTTCTAAGCTCTGATACAAAACGTCCAAATTTTTCATTACTTATCGGTTCCATCTTGATCTCCTTTCGCTTTCATACTAGCGTGTTAACGTTTATAAATCAATCGACTGCCGGTAGAATCCGCTTGTCTACATCAATATGGTTTCTCAAAGACAGCTATTTTACTTAATTTTATATCCATAAAAAAAAGAGATAACAACATTCGCTGTATCTCTATGATGATTATAAAGTGACCTCATTAATTATATGAATAGCATTCAAGGTTCTGGGGAACCCGATATATGGAATACATTGAGTAATCGCTTCAATCAATAGTTCACGGGTATTTCCGACACGTATATTGGCTGCTGTGTGACTGCGCAGCTGATTTTCACATCCGCCTAAGGTGGCCAACATGATAAAGGTCATTAATTCACGCTGTTTTAGATCCAGTCCTTTTCTTGTATAAAAATCACCGAAACAATATTCAGATAGATAATTTTGAATATGTTTTAATTCTTTAGGTGCTTGATCATGTCCGCCTTGAATGGCAGCTTTAGTAAAAGCTGTACTTTGTACCTCAAACCCTTTTTCAAAACGTGTTTCTTCACTCACTGTTTTTTGCGAAGATAAAGGCAGTTCGATTGAATAATCAATGAATGTCTTGTTTACCACTTCTAAGGCATCCGTTACTTTTCCCACACCGATATAAGGCGTACATTGATAGATGGCTTCTTTGATCGCAATTGGTGAAAGATCACCGTTCAATCCCGCTATGACATGTTCCTTTAAGGTTACTAAAGTATGATTGGCTGTATTGGCAACGATCGCAATCAATTCTCTTGTTTTTAAATCCATTGTTCCATGTTGGTAAACATCTCCATATATAAAATCATTCATGATTTGCTGATACTCTTTGTCATAGTCTAAAGGACTGGCATGTAATGTATCATATAATTTTTGTGCTTTCTTTGATCTTTCCATTTTATTTCTCCTTTTCCAGCATATAAATCAGATAGTCAATCGAATCAATATTCTTTTGACCATCATGCACACTTTCTAAAAGTCGTGTTCGTTCTTTTTCTAACAGCTTGATTTTTTCTTGTTTGCCATATACCGGCAAATCTAAATAATTGGATATAGCCGATAATGTAAATCCGGCGTTTTTCAGCGTTATAATTAGGCTTAATCGATGAATATCCTCATCGCTGTATTCGCGGATTCCATTTATCCTCTTAACGTTATCAAACAGTCCTGAGCGTTCATAATACCGAAGCGTTGACATCGGGATTCCAAAATTTTTACTTACTTCACTGATTTTCAATGATAGTCCCTCTTTTATTTCAATAAGGCATACGCTTCATCACTGACCGCTTCCAACCATTCATTGCTGGCATTCTCTGCTGGAATCTCAATGGCTAAATGAACAAATGAACTCTCTTTTGCAGCACCATGCCAGTGTTTGACTTCCGCAGGAATATTCACCACATCTCCCGGTTTAAGAACTTGTGCCGGTTTTCCCCATTCCTGATAGTAACCTCTTCCGTCTGTCACTAATAAAATCTGTCCCCCGCCATGATGGATATGCCAATTATTGCGGCACCCCGGTTCAAAGGTGACATTGGCTACTCCAACGCCATGATTTCTTGCCAGCATATTCAAATAGCTTTGCCCAATAAAATAGGCCGCAAACGCATCGTTCTTTTCACCAATACCAAATAAACTCTTAATTTCAGCCATAAATATTTCCTCCTTTAATCCATTCACTTTCTTCAACTTCATCTTAAGATAAAAATCAATAAATGTCTAATGCCTATAATTCATCTTTATCCATTCATTTTAAGCATGAAAAAAGGTTTATCCTATATCGAATAAACCTTATTGTGAGTGATAGTGATGCACTAATTCTAAAAAACGCTTCATGATTGGTGTAAGCACTTGATGTTTTTTCCATACCAACACAGTATTTGACACCAGTTTGGGAGAAAAGGGAATAAAGCGCATATCTGTATGATACCGTTTGGTTAAAGCCCCCTCAATCGCAATCGCCCCTCCCATTTCATTTTTGAGGAGTGCAATCACATTTGAAATCAAGTTATAAGAGGCAAAAAAACGATAGTGATGATAGTAACCTTTTGCCCAGCTTTCCAGTTCATTTTTAATGATTGTCCGGCGCTCATTAAAAAATAGAGGGACTCCGACTAAATCTCTAGGTTCCAAACTCTCTTTATTGGCGAGAGGATGATTTTGATCAACAATCAGTCCCCAAGAATCTTGATAAGGGAGACGAATGAAATCAAATTCTTCAATATCAATGGGTTCAAGCAAGATTCCCACATCTAAAATTCCTTGATTTAGTTTTTCTTTGACTAAATTGGCTTCTCCTGTATAAAAATCATAGGTTACCAAAGGATATTGAGAAGAAAACGAACGAATGATATCGGGAAGAAAATGATAAGAAGCACTGCTTTCAGCCGAACCGATTGCGATTTGTCCGATCAGCTGTTCAAGTTCGCTTGCCATTTCACGTTCGGTCTTATTGACAAGGTCCAAGATTTCTTCTGCACGCCTTCTAAAAAGCATACCGGCTTCTGTCAGCTGAATCCCACGCTTTCCACGAATGATTAATTGTTGTCCAAATTCCTCTTCCAATGAAACTAACTGTCGGCTTAATGTTGGCTGAGTAATATGCAGAAGTTCGGCACTGCGAGTAATATTCTTTTCTCTGGCTACGGTTAGAAAATATTCCAATAGGCGTGTTTCCATGCAGTCATCTCCCCCTTTTACTTTATTATAAGGGATTTAGAATAAGATATCAAAAGATAATAAAAAGCTAAAAGTTTTACACTCTTAGCTAACTCTTATAAAACAAATTTTTCAATCGCTTCCTTTACTGCTCCTTGATCATAATCATGTTCGGTCACATATTGAGCCAGTTCTTTAATATCTTCTTCTGCACAAGGGACACAAATTCCCAATGCAGCTTCTTTGATCATCTCGACATCATTATAGTTATCTCCGATTGCAATGGTCTCACTGATATCGATGCCCAGATATTCTGCCAGATAACGTAACGCAGAGCCTTTACTTACACCGATTGCGTTGAATTCCAAATAGCGATAAGAAGAATAACTTGCACAAACACCGATTCTTTCAATATCTTCTAACAGCTCCTGTTCAATACTTTTCAATAACGGCATGTTCGGTCGTACATACAGCAATTTAGCGATCTGATCCTCTTTTAAGAAGTCCATATTAAATTCATCAATAATTTTAAAAGGGGCTTTCTGCGCTGTTTTTCTTTCTACTTCTGTCGGATCGGCATTAAATAAATAACACATGCTGGTCGTAAAAATCATGACACATACATCATAATTCTTAGCTAATTCAAATAACTCTTTTGCCTGCTGAAACGTGATTCCTTGAAAATGAAGAACTTTATCATCTTTATTTTCCATAATCAAAGCGCCATTAAAACAAATCGAATACTGATCTTCTTTCTGATAGGTTCCAATCTCCTGTAAGATTTCCTGAATCATATTATAAGCACGTCCGGTCGCCGGTACAAATTTCAAACCTTTTGTCTGTGCTTTTTTGATTGCTTCCACATTTTCTTTAGGAACATGATGATTCACCAGCAAGGTTTCATCCAAGTCCGATAACATTAATTTATACATATCCTTCCTCCTATTACTTTCATCATAATATAAAGAAAGTAGAAAGTCACTCTTTTTTACTTATAGTAACAAGCTGAAAAGATAAAAAGGTTAAGTTGCCAGTCTTTTTAGTATGGTGTATAATCGTAAGTAAATAAAGTTAAAAATACGTTCACTTTTGATAGCCGATGTGTGGAGGTTAGGATGGCAGAATTATTTGATACATTTCCATATTTAGAAAACGATAAAGTTATTATAAGAAAAATGGAATTAAATGATGTTGCAGCGTTATCAGAGATAAGCCACAATGATCATGTATATAAGTATATCCCCCCGTTTCTATACAAGAAAAGTAATAAAGTATTAGAAACTGCAATCAAAAATCTCGGTGGAAGAGATTTTGAAAAGAAAAAATATATCATCGCAGGCATCTATTTAAAAGATAATCCTAATAGATTAATAGGGTTAGCGGAAATGTTTGACTACCAAAAAAGAGAAAATAAAATAACCGTGGGCTATCGTCTAAATGAGGATTACTGGAATAAGAAAATTGCGACCAATGTTTTAAAATTAATGGTTGAATATTTAATCAATGAAGTGAATCTGACAACACTTCAAGCCTTCGTTATGCAAGAGAATGTATACTCATCAAAAGTATTATTAAACAATAAATTTATAAAAGAGGATTATACTTTACAAGAAAAAAATTGGGGTGGCCGAGATATTGTAAAGGTTGATGTATACACATATAAAAAGGATTAGATTACTTTCACTTTATCAAATAGTTAATCAAAAGATTAACTTTTTTTGCGATAATTTGTTAAATAGAGTATATAAAAAGGAGGTTTCCCTCCTAATCCAAATCTTCACCATTGCTGGCAATCACTTTTTTATACCACTCAAAAGAATCTTTTTTCATACGTTTAAAAGTTCCTTGACCCTCATCATCCACATCCACATAAATGAATCCGTAACGTTTGCTCATTTCACCGGTTCCTGCTGAAACTAAATCGATACATCCCCAAGTCGTATACCCTAATAAGTCAACGCCGTCTTTTTCAATGGCTTTTTTAAATTCTTTTATATGACGGCGTAAATAATCGATACGATCAGCATCATGGATTTGTCCGTCTTTGATATGATCTACATCACCATATCCATTTTCTACAATAAATAATGGTATACGATAGGTTGTATAAATCTCGTTTAATAAGATACGCAGTCCCACCGGATCAACATTCCATCCCCATTTGCTTTCTGTTAGATATGGATTCTTCATACCTCCGGCAATATTGCCATCCGATGACCCTGTTTGATGATCGGAATGCGTTGTCAGGGTGACACTTTGATAATAGCTAAACGAAATAAAATCAATCGTTCCTTTTCTTAATGCTTCTTCATCTTCTTTGGTCACATCTAAAGTAATTCCTTTTTCTTTCAAAATAGCCTGACATTTTGGTGTGTACCCCCCTTTGACCATGACATCATTAAAATAAAGGAAGAACTGATCTTTCATTTTCTGTACTAATAAATTATCCTGCGGATCACAAGTTCCCGCATAAACACTTGCCGCAGCCAGCATATTCCCTACTTTTAAACTCGGATCAATGGAATGTGCCAAAGCCCCCGCTTTCGCTCCAGCCACAAAAGCATGATGCAAAGCTTGAAACAGTTTCTTTTCATAATCAGCATTCTTTTCTAACATCATACCCAATGCCGAATAAGTGGAATGCAGTGCAAGATTGATTTCATTAAACGTCAGCCAATATTTTACTTTCGTATGATAGCGTTCAAAAATGACGCGGCAATAATTCATGAAATAATCAATCATTTCCCGACTTTCCCAACTATTGCATTTTTTCATTAATCCATAAGGACTCTCATAATGAGAAATCGTCACCATCGGCTGTATATTGTATTTTAAGCACTCATCAAACACATCATCATAGAATTTCAATCCTTCTTCATTGGGTTCTTTCTCATCTCCGTTAGGAAATATTCTTGACCAGTTAATCGATAAACGAAACATCTTAAATCCCATTTCCGCTAATAAGGCAATATCCTCTTTATAATGATGGTAAAAATCAATCGCTTTATGACTTGGATAATACAGCGTCTCATCAATTTCGGGAGTAAATCCTCTTTTTTTATCTTTACTTCCCGCTAAACGAAGATCGGCAATACTTAATCCTTTTCCGTTTTCTTGATATGCTCCTTCACATTGGTTAGCCGCAACAGCGCCGCCCCACAAAAAATCTTTACTAATACTCATTCGTCTCTTCCTTTCTATTTTCCTTTTGGTTATACTTATTATAGAAATGAATAACCTCTAAAACAAACACTAAAACCATAAGAATCTGTCGGATAATCAACAGATTTAACCGATATGTCGAAAAGGATGAAAAATATGAAAGAAGACCGCCGTATCCAAAAAACAAAACAGGCACTAATCAATGCTTTTGGTGCCCTAGTCAAACAACATGAAAGCTATCATATGACCGTAAAGGAACTATGTGAAAAAGCCGATATTAATCGCAGTACCTTTTATCTCTATTATCAAGATCTCAATGACTTCTTAGATCAGCTTCAAGATACGGTTGCCCAAGAAGTCGCTCAAATCATAAATACCTACCATCACCCAAAGATTCCGATGATTCAAAATCGTGAGATGATCTTTGCTTTATTTACCTATTTTGAAGAAAAGCAGTATTTTATGCAGGCTATCCTATCACGTTCAGCCCTACGCCGAGCGATCATTGATCATTTCTGTTTTATTTTAGAAAGCAAACAGATTTTTCAAGATTATGAAAATGAAGCATTGATGATTCATTATATTACATATGGCTTTATTGGTATTATCAATAAATGGCTGAATACAAAAAAAGAATCTCCCCAAGAAATGACAGAGATAACTTTGGATTTTTTTAACGGAAAGTTTCAGAGAAAGGAAAAAGGATGAGATGACTCATCCTTTTAGCTTGTCTGCAATTATTTACTTAATTCAGAGAAATATTTGATTGTTCTAACCATGTTAGAAGTGTATGAATTTTCATTATCATACCATGCAACAACTTGAACTTCAGTAGTTCCGTTTTCGCAGTCTTTAACCATAGTTTGAGTAGCATCGAATAATGAACCGTAGTTGATTCCGATAATGTCAGAAGATACTAATTGTTCTTCAGTATAACCGAATGAAGGGTTAGATGCTGCTTTCATAGCGGCATTGATTTCTTCAACAGTTACTGTTCCTTCAACTACTGCAGTTAAGATAGTAGTAGATCCTGTAGGTACAGGTACACGTTGAGCTGAACCGATTAATTTTCCGTTTAATTCAGGGATTACTAATCCGATTGCTTTAGCGGCACCAGTTGAGTTAGGTACGATGTTTACAGCAGCTGCACGAGCTCTTCTTAAATCACCTTTTCTATGAGGTCCGTCTAATACCATTTGGTCACCAGTGTAAGCATGAACTGTTAACATGATACCTGATTTGATTTTTGCTAAATTGTTTAAAGCGTTAGCCATAGGAGCTAAACAGTTAGTTGTACAAGAAGCTGCAGAGATGATTGTATCATCAGCAGTTAAGATGTTTTCGTTTACACCAAATACAACTGTTGGTAAATCGTTTCCAGCTGGAGCTGAGATAACAACTTTTTTAGCACCTGCATCGATATGTGCTTGAGATTTAGCTTTAGATACGTAGAAACCAGTACATTCTAATACTACGTCTACTCCTAATTCTCCCCAAGGTAATTTTGAAGCATCAGCTTCTGCATAGATTTTAATTGTTTTTCCATCTACAGTGATTGAATCTTCACCAGCAACAACTGTGTCACCTTTTTCGTATCTACCTTGTGCTGAATCATATTTTAATAAATGAGCTAACATTTTAGGATTAGTTAAATCGTTGATAGCTACTACTTCGTAACCTTCTGCTCCAAACATTTGTCTGAATGCTAGACGTCCGATACGTCCAAAACCATTAATTGCAACTTTTACTGCCATTAAAAAATTCCTCCTTATATTTGTATATACATATTATAAGCCACCATTCAAATAAAATCAACACATGAAACCACTTACATGTGAAATTGTTAACTTTTTAGCATGAATAATTTTTTTATTTAGAACTATAATTTAAACATGGAGGTACGAATACATGCAAATCATTCCAACTGTTATTGAGAAAACAGAAAGATCGGAACATGCTTACGATATTTTTTCAAGATTACTAGAAGAAAGAATCATCATCTTAACAGGAGAAATCAATGATCAGCTAGCCAGCAGCATCGTTGCTCAACTGCTTTATTTAGATTCTAAAAGTTCGACACAACCTATTTATATGTACATCAATTCGCCGGGAGGTTCAATCAGTTCCGGTTTTGCTATCTATGATACAATGAATTTAGTAAAATGTGACGTTTCCACCATTGCGGTAGGGATGTGTGCCAGTATGGCTGCTTTTTTATTGTCTTCAGGTACACCGGGAAAACGTCATGCTCTGCCTAACAGTGAAATTATGATTCATCAACCATTGGGCGGATTTAACGGACAAGCCAGTGACATCGAGATCACTGCCAAACGAATTCTAAGACAAAAGCACCATTTGAATGAATTACTGGCTAAACAAACATCAATTCCTTTAAAACAGATTGAAATCGATACCGACCGGGACCATTTCATGACTGCCAAAGAGGCACTTGATTATGGGATTGTCGACGAGATTATCGAGCAATAAAGAAAACTGCGCCAAATGACGCAGTTATTTTAATTGCTGAGCTATTTTTGCCATACTTTGATAATGCTCTTCTAAAAAGTCCTGATATCCGCAATAATGCTGATCAAAGTAAGTAATGCTTAATCGTTTGCAGTTGCCATGACAGATATTTTTGAATTTACACTCTTGACAGCGATCACATTGCGGGTGCGGCTGGGTCAAGAACGCTTTCATTGCTTCGCTCTGGCGAATCTCAGCAAAGCTGGAATCTTTAATATTACCGGTATCATATTCATCCAATACATAAAAATCGCAAGGATACACATGACCATTGGATTCAATGACATATTGAGGCAGACATTGTCCCAACATACCGCATTGCTGCGGTGGAATCCCTTTAAACATCAAGATCAGATTATCAAAAAGAGTAACCGACATATAATCCCCTTTTAGATAATCGGCTTCCCATAAACGATAAAAAATCTTATAAAATTTAGCGAATAACTGCGGTGTCAGCTTAAATGGGTCCTCTTCATTATCCAATCCCGGCAGACAGGGAATCAGCTGAACATATTTAAACTTCTGTTCCTTAAAAAAACGATAAAGCTTTTCCGGATGTTTCGCTAAAGGCTGAGATAAAACCGTTAAAATATTATAGTCAATCTGATATTTTTTCAAACGCTCAATACCTGCCATAATCGTCTTAAAGGTGGGCTTATTCGCATTCGTTAAACGAAAATAATCATGATTTTCACGGTATCCATCTAAAGATACGCCAACTAAAAAATGATATTTTTTAAATAATTGACACCATTCTTCTTCTAAAGATACACCGTTAGTCTGAATAGCGTATTGAATGGTCTGATTAGCTTTTTTATGTAAAGTAACATAGTCCGTGAATTTCACAAAATACTCTATCCCCGCTACCGTCGGTTCTCCCCCTTGAAAGGCAAAGGTAATGGTCGCTTCATTTTCGACTGTTAAAGCACGATCAATCAGTGTATAGAGTGTTTCATCATTCATGACACCATTAGATATAACTTCTCGATGCTCACTGACATCATGGTAAAAACAATATTTACATTTCAAATTACATAAAGATGAAGCCGGTTTGATTAGATAACTATAATATTCCATATATGTACTCCTATCTTATTAAAAACATATCATCATATAAACAGCTTAGCGAATTAGACACCCTGTTTAGACTAAGAGGGAACGATGTCCCCGCTAGTCTAATCTCATATTCAAGTTTAATTGATACATCACATCATTAATCTTCTCTTTACCGACTGTTTTTTCAATAAGTTGGTAAAACGTTGTTTCATCAATCAAATCCTGCTTTTTAAAACAATCCGAAATAAAAGAAGCATCTGACATATTTTTTACAAAGGCTAAATAGCCTTCTTTTAATTCTTCTGTTGCAAAATGGATACCCTCTATCCACTCTTCTTCACTTTCAATGACCTGTCGATCTAATAATTCGAGATACTTAGAATTAATTTCATGATCAAGTCCGTAAAAGCTGTACAATTCCTTTGGTGCATCATTTTCTTCCATCATCTGTTTGATGGCTTGAAGCAGTTGGCATTGAACCTCTTTATCTTCAATTTTTCTTGTTTGCTTAGGATCGACATCAATATTATATAAGCGATTTTTAAAGCGGCGATAATTGCTTCCGCCAAATCCTTGAGCTGGGATTTTAAGTAATGGCACCCCTTTAGTAAAACTAAATGGCTTCGCTAATGTCATTTCTTGAAGCTCTGTAGCTGAAAATAAAGAATTGATATGGGTTGGCATGATCGTATATTCAAAGATGTGATTTTTTTCATCTGCAACCGGGGCATGCATATACGTATAATGTCCATCGGTAATATTGATATTTGAACCAAAGTAACCATACAGGGCATAAGGGCGATTCGGTTCATCTTTTTCTATGATTCCTTTTAGAGATTGTCCCATCATCTCCTGTGGTTTATCCAAACCAAAGTAATCCAACAAAGTTGCAGGTACGTCAATGTTTTGAGCGATAGATTGACGCTGCTCGTTTTGAATCTTTAATCGCGGATCATAGATAAAGAAAGGAATATTAGCGATTTCATTATAGATTGGCATGATATTCTTCCCCCACCAGTCATGTTCCCCTAACAAGAAACCATGATCGGTGTTCACAATCAGCATAGTGTCTTCCCATAGATTATAGCGATCAAAGGCATCCAACACTTTTCCTACATAGGCATCACACATGCTGACTAACGCCTTATAATAGCCTTTTAATAATGCATTGGTGCGCCCATCTTGATTATTATAGTAATAAGACGGCCACCCGTGGAATCCCTCTTCTAAACCGTACATCTTCAAATATTTTTCGGGTACGAAAAAGGGTTCATGAGGATCAAAGCATTCAATCTGTAAATACCATTGATCGCTCTGATGATTCGTATCGATAAATTCAAGTCCCGCTTGTACAGTACGACACAACGGATGCATCGATTCATCTGTCATATAGCTGCGGTTGACAAAATCCTGATCACGGCTTTTTGATTTGAATTTTTTTGACAAAGGCGCTTCATTTAACTTCAAGTCAACATGGGGCTTATCAACGACACCTTTCCAGTTATCCCCCTCTTGCCCACGAATAAACTCATAACTGCTGTAACGGGGATGATAGGTTGCACCACCATCACGCCAGTAATGTTTATGGTCAGTCACCAAATGCGTATAAATTCCATGTTTCTTCATCATCTCAACAGCTGAGTTTTCCCATGATTCCAAAGGTCCCCAGCTGCGATGCAAAAAATTATAACGACCTGTATGCAGTTCACGTCTTGCCGGCATACAAGGCATGCTGCCGACATAGAAATGTTCAAATGCAACAGTTTTTTCTTTTAATCTTTGAAAATTAGGTGTAATTGTTTCTTCATTGCCATAAGCACTCAGCAAGTCCTTTCGCAATGAATCAAACATCAACATAACTGCTTTCAAAATACAGCCTCCTTATTAAGTTTCACGAATGATCAAACGTTCTTTTCGTTCATCTAATTCCTGAACATATTGATCAATGATCGGTTGAACATCCTCATTTTTGATGGCTGCAATCAAAATATCGACAGCATAGCTGGTGGTTGCCTGACATGTCGTAACGGTCGTCAAAGCAGGTGTAACAAGTTTGGAATAAGGGAGATCATTATACCCCACAACGGATACTCTTTCCGGCACCGAAATTCCATGATCGAGCAGGCATTTCACACCCGGAATGGCAATATCGTCATTAGAATAGAAGATCGCATCGATCTGATCTATTTTCTTAATAATCTCTTTGGTCACTCGATATCCATCTTCATACTCGCTTCCATTGGCATTAAATACAATCTCTTCATTATAATCCAAATTGAACGTTTTCAATGCCTTCAAGTATGCTTTAAAGCGACGAATCGTCCCCAGTGTATGCGGCAATGCTTTCACAAAAGCAATTCTGCGATAACCTTTATTATAAAGATACTCGACAACCTCTTCTCCCTGCGTAACACTTGACAGCGGCTCGGAATAAACATGCTCCCCGGTCAGATAACGTCCAACCACAAAGATTGGCATATCTTTACAAGCATAGCGCAGTACATCTTCATCTTCAATACGATTCGTAAAAACAATCACGCCGTCTGCTCTTCGTTCCGAAATATAACGCTTGGCAGTTTCAATGTGACCGTTAAACGTAGTTGCGATCAACAAATCATAACCGTATTCACTGACCTTGCGCTGTACTGCGTTAATCGTCCTAGAAAAGAACGGACGTGATGCATCATCGACAACCAGTAAAATCAGATTCGTTGACTTACGTTGTAAATCGACTGCAATACCATTCTTGACATAGTTTAATTCCTTTGCTTTTGCCAACACTTTCTGTCTTGTTTCCTCATTAATTCGAGGGTTCCCATTCAGTGCCATTGAGACCGTTGACACCCCTATGTTCAGCTCTCTTGCGATATCTTTGATTGTTGCCATAATCATCACTCCATCCACTTCATTTCAGTTAAATTCTAACATGTTTAAAGAGGGATGGCAAATTTATTGAAACGTCTCAATTAATTGCTTGAAGCGTTCTCCTGCATCAGCATTTGTTTATCATAAGCTTTGACAAATGGTAATAAAATCAAGATATCCACAATGAACATGATCACCCACATAATGACCGCTCTAAAGTCCATCGTCGATAAGAACAGGTTGATAACGCCCGGAGTTGTCCAAGGTACTGTTATGTAGATAGAACCGATCAATCCAGCATCCATTATTAAATAAGCAATTGAACACATCACCAAATTACAAAGCAGTAAAGGCAAGGCAATCAGGATATTCATCACTACCGGAATCCCAAACGTTAAAGGTTCATTAATATTAAAGATATCCGGTACCAAGGCAATCTTACGCAAGGATTTTAACTGAGCGGAACGTGCAACTAAGAAGAAGCAAACCATCATTGCCGGATAAGACATCCAATTTCCAAAGATAGTCATAAATGAACCTGCAAGCGGTGTAGTTGGTCCGCTTCCATTCATGATTGCAGATGCATTTAAGGCGATATTCGCAGTTGTAATCGGTGTTAAAACAGAACCCACGATATTGTTTCCATGAATCCCCATAAACCAAAATAAGCTAAGTAAAATACTGCACAGCATGACAGATGGCAATGAACTTGATGCTCTCATCAACGGATATAATAAAGTAAAAATCAAACGGCAAAGATTATTTCCGGTAATATTGATACATACAATATTCCCAATAAAGAATAGAGTCGTTAAAAAGACTAAAGGAAACAAGGCTTCAAACGGCGCCGCAACATTAGGCGGTACTTGAGCAGGCATCTTTAACTTAATATTACGATCGCTCATCCATTTAAAGACTTCAACAGAGACAAATGCGACGATAATCCCATAAAACATCCCTTCTCCGCCTAGGTTCTTCATTGACATGATCAACCCATTATCGGCACTCGTAAATGGTTCGGCTGATGTCATTAAGAATAAAAATAAAGCAGATACCCCGCATGAAATTCCATTTAACTTATATTGCTTCCCTAATTGATAGGCAATGGAAAACGTAATGTAAACAGCTAATAAGCCAATCGTTAAGTTATAAGGAACACTCAATACTTGAGCATAAGTCGTAGACCACGCTTTCCAGTCCAGTAAAAATTTAAAGAAAAAATTAGTTGGCTGTAACGTAGCCGGATTTACTGGCGGCTGTGCCAGTAACATAAAGAAACCACCAATAATTGTTAATGGAATCGTACAGGTCATCCCATTTTTTAAAGCTGCCAAATGACGTTGTGAATTTAATTTGTCTGCAATAGGTAAAAAGACTTCTTGAATCTTCTCTTGAAAAAGATCCATTTTGCTTGAACTCATTGTATTTTCCTCCCAATGATATATGTTGAAACGTTTCACAACCCCATTATAGCATGTAGGTAAGCGCTGTCAACACTTTTTTGAAACGTTTCAACAATATTTGAGCGAGAGAAAAGCGAACATAAGTTCGCTTATCGTTTGTCTCTTCCCATCGGAACAAAATCTCCGGTTTCCATGAAATACTGTAATAATCGTTCTTTCATTTTCCATACTGTTTCCTGATATTCCGGTTCATCAATCAGGTTCTTTAACTCCATTGGGTCTTTATCTAAATCATATAACTCATCTTTTTCATATAAACGCATTGTATATTTGATATTCCCCATTCGCATCATCGTTGCTTTTGTATGTTCTGGTCCTTCTGATCCTTGTGTCGCCAAACGTGGATAATACGGTGATTCCGGTCCATGTCCTTTTTCCATACATTGTTCTTCCCCATGAATACGTCCGCCTTCACAGAAGACTGCATCCTTATGCGTTTCATTCCCTGCCAATGTTTCCAACAGCGGTTTACCAAACTGTGTATAGCTTAATTCAAAGCCTCCCATTTTTGCGATTGTTGCCGGTAAATCTACCAATTCAACTAACGCTTTGGAAATTCTTGGTTTCACTTCAAACTGTTTAGCCGGTTTTACGACTAACGGTATATTAGAAACCGGATTTTCAAAACAGTTCTGTACCTTTTCACAAATAGAATAGTCTCCTGTATAGTCTCCATGATCACTGTATACAAAGATACTGGTATCCTCATACTGATTCGTTTCTTTTAGTTTGTCGACAATCATTCCAAACTGATGGTCAAAGCGGGATACCATTGCCAAATAAGTCGCTCTTAACTCTGTAAAACGATCTTCACTCCAGTTATCTAAATGTTGTTTTTCGTTAATTCCATAAAGCATGCTGGCTTTATCTTTTAGTGTTTGGATATTAGGTCGGCGTGGCGGTACTTTGCTTCGATCGATCATACTGTACCATGGATCTTCGCAGGCATATGGCGGATGTGGGAAAGAAATTGTACAGTATACAAAGAATGGTTTAGCGTCTTTTTCTTTACTTTTTCTTTCAATATAATCAATTGCACTCTTTACACAGTTCCAGTCCATACTGCCATAAGCACTGCCATTTTCTAATTTACCAATGTAGAAAGAATAAAGACTGCCGTCATTTATCATTTCTTCAGTAATCTTTGGCTGATTGTCTCCATGCCCGCCAAAAGGCTTATCGTTAACCACATCACGTGTATTGGTGAAGTGAATGCCGTCATAATATTCATCACAATAAGCCGTTTTTAACTTATCGCCCGGAATAACGTCGTTGCGCCCAATCCAGATTACTTCATAGCCGTTGTTTTTCATTTCTTTTAAAATATTAGGCTCATTTTCTCTCTGTAAGAAATGCATCGTACGATGTCCGGTTGTATGAGGATATAACCCCGTTAAAAAGCTGCAGCGTGATGGTACACATACCGGATTTTGACAATATGCGTTTTCAAAAGATACCCCATCATTTAAAATATTATCGATATTCGGCGTCACAGAGGCCGCATTTCCTAAATGATGCAGTGAGTCTGCTCGCATCTGATCTGCCACAAAAAATAAAATATTTGGTTTTTTTGCCATGATTTTTCATTCCTCCCTATCTAATTTAACTATACCTTTTGGGATTTCCTTTCTCTATACACCCTTTTGCCACAATCGATGGCATGAGATTAGAAAAAGATATCCTCTATTTTAATTCTGTCTTTTTATTTGAATCACCGCCTGTCTCTTCCCATCGGAACAAAATCTCCGGTTTCCATGAAATACTGTAATAATCGTTCTTTCATTTTCCATACTGTTTCCTGATATTCCGGTTCATCAATCAGGTTCTTTAACTCCATTGGGTCTTTATCTAAATCATATAACTCATCTTTTTCATATAAACGCATTGTATATTTGATATTCCCCATTCGCATCATCGTTGCTTTTGTATGTTCTGGTCCTTCTGATCCTTGTGTCGCCAAACGTGGATAATACGGTGATTCCGGTCCATGTCCTTTTTCCATACATTGTTCTTCCCCATGAATACGTCCGCCTTCACAGAAGACTGCATCCTTATGCGTTTCATTCCCTGCCAATGTTTCCAACAGCGGTTTACCAAACTGTGTATAGCTTAATTCAAAGCCTCCCATTTTTGCGATTGTTGCCGGTAAATCTACCAATTCAACTAACGCTTTGGAAATTCTTGGTTTCACTTCAAACTGTTTAGCCGGTTTTACGACTAACGGTATATTAGAAACCGGATTTTCAAAACAGTTCTGTACCTTTTCACAAATAGAATAGTCTCCTGTATAGTCTCCATGATCACTGTATACAAAGATACTGGTATCCTCATACTGATTCGTTTCTTTTAGTTTGTCGACAATCATTCCAAACTGATGGTCAAAGCGGGATACCATTGCCAAATAAGTCGCTCTTAACTCTGTAAAACGATCTTCACTCCAGTTATCTAAATGTTGTTTTTCGTTAATTCCATAAAGCATGCTGGCTTTATCTTTTAGTGTTTGGATATTAGGTCGGCGTGGCGGTACTTTGCTTCGATCGATCATACTGTACCATGGATCTTCGCAGGCATATGGCGGATGTGGGAAAAAGAGAGAGCAATAGAGAAAAAACGGTTTGGTGTCTTTTTCCTTACTTTTTCTTTCAATATAATCGATCGCGATTTTCACACGATTCCAATCCATTTGACTGCAAAGATCATGTTTTTCTAATTTACCAATGTAGAAAGAATAGAGACTGCCGTCATTCATCATCTCCTCTGTAACCACAGGCTGATTATCTGCAAGTCCGCCAAATAGCTTACCACCGGTGAAATCACGTGTATCCGTAAAATCAATCCCCTCATAATAGGCATCACAATAAGCTGTTTTTAATTTATCTCTGGGAACAATATCATTCCCACCAATCCAGATTACTTCATAGCCGTTGTTTTTCATTTCTTTTAAAATATTAGGCTCATTCTCTCTCTGTAAGAAATGCATCGTACGATGCCCGGTTGTATGAGGATATAACCCCGTTAAAAAGCTGCAGCGTGATGGCACACATACCGGATTTTGACAATATGCGTTTTCAAAAGATACCCCATCATTTAAAATATTATCGATATTCGGCGTCACAGAGGCCGCATTTCCTAAATGATGCAGTGAGTCTGCTCGCATCTGATCTGCCACAAAAAATAAAATATTTGGTTTTTTTGCCATATTTCCCCTCCTCTTTTCTTGTTCAGATATCCTTAAATGTTTTTTTAATACAATGTTCTTATACTCTTTATACCATGTTTTGGAACTTATTTCAATTTAAAATGGTATTTTTATCAACAAAATGGAAAAAGTTCCAAAATAATAGATTTTACTTTCAATCATGCTATAATGGGGACGGAGGGATAAACATGAATCCGATTGATAAATTAAACTTACATAAAGACTCGTTCACGAAATCTGAACGTCTCGTTTATGATTATATTATGAAAAATCCTAATGCGATCATTCGCAACACAATCGATAGTTTAGCAACGTGCACAGATACATCTAAATCAGCAATCATGCGTCTATGCAAAAAAATGGGCTATCAGGGATTTTCTGAATTCAAATTTGAATTATCTCGTTATATCATATCCATGGAAAAAGATTATGAAACTGACAAGCCCGATCCGATCACTAAGATTGCCGGTGAATATTCAAAGCATATCCTAGCATTAAGCGGACATGTTCAGGCAGATCAGTTAAAAAAAATTGTTCAACTATTTAAAAAAGCAAGACGAGTGAAGGTCATGGGAAATAACCGCAGCGGTCTTTCCGCCCAACAGTTTCGCTATCGTGTGGCTCAATTAGGTTTTGACTGTGAAGCCATTATTGACAGTGCACTGATGGTTAATCAAGAAGATATCCTAACCAAAGGCGATCTATGCATTATTTTTACGATTACAGGACTCTCACATGTCTATGAGCAAATAGCTGCCAGCTGTAAAGAAAAAGACTGTGATGTGATTATTTTTACGATGAACCCACACTGCCCGCTGCTGCCTTATGCAAAAGAGATCATTTATCTGCCTTATATTTCCCGTTCTTCTTATGATGCTTTCTTGGACGATCAGGCTATTTTCTTTATCTTTATTGAATTATTCCTAAGTGAACTGGCTACCCAATCCAAATAGTGCTTCTTTGAGGCACTTTTTTATTACGAGAAACTTAACACATAGTATCTACTGCATAAAAAAACAGAGAACATTGTATTCTCTGTCTGATTATTAATATTCGTCTTCTTCTGAAGTTGCTTCTTCTTCACTATCTTCTTCTGTTTCTTCAATAGCGTCTGCTTCTTCAGCTTCATCATCATTATAGATATCATTCATATCAATATGAACACTTTCAAATTTATGTCGGCTTCTTAAATCCCATTGATTTTCACCCACGGTGATGAAACGTCCATCCAATGAGATGTTGGTATAAAATAATGATTGATGTTCACTCGCATCCTCACTGTTAAATCCTTTGATTTCACTTACTTCTTCGTAAAGTTTATAAAAATCTACCGGTTTCTTCTTTTTAGACATTAAATCATAAGCAATGTCTAACATCGAATTTTGACTCATTTCTTGCATAACCTTATCTCCTTACATTTTGTCAGGTGCTTCAACACCAATTAAATTCAAAGCATTCTTTAAAGTGATTTTCGTCGCTTCCACTAACGCTAAGCGCTGAGCACTTAACGCTTTATTTTCGCTGTCCAATACTTTGCATTCTCCATAGAAGCTATGGAAAAGCTGTGCTAGTTTCTGAATATAGTTCGCGATTTTATGCGGTGTACGATTTTTTGCACTGTCAATGATTTCATTTCTGAATTCATTAATATGTTTCACTAATTCAATTTCTTTTTCTTCTACTATTAAATCATATTGCGACGCCTTGTCAATATGAAGTTTCTTAGCTTGTGCCATGATTGAACACATTCTGGCATGTGCATACTGCGCATAGAAAACCGGATTATCATTTGACTGACTCTTGGCCAGATCCAAATCAAAATCGAATCGGCTGCTGGCTGCTTTGCACACGAAGAAATAACGTGTAGCGTCTACCCCGATTTCTTCAACCAAATCACGAATCGTAACAGCATTCCCTGTACGTTTTGACATCTTGACTTCCTGCCCGTCTTGGATCATTCTGACCATTTGGATAATGTCGATTTCTAACTGATCGGCATTATAGCCTAAGGCTTGGACAGCAGCTTTCATACGAGCAATATAGCCATGATGATCTGCACCTAATAAATCGACTAAATAATCGTATCCGCGATTAAACTTATCTAAATGATAGGCGATGTCCGGTGTCAAATACGTATAGCTTCCATCACTTTTAATTAAGACACGATCTTTATCATCACCAAAAGCTGTGGATCTTAGCCATAAAGCGCCTTCTTCTTTATAGGTATATCCTTTTTCATTCAATTTATCCAATGCCGGCTGAATGCGTTCTTCTTCATAAAGACGTGTTTCCGGATACCATACATCATAAGATACTCTGAATTCCTGTAAAATATCCTTGATTTTCTGCAATTCGTATTTTACGCCGATATCTCTGAATTGCTGACGCACCTCTTCATAATCACTATTTACAAAACGGTCCCCGAATTCTTCTTTCATTTTTTCGGCGATATCAATGATATCTTTACCATGATACCCATCTTCCGGCAAGTCTACTTCTTTACCAAATGCCTGTAAGTAACGAGCAAATAATGAAGCCGCTAAATTATTAATCTGATTTCCGGCATCGTTGATATAATACTCTCTTGTAACTTCATACCCAGCCGCATCTAAGATACGACAGATACTGTCTCCTACAGCCGCTCCTTTTGCATGCCCTAAATGAAGATCTCCGGTAGGATTGGCAGAAACGAATTCAACATCGTATTTAATGCCTTTTCCAAAATCCGTACGGCCATATTGATCGCCTTCGCTGATGACTTCCCCAATGATTGATGTCATCGATGCTTTATGTACAAATAAATTAATGAAGCCCGGACCGGCAATCTCCACTTTTGTGATTAAATCTTTATTTGTTTCCAAACTATTCACGATAGCTTGAGCAATTTCACGTGGGTTTCTTTTCAATTTTTTCGTAAGCTGCATCGCAATATTTGAAGAATAATCCCCATGAGTCGTGTCTCTAGGAATTTCAATAACGATATTATCTGCTTCGATTGTATCTAATAAACCACTTTTAATGACGCTCTCCGCCAATAACTGTTTAAGGGCTGTTTCTATTTTATTAATAGCCATTATCTGACCTCCTATCAAAATACACACAAATATACACTATAATAAAACAAAATGATCTCATAGTCAAAGAAAAAATAAATTTTCTTCTATTTATCAATAAAAAAGATCAACTAGCAGGCAGCCAGTGGATCTGCATATAGATATTTGAAATGCATTCCTCTTCTTGAAATAAACGATATTTTATTTTTAAGCGTTCTTCATTTAACTCCAAGACATCTAAATGTGTGATCAGACCCAGCATTCCATAAGGGGTCTGATAGCTGTTTTCAATCTTTTTTTTAATTTCCAAATGAAGTTTGCTTTCCCCTTGCCTCAAATCTAAACAGCCATTTTCAACATCAATTTCAAAAACGATTTTTTCTTTTGATTCAAAATAAATATTGGTATGACCGTCTCGTTCATGAATTGTGCCGCTCGCACTGATCTCAACACTGTTCTTATCGTCCCCATTGACCATAATGCTTTTATATTTTATCCTAACAAACTTATACATTTTTATCACCAGTGAATATTATACACGAAATTATCCAAAATAAAAGCAGGTGATAAAATGAAAAAGTTTACGAAAATCATGATTTGTATTATTCTTACGCTTGTCGCTTTATTAATCAGTGCTTATATCATTGCTTTTTTATCAAGCAAACCGTCTATCGGAAAGAGCTCATATTTGGAAATGTATGACAATAAAGGGGAAATCTTTTATCAGGCTAACCATGAAAACAGTGGCAGCTATGTCAGTTTAGAAGAGATTTCTCCATTATTTATCGACAGTATCATTGCGATCGAAGATCGTAATTTTTATCAGCATCATGGTTTTGATCTGACCGGTATTATCCGTGCCATCACGAATAATGTAACATCGGATACAACTCAAGGAGCCAGTACCATTACCCAGCAGTATGCACGTAATCTTTTTCTGACAAATGAAGTCACATATAAAAGAAAAATCGAAGAAGCAATCTATGCGATGCAGATTGAAACCCATTATTCTAAAGATCAGATCTTAGAAGGGTATGTCAATACAATCTATTTTGGACATGGTGTTTATGGGATAGAAAATGCCGCAAAGTTTTATTTCAATAAATCTGCCAGTGAACTCAATCTTTTAGAAAGTGCGATGCTTGCCGGAGTAATCAACGGACCTAATATTTATTCTCCGTTAATTTCACCCCAAGACGCAAAAGACAGGCAGCAGGTTGTCTTAGCTGCTTTATTAAAACAAGGAAAGATCGATCAGGCAACCTATGATCAAAGTATACTACAAGAGACACCTTTAAATACAGACAATAATCCCTTTATGGACACTACCCTCTACTATTATAAAGATACTGTCATTAACGAATTAAAGGAATTGGGTTTTTATGAAAAAGACTATATCAATCAAGGGTTGAAAATCTATACAACGATGGATGCCGCTGCACAAAATGAAATGAGCAGCAGCGTGAATAATCGCATGACAAATGAACAACTTCAATGTTCTGCGATTGCGATTGAACCTTACACCTTTAAGATTTTGGCATTAACCGGTGGAAAAGATTATCAAGATTCACAGTTTAATCGTGCCACGGATGCTTCTCGTCAAGTAGCTTCCACAATTAAACCGCTTCTTTATTATATTGCCTTAAAACAGGGATTTGATCCTACGACCAGTTTTATCAGTGAACCCACTAAATTTAAACTCGCCAGCGGTAAAGAATATGCACCCACGAATTTTGGCAATCTCTATGCATTCGATAAGATTACACTCGCCTGTGCAGTGGGATTATCCGATAATATTTATGCAATGAAAACGCATCTTTTCTTAGGCGAAGATGTCTTAACCAATCAATTGAAACAATTTGGTTATACGCATATTTCTCCCGATGCCTCTTTAGCGTTGGGAACCTTTACCGGATCTGTATATGATATCGCTCAAATCTATGCCGCGTTTGCTTCGGAAGGATTATATGATAAACCTTACAGTATTGAACGTATCGAAGATCAGCAGGGAAATGTCCTTTATCAGCATTCCAGCAAACCAACCCAATTATTAGATAAAACGACTTGTCTTGTATTAAGTCAGTTATTAACAGCACCCTTTGATGATAAATGCATCCTTTACAGTAATCCTACACTATTAAATTACAAACGCGCTCAGGTGTTTGCCGGAAAGAGCGGAACCAGTGACTATGACAGTTTAGTGGTCGGCTACAATCAAAAAGTGGTGTGTGCCACTTGGGTTGGCTTTGATGATAATACAAACTTAGATAATTATGATGATCGTGTGGTGGCAAAGGATATTTGGTATGATCTAACCAATCTCTATGTCACCGACTCTTGGTACAAACCAAATGATGATATCGAAGAAAGAATCATTGACCCTATCACCGGCAAGTCAACGCCAAACGGCAGTCTCTATTGGTTCAAACGTGAATCTTCAACTAAAATCGTTAACGCTGCACCTAATCAAGAACAGCCGCTTGATCAATAAAGGCTATTAAGAATGAAATAGCCTTTTATTTCAGTCAAAATAAATCATATTTATGACTGTTTGATAATTAATTTGAAATATTTTGATTGTTTTTGATTGACTTATTGATTGAACAGTCATACAATAGGACTGAAAGTGGTGGTTATAGATGATAACAGAAAAAAGACATGATTATATTTTAAAAGAATTACAGAAAAACAAAAGTGTGAGTGTCGTTGATCTGGTAGAGCGGATCGGAGCTTCAGAATCTACGATCCGACGTGACTTATTAGAACTCGATCAGCAAGGGTTATTAAAAAGAGTTCATGGCGGTGCCGTCATCCTCGATAAAAAAAATGTTTTAGTAGAAAACCCATTGAGCGAAAGACAGCTTCAGCATGAACAAGAAAAACAAGCAATTGCTTATCGTGCCAGTCAGTTTATCGAAAAAAACGATATTGTATATATCGATTCCGGTTCAACAACCTTAAAATTATTGGATTATCTTCAGGAAAAAAACGCAACCTATATAACAAACGGCCTTCTCCATGCTCATATCTTAGCCGTTCATGGCTTTAAAGTCATTTGCATCGGCGGAGAGATTCGTGGGATTACCGGTGGCTGTGTGGGCAGCCGAGCAATTAGTGAAGTTTCTCGCTATCATTTTACCAAAGGTTTTTTTGGTACGAATGGCACAGATAGTGAATATGGTTTTACTACACCGGACAGTGAAGAAGCTTCTATGAAAGAAACTGCATTTAACCGCTGCGAGAAAAGGTACGTCCTTTGCGATCACAGCAAATTTAATAAAATCAGCCCCGTTCACTTTGCCAATATTGAAGATGCCATCATCATCACGGATTACTGTGATCACGCAGAATTAAAAAATATGACCCTAATCGAGGAGGTTTCAAAATGATATATACGATAACCTTTAATGCATCATTAGACTATATCATGCAAGTTCCTGATTTTAAAGAAGGAGAAACCAACCGCTCCGTCAAAGAAGACATGTATCCCGGCGGAAAAGGTTTCAATGTGTCAACGATCTTGCAGCGCTTAGGCTATCAAAATACTGCCTTGGGTTTCATTGCTGGCTTTACCGGTCAGCAAATCAAAAAAGAATTAACTCAACGTGGTTTCATCTGTGACTTATGCGAATTAGAAACAGGGCTGTCACGTATCAATATTAAAATGAAAGGTCAAAAAGAAACGGAAATAAATGGGAATGGTCCATATATTTCATCTGGTAAGTTAGCAGAACTAATGGATAAGATGGATACCATGAAAAAAGGCGATACTTTGATTTTAGCCGGAAGTATTCCTTCTTCATTACCCGATGATATGTATGAAAAGATCATGGCTCATTTAAAGGATAAAGAAGTACGTATTTTAGTAGATGCGACAAAACAATTATTATTGAATGTCCTGCCATACCGACCATTTTTAATCAAACCCAATCATCGTGAATTAGAAGAAATTTTTCAAACCGAAATCAACGATCAAACTGAATTGATCAGCTACGCAAAAAAACTTCAGGAACGAGGTGCTATGAACGTCTTAGTCTCACTTGGTAAAGAGGGGGCGCTCCTTATTGCCAATGATCAACACGTATACTACTGTCCCGGAGCAAAGGGAACTTTAATCAATTCCGTAGGCAGTGGAGATTCGATGGTTGCCGGTTTCCTAGCAGGATATTTAAAACATCAGGATTACAGTGAAGCCCTGCGTCTTGGAAGTGCCTGTGGGGGTGCAACAGCTTTCAGCAAGGACCTCGCATTAAAAGAAACCATTGATGAGGTGTATCAGCAATTAAAAACGGAGGTAATACAATAATGAACATCCTAGATTTATTAAAAAGTGTATCCGTTGATATTCATGCAGAAGTCAATACTAAAGACCAAGCAATTGATCACTTGGTCAATTTAATGAATAATCAAGGAAATTTAAAAGATAAAGAAGTCTACAAGCAAGGTATTTATGCTCGTGAAGAATTGAGTACTACCGGGATTGGTGAAGGTATTGCCATTCCTCATGCCCAAAGCGAAACGGTAACGGCACCCGGATTAGCGGCAATGGTCGTTAAAAATGGGGTGGATTACCAGTCATTGGATCAGCAGCCGGCATATTTATTCTTTATGATCGCAGTACCTAAAACCGGGGGAAATGAACATCTTTCAATCTTGGCAATGCTTTCGCAAATGCTGATGGATACTGAATTTAAAGATAAGCTTATCAATGCAAAAGATAAAGAAGCGTTCTTAGCCCTGATCAGCGAAAAAGAAGCCAGTCAAAGAAAAAAAGAAGAAACAAAAAACCAAGAACAAAACGCTTCTAATCAGTCTTATCGCTTATTAGCCGTAACTGCTTGTCCAACCGGTATTGCTCATACTTATATGGCAGCCGAAGCTTTGGAAGAAAAAGCGAAACAAATGGGAATATCGATTAAAGTCGAAACGGATGGAAGCGGTGGAGTTAAAAACGCTCCTACAGCTCAGGAAATTGCGGAATGTGAAGCGATTATCGTAGCGGCGGATAAAAATGTTGAAATGGCAAGATTTGATGGAAAACCTGTCATTCAAGTCAAAGTATCTGATGGGATTAATAAAGCAGAAGAATTAATCAATAAAGCTATCAGCGGAAAGGCGCCGATTTATCACAGTGATCATTCTGCACAAGCTGTTGAAGAAACATCTTCTGAAGGGATCGGACGTACGATCTATAAACACTTAATGAATGGAGTATCTCACATGCTGCCATTTGTCATTGGCGGAGGAATCTTGATTGCCTTGGCATTCTTGTTTGACGATTTTTCTATTAATCCGGCAAACTTTGGTTCCAACACTCCGTTAGCGGCTTTCTTTAAAAAAGCCGGTGATACTGCCTTTGGTTTCATGCTGCCGATTCTAGCAGGTTACATTGCCATGTCGATTGCCGATCGTCCCGGATTAGCTGTCGGTTTTGTTGGCGGTGCTTTAGCTAATGCCGGTGGTTCCGGGTTCTTAGGGGCTCTGGTTGCCGGATTTGCTGCCGGATATTTAGTGAATGGTTTACGTCGTCTATTCGATCATTTGCCAGATGCTTTTGAAGGATTAAAACCGGTTCTGCTTTATCCGTTCTTTGGAATCCTGCTTATGGCATTGGGGATGACCTTCTTAATCAACCCACCCATGTCCGCAATCAATAACGGTATTACCGGATTATTGAATTCAATGGGCGGTTCAAGCAAAATATTGTTAGGCATTGTCTTAGGCGGAATGATGGCGGCCGATATGGGCGGTCCCATCAACAAAGCTGCTTATGTATTCGGAACCGCATCCATTGCAACCGGAAATTATGATATCATGGCAGCTGTCATGATTGGGGGAATGGTTCCACCATTAGCTATTGCCTTAGCAACGTTCTTCTTTAAGAATCGCTTTACTAAAAAAGAACAGCAAACAACTTTAACAAATATTATCATGGGATTTTCTTTCATCACCGAAGGGGCGATTCCATTTGCCGCTGCTGATCCGCTGCATATACTGCCATCTTGTGTGGTGGGTTCAGCGGTAGCCGGCGGTCTGTCTATGGCATTAGGATGCACCTTGATGGCACCTCATGGCGGAATCTTCGTTATTGGGGTTATCGGTAATCCGCTCGGGTACCTTATTGCCTTAGTCGCCGGAGCAATTATCGGCATGATCATGCTTGCCTTATTAAAAAGACCACTTAAAAACGCTTCATAATGAAGCGTTATTTTATTTCTTTAGGATAATATACTTTTTGATCTGTTTTATTACGCTTGCTGCGGACAATAGCGTCTACAATTTCGGATACTTCGGGAAGATCTTTCAATGTTTTTTGATCATCCATCAATATTTTAATATCTTCGATGGCGCCATCAGTTCCATAATGTTTATAGGGAATCTGACGCTGATTGTCAGTAATAATATAATAGTTGGGATCAAATCCCTTTTCTAAAGCAATCTTGGATAACTGTTCCACTTCTTTAGGATCATGATAATCCTGATGTTTCAACAGGTGACGATCTAAAAAACGACGTGATAAATCAGATAATATCGGATCTTTGCTGTCACTAAAGCATCTAAAATAATATTGCACTACGGATTCATCTAAATTAAGATAGTCGCGATAATCCCATTGATTCTTTAAAAACGGCAGCAGATAACGAATATCGGTTTCAAAATCAAAACCGTCCTGATAAAGATCTTTGATGCGTTTAAACACTTGCGATAAAAGCTGTTCAAATGAACGTGCGGTAGGATGATAATACACCTGCCAATACATATGATAACGTGCTAATATATAGTTTTCGATTGCTTGTACTCCCGAATTCTTATACACGATCTGGTGGTCTACCAAACGTAAGGTTCTTAGTATTCGTGCCAAATCAAATTGCCCATAAGTTGTTCCGCTAAAATAAGAATCACGCAATAAATAGTCCATACGATCCGCATCGATCTGACTGGATACCATTTGCACAAGCACCTTGTTAGGGTGTTTTTTTTCAATAACTTGTGCCACATCTTTTGGTAAATCAGGATGATAACGAGTCAGAATTTGATTGACTTCTGTATCTCCTAATATAATATCCACCGTAATCGTTTCATGATGCGTCAAAAAAACCTGCTCAAAAGAATGGGAATAAGGACCATGTCCTAAATCATGGCATAACCCGGCACATAGCACCGTTGCCATATCATAATCACTCAAATATTGTTTAATTTCTGTTTCTTCGATCATGCGGCGAACAATCTCGTAGACCCCTAAAGAATGGGTAAAGCGTGAATGTTCGGCACTCTGATACACCTGAAAGGTTCC
This sequence comes from Beduini massiliensis, assembly GCF_000829905.1. GTDB lineage: Bacteria > Bacillota_I > Bacilli_A > Erysipelotrichales > Coprobacillaceae > Beduini > Beduini massiliensis. The sequence goes on from NZ_CDPP01000006.1 coordinate 319,047, forward strand.
GCCTAATTGTTTGATACGGCGTAAACGCTGAATCTCTCGGGTATTAATCAGCTGCCAAAACAATAAATGATTAATATGAATATAGTTATGAATCGGATCTCTAAACACACGACTGTCATGCAGCTGCAGTTTATCTAGTTTAAAATGTTCTTTATTCATTTTCCCACCTCGCTCTTTATACTTATTATACATGAAAGTTTCTCTTTCTTCTTTATATTTGTTTTACTTTTTCTTATTTTATTTACGCTATACCGGCAAAATTTGCTTTTTTATCGAGCCACTTTAAAAACAGACATAGAACATGATATAATACTAAAAAAGAATAAAGGAGAAAAATCGATGATAAATAAAATTAATGAAGCATCAAGCTACATCCAACAATACTTGCCATGGCAGCCGGAAATCGCTATTATTCTAGGTTCGGGATTAGGACCCCTTGCGGATATCGTAGAAAATCCTATTACTCTTGATTATAAAGATATTCCTCATTTTCCGACACCAACGATTGCATCTCATGCAGGCAAATTAGTAATCGGAACCATCCGTAACAAAAAAGTGGTTATTTTAAATGGACGCTTCCATTATTATGAAGGACATGATATCTATACAAATACCTTACCTGTCCGTGTATTTAGAAAACTTGGTATTGAAACTTTGATCGTTACCAATGCCTGCGGAGGCTTAAAAGATGATATGGAAGCCGGAACGATCTCTATCATTGAAGATCATATCAGTTTCTTTGCCCCAAGTCCGCTGCGTGGTCCAAATTTAGATGAATTCGGTCCTCGTTTTAAAGACATGACCGAAGTCTACAACAAAGACTATCAAGCATTAGCCAGAAAAGTCGCAGATGAACTCGCTATCCCTGTAACAAGCGGTATTTACTGTTTCTTCCAAGGTCCGATGTTTGAAACCCCGGCAGAAATCCGTATGCTGAGAATGTTAGGTGTGGGAATGGTTGGAATGTCTACGGTACCGGAAGCCATTGTCGCTCGTCATAGCGGAATGAAAACCTTAGGCATTTCTTTAGTTACAAATAAAGCCGCTGGTTTATCACAAAATCAGTTATCCCACGAAGAAGTGATGGAAGCAGCAAATAAAGCAGAAAAAAACATGGTTGCCTTAGTATCCGGCATTATCGAAAAGATAGAGAGTTAGTCTCTATTTTTTTATACGTTAAAAGGACTGCCAAAGTTCCCCTATTCAGATACTGTCAGTCCTTAATTCTATTTCATCAACGCTTCACAAATCATGATTTAATGTTTTATTCGCAACTCGTAATAAACTTTATGCCTTCGGGCAAATTCACCAACTCTTTCGCAAAAAAGCTCGGAAAAACTGTATAATTCTCCAACTGATCAATGGGGAGCCAGCACAATACCTCTTTATTGCCCGTCTCTGATACAGAGGTGCATACCATTTCTTGATCATCGTTTGGTTGTTTCATCAAATAATAGATCGATATTTCATGAAAATGTTCTTTGGAATCTACCTCATCAAAGAATTGCTCATGAAAAAAGACAGGTCGTTCAATCTCCAAATCAATGCCTAATTCTTCTTTCACTTCACGTTTCACTGCTTCTTTTGTCGTTTCATCAAAATGGACACGACCGCCTACACTGTAATAGTAAGCAGACCATTCATTTTTAACGACCAATACTTTTCCATCTTTTATCAAAATTGCTCCTACACGATAGTTAAAACGTCCGTTATCTGTTTTAAATGTGAGATCCATAGTATCTCTCCTTTTTATAGAATTATAGTCTATGATTGCTTATTTTTCGCAATCAAACCAATGATCGCTCCTCCGCATAAACCTAGACCAATGCCCAGTGCCAAATTGTTCATTGTGATACCAAAAACAACACCGAAACATATACCTAAGGAAATCCCCAAAGCCACGTAATTTCTTTCGGGTTGTGTCTCCCCTGTCTTATTGTCATTCATCTAATTCTCCCCCTTGTTTTTATCCTGTAATCCTATTATACGCCTGTTTTTTTTAAAATGATATGATGAAAGGAAGCTATATCCCTCAATTCCGGAATCTGGTCCGCCCTTCTTTCTAAAGTAAACATTTCTTCCAGCCAACCCGGCTTTACTTTTAGCTCATTATTTTGTAACGCAAAGAAAATTCTTACGCCATAATAATCCTCAATCTTTAAAACTCCCTTTGAATAATTTTCAATGTCTTCATTATCGTAGATATCAATCGTTCCAAAATTAGATGATTTTACATTTCTATTTTCTAGTAAAGTCAGCGCTTCTTCCACTTTATACTCAAGGACTGCTTTTTGCATAATTTTCCCCAATTTATTATGCTTTACGATGGATATAAACCCATCTTTTTTTAAGATACGATGAAACTCCGCGATCAGCGCTTCTCGATCTTTTACATACTCTAATACATTATGACAGATAATCACATCATATTTTTGATTGGGTTCTTGCTTTAAAGACTCGATTGTTCCGACTAACTGCTGATATGCGTTTTGTTTATATCTCAATTTAATCATATCTTTATTCGGTTCTATCGCTGTCACATCATTTTGGGCAGCTAACTCATTTGCTGTGACACCAAATCCACTGCCATAGTCCAATATCTTTTTATTCTTTAATTGGCCTAGCTGATCCCAGATAATCCTATAAAACAGCAATCCCCAAGGGGCTTCTATATTTCTTTTATAGCTTTTCAATCCTTCGATCATTGAATTTTCTTTTTGCTTATCGTTCATCTTTATTCCTCCTACTGTAATATTGATTTATTCATTTTAAAATCGTACTCATCGCACCAGTTCCTCTTTTTCAGTTGTACTTTTATGCTTATCTAATAGATAATATATCACAAAACTGCAGTAAAGCCATAAACATGGGACAAGTTCAAACTTAATCACAATATCCAAAGGATTAAACATAAAAAATAGACTTGCGATGATAAAGGTGAAACCAATCCCCAACAGTGCCGACCAAAACACAGCAGTCTTTTTAAGCGGGAATTTTATTTCAAGTATCAAACAGCTTAATCCATGCGTTAACATAATGACCACCAAAAGACTGATGATACCCGATGATAAAACCGGCAAATGATAAGCTTTTCCTATTTCCTCAACGATTATGATACAAACCGGATGAATAAAATAATAGTATTTTGACAAACCCCGAATCTGTTTTGTTTCACATTTAGGCATATAAGGAAAAGAAAGCATCCAAATAAAAAAGAAGAAACTAAAAGGAACCAACATCAGTAAAAAATTCATATCCAATCTTTCTGAAGAATAAAGAAAAGTCCCCTCTAAGACTAATAAAACAGCACAAACGACTGTGCATAACGGAACATATTTCAATAATGCGTTTAATTGTTTCTGGTGATCATAAATATAGAACCCCATTAGTGTAAATATCATTCCAAAAAACAATCCACTTCTTGTGGTAAATATTATTTGAATAAGTCCATCGAAAAAATCTTTGAATACACCTAAAGGCAAAAGTCCGTAATAAGTTTCCAGACTGCCAAACATAAATAATGCAGACGCTATGATGAAAAGACTTTTATAAGAACAGCGCTTTAATAATAGATTCACTGAAAAGACAGAAAAAATAAATGCCGGGATATACCAAAGATGGTAATACGTTCCAATATGAATAAGTCCATAAATAAAAGCGAAAGGCAATAAATAACTGGCAATGTTTAAATTTTGGTGAATCCAATCTAAGCCAACGGGGATAAAAACCAAACTCCATGCCCAATAAGACTTCATCAATCTTTTTAAATAGTTTGTGACATAGGCCGGATTGCCATCGCTGCCTTTTCTGACAAAGTATGCTCCACTGATAAAAAAGAATGGGACAGCGATTCGGCAGACAATCTGTTTTATAAAAAAATTAAGATAAGGCTGTCCAAACAGGACATCACAATGGATACAAATCACCATGATCGCACATATATATTTAACCAGATCCGGCAATTTAAAGTTATTCATGGCTGTTCCACTCATTTTAATCATATATCATTTCCTTTAAATCTATTTCAAATCCATATTCACGCAGCATCCGTTCATCCTCTATTTTTTCTTCCAAGACGCCCTCTGCTTGCTTAAATCCATTTTTCTTATAAAGGTTGATTGCCGGAATATTGATGTCTACAACAAATAATCGCAGATAGTCGGCTTCTTCTTTTACCATTTGGATTACCTTTTGAAGCATCAAACTGCCTATCCCTCTTTTTAAATCTTCCACATTAACCCCAAATCGATCTATATACATTGCTTTTGCCTGCGTGTTTTCCCATTGTACCGCCTCTTTGCCACAATGGGTATCATTCAAGGCAAGAGCCGCCACAATTCGATTGTGAGCGGTTAAAACATAAAGCCGCTCATGCTGGATATCTTCCGCTAAAAATTCAGTTGGATAAACATCATCCCAAATCAACATATTATTTGCCTTCATGTGTGCTACTATCTTTTTATACATTTCTTTAAGCTGCGGTAAATCGTTTATATTTGCTAACCTTAATTTCATCTGGTTTCTCCTTGTTGTGATTTGTTTTTTTATTCATTCTCCCCCATTATAGCAAAGCGTCTCCTACAAAAACATCTTCAATAAAATTAATTCTAAACATCTTACACTTTTCATTGTATTTTTTTTGATACATACTATAATGATAAAGGAATTTACATAAGGGAGAATTTAAAACATGGTTTATGCAAAATCCAAAGAACAAAAACTTTGGAAAAAACATCTTATTTCGATTATTTGTGTCGTTATCGCTTCATTCATTATGTCATGCAATATCAAGTCTTTTGTACGTGCAGGAAACTTATTGCCCGGTGGCTTTACCGGATTGTCTTTACTGATTCAAAGAATTGCTTTGGAATTGCTGGGTATCTCTTTACCTTATTCCATTATCAATATTACTTTAAATGCCATTCCGGCATATATTGGGTTTAAAACAATTGGTAAAAAGTTTACCGGCTATTCAATTTTGATGATTGTGCTCAACTCATTTTTAGTTGATTTGATTCCGGCGATGCCGATCACTTCGGATCCTTTGCTGGTTTCAGTATTCGGAGGAATTTTTAATGGTTTAGCCATCTCGATTGCATTACATGGTAAAGCTTCAAGTGGGGGAACCGATTTTATTGCTGTCTATTTGTCTGATCGTTGGAATACGTCTTCATGGAACTTTGTTTTTGGCTTAAATACGATCATTCTCATGATTTCCGGCATCTTATTTGGTTGGGAAGCAGCTTTATATTCGATCATCTTCCAGTTTGTATCAACGCAGATTATCGGTCAGCTTTATCAGCGTGATCAGCGAACAACCTTGTTTATCGTAACTGCTGATCCCAATAGTTTAGAAAAAGCATTACTAACGTATACGCATCATGGAATCACACGTTTTGAAGGGAAAGGCTGCTATAAAGATGAACCACGAACTTTGCTTTATACCGTTGTTTCAGCAAATGAGGTAAAAGATGTCGTACAATTTGTAAGAACCTACGATCCAAAAGCCTTTGTCAATATTACTAAATCTATTAAAATAGATGGGCGTTTCTATAAAGAACCAATGGAATAATGGGTTCTTTTCTCTTTATTTATGGGTTGACTTTTTTATTTCGGTACCTTACAATATAACAATGTAGGAGGAATTATATGGAAAAAAATGAAATGGGGACGGGAAAGATTTCCCAGTTATTAATTAAATTCTCTGTTCCGGCTATTATCGGAATGTTAGTAAACGCTATATATAATATCGTCGACCGTATGTTTATCGGAAATGCACCGCATTTAGGATCATTAGGAATTGCCGGAATTACGGTAAGTTATCCGGTGACACTGATATTAATGGCTGTAAGTTTAATGTGTGCGGTCGGAGGTGCTACTTGCTTTTCTATCAGTCTGGGTGCAAAACGAGAGAAAGATGCCAGCATATACATAGGGAATGCTTTAACTTTAGCGATTATTTTCGGTGCTGTCATCATGATTTTCGGAAATTTATTTATTAATCAAGTTTTGGGGATATTAGGAGCCAGCAGTAATGTATTGCCTTATGCCCGTTCATATTTAAGTATTATTTTATACGGAGCTGTTTTCTCATGTATCACCATGTGCGGAAACAACTTTTCAAGAGCACAAGGAAATCCTAAAAATGCGATGGTTTCACAGTTGATCGGAGCCGGATTCAATATCGCCTTTGACTATATTTTAATCTTTAAATTTAATATGGGGATGGAGGGAGCCGCTTTAGCCACGATTGGCGGACAGTTTTTAAGCATGGTTTGGCAGTTAGCCTTCTTATTCTCGAAACGTTGTTTAATTCCTATCCAGTTTAAATCGATGGTTTTAAAATTTGAACACACAAAGAAGATTATCACAACAGGAGTTCCCGCTTTCTTAATGCAGTTTTCAAACAGTATCTTGAATATCATTTTAAATGGTACATTAGTCAATTACGGTGGGGATATCGCTATTTCTACAGTCGGAATCATCACCAGTGTACAAACCATCTTGTTCATGCCGATTACCGGTCTGACTCAAGGACAGCAGCCTTTAATCAGCTACAACTTCGGGGCAAAACAAATGAGTCGTGTAAAAGAAACCTTGAAATATGCGATTATTGCTGCCAGTACCATTGCGATTATCGGTTTTGCCGTAATCCAGCTTTTACCGGGATTTATTATCACTGCCTTCAACAAGGAAACCGATATTATCAACTTAGGAACGAATGCTTTACGTATCTGGTTCTTATGTTTACCATTGATCGGAGCACAAATCTGCTGTGCCAACTATTTTCAGGCAATCGGAAAAGTACGCGAAGCCAGCATTCTGACCTTATTAAGACAGATCATTATTTTGATTCCGATGATCTTAATTTTATCTAATCTGTTTGGTTTATACGGAATCTTCTTTGCCGTACCAATCGCCGATGCTGCTTCCTTCTTGATTACCACTCTATTAACTTATCACCAAATGAAGCAGATCCGAACTGAACCCGAAGAAACTCCAAAAATAACAGATGAAGTCATTGAAGAGGCGCAATAAGCCTCTTTTTTCTTGGCGTAGTTTTAGGGAACATGCTATGATGGTTAAAATGAGGTGATATCATGCGAACCATTAAAGCAAAATCAATACTGCAAAAAGCCGGCGGAAATTCCGATTTTTGGTTTGGCATTGATTATAATATTAATCTTTATAAAGGATGCCCGCATGGATGTATCTATTGTGACAGCCGCAGTGAATGTTATGGGATTGACCATTTTGATGAAGTGCGCATCAAAGAAAATGAGATCGCTATTTTAAATAAAGAATTACAATCCAAAAAGAAAAAAGGGGTCGTAGGAATTGGAGCTATGAGTGACACCTATAACCCTTTTGAAAAGGAACTCGAGATTACGCGTCAGGCATTAAAACTGCTGCAGTTTTATCATTTTGGTGTATCGATTGATACAAAAAGTGATTTAGTGGTCCGAGATATAGATATCTTAAAGCAAATGAAAAATGTGATTGTCAAATTGACTGTAACCACTGCGGATGATGAACTATCCAAAAAAATTGAACCCCATGTCTGTGTTTCTTCCAAACGTTTTAAAGCGATGAAAGCATTAAGCGATGAGGGCATCTTTACCGGAATCTTATTTACCCCGATCCTGCCTTTTATCACGGATCAGGAAGATAATATCAAAGCAGTGGTACGTCTTTCTCATGAACATGGGGCTAAATTCATTTATTCCATGTTTGGCGTAACCTTGCGTACGAATCAAAGGAACTACTATTATCAGCAGCTCGATCGTTTATTTCCTATGTTAAAAGAAAAATATCAAGAATCTTTTGGAAACAGATACATGTGTGAAATCCAAAATTATCCCCATTTAAAGCAAGTTTTTATAAACGAATGTCAAAAATACGGACTCCTTTACAAAATGGAAGATATTATTGCTGCCTATAAATTAGAGAATGAGCATATTCAGTTAACATTTGATTTATAGTGTGCTAGAATAAATGAGGAGGTATAAGATAATGATGAGGATAATGTTAGCATGTGCTGGTGGAATGTCAACAAGCTTGCTTGTAACAAAAATGCAGGAAGAAGCTAAAAAACAAGGTATCGAATGCAAGATCTGGGCGATAGGAGAATCGGGTATCGAGAATTATCTTGGTGATTTTGATGTTTTACTGCTGGGACCGCAGATTCGTTATAAATTAGAATCGGTCAAAAAAATCTTAAACGGTAAATATCCTGTTGAAGTCATTGACATGCGCAATTACGGAACGATGAACGGAAGTGCAGTATTTACCGCTGCCGTGAATCTTTACAACGAGTTTTACCAAAAATAATAGTGAAAAAGTACGGAAATAAACTCCGTACTTTTTTATTGTGCCTCAAATTCTTCGTCAATGGCATCAATAATTCCTTGTCGATCATATCCTAAGCCCTTCATTTCGCTGACAAATGTGTGTACTTTTTCATGACTGATCTCATAACGCAGTCGATCAATCAGTTCAAGGTCTTCTGTCACAAAGCGTCCGACAGTTCGCTCACTATGCAGTAAACCAACTCTTTCCAGCTCACTGAGCGCTTTTTGAATGGTATTGGGATTAACACTATACTGTAAGGCTAATTCACGTACAGAAGCAATTTTATGCCCTGGTAAGTAGTGATGAGTGAAGACATCTTTTTTGATTTCGTCCATGACTTGCAGATAGATCGGTAAATTCGGATCGAAACTGTTCTTCATATTCTCACCTCGCTATTCAATTTGTAATTTATTGTCGATTAAATATGTTGTTCCAACAAAGAATACCACAAGAAATACAGCGTTGATAAAGATATTAAAGATATAAAGTGATGTTCCATTCAATGAATTAATTAACCCATAGAACAGTGATGAATCCATAATAAATCCTAAAGCTAAAAGTCCAAGAATATACCCACCTACACCAATTAATACTCGATTCTTTGTTACATATTTAGTATGCACAAAGGTAATCGTAAAATAGAAAGAAGCAATCATTGCCAAAGTAGAAGTTAAAGCGGCAATAAGTGATCGAACCACAGCTCCCGGATAAAGAGAGATATAATAACAAAATTGGTTAATAGCAGTAAAGATATCCCCAAATGAGAAGTCAGCAATCAACATCATCAAGATCATCAATCCTAATCCTAAAATGAAGAAAGCGGCAAAAGTCCAAATCAATGCCCCGATCATTTTAGAAAAGACAAGTTCTTTAGATGATACCGGCAGCGTTAATGTCAGATATCCGGGACGGCTGAACATTGAGCGTGAAAAGTGCTGAACGATATTCACAAAGATTGAAATCACAATTCCAAATAACGCCACCATCAATAAACCACTTAAGAATTGATTGATGACAGCCGGTAAGAACGGTGTCGCACAACAAAGCAGCAAGTAAATCACAAAAGTTAATAAGTATTGGCGATAAGAACCAATCAGTTCATATTTTAATAATTTTAGCATTTGAATACCTCCCTAAACAATTCATCGATAGACATATGACGATCATTTCTCAATGTCTCCGTATTTTCATGCATAATCAATTTCCCCTCTTTGATAAAGACAACTTCATCAAAGATCGTTTCCAAATCACTAATTAAATGGGTAGAGATAATAACTAAGGCATCTTCTGCATAGTTATTTAATATCACATCTAAAATGACTTCTCTGGCTGCCGGATCGACCCCTGCAATCGGTTCATCCAAGATATAAATCTTTGCTTTTCGTGACATGACCAAACATAATTGAAATTTTTCTCTCATCCCTTTTGACATGGATTTGATTTTCATTTCCGGTGTTAAATTAAAGCGGGTCATCAACTCTATGCAATGAGCATATTGGAAGTCGGAATACAGTTCCCTAAACATGTTTAATGCATCTTTAGCGTGCATCCAGTCTAAGAAATAAGATTCATCCGGCAAATAAGAGATTATCTCTCTTGAATGAACACCAATGGGTTGTCCATCAATCAATACATTCCCGTTATATGCCTTTAATAATCCGTTTAATATTTTGATTAAAGTTGTTTTCCCCGAACCATTCGGTCCTAATAAGCCAATAATCTTTCCTGATTTAAGACTTAAAGAAATATTGGTTAAAGCGATTTTCTTTCCATACATCATGGAAAGATCTTCTATTTTAATTAATTCGTTTTCCATAGTTTCCCTCCTACTGTATTAATACACTAATACAATAACACGCACTATTAGGTTTGTCAACAAGATAAACAAAAAAAGTTAGAAATTAATCTAACTTTATGCTCGATAGTATCAGCTTGAATTACCAAATGTTTTTTCATTCAACTACGTAAGGCATTGTTTTTAACTGATATATTGATAGGAAAATCCAAATAAATAGATAATTCCCCCAATCAGAAGCACGTACTCTTTATCAGCTCCCACATAAGCATAGGAAATCATTTTTATACAGTTTTAAATTCTGAACATAAGGGAACAGCGTATTCAAAAGTAACCGCTGTCTCCAATATATAGTCTTATGAATCACAAATCACTCTTGGGTCTCTTCAAAACATACTATACGTATCTCGATTATTTTTTACTTAATGCTTCATCGATTGCTTTGGCTGCATTTTTTCCAGCCCCCATCGCTAAAATAACAGTTGCCGCTCCAGTGACAACATCTCCACCGGCATAAACCCCGTCTTTACTGGTTGCCATGGTTTCTTCTTCAACGATGATTCCGCCCCATTTTTGTGTTTCTAATCCCGGCGTTGTCTGACGAATCAAAGGGTTAGGACTTTGACCGATTGCTTCAATAACAGTGCCTACTTCCAATAAAAATTCACTGCCTTCTTTTTCAACCGGACGTCTTCTTCCAGACGCATCCGGTTCTCCCAATGTCATTTCCACACATTCCATTGACTTTACCCAACCGTCTTCGCCATGAATCGCAATTGGGTTATTTAATAGTTTAAAAATGATGCCTTCTTCTTTGGCATGATGGATTTCTTCTTTTCTGGCTGGCAGTTCTTCTTCACCACGACGATAAACAATATAAACTTCTTTTGCACCAAGACGTTTCGCTGTTCTGGCAGCATCCATAGCGACATTTCCGCCACCGATTACTGCCACTTTTTCCCCGATTTTAACAGGGGTTGGATGATTTGGAAACTGATAGGCTTTCATTAAATTGACACGTGTCAAAAATTCGTTAGCCGCATATACCCCATTCAAATTCTCTCCGGGAATCCCCATAAAACGCGGCAGTCCGGCACCGGATCCAACAAAGATCGCTTCATACCCCTCATCTTTTAATTCATCGATTGTGATTGAACGTCCGACGATTACATTCGTTTCAACATGAACCCCTAGTTTTTTAACGTTATCCACTTCTTTTGCAACAAGCGCTTTAGGTAAACGGAATTCCGGAATACCGTAAACCAATACACCGCCGGTCTCATGCAATGCTTCAAATACCGTCACATCATAGCCACGTTTTGCTAATTCCCCGGCACAAGTAATTCCCGCCGGACCGGAACCCACGATTGCAACTTTATGATGATTCTTTTCGATCTCAACTGTTTCTTCTTTATTTAATGCCATATGATAATCGGCAACAAAACGTTCCAAACGTCCGATTCCTACAGCTTCACCCTTAATCGCACGAACACATTTTCCCTCACATTGATTTTCCTGTGGGCATACACGTCCGCAAATAGCCGGCAAGGCATTTTCACGTTTAATGGTATGATATGCCGCTTCGATATCCCCCTGTGCTACATGCTGGATAAATTCGGGAATTGGTACTCCTACCGGACACCCATTCATACAAGGTTTATGACGACAGTTTAAACAGCGTGTTGCCTCTTCTTGAGCCTGTTCCAAAGTATATCCCAAAGCAACTTCCTTAAAGTTTTTATTACGTACATCTGCCTCTTGTTCAGGCATCTTGACTTTTTTCAATGACATGTTTGGCATCTTATCTTTCCTCCATAGTGAGGTGACAGATATGCTGTTCCTCAGATTTAAACATACGCTGACGATTGATCAATTCATCAAAATCTACTAACATTCCATCAAAATCAGGACCATCAACACATGCAAACTTAATCTTTCCGTCTACACTGACACGACAGCAGCCGCACATTCCGGTCCCATCAATCATAATCGGATTTAATGATACCGATGTTTTGATTTGATAAGGACGTGTCACATTCACGACTGCTTTCATCATTGGTACAGGTCCGATCGCAATGACTTCATCAAATGTTTCGTTCTTATCTAACAGTTCCTGAAGTACTGTAGTAACAAATCCCTTTGTCCCTGCTGATCCATCATCTGTCGCAATATAAACGTGTTCGCAGATAGGTTCAAATTTCTCTTTCCATAAAATATATTCTTTACTTCTTCCCCCGATAATAACATCCACTTTCACTCCCATATCATGCAATGCTTTTAACTGTGGATACAGCGGTGCAGCACCAACGCCACCAGCAACACCAATCACATGCTGATGTTTGGATAAAACGGTTGGAACTCCTAAAGGTCCGGCAAAATCTTGAAGTTCATCCCCTTCATTCAGCTTCGCTAATTGTGCCGTAGAATACCCGACAATCTGATAAATAATCGTTACCGTTTCTTTTTCACGATCAAAATCAGCAATCGTTAACGGAATCCTTTCGCCATCTTCACTTACTCTTAATATGATAAACTGTCCAGCAAGACATTTACGTGATACATGAGGTGCCTTAATTTCCATCAATTCAACGACATCGTTTAATTTCTCTTTTTTTATGATTTTATACATTTTTCAACCCTCTTTCCACTTTTTCCTTATTATATATAAATTTTATTTTAAAATCAATCCATCTTTGTTACTATTGATATGGAGGTAACAGCATGAAAATATTAATTATCGGTGGTACCGGTACAATCAGTACCCCAATCACCAATGCTTTAGCAAAACACACACACAATGAAGTCTATGTCTTAAACCGCGGTCATCATAATGAGCGCCTGCACCCCAACATTATTCCATTAGTCGGGGATATCCATGATAAAGAAGCGATTGCTTCTTTAATCAAAGAAATGACATTTGATACTGTCATTAATTTCATTTTATTCACACCTGCCCAAGCCTATGATAATATTGCATTATTTAAAGGAAAAACGAAACAGTTTATTTTCATTTCAACAGTCGTGACTTATAACCATGACGGTGCTGTTTGCTTTAATGAAGAGCATCCACTTGGGAATCGTTATTCTCACTATGGTCAAGGCAAGCAAGCTTGTGAGGAAATTTTCAGAAAAGCCTATCAAGAACAAGGGTTCCCGATCACGATCGTTCGTCCTTCCCAAACCTATTCCAATGATCGTATTCCTTTAAGTATCAAGGGAAAGAACTGCTATAGTGTAATCAAAAGAATGTCGGAAGAAAAAGAAGTTATCATTCATGGCGACGGAAACAGCTTATGGACATGTACCCATGCCGATGATTTTGCCAAGGGATTTATTCCCTTAGTGGGAAATCCAAATACAATCAACGAGGCCTATCAGATTGTTTCCGATGAACACGTCAGTTGGAACATGATTTATCAATATTTAGCGAAATTATTAAATGTTCCTTTCAAACCGATCTACATCACCACCGACCTGCTTTCTAAAAGCAAAAAGTATTCATTAGGAGAAAGCATTCAAGGGGATAAGCAGTTTTCACATCTTTTTGATACAACAAAGATCAAACAGATCGCTCCTGACTTTGATTGTGCCATTCCTATTGAAAAAGGATTAGCTATGTATCTTGATTACATGGAAAAGCATCCTGAATTAAAACAAGCAGATGCCGAGTTTGATCAGTGGTGTGATCAAGTCATCGATGCCTATAAATCAGCAATGAAAAATGTAGAAAAGGTTTTATAATAATGAAGAAGCTATTATTCTTTGATATTGATGGCACATTATTGAGCGAAACGACTCATGAAGTACCGCTTAGTGCCAGAGCGGCATTAAGACAAGCACAAGCTAATGGGCATCTTGTGTTTATTAATACCGGCCGTCCCTATGCGTCCATCTCCCAAGACATCAAAGACTTAAACTATGATGGGATTTTATGTGGCTGTGGTACTTACATTGAGTTTCATCAGCAGATCCTGTTTCATCAGGAAATTTCCCCGGAAATAATCGATCACATTATCCCCTCTTTAAGAAAGCATCAGATTTCTGCTTTATTAGAAGGCAAAGATGCTGTCTACTATGACCCACATAATCAACATCCGCGTGTCGCCAAAATAAAAAACAACTACACGGCAATGGGCATGGATACTCAGCATACTTGGGATGATCCTGATATCCATTTTGACAAATTTACTTTCTGGCATGATGAACACAGTAATTTTTCAGCCTTTCAAAAAGAGATGCTGCCTTATTTTGATTATATTGAACGTGCTCATGACTTTGGTGAATGTGTTCCGCACGGCTTTACAAAAGCAACCGGTATTCAATTTCTGATGAATGCGATGAACATCAGCCATGAACATACCTATTGTTTTGGTGACAGTACAAACGATCTTTCCATGCTTGAATACTGCCAGCATAGTGTCGCTATGAAAAACAGTGATCCACGTATTTTCAGTCATGTCGAATATATCACCACAGATGTTGATGATGATGGGATTGCCAATGCCTTGCTTCATTATCAGCTCATTTAAAAAGGACAATCTAGCATTGTCCTTTTCTTGTGATAAAACTGCCATAAACTTCATCGAGAGGCAAAATCATCAATACTCCCGAATTAGGCTGGTCCAATCCACCTGTTACTTCATTTACAATCTGTTTAAACTTCGCAATCTTTTCCTCTTCCATACAAAAAAGCATCGTCTTGTTGGCATCACGAGGAATAATAAACAACTGCTTTAATACGGATACTAAATCCTCATTTTGATAATCGGTTTGCTTCTTTGCCATTCCCATACTATCCAAAATTGTACCGCCACGAATCCCGGCATTATAAAGCTTGCCTAAAAACGTTTCTTGCAAATCCGGATTGTTGAGAATAAAAATGACTAATTTCATTTTTCTCACCCCATTATTTATAAACTGTACGTGTTACCACGAAACTGCCTTCTTTTTTGAACTCACGTTCAAAATAATCGTAATAAGTTCCCGGTGTTATCATGCCGTTAATATTCAACAAATCGGTTCCGGCTTTACCTAGAACGCTGTCTGCCAACAAAACACAGTTTGTACTCATAACAAAATAAGTCTTAAAACGGCTGTATTTAAACTTATATAGTTTGGCGTCACAATCTTTTACTAACAGACTTCCATAATCCTGATACTTTTCCGGATGCTCGGGATCTTTCATGATCGGCGGCTCCCAAGGCACTAACCTTGATTTTAATTCATCGATCTTCGCTTTTACATTTTTATATTGTTCTTGATCTAACTTTAATCCATAACTAAATAACGTTTTTTTACTGTGTTCAATACAAAAGGGAATGTATTTTTCTTTACTTGTAATAAACAAAATACCATCACCGATCGATTCCATTAATTTAAACGAATCCTGATCGTAATTCCCATAAGAGATGATCTCATGATCAAAATACAAATCAACATGTCCCAATGCACCATAGCCATTTTGGGTAACATGGATAAAAACCTCAATATCAGGATTCACTTCTTCTTTCTTTTCTACGAACTCTGTCACTTCACCATCATCATCGTATTCGCCTAAATATTTATTGATTGCCTGCAAGGCACGATACGGCAGCAATGCCACCAAGAAGATGGGCAGGTTAAAGCGAACCATTCTTTTATATTTTGTTTTTGTTGCTTTAGGAATGATCAGTTCAAAACCATCACGCACATAAGTATATCCCAAACATACCGCGTACAGCCCCAACAGCAAAAACAATTGTCCTACTCTGGCAAATGGCGTTAATACCAAAGATAACCCTAAGCCAATAAATAAGAGCGCATCTAATAACAAGATCAGACGACCTTTTACATGATCCTTACGATAAATAAAATAAGTAATGAGTTTTAATACTCCCGTCATTATTCCATATAATCCAAATAAGATAACAATCAACGAAACAGGCACTTTTGGAAACAGCTGTATCAATTCTCCCGCAACGATACTGGCTAAAGCTGTCGTCAAAGATATTGATTTCTTGACATCATTTGAACCAATCACTAAAGCCACTAATTGAAATACTCCGGCAATAATCAATAGGGAAGCGATGAGTTCGATCATCGTTATCGCAAACGTTGCCCGCATAATCATAACACTGATCCCTAAAACAACAAGACATGTTCCTCCGATGACCATGGAAGAGGATTCCCAACGTTTATCCTTCATCGCTCTCCCCCCCTTAAAGTTATTATATAATAATAATTAATCACGATAAAGCAAATGTTTCCATGCTTTCTTCACAAATGGAATCTTATAGATTAAAAAGACAATCATGACTCCCGTAAAATTTAAAATAAAATCATCGATATCCCCGACCCCGACACTAAAATACACTTGTGCACATTCACTTAAAATGATGGTGGTTGCCATAAAAAGCGGAAAACGAAAGAAAGAATCCATCGTATCCGATAAAGTGGGCAGCAGGATTCCCATCGGAGCAAAAACAATCAAGTTCCCTACCACATTGAGTAATAAATGAGATAAATAAATATGACCGTTTTGATATGCCAACATATAATCTTTCATCATTTTAAAGGGTTCCAAATTGATTCCTTCCACCATATTGGATAACAGTTTATTATTTTGTACTGTGATGCTTCTGCCAAAATCACCATCAAAAAATAAGACATAGATAAGATTAACCAAATAAATAACAAAAACAAGCGAGATAAAGGCAGTCATTAACTTACGTTTTTGTGAACGCTCTTTTAACTCTTTCAATAATTGCCAAACGCTTAGGCTTAACCATAAAATCCCCAGTGTCACAATCATAATTTTTTCTTTTACGCCAAATGTGATGACCGGACTTATGGCAACAAAGATTTGATAAAGAAGGGTAGATAAAAATAAAATAAAGTATAAGATGAATGGTTTATTTATTTTCATACGCGCCTCCTTCTTAACCCTTATAGTATATCATAATGTCAGGCTAATCCAAATAAAAAGCAAAAAAATAATCTGAGGTTTAATCCCCAGATTATTTCAATTTCAGACATTATTTTTTAGTCGCTTTTCTTTCATAGCTGTAAGTATATCTTAAGATTTGTTCCATATCTTTAACCATAGGCATTCTAGGGTTTGCAGGTGAACATTGATCTTCGTAAGCATTCATTGCGATTCTGTGAACTGCTTCTTCCCAATCTTCTTTGCTGATTCCTTGAGATGCGAAGTTAGAAGGGATTCCAACTTTTGCAGTTAATTCATCACAAGCTTGAGCAAACATTTCTACACCTTCAGCAGGAGTTTTAGGATTTAATCCGATTAACTGTGCTAATTCCATGTATTTAACATCTGCTTTGTAGTTTTCGATCTTAGGCCAAATGTTTAATTTAGTAGGCACTGTTCCGTTGTAACGGATAACATGTGGTAATAAAATCGCATTTGTACGTCCATGAGGTACATGGAATTCTCCACCGATCTTATGTGCTAATGAGTGGTTCATACCTAAGAAAGCATTAGCGAATGCCATACCAGCGATAGTCGCTGCATTATGCATTTTTTCTCTTGCTTCAGGATCGTTTTTACCGTTTTTAACTGATCTTTCCAAGTAGTCAAATACTAATTTAACCGCTTGTTTAGCCCATCCGTCAGTAAAGTCAGAAGCTAAGATAGAAACATAAGCTTCAACAGCATGTGTTAATACGTCAACTCCAGTATCAGCAGCGATAGAAGCAGGCATACTCATTGCGAATTCTGGGTCTACGATTGCAACTGTTGGTGTCAATGCATAGTCTGTTAATGGATATTTTTTATTTTCTTTACGATCAGTAATAACCGCAAATGGTGTTACTTCTGAACCTGTACCTGAAGTTGTTGGGATACAGATCAATTTAGTTTTCTTTCCTAATTCAGGGAACTTGAATGCACGTTTTCTGATGTCCATGAATTTTTGTTTGATATCATCGAAGTTTACTTCCGGATGTTCATGTAATAACCACATAACTTTAGCGGCATCCATTGAAGAACCTCCACCTAACGCGATAATAACATCAGGATTGAATTTGTTCATTAATTCAACACCCTTTTGTACAGTATCAACACTTGGATCTGGTTCAACATCAAAGAATAATTCGATATCTACTTTATTTCTTCTTCTCTTGATCGCATCTTCAATTTTAGCTACATAACCTAAATTATACATACCACGGTCAGTGACGATCATAGCTTTTTCCATTTCTTTCATATCAATCAAATATTTGATTGAGTTCTTTTCAAAATAGATTTTTGGTGGAAGTTTAACCCATTGCATATTGTTGTTACGTCTCCCTACTCTCTTAATATTTAATAAGTTGATGGCACTTACGTTATTAGAAACTGAGTTTCTACCATAAGATCCACATCCTAATGTTAATGAAGGAATGAAAGCATTGTAAACTGAACCGATTCCTCCGAATGTAGATGGAGCATTTTCGATGATACGGATTGCTTTACAAGCTTTACCGAATTCGATTGTTACATCATGATTTTGAGTATGGATAGCTGCAGAGTGTCCTAAACCGTTGAATTCAACCATCGCTGCCGCTTTTGCAATACCATCTTCTGTAGAATCAGCTTTTAAGATAGCCAATACCGGAGATAATTTTTCTCTAGTTAAAGGTTCTTTTGGTCCTACTTCACTACATACTGCACAAAGAATCTGTGTATCTTCCGGTACTTTTACTCCGGCTTCTAAAGCGATTGAATAAGCTGAATGTCCAACAATATTTGGATTTAATTTAGCGTTTTCAACACCTTCAGAGTTAGCAGCAAATCCGAACATATATTTTTCTAAAGCTTCTTTTTCTTTATCATTTACAAAATATACTTTAAAGCGTTTCATTTCATTGATCACTTCATCATAGATTTCATGATCGATGATTGCAGCTTGTTCAGATGCACAGATCATTCCGTTATCGAAAGATTTTGATAAGATCACGTCATTTACTGCACGTTTGATATTACAAGTTTTTTCTAAGTATGCAGGCACGTTTCCAGCCCCTACACCTAATGCCGGCTTACCACAAGAGTAAGCAGCCTTAACCATTGCGTTACCACCTGTTGCCAAGATTGTTGCGATACCATCATTATTCATTAATGAAGTAGTAGCATACATTGATGGCGTTGGTAAATCCAACCATTGAATACAATCTTCCGGAGCTCCGGCTGCCACTGCGGCATCTCTCATGCAAATAGCTGCTAACTTAGAACATTGTTGAGCAGATGGATGGAATGAGAAGATGATTGGGTTTCTAGTTTTTAAAGCGATTAATGATTTAAAGATAACGGTTGAAGTTGGGTTTGTTGTTGGGATGATTCCACATACTACCCCAACTGGTTCAGCGATTTCAGTGATTCCAGTTAGTGGATCTTCATTGATGATTCCTACTGTTTTTAAATGACGTAAGTTAGAGTTTACGTATTCGCAGGCAAATAAGTTTTTAACGGCTTTGTCTTCAAATACCCCTCTCCCTGTTTCTTTAATAGCAGCTTCTGCTAAAACACCGTGTTGATCTAATCCAGCAACTGAACATTTCGCAACGATATAGTCTACTGCATCTTGATCTAAACGTCTAAATTTTTCTAATGAAACTAAGGCTTTGCTTACCAGACCATCTACATAAGCATCCACTTGTTCATTTGTCATTTCTTCTACTTTGGCAACTTTTTTTTCTGCCATGATCACACCTCCGTATGTTTTTTGTGAAATATTTAATTTGATTTACACACGTAGTTTATCATCTTGTGAAAAAAAATACAATAGCTTTTTTACCTCCTTTTTGACATTAAGCGCTTACACTTAAAAAATTTTTTTAAACCCCGTGAAATGTAAATCAAACTAGCTCTTATTTATCTTGATTTTACCATACTTTTTTGTATTTTTAAAGGATATCCCCAAAAGAACATTTTTTTCAAAATTTTACACTTTTTTTACAATCAAAATGGCATAAATTATATTCATTTATAAGCGAAAACCCTTTCATAACAGAACCATTTATTTCATTTTTTTTAAAGTCTTTTTCCCGCCCCTAAAGCCAAAGTACTGTTGTCAGCATCACCATTTCGTTAATAAAAAAGATCGCTGTCTGCGATCCTTATTGATTCGTGTTGTAAGGCCAATCTAAAATGCCGCCAAAGTTATACACATTTTGATATCCTATTTTTTCTAACTGCTCGCATGCCACAGCACTTCTTTTGCCACTGCGGCAATAAACCAAAATCTTTTCATTTGGATCTTTTAAATAAGTCATAGCAGTTTGTGAGATTGTTCCTAATGGCAATAAGATTGAACCGGATATATGAGACACTGCATATTCATCTGCTTCACGAACATCGACAATCGTCACTTGCTCATGATCGATCATTTCTTTTGCTTCTTTCGCTGTAATGGTTTTATACTCCATCCTATTCTATTCTCCTTTTCACCTTATTATAACAAGATATCATGCGATATATTCGTACAAAATGCTTCTAGTATTGGCGTCATTTTTTTATTTTTGTTCATCACCATCGTAATCGGATTGCTCATGTTTAAACCGGTAATCTTCACTTCTGCTAATGACTTCTCTTTTAATTCTTGTAAAACCAAGACTTTTGGCAATATCGCAATCCCAAGTCCCATTTTTGCCGCTTCTTTCAAAGTTTGCGAATCGACACTGACCCATTCAGCAAACAACTGATACCCTGCCAAGGTCACGACCGATTCAAATGTTTCACGCACAGCACTGCCTCTCTCCCTTAACAACAAGCGATGAGCGAGCAGTTCTTTTAAAGATAATTCATGAGGGATGTGTGCATCAAAAGAAGTATAGGCTCCAATTTCATAGCTCAAAATCGGAGTCGTTAAAAAGGCTTGTGACGGCAGTGCCCCTTCAATAAAAGCAACATCCACTTTCCCCTCCCGCAATGCCTTTAATGCCAAGGCGGCACTGTTGATTTCTACTTGTACTTTGGTATGATATTCCTTTTGAAATTTCTGTATGCAGTGGGGAAGCCAAATTTGAGCAAAAGTTATACAACTGGAAATCGTTAAAGGCGTGGCATCTTTCAATTCACCCAGACGTGATTCCAGACGTTCCATTTCCTCAAGCAAAGGTAAAATTTCTTTTAAAAGCAATTCTCCGCTTTTGGTCAGTTTTACGCTCTTATGCATTCGTTCAAATAAAGGTGTATTGACTTTGCTTTCTAATTCTTTCATCGCATGAGAGATAGCAGACTGTGTTAAAAACAGATTTTCAGCAGTACGTGTAAAGTTTTCTGTTTTTGCTACTTCTCTAAAAATAATGTAATGTTTAAGGTTCATATGAAACTCCTTTTATCATGAATTTTATTCATGTCTATGCCCTTATATTATCATTTCACAAATGGCTAAGCAACTTTTATAATAAAGCTTGTATACAAAGAAGGGAGTTCTATGAAAGAGAAAATTCGTTTTTATTTATGGTTATGTTATATCAATCTATTTATCAGCACATTTACTTTTGGCGGTGGCTATGTAGTCATTCCCATGATTCAAAAATACTTTATCGAACAAAAGAATCTATTTAGTGAAGAAGAACTGATGGAAATGGCTGCCGTTGCTCAATCTTCTCCGGGAGCGATTGCCATCAATTTAACGATCTTAGCCGGAAAACGCACTGCCGGCTGGATTGGTATCCTGATTAGCGGTATCTGTTCCATTCTTCCTCCTATCATTATTCTTAGCTTTATATCCACCTGGTATGTCGCTTTTTCTAATAACCTTTACATTGCTGCTATCTTAAAAGGCATGCAGGCAGGGGTTGCCGCTTTGATCGTTGATTTAATTATGGATATGTATAAAATGATCTTAGAAGAAAAATCAGTATTATTAAATCTGTTCGTTCCTGCCGCTTTTATTGCCAATGCTTTTTTTAATATCAATGTCATGCTGATCTTACTTGTCAGTTCTTTCATCAGCGTTGTCTTTTTATTTATGCAGTCTGTCGTTGGAAGGAGACAAGAGCATGTTTAATCTTTTTATGACCTTTTTAAAAATCGGGCTATGCAGTATCGGCGGCGGTTATGCGATTATTCCGATAATTCAGCAGCAGGTTGTTTTAAATCAAGGATGGATCAGTGAAAAAGTATTTACCGATATTATCACAATTTCCCAAATGACTCCGGGACCCTTGGCTGTAAACACTTCAACGTTTGTCGGCATTCAGATTGCCGGTATTCCCGGTGCTATTGCTGCCACTGTAGGATGTATTCTATGTGGGATTCTTATTTCTACACTTCTTTATGAATTCTTCAAGAAATACAAACATTCCAAATACATTTTTGAAATTCTTAAATCATTGAAAGCAACGTCACTAGGTTTAATCGTCTCTGCTGCTTTTACGATTTTACTGCTGACCTTTTTTGGCACTTCCACTTTAAATTCCTATATTCATGGGGATTTGTTAGCAATGATGGTATTTGGTGCTGCCTTGTTTTTATTAAGAAAATATAAAGTCAATCCAATTTTAATGATGAGTTTATGTGGAATGGTCGGTTTATTGATCTATATGTAAAAAGGTTGGAAAACCCAACCTTTTTTATATAAACTGATAATATTTCAGTGCTTTTGCAACCCCATCGGATCTCACATCTTCGCTGATATGCTCAGCAATTTCCTTTAGGGCATCTACTGCATTTCCCATCGCAATGCCATGACCAACCACACTCAGCATTTCAAGGTCGTTGTTTCCATCACCAAAAGCATAGGTCTCCTTAATATCAATGGCTAAGGCTTTGGTGAGTTCAATAATTCCCACCCCTTTATTGATTCCCTTGATATTAAGGTCAAAAGAAAGCTGATTAGGATGCTGAGCGATATCAAAATGATCTCCCAATAATTGATAGACAATCTCAAATTCTTTTGGATCTTGAACTTTAATCATCGCAATATAGGCTTCGATCTGATCTTCATCAAAATCATCTATCATCGTTTCAGGTGCCATTTCCCAACGTCTGCTGAAATCTTGAATACTTTTTCTATTTTTATCATTTACATAAATATGGTCATATCCTTCAATATAATAGTCAAAGCCATACTGATCACACACATTAATCAATGCACTGATCGCCTGCTGAGGGATTTTTTTCTTAAAAATACATTTCCCTTTATATTCCACATAAGCCCCGTTACACGTCACAAAACCACTAAAAGGAAAATCTCGAATCGGCTTTACAATAAAACACTTTGTTCTTCCTGTCGCAATAAATGCCAAATGTTCCTGCTGAAGTTTTAAAATAGCCGCTTTATTTACTGGTGAAATATCAATAAGTCCATGCGGAGTATCTAACAGCGTCCCATCTATATCAAAAAAGAAAGCTTTGCTCATAACCTACCTCCTACCCTGTCTATCATACCAAGAATCTTTTTAAATTACTATCGATAACGAAAGAAAAACTATCGAATTAACGGCAGTCATTCTATTTCTTAAGGAAACCAAAGAGTCCTTTTTTCTTATTCTTTTCTTGTTCTGCTTTTTCTTTTTTTACGTTTTCCAGTTTTTCAACTGCTTCTTCGTAACCGGCATCTACTGCTTCTTGATACCAACGAATTGCTTCATCTAAATCCTTTTCAACACCGATTCCCTTTTCATAGCAGTGCCCTAGATTACTTTTTGCAATGCGATTGCCCTGACGAGCTGCTTTTGCATAAAGTTCGACCGCTTTTGCTTCGTCTTTTTTTACGCCGGTTCCGTTTTCATAGTTAACCCCTAAGTTATTAATCGCGGTTACATGCCCTAAATCGGCAGCTTCTTGATAAAGGGCTACTGCCTTTACTTCATCTTTTTTCACCCCGGTACCAAAGTCGTAGCAGCAAGCTAAATTATAAATACCTTGTGGGAACTTCGCATCTGCGGAACTTTGATAAAGTTCGACTGCACGTTTAAGATCCGCTTCGACACCGATACCCGTTTCATAACAATAGCCTAAGAAACACGTTGCTCTGGCATAGCCAAGATCAGAGGCACGGCGATATAATTCGACGGCTTTGTTGGGGTCTTTATCGACACCATAACCATTTTCATACATCACCCCTAAATTCGTCATTCCTCTGCCGGAGTTCATATCAGTGGCTTTTTGATAATATTCTACCGCTTTTTCATAGGACTGTTCCACACCTTTTCCAAATTCAAAGAACACGCCGAGATTACAACATGCATTGATATCATCTTGATCGGCTGCCTTTTGATACCATTCGGCAGCTGTTTTAAGATCAGCTTCAACACCGTCTCCTACCTCATAACAATACCCTAAATTACATTGTGCACGCGGATAGCCTTGTTTAGCAGATGCTTGATACCATTTAAAAGCCAGATTAATGTCTTTTTCTGTTCCAATTCCGTAATCATACATATACCCTAGGTTACATTGTCCGACAGCATCATCGTTTTCTGCCGATAACGTATAATAATGGAAAGCTTGGGCAAGGTCTTTTGCTGTCCCTTCTCCCATTTCATAGCAATACCCAGTTACACATTGAGCTCTGGCAAATCCTGCATCGGCAGCTTTTTTATACCAAACAAAAGCTTCTTCCATATTGGCTTCGACACCATCACCGTTTTCTAAACAGCATGCATAATTATACATGGCACGCGGATAATTTTGATTGGAAGCAGCTATATACCATTTCACTGCTTCTTCCATATTTTTTGGCGTTCCACGTCCTACTTCATAACATAATCCCAAATTGCATTGTGCTCTTGGATACCCTTGATTTGCCGCTAACTGATAAAAATGAACAGCCTGCGCAGCATCTTCTTCAACACCGATTCCCACTTCATAGCAATAGCCTAAGTTACACTGTGCCACCGGATACCCAAGATCAGAAGCTTGCCGATAATAATCTGTGGCCTTTTTCTCATCCTGCTCACATCCTTGCCCCGCTTCATAACAGTAACCAAGGCAAGAAATGGCACGCGGATACCCCTGCTGAGCTGCCATATCATAATATTTGAAGGCTTCATCATAGTTGATTTCCACCCCAATACCCACTTCATAGCAATACCCTAAGTTACACTGTGCGACGGCATATCCTTGTTCTGCTGCTTGGCGATATAAAGACACCGCAATTTGCGAATCCTCCTTACAGCCTAACCCCACTTCATAGAAATAACCCAGATTCGCTAATCCACGGGGATAACCCTCTTTAGCAGATTGTTCATAATATTTAAAGGCTTCGTCTGCATTTCTTTCGACACCGATTCCATTTTCATAACAATAGCCTAAGTTGCATGCTCCGACCGGATCTCCCTGCATAGCTGCACGGCGATAATAATCACACGCCAAAGCTTCATCTTTTTCAACCCCAAATCCAACTTCCAAACAATATCCGTATTTACATTGTGCCTGCGGATAATTTGCTTCCGCTGCCTGATGATACAGGGTTACTGCACGTTCAATATTTTCTTCTAAGCCAATCGCATTTTCATAGTTATAAGCAAGATTATACATCGCTCTTGGATAGCCTTGATAAGCGGCACGTTCATAAAGTTCGTTTGCCTTTTGAATATCTTTTTCTACGCCACTGCCATTTTCATAACAATAAGCTAAATTGCATAAGGCAGGTGCATAGTCTTGATTGCTGGCAGCCACATACCATTCGATGGCGGCATCTATATTTTGTTCAATCCCTTCTCCAAATTCATAGCAGTATGCTACATTGAACTGTGCTCT
The DNA here is from genome assembly GCF_000829905.1 of Beduini massiliensis. Classification (GTDB taxonomy): domain Bacteria; phylum Bacillota_I; class Bacilli_A; order Erysipelotrichales; family Coprobacillaceae; genus Beduini; species Beduini massiliensis. The sequence continues at coordinate 344,879 of NZ_CDPP01000006.1, forward strand.
GTCATAACCATCTTCAGCCGCTTTTAAATACCATTCAAATGATTTTTCCGGATCAGGATTAACATGAATTCCAAATTCATAGCAGGCACCAATACACCATTTAGCCGGTGTAAAGTTTTTTTCTGCTGCTTTTGTATAATAGTCAAAAGCTTTTTGATAATCTTTTTCGATCCCAATGCCATATTCATAACAATGCCCTAAATTACATAAAGCGCGTGCATACCCTTGTTTTGCTGAAGCTTGATACCATTTCACCGCTTCTTCAAAATCTTTTTCTACGCCACGTCCCACTTCATAACAATACGCTAGATTACATTGTCCGACATCATCCCCATTATTGGCTGAAATCGTATACCAATGAATCGCTTCGGATAGGTCTTCACTTACTCCCTGCCCCATTTCATAGCAATATCCTAAAATACATTGAGCAGGGGGAAATCCTAAGACTGCCGCTTGTTTAAACAGTTCCGCAGCTTTAATTTCATCATGCAGCTTTCCATTTCCATAAAAATATTTTAAACCTAATTCATAGATTCCTTCCGGTGTAGATGGCATTTCTTCTGCTTCTACAAGAATCTCATCTTCCTTCATTAAAAAGCAGATATCCATTCCTAAAATACGATCCTCTTCTTCTATATAATAATGTTCTTCATTGATGTACGGCGTATTTGTAAAGTCAAGATCCTCTATTTCATAATTGCTTAATACTTGTTTATACGCTTTATCAAGTTCATTCATTTTCTGATCATTATCGTCACTATCGGTCGCCATTAATGTTTTTACTTTTAATAACTTTGTTTGAGTCTCACTGATGCCTTCGATTTTTACTTTGCACCAGGCAATATCACCTTCACAAGTGATGATTTCATCCACGTTCCATTGATTAAACAATGGCTCATAAAATTTTAACCTTTCTAATATGTCCATATTATTCTCCCCGTATTTATAATTTATATATATCTTTATCATACCATATCTATAATATTTGAACAAAAAAATAATAAAAATTTCAATTCTTAAAAGTAACTTTATAATTTTGAACCATAATAAGACTGTACCAATAAAATATTTAGTGTTAATATTAGTTTGGTGTATGCTATTGTTTCCAAATAGCTAACAGAAACTACGATAATAAAGGAAAAAAAGAAACAAATAATTTATTTTTATACAAGTTTAGAGATTTTATCGTATTTTCTACATGAATCGTATATAATATATTTAAAGTTTTTAAAAAAAATGAGGGTATAAAATGAAGAAATTAGGGTCAAGAATCGTTGGATTACGACAAGAATTAAATATTACGCAAATTTCTTTAGCGAAGTCTGTAGGTATAACAAAGTCAATGTTATCTAAATATGAAAATGATATCAATGTTCCAAAAGCGGATGTGCTTGGAGAAATTGCTACTCGTTTAGATACTTCAACTGACTATTTGCTTGGTAAAACGGATAATCCGGCACCAATTATAAAGAATGATACATGGATTCAACTTCGCGAAGATGAATATGAAATTCTTCAGGGCTTCAGAGCACTGAATGAAGAAAATAAAGTGCGTATTAAAGAACGTATGGATTGTTTGTCGTCTTTCCAAGATAAGTAAAAAAACGTAAATAACGAAATTATCTGTCATTAGGTAATTTCGTTATTTTTGTTTTCCTTGCTAAACCAACAATTAACGAAAAAATCTTTTTAAATACCATAATCATTAAGACCATTATTCCATAATATAATGGTCTTTTTTCATTAAACTCACTGTTCTTTTACCTTATAATTAGAAGTTGATATTAAGTATAGGAGGACAACAAAAATGAAGCAAAAATATGGCTATGTGAGGGTATCGAGCAAAGATCAAAATATTGATCGTCAGATGGCAGCAATGAATATGGCAGGAATATCTGTAAGGAAAATCTTCGTAGACAAATTATCTGGCAAGGATTTCAATCGCCCTAAATATCAAAAATTGGTTCGCAGACTTAAATTCGGAGATGAACTTTACATTAAATCCATTGATCGACTAGGTAGAAATTATGATGAAATTATTGAACAGTGGCATTATCTAACTAGAAAAAAGGATATAGATATTATCGTTCTTGATTTTCCCCTTTTAGATACAAGAAATCAAATAAATGGTATTACCGGAAAATTTATTGCTGACTTAGTTTTACAAATCTTATCTTACGTCGCACAGATAGAACGTGAAAATATTCATCAACGACAAATGGAAGGGATCAAAGAAGCGAAAAAAAGAGGAGTACACTTTGGCAGACCAAAACAACCTCTTCCGGATAATTTTTATGAGATTGCAGCCGCATGGCAAATGTCTAAAATCAGTAAACGAGAGGCTGCAAGACGACTCAATATCAGTCATACGACATTTTCACGTTGGCTGGATTACTACCTCAGCAATGATGCAAAAACTTTATAAAACGGAGATTTTTGGCATTTATTGTAGACTTTTAGTGCCAATCTATTTTTAGTCGTTTATCCTTTAAAAACCCTATAATCTGCCTCATTGATATTATATTACTAATGTCACAAAAAGTCTGATTTATCGTCCATTTGCCACAATACATTATATTATAGAAATTTCAGATAACAGGTGAGTATGGCATTTCAAAAAATATTCCCTGTTAAATTTCAGTTAAAAAGAAACCCTGCGATAGTCTGGTTTGAATTAAAAAGAAAGGAGGATAAACATGCAATTAAATCTTACAACCGACTATGCTATTCGTATAGTTATTTATCTTTCACTAAAAAAAGAAGTTGTTTCATCTGCAGAAATATCGGAAAAGATGGGAATCTCTCAAAATGCAGTATTAAAAATTATACGACAACTTAAAAAAGCGGGAATTACGAATACTCACATTGGGATTCAGGGCGGTTTTAGTATAACGAAGTCCCCAAAAGAAATTTCTTTATTAACGATCATTCAAGTAATGGAAAATACAACAAAAATCAATAGATGTCTGGAAGAAGATAAATTTTGCAGCCGTTTCGCTACAGAAAGTTGTCCTGTCCGAAATTTCTATTGTACTCTGCAAAATGAATTAGAAGCGAAGTTATCTTCCATCACAGTGCAAGATTTATTAGAAAGCACTTCATCATAAAGGAAGGGAAGAAAAGAGATGAAAATTAGAAAACAACTTTTAACATTCATGCTGACAGTGGTTATGGCAATCACAGCATTGACTCCAACGAATTTAGTCTTTGCTGAAGATACATCTAAACAAGAAACAGAAGGATTCTATTACTCGTTAGAACAAAAACTAAATGAAGAACAGACAGAGGAAAAAGTAACATTAACATTACATGAGAAAGACAATATCATCATACAGGAAGTCATACTTCCAGATGGAAATTCATTGGCATACTCTCAAACTCCCATAAATTTTGTGGTGTTTGAAAACGGCAAAAAGAATTTTATTGTTAAGTATAGTCAAAAGACGATAACAACTGATTCAACAGATACTAAAGAAAGCATCATTTCATTTGAAACTACTGATATCCAAAAAAAGGACGAAAGTGATTTTGAAACGCATACTGAAATATCTGATACAAAAAACAATGAACAGATTAGGAGCTTTAAATTAGATAAAGTCGAAAGGATAAGTACCGGAACAAAGCCTTTTGATCAAACTGCTTCAGCAGGAAATGATACTTCACCAACTGATGCTATTGTGCGATCATTCGACAGTGCGCAATATCAAATGACATATTCCGGGGAAATTTCAACAGATGCTAAGCAAGTCGAAATTGACTTTGAATTATCCCTAAATGTATCAAAAAAGTTTGCTGAATTTAATACCCAAATATTATCTAATTGGATGACAGATATTACACAAGAAGATATTAACGGGAAATGTGTATTAAAAGGTAAAACAACGTATACATATGATCAAGGAGTACCCGGAGGATTCCAAGCTTTTTCAGAAACTAAAGCAATTGAAATCAATATTAAAGGGATGAATCAATTTGAAGAAGTTACCCCTACTTTTAAAGTAAAAATTAGTAATGAAGGGGATACACAATGGCAGCAAAAAGAGATGAAAAAAGACAGCGAGAAAATGATTATTTCAGCTGTACCAATGTATGATATTGAACTTGTAAGTGCAAATAAATTAGGAAGTATAGGTAATTTTGATTTTAAAAGCGGAACTGATAATGCACCTAATAAAATGGATGCCATTATTTATGGCAGATTAATGGATTTTGGGGTTGCAGTACGTTTAAAAGCAATCGATAGTGACAAGGGGATGAAAGGAATTTACATTCCTGAACCCACAGATACCATTTCTTTTAAAATTGATGCCGCAATCAGTGAAAACGGAACGCTTCAAACATCAAAACCATTTTTATGGGATTATAAAGAAAATAAAAGAGGAAGTGAAGGTATCTTTGGACGTGATTTAACCAATGGTTCTAGTGATACAGGATTGTTTGCTGGCTCTTTACCACTCACCGATTCCAACAATCCGGCAAATTCATATACCGTCAATAACGGTGGTGTCTGGGAATTTAAACAAAACGGAGATGGAAGTATCAGCGTAACTGTCTCAGGTGCAATGTTATACAAAGATAACGGAGAACTCCATGCACCTACCATGAAAGGAAATGGAAGTACTCAAATAAGCCCTTCACCTTCTCAGGGAAATTTATATTTATCTACTGCATTCTTTGAAATCGTGGTTCCTATCGATAATTCTAGTACAGAAAATAAAAAATATGCCCTCACATTAACAGATAGTGACATGCGTATTTCTTACAAAGATGGTAACGGAACCCCTCAGATAGCAACAAATCAAACAGATATAAAAAATGATACTGTAATAAAAGATTATGAAACCATTATGTCTGGACAGTATGGTTTATTTCACTATTTAGCTAAAGAGAACCAACAAAATAGGTTTTGGGGGGACAACTTATCAAGTGACAAAGCCGGAATGGGACTTGATGCTTATGCATTAAAAGGTACTGCCATCCAAGTTGTCGGTGCATTTTCTTATGCCGGGGATTATATTAGTGAATTGGAATCTATAAATCTATTAATGAGAATTGACGATAAAGCCATTCAACCAAGTCAAAATAGTTCAACTGGGATTCCAACAAGCAATAATGTACCCGGTAATACGACATTACTTTATGCAGCGAAACCGGGTGGAAAAGGATGGGATTCAGATGCAGAAATGCTTTCCACTAAGGAAGAAGATTTGGAATATTTTAAATCAATGGCAGATTTAAAAGCAAAATATCCTAATGGTGTTTGTGTTGCTGTATTAGCAGAATCAAGAAATATGGAAAACTTGAATGAAAATGCTCAATACACCGTTGGTTTTAATGTAGACGTATTAAGTACAGCAAAAGAAAATAGTGTCTCACAAACTATTCACACCATTGCCTTTTACAATAAGGATAAAAATATCACAAGTACTGATACGCGATTAAACAACAGTCATCATATAAAACTTAATCAACCTAGTCATTACCTTAGAGAAAATAACAATTATGAAAAAGCGATGTACAATGATGAACATCAAGTGATAAATAGTAGTGCCGCCAATGCCTCTTACATACGTGGTGCCTCCTTGTTAATTGTAGGAATAGAAGCAGGAATAGAAAAGAAAATCGATAGTGCAAACTCTTCTTTTGATTTATCTAGCGGTATTACATTTCTGCCATACCAATTACAGCCCGTATTAAATATAGTAAAGGATAAAGAGGGCACTACAATAAGAGAAATGAAAATTATTGATATTTTGCCTAAACAATTAAAAGTTACAGAAGATACGAAATATTATTATGGTGACAACGAAATTGTACCTGTTATTGAAGTGCAGGCAGATGGAACTACAAGGATTATTTTCACTATAGAAAATGTGAAAACAGGAGAAGCCTTACCAAAAATCACCTTTAATGCTGAGTTAAATTTTAAAAATATAGATTTAAAAGAACTCACACATACAGTCACTAATACATCATTTATTTCTGCTGATGGAGATTACAGAAGTTTTAGCTCAGAATGGACATCACATCCAAACAAATCCACTGTACAAGCAATTCTAGTTGTAAATAAATCATTAAATCTATCCAAACAGGCATTAGATCCTTTAGTTGAGGTAGATAAAGACGTAAGATATAGGATTGCCTTCACCAATACAGATGCCTTAGATTATAGGAATTACAAAATGCTGGATATACTTCCATTTAATGGAGATAGTACCGGAAGCAATTTTAGTGGGTCTTACACAACAAGTGCAAAACTAACAGCGCCTTCCAGCATAGAATTATACATATCAAAAGATGAGGATGCACGTTTGATGACATTAGATAATATGGATATAGATGCCTTTATTAAAGTAGATCCTACATCTGAAAAAGACGACTATAAGTATTATGAATTGCCAAATGATACAAAAGCCATTTTATTACAAGGGACCCTCCCTACATTAACTCAATATGTACTGGATATTACTTTACATACTAGCGATAATCATGGAAAAGATGTATATGCAAATAGTGCTTCTATGAAAGCCGACGGGAATATTAATTTATCCACCCCGATTGCAAAAGCTGAAGTCGTTGAGCGCAATTTATCTGGGATTGCATGGATTGATGATAATCAAGATGGGGAAATTAATCCATCAGAAATAAGAGTTGCAGGATTAATCGTAAACTTATATCATATCAACCCTATTACAGGTATAGAAGAATTAGCAAGCGATGTTCTAGGAAATCCATGTATCACTCAAACAAACCAGCAAGGAGAATATAAGTTTGAAAAGCTTCCTTCTGGTACATACCGAATTGAATTTAAAGATCAAAATGGTATTCCTATTCATTTATTAGATTACTCTCTAACCGTCAAAAATGTTGGAGATAATAAAATTAATTCTAAAGCAGATGCAATATTAGACAATAATGGACAAATGATTGCGGCTGATATACAAAATATTACGATGCCAACACTAGGAGAAATGAAAGACGAAAACATTAGAGTTTATAATAAAGATTATCAGCACTTAGGACTATTTAAGATTGAAACTACAAAAACAGTAACAAAAGTATGGGAGGATAACCATAATCAAGACGGAATTCGTCCAAATGAAATATTTGTACAGCTTTACGCAAATCATAAAGAGATGGGAGATATTGTAATACTAAATTCAGATAACCAGTGGTCTTATACATGGTTAAATCTTGCAAAAAGTGAAGGCGGTAAAGATATTACATATTCGATAAAAGAAATGATTATTCCAGATGGTTATACGAATTTAATTGAGATAAATCAAGATGGCGATTTCATCCTCACGAATACTCATATTCCTGCTGTTTTAGAAAAAACAGTTACAAAAATATGGGATGACCACAACGATCAAGATAAAATGCGTCCGTCACAAGTATTGGTTCAGTTATATGCAGATGATAAAGAGATTGGAGACATTGTAACATTGAATTCGGATAATTATTGGTCTTATACGTGGTCAAATCTTCCAAAATACTCAGAAGGAAAACAAATCCAGTATTCCATTAAAGAAATAGATATTCCAAATGGATATACAGTAAATATTGAAACCGATAAGAATGGAAATTTCCAAATTACAAATACACTTATAACAATGCCTAACACCCCTGTTATTCCTGATAACCCCTCAAAACCGAATGATATATTATTAACACCTAATACACCTACTGATGGTCCTAAAACAGGGGATACAACAAACATCAATGTCTTTATTACCTTATTGAGTATCTCTATAACGCTATGTTTACTCACTGTTTATAAACGTAAAAAACAAGAAAGTTTGTAATCTGCTTTCTACATAGAAAAACAGCATTGTAGGATTGCTGTTTTTTTGCTTAATAAAAACTTCATTAATCCCAGAATTTAAAATCCATAAAAGTATAATAAAAGAAGAATTTAAGAATATATTTTTATAATTGAAAAGTGTATAATCATTAATTTTGTTTAACTCGCCGGAGCGTTGGTTGTTTAAATCAAGGATCTTGCTACAATGGTAGAGGAGGTATTGTTATGAATAGTTTAAAGGTAGGACAATTAATTTTAGCTTTGCGTAAGGAAAAGAAGATGACCCAAAAAGATTTAGCGGATCGGCTGATGATCAGTGATCGTACCGTCTCAAAATGGGGAACGTGGAGTTTCCCAAACAAAAGGATGTTAGAAACAATCCATGAAATACCTGCTTACAACTCTATCAAAGGTAATTAAGAAGATAGAGAATTATGAGCTCGGATTAAGAGACCGTGTTGTGACATAGCGACTCTTATCTGGGCTTTTTTTATCTTATCAGATATGGGAAAATAGTTAAAACCCTTGACAAAGGATTTCAAAACCCTATAATAGTATTTGTAAATATTAAATAAGGTTTTAAAAGTATTGTTAGGAGGATAATATGCATCAACTTACAAAAGCGTATGAGTTATTGTCTGTGTGGTCAAAGGGAACATCTCTTTATGCCCGTTGGGCAAATCAGTGTGAAATAGGATATCCAGAACTCATAATTCTTTATGCCCTGCATGCAAAGAACAGACTTACTCAAAAGACAATTACTGAAGAATTTGGGTTGATAAAAGCGACGGTAAGTACAGTAATACGTGATTTGAAGAAGCGAGGACTTATTGTTCTTGAAGCAAGCAAAGAAGATAAAAGAGAAAAACTGGTTGTTTTTACAGAAGACGGAAAAAAGTATGCGGAAAATATCATACGGCCATTATTGGAAACAGAAAAACGTATTACAAAAAAAATAGGTGATGAGCGAATGGAACAAATTATAGATACCCTGGATCTTTTTAATATTTTGTTTGAAAAAGAGCTGAAAGGAGTGCATAAGAAATGAGAGAAAGTATAATAGTGATAGAGACACTCTAATGTTTAAGAGAAATGATATAATGACAAAAAACAAATTGAAAGAGAAAGGAAATTAGCAATGAAATCAGTTTTACTTATAGGACAATCAAATATGGCAGGACGTGGTTTTTTGAACGAGGTTACGCCGATTTATAATGAAAACATTTTTATGCTCAGAAATGGCAGATGGCAAATGATGACAGAACCTATCCACTTTGACAGGTCAGTTGCTGGTGTCGGACTGGCGGCTTCCTTTGCACAGGCATGGTGTAACGCGAATAAGAATGAACAAATTGGACTTATCCCTTGTGCAGAAGGAGGAAGTTCCATTGATGAATGGAATAAAGAAGGTGCTTTATTTCGTCATGCCGTTAGTGAAGCAAAATTCGCTATGGAAAACAGTGAATTGATTGCAATTTTGTGGCATCAAGGAGAAAGTGATGGTCGTAGCGAAAAATACAAAAATTATTATCAAAAACTTAATGTTTTAGTTAATTCATTTAGAAAAGAATTGAGAGCTTTGGAAATTCCGTTCATTGTTGGCGGGTTGGGAGATTATTTAGGTAAGTCTGGATTTGGAAAAAGTTGTGTAGAGTATGATTTAATTAACAAAGAATTACATAAATATGCAGAAAATAATAAGAATTGTTATTTTGTAACGGGGGAAAAATTATACTCTAATCCAGATGGTATTCATATCAATGCGGAGTCTCAAAGAAGATTTGGCATTAGATATTTTAAAGCTTATCAAACCAAATCCAATATTATCGAGCCATTAGACAATGAAGCGAATATAGTAAAGGAATTGTGTGAAAGAGAATACACTATTGCGGAGAAAAGATACATAACACTAGAACAATTCACCTTAGGAAAAGGTTCCATGGAAGAAGTAATGAAATTTTTAAAGTAAAAGATATCTTCCAGTTTATGTAGGAAACAAGCTGAAAACCTCATAAACAGATGGAGTGATCCACCGTCGTAAAACATATCGCCACGCTAGCTTGCTGGCGAGAGGGCGGTTCACTTTGTTAGTCGGGCGAGCATGCAAGCTTTCTAAGCCCCCGTTATCTAACAAGGGGGCATAAAAGACAAGAAACAATAGATGTTAGCAAGCGGAAAATGCTGTATTTATATGGCAAAACCTTATTTTGCAGTAGTGTTAACTCAGTAGGGGTGGGCGTTAACATTTGCTTAAAAAACTAAATACTGATGTTATAAGGCAGTAGATTTTATATCAACTGTCTTTTTTTCGTACAATGAAACAGAAAGGAATAATTTAATGAACGATAAAACTTTTATAGAAGAACTGAAGACAAGGCGTGAAGAATACAGAATTACACAAAAAAGGTTTGCCGTGCCTATGGTATCAGTCGTGAATACTATAACCGCATTGAAAACGCACAGACAAATGCAAGCGAAGAACTAAAAGCAGAGATACAAAGGTAGTTAGAGCGATTAAACCTACTAGAGCCTATGTTCATACTGATTAATTATTTCCGTATCCGTTTCCTTACCACAGACCCGTTGACAGTTGTTAAGGATATTTTGCATATCAATTTCCGACACATTTTCCATGAAGAATACGGACGCTACGGCTATGAGGAACAATACTTGATAGGCAATATTACCGTTCTGGTATCTTCCAACCCGTCATTGGGTGTCCAGAAGAAAAAGTCTTAAAGAAGATACAGAAAGCTGGGAATGCGGAACGGATAAATGTAAAGAAAAAGACGGTATCTGCATTGAAACGGGCAGAAAGCCGTCAAAAGGAAGTAGACAGGCTGTTCTTGAAAATGTATGTGGACAGAGCCAGTGAGAAGATAACGAAACGAAATTTTGTCATGCTTTCCAGCAAGCAGATAGAACTGGAAGAACAGGTAGCAAGCCTAAGAGAAGAAATACGGAAACCAGAACAGGAAACGATAGGTGCGGAGAAGTGGATTGAACTCATCAAAGAAAATGCAGTGCCGAAAGAGCTGACGGCAACACTGCTGAATACCATGATTAAAAAAATCCTCATTCATGCACCAGAGATAAACGAGAACGGCGAACGAATACAGGAAATCGAGATATATTATCGCTTTATCAGAAAAAACGAGTAATAAAACGGGTAATATTTTTAACTAAGGGAAATCGGGATTGGCTGTCCCGATATCAGTTTGCTTCCCTCATTAGCCACTCTGTTTAGCGTGAGTGTTGAAGATATTCTTGCCGGAGAACTTTCATCCAACAACTCAGACGGAGGAAATATGAAACGAATTAAATTTTATGTATGTCCCACTTGCGGCAATATTATCTATTCTATGAATCCTATTGATATTGCCTGCTGCGGACGTAAACTTGAACCTTTGGAACCAAATAACCCCAATGACTCACATCTTTTAAATATTACTGAAAGTGACGGTGAAGATTATATTACTTTTGATCACCCTATGACAAAAGAGCATTTTATTTCTTTCGTCGCTCAAGTCATGTATGAGCGAGTAATACTCGTTAAACTATATCCTGAACAATCAGGAGCATTACGAATACCAAGAAAAAGAGGAAGCAAGCTTTATTATTATTGCACTCAAGAGGGTTTATTTATGATTTAAGATCCTGCGGGATCTTTTTTCTATATCAAAAAAGATAGGCTTCCCTATCTCATTTTTCTTTTTATAAGAAATAGCATCACTAAGCCGTCAATTTCCACATCAACGAATGCATAGACTGACTTAGATGTTGAACAATAATTTTAAATCCTTCATCAAGATCATCAATTGCCAACAAATCCTCTTCCATTGAGCAGATACGATCTTTACAAATATTTTCTATATAATCCACCTCATGATCATATGTATAGCAAATGTGATAACGATCTAAGATTTCCTTAGCCGGGCGGCTGATGATATGTGCATGTAAATATTGAATACGGCTTCTGGCAAGTAAGATTGCCGTTGCTTTTCCTACGCGACATTCTAAAATAACAGCATCTTTAAAATAATCGCGATGCTTCACCGCTTTATATAAGATCGGCGTTGTTCCACTATCATTCGCCGTATACAGATAATCCTGTGAACTCGCTACAAAAGAGTAGTGATTTTTTCTTTGCATTTCTTTTAATTCTTCAATGGTCATATGAATCCCTCCAATCGAATGTCTATTGAATGAACAACTATAGCTTATCACTTGGAGTTAACTCTAAGTCAAGGGGTTTTTAACACTTTTGCAAAAAAAGTAAAAGCATAACGCCTTTACTCTTTCCCCCATTCTTCTTTTAAGATGGCATATTTTAAAGTATCCTGCCATATCGGATTCCCATTTTCATCTTTGAAAAACCAAATGTTTTTGATATGATGTGCCTCTCGACGCATATTCAATCGTTCCATCAGTTTCCATGAAGCCGTATTTTCCGGATTACACATCGCAAGTACGCGATGTGCCCCCTGATTAAGAAACGCATCATCAATCAGGGCTTTGGCAGCTTCTGTTGCATATCCTCTCCCTTGGAAATTTTGGTTAAACACATACCCTAATTCCCATGTATCAAAGTCTTGCTTTTCAAAATATATATTACCGATTAGTTTTCCGCTCTCCTGTAAGCAAACCGCCCAGAATGCTGGATTATCAGATCGTTTAATCGCTTCTTTTTTTGCCTTTTCCAAGGTAAAGACATCATAGGGTTCATATTTTACCACCTCTGCCTGTGATAAATACTCATATAAGTCCTGACCATCTGCCGGCGTAAATGCTCTTAAAATTAATCTTTCTGTTTTCATATCATACCTTCTTTCTCCCCATTTACACCATTATAGCATAAATAGCTCATATAAAAAAAGACCCGCTTAGTGGTCTCCTAATAGTCTGATTTTGAGCTAATCGTTTTAAAATCTTCGATTTCCTTTAGTCTTTCCTGCAATGCTTCTGAAACGATTCTGACCGCATCACTTCCCAATAATAATCTAAATGGATAATCATCACGTTCAATCGTTTCAACAATAATTTCTCCGCCTTTCATTGGATCGCCCGGCTGATTTTTCATATTCACCACATTTTCTTTACGTGTTTTGCCGGCAGTTTCAGCGTAATCTTCAATCTTCTTTTCTGTTCCTTTCAATGAAGTATCATAGAAATGTGTTCTGAATGATCCCGGCTCAACGATCATGACTTTAATCCCTAATGGTTTCAATTCTTTTGCCAATCCATCGGTCATCAGTTCCAAAGCGGCTTTGCTTGCGGCATAATATCCAGAACCAACCCCTGATCGAACCGCGGCAATAGAAGATACATTGACAATAGCTCCGCTTTTATTTGCTCTCATCGTTGGCAATACTTCCTTAATCAATTCAATCGGTCCAAAAAAATTTGTACTGAACAATTGATCGACTCCGTCAATTTCGCCTTCTTCTACTGAAGAACGATACCCATATCCCGCATTATTGATTAAAACATCAATCGTACCAAACTTTGCCAATGCTTCTTTAACGGCATTTGTAATACTTTCTCTATCGGTCACATCTAAAGCAACCACATAAGCTGTATTGGGGTATTCTTTCACTAAATCAGCAAGCTTTTTTGGATTTCGGGCTGTCACCACGGCTTGATCTCCTTTTTTTAATACTGCTTTCGCGATGCCTTCCCCGATTCCACTTGAACATCCCGTAATTAACCATGTTTTCATACTTATTCCTCCTTGTTATCTCTTTCACACTTCCAGTATAGCGTTTGGAGTACACTCTAAGGCAATAAGAAAAACAAATTTTTTTAAAACTCTTAAATTTAATTAAAAAATAAACATATCCCTATAAATTATATTATAATGAAATCAAGAATAAAGGAGGAGGCAAAATGAGTTTTATATACGATATGGTGATAGTCATGGAAATTATTCTCATGAACTTATATATTTTCAAAAAGAATGTGAAAGCAAAGTATTCAATGACATTTATTATTTTTATTTTGCTTTTATATACGGTTGGACTCATTGCAATAGGCGTGACAGCAATTAAAGCCTTGGGTATCTATGGAAACGGAAATGGTTTATTTACGATGATGGGTTTTTTCTATTTGCTCCCCCTGCACTATTTATTTGAAGGATCATCACTCAGACATTTCTTTATCATCTGTTTTGCTTGGATCTATACCTTATCCATATTTTCCGTTTCGGTACAATTCGGTTATATCTTCCAACAATATGGTTTGTCTTTTGCGGCGATGATTACCCAAAGTCTTTTGTTTTCGCTAACGTTTTACTTTGTCGATTATTTTGTACGCCATTTCTATATTTTGATCCTCCAATGCAAAGAAATCAGCATTCAAAAATATCTTAGTCGGACAAGTTTTCTTTGGTTTCTTACTATCTTCATTATAAATATGCATTTCATCTTCGATCAAAATAAATATTTAAAAATACTGTCTATCTTAATCTTAATTATTAATGTGGTCTTTAATTACTTATTAATCTATGAAATTTTAATTAAACGTAAAGAAATTGGTTCATTAGAGGATCTGGTGGCTAAAGATTCTTTAACGAATCTGGGAAGCAGAATAAAATTTACCAGTGTTATTGAAGAAATGATTCAAAAGGGTCAGCCTTTCCATCTTATTTTTATGGATCTCAATCAGTTTAAGGATATCAATGATTGTTATGGACATATCACTGGAGATCATTATTTAAAAGAGTTTGCCAGACAACTCACTTTGATCGCAAAAAATGATCTTGCCTTTCGTATTTCCGGTGATGAATTTATATTACTTAGTCATCAATCTGATATTGAAGATACCCTTGAAAAAATTTTGAATATTAATTTTTGTTTGAAAAGTCCTATGGTTAAATTTAATGGCGTAAGCTGTGGGTTGGTTCATTTCCCTGAAGATGGTCAGGAAATGGATGAACTTGTCTATTTAGCTGATCAAAACATGTATAAAATGAAACCAAAAAAGTCCTAAAATAAAAGCGGAGAGCGTTTCGTTTCTCCGCTTTTATGTTTATCCTCATTAACTTATAAATACTGTGACAAAGGCTGTCATGATGATCAAGAGCGGCAATCGCTGAACTGCCTTACTATCAAATATCGGGGTCTCTTTTACACCTAATTTTAAAACCATTTGATAACAAAAGAACCCAAGCAAAGCCCCAAAGGTGTTCGCAATCAAATCATTGATATCGGTTGCCCTATACAGGGTAAACAACTGGCTTAATTCGATTGCCAGAGATAAACCAAATCCCAATGCAACGCTATACTTCATTTTATTAAACGATTGGCTGACAAGCGGACAAAGAAATCCCAATGGTATAAAACAAAAAATATTTAAAATAAATTCCAAACTAACACCGCCAACCAACGTAATTAAATTAATATTAGGATTAAACACAGACTCTCCTAAACCGATAACACGTATGATTTCACTGATGGTTGGGATACCCACGACATTTTCTAAAACAATACATAAATAATAAAACAATAAAAATGAAGCAATAACGATCTGTCTTATCGGTCGTTTATTCTCTTTCTTAAACAGCCAAAACAACATTGCAGTCATCAATATAAATCCGATGATAAAAATTGGCTTTAATCGCAGTATATCCATGACAGCTTCAAAAATAGTTAACTGACTTTCCATAGTTTTTATTTCCACCTACCTTGCTTACAGGATACAATAAAAGCCTTAAATTAAAGTCAAATTATATGAAAACATTTCTTAATATTTATGAAGCTTCTTTAAGCAATGACGAAGTTTTTCAAAAGAATAACAGTAACCTACGCTCGCCTCCATTCGATTGACAGCTTACACCTTCAGATGCTTTTAATTAATAGAATCAAAATAACTTTCTTTACTAAAGCAAAAAACTCTACTGCGACGTAGAGTTCATTTTATTTATTTCAAATCTTCACCGGTAAAGGTTTCCACGATAGCGCCTCCCGGTGCTACCATCGGCCATACTTTATCATCCTGATCAATGACACATTCAATTAAAACAGGAGCGTTTAAAGCAATGGCTTCTTTGATGACATCTTCCAATTCATCTTTTTTGGTAACACGATATGCTTTTGCCCCAAAAGCTTCTGAAAGTTTCACAAAGTCCACACCATCATTTAAGATCGTATGTGAATAGCGCTGATCATAGAACAGTGTCTGCCATTGTCGCACCATTCCCAAAACCTGATTATTTAATACGACTTGAATCAATGGAATATGGTTGCGGCATACGGTTGCCATTTCATTTAGATTCATTCTGAAGCATCCGTCTCCGGCAATATTAAACACTGTTTTTTCTCTGTTGCCTAATTTGGTTCCGATTGCCGCACCTAAGCCAAACCCCATTGTCCCTAATCCACCTGAAGTAATCAACTGACGAGGATGCTTGTATTTAAAATACTGTGCTGCCCACATCTGATGTTGTCCGACTTCGGTAACGATCAAGGCTTCTCCGTTTGTCACACGATCAATCGTTTCGATAATATAAGGACCGGTCAAAATCGTTTGATCATAAGTTAAAGGATATTTTTCTTTTAACTCCTGAATCGTTTTCATCCATGATGAGTGATCTTGTTTTTCTAAACGGCTGTTTAATGCTTTTAAAATCTCTTTAGCGTCACCGACGATCGCATGATCAACTTTAATGTTTTTATCAATTTCTGCTTCATCAATATCAATATGAATGATCTTAGCCTGACTGGCAAATGTTTCCGTATTTCCGGTAACACGATCACTAAATCTAGCACCAATGACAATAAGTAAATCCGATTGGCTGACACCAAAGTTCGTTGGTTTTGTTCCATGCATTCCGATCATGCCGGTATAGCGTGAGCACGTGTTAGGATAGCTTCCTTTTCCCATCAACGTATCGCAGACAGGGGCATCTAATCGATCAACAAAAGTTTTTAATTCCTCTGCGGCTTCACTGATAATGACCCCACCGCCACTCATAACAAACGGCTGCTTCGATCCTTTGATCATTTCAATAGCCTGATCGATTTCATCTAAAGTAAATGTATCTTTTGCAATTTCTTTTTCCTGTTTCGGCATTTTTTCATATTCATATTTAGCGGCTGTCACATCTTTTGTGATATCGACAAGAACGGGTCCCGGTCTGCCTGATGTTGCAATTTTAAATGCTCTTCTGATAGCCGGTGCTAAATCGCGAATATCTTTGATCATATAATTATGTTTCGTAATGGGCATTGTCATTCCCATGATATCCACTTCTTGAAAACTGTCCTTACCAATTAAATTGGTAATTTGGTTACACGTAATGGCAACGACAGGGACAGAATCCATATAAGCAGTTGCCAGTCCGGTTACTAAATTCGTCGCTCCCGGACCGGAAGTTGCCATGCATACCCCTACTTTTCCGGTTGAACGGGCATACCCATCAGCGGCGTGGGAAGCGCCCTGTTCATGCGAGGTCAAAATATGCGTCAGCTTATCTCGATATTGGTATAAGGCATCATAGACATTTAAAATGGTTCCTCCCGGATATCCAAAGATAGTGTCTACCCCTTGTTCCAAAAGACATTCAATGACGATCTGTGCTCCTGTCATCAACATATTCATTCCCCCTTACTTTTCTTCTGGTACTTTTAATACGGCTCCTGTATTTGCAGAAGTCACTAAAGCGGCATAACGTTTTAAATACCCCGTTGTGATCGATGGTGTTTTTGGTTTCCATCCTACTTTTCGTGCTTCTAATTCTTCATCACTGATTTGTATTTCTAAAATATGATTTGGAATATCGATATGAATCATATCCCCTTCTTTAACGAAAGCAATGGTTCCGCCTACTGCGGCTTCCGGTGAAATATGTCCGATCGAAGCCCCTCTGGTTGCTCCGGAGAAACGTCCATCGGTAATTAAAGCAACATCTTTATCCAAGCCCATTCCGGCAATCTCCGATGTTGGTGAAAGCATTTCACGCATTCCCGGTCCGCCTTTAGGTCCCTCATAACGAATGACGACCACATCGCCTTTAACGATCTTATTTCCACGAATGGCTTCAATCGCTTCTTCTTCTGAGTTAAATACTCTGGCTGGCCCTGTATGCACAAGCATTTCCTTAGCGACAGCCGATTGTTTCACAACTGCACCATCTTTGGCTAAGTTTCCTTTCAATACAGCGATCCCCCCGGTTTTTGAATAAGGCTGATCTATTGGGCGGATAATGGTTGGGTCTAAGTTGATGCATCCCTCAATATTTTCTCCCACTGTTTTTGTTGTACAAGTAATAATATCCGTATTCAATACTCCGATTTTATTTAATTCATTCATCACCGCATAAATACCACCGGCATCGTTTAAATCTTCAATAAAGGTATCTCCGGCTGGTGCTAAATGACATAGATTCGGCACTTTTAAACTTACCTGATTGGCTGCTTCCAAATCCAGTTCAACTCCGGCTTCATAAGCAATGGCAGGAAGATGCAGCATGGAATTGGTTGAACATCCTAATGCCATATCCACTGCCAATGCATTCATGAACGCCTTTTCGTTCATGATATCTCTTGGTTTGATATCTTTTTTTACAAGTTCCATGATTTGCATTCCGGCATGTTTAGCTAAACGGATTCTTTCTGAATAAACAGCAGGAATTGTCCCATTTCCTTTCAATCCCATTCCTAATACTTCTGTTAAGCAGTTCATTGAGTTAGCGGTATACATCCCTGAACAAGAACCACAGGTTGGACATGCTTTATTTTCAAATTCTCTTAATTTTTCAGCCGTCATTTTTCCGGCATTAAACTGTCCGACTGCCTCAAATAAGGATGATAAGCAAGTACGTTTACCGTCTAAGGCTTTTCCAGCTAACATAGGTCCGCCACTGACAAAAATCGTCGGAACATTGACACGGGCTGCCGCCATCAGTAATCCGGGAACATTCTTATCACAATTAGGAATCATGACAAGTCCATCAAATTGATGAGCAATCGCCATCGCTTCTGTGGAATCGGCAATCAATTCACGTGTCGCTAAAGAGTATTTCATCCCTACATGTCCCATTGAAATTCCATCACAGACTGCGATTGCAGGAATCTCTACCGGTGTTCCTCCGGCAAGATAGATTCCTTTTTTTACAGCTTCTGCAATTTTATCCAAATTCATATGTCCAGGTACGATTTCATTATACGAATTTACAACCCCAATCAACGGACGTGCCAATTCTTCTTCGGTATATCCTAATGCATTATATAATGAACGGTGTGGTGCACGCTCTACACCGCTTTTTGCGTTATCACTTTTCATCCTTGTTCCCCCTCTTATACTCTTTGGGCAATTAATGAACCCATTTCACTTGTTGTCACTTTCTTTGTTCCTTCTTCATAGATATCACTGGTACGATATCCTTCTTTTAATACTTGTCCGACTGCCGCTTCGATCTTTGCGGCTTCTTCATCTAAATCAAAGGAATAGCGAAGCATCATCGCTGCGGATAAAATAGTCGCAATTGGATTTGCTTTACCTGTTCCGGCAATATCCGGAGCTGATCCATGGCTGGGTTCATATAAACCGAATTTACCTTCCGCTAAAGATGCACTTGACAACATTCCGATTGATCCTGTGACCATGCTGGCTTCATCAGATAGGATGTCGCCAAACATATTTTCCGTTAAAATAACATCAAACTGTTTTGGATCACGAACTAGCTGCATCGCACAATTATCTACCAGCATATGTTCTAATTTGACTTCCGGATAATCCTTAGCCACTTCTTCTACTACCTTACGCCATAATCTTGAGGAATCCAAGACATTGGCTTTATCGACGCTAATGACCGATTTTCTGCGTTTCATGGCGATATCAAATCCCCATTTAGCGATTCTGCGAATTTCGTTTTCATCATAGGTTAAGATATCGGTTGCTTTCATAACACCATTTACTTCTTCTGTTTTACGGTCTCCAAAATAGATACCTCCGGTCAATTCACGCATAATCATCATATCGAAACCACCCTTTGTGATTTCTTCTTTTAATGGGCATGCTCCCTTTAATTCTTCATATAAATAAGCCGGTCTCAAGTTTGCGAATAAGCCAAGCTCTTTTCTTATTTTTAAAAGTCCTGCTTCCGGACGAAGATTAGGTGACAGCTGATACCAAGGTGAAGTCGTTGTATCGCCGCCGATTGCTCCCAATAAGACCGCATCGCTCTTTTTAGCAATAGCAATGGCTTCATCGGTAATCGGTACACCATAAGCATCGATCGATTCTCCCCCCATCAATACACGTTCATAATTGAATTGGTGTCCGTATTTTTCACCGACTGCATCTAATACTTTGATTGTTTCATCGACGATTTCAGGACCAATCCCGTCTCCTTTAATTACGGTAATCTGATAAGCCATTATTGTGCCTCCTTCTTTTTTGAGTTCACATAGTTGACTAACCCATCCAGTTCAATCATCTTCTGTAAGAATGGCGGGAACGGCTGAGCCTGATAGTGTTTATTCTTTGTTTTATTATAGATAATTCCTGTAGTGTAATCGATTTCGATCTCATTTCCTTCATCAATATCCTCTGCAGCTTCTTCACATTCTAAAATCGGAAACCCGATATTGATTGAATTACGATAGAAAATACGAGCAAATGATTTAGCAATGACACAGCTGACCCCACATGTTTTGATTGCCAAAGGGGCATGTTCACGAGAAGAACCACAACCGAAGTTTTTGCCTCCGACAATAATATCTCCGGGCTGCACTTTATTCACAAAATCTTTATCGATATCTTCCATGCAGTGCGCCGCCAGCTCACGAGGATCAAATGAATTTAAATAACGTGCCGGGATAATCACGTCTGTATTAACATTATCCCCATATTTGAATACTTTTCCTAATGCTTTCATAGTGTTCCTCCTTAAATGTCTTCCACACATGCAATGACACCTTTGATAGCGCTGGCAGCAGCTACGGCAGGTGAAGCAAGGTATACTTTTGAATCTACATGTCCCATACGTCCGACAAAGTTACGGTTTGTGGTTGAGACACATTTTTCTCCGGCAGCTAATACGCCCATGTGTCCGCCCATGCAAGGTCCGCAGCTTGGTGTATTGAAAGTACATCCACTCTCAATAAAGATTTCTGCCAAACCTTCTGTGATACATTGCAGATATATTTTTTGAGTTGCGGGAATGACCATTACTCTGACATGGTCTGCAACTTTATGTCCTTTTAAAATGGCAGCCGCTTCACGCATATCGTTCATACGTCCGTTTGTACAAGAACCGATGACTACCTGATCGATTTTAATAGGTTCCATTGCACGAACTTCATCAATTGTTTTGGCGTTGCCAGGTAAATGCGGGAACGCAATCGTCGGACGAATGGCAGATAGATCGATCGTATATTCTTCATCATATACGGCATCTTCATCCGGTGTATATTCTGTATATGTTTTGACAGAATGTTCCTGCATATACGCTCTTGCAAGATCATCAACGATAAAGATTCCGTTTTTCCCTCCGGCTTCGATTGCCATGTTGCAAATGGTGAAACGATCATCCATAGTAAGAGAAGAAACGCCCTCCCCGACAAATTCCATCGATTTATATAAAGCCCCATCAACACCAATCATTCCAATAATATGCAAAATAACATCTTTTCCACTGACATGAGGGGAAAGTTTTCCGACTAAATTAAACTTAATGGCAGAAGGCACCTTGAACCATAATTCTCCAATTGCCATTCCGGCCGCTATATCGGTACTTCCGACACCGGTCGAAAAAGCACCCAAAGCCCCATAAGTACATGTATGACTGTCTGCTCCGATAATGCATTCTCCTGCTACAACGATTCCTTTTTCCGGCAGTAAAGCATGTTCAATTCCAACACGTCCGATTTCATAATAATGTGTTAAACATTGTTCACAGGCAAATTCTTTCATTGCTTTTGCGTTTTCCGCAGATTTGATATCTTTAGCCGGTGTAAAATGATCCGGTACGATGACCACTTTATCCTTGTCAAAGACTTTTGATCCCATTTCTTCAAAAATAGGCTTAGCCATTGGACCGGTAATATCGTTTGCCATGACGATATCCAATTTTGCTTCAATCAGCTGTCCGGCTGTTACTTCTTTCAATCCCGCATGTGCTGCCAAGATTTTTTGTGTCATTGTCATTGCCATAATTGTATCCTCCCTTTTGTTTAAATGACGAAGCTACTAATGAGTAATTTTTACTCATTACTAGCATCGCATTAAATGCGATGTATGAAATTTAGTTATCTAATAATTTGTTGTCATCATTCCAGCTGTATAATTTACGTAATTCTTCTCCGGTTTTTTCTGACTGATGGCTTGCTTCATTTTTTCTCATAGCCAAGAAGTGTGGACACCCTACTTCATTTTCTACTAACCAATCTCTGGCAAATGTTCCATCTTGGATATCTGATAAGATTTTTTTCATCGCTTTTTTAGTATCTTCTGTGATGATCTTAGGTCCTGTGATGTAATCTCCATATTCTGCTGTATTAGAAATAGAATAGCGCATACCTTTGAATCCGCTTTGGAAGATTAAATCAACGATTAATTTCATTTCATGGATACATTCAAAATAAGCACTTTCAGGTTCATATCCGGCTTCTACCAATGTTTCAAATCCGGCTTTCATTAAGGCAACAACGCCACCGCATAATACTGCTTGTTCTCCAAATAAGTCAGTTTCTGTTTCTTCTCTGAAGGTTGTTTCCAATACTCCGGCTCTGGCACCACCGATTGCTAAGGCATAAGCTAATCCAATATCATAAGCTTTTCCGGTTGCATCTTGATGAACGGCAATTAAGCAAGGCACTCCTTTTCCTTCTTGATATTGGCTTCTTACTGTATGCCCCGGTCCTTTAGGTGCAATCATGAAGACATCGATGTCTTTTGCCGGTGTAATACATCCGTAATGAATATTAAATCCATGAGCAAACGCTAAAGCTGCCCCTGATTTTAAGTTTGGTTCAATATCGTTTTTATATAATTTTGCTTGTTTTTCATCATTGATTAAGATCATGACGATATCTGCTTGTTTTGTCGCTTCTGCCGCTGTATACACTTGGAATCCTTGTTCTTCTGCTTTTTTCCAAGATCTTGATCCTTCATATAATCCAATAATGACATTCACGCCTGATTCTTTCATGTTTAACGCATGAGCATGTCCTTGTGAACCATAACCGATCACCGCTACTGTCTTTCCATCTAATACTGATAAATCACAATCACTTTCGTAGTAAATCTTTGCCATTTTCTTTTCCCCCTTGGTTATTGATTGTTTATGTTTCCATCACTGATGCCTCGGCTAAGTCCGGTCAAACCGGTTCTTGCCATCTCAATAATGTTGAAACCTTTCATCATGGCGAGCAATCCATTGATTTTTGATTGATCCCCTGTTACTTCTATAGTTAAAGATGCCGGTGCGACATCAATAACCTTCGCTCTAAATAAATCAACGATTGAGACAACTTTTTGACGGCTGTCATCATCGACTTCTACTTTTAATAAGACAAGTTCTCTGAATACCGATCCTTCTTCCGGCAATTCATAAAGTTCTACCACATCGACTAATTTACTTAACTGTTTTTTTAGCTGTTCAATCACATCTCGTTCACCGCGTGCCACTACTGTCATTCGAGAAATTCCCGGTATCTGTGTGGTTCCGGCGGTCAGTGTATCAATGCTGTAGCCACGGCGAGCAAACAGTCCGGTGACACGGCTAAGCACTCCAAATGAATTTTCTGCCAGGATTGAAATTACAAATCGTTTCATTATTTCACCTACTTTTCATTTTTTCATCTATACGATTCATTGCTGAGAAGATGGCTTTAATCGATGCGATATTAATATTCGGATCGACCCCTGCACCAAATTCACAGATGCTGCTTGTAGTTTCTTTTAGCTGAACATATGCTGCAGCTTTGGCACTTGAACCGGAAGCTAAAGCATGCTCTTGGTAATCGATTAATTCTGTTTCGATATACCCATTTTGATCTAACGCATTTTTAACGGAATCGATCGGTCCATTCCCATGTCCGACAATTGTTTTTTCTTCGCCATGATCGATCAATGTAATCTCCACTCTAATTGGATGCTCACACGTTGCATCATGATGATCCACGATGCGGTATCTGACAAAAGTATAAGGTGTCTCTTTCTTTAAATATTCGTGATCGAATACTTGATAAATTCTCTCCGGAGTGATTTCTCCTTCGGTTTCGGTAATCTTTTGAATACTTTTAGAGAAATCCTGCTGCATTGCCTTTGGTAATCTAAAGCCATAAGTTGTCTCCATCACAAAGGCAACTCCTCCTTTTCCAGACTGAGAGTTAATACGAACGATGGGTTCATATTGGCGATTTAGATCAGCCGGATCAATCGGCAGATAAGGTACTTCCCAAATGCCTGTATTTCTTTCATGATATGCTCTCATTCCTTTGTTAATAGCGTCCTGATGACTTCCTGAAAAAGCAGTAAAGACAAGCTGTCCGGCATATGGGTGTCTAGGTTCAACTTCCATTTTAGTTACACGTTCATAAACACCTTTGATCGCATTCATGTCGGACATATTTAACTTTGGATCAATTCCATGAGTAAACATATTCATTGCTACATTGATGATATCTACATTTCCGGTTCTTTCTCCGTTTCCAAACAATGTTCCTTCCACACGATCGGCGCCGGCTAAAAGTGCTAATTCTGTAGAAGCGACACCGCATCCACGATCATTATGCGGATGCACGCTGACAATCACACGACGACGATCTTTAAAATGCCTGCAGCAGTATTCTATTTGATCGGCATAAACGTTGGGTGTATTCATCTCCACTGTCGAAGGAAGATTGATAATCACTTTTTTATTTTCCGCTGCTTCCCACTCATCCATAACCGCGTCACAAATTTCCACTGCATAGTCCATTTCCGTTCCGGTAAAACTTTCCGGTGAATATTCCAAGATAACTTCTCCATCAAATTCAGAAGTTAAACTTTTAACTAAACGTGTTCCTTCTACGGCAATCTGCTTGATTTGTTCCTTATCCATTCCAAATACGACATCACGCTGTAATACTGAAGTTGAATTGTAGATATGCACGATTGCTTTTTTCAATCCTTTTAAGGATTCAAATGTACGTCTGATCAAATGTTCTCTCGCCTGTGTCAAGACTTGAACAGTCACATCGTCGGGAATCAAATGACGATCGATCAAGGCTCTTAGGAAATCATATTCGATCTGTGATGAAGAAGGAAACCCCACTTCGATTTCTTTAAATCCCATATTAACCAACATTTGGAACATCTCAATTTTTTCTTCGATATTCATCGGCGTAATTAATGCCTGATTGCCATCTCTTAAATCAACACTGCACCAGATCGGTGCTTTTGTGATTTCATTATCCGGCCAAGTACGGTCTTTCAATTTCACTGTTTCAAATTTTTTGTATTTTTTATAATTCATCATTGTTTCGCCCTTCCTCCATATAAAATAAAAACTCTCGCACTAATCTCAAAGATTAGAGGACGAGAGTTGTATGCTTCCGTGGTTCCACCTCAATTTATTAATATGTCACCATATTAACCTTATCAAGTACGCTGAATAAATCAGGTTATACTCTAGCACAATAACGGGTGCAGGGACCGTAGCAGCTTACTTGCCAATGGCGTTTAGTGCTCTGCTCGTGGACGAGTTCGATTAATCACATACGATTCTTTACACCAACCAGAATCTCTCTATGCTATGCTCATCATCTACTATTTCCATTCATCGCATTTGTTATGTTGACATGATATTACCTGTTTTTTATTGAAAAGTCAACCCCTTTCATTATATTATTTAAAAAATTTTTTTATTAATTTAGTAATATTATAAAAATGCATTCATTTGTACAATAACAATTATTATTTTTCATATGCGGATCGCCTTTTTACCATGACATAATTTCTCATTTGAACCCCTGCTTTTTCAACAATTTGTGCATGATCTACCACATATCCCATTCTGATAAAAAACGGTTTAGCGGTAATAGAGGCATGGGTCACGATATCTTTATCTTTGGCAACATATTCCTCCAATGCTTCTAATAAACACCTGCCTGCTCCTTTCCCTTGAAAGAGAGCATGTATATAAAACCGATCAAGATAGCCGGTATCATCTATGTCACCAAATCCAATCACCTGATCTTCTTCTTCTATGATTAAGCTATAATGTTCAAGAAAAGAGGTATTCCATTGATTCACATCTCGATTTTTAGGTGCCCATACATCTAACTGTTCCTGATTATAATCACGACAGTTGATTTGATGAACGGTATCATAAAATAACTGCATGGTCACTAAAGCATCTGACGGCTGATAGTTTCTTATTTTCATATATCCTTCCTCCTATTTTTAAGTATACACGATAAATGAAAAAGATGATCCATGATCACCTATTCTCGATAATAAACACAAGATTCATAAGGACGAAGTATCAACTCTTGTTTCAGCGGTTGTTCCGGATAATTGCTTAATAATAACTCATAATCTGCTATATCTTCCAGTTGGATTGCCGCTTCTTGAGGATAGAAGTTATTTAGCACCAGCAGCATCTTGGACCCTAGACGACGCAGATAGGCAAAGACTTGATCCGAATCTTCTAGCAAAGGAATGTATTCTCCCTCTTGAATCACAGAATATTGTTTTCTTAACTGTATCAATTTCGTGTAATGGTAAAAGATCGAATTTGGATCTTTCAAAGCTTCTTCTGCATTGATTTTCGTATAATTAGAATTGACTTCAATCCAAGGGGTCTGATCACTGAATCCTGCATTTAAAGTATGATCCCATTGCATCGGGGTTCTTGCGTTATCACGTGATTTTGATTGCAGTATCGCATATATTTCATCATCGCTTAATCCTTGCTTTTTAAGAATGTGGAAATGATTGATGCTTTCAACATCACGATATTGCTTTAAGTCTGTGAAATAAGCATTTGTCATCCCCAATTCTTCCCCTTGATAAATATAAGGAGTCCCACGCATCATATGAATCGATGTTGCCAGCATCTTTGCCGATTCACGATGATACTCCTGATCATTGCCAAAACGAGAGACAATACGGGGCTGATCATGACAGCACCAAAACAAAGCGTTCCAGCCTCCCCCTTCTTGCATACCGATCTGCCAATCATTAAACAGTTGTTTTAATTCCTTGAAATCAAACGGCATTAAGGTCCATTTTTCTTTGTTTAAATAATCTACTTTTAAATGATGAAAATTAAAGGTCATATCTAATTCATGGTTTTCTTGTTTACTATAGCGCAAGCAATTTTCGATTGTAGTAGCGGACATTTCACCCACCGTCATTGTATGTTGACAACGTCCAAAAGAATGTTCGTTTAACTCTCTTAAATAGTCATTCACTTTTTTACAGTCGGTGTAAAAACGTTTCCCAACTCCCGTAAAATCGTCTTCAAAACTTTCCTTGCTGATGAGGTTAATCACATCAAAGCGGAATCCGGTCACGCCCAATTCCAGCCAGTAATTTACAATTTTTGCCATCTCTTTTCTGACATTCGGATTTTCCCAATTCAGATCAGCCTGTGTGACATCAAATAAATGCAAATAATATTCATCAAATGCCTCTACATATTCCCAGGCATTTCCTCCAAATTTGGATTCCCAATTCGTTGGCGGCTGGTGATCTTTTCCTTTTTTGAAGAAATAAAAATCTTTATAGTAAGGATCGCCTGCCATTGCTTTTTTAAACCACTCATGATGTGTGGACGTATGATTGAAAACCATGTCAAACATTAATCCAATGTCTCTCTTTTTTGCTTCATGAATTAATCTTTTCAAATCTTCCAATGTTCCATAACGCGGATCTATTTCATAATAGTTTTCCACATCATAACCATTATCATTTTGCGGTGAAATAAAGAAAGGGGTCAGCCACAGCATATCTGCTCCCAGCTTTTTTAAATAGTCTAATTTTTCTGTCACACCGTTTAAATCGCCGATGCCATCATGGTTCGTATCCTTAAATGACTTTGGATAAATCTGATAGACCACTTTATCTTTAAAGTTCTTCATTATGTTCTCCTTTTAAATCGATTAGCCGTGCTTGTAATGCATGAATTTTCCCGGTTTGCTTTACCATAATCTTTTGCCCACTAGTAAAAATAACCGGTGAAACCAACGATTTACCTTGTTTGATAATATAAGCCCGATCTACTTCTGCCAATTTATCCCCTTGCTTAATTCTATCCCCTGCTTTTACTAAGGGAATAAATCCTTTTCCCTGTAAAGCAACTGTATCCATGCCGATATGAATCAATACTTCCAATCCATTCTCACTTTTAATACCATAAGCATGCCCGGTCGGATAAGTCATCACAACTTCCCCATCAAAGGGTGCATACACGGCATTCCCCTCTAGTGCAATCGCAAAACCATCTCCCATTAGGCGTTGTGAAAAGACTTGATCTTCCACCTCTTCTAAGGGCATCATGATCCCTTCCATCGGCGAAAGAAAGAACGCAGACCCTTTTGGCTTTAATCGTAGTTTTCCCACAATAAACGTCAGTATAAAGGATATCCCTACCGCCATCAGCAAGGCCAGAAGATAAGAAGGAATAAATTGCGGCAGGATTGAAAAGATGCCCGGTAATCCGCCTACTCCAATAGAGGCTGCCATGATCTGCTGATGCACCGCATACAAGGCGGCACAACTGCTGCCAATCACCGCACAAACAAAAGGAAACCCGTATTTTTTATTCACACCAAACAAGGCAGGTTCGGTTACGCCAAACATACAAGAGACACAAGCAGGCACATTTACCGCCTGACGTGACTTGTCTTTTCTTTGCAGACAGATCATTCCCAATACAGCTGATCCTTGTGCCACATTCGCTAAAGCGATCAAAGGCCAAAGCATCGTTCCGCCAAAACTGCTGATATACTGTAAGTCCAGTAAGGTTGTGATATGATGCATACCTGTCATCACCAAAAACATATAACCACCACCAAACAATATGGCAGTCAAATAAGAAAGCGGTGAAGTAAAAAGAAAATAAAGCAGATCAGCTAACCCTCCGCCAATTAAACTTCCTAAAGGCGCTAAAATAAATTGTGTCAGTAACACTGCACTCACGAGTGAACCAAAAGGAACACTCAGCATACTGATCGATTCCGGTGATAACTTTCTAAAGAAACGCTCTAAATAAACTAAGGCAAATCCGGCTAAAATTGCCGGAATGACTTCAGATGGATATCCTTGAATACTGTCCATCTGTAAAGTGGGGCTAAGTAAACTCGGAGACACCATAGTAATGCCTAAGACTATCCCCAATATCTCACTGCCCTTCATTTTTTTCATGATCGACCAAACAATGGCGATAGGCATAAAATAGAACACCGCATTGCCAATCAGTCCCAATAGTTGTCCCAAACGATGAAAGAAAGGAGAAATCTGCGCTAGAGAATGGGTTCCCTGATCAAAGAAACGGATATCACGGATTATATTTTCTAAGCCAATGACTAAACCACCGCAAATAATCGCAGGAATAATCGGCGCAAATATAGCACCTAAATTTGCCATTATCTTTTTTAAAGGCGGCACCTTTTCCTGCGACGTTAATGATACAGATACATTCGGCTGATAAAGCTGCATAAAATCTTGGTAAAACAAAGAGACATCATTTCCGATAATAATCTGAAACTGTCCGGATTGCTTGACAATCCCTTTGACGACGTTGATCGCTTCAATCGCTTCTTGATCTATCCTAGATGAATCGTTTAACTCAAAACGAAGCCGTGTCACGCAATGACTCACTGTTTTAATATTTTTACTTTCTCCGATTGCCTTAAACAATAGTTGTGCTTCTTTTTTATATTTTCCCATCTTGCTTCTCCCCTCTTTTGTCAGTTGCATTATAACTTGTACGTACATGTATGTCAATAGCCAAAATAAAAACTATCCGAAGATAGTTATTCATGACGTCTGGCAAAATCCACAAAACGAAATTTATCGGGACGATGACGTGATTCAGTAAATTGAAACAACCGTGTATCTTCCAGATAAACCAATGATTTTACCACAACGATTACATCATAATTGAGCATATCCAAATAAGCCTGATCGGTCTTTGTACATGGCTGCACCGTTATTTCTTTTTGGGCAAAGCTGATGGGTAAATGCAATGTATTTTCAATATATTCATACAGCGAGTCACCGGCGATTTGTTCATCCATGAAAGGGATAATATCTTTTATCAAGTAATCAATATCATAGATGATTTTCTCATCATCATACTGACGAACCCGCTCTATTTTATATAGCTCTGTGTTTAGGGGAACTGACATTTCTGCACTTAACGTTTGGTCGGCTTTCATGATATCTACTTTTTTCACAAGCGTTTTAATCGTTTCCGGACGTTCTTTTGCCAGTTCTTTGAAACTAATGACACCTGAAACGGGGAAATTAATGCGATCCATTTTCAAAACAATCGATCCTTTTCCTTTATTTTTTTGAATAAGACCATTTTGAGCCAGTAACGTTAATGCTTTACGAATCGTATCACGGCTTGCCTCATAGGTTTTCATTAACTCATTTTCACTAGGAAGCAATTCTCCCTTTTGGTATTTTCCCTGTTCAATGGCTTGTTTTAACGCTAAATAGATTGCATAATATTTGCTCATATTCCCACCTCTTTATTATTCTATAATAATTCCAATATCTCTACAAGCAAACAAAAGAAAAAGATGGCTGCCTATCTTATCTTTCAAACGCCAATTCAATTAAACGATCCAATAGTTTTTGATACTCCAATCCACTGGCTTCCCATAATTTGGGATACATGCTGATGCTTGTAAACCCGGGCATTGTATTGATTTCATTGAGGTAAACTTCCCCGCTATCTTTATCTAAAAAGAAATCCACACGTGCTAATCCATGCCCATCTACGGCTTTAAATACTTTGACTGCTGTTTCTTGAATATATGTCGCTACTTCATCACTGATGCATGCCGGTGCTCTTGTTTTTGAATTTTCATCTTCATATTTAGATTCAAATGTATAGAAATCTCCTGCTGGCAGAATCTCTCCTACAATCGTTGCTGAAGGATCATCGTTTCCTAATACCGCACATTCCAACTCTGTACAGTTGATGCCTTCTTCCACTACAACTTTACGGTCATACTGAGCCGCTTCTTCTAGTTTTGCCATTAACTCATGACGATCATTGACCTTATAGCAGCCTACTGAAGATCCGCTGTTTGATGCTTTGACAAAGCATGGGTATCCCAGCTTTGCTGTGATGATTTCTTCAACGTTTTGATGTTCACTAAAATCCTGATCGACAACGACCAAAGTCCCATCATAACGTTTTTTCACATAGGCGGATTTAACTTGTTTTATCCCTGCTTGTTCTAGGATCATCTTTGTATAAATCTTATCCATCGAAACACTTGACCCTAACACGCGACAGCCTACATAAGGAACTCTAGCCAATTCCAATAATCCCTGAATCGTTCCATCTTCCCCATACATGCCGTGAAGAACCGGAAACACAACATCAAAAGATTGGATCAATCCATAAAGATCCTCTACTTTCTGACTTTCTTCCAACCACGTCGGTAAGGTCAAATCTGTTTGCTTAGGCGATAAAATATACCATTGCCCCGCTTGGTCAATCCCAACTAAAGTAATCTCATATTTATTTTTATCTAATTCTCTATATACGGATGTACATGACATTCTTGATACGGAATGTTCTGTCGATTGTCCTCCGCAAATGACAAGTAATTTTTGTTTATCCATCTCTCTTTTCCTCTTCCTTTTTTAATCCTTTCCTATTATACCATTGAACTAAAAAAAATCACTAAAAAATAAAAGAAATCCATTTCATAGATCATAAAGCCATTTTTCAATTTCAATAAGATCATTGACAGACTCTTTAAATACCAAATCAACTGTTGTTACCACATCTTTAACGTCCATGTCAGAAAAGTATTGCTGATACTCTTTATCATAAAAGATATCATTTTCCAATAGATCCAACTGACCATAAAGTAAAATAGCAGAGATATTGAAGCTTTTCCTTTATATCTGTCATCTCTTTAAGATCATGGTAGGCTTTATCGAAGATAAAATCAGCAGAGTTCTCTAAACACACGAAGTTTTATCAATGAATTTCGGCTGATGAGCTTTTATACTTCCATAAATATTTTGTATTTTTTAGTGTCTCTTTTTAGTCTATGAATCCCTTCTTTAAAAAAGAACGCTATTGAATGATCGTTGAGTTCTTTAGGAGCTTGACAGCCATGTTTAAACATATAATCAATAACATCGATAATTCTCAAAAACTGACAGCGACTCACTGAACTACTGTTTTGTTGCTGGTAATACAAAGCTAAATTCAAGGATTCAGCTCGATCCATTCCAATTGCCCGTAGACCTGTTTTTGATAAGTAAGCAGCTTTTGATAATCTTCTAATGACACTATCACATTGA
This sequence comes from Beduini massiliensis, assembly GCF_000829905.1. Classification (GTDB taxonomy): domain Bacteria; phylum Bacillota_I; class Bacilli_A; order Erysipelotrichales; family Coprobacillaceae; genus Beduini; species Beduini massiliensis. Next base: position 377,175 of record NZ_CDPP01000006.1, read on the forward strand.
TTTCCAAAAAATTCTGCTTTAATTTCAATCATTCTTTTTTGCTTGTTTTTTATGAGCATATGTACTCTCCTCTTTCAAGGCTACATCCTTAATAGCATATCCCTGTTCATAGATCAATTCTTAAAAAATTCTTAATTTTGTGATAATATGAACGTAGAGATAAAGAAAAAACGTGTTCATCGACACGTTTTTATTGTTCAAGCTGTTTTTTGGCTTCCTGCATCGCTTCACGCATTTGATCAGATACTTCGGGATATTGCGGATCCATCTTCTTAAGAGCGTCCAACATAATTTCCGATACTAAATAACGTGTATACCACTTTTGATCGGCAGGAATGACATACCATGGAGCTTGTTTGGTTGCGGTTTTCGTTATTGCCGTATTAAAGGCTTCCATGTAATCTTCCCAAAGGGCTCTTTCTTTCAGATCACTTTCTGAGAACTTCCAATTCTTTTCCGGTATTTCAATGCGTTCTAAGAAACGCTTTTTTTGTTCTTCTTTTGAAACATTCAAAAATATTTTAACGATACGATAACTATTATCATAAAGGTATTCTTCATAGTTGCGAATATGTTTATAGCGTTTTTCAAAAAAATCTTTTTTTAAACAGCGTTCAGCCATCTGATAAGTCTTTTGCAGTTCATGTACTTTTACCACTAAGACGTCTTCATAATACGAACGATTAAAAATTGCCATCTTTCCTCTTCTTGGCATCGCTTTGTTTGCCCGCCATAAAAAATCATGTGCTAACTCTTCACTGGTTGGCTGTTTAAAACTGTAAACATCAATTCCTTGAGGATTAATACCGCTCATGACATGTTTGATTGTGCTGTCCTTTCCGGCAGCATCCAATGCTTGAATAATAATGACTAATGATTCTTTGGAATCAGCATATAACCGATCCTGTAAAGCATCGATTTTCATCTGATTTTCGTTGGTTTTACGAACGATTTCTTCTCGCCTTGATTTCTCTATCTTACTGTTGGTTGGCATCTTACGAATATCACATTCTTTCTCTCCATCAAATCGATATTCTTTTATCTCCATACTTTCGTCCTCCTCATTGGTTTCATTATACCCCTATTTATATGAAATTACCAAAAAGATAGACGTTATCTTTTTAGTTTCTGCTTTCTTACAAATATGTAGTGTGAAGTATCTGATTTTGCTTCGTCAAAACGATAACCTAATTCATGAAATGTTTTTACGCCTTCAAAATCTAAGATATTATTTTCACTTAAATAACGTACCATTGCTCCTCGTGCCATTTTGACATATACCCCTTTTTCTCTTAACTGAATGCCATCATCTTCCATGAAATAGCATTTCACATATCTTACGTTTGGAGTAACAAATTTTTGAACGATATGACTATGCTGTGCACTGGCTAAATCTAAGATATCTTGATCCTCCTTGATAATGGCTTGGTAAATTTTATCTTTCCAAAAATCATACAAGCTGCTGCAAAAATCTGTATGAAAAGGATTATTGATTTCCAAGCGATAAGGAACCACCCCATCAAAAGCACGCAGCACTCCATAGAACCCCGATAGGATATAAAGATGTTGTCTTGCATAGTCATACCATTTTGTTTCAAAGATATGTGGTGCCATATAGGTGTATTGAATCCCATCAAACGCTAATAACGCAGGAACCAGAGCGTCATGAAGATTCATCGTTTGATACATCTGATAAGCTTGCACAGCAATCGCTTCACTGCATCCTAATATCTTTTTTAATGACGGGACATCGAGTGTTTGCATGTAGCGTTTAAGCTGTTCGCTCTCTTGAATAAAAAGCGGTGTTGTCTCAGCTTCCATATAATCGATTGAGGAAAGCATCTTTTTGGCAGGCGCTATAATAATCTTCATGTTCTCACCTCCGATAAAAAGAGACTGTCTTTTGACAATCTCTAAGCCTCTTTATAACGTTCCATCAAATAACGTGTAATCTCCACTAAATTCATGCCCTGTGATCCTTTCACAAGTACGATGTCATCTGGTTTTAATAAAGTATCCAGCTGACGAATTGCCGCTTCGTTATCTTTAAAATGGTAGGTTTCCTTGATACCGTTTCTTTGGGCACTGTCTTCAATAAACTTTGCCTCTTTTCCAATGCAGATCAAAAGATCAATCTTCTTTTTCGCTAGGGTGCTTCCAACCTGACGATGCAAATCTTCACTAAACTCTCCTAGTTCCAACATATCTGCAAGGATTGCTACTTTTCTTTCCTTATATTTAGATAAAACATCAATACTAGACATCATGGAATCCAAATTAGCATTATAAGTCCCATCAATCAATGTCATATTTTGTGATAATGAATAAAAATCCATTCTTTTCTTTGTGAGTTCAAACGATTCAATGCCTTTGATCATCGCTTCCGGTTCAATCTTTAACTGATCGCCTACCGCAATCGCAGCTAAAGCATTCGATACAAAATGACTGCCCGGAACATTTACTGTCACTAAACGATTTCTCCACTTAAATGTGCTTAAATGAGGAATGGATACGATATCCGCTGCCTGATAAAGGGAAGGCTGTTCCATGCCGAAAGTGATGACCTCATGGTGTAAAGCATAATCATGTAGTTTATCATTATCATTATTAATGATTAATTTTCCATCCTCTTTTAATCCGTCAATAATTTCCAGCTTTGCTTTTAAGATATTGTCACGTGATCCTAAGTTGCCGATATGGGCTGTGCCGACATTCGTAATAACCGCAATATCCGGTTCTGCAATCAGACTTAACTCATGAATTTCACCTAAGTTATTCATTCCCATTTCCAGCACCATGACTTCTTCATCCTGTAATCTTAAAATAGTGAGAGGCAATCCGATTTGATTATTATAATTTCCTAATGTTTTTAGTGTTTTATATTTTGTTTCAATGACACTGGCAATCATATCTTTCGTACTGGTTTTTCCGACACTTCCGGTAATCGCCACCACTTTAACATTCCGATGCATACGATGATAATGTGCCATATCCTGCAATGCTTTTAAGGTATCGTCTACTAAAATGACAATTTTATCCGATGGATAATCGCCTTCTTTTGCCGTAATAATCGATCCTGCGCCATTTTGAAAAGCGGTCTCAATAAACGCATGACCGTCAAATACTTCCCCTACTAACGGAATATACATATCTCCCGGCTGAATTTTACGTGTATCTTGATTAAATGATCGAATGTCTGCATTTATATCCCCTTGAAGCAATTTTCCGTTTGTCGCCGCTAAGATCTCTTTTACTTTCATGTTATCCCCACTTTCGTTGTAATTTTATTATACTATAAAAATAAACTGGTGCAAGTTATAAGCCGTTTTCTCCGCTTAAAATGGAATCTCCTCTTTATAGCATTGTAATCTTAGAAGAGATTGCTTATAATTAAATTAATGTGAAGAAACGGAGATTATAATCATGATCAAAATATTAATCAGCTGCGGAGCTGGGATGTCATCAAGCTTTTTAGCTCAAAAACTGCAGAATGCCTGTATCGAAAAAGGATTAGATCAGGAATACAGCTTTGACTTTTACCCTATTCATATGGCTGGTGTGGAAGCCGTCAATAAACTAAAAGAATATGATGTATGTATGGTATGCCCCCACTTACGCCTTTTTGTGAAAGATCTGTGCGCTAAACAAAATGTCACCACCCCTATCTATGTTCTGCCGCCAAGAATGTATGGTACTATGTTTTTAGACCAAGTCGTTACTGACGCTAAGGATATCGTCGAAGGATTTAAGCAGGATCATATGAATCCATGGCACTTTCCCGGAGAAGATAACCCCTTGAAAGTAAGAAGAAGATTTGCTTATCGCAATCAAGACCAAGATAAAGAATAAAATCGTTAAGGCAAAACAGTGTTTTGCCTTTTTTAGTGAAAGGAGTCTGTCATGTATACACTAAAAAAACAAATAAAAGAAGATGAAAAATTACGCAAAAGTTTCAATGAACTTGCCTTGAATACTTTTGACATCAGCTTTGAAGCATGGTATCAAAACGGTTTTTGGACAGATCGCTATATTCCCTATGTCCTTATTGAGGGAGACAGTGTCATTGCCAATGTATCGGTTAACTTGATCGATATCATAGATCAAGGTCTAAATAAAAGATATGTTCAGCTTGGTACTGTAATGACTAAAAAGGAGTATCGTCATCAAGGCTTAGCCAAACAACTGATGAACGAAGTCCTTAAAGACTGGCAAGATCAGTGTGACGGTATCTATTTATTTGCCAATGAAAATGCTTTGGAATTCTATCCAAAATTTTCTTTTATAAAAGCCAGGGAATATCAATACCGTTTCTTAGTCCAGCCAAAGACCGGTGATTTTCATAAACTGGATATGACCCTAGAAAAAAATCAAAAACTGCTTAAAAATTACTATACACTTGGAAACCCATATTCTAGTTTTAGTATGAAAGAGAATTTTGGCTTATTGATGTTTTATTGTTTAGATTCTTTAAAAGAGTGTGTTTACTATTCAAAACAATTTGATCCGATTGTGATTGTCGAACAGTTAAATAAAACTTTACTTTGTTATGATATTTTTGGCAAAACAGATACCCCATTAGAAAAGATTGCCGCTTTTTTTGCCGATGATAACCATCCGTGCATCACACTTGGCTTTACCCCAAAGGAAACGATTGGATATACTGTGGTGCCTTTAGAGGAAAATCACTTATTTGTATCAAAAAAGATGCTTATTGGTTGGGATGAACAGAAGATGTTTCCACTGTTATCCCATGCTTAAATGAAACATAAAAAGATAGGCAATGCAAAAGCCTATCTTTTCTTTGTTCAACTGTTATTTTTTAGTTTATGAAGTTTTTCAATCCACGCTATTATAAATTTACAAAATTCAATGACCAAGGTAACAACTGCCATCGCTATAAAAACTAAGGCTATCCAAGTCAACCATAATGTAATCTGTGAAACATTCATATAATAACTGTTTTTCAATGTCCAACTAACACCATACAGTAACAGTGCATTCGCTAAAATCAAACCGGATATGATGAAGTATTTTATTGAGTTCTTAAATCTATTCTTATTTTCCATAGGCTGTATTGAGCTCCTTTCCAAATAGTTGATTTTTACCAAAATAAGTTCATTTAATCTACTCTATCTTATTATTAACCTATTTATTGAACGCTGTAAACATAGCATAAACAAAGCCTTTTTATCATTTCTCATCCTGATCATCAAGCAGGTGATGCTGTAAACTTTCGGGGTCATCTAAAACCAATTTATAAGTCTGGTAGATATCGGTATCTTTGAGATGCACTTTCTTAAAATCATGGTTTAAGTCATAAATGATCCCGTCTCGATAAGTAAGCAGGATGGGCGAATGGGTACTGATAATAAACTGTGATCCCCCTTTAGCAAGATCATGGATCAAGATTAGTAAAGCGAGCTGGCGTGACGGAGAAAGCGCGGCTTCCGGTTCATCTAATAAATATAATCCGTTTTTAGAAAAACGATGGGTCATCAGCTGCATAAAGGATTCACCATGCGAACTTTGATGAAGGCTTTTCCCGCCATAGCTATTAAAAGCACCGGACTGCACTTCATCTAATTCCTCCAATTCCGTTGCCACATTATAAAAACTTTCTGCTCGTAAAAAGAATTTAGTTTGGGGGCGGCGATATCCTTTTATTATTTTTAGATATTGATATAAATCCGAATGGGTATTAGCGGTCTGAAATAAGAAGTTTTGAGTTCCACCTTCAGCGTTCAACCCTAATCCTACCGCTAAGGCTTCCATGAAAGTGCTTTTCCCCACTCCGTTTTCACCGATAAAGAATGAAACCGGGCTTTCAAAAGTCAATGTATTAAAATGTTTAATGAGTGCTATATTAAAGGGGTAGGACTCCAAAGGAGCCCCTTCTTTTACTAAACGCACTTGTTTGACAAATAATCCATCCATAACCGTCCCCCCTTTTTATCATTATAACAAATAACCACGTAAGATGCTTATAAAAAAAGGACATTTATGATGTCCTAATTCAACATACTCAGAAAATGAATCAGCCACGAAGGAAGCTGACTGTTCCATTGACGAATAAATTCATAAATCTGTGAAGGTGTCGTATTCTCCATCACTTTTAATACATGGGTTCCCTGCGCTTCTGCACCAACGGCGACATACCCTTTAGCAAAACCGCCTACCGCAAGCTGAGCACCTAAAGCCACCCCACCAAAACTATATATTCCTAAAGCAAAGCCGCCAAGTGCAAAAATTCCTAATGCGATTCCGCCAAATACCGCAAACCCTGCCGCTAAGCCTGCCAAAACAAATAGTCCTAATCCTAATCCACCTAAGGCAATGCCCCCACAACTTAATCCTCCTATTGCGAAAGCTCCGACAGCGATATTACCAAAAGCAAAGATTCCTTTTGCCACGCGATAGCCATAACCAAAATTAATATGCACCAATGGAATCTTTCCAATATGCAGCTTACTCTTATATTCATACCCCATTGCCTGACGAATAGTATGGCGTAATGTCATCGGATCAAGCTCATTTGTTGCGACAGCGGTCCGACCCCTGATAAGCTCATCTAAACTGACATGGAATAAATCTGCCATCTCAATAAGTCTCTCTAATTCCGGTGTGGACTGACCGGCTTCCCATTTACTTACGGACTGTCTGGAAACGCCAAGTTGATTTGCCAGTTCTTCTTGAGAATAGCCCTGTTTTTTTCTTAATTCAATGATCTTATCTGCAAGTTCCATGTTTCTTCCTCCTCATTGCCCCTCCATCATAACATGATACTTATAAAAGGCAATAAACTGCTGCTTATCAATCTGTCAACCAATGGTTGCATCGCTTATAAAGCAACATAGCCACTCTTTTCAACCAAGGTTTGTCCTTGCTCAGACAATATAAATTCCAACATTTTATTTACATTTTCATTCTTATTTCCTTTAACTGTAATACAGTACAAATTCACTGTAAGAGGATATGTTCCATCTCGAATAGTTGTCTTATCGGGATAAATCCCATCAACACTTAACATATCAACCTCCGGATCGGCAGTCATTCCCGTTAAAAAGAAACGGAAAGAATAGCCAATGGCGCCGGATTGATTGCGATAATCGGCAACTTTTTCCGCGATTCCCGCCATTGCTTCTTGATATTCCTCTTTTAAAGGTGTTTTCAATGGGATATCCCCCATAAACTTGACCATCATGGATTGACTGCCGGAACGTTCCGGTCTTTGAAATGCCATGATTTTTTGATCATTCCCGCCAAGTTGCTTCCAATTGGTATATTCCCCCGAATAAATTTTACGAATTTGCTCACTGCTTAATGCTTTGATGGTGTGATTTTTAGGAACAAAGAAAACAAATGCTTCTTTTCCGATTGGCGTAAATTCCAGTTCTGCCCCTAAGTCTTTAGCTAATTGAAGCTGTGAAGCTGAAGGATAGGCACCAAAGAACATATCTACCTTTCCATTCACCAAGCGTTCAAAGCCAACTGCCGTATTATAGAATGAAACGATACGCTGGTCTGTATTTTCATATTCCTTTTTAGTGTCCTCTTCATTTGTTGCAGAATCCATTCCCAATCGATTTCGTTCGATTTCGGCAATATTCTCATACACCGCATTTGCCAATGCACTATAAACCGGATATGCTGCTTCTGCCCCATCTAAAACAGGCATCTTCTCAGGATCATGGATAATAAAAGCAGACGGTTCATCTAATTGAGCTAATTTATTATTTTGATTAATGACATCATACTCCTTTAAATCCACACTGGAATAGCCGCCGCTGTAATCAAAGCCATGTCCCGGCAAAACGACTTGTCGGCGCTGATATAAAATAACACCGCATAAACTTAATCCAATCCCCAAACTTAAAATCAATTTCAAATGATGTTTCCATTGATAATCTTTATTTACTATAACCATGCCGATATAGATGGCTCCCTGCCATAACAGCGGAAGCAGATAATAAACCATTGTATCATTATAAAGTGCCGCAAAGAGACGAGTTGGAATAGAAGGAATTAACGCATAGTTGTAAAAAGCCCATATTTGATGACTGGCGGCTCCTTTTGATATAAATAAACAGATACATAATACCAATATTGTATAGATCATATAATAGCTGAATTGTTTTTCAATAGGATAATTGATCTTTTTTCTTTTGATCCACACGAATAGAATCGCACACATCGCCATACCTAATCCCATGATCCACGTTGAAGCAAAATAAGAAGATAACGCAATAAATAAACCTGTGATAATGAGTGAACTTATAAATTCATAAAGCAGCCAGATAAACATAAAGATCTCCTCCTGTCACTTTTATCTTACCATAATTATCGATAGGGATAAATCTTAAGATTTTCTTCCAAATTTTACCCACAATTAATTTAAAATTATCAGGTACACTGTACACGAAAGTGAGTGAGTAAAATGAGGCATCGCCGTTTATCGAATAAATTTTTAACTGTTGTATTTTTCCCAATCATCATTCTGCTGTTGATGTTTGCTAATTTTTTAATTGACCAACCGAGTCATCAAGCTTTCAGTCAGCAAAAAATGATGCAGACACCTACCGGATTAGGATTTGATGTCAGTGAACATCAACAGACAATTAATTGGAAAGAGATTGATAACAGCACCTATCGTTTTGTCATTATCCGGACCGGATATGGAGATGCTTTCACCGGCGCTATTGATCAATATTTTTATGAAAATATAAAACAAGCAAAACAACAAGGATTAAAAGTTGGTGTCTACCATTACAGTTATGCAATGAATGCTCAAGAAGCTAAACAGGAAGCAGAATTTGTGTTATCTATTTTGGATGGCATCCAGCTTGATCTTCCGGTTTATTTTGATTTTGAAGATCCCTGTCACGATACATTAAGCAGTAATGAAATGAATAAAATCGCCAATGCATTTTTAACGACTATTAAAGACAGTCATTATACAACCGGTATTTATGCCAATAGTGATCGTTTGAGTTTTCTTTCATCCCAGCTCTTAGATCAGCATGATATTTGGATTGCCAGCTATGGAAAGGAACCGATTTATGCTGGAGAGATAAAACTTTGGCAATATACCAATCAAGGTAAAATTGCAGGAATCTCAACGGATGTCGATATTAATTATGGGTATTATCCATCCCTGTGACTTACATAAGACAAATAAAAGATATCATGGTAGAATAAATATATATAACCATGGAGGACTATTATGGCAACAGACATTGAACACATCTTATCCCACCGCTATGATTTAGGAGATGATTATTGGACAACCCCCGATCATCGGTTGCAAAAAGGAGCCCCTTTTTCCACTTTAGAAAGTATCCTCTATCTATTAGAATTAGGATTTGATCCTAGTGATCCGCTCATGAAAGCAACTGCTGATTTAATTTTCAGTACTCAAAAGAAAGACGGACGTTTTAAAACCATGCCTAACAGTGGTATTTATCCCTGCCATACTGCCATGGCTTTAAACACCTTATGTTATATGGGATATAGCCAAGATGAACGTTTACAGCGAAGTTTTCGTTACTTTTTAGATACTCAGCAGGAAGATGGCGGCTGGAAATGCAATAAATATAGTTTTGGCAGAGGCGAAGAAACTCAATATTCGACACCGAATACAACTTTATATGTCTTAGATTCTTTCCGTTTTACTCCCGGATTCCAACAAAACACACAGTTGGAAAAAGCAGCAGAGTTCTTACTTTGGCATTGGGAAGTCCGCAAACCGATCAGTCCCTGTCATTATGGGATCGGTACTCTTTTTATGCAGGTAGAATACCCTTTCCGCGGTTATAATCTATTTTATTATCTGTATGTTCTTTCTTTTTACCCCTGTGCAAGAAATGACCCTCGTTTTTTAGAGGCCTTGAAGAAACTGGAAGAAAAAACGATCAACAATCAGATCATTGTCGAAAGGGTCGTTCCTAAATTAAACACATTAGCATTCTGTCGAAAAGGAAAACCAAGTTTGCTTGCGACTAAGCGTTATCAAGAAATATTAACAAATTTAAAAAAATAGCCATTAGGCTATTTTTTCGTTAGATGAAGCAGACATCATCTTTTTCATTTTAGAATGGTAAGCGAAGAATAAGATAAATACTGCCCCACACCATGCGGTCACTTCCGCAAAATAGATTCCATTTGAACCTAAGAAATGCGGTAAGATCAAGGCTGTACCTACACGCATGATCAATTCAGCGATACCTGAAACCATTGGCATAAATGTATCTCCCATCCCTTGCAGGGCTGAACGGTAAATATGAAGCATATATAAAACCCAAAGCAGACAGCTCATGACAAATAAATAGTGATAAGCAATATTCAATACTTGCGATGTAACCTCCGGTGTACCTGAAACAAATAATTGTAAGAATACTTTGCCAAATGGAATAAGAATTGCCGTTAATACAAAGGAAATCAGTAACCCCATAATCAACGCCGCTTTTACTCCGGCTTTAATACGATCATACTTTTTAGCGCCCAAATTCTGTCCGGCATACGTTGCCATTGAGAACCCTAATGATGTTGCGGCTAATTCTAATAATCCATATAATTTATTGGTTGCGGTAAAGCCTGCTACATAAATAAAGCCGAATCCGTTTACAACACTTTGAACGACCATCCCACCAATGGAAATCACGATATTTTGAAACGCAGTCAGTGTTCCTAACTGAATCAGTCTTTTAATGACGGAAAAGTCTACTTTAAAATCTTCTTTATGAATCTGAATGATCGAGATACGTCTGATCGCAAAAAAACAGAAAACACTAGAGAAAAACTGAGCAATAACCGTAGCGATTGCGGCTCCGGCAACGCCCATTTTAAATACCATGACAAACAGTAAATCCAATACGATATTGATGATTGCGGCGACAATCATCGCATACAGCGGTGTCCTGCTGTCTCCCAAGGCACGTAAAATCGATGAAAATGTATTATATAAAGTAATAACGATAATCCCCGAAAAGACGATATATAAATATGTCAGCGATTGATTGATGATATTCGCCGGAGTATTTAATAAATGCAGAATCGGCTTTGCCATAAATAAGGCAAGCACAGTGAGAGTGACTGCCATGATCATCCCTAATACAAATGACATCGCAATCGATTTTCTCAATTTATTCTGATCATTCGCACCGAAATTATGAGAAATAAGAATAGAAAATCCTTGAGTAAAACCCAAAACAATCCCTAAGACCATCCAGTTCAGCCAGTCCGCAGCCCCCAATGCCGCTAAGGCTTCTACCCCTACACCACGCCCTACAACCATGGTATCCACCATTGCATAAAATTGCTGACAGGCATTTCCCAGCATCAGCGGAATTGCAAAGCTGAATATCAGTTTAGCGGGTGATCCGCTTGTCATATCTTTAACGCGTGTTGCCATTGTTTTCCCCTCCATTCATTCCTTGTTCGATGAGTTGCGTTAATCGTACATTAATACGTGTAAAATCCTCACGATCTTTTTGACTTAATTGATTAAATGCCTCAAACTCTATTTTATCTAAACTTGCTATAATTTCTTCACAAAGTGCACAGCCGGATGGCGTAAGATAATACAAATGCAAACGTTTATCCGTGACACACTCTTTTTTATAGACGAATCCTTTTTTTTCTAAGTTGCTCATCACACTGGAAACCGTCTGTTTGGGTATATTTAATACCTGACAAATATCTTTTTGACTGCATCCGTCTTCATGGTGATAGATTTCATCTAATGCTGTCATAGTTGCCCGTGTTAAATGGTAACGACCGGCATATTTACTATATAAAGATTCAATGTACAACCACTGGACATACCAACTTTTAATATGCTCGTTAATTTCCATTATCCCGCCTCCTTTTAGTCCGATATGGGACTATATTATCATAATCTAATTAAAATGGCAATAAAAAAGAAGTGATCTTTCTCACTTCTTATTCCAATCCTTTGATTAAGTCTAATTCCTTGATCGCATCTTCTTTTAACTTATTGAAATGTTCTCGATCAAAATTTGCCCCTTGATCGATCAATTCTAACAGCTGATCATATTTTTCAACCGCCAATTCCATGGATGCTGCTTTAATCGTATAATCTAATTCCTCATGTGCGGACTGCATGATTCCATTCAATGCTTTATATTTTTCCTTAAACACTTCATCTAAATCCACGGTTTTTTTCTTATTAAATAATCCCATAGGCATCCTCCTTAACTTTGAGTATACCACTAGTCCTCCTTATAAACAATCCCTGCGTTTTCGCTCTTTGATCAATCCTAATACCATGATTATTATTGCCACAACATATAAGGCTAATATAATAAAATGAGGTATTAATTCTCTACATAAATAACAAAATGAATTCAATAGTAAACCAAAGCAAATATAATAATTGGGTTCTCTGCGGTTTCTACACATTATAATTCCCTCTTTCTAATATTTTTTTGCGTAATACACCTTTAATATACATAAAATAATACCCATACCGTAAATAACACTGATGAGTGTAAATGCAACGGTTTGATTTATATAAACAGCGATTAGTGTTGCGATGCCTAAAAGTCCAATACTGATAAACAATGTGCTCATTGCCATCTTGCTTTTAATTAAAATTTTTCTTTCATCATGTTCCTTGATATAAAGCATTTTCAAACGTTCATCATTGCGATAGCTGCGTTCATACATATAGAGATTGACCGATAATAAAATCATCATTCCTATTAGCACACCTACTTGATAACCAAACGCATAGTCCGGAATATTTGTGAAACGGTCCCTAAATACATTTAATAAGATTTCAATCACAATCACGCCTGCCAATAAACTTCTTCTGAGTAATATGCGTTTGTGTACTTCAGCTTTAAAATTTTTCATCAAAATTCCTCCAATTCCGAAAAATCAAATACCTCTTCAATAGTCAGACCAAAATAATGTGAAATACGATATGCCAATGGCAAAGATGCAAGATATTTTTCTTTTTCTAAAGAAATGATCGTTTGTCGTGTAACCCCTACAGCCAAGGCTAATTCATCTTGAGATATTCGTCTTGCTTTTCTTAATTCTTTAATTCTTGTTTTCAATGACAGCCCCCCTGTCTCCTCACAAATAGTATAGTACGCTTTACATATTTTGTAAAGTATATTTTACATTCTTTATCAAAATAAAACCACTTTAACAGTGGCTAATGCTTCTTATTTAAATGAATCATATCTCCATATAAAGATGTCGCCAACCCAAAACCACCCGATACGGCCATAACCTGTCCGGTCGTAAATGCTGATTCGTCACTGGCAAAATAAACGACAGCGTGGGCAATTTCTTCCGGCTTTGCCATTCTTTGAATCGGGCTGTGCTTTAAGAAAAATTGGGTGAAATCTTCACTCATATTATTTGTGACTGCTTCTGTAGCGGTCATTCCCGGCATGACTGCATTACAGCGAATCTGATCTTTTGCAGCTTGTACGGCGATGTTTTTTGTCAGGTAGTTAACAGCATTTTTAGAAATGGCATAACCGATTCTTGAGAGATCGGGGATTATCCCTCCAACAGATGAAATATTAATAATGCTTCCCCCTTTGTTTTGGCGCATATAAGGGATGACTGCTTGAACAGGTAAAAAGACACTTGCCAAGTTCATCTGAATTGTGTCGATAAAATGATGATAGTCCGTATGTTCAATATCAAGATCTGTCTTTGGATCGGATGTCCCAAAATTATTTATTAAAACATCAATATGACCCGAAAGATCAATGACAGATTCTATCATTTGCTGATAGCTTTCCAAAACACTTGCATCATTATATACAGGACGTACCTGATACCCTTGAGCATTCAATGCTGCCGCTCGTTCTTTTGCCCGTTCCATGTTTCTTGCTCCCATATAGACGATGGCACCTTCTTTGGCACATGCTTCAACAATCGCCAAACCAATTCCACGGGTGGATGCCGTTACTACAACTACTTTATCTTTAAGTCTCACTAAGTATGACCTCCTCTTTCCTATACATTCATTATTGCTCTAACGGTTAAAAATATGCAGGTCATTCATCTGTTTTAAGGAATCTTGATAAAAGCATAATGAAGCGGCAAAGAAAACAGATCCCTTAAATCTAAGCAGAAAACAAGAATAGGGCGGCATAGGGTTGTGATTTTGAAATATCAATAGCATGAGGATTTATTACGATATAATAAAAAGATATTCAAGTTAAAACTCAAATACCTTTTCTTGATAATCATGTGTTAGAGATTGTGTGTCTTTTAAAAACTGCTTAGCTTCTTCAAATTCTTCTTTTTCCACATCTTCAATAATACCGTCATGATAAAGTTTGCAAACATCATACATACTAAACCAGATCCCATCAAAAGGGTAGTCCATTTCTTTTTCATCTGCTTTTTCCGATGTTTCATAAACATACATCTCATGTGCGGCTATTGTGGCTGTATCGATCGTATATTCCATAATACTTCCTTTCATATAAAAAGTCGGTTATCCCGACCTTTTATTTTACTTGATCCTTATGATCAAAGTAGTTTCCTAATCTTACCTTAATTAACAGTTTTACATCATGTCGCATTTCTTTTTCTTTATGCTCTAAGAGTGGGACAGGTGTAGAATCCACAATATTTTTTTCCAATTCCGGATAAAAGGCATCCATTAAAGACCCGTTAATCCAATCAATCATCCCCATTTGAATGGTTAAACGTGTTGAAACATTATGCCTAAAGATAACAGTACAAGACTTCGTTGCTGTTTTGCTTCTTCTGATTTGGCAAGCATAGCGAGCCCCATCTTCTTCACTTTGGAATTCATAGCCTTTAATTTCAGCGTAGAATCTTAAATCCTGTTTTAACTGCTCCATTTCTTTTTCATTAAACTTATAATAGTAGCGTTTCATTGAATTCTCCCTCCTTAATTAAAATATAACGCACAACCCTAATTTTGACAATCTTTTAATTGATAAAGTCGCATAAATTTCTCTTTTAAATAGTCTACATAGTAACGAGCATTGAATTTCTCTTTCGTTAACATCATTAAAAGTTCATTTGTATCATAAATGGCACCATATTGATGGATATGTTCTTTCAAGTATGCTTTGACAGAGGCAAAATCTCCTTCGCTGATCCATTGATCGATTGCTGTATTTTTCTGCATATAAGCATAAATTTGGCTGGCGATCGCACTACCTAAAGCATAGCTTGGAAAATACCCCAACATTCCCCCTGCCCAGTGGACATCCTGTAAAATTCCCGCAGTATCATTTGGCGGTGTAATTCCTAAGTAGTCCTGATACATTTGGTTCCATAATGCAGGCAATGCATCATAGTCGATGTCTTCACTGAACAATTTCTTTTCTATTTCATAACGGATCATGATATGCAGTGAATACGTTAATTCATCGGCTTCTGTACGAATCAAACTGGCTTCTGCCTTATTGATTGCTTCCATAAAATGATCAAAAGTAATATCGTCTAATTGTTTAGGAAATAATCCTTTCAATTTGGGATATAACGGTTTCCAAAAGTTTCGACTGCGCCCGATGACATTTTCATAGAAGCGTGACTGTGATTCGTGTCTCCCCATTGACACTTGATTTGCCGATGTTAATGTGATATCGTCGGCAATATTGAATTCATAAGTCGCATGTCCGGTTTCATGAATGGTTGAAAAGATCGCACTTTCTAAATTATTCAAATAATAGTGTGTTGTTAAACGCACATCATGATTATGGAAATTCGTGGTGAATGGATGTTCACTTTCCTTAATGACTCCACGTTCAAAATCAAATCCAATATATTTAGCCAGCTGCAAATTAAAGGTCTTCTGCAAATCGATCGGATACTCACGATTCATGAAAGATTTATCAATCTTTTTTGGTGATGCCTGAATCTTTTTAAGTAACGGTACGATTTCTTGACGCAGTAAGGCAAAGAATTCATCCAATTCTTTAGTAGTAAACCCTGGTTCAAAATCATCAAGTAATACATCATATAAACACGCTTCGTTTTCCTGACGGTATTTTGCAAAGCGTTTTTGATCTTCCACGATCTTTTTCAAATAAGGTTTAAATAACGGATAATCGTTCGTTACTTTCGCTTGCTGCCAAACACGCTGCGCTTTCATGACTAACTCCTGATGTGCCTGATACTCCTCAGCCGGAATTTTTTCAAGCTGTTTAAGGTCTTTCAGCCATTTTTTCACAACTGCCTTTTGTGCCAATGGCAGATCCTGCTTTGATAAATCCAATAATATTTTTTTTGCTTCCGGATTAGTGACTGCTTCAAAGTAATCATTGGTCAGCACTCCAACAAACTTAGCTGTGTTATCCACCGACTCTCTAGGTGCCTCGGTATCCTGATCCCATGCAAATAATGTCAATGCGGCGTTCAATGCCTGACATCTCAATATATGTGGTTTTAAATCTTCATATGTCATTCAATTCTCCCCCCTTCATGTGTTTAATCATATCACAAACCATTGAAAAATGGGGCAATAATACAAAAAAAGCGTATTTCTACGCTATGATTGAGTCAGCATTTTACGTTTACGCCACATCCCACTGAAAAAGTAAACTGCCGCCGGAATTGTTGTTCCATAAGCCGCCAGAGAATATCCTAAGAAAAATCCAAATAAACCTAGATTCAAAAAGATGCCTAAGAACCAACTTAAAGTAATACGAATCACAATTCCGTCCAGCAAAGCCGTTACAAAAGAGAAAGTAGCAAAACCAATTCCCTGAATAAAAGCATTGATAGGGGACATAAATGCCATTGCCGGGAAACCTAAAAGCATCGATGTAACAAACATTCTTGATAAGTCAATGACTTCCTGTTCATTGGTGAAAATAGAAAAGATCTGACTTGGAAACAAGAAGAAAATAATGCCCATCAATGTATAAATACAAGTGGTAAACATTAACCCGACATGCACGGTATGTTTGGCACGTTCCGGTTTTCCCGCTCCCATATTTTGTCCGACCATCGATGATACGGCCATTCCGATTGATTGTCCCATGATTCCCGGAATTTGAGAAACCTTCGTCCCAACACCGAAAGTTGCCGAAGCAAAAACACCAAACGTATTGACTAATCCACTCACAAATACCATGGATAATGAGATAGCACTTGACTGTAAGGCGAAGGGCACTCCTAATTTAACTAATACTTTCAAAGTAGGACGATCGATTTTAAAGCTTTCTTTCTTAAAGTCAAAAGAAAATGAAGTTCTGTTTTTATATAGGAAATATAAAGCCCATAAAAATGAAACAGCTTGCCCGATAATCGTCGCTAAAGCCGCACCGGCTACCCCCATTTTAAGCGGTCCGACAAACAGTAAGTCAAGAATAAGGTTGACAATGGATGCAATCGCTACGAACATAAAAGGACGTTTAGAATCCCCCATTCCCCTTAACACAGCCGATACCATATTGTAGCCAAAGGTAAAAATAATCCCGCCACTGCAAATATACATATAGGTATTTGCCTGAGCAATTGATTCTGCCGGCGTATTTAACAGATGCAGAAAGGTACTTGATCCGACAATCCCAATAATACTCATCAACACTGCACCGATCATCAATGTGGAAAACAATGTGCCTATTGCCTTTTTAATCCCCTCTTTATTGCCCGCTCCGGTCAACTGCGATATATAAACCTGTCCGCTGGTTGAAAAGCCCATACACAGGGTTGTCATCAACATCACAATTTGTGCAGAAATCGATACAGCTGAAAGTCCCGAACTCCCTACAAATTTCCCTACCACAACCATATCGACCATATTGTAGATCATCTGCAAAGCATTGGATAACATAAAAGGCAAAGCAAAAATTAAAAGTTTTTTCCCAACATGCCCTTCTGTAAGATTATTTGTTAATTTTCTATCATTCGACATGATTTTCCTCCTTAAAATATATCTTTTTTACAATACCATACCTAATTAGTATATCGATATATTTTTCAGGTTTTGAAAACTAAAAAGAAGCATTAAGTCTGCTTCTTTCTCATTATTCAATCAATCCCGCAAGGGTTCTTTCATTATAAAACCATTTTGGTTCTTTGGTAAAATCAGCTTTCACATAAGTTTTAATGATATTAAAATAACCTCTTGATTTGCCGGATTGATCAATCTTTTCAAGAATCCGGTTTAAACACAACAGCAATGGTTTAAACAAACGTTCATTATTGTCAGGCTTTACTTCAATTACTGAATTCATATATTCCTTTAATGCCGGATTAAGATACGGATCACTGCAATATAGAATATTCTTAGCTAAGAAATGCAAATCCTCTTCCACGTAATCTTCATAACGATGTGTCTTTTGATCGATTTCATCAAAAATCGTTTGAATAACAATATGCAGTATCTTTTTTGCGTCACTTTCATTTATCTCAAAAAGCAAATATGCCATATACAACGATTCTTCAATCGCGATGAGTTCATCTAAATACTGACGTTCGTTTTTTCTTAGATCCCCGTATTCCTTTTTGATCCGTTTGCTGTTGTATCTGGCATCACGTTCATCAAATGATTCAGCCTCAACATCGGGAATCGTATAATAGACACCATTTAAGTATGCTTTCCATTCAAATTCACTGAATGGCTGATTAGATCCAACGATTTCTTTTGTATAGATTTCCAGAACATAAGCCATCAGCTGGACGATTCGCTCTTCATGACATCCCTCTTTCAACAGTTTTTCATAATATTCAACTGTCGTTTTAGGATTCTTTGTATTCAGTTGATGACGAATGATGCTTTGAAACTGTCTTCTTAGTTCTGTTCTCCCCATAAATTCCTCCTAATATAATGAATAGTAAGATTATATTAGCGTATTTATGCTTTTAACGGTTCTTTTTTTCAAATTAAGACAATTGTTTTACTTTAAATGTTCGGCAAAGTTCAATGCATATGCCTTAATTTCTTCAATCTGCTGTGTACTTGGTTTAAATTTCACACGATAGCCTTCATCCACAATTTTATGTTTCTGCTGTTTTAAACGGGTCATCATATTTCCTACTGCTTCTCCCGTCCAGCCATAATCGCCAAAGGCAGAAACTACTTTTACTCCATCATAGGCACTTATGATGCTGTTCATCACATCATAGATGGGTGGCAATGCATCATTCAGCAACGTTGGACTTCCATACATAATCCCATCTGCCTGCTTCATTTCCTGAACCACTTGATTACGATCGGCTTCTACTAAATCGTAAGTCTTCACTTGAATGCCATTATCCTTTAATACTTCCGCAATTGTTTCTGCCATTGTTTGTGTATAGCCATAAGCGGAAACAAACGGAATGACTACTATTGGCTGATGACTTGGCTTAGGTGCACAAAGTTCATAGTAATGATCTTGAATCTCTTTAATTTCCTGATCTAATACCGGTCCATGCCCTGGAGCAATCATATCAATCGTCAATCCTTCGATCTTTTTTAGTGCCTTCAACATAAACGGTTTAAATGGTCCTAAGATCATATTGAAATAATAATCCAAAGCTTCCTGATAATCCGCTTTGTTTTGAATTGTGGAAAGAAGAACCCCATCATGAGCATAATGTGCGCCAAAAGAATCACATGTCACCAATGTATTTAATTCTTTGACATAGGTATACATGGTATCTGGCCAATGCAGATTTGGTACCATTAAAAATCTAAATGAATATTCTCCGATTGTCATCTCTTCATTGTCTTTAACGATCTTAGAATTAAATTCTTTATTAGTAATTTCCTTTAAGTAATTCGCCGCAATCGTCGTTGAAACGATCGTAATATTAGGATTTAATTCTAACAGCCTTTCAATTGAACCGCTGTGATCCGGTTCAGTATGCTCAACAATGATATAGCGGATATCTTCTATAGCGCAGTATTCTTGAATCTTTGCTAAATAATCATCAAAGAACTTAGCTTTGGCAGTTTCAAATAAAACAACGCCTGCATTCGTCTTTAATAAATAAGAATTATACGTCGTTCCGAATTTTGTTTCCATGATAATATCAAATACTCTTAATTGTGTATCTTGAATACCAATCCAATAAAAATTATCTTTTAATTTTAAGCAATTCATATGTACTTCCCCCGTTTCCAGTTAAGATTATAGTCGTTTATTTCGTTTTTTTCCATCAATATGATTGATAAATTATGAGCTTTTTCTTATCTGTTTTATAATCGACAGAGATTCTTTTTTAATTCATAGCATAAAGTCAAAAATTTGCTATAATAATAGAGATGAATAAGGAGGATACATATTATGAAAGATGGCTTTATTCGTGTAGGTGCCGCTTCCATTCATACCAAGATAGCGGACTGCATTTCTAATACAGAACAGATCATCGCGATGATGAGAACTGCACAAAAGAATCAGACTAAAATTTTAGTATTTCCGGAACTTGCCATTACAGGATATACATGTGAGGATTTATTTTTTCAGGATCGTCTTCTTAATGAAGCATTGCTGCAATTAAAAAATATTATTACTGCTTCTAAATCTTTAGATATGGTGACTATTGTCGGCTTGCCCTATGTTTTTAATCATAAATTATATAATGTAGCTGCTGTCATTTATGAGGGACAGTTATTGGGGTTAGTTCCTAAAACGCATATTCCTAATTACAGTGAATTTTATGAAGCCAGACATTTTGAATCCGGCCAAGAGATCTTAACCGAAGTGCTCTTTGAGGATCAAATTGTTCCTTTTGGCAGTCATTTATTGTTTGAAAATGCTCAAATGCCTGCTATGAGCATTGGGGTGGAAATCTGTGAAGATTTATGGGCACCTAATCCCCCAAGCAGCGCCCATGCACTTGCCGGGGCTACAATCATTGCTAACGCATCTGCCAGCAATGAATTAACCGGAAAAAGCGATTATCGTCGTTTGCTTGTACAGTCTCAATCTGCGCGATTGGTCACAGCTTATATTTATGCCAATGCCGGGGTGGGTGAATCCACAACCGATGTTGTCTTTAGCGGACATAATCTCATCGGTGAGAATGGGGCTATTTTAAATGAATCGGATTGCTACTTTGTAGGCATCACTTATGCGGATATCGATGTTTCCAA
Organism: Beduini massiliensis; assembly: GCF_000829905.1. GTDB lineage: Bacteria > Bacillota_I > Bacilli_A > Erysipelotrichales > Coprobacillaceae > Beduini > Beduini massiliensis. Next base: position 398,230 of record NZ_CDPP01000006.1, read on the forward strand.
ATTGGCATCGGAAAGAAGAAAAATGACAACGTTCAAAACTCATGATGAGTATGATCGTGTGTATTTCAATATGCCGATTAAGGAATTTAAGATTAATCGCTATTATGATCCAACCCCTTTTGTTCCAAGCAATCCTCAACTTAGGCAAAAACGTTGTGAAGAGGTATTCAATATTCAGATCATGGGACTTAAACAAAGACTGGAAGCAACGCATACTAAAAAAGCAGTCATTGGGATTTCCGGCGGATTAGATTCTACATTAGCTTTATTAGTAACACATATGACTTTTCAAAAATTAGGTCTGCCTAGTGAAAACATCTATGCGATTACTATGCCTTGCTTTGGAACAACGTCAAGAACTTTGAACAATGCTCTAGGATTAATGGAAGAGTTAGGGGTAACAAGCAAAACCATCCCAATTAAAGAGGCTGTTCTTTTACACTTCGACGATATTGGTCATGATGAAAATCTTCATGATGTAACGTATGAAAATGTTCAGGCAAGGGAACGAACACAAGTGTTGATGGATCTTTCCAATCAGATTGGTGGTATAGTGGTTGGTACTGGTGATCTTTCGGAAGTTGCTTTAGGATGGTCGACTTATAATGGAGACCATATGTCCATGTATGGAGTGAATGCGTCTGTACCAAAAACATTGGTCCGCTATCTGGTAGATTATGTTGCCGGTCAATATAAAGGACAGCGACTGGAAACGCTTTTGCGTGATGTTTTAGATACCCCGGTTTCTCCGGAACTATTACCAGCTGAAGATAATCAAATCACTCAAAAAACCGAAGATATCGTAGGTCCTTATGAACTGCATGACTTCTTCTTATATCATGTTGTTCGATTTGGTTACGAACCTAGTAAAGTGTTGCGTATCGCTGAGATTGCCTTTCACCATCAATACGATAAAGAAATCATTTTAAAATGGCTGAAAACATTCTATCGTCGCTTTATCACTCAGCAATTTAAACGCAGCTGTATTCCTGATGGACCAAAGGTCGGAAGTGTCGCTTTATCCCCACGTGGAGATTTACGTATGCCAAGTGATGCCAGTTATCGCTTATGGCTTGAACAATTAGATCATTTATAATAGAATGCCTCTTTTATGAGGCTTTTTTCTTCGCTTTTCAGACAAAGTTTACTATTAGATAATGAAATACCTATATGAATTATGATATACTAATATTATAAAAGGAGAAACATATGAGTATTTTTAATCAGTATAAGGAACCTGTTTTTCTAAATACGTCAACTTCATTACAAGATCAAATTCATCAGCTCAAAGAATTAGAATCGAAACTAAATGATGATGGAAAAGAGAGAGTAAAAAAGGATATTAAATTGCTGGAATATGGTGTATTCGGTGAAAATTCTATTATTTATGAACTTCAGAACAGTCATATGCCACTGTATATCCTTCATGATGTCTATTTTGAAATTGATGGTTTTACCGCACAAATCGATTTTCTTGTTTTTACACCAAAACTCTGTTTTGTCATTGAATGCAAAAATCTTTATGGGAATATCACAGTTAATAATGACGGCAGCTTTATCAGAAAAGTGTATTTTGGCAGCCGTTATATTTCCGAGGGAATCTATTCACCGCTTACCCAAAATGAAAGGCATCTTCAAGTCATTAAAAAAATAAGACTCAATCAGGCGGGGACAATCAAGAAATTGCTTATCAATAATTCATTTGATATCACCTATAAACCGATTGTTGTCATTGCAAATTCTAAAACGATCTTAAACACTCGTTACGCCCCTAAAAACATTAAATCCAAAATCATACGTGCCGATCAGTTGATTGAATATATGAAATCAGAATATCATGCTTCTAAGATATCCCCTGCATCCGATAAAGCCACTCGACAATGGGCGGAATCTTTCTTAGCTTGCAGTAAAGTGAATACGGCAGATTACCTAAAAAAATATAATGAATATATTATAGAAGTACCTAAGCAATTAGATAAATCTATATTATATGAACAATTAAAAACATTCAGATATGAAACGGCTAAAGCTGAAAATATTGCCGCTTATATCGTTTTTAATAATAAAACTTTAGATGCCTTGATTGAAAAGTACCCAACGACATTAGAAGAATTGAAAGAGACGCCTGGATTCAAAGATGTAAAAGTTCAAAAATATGGCAAAGCCATCCTAGATATATTTTTAGGAAATACCAACAAGTAAAACAGTCCTTACATAAAATAAGGACTGTTTTCTTATATGCTAATTTATATCATTGAATACGCCGAGATCTTTTTTATTACACAAATGAGCAATATAGTAATTTTCATAGTGCAATGGAATGCCATAAGCCTCATCGACTAAATATTTTTCAAGCAAGTCTCCTGCTTCAAGCAATGATTTCCCATCTAATTGCATATAAAACTCACTCAAATCCCAATTATTCAATAAGTCCTCTATTTGACCATAGTAATAATAAAGCGAAACATCGGTTTCCTCTATTATTGAAGAATTATTGGGAGTCTTTCTCCCCTCAACATTTAGCCCCACTTTCATCAGCTGAGAGTTTAAAGCCTCATAGAGTCCCTGTTCTGTTGCTTGATACCCAAATTGAAAAATAATACTTTTATTTAAACTGTGTTGCTTATGTTTAGCTAAAGATTGATAATTAGGGCTCTCTTTTTCACTAGATAACAGCCCCTTAGACAGTTGCCCGGTTTCATAAGCTGTTTTAAATAATGCCTTTGCATCGACAGATTCGATAATCTCACGACGCTTTTTCACATCTGCCATCTCTTCATTATTAAGATTACACAAAATAAAGTCTTGTTCATTCATTCCCTGCAAAGAGATCTGATAGCCGCCTAGTTCTTTCACTGCGTCTAATTGTGTCTGTGAAATGATCATCGTATCTATATGTTGCGATTCAAGCAGATTAAAATCAGCAGGAATAATTCTTATTGTTTTATACGGAGCTTTTTGATGACTATGCGTATTTTTAGTTAATGTCATTTCTTGATAAAGGATATGCTTATCTAATTGATATACGCCTGCGCCTAAATGTGTTTTTCTCATGTTTAAAACAGAGTAGTCGTGATCTTTTGGATGCAGGATCGGTGTTTCAAACACTTGAAATATTTCCCATGATTTGTTAATAAAATCAATTTGTATCTCTTGATCGGAAATCTTGGTAATGCCACTAATCTCATTAGTAGACCCGGTTTGATATTCACTCATGCCTCGAATACAGGAATAAATCGCTTTATTGTCATAAGCTATGTTTTTATGATTGAAAAACATAAACGAATACAAAATATCTTCTGCCGATAGTTTACAGCCATCGCTAAAAGCAACACTCGAATCAATCTTTATTCTAGCACTGTTAGATTCATCTTGAAAGACGATACTCTTGGCTAATTGGTATTGATAGTCTCCCTCTGTTTTCTTTGCCAGAGAAGGAAATACGAAGTCATTTACAACACGTGATCCTTCTGTCAATTGTAAGTAGGGCTGCATCGTCATCGGTAATTGTGAAACTCCAATTATATATGTATTCTTTCTTTCCTGATCTTGTGGAAATACTTTACTTGCATCCCCTTTAAAAAAGAGATGGGATGATTCATGTTTACTGTTATTAAAATAAAGTCCACAGGCTGCCATAACGATCAGACCAATGCATACAATGATAAATCCCTTCTTTTTCATTTCTTCCTCCTATAAGAAAGAAAAGGAGTAATATTACTCCTCTTCCTTTTTCTTTCTATTCAACATGACGATCACTAAGCCTGATATTAGCATTAAGCCTGCGATTCTAACAAGTGAATGTCGATCTCCAGTGTCAATATTGCTTACTGGTTCCACGTAAGATAATCCTAAATACAGTTTACCTTCTTTTAAGATATCCTGTGGCTTGTACTGTAATCCATAATAATTACTGCTGTTCGCATATGTCTTGGCATTGCCAACTAATTCAAAACTATGGGTAATACCATCATGTTCTGAAGAATTACTGTCTGATCCATGACGTTTACCGTAAACATTTAATGCTTCATTATTATGAATGTCATTTGCTTTTACATAAGTAAAATTTGCTTGTTCCGGTTTAATCATACGCAGACGATAGCGATACAATTCATTTGTTTCTTTATCCAACATTGGAATATCTTTGAATTTTACTTTTCCTTCTTCATCGGAAGTCGCTACCGCATCGTTATATAACTGATAGATACCGTCTTCTCCAACACTTGTATCAGAAGAAATCGTCATTGGTAACTGACTGTTTTCTACCATTACCTCAAGCATAACCTGCTGTCCGGAAATGACAGATTCTCCCTCATCGAAAATTCCATTGTTGTTTTCATCTTCAAATATGATCGCTTCAATATCCCCTGACTTATATGGTGTTAAACCGGCATCCAAATTCAGCTCATGGTCTACCTTAACGAAGTTATAACCGTTAAGCACATAACTTGGATCAATAGAAGCATCTGCTTTTTGAGCTAACACAATATATTCATCAGAATGATTCAAATATCCGTTACTTTCATCTAAGTCACTGTCTAAATGTTGATCGTTCACCTGATAATCGGTAACGTTGTATCCTTTAGGCAAGGCTTCTATTTTTACTTTATAGCCTAAGAGAACTTGTTCATTATCGACATAGCTAAATGTTGCTAAATGATTGAATTCGTATTTTCCATCTGCACTTGTGATTGCCGTCAGGTTTTTATTTTCCATCAAGTGCCATTTACTATTTTGATAATAATAGGTTTCTAATGTCACTTCAATATCAGAAAGACCTCGTTCATTTTCATGCTGAATACCATTGTAATCATCATCTTCCCAAATCATTCCGGAAATTGTTCCTTCATCGATCGTTGTCAGTCCTACGTTATAATCCGTTAAGTGTTTTGCGGAAATAATATCGTAGTCGCCAATTGTATAATGAAGGTTTTGATAGCTTTCCGCTTTGACATTTTCAGCAATCGTTATATAACCTTTATTCATTTCCGGTAATTTAGAATCTTTTTTGATAATCTGCAAAGTATTAGCATTTAAAGCACTGTCTTCTACACCGTTATTTTGCTGATACTTAGTCGCCGCATATCCTTGCGGGATACCATCGATCCACAGTTCATAACCATAAACATAGCGTTTTCCATCGATCTCTTTGTATGTCTCTAAGTTATCAAAGATGTAATGTCCATCTTTTTTAGTTAAATACATACGGTAGAAGCTTTCTGGTTTTTGAGTGTTATCACTATCTTCATCATCTTGTTCCATTACTCTTGGACTGCGATTATCTTCAATCCATTTTCTTTCATCACTATTATAATAATAGCGTTTTAACTGAACCAAGATTTCCTCTTTAAATGAATCGCTGTTGTTGAAAATTCCATCATAGTCATCATCTATAAAGGCAATCCCTTCAATGCTTCCTCGCTGATATTCCGTATATCCGGCACTGTAATCTTTGTTGTTTTGTCCTACTAAAATATCATAGTACTGAGCTTTCGCAAATAATCCCTGATCGACTTTGATCGTATATGGTTTATTGATATAAGTATCATCTGTGACGTTCTTTGCTAAGATGACATATTCTTTTGATCCTGTCATGCTTGAAGTTTCAACATTTAAATCACTGTCTTTTGTTGAATCTTCACCTTGACGATATTTAGTAACAGCATACTCTTCCGATAGAGTTTCCAGTTTCAGCTGATATCCATACAGATATCGTTTACTATCTATTTCTTCATAGACAGGCAAATCGTTAAACTGATAATGTCCGTTTTCATCTGTTACATCTGTCAAGTATTCCGCACTGATCAATTCCCATTTACCATTCTTTAGTAAATATTGGGATAAGATTACGGTTTGATCGGCAATGCCTTTCTCATTTGGATCTTTGATACCATTGTAGCTCGTTTCCAAGTCATCGCTGTTATCCAGCCAAACATCTCCTTGAATACTTCCAAGTTTATATTTTACCAGTCCGGCATCATAGTCATTCACCGTACGATTTTGAAGAATATCATAATCCTGTCCTTTATAAGAATAGATATATTGTTCGTTACGCACATCGTCTTCCTGCAATGGATAAGCCACTATAATATTTTCATCATCTCGATCACTGCCATCATTTAAGTTGAGATATCCGGTTTCAAAGACTAAATCACTGTCTCTTATTTCATCATACAAATCGTTATCTCCTGTACGCATATTAAGATGTGTGATTCCATAATCATTTGGTATAGAATCGATTCTGACTTTATAAGAAGCTAAATGTACACTGCCATCTGCCAAAGTCACATGCGTCGGAAGATCTTTAAATTCAAAGATACCCATACGATTATTGATTGTCGTACTCAATGTTGATGCATAGTCTGTCGTAGGATCTGTACGTACCCAATGATTATCATCATCTAAATAATATTGTTCGATATTTACTTCAATACCATTGATTCCTTCTTCATTTGTTTCATCGAAGAAACCATCATAATTTTCATCATCAAAGATAGTACCAATAATATTTCCGCCCATTTTATCTGTATATCCAACGTTATAGTCACTTAATTCTCTTGATTTAATTAAGTCATATCCGTTGATCACAGAAGCATTGTTGACAACATCCGTTGCCTTATTGTGATAAGCCGCCACAATATAACCGTTGACTTCTTCGGCAACTGATCCTGTGTAGCCATCATTAGGACTGGTCTTAGTAATCATCAAATCATGACCGTCTTTGTATAAGGCACTGTCTTTTTGTCCAGAATTTCTCAGATATTTTGTTGCTCCAAATCCATCCGGAATCAAATTGATCTTTAATTTATATCCGGCTAAATGATGCTGTTCATTTACATAGACTTGAGTTGGAACTTGATCAAAAATGTATTGTCCGTTTTGATCTACTTCTACAACACGTTCTACCGGTATTCCGCCGCTTAGTAATGGCTGCCATTGTGAATGTTCGTCGAGGTAATAAGAGGTTAATGTGACTTCTAATTTCTGTCCATTAGTCAATGCGGCTTTAATATCATCATATCCTTCTTCTGAATCATATAAACCATCATAATCTTCATCCGCAAAAACATTACCTGAGATTGTTGATTCTTGGTAAAGGGTTAAGCCACCGTCATGCTCATTACTATCAAGCGCTGTAACAAGATCATAGCGATTTCCGTTTAACTCTATGATATATGGTGTGTTTTCTTTAACCCCAGTAGTTACTTTATTGGCTGCGATTATATATTCATCATCTTTTTGCATCTTGTATTGTGATGATAAATCATTGTTTCGTTCACCATCATTTACCTTGACACGATAAAGTGTGATACCATAGTTTTCTTTGTCCGGTATACTGTCTTTATCCACTGATACTTTATAGCCTGCTAAATAACGCTGACCATTGATGACAACATGTGTATCGGTATCGGTGAACTGATAACGACCATCACCATCGGTTACTGCCAAATGATCTACTGAATCCCATATACTGACTGGAACCTGCTTCCATTCTTGATGTTCATCTAAATAATATTGTTCTAAATGTAGAGTGACATTTTGGATACCAGGTTCATCAACGAATGAATCGTCGATATCTTTATACTGGTTCATAATACCATCATAATTTTTATCTTCCCAAATTTTTCCAGAAAGAATTGCTTTTTCATAAGCAACTAATCCGGCATCATAATGTTCGATATTCTCTACTTTATGAATATCAAAGTTTCCTAGATTATTACTAATAATATAGCTTGGTTCATAATTCGTATTTGTAATCTTCTTAGCGACAATCAAATATTCATTATCTTCTGTTAAATTGAGATTTTCATCAATTAAGTTACTATCCAAGGTTGTATCATGGGTTGCCTTATATTTTGTAACAGCGTATTGACTGTCAATATCCTTTATTGATATTTTGTATCCGGTAATATAATTTTGTCCGTCAACAGTAATATAAGAATCTAACTGATCTGCCGTATATACTCCGCTAGCATCCGTTTTAATTGTCGGTGATACATACGTTTCATTTTTGATCCACTGAGAATCTTTGTAATAATATTGTCTGATTTCCAGTTCAACATCGGCAATTCCCGGTTCATCAACAAGACCACTATCGCTCTGATACTGATTTTGGATACCATCATAATTCTTATCATCCCAAACGATACCGGTAAATGATGCTTTGTCTTTTGTCGTTAATCCAATATCCAGATCAAGAATCATTCTTCCATCGGCTGTGTTGTAATCTACTCCGTTGTAAGTTTTGATATAGGCAGCTTGAGTATGTTCATCTGCCTTTTCAGCAATAATAATCATACCTGAAGCATCATGATCTGCCACCGAAGTTAGATATCCATCTGCTGAGAGTATTGGCAAATCACTGTCATTTTTACCATTGTTCATCTGATATTTAGTAACAGCGTAATCTGCTGGCAAGGTAGTTGGATCTACTTTGATCTTATATCCTGCCAAATATACTTTATCACCTAGGGTGTACGTTGTTTTAACATTTTGGAATGTATATGACCCGCCTGTATTGGTTATTTGCTCAGACGTTGGCACATCAGGGGTTGGTTTCCATGTATCATCCACATCATCATAATAGTATCTTTCTAAAATAAACTTCACATTTTCAATTCCCGGTTCACTGATAAGGTTACCAGCATTATCTAAATAGTCACCACGAATACCATCGTAGTTTTTATCATCCCAGACATATTTACCTAGATATCCACGTCCGGCTTCTACAAAACCTAACCCAATATAATCGAACTTACCATAGAAATTTCCATTCGTATCGATAATCGGTTTTCCATTTGTATCAAATTCGACACCGGCGTGTAAAGTGAAGGTTTGATTATATAATTTATCATCTGAAAGAATCAAATCATTATCATCATTTCGTACTTTTGGATCAGTATTCCATGTAATCGGAGATGGTTTATAAACACCATCGGTATTGCTTGTATCTACTCTGGCAATATAGCTTCGGTCCGGATACAAACTCATTTCAAAGCGGCCATCTGCGTCGGTCTTAGTAACAGCTGGGTTTCCATCTGCATCAATTGCTTGTACTAATCCGGCATCTGTAATTTCATAGAAGGTTACATCCACATTTTCCAAACGCTTTTCCGATGGGTCGATTACTCCATTACTTATCACATTGCTTGTATCGGATAGATCAGGAGTTTCATCCACCCATGCTGTTCCTCCATATACATATGCTCTTGAAACACCGACATTATATGATGTCATTTTTTCATCATAGGCTGCATATTGGCTTGGATCACTGCCGATAGCTTCTATCTTAATACTGTCTGCTGTTTGTACCACTAATTTATTGGTGACTGTTTGTGCATCACTTTCTACATCCCCGGTTCCCGGGTTTCCTAAATCCGGCAGGGTATCCCCATCACGATAAACATCCATCTTCGCTTTTGTATCCCCTATTTCAAGAGTGGTTAAAGCGTGAGTGTTGTATGTTTTTTCAGGGAATGTATATCTTAGCTTATAGTTGCCCGGTGTTACATTCGAGATAATGAAATATCCGTTATTGCCATAAGCATCTGCTTCGGTTGTATACGTTGCAGGTCCGTTAATCGTATAAAGATAAGTTCCGTTAACGTCTTTCTTTTTCAACCCGGTAGCTTCATCAATCAGAATGAATTTACCTGTTCCTTCTTCTTCTACCACAGCTTCACCCAGTTTATTTACCGGATAACCGTTTTCTGAAAGAAGTTCGACTAGCACGCCATTGATTCCCGGATCATCATAGATACCGTCATAATCCAAATCTTTTGTTTTATTCTTGAAGATCAGACGTCCATCATCACGACGTTCATATTCGCCTTCATCAATAGCCGCATTGTAGTTAGCATCATACCAGACATAGCTTCCGATGTAGCCTTTTTCTACCGGTGCATTCAAATAGACACCTGCACGTGGAGATTCTACAACCGAGATTGGATTATCGTTGCTGGAAGCTTTAGCCTGAACAGCAAAGGTATTCCATCCAGTATAAGCAGCTACATTTTGACGTATTGCGTCATCCCCCATATCGCTTGTGACAGCGCCGTTGTATTGTGGAAGATTTAATGGAGAATGTAAACTGTAATTTAATTCAAACTTCATGCTTCCGTCCAAACCTAAATCATTTCGATCATTGATTTGTACCCATATTGCTTGAATGTTCTTTGACAACAATTTGTATGTTTCATTATTTGTTGTTTCTAATGCTTTTAGTTCTGATAATTTTACAAAGTATTGTCTGCGTAAATTTTCATCTGCATAAAGCTTAGAATAAAATTCTGTGTTTTGTGTATCTTTAAATGCCGGTAATTGACTGATATCTTTTGTGACAATCTCTCCATTTGCTTTCTTTTCAAATGGTCCAATCCATGCTTCATAATCTGTATTCTCTGCTAACTCCGTTGTAACGGTACCACCTGTTGCCGGTGTTGTTGTTTTTAACACTTTTATGGTTTCAGGAATTACCCATCCTGCCCATGTTGACTCACGATTCGCGGCAGGTGAATCCGGATCATTGCGGTCGAGCGGATTGACAATGTTTTTGTCATTAGCATATGGCAAGACATCATAAATAAGCGCCTGTTTATATCCCGGTTCTCCATAGTTATCCGGATTTAGAATAACCGATCTAAAATTGTAGTCCGTTCCTTCCGGTACTAACGAAGGGCGCGTTGTTTCCAAACCGCTTGTATCATATTCTGAATATGAAAATTTAAGTCGGTTTAAGGATTGTTTTGATTCAAATGAGATACCGCCAACTCGTTTTACCAAAGTTGCTTCACTGATTGTTTTACCATTATCGTTAATATCACGAGAATCGATTTCAATACTATATGTCTCATTTGTATTCTCTGATGGTGGAATATACCCTTTAAAACTTCCTTGCAAGAAGCCATACCCACTACAGTTCAGCAGGTCTGAAGAAATCATACCAAAATCTTTTGTTCCGATTGGTACCATAAATTCTACAGCGATTGTTTCTCCGGGTTCCAAATACCCATTAAATGACCAAGTCAATATCTTTCTGTCTGTTCCGGATAAATCGGCACTCTTCTTATAAGATTTAAAATCGACACCGTTAATTCGAGAATTTTGTTTAATAGAGCCATTTTTATCCTCAACATAATAGGTCCACTGTGCCTGATCTCTTTCAATGCGGACATCAGAAGTATAAGAAGTATTTACAAATGCATCAGCATAATCTCCCGAATGCGCATCTACATAGTTATACTTAGTATCCATGATATCTTCCATATATGGCAGAATTGCAGATATTTCCGGTTTAGTCGCATTATCTTGTTCCTCTCCGGCAAATTCAGTCATTGCGATTTCAGCATCAGTCAAGTTTTTAATCGTTATCTTATATTTAAGCATCGTACTAAATCCTTGCTTAATGACCATATCTGTATCCGACCACTCAAATCCATAGGTTTCATCTTCTTTTTTATAACGATGGAAATAATAAGGAACGAGGTCGACTTGAATCGCCGGCAGTTCTGTATTTACAAAATACCCTGCACGTGCGGCACTTGATAAAGCACTGTATTGAGCATCATCATATCTAGCCCACGCGGTCGCAAAATTGTTCGCATGCAGCTTCACTGATGAACTTGTTTTATGAGCTGTGGTTAATTGTACATAAGCTGCATTGTCTTTAACACTGTCCGGTAATTCTTTGACATTATCACGATTTGGATCAATGTCGTCCATTTCTTCTTTCGTATTCGGTGTTGTCGGATCAGCATCAATATCTAATCTAAATCCTTGCGGTACCGGATATTTTTGTGTGGCTTTAGCGTCGGTTGAATCATCTGCTTTAATCACATAACGAATTTGCACAATACCGCCACTATAAGATAAGTTTTCAACGTCTATGACTTGATTATCGGTTAATCCATAGCTTCCCAAGTCTTTCCATTGTCCGCCGGTATATTCCCCCGGTGTTCCCGGAATAGTATAAGGGAAAGTACCTGGATCACTGACGACTAATGCATAGATATGCACTCTTAGTTTATTTTGCAGTTCGGCAATACTTGATGGTCCTGTATAGTCCGCCTGACTAGGCAGCTCCCATACTCCGGTTCTAATTTTTCGGATAGATGAGTTGAGTTCAGGGGCAGACATTGGTGCCTCATAAATGGTTCCTGAATTGGTACCACGATAAGGAACACGATAATCTACTACAAATTCCGGAACTGCTCCCCCTCGATTGACGACTTCATCCATATATACCGTCATCACAGTTGCCCCTTTAATGCTCGGATCTTCGGCAACGATAATACCGGCATCGGGATTGTTCAGCTGATTTCGTCGCACTGATGTATCCAAACGGACATCTGCCGTCGGTTTAAGGATGGTAACGCGTCCGGAAGTATCGGATGCATAGCGTTCTTCTAAATCACCGTCATAATCATAATCGATATCTTTACTATCCGAATCAGCAGGATCTTTTGCTTGATCCTTGGCTTCTCTTACAAACTCAACAAGATCCGTTGACTGTTCCGTTAACCCAGCTATCCCTAAATAAGCCCCATCTAATTCATGGAAAGTGACATAGCTTTGAGCATAATACTGATTATCCCAATAATTGTCACCCGTTAAGACTGTGTCAGGGGTATCTAAATGGTCAATCACTGTTTTAATCTTTAATTCAAAGGAATCTCCTGTCCCAAAGAATCCAGCGACATTCTTTCCTGCTAAATATTCATCGTAGTTATCTGTTTCTCCCGGTGTAATAATTTCAAAGATTTGTGTCTCTTCTTTTGTATCCGGATCAATCACTGTATTAATTAGGTTGATCTGCCATCCACGATTCACAGCCGGATCAGGATTTTCAATATCATCTTTCGATAATTTAACTAAGTTCCCCAATGTATCTTCATACTCTAAGTAGTATTGTTCCTGATAACTTACAATTGAAGGAAGCTTAACGGAAACAATGATTTTTGCGTGCTTGATATCCCCTTTATGCATATAGTCTGCATCATTTTCCGGGATATTTGAAACTTTAGTGTTATACCATAAATGATCGGCATATTGCTTATGGTCTTGGTCTGTCTTGTTGTAATTTTGATCATCGAAATTAATGGTCGGATAATGATCGACTCCATTGACAGCTTCGGTATCTCGCATTGCATCGGCACTGTCTTCTTTATTTCCTACGCGTGTTTCAACTTCAAGACGGGCATATTTCGTTCTGATTCTCATCGAAGTATGAACACCATGATCGGCTAAGTCACCTTCAGAAGGCACATCAACATGGGTCAATGCTCCACTTAAATCGAAGTCTTTTTGAGTATCACTTAATTTTACACCAGTGCGAATATCTGTGTAATCCTCAAGATTAAATTCATCTGTTTCGTTATAACGATTATTATTTGCACTAATAACCTCATATTTTGTATTTAGGATACTTACCGGTATATTCGGAAGTGTTCCGCCGGTATCGTAAATATTCCCACTACCTGGTCTGTGCACAGTTTGTACAATCGCATCTTTTCGATTATCCCCAGTGTTATATTTTTCTGCGTAATAAGGATACCAAGGAGCTCCGACATAGTATGGATTTTTCGCAATGTCATCGTCTATAACAAACTTAAATCCCGGAAGCTGACTTGTCACGTAAGTATGATTAGACTGATACTGTGCTAATAAATCGCTGTTTTCTTTACCATCTTTCGTGGTTTTATCCGGTTCTTTTACGGTGACTAAATCAATACTGTAAACGCGTGTGTCACCGGAAACAATCTTCGCATCAGGATGATTGCCTTGCGTTGCCTTATCTTGATAGAACGTCACTTTGAAGCGTCCTTCTTTACCGCTTCCATCTTCTTTATCCAATTCGATATATTCTACTTTTGTAGTATACAAATCTTTTTCTGTTGCGTTAAGATCATTTTTAGTTTGTCCGTCATAAATATCCCATTTTAAAGTCATGCCATTATTCACGGCATTATCTTTAGTAAACGGATCTCCGTTAACGTCTTTAGGTACGACACCTTCTGGCAAAATATTGGTAATTACCGGGAAGAACAGTGTTCCCTGATTACCGCCATCCGTTGAGTAATTATGGAGATGACGAACCGCACTATTCCCATCTTTACCTCCACTTGTCATTGAACCATTACCATTAGTAGACAACTCATTCCAATAGTATTTATTTTCGACATGGATATTTAAAACTCCGGTTCCTGCTTCCGGATGCAGATAATAAGCGTTTGGATCTTTACCATCAATGTCGTCTCCCATTGTTGTCCAAGTACGAATGAATGGCTTACGCATATGGGCACGTGTTCCTGTCGCTGCATATGTGCTTGTCTTTCCGGATCCATAATAATCTTTCAGATTGCCTGAAACAGTGACTCCATTCACATCTGTGTCAATGCTTACTTCACTGTTTTGAATATTGAAGCCATTGATATATGGCATGTTTGGTGACCCATTGTTGTAGTTAGTGACTAAATCAACAGCGTTAGCGTTGTCATAACCATCCCACAAATAATCCATACCGGCAAATTGTGTGCTCAATGAACCATAACCGGTCTTATAAATTTTGTCTTTCGTTGCTCCTTGCCATGATGTAATATCATAGATTTGATAATATAGACTGTTTTCTGTATCAATCGGTTTAGCGAATACTTTATCATACCAATATTCACTTTCATTAGTGCTGTCAACATGACAGCCGATATCGACATTTAATATATAACCTTTATCGCTGCCCCTGTTGAACCACTTTTTAAGATCTTCATTAACGGTTATTTTTAATACCCAAGATTGAGCATCAGCTTCATCATAATATTCATTATTTGCATCATAATCATCAGTTGTCGTATTCATTTTCGTTTGAACAAGTAACGGATCTTGTACTTTCTTTGGCGATAAGTACCTGCTATTGATTGTCGTTGGATTCTGAATCACCTCTACACTAATTTTCCCTGGATCAATCGCTGAATATCCGCCATTGCTAGAGTTTCCACTTGTGAGCGTTGTTCCGCTGATGACAATATTGCCTGAATCATCCATCTGCGGAGAAATTCCTCTAGGCAGTACATAGATGAATTCTACACCATCTAATGACCAGTCTCCATAGTTATAAGCAGAGAGACGTGCATTGTAAGATTCATCATATTCAATCGTTGGAATAGAATCATCTGGGAATACTTCATGACGAGCATGCTGTCCATAATTATCGGAAACATAATAGTAGTAATTAGGATTTGTTTTATTCCATCCAAAATATTTTGTATAACCATTACCTAAATATTCTAAGGCATGATTTGCATAGGCAGCCCCTGATTCGTTAGGCACTGACTGATTAGGAATAATCTGTGAACTGGTTGCCAGCCAAGCCGTTTGTAAATGGGTTCTCGCTTCCGACCATAATATTGGTGTATGGGAAGCTTTATTGTCCCATGGAGTTTCATTCAGGTTGGTTCTTGGCTGAACAACATACTTATACACATCTCGGTTCGCATTTGCTGCTCCTTGATATTGTGTACTTGTTGGCATCACACTTAAATCACTGCCGGTTATTGATGGCACATATTTCACTTTTTGATAAACACTGCCTGAAGCACTGTCATAATCCATCAATACATTATTGTTTCCATAAACCGATGCCGAACGTGTTGTTCCCGGATTATTGCTGGCATTCCCCGGAATATATGTGGTAGAATCCGCTAAGAATTCCCAGCGATCTACATTCGGATTCATCGTTCCGGAGATCCCGACATCGTGAATTAAATAACTCATATCCATCATAATTCCGCTGTTATCTACGGCACGAATTCTTCCATCAGCCGAAGAACCCCCTCTACCGGTTGCAACTAATGGCCATCCGGCAATAGAACCTGAATAGTAAGCATCAAATGAATTCTGATAATATTCTCCCATTTTCGGATAATATTCCGGATAGACATTTCCATTGTCATTTGCATAAACCATTGGCAGATTATCTTCTCTGGCAGTTGCTTCATACCAAATTTCAATGCTTTCTCCCACTTCTAAACGAGCATTTCCTTCAAAAGAGAATTCATAAACCGTATAGTTAATTTCGGTTGAATTATCTTTGCTTGGAATAATATCATCAAAGTTTTTGCCGGTAAGGTTGCCTCCTGCCCCTTCTTTAACAGAAGATTTCGGTACTACCATATCTCCGCCATAATCAGGAGCATTCACATCGGTTAATACTTTAACTTGAATTTTTGGTGCATCCGTTCTCACGCTTCCATCCGCAGACAGCCAACGTACGTGTAAGTTATTTGTATCCGCACTGACATATTCAGGGACTTTATCATAGAATACCGGATCGAGCAATACCCCTTGATTGCCTGTGGCTGCTTCTGCTGCATTCAATTTATTGTTGATGACAGAAACTTTATACCACATGGTATCATTTGGACGATACCCTTTCTTTTGCTCAGCTGTCGGATCATAGTCAGCCGCAGCCTTTTCCTGTGTTTCAAAGATTTGCGTCTGATACGTTAATACCGGACGTTCACGTGCAATCGATACTTCATCTTTACCGTCTCCGTAATAGTGAACGGTATTATCCAGTGTGATTGGACTAGTGATTCCGTCTATTGTGTTATTTAATGTTTCTTTATGCTGATGAATTGGCGTCACTTTTCCTTCGGTCACCATCGTATAACGATCTTTAATCGGTACCGTATCATTTTCACGGATATCATTGTAACGTCCCAGTCCCTCAAACACAAATGGATTTCCTATTGTCGCAAAGACAATTTCCTTCCCATCTGTTCCAAAGGCAGGCACATCATAATAGGTCCAACGAATCTTTTTTGCTTCTGTAATCAGATAAGTCGTATTTAGAACTGCGGTCCTTGTCGTTGTCGGTTCATCCACCAACGTTTCTTCCACCCAAGTGTCAACGCCATTGACATCAAATAAGTATTCAACTTTGATTGGTTGAGTTGACGTCATATTGGCAGGGTATTCAAACTTTGGCTTTTTCGTCAGATCAAATCCCTTATAATATTCAACTGCACCTGAACTTGTTGTGTGTTTTGACATGAATGATACTTCATAGATCATTTCCGCAACATCATGATGAAGATCATTGGTAACATCGACTTGTGTGTTTTTGATTGAATCTTTACCTGACACTTTCAAAGTCATTTGCTGACCGTCATACTGTGTCGTTAAATCATTAAAACTATAATCAAACCATAAGTTATTTGAATCTTTAAAGGTAATATCGCTGGTAATAATAGAAGTATAATCACTGCCTTTATAAGGCGTTCCATTCGTTCTATAGAAATCTGTTTTCTTACGATAATAAAGAACATCGCTGTCACTTGAATAATAGCTGTCTCCGTAATAACCCGTATTATTTCCGTTTCCACTGATGGAATACTGACTGTACGTATGTTTAGGACGGCATACTGCTTCATATTTAGCGGTAACGGTTTTCCCTTCAAAAGCCGGATTTCCATCACTGTCTTTTTGTTCATCACTCATTTGAGTATAGACAATGATTTGTACTTCTTCTCCTGCTTGAATTTGATTTTCCGCTTCACTTTTCGCAAGATCGCCAATGGAAATATTCATTTCTTTATAATTTGTTGGTATTCCTGAACTATCTTGTAAATAATAGTGTTCTGATTGCATCGGGATATCTGTACCAGACCCTTTTACAAATGCTGTAATATCATCACTGCTGATCTTAGCAGTTTTGTTACTTTCTATCTTCCATCCGACAATGCGTTGTCCGTCCGGTGCTGTAAAACGCAGATCAGCATGCTGTAAAGGAATCGGTGAATCATTGCTTGCTTTAATTGAAAGTGTGTAATCAATATAATCGTAAGGAACAATATGCTTTTGATCTACCGGCAGTTGTACAATCGTTCCGTCTTGATTTTCACTGCGGTCATAAGCAAAACTTGTTACTGAATTGATGTTAGTCCCTCTATTTATTGCGACTTCCATTTTTCCAACTAAGTTTTGAATATTATCATTTTTTGTACCGATTGTTCCGGTGATATTTCCCTGGTAATTTTCTGCATTAAAATCAGCTGCAGTAAATTTAACGGAAGTCGTCGTAGTTGTGGTTAAAGCCGGATATTGATTTGGTGTTAATCCAAATGTTGGACGTGATTGTGCTGTCCATGCATTTTTGTCAATGTCCTCTTGTGTACGATCCACCCAAACACCATCATAAGTGATGGCATAGCCTTCTTGTTTATCTGCACTTAAATACTGTGCTGCTGCCAGTAATGTTTCCTCTTTTTCCACATCCGGATTGACTGCTGACATCGTAACAACAAAACTATTGATATGTTCCTTGATATAGCTTTCTGCTGAATTATCCACTGTATACGTAGGTAATGAAGAAGAAATTTCGGCAATAAACTTATTTACATCAAAATAGTAGTCATTTCCTGATTTGACCAGATAAGGTGCGATATCTTTTGTATTGACATTGCTGTTATCATGATCAAAGACAGTGCTTGCATTTGTCGAACCTACGGTGTAATTCAGTTTAACCGAGGTGACGTTAAACCATGTTCCGTCAATGAATTCTCCCGGAATATGGATGGCTTTTAAATTATAACGAGTATCTAAATTATTGGTAATTTCTACTGTTTTAATTCTTGATGCCTTATCTTTGACTGGATCTGACCCATCGTTTTGATTCCATACTTTGACTCCATATGTTGTCGTGTGCGGCGTAATATTGGCTATAATATTCTTTGAAGGATCATCAGCACTTTCATAATCCATTTCGCTAGCTGCAATGTTCAGTCCTTCAATTTTATATCCTGCTTTAAATGGCAATCTAAATCCCATTAAATAGGCTGTATCTGTTTTTTGAGGATATAAAGTATCTGCATAATCATTTTTCAATGTTGATGTCATGGTGTTTGTTGCATCACTAACAGGATTAATATCCTTAATCAAATAAACATAGCCACCTACTTTAATATCCACTTTACTGCTATTACCGTGTGAATCTGCTTCAAACAAACCATCATTTCCTAATAATTCTCTGGCATAATCCGCATTCCCCGGTATATTTTTAAGCACAATTTTATAACTGTATAAATAATCATCTTGTTCAAAGACAATTTCATTCGCTGCATTTGATACAGCGTCAGCCTCTTTTTCTTTATACTTAAAGAGGATCTTATAATTGTTGTTTTCGTCTTTTGCCCCTAAGTCACTTTGCGATAAGGTGATAAAAGGCGTTTGTTCTACAGTTGTTTTATATCCTTTCATCCCATTTGAACTGTCCGGAACCGCTGTTGAACCGCTGTCTTTTACAACATTTTGCTTTGTTAGTTCAATACGATCGATATATTGATATAATTCTTCAGAGATCAAGATATCTTCTGTTAAGAAACCATAGTAATCATTGGTTTCATCTTTTCTTATTTTTGGCAATGTATCTTCTAAGTAAATCTCATCTGCAAAAGATACTTTATTTACCCAGTCATCTAAATCTTGATATGTCCATCCTTTATTGCCAGATTGGTAATCATGATTAACTGCCGCAGATTCACGATAGAAACTGACTGCAAAATAATCTTTGCGTGAGTACTCCACATCTATATCCTTATCAAGTGCGGGATTATCATGAACCCCTTTTAAGACAAGGTTATTATCATTTCTGACATTTACCCATGCTGTTGATTTTAAATGACGGGCATCATATTCACGGCTTGTACGTTCATTCCACCAATACCCGGTCTTATATTGATACGTATTGCTGTATGACCAACTAGAACGATCATTTTTACTTGCTGAATCTACTCTTACTTTACTGCGATCGCCACCGACTGTTAACTGTGTCGCTGCGGTTGCTTCTGCTTTTCCGGTTTCATAAAAGCGTCCGGTGACTTCAAACATGTATTTTGTTTTCTGATCATTTGGATCATACCAACTTCCAAAATCTGGATTATTTGCATTCACGCCATCACTTGATTCAGTCTGGTTGATATTTAAATTAAAGACCACACTGGTAACCGGATTCACTGCTTCATAATCGATCGGTGACTTATAATAGTCTGTATTTGCACTTCCGGTTGTTACTGTATCGTATAAGTTCGTATTGTCATTGACTAAATTGATACGGAAGTAATGATTTCCATCCGGATCAGTTTCAATGCCGTTTCCAACCTCACTGATCCAATCTTTTCTTTCTAATGTGACTGTCGTTCCATCACTTCTAGTAACCGTAATACTTTGTAAGTAGTCAATCGCACGTGGATGCACTTTCACATAATAGGTATCAAACTTATCAGCTGGCAAATTCATTGTCATTTCAAGATTTGCCGCAGTATTAAAGGATTGGGTATAAATATAATTCATACCTTGATGTTCTTGCCCAACATACCCTAAATACCCAGAAAGCGGATTTGAGTCAATCGGATAATTGTATCCGACATTCAAGTATTGTCTGAAGTCCAGCATATAAGAACCCATCGCCTTATACCCGATATCTAATTCACTGTCATCTTTAAAACTATTGCCATCATTAGAATAGCCGCTATATCCTCCGCTTGTATCACGATAACCAAAACGTACATCTTCCACTTGTGTAGAAGTTTGATCAAAACGATCCCCGTTTTGTGATTGTTCGGTATCTTTAAATCCGGCAGTTAAGATCGTATCAAAGTACATCTTACTTACTGTTGAAGTAGAGCTGTCATTTTCACTCATTTTATAATTATCATGACGAATACCGTCCAAATAATTTTCCGTCACTGCCGTAATCGTATTTTCTGTTCCAAAATTTGAATCAGAATAGCCATAAAAATCTATCCAAGCATCTGCCGTATCGATATCTTTTAATTTAACGTTTTTTCCATTGATGATGACTTTTCCAAGATAAGCAATGCCATTATTAGTCAAATCATCTTGACTGATGTTTAAATCTCCATCAGCATTAAAAGATAATGTTTGACCATTCGCTGCGATAAATGTGGTCGTTGCTTCATCATAAATAAATTCAATGCCATTATTCATGCTGTCTCGATCAAATAAAGTAATCGAATTCACTTTATTGTACTGATCAAAGAATTCTTTATTTACTAATACTTGTGTTGTATGGAATCCAGTATGCGCTTCGTCTCCACCTTTATCATTGACAGGTAAAGTCATAATTAAATCTGCATCGTCAATCACCGATATTTCCGTATTCTCAATAGAAACACGATATCTAAAATTACGATCATACGGAATTCCCAAACGTGTTAAATTTCCATCACTATTGGAAGTATTGCTATGGGTAGTTTCCAATGTATTTTCATAATATTTAATATTGGTATGCACCATCAATGATGGTCGTTTGACACTTAATCCGGCAGTGACAGATTTGATTTGATCGGACATCGTTGGATTTTGCGGTTCAAACGTTAATACAGCGTCTAAATTATCAAACCAATCCGTTGTTCCATCCACTTCAATCGTTAATTTATCCGGATTTGTTTTATTTGTCTGTCCATAAAAGTCAGAGAAAATCACTTTTATTTCTATAATTCTTTCCATTGAAGCTAATTGATCTTGCCCAATGAATAAGCGTCCATCCGCTAAAACCGTAATATCGGCAAGGTTAATGGATACAGCCGGAGTATCTTTTGTCGGGTTTTGGTTCCAGTCATAGAATTCAATTCGTTCAATAGCGCCGATTTGATCATGGTTGCTTGATAAATAAAGATCGGAAACATCAAACCCTTTTACATTCTGAGGACATGCTCCGCCCCCCCTGAAAATACTGTCAAAGAATGAAGTCGTACAAATATTTTTGTCTCCAACACTTGACGATAAATCGATAGATAGATTTGTTTCTCCAGCCGGAGAGTTAGATGCATTGCTTACTTCAAAAATATAGCCTGTATTCGCTTCTTTATTCGGAACACCTAAACGTGCAGGGTTAGCTGTCGTATGCGTATTGATAGAGGAGTAATTTCCGCTTGCATCATGACTTTTTCCTGTCAGCTGCGGATTAATCGCTTCTATTCTCAAGGTTCCATCATCGGTTGCCTTACTGTCCGCAGAAGGATTATTATACTTTGTTTCAAATGATCCTGTAACCGTTAGATCTCCCACTAAATTCGGTTTTCCATTGATCATCATATAAATATCATCAGAAAGATTGATATTCGCATTAAACTTTTTAAAATTAACCTGTACTTTATCTACGTTTTTCAACCCTGACCATTGAGATGAAGGAATAACGATTTTCCCCTCTCCATCAACAGTCAGTTTATTACTCAAAATTTTTACAGTTTTTCCTGTTGTATCTGTTATGACTACATAATCTATCTCGCTGACTGCCAGTAATTCTTTTGAAAATAGAATTGAATCGGCAATTAACCCATAATATTTTCCATTCACATTCTTTAAAAGGTTTCCTGATTCAAAGACAGCAGGAATAATAGATGAAATACTGCTGTTGCCTAAGCGATAACGGAATCCTGAATTGGCTTCATTAACCGCTACTCCCAAAGGATCTCCAAAAAGATACGTATCATTAGTTGAATTATAGTGATACCCATCCGTTGAAATAACAGGAACCCCAGGAAGCGTTTTGACAGTTGCTTCATCTTGAAGTACTTCTTTTGGGATTACCATATATCCTTCTTCGGCAGTTGTTGTTGCAGTGGTGTAAATCCACATCTCATAATTCATATCAATTGTATTTTTATACTCCTGTAAAACAGAAGCCACTCCATTGACAATGATTCTGCCGTTAAATTCCGCATTCTTATAAATACGTTCTGCCAGATTGAATCGCATATGCCCGGTAAATTCGTAACCTGGATGGGCATCGAGATAACTTTGTATTTTACCCGCCATATCCAATGTCCAGACTTTAGAGGTACTTGTATCTGTGGCAGGAGCAAAACTTCCTAAATCGACATAGCTTGCATTCCCGGATGCATCTTGGAATTCAAATTCAATTAAATGATCGGTTTTAAACCATTCTGTTAATGCAGGAACATAATCCGGTCTATTGCTATCAAAATCTAATTCGATCGTTAACTTCTGCAGATTGAAATTATCCGGTAAGGTATCTACCACTACGGAATTAAATGCCGGAATATTCCCAGTATTATTAAATCCTGACAGATAATAATCGACCGTATCACCGATAGCGACATTGAGTTGATCCACTTTATTGCCATTATCATCTAACAAATATTTTTCATGATTCATCTCCGGTCTAGGACCAACGAAATGATTAGTATCATTCAATGTTTTTGACCATGAAAGTCCCTGACCAAAATAAATGGTTGGATAAGTTTTTGTATTAAATGTGTAATTCAGCGATTCAGGAAAGTTATTGGCAAAAGGAATCGCCACATAATAAACACGTTCTTCTTCCTTATTTATACGTTTATTTTTCACAGGTATGTTAATGATACGGTTATTGGTATAATGATATACCAAGGATTCATCACTAACATTCGAATACGTATCTAAATCCCATTTCTTTAGTTCTTCTTCTGTTTTACCCGTCACATCATACACGAGTACCCCACCTTGACTAGGTACCCCAACATAACTTTTATCTGTGATTTCAAGATCGTTGTTTTTTATCGGATCGCCATTTTCATTATAAATCCATGCCATGATATCCTGATCTAAAACACCATAACTCTTTTCACTAAAAGATGGGACTGTAAAGTTTAAGTCAAATGAATCAAAATAACTATCTTCATCAACTGAAGTATTTTTCATGGTTACTTTATAGGTCATGTAGTTATATTTATCCCACATCACCGGTTCGCCAACTTGCTCTGTAACGGATTCCCAAGTCAGGTTAGAATTAATTAATGTATACGTACTGTTTTCACTTTTACCGGGACCTATAACATAGTTAATTTCACAACTGACTGAATCTTCTGTCACATATTTTTTATATCCGCCTCCAACTTCAATGGAAACAGCCGCATTTTCCGGCACCGGACCATAGAAGCTTAATGCCACACGTACAGTTTGTGGAGCACTGGCTTTTACACTGGCAGCACTGGTAATCTGCATAGATCCTTTATATAGTTTGGTTGTATCTGAAACATCGAAATCCTGCCCATCTACAACACGAGCCTGTATTCCCATAAGCTGATCCCCACGTTGATCATATGGAACATCTTCAATATTGGTAGTATACAGAATTTCCTTTGATTCTCCATAATATAAATACGGTAGATTCATCTGAAGACTCAGTCCTAATGCTTCTCCTTTATCAAATTCCGCATCCATGACCACATCTACAATCAGTTCTTCTTTTTTACCAATCAATGATGTCATGATCTGGCTGGTTTCAACCCCACCGGATACTTTTTTCAAGGATACCTTTACCCCCGGACGTCCAATGGTATCGCAGGCTGCATTCGCTCTCTCCTGATTTTCAGCGTAAACACTAAACCCGTTCCATTCCATCGCTGAAAACAACATTGAAAAAACCAATACAAACTGCATAAACATTTTTAGTAACTTACCTATTCGCTTTTTAGTCCCCATAAACCTTTCATCCTTCCTATTCCTAATCCTATATTTGAAACTGAAAAAAGTTGATTTATATTACAAAAATCAATCCATGCTCCTTTTTATAAACTTAAATATTTATAGCGAAAATATCTGCTGTACTTTTGAATTTAAGGTACAAATTTGAAATTAATTGTACAAAATCTCACATAATCAGAGGATTAATATCAAAATATTTACAAAGTTTTGAAAGTGAAAATTCTACAAAAAACGCCGTTTTTATACAATATTCGCCATTTTCATAAACTTATCTCATTTTGACCAATACTAATTTAATTACTATGTTATTTATTTCACATAATAATTAACATTTATATAAATCTGATATTAATGATAATATTTATGATATTTGTTATTTTCGCAAACTAACAGCATGTATCTGAATAGTGCTGCAATCATAAATACGCTATAAAACATTGCATAAAATAATTCAAATTGTATACATTATGAACACATCTTTTAGATAAAAAAATTAAACTCATATTGCTTAAAACCCTACTAAATCAGTCTGTTTTTTACCAAAAATTGATGATTGACTTTATATTTAGAGTGTGATTAAATGAAATAGGAAAATAGAAGATTGGTGTATTCACAACGTATACATTGTGACCGATACCATTTTCAGTCAAATAAAAAAGCAGTCATTTTACTTTAAAAGTAAAGCGACTGCTTTTTATATTTTGTACTAATCCTTAATTTGAAAATTGCCTTTTTACATTCAAAAAGGTATTTCCACAAAACAAAAACGAATAAAACTCACAACCCCATGTGCCAGCATTGCAGAAGAAAGATCCCATTTCTTTTGCAGCAAGGCAAAAGGCAATCCATATAAAATCACATAAATCAATGTATTCATCAAACCACCCATTAACCCAAACTGAATGAACAAATTAGGCGTATGAATGACAACATGAGGCATCACCATCATAAAAAGACATAACAGATGCTGACTTTTTGTCTCCAGCTTACCATTAAGTAAGTCCACACATAATGCATAAAATAATGAACTCATAACTAATTCTTCCATAATTGCCGGACTAAAAGACCCTAGTAAATTATAAATACTAAAATTAAAAGCTACAGGCTGTCCCGATAATATTAAATTAAATGTTCCCAATAAAACACCAACGCTTCCTCCTATAAGGATTGTGCCGATAGGCTGATACTTTCCCGGTTTCACAAAAGGTAACGCGTGTTTGCGATAACGGTCGAAGGTAGTAAATATAGCTAAAATGCCCAAAAACGTTATGATAGGATTCATCAGCATCGAACGTGGATGAATGACTCTATTTGATAAATATGACAATGCCACCAATAGACTTAATCCTAAGGCAATCATAATTTTATTGGTCGCCGGGGCTTTATATTTTAATAATAAGCGAATGGAAATAATCACACAAAAGCCAGCCAAAATAAGCCACATATGCTGTGTTGCCAACGGATCGGCGATATATAAATTTCCTATCAACAATACGATGAGGGCAAGAAATACCACCCCTATCTTTTTTATCCCTGTCATATCTTCTTCGCTCCTTTTTTCTTTCCATTAGAAAAGATCTCTCCACCATGTATTTATGTTATCTGCTTTAGAGAGCGTGTATCAGTTTTTTAATCCAGCTTTATGCATCATTAGAATTTGTATGGCTCTGCAACTTTCATACTCACAATCTCTCCGCACTTAGCACAAAACGTCACCAGTACTTCTGAACGTTTTAAGTTAAGCATGGAATTCATTTCAACGACGAACGCAGGCGGGTTAAGCCTTCCTGACTTCATGACATCATAGCCGCATACCGGGCAAATGATTTTCTTTTCCTCCATTTCTTCTTCTCCTTTCTATTCATAATCCGTAGGATTAAAGCATTTTAAACTGCTTTTCTTATCTTTATCATATACGAATATACACAATAAAAAAAGATATAGCGTTCACTATATCTAACCAAATGAAATAAATTTTTCCAACCAGCTGCCTGCATAGATTAAGGTTAAGCTATACATCGCAATTGACGCAGGCTTTCCTAATAATATAATGGCGGAGAATTTCTTTAATGACATTTTAGTTAACCCTGCCAACATACATAAAAAGTCATCCGGTGCAACGGGGAAGAAGATAGCCAAAGCAAAGAATTTATCAAATTTTTTCCCTTTATCCAACCAGTTAGAGTATTTATCATAGGTACTTTCACTGACAAAGGATTTGACTAAAGTGGTTCCGTATTTTCTTGCCAGATAGAAATTTATGAAAGAGCCGATGACTATCCCCACATAATTATAAAGTAATCCTGCCCATGGACCGAATAATACGACACCGGCAGCACAACTGACACCACCGGGAATGATTGGAATGACAACTTGAATGATCTGAATCAAAACAAAGATTAATGGTCCCCAGATTCCGCCTTTGGAAATAAAAGATTTTAAACTGTTCATATCACTAAACAAATGATTTTCTAAACCATAATACAGAAATAATCCCATTATTATAAGGATGACGGCTGTAATGAAGTGTGTCCATCTTTTTATGTTTTTATTTTTCATAATCATCTCTCCTGTTTCTTTACATGTATATTATAGCTTTTCATTCTGCATCTATTTCTTACACTTTTGTTAGATTTACATTATAGATAGTATATACAAAAGATATTAAAAATTACTTAAGAAGAAGAGAAGATTTTCCAACAAAAAAATGAGGTTTTACCCTCATTTTGCTTCAAACATCACAAGATCTTCAATATTTTCATATTCTAAATACTCTTTCATGCCATAAACGACATTGCTTAATACATATTCTCCATGATTGACATAGATTTCAATAACCTGTGTATCCACATAAATATCTAAATGATTTCCATCTTGAAGAGGCGGTGTCAAAAATTTTGTTCCGGCTTTCGTGTCATTATTAAATAATTTAGCTTCATGGACAAAGACATCTTGACGGTCTGTATACACTTTATGATCGTCGATCCATATTTTATAGCCACCGATATTTAAGCGGCTCCCCTCTTTCACATCAACGCTGATCTTTATAGCGTTCGTTAATGTAAACTGACTGACAGACTGGCTGAACTGTTTTTCTATTTCCTGATGAACACTAAAATAAACGCGATGATCTTTAATCGTCATCACTCTTGGAAACGTATATACACCATTCCATTCTAAATCTTCACTTGGACAAGGCATACGCAGCCAGTTGATGACTACACGCTGATGATCTTTATCTAAGGTGGTCTGAGGTGCATATACATCTAAGCCATAGTCTATAAAATGCATTTCTTCATTCATCGTAATTTCACAAGTGTTCTCATCAAAATCAACTAAACCGATCATCGCATGACTAGGATAATTCATTCCATCATTGATTGTATTTTCCGGTGACATGATCAGCACATACTGCTCTCCTATCTTAAACAGATCCGGGCATTCCCACATATTGCTGTCAAAATTTGCATTGATCAAACGGTTTTGATAATCCCAATGGATACCGTCACAACTTGTATAGATCAAAATCTCCCCACGCATTTCGTGGAGCGTCTGATCTTCATACTGACTCCCCAATACCATATAATAAGTATCCTTATCTTTCCATACTTTTGGATCTCTGGTGTTATTTGGATGTCCGATTTGATTTTCTTGGAAAACCGGGATAATCATTTGTTTTTGATCATTATCAAAATGAATACCATCTTCGCTGATCAGCAATGCCTGACTGGCGATAATCTTATTCCCTGTCACATGAATATTATCCGGGTTAAGCTGATCATAAGCAATAGCGGTGTAATAAAGATACATCTTTCCGTCCTTCTCAATCGCTGACCCGGAAAAACAACCATTGCGGTCGAAATCTTTACTTGGATACAGCGCAATGCCTTTATCTTCCCAATGAACTAAGTCTTTGGATACTTTATGCCCCCAATGCATCGTTCCCCATTTTGTATCATAGGGAAAATGCTGATAAAAAAGGTGATATTCGCCTTTATAATAAATAAATCCATTAGGATCATTCATCCAGTTTTTAGTAGGTGTAAAGTGTAATTTAGGTCTCGTCATATATTTCATCCTTTCTTTGCTGTCATTATTATAAAAGCGTCCGAAATAAGTGTCAAACAAAAAAAGAAAGCTTGCGCTTTCTAATCCACGATCCATTTAAACCATGTCAAATTCATAAAGCTGTACATCAAAAAACGCGGCATTAAATAGCGGTCATCGTTACGTGTCGCTCTTCTGTTTTGAGCATAACCATAGCCCATAATCGTCCCATTTTCAATCAAAACTTCTCTTGATGTTTTAGAAGGGCGCCCAAATGGATAGGCAAAGTAACGATCATCCACAATCCCTTTATTGGCTTGGAAGTCCTGCATAATCTCATCTTTAGTCAAAGTTTCGATTTTCTTTTCAAACATACCGGTACTGACATGCAGATTATAGGAATGAGAGTAGTATTCTACATTTTTGGTATTCACTAACTGATCTTGTTTTAAATATTCATAGAAGTCCGGTTCATCTTGACACAATACCCCTATCACAAAACACGTCGCTTTCAAATTATATTTTTCTAAGATTGGCTTCACGATCGTATTAAAAGATTCAAAGCCATCATCAAAGGTAATCACCACACTTTTCAAAGGGATTTCCATTCTTCCTTCATACCATTCCGTCACTTCCCCTAAGCTTAGTGTACTAAATTGATGATCGGCCAAATATTTCATTTGCTTTTCAAAGTCTGAAACTGCCATTGTATAAATATCCCCACGATGATACTTCGCCTTATCCTCATCGGATACGACATTATGGTAACCAAGAATAGGGATTCCTGATTTATATTTAAAGTATTTGTACCCTTCAAACCCCACCACTGCCACTAAACAAATCACAAGCAGAACACATATTCCCTTTATTACTTTTTTCATTCTTTTCATTCCTTTTTAATTCCCCTATATAAACCCCTTTATTTACTGAACTCCCGCATACGTTGATAATAAGCTAACTTCTTTTCCACATTATGTTCATAATCCAATTCAAAGAAACAGGTGTATAAACAATCCAATATGTACAATAAAGAAAGACGTGTAGAAAAAGAAGAAATCTTATTATAATGATTTTCATAAGAACTCATGAAGAGCTGATAATCCGCAAAACACATCAGCGGGTTTTCATGCGTCGAAGAAATCAAAACGATCGGTGTTTTGACTGCTTTTAAGGTTTGTACAAAATAATTCATTAATAAGCCTCTGCCGCCAAAGGAAATAATGAAAGCAAGATGCGTGTCATCACTGCTTGAAGCAGTAAGCCTTTGCATATATTCTTCTTTAGGAACATTGACCTGAATACCTATTTCCTGCATTTGAAACTTAAAATTTTCCGCAAAATAAAGGTTACCGGCTGACGTATAGAGATCGATGGTCTTGGCTTTTTTCATTTGATTAACGACTAAACGCAATTGTTCCAAATCCAATAAGTTCTGCGATGAAATCAAGGTCTGTTCATAAACTTCTTTCAATTTATGGGTAATCTGATACTGAGACTGATGCTGTTTGATCGGATAATCATAATCAAAGTCTTCTTCCTCTTTCAAATAACTGTCAATCGAAGCAGAAACCAGCACTTTTAATTCCGATAACCCCGATACCCCCACTTTTTGACATAGGCGATAAATGGAAGAAGTGGATACGTAACATTGCTGAGAGATTTGCGCTGCGCTTAAACGAATAAAATCCTCGGTATGCTCTTTAATATAATGAACGATTGCTTTTTCATTATCGGTTAGATCCGTAATATGTTTTAACTTACTAAAAATGTTCATGAGTATTCACCCCATGAACATTATAATCGATTATGAATTTAATCACAAACTAATTTATTTCCGGCATATGTTTATATAGATATTCCGCAATACCGTCTTCTTCATTGGAAAGCGTGACAGCGTCCGCAATATCCTTTAAATCCTGAACAGCATTTGCCATTGCTACGCCGGTTCCGGCATATTTCACCATTGATGCATCATTATGCCCATCTCCAAAAGCCACCATTTCTTCTACTTTATATCCTTTTGGAATTAAAACCGTATCCAATGCTTTTGCTTTATCAATCCCTTGAGCAGTAAATTCAAAATAGAACGGCGCTGTAAACATACAGCTTAATTTTCCATCGAATGGTTCCATCATTTCTTTATAGTGAGCTTGCAGATAATCCGGTTCTCCTGCTGTTAAGATTTTATTTAACGGATAATCCACAAAAGCAGCTAAATCCTCTTGTTCACATAATTTGAATTTTCCACCACGTGATTCATATTGAATAATATTAATCGGATTTCCATTATTTTCCAACATTCCGGCGAATACATCATTGACATGCATGTAATCCCCTTTGTCAATCATAGGCATAACATCAAATTTTTTCATATGTTCCAAAACGGCTTTGCCTTCTTCAACGCTCATTGCCTGATTAAACAGTGTTTCTCCGGTTTCACAGTCAATTACTTTTGATCCATTGAAAGCGACTAATAATCC
The DNA here is from genome assembly GCF_000829905.1 of Beduini massiliensis. Classification (GTDB taxonomy): domain Bacteria; phylum Bacillota_I; class Bacilli_A; order Erysipelotrichales; family Coprobacillaceae; genus Beduini; species Beduini massiliensis. Next base: position 429,261 of record NZ_CDPP01000006.1, read on the forward strand.
ATGGTGTTTATCCATTTCTAATTCAGCGGCTAAATCACGCAGCCCGGAAGTCGGTCTTCCTGAAGCTAAAATTAAGATTGCTCCTGCTTTTTGTGCTTTCATTAATGCTTCTTTTGTTTTAGGTGTTACGATTTTCTGACTGTTTGTTAGTGTTCCGTCAACATCCATTATAATGACTTTGATACTCATATTGTTCCTCCCTTTTTTAAACATCATATCAAGTATTGGGCGTTAATCAAGCAATGTTTAAAAATTGAAAAAAATATGTCACAACTTGATAAAATTAAAGCACAAAAATGAAATAAATCTTTAACATTCTTCACGAAATAAATAAATGACCCGTATATAAGGATAGAGAAGATGATCTTTTTCTAACGTATTATCAAAAATTAAATAAATAAAATGGGTATTGACCGGTTGAATAAAACGCAGCCGTCCACAACAAAATTGTTCATCTCCATAAAGTTCATTTTTAACTTCAGCAAAAGAATACTGCTGATCTTTATATTTCAATATCCGCCAGCGTAATTCCACATGACACTGCATAATCTGATCAATTACGCTCTGATAAAGCCTTTTTTTGTCAATATCACAATAGATAGGACGTTCCGGTTTGCAATGTAGGATTTCATGTATATCAAAACGTCTTAAAGTCCCTTGCCCACACCAAATTAATTTCATTTATATCACCCTTTAATGGTAGTATGGGCAAACGAATCAAATTAAATCTTTTAAATTAGTATATTGACAAACTATTTATACAATGATAAAATATGTTAGAATTCTAACATTCTGGAGGTCATAGAGATGGTGCAAATCGGTAAAGAAGTCGGTAACTTATCCAATCATATTAAACGTACAGTAGATGCGAAAATTACAGCAATCAGCAGTGATCTTACAGGATTCCAATCAAGAATCCTGCATTTTATTGCCTTTTGCGGTCGTGATGTCTATCAGCGTGATATTGAGGAGGAATTTGAGATACGACGTTCTTCCGTAACAAGCGTTTTACAGACAATGGAAAGAAACGGATTGATCGAAAGGGTCAGTGTGGAACAGGATGCTCGTTTAAAAAAGATTATCCTGACAACAAAGGCGAAAGAATTGATACGCCGCATTGGTGAAGTCATTGAAGAATTTGAGGCTTCATTAATGGAAGATCTCTCCATTGAAGAAATTACCGTCTTTATGCAAGTCATCAATAAAATGATGGCTAAGCTGAATGATTAGAATGATATTTAAGAAGGGGGTATATGATGTATAAAAAATTAATGGCTTATATAAAAGAATATAAGTTAGCTTCCCTGCTTGCTCCTATATTTGTTTCATTAGAAGTAGTCATGGAGGTTCTAATCCCAATGATGATGGCACAGATTATCGATGTGGGTTTAGCCAACAACAATATTCCATATGTATATAAAATTGGAATCATAATGATAGGGATGGCACTTATTTCATTATTATTTGGTGCCCTGTCCGGACGCTATGCCGCAGTTGCTTCTGCGGGGGTAGCCAAAAATTTAAGACAGGCAATTTATTATAAAATACAGGATTTTTCTTTTGCGAACATTGATAAGTTTTCCACATCAAGTCTGGTCACCCGTTTAACTACCGATGTGACCAATGTACAAAATGCTTATCAAGTGATCATTCGTATGATGGTACGTGCACCGATCATGCTGATCTTCGCTTTATTCATGGCATTTCAGCTGAATGCACAATTATCTGTTATTTTTTTATTTGTGATTCCATTTTTAGGGGTCGCATTGTATTTCATCATGACACGTGCGCATCCTAATTTTGTTAAGATGTTTAAAAAGTATGATTTAGTAAATCTGGTCGTTCAAGAAAACCTAACCAGCATTCGTACTGTAAAGGCTTATGTCAGAGAAGATTATGAAAATAAAAAATTTAAAGAAGCTACCGGTGAATTACAGCAATATTCGATTAACGCTGAAAAGATTTTGGCATTTAACTCACCTATCATGCAGTTATCAATGTATTTTACCATTATTATGATTTCTTGGTTTGGAGCACAATTCATTATTGGCGGTTCAATGGAAACCGGTCAATTGATGTCTCTGTTTACTTATGTAACACAGATCTTATCAAGTTTAATGATGATTTCTATGTCGTTTGTTATGGTAACAATGGCAAAATCTTCGGCAGAAAGAATCATTGAAGTATTAGATGAGGAAAGTGATTTAACCAATGCGTCAGATCCATTAACTCAAGTAAAAGATGGATCAATCGAATTTAGAAATGTAGATTTCAGTTACAGTAAAGATCCAAACAATTTAGCGTTAAGTCAGATCAATATCAAGATAAAATCCGGTCAGACAGTTGGTATTCTTGGTGGAACCGGAAGTGCCAAAACTTCTTTGGTACAAATGATTCCAAGACTCTATGATGTGACAAATGGTCAAATTTTAGTTGGTGGTCAGGACGTTCGTAACATTGACATTGAAACATTAAGAGACAATGTTGCCATGGTACTGCAAAAGAATATCTTATTCTCAGGGACAATCAAAGAAAACTTGCGCTGGGGTGATGCGAATGCGACAGATGAAGACATCATTCATGCCTGTCAATTAGCTCAAGCCGATGAATTTATTCAGTCATTCCCGGAAAAATATGATACTTTGCTAGATCAAGGAGGAACGAACGTATCCGGAGGACAAAAACAGCGTTTATGTATCGCCAGAGCATTGCTTAAAAAGCCTAAGATTTTAATCTTAGATGATTCTACCAGTGCCGTAGATACTAAAACAGATGCACTGATCCGTAAAGCTTTTAAAGAAGAAATACCCAATACGACTAAAATTATCATTGCGCAACGTGTATCTTCAGTGGAAGATGCCGATATGATCATCGTTTTAGATGATGGTAAGATTAATGGTATCGGAACGCATGAAGAACTATTAAAAACAAATGCCATCTATCAGGAAGTCTATGAATCACAAACGAAAGGAGATGACCAAGAATGAGAATGAAACCTATTGCTGGACCTAAACCAAAGCGCGGAGATACGATAAAATCATTAAAAAGAATTTCCGGTTATCTCTTTAAATATTATAAAATTCATTTTGTGACAGTGGTCATCTGTATTATTGTCAGTGCTTTTGCCAATGTTCGCGGAACATTATTCTTGCAGACCTTGATCGATAGCTACATTGTCCCGTTTATCGGTCAGACCAATCCCGATATGAGCGGATTAATGCGTGCCTTGATGTCACTTGCTGCTATCTATATGATCGGAGTGGCAACCACTTATATTTATAACCGTATTATGATTAATGTAGCAAATGGAACGTTAAAGCATATTCGTGATGATATGTTTACACACTTGCAAAGTTTGCCGATTCGTTATTTCGATCAGCATACCCATGGAGAGTTAATGAGCCGCTTTACCAATGATACCGACACTTTACGTCAGCTGCTTAGCCAAACGATTCCGCAAATTTTAAACTCTGCCATTACGATTATCAGTGTTGCCATTTCAATGATCGTGTTAAGCTGGCAGTTAACAATCATTACGGTTTTGATGGTCATGATTATGATCGTGACAAGTCGTAAAGTCGGAGCCCAAAGTTCTCGCTTCTTTAATAAACAGCAAAATGATTTAGGACGTTTAAACGGTTATATCGAAGAGATGATGGACGGTCAGAAAGTTGTCAAAGTGTTCTGCCATGAAGATGTCTCTAAACAAGAATTTGATGCCCTTAATACGCAATTATGTGCTTCTGCAACCAGTGCCAATAGTTTTGCCAACTTTATGGGACCAATCTCTGCTAACTTAGGGCATTTGACTTATAGTGTGACCGCGATTGCCGGAACGATCTTTGCGATTAACGGTATTGGCAGTCTTTCTATCGGTAAGATTGCTTCTTTCCTGCAATTAACCCGAAGCTTCAATATGCCAATCTCACAGATTACTCAACAATTTAACTCGATTGTTATGGCATTAGCAGGGGCAAAACGTATCTTTGACTTATTAGATCAAGAGCCGGAAACAGACGAAGGATATGTCACTTTAGTCAACGCTGAAATTGATGCCGAAGGGAATATCACAGAATCACAAAAAAGAACCGGACAATGGGCATGGAAACATCCACATAGTGATGGCAGCATCACCTATACAAAATTAACCGGAGATGTTCGATTCTTCGATGTCGATTTTGGTTATACAGATGAAAAAATCGTTTTGCATGATGTCAGTCTGTTCGCTAAACCGGGACAAAAACTGGCCTTTGTCGGGGCAACCGGTGCCGGTAAAACTACCATTACTAACCTAATCAATCGTTTCTATGATATTCAAGACGGAAAGATTCGTTATGATGATATTAATATTAATAAAATCAAGAAAGATGATTTACGTCGTTCTTTGGGCATGGTATTGCAGGATACCCATTTATTCACCGGAACCATTAAAGATAATATCCGCTATGGTAAACTCGATGCTACGGATGAAGAAATTTATGAAGCAGCCCGTATCGCCAATGCGGACACATTTATCAAACATTTACCGCATGGCTATGATACCTATTTAACAAGTGATGGTGCCGGGCTTTCTCAAGGGCAGCGTCAGTTGCTTTCCATCGCCAGAGCCGCAGTAGCGAATCCTCCGGTATTAATCTTAGATGAAGCTACTTCAAGCATCGATACTCGTACCGAATCATTGATTCAAACCGCAATGGATCAATTAATGCATGGACGTACTGTCTTTGTCATCGCTCACCGTTTATCTACGGTTAAAAATTCTGATGCCATCATGGTACTTGAACAAGGACGTATTATCGAACGTGGTAACCATCAGGAATTAATTGAACAAAAAGGACGTTACTATCAATTATATACAGGTGCTTTTGAACTTGAATAACTAAAACCGCATCCAACAGGGTGCGGTCTTTTTGTTTCAGAGTATCTATTCTCTAATCATTTTATAATCTTACTTATCGAATTCATCTTCAAATAAGCATGCGCCATTAGTTTTAATGACGTTCTTATACCAATAGAATGAATCTTTGCGATAACGATCGTAAGTGCCTTTTCCATAATCATCTGCATCGACATAAATAAAACCATAACGTTTAGACATTTGTTTGGTAGATTCCGATACTAAATCGATGCATCCCCAAGAAGTGTATCCTAAACATTCTACACCGTCGATCTCGATCGCATTCAGCATTTCTTTGAAGTGTGCATCAAAGTAATTAATACGATATGGATCATGTACCTTCCCATCTGCTTCCAATACATCTTTGGCTCCCAGTCCGTTTTCAACGATAAACAAAGGTTTACGATAACGATCATACAAATCTACCATTGAGATTCTCAGACCAATCGGATCGATCTGCCATCCCCAGTCTGAACTTGGAATATGGGGATTTTTAATAGCGAAGATTGTGTTTCCGGCAGTTTTTTCAATCCCTTCATCTTCTTTAGCGGCAACACATGATGAAGAATAATAAGAGAAAGAGACAAAGTCAACCGGATATTTTTTCATAATAGCGTCATCTTCTGGTTCTTTATGGATAACGACCCCATTGTTTTTAAATCTGGCAACTAAGTAAGCCGGGTATTCGCCAAACACTTGCGTATCACTATAGCAATACGTACTGCGCATATCCTGTTGTGCCTGTAACACATCTTCCGGTTTGCAAGTATAAGGATAGAACGTTAATTTTGTCAGCATACACCCTACCATAGATCCCGGAATAATATCATGACAGATTTTAGTCGCTAAAGCCGAAGCCACGAATTGATGATGCATGGCTTGGAAAATAACGCTTTCCCAATGCATCCCTTCAAAGCGGTCACGGACAAGTCCTCCTGTTGTATAAGGATGACGGATCATTGAATCAACTTCATTGAATGTGAGCCAATATTTTACGTGATTTTTATAACGAGTACAGATTGTTTCTACATATTTTTCAAAGAAGCCGATCACTTCTCTTGAATACCACCCATTATATTTTAACACTAAGTTTAATGGGGGTTCATAGTGAGACATGGTCACTAAGGGTTCAATATTATATTTTTTTAACTCATTAAAGACATTTTCATAAAACTGCAGTCCTTCTTCATTAGGTGTTTCATCATCCCCATTTGGAAAGATACGTGACCAAGCAATTGACATACGATAAACCTTGAATCCCATTTCTGCCATTAAAGCAATATCTTCTTTGTAATGATGGAAGAAATCTGCCCCATGACGTTTCGGATAATACACTTCATCATCTGTTGCCATTGCTTCTTCGATATCTTTTGTGGTGATTTCATTGTGTTTTTGATAATCGGTGACATCGACATCTAAATGTGAGCGAGCACAGTCCGATACGGAAAGTCCTTTTCCGCCCTCTTTCCAGCCCCCTTCTACTTGATTGGCGGCAGTGGCTCCGCCCCATAAAAAACCTTCAGGAAATTTTCTTATTTGTTCCATTTTGTTACCTCCATATACGATTTTATTATAACTTCCTTCGATTATTTTTGAATAGTGATTTTCATAATTGGTTGAAATATCCAAAGATAAAATTAAAAAAGGGAATTAGCTGAAATTTTCCTCCAGCTTTTCCCTAATTTTATCTATAAGCATTGATATATCCGCTATTTTCTCCACACCTTTTAAACGATCACGTATAATATCTGCACCAAAATCATGAATAAGAAGTCCCTGTATGCAAATTTTTATATACTGCTTAATAGTCAGATGTCCAAAGTAACCAAACAGATAATCTTTATCAAATTGAAACAGCTCGCAGATAATAACTGCCCATTCATATTCGATCGGTGCCATTCGGGCATCGGCAAAATCAATAATATAAAGCCGCTGACGATGATCAATGATAAGATTATCCCCATTAAGATCCCCATGAACATAGACAAGCGAAGAAGAAGTAAGCTGATCTAAATATTCTATCCTCTCTTTTTGAAAAGAATCAGGAAAGATCTGCCAGCGAGGATTCTGTTTTGCTTGTTCGATAGAATCGACTGGTTTTAATACCGAGTCAGACTGATTAAGAGAATCGGTCATTTTTCTTAGCTGACTGCCTAATTTTATTTTGGTTTTAGTATCATAGTCAAACATCTTCAAAGAAAAAGGGATGCCGTCAATATAGGTCAGTACAATATAACGAAATACATAACGATCATAACGTATGCCCTGACAAAGAATAGTCGGTGCCGGCACGTATGCGCGAGCATAATTTAATCCTGCTGTTTCCACTTCATAATCATGTTGAGTATCACATCCGGATTCAATCGGAGCAAAGATTTTGATAATTTTATCCCCTACTTTAAATACAGCATTCGTTCCTGCCTGACAATGTTCAACGGGCGCCATCGTCCATCCATTCTCTTTCCAAATTGATGTAATTAGGGGTAAAAAAGCAGGAATTGATTGATAGAGGTTTGCCCATGATGCCCAACCGCAAATCGATTCATGAAAGACGTTCATTCTTCTTTCCCCCATTGTTCCCTAGCTTCTCTTAATTCTTCGGTAATCATTTTTAAATGATCATAATGCTGAATCATTAATGAAGCTACCATGATATCAAATATATATTGCGTTGACATTGTGAACATAACATTGGAAAATTCCAGTGTATTGCGAGTAGTCATAATCTGTAAAGAAGTATCACACCATCGACTTAATGACGAATCTTTTGTGCCAACGATCCCTACCATAAAAATATGAGCATCTTTTAAACGTTTGGCACTATCAATAATCCCCGGATTTTTCCCAGTATGAGAAATCAGCACAGCAATCGTATTGGTCTTATTTTTCTCCAATAGTTTCACATGGGTCCAATTAGCACTGGTATAAGCATATGCAGATACCCCCACTTCTTCAAATTTATATGCCGCAATCTTTGCCAATTCATAATTTACGCCATCTCCGTAAATTTCAATACGTTCCGATTGTTTTAAACGATTGATGATTTGAATCATCTTATTTCTTTCGAGCATCGTTCTTGTGAAATCGATTGCTTTTGTATAAATAAGCGGCATCGTCTGGATAATATCATCAATTGTACTTTCTTTTTCATAGGGAATCGGTTTTAATTCTTCTTCCATCTGCTGCATCTTAGAATATTCACTGGCAAATTGGATTTTTAATTCACTGTACCCTTTATACCCTGCCTTTTGCGATAGACGAATGATCGTGGAAGCACTGGTATGACTTGCCTTTGCCAATTGATTGCAGTTCATTTTCAAAACATCTTGCGGATGTGCCAAAATATATTGCATGACATATGTTTCCTGTTGAGTTAAATGATCTAAGCTTTTGATTTTATCTACTATCATGTTCATCACCTGCTATCATAGTAACATGGAATATATAAGAAAAAAACCTGTATAAACAGGTTTTCGTCAAGAATATCGTATTAATGCCTATCATTTACTAGCAAAAACGATAGATCATCAATGTTCACCACTGCACATAATATTATTATAAGCATTCGGAAAAATCAAAGGACATGCAGTGAATGAAATAGGAGAATATTTCATGCTTAATTCACTAAGCTTAGGTTAGCTTTAACTAACCATCTATATATTAGCATATGCTAACTTTACTTGTCAACAATAAAAAACGAATAGAAGTAATAAATATTAATTTGTTTCAAAGTTTCCTATGTAATTATTTTTATAAAGGTTAACTTACACATGATTTAAAACTTTTCGAGATAGCCAATGACTCCGTTTGCCACTAACCCTTGTGCCATCCTGAAAAATTCGTTATCGGTTAAATCATTCCCGTTTTCATACCATTTCGTTACTAATCCAATCATTGCTGAGTAGCTATATTCCATTAAATAATCCAAGTGTTCTATTTCATCGGGTAAATTCCAAAAGCGAATCAGCATGGAGCGAATACTTTCTTTGAATTCACTTGTAAATTTTGGATCTCCGTTTTTACCAAGTAATGTAAATATTTTATCTTCATGTTTTTTAAAAATAGGAATACTGATCGCATATAAATCATTTATATCCATAGGCCCTTCTTGTAAAGGCTGCTTCGCCAAAATATCCGTCATTTCTTCGCATACTTCTTTTATAAGATCACTTTCAATTTGTTCTAAAACGTCATAAACATCTTTGAAATAATGATAAAAAGTCCCTCGATTATTATTTGCCAGATTCGTTATTTCAGAAACGGTTATCTTGTTAATTGTTTTTTCTTTATAAATACACCAAAACGCATCCATTAATTTTTTTCTTGTAGCTGCTGTAACTTCAGGTTGTTTCTTCATTCATTTAACTGGTATATTGTTTCCTTTAAAAAGCCTAAACAACATCCCTTCTCCTTTCTATCAATGAGTTTAATGACAGCTTAGTCTATCTTTCAAATAAGCATATTGTCATAATCAAATTATATTGCAATTTTTATATTTTTAAAGCCTTTTATCCATAATATGAAACTCTTGAACTTCCCTTTTATTCCCCTATTAAAAATTATCTACAACATCATGCAACACTTTGTTCAATATTGATGCTTGATGAACGATTTTAATTTTTTTATAATTTTACCATATCAAAATAAAGGAGTGATACACATGTCAGTTATAGAAATCAATAGTTTGACAAAGGACTATGGGCATGGCAGAGGCGTGTTCAATGTATCTGCTTTTGTGAACGAAGGAGAGTGCTATGGTTTCCTTGGTCCAAACGGAGCAGGAAAAAGTACTACGATCAGGCATTTGATGGGATTTTCAAAACCACAGAGCGGAAGTACTCTCATTGATGGGAAAGATAGTTGGCAGTATTCAGCTGAACTCCAAAAAGAAGTCGGCTATCTTCCAGGTGAAATCGCTTTTCCTAGCGGAATGACAGGTACACAGTTTTTAGAAATGCAAAAGAAAATGCGAAACATAACGGATTCATCTTATTTAGATAAATTACTAAAGAGATTTGAACTGGACCCAAATATCGGGCTGAAACAAATGAGTCTTGGAACCAGACGTAAACTAGCGGTCGTAACTGCCTTTATGCATGATCCTAAAATACTCATCTTAGATGAACCCACTTCTGGACTTGATCCGATTATGCAGGAAATCTTCATTGATTATATTCTTGAAGAAAAGAAAAGAGGTAAAACAATTTTTTTATCCTCTCATATTTTTCATGAGGTAGATGCATTGTGTGATCGAATAGCGATTATTCGTGATGGGAAAATTGTTTCCGAATTTGATCCTGAAGTTTTAAAAAAGGAAAGTGATAAGATTTACAGAGTGACTTTTGAGGATGAAAAGCAATGGCAGGAATTTACTACCCATAACTATCAATTCACTTCTATCAATAAGCATAAATTACGTGCAAGGATACAACTTAAAAACAGTGAGATAACCTCATTTATAAATGATATCTCGCAATTTCATATTGTAGATTTTACCGAATTTCCTTTCTCATTAGAGGATTACTTTATGCAATTTTACCATGAAGATAAACTTTTCGAGGGGGTGAAATAATGGCTGATATCATTATAAAAACCGAAGGTCTAACTAAGGATTACGGTCAAGGGCGTGGTATTTTTGATATCGATATCGAAGTCCATAAAGGGGAAGTGTTCGGTTTTGTCGGAACTAATGGATCAGGAAAAACAACGACGATTCGAAATATGATGGGGTTTATTAAACCAAACCGGGGGACTTCGATCATCAATAATTTAGATTCATGGAAACAGTCCGCAGACATTATGAAAAATGTCAGCTATGTTCCCGGAGAAATCGCTTTTCCTGCATTAAAGACAGGAACCGAATTCCTCAAAACACAAGCCGGATATCTTGGAGTGACGGATTTTCGATATATGAATCATGTGATCGAACTATTGCAGCTTGATCCCACTGCCAACTTGAAAAGAATGTCCAAAGGAATGAAACAAAAGACTGCAATCGTTGCGGCACTAATGGGAGAAAAAGAAGTGCTCGTCTTAGATGAGCCTACCACAGGTCTCGACCCATTAATGCGAGAAGCATTCTTAGATCTGATTAGAGAAGAAAAACAAAAAGGACATACGATATTTATGTCCAGTCATATCTTTGAGGAAATTGAAGCTGTCTGTGATAGAGTAGCGATGATAAAGGATGGACATATCATTAATACAATATCTCTGCATGATTTGCGCCATCCGGTCATTAAAAATTTTATAATTGAGTTTGAAAATACTTCTGACAAACAGCACTTTATTGATAATACAGACTTTTTAATTGAGAATGAAGAATTAAACCATTGTACGGTTCAATGTAATATTGATCAATTAGATGCATTTTTCAACGTACTCAAACATTATAAAATCATGAATTTTCAAGAAATTCATCGTTCGTTACAGGAACAGTTTATGAGCGCATATAAGGAGGGACTTACTAAACATGGAACAAAATAAAAAAATTGCACGATTTTTCTCTAAACCACTGATGAGACAGACTATAAAATCCAATTGGGGATTATGTGTTGCGATATTGCTGGTAATGGTACTTCTGGGAAATGTCATGAATTATGCGATGAGCATGATGGCGACAGAAAGATCCGATATCGATGTCACTGAATATCAAGAAAGTTTTTATACCTATCTGGGAGCATTGGCAACCTATGATGCCATGACACAACAGGAATTGTCTTATACGGATTTTACAGCAGGAAACAACGAAACGGCTTATGAAGCTGCTTTTGGAATGATGAATGCACAAACAAATATGAACCTTAGTACAAAAGGATTTCAAGACTCAATTGATGGATTATCGCAATCCGGTATTAGCCTTGATAAATATGTGAAGCAATTTGAATATGTCTATGCTTTAAAACAATCCGAAGGTGTTTTCAACAAAGAGGAATTAACGGTTCCGGATATGCTGACGATTACGTTGGATATGATGGGAGTCTCATCCGATATGGTAGAGAAAATGAGTGAGATGAATCCCGCTTCAATGATGAATCAGATGTATTATACCGCAATGGGCTTGCTGCCGATATTTATACTCATTGTTATTTTGGCGAACTCTCTGATTGCGGATCAGGTAGACCGCGGTTCTATGGCTTATGTGTTATCGACACCGACAAAGCGCTCTGCTGTCGCTATAACGCAATTGGTATTTATGATCGTTGTACCATTTATCATTCTTTCTATTGTCTGCGCAACGCGAATAGGAACCTCTTTCCTATTTTATGATGAAGTAAATGTGGCTGGAATCCTTGCTTTATTTGGCGGTATGTATATTCTTGTGGAAGCAGTATGCGGAATATGCTTTATGGGAAGCTGCATATTTTCACAGAGTAAAAAATCAATGGCGTTTGGCGGCGGACTGGCAGTATGGTTCTTCCTTGCCTCTATGATTGGTATGTTTGGTTCTGAAAATATGGTAAATACCGGTATGGGGGTTTCTGAACTAAGCATTTTCAATAAACTAACTCTCGTAGGTCTGTATGACGTCGATGCATTGTCAACTATCGGCACAGCTAGTGTAAACACTGCATTTGCTTGGAAACTGCTTATTTTGGTCATAATCGCTGTGGCTTGTTATGCTATCGGGGCGGTCAGATTCTCTAAAAAAGATTTACCCCTATAACTATATTTATGTAAAAGATGTCTTTCAAATTAGAAGGGCATCTTTTTTAGTTAGACTTTAACCAAATAAAAACCGATGAATATAAAATTCACCGGTTCAAAACTCAATCCACCATTTTATTCCGATTCATCATCGTTATATCCATTTATTTTAGCGATTTGTTTTAATCGTTCAATGGGAAAAGGTGGATTGGTCAAAGGTTTTAAAGCGATTGACATAATTTTCAAAGGATTGTCATCCGCTGCTGTCCGATTAGAACGAATATGTCCACACCTGCGACAGCGATGCAGGATCGCCCATTCTCCGTCTTTTCTTACCCAAACCCCGATTGGCTCCATAATGCCGCCGCATCCTGCCGCACGATCCCCCGGTACATCATCTAAATGTACACTGGATAAACAATTCGGACAGTGATTACGATGCAGACTGCCTGCCCCTTCTAGGGTTACCTTTTTACCACATACTTTACATATAAATGGTTGGATATCTGTATTACTTTTATTATTAAATTTCTTCATACTTTCCTCCTTTAGTTAACACATTAACCTATGGGAGGTATTGCATTAGATTTAGAGTCCGCAAACCTCCCGGTCTGCTGCAATATCCTGCATATTTATATTCAACATCAAGCAATAATTCCTTTCTTATAACATTATGTTTTTATTATAAGCACATATTTGAAAGAAGTAAAGCCATTTTATTTAAAGAAAAGACCGCCTTTTGATGAAGCGATCTGCTTTAACTGAAATTTTCATAATAGTAGATATTCAGATTGTTGTAATCTTCTTCTGTAATGATTTCCGCCCTTTGATTAGGTACAATCGCTACATATTTAAAATTCCCACCCTCTTTTAACTTAAATCCATAAACCAAGATCGGACATAGGGTTTCTTCCGGTTCACATGAACGTCCGTCGCTATATCGTTTCTCATACCCTACCGTATAATCCTCTAAATTCTCATCTCCCGATAATTGTCTCAGTTTTTCAGGAGGAATCGCCGTTTTCAAACTAAGACGATGATTGGTCGAAGAATCAGGACGAATAGGATCAGTCAATCTTAAAGTATCCGCTAATCTGCCTTTTTCAATCTCTATGGTCAACGCAACATAATCTGACCTTGCCATCGATATAAATTTTTGATTATTCGCATCATCAATGTATCCTGTTACTATTGGTATAGTCAATGCAGACAAGATGGCAATGATGACGAATACGACGGCTAATTCAATGAGGGTAAATCCTCGTTTATCTTTTTTTATTTGTTTTCTCATCACAAATCATACTTTCTATTTAACCTCTTTTACTTCTTATGCTGGCATTGTCTAGCTTTACTGCAGCCGGCACAATCACTGCATCCATGCCCATTGCGGTGATCCTTTATCATCTTGTAAATACAGATGATAATGGCAATCACTAACAGTGAGGCAACAATAAAAGTTGACATTTTCATCACTTCCCTATTTATTTAAGCTACACGAATCGTACCATTGGATAATGGACCTTGTCAATTGAGACGCAAAAAAAGAAATGATCTCTCATTTCTCTTTGAAATGTGCTTTTAAGCAAGAAAATGTTTTAGGGCTTAACGCATGTTCGATTTTACAGGCATCACTCGCCGCTGTTTCTTCATCGACACCTAAGCGCATCAGCATCGCCATTAAGAGCTGATGCTTTTCATAGATATCCTCTGCAATTTGGCGGCCTTCCTGAGTTAATTCAATCTTTCCTTCTATCACATCTACATACCCTTGCTCCTTTAAAACAGAGACAGCGCGGCTCACGCTTGGCTTAGAAAAATGACGTGCCTTCGCAATATCAATAGCTCGTACACTTCCTTTATTGTTTTTTATAACGAGGATCGTTTCCAAATAGTCCTCACCGGATTCATGTATTTCGATCATATTTATCCCCCCATCAGCTTTAAATATTATAGCATAGTTCCATAATTTAAAGCGGTTATTATCATATTTTTGAAATAGGATATAGTTTATTCCTATAATCAGTGATATTTAATATGAATTATATCATAACCAAGAATCATGCTATGATGGGAAAAAGGGGGAATACAGAATGGAGAAAGCACCATTTAGATATGATATTGTTGGGAGTTTTTTAAGACCGGAACGTTTGAAAAAGGCACGTGAAGATTATTTTAATCAACACATAACCAAAGAAGAACTGACGGTTATCGAGAATGAAGAGATAAAAAAACTGATTGATAAACAAAAAAGTATGGGTTTAAAGGCGGTTACAGATGGGGAATTTCGCCGTCGTTGGTGGCATTTAGATTTTATTCAAGCATTAAATGGCATTACGGTGTATGACAAAGTAACGACAGGTTTTCAAGGGAAAGAAATGAACGTACAGGGAAGCTTCATCAGCAGTCCGATCTCTTTTAATGAACATCATCCTTTTTTAGAACATTTCCATATCACTCAAGAAATTGCAGGGAATGCTTTAGTCAAACAGACAATACCAGGACCTAATATGATTTATTTAGATTCTTTGATTCTTTCACCACAATACAAAGAACACCCGGTTTATGTAGATATTGCAGATTTTAAAAAAGATCTTATTGAAACTTATCAAAGAGCGATTTTAGCCTTTTACGAGGCAGGCTGTCGTTATTTGCAGCTTGATGATACATCATGGGGTGCCCTTTTCTCTTCTGTTTTTAGAGAACGAATTGAAGCGTGTGGCTTTGATCCTGATCAGTTAATTAAAGAATTTGGAGATATCACCGAAGCCGCTTTAGAAGTAAAACCAAGTGATATGGTGATTACTTTTCATATCTGCAAAGGAAATTTCCAGTCTTCATGGCTATATGAAGGATTTTATGATATCATTGCTGAGCGATTATTTTCCATCGATGCTTTTGATGGGTTCTTCTTGGAATATGACGATGAACGTTCAGGAGATTTCAGTCCGTTAAAATATATTCGTCATCAAAAAGTGGTATTAGGCTTAATCACGACAAAGACTGCACAATTAGAAAATAAAGAAACAATTAAGAACAGAATACTGGAAGCCAGCCAATATCTTCCATTGGAGCAGTTATGCTTATCACCGCAATGCGGCTTTGCTTCTACTCAAGAGGGCAATCATATTACATTGCAGCAGCAATGGGATAAACTTGAACATGTAATCACGATTGCAAAAGAAATATTTGAATAATGACCGGGTCGCTTGACTTGGTTTTTTTTATAAATAAACTGGTACCAAAAAAATGGATCATAAGATCCACTTTATAGAAACAATTCCTCTAATTTACAAGCTACACCATCCTGATCCACCGATAAGCAGACCTCATCTGCATGTTCTTTAACGTGTTCCGGGGCATTTCCCATTGCTACACCATGTCCGACGGTTTGAAGCATTTCAATATCATTTGGTCCATCGCCAAAAGCATAACTGTCTTCAACATCGATATTCAGCTTTTCCAATACTTTTAATATCCCGGTCGCTTTTGATGTATTCTTAGAATACAGTTCAAAAGTAAAAGGCGGATTTCCCATCATTGCAAAATCGTCCCCTTCCAAGCTGCGGCAAAAAGCAATATTCTCTTCTCCGACCGGCAGCATTTCTAACTTCACGATATCATCTAACAGTTGATGGGGTGTGAAATCATCGGTTTTAATATAATCATAATTGACGCTGCAGCGATCATAAAAAGCTTTCATCAATGTATTTTCTTTATTCATATAAGAATACTCTTTAGTCTGCATAATATATTCGATCTTGCGTGTTTCAAAATCATTGATCAAAGCTTCTACCAGTTGTTTTTTCATTGGGGCATGATAAAGCAGATGATCATGGTATAAGACAACGGCACCATTAGACAGCACAAAGCCATCAAAGCCAAAATCCACGATATCTTTATCTAAAAAGGCATAGGGTCTTCCTGTCGCAATGAAGATTAAATGCCCTTTTTCTTGTACTTTTCTTAATACATCCTGTGTTTTTTTACTAATAGCGGGCGCATCGTTCTCGTTTTTGCGATACAGCAATGTGCCATCCATATCAAAAAATATGACTTTTTTCATTTTTTCACCTCACCCCATTATAACAAAGCTTCTATAATAGAGACTTTATTTTGCGAATAAGAAAAACTTTTTGCTTAGCAAAAAGTTAATCGACTACCATCTTATATCCGGTCTGCCAAATATTGGTAATATATTTTTCTTCCGGATGTACTACGGCTAATTTCTTTTCAATTGTATCGACTAATCCTTGTATATAATCGACTGTGATCGCCGCATTTTCACTAAACAGCATCTCTTTCATTTTTTCGGCAGTGAAAGAACGATAAGGATGTGCCATTAATAGATCCAAGATCAGCAGTTCTTTATCATTGATGAATACTTCTTTATTCCCTACCATCAGCTTAGAAGTGCTGACATTTAATTCTAAGTCTTTAAAATGCAAGATTTCTTGTCGTGATGGTTCATAGTCTTTGATTAATTGATGGGCGATGTTAAGCATTTGTCCGTAATTGATCTGACCATACATCATCTTATCGACATGCTGCTGTTCAAATTCTTTAACATGTTCACTTTCTGTTACATCATATACGATCACCGGCAAACGATAATCCTTAAAATAAGTAATTAGGTTTGGGTGCTTTAAATATTGAAAACTTGCCAGAACGATATTAAATGTATTCTTTTTAAGAGCTGTTTCAATATATTGTTCGGTAGTGCAATATAATTCAACGTCACTTGTTTTGAAATACTCTTTCATCGTGTCTCTTGTATATTGATTATCTTCGATTACTAACCATAATTGTTTTGCCATGACTTTTCCCTCCACGCCTATTATAGACCTATGGGAAGGAAAAATGAACATTAAAATTACAATATTTCCCCATTGCTTTCTATTACTTTTTGATACCAATAGAAAGAATCTTTACGATAACGTCCAAGATCTTTAAGATCATGTTCATCACGGTTGACATAAATAAATCCATAGCGTTTTGCCATCCCCTGATGGGTAGAAATTAAATCAATAGCGGACCATGGGCAAAAACCAATCAGGTTGACCCCATCATTGATCGCTAAACGACATTGCGCAATATGATTCTTTAAGTATTCAATACGGTATGGATCATGGATACTTCCGTCTTCCTCTAATTGATCATAAGCGCCTAATCCGTTTTCGGTAATAATGATTGGCAAATCATAACGATAAGCTAATCGTCTTAATGCGTTACGCAACCCTACCGCATCGATTTCCCAGCCAAATTCCGAACGTTTTAAATGAGGATTCGCATACCCTTTTACAACCCCTTGAATATTATAAGACGTCATATCATCTGCCCCGCCATCTTGACTGATTGCCATAGAGACACTTTCATCAGCTAAACTAGAATAGCCAACAGTTGCAGACATATAGTAATTAAGGGTCAGCCAATTAGCGTTGTGAGCGGCGATAATTTCCATATCTCCTGGCTGAATATCCGGCAATGCGTCACGATCTTCCAAGAAGCGCCATACCAAAGGATGATATTTTCCTTTACAAGCGACGTCTAAGTAAAGATATACTCTAAACGCATCATTGTTATCCACGGCAAGTTGATCTTCCGGACGTGAACTGAAAGCATATCCCGGTTCATAATGTACAGTCGGACCAATCCATGCATCAGACCACATTTCCTGACAGATTCCAATCACTTTTGATTCAGCGACTAATTTGATATGAGCAATGTTAATGCCTGCTTTCAAAGCATTTTGATCATCGATTCCGGCTGTTTTATCACCAAATGAACTATTCAGCATGTCAAAGAAAAAGCTGTTGTATTCGTTGTTTACCGTCCAATGTTTAACACGATCTCCGAATTCTTTGAAGCAAACGGTGCAGTACTCAGCAAAATCATCAATCACTTCTCTTGATCGCCATCCGCCATAGCGTTCTTCTAAACAGTTCGGGATATCAAAATGATGCAGTGTCACGATAGGCGTAATCCCGTTTTTTAAACATTCATCAATCACATCATTATAATGTTGTACACCTAAGGCATTCACTACTCCATCCCCATTGGGAATGATTCTTGTCCAAGCAATAGAAAAACGATATGCCTTGAATCCCATTTCTTTCATTAAAGCAATATCTTCTTTATAGCGGTGATAATGATCACTGGTTGTGGAAAAATCAGCTATGTTATCCGGTACCGGTCTTAGCTCCCTTTCACATTTAGATTTTCCGTCTTCATCATAAGCCCCTTCACATTGAAAAGCACTTGTACTTGCTCCCCAAAGAAAATCTTTAGGGAAAGAGATTAGTTTTTTATATTCCATAATTTCAGCTCCTTTACTTTATTAGTATACCGATTTTCTTTTTTTACTCCGTCTTTTTTCAACAAAAGAAACACCGGCATCACCGGTGCTATAATAAACCTAAATTATGTTTCCAACGTAAGATACGTTCTACTGAGGCATCAATTTGTTCCATATGGATCGTGCCATCTTGAACGGCTTTCTTTACGGCATCGATTTGCTGTGGGGCATCACTTGTCAGAAGCATATCATTTCCAGATAGAATTGCCATAACGGCAATGTTTTTGCTGTCTGCATAATCTGCCACACCGTCCATTGCCAAATCATCAGTGATAATTACCTTATCAAACCCTAAATCATTTCTCAAAATGGAATGAACTTGCCAAGAAAGAGATGCCGGGTGCTCACTGTCCATTGAAGTGACGATATTATGATTGACCAGAATGCACTCTGCCCCATTGTTAATACCGGCAATAAAAGGCAGAAAATCACTGTTTGTAAAAGTATCATAACTTCTTTCATCATAACAAATATTGGTATGGGTATCGCCATTATTGCCATATCCCGGGAAATGTTTCAAAACGCTGCCCATGCGATCCTGCTTCATACGCCATACGACCTGTCCGACATAATCGGCATCTTCATCGGCACTCTTGCCAAAACTGCGGTCATAAATAAAATCATTGGCATTCGTCGAGACATCCGCTACCGGGGCAAAATTAACATTGATACCAAATTCTTGCAGGAAACGGGATTTTTCATCGACATCCTGAAGAATTGCCTGCATTCCCCCTTGATTAAACAGAGTTTGCGGTGATAAAAAAGGAGTATCACGAAAATAACGGCTGACACGATTAACCGTTCCTCCTTCTTCATCCGTTCCGATAAGCAGAGGAATCTTACTGGCGTTTTGATAAGAAGCGATGTTTTGAGTAACTTCTTGAGCTGTCTTATTTTCAAAATCTTGTCCAAATAAAATATAGCCCCCTATCTTGTATTCTTCAACAAAGGCAGTCTGATCTTCTTTAGGACAGCGAGCCATAAACATCTGTCCGATTTTTTCTTCTATCGTCATCTGATTCATCAAAGCAATAATCGGATCAAGATGTCCTAAATCTACTTTCGTCACATCAATAAATTGAACAGCTACATCCTGTATACCTTCTTGGGTATCACTGATTTTTCCATGATAGGTTACTTTTGCCTCGTAGCCTACGATTACATTATCCCCTCTGACATTGATGCGGTTAAATAAATATTCACTGCCGTCACTTGCCCTAATCGCAACCGCTTCATCATTCACTTCAATGAGAATCCCCTCATAATAGCGATCGATGTCTGTAATCTCCATCGACTCTAATATCACATTTTGGATAGGTTGGTCAGACAATGTGCCGCGATAAGTGATTGTGATCTGATTATCTTCAATGATCTGTCCGCCATTTATTTTGTCTTCTTCTCGTCTAAAACCATAACGTCCTTCTTCATTAGATAAGAAAACGATGTCAGCTTCCGCTGATTCGATGACCCCTTGAATAATATGGGTAGGTAATGTTATGGTTGCTTTTACCAGCTTTACTTTTTGTACCGCATTGCTGTTTTCTTTTAAACGACCTTTATAGATCAGTTCAATATCCCCATTGACTTCTGCCGGATCACCTTCCATTATGGTTTTTTCCCGATTAAATATATAAATCTGCTGATCATCATTCATAATCGTTACCGTTTGTTCACTTACTTCTTTAATGGTCCCGTGCATTGTTTTTTCCTTATTTAAAATAGGAATCATCATCGCAAGCAAAACAGCAATGATCATGAATAAAAGAAATAAGACTTTTATACGTTTTTTATTTTGATGAGCATGTTTTTTCATTTGTATCACCTTCATTTTCATTCTAGCATAGAATAAAAGCGATCCTTGGTATAATTTAGTAAATACTTGCCTGCGAACGTAAAAAATCTCCCAATGCACTTGGGAGATGATGACGATAGCTTTTAATTAATCCGCGTTTTGTTTATTAGACATCAAAACAAATGGTGTCCATAACAATACTAAGAAGACGATTCCGATTGCCTGATAAATTGTCGCTCTGAATCCTCCGCCAGTTACTAAGAATCCGCTTAATAGAGGTGGTGTTACCCAAGGAATAGATAAACATCCACGTTCAATAATATTGAAGTCCATTAATAGGTAAGTGGTGATAGATAATACAACCGGTCCTACGATAAATGGAAGCATATAGATAGGATTCATTACGATTGGCAGCCCAAAGATAATCGGTTCATTGATTTCGAATAATCCCGGTGCAATGGAAATACTGATAACAGTACGTTCCGCTTGTACTTTAGAGAATAATAAAGAAGCGATCAATAAACCTAAAGTTGCTCCTGAACCTCCCATTTTTGTGAATAAGTCAACTCCCGGTACAACATTAGGAATCGCTTGATGGTTTTCAAAAGCCGCTGTATTTTGTACTAACATCGGAGTAAAGATAGGTGTTGTAACCGCCCCTACTAAGTTTGCTCCATGTAATCCAAATACCCATAAGATATGTGTTAAGAATGAAACTAATACGGCAGTTCCTAAAGTATCGGCAACACTGTTCAATGGTGCAGATACGAATTTTTGGATGATTGTCCATAAGTTCATTCCACTGATTCTTTCAATATAAGTTCCGGCTGCTACAATTAAGATGACAGATAAAATAGCTGGGACTAATACAGTAAATGATCCCGCTACTGCTGGTGGTACACCGTCCGGCAGCGTAATTTTCAATTTATCATTTTTAGATAAACGAATAAAAATTTCAGCTACTACGATGGTAAGAAGCATCCCAACAAACATACCGTTAGAATCTAATTTTGCTCCGGCGATACCGCCACTGGCAATATCATCTGTTAATACTTCAACATTTTTTGCATTTTCTGCCCAAGAATAAGAATTGTTTAAAGTCTGTACTGCCGGTGCTAACCCTAAATAGCAAGTTAAAGAAACAACTGAAGTGGCAATCCCATCTCCGTTTAATCCTTTTGCCATTTGGTACCCTAATGTCACAACAAGTAATACTGCCATCATATTGATTGACCCTTTGTTTACTGCTGACATAACATCAGAGATTCCTGTACTGTTAATAAAATTTGTATATCCGTTATAGATAGACATAACATTCAATCCGTTTTCAGCGAATACCCCCTGAATGTTATTGATCAATACCGCAACCGCACCCACGATCGTTACCGGCATGATTACGACGAAAGCATCCCTGATTGCAACTAAGTGTCTTTGAGACCCGATTCTAGCTGCAAATGGGACGAACTTTTCTTCTAAGAATTTCATTGCTAGTTCCTCCTATTAAATTTTAACTATGCACATAACTGCATACTTAGAATACCGATGTTTTTTTGCGCATTATCAGTATTCCACCCTTATCGTCACAACTTATGATAACTAATGAAGAAAGCGTTGTCAATATTTTTTTGTATTCACTTCCATACATTCATAAATCGTATTTCTCCTTAAATTTTATGACTCAAGCGATTAATACTGGACGAGTAAAAAAAATTGGTGTATGATGTAAAAGGAAATTATGCAGAAGTGGTGGAATGGCAGACACGCTGTCTTCAGGCGGCAGTGCGGCAACGCGTGGGAGTTCAAATCTCCTCTTCTGCACCATTTGAATTGGAACGACAGATTAAATCTGTCGTTTTTTTGTTGTATAAAATAAAAAGTAATGGATTAAAACTGTTGACCTATAAGTTAGCTTGTGCTAACATACCGTTAGTTAGCTTAAACTAACTTAGTTGGGAGGAGATACTATTTTATTTCAAAAATATTACCGTACGATTTATCTTATTGCATTTGTTTTACTGGCTGTCTATTCTTTAAGCATCGGCGTACAGGATTTTAGTTTTACTGCCTTATTGAATGGAGAAAGCAGTCAGTTGACACTTGCTGTTATAAGTCGTCTGCCTCGTTTAGCGAGTATCTTATTAACCGGTGCCATGCTCAGTGTTGCCGGGATGATCATGCAAAGTATTACCAGCAATAAATTCGTTTCTCCTTCAACCGCCGGGACAATGGAATGGTGTCGTTTTGGCGTCATGATTGCCATGGTTCTTTTCTCTCAGGCGACTACCGGTCAAAAAGTTTTTATTGCCTTTATCATTGCTTTATTAGGCACTATGCTGTTTATGAAGATCTTACAGAAAGTAAAAATAAAAGATCAGGTAATGACCCCCTTGATCGGTATGATGCTTGGCAGTGTGGTCAGCAGTGTCACGACTTTTGTTGCCTATCGCTTAGACATTATTCAAAATATGTCATCATGGCTGCAAGGCAGCTTTGCCTTAATATTAAAAGGAAATTACGAACTGCTTTATTTAGGGATTCCCTGTCTGATTCTATCTATGATCTATGCCAACCACTTTACCATTGCCGGAATGGGTGACAGTTTTGCGAAAAACTTAGGATTACGTTATGAGCATATCCTTTTTATTGGTCTGAGTTTAGTCAGTATCATGACTTCAATCGTTGTAGTAAATGTTGGGAGCATCGCGTTTATCGGCTTGATTATCCCTAACTTGCTTTCCATGATTAAGGGCGATAACGTGAAAAAGAATGTCATCGACTGTGCCTTATGGGGAGCCGGATTTGTGCTGATCTGTGACATATTCAGCCGTATCATCATCTATCCTTATGAACTGCCAATTAGTGTAGTGGTCAGTGTGGTCGGCAGTATCCTCTTTCTATTCTTGATTAGGAGGAAAAAAAGATGACGATGCTGAAAGCTTTAACTAAACAAAAAAAGATTATTTTGCTTACTGCCCTAGTGTTATTAACGGTTTGTCTGCTTTATTTGCTGCCCCAGTTAAATGCCTCAAACTATCAATATTTCTTAAATAAAAGAGGAACTAAGATTATAGCGATCTTATTAACCGGCTTTAGTATTGGGGTATCTGCATTATCCTTTCAGACAATTACCAATAATAAGCTGATTACCCCTAATGTGATGGGCTTGGAATCACTTTACATGTTTATTCAAACGTTCATCATCTTTATTTGGGGAAGCAAAGAACTTTCAATGATGACAAGCTATACTCAGTTCTTCTTATCCATTGGGTTCATGATGATGGCTTCATGGGGTCTGTTTAATCTTGTCTTCAAAAAAGAAAATCAGGATATCTATCGATTAGTATTAACAGGAATGGTCTTAGGCAGTCTCTTTGGGGGATTATCTTCATTCATGCAGGTATTACTAGACCCCAATGAGTTTACCATTCTGCAAGGTAAGATGTTTGCTTCCTTTAATAATGTAAATGTCTCCTTGTTAGGCATCAGCTGTCTGCTGATCTTGCCTTGCAGTTATATCCTGATCAAAGACCGTCATGCCTTAAATGTATTATCATTGGGCAGAAGTTCTTCTATTAATCTAGGTGTAAATTATTATCGTTTAGTCAAAAGACAGTTAATGATGAGTGCGGTCCTCATCTCCATTTCCACCGCTTTAGTAGGACCGATTACCTTTTTAGGAATCTTAGTAGTTTCTTTGACAAGAAAATTACTCAATACTTATCGCCATCAGGAAATGATGATTGAAGTAACACTGCTTAGCGGCACATTCTTATTGGCTGCCACTTATTTAGTTGAACGTGTCTTTTCATTTAATACGACCGTCAGTGTTATCATTAACTTCATCGGCGGAGTGTATTTTATCTATCTAATTATAAAGGAGCGACAAAAATGATAGAAGTAAAACAAGTGACTAAAGTTTATGATCAATTCCCGGTCCTTAATGAAATCGATGTCTGTTTACCCGAAGAAAAGATCATTGCGTTTATCGGCAGCAACGGAACCGGAAAATCTACCCTGCTTTCGATTATCGGAAGAACATTGGAAAAAAACGGTGGTCACGTTTATATCGATGATATCGAATTAGCCCTATGGAAAAGTCAGGAATTGGCAAAACACCTTTCTATCCTACAGCAAGCACAACAGTCAATCGTTCGTCTGACTGTCGAAGAATTAGTGGGATTCGGACGTTTTCCTCACAGTCAAGGAAGATTAAGCCAAGAAGATCAACAGCATATCAATCGAGCGATTGCTTATTTAGAACTCGATCATTTAAGAACACGCTATTTGGATGAATTGAGCGGCGGACAAAGACAGCTCGCTTATATTGCGATGGTCTTAGCTCAAGACAGTCACTACATCTTCTTAGATGAACCCCTTAATAATTTAGATATGAAACATGCAACCCAAATCATGAAAGTATTACGTAAACTGGTGGATGAACTGCATAAAACTGTATTAGTCGTGATCCATGACATTAATTTTGTTTCGTATTACAGCGATCATATCATTGCCTTAAAAGAAGGAAAGATTGTCGCTCAGGGAAGTACGGATGAGATCATTCGTCCAGATGTATTAAAAGAAATTTATGATATCGAAATGACCATCAAAGAAATAGATGGAAAAAGATTTTGTTTATATTTTGAATAGGAGCATAACAATGAAAAAACATATGAAAAGAATAGTTACAGGAACACTTGCCTTACTGATGGCATTTGTATTAGTCGGGTGTCAAAGTGCCCCGGAAAAAACACCTTCAGAACAAAGCATTACGATTGAGCATCTTAAAGGAACCACCACCCTTAACAAAGAAGTGAAAAAAGCAGTTGTCTTTGATTTTGGCTTCTTAGATACAATGAAAGTGATGGGAATCGACACTCAATTAGCACTTCCGGTTGCGAGTTTACCGGACTACTTATCGGAATATAAAAACGCCGTGAATGCCGGTGGAATCAAAGAGCCGGATTTAGAAGCCCTTTATACATTCAGCCCCGATGTGATTATTATTTCCGGCAGACAAAGTGATTATTATGATGAATTAAACAAGATTGCCCCTACGATTTATGTTGAAGTCAATGCCGAGACCTATTTAGAGGACGTGAAAAAGAATACAGAGATTGCCGCTAAAATCTTTAATGTTGAACATGCCGGAGAAAAAGCAATAACAGATTTAGAAGCACAAATTGAAGAAGCGAAAGCAACGATCGGTTCAACGGATCAGAAAGCCTTAATTCTTCTTACAAATGACGGAAATATTTCTGCTTATGGTGCCGGTTCTCGTTTTGGTTTAATCCATGATCTTTTAGGCATTCCTACTGCCGATCCAGCCATTACGGTTTCAACCCACGGTCAAAGTGTCAATTATGAATATATCGCTAAGATTAATCCTGATATTTTATATGTCGTTGATCGTACACAAGTCGTAAGTGGAACAACTTCTGCCAATGCGACATTGGATAATGAACTGATTCGCCAAACTAATGCATATCAAAACAATAAAATCATTAACTTAACACCGGATTACTGGTACTTATCAAGTGGTGGGTTATTATCGGTTTCAGAAATGATCAAAGAAGCTGTTGCCCCCTTTAAATAGTAAAAGTCAGGCACTTGCCTGACTTTTTTACATAATCTTTTTCTTTAATAAAGAAAGGGTTAATTGGATGATGCCATTTAAGATTTGATCTTCTTTGCTTTCAATCAAAACTAAACGAGGAAGATGATTTTTAGGGATATAGTCCTCCATCTTGGATGCAATATAATCCAAATCCTTTTGCTGATAACCGCTGATACCGATAATAGCGGGATTGATGATGGCTGCCATAGACGTACAGATTTTCACCAAAAGATCTACCTGCTGTTTAACACTTAGATCAAAGACTTGACGCATTCCCTCTTCCGGGTAATACATGATCTCACCGGCAAAATGACTTGCTCCCTTTAGTAACTGCCCATTGACATAGATTCCTGCCCCTAATCCCCGATCAATCAATACGATGCCTTTACTTGCCTCTTGTGGAACTTGAACGGCATAGCCCAAGACGGCCAGATTCAAATCATTTTCAATTACGGTTGGCACTTCAAATATTGTCTGCAAACGTTTTGGCAGGTTCCCTAGTTCAAAGACATAGTCATTAGCATTATGAATATGATCATCCTCAAGAATCCCGGCAATGCTGATGCCAATCGCTTTGATATTCGGATACTCTTTAAACAAAACCGCTACTTGTGCCTCTACTTTATCATCGTGATACTCTTTTTCTTCTGTAATCAAAGAATGTACCACATTTCCCGATAAATCCACAATACGGTAATCCATCTTAACATAATCTTCTTCCTGAACGGTAATAATTGTCAGAACCAATTCATGCTGTTCATTGATATAAAAGCGTTTTGCCCGACGTCCTCCTGTCGATTCACAATGAATGACATTCTTTATTTCCCCGCTGTCTATCAAAATTTTAAGGATATTCGTACATGATGCCAACGAAAGTTCAGTGGCCATACAAATCTCATTTTTAGTTAACCCATTATCTTTAAGCAGGGCGTTCCTTACTAATTCAATATTCATCTTACGAATGTTCATCGTATTATTTACAGTCATTTCCCACACCTCTTTTTATTATTCTATCATAGAAATCGAAAACTCCAATTTCTTTTCTATCCATGAAATAAATTTCATCATTCATATCTTAACACATATAAAATGACTTAGGATTATGCTATAATGGGGGCGAAACAAGGAGGAACATATGAAAAGAAAAGTTTTGATTATGGGTGGCAGTTATTTTATCGGTAAGAGCATTGCCGAAACATTCAGTCAATTTGGAGATGACGTCTATGTCTTAAATCGTGGCAATCAGCCATTGAATAATCCAAATATCAAAGAACTTGTTTGTGATCGTGAGGATCAGGAACAGTTAAAAAGAGTATTAGAGGATCAGCATTTTGAAATCATCGTCGATGTCAGTGCAACAAATAAAATACATTTACAATATTTAATTGAGTCTATACACACCGATCAGTTAGCTTCGTTTATCTTTATAAGTTCGAGTGCCGTTTATGATGTGGAGCATCTTTCCATCCCCTATAAGATCAGTGATCCATTAAAAGAAAACAAGTATTGGGGAGATTACGGAACGAATAAAATCGAGGCTGAAGCCTATTTAAAAACACAGCTGACACATAGTCAAATCATTATCTTACGTCCGCCGTATGTTTATGGAGAAAACAATTATGCACAACGTGAAAGCTTTATCTTTGACCATCTGGTGCATCATCGTCCAATCCTCATTCCGTGTCAAGGGGATACCTTGCTGCAATTTATTTATACGCATGACCTTGCGAAAATCTGTTTCGATCTTTCTTTAAAAAGTTTAGATCATCTTTCCATTTATAACGTTGGAAATAAAAAGCCGTTATCCATTAAAGAATGGATACTTGCGCTTGGCAAAGCGGCTCATGAAGACCCCATCTTTAAAGAATTTGATTACTTAAAGCATGGTTACACGATTCGTGATTTCTTTCCTTTCCATGATTATGACAATGTCTTAGAGATCAATCTGGATTTTGAGGAAACGCCTTTTATCGAAGGGGCACGTGCTGCCTTTGCTTGGTATCAAAAAACGCCTATCGAATTTAAAAAGAATGTTCGTCAAAATGAAGAAGAAATTATCAATCAATATTTTTAATAGTCATGTGTTCTTAATGGAACACATTTTTTATTTATATTTCTTTGTATACAATTTAATTTATGGTAAACTATCAAAGAAAAGGAGTAAGTGCATGAAAAATAATAAACAATATGGATTATTTACTGCCATTACCATGATTATTGGAATCTGTATTGGATCAGGAATATTCTTTAAAAGTGACAATATATTAGTTGCGACCAATGGAAGTATCTTTCTTGGTGTATGTCTCTTTGCTTTAGCCGCTTTTTCTATTATCTTTGGTAGTTTAACGATCGGACAGCTCGCCAGCCGCAGCGAGAACCCCGGTGGGATGATCACTTATGCCCAAGATTTTATTGGCGATCAGGCAGCTTGCAGTTTTGGCTGGTTTCAAACGTTTATCTATTATCCGACAATCACTGTTGTCGTCGCTTGGGTAATCGGAGTTTATACGGGAATCCTATTTCATTTAGACGCATCCTTGGAATTGGAAATAATGATCGGGTTAGCTTTTTTAACCCTATGCTTCATTTATAATGTTATCAGTCCGATGATTGGTAAAACCATCCAAAACGGAGCCACGATCGTGAAAATGATTCCTTTATTTCTGCTGGGAATTTTAGGCATGGTCTTTGGTGATCCAATCGGGGGATTGACCCATGTGAGTACCAATGAACTTTTTTCAGTGACTTGGCTGACCGCTTTAGGTCCGATTGCCTATTCTTATGATGGTTGGATCGTTTCTACCTCTATTGCCCATGAGGTAAAAGATTCTAAAAAAACATTGCCTAGAGCGTTAACGATTGCACCTTTGATCATTTTAATTATCTATGTTACCTATTTTGTGGGAATTTCATCTTACTTAGGACCACAGACCGTGATGTCTTTAGGTGACCAGCATGTCAGTGTCGCCGCAAGTCAATTAGTCGGTGTTCAATTTTCTAAGATGATCGTGATCTTTGTCATTATCTCGGTAATGGGAACCGTTAACGGTTTAGTGACCGGCTTTATCAGAACCCCCTACTCATTAGCTTTAAGAGAACATATGATGCCGTTTTCCAAGAAACTGACTGCGGGATTATCGCACCATGGTGTTCCTATTTATTCGGCTGTATTTGCTTATGGATTAGCTGTCTTTTGGATGTTTGTCCATTACATAACCGCGAAATATCATCTATTGCCTAACAGCGATGTATCAGAGATTTCGATCGCAATTTCTTATCTTCTTTACATCATGCTTTATTATCAAGTTTATCGCTTATATAAAGCTAAAGAGATTATCGGTAAATTTAAAGGGATCATCTGTCCACTGTTAGCGACAGTAGGTTCACTCATCATCTTATCCGGCGGGATTCAAAGTTCTCTGTTTATCTATTACCTGATTTTCTGTTTGTCTGTCATGTTGTTGGGACGTTCTTATTATTTGAAAAAATCAAAAGTTGTATAATGAACATTATACACTTTTTTATTGATTTCTAATTCTGATACAACGTGGACAAATAAGTAAAATTAAGCTAAAGTGATACTATAGAAAAGAGGGAATCACATGGAAACATATATTATGGCCATTGACCAAGGGACTACCAGTACCCGAGCCATTCTATTTGATAAAAAAACACAAGTCATCGGAATTGCACAAAAAGAATTGGAAAATTTTTATCCTCAGCCGGGCTGGGTCGAACAAGATGCCAATGATATTTGGGCAAGTGTTGTCGGTGTGATGTTTGAAGTACTGGCAAAAACCGGAATTAAAGCCAAACAAATTGCCGCTATCGGAATGACCAATCAAAGAGAAACAACCGTCGTTTGGGATAAAGCTGCTGGAAAACCTATTTATAATGCGATTGTTTGGCAGTCACGTCAAAGTGATCGCTATACGCAGCAATTAAAAGAAAATGGAAAAGAACCCTGGATCAAGCAAAAGACCGGATTATTATTAGATCCTTACTTTAGTGCCAGCAAGATTCGCTTTATCTTAGATGAAACCGATAGTCAGCAAAGAGCAGAAGCCGGAGAATTGCTTTTTGGAACGATTGACACTTGGCTGCTGTATAAACTGACTGAAGGAAAACAACATATGAGTGATGTATCGAATGCATCACGTACATTATTAATGAACTTAGAAACACTGGACTATGACGAAGAACTGCTTGCATTATGGAATATTCCCCGCTGCATGCTGCCGTCCATCGTAGATACCAGCAGGATCTATGGATATTGTGAAGGCTTATTTGATTGTCAAATCCCCATTTGCAGCATCGTCGGAGATCAGCAGGCAGCGTTATTTGGTCAGACTTGCTTTAAGGCGGGAGACGTGAAAAATACTTATGGAACCGGTTGTTTCCTATTAATGAATACAGAGGAGCATATCATTCATTCCAAAAATGGATTGGTAACTTCTGTGGGCTGGCGGATTAACGGAAAAGTCAATTATGTCTTAGAGGGTAGTGTCTTTATTGCCGGAGCTGCTGTACAATGGCTAAGAGACGGACTGAAAATTATTCGCAGTGCCGGCGAAAGTGAAGAACGGGCATACCTTGTTGAGGATAATGAGGGGGTCTATGTCGTTCCTTCCTTTACGGGATTAGGGGCCCCCTACTGGAAACCTCATGTCAAAGGAGCCATCTATGGCTTAACACGAGGAACCAAACAGGAACATATCATTCGGGCAACGTTAGAATCTTTAGCCTATCAGACCTCAGATGTTATTTCAGCGATGAAAGAAGATGCCAACTTGCAGTTAAATGAATTAAAAGTAGATGGCGGTGCTTCTATGAATCAATTCCTATTGCAGTTTCAAAGCGATGTTTTAAACATCCCGGTCAAACCTGCGGTCATTCAAGAGACCACGGCATTAGGAGCTGCTTATTTAGCCGGATTAGCCATTGGCTATTGGAAAGATCAAAACGAAATCTGCCAGCTATGTCAAAACGGAACTGTTTATGAGCCTAAAATGGCAAAAAAAGAAAGAACAGATAAATTAAAACAATGGGATAAAGCCATCAAGGCGACCATTCTTTTTGGTGAAGAATAAATATTTATTCACAAGTAGCCTATATTTGGAGTATGATAAAGATAATGGAGGAATAAATTATGGAAAAATCAAAAGTATATTTTACAGACTTGCGTGCTCGTCCGGGAACCAGTCTGCCTCAAAAGTTAGAAAAGTTAATTCGCAAAGCGGGAATTGGTGATATCGATTTTGATAAAAAGATGGTCGCTATCAAGATTCACTTTGGAGAACCCGGAAATCTTTCTTATTTAAGACCTAATTATGCTAAGGTGGTGGCAGATGTCGTTAAATCATTAGGGGGATCACCGTTTCTAACGGACTGCAACACGTTATATGTCGGGCGCAGAAAAAATGCCTTGGATCACTTGGAAGCTGCCTATGAAAATGGATTCTCTCCTTTTTCTACAGGTTGCCATGTGATTATCGGAGATGGTTTAAAAGGAACTGATGATATCGAGGTACCGGTTGTCGGCGGAGAATTAGTAAAAAGCGCTAAAATTGGCAGAGCCGTTATGGATGCCGATGTCTTTATTACCTTAAGTCATTTCAAAGGTCATGAATTGACCGGATTTGGCGGATGTTTAAAGAATGTTGGGATGGGCTGCGGAAGCCGTGCCGGAAAAATGGAACAGCATAATTCCGGAAAACCTACTGTCGATCACTCTAAATGTGTAGGCTGCCGTTTCTGTGCTAAGAATTGTGCACATGGTGCCATCAGTTTTGGGGAAGATCATAAAGCGACGATCGACCACTCTAAATGTGTTGGCTGCGGACGTTGCTTGGGATCATGTAATTATGATGCGATTCACAATGACAACGACAGTGCCGTAGATGATTTAAGCAAAAAAATCGCTGAATATTCAAAAGCCGTATTGGATGGCAGACCTGCTTTCCACATCAATTTAGTTATTGATGTTTCACCTTACTGTGATTGTCATGGAGAAAACGACTTGCCGATCATTCCTGATGTCGGAATGTTCGCCAGCTTTGATCCGGTTGCATTAGATCAAGCCTGCGCCGATGCCTGCAACCATATGACACCGATCCAAGGAAGTCTGCTTGATGAAAATACACACGCAAATGGGTTCTGTGATCATCATGACCATTTCAAAAATACAACTCCAATCACCGATTGGAAAGTATGTTTGGAACACGCAGAAAAACTTGGTTTAGGTCATCGTGAATATGAAATTATTGAAGTAAAATAAACTAAAAAAAGTCAATGCGCTTATTTACTAAGCCCATTGACTTTTTTATTTGATAAGCGTTGGCTCTAAATACACCTGCAATGCAGTATATGCCATCGTCTTTATGGCAATCGCAAGAGTCTGATAAGCTAACGCTCCGCTGACACAGGTTAAGAAGTCTTCGTTATGAGCATAAACAGGCGGATTTGCTCCGGTATTTAACTCAATATAGCAAGTCGGACATACATGAGAAACATTGCCGATATCACTTGATCCCGATGCATTCTCATCGTTTTCCACAAAATCCCTAATCCCTAAATCTTCCAACGTTGTTTTGGCTAAAGCGATTAATCCTTGATGGTTAATCAAATCATCATAAGAATTTTCGAAATGACGATAGGTAAGTTTAGCCCCTGTCATTAATTCTGCTCCTTTTGCACAATTAATGACTTTTTGCGTTAATTCATCCAAATACGCTCTTTTTTTAGCACGGATGTAAAACTGACATTGCGCCTTATTCGGAACGGTATTGGCAGCCTGTCCGCCATTGGTAATGATTCCATGTACACGGGCATCCGGCTGCATATGCTGACGCAAAGCATTAATCCCGGCATAGGTTAACTGAACGGCATCCAAAGCATTGACCCCACGTTCCGGATAAGCTGCAGCATGAGCCGCCACTCCCTCAAAATTAAATTCAATCGAATCAATCGCCAAGGTCACTACATTCAAATTATTTTCTGCACCTAAATGCATTTGAAAGGCAGCATCGATATCATCAAAGGCCCCACGGTCAACGAGATCGCATTTTCCACCGGTTGTCTCTTCTGCTGGTGTTCCGATCAACACAATTGTTCCGTTGAAATG
Source organism: Beduini massiliensis (assembly GCF_000829905.1). GTDB lineage: Bacteria > Bacillota_I > Bacilli_A > Erysipelotrichales > Coprobacillaceae > Beduini > Beduini massiliensis. The sequence continues at coordinate 462,686 of NZ_CDPP01000006.1, forward strand.
TTCCTTTAACTGACTCAAAACCACACATGCACCATAAGTAGACGCTGCAATCCAGTTATGTCCGCATGCATGAGCTGTCTGATCACCTGATTCGCCATATCCCGGCAATGCATCATATTCCGCTAAAAAAGCAATCTTCGGTCCTTCCCCACAATTCAGCTCCGCTCTAAAAGCAGTAGGTAAATCTAAATAAGGGTAAACTACTTCAAAGCCATGTTCTCGAATTTTATCAACTAAATATTGCGAAGATAGAAATTCTTCATTGCCTAACTCCGGATGCGCATAAATATAATCGTTAACTTCTTTAAATTCTTCTAATAACGCTTCTGTTTTTGTATATACATATTCTTTTAATTCCATCTATAAGTCTCCTAACTAAAACCAATAAAAATCGCTAAGCAAAGCAGAAGAATCTCTGCCACTAACAACAAACCAAACAGCGGTGTTACGAACTTATACCATTTGTTCACCGGCATTCCCATGATTCCGCACATCATAAAGACCGAGGTCGGCCAGAAAATATTTGAGAACCCGTCTCCGAATTGGAAAGCTAATACAGCGATTTGACGGTTTAATCCTACCATTTCCCCTACCGGCGCTAAGATCGGCATCGTAATCAATGCTTGTCCGCCACCTGAAGGAATAAAGAAATTTAAGATATTTTGTACTAACAACATTCCTAACCCACTTAAATAACCGGTGAACTGTTGTAATCCGCTTGACAGCCAATAAACGATCGTATCGATGATACACGCATTTTCCAAAATAATCGGCACTGCTCTGCTCAGTCCACAGATTAAAGCTCCGAACATCATTTCTTTAGCCGCTTCAATAAAATACTCTGCAATCTGACTAGGTGTAAAGCCGGAAATAAATCCTGCCACTAACATCATAATAAAGAATAACGCAGCAATCTCATCAATATACCAACCTAATTGAATTGTGCCATAAAGCAGCATCCCAATCGTCACTACAAATAATAAACAAGATAATTTATGACGAATCGTAAAGGTTGTATTCATCATCGTTTCTTTTGATCCGATTTCTTTAATTTCCATCTCTTCTCCATAAAGAATAGATTGAGTTGGATCCTTTTTTACTTTCTTTCCGTAACGCCATACATAGATAATGGCAATGCTCATAAATACTACAAAACATAAAATACGGAAAGCCAAACCGGAAAACAATTCAACTCCGGCAACTTCCTGAGCAATCCCAATCGTGAACGGATTGATGGTGGCAGCGGCAAAGCCAACCGCTACTGCGATATACACGATTGATCCCCCTAGGATCGCATCATAGCCTAATGCAATCGCAATTGAAATAAATATCGGCAATAATCCATAGGTTTCTTCAAATAATCCCATCGTACTTCCCAATACCCCAAAAGCAATCATACAGATCGGGATAATCAGCTCAATACGAGACCCTACTTTACGTAAGGTTGCCCCTAGTACAGCATCAAAGGTTCCGTTCTTCAACAACATATACACAAAGGCATAGGCAAAAATAATGAAGAAGATAATCTGACCTGCATCAATAAACCCTAATTGAATCGATACAAAGATATCGAACAAGCCAATACCGATCTTTGGTATGTATTGAAATGAATCTGCAACAACGACCGTGTTCCCAAAATCATCAGTCACACGAGTGAATTGCCCCGCCGGTACCACATTCGCCAAAATAGCGGCTAAGATCACCATTGCGAAAATGATAACGTAGGTATGGGGCATTTTAAATTTTTTCTTTTTTTCCATAAGTCTCTCCTCAAAATAAAAATGTCTCTATACCACTTTGCGGCATAAAGACATGTTAAAATCATCCTCAGGCGCCAAGTAGTGCTCCTTTACAGCGGCAGCTATAAAGACAGTGTCATACCTCTTAAATATGACCCCAGCAGTTATTTTGACATAACCACTTCGGCAGTAAATCCTTTCCATCTAATTCATCGGCTTTCGGCCTCCTTAGATGTACTTATAAGTACTGCACCCCTATCGACTATGTAAGTCGGAACTAACTATAGCATAAATTGTATACTTTTGTAAATAGTTTTACACCATAAACAAAAAAGCAGCTTGTTAAGCTGCTTTCGGATCGATTTCCACTAAATGCTTTTTATAGCAACGTTTATATAAGTATAAACAGATAAATAATGAGATGACTTCGGCAAAGGCAAACGATGCCCAAAGCATGGTCATTCCAAAAAGTTTATTTAAAATATAAGCTAATGGTAAAATAACTAACAGCTGACGACATACAGACATGATCAAACTGTACATCCCTTCTCCCAATGCTTGGTATAAAGAGGATAACACAATCCCTACCGCCGCTAATGGGAAAGATAAGGAAATAAAGCGCAGTGCCGGTACCCCGATTCTAAGCATTTCCGAAGAAGCATTGAACATCATCAATAATTTATCCGGAATCGCTAAGAAGATACCCATTCCGATCGTCAAGATAATCGCCGCATAAATCAAGGCATCTTTTACTGCCAGCAAGATACGATCTTTTTTCTTTGCCCCGAAGTTATAGGCACAAATTGGGATCAAGCCATTGGTCAAACCAAAGACCGGCATAAAGATGAAACTGTTTAATTTAAAATAAACACCCAATACCGAAATAGCTGCCTGACTAGAAGCCAAGATTACATTTAATCCCATCGTCATGATCGAACCGATCGACTGCATAACGATGCTAGGGGCACCCACACGATAAATTTCACCGATTAGGTATCCATTTAATTTAAAATCCTTAATCGCGATTCGTACTTCATGATTTTTCAAATGATTCAGCAATAATGATAACAACATCGCCACGATCTGACCGATTACGGTTGCCATCGCTGCTCCGGCAATACCGAATTTAGGCATTCCAAACAAACCAAAAATCATGATCGGATCTAGGATAATATTGGTAACCGCACCGACTAACTGTGTTACCATGTTGTAAATGGTAATTCCGGCAGACTGCATAATTCTTTCGGAAATCACCTGTAAAAAGATTCCGAATGAGAAGATTGTACAAATACTGATATATTGTACCCCCATATCGATCACGACAGGATTATTTGAGAAAGCCTCAAAATACATTCTTGAACCAAAAATTCCAAATAACGCAAAGACAAAGTAACTCAAGATTCCTAAAAGTAAACCATGACTTGCTGCTAGGTTTGCTTCGTCTTTTCTTTTTTGTCCTAATTTTCTTGAAATCAATGAATTTAATCCCACAGCAGTTCCGACCGCTACCGAAATCATAATCGATTGTACTGGGAAAGCAAGCGAGACTGCTGTTAAAGCATCTTCTCCTAATTGAGCAACGAAAATACTATCCACAATATTATATAATGCCTGAACAAGCATTGAGATCATAATCGGCAGAGACATTGAAATCAGTAACTTACTGACAGGCATATAGCCCATTTTATTTTCTTTTTCTTCCACTATATCACTCCTTTGTAACTATTCAATATTATCAATTCAAAAAGATATAGTCAATAGTTAATCGAAAAACATTTTTATGTGGAAAGTAATTTGAAAATAAATAGGAATAATTACTATTTATATGTTGACTTTTCGTATTTTTAGGACTATGATAAAAACAGAAAGAGATATTGGAGGTAATAAAATGAAAGATTTAAAAGGAACAAAAACAGAAGCAAACTTACAAACAGCATTTGCCGGAGAATCTCAGGCAAGAAATAAGTATACTTATTATTCAAGTAAAGCTAAAAAAGATGGTTATGTTCAAATCGCTAATATTTTTGAAGAAACAGCTAATAATGAAAAAGAACATGCGAAAATCTGGTTTAAATTACTTCATGGTGGTGCCGTTGCCGATACAATGACAAACTTGAAAGATGCTGCTGCTGGTGAAAACTATGAATGGACAGACATGTATGCTACTTTCGCTAAAGAAGCAAAAGAAGAAGGATTCGATAAAATCGCTTTCTTATTTGAAGAAGTAGGTAAAATCGAAAAAGAACATGAAGAAAGATACTTAAAATTACTTAAAAATATCGAAGAAGGTGCTGTTTTTGAAAAAGATGGTATCACAGTATGGAAATGCGGTAACTGCGGATATATCCACGTAGGAGAAAATGCTCCTGAAAAATGTCCTGTATGTGACCATCCAAAATCATATTTTGAAGTAAGATCACAAAACTATTAATCCCATGAAATCACACCTCGAGTGTGATTTTTATTTTCTAAAACAGAAAATTGGTTCTTGATGTAACCGCTTTAAAAGTGTATGATAATGGAGTAACAGTGATGACATGAGGACAATAATCATTTTTAAAAACTTAGCTTTAATCCTCTTTTTGCTCAGGAATAAGAAGAGATTATTTTTATGTTTTTTTATTATTTTTTCTTGATGTAATCGCTTTAAAAGAGTATTATGAAAACAGGATGGTGATGACATGGGAACATTTAAGTTTTCCCTCAAGATGTTGCGATTAGACTTTAAAAAGTGCTTTTTTTATGGGCTTTCGTTAGTTTTATCCACATCGATTATTTTTGTATTTTTCAACTATATTGATAATATTTATTTAGGCAACAGTCTTTCCGAAAAAAGTGGGGCGAATCAAATATTAGCACTGTTTATTATTATCATCGCATGTGCGAATGCGTGTTTTGCGAATTCATTTTTTATTTCGCGTAAAACCAATGAAATTGCGATTGCTTCTATGAGCGGGGCCAGTGTCTTTGCTGTGGCAGGCTATCTCTTGGTGCAAAATTTTGTCATTATGGGACTAAGTATTCCGATTGGGTTTGGGATTGGTTATATTTTCAATCATTTCTTTAATCTGTTTATCTACGCTTCGTTAGATGTCGTGGCAAATACGTACTATGTGTCTATGCAAGGCTTAATTATGAGTACGATCGTTATTTTGACACAGATTATCGCCTTGACATTAGTCAATTCCGGTTATGCTTATCGTACCGAGATTAAAACCTTGTTGAATGAACAAGAATCAATGACTAAAAAATCAACGAAACCGATTAAAACACCGGTGATCTTTTATTGGATTCTCTATTTGATCCCTATTGTATTATTCTTTATTGTTGATTTGGACCCGATGGTTTTTGTTGTGGTATCTTGTATCGGTGTCTTTGGTATTGTGGGATTATTGAAAATCGGTCTTTCCAAACTGATTATGTTTAGACAAAAGAGTCATCTGACAAAATCGAATTCTTTAATTGCTTATGGAAATCTGTCGTATTCATTGAAATCCACCGGTATGCTGATGACGATTATCATTCTTTCGATCATCTTATTTATTGGATTGATTATTATCAATATCAATAATCCAAAAGATTTGTTTATTGTCTTGCTTTCTTATGGCATTATTATCTTTTTAATGTCAACAAGTATTCTATATAAAATTATTTTAGAGACATCAACACGTTTAGGTTTATATCAGTCACTTTTTAAATTAGGCTATCTAAAAAAACAATTAAAAGCCATTATGAGAAAAGAGATTATGATGCTGTATGGGGTTATTCTTTTCTTCCCTACCAGCTATATTGTCATCATGTTGTCTCGCTTTGTTATTGCAGGTGAAGTCGCAATGAGTTTTGCAGCTGCCTTAGTCTTAGCCTATGTAATTCCAATCTGCATTACTGCATTAATTGCTTATTTCGTTTATAAACGCACGATTATTGCGAACATATAAGGAGGAAAAAATATGGATGAAGTATTGAAAGCAACCGGAGTCGAAAAGACTTATGGACTGCATACAAAACAGCCCTTCAAAGCTTTAAAAGGAATTGATCTGACGATCAATGAAAATGATTTTATTTGTATCATGGGACCATCAGGAAGTGGGAAATCCACCTTTATCAATGTTATCTCGACGATTGATAATCCGACCGGCGGACGTGTCGTCATCGGTGGTCAGGATGTGACTGAAATGACAGAAGAACAATTAGGTCGTTTTAAATATGAAAATCTTGGTTTTATCTTTCAGGATTTCAACTTGATTGGCAGTCTGACTATATCGGAAAACATTGCGGTACCGCTTTCCCTGTCTCATAAATCGAAACAAGAAATTATTCAAGATGTAGAGGCAGTCGCTAAAAAGTTAGGCATCGATCATCTGCTGCATAAATATCCGGAAGAATGTTCCGGTGGTCAAAGACAACGTGCCGCTATTGCCAGAGCTTTAGTCAATCAGCCAAAACTGATTGTTGCCGATGAACCAACCGGTAACTTAGACAGTGAAAACTCACATGAAATTCTCAGATTGTTTAAGCAGTTAAATGATGAAGATGGTGTTACGATTCTGATGGTAACGCATGATTCGATGATTGCCAGCTATTCAAAAAAACTCTTATTTATCAAAGATGGTGAACTGGAAACAACCATTGAAAAATTAAATAAAACCCAAAAAGAATATTATTATGAAATTGTTGATGCAAACTCAAAAGAATCACAGGAATTATTTCAATAATGGGGAAAGCTAAATTTGCTTTAAGGATGCTCAAACTGGAGTATCAAAAAACATTCTTTTATGGGTTGTCCCTCGTTTGTTCTTCCGCCGTTATTTTCTTATTCTTTAATTATATGGATAATCATATTATTGGAAATGAAATCGGTACCGGAATGGGCTTTAGTAATCTGCTTTCTCTTGCGATCATGTTGATTGCTTCAGCTACCGCCTGCTTTGCCAATGGATTTTTCCTTTCTAAAAAGAATGAAGAAATAGGAATCTATACGATGTCCGGAGCCGGAGTCGGCGGAGTCAGTATTTATCTGATTGTTCAGAACTTTGCGATTATCATCGCTGCTATTCCTTTAGGATTTTTGATTGGTTATCTGGCAAATCCGATTTTAAATCAGATTGTTTACAGCAGTCTTCATATTACCGGGAATCTTTGGCATATCTCTACTCAAGCCATTGTCATGTCTGTTATTACCTTGCTGACGCAAACCGCCGCACTGACTGTCGTGAACGCCGGATATGCTTATCGTCATGACATTCTGCAATTACTGCACTTTAATAATACGATGAAAGCAGAAGCACCGGCATCTTCCATTCGTATGCCCATTATTGTTTACTGGGTAACCGCACTTATTCCATTATATGTCTTTTTCCAAGTGCCGGTTGCAAGCAATGATACGATGGTGTTTCTTGTTGTTTCCTGTGTAGGACTTTATGGAATTTCCGGCTTATTCAAACGTGGACTGCCGCAGCTGTTTGAATTTTTGCAGCGCCATTTCAATATGAATCATAAAATCCGTTTGATTGGCTTTGGAAATCTCTCTTATTCCATTGCCAGAACGGCAACATTGATCAAAATCATTATTGTTGCAATCATCTGTATGATCTGTTTATGTATTACCTATCATGATGATCCAAGCAACAGCACATTGATTTACTTTTCTTATGGAGTGATCATTTTCTTAATGACATTTTGTATCGTGTATCGTGTAATTGTGGAAAATTCATCGAATGGACCCCTGTTTGAATCGTTATATAAACTTGGCTTTGTGCGTAAAGATTTAAAAAGAATTATGCGTTTTGAAACATTAGGACTTTATGGCATTATCCTATTTATTCCTACTCTATATATTGGAATCATTCTCTTTATCTATATCCAGCACGGATTGCTTTCGGTGGCAATTGCCGTCAATCTTGTCTTGGCTTATCTGATTCCGATTGTACTGGTGGGACTTATCACATATCAAAATTATAAAAAAGTTATTTTTAACTATATTGAAGGAGGACACTAAATGGAAACAAATTCTGTACTTACCGCTAAAGGTGTCAAAAAAATCTATGGTCAGTTTGATGATCAAAAAGTTGTAGCCTTAAAAGGAATTGATCTAAATATGGTGGAAGGAGAATTCGTTTGTATCATGGGGCCTTCCGGAAGTGGAAAATCTACTCTGTTAAATGTATTATCGACTATCGATCTTCCTTCTAAAGGATTTGTTCATATTAATGGCACTAATGTTGTCAGTATGACCGAATACGAATTAGGACAATTCCGTTATAAAAACTTAGGCTTTATTTTTCAAGAATTCCATTTGATAGAAAGTTTAACGATTCTAGATAATATTGCGGTACCGCTCTCACTTGCTAATGTCAATAAAGAGGAAATCAAAGCCCGCGTCGAAGATATCGCTAAAAAGTTAAATATTGAGATGACCTTAGAAAAACATCCGAGCGAATGTTCCGGCGGACAAAGACAGAGGGTGGCGATTGCCAGAGCCTTAGTAACGAACCCTCGTTTAATCGTCGCTGATGAGCCAACCGGAAACTTAGATAGTCAAAACTCTCATGAATTATTATCGATCTTCCGTCGTTTAAACAAAGAACAGGGTGTAACGATTTTGATGGTAACACATGATGCGACGATCGCAAGTTATTCAACAAAAATGCTTAGAATTAAAGATGGATTAATTGAAACTGAGTTAGAAGCAGATGGTATGAGTCAAAAAGAATACTTCTATAAAATTGTTGAAGCAAATTCACAGGAATCACAATTAGAATTTATGGATTAAGGTATAAATTATTCAATTTATATCTTTTTTCTTTATTCGCTTTGATGTATAATATTTTATGTATTCACTGCCGACATAGCTCCAACGGTAGAGCAATCCACTCGTAATGGATAGGCTGCTGGTTCGATTCCAGTTGTCGGCACCATAAGTTATTAAGGGATCACTTGGTGATTCTTTTTTTATAGAAAGGAGATTGAAGATGGTAGGTTTATATTTCAGTGGAACCGGAAATTCAAAGTATTGTTTAGAACGCTTCCTACAAGAATTTGAAGAAAGTGCAATGTTTTCAATCGAAGATGACAAAGCCATTGAACAAATCAAGTCCCATACCCAAATTATTATCGCTTATCCGGTTCAATATAGTAATATTCCTAAAATATTAAGAGATTTTATCATGGAACATTCAGATTTATGGAAAGGGAAAGACATTTTTATAATAGCGACAATGGGACTATTTAGTGGGGATGGTGCCGGTCTCCTTGCCCGCTTATTAAAAAAACAGGGTGCACATTGTATTGGCGGACTGCATGTGAAAATGCCCGACAGCATCGCTGATGAAAAAGCCTTGAAACGTTCATCCAAGAAAAATAAAAGTTTAATCCTTGCAGCAGAAAAGAAAGTCGTACAAGCTGCACATGACTTTCAAAATGGTCGGCCTACACAAGATGGAATTGGTTTTTTATCACATCTCGCCGGGTTATTTGGTCAGCGATTATACTTCTATACGTTGACACAACACTACTCCAGCAAACTAAAAATAAATTCGTCTCAGTGTATTGGCTGCGGGCGATGCGTCCAATTATGTCCAATGAAAAATATAGAACTGGACCATGCTAAAGCAATCGCTAAAGATCAATGTACGATGTGTTATCGCTGTATCAATCAATGCCCCATGCAAGCAATCACCCTGCTGGGAAAAAAAGTAGTCACACAATATGATATTCATCATTATTTATAAATTTCTCTTATATCCTATCCCTCTTCCTATTTATTTTAGTCAATAACTGTATACTGTCCATCACAATTACTTTACTAATCACCTTCGTTCCATTACCATTTATTACAGGTATAAAATGGAGGAATAAAGATGAAAGAGAGATTAGAGACCTATTTAAATGAATGCCGATTACAAAAGAATTTAAGCACGAAAACGATTAAAGCTTATTCAATCGATCTAAAGCAGTTCTTGACGTACAGTCAAGATCGTGAATGCTCAAGAGAATTATTAAATGATTATATTGGTTATTTATCCCGACTCTATTCAAAACCAAGAACGATCAAAAGAAAAATTGCCAGTCTAAAGGCTTTTTTTAATTATCTGGAATTAGATGATTATATAGAACATAACCCTTTTAATAAGATTCGTTTCAAATATAAAGAACCCCTGCTGCTTCCCCGTACAGTTGATCTTCAATATATGACCTTAATCTTAAAAAAGGCATACGAGGATATTCATCAAAGCCGTTCTTCATATGAAATAAAAACGACCACACGTAATGCCGCTGTGATCGAACTGCTTTTTTCTACCGGATTAAGAGTATCCGAATTATGCAATATAAAAAAAGAAGAGATTAATCTTGATCAGGGGCAGCTGTTGATCTATGGAAAAGGAGCAAAAGAAAGAAGTCTTTATATCGGAAACTATAAAGTATTACAGATATTAAAAGAATATGCCTGTTTGTTTCAAGATCAAATGGATAATTCGATCTTCTTTTTTATTAATCGGAATGGAAATCGTTTATCCGAACAATCCGTCCGATTTATTTTAAGGCATTATGAACGTGTATTAAAATTAAATTAGCATATTACCCCACACATGCTTCGTCATACTTTTGCCACCCAATTATTAGAAGAAGATGTGGATATTCGTTATATTCAGCGAATTTTAGGACACAGTTCCATTACAACCACTCAGATCTATACTCATGTAACCTCTTCTAAACAACGGGAAATCTTAATTCAGCGTAATCCTCGAAATCGCATCCCGTTATAAGAAAATATCTGGAAATACATTCGTTTCCGGATATTTTTTATTATTTAGAGATTACAAAATATGGGCACTGATACATCCCATCTACATTCCGACATAGATTTTTATACTCCTCGATAGTGGTCTTACGATTATATGGCAAATCTTCATCTTGACAATTTACCATGTAAGGCAGACTTTCGGCAAAGTAAAAATAATCTTCATCATAACCGATAATCGGTACATAGTGGGTATAGGGTTCTTCCATATTTACACGAATAAAAGAAATAACCGGCACTCCCAAGCTGATATCCTGTTTCAATTCTTCAATACTTGCATTCTTCTTAAATGTAATCGAATAGCCTTGCAGTCGAAAAAAAGTGACGATGCCTTCCGGCAATGCTCCCTGAGGTATTTTTGCCGGGAAATTCTCATACAAGCTTTTCCCATCCGCCTCTTCTCCAAAAAAACGGAGTATATAAGCCGAAGAATAAGCTGAGCACTCCAATCCGGATTGGTAGTCAAAATAATTATCCGATACATTCATAACCGCCGGTGGATATTCCCATATTTGTTTAGGTCTTAGGGTGGGTAAAAATATAATTCCCAATAGGAGAATGAACCCTATAAACATACATTTGCGGTATCGATAAAATAACTTTTTCATGGGTATCCCCCCTTCTATCTTCATCATAACATGTTTCAAAATCAGATGAAATACACGTTTAGTGGTTGACAAAAGATTTAAACGTCATATAATTTTAGTGTAAGTAATAAAATAATCTGGTAGGTGAGGCTCCTACAGGGATACGGACTGCTGCCGCGAAATGATGGAGACATCATGAGTTGGTTTGAACAGGTTATATCGTCAAGGTATAACATAATGCAGTTTCATCGCCCTGCAAAGCTAAAGCTTGAACGGTATGAAATAGAAAGATCATTTTCCATGGACCGTTTGGCTTCCATGGTTTTTTTATTGAAAGGAGATGAGCATGATGGACGAGTATCGACGTTATAAGAATTGGCAGATGTTTTCATCATGCTTATTTTAAGCATGCTTAGAACCCGTCTGCCATGTGTGCGGACGGGTTTTTATTATGCCAAAATTTAAAGGAGGTGAGGAAAATGGATTTAGATTCCAGTAGCAGCGGCACAAAATCAAAAGAGCGAGTCTCGAGAAAAATGGGGTTGAATCCACTTTTCTCACACAAAATTCAATAAATGTTCTTAATTTTGTGCCTATCTAAAAAATAGAGGAGGTACAAAAATGAAACTAACAAACACTCAATTATTTACTCAACAGGAGTTAGAAACAAATCAATTACTCCAACTGGCCAATATGCCCATCGACCAGTTATTTAATCAACTAGAAAGCTCAAAACAAGGATTAACCTTTCAACAGGTCGAAAAAAGACAAGAAAAAGAGGGTAAAAACATTATTGACCACAAAAAAAGAAATTCAATTTTTAAACAGTTATTTTTAGCGTTTGCTGATCCCTTTTCAGCCATTTTGCTTGTATTAGCGATTGTTTCTTTATTTACAGATGTTATTTTAGCGGACCCAAATGATAAAGATCCGACTACTGCGATGATTATTTCTGTTCTCGTACTGATTTCCGGGATATTACGTTTCGTTCAAGAAAACAAAAGCGGTAATGCTGCCGCTAAACTTTCGGAAATGATTCTTACCACAACCTGCATTGAACGTACGCCCATTGGAAAGAAAGAAATTTTATTAGAAGATGTCGTCGTTGGAGATATTGTTCATCTTTCTGCCGGGGATATGATTCCTGCCGATCTGCGTATCCTATCCGCAAAAGATCTTTTTATCAGTCAGTCTGCATTGACCGGGGAAAGCGAACCGGTGGAAAAGTATTGTACAAATCAAACGTATGGGGATTTATTTTCTCATCCGCATTTAGCCTTTATGGGCAGCAATGTGATCAGCGGAAGTGCTGTCGGTATGATTCTAGCGACTGGGAATCGTACCGTATTAGGTACAATCGCGAAAACACTGAATGAGAAACCGCCTAAAAGCAGCTTTGAAAAAGGGGTAAACTCCGTATCATGGGTATTCATTCGCTTCATGCTTGTGATGGTACCGATTGTTTTCTTTATCAATGGATGGACCAAAGGAGATTGGATGGATGCCGGTTTATTTGCTATTTCTGTAGCGGTTGGGTTAACTCCGGAAATGCTGCCGATGATTGTCACCACCGGATTAGCTAAAGGGGCTGTGGCCATGTCTCACAAAAAAGTAATCGTTAAAAATATGAATTCAATCCAGAATTTAGGGGCGATGGATATTTTATGTACAGATAAAACCGGTACCCTGACTCAAGATAACGTAGTATTGGAATATCATTTGGATATTATCGGTAATGAAAATGAAAGAGTATTGCGTCACGCTTTCTTAAACAGCTACTATCAAACAGGATTAAAAAATTTAATTGATTTAGCGATTATACAGTTTGCAAAAGCAAACATGGACGCTTCTTTTTGTAAAGAAGATTATCATAAAATCGATGAGATTCCTTTTGATTTTGAACGACGCCGCATGAGCGTCGTGATTGAAGATCAAAATAAAAAAACGCAGATGATCACTAAAGGAGCAGTCGAAGAGATGCTGAAGATCTGTACCTATGTCGAGTATCAAGGGGAAATCCAACCCTTAAATGATACACTTAAAACGATGATCGAGCATGTTGCGGAAGATCTCAATCAACAGGGATTGCGTGTCATTGCTTTAGCTCAAAAAACAAATCCAATGCCTGTAGGCGAATTTTCCGTCAAAGATGAAGCGGATATGGTATTGATGGGATATTTAGCGTTCTTAGATCCCCCAAAAGAAACAACAGCTGACGCCATTAGAGCTTTGCAAACTTATGGTGTTGCCACAAAGATACTGACAGGGGACAATGAAAAAGTGACGAAAAGTGTATGCAGTCAAGTCGGATTAAAAGCAGATTATCTCTTGTTAGGCAGTGACATTGATAAGATGAACGACAATCAGCTAGCAAAAGAAGCAGAAAAGACCACTGTTTTTGCGAAACTTTCACCTGCCCAAAAGGCAAGAATCGTCAGCATTTTAAAAAATAACGGTCACGTTGTAGGGTATATGGGGGATGGCATCAATGATGCTTCAGCAATGAAAGTTTCCGATGTTGGCATTTCTGTCGATACCGCAGTCGATATTGCCAAAGAAAGTGCCGATATCATTCTTTTAGAAAAAGATTTGATGGTTTTAGAAGAAGGGATCATTGAAGGAAGAAAAATTTATGCCAACATGATTAAATATATTAAAATGACCGCATCATCAAATTTTGGCAATGTCTTTTCTGTATTCATTGCCAGTGCTTTTCTTCCATTCCTGCCAATGGCCTCTGTTCAGCTTCTATTATTGAATCTGATCTACAATATCACCTGTACTGCGGTACCTTGGGATCATGTCGATGAAGATTACTTGCTTGTGCCTAGACCTTGGAATGCTTCTTCAATTGGCAGATTTATGGTATGGATCGGTCCCTCTAGCTCTATCTTTGATATCATCACGTTTATCTTGATGTATTTCTTAATTTGTCCAATGATTTGCGGTGGGATGTATCATCAGTTAAAAGACCCTGCAATACAAGTTCTGTTTGTATCGCTGTTTCAGGCAGGCTGGTTTGTTGAATCGATGTGGAGTCAAACCTTGATCATTCATATGATTCGTACCCCCAAACTTCCATTCATTCAAAGCCGTGCATCAAAACCATTAACTTTCTTTACGCTTACAGGTATTTTAGTGCTTACGATTATCCCTTATACCTTTATTGGGGATAAGATCGGACTTTCCCCTCTGCCTGCAATTTATTATATGGCACTGCTGTTGATTATTATCGGTTATGTATTACTGACCACGTTTATGAAAAAACACTATATCAGAAAGTATGGCGAACTGCTGTAATTAAAAATTCCCGCTGTCTTAATAGAATAACGGGAATTTTATTTTATTCACCTTCCTCCTGTCTTTTGAGTGCATATAATAGAAGGGGTGAAATTTATGTCGTATATATTAATCGGAATCATTCTCTTCCTGCTTTATTTCTATATTGAAACAAGAGTCCGCTATCAATTGGAATTCAAAATGATCCGCTTGATGAATCAATCTGTACAGATTTACAGCCGTGGACAATATTATGAAAAAAGAAGCTATGTCGTCATGACTATCCTTTCTGAACTTAATTGGCTGGGACATCTTTTTATCAATGAATACAAACTTAACAGGATTTATCGCAAATTATTATTGCTTTATCCTACGCAGCCTTATATTCTATAGAATTATCTATAGAATACATAACCGGCAAATAAGGCAGAAAAATAGATAAGCAATGTCACAAACAGACATTCTTTCTTATTTTTATGATAACGATACAACGTCAGCATACCTAATCCGGTACTGCAGCTTAATCCGGTAAATAAAGCACCAAAGCTAATCAACCCATTCAAATAGACTTGAGCTAAGATCATTGAGCCGGCACAATTTGGAATCAAGCCGATCAAACCGGCTATGATAGGCTGCAAAATAACATGTGTATTTAAAAACCCGGTAAGCTGATCTTCCCCGATAAACGCAATAATTAAAGAAATAATAACCTGACTGATAAAGACAAATACGGTAATTCTCAATGTATGTTCAAAAGCATGACGCCAATGGTGATGACAATGCTCCTCTTCAACTGCCTCTTCAAAGACAGGGGTTGGGAAATGGACTAGGAAATTCACAAAGATTCCCAGTATGATACCAAAGATTAACTTTAAACATAACAGCCATAAAACATCTGGGCTGAAATGAGACCCTGTCAATAAAATAATGACGGCCTCATCACTGGAAGAAACGAAGATTGCAATCAAGGTTCCTAAACTAATCAATCCGGTACTAAATAATTTGGAAGCCATGATACTGGTCCCACACTCCGGTAAAATACCAATCAAACCGCCAACGATCGGTCCTGCTTTTTTAAAGCGATGGTGCAGCCAATCTTTATCCTCAATATATTCTAAGATTAAATAGATAATAAAGATCACCGGCACAATCATGAGTGTATCTTTGATTATATCTAACATCAGTTCCATATTTACACCTCCTACTCCCATTATTTACAATAATAGTCCTATTCATTCAAAAATTCAATTATAGTGTTTTGCAAGCTGTTTTTCAAATTATAAAAAAATAGATTTTATTTTAGATTCGTCACTATACTATACCTTATAGATAGGAGGACATAAAATAATGACAAGACTTATTGTTAACGGGGATGACTTTGGTATGTGTGAAGGGGTCACCTTAGGAATTTTAAAAGCACATAAAGACGGGATTTTAAGATCAACAACGATGATGACAGGTATGCCTTTTGCCGCTCAGGCTGCACAAATGGCAAAGGATTATCCGAATTTAGGAGTCGGGCTTCATTTTAATCTCACTGCCGGCAGACCGGTTTGTGATCCTAAAGAGATTCCCAGTTTAGTAGAAGCAGATGGAAGCTTTCATTCTAACAGTTGGCATGAAGCAAATAAAAAAAGCAGTATAGATCAAGTCAACTATGAAGAAGTTTATAAGGAATACAGTGCACAATTACAGCGCTTTATAGAATTAACAGGACATATGCCGGATCACTTTGATTCACATCACGGATCAAGCGACTATCCACTCTTACATGCTCAGCTGCAAAAACTGATTGATCAGTATGATGTGCCTACTCGCTGTTCATTTGATTATATTGACTGCAATTATGAAAGACCCACCTATTTTAGTACCTTTTACGATAAATTGGCAGCTGTTGAATATTTTACTGAAGACCAAGATCATCTTTTAGAACAGGATTTGGTGGAAACCATGTGTCATCCGGCTTTTGTAGACAGCTTTCTTTTAGCGACGTCATCTTATAATGTACAGCGTACAAAAGAATTGGCAGTGTTGTGTGATCCCCGTGTTTTAGAATGGATCCAAAACAATCATATAGAGTTAATAAACTTTCAGGATTTAAAGAAAATAAAGTAAAGAACTTCTGACCTTGAAGTTCTTTTTCACTGGTTTTAAAAGATAATTTTCAGAATATTAAAAAGCATTTATTATTTAACTAATCCCACTATACTATAACTTATAGATAGGAGGACATAAAATAATGACAAGACTTATTGTTAACGGGGACGACTTTGGTATGTGTGAAGGCGTTACTTTGGGGATTTTAAAAGCACATAAGGAAGGAATATTACGTTCTACAACCATGATGGTCGGAATGCCTTTTGCCGCTCAGGCTGCACAAATGGCAAAAGATTATCCAAACTTAGGAATTGGGATTCATTTTACGCTGACAGCCGGTAAACCGGTGAGTGATCCAAAAGAGGTACCAAGTTTAGTAGAAGCTGACGGGACTTTCCATTCGCAAGCTTGGCATATTAAAAACAAACAAAAACCGATAGAGGAAGATGAATTAAATTACGAAGAAGTGTATAAAGAATATTGTGCTCAGCTAAAACGCTTTGAAGAATTAAACGGACGTTTGCCGGATCATTTCGATTCTCATCATGGTACCAGCTCTTATCCGCGTATTTATGAACAAACAAAAAAACTGATCGAAAAATATGATGTACCGGTTCGCTGTTCATTTGATTACGTAGGAGGAAACTATGAAAGACCGGAATTTTTAAACTATTTCTATGATGATCAGCTTTCTATAGAATATTTTATTGAAGATTACGATCATATCTTAGAAAAAGACCTTTGTGAAACCATGT
Organism: Beduini massiliensis; assembly: GCF_000829905.1. Lineage (GTDB taxonomy): Bacteria > Bacillota_I > Bacilli_A > Erysipelotrichales > Coprobacillaceae > Beduini > Beduini massiliensis. The sequence goes on from NZ_CDPP01000006.1 coordinate 479,943, forward strand.
GCCATCCGGCTTTTGTAGATGAATATCTCTATACCCATTCTTCTTATAATATCCAACGTACAAAAGAATTAGCCATCCTAACGGATAAGCGTGTATTGGATTGGGTGAAAGATAATCATATCGAATTAATTAACTTCCAAGATTTAAAAAAGATAAAATAAAGGGGACATAGAATGACTAGATTAATTATTAATGCCGATGACTTTGGAATGAGTGAAGGAGTCACTTTAGGTATTCTGAAAGCACATCGTGATGGTGTATTACGTTCAACAACTTTAATGGTAGGAATGCCTTTTGCCGCTCAGGCAGCACAAATGGCAAAAGATTATCCGGATTTACACATTGGAATCCATTTCACTTTAACTGCCGGTAAACCGGTATCTGATCCTAAAGAGATTCCTAGCTTAGTCGATCAAGACGGTTATTTCCATTCTCAAGACTGGCATTTAAAAAACAAAGAAAAACCAATGGATCAAGATGAGTTAAATTATGATGAGGTATATCATGAATTAGAAGCACAATTTAATCGTTTTATTGAATTAAATGGTCGTTTGCCGGATCATATCGATTCCCATCATTTCTCTTCCTCATATCCACGTGTTCACGAACAAGCTAAAAAATTTGCTTATCAGTATGACTTGCCTGTGCGTTATACGCATGACTATATTGAAAGCAATTATGAGAAAGTAGAGTTCTCTAATCGTTTCTATGCACAAAATGTGTCTATTGAGTATTTCACAAATGATTTTGATCAGATGCTTAAAAAAGATGCGTTTGAAATCATGTCACATCCGGCTTTTGTCGATCAGTATGTGATGACACACTCATCTTATAATGTTCAAAGATGCAAAGAATTAGATGTTTTATGTGATCCTCGCTTAAAAGAATGGATCAAAGAAAATAATGTGGAAATGATCACGTTTGGAGATTTAAAAAAATTATAAAATAAAGAGGATAAGGCTTCATTTCTTTTCCAACAAGGAGTGAGGCCTTTTATTTGCTGTATTGGGTTAATGTGTTGTATGATGAAAAAAACCTCAAGATTTATTTTGAGGTTTAAAATTATATTGAATTAAAATGGATATAACGGACTTGTAAGTTCCGTTTTTTTAATAAGTAAGAGAAGGAAAAGCAAATTCAATATTTGCTCTGATGTCATATTTTTACAATTCATACTAGTCAATTTTTATCGTAAACGCCGCTTTAGAATCCATGATAGACGGATAATACGCTAGTTTCAAACCTGTATCCCCCTCCGGTTCTTCAAACACTAAATCCCCTTCAATGGTACCGCCAGCTAACAAATCCCCGCTATTTAATGCGTTAATGTTATCCAAAGCCGTGATTTTATAGCCATCTTCTTGACCATTGGAATTCTGCATTTTCCAATATAGAGCATTGTAAGAAATTTTATCCTCTGTTTTGTTTTCAATTTTAATATGGACAATCACATATTCTTTTCCCTCTGCGGCTTCAAAATACTGTTGCCCTTTTGTTTTTTCAACCCCTGTCACTCTGTATTCGACTTTTTTATAAGTCGCTGTCTCCGACTGAGCAAATTCCGTCTTTTCTGGTGTTTTATCTTTCCCATCACCAGAACTTGAACATCCGCTCATCAACACCGCACATACTGCCAAAGCAGTCAATGCTTTCAATAATTTTTTCATATTTTCCCTCCACATTTAGAATAATTTCAATTATTCTGTCTAAGATTATTCTAGCAAATAAAATAATCATTTACAATGATATTTTATCATTTTTGATATATGGTCAAATTATAGAAATATGAGAAAATAAGGTCGAAAGGAGTGTGTAAGCTATGGAATTCGAGTTCCTTAATGAAGATAAACTTTATGATATGATTGGTAAAAATATAAAATATTATCGAAATTTATACAGCATATCAAAACAAAAAATGACACAAGAGACATTAGCCGAAAAAATTAATGTTTCCACAGCTTTGATCGGTAATCTAGAAAGCAGCCGAATTCACCAAGGTATTAGTATCTTAACTCTTTGGAAAATCAGCCAAGTCTTAGAAACTCCTATCGAAAAGTTTTTTCAAACACCTGTTATTGACCAAAATAAAGAATAATCTATAATTCTATTATATCGATTCATACCTATACTTGGTCTGCTTTCAGCAGACAAAAACCAGCGGATAAATTTATCTGCTGGTTTTTATGTAAGTGAAAAGGCTGCCATCATGATTACGAAAAGCCAAAAGACAGCAGTCAAAACCAGACCGATGACAATCATGATCTTATTTTTACACTGACTAAATAAAGCCGTTTTCCTTAACCCCATGAAATCAAAAACTAAAAGCGGAATAAAAAGGAACCAAATCGAAAAACTGACTTTTGATGCCAACTGTTCATTGCTCGTTCCATTCACGACAGTGATATGCATCGCTAAAAAAAGACTGGCAGTGTAATAGACAATCGCTGCGATCATATGAGAAATTTTTTTATGACGAAATCCGGGAATCCCATACTTTTTATGTTCATCAAGAAAGGCATCCGGATGATAATGGTGCAGTGCCTGTTTTAGCTGTTCGACCTTCTGATATCTTCTTTGCGGATCTAAAGCTGTCGCTTTTAATATAATCTTGCTTTCCTCTCCGCCATACAGTTCATCTTGCGGCAGCTGCTTTGTGAACAATACATTTAAAAGCACGCCTAAAGCATATATGTCACTGCGCGAGTCACTTTGAGAAAAACCAAACTGTTCCGGTGCAGCGTATCCAACACTTCCCATTACCTGCGTATCTTTATTCTTCATATAATCATAAACACGTGAAATATCGAAATCAAAAAGAATCGCATGCCCACGATAGTAAAAGATATTTTCCGGTTTGATATCCCGATGAATGATTGGTGGATAGAGCTGGTGAAGAAAACTTAAGGTATCACATAAATCATCCATGATACCTATAATCTGTTCCTTGTTCAACTCTTCGTTCATTAATACATTATCCAATGTCAGTCCATTGATGAACTCTTCAATCACGATCAGTTTTTCGTCTTGAACCCACAGATCCATTACCCGTACAAATCCGGGATTAGGATGTTCCTTTAAACGCTGATAGGTATCCAGATCATACTGACTTAGTTCCCTTTTAATATAACAACAATGATCAATCTCATGATAAACAAGCTCAATTTTCTTGCTTTCTGTTGCCTTAATCGTTTTAATTGTTCTATAAACGGTTAATTTATCCATCCTACTATTCTCCCTTGTTAACCTACTGTAATTATTATAAAATAAATTGGGTGAGAAAAAAATGAAATCAACAACAGATTTATTAAATATTATAAAAAACAGTAAAGATGAAGCATTAAAAGAGACAATTGAAACAATTAAAGAAATGTCCTTTAGTGAGTATTTCGATTATTTGTGCAGAATAAAAGAAGTAAGCCGAAGTGATATCATCAGGCAAACGAATTTATCCAGAACCTATGCCTATCAGATTTTCGATGGAAGTAAGAAAGCCGGACGTGATAAGATTATTCAGATTGCTTTAGCTTTAAAAGGCAGCTTGAAAGAAACAGAACGTCTGCTTAAATTATCGGGACATAGTCCTCTGTATTCTAAGATCCGCAGAGACGCTGTTTTAATTTTTGCCATCGAACACCAGTTAACCGCTATAGCGGCTAATGAATTATTAGATGATTTTCAGTTTGAATGTTTAGAATAATGGAAGGAGCTTTATGGAATATATTATAATTGGATTATTCATTTTGATCGTGGTGCTGCTGTTAGGGGTGATTTACCAGCAAACTCAGCAGAAAACAACTATGCAGCTAATAAAAAAAGAGATGATTGCCGAGTTATCAAATACGATTAAATGGTCTGTAGAACTGCAAAAGGAAATCGGTTTAACACAAAACAACAGTATAGCGCAGATGAATCAATCATTAATGATATCGTTAAGTCAGTTGGAAAAGCGTTTTCAGACCTTAGAAATGACGAATGAACAGAAGTTAGATGGGCTGCGTCTGACTATGGAAAAAAGATTAAGCTATATTCAAGAAGACAGCAATAAGAAATTAGAGGAGATTCGACATACTGTAGATGAAAAGCTCCAGACAACATTGGAAGAAAAAATGACGAAATCCTTCCAGTTAGTCAATGAACGATTGGAAGCAGTCTATAAAGGTTTGGGTGAAATGCAGACCTTGGCAAATGGGGTTGGCGACTTAAAGAAAGTATTATCCAACGTTAAAACACGAGGGATCTTAGGTGAAATTCAATTAGGCATGATCTTAGAAGAAATCCTGTCTGCAGAACAATATGAGACGAATGTCGCGACCGTCCCAAATAGTAAGAATGTTGTAGAGTATGCGATTAAACTGCCGGGTGATGAACGCAGTGTCTACTTGCCGATCGATTCAAAGTTCCCTGCTGATGCTTATCAGGCATTGCAGGAAGCCTATGAAACCGGAGATCCCAACCTTGTACAAAGTAATGCTGATATCTTAATACAACGCATCAAAAGCTTCGCTAAAGATATTAAAACGAAGTATATTGAACCTCCCTACACCACTGACTTTGCCATCATGTTCCTGCCTTTTGAAGGCTTATATGCGGAAGCTGTTAATCGTGGTTTAGTGGAAGTACTGCAAAGAGATTATCATGTGAATCTGGCGGGTCCAAGCACTATGGCGGCATTATTAAACAGCCTCCAAATGGGCTTTAGAACCATTGCCCTGCAAAAACGAAGCAGTGAAGTTTGGGAAGTGTTAGGTGCTGTTCGTACTGAATTTGATAAGTTTGCCGATATTCTCTCTTTAACCCAGCAAAGAATCGATCAGGCAAATCGTGAATTAGATAAACTAGTGGGGGTCCGTACTCGGGCGATCCAACGTAAACTGCGAAACGTTGAAAAACTTGATACCGCTTTAGCACAGGATATTATTGAAACAGAATAAAAAAAGGTGAGCTTTATCCATTGCTCATCTTTTTTATAACCATTTTTCTAATCCGTACTTCTCCCATAATCGAATAATCCATTCCAAAAGCTTCGTAGACCACTCAAAAAACAGTGGTGAAAAGGTAATCGCAGACACCAACAGCAAAAGAACGTTGAAATCGACAGCGACAAGTTCCAAAATTCCCTGTCCGATCAAGATACAAATCAAATACACCAAACGCATTGTATAAATCACAACTTTTCGATAAGTGGATAACGGGGAATATACTCTTTCTAACGCCAGCATATAGTTCCAACCGGTAATTAATACACTGGCGGTAGTCAGCATTGGACTGCTGGCTCCCATAGCACTGCCGATAGAAGTAATCAGCGTAATACAAATCACAATCGTTAAAGCGGTGGGAACCGCATTTTTAAAAACTTGTTTAAAGAAATGACCGTCTACACGATTAAAATTGGATTCTTGAGTCATCAGGAAAGTGGGAATCCCCACCGCACAGCTGCTGATGATGGATAACTGAATCGGTGCAAAGGGATAACCCTGTCCTAACAGAATCGTTTGTAAAGATAAAATAACCGAGAAAACCGTTTTAATCAAAAACATAGACGCCGCATAACTGATATTATTAATAACCCGACGCCCTTCATTTACGATAGTGGGCATAACCGCAAAATTACAATCCATCAAAACCAGATTCGCTGCATGTTTAGCCGCATCACTTCCTGATGCCATGGCGATTGAAACATCTGATTCCTTAAACGCCAGTACATCGTTGACACCATCTCCGGTCATCGCAACAGTATGTCCTAATTTCTTGATGGCCATAATCATCTGCTTTTTTTGTTTTGGCGTTACTCGTCCAAACACATTATAACGTGCGACTGCCTGTTCAATCGCATCTTCATCTTGCAAACTTGCTGCATCAATATATTTTTCGGCGTCCTTTAATCCTGCTCTTTTCGCAATCGCCGATACCGTCACCGGATCATCGCCGGAAATAATTTTAACTTTTACCCCTTGCTTTACAAAGTAATCAAGAGTATCTTTGGCTTCTTTACGAATGACATCGGACATTTGAATGATGGCAATCGGTTCCAATCCCTCGGGTATTTCCCTATCTTGATTAACATTGGGTGAATGCCCGACAACAATCAAACGATATCCTTCTTTTGCTAATTGATGGCATCTTTCCTGAAGATGTTCATAGCCATGAGGAAACAGGAACTTATTGGCTCCCATCAGATAGGTTCCTTCTCCTTTAAAAGCAGCCCCGCTGTATTTACGATCGGAAGAGAATGGAATGAGATGATCCAACTCAAGCTCGTCCACTTCTTTAAACTGTTCACGTAAAGCCATTGCCGTGACATTTTCATCCTGAATGACACGCATCAGATTTCCCATGATGAAATCGATATCTGCCTTTTTTAAGGTTTCCACTTTCTCAACCGCGATGCGCCCCTCTGTAATTGTTCCTGTTTTATCCAAACATAAAACATCTACACGCGCCAATGTTTCCATACAAGAAAGTTCCTGTACCAGTACTTTCTTTTTTGCCAGACGCATAACCCCAATCGTCATGGCGACACTTGTCAATAAGACCAACCCTTCGGGAATCATCCCCAATAAAGCGGCAACTGTCTGCAAGACAGAACTGCGGAATGTCAAATGAGTTAAAAAATATTGTTTTGCAAATAAGCCAACCCCGATCGGGATAATGATAATACTAATCAATTTTAAGATACGATCTAAGTTGCGATTTAACTCCGAACGATGTTTTTTAAATTTCTTTGCTTCGGCAGTGATCTTTTCCATATAGTTGTCTTTACCTACATGAACGACTTCACAATAAGCCTGACCGGAGGTGACAAAACTTCCCGAAAACAAAGAAGCCCCAACCCCTTTAAACTGCGGATCAGATTCTCCTGTCAATAAAGATTCATTGACCTCGATACGTCCCTCAACAATAACAGCATCCGTAGGAATCTGCAGTCCTTGTTTTAAAAACAGGATATCCCCAAGTACGATCTGATCAACGGGAATGCTGATCTTGCTGCCATTTCGGATGGCTTCGATCTGACTGACGGTAAGAATGGTCAGTTTATCCAGTGTCCGCTTTGAACGGATTTCCTGAATAATTCCCACCAATGTATTAGTCACAATGATCATAATAAACAACATGTTTTTGAAGGAACCGACAAGAATGACCAATCCCAATAAAATAATATTAATAATATTGAAAAAAGTCATCGTATTATCTAAAAAGATTTGTTGGTATGTTTTTGTAATCGTATTGCTTAAAAGATTGACTTGTCCGTTTTCAATTCTTTGCTGTACTTCTTCGTTGCTTAATCCTTGTTTTACTTTATTATGATCGGTCATTTTTTCACCTCAAATTCGTTCATATGACATTATATAACATTTCTTTCATTGACTTTATGATACAATAAATCACCATTTTAAGCAACTGATTACCCTTACCATTAGTTTTGCCTGATAAACAAAAAATAGACCATTGTAAGGTCTATTTTAACTGTAATATCTCTGTTACCTCTTCTTCTAACAGATAGCCGATATTTAACGTATCCCCGGCTTGAATGAATGGAATATTTTTCTCATCGACACTGATTTTAACTCGATATTTATTTCCATCGGTATCCTTAATATAATAGTAGCTGTCCCCATTAATCAAAGAATCTGTTATAGAGCCTATTGTAATTTCTTTAAATTTGACATTTTCTTGATCTATAACGGCATCTTTATCCCCAATATAATTTTGAGCAGCTGCTTCAATTCCTTCAGATGAATCTGTCACGACAACCTTTTGATAATCGGTCACATCTACAAAAGCATACATCTTTACCAGCCCGGCATTATCTTTTAATGAAATCAGATATGTCGGTTTGTTGTTTAGATTGATAAGCAATGGGAAACTTGCGGTATAGTTCATTTGCTGAACCTGACCTTTGGCACTTTCCATTGCCGATGTTTCCTGAGCTCCCGGTACCGGATAGAAGATTGTTTCTTTCGTTCTCATATTCGATAAGATAAACCCAATATTGGCAGCATCTTCGGTCGCTGAAGTAATTCCCGTATACAAATAGATATCATCATCTTTTGCGATATAATTGTAACCGTCTGTTGTTTTAACCACATTTTTCTGTCCGATAATCGAATTGATAAAACCATTACGATAACGTCCCCAGTCATCACTTTGTTCAATCAATAACGAAGCGGGATAAATATGATCAACCCATGTTGGTACATCCGCTACATTATAATATTGTGAGTCTCCTGTCACCGGATCTAAAATAACGGCTCCTTTGACATCTTCCAACAATTCTACCCCTTTGTATTTCAGCACAGGTACGATCCAGAAAGGTTTTCCTGTTTCATCGACTTCAAATGATTCCTCACCGAAGATAAATGTTGGATACTGAAAGCGCAATTGACGATAAAGATTTTCATTAAACATAGCAGAAGGAAGGATCTTCATCCCTTTTTCCAATTTCACTAAGTTTGATGAACCGTCTACGGAATCTACAGTAATGTATCCCATTACCCCATCACTGCGGTTCGAGAAATATTTAAAGAACCCGTTATATTCCAACGGAGTGACACGTACAACACGATTTTTATAATTAATCTGCGTATACAGATCCGACACATAAAACTGAGAAACTAACTCCGGCATTTGTCCCATGACACGATCCCCTAGTTTACTGGAAGAATCTTTATCTAACAAAGGTAAAGAGTTAAGGTCTACAACACTGACATCGGCAGTAAAGTCTCCGTCTTCACGTACTGTAATACGTTTTGAATACATAGATGCATTGATCAGCGGTGAATAAAAAATATTTAAAACGACAATCGCCAACACAATGACAACTAAAATCATTGGCTTTTTGCTGTTAAACTTCATTTTCTGCATTTGACGCGGATCAAAACTAGAAGCGAAATAGATGATCGTATAAAAGGCGATCAGCATCGCTGCATACACATAAAACAACATCGATTGTAAATTTAACGGCGGTAACATAAAGTAATATAAAACAGCCCCTGCTATAACCGTTAATACAATATTAATCAGAGTTTTCTTTTTCATAATGCCTCCTTGACAATACCATTAATATACACCAAATATGTGACAATTTCCACCGATATTACTTTAAATTTTTCAGATGAACCGCTTGGACATGGGGATCATCAAAATACATACTTTCGCCTTTTTCAATCCGCTCTAAATAGGTAATCATATATTGGATGTCCGCTCTTGTCAGATGCAGAGTATGTCCGCCATAGAACCGTTCGATTGGCAGCTGCAAATATTTCTGTAAAGTATCTTTATAAATGACTAGGTTTTGTCTTTCTAATTGTATGATCGGTTTTTCTAAATTATCTCCGGCAAACAACCATTGATGTACATGATCATAAACACTGATGCTGTCTTTACTATGTCCGGGGGTATATATTAATTCTATCTTCGCTTCTTTAAAAAAGTACCGCTCCTTAATTAAATGGCGAGGATAAATCCTCTCTGTCTTCCCTTTTAAATAGTGTTTATTTTTTAAATAGTCTTCTTTACCATGTCTCATAATGGCGTCTTTACATAAAAAATGTGCATAGATATCCTCTGCATTAAAAGCCGCATTCCCCCAAATATGGTCAAAATGATAATGGGTATTAATGACACAATACCGATAAGCAGGATACATCTTCTTAATTTCTTCCATATAATCACTGCCACAAAACGTATCGATAATAAAAAGTGTTTCCCCTCTGATAATCAGATAGACATAGGTGAGATAGGGAGTGAGTTCCTCATATTCTAAAGCATAGACATCGTTAGCGAGTTGAATTTTATTCATAGTATTCTCCTTTTCTCTATTCTATCAAATTAAGATAAAGATGTCATATTTTCTTTATGGGGCATATATTTAATATGAGGTGAAAAAATGAATAACGATTTGTCCTTTATAAAAGAAGCGATCATTGATGAATACAAAGCGATTCAAACTTATCATACTCTAATCAATGCTTCGAATATTCCTGAATTAAAACAATTATTTACACAATTGGAAAGTGATGAACAGCGTCATGTCAATTTATTGGAATCGATGTACTATGAAATAACCGGTGAAAGCTATCACCCCAATATTGCACCGATGGACCCTAACAAGCACGCTGAAGAATTGATCGATAACAGCATTCAGGCTGAGATCGATGATGTTGCCAGCTACAACAAAGCCGCCAACACGACTAAAAACAAACGTTTCAGAAAGATCTATCGGCAGATTGCCGGTGACGAAAACGTTCATGCCTTACGTTTACTTAACTTGCAGAAATAGGAACTTAAGCCTAAACAGGTTTAAGTTTTTTTGTTTTTTGCCTCAATTCTTTGGCAAAAATATAACATTTAAGAAGCTTCTTTCTATATTAAAATAAGAGTAGAAACGACCCTTTCAAATTCTGATATTTTACGGTAAATTAACCGGAAAAATGCTATAATTTGTAGCAAGGTCGTTCATCAAGGAGGAAAAAATATGGTAAGAATTATTTTAAACGCTGATGATATCGGCTACAGTGAAGCAGTAACGTTAGGTATTATTAAAAGCTATCAAGATGGCATCATACGCTCTACAACGATGATGAGCAATATGCCTGCCGCTCCCTTTGCAGCTCAATTATTAAAGGAAAATCCCGGTCTTTATTGCGGACAGCATTCCAATATTGTGATTGGAACTCCGGTCAGTGATCCTAAGGATATCCCTTCATTAGTCGATGAAGAAGGACATTTCAATGTGAAATCACGCTTAAAGCAAGGATTAAAACTGGATGTTGAGGATATTAAACGAGAAGTACGAGCACAAGCCGAACGCTTTAAGGAGCTGATGGGACATTATCCTACCCATATCGAAGGTCATGCTGTTTTTGATCCGGGATTATCTGTTGCAATCAGAGAAGTTGCTACCGAGCTCCAAGTACACTATACCGATAATATTCATTATATCGAAGATGGGAAAATGGTGCAGATTCGTGACACACACCATTCCGGTTGGGAAGTACCGGTCATGCCAAAAGTCGGTTATTATCAAGATACAGTATCTTTAGATTACTGGTTAAACGATCAAGCTGATCTATTAAGTGAAGATCTTGTCGAAATTCATTCTCATCCGGGCTACATCGACCAAGAATTATTAGATTGGTCCTTTTATAATATAACCCGTGCAAAAGAAGTGCAGATTGCCTGTAATCCTGCCTTAAAAAATTGGGCAGAAGAAAATGATGTTCATTTTATAAGTTTTAACGATATCAAGAAAAAATAAAGAAGTGGGGATGCAAAATGGATAGACGTTTTATTCAATTATTCAAAATATTAGCTAAAAAATCAGATTACATTAAATCTGAAGATTTGTGTGTACAGCTGGAAATACGACCTCGTACCTTACGTGAAGATATTCGTAAATATAAAGATACGATTGAGAAAAAAGCAGGAGCAAAGATCGAATCTAAACCCAATGCCGGTTACTATCTTCATGTCTTAAATGAAGATTTATACAATCAGTTTGTGAAATCGTTATTACAGGAAGAATCTTCGAATCAATATTTGATTCCCGTTCACCAAGAAGAAAGAATCAATTATATTATTCGTTACTTTTTAGCGCACACGAACTACGTTAAAATCGCGGATTTGGCAGATGAAATCTATGTCAGCCGCAGTACCTTAAATGCTGATATTAAAGAAGTGAAAGAACGTTTATCCTATTTTCATCTGGAACTGGCAGGGAAAGCGGGTTACGGTTTGAAGATAAAAGGAAAAGAAAAAGATATCCGTTCATGTATCTCTCAATATTTCTATCACTTTGATGATTACGATCAGCATTATATCCAAGGGATTGATGTAAGCAGTGAATATATTGATCAGGATGCCTTTGAATTTATAAAAAAAGTACTCTATGAAGCAATATTAAAACATGAGTTTAAACTCACAGATTTTGGTTTTCAGAATTTATCTATCCACATTTTAATTGCCATCAATCGTATCATGGGAAAAACTTATGTTGATGAATTTTTTCATCAAACACAGCAGTTTCAAGATCGTCCGGAAATGATCATCGCCAATGAGATTGCCGTAGAATTAAATAATTATTTTGGAATTACGATCCCTTCGAGTGAAATTCATTACATTGCGATTCACCTAATGGGAAAACAGGCATTAAAAATGAATAATGCCAATATTGTTATGGAACAAACAACAATGGATCTGATTGATGCCATTTTAGAAGAAACAAAACAGGTATTTCATATCGATTTGACTTCTGATCTGGAACTCTATTCAATGATTGCCGTTCATATTCAGCCAATGCTCAATCGTCTGCATTATGGGCTTAAGATCACCAACCCTTTAACAGAACAAATCAAAAAAGATAATCCGATAGCATTTGAAATCGCCATCTTAGCCGGAAAAGTGGTTTCTAAGCAAATCAATGCCACCGTCGATGAAAGTGAGTTAGGTTATTTAGCTTTACATTTTGCGTTAGCTTTGGAAAGACTGAACAAACCGGAACAAAAGAATATTATCATTGTCTGTGCAAGTGGTGCCGGCAGTTCTCAGATTTTACTCTATAAAGTCAAATCGAAGTTTAAAGACTATCTGAATAAAGTGCTGGTCACACAGGCTTACGAATTATCCCATATCGATCAAAGTCAATATGATTTTATTCTATCAACGATTCCGCTTCCATTTAAAACAGATATTCCTGTTATTCAAGTGCAATATTTCCTCGGCAATGAGGATATCGAAAATCTTGAAAAGATTTTAATTAAAAACAATGAAGATTATGATTTTATTCGCCGTTGTTTTAGACCGGAATATTTCTTTACTCATGTTGATGTGAAAGATAAACAGGAGGCGATTACCTTTTTATGTGAAAAGATCAAAGAACAACGTCCGCTTCCCTCAAACTTTTATCAGTTAGTCATGGAAAGAGAAGCCGTGTCCCCTACTGAATTCGGAAATAAGATTGCTTTGCCACATCCTATTAAAACGGTAATGGATGAAACATTTGTCGCTGTAGCGATCTTAGATAAGCCGATTCGTTGGGAAAAACAAATGGTCAAATTTGTATTTTTACTCTGTATTAAATCCAATTCAGATGAAGCGTTGACTGTTTTTAATGAAGTATTGTCAAGTTTAGTCTTAAATCGAGAACGTATGGCAGAACTGGAAAGACATCCTGATTATTCCACTTTACAAAACTATATTCATTCTTTAAGCAAAGAAAAGGAAGAACTGCTGACTGACAGCATCTTCCAATAACCTATGAAACTATTAGTTTGCTGTGCTTCAGGAATGTCAAGCAGTTTATTAGTTCAAAAAATGCGTGATGAAGTGAAAAAACAACAGTTAAACGGAATTAAAATCGGCTCATGTTCAAAGGATCAATTAAGAAAATATATTGATGAAGCAGATGTGGTGTTGATTGCCCCACAGCTTCACTTCTTTGAACAGCAGATTCATGATCTGGCAGTTGACCATGACACTCGTGTAATCAACATTTCAATGGATGATTATGGTGCGTTAAACGTCGAAAATATCATAAACAGTGCCCTGAATGATGGAAATCTTCATTCTGAACCCATCATTGAAGAAGAAATCGAACTCACCAAGATTGAGTCCTTGCAAGCAAAACTTTATCCCTTGGCAAAAAGGGTGGCGGCCAATCGTTCTTTAAATTCCATCAGCCGTGCTTTTATTACGACCATGCCGGTTACGGTTATCGGTTCCATGCTGACGTTGATTAAGAATCTGCCTGTTGCAGGTTATACGAATTGGCTGACCATGTCAGGATTAAGTTCCATATTAGATTTAGGCAGCAGTGCCTCTATAGATATTATCTCTTTATATACGGTCTTTTTTATCAGTTATCATTTAGTGGTATCGTATGACCTCTCCGGTCATGGCGCCGGGCTTATTTCTTTAGCTTGCTTCTTTTTGATCACAGGTCGCAGTGACAACGGGTACTCAACACGATTCTTAGGTGCTAACGGACTTTTTGCGGCAATCTTTATCGGTTTGCTGTGTGGGTATTTATATGTTTTTATCATAAAGAGAAACTGGAAAATAAAATTGCCTTCAAATATCCCTCATCAAGTTCTGAGTTCTTTTGAAGCCATCATTCCTTCCTTTATCATTATCTCTGTGTGTTTAAGCATAACCGCCTTAATGAAGCTGACTATTTATCATGATTTGCATTCTATGATTTACTCAACGATACAATCCAATTTGATGAAGTTCATGGGAAATAATCTGTTCTCCTTTATCTTCTTTCAGTTTGTGACCAATATTCTTTGGTTCTTTGGACTTCATGGCGGGAATATCGTTGGTGCTGTGACAAACCCAATTTATACCCCACTGTCCTTAGAAAATCTAGCTGCCTTTCAAGCCGGAGACCCCATGCCCAATATTATTAACGGGCAGTTCGGTAAATTATTTATTCATGGTGGAGTGGGATCGATGCTGAGTTTATCTATTCTTATGCTTTTATTTGCGAAGTCACAAAAATATAAAGCGTTTGGGAAGCTATCTTTTCCAACCTGTCTGTTTTTCATTAATGAACCTTTACTTTTCGGAGTCCCGATTGTTTTAAATCCAATCTTCCTGATTCCACTATTGATGGTTACACCGATTCTATCTGTGATGACTTATTTTGTCACCAAAATCGGTTTGATTCCCATCGCTACCGGAGCTCAAGTCCCCTGGACCACACCACCGATTTTATATGGTTTCCTGCAAGGCAGCTGGCGGTTAGCTTTATGGGAAGTCATTACCATTGTATTGGCCTCGTTTCTTTGGTATCCGTTTTTTGCCATGGCAGATAAGCAAGCTTTTGAGGAAGAAAACAATCCTTGCCACAATTAATTGGCAATAAGACAAATTTATTAATCCTTGACGCTATTCTATAATGTAAGTGTAGGAAGTGAAGCGCTTACAGGTTAAGCAAATGGGAGAAATTAAAAAAAGGAGGAATACATATGGATAAATTAATGGGTGTACTAGAAGAAAAATTAGTACCAATTGCAGCCACGCTTGGACAAAACAAATATTTAAGAGCTATCAGTGGCGGATTCATTGCAATCATGTCCGCTACCATCGTTGGATCATTATTCACATTGTTAAGTAACCTCCCTATCAAGGCTTATACAGACTGGCTTGCTTCATCAGGCTTCGGTAGTATCTTAGCACTACCTAGTCAAGCAACAATAGATTTAATCGCATTATATGCGGTATTCTTTATTGCTTATACATTAGCTAAAGAATTTGATGTAGATGGTGCCGGTGCCGGGTTATCAGCATTAGTATCATTCTTCTTAGTAACAGGACGTACAGAAGGGGCTTATGCTACTGCATATTTAGGAGCAAAGGGATTATTCTGTGCTATGTTCGTCGCTTTGGCAGCTTCAAGGCTTTACATCTTTGTGGTAAAACGTGGTTGGGTTATCAAACTTCCTGACAGCGTACCGCCAAATGTTGCCAATTCATTCTCAGCATTGATCCCTACAGGTATCGTTGTCTCTATCTTCTTAGCGATTGCGGGATTAATGACATTAACAAGTTACCATGATTTACATACTGCCGTATTTACAATCATTCAATCAAACTTAATGCGTTTTATGGGAGATAACTTATTCTCATTTATCTTCTTCCAATTTATGACCAATATTCTTTGGTTCTTCGGGCTTCATGGTGGTAATATCGTTGGATCTATCACAAACCCAATCTATACGCCTTTGGCTTTGGAAAACTTTGCAGCATATCAAGCAGGTCAAACCCCTACTCACATCATTTCAGGATCATTAGGTCGCTGCTTTATCTCTGGTGGTGTAGGATCTATGTTCTCACTTGCAATCATCATGTGTTTATGGTCAAAGAGTTCACAGTTCAAAACTTTAGGAAAATTAGCTTTACCGACAACATTCTTCTTCATCAATGAACCGTTGATCTTCGGTATCCCTGTTGTATTGAACCCACTGTTCTTTATTCCATTATTACTCATTACTCCAATCTTAGGTACATTAACTTACTTTGTAATGAAGATTGGTCTGGTACCAATTCCAAGTGGTGCTCAAATTCCTTGGACAACGCCACCTATCTTATATGGTATCTTACAAGGTAGCTGGAAAATCTCAGTTTGGGAAGCTTTCTCAATTTTGGCAGCTGGCTTAATGTGGTTCCCATTCTTCAAAGTAGCAGATAATAAAGCTTACAAAGAAGAACAAGGACTTACAACTGCTGAATAAATATAGACCTCCCCTTGACTATCTGGATAGTCATAAAAAGACACATCGTCCTGATGTGTCTTTTTGTTTCGTCTTCGCAAGTTTTAATAGTTAATGGTTTTGGTGTGTCCCCTTGGTATCACTAAAGCCGACAGCCTCATCTTAGTTCTGTTTTATTTTCATCAATTACAAGTGCAGCATTGACCTATCTATAAGCTTTGGTTAAAGCTAATAGATGCCTATCCTTTCATTGTATAGGATTGACTCCGGTTCTTTTTCATTACATCATTCAACAAAAAAGATTCCAAATGAATGGAATCTTACATATAAAGCATCATCACGAATGTTCCCATGAATACGCCTGCTCCTAGTGAGAAAATCGATAAACCTAATCCTAATTTAGATAACCTTGGGTTTAAATGTACTCGATAACGATTGAAATATTGAACGTTTAGGATTCTTGCCTTTCTGGCTGTAAAGTAGCCGGCAAAGCCAAATACCAAAACCAATACACTGTACCACCATTGGGTTTGAATTTCTAATCCGGCAGGCCACAAAACCAAGGCTGCTCCGATCAATCCAAAGATAAACGAATAGAGAACATAATTATTTTTCAACCCTTTTTCTTGAATGATTCTTTTTTCTTTCTCTAGTTGTTTCTGGCGAATTGCTTTTTGTTTTTCTTTCTGATGACTTTCTGCCTCCACCATTTGATTAAAATGATTAGGGGCTTTAGCTCCGCATTCAGGACAGAATTTAGCTTCTTTCATTTCTGTTCCGCACTTTTTACACTTCATTGGAATCTCCCCTTCCTCTACTTCTATTTTACTTGAATCTCCTTGTCTTGCCTATATATGGATATGCCAACAAATTGTGGCATAATTTAATCTTATTCTGAAATATAAATAATACAAGAAATATAAACATTTTGTCACAAATTTAGTATATAATTAAACTATATAAAAGATATGAGGTGAAGAAAATGAAACAAGATGCAATGCAATCCCCTATTTCCTTTGATCGTTCAGCTAAAATTAATAATCACAATGAAGAACTAACAGGTTTCATAGCGCATATGCTGGATATCGAATGTTTAGGAATCTGTTATTATTATAATTTCAAGCGAATGGCTGACCCTTATATTTGGGGAAAAGATCCTGTGAATCAGAAAGTTTTGCTTTCTTCTTTAGAAGATTTTCTTCATCATCTCATTTTAGATCCCTCATCTACGCCAGAACAGATTATTGATTCCATTCATGAGTATGACCCACACATTAAAGAACAGCTCTATGTGCATCTCATCACCTTTAAAAATGTACCTATTGGCGTGGTGGCCATGGGACGATCAGCAAAGGCTGCTCCCCTGTGTGATGAAGATGTTGCCATTTGCCGCAGACTATTGGATCTAAATGCCAAAGAAATCATTCACAACATAGAAAAAACAGCCTATGAGAAGTTATTCTATACAGTGATTAACGGTATATCTGATTATATCTATGTGACCGATCCTCAAACAGATGAAATTCTGTTTATGAACGAACCTATGAAAAAGATATATCATATCGATGACCCTGTTGGCAAAACCTGCTGGAAACTATTACAGAGAGGAAAAGATAAGCGCTGTGAATTCTGTCCGATCGAACATTTAAAACAGTATCCGAATCAAACCATTACTTGGGAAGAAAAGAGTACGATTAATCAGCAATATTATGAAAACAAAGATAGTTTGATTCATTGGTTGGATGGCAGGCTTGCTCATTTACAGCAGTCCACAGACATCACGGATTTTAAAAAAATTTCACAGGCAGCAAATATTGATGAATTAACGAAACTGACCAATCGTCGTGCCGGTAAAATAGAACTCCAGATTTTATTAAATCGAGCAAAAGTAAATCAAACATCACTTTGTCTGGTTTTAATGGATATCAATGGTTTAAAACAGACCAATGATTATTACGGGCATAAAGAGGGGGACAATAAGATTCGCTATATTACGGAAGCGATTCAGTCCTTTATCGATAAAGATACGTTATTCTTTCGCTTGAGTGGTGACGAATTTGTTTTGGCTTTCTATGATCAAGAGCCACTTCAAGTACGTACAGCTTTGCAAGGAGCCATTGATAAATTACGTCACTTAAAAAAGATTTTAGGCATTCCTTATGAACTTGGCTTCTGTTATGGAACAATCACTGTAAAACCGGATAATCTCTTAAATTTAGAGACCCTGTTAACGCTTGCGGATGAAAAGATGTATGAACAAAAACGTTTGGTTCATCTCCAGCAAAATGAAGCGAAATTACAAACAGATCATGTCCACACTGTCAAGATTGAGGATTTTGATTATGATAAAGATCGTCTCTACGATGCTTTAGTGGAAAGCACTGATGATTATGTCTATATCTGCAATATGAAAACCGGTTTATTCCGTTATTCTCCGAAAATGGTGAAAGAATTTGATCTGCCCGGAGAGGTTTTAAAAAATGCTGCAGCGATTTGGGGAAGTAAAGTTCATCCTTTAGATAAAGAATTATTTTTAAAAAGCAATCAGGAAATCATTGACGGAAGAGTGAGTGAGCATTGTGTTGAATATCGAGCTATTAATCGGCATCATGAGTGGGTGTGGCTGCGATGCCGAGGAAAAGTGATCTTTGATGCCCTCGGTGACCCTGACTTATTTGCTGGTATTATTTCAAATATTGGGCGAAAAGAAAAGATTGATCCTTTAACCGGACTCTATAATAAATTTGCTTTAGAGGAAGATATAAAACAATATATCCAATCCAGCTCCGATCCTCTGGCTCTGCTTCTTTTAAATTTGGATAACTTTAAGTCGGTGAATCAATTACGTGATCATGCTTTTGGTGATGATGTATTAAAGAAAGCCGCTCAGACTATTTGTGATCTTGTTCCAAAAGAAGCAACTGTCTATAAATTGGATGCGGATGAATTTGCAGTTTTATTGAAAAGCTACTCAACTTTACAGATTGAAGCTCTATATAAACAAATCAAAGCTCCTTTTTCGCGTCAGCAGCTTCATATGAATGAACGTTATTTTTGCAGTATATCGGCTGGATGTGCTATTTATCCCGAACATGCCAACGTTTATATCAATCTCTTTAAATATGCCAGTTATGCATTGGAAACAAGTAAAAAGAATGGAAAAGATCAATTAAGCTTCTTTTCCGATCAAATTGTTTTCGATCATCTTCGTAAATTGACACTGACACAAGAGCTGCGTGAAAGTGTTGAAAATAACTTTGAAGGCTTTTCTTTACAGTTCCAGCCTATCGTCTATACCGATTCTAAAAAAATACGTGGGGCGGAAGCCTTGCTTCGTTGGTCCAGTCCGGCTTATGGAATCATTTCACCATCAGAATTTGTTCCTTTACTAGAGGATACCCGGATGATCATTCAAGCAGGGCGTTGGGTCTTTGAAGAAGCCGTTGCCAAAGCCAAGGCGTTTATTAAAGCCGATCCTGATTTTATGATCAGTATCAACTTATCGTATGTTCAAGTCAGTCCGGATCCCATCATTCCTTTTATCAAGGAAACCTTAGAAAAAGAACAGCTTGATCCTCGAAATATTATCGTAGAATTCACAGAGAGTTATTTAGCTTCTGACAATATATCGAATATCTATCAGGCTTTACGTGATTTAGGGATTACGATTGCAATGGATGATTTTGGAACCGGCTATGCCTCATTAAATGTATTGAAGCAATGTCCGGCAGATATCATTAAAATTGATCAGGCTTTTGTGGAAAAGATTACATACAGCCGTTTTGATGTTACGTTGGTTCGTATGATTATTGAATTATGTCATGAAGTAAATATTGCGGTCTGTGTAGAAGGGGTAGAATCCATCCAAGAATATGAAATCATCAAAGCGTTTTCCGCAGATTATATACAGGGATTCTTATTTGGCAGACCTTGTGATGATATAGAATTGATACAATTGATAAAGCAAAACCGAGCATCTTAGGATACTCGGTTTTTATGAGGTAGAAAGATTGTTATTTTACGATGTTACCAGTGATCTTGATCACGGTTCTGCCAGGCGAAGTAAGAGTAGCGGCAGGCACGTTAAGAGATGCTGTAGTGGCATTAGGCAGAAGAATCCTTCCATTAAAGTAATCATACTGATATTGATCTTGTTGATAAATGACTTGGCTTTCATTCGTTTCTACGGTGACTTGATGAATGTTAAAGGAGATGGGAAGCCAATCCATTAACGTGATGTGCATTGCTTCTTGATTGCCGTAATTTAAGAGTTGAATTGTATAAGTGAGTGTTCTATAATCTTGTGTCCACTGTCTGTATAAAACAAGCTGACTGGCTGTTTCTTTAAGCAATGTAACACTTGGCGGCGGTTCTGTTGTATAGGTGCTGCCATCTTCGCTGTAGGCTGTTATAGAGAGAGAAGAGGTTATAGCGAAAATGCAAGGATCAATATCTGAATCTACTTTCATACAGTAAAGGATGATTCCCTTATCTTGAGATGACATATTCTTAGAGAGTGTGATATAAAGGATATTCGCTTCAGTAGTTAATGTGAGTGGTATTTCCATGCTGTTTATAAATGCTTTTAAAGTCCCCTCTAAAAAGTGAACACCGATTGGAAGAGTAACTTTCATTGTAATTGAAAGCGGATCATTTCCAATATTTTCTATTTGAATCAAATAGGTAATGTTTTCTTGAGGATGAAAAGCAGACTGCAATGATGTCATGTGAGCTTTGATGGGCTGACTGTCTTCAATAATAGTTTCAACAATGTTAGAGCGAATACTGCCAACTGATTGTTCATGATGATAAGTGACTTCTGCTTGATTATGAATGATGTTTGGCATTATTTCCCACCTCACTATAAAGTATGCATAAAAGATTTTTGGATATAATGAAAAGAACTAAGCCGCTCAGAAACTTTTAAAGTTTTCTGATACGCTTAGTTATAAGACAGGTCAATATTATTTTTAATGTATCACCGATTAAGAAAGGAAAGACACATAAGGTTAAAGCCGGCAGTAATGCCATCTGCATAGAAAACATAAACCAGATTGTCCCAAATGTATAACAAACGACAGTCCCGACGATAAGAGCAAGGACCTTTCTTTTCAGCATTTTTCCAATCACCAATGCCATGATCGGTAAAGCGGCTAAGTACCCGCCGGTAGGGGCAGCTAATGCGAAAATTCCTCCGGAAAAACCGGCAAATACAGGCAGTCCTACAGCCCCTAATAATAAATAGATTAAACATGCCAATACCGCCTGCTTTCTTTCCAGCAAACAAGCTATAATATATACAGACAGTGTCTGCATGGTAATAGGAACAACACTAATCGGTAAAACGATGGTCAGCTGTGCCCCAATTGCGATCATACAGGCTCCCAGTGAACAGTAGATCAATGATTTTACTTTTGTATTCATTTACTTCCTCCCTGTAGCCATTATACATAAATTCATCTGATCTGCAACTATTTCCTTCTCCAATATTAACAACAAACCAAGAATATGCTATCATACCAAAGTAAGGAAAGTGTGGGATAATATGGGATATTTATTTCAATTTATGATAATCAGCGGCATTACTTTTATCGGAGAACTGCTGCATTATTTTTTACCGCTTCCGATTCCTGCAAGCGTATATGGGATGGTCATTCTCTTTATATGTTTACTGATCGGAATTATTAAAGAAGAGGAAATCAAAGAAACTGCGGATTTTCTTTTATTGATCATGCCAATCATGTTTGTCGGACCAAGTGTCGGTGTTATGGAGAACTTCGGTCTCTTATCCGGAGCACTGATTCCGTTTCTTGCGATCGTTTTAGTTTCAACCTTTTTCATTATGGTCGTGACCGGAATAACGGCACAAAAAATGATGAAGGACAAGGAGAAACAGCATGAATAAGATTATGATCGACTCTGCCTATTTTGGTCTGGTGTTAAGCTTACTGGCTTACTATTTAGGCATCAAACTAAAAAATAAAACAAAATTAGCTTTCTGCAATCCGCTTTTAGTTGCTTCTGTTTTGATTATAGGATTACTTCTGCTTTTCGATATAGATTACTCCGTATTTAATCAAGGGGCTCAATATTTAACTTATTTACTGACGCCGGCAACGGTATGTCTTGCGTTACCGCTTTATCGAGAATTTAAAATCTTAAAAGATCATCTGATAATTATCTTGACAGCATTAGTCGCCGGCTGTATCACCTGTTTTGTGATGATTGGCGGCATGGCAATGCTATGGCATTTAGATCGTACTTTATGTGTCTCTCTATTGCCAAAATCCATTACTACTGCCATTGCGATTGGTTTAACCGGAGAAATCGGTGGAATCAGCGGTATTACGGTAGCTGCTGTTGTCATTACGGGAATCTTTGCCGCAGTGATTGCCCCTTTAGTGTTTAAATGGCTGCATATCGAAAATCCTATTGCACAAGGATTGGCATTAGGAGCTTCCGGACATGCGATTGGCACCAGCAAAGCCTTGGAACTAGGAGAGATTCAAACAGCGATGAGTTCTTTAGCGATTGTTGTCACCGGTATATTGACTGTGATGATCGTACCGTTGATTGCCCCCTTATTCAAATAAAAAAACTTACTGCAACAGTAAGTTCGATTTTAAGCTAAGCATTGACCTTAGCATTTTTTATTTTTTCCAGCAAATCTGCGACACCCTTTAAATCTTTGGAATAATGTTCATAATGCAAAGTATTTTCACTTCTGACTAAGATTGCCGTTATCCCGGCATGTTTGGCACCGCGTATATCTGCATTGTAATTATCTCCGATCATCACGATATCTTCAGGATCATCCAGATCATTTAAGATTTCTTGATAGAATTTAACATTTGGTTTATCATATTCCATTAATGCAGAACTGTAAATCTTTTCAAAATACTGATCCAAATTTAATTGTTCACAAAGCTGCTTTAATTCCGGTACATGATTTGAGGCTATGATATGCGTATATCCTTCCTCTGAAAGTTTCTCCAATGTTTCAACAGTATCTTCATAGACATGCCATTGACTTAAATCGAGATAACGATCTTTAAACTCTTTTGCATACGCTTTAGCATGGACTTCTCTTACACCTAAGATCACAAACACACTTTCTAAATAACTTTCAACATGTTCCCACCATGTTTTATTTCCCAGTAATTCAGTATGCGGTCTTTCAAACTCATGCCAAGGCAGACCTCGACCCATGAATGCCCTCAATGAATCATAGGCAATATTGATACGATGGCTCACTAATATATCATTCATCGTTTTCGACCATTTTCCATCACGATAAGCAAGGGTGCAGTCAAAATCCCATAGTATATACTTCTTCATCTATTTCACCTCGTTTAACACTAGTAAATTATATCATAGATGAATTGCTTTCATGCATTTTTCGCACCTGTTTTTTCGACAAAGTTAACCGACAAAGATTAACAGCAAAGCGGTCATTGTAGCAATGCTGACTAAAATACTGATCGAATTGGCTAAAGCCGGTGCCGGGTCATCATTGTCGATCATCTTAGAATAAACAGCAGAGACGGTTGAAATCGGACAGAAAAGAATCAGTGTAACCATCTGCTTTGCTAAAAGCGGAAGCGGCAAAATAAAGAACACGACAATACTTAACAGGATATTCCCAACATAACGTACTCCTAATATTTTAACAACGGCTTTGGCTTGAGAACGGCTAATCTTTATTTCAAGAATGATACCGATCATCAGCATCGCTAAAAAGCTGTTTGCGCCCCCAATCATCGAAGCGATTGTCGTTACCGGAGCAGGGATCGTTAAATTAAATAAAGATAAAATAAATAAAAGCAAGTAAACATCGAAAGGAATAGACTTAACTAATACTAAGCAAAGATTTTTTATATCCAAACGTCCGCGTCCATCCACTTCATTGCGTGCCAATGCATAAGTTCCCCCTAATCCCATAAAAGCATTACCGATATCAAACATGCACATATAAATCATTCCGGTGGCATCAAAAAAACTGGCAGCAAAAGGAATCGCAAAATTACCGATATTGTATCCTGAACAATTAATCATGCTTAATGCACGTGTTGTCGGCGATTGTCGGCGATTGACATATTTCGCCAAAAAGATATTGAAAAAGCCACAGCATAGTCCGATCAGGATTATACTGATCGTAATCATATTGATCTCCATCCCGCTAGAATTGGCAATCAAGGCTGCCGGCAGTGTAATATTCATGACAACTTTAGAAAAGAATAAGCCATCTTCCTTTTTAAAGAACCCCACTTTTTTTAAGATAAACCCTAAAATGATGATAAAAACAAATCCTGATGATTTAATTAATACATCTAACATAGTCATCCCCCTTATTAACTCATACATTATAGCAAGTTCCTTATAAAATAAAGATGAATTTTTAATATTAGGAAACTGTTCCCCAAAATGAAATTTATCAATAAAAAAAGATATGGCGAACCATATCCCTTTATTATTTATTTAATATTTTTCTTACTGAATCGACAACAGCGTTTCCATTGATTGTAGCAAAATCAATATTGTTGATGACAATAACCGGAATTTTATTTTTAACGATTCTCTCTACTTCTTCTTTTGTATAGCGAATCTGTGGTGCTAATAAAATAATGTCTGCATCGATATCTTTTGTAATCATCGTTTCAGGTAAAGCGAGCACCTGAGCATTGAAATTTTGCTCATCACATGCTTTGATCACCTTTGAAACTAAGACGTTTGTTGTAATGGAACTTGCACAACATATTACCATTTTTACCATATATAAATACTTCCTTTCCCATGTTAAATTTTTATCTAAGTCTATTATACCTTTAATAAAGCGCTTACACAACTGTTTATTTATTATTTCTGATCTTTTCCATCAGTTCAATAATTTCGATCGTATCATCGATCGTATGACGTGGACTCTCTATTAAATGATGAGTCAGACAATACTGCAGTTCAGCAATTTCTTTTGTCATATCATCGCCGTTTAAAGGGTAATGTCGTTCTAATTTGGTTCCATCATTAAGTTCAATCGTATAATCGATAATACGATTAAACATCGGTACCGTAATCTTTCCTTTTTCCCCGATAATCAAGGCGTAACGTTCTTTTGCTTCATCGATAGCTCCCTCAATATAGGCTTTTGTTCCCTTCTTTAATGTCAGTTCAGCGTGAAAATGTTCATCAATCCCATCCACTATTTTCAGCTTGGAAGTTAGGTCAACGACCTCATCTTTTAATAAATCTAAGACAAAACCGATAAGATAAGGCCCTACATCGTTTAATGCTCCGCCTTGTTCTTTATCAAACAGGAAACTGTTGGTACCTTTTAACCCTAATCCATTTGAACAGAAGTTTGCTTCAATACTTTCGACTTTTCCAATCATCGGCAAGTCTTCAATCAAATGATCCATGCCATCGTTAATCTTCGTTTTCAAAGCTTCTAAAAAACAAGTTTTTTCTTTTAAGACCGTTGCTTTGATTTCTTTCATGTCCTCACTATTTAAGACTGCCGGTTTTTCACATAAGATCGCTTTCTTTTTTTCTAAGGTTTTAATTGCCCATTCTTTATGGAATTTGTGCGGCAATGCCAAATAAACCGCATCTACCTTAGGATCATTCAGCAGGCTTTCGTAATCTTTGTACACCACAACATCAGGATGGGCTTTTAAATAAGGGTCATCCTTCCCTCCGCTGCGTGATGCTACCGCATATACATAACCATCCGCTAAATTTTCAATGCTGATAGCAAATTTATGAGCAATGCGCCCAAAGCCGATAATTCCCCAACGTATCATTTGTTCTCCTCTCCGCAATCCGCTGCAAACACAAGGTTGGCGGATGCTTTTGCCTGATCGACAACATCCATCACCATCTGGCTGTGCACTAACATTTTATTACTTGTTTGTATATCGTTTTCTTTAATTATTTTCGCAAAAGCCACAAATTCATCATACATACGATGTTTTCCTTTGGTATAACTAAATTCCTGTTTACTGCGATCATTTTTATAAAGGGTATAAGCTGAACATACATTTAGCGGAACATCCAAATGAATGCATCCTTCATCCCCTTGTATATTCGTCGTTACAGGAGAAGAACAGTCTTTTGCGCCGATACAGACACATTTGAAATCTCCGTAATCCATTGTCAATATCCCTGACGTATCAATCTTATTTTCAATGTTGGCAAGATAAGCTACATGCTTAGGTTTACCAAATAGCCCTACAACAAAATGAATATTATAGATATTCAAGTCCATCAATGCTCCGCCTGATTTTTGATAATCAAAAGCCGGCAAAATCGTGCCTTGCTTAAATGCATTGTAACGAGAAGAATATTGAGAGTAATTGCATTGAACAATCTTGATTTTCCCTAATTCGTTCATATGTTCCTTTATGGAAAGAAAATTACGGTTATATTGATTCGATATAGCTTCAAGCATAATTAATTGTTTATCTTTGGCAATTTCTGCTAATTCTTTTAATTCTTTTCCGTTGGAAGTAAACGGTTTTTCGCAGATAATATTTTTTCCCATCAATAATGCATCTTTACACATTTGATAATGCAAATGGTTAGGAGTTGCGATATAAACTGTATTCACTTCTTCATTTTTAAGCAATTCTTTATAATCTGTATAAACATAGCGAATATGATGCTGATTGCTCAATTCGTTCAACTGATCCATACTGCGTGGCGTTCCGGCGATTGCATAAAATTCATATTCCTTAATTTCCTCAATAAATCGAAAAAGGTCATGAACGATCATTCCTGATCCGATAATTCCAACTTTAATTTTATTCACACATTTTCGCCCCTTTCTCTAAGATTTCCATCTGCAGTAATGTTTCTTCATCTTTTACGATCTTTTCCTTCCCATGGATAAGCACTTCATAAAGTCCGTCATAGACTCTGCCATAATCCCCGATCTCACTGACTACTTTTTCTTCATGGTAAATCCCCTTTTCATCATAGTATGTCAAGGTTCCGTAATGTTCAGGTAGATCGATGCCAAAACCATCTTGATCGGGCATATAAAACATTTTTAAATGTTCTTCCATACGATCTTTGGTTTCTTTTACGAACATTCCTTTTTTTCCATATACCACAAAACTTGGTCTGCTTTTAATTCTAAAGTAGCTGGATTTCACGGAAACTTTCAATTGACCATAATACAGGTCTAAATCAAAATAATCATTCATTCTGCCTTTTCCTAAAAGTTGTCTGACATCATAATGAATAGTATCCGGCTTTCCAAAATAAGAAATTACTTGGTCTAATGTGTGACAGCCATGTCCATACAGATAGCTGTTGTAAAAGGTGAAATCATGTACTGCTTCGGGAATTTCCGGACGATAATAGTCAAAATGCATTTCCAATTCTAATAAATCGCCGAGTTTTCCACTCTCAATCACTTTTTGAACGGTTAGAAAGTCGGAATCATAGCGTCTGTTTTGATAGCATTGTACAACTAATCCTTTTTCTTTTGCATAAGCAAAGATATCCTGAGCTTCTTTCAAGGTCATCATGAAAGGTTTTTCTACTAAAACATTCTTGCCATGATCCAGTGCCATCTTTGCATATTGATAATGATACAGCTGTGTCGTGCATACGACAATTAATTGAATCTCAGGATCATCCATTAGTTCTTCGATTCGATTGGTATAATGGATACCATCGATTTTTTTCCATTTCACATGCTCAACATCTAAGTCATAGATCGTTTTTACTTTGATTGTATCTCTTTGTCTTACAAATGGAAGATGATAACGATTTGTACTCTTTCCATTTCCCACATACCCAATAGTTAACATTATATCGCCTCCTGATACTATCATACCCAATTCAAGGATAAGACGTAGCTTTTTTCAAATTATCATAATTTTTTTAAAGATTGACAACAGCGTTCTTTTCCGCTAGAATTTTAAGTACATGAATGAAACGTCATCAGAAGGTGACAAACAATACCATGAAGGTATTCCGCTTTTTAAAATGTGGGATATTTTTATGGTATTTTTTCATGAGAATGGGAGGTATTATTTTGAAAACATTCACTACACGAAACATTGTCTTAGCTGCTTTCTTTTTAGCTTTAGGCTTTGTATTACCCTTTTTTACTGCACAGATTCCCAGTATCGGAAGTATGCTTTTACCTATGCATTTACCTGTCTTAATCTGCGGATTTGTTTGCGGATGGCCATTAGGACTGATTGTCGGAGCAATCCTGCCGCTTTTAAGAAGTGCAATCTTTGGAATGCCGCCGATGTTTCCTACCGCTATTGCAATGGCATTTGAATTAGCTGCTTACGGAGCATTAACCGGACTGCTTTATCAGCTTCTTTCTAAAAAACCATTGAACACTTACATTTCATTAATCTTAGCGATGCTGGGCGGGCGTGTTGTTTGGGGATTAGTATCGGCTGTCCTTTATGGAGCATCCGGAAAAGCTTTTGGCTTAGCTGTTTTTATGGCTGGTGCTTTTACCAACGCGATTCCCGGTATAATTCTGCAAATTATCATCGTTCCGGTTCTTATTCTGACTTTAGAAAAATCACATTTAATTAAATGATGATTCCAACCTTAAAAGAACATTTGCAGCGCTATCCCCAAATGCAGGGACAAGATATCATCAAACTCACTTATCAAAACGAATTTGGCTGTGAACATATGGTTTCGGACTCACAAAAAAGCCTGCAGCGAATCATCGATGAAAGCGGTGAACTGTCAAAGCAACAAATAAGAGTGGAACCTATCGGAAATAATCTTGCCCGTCTTTATTTTGGGCAGTTAACCCGTATTGAAGCCTATACCATACATCAATTATTCGTATGGACTGCTCATACCTATCAGGGCAATACAGATGCATTCATTCAAAAATTGCAGGAATGCAAGAATTGGCTCAATAATCCAAAGATCAGTCAGGAAATAGATCAGTATTTAAGTAATGGCATTCAAGCTGTTCGTCATTCTTCACATTATCACGAAGAATATGATCCTCATTACCGTGTTATACGAGCAGACTTAGCGTTTTGTTATCCGCTCTTTTTGAAGATTAACCAATTGCAGTCCAAAAAGAAAACGCTGCTAATCGCGATCGATGGAAAATGCGGTTCCGGAAAAACAACTTTAGCCAGTTTGCTGAACGAAGTTTATCAGGGAAATATTTTTCATATGGATGATTTTTTCTTGCAGCCTCATCAGCGATCTGCCCAGCGTTTAAGTAAGCCGGGAGAAAATGTAGATCATGAGCGCTTCCTCAAAGAAGTGCTGGAACCATTAAGTCAAAAAAAAGAGATTATCTATCAGCCATTTAACTGCAGCATCATGCAGTTATCAAATCAGACGACGACTATTCCTTTTCACGCAATCAGTTTTATCGAAGGCACCTATAGCTTACATCCCGATCTTATCGATTATTATGACCTTAAGATCGTCACAACGATTGATGATGAAACACAAATGGAACGTATACTAAAAAGAAACGGTCCAGATCTCGCAAAGAAATTTGAAGATATCTGGATTCCATTGGAAAATAACTATTTTAACCAGTTGGATATCTTTTCTAAAGCCGATATTCTCTGCAGCACAAAAAATAATCATGTGGATATACTCCCATGATTATTTTTATTTATGTCATCTCTTGTAAGAAGATTTTTTGTTGTTCGCTGACAAAATCAATAAATGGTTCATCGCTCATTGCGCTTATAAAGTTAAAATAAACCAGCGATCGCAAGCATAATGTTCACTTTCAAACAGCGGTTTCGTTAAAGCGGTGAATCCGTATTTTTGGTAAAAACGGATAGCCGGCACCATATTCGCAAAGGTCTCTAAATAACATTTCTGATAGTGTGCTTTCGCAAAGTCAAGGGCTTTGTCCATTAATTGCTGACTGATTCCTTTGCCTCGATACTGCGGATAAGCATACATCTTCTGTAATTCACAGATCCCCTCTATTGGCAAAGGACCGATTCCACAGCCGGCAATCACTTTCCCATTCTCTATTGCTACCCAATATTTTTTATTATCTCCCTGATAGATTTTAGAAAAACGTCCAAGATCCGGATCACTCCAAGCACATCCCGGTTTGTCTGCGTTATATTCTTTTAAACAGCTTCTGATCAGAGCTTCTATCTGCAGATCATCTTGTCTTTGTACTTCTCTTATTTCCATTGTTATTTCACCTCTATTTTTAAATCCAGTCCTACTTCAAACATGCGATTCCAAGGCGAATACGCTTTTAATTCGGTGATCGTTACATTTTTAAAACTATGTTTGATGAAATGTTGATAATAACGATGCATCTGTCTTTCTATTTCCTTAGAAATAAGGGGCCCTTGTGTCTTTAAGTCAAAATAGCTGAGACCCTTATCTTTTAAAGTAGCTGTAATCTGTGGGCGAATGATTGCCTGATAAAATAAATCATCCAGCAAATGGTAAATCAGATGATGCATAATGGAAGGCACATCAGCCTGATGATAAGCGAATATTCCTTGAGCAATGGAAGTTCCTAACGTATTGCAGTAAGTATTCCAGCCTTTATAAGAAATTAAGCGATCTAGGATCTCTAAATCATCTAACAATGTCACCAGTTCCACTTCTCCTCCGTTAATAAACGCACAGTCTGCCAAGGCAACTGGTTTTTTCATATCCAGCCATTGCTTAATATGATAAACAAAACTTAATAGATGACGATGACTGGTATAGCTGATATCTTTTTCCCCTTGCATCATTGCTTCTTCCATTATTTTTCCCGGACAGTTGATCGCTAAAATAAAATCTGCTTCTTCAACCGTCTTTGCTTCCTGACATCCTGCGGCATATATATGTGACTGCAGGCTTTCATACATCGGACGGTCCTCATACTTAGGAATAATCAGCGGACCCTGTATGCTAGAAAAATAAGGATATATTTTCGGGCATTGTCCCAAAAGTTCATTAAAACAACGACCTAATAAAGTAGCTCCTGACTCATCGGCACCGGGATACATCATGACGCTTGTCTGCAAGCGCAGATCTCGAATCTTTTGGCTGATAGAATGCTGATCAATTGCCGTATAACCATATTCAGAAGAATCATCTTGAGGAATGACCATAAAATCAATAACGTGACTTTCAACCAACTCTAATATTTCTAAAAGTGTCTCTCGATTATACTGTCGCCTTTCTTCATAATCTCTCTGATACACTTTCGGAATTTCTATAGCCTTCCATTCCTGTTCCTCGCTTTCGCTTAGTCCGACACGATTCTTTTTATCGAGTAAATAGGCATTTCTAAATAGACGATACCCATATTCTTCATAGTAATCCGGTTCCTCATCGGCACTATTATATTGTGGTGTACGCATGATCAAAGCGGACATATAGATTTTTAAATGTGGTGCTGTGATCTTCAATCGCTTCATGCGCTCAATCAAAATTTTACGCTGTTGGATATCTCGATGATGTAAGCGTGACGGCAATAAGCCACCATAACCCATCATTTCTAAAGGCATAATTAAGGCATCACCGGTTTCGATCTGACGGAACACAAAATCCCACAGCCCTTCAATATCGGCAGTCCTCTTTTTTTGTGATAGTAATTTAACAGGGGGACTGACGATTTCGATTGTATGCTGGCTTTCTGCCATCATCATTGGAAAAAGACGATTGCATGGTCTTTCATCTAAAGGAATATATATAATTTTTTTCATAATCTGCTCCTTTGTTTATCACCCTTATCCTATCGGCTTTTCCTTATAAAAGCAAAACATTCTCATACAATGAAAATGGACAGTCTTGTTTGAAGGAGGAACCATTAAGTTATTGCGGAAGAATACGCCCTTAGCATGAATAAACGCTGATAAAAATCGGACAAGAAGTTTTTATCCGATAACTTACTATTGGAGATTGCTGACAAAAAAAGTTAGAAATTTATTTTCTAACTTTTTTACTAATGTAAGAAAAACCAAATTACCGCAAAGATGGTTCCTAATGCCATTGAAATATAGACACATAAGTTAAGGGGAATGAAGAGAAAACGGTCTGTTGTTCCTTCTTTAGCGGGGAAAACTATCGTAAATACTTTCGTAATGACCGCCGCCGTGAGCATCGTTAAAGCAAAATGCAATCCAGTTTCAAAGCGGAAGTTTGGGGCTTGCCAAAGGGCACTGATCGGTTCCGTAATCTTCCAGCTCAAAAAGACAAATAAAATATATAAATATCCTTTCAATTTTGCCATTTACTCTACCTCCCTTATACTATATTCACTGGGAATCAGCTTG
Organism: Beduini massiliensis; assembly: GCF_000829905.1. GTDB lineage: Bacteria > Bacillota_I > Bacilli_A > Erysipelotrichales > Coprobacillaceae > Beduini > Beduini massiliensis. The sequence goes on from NZ_CDPP01000006.1 coordinate 512,413, forward strand.
ATTGTAAGTCCTTCATCAACATTGAGTTTATTATATTTAATAAGCTGTACATTTTTAAACGTCTGCACCGTATAATCATCTTCATTAAACGATAGTTCCTCATGTATCCCATATTCATAGTTTTCAGAAGATACTCGTCCTTCTCCTTCAATCGCGATAATATCATAGGTTCCTTCCGGAATCGTTTCTCCAATCATGACCGGTGAAGAAATTGTAAATTCCTGAGTCAATGTATTTTTTGGACGTTTCTGCATCAAATCATTTCTAGCGTTTTTACTTTCAAATTTCATTTCGTCTGTACTGATGGTGACCTGTGCACCCTGATATAAGCGAACATCCTCTAAGTAAGACGAAAAATAATCACTCGTTTCTTTGTCACTGATCATGCTTGTAAAGATAGTAATGAAATTGACAGTATCATTGACTTTTAGCGGGCCAAATCCGGATAGATTGGTTACTTTATAAACACCCTCGGGAATGTCCTGACCCACTGTATAATTACCCGCAGGCAGAACCAGTTCAACCGAATCCCCCGTTTTTTGTAATGAATATGTGACTTCCTTATAAGTGCGGCGATCGACTTTAGTCAAGACTTTCTGCTTTGAATTAAAGTTTGACCATACGAAAATCTGAATATCCTCATGAAATGGTGAACTCTCACTGCATAGGATCGATGTTCCTAAAATAAGAGCTAAAACAATAAACCATACGATATCGCGTTTTTTAAAACTGAAACGACGATCCTCTAAACTTGTATAAAGATCTTCATCACAAACAGGACATTTTCCTTTTTTTAGTCGGCTTCCGCAGCGTTCACAATATTTTGCCATACTATCACCTCTATTTTTATTTATTCTATCATAATTCTAAAAGAAAAAGGAGTATGTCTTTACATTCTTTTGAATCTCTGAGATTCCCTGTAAAAATTTGTTATGATGATGCATATGATAAAAAGAGGAGGCAGATGAATGTATTATATAAGATCAAACGATGGAACAAAAATATGTGTTGAAGATATCAATCCCACCTATTCAAAAGTTATCGTCATGGTTCATGGATGGCCGATGAGCAAAGAGATGTTTGAATATCAAAAGAATATGTTTACGCAATGGGGATATCGTATTATAACGTTTGATATCCGTGGTTTCGGAGATTCAGATATATCCGGAAGCGGCTATCATTACGATCAATTGGCAACAGATTTATACATGGTGATTGAAAGTACCGGCATCAACAACATTATTTTACTAGGCTTCTCTATGGGCGGGGCAGTTTGCGCTCATTATATGGGCATGTATGATAACCATAAAGTATCAAAACTTATTTTAGCCGGTGCCGCGGCACCGTCATATTGTGTGACTGCTGATAACCCTTATGGTCATAGTAAAGATGAAGTAAATAAACTGATTATCGGTTTATATAATGATCGTCCGAATACTATTCTGGAATTTGCCAGCAATGTCTTTGCTTCAAATCCAAGTCCGGCTTTTAAAGCATGGTTCCAAGGGTTATGCAATAAAGCCAGTGGTTTAGGAACGATCAATTCCGCAGAATCTTTACGTGATGAAGATGTCTTCAGTGATTTGGGCAGAATTAAGGTCCCTACAGCCATCATGCATGGAAAACTGGATAAAATCTGTCCTTATGGATTTGCGGCCATTATGAATCAGCAGATTCCCGGTTCCGTGCTTTATCCATTTGAAAAGAGCGGTCACGGTATTTTCTATGATGAATTAAGTGCCTTTAATCATGCTTTAATGAAATTTATCGAAGGGATTTAAACTATGGTGCTTGGCATCATAGTTTTTTATTTTCATTTAGTCCTCTGCATATTTTTAAACAGTAAAACCATATAGTAATCGTGAATAAGATATTGCGGATTATTCCTTTTTTCTTTCGCAGAAAATAATATGAAAGCGCTTTTGCAAGTGATATAGTTAATATAAAGGGGTTGGATTTATGAAAAAATTAGAAGGGTTATTATTTTATGTCTTTTACTTTCTATTCTTTGCCGCATTGAGCGGTTTTACTACCTATATCAATGTCTATTTGGAAAGTAAAGGATTAGTCGGTTCACAGTTTGGACAAATTACCGCTGCCGGATTAATGATCAGTGTGTTCTTTGTGCCGCTTTGGGGAATCATTGCCGACAAAACCAAGAAATATAAAATGCTGCTGCTGATTTCTTTGAGTGCTACATTGGTTGCTTTATATTTCTATGCACAGCAAACAGTCTATATCGGATTGATTATCTGTGCCATTATCTTAGACTTATGTCGTTCAGGCGCAATGCCGATGGCAGACGTACTGAGTATGAATTATTGTAATAAAAATCATAAGAACTATGGATCAATTCGTTCTATGGGGTCTCTTGGTTGGGTAATCGGAAGTGTCGTCATCGGCTTCTTAGCTGACCGCTTTGGATTAGACGGTGCCTTATTTGGAACCTATGGGGGATTATTGATTATCAGTTTTACGATTGCTTTTGGTTTTCCGACAGCGAAAGAAGATCCAAAAAAACAAACTGCAAACATACCTGATGAACCAAAAGAAAAAGTGGGTTTCTTTGATGTATTAAAGAATTCAAATTTCTTATTTATATTAGGACTTTCTTTAATGACCACGATCTTAATTGACAGCTGTGCCGCATACAATGGAAATCACATTGTGACAACATTGCATGGAAGCAATCAGCTGTTAAGTATGTATACTGTTGCGACGGCCTTGCCGGAAGTTATCTTTTTAGCGGTAGCCATCAAATATTATGAAAAGTTTGGATTTAAGATGATGTATTTGATTTCAGCGTCATGTATCTTTATTCGTTTCTTAGTGTATGCGTTTGTACCAAATGTATATGCATTCTTATTTGTATCTATCTTACATTGTGTTTCTACGGCTTGTGCAACGGTGGGTAACTTACAATTTATCCGCAGTTCGCTTTCACCGGCTGTATTTGCCACTGCGGTTACTTTACTAAATGCCTGTGTATCTTTAGGAAGAGCGGTTTACAGCTATGGATTTGGGATTGTCTATGAAGAATTCGGTAGTTTTACAATCTATCGTATCGGTGCGATCATTGCTTGTTTAGCTATTCTTTGGGTCATAAAAACAAAGCATTTCGATCATATGAAAGGCTTTAAGATTACAACTGCTGATAAATAAAAAGAACTTGAATATAGAAGTACATGCATAAGCTGAGATCTATATTCCGAGTTCTTTTTTATTCCTTTTTCTTACGACCATAATTCTTATAATATAATACAATCGGATTATGCCTTTCATTAAAAAAACTGCTTACCGCTAAAAACAAAAGAATCAGTATTCCCCAAAAAATACCAAATAATCGATATACCAGATAGAGAGTTCCTAAAATCAAAATAATGCCGATGATGTCTAAAATGATTTTCTTCATATACCTCACCTCACTTATACCTTACTCTATTTAGTTTGGTTTGTCAAAAACACAAGACGTACGATTTTAATCGTACGCCATTTAAGTGTTTATAGCTTTGAAAACAATGGTTGGATTAATCATCAAGCCACTGCGGTTTACGATGAAACCCGATATGATAAGAGGTCATCTCCATCGTGAATTGATGATCTCCAAGTTTATAAACCCCTATTGTGACATCTTTTCCTATGATCTTTCCATGAGGGAAATCATTGAGGCAGCGATTCAACAATTCAACTTGCTTTTGCTTAGAAGTCTCTGATAATAAATGATTAGGATTAACACTGCCGATATTGACAATTTTAATATAACCAATAGGTTCATCAATATGTGACCGATCTAACATCCCTGCCATGTCATGCCTCTTTTAATAAATGTGCCTGATCTAAAGCCAATAACTGTTCAAGCAGCTGATTTTCCTGTTGAGTGCAGGCATGTCTTGTATGCGTTTCCTGTTTGATTTTTTCATCTAATGCCAACAATTTATTCAATAAAGCATCAGATTGGTCTTGTTGACGAATAGTGTCTTTTGCTTTCAACGTTTTAAACTCTTCATAATCTTTTATATTCAGTTGTGTTTCTTCTAAAAGCAAAGCATTGAAATATAAAATTTGATGATGAATCAGTTCATCTATTTTTCTGCCTAAGATAATGGTCTTATCATAAAGCTTCTTTAATCTTCTTTTTTCAAGCAAATCAACACGTTCCTCACCGGTAACTTCTTGTCCGTCATCACTTATCGGCTTGGTCCCAATACTGCGGGTAATCTGCTGAAGATCCATAATATCCTGTACTCTCGCTAAACCTTCAGTAATAGGTTCGTTTTCCAAACGAATCTTAAAATGAACTTTTGAGATATTGTCACTTTCTCTTACTTCCGGTGCACAGATGCGGGCTTCAAATCCGATTGTCTGATCTTCCTTTTTAAACGAACGTACTTCAGCATTGAAATCAATGACAGCATCTTTCACTTTCATGCTGGTTAATGGAACAATGGATAATAAAGGCACTTGCAGCAGCATGTCTTCAATGGCTTCCTCATCTCCATTACTTTTCACATGTTTATACTGCAATCCCATATAATCAAGGATGGTAATCTTCTCTCCGATGATGGGCTTTTTTGTTCCGGTTGCTTCCACTGCTTCAATAATCTTGCGATTAATGTTTAAATTGGATTGTGCTATGGCATCAATCGGTGCCCATACCAAAGAACTTAGATCCGTAAATTCACTTTCAACTTGAATCTGGCGTTCTGTGTTATTTTTCTTAAACATGGATTATTCTCCAGATGATGAAGTACCACCATAAAGCAGTTGATTGTATTCTTCTTTATTGGCATCTCTCTTTTCAATCGCTGCATATTGAGCATTTTGCTTTACGACTCCATCTTTAAATGCCACTAAGATCGTATCTGTTTCACCGCCTTCGGTCTTTTTACTTCCGGTTAAATTAATTATTTCACCTGTATCACTGCATCCTTTAAGATTAGCTACACTATCAAATGTCACATCAACCGTTTGCCCCTGTCCTTCTGCAGTAGCGGCGAGAATGATATGATCTGCAATGGCTGCCGTGAAATCATCGAATGACCCTTGTATCGTTGATGCATTTGTTATTAGTTTTTGTTTCTCTTCAGATTCCGCTTCCGCCTGATCAATTAAATTCGTCATCGTCACAATATATTTATTTTTTAACGAAACTGTTGCTTTGCGAATACGGTCAATACTGCTGCTTAAATTTTCACCTGAAGCTCTCACCGCAGACTCTAGTCGGCTGCCTTCTGCGGATAAAGCTTTTATTTTTTCTGATCTCTCTTTAGCGGCACCTTGTAATGCTTTTCCGTTTTCGTCAACCACGGTGCTTGAAGCTGTCATTGGTGCTAAGTTTGCTGCAATAATATCCAATACCCTTGATAATCCTTCAGGCGTGCCATGATTCGTTGCTCGTACATCTACATGATATTTTGCTGAATTGTCACTGGAACGTGTGTTGGAACTATGACTGGATACACTACCGCTTACTGTCGCTTTAAAGATTCCAAAATTCACACTGCCGGTAAAGCTTCCCCCTCCGTCTAATGATGATTCAGACTTCTCCGTTTCCTTTACTTCCATATCAAATAATACATTTACTTCATCTACTTGTAAGTTTGGTGCTTCTGTAATGGCAAGTAAGGGAATATCAATATTCATTTCCTTATCCGTTACAGTCCCATCAGGATTATTTTCTTTTTGAGTATAACCGAAACTTGCCGTTCTGATTTTACCATGTTCATCAAAACCGACCTTTTGAATAAACTGAGCGGTTGTTTCCGCCATTTGTAAATTGGCATCTGCGGCTGCATTAAGCGGCGCACCAATTAAGTTTTTCATATCTAAACCTGTAAATTGTCCACTGATTGACATCATTTTTCACCTCTCTATTTTTTTATTTGCCATTCTATAAGACGTTATGATTGATGTATCTTCATGCCCATCACGCTCCTTTGTTCCTACTTAAAGTATAAAAAGGGAAACAAAAGAAAAACATAAAAATACTTTATAATACAAATATAGCACATATAATACAAATAGAAACAAATAATTGTATATTAGTTTCGTTTTTTCGCATTTTGCTTATAATAAGTATAATTATGTTTGCTCTCCTTAAATAATGAAATTAATCAATAAAGGAGAGTGAGACTATGAAAAACAATTCACACAATAAAAAAGAGAAAAGGTATAATAAAAATGCCGATAGGACAACTTGGAAAGGAAAACCGGTGAAAATAAAGCTTAAAAAATCCGTCAATGTAGAACCCGGATGTATCATTCTAACCTGTAATCAAGCCGATCATGCATACGTTTTAAATCTTGTTCAGCAGCTTAATCAGCGTGTCCTTAAAATAAAGGTCTTTGATCAGCGCCAAAGCATTCTTCATATTGCAGTAAATGACATTTATTATGTCGAGGTTGTCGATACCAAAGTATTTGTGTATGATCGTGTAAACAGCTATGAATACAAAGGTAAGTTCCAATCTATTTATCAACTTTTAAAAAACTTCTCTTTTATACAGGTCAGTCGAAATACGATTATTAATACGGAACATATTTATGCAATAAAAACATTGCCGCAATGTCATCGTGAACTGACTTTAGAAAACGGTGAAAATATTATAGTAAACAGAAAATATAAGGATGACATTATCATTTAGCCTATCCTTTCATCTTCACAAGAAATAGTGCATCTATTTCTTTTTTAGTATTCAAAGCTTTCTTTTCGTATTATTTAATGGTTTTCTATTCAAGTAATAAAAACTCATTTATAGTGAAACCAGGAATTCCGAGAAATGTGCACAAGAATGAAAGAGAGGAAATAATATGAAAGAGGAAATCTGTAAAGGAAAATTAATTAAAAACAAAAGATATGTTTTAAATGGTGAAATCTATAAAGGAGATTTTGTTGATCATGATGGTGTCGCTATTGTACAGGGAGATATTAAGTTAGGAAAAACAGAGGAAGTCCTTAAATTTTCCAAGTTTTTAAAAACTTATAAAGGATTAGGGGAACAGCAGAAAAATGCTTGTCTAATCAAAAAGAATCTATGGGATACCAAAGAAATTCCCTACTGTATCGATGACGGACATCCTAAAACAGCTGAAATTAATAATGCAATTACGATATTTAATGCAGCTAACTTGAATATTAAATATCGACCTAAGACATCAAGTGACAAAGATTATGTGAGATTTGACTTAGATTCAGGGTGTGCCGCAGATATTGGTAAAGTTGGCGGAGAACAAACTGTTGAAATCGCCGATTGGGCAGTAACAGGAAATGTTTTACATGAAATGCTTCATGTCTGCGGTATCGGTCATGAACATTCTCGAAAAGACAGAGATACCTATATTACTATTGAAAGTTCTAATATTGAACCGGAAAATTATTATAATTTTAAATCAATTTCCACCTCTGTTCCTTATGGAGATTATGATTATGAATCAATTATGCATTATTCAGCAAAAGCCTTTTCTAAAAATGGAAAAGATACGATTACCATTAAACCGGGACATGGAACACATCCTAAGATGGGACAAAGAAATGCCATGACTGATAAGGATATGGCTGGTGTTAAAGAACTTTATAAATAAACAAAAAAGCAATGAATTCGTTTCATTGCTTTATTTGCCTTCATCCATCATGACATTTTGATAAAGATGATCAATGAATGCACACTCTTCCTTATCTTCATCACTTAAGATCATATATTGTTTCACCTTATGATAATATTTTTCAAACAGTTTATTATCCGACAGATCCAGTGTCCCTAATAAGACACGGGTATAAATCGGAAAGATTGACAGACCATATGTTTTCTTAATCTGTTGAATCTCCGTATCGATTTCCTGTTCATTACCAAGCGAGGCAATTTGTTCTATTTTTAGTAGAGCGAGATTCATCTTTAACGTTTTATTTAGATCAAAGCTTTCCATAAAACGATCTATCAGTATCAAAAATTCTCTTGTTTCCTCTTTTGTTAAAGGGGATACTTGATAATCTTCAAACAAACGATAAAGGATAGGTTCGCACTCCTCTTCAAAAATACCAAAGTAGGCTTCTGCACGATTGAGGTGATAAAGATTATTCATTCTCAGCAAACGATCAATGATCTGTTTGATTTTTTCTTTTGTCTTTTGTTCTGTTTTTAAATCCTGATACAGATAATAAGGATCAATAGAATCTTCAACATCATAGTTTTCTCTTACAATTTTATCCAAAATATATTCAAGATAATCGGAATTGACAGATTTATTTTGTCTATCCAGTGCTTGGAGTTCTTTACCGTAAAGGATTTTTAAGCTGTCCAATAATTGATACAGATGGAAGCTATTGGCATACTGCTTAATTAATATTGATTTATTCAATGAAATATTATACCTGCTTAGTTTTTCTATCAGTTGATCTGATGATGCTTGATGAATAAATCGATCATTCATATGCTTTCCTCCCATTAAGAAACTTCAACGGTTTCACGAATAATTTTCTTTTTTAATTTACTGGGATCTCTGCGTACATCCACCTTATAAGTATCCACTAAATCGTGAACTAGATATTTAATATTGTCACTTTCATCATGTGCCGCTTCATACAAATCATCTAAATGACTGAATAAGACATTTTCATCAATATCGATCGGCTTTCCAATTTTAATCAACGCATTTTCTGTTGTCTGCAGACCTTCTTCATCCATCAGTAATTCTTCATAAAGTTTTTCTCCGGGACGAAGACCGGTATATTCAATTTTAATATCGACATTAGGTTCATAGCCTGAAAACTTAATTAAGTTATAGGCAAGATCGGCAATCTTAACCGGTTCTCCCATATCGAGAACGAAGATTTCTCCCCCTTTTGCTCTGGCTCCGGCTTCCAATACTAAAGAAACCGCTTCGGGAATTGTCATAAAATAACGAGTAATATCCGGGTGAGTCACCGTTACCGGTCCCCCTGCTTGAATCTGCTTTTTAAAAAGCGGAATAACAGAACCGTTAGATCCTAACACGTTTCCAAAACGAACAGCTACAAAATCAGTATTAGAATGTTTATTATAAGTCTGAACGATCATCTCACAAATTCTCTTCGTTGCTCCCATGATATTTGTAGGATTGACTGCTTTATCCGTTGAAATTAAGATAAAACGGCTGGCTCCATAGCGATCGGCTGCTTTTACCACATTCAATGTTCCAAACACATTATTCTTCACTGCTTCATTCGGAGAATCTTCCATCAAAGGCACATGCTTGTGAGCGGCCGCATGATAGATGATATCCGGTTGAAATTCTTCAAACAAAGTATTTACTTTTTTCACATCTCTGACAGAAGCAATCATGACTTCCAAGTTCAAAGATGGATATTTTCTTCTTAACTCTAATTGTATATCATAAGCATTGTTTTCATAAATATCCACAATAATCAACTGTTTAGGCCCGTTCGCGGCAATCTGACGGCACAACTCACTTCCGATCGACCCTCCGCCTCCAGTTACCATGACGACTTTATTGTTCACATAATTCATGATTTCTTTAAGATCCACTTTTATCGGTTCACGTCCTAATAAGTCTTCGATCTCAACATTTCTTAAACTGCTGACTGTCACTTGACCATTTACAAGTTGATAGATACCCGGCAGAATCTTCAATTTACATTCTGTGTCTTTGCATAAATCGATCAATTCTTTCTTGTTTTCCGCATCAATCATAGGTAAAGCAATAATAATTTCATCAATTGAAAACTTTTCAGCGGCTTCTTTGATCTTTGTTCGATCTCCATATATAGGTTTTCCTTGCAGACGCATCCCTTTTTTAGTCGGCATATCATCAATAAAACAGATTACCTGTTTATTTAGTTTCCCAACCTGAGCGATTTCTCTGGCAATTTTATCCCCGGATTCACCGGCACCAATAATCATGACACGGGATTCATTTTCTCTGGTACGTCCAAATAAATGACGATCTTGAACCACGATTCGTGTAATACGATAGAAGAATCGGCTGGCACCGGTCATCGTCATCAAAACTAACCAGTTAATCAAATACCATGATTTGGCAATAGGGACATCTAACAGCGTAAAAATCACTAAATCAACGATTGTAGCCGAAAAAGTAGCAATCACGACATTCTTTAACTCGATGACACTGGCAAAATGCCATACGCTCTTATAAAGGTTCATTATTAAAAATACAAATAAGGATGTTCCTAATACTAATAAAAACACATAATTGGGGATTACCCGAACGTAATTCATGAAATGTCCATCATATAACACCCATAAACTTAACATCGCGGCAAAGCCAATCGAAAAGATATCCCAGACTATTAAAAATAGCCGTCTTAAACTTAATTTCATTTTCTTCCCCCTGCACTCAAAACACTGCATTGTTAATACATCACACTGATTATACAAGATTCGACGTTATTATTCAAGTTGAGTTGATATAACCAAATAAAAACACCTCACTGTTTAGTGAGGCGTTCTTATTATTTTCCTTCTACCGCATCAATTTTTTGTTTTGCTGCAGTAACTGTACTTTGATCCGGTTCCATGACATAAAGTTCATATCCCGGCATAGAGTAACAATTTGTACTTGTTGCTCCGCTGCCGTCAAGTGAAATCTGTTCAATATCCCAGCTTGACATATCATCGATCTGCATTTGGATTAATTTTTGCAAATCACCGGACTCCATATTTGTCTCAAATGCTCCTGAAACAGAGTTCAAGATAGAATTATAATTCGTAATCATTGAGGCTGACATCAGTTTATTCAATAATCCGGTTAAAACAGCCTGCTGATTTCTTACTCTATGACGATCGCCATCTGCATAAGAATAACGTTCTCTCGAAAATGCCAAAGCCGTTTCTCCATCCATATAATTGCTTCCGACGCTCAATGAATGACCGCCAACATTAACCGCCTGATCTACATTAACATTAATGCCACCGACTGCATCCACCATTGTAATCAATGAGGTAAAGTTAACACGCATATAATAGTTCAAGTCAATATCCAATAAATTCTCCACTGTAGACATTGTTTCTTCAATTCCGTAAATTCCTGAATGAGTCAGCTTATCACGAGCATTGAATGAAGCCAATGTAACATGATAATCACGAGGAATACTTGTCAATAAGATTTGTTTTGTCTTTGGATTTACAGTCATAATCATATTTACATCTGATCTTGATACCGTTGAAACAGGCCCATATGTATCAATTCCGGAAATATATACATTAAAAGCATCTTTTGTAACGTTAACACTTGATGTGTTCTTATTCAATGTTTCTTTAATCTCATATTGGTAAATGACTCTTGTTTGACTAGAGAATCCACTATTAAATTCTTCAATAATTCCACGATATGCCTCATTGAAAATGATTGCCTCACAGTCTTGATCCGTTAACGCTTTTTGAAGCTGACTAAGATCTGAATAATTGGTTATTGTCAGCGTGGTTTTATCTTTTGTTCCAATATTGTCGATAGCTTTATTAATATTATCGGTATCAATGGCAGATACGTAACCTAAGCTTTTATTTTCCAAATCCTTGATTTTTTGATAACTGCTGTCTTTTAACACCACAACGGAAATAACTTGTGTCTGATATTTTCCTCCGGTAATGTTGTTTAATACTGAAACGCCTTTATAAGCAAAGACGCTTCCTACACCGATAAGGATCGATAATACCAAACTGACTATACGCAGCCACATTTGTTTAATTGAATTTTTCTTATTCTTTAAGACAAAGAATACGAGTAACCATAAAACTAAAAAGATCACTGCGATAATCAGCCAATATTTCATTGGCAATACTTTTTTAGCTAAATAAGCTAAGAATATAGATAATACGAACTGTACACTAATTAAAGCGATATCAAAAATATGTAATGTTTTTTTCTTATTGGTCTGGTTTTGTTTTCTTCTGCTCACGCCACCAACCTCCTATCATTTAAGTTTTTAAACATGTATATCTTAGCACAGTTACTTATTGATTTCCACCAAAACTATACCAACGGACAGAAACAATTCACCCATATTTAACATAATTTAAACAAGAATTTAGTCTTGATTATGTATAATACTTCTATACATTGGAGGTTAATATGAAATTAAATATATTTAGTGATTTTCATTATTGTGAATTTGCAGATGCAAACGTATTAAAGCAGGCTCAGGATTATTATTTTACTTTTTTAAACAGCGTTGCCAATGATTCCGCAGATTATATCTTTTCTTTAGGCGATCTGGCTACAGAAGGAAATATTCGTCATTACCAAACGATTGAACCGATCGTAAACCAACATAAAAACTATATGAATGTTTTAGGCAATCATGATACGACCTATGTTTCAAAAAAAGAGATCCAGCACTTTTTTACGTCAGACAGATATTTTGTAAAGGAATTGGAAGATACTGCGATTATTGCCCTAGATTCCACAAAAGAATTTGTCTTGGATAACTGGGGCGGCATTATCGATGAAGAACAGTTAATCTGGCTAAAAAAAGAAGTGACGCGACTTTCAAATAAGAATTTGATTGTATTGTCACATCACCCACTTACAAACACGACGTTTAATAGCGAAAAGCCAATGGCAAGCATTGAAAATTCTCAGGCAGTCAACGCTATTCTCTCTCGTCATCAAAAAAATAATCTCTTTATCTGCGGACACGTTCATTACAACAGCGTCGTCACAAAAGAGAATTGGACTTATATTCAGTTAGGGGCAACGATTGATACCGGCAGTTACTTAGAAGTCTTCATTGAACCGGATTGTTTCAAAACACATCTTAAACTTGCACAAAGTATTGAATCTAAAGATAAAAGCTTCTTAGAAAAAGTTTTACATTTTACCGCTAATCCCAACAATGAAAAAATGCCCGATCTTCAGCTTAAAAGATGATGCTCATATCATCTTTTCTTTTTCCTAAAACAAAGTAAATTTCTTAAAAAGAACGCCTTCCTCTCATTTATTCAATATCTTTTATTGAATTAGTTGCATTCAGGCTTAAACCCTTGGGTTTTCATTGATTTTATTGCTTAAAAGGCTATAATTTTAATGTTAGGATTGTGGCTTGCAAATATATTTTGGAGGAAAATAAATGTTTGAAAATCAAATAGGGGCTATTATTCGACTCAACCGGATTCAGCAGAACATGTCTATTCGGGCTTTAGCCGAAACCGTCGGAATCGAGTATAGTCAGCTCAGCAAAATCGAGAGAGGGTTGGAGTTTTCTAATAAACTAACTATTGAATCCATATTTGATGCTTTAGATCTCAATTACCAAGTTACAATCGATTACATTCCTATATGCGCTCATAAAGTCAAGCGGCTTTATCATGACATGCTTTATCGAAAACAAAAAAAGATAATTACAGATCAACTAAATGAAATCAATTCAGAAGCACACACAAACGGAATTTCAACACCGGTGCTGCTGATTAATCTGATGCACGCTGTTTTATATACAGAAACAGAGTTTCCCTATGAAAGTTTGTTATCCATATTAAAAAAAGTGGAAGATTCCATGTCCTCATTTCAAAAACAGCTGTTTTATCAGTACAGTGGTTTCTATCATTATCTTAAACGAGACATTGAACAGGCATTAAACTATCTTGAAATCGCCGAAACGCTTTATACCAACGATAGCAGTTCGGCTATGATCGCCTATCAAAAAGGGATTATCTATAGTTACCGTGGAGAAACCTTTGAAGCTTATGAACATCTCAATAAAGCCAAATACATATTTGAACAGCATCATAATTATATCCGTTCAATTATTTGCAGTGTATCTTTGGCTAATGTTTTTTTATTAGTTGAAAGATTCGATAAAGCTATGGAGATGTACCAAGAGCTATTGAACATTTATGACGGATTACTAATGGACATCGAAGATGTGTCGATGATTTGTTCCAGCATGCTGTTAGGCGCATTGATGGTGAACGATTTCAATCAGTTCTTTAAAATCGAAAAAAAATTTGATAAAGAAGTGATCGACCATCTAAATCATAATATTAATTACATATTCTATCGTATCATTGCCCTATATCAAACGAAGCAATATAAAGAATGTCTGCTTTATATTGAACGTTTTGAAGCGTTTAATCTGAATCTGCCACGTAATCATTTAATTGAATACTATAAATTAAAGATCAACGCCGCTTCACAGAAACGACTTTACGGAACTTTAAAACTTAATCTTAAAACTCTGGATAAACGCCATGATTATAATTTTGTGAAACTGGTATTAAAACTGATTATTAAAGAGTATGAAGCATCAAAGGATTACGAAACACTCTATCAATATGCAATGAAACTCTCTCAATTAAAATGGTAAAGAGCCGTCAAGTGAAATGAACTTCCTTTATTTGATTATCCAAATATTGGGGTTCACTCCACAAGCGGCTCTTTTATAATGAAAATAAACTGTTTTTATAATCTTGTACATAATAACGGATATGGGTTCTGCCTTTTTGAATAATCGTATGTCCCTCCTCCTCTAATTTCTTCTTCTGAGCTTCCACACCGCCGGGATATTTGGGATTAAGTTCACCATTCACCTTTAGTGTACGCCAATAGGGTGTAAGATCCTCATCTCTTTGCTCACTTGCCCATGCAGCGATCGAAACGAAAATCCCCGCAGTGATCGGATCGGTAAAATCAGCATTGTTCTTTTTCGCAAAATATTCACGAATTGCTTTGACGGTAATCAATTTACCGGCGGGAATCTTTTTCATAATATGATCATAATCTATCGGTGGTGCAAAATACATTTTTTCTCCACCATATTTTTTTATTGTGGCTTCATCACTTACGATCTGTATCTTAGGCATTCCGTTATTTCTTTGAAGCATGGCATTAAAATCTTTTTTATCTTCATTTGCCATCATGCTCACCTCCTAACCTCAACATACCCCTTTTTTTGTTAGGATGCAATGAGACGGTTTTTATTTTTTCCAATAAGTGATCTTATTTTCGTCAAAACGATCTATCCATTGTTTAGTTTCGTTTGGATAACCAACAGCAATAACCGCTACCGGTAAATGAGTATTAGGAAATTTAAAATAATTTTTGAAAGCTTCAATGCGTTCTTCATTTGGTCCGATTGCACACCAACAGGTTCCTAATCCAAGATGTACCCCTTCTAATAAAATATTCTGTATCGCCGCTGCACAGTCTACATAAATATAAGCATCTGTCGGCGTTACCTCACGATCTCCTAAAACAATAATCGCTGCCTGAGCTTGTTTCATCATCCCTGTATAGGGAGAAAAGGTGGCGATATTATCTAAGGATTCCCGATCCTGCACCACTAAGAAACGCCATTCCTGACGATTTTGTGCAGTAGGTGCACGCATTGCCGCCTTCAACAAAGCGATGATCTTTTCTTCCTCAATAGGCTGGTCGGTATATTTGCGAATACTTTGTCTTACTCTGATTTCTTCTAACATAAACATTCCTCCTTTCTTTCTATTTTATCACGTTTAAAATAAGAGTGGGAGAGGATTTCAGTCTTTAGGAATAGGCATTCAACAATTTATGAAAGCTGACAAAAATCAATATATAAAAATAGAAGATACACAGTAATCCCATTGAATTGTAATGGAACTATCGGGATAAAGGAATAGAATACTATTTTTATGAATGCGATGATAAAAGTATAGAATGAAGATAGAATATGTTAGAATAGAAAATATTGGAGGTTAAACATGGAAAAAGCTATTTTCACAAATCTTTGTATGATCTATGACGATCAAGGACGAGTTTTAGTTCAAAATCGAACAAGTCAGCATTGGCCCGGTGTCACCTTTCCCGGTGGTCATGTTGAAGATCAGGAATCTTTTATTGAATCCACAATTCGCGAAGTTAAAGAAGAGACCGGTTTAGATATTTCAAATTTAGAATTATGCGGATTAAAACAATGGCCTACAGATCAAGGGGAACGTTATGTTGTTATTCTTTATAAAACAAATTGTTTTAAGGGGGAACTGACATCTTCCATTGAAGGGGAAGTCTTTTGGATTAAAAAAGAAGAACTTAAAAATTATTCCCTTGCTGAAGACTTTGAAATGATGTTAGGAATGTTTGAACATGAGTTCAGCGAATTTTACTATTATAAAGAAAAAGATGATTTTAAAATCAAGTTGCTCTAATCATGATACAACTCAGATACAAAACAAAGCTATAATAATGCAGGTGATACTATGAAATTATTAATTGTTGAAGATGAGAAAGCCATTGCCGATCTGATGATAATGAATCTGCAAAGAGTGGGTTATCAGTGTGATTATGCCAATGACGGGGACCAAGCAGCGACGATGTTGGAGAAAACATCTTATGATTTGGTTCTGCTTGATATCATGCTGCCTAAAGTCAATGGCTATGAATTAATGGAATATATTGAGCCTATGCATATTCCGGTTATTTTTATTACAGCTAAAGGCAGTATAAAAGATCGTGTGAAAGGTCTGCATATGGGAGCAGATGATTATCTGGTTAAACCCTTTGCAATCGATGAACTGCTGGCAAGAGTAGAAAGTGTACTTCGCCGTTACCATAAAGGAATGGAAGATATCTCTATATTGGATATTGTCATTCACACCCGTTTACGTACTGTCTCACAACATGATCAGACAATACCGCTGACCAGAAAAGAGTACGACCTGCTTTTATATCTTGTGCAAAATAAAAATATTGCTTTATATCGGGATACTTTATATGAAAAGGTATGGCATGACGAACTGGAAGGAAATACGCGTACTTTGGATTTGCATATTCAGCGGCTAAGAAAAAAATTAAACTGGGCACCCCACATTAAAACCATTTTTCGCATCGGATATATGCTGGAGGTGTCAGAGTGAAGTTTACATATAAAATAATAGCGACCTGTATCATTACCATTGCGGTCATCTTTTCTTTAGGTTCCGCTCTTGTGATCTATCAAAATCATGCACACTTACTTACATCAGTTATTGAACAAGCGGCAGGGTCTCAGTCCATTGAAAGCTTTTCTTTGGAATCTAAGCTGCTTCAAGATACGTTGGAAGAAAATACACAGTATGGCAGTGATGTTTCCGCTATGGATATGCGTGCTCAGTATTATATGAAACAATATGCTTCCATCTATACAGATAAAGAACGTTATTATTTATTAAAGCGGGATGATCAGGCTGTCTACATGAATACCCTGCCTTCTTTAGAAGCAAGCAGTACAATTGAAAACGATGCCAGCGTCCGTTTAATGAAAGATAAGTATCATTACTATACTTACCTTACAACAGAATTGAAAGCAGGAAGTCTGACGTATTACTTAACGACCTATACCGATGTTACTTCAGTTTATCAGGAAAGAACCCGTCAATTTCAGCAGTTTCTTTTCGTAAATGCCGGGATGATCGGCATTGCTTTCTTATTACTGAATATTTCTATTCGTTATCTTACCCGTTCGATTGGTTTGCTTAACGAAGCAAGTAAACGAATTGCCAATGGGCATTATGAAGAGCGAACACAAATTAACAGTGATGACGAGATCGGTGAACTAAGCAAAAGCTTTGACGAAATGGCGGCGGCTACTCAGCAAACCTTTCAGAAACTAAAAACAGAAGCCGAAGAAAAAGAAGAATTCATGAGCAGTTTTTCCCATGAAATCAAAACACCAATGACATCTATTATTGGTTATGCGGATATGCTCCGTACTTATGACTGTGATGAAACGACCAGACAGGTTGCTGCCTCCTATATATTTAGAGAAGGCAATCGCTTAAATACACTTTCTCATACTATGATGGATCTTTTTGCCTTGAATCAGCAGCCCCCAAAACTAACCGCCATCCCTGTTGAAAAAGTGATGAGAGCACTTAAACAATATTATGAAAACAGTACCGGTCACGCTAATCTGGTATTTCAATATGATCAAGGTATTGTCCTTTCAAACGAAGAACTGCTCTTTACATTACTGCGTAATCTCATCGATAATGCTGTTGACGTTTCAAAAGGAACCGAAGTATTCATAAAAGGGATTCATCTTGGTTATACCTATCAGCTCAATGTAATGGATCATGGCATTGGCATGTCTCAGGAAAATGTAGAAAAGGCTACTCTGCCCTTTTATATGGCAGATAAATCGCGTTCACGAAGCAAAGGTGGTGCCGGTCTTGGGTTAAGTATCGTTAAAAAGATCTGTGATCTGCATCATACACCATTAACGATTCAATCTAAAGAAAATGAAGGCACGACTGTTTCCTTTATACTGGAGGTGAGACAAGATGAAGCGTAAAACTTATCTCTTGTTGCCTGTCTTGCTACTGTTGTCATGCTTTCTGCCAATGCTGATCTTCCGCTTACAGGATTGGCATGATACTCAAAAAGTTTATCCTTTTGAACAGATTTATATTACCTCGGAAATCACAAAAAAATATCCTATCATTTCTGAAATCTATGCATCCTTTTATACACAAGGAGAGAATACAGATACCGATAATCAATATTTACTTGATTTTTCCCCTGCATTCCCCAAAGAGCAAGAACCTTATGCAGATATTAAATCATTATATGAACAGGAAGTTTGTACATTAATCAAGAAAAATATTCTGACTGACCGGCTTGTTAATAATGAAGACAATCTTTATACGATTGATTTTGGAACATTACTGTTAAGAAATCGCCATCTGTATAATCTGTCACAAATCTTTTCGATAGAAGGCACTAAGGTTGTCAGTACAAGCTTTGATCTGCTGAAAGAAAGCAAAAAGATTATAGCTCTGGAGATCAGCAATGAAGCTGTTGATTTCCTAACCAAAGAAGACTGCAAAGAAATCATGTATGCGATGATTCAGTATCTGGGATTAGAAGAAATCGAGGACTGGTCTTACAGTGAGAATGGTTATGAATCCTATACCGCAAAACTTCAACTATATTGTGAGATACGAAACTATGGAGAGGGCTATTCTAATTTTCAAACAGGCGTAATCCCATTAGGACAACACAGCTTAAACAACATTAAAATAAAATCAGCAAGATAATCCCTTTTACTTAGGGATTTTTTTATTAGGATACAAGTTCGATACAACCATCGTTTATCCTTTCATTGAGGTGATTAATATGTTTAAGAAATGGATAATTGTAGTATGCTGTCTTTTCATCAGCGGATGCTCATCACAAACAAAAAAGCCGGCAGATGAACCGCCTGCGCAAGAGATCAAAGAATCGTTGATCCATAAAAAGTTATATGATGGGGATGGAAATGAAAAAGGCTTCTATCATATCGTTCTCAATGAAACAGGAAATGGGGATGGAAGCAACATTCTTTATTATGATTATGCCGCAAAAAAGGAAATCTATTTATGTGATAAACCACAGTGTCAGCATCATGATGAAACATGCACGTCTTATATAGGGAATTGGGGATTTGCCTCTACTTTATTTGTTCATGGCGATTATTTATATCTGCTGAATTCGGAAGCCTTGAAAACGATGGAGGGAGGACAAAATACAGCGTCTTCTTCAGGCATCTATCGCATGAATTTGGATGGCAAAAATCGAGAAAAGATCTGCTCTCTCCCTGCCGGGTATACCTACTCAGATAATCGTTTAACTCTTGATGATTGCTATCTCTATATTCCCTTGGAGAAAACAGAAAATATCCAGTTTGAAGAAAACAGCTATATGCAGCATGTGACGGAATCTGCACTCTTTACTATCGATTTGCAAAGCGGAAAGACTACGCACTTATTAGATAATAAAGATCGTCATGTCATTGCGGCAGAAAACCGACAATTAATCTTTAGTCAATATCACTATAGTCAAGATCCGGAAAAGTTGTTAAATGAAAAACGGTTCGATGACTATGATGCAGTTATGAAAAATGTGACTATAAGTTATTATGCCTATGACTTGGATAAACAAGAAATCCTTTGGGAAAGTACGCTTCCTGTCTCTGAAGTATCGTTTTACTATCAACATAAGCTTTATTATATCGAAAATCATGCCCTGCACGCAGTTTCAGTGGATACTAAACAGAACGATATCATTGCTGTATTGCCTGATGATCTCGATTGCAACATCAGCGATATAATAGATAATCATCTGATTATTTCGGGATGGGACAAAGAACAAGCGGATCATATCGCTTCCTATGTCTGGAATTTCAATGATAAACAAATGAAAGAGCTAACGCTGACAACATCCGCACCTGTGCAAGATATTAGAATTTACAGTGAGTATGATCAGTATTTCTTTGTTTATTATGAT
Source organism: Beduini massiliensis (assembly GCF_000829905.1). Classification (GTDB taxonomy): domain Bacteria; phylum Bacillota_I; class Bacilli_A; order Erysipelotrichales; family Coprobacillaceae; genus Beduini; species Beduini massiliensis. The sequence goes on from NZ_CDPP01000006.1 coordinate 532,642, forward strand.
CATGAACAGCACTTAGAAAAAACATGGGCAGGAACCGATCAATTCACCATCGATAAAATTTATGTCGGACTGATTCTTAAAGAAGATTACTGGAACAGTATCGCTGCCTATCAGCCATTTGATACTATCTCTCAAGGCAACACTGTTAGGAGGTAAGAAAATGCTGGAAATACAACATATTACAAAAGCATATAAGGATCAAGTGGTTCTTCATGATGTTAGCCTGACCCTTAAAGAAGGGATTTATGCTTTACTTGGTCCCAATGGTGCCGGGAAATCAACTTTGATGAGTATCTTATGCAAACAACAAAACGTGGATAGCGGACAAGTGCTTTGGAATGGAAAAGATATCCAAGCATGGAATGAGGACTATTACGATTTCTTAGGCTATGCTCCCCAGCAGCAGGGATTGTATGATGAGTTTACCGGGCGAAGATTTCTGACATATATGGCACTGCTTAAAAATGTGGATAAAAAAGAGATTCATCAGGAAGTCGAACGAGTAGCCTCATTAGTCAATATGCAAAATCAGCTGGAAAAGAAATGCCGGATGTATTCAGGGGGGATGAAACAACGAATACTTGTCGCGCAAGCTTTGCTGAAACATCCTAAATTACTTTTATTTGATGAACCTACTGCCGGCTTAGACCCCAAAGAACGCGTTTCACTAAGGGAAATCTTCAGTCAATTAGCAAAAGACCATATTCTTTTAATCGCAACCCATGTAGTCAGTGACGTAGAAAACATTGCAGCTAAAATCATCTTTCTTAAGCAAGGAAAGATCATCGTTCAAGGGAGTGTAGACACAATCTGTCAAGACTCAACGCTTTCCCTTGAAGATGTATATCTGAATATATTTCAAAAGGATGATCGCTTATGAAATCTCTTTTAAGTATTGAATTGTATAAAATATGGTCTAAAAAGGGGTTCCTTATTTTAATCAGTCTGATATTTATCCTTAATTTCTCTTTATTTGCTTATACCCAACAACAAAGTGAAATTCCCCTTACAGCATATCAGGCACTCCAAGCTAAACTGCAAACCTTACCTAATGAAGAACGTTATCTTTATATCTGTGAGTATGATGATCGGATTCAAGATCATTTTATCTTACAACAGCTGCTCTATTTAGAAGGACGACAGGACAGCAATAGTCAAAACAGACTGGAAGCTTTGCGCTCACAGCATCCGGATATTGAGAAAAAAACTTCTCGTGATTTCTTAGAAACGGCGATTTACTACACTAAAAATCTTGAGCAGGAAGCACAGTTTATGCAGGACATTCGTAATGAGATCGATGATCTGCATCATTATCATGATCAGCTAGCACAAATACAAGATGCGGCAGATCACATATCTTCGATTTCGATCTTTTCAGACCCTTCTTCATTTTCTTCCAAAAATATTAAGAAAACCACCCAAGATTTTAAAGATATGCAGGATGTGGTGATTACCTATCAGCTTGATAAAGGAATAAAAGAAGCCCTGCACTTTCCGTTCACTGATGTTTTGGTGATGTTGATGATCGGTGTCATTGCCACAGCTCTCATTCTCGAAGAAAAAGATAAGCGCTTATTTTGCTTTATCCGACCTTGTGTAAACGGTGGCGGTAAAACGATAACGGCAAAATGCCTAGCCATGGGCATATCCACAGCAAGTATCGTTTTGCTCCTCTATGCCAGTAATCTTACTTATATGCAGATAAACTGTGGATTAGGGAGTCTGCAAGCTAGTCTTCAATCCCTTGTGCAATATGCCCAAAGCACCCTACATCTAAGTATCGGCGGCTATTTAATCCTGTTTATCATGACCAAATGGATTGCTGCCTGCATGATTGGAGCGATCATGCTCTTCATCACCTTATTTAGTAAACAGCGTATTTTTAGCTTTGGGGTTATGTTCTTTATCATTGGTGTTGAATTTTTACTTTATCAATACCTGCCACAGCATCAGGCAGTTTCTATTTTACGTTATATAAATATTATCAGCTTTCTACGAACCGATGTTTTTTATGAGATGTATTTTAATTTGAATCTTTTCCAACATGCCTATTCACTGCAAACATTAGCCCAAGTCATCATGATAACTTTATTTCTTTTACTGCTTATTGCGATCTATATGACCTATACTAGAAAGCGAAATTTATATAGTCAGCCTGCCGACTTTCCAGCAAGAAAGAAAAAACAGAAATGTCTTCCGTATCTGTGGATACAGGAATTCTATAAAGTGTTCTGGGTGCAAAAGGGATTAATCATTATCCTCATTTTTATAGGATTACAAGGATATTTGCTCCAGCATAATTCCATTTATATTTCAATGGAAGAAAACCGTTATATCCACTATATTGATATAATGAAAGGAAAACCTAGCGATGCTACAGAGCAATTTATTTCTTCACAAGCACAGCATTATGCTGATCTGCATCTTCAATATGATAAAAACGAGCAGGCCTTTAATGAAGGGAATATAAATAAGAGCCAGTATGATGCCATGCAAAATACTTTAGAAGCACAGTTATTTGGAGAAGCTTTGTTTCAAAAAGCTTTACAGCAATATCATTATGTGAAAGAAGATCCACAAAGAGAAATGGTCGTTCCATTTGGCTATGAACATTTATTTTTTGACACCAATATAAATATTCTTCCTGCGATTTTAGTCATTATCTGTGTGACGCTGTTGTTTTCAAACTTCATATGTGCTGAATATACACACCAAACAGATCGCCTTTTGTTTTCCTGTTTAAAAGGAAATAGAGTGTTGCTGCACTGCAAGATGCGGCTCGCCCTAGTAAGCGGACTTATTCTTACACTACTTGCTTATCTGCCCGATCTCGTGCATATCGTTAGTAAATATGGAAGTTTTGGACTTCACGCCTCAATTACTTCATTACCTGTGTTTGCTTCAATGCCATCATCTATAAGTATTCTGATTTACATTCTGCTTGGCTTTCTTTTAAAACTGCTCGCTATTGAAAGTACAATTTTTCTTCTGTTTGCTTTATCCACATATATGCGTCATCCATCACAGGTCATTTTTCTGCTTTTAACTTTTACTGCGGTTCCTTTATTTCTGCATATGATGGGTATTCCTTTTTTAGATGCCCTTAGTCTCTATCCGTTACTTTGCGGCAGTCTCTTAATAAAAAGCGGACAAGGACAGCTCATTTTCTTTTCGATTATCGGTTACAGTCTATTGGCTTTCTTCTGCTATCTATTTACTCTTTCCCATTTTAAATTCATCAAGCAAAATCACAGGTTTACCGGTCTTTGTTTAAAATCTGTGAAAAAATAAGGAAATATCGGATGGTACCTTTATACATTAAATAAATCAACATAGTTTTAGTTGCATTTTAGACACTAATTCGCTAAACTAATAGGAGTAGAAAGAGGTGTTATCATGCCATTAACAGCAGGAATCGTGGGATTGCCAAACGTTGGAAAGTCCACTTTATTTAATGCAATTACCAATGCGCAAGTGGAAGCTGCCAATTATCCATTTGCGACGATCGACCCGAATGTCGGAGTTGTCGAAGTACCGGATCATCGTTTAGATGAACTGACAAAATTAGTTCAGCCTAAAAAAACTGTTCCTACTACATTTGAATTTACAGATATTGCCGGTCTAGTAAGAGGGGCATCAAAAGGAGAAGGTTTAGGGAATAAATTCTTAGCCAATATTCGTGAAACAGATGCAATCTGTGAAGTTGTTCGCTGCTTCAGAGATCCCAATGTTACTCATGTTGACGGAGATGTCGATCCTATTCGTGACATTGAAACCATTAACCTAGAGTTGATTTTTGCAGATTTGGCTACTGTTGAAAACCGAATCGCCAGAATCGGAAAGAAAGCTCAGTCCGGGGATAAAGAAGCTAAAGAAGAAGTCCTTATTTTAGATAAGTTAAAAGCCGCATTAGAAGCTGAAAAACCGGCACGTTCGATTGACTTTACAAAAGAAGAAATTCTGTTTGTAAAACAATGGTCATTACTGACAATGAAGCCGCTCATCTATGTTGCAAACTTAGGTGAAGAAGACTTAGAAGAGCCGACTGCTAATCCTTACTACAATACGCTTGTGGAATACGCGGATAAAGAAGGCAGCAAAGTTGTACCAATCTGTGCAAAGATTGAAGCTGAATTAGCAGGATTAGAACCAGAAGAAAAGAAACTGTTTTTAGAAGAACTGGGAATTAAAGAAAGCGGATTGGACCGTTTAATCAAAGAAGCTTATGCACTTTTGGGGTTATGCACATTCTTTACCGTAGGAGTGCAGGAAGTGCGTGCATGGACCTTTAAAAAAGGAATGCTGGCTCCGGAAATGGCAGGTGTGATCCATACGGATTTCCAAAGAGGATTCATTAAAGCAGAAACCTACAGTTATGATGACTTTATCCAATACGGAAGTGAACAAGCTTTAAAAGACGCCGGTAAGGTACGTCAGGAAGGGAAACAATATGTGGGGCAGGATGGCGATATCATGTTGTTTAAATTCAATGTCTAGTGAAAAAATATATTAGACGCATTCTTCTTGTTATTTGTGTCATCGTCTTCTGTTTTTCTGCTTATCAGTTATTTTCTATCTTTATGCAATATAAAACCGTCGATGATAATAACGCTCAGATTCGCAATACTGTAATCCCGGAAAAAAAAGATGTTCCCTTTACAGTGGATTTCGCTAAACTAAAGGAAATGAACAGTGATGCCGTCGCTTGGCTGAATATTGAGGATACGGATATTTCCTATGCTGTGGTACAAGCTGCCGATAATGATTATTATCTTCATCGTAATCTGCAAAAAGAAGATTCGTTTGCTGGAACCTTGTTTGTTGATTATCAAAACAGTTCCGATTTTAGTGATTTTAATACGATCATATATGGTCACAACATGAAAAATGGCAGTATGTTTGGTAAGCTGAAAAAGTATAAAGATGTCAACTATTATGATGAACATCCTTACATTGATTTGTATATTGAAGGACAAAAGCTGCGCTATCAGGTTTTCTCTGCCCGAGATGTCGATGTCGCTTCTACCAAAACCTACTATAATGTTTATGGTCAAAGCGGATTAAAACAAGAGATGATCGATGAGTGGTTTTCAACCGCTTTGTATTCAACGGGAGTTGAAGTGACACCGGATGATCAAGTGATTACTTTATCGACATGTGTTGATTCATTAGATGATCAGTATCGCTTTGTCGTGAACGCAAAATTAATTGAATCGAGTGAATATTAAAACGGAGCCTGTCTCCGTTTTTTATTACATAATTAGACAAACGAATAACCCCATTATATAATAAAACTATACTACGGGAGGAAAATAGAATGATCAGAAATATTGTTTTTGACATGGGAAATGTGGTTCTATCCTATGATCCTAACTACATTATCCAACATTTTACCAAAGAAAAAGATCAGCAAACGTTATTGATTGAAGCCATTTTCAAAAGTCCGGAATGGCTTGCTTTAGATGAAGGGACATTGTCTAAAGAAGATGCCTGCACCATTATGAAGAGGCGTGTAAGCCCACTATTAGAGCCATTGGTTGAAAAAATCATGGATGAGTGGTATTTGTATCTGACACCATTCAAAGATATTACAGACTTGGCAAGAACACTGAAAAAAGAAGGGTATGTGCTTTATTTACTATCGAACACATCCCTAAGTTTTTTTGAATATTATGAAAATGTGGAAGCTTTTGCTTACTTTAAAGATTTCTACATATCCGCTAAGCATTTGTTGTTGAAACCGGACCCTGCTATCTTCAAAGATTTTTGTGAGACACTGCATTTAGACGCTGCGGAATGTTTCTTTATTGATGATTCTCAAGATAACGTAAACAGTGCTAAGGGAATCGGAATGCAAGGAATTTGTTTTAACGGTAATCAAGATGATGTCCAAATAATTTATGAGGCAATTAAAAAGTGCAGCTGAATATAGCTGCATTTTACATTTTTATTTCACACAATTTTAAAGCATATTTATATAAAGTTTCATAATCATTTGAATGCTGATGCTCTTTCAGCATTAGTTTCAATACAACACGATTTGAGGCTGGAAACGAAGTTTTCTCTATTGCTTTCAAGTTATGATCCAATACCTTGATCAGTTCTTCACTCTCTGCTCCATCTATTTTCAAGCGATAATATTTTGCCATATATTTATGGACCGGATCTTGATTCAAGGCTTCAAACTGATCTATCGCTTTTTTGCATAACGCCATATCATCTTTATGATAAGCTACCATCATTTGATAATAGAAATACTGTGAACATTTTTCCATTAGTTGTCTGACATCTTCATCAAAGCTTTCAAAGGTGGGTAAAAAATTATCATATTCTTCCATCAGTATGCACAAATACAACAGGTTATTGCAGATGATCAGCTTATCCTCCGGACCTAAACCAAAATTATGATAAACTTCTAACATCTCTTCATATAAAATACGGGATTTATGATATTTTCCGGTCATCAGATGGATATTGGCGATGCAGACACTGCAAAAAGCACTGCGAATATAATTATGATGCTGTTCAAAAAGGCGTTTTGCTTCCCCCAGACTTTCAAAGGCTTCCAGAAAATCACCATGTTTAGCGTAAATAACCCCCTTTTGGTATGAGATCATCGCTAAATTACTGGCATCCATATAAAATGTCTCTGCTTCTTCAAGCTTTTGAATCGCATCATCAAAATCTCCCTTTAAAAATTGATAAAATCCCTGATACTGCTTAAAAACCTGTCTTTGCATTAAACTCATTGTATCATCGACTTTACTTAAAATCGTAATCAAGATGTCATATTCACAAGGCTGCTGCCAAAGAAGATTAAAAACCAGATTAATCAGCAAAAGGGGTGTCGTTAATCCCATTTTATGACTTTCTTCATTTAACGCCTCTAATTGCGAGATCAGATCTTCCTTTGGTTTACGATATAAAATATCATGATATAGCTTATGTACCTTATTGATACAACTTGGCAAATAGTCCATTGTTTGATGATAGTTTAAATCCAATGCTTCAAAAATGGATTCCATCGTTACCGGATTGGAAGATTCCATTCCTCTTTCAATCTTACTGAGTTGACTATATTCAATTCCCACAATCTCAGCTAATCCACGTACAGAAATATTTTGGTGAATCCGATTGAGCCTAATGATCGCTCCAACTTGCGTTTCCAACATTTTTAATTAAAGCCCCACTTTCCCATAAATCGGTCAAACAGGCAGACTCATCCTATCGTAAGAACATAAACACAACAAAAGCTGAAAACATCATTATATATGATTTGCAATCTTATTAGGACTATATGTTCGACCTCTTTAATTTAAGATAAAATTTTAAAAAACATCGACAAAATCCCCTATTTTTATACCTGACCTTATAATAATATCAAATTTAATTATAAAATACTATCTATTTAAGCGGTTAATCTTTAATTTAAGATAAAAATGATGCATTCCTCCCAAATAAAAAAACTGCCTAAATATTCAGGCAGTAAAACATTAATCTAAATCTTCACCATTCGATTCAAAAGCTTTTTTCACCCAATAGAAGCTTTTCTTTTTATGACGTGATAAATCTTTTAAATCTTTCTCATCTCGATTGACAAAAACAAAGCCGTATCTTTTCGCGATTTCACATTGACTGCTTGGAATATCGATAGGTCCCCATGTGACATAACCTAAACATTCTACGCCATCCACTTCAACCGCTGCTTTTAATTGTTTGATATGTTCACGATGATAATCAATGCGATAGTCATCTTCGACTGTTAAGTTTTCGTTTAATGATTCACGATGGGCAATTCCGTTTTCTAATACAAATACCGGTTTATTGCTGCGATAATAAATATCTCTGGCAATACGACGAATTCCGATCGGATCAATCTGCCAACCCCACTCTGTCCCATCTAAAAATTCATTTTTACGATGAGCCTCTGCAATGACATCTCCTAAGAAACGTCCTTCATATTCTGCTGTTGTGACTACGGCACTGGTATAATAGCTAAATGCCATATAATCTACAGTATAGCTTAATAATGTATCATCTTCTTTATCAAATTTCGGCATCCAGTCATGTGCAGTTAAATAATTGATCATATACTGCGGATATTTTCCTTTAGTAAAAACATCTACATAGAAATTATTAAAATAATCATTTGTTAACTGTGCGATCATGTTCGCCTTTGGTTCTGCACTGTCCGGATAAGTTAGTCCATAAGCAACCATCCCGCAAAATTGTGCATCCGGTACTAATTCACGCAATGCCTTTACTGCTTTGCAGTGTGCAATAAAGACATGATGATTTACCTGATACAAGAATTTAATCGGATCTTCTCCTTCCGGAATATCTTCAGCATTTGAATATCTTAAAGACTGTGAGAACAGATTCTGCTCGTTAAAACTCATCCAATGTTTAACACGGTCACCGAAACGTTCCATACATACACGGGCATAACGTTCGAATAAATCCACTACTTTTCTTGAAGCAAAACCATTATATTCTTTGACTAAGTGATAAGGCATATCAAAATGTACTAATGTAATCATAGGTTCAATTCCGGCTTCTAAAAGCTGATCGATCAAACGATTGTAGAAAGCAACGCCTTCTTCATTAATATCATCATCGCCATTAGGAATGATTCTTGACCAACAGATTGAAAAACGATAAAAATTAAATCCCATCTCTTTCATTAATGCAATATCTTCAGGATAACGATGATAGGCATCAATAGCTACTTTCCAATCCGAGAAATTTGGATTTGTGGGTCTGACATCATAGATCGATAATCCTTTTCCGCCTTCATCCCAAGCCCCCTCTGTTTGAAAAGAGGACACTGATCCGCCCCAATAAAAATCTTTGTTAAATCCCATTTTAGATCCTCCTTATAGTTATGTGTCTATTATATACAGTCACTTTTAAAATCGATAGTCTTTTTCAGGTTATTGAAATAAGATTTCAGCTTTTCATTGATTTTAATAAACAGCATGGAATTAGATTTCAAACCTAAAGCGTTATGTTATAATGGATAAAAAGGTGGGATCTATATGCGTATACTTGACCAATTTGAATACATTGATACTTTCTCTAAAGCAGAACAGGCAATTATTCAATGGATTCTTCTTCACAAAGAAGACGTATTATCCCTGTCAACCAATGATTTAGCACTAAAAACATTTACTTCACCGGCAACGATCGTGCGTTTATGTCAGAAACTGGGATTAAAAGGATACAATGATTTTAAGATCAAATTATCGGGAGAATTGGAATATTTAGCTATGCATAACGGAAAAGTTGATGTTAACTATCCTTTTAATAAGGAAGATGATTTAAAGACCATTACTGAGCGTTTGGCGCAGCTCAGCAAAGACAGTATAGATGAAACTTTAGCCTTGCTGGATTACAACGAACTCGAAAAGATTGTGAATACATTATACAACGCTAAGCAGATCGATATTTATGCCACCTCTTTCCCGCTTTCCTATGCTGTTGACTTTCAGTTAAGAATGATGCATATCGGGGTTCATGTTAATTTATGTCAGCTTCATGGAGAACCGGTGTTTCAGGCGCTAAATGCAAATGCCGATCATTGTGCTATTGTGATTTCTTATTCCGGACAAACCAGTTCTCTAATCGATATTATGAAAATATTAGAAAAGAATAACGCTAAAATCATTTCTATTACCTGTATTGGGAATAATCCCATCGTTAGTTTCAGCCATTATCATTTAAGAGTCAGTTCACGAGAAAAGATTCGTTCTAAAATAGCGAATTATTCTTCACATGCTTCAATTACCTTACTGCTGGATATTTTATATTCTGCCTATTTTTCAAAACAATATGAAAAGAATGTCATCTATAAAGTGTATCGAGAAAAAAAGATCGACTTACGCCGATCTAAATTAATCGCTATTGATGACTAAAAAAACGTTAAAGTGTAGTGACCATTAAAGTAAGCGGACCATCAAAATCGATCTTTTGAACATCATGACAGACAATAAAGTGCTGTCCTTTTTTTATTGAAACCTCATTGACTGTTCCCTCTCCTTCGATGACACTAAACAGGCTAAAGGGCTGATGATGCATTAGGCTGGTCTTTTTTAAAATATCAAGCTTCGATACAGAAAAATAAGGAGCCTTAATTAAACAAGTGCTGACAAATGTATCCGTTGCCTCTTGGTGCATTTCATTTTGCAAAGTACCACAATAAGGAACTGTTGTAACATCTATGGACTGCTGAACATGAAGCTGACGTTCATTCCCCTCTTTATCTTTACGATGATAGTCATAGACACGATATGTGATATCTGAAGACTGCTGAGCTTCATAGATCAATGAACCCTTGCAGATTGCATGAATCGTTCCAGAGGGAATATAGTAGAAATCTCCCGGTTGTATTTCAAACTTGTTAAGTAAGCGGTCATATTCATCATTCTTGATATATCTTATTAATTCTTCTTTTGTTTGAGCGTGATGTCCCATCACCATTTGGGTGTGTGGCTTGGCATCAAGTACATACCAGCATTCCGTTTTTCCTAAAGAATGTTCATGTTCAGCTGCGTAATCATCGTCCGGATGTACCTGTACACTAAGATCAGATGAAGCATCTATAATTTTAATCAGCAAAGGAAATGCAGGATCTTTTATATCGCCAAACAGTTCTCGATGCTGCTGATAGAGGGCTGAAAGTTTCATACCTTTGTATTCACCGTTTAAAATGGTGCAGTCACCGTTTTTATGTGCAGAAATCGCCCAGCATTCACCGGTAGAGTCACTGGGAATCGGATAGTTATACACATCTTTTAAGCGATGTCCGCCCCAGATCATTTCTTTAAAAACCGGTTCCATAAATAAAATATGTCCCATGTATTTATCTCCTTTTCTTTTTCTCTATTATAGCATAGTTCCCCTTTATTTTAAATTAGAATCATTTAGGCGATTTATACTTCCAACTTGATTGTATACATTGTTTGCATCTAAAATATGATACGGCTGTGTTTGGTGATCGCCCTTTGCTTTAGCACTTACAAAGATATACTCTTTTCCATCGATTTGTGCAAGACTGGCTAAACATAACCCACCTTCATCGGTAAACCCTGTCTTTCCACCAAGAATCTTCCCACCGACAACATTTGTATCATTTAAAGAACTAAACATGGTGCTGTAGAGTGTCAGTCCATCAGGATGCAAATTTGTCGCAGACATGCTGTACTGTTTACTTGTAAAAATCGTTCTAAACTCTTTATTTTTTAAAGCATACTGTAATAGTTTTGCGATATCTTCAACTGTTGAATAATGATTCACATTATGCAAACCCGTAGAATTGCAAAATAAGGTGTTATTCATTCCTAATTCCTTAGCTTTGCTGTTCATCAGATTGACGAACTTACTTTCCGATCCGGATACACGATCAGATAGTGCTAAACAACACTCTGCTCCCGATGGCAGTAAAGTTCCATAAAGCAAATCTCTCATCGTTACTTTTTCTCCTATCCAAAACCCCGCCATAGAGGCATCTCTTTCATATAAAGATTCAAAGTGCTTTTGGGTAAGAAGCAGCGTCTCATTCAAATTATCGATATTTTCAATAGCGATGATAGCGGTCATGATTTTAGTAAGTGACGCCGGATAAATCTTGCTTTGACTATTATTTTGTGCCAATGTTTGGTTGTCACTCAAATCTATCAAGATAGAATAAGGACTATATAAATGTGTCAGGTCAACAAAATCAGTTGCTTGCATAGGAACAGATGGATGCTTTTGAGGTGAATCAAATAGTGAAAAAATAGAGTCCTTTTGATAATTGATGACGTTGCGTAATTCTTTTGTAATTAATATTAAAGCGGTGAGTGTTGTGAAAATAAAGAGATATAATAAAGCCTTTCTTTTTTTATTTTCCCATTTATTTCGTGATATTTTTTTATTCATAAAACAGATCTTCCCTTCTTAATCAAAAAATAGCTTTTGTTCAGTCACTATTCTACCCAACAAAAGCCAGTCATATTTTAATATTTCATTGTTTAATTCCTAAGAAAAAATTAAGAAAGTGATGTATAGTGAGTTAAGGGAAGCGTGATGCAAAAAGTGGTCCATTCATTCTGACTATCCGCTGTGATTGTTCCGTTATGTAAGGTAATAATTTCTTTTGCAATAGCCAGTCCTAACCCTGCTCCGCCGGTATTTGTCGTTCTTGCTTCATCTAAGCGAAAGAACTTTTCAAAGATAGCGTTCAATTTACGTGGTGGAATTGTTCTTCCTTTATTACGAAAATAAAGAAGAAGATCTGTATCCGTTGTTTCAGTCCATATTTTAATCTTAGTATCCGGATAACTGTAGGCAATCGCATTCTTTAAAATATTATTAAAAACTCTGGCAAGCTTTATCGGATCTCCATATAGGATCGTGTCTTCTTTTACTTCAAGATGAATCGTGTTGCCATGAGTTTGCAGTAAGGGATAAAACTCATCCGTCATCTGAAGGAGCATATAGTAAAGATCAATCGATTCTTTTTCCAGTTCTATTTGCTGGAGATTATAGCGGGTAATCTCAAAAAGTTCGTTAATCAGCTTTTCTAAACGATGGGATTTATCCAAAGCAATGCCTATATATTTGTTTTTTTGTTCTACTGGCATATCCTTAGCTTCATCTAATAAGCTTAAATAACCGATTACCGAGGTTAACGGCGTTTTTAAATCATGGGTCAGATAGACAATTAAATCATTTTTACGATTAGCTTCATCTTTTAAAATTTGCTCATGATGCTGCATCGTGGACTTAATTTCCAACATTTGAGAAGAAATCTCTGCATATTCCTTGGGAAATATTTTTGATGCTTCTTTATCTCCTGCCATATATTCCTGTATCATCAATGAAGCATTGGTGATGGTTTGCCTAATCTTTTTACGTGCATAAAAATGAGAAGTGACAAAAAGAATCATCAATACTAAAAAAGTGCCTGCGACCGATAAACTTAATAAAACTAATTTGAGCCTATACCAATTAAACTCACTATTTACGGCCGTTCTCGTTACCCCCTCAGCGGTTTCATAGTTCTCATAATAAGTATGAATAAAATTAGCTGTAAACCAATCGGCAAAGGTGCCATTCAAAACTTGATCAACCAAATAATAAATCCCATAACAAATGACAAGGACAAATAGAGCGATGCACATCATTTCTATCAGCTTGGAAAGCTTATTTTTCAATTTTATACCCACACCCCCAGACAGTTTTAATATACTTAGGGTTCTCAAAAGAATCCCCCATTTTTTCTCTTAAATGCCGAATATGCACCGTAATCGTATTGTTGCTTTTACTGAAATATTCATCACCCCAGATTTGATGAAACAGTTCTTCTGAACTCACCACATTTCCTTTTTGCTGACACAGTATGCTTAAAATAGAAAATTCGGTCGGTGTTAAAGAAAGCGGTTTTTCATTCAAAAGACATTCATGTGTTTTAATATTTAAAACCAATCCCGAATGTACAATCACATTTTCATCTGTCTCACTGCTGCCATTGTATCTTTTATATCTTCGTAATTGTGCTTTTACACGTGCTACCAGTTCTAATGGTAAAAATGGCTTGGTAATATAATCATCTGCTCCTAAGGTCAGTCCTGTAATTTTATCAATTTCTTCGCCTTTTGCCGTCAGCATAATCACCGGATAATGATGCTGTTCACGAATCTTTTTACATAATTGAAATCCATTGAGTTGTGGCATCATGATATCAATGATCGCCAGATCCAAAGATTCATTTTCTATGCAATGCAAAGCATCTAAGGCATTATAAAACTTGAAGATTTCAAATCCTTCATTTTCCAGATAAAGTGTCACAAGATCGGCAATCTCCTGTTCATCATCTACAATCAGTATTCTATCTAGCATATCTTCCTCCCCTTTTCAATGAAGTACCTTATTTTATCATAATGTTCTTGAGTATTTATAAATATTCTTATAAGAGATAATTAAGATTTTCTTATTTTTACAGATAAATTTTTGAATAAAAAAGACATGATCGTAAGATCATCTCTTCTTAATCGAAAATCCCTATGAAAAAATGCTCGCATTATTCTGCTTATAATAGGAATATATCAGTCCCACAAAGCGCTGATAGCTGACAACTCCATCTTCTATGGAATTCATTTTCAAATAGGTATCATTTACTGTATTGGCAATAGTACTTATGGTATCGCCATATTGATTCCAAAACGCATGATCTTCTTTGAGATCGTTTATGATAGGAGCTGAGAGCTGCGCATAATAAGGCTCAATATCCACGCCTAAGTCATAAAGTTCATTCGTCATATAAATAAAGGCGGTGAGATAAGCGCTATAGCGAAAATATGCTTGATCCGACTGCGTACAAGCAAGATAAGCCAAAAAGTTTGCTTCATCTTCTGACATATAGCCTTGCAGGTGAGATAGTTCATGACACATTGTAAAAGGAATATTAAAGGCAGTCATGTCCTTATTATAATTTGCTTCAATAGTAAACGGTGAAAAAATTCCACTTAATCCACAAGCCGTCATCAGCTTTGAAAACAGCATTGGCTTCGGTATTGGATAATAGCCAGGAATCACCTGATTCATGGCAATACGGCTTTGTTTTGCCATTGCTTTTTGATCCATCGCCTCAGTATCTAAGATATATAGCTGATTGGTAACATACTGACAGAGTTGTTTGAGTTCTTCTGTTGTATAATTCACTTTGGTAAATTTAAGATCTTTTTCTATCGGCTGACGATGATAATTCATTCCGGTGGTCAGTGTGAAAATTAAACAAATCACCAGAAGATAACGGAAAAACAATGTCCATGAACGATATTTGATGATAATAAAGATGACTCCTATTCCCATAAATACAACCACCCATTCAAATAATGAAATAGGAAATAATCCTGTTAATCTGCCTATTGTTTGAACAAAAAGCGGTGATATACAGCGGGCATAAAAAACAGCAAAAACGTCTAATGTAGCTAAGGCATTCAATAGAATAATCGCTATAAGTAAAATCAGATTCTTTTTCATAACCCACCTCCTAACATCTCTATTCTATCATAAATAATAAAAAGGGTGTTCCTATTACACCCTTTACTCACTGATTGTTTCATACAAAGTGATATTAAATTGACGGCATAGCTTCGCTATTGAATATAAGTGATCGGCTATTCGTTCGATATCAGTTAAAATTTCACTGTAAACGACGCAGGCTTCTGCTGAAATCTCCCCTTTTTTAAGACGCTTGATCTGATTTTCACGATAGCTGGCAATCAATTCATCTACCAATTCTTCATTTTCGATAATCTTATCCATATTTAATGGCGTCAACTGTGCTTTTGACTCCTCAAAACAGCTGATGCTGCTGTCCAATGTCTGTTGTAAAATGGTTAATTCTGTTTCTGCCTGAGCGCTGTATTTAAGTCCATTTGCTTTTGTTTCATCAATATATTGCGCTAAATTAATGGCATGATCGCCAATACGCTCAATATTTCCGGTAATCTTAAATAATGCATTTGTCAGCAAGGAATCATTTTCATTCGTATCGACCAAGGTTACCTGAGCACTAAAACGAGTAATCTCTGTGTTTAAGTAATCGATATATTTTTCATTGTTCCCTATTTTTTCGTTGTATTTATCGGTAACTTTTGTTAGACCTTTCATGGTTAAGACGATATTTTCTTTCGCAAAATCAAACATACGCGCAATTTCTTTACTTAATTGTGTTGTTGCCATGAAAGAAGCTGCCGGTTCGGTTGCGGATATATAAAGGGTCTGTAAATCCTGTTCCTCATCATCTTTTAATGGCAGGATCTTTTCAACTAATTGTACGAGCTGATTACCAAAAGGAAGCAGCATAACGGTAGTGGCGATATTAAAAACAGTATGAACATTGGCAATCTGATTTTGCACAGAGCCCGGTGTTAAAGCAACAATATAATCGGTAAATGGTACGAAGAGACACAGTGTCACAAAGACTAAGGTTCCGATCACATTGAACAAGAGATGAATCATCGTCGTTCGTTTTGCATTTCGGTTTGTTCCGATTGATGCAATAATAGAAGTGATACATGTTCCGATGTTTTGTCCAAATAAAACAAAGATAGCACTATGTAATTGAATGGCTCCACTCATTGCCAAAGCCTGCAAGATCCCAATAGAGGCACTTGAACTTTGAATAACCGCTGTAAACACAGCTCCGGCAGCAATTCCCAAGAAAGGATTTTCAAAGGTTGTCATCAGATCAACAAACGGCTTGTAATCACGTAACGGTACCATGGCATCTGACATGAACTGCATCCCCACAAACAAGATTCCCAGTCCGGCAACAATTTCACCGACATAGCCAACCTTTTTATTGCGGATAAACTGGATCAGAAAAACACCGGCGAAGATTAAGATCGGGGCGAAATCTTTCACATTTAAGGCAATTAACTGCCCGGTAATGGTTGTTCCGACATTGGCACCCATAATAATCCAAACCGCTTGGGATAATTTCATTAATCCACTGTTAACGAACCCGACAACCATGACGGTTGTCGCTGAGGAACTCTGAATCACCGCGGTGATTCCTGCTCCGATCAACACACCCACAATACGGTTCGATGTAATTTTCTCCAAGATCTTTTTCAAGCTGTTTCCAGCTACATTTTCCAGTCCATTGGACATCATATGCATCCCATATAGGAATAAGCCCAATCCTCCCAGCATAGTAAATAAATTTGTTATTGTCACCTTACAACACGTCCTTTTTCATATTTTTTAAATAGATGGTTGTTTTAGTCCCAATTCCTAAGACACTCTCTATTTTTAAATCTCCTTCATAAAGCTGTACAATATGTTTCACAATCGCTAAACCTAATCCGGTTCCTTCGATTGCTTTTGTACGCCCTTTATCAACACGATAGAATCGTTCTGTTAAATGGGGAATATCTTCCTTAGGAATACCAATCCCATTATCCTCTACAATAATTTTCAGACTATCTGTTTCCAGATTGAATTTTACGGATACCCATCCGCCATCACGACCATATTTGATCGAATTGGATAACAGGTTGGTAAATAGTTGATTGATTTGTTCCAGATCACCATAGAAATCAACATTTTCACTATGACAGATCAAATGAATGCCTCGATCATTCGCCATTGGTGATAAGGTATGAAATATATCTTCAATAATTAAGTTTAAATGCAATAATTGAATATCCGGCATTGTCTGATGATTTTCAAGTTTGGAAATGACAAGAATATCATTAATCAAACGAGTCATATTCTTTGTTTCTTTAAGAATACGGTGTACAAATTCATCTTTCTGCACTTCATCATTGATTAAATGCTGATTCAATAATTCCGCATACCCCTGAATCGAGGTCAGCGGTGTCTTCAATTCATGAGAAGCATTCGAAAAGAACATCTGTTTCATTTTCATTGCCAATTCTTCCGGAGTCACATCTAAAAACAATACGATCGTACTATTCTTAAATACACCGCTGTCAATCTTAGCTTTATGAATTGAAAAGTATTTGTCACCTAAATGGAATGTTTCATAAACATTCTGACTTTTTATACGTTTTAATATTTTACGTTCCTGAATATAGCTTTCAATAGGCAGTCCTTTATCGACACCTTCACAATTAAACATGAGATTTGCGGCATGGTTGATCAAGATGACAGAGTTATCCTCATCAATAACGATCATTCCTTCCTGCATGTTATCCAGAATATAATGAACTTTGTTCTTTTCCCTTTTTAATGAGGCTATCGTTTGGTTGATCTTATTTGCCAAACGATCGGTTACACTGGCGATATTGTTTAATTCGGTATATTCATAGGTATGTTTCTTAAATACCGGGTCATTTTCCTCGATTGACAGCAGCTGCTGAGAAATCTCTTCTAAAGGCTCTGATACTTTCTTTGCGATATAACGAGCAAAAAGAATAGATAATCCCAGTGAAATAATGATACTGATACCAATCCCCGGAACAGCCATTTTAAGATAATCTGTCAGTCCTGAATAGGGCACAGATAATCGAATAATCACGTTATGTTCACTTAGATAAGCAACATACAACATATTTTTATGAATGGTACTTGAATAACGAACTTCTTTTCCCACTCCTTCATTGACAGCATCACGTACTTCTTTACGATCCAAGTGATTTTCCTGCAAATCATCAACGGAAGAATCCGCAATCACCTGACCATCCAATGAAATAACAGTCATACGACTGTCAGATTCCAAGGTTTTTTCGTTGACTAAATCAATTTGAGCACGTAAATCCTGCTCATAGTCAATGGAGTAATCGACTAACTGCAAGCTGTAAAGCATATTGTTGACATTGTTGTTGAAAGTGAGACGTGAAAAAATATATGTCGATATTACACTGCAGATCAATAAAGCCGTCACGATCAATACATTGATATTTCTAAATATCGTCTTTTTCATTGTTTGACGTATCCATAAAACGATAGCCTACTCCGCGAATCGTTTTTATGCATTCTCCTTGATCTCCTAGTTTTTCACGCAAGTGACGAATATGTACATCGATCGTACGTGTGTCCGCACTTCCGCCATAGCCCCAAATCTTATTTAACAATTCTTCTCTTTCTAAAACCTGGTTATGGTTTTGCATCAGCAATAAAAGCAGTTCATATTCTTTATACGTTAATTCGATCAGCTGTTTATTGCGGTAAACATCGCGTGTTTCCTGATTGATCATGATATCACTCATTTCAATCACTTTCGACTGATCGGTTTTCATTTTACTACGTCTGATTAACGCACGTACGCGGGCACATAATTCCAATACGGAAAATGGTTTTGTCATATAATCATCTGCTCCGCCTTCTAATCCTTGAATCTTATCGACTTCACTGTCTTTCGCCGTCAAAACAAGAACCGGCAGGTCTTTGACCTTTGACATCGTACGTACCTTTTTTAATGCGGTAATACCATCCATTCCCGGCAGCATGACATCAAACACCGCTACCGTAGGAAGATCATCCTGAATGGATTTTAAAGCATCTTCAGCATTGTCAAAATCTTTAACAATAAAATCATAACTATTTAAAGCAATTTTAATTAGGTCACGAATATTGTTGTCATCTTCAATAATATAAATTAATTTTTCCATAGTCCATCCCTCTTTGCCCTCATTAAACCAAAAAAGACTACGACATTAAAGTTATTTAAAGTTAATATTATGTTAAGTTTTTGTTAAGAACCACCATAATACTCTTCCATTATAACAAACTTAAAAGCCTGTAAAAAGCATTATTTCTAATAAACATTAAAGATTTCCCTGATTTTTTCTGTCTCTTTCGTGACACTCAGCGCAAGCATCAATAAAACCCTTGCTTTTTGCGGCGATAAGGTATTGCTTGGCACTGTCTGCTTTTCCTCATCAAAGACCGGACTTTCAAAAACAATCCCATGTCCGACACGACTGGAACGAACAATAATGATTCCCTTTTTACTTAAAGCACCGACCTTTTCGATCCATTCTTTTGAATAGTTTCCACTGCCGCTGCCTGCAATTACAATACCTTTGCAATCCTTTGCCAAAGTTTCCAATACCTCACTACCTGCTCCGGCATAATAATAGGCAATCCCTACCTTAGGCAAAGACGTTAGAGGCTGTTGGCTAAATTCGGATTGCAGTGTATGTTTTTTAAAGGCTCTGGCAAAGAAATAGGCTTGATCATCCCGCATATACCCCAAACAGCCAAAATCCTTTTTATCAAATGCATCGGTTTTAAAATTATTCACTTTTTGAATATCACGGCCTGAATAAATCGTGTCACTGAATACTGCCATGACCCCGTGTCCCAATGCTTCTTCATGACACGCCAAAGCAACAGCCTGATAAAGATTCATCGGGCCATCGGCACTTGCCGCCGTCGCCGGACGCATTGCCCCGGTAATAATGACCGGTTTATATGTACGCAATGTTAAGTTCAGAAAATAGGCAGTCTCATCTAATGTATCTGTACCATGTGTAACGACAATGCCATCGATATCTTCTCTTACAAGTAATTCATTTAAATAATTGGCTAATTGTACCCAGCGGGCCGGTGACATTTCATTGCTGTCAACATTCATATACTGGACTGCCGATAAATGGGCAATATGATTAATGGCAGGAATCGATTGAATGATCTCATCAATATTGATCTCTCCTGCCTGATAGCTGGCACTCTTACCAATTTCGCCTACACCGGCAATGGTTCCACCGGTAGCAACGATCATAATATTCTTCATATAGTTATCTCCTCAGCCAAGGATATCTGCAAGTTTGCCAAGATCCGAAACAAACATTTCTGATTGTTCCAACAGACCTTGATCGTGCATTAATAAATCCGGCACACATATGACAGGTATTTTAGCACGGTTAGAAGCGATAATGCCATTTTTTGAATCTTCTAAAACCAATGCCTCACATGGTTTTACCATAAATAGTTCACATGCTTTAAGAAAAACATCGGGTTCCGGTTTGCTGGCTTTCACCATATTCCCCCCTACGATTCCTTTAAAATATTGACGTGTATCTGATATTTCCAAATAATGCTCAATCGTCTTCGTACTTGATGAAGAAGCAATCACACACGCCACATTCAATGCTTTTAAACGTTCCAGCAGTTTGATCAATCCTTTTTTCATTGGCAAACCGTTAGTATCAATTTCATCACGCAGTAATTGAAAAGCATGACGATCAACAGTTTCATAAGGATAATCCATGCCAAATTCATCAACCAGTATTTCTTTGGCAATCTTCCCTGATGTCCCAATCAGCTTATAGCAGATTTCTTTTGTCATCGGATAACCATAATCATGATGTGCTTTAATCAATGGTTCAATACATAGCCACTCGGTATTAAACATCAGCCCATCCATATCAAAAATCGCTACCTTTGGTACAATGCCTTGGAGCATTTCTTTCACCTTAAATAGATTCGATACTGTTGCGGTAGTCATCTCAAAGATTTCACGTTCATGAAAAATAAGATCCGGCACACAAATCACCGGGATATTTCCGGCATGAGCGGCAAGAATTCCGTTTTTAGAATCTTCTAATACCAAAGCATCTTCCACTTTCACTTGAAAATGTTCACAGACATGCAGAAAAATCTCCGGGTGCGGCTTACTGTTATGAATCATATCACCACTGATAATATAGTCAAATCTGCCTTCTAACTCGCTCATCTCCAAATAACGATCAATGACCGCTCTGGCAGAAGATGAAGCGATTGCCATTTTTATCCCTTCACTTTGCAAATAATCTATCAGCTCAATTAATCCCGGTTTTATTCCTAAACCATGTTCTTTAAAATGTATTTCACGATATTCTTTGGAACGTTCACGTATTTTATCTAATGGGCAGTCCTCACCCAATGCTTCTTTTAATATTTTAGTATTACGGATCATGTTTCCGCCAATTAAACTCATGCTTAACTCTTCTGAAATAGTATAGCCAAATTCTTTGGCTGCTTGAATATGACAGCGACTTCCCATTTTCTCTGTATCAAACATCAAGCCGTCCATGTCAAAGATTACTAATTTTGGTTTATGCATATTACGTCCTCCATTTTAGCATTATAACATCATTATCAACACAAAAAAAGATTTTACATACAAAGAAAAAAGAGCGTCCCAGCGCTCTTAATTACATTATACTAATTTAAAATTATCAATCATTCCGGTCTCGTTAAATTCGATCCATTCACAAACATTTTTAATATGATCTCCGATTTTTTCTAAATATTTAGAGATCATGAGGAAGTCTAAATAATAATCAATGTTTCCTTCATCTTCTTTAATTAACATGACCACATCTTTTTTACACTTATCAAATAAAATATTAATCTTCTGATCTTTCTGGCGAGTTTCTTTTGCCAGTTCCACATCTTCGTTTTTTACCGCTAAAGTCAGCTGCTCCATCATCTCTACGATATGATCCAACATCGAAGCAATATGCGGCAGTTTAGTATAAAGGTCATCCATTTTTGTCAGTATTGTGATCTCCGCAATATCGGCACATTGATCACCAATACGTTCTAAATCGGTCACCACTTTTAGTCCTGTAGAGACAAGACGTAAATCCCTTGCCACCGGCTGCTGCTTCAACAATAAGGAAAGACAACGCGTTTCAATGTTTTTTTGCAGTTCATTGATATATTTATCATGTTCCACTAATTCCTTAGATTGAACGACATCCGGATGTTTAATCAAAGCTTCCATAGTATGCACGGTTTCACTGACCGCTTCTGCCATTTCTCCAATATCCTTTTTTAAGTGATTGATTTCATAATCAAATTTTTTTCTTGTTACCATAATTGTCTCCTAACCGAATCTACCCGTAATATAGTCTTCTGTACGTTTATCCTGTGGTGTTGCGAATAAATCACGTGTTTTCCCGTATTCAACCATTTCCCCCACTAAAAAGAAGGCTGTATAATCTGCGATACGTGTTGCCTGCTGCATATTGTGCGTTACAATAATCACTGTATACTTCTTCTTTAAATCTTCCATTAAATCTTCAATCTTTAGTGTAGAAATCGGATCTAATGCACTGGTAGGTTCATCCATCAAGATGACTTCCGGCTCAACTGCTAACGCTCTGGCAATACAAAGACGCTGCTGCTGACCTCCTGAAAGGCTTAAAGCGGATTTTTTCAGATCATCTTTTACTTCATCATACAAAGCCGCACCTTTTAAGCTGTTTGTAACAATTTCATCTAAACGTTTTTTATCCTTAATACCATGCAGTCTGGGACCATAAGCCACATTATCATAAATGCTCATCGGAAAAGGATTCGGCTGCTGAAAGACCATTCCCACTTTTTTTCTTAATAAAGTGGTATCTACTTTTTTATCATAAATATTTTCATCATCTAATTCGACCAAACCATCAATCTTCACATTTTCGATCAAATCGTTCATACGGTTAAGTGTTTTTAAGAAAGTAGATTTACCGCATCCGCTCGGTCCGATGAAGGCCGTTACTTTATTTTCATAAATATCCATTGTCACGTCTTTTAATGCGTGATTTTGTCCGTAGTACAAGTTTAAATGTTCAACTTTTATTTTTGTATTTTCCATGCTGATCTACCCTTTTTCTTTATTCATTCTATTAGCAATAATATGTGTAATACGATTTAAAACGAAAACCAATATAATTAAAACCAGCGCAACCGCAAATGCTTGATCATATCTGGCTTTTGTCATACTTAAATATAACTGAATAGTCAATGTTCCGCCAGGTTTGAAGATATGGCCAAAGAAATCATTCACCAAATAGTAACTGCTTCCGGCTGTAAACAACAAAGCAGCGGATTCACCGATGATTCTTCCAATTCCTAAAATGATACCGGTGATGATTCCGGGCATTGCACTAGGTAAAATAATTGTACGAATCATGTACCATTTTGTAGCCCCCATTCCGGTTGCTCCGGCACGATAGGATTCCGGTACACTTTTCAATGCTACTTGTGTTGAACTGGTGATGATTGGCAAGACCATCAGAGCTAAAGTGAGAGCCCCGGTCAAAATAGAAAAGCCCAATTTTAATACAGTCCCAAAGAAAACCATTCCAAAAAGACCGAAGATAATAGACGGGATGCCGGACAATGTTTCAATCGTAAACTCAATAGCTCTGACAAGCTTTCCACCTTTTGCGTATTCATTTAGATAGACTGCTCCACCTACCCCTAATGGTGTTACAATCAATAATGTAATGACAATGATATACAAGGTATTCACGATATTCCCCAAGATCCCAAAGGTATTTTTAGCACTGCTGCTGACTGTTGAAATCAACTGCCAAGATAAATGCGGTGCTCCTTTTATGACTACTAAACCAATGATTCCTACTAAAATTGCCAC
This sequence comes from Beduini massiliensis, assembly GCF_000829905.1. Taxonomy (GTDB): domain Bacteria; phylum Bacillota_I; class Bacilli_A; order Erysipelotrichales; family Coprobacillaceae; genus Beduini; species Beduini massiliensis. Next base: position 556,517 of record NZ_CDPP01000006.1, read on the forward strand.
AGATACAAATGCACTTAAATAAATAAGGACACGAATGACATTGTCGCTGATTCTCACACGTTTATCATAAATACTGTTATGCATGCTGGTCATCTCCTGACTTAATGATTTTAGTAAGAATAATGTTGATGATCATAATAAAGATAAATAACACCAAACCGATAGTAAACAATACCTGTCGATGGGTTCCGGTCGCATAGGACATTTCCGAAACGATTGCCGTAGTTAAAAAACGAACTGAATTAAATGGCAGCGGTAAATTAACGGAGTTTCCAGATACTAAAACGATAGCCATGGCTTCCCCAATCGCACGTCCCACACCTAATACGATGGCACTCAATATCCCAGTTTTAGCTGCCGGTAAAATAACTTTGAAAATTGTTTGAATCTGGCTTCCCCCTAACGCCAAAGAACCAGACTTTAAATGTTTAGGGACTGACCGAATAGCAGATTCACTGATATTGATGACTGTCGGCAGGATCATGATCGCTAATATAATAATCGCAGATAATAAATTACATCCCCCTGTAAACTGATGGGTAGGATCATTCTTGAAAAAGAATAATTCAAGTTTATACATGACCGGATTGATTAATAAAATCCCAATTAAGCCATAAACAACAGACGGAATTCCCGCCAATAGTTCTACTGCCGGCTTGACAATCTTTGCCATTTGCGAACTTGCCACTTCCGAAAGATACACCGCTGTCAGTACCCCGATAGGAACACCGATCAAAATTGCACCGGCACTCCCAACAATCGACGTAAAGATAATATTTAATATCCCATACTGAGGATTGGCTGCACTTGGATTCCAAACATTTGAAAAGAGGATCTCCTTGATCCCCACTTTCAAAAGAGCTGGTGTTCCAGAATAAATCATGTAGCCAGTCATCATTACGACAGCAATAAGAGCAAACAACGCACAGATTTTAAAGATCCATTCCGCTGTTTTTTCTACACGAGATTTAGTCTTACTATTGATCATGATTGATAATACCTTATTCATGATTTATTCCTCCTAATGATTAGTCAACTGTGATAAGTCCAACTGATTTAATAATTTCCTGTCCTTTATCTGACTGTACAAATTTAAAGTAATCTTGAACAGATTGGTCTTGTTCACTGATTTCCCCTTTGGTTACCATAACGAATGGTCTTTGTAATGCATAAGTTCCGGCTTTGATATTTTCTTCATTTCCGACAACACCTTCAATTTTCAAGGCTTTTACAGTGTCATCTACAACATCTAATGAAACGTATCCGATTGCCCCCGGAATAGAAGCTACTTTTGCCATAACGGCACCTGTAGAATCAATTTCCTGAGCATATTTACAGTTATTTTCTACTTTTAAGATTTCTTCAAAAGCACCTCTTGTACCTGATCCGGCTTCACGTCCGATCACCACGATATTTTGATTCTCTCCGCCTAATTCTGACCAGTTCGTCACTTCTCCGGTATAAATTTTAGCTAATTGTTCTTTTGTTAAGTTTTCCACACCATTTGCTTTGTCTACAACAATAGCAATTCCGTCAATTGCAACGATATTTTCAACCGCACCTTTAGCTTTTTCTTCATCTTTTAAAGCTCTTGAAGCATTTCCGATATTTACTGATCCGGCTAAAACGGCTTCGATTCCCGCTCCTGATCCAGTATACTCTGCTGTTGCTTCATTATTTGTTTCATTGTAATAAGCTTCGTTCATTGCCGTCATCATTTTTTCCATTGATGTTGACCCTGACATCGTTACCGGCTTATTTGCTTTACTCTCTCCTGAACCGCCACATCCAGTAATGGCGAAAGCAACTGCCGCTACCATTAAAGATTTAAGTAATTTTTTCATTTTCTTTCTCCTTGTTTTTTACACACATATTTCATATTCAATTTTTTAGGTGACTTCCTCTCACCACGCCACCATTATAACAAGTCATTATTTAATACAAGTTTGAATTAAGTTAAATTTATGTTAATTTCATATGTTTATTTCTCTTCCCTTTTTTAACAATTCTCCACCTCTCTATTAACCTAGCTGATTTTACACACCTTATTAATATTTTCTTTAAATTATCGGGGATTTATTGCGTTTTTGTTAATTTTAGGTAAAAAGAAAAAGAGCCTAGGAAGCTCTTGTCTTATATTTTGCTTTTTCAAATTGATCGATCGGAATAAACATATTCTTGGTTTCCTGATAAAACTGATCATAATACACATACTCTTCTATATATCCATCTAATAATACATCAATGCGTACAATTTCTTTTCCTCCGGTAATTTCAATACGGGTATGCGTAGAAAGAATAAGCTCCGGATATGCATTAATAATCATCATATTTACTTCTCTCATGACTAAATTGGCATTTTCCAATCCTACAACACGGCCATCTTTTTCCATCCCGACATAGATTGTACCCCCATCATTCATCAATAACTCCAATATATCCGCTACCAAAAGAAGTGAGGGATTGGTCGTATATTTAATTTTCTTATCCATTTCCAACACTCCTTTCTAAAAGTATTCTCCTTATTATATTATTCAGTCTGTACTCATGGTTATTCATTTTGCCTAAAGTGTTTTTTATATTCGACAAAATCATACTTCTTTAGTATGAATTTTATATTAACTTCTTCTACACGGTTATTATAGTCCGTTTTCATTGATATATACATTGAATAATCTATTGCGATTATACATCTAAAACTATTATTTGACAAATATTTTCAAAATTTGAATAGTTATTGGTATTTTCAATATATACGATAAATCCGCTATAAATTTATAATACCTTATTTTTTTCATAATATTTATGCTACTTATGACAAGTAAAAAAATATGTTTAGATATTTACACTTTTTTATTAAATAATAGAAAAAGAAATGCTATAATGTAAACGATAACAATAAGGAGGAAAAAATTATGGGATTTCCACAAGGATTTTTATGGGGGGGCGCTACTGCCGCTAACCAATATGAAGGGGGCTATAATGAGGGCGGAAGAGGTTTAGCGACTTCTGACGTGATTACTGATGGTAATATGAATACCCCAAGAAGAATTACAATCAAATTAAAAGACGGTACTTTAACATCAATCAATCGTTTTGAAGAATTACCTGACGGAGCGGTAGGATATTTAGATCCGGATACGTATTATCCAAGCCATGTGGCAACTGATTTTTATCATCATTATGAAGAAGATATTAAATTATTTGCTGAAATGGGATTCAATTCATTTAGAATGTCAATCTCTTGGACTAGAATCTTCCCAAGAGGTGATGAAGAACAACCAAATGAAGAAGGATTAGCCTTCTATGATAAAGTATTTGATACTTGCCTAAGCTACAACATTGAACCGATCGTAACAATCTGTCATTTCGATGTGCCTAAATTTTTAGCCGATGAAATGGACGGATGGTCTGATCGTCGTGTAGTCGATTACTATGTTAATTATTGTGATGCCATTTTCAAACGCTACAAAAATAAAGTTAAATATTGGATGACCTTCAATGAAATTAACTTATTAAATGGTTATACCACTTTAGGATGTCGTAAAACAGATGATCAAACACGTTACCAAGCATTACATCACATGTTTGTTGCCAGCGCACAAGCCGTACAATTAGGACACGTTATTAATCCTGATTTTGAAATCGGAATGATGGTTGCTTATATTTTATCTTACCCTGAAACTTGTAACCCTGCCGATCAGCAAGAAGATATCGATGCGGCAAGAAACTTAAAACATTTCTTCTGCGATGTACAATGTCGTGGATACTATCCATCATATAAATTAGCTGAATTCGAAAGAAAAGGAATCGTTATCAAAAAAGAACCTTATGATGATGAAATCTTATTCAATGGTACAGTAGACTATATTGGATTCTCTTACTATAACTCAGGGGTTTCGACATCAAGAAAAGATGCTGAAACAACAGACGGAAACGTAGCAAGAGTCGTTAAATCTAAATATTTAAAAGAATCTGAATGGGGATGGCCTATCGATCCAATGGGATTAAGAATTGCCATGAACCAATTATGGGATCGTTATCAATTACCTTTAATGGTTGTTGAAAATGGATTAGGAGCGAAAGATACTGTAGAAGCAGATGGTTCAATCAATGATGATTACCGTATTGATTACTTAGCTGACCATATCGCAGAAATGAAAAAATCAATCGAATTAGATGGAGTTGAACTTTGGGGATATACGCCTTGGGGATGTATCGACTTAGTTTCTGCCGGTACAGGTGAAATGACTAAACGTTATGGTATGATCTATGTAGATATGGATGATAAAGGAAACGGTAACTTAAAACGTTCTAAGAAAAAATCATTTGATTGGTACAAAAAGGTTATCTTATCAAATGGTGAAGATTTAAGTAAATAATCATCAAAAGTGCATTCCTTAGGGAATGCCTTTTTTATACATAAATAGGCATATTCATTGAATTTATAATCGGAAAGATAAATAATAGAGCTGCAGGAAAATGACAGAAATAATTTTATGATGTTGAACGTATTCATAAGAAGGCAATATTTACGAAAGAAGGGAATCCTATGCTTAAAGAAGGGCATCTTGTATATTATTTAATGAATGGTTATGTTATGAATGGAAAGGTTGTGGATCTAGTAGGAAATGAAAAAGAATATACTTTCAGCATTGAAGGTTATGCAGGATGTGCGGGACCGCATATCCTTTCTTCAAAGCAACTTCACTTGACAGTCTTTTTGTCCCAAGAAGAAGCTGAAAAGTATAAAGATATTCCTCAAATGTATTTACCCGCTTATTGTTAGATAAGAGACTTCGGTCTCTTTTTTCATAAAAAAAACCTACAGATAACGCTGTAGGCAATACGTCCATAAATAGATATTAATGCGTAGAATACACTATTCTACGAAATACTAGGCTGTTTCATTTTATTGATCTGGTCTTGTTTAAATCTCAGAGAGGAATGAACATAGCGGTTTAAAGTAATGGATATATCAGAATGTCCAAGTATTTCACTTAAAGACTTTATTTCAATTCCACTCTCTACACATTTTGTGGCATAGGTATGACGAAGGGAATGAAAGTTAATAGAAAATCCATTTTCTGAGCAGATTTTTTTAAAACGGTACTGTATTGTTCTGGGATCGATGATTCTTGAGTTATTAGAAAGGATAAACGCATTTTCATTTGAATCCTTGCTTAATTGATAATATTGATAAATATGCTTCAACATAAAATTAGGTAATGGTACTTGTCTTTTTGAAGTCTCACTTTTGGGTTCAAATATCATTAATGAAGTTTTGCAAAGGGTTTGATCTGCATTTTCTAACCTTTGAACCGTTTTTGATATATTGATGACGCCTTGAGATAAATCGATATCTTTCCATTGCAATGCACAGATTTCACCAATACGCAGTCCGGCATATAAGCCTAATGTGATAGCGATAGATGTTGAGTCAATATGATGAAAACAATAGTGATCTAAACATTGAATTTGAAATGAAGTCAACACTTTGGTTTTTTCTTTCCTAGTAGTTAATTTAATAAATTGAAAATCAATATGGGGAATACCATATTTATATTCTCCGTAATTTAAGATAGATTTTAATGTAAATCGTATTGAAGCCATCGTACTAAATGAATAATGACCATCCATTTTCTTCTTTAAAAATTTAACGATAGCTTGTTCATTGATATCTTGGGTATGATATTCCTGAAAGAATGGAGTGAGCTGTAATTCGATTAATCGTTTATACTTGATATAAGTAGAGTATTTGATATAAACTCGTCTTAATTCGAGCCATTCTTTAGAAATTGCCAACATATCTTTATCCATATTCGCTTGCATCTTGTTATTCCTCCTTATAAAATACCATTGTCAATCTATCATCTTTTCAATGGAGAAACACCCGTCATACAAAAAATAAGAAAATACGATAAGTTTCATCAAAATCTCTTTAAATACGTATTTTTTATTTTATTTCAAGCGACTTTATGCTATAATTCGTTTCGTAGAATAGTGTATTCTACGAAATTTTTATTATTCACAGAAAGGAGACCTTATGTATTGGTGCGTCATTCATACTAAAAGTGATAGAATACAGGAATTAGTGGATTATTTTAATCGTCAAGATCATATACATGCCTTTATACCTAAGATAGAAAAATGGTTCTCTAACTCTAAATTGAGAGAATATCAAATTTCTTGTATGTTTCCTGATTATATTTTTTTAAAAACTACTTTATCTAAAAAACAGTTTAATGATCAGTATGCAGAAGTATTAAAATCAATCAATCGATTTGCAGCCTTACTCGAATATGCAGATATCATCGCTTTAGATCCGAATGAAACCCACTTCTTAGAAAAGATGCTCGATAATAAAGATACGATTAAACATTCCATTGGTCATATCACTGACTCTATTCTTAAAGTAGACAGTGGTCCGCTAGTTGGAATGGAATGTCAAATAAAGAAAATTGATCGGCATAAAAGGATTGCAGTTCTTGACTGTGGTATGCTGGGCAAATATATGAAAGTTCCTTTAGAAGTAATAAGCAAAACATGAACTGGTATATTTTATATGTTTTATCCAATAAACTTCAAAAATTATTGAAGAGCTTAAACGATCAAAAAGAACTTCATGCCTTTATTCCACTTATTGAATATTATCGGCGAGATACGAAAGGTTATGCATTAAAGCCTTTATTTCCCAACTATATATTCATTAAAACAGGATTAAATCAAATCCAATTTGATATCTTGCTGACAAGTATGAAGGAAGATAAAAACGGATTGATTAAACAATTAAAATATAAAGATGCACCTGCTTTAAGCCAAGAAGAAATTTGCATGTTTGAACGCTTATTAGATTCTTCTAATGTATTGAAAATGTCCCAAGCATATTTAATACAGGATAAAGCAATAATTACCGGTGGACCGTTAAAAAACTTTGAAAATGATATTATCAAAATCGACAAACACAATCAACTGGCTTTCTTAAAGCTAAAATTTATGAACCGATATATCCAAGCTGGTTTAAATATTACAAGCAAAATTTAATATATAGAGCTGGTTTACCGCCTATATAAAGAATCGGAATATAGTTTCACTTACTTGGGGTAGGGGAAATTATATTCTTTTTTTCATTTTAAGGGGGTATTTATGTATAAATATTATATCAAAAGAGCATTGGATTTTATCTTGTCTCTTTTAGGATTGATTCTTCTTAGTCCGATCTTTTTAGTACTGTGTATTTGGATTAAATTAGACAGCAAGGGACCTATTTTATTTAAGCAAAAGAGGTTCGGAAAAAATAAACATTATTTCTATATATTGAAATTTCGAACCATGTATATTGATACGCCAAAAGATACACCTACACATCTTTTAGCTAATCCTAATCAGTATATTACTAAAGCGGGACATTTTTTAAGAAAAACTTCATTGGATGAACTGCCACAAATTATAAACATATTAAAAGGGGAAATGTCAGTGATTGGACCAAGACCGGCTTTGTGGAATCAGGAAGATCTAATTAATTTAAGAGAACAATATCACGCTAATGATGTTAAACCGGGACTCACCGGTTGGGCACAAATCAATGGACGAGATGAATTAGAGATAGAAGTTAAAGCAAGTTTGGATGGAGACTATGTAAAACATATGTCTTTTTTATTTGACTGCAAATGTTTCTTCGGGACAATCCTGTCTGTACTGAGGCATGAGGGGGTCATTGAAGGTGGCACGGGAGAAATGCATAAAGGAGAGGATACTTTATGAAACGTATTTTGATTACCGGAAAAGATAGTTACATTGGTTCAAACTTCAAAAAATACTTAGAAAGATATCCAGATGAATATAACGTGATGGAGTTAGATGTGAGAGATGAAAACTGGAAAAATTATGACTTTACTCAATTTGATGTTGTTTTTCATGTAGCCGGATTAGCTCATTCTACCCCTGATGAAAGTCAAAGAAAGCTTTATTATAGGGTCAATACAGATTTAACTTATGAGGTAGCAAAAAAAGCAAAAGAGAGCAATATTAAACATTTTATTTTTATGAGTTCAATCATAGTTTATGGAAGCGGAAGAATTGGTGAAGATCGGATTATAACCAAAGATACACCATTAACACCGGACAACTTTTATGGTGACAGTAAAAAGCAAGCAGAATTAAAAATAAGACCATTAGAAGATCGTCATTTTAAAATTGTTATTATACGTCCTCCTATGATATATGGTCCTAAATCAAAAGGAAATTATCTATTACTAGCTAAATTTGCTAAGAAAACACCGATCTTTCCAACTTTAGATAATAAGAGAAGCATGCTGTTTTTAGGAAATCTAATGGAATTCGTAAAGCTAATGATAGACAACGAGGAAAGTGGAATCTTCTTGCCTCAGAATGACGAGTATGTATCAAGTAAAAAACTCATTAAAGAAGTGGCTAAGATACACCAACATCGAATTATATTTATAGGAATATTTAATCCCCTACTAAAGTTACTTAATAAACAGGTTTATATAAATAAAGTATTTAGCAATCTGACAATTAGTAAAGAATTATCTACTTATAAAGAAAATTATTGCAGATATTCATTTAAAGAATCAATTATGCTAACAGAGGTGGATTCATGAAAAAAGCATTAATGTATGCCTCTGTAGCGTCCATGATTTCACAGTTTAACATGGAGAATATCAAATTGTTGAAAGAATTAGGTTATCAAGTCGATGTAGCATGTAATTTTGAATTTGGAAGTACAATTTCTAAAGAAAAAATTGAAATGCTAAAAGAAGAACTTAGTAACATGGGGATTAATTTTTCTCATATTCCAATTCCTAGAAAAATATCCGACACTTCAAATCTAAGAAAAGCATATAAACAGACAAAGTTGCTATTAAATAAAAGAGAATACGATTTAATTCATTGTCATTCTCCTATTGGAGGAATTATTTGTAGGATAGCAAATAAAAATTCAGATCATTATAAAAAAGTAAAAATGATCTATACGGCACATGGTTTTCATTTCTTTAAAGGAAATAATCCTCTAAAGAACTTTTTATTTAGAAATATTGAGCGATATGGAGCTAAATATACAGATGTTTTGATTACCATTAATCAAGAAGATTTTGAAGCTGCTAAAAAGTTTAAATTAAGAAAAAATGGGTCTGTAGAATATGTTCCAGGTGTTGGAATTGATTTGGATAAAATTAATTCTATTCAAGGAAATAGAGAAAAGCTTATTAATGAACTTGATATTTCTAAAGACTCTATACTTTTGCTTTCGGTTGGAGAACTAAACGAAAATAAGAATCATAGAATTGTCATTGAAGCTTTGCCAAGACTACCTCATAATATTCACTATTTAATATGTGGGATTGGTCCGTTAAAAGAAACATATCTAAATTTAGCAAAAGAGTTAGATATTGGAGATCGTTTACATTTATTAGGCTACAGAAATAATATAATTGAAATTATGAAATCATGTGATATTTTTATTTTCCCATCAAAACGAGAGGGATTATCAGTGGCACTGATGGAAGCAATGGCCGCAGGTCTTCCATGTGTTGTTTCAGAAATTAGAGGTAACTGTGATCTAATCAATAACAAGGATTTTCTATTTAATTTAGATGAAAAAGAAAAATTCCAGCAAAGCATAGAACAACTTTTTAGAGACTTTAAAAAATGTACATATTTAAATTTAGTAAATTTTTCCATCTCTAATATTAAAAATAAAATGGTGGCCATATACAAGAAATAGGAGGATATATATTTTGAGTGAAAGTAGGACAGAAAAAGCAATCATAAACAGTTTATTAAGTTTATTATCAATGATCTCTATTCTGTTAATAACATTCATAAGTAGAAAGCTCTTTTTAGAATGTTTAGGAAATGAAATTTTAGGATTAAACAGTTTATTTCAAAACATAATTGCCATGCTATCGGTAACAGATGCAGGCTTAAGTACTGCTACTATTTTCTTTTTATATAAACCAATTGAAGAAAAAAATTATAAAGAAATAGTAATATTAATTAATTTCTGCAAGAAAATGTATAGTTTTTTAGGGTTAATCGTAGCGATTATTGGTGGAATTTTAATGTTAAATATTAATTACTTAACGAATACAAGTATAAATAATTCAAAAGTTCAATTATATCTTTTTTTATATATTAGCAGCACTATAGCTACTTATTTTTTTTCATATAAAAAAAGTATCTTATATGCAAACCAAAAGAACGGTGTTATTTCCATTGTTCATATGATATGTAAAATTTCATTTGAAGTTATACAAATGATAGTCATTTTCTTTACAAAGAACTATGTTTATTACTTACTTCTCCTTATACTATTTAATTTCTCAGAAAATTTCATATGTAATATTTATGTAAATAAACATTACCCATATTTGAAAGAAAAAAGTAATATTACCCTAAATAAAAAAACAGAAAAAAAATTAATGCTGAAATTGAGGGACATTGCAATACAAAACATTTCTACTTTTGCTATCAGCTCTTCTGATAATCTAATTATTTCGAGTTTTATAAGTACGTCTATCGTAGGGGTATATTCAAATTACAATTTGATAATTCAAACATTAAAATCTTTTTTCTCTTCCTTTTTTTCTGCATTTACAACTAGTTTTGGTAACTTATCTGTCAGTGCATCTATTGAAAAATGTCATGATGTATATAAAAAAAGTTTATTTTTTGCGTATGCCTTCTCCAGTGTTACCGCGATTTTATATTTTTGTTTAATTCAAAATTTTATATCATTATGGATTGGTAAATTTTATTTGCTAAATTCCAAAATACCGTTACTTATGATAATTTTATATTTTTTACAGAATATGAACATTCCAGCAATATCAGTTCAAAATGCTTTAGGATATCACAATTACGATAAATATCTAATGATTTTACAAGGAATATTAAATATTATAGTTTCTATATTATTCGTCAATTTATTTGGAATAACAGGTGTAATCTTAGGAACAATAATTTCTAATATAATTCCAACAATTGCTAAAAATTTTTTGTTATATAAATATTATTTTATAGATTTTAATTGGAAAAAATTTTGGATAGACTACTTTAAATATTTAATACTTTTTTTTATTAACTTTACTTTGACTTATACGTTTATTAATTATATGAATTTTAGCAATCATTTATTCTCATTTATTATAAAAATGGTCTGTTGCTCACTTTTATCGTTAATTATATTTATAACACTGAGCTTTAATGATTCTAATTTTAAATTCTACAGAAATATCTTGTTTAAACGATTTAAAAAGGAGGTTCAAGATGAGTAGCAAAAATGATTGTTCTATACTAATGTTAGCCAGTGATAAAACCTTGGATTTAGTCCACTTAAATTTGCTTATGATTAAAAAATTTTGGGAAGATTGTCCATTTAAGATTTATATTGGACTTGAAAATAGCAGTATCAATAATTTTAATTATAATTTAAATATTGAAGTGTTAAACTACAGTAAAAACAATAGTTGGTCAACCCGAGTTAAAAGTTATATAGATTATATTGACACAGAGTATATTATGATAATTTTAGACGATTTTATTGTTGAAGAACCTGTACAATCTGTAACTTTAAAAAAATACTTAGAATTTATGAAACAAAATAAAAATGTTGTAAATATATGTTTAACAGATATGCCGGGAAAAAAAATAAAGAAATATAATACTTTAGAACTTAGAAAAAAAGAAACATTATGGTTATTTAATTACCAAATGGGGTTTTGGAAAACAAATTATTTAAGGAACGTTATAGTTAATAATGAAACTCCTTGGGAGTCTGAGATGTATGGATCAATGCGCGCGCAAAAACTAAATGGAGATTTTTTATCTATTATTAACGAGAGTAAAAAACCAATCTGTTATAATCGTGGATTTCTAGTTTTTAAATCACATTGGAATCTTGAAGAGGTCAGACGGCTAGAAAATAAACTGTCTTTAAAAATTGATTTACATAATCGTCCAGTTTCTTCTAAAGCCGTTGATCAGATATCAATAATAGGAAAATTTAAAAGAAAATTTAAAATATATTATAAACAAATTTATTATAAATATTTTTGGAAAATAAAAGAGGAGGAAAAGTAGAAAAGTCTACGTGAAAATATGACAAAGATAGCAATTTTATATATAGGTATTGGTAAATATAGCGTTATGTGGGATGATTTTTTTGAATCAGCTGAAAAATATTTTTTATCTGATAATAAATATGAAAAAAATTACTTTGTATTTACAGATGACCCAATTTTATTAAATAGTAATTTATCTAGAGTTAAATTTATTGAAGTAAATAATTTTGGGTGGCCAGGCAATACTTTATATAGATTTCACATGTTTGATTTAATTAATGAAGATTTAAAATATTATGATTTTTGTTATTTCTTTAATGCTAATGCTTTATTTATTAAGCCGCTTTCCGAAGAACTTATACCAAGGGAAGGGAGTGATATGATTTTTGCTAAACATTTCAGATTTGAAAAGTCTAATCCGCTACAATTTCCATTAGATCGAAACAAAAAGTCCACTGCATATGTAGAATGGGGAGATGAGGGCAAAGATTACATACAAGCTTGTTTTTTTGGTGCAAAAACCTCAAGATTTCTTGATATCACAAAGACTCCTAAAAAAAATATAGAAATAGATGATTCTAATGGAATATGTGCGTTATGGCATGACGAATCTCATTTAAATAAATATATAATAAATAAAACTTATACAATTATTGATTACACCTTCGTTTATCCAGAAAGTCTAACTCTAAGTTATCCACCAAATTTATTGATGAGATCAAAAGAAAGATATGCTTCCTTATCATCGTTACGAGGAATTCAAAATAAAGGGAAATTTAATTTGGTTTCAAATAAAATCAAAAATAAGAAATACAAGCTTTGGTGCGAGTTTAATATAATAAAATATAAAATAAGGATGCAATTCAAATGATAGGTTGGCTTATATATTTTATTACGCTTTTGCTTTGCATTTTAAAAAAAGAAAAGAAATATATTATCCCATTATTTATAACTGTAATAATAATATTTTCTTTAAATTACAACAATGCAGATTATAAAAATTATTTAAACTTATATAAGTTATCATCTACAGAATTCTTTAATAATACAGGCTTTCCTGGCTATATGGTAATTATGAGATTATGCAATCTATTAGGAATCTCATATCAGTCTTTTTTATTAATAGTAAGCATTTCAGGGTTGGGATTAATTTTAATTATCTTCTTAAAGCTAAGCAACTTTCCAAATCTTTGCTTCTCTCTTTATTGCATAGCCCCCTTTTTTAGTGACGTAATTCAGATTAGAAACTTTATTGTAATGGTAATTCTCACTTTGGCAATAGTTATATTATTGTCACAAATGAAATATAAAAAAATAATTTTTATTATACTAATAATACTAGCCTCTACCGTTCAAATAATGGCCTTATACTATTTAATATTAATTTTTTATGACTCTAAAAAATTTCAATGTATATCTAAAAATTGGAAAAAGAGTATATTTTTCAGTCTTTTTATATCGATAGTCATCATTTTAATAATCCCATATTTTCCATCCTTTTTCCCGATTAATAAGATTCAATATTTTTTTTCAGACATTCATTTTCATTCAAGAAACCTTTTAATGTTTCTTGCAGCAATAGTTCAACTATTATTAGTAAATTATATTTTAGATTTTAATCTAATAAATAACAAATTTTTACTATATAAAAATTATCTATCAACATTAAGTTTAATAGTCTATTTATCGACACCTCTTATTTTATTTAGTTTTCAATTTTATAGAATAGTGAGAAATTTTTTACCAATTTATTATTTTATATTTATAGAAGGATTAATGAGCTGTAATTTCAAAAAGCAAAAGAAATTACTTTTTATAGGTATACAGATATTAATTGCATTCTTATACATGGTTTTAAATCAATTTTCTGTTGTAAAGGATATAATGGAATTTAATTACATATTTCAGATTTTTAGTTAATAGAATTATATCAAAAAAATTCAACTAATAAATAAGAATACTTTTTAAAAAAGTTTTTTTATTATTATTAAAATTTCAAAAATAAAACTTATATGTAGTATCTAAAAATGCAAAAATGGAGGAAATTATGACAACATTTAAAGATAAAATTCTACTTATAACTGGTGGTACTGGTTCTTTTGGTAACGCCGTACTTAAAAGATTTCTAAATAGTGATTTTAAAGAAATACGAATATTTTCAAGAGATGAATTAAAACAAGATGATATGCGTCATAAATATCAAGCTAAATATCCAGAATTGAGTAATAAAATCAAATTTTATATTGGCAATGTTAGGGATATTGATTCAGTAAGAAATGCTATGCATGGTGTCGACTATATCTTTCATGCTGCTGCCCTTAAGCAAGTACCCTCTTGTGAATTCTTTCCGATTGAGGCAGTTAAAACAAATGTACTTGGAACAGAAAATGTTTTAACAGCTGCTATAGAATGTGGTGTAAAAAAAGTTGTTTGTCTCAGTACAGATAAAGCTGCTTATCCTGTAAATGCAATGGGAATAAGTAAAGCAATGATGGAGAAAGTAATAGTAGCTAAATCTCGTTCAGTTAATCCTAGCAAAACAAGTATTATGTGTACACGTTACGGAAATGTAATGTGCTCAAGAGGAAGTGTAATTCCTCTTTTTATTTCACAAATAAAGGAAGGAAAACCTTTAACACTAACTGATCCAAATATGACTAGATTCATAATGTCCTTGGAGGAAGCTGTAGATTTAGTTCTTTTTGCATTTGAACATGGTGAAAGTGGAGATATATTAGTGCAAAAAGCCTCAGCAACAACAGTTGAGGTATTAGCAGAAGCTATAAAAAAACTTTTTCACTATAATAAAGAAAATAAAATTATCGGTATTCGCCATGGAGAAAAAACATTTGAAACATTATTGACTAATGAGGAATGTTCAAAAGCAATTGATATGGGAGATTTTTATAGAGTTCCATGTGACAAAAGAAATTTAAATTATGATAATTATTTATCAAAAGGTACTGGTCGCAATGGCTTGACTGAATTTGATTCAAATAATACAGAATTACTCACAGTTGAAGAAACTATAAAAAAATTATTAACACTTCAAGAAATTAGAGATGAAATATTTACTTGGGAGACAAAGTAAATGAAAATATTAATTACTGGTAAAAATGGCTTTATTGCTAGAAATCTCATAGAATACCTTGATAAATCCATAAATAAATATGATTTACTTTTATATTCTCATAAAGATGATGATTCTTTATTGGAAGAATATTGTAAAGAATGTGACTTTGTTTTTCATCTTGCAGCTGTTCAGAGATCTAATAATCAATACGAGTTTAAAACTGGCAATGTTAATTTAACTAAAAAGATAATTTTACTACTTAAAAATAATAAGAATTATGTACCAATTTTATTTAGTTCATCTACTCAAATAGAAAATGATTCTATTTTTGCTAAAACAAAAATAGAAGCTGAAAGAATTTTTATAGATTACTCAAAAACACACAATGTTAAAGTGTTTATTTATAGATTAAATCATATATATGGAAAATATGGTAAACCAAACTTTAACAATGTAATAAGTACATTCTTATACAATATTGCTAATGATCTTCCAATTAGCATTAATAATATAAATCACATATTAGAGATAACATATATAAATGATTTAATTTTAGATTTTGAAAAATGTTTAAACAATATAGATAACGCAACCAATAAATACTATTATTTTCCATCAAAAAAGACAACACTTACCATGGCTGATTTAGTATATCAAATTTCTAAGTCATTAAGTAATAAAACAAATAAAACAGAATTACAACATAATTTATTTAATACATATATGTACTATTATAAAAGCAGAATTTTTGATTTTTAAAATAAATCTAAAATATAATTAGAAATACAGGAGGAAAAAATGCCAGTAATATCAATAATTATGGGAGTATATAATGAAGCTGAAAAATTACCAAAATCTGTAAATTCCATTTTAAAACAGTCATTTACAGATTTTGAATTAATAATTTGTGATGACGGTTCTACGGACCATACTTATAAAGTTCTAGAGACCTTCGCTAAACAAGACAATAGAATAATTATTTTAAAAAATAAAGAAAATAAAAAACTTGCATATACACTAAATAGGTGTATTCAACATTCAAAGGGAGATTATATCGCAAGAATGGATGCTGATGATTATGCAGCTAAAAATCGACTAGAAATACAATTTGAATTTTTAGAAAAACATAAAGAATATGCTTTTGTTGGTACAAGTAGGTATATGTATGATGAAAAGGGGGTATGGGGAGAAGATATTCTAAACGGAGAAGTTAAACTCGATCAGTTATTCACTCTAAAAGCTTCTTTTGTACATCCGACGATATTAATAAGAAAAAGTGCTTTATTGGAAGTTAATGGATATACAGATTTAAAAAGAACTGAACGCACTGAGGATCTAGATTTATGGTATAAATTATATTCAAAAGGATACAAAGGGTTTAATTTAGAAAATAAACTATTATATTATTTTGAAGATATTTCGTCTTCTTATAAACGAAAATACATATACAGGATTAATGCTTCTAAAGTCACTTTTTATTGGTTGAAAAAAAATAAGTTAATAATAAAATATTTTTATTTTTTTATTAGACCATTAATAGTAGGACTTCTTCCAAAAAAAATATTATTAAATCATCATAAAAACAAATACATTATAAAAGAAAATTTAAATAGCAATACGGAGGGGAAAATACATGAGTGAAAATCTACCACTATTATTAACCGCCACAATTAATTCTAATGTTTATAATAACGTTGGAAACATCATTACAGATATCCAATTAAGAAAAGAACAATATTATACATGTTTAAATAAATATATAACTGAAACAGATTTTAATCCCATTATTTTTATTGAAAATTCAGATTATAACATAGATAAAAAACTATTTTATGATTGTGCTAAATTACATTCAAAACAGATTGAATTCATAAGTGGATCTATTATGAAAAAAGAAATAATTAACTATGGTAAATCTTTTGGTGACGCATTTTTAATTATGGAGGCATTATCCAAAAGTGTTTTATTAAACAACGAAGAATTTTTTTATAAAGTTTCTGGAAGAATCTTTTTAAAAAACCATAGAGCAATATGCCAAACTGCGTTAAAACAAAGAAATGAATTTATTATTTATGACAGTTTAAAATATTGCTTTACTAATTTTTTTAAAGTTAATAAAAATGATTACCTCACATATTTTAATAAATCTTATACATTATGTAATGAAACTAACCAAAAGCTTATTGAAAACGTTTTTTATGATATAATTAAAACATCAAATATTACTGTTTCTTGTTTTAAAGTTTACCCTAATTTTGATGGTGTAATGGGTGCTACCGGAGGAAATTACTCTGGAAAAAAGTTTGAACGTTATCTAAGAAATATTGCTATAAAATTAGGAGTTTTTAACTATAAATCCAAATGGAGATTTATAATCAGTATCCTCTATAAAGTTAAAACAAATATAATAAATCATTAATATTAATCATATTAATGAAGGCTATCTTTCTTTCATTAACCTTTGTTCATTTATACAATTTCATTACTTACTCATTTTCATTTATTAATTATACTTTTTTGAAATATCTAGAAGATTCCGTAATAATATATATTAAAATGACTTTTTTATTTACTATCAAAGATTTTTATATCCATTATGATTGTAACCTCTTTTTCAATAAGAAATATTTGTACCGCTCGTTTTTATTTACGAACGGTTTTTTTTACCCTAAAAAATAAATAGCGAGAGCAATTAACTCTGTGATCATCCCCATAATTCTGCCTATCATCTTTGTTTTCTTAACCCCAAACATTTCATAAGTCTGAGGTGTACAATAAGGAAATAACACGATGATAGTTCCCAATTCAAACATACCGGCCCCAACCAAACGTGACTGCCACAATGATTCAGGATAGAATGCCCCAATAAGCATCACAATAACCCCAACTGCTATTCCTAAATAAAACCATTTTAAATTTTTTTGAATTAAACGCATTTCTGCTTCATAATTATTTTGACAAACCGAACTGCAAAATGGTTGGTAATCATAATAAAATGTGGCTTTCTTATGACAATAACGGCATTTTTCTTTCTTTATAGAAGCGATGGGCTGTTTTTTTGTAATTAATTCATCTAGTGTAATATGATACAAGTTGGCTAACTGAATCAGATTATCCGTATCCGGGCGACTTTGATCATTCTCCCATTTGGACACAGCCTGACGACTGACCGTTAAATATTCAGCCACAGCCTCCTGTGATAATTGGGTTCGTTTTCGATAATAATAAAGTTTTTCTCCTAATGTCATCATAAACACCTCACTTACTATTCATGATTATACTCATATTCTCTGATTTGTATATCAACTATTGGTTGCAGTGACTCAAATTTAAAAAAACGTATGACTTTTCAGCCATACGTTCACTTTATTTTTCTTCTTTCTTTTTTCTTAAAGCAAGATACCCCGCTGCCATTGATAAAACAGCTAATCCTCCTATTGCGACTAGATTACTCTTATCCCCTGTATCAGGAACATTCGTTCCATCTTTTATGATAGGTTTAGATTGACTTGCCAACCATTCAAAGATTGTCACTCCATTTTCCACACATTCATTATTCAATGTGTAGATCCAAGACCAATGTCCATTATACTGATATGGAGTCACCCCATCCGGCATAAAATACAAACCACTCGTATCATGTACATCATCGAAATAAGAACGATGAAGATTGCTTGCATTCATCGCAACTAAGCGATCATAAGTTGGCAACATTGTTTTGAGTGGATCAACCACCGGATCATTGGCAGCTTGAGTAAACCAAATTGGAAGATCTTTAATTCCTGCCAGCATCTCATCTGTGATCCATGAATCATCATAAGCCTCACAAATTGGGAACGCCGCTGCAAAGTAAGTCGGATATTTCATAATCATATTCATCGTCATGAATCCCCCGTTAGAGCATCCACCGATATAGACACGATTAGGATCAATATCCGGATGTGAATTAACAAAGTTTTCAATCAGTGCCATTAATACTTCTGTATATTGGCTCGTTCCATCTTTTGTATACTGTCCACTGCCATCATCCATCCAGAAAGTTGGAGACTGCGGTGCCAATACATAAGCCCCTTTCATAATTCCTTGAATTTCATCTCCGACTAAAGTCGTTACTCTATTTCCTAAAGTATCAATAGTAGTATCTGTACCCCCTTCACCGGCACCATGAAGCCAGATAATCAACGGATTTTGAGTGTTATCTGCACTTGGTGCAAACGAAGCATATTTAAGTGTTTGGTTTCCAGAAGTAAAGGTACTTTCAGTAAATAATTCTGCGGCTGTAAGATTTTTAGAGGTTGGTGTAGGTGTAACCTTTAATTCATCTATGAATTTATCACCGCTTATTAAACGCATCCCATCTTTTAATGTTATATTCAAATCATAGGGTTGTGTCCAACTATTTAATCCTGAAGCTAAATCATAATAGAAAGGACTTCCGTCATCAGGACTTACTGCCATTTCAATTGTGATATAAGCAGAAGCCGTGTCTACCGGATTTCCGTTAATATCGCTTAGATAAGCATTGGTAACAGTACGATCAAAACTGTACACACCATCTTTCATGGTAGACCAATCCATCGCATGTTTGCTTTCTATCACTTTTAATTGAGAAGCATTGATACTGTTAATTGGTGTATCTAATGAAACAATCGTTTTTGTAACCGCCGGTCCCCAATCAAATCCTTCCACTACAATAGATTGTGTTCCCGAAGCCGTAACTGTTTGAGCAGTATTCTTTTGCTGTCCTAACCAGTTAAACAAATTTATAGATCCGTCTACACTTTCATTATTAAACACATAAATCCAAGACCAATGCCCATTATATTGATAAGGTTTAGCAGGATCATTTGAATCTGTATATTTTCCGCTTGTATCATGAACATCTGCAGGACTAAAAACATGTAAATTTGTAGCTCCGATTCCTTTTAAACGTTCAATCATTGGTTTAGAGAAAATATCTGGATTTAATACGGTATCATTTTGTGCATAAGTAAACCATAATGGGAAATCTTTTAATAAAGCAAGTTTTTCATCACTCATAGTTGCTGAGGCATATCCTGAACAAATTGGAAATGCTGCCGCAAAATAACCCGGGTATGTTGTAATCATTTGTAACGTCATATACCCTCCGTTAGAACACCCGCCAATATAAATTCGTTGTGTATCAATATTTGGATGGGTATTGACATACCATGTGATTAATTCCATTAATCCTTCTGTATAAATTGAATCTCCGCCATCTGTTGTTGAATAGCCGTCCATCCACATAGTAGGCGACTGAGGAGCAAACACATAGGCATTCCCCCCCATTGCCTCTTGTATTTCTTGTTCTAGTAATCCTGTCACACGGTTTCCTAATGTTACAATTGAAGCATCAGTACCGCCTTCACCACCACCGTGAAGCCAAATAATTAACGGTAAGTCAGATCCAGCAGGTTCATAACTGGCATAAGCATATTTACGCCCATCCGAAACAGTCTCATGATTACCATAATTAAAATCACCAGCAGATCCCATATTTTTTTTGTCATAATCCTGTTTTATAACTAACGTATCAATTGTATTTCCTCCTGACTGCCAAGATTTTCCAGATTGAAAAGCAAAAGTTAAATAATAAGGATCTGTCCAATCATTTAATCCTGCATAAATAAATGGAGATCCGGTACCATCCGGTCCAACTTTCATTTCTACTGTTACGTATTTTGAAGGAGCACTAGGGTCTAGTCTTTTTCCATTTTCGTCAGATAAATATATATCTAACACATCTCTTTCAAAATCCTGAATCTTAGTTCCATCTTCTTTTGGATACCAATTCTTTGTTTCTGTTACTTTTAAATCGTCATTAGTCACACTATTGATTGCCTTATCCAACGTTAAAATAGCTTTGGAAACAGCAGGTCCCCAATCATAGCCGTCCACTACAATGTCGTAGCTTCCGCTCACGGTATTGTCTGCCGCATGAATCGGTTTAACCGAACTGACAACCATTAAAGCGCAGACAAAGCAGCTTAACACTTTCTTCAACATCTTCTTCCCTCCTTAGATGATTAATTCATAATTATATTATAGAATTATAAGCGCTTACATTCTTACCGTTTTCTCACATAATTAAGGGCATTTTCTCATCATTACTCGATAATGCATAGGCGTATCTTGATATTCTTTTTTAAAAACTGTATTAAAGGATTTAATATTCGGGAACCCGTTATTTAAAGCAATTTCAATGATAGGATAATCTGTGTTAATTAAATCATTGTACGCTTTTTTTAATCTTACAGATGTGATAAAGTCTTTAACAGTCGTTTCTAAATGATCTTTAAAAAGTTTTGATAAATAGCCATTTGACAGTTCAAACTTTGCCGATAAAAAATCAATTGAGAGCTCCTCTTTATAGTGTTCTTCAATATAATTTACAATATCTGCCATTCTTTCTCGATAGCGATCACTCTTGATGATAGCTGCCTTAGGTCTTTTTTCTTTTTGCTCACTTAATAGTAAATAGATCAGCATTAACAGATAGCTCTTTGCTTTTAAAGATCGATGGTTGTTTTCTTCATCATATACTTTTATAATTTCAAAAATAAGTTTTTTGACCTTACTGAGTGTTTCCTCATTATCAATTTCTTTAAAATAAATCTCATCAATCTGTGGATAGCAAGATTGCATATACTCATAGTTAATTTGCAGCACATACCCTTTATATGGCTTCGTTGGCTCTGCTCCTCTTACATTATGAATATCTTTAGAATTAATAATATAGACTTCTCCTGCTTTTACTAAGAGCTTTTGATTATTGAGCCAAACATCCAAATCTCCTACCAACGGCACCAGTATCTCAATGCTGTGATGCCAATGTTTAGCTAAAATGGGATGGTCTTTTTCTAAGTAGATGTCTATTAATTTGATTGGCAGATCTTGATCTAAATCGACTTTTTCATATTTTAAAGGCATTTTCGCACCAACTTTCATCCTATATCTATATAATACCGTATAAAAGAATAGGAATAAAGTCGAAAAAACTGTGCTTTAGCACAGCTTATAAAATATACGTAATAGTTTCATAAGGATTTAGTGCCAGCCAAGGCTCAATCGTAGAAAATCCAGCGTAATTGCTGTCATCCCACTGCATCGGTGTTCTGGCGTTATCACGAGAATGAGAATAGACCCCTTTCATAAATTCTTGTTCACTTAACACTTTCTTCTCTTCTACTAATTCTTTATAGGCATTCAAGATTTCAATATCCTGATAATCATGGATGGAATCAAAACGCACATTGCTCATTCCTAGCTCTTCACCTTGATACATATGCAGGCACATTGCCAACATTTTCGCAGACTTAATATCATATCATGATTCGATATAGATACCTAATGAAAACTTGTTGAATAAGTCGATTCAATCTCTTACAATAGGGTAAAGGAGAATCCCTATGAACCTATCTTTAGAACAAACACAATCTTTATTAGAAACTCTCTTTCTTGCTTTCATCTTACTCACTTTTTATTATTTATATCAAAGCCGAATCATCTTAAAAAGAATTGAAGCCAGAAAATATGTCCGCCGTTTAGAGAAAGAAACAGATTTTTTTAATGAAGATCGCCTATATACTATTATTTATGATACTTTTGAAACATTGCAGAAAGCGGCTGTCGAACAGCGACTCGATATCGCAAAAGAATATATGACTGCTGATGCCTATGATGCTTGGTCTGCCCCATTAAATTGGGCTATTTACCAAAATACGTCTCTTACTCCTCGGCATACCAAGATTAACTGCTGCTGGATTGTCAGTATTCATGCCGATCTAAATAAACAGGATTATTTTTGGGTATATATCCAAGGGTATCATGATCATCAGCCTTTTATTGTCAAACAGGAAGAGGAAACAGAACCGGTCGGTTCACAAAGACGATCACGCAAGGTTAATCGGATCATAAATAATGAATTTCAGGAGTATTGGAAATTTATTCGCATTGAAGATCAATTTTACCTAGATGAAATGATACCTCGCAAACAAATGAAAGTACGCCATTTAAAAAGTACAATAGAATTATAAGATAAATCGATTCCGGTTTATCTTTTTTTATTTATATGAAAGCACTTGTAGTTCGTTATTATTAATGTTACGATAGCATTGTCACGATATAGGGACAGAGAGGAATATTATTATGAAAACTTACACTATAAAAAGTCATGATTTGAATCTGCAAGTTTATGCATTAGGAAACATGCAGGCAAAAACAGCTGTTTTATTTCTGCATGGAGGACCTGGCAGCGGAGCGATGCCAGTCATTAAACTGCCGGCTTTTCAAGTGTTTGAAAAGGATTATTTATGTCTGCATTTTGATCAGCGTGGAAGTGGTCAATCCAATTATGATTTAAAAGAAGGACTGCCTATTGAATTAATTACAGATGACGTTCTAGCTGTAGTGAAAGATAGTAAAGATCGCTATGATTTTACTTCTCTATTTTTATGGGGCGGATCTTTTGGCGGATGTTTGGCTTCATTATGTATGGAAAGGTTTTCCGGTGAATTCAAGGGTATTGTATTAAGCAGTCCGGCAATCACTTTTAGTCGTGAACAAGCCTTGGATTTTTATAAAAGAATGAGTGCCCCTTATCAAAAACGTATGGACATTTCCATACAAGATCAACTGCAAGCACTAAACAATGATGCACCCGAAGCATTCTTTGCCTTATCCAAAGTCCGCGATTTTATTTTCAGCCCACAAAATACGATACACTCCATTATGCATATTGCAGCTATGTCTTCTTGGTTCTTTAATCATGTTTTTCCCTGTCTGTTTGATAATACGTCCATCCCAACATTGATATTGCAGGGTAAAAATGATCCGATCTGCCTCTATCAAAATATTGACCAACAAATCCGTAAGACAAATAATGCCCTTATCCACTATCACCTTTTAGAATCTTGCGGTCATGCTGTATTTGAAGATCAAAAAGACCTCTTTGTTGATCTCATTAAACAGTTTATAGAAGATACGCTTTCTCGTTCATCCTTCCCTATACATTTCTAATAAAAACATTTATAATAAAGTAAAAATGGGAGGATATAAACAGTGATTGATCTTAGCCAAGTCATAACTTTCAGTGAAGCCGCAGATAAATGGGGGTTTGCGAATGGAAACACATTAAGAAAAGCGGTTGAGCGCAACAAGTTTCTGCCAGGAGAAGTACGTAAAAGCGGAGATGTCTGGCTAACGACTTATGAAGCAATGAGCCGAGTATTTGGTCAGCCAAGAATTACGGATATTACACTTTCTTATAATGATATTTCGGAACTTGTTGTTCAATCCGTTTATCATCAAAACGAATCCCAGCAAAAAATCCAAATGTTGCTTCAATCCCTTCATACTGCATTATTGGAACATAAAACCATCAGCATAATTGAATCTTATGCACATCCTGAACGTATTATGGTGGTGATGAAAACACCAGCGGATCTTGCTTCATTTGAAAGATATATACGATCTCTTTCCATTAATATAGATTAGAATAATAAAGAAACGGAGTCTTTTATGAAAACCCAACAACTGCAAAATTTTGTCGAGGTCATCGATAGTGGCAGTATCAATAAAGCCGCTAAGAAACTTTATATGACCCAACCTAATGTCAGTCGTTCCATTCACTCCCTAGAGGAAGAAATGGGACAAGTTCTGCTTATCAGAACAAATAGAGGGATTCAGCTAACCCCGGCTGGTCAATCCCTTTATTTTTACGCAAAATCAATTTTAACTCAGTTTCAAATGCTGGAAAAACTAAAATACATGAATCCGCATGATCTATTCAATAAACTTACGATATCGGTCGATTCAATTTTTTTAAGAGATGATTTGATTTTATTGTTTTATGATCATATCAAATCCGCCGATACAGAAATACATATGTTTGAAACCACCTGTGAAGAAGTGATTGAAAATGTCAGCAGTCTAAAATCGGAGTTAGGTATTACCGTTTTGAATAACCACCAACTCTCTGTTTTTAAAAAAATGTGTGAACTAAAAGAACTTGAATATGAAATACTGGATAGCGGTCCCCTATATGTGCATCTCAATGAGAATAACCCTCTTGCCCAAAAAGATCAAATTAATGCCAATGACTTATTAGAAAATACATATATCCACCAGCCTTATGATCTGTTTTCAAATATCAATCTTTCGATCAGCGTTGATAATGTTCAGCTGTCAACCTTTACCCATACTTTAACAATGAGTAATTATCATGCCATTATTCATTTTATTAAGAATACGAATGCTTTCCTATGCGGACATAAATGGCAGATCAAAGAACTCGCTAAAACACATATCAAAAGTTTATTAGTTGAAAACTGTGATTTAGAAATGAATTTAATTATTATAAAAAGGAAACAGAATACCCTTTCTGATTCGGCAAGTATTTTTTTAGAAATATTTAAACAGTATTATTCCGGAGTATAACGCTTGTTATACTTTTTATTTATAACAAATACGTATTAAACAAGCATTACCCAAAATTGCTTTTTCGATATACAATTTAGTTGAGGAAAAAATCAAAAAGGAGAATATAATATGAAAAAAAGTACAATTTTAGGCGTTCTGACAGCCGCAGCTTTAATTACTACGTCAGCCGCAACTTATGCCGCATGGGACCAGACAAAGACAGATGTTGACCAACAAATTGATGTAAGAGATAGAATTACATTAACAGCAACTGCTGATACATTTAGTGGCGGAAATTTAGAAACGGTAACCGATTCAATCTTATATACCGGTACGTATAAATTTAACGCTAAAACACTTGGTAAAGTGAATGCTTTAAAATTAACCCCTACGGTAAAGAATAGCAGTGGAACAGCATTAGAAGCTAGTCAATATGATCTAGAGATTAAAAAAGGAGACACTGCACTCACAGAAACCGGTGGTGTCTATACAGATAATTCCGTTATTAATGGTGAAAATGCGTATACCGTTAACTTAACAATTAAAGATCTAAATTTAGCTAATACAAAGATTACAGTTAGCATAAACGGTGAATTAGTTCAAATTAATCCAGACGCATAAACCATTTAATTAAATAATCAATAATATTTAAAGGAGGGTGTTTGATGAAAAAGATCAAAAAGATAACATCCTTCTTTTTTCCTTATATCATAGTATATTTTGTTGTATTGTTTACTGCGTTAATTTTGATGCCTAAACAATTACCAAACTTGCTAGGCTATCAATTTTATACAGTTCTCACTGACAGTATGGAGCCTACTATCCCTACATATTCCGTTGTATTAACTCACCTCTTAGATGAAGATGCACCGATTACACCCAATACCATCATAACTTTTCATGCTGACCGTTTTGGTGAAAACATCATATTGACCCATTATTTCAAAACGACACAAGTAGATGAGGGTGAAACCTACTATCGAACACAAGCAGAAATAGCGGATACTTACGATAATTATCATACGTTACGAAGTGATATCATTGGAGAATATGTATTTCATGTTCCCTATATTGGAAAAATATTCTTATTTTATCAAAGTAAATTTGGATTGCTGGTACTAGCAGAGTATGGTTCTATCTTTTTAGTCTATTTAACGATTAAAACAAGATGGAAAGAAAAAGACAGTTTAGATGAGGAAGTTCATCTTTTCAAAAAGAACAGAACTTAAAAACGGTTGAATTCAAATGCTTTTTATACTATAATGAAACATGTTCAGAATTAAGGGAGTAGTTAGCACACCGTGTAGCAAAGTCAACATAATGATCATAGGATCTGGTTTTGCTTTAAATAACGAGACTTTTCTGTATAGTTTTTCTATACAGGGAAGTCTTTTTTATTCCCATATCAAAGGAGAAATTTATGAGTTTAATTGAATTATTCATACTAGCAATTGGATTATCAATGGATGCTTTTGCAGTATCAATCTGTAAAGGGTTATCCATGCAGAAAGTTTCCGTAAAGAAATATCTTATCATTGGACTTTATTTTGGAATTTTCCAAGCCGGAATGCCTATTTTAGGTTATGCTTTAGGCGTTCAATTCAAAGATTACATCACAAGCATTGATCATTGGATTGCTTTTGTTTTGCTTGCCGCGATTGGGATCAATATGATTAAAGAATCCTTAGGTGACGATGAAGAAGGATCATGCAATGATTCATTAGATATGAAAACGATGCTGCTGCTTGCCATTGCAACCAGTATCGATGCATTAGCTGTTGGCGTAACCTTTGCCTTTTTAAGTGTTGATATTGTACCGGCAGTTTCTTTCATTGGTATTACAACATTTGTTTTATCAATGGTCGGCGTTAAAATCGGAAATATTTTTGGTGAAAAATTTAAAGCTAAAGCAGAATTAGCAGGAGGAATCATATTAATCTTAATGGGATTAAAAATATTACTGGAACATTTAAACCTACTTCCATTTTAAATATAAAAGCTGTACTCTTTCTTAACACTCGAGTACAATAAAATTAGAAGCTGTGTTAAGGAGGAAAATAATATGAGAGTATTTGAAAAAGAAGGACCTGTCAACACAACAGAAGCCTTAGAGTTAGCGATCGCTAAAGCCATTGAACTCAATACAGATATTGTTGTGGCGAC
This sequence comes from Beduini massiliensis, assembly GCF_000829905.1. GTDB lineage: Bacteria > Bacillota_I > Bacilli_A > Erysipelotrichales > Coprobacillaceae > Beduini > Beduini massiliensis. Next base: position 584,279 of record NZ_CDPP01000006.1, read on the forward strand.
ATCTTCTGGGGATACTGCAATGAAAACTGCATTGACTGCCCGTCAAACAGAATTTAAAGGTAAAATTATTACCGTTACTCATGCTTACGGTTCTCGTATTGCCGGAAAAAATGTGATGCAGGAGATTACACGCCAGGAATTAAAAGAGATGAATATTGAGGTGGTGACTGCTGCACATGTATTAAGCGGTGCAGAGCGTGGATTAAGCAAGGTTCATCAGGGAGTCTACCCAACTGAAATCATGGCAGATACATTACGAATGATTTCCCGCGGCGTTAAAGTTTGCGTTGAAATTGCAATCATGGCAAATGATGCCGGAAAAATTAAATATGGCAAACCTGTCGTATGTATAGGAGGAAGTGGAAGCGGAGCCGATGCTGTTTGTGTCATCACCCCTGAATATGCTTCCAATATTTTAAACACACAAATACACGAAATCGTTTGCATGCCCTATTAAAAGACATTATTTATCCTAAACCCCATATAGTTTAAATGAATAACTTATGGGGTTTTCTTATTTTCTTCTTATAAAGAAAAAAGCAGTAATCCAATCATCAATATAATTTATAGGATAAGTCATGCTTATACTGTCATTATATTTTTATTCCACAAAATGAAAAAATCAAGAAACCGTTTTAAAAACTGTTATGATAAGAATAATGAGGAGGAATTAAATTATGGGATTTCCAGAAGGATTTTTATGGGGTGGCGCTACTGCTGCTAATCAATATGAAGGTGGATATTTAGATGGAGGTAAAGGACTTTCAACTTTAGACGCTATTACTGGCGGAAGTCATACCGTTCCAAGAAAAATATCTTTTAAAACAGCTGACGGGGAAATTAAATATGTCACCCGTGATCAAGAGTTAGGAAAAGGAGCAACCGGATATGTTGACCCAGATCAATATTATCCAAGCCATGTGGCAACTGATTTCTATCATCATTGGAAAGAAGATATTGCATTATTTGCGGAAATGGGATTTAAAACTTTCAGAATGTCTATTGCTTGGTCTAGATTATTTCCTAGAGGAGATGAAAAAGAACCAAATGAAGAAGGCGTAAAATTCTATGAAGATGTATTTAAAGAATTAAGAAAATATGATATTGAACCTTTAGTTACTTTAAATCATTTTGATATGCCAATGTATTTAGCTGATGAAATGGATGGATGGCTAGATCGTCGTGTTGTTGATTATTTCGTAAACTTCGCAAGGGTATGTTTTACACGTTACAAAGGATTAGTGACATTATGGAAAACATTCAATGAAATTAACTTTATGCGTGCTTGGAATACATTAGGAACAAAAACTTATGATGACCAAACTCGTTACCAGGCATTACACCATGTTTTTGTGGCAAGTGCTAAAACTGTATTACTGGGACATGTGATTGATCCACATAACTCAGTGGGAATGATGATTGCTTATGGTACAAGCTATCCGGAAGACTGCAATCCAGATAACTATATGAAAAACATTGAAGAAATGCATGTAAAACAATTCTTCTGTGATGTACAATGCCGCGGATATTATCCAAACTACAAATTAAAAGAATTTGAAAGAAATGGTGTTGTGATTAAAAAAGAAGAATTTGATGATGAAATTTTATTAGACGGTACTGTTGACTTCATTGGATTCAGCTATTACAGTTCAGGAATTACCACAACTCGTACAGATGCGGAAACAACAGACGGTAACCAAAGACGCAATGTGAAGAACCCACACTTGAAAGCAAATGATTGGGGATGGCAAATTGATCCGGTTGGATTAAGAATTGCTTTAAATGAATTATATGACCGTTATGAATTACCTTTATTCGTTGTAGAAAATGGTTTAGGTGCTATTGATACTGTGGAAGAAGATGGTTCAATCAATGATGATTATCGTATCGATTACTTAGCCGCTCATATCGAAGAAATGAAAAAAGCGGTTGAAATCGACGGAGTTGATTTAATGGGATATACCCCTTGGGGATGTATCGATTTAGTTTCAGCCGGAACAGGTGAAATGAGAAAACGCTACGGATTTATCTATGTGGATATGGATGATGAAGGAAAAGGAACATTAAAACGTTCTAAGAAAAAATCATTTGACTGGTATAAAAAAGTCATTGCTTCTAACGGAGAAGATTTATCTAAATAATAGAAATAATCCCACGGGTTTTATGCCTGTGGGATTTTAAATACAGAAAAACATTTTCATTACATAAATTTATTATATAATAAGGACATCGGGGGAGGGAAATCATGTTTGAGAAACTTATAAACAGAACTAACTTTAAATTACTTTTTATATTCTATGTATTTATTAATACATTAGCACTGGGGTACTTTGGTATTCAAACAAATCCACTCTATATCGTTGTCTTTATTTACGGCACGATTGTATTATTGTACGATTTATTTAAAAAGGAAGTCATCTATTCTAAAAATCATTTGATCCTTATCTTTTTATATGGAGCATTATTATGCATTGCTACCTACTACAACAACGCTTTTTCAGATAAAACTTCTTATATTATTGCAATCATGCAGATGTTTATCTTTTTATTGATCTTTGCACAGCCTAGATCCATGTCATTAAAGAAGCTGAAAAAAGAATTAAAACTAATCATTCCCTTTGTCTCTGTATTAGTCGGAACTGCTTCCCTTATTTCATTAGGGATGTACTTCCTTAACATATCATCCTCACGTAATGGCTGGTACTTAGGGTTAGTGGGAACACGTTTATTCGGAATTTATTTTAACTGTAATCCGGCATCTTTCTTAGCGGTGATTACTGTCCTGCTTTCACTAATTGCCATCAGCAACCAATATCGTTTTCGCATATTATATATAGCCAATATCGGGATTCAATTAGGCTACATTATATTAACACAGTGCCGAGCAGCTATACTGATTCTTGCTGTCGTTTCGACTGCCGTTATTTATTATTACTTCTTTCGGTCAAAGGAATTCTCAAAACTTAAGCGTATTACTTTAAATATCGTGCTTTGTACCGCTATTTTATTTGGTACGGCAATTATTAATAAAGTAGCTTATATCATACCTCAATTACAGGGGGCGACAGTAAAAGAAGAAGGAAGATTTCAATTTCAAAGTATTCAGGAGATCATCGAATTAACGATGAGCGGTAATATCCATAATATTCCTAAAATTATTCAATTAACAGACCAAGTAACAAGCGGACGTATCACGTTAGCTAAAGATTCAGTAAAAGTATGGCAAAAAGATCCACTTCATGGCATCGGTGCGGGTAACTTCCGTAAAATGCTGGTTGCTCAAAATGCGGCTTCTGCAAACTATGGTCAACAAATCCTACATAGTCATAACGTTTTCTTAGAAACTTTAGTCACTGCCGGAATATTTGGCTTTGCTGTTTTCTTTCTGTTCTTTATCAAAACCTTATTTGTAACTCGTGATATTTTAAATAAGTATAAGAATAAGCGCGCCTATTTCATTATTCTATTATTCATCATGATCTTTTTAAGTGAATTTATCGGTGGCTTCTTTGACTTTGGAGTTTTCTATGTCTATTCCCTTTCCGCTACTTTAGCTTGGATGTTTTTGGGATATACTTACTGGCTCAATGATCAGCCCGATATGCCGCTTGTTGATCATTCACAATCCGTAACATTTAATCGCTATGAATTGGTTTCCATTCAATATCGTCATGAGGATATTAAACGGATGAATCCGGAATTTGTGATATTGAATACAAGAGATGATTTAGATGATTACATCATCCAAGTTCAATATATGTTAGGTAAATCGACCTTTGTCTATGATCTTTATTACTCTTTAAACAAAAATAAAAAGGATAATGAAACGTTGAATAAAACATTAGTCAAAGAATTCTATCCTTTAATTGAAGATGAAATAAAAGGTATTTACGCTCAATCAGAAATTAAATAAACAGTTAGGGAAAGACATACTTTCCCTATTTTAGCGTTTATAGTCACACTTTTGGCATTGTTTTAATTTTTGTCGGCTTTCTTCCTTATGGTAGGTACCTGCTTATTGACAGATATTCTGTAATATAGTTACCATAAAAATAAAGAATGCTGTACGTGGTGATGCCGCAAAAATCTATTCAGATTACAAGTTGCCATTTCTTGAAACAATCGAAGGAGCTATGACAAAAGATCTTTTAATAAGAGATGAAGATGTTCAAGTACTGCATGGATTTGATACAATCGAACATGCACAAGCTTATTTAAGCAGTCCCTTATTTCAAAATGATGTTTTTGTCAGTTTAAAACCATTATGGAGCAGTGAGCCGGAAGTTCGTATTTACACTGTTGCTTAATTTTTTATGAAAAACGTGAATCGTGATATAATCCCTGTCAAGTAGACAAGGACAAATCATGACCCACGTTTTTATTGTTTGCTAAGGCTTTTCATTTGAAGTAATACTGACATGTTTTCTCTCGTATCTCCTACTAAAATATTTGGATATTTTTCTGAGATGTAAGAAAGTAACATTCGCATTTCTTCATGACTTTTAAAATTTAAACTACTGGCAGAAAGAATCGTTTTCTTTTTTAAATCACGATCGTAAATTATTAATCGCGTGTCTTTAGACAGACCATGACGCTCATAGATCATGACAATATCTTCATAGGCAATCATAAATGGCACCGGGTGATTACACACTAAATAATTAGGAAGCAGCACAGCTTTCAGATGATAAAATGCATGAATCGGATGCTGTAGCTCCTCAAGTGCCGATTGTTCTTCACCACGATAACAAATATTGGCAAAATATGGACTGAAACGACGTGTATAAATCATCTCTCCTGCCTTCAAGATCCATATCGCTAAAAAGAAGACTACGGTAAATACCATGCAGATACCAATTTGATAAGCATTAGGCGTCATATCATGATCTAAATACTGATATCCGGTATAATAAACCAATTCCTCAATCGTATCCACCGGATCTGAATAAATCTGATTGAAGATAGGAATCAACCCTTTTAACACATCATCACTTACCTCATTGTCCGGCACACCATAGACTTTGGCAGTATGATTTTTCCCGTTTTGCAGATAAACGAGTGCTTGATCAAGCCCATCTTCCGCTTGATGATATATATAGCAATATCCATCTTTTTCTACAATATAGTATCCCTGATAATGATCTTGACTGATGAAGTCAATATCCATATAGGCATATTGTAAATCTGTTGCTTCTTCAAAACGGATGGCTTCCGGTTCAATAAAACAAAAGACAATCATTAAAATAAACATTAAAAGCGACAATAAAGCAAATATTCTTTTTAGATTCCGATATACGCGATAAGGATAAAGAACTTTAATCATATCACGCAGTCTATTCATTTGGTATTTCATCAAAACTCCCCTTTTTGTAATTTTATCATATCATGATTTTTAAAATATAGGTAGACCTTGCTCCCTAGAAATCTTTTCAAAATCAGAACCGATTCCATTTTATGAAAATTACCATTCCTTTCATGATATTTTGATATGATAAACCTGTACTATGAAGGAGGATATAAAAATGGCATTTCCTAAAGGATTTTTATGGGGCGGAGCTACCGCAGCCAATCAATATGAAGGAGGTTATAACGAAGGAGGGCGCGGATTAGCTATCTCTGATATGATCTCTGCCGGTTCACATACAGAACCACGTAAGATTTATTATCGTACAAAAGAAGGTGAAATCGAATCAACGACATTGGGATCATCCCTTCCTGAAGGGGCAGTAGGCATCATTAAAGACGATGTGTACTACCCAAGTCATCAAGCAACGGATTTTTATCATCATTATAAAGAGGATATTGCTTTATTTGCGGAAATGGGATTCAAATGTTATCGTTTATCTATTTCTTGGACACGAATCTTTCCAAACGGAGATGACGAAACACCAAATGAAGAAGGTTTAAAATTCTATGATGATGTTTTTGACGAATGTTTGAAATATGGTATTGAACCATTAGTGACAATCTTACATTTTGATATGCCTCAGCACCTTGCTGATGCGTATGGGGGATGGGCAAACCGTAAATTAATTGATCTTTTTGTCCGTTACAGCGAAACATTATACAGACGTTATCAAAATAAAGTCAAATATTGGATTACCGTGAATGAAATCAATGTATTAGGCGGTTATTGGACATTGGGAACTACAAATAAAACAGCCAATACTACTAAAATCGAAGGCAGTGTGACACCGAATTCATTTAAACCAGAAGAAGCTGCAAGCAAATATCAGGCTATTCATCATTTAATGATTGCAAGCAGTCTTTCAAATAAGGTCGGTCATGACATTAATCCTGACTTTAAAATCGGATGTATGCTGGCATTAAGTGGAATCTATCCAAAAACATGTCAGCCTGAAGATGTATTCGGTGCCTATGATTTCAGAAGAAGAGCTTTACTTTTTGCCGATGTCATGATGAGAGGTTACTATCCTGCTTACGCTAAAGGCATCTACGAAGAATATGGTTTTGAATTAAAAATGGAGCCGGGAGATGAAGCGATCTTAAAACAATATCCAAGTGAGTTCTTAGCTTTCTCTTACTATCGTACGACCGCTTTTGATCATACAGCAGAAGTTACTGTCACCACCGGTGGACAGCAAGCATCTTCTAATCCTTATTTACCTGAAACCCCTTGGGGATGGCCAATCGATCCAAAAGGACTTCGTTATGTACTGAACGAACTTTATGACCGTTATCAAAAACCATTGTGGATCGTTGAAAACGGAATGGGAAATATTGATGTCGTAGAAGAAGACGGTTCAATCAATGATGATTATCGTATCGATTATATGGCAAAACATATTGCCGAAATGAAAATTGCAGTCGAAAAAGACGGTGTAGATCTTATCGGTTATACCCCTTGGGGATGTATTGATTTAGTTTCTGCCGGAACCGGAGAAATGAAAAAACGCTATGGTTTCATCTATGTCGATATGGACGATCAAGGAAATGGTTCTTTAAAACGCAGTAAGAAAAGATCCTTTGACTGGTATAAAAAAGTCATTGCTTCTAACGGAGAAGATTTATCATTTTAGTCTAACTTATAATATTTACTACAATAAATAATAACCCTTATGCAGCTTTTAATCATGCTGTATATGGGTTATTTTTTCTAATCATCAAATATTTATCGATTGTATTTGTTAATATTAAAAAGTTTACCCCCTATTATGAGGACTCTGGCAATTTAAAAGCAAAACAATCAGCCTTTAAAATATGTTATAATTAGAGTGAAAAAGCTTTAAGAGAGGAGAGAGGACTTTGAAATGGCAGTTAAAAAATGAGCTTAATACACTCTTATATTTTACATTTTGTTTCTTTATTAATTTTTTGGTTATAAGATGGAATATCCATATCAACCTCATCTTATATATCCTGAATATTTTATTCTTTTTAGGTATTTATAAAAAATATAAATATATAAATGCATTAAAGGCAATCTTTATTATTCTAATGCTCATAATGGGTCACTATGCTATATCAACTGATATTTCTCTTTCTTTTATTAGTGTGCTTATAACGTGGATAGCATTATCTTTAATGATGATCATTTATAATAAGTGGAAAATACAGATAAATAAAAAATTAATGATTTTTGTTTCTCTGTATGTTGTCTTACTGGTTTTATTATTTGTTTATAGAAATCCTATATTTTATTTATTAACATTACTTTCTAGTTCTTTTAATTGTTTAGTTATATTGGATATAATGTCAGCAAATGACAGTCATCTATCCTATAACTCAAAAGAAATGCCTAATTAAGCATTTCTTTTTTAATGCAAGAAAGTAATTCTGCTCTCCGCTTCTTTAATATTTTTACCTTCTAATTCTTTTAGTTTATTTATCTCTTTTTATAAAAGCAGTGAAATTTATTTCCTAACATTACGTTTTAGCTTAATAAATACCTCTTCGTTTATATTTTTTCACAAAAGCATCCCCTATAAAAGAATTATACTCAGTTAATATAAAAGCACCTTTACATTGGGTGTGTTATCCCCTTCTCCTGGTTTATCCAGTAAAGAGAGAACATGACATTACCTAAATTTTAAGGTGCATTTTATATTTACTTTATATTATTTCCCATAATTTTGAAGCATTTGATAAAAGAAGCGGATTCCCAATTCTAAATCCTCAAAACGCAGGAATTCATTCACACCATGAATGGTTTTTAATTCTTCCTCACTGCATTTAAAAGGACCGAACTTATAAATATGATCACAAATATCATCAAAGTATTTTGAATCCGTCGCTCCCACCATAACGAATGGGACAGCTGCTTTTAGTTCAGGGCAAACCTCTTTAATTGTCTGCTGTAAAAGTTGATACTCTTCATCCATTTTTGAAATTTTAGAAGGTTCTGAACATTGCTGAAGTTCTAATTCAAAATCATCTCCGATTACTTCACTTATATGATTGATTAAGCTGTCAATCGAATCTCCCGGAATAATTCGGAAGTTCACCATAATAGATGCTATGCTGGGCAATACATTGGGGGCCGGTGATCCCAGTGCCATCGTTACCGCTGTGGTTGTTCTTAAAAGGGCATTGGCTGAAGCCATATTTGCTACCACAGCCTCTACTTTCTTTGAATCATTAACATCTAAATGACTGCTGATTTCATCTGGCAGGAATGGTTTTAGGGTGTTCATCATTTCTTTAAAAACATCGCTCACAATAATCGGCATTTGCTGTTCTTCTAACAAGGAAGCCGCCTTACAAACTTTACCTAAAGCCGTATGAATCGGTGGCATTGAGGAGTGTCCGCCAATCCCTTGAGCGGTTATTTTTACGTTGGCAAACCCTTTTTCACAGACTCCGATTAAGGCAATATTCCCGGGAATACCCATTACATTATTACTAATTGTTCCCCCCTCATCAATGACGGTACCGATTTTAATCCCATTTTGCTTTAAGTGTTCGACAATCTTTGCCATTCCGTTGCGGCCACCGTTTTCTTCATCATACCCTAAACAAAAATACAGATCATAATCAAATTCTTTTCCATCTTTTAAAGCTAATTCTGTAGCTTCAAAAAACGCAACCATTTGATTCTTCATATCTTTGGCTCCACGTCCATAAATAATACGATTTTCAATCGTTCCGGAAAAAGCATCAAATTTCCATTGATCGACTGTTTCTTCATCTACTGGCACAACATCCATATGTGCCATAAATAAAAGCGGCAATTTTTTTGATTCTTTTGCTTTAAATGTATATAGTAACGCCCCGGTATTAATTACTTCTACTTTTGCTCTCTGATGAATCAGCGGATAAGTCTCTTTAAGCCATTGATGTATTTTCAAAAAAGGCTCAAAATCAATTTCCTCATAATTACGACTAGATAAACTTTTAATTTGAATCACTTCACTTAAATGCTTAGCAGCTTCTTCTATTTTTATATTCATTCTATTTCCTCCAATCTTTTAGTTTTATTCTATACCTCTTTATTTTAAATTGAAAGCCCTTTTAATATTTCAGTATGAATTTATGTTTACAAGCCAAACATGTTTTTCTATAATGGAATAAAGATGGAGGTGCCTATGAAAATTTTAAGCTCTACCCCTAAACAGGATGGTTTTTATATGCCAGCAGAATTTGATCTGCATGATGGTTGTTTTATGATTTGGCCCGAGCGTGCTGATTCATGGCAGTTTGGTGCAATTAGAGCACGTCAGGTTTTTGTTGAAGTGGCAAGTACGATCGGAAAAACTGAAAAATTAATTATGTGTGCCAGCCATAAGCAATACCATAATGCCAGAGAAATGTTGCCTGATTATGTGCGTGTTGTCGAAATGAGCAGTGATGATGCTTGGGCAAGAGATGTGGGCCCGACTTTTGTCAGAAACAAAGAAGGAATAGTTCGGGGGATCGATTGGTATTTTAATGCCTGGGGTGGTCTTGAAGACGGTCTCTATTTTCCTTGGGATAAAGATAATCAAATGGCAAAAAAAATGTGTGATCTTTTAGATAAAGATATTTATGATGCTCAAGATTTTGTGTTAGAAGGCGGATCGATTCATGTAGATGGTGAAGGAACCGCCATTGTGACCGAAGCTTGTTTGTTAAGTAAAGGTCGTAATCCAGCTTTAACAAAAGAAGAAATAACAAAAAAACTAAAAGATTATTTGAATGTTGAAAAAGTAATTTGGTTAAAATCCGGAATTTATAATGATGAAACAAATGAACATGTTGATAATATCTGTGCTTACATCAGGCCCGGAGAAGTGGTTCTAGCTTGGTGTGAGGACAAGAATGATCCCCAATATGCAATGTCAAAAAGCTGTTTAGACATTTTAGATAAGGAAACCGATGCCAAAGGAAGACAGCTTATTGTTCATAAAATGCCAATGCCTTCTCCGATTTTCATCACACAGGAAGAATGTGACGGATTGGATCATATGAATTTTGAACCTACGCGTTCCCCGGGGGAGCGATTGGCAGGCTCATATGTAAATTTTTATATTGCAAATAAACAGATTATCATGCCCGGATTCAACGATCCTATGGATCAAGAGGCTAAAGCGCTGTTACAGCGACTATTCCCGGATCGCCAAGTGATCCAGATTTATGCACGTGATATCTTAATCGGCGGCGGAAATATTCATTGTATTACTCAGCAAATACCTAAAGGAGGACTATAAATGAGAAAAGTAACCGTTGGAAGTATTCAAATGTCAATGTCATGGAATAAAGAAGAAACTCTTGCCAAGGCTGAAAAACTTGTTCGTGAAGCCGCAAAAAAGGGAGCTCAAATTATTCTGTTGCCTGAACTTTTCGAGACTCCTTATTTTTGTCAGGAAAAAAATTATGATCATTATCAGTTAGCGACGACAATTCAAAGCAATCCTGCTATCCAACACTTCAAACCGATTGCAAAAGAATTGGATATTGTTTTGCCTATTAGCTTTTATGAGATTGACGGTAATTCTCTATTTAATACCGTAGCCATGATAGATACAAACGGAGAAGTGATGGGGATTTATCGTAAAACCCATATTCCCGATGACCATTTTTACCAAGAGAAATTCTATTTCACTCCGGGAGATACCGGTTTTAAAGTATGGCAGACGAAATATGGAAATATCGGAGTTGGAATCTGTTGGGATCAATGGTTTCCTGAATCAGCTAGGTGTATGGCTTTATTAGGTGCAGAGTTATTATTTTATCCTACTGCAATTGGCAGTGAACCGGTGTTAGATTGTGACAGTATGCCTCATTGGCGTCGCTGTATGCAAGGACATGCGGCGAGTAATGTTATGCCTTTAATCGCCAGCAATCGTATCGGTGAGGAAAAAGTGCTTCCAAGCAAAGACAACAATTATCAAGAATCCAGTTTAACTTTCTACGGTTCTTCTTTTATCACCGATGAAACCGGTGAAATCGTGGAAAGTGGTCATCGAGATCAAGAAGAAATTCTTATTCATACCTTTGATTTAGATGCCATTAAGGAAATGCGTCTAAGCTGGGGTGTTTTCCGTGACCGCCGTCCGGAAGCCTACACGCCGATCATGAAAAACAAGTAAAGTCTCATACAACCTATGTACAATAGGTATACAACCCAAAAAGTGCGATAAAATCAATATTTTTAACCGTATGTAACATGGGGCAGTCATACATATAAATCATGAATTTTTCCGTAAAAAAATGGATATTTTCCATAAATTCCCATGAAAAGAAAGCAGGTTTCTTAGATGATATCTGCTTTTTATTTTTAGAAAAGTAATAACAAAAAATTTTATTACAGAAAGACACATAAACAGTATGTTAAAAATGATTTTGAAAAAACACTAATTGAAAATATGAAAAATTACTTTAACTAGCTTTCCAAAGAGTATAATTATCCTACTTTTAAAAATATTAAAAAGCTATTTGCAGTTACATTTAAGTACACAATTCGTACAAAGTATATAATTGACCATCTTGCACCTAATATTCTCTTGCCTGATAAGCAAACAATCAATGATGATTTGAATAAATTGATAGTTGCAGTACAGAAAATAAATACAATCATTACAAAACAAAAAAGCTAAGGTTATAAATAAATCATATGTATTGGTCTTATCATAGGAAGATATATAAATTTAAGAATGAGTGAAGTTTTAGCTTTAAAAAAGTGAATTTAATTTGGATAATAATCGTTCGACTGTACAAAGAAGAATAGAATATGCTGGTTTGAAAAGGCTGATATGTATTTAACAGAAAAACTAAGAGCTGCATAAGTACAGTTGTAATAAATAGATGATTAAGTAATTACTTAAGAGTATGTTTTAATTATAATCGTACAATTTACTTATATGTGAAGCCTGTGGTATCTGCAACTTTCCAAAATAGAATTAGAAAAATATCAAAAAAGGATCAATTTTTATTGAAGAATACGACGCTGTCATTCAAAAACAATCGCTGCCTTTTCTTCGATTGTTGATTCTTCCTTGCTTGAACATCAGCTCACAATTTTTTAAGTATTCTACCTCTGCTTCTAAATATTGATTTTTATTTTCAAGAAATTTCATTTTTAACTTCTGGTGTCATATCTTATTTTTGATAACAAACCATATTCCAAAACAACAGACATAGAGGAACGATTATCAATGAGTGCCTTATTTATAATTTCTTTTTTAAGTGTCGATGAATAATAATTATTTTTATCTACTCTTAAGATATCTATGAATCTAATTAAATATTCAATTCTTGCTTTACAAATTTTAAATTTCTTCACTAATGTGGATAAACTTTCTCCATTCATCCTTCTATGATATATTTCAATTTTTTATTCTCTTGTCAATTTCGCCATTATAAAATGCACCTTCATTAATTTGTTGTCCAATTAATGGGGTGCACTTCAGTATGAGCCGGTTTTAATTATTTATTGTAATCACATTGCCTACATTGAATCATAGTATTATCACTGTCTTCACGATGATAAACTCCAGACCATTTACAAATATTTTGTAATATTGGAACAACAGATTTTCCTTTATCAGTTAGTGAATATTCTACTCGTGGTGGTATTTGATCATAGGATTGTCTAGTGACAATATTATTGCTAATTAATTCTTTAAGCATGGAAGCAAGAACTGCATCAGTGATATTGCCCATTTCTTTTCGCAGTTGGCTATACCTAAGTACATCCTTTTTTGCTAATACACAGATAATTCTTGATTTCCATTTTCCGCCAAATATTTCTAATCCATACTCTAATGGACAGCGAATGTCCTTATCTAATTTATGTTGATACATATGAAGCTATCCTCCTTATACTGTTATTATAATATTCTTACTATAGAACAACAAGTCACTAATAAATTTAATAGTAACTTATAAATTCATTAACGTATTCCATGTTGATAAACAGTTTTTTATAATAGCACTGGATAAGAAGGAGGAATAACAATGAATGTAAAAGCTTATCTAGAAATTACAATGCAGATTGAGGAAACCAAGAGACCCGCTGCGGCAAAGGTTTACACAGATTATCGTGAACCATTTTTGCAAACTATTGAAGGAGCATTAACAAAAGATTTATTGATAAGAGACGAAGATGTCCAAGTATTGCATGGATTTGACAGTGTAGAGCATGCAAAGGCTTATTTAACAAGTGAAATGTTCCAGAAGGATGTTTTTGTAGGGTTGAAGCCATTATGGGCATCAGATCCGGATGTTAGAATTTATTTAGTAGCGTAATTCTTAAAGAATTACTAATAGTAGCAGAGGACAGGTAAATTTATCTGTCCTCTTAATGGGTAAAAGTTTTATGTTACAGACATCATGTTATATAGTTTAAGTAACCGAATATCTTCTTTAGATATTTTTAATGAATTAATAAGTTCATCATCTTCATTTAATCTTTTTTTTGAAATAAGTATTTTCGTTGCGATAGGCATCATAGGTCTTGAAGAAAAACCATTGAATAATCCCCACTTAGTGTCAGTATCCAGATAAGGTGCTAAGATCTGAATACTTGCTTTTTCCATAGGAGAATCTTGATTTGTCAAAATGATGTTGGTTAATGCATCAAAGTGTTCCATATAACCCCAATAAGTGTTTTCACAATTTTGATATGTTTCATAATCTTTAAAATTCATATACATCATAGTTTTAAATTGTTGCGATTCTGCCTTGAATAAAATCTCAAAGACACATCGTATAAGTTGATGACTACGACCATCATAGATGTACGCATAAAACTGTGTAATATGGCTAAAAAAAGAAGGAACATTTTTGGCATAAGTAGCAGTTGATGCTTGCTTTTTGTAATAAAGTAATTGTTCAATATTCACTGATAGAGCAGCAGCTATGTCATACAAGGTTTCAATATCTATTGATATTTCTCCTTTTTCATATTTCGATATTGTTGATTTACTTTTATAGATTATAAGTGCTAATTCATCTAGTGTTAGTTTTCTCATTTTTCTGAAAGTTCGAATTCGTCTTCCGATTTCTTGACTAATTTCTGTCATTTTTATTCTCCTAAAGTTTCGTTAAAATACACAAATTGATAATAATGTAAATTATTTAATACTTTCAATATATTTTAACATTTAGGATACTAAAAATCCATTATCATTCAATATCTGAAATAAAATTCTACTCTCATGAAACTTTTGACTTTTTGACGCTAAGAATATAACTTGTTAAAATTGGATTGTATACAAATTATGTTTGTAATAATAGGAGGGAATATAAATATGTACAACTTTGATGAGATTATTGACAGAAGAAATACGAATGCGATGAATACAGATGGCTTTCGTGATTACATTTTTCATGCAGATGAAACAATGGTGTTTCCTTATAAAGATGAAGAATTTATTAGAATGTGGGTTGCAGATATGGAATTTGCAACTCCTGATGTTGTAATAGAGGGAATTGAAAAGCGTTTAAAAGATAGAATCTTTGGATATACAAGGGTATTTTCAAGGGAATATTATGATGCGTTTGTATCATGGTGTCAAAAGCGTTATGATTGGGAATTTAATCGAGATGAGCTTGTCATGTCGAATGGAATAATCCCAGCATTATATGAATTGGTTGATTATATCTGTGAAATAGATGAGAAGGTATTATTTTTAACACCATCTTATGCATATTTTAAATATGCTGCTGATTTTAATGATAGAGAAAGTGTGTGCAGTGATTTAATCAATCATGATGGCTATTATGAAATTGATTTCGAAGATTTTGAAAAGAAGGCTTCTGATGTTAAAACCAAATTACTTATATTATGCAATCCTCATAACCCAACAGGAAGAGTATGGAGAGAAGAAGAATTGAAACAGTTAGCTCATATTATTGAGAAATATCAATTATGGGTTATATCTGATGAAATTCACTGTGATCTTATTCGCCAGAATCAAAAGCATGTTCCATTAGGAAAAGTGATGCCTTCATATAATCAGCTCATAACCTGTATGGCACCAACTAAAACATTTAATTTGGCAGGATTAATGATTTCTAACGTTATAATCAGAGATAAAAAATTAAGACAAAAGTGGTTAGAACGTCACTATAATTTTGACAATCCATTGAGTATCGCTGCTGCACAAAGTGCATATGAAAAGGGCGAAGAATGGTTAAAAGAACTGCAAAAATATTTGGATAACAATTTTAAATTGACTCAAGAATATTTAAAAGAGCATCTTCCCAAAGCAAAATTTAATGTTTCAGAGGCTACTTATCTGGCATGGGTAGATTTGAGTGCATATTTTGAACCTGATGAACATTTGCCATTATTCTTTGCGTATAAAGCAGGCGTTTTATTAGAAGGTGGAAATATGTTTGTACAAAATTCTGATTGTTTTATTCGCTTGAATCTGGCATGTCCCAAAGCAACTTTGATAGAAGGATTAAGAAGAATATGTGATGCTGTTAATACAAAGCATACAAAAAAGTATTTGGGTGAAACAGATTAATGTATTTATTAGCCTAATTAGAGTAAAGAAAATAATTGGAAAATAGAAAATATATTTTATAGGAGAAAAATTGTCTATATGTTTCAACAAGAAAAAAATGCAAACGAATCTAGGTTCATTTAGCTTTAATTTATGTGTGTTGTATTTATTTGATGTTCTTTATTCTGGTGTTTTTAATGTTTAATGTGAAAAGAATTTAAATAACAAGATTAAATATTCTAAAGTATATGAAAAAAGAAAAGGAGAATCTTATGAACTATTTAGGAATAGATATTGGTGGAACATTTATTAAATATGCAATTGTTGATAAAAACATACATATAATTAAAAAATGGAAAAAAGAGACTAAACATTTTACAAACGCAGATGATTTCTATGATTATGTCTGTAGTGATATTGATTCTTCACAAATTGATTTAATTGGGGTGAGTGCTCCCGGTGTTATTAATCAATTATCAGAAGTTTTAACCGAAACATCACCCAATACGAAAATCATGTATCAGACCTGTATTAATCAAGAAATTAAGAAAAGACTTGTTAAAGAAACTTATTCAATTAATGATGCAAAGGCGGCTGGTTTTTGTGAATTAAAATTAGGAAGTGCAAAGGGTACAAAGTCATCAGCATTTATGATCATAGGGACTGGAATTGGTGGATGCCTATGTGATGAGTATGGAATTATTAATGGAAATGATTCTTTAGCAGGAGAATTATCATGTTTGCCATTTAATATTGAAGATGGAAAAATTATTAGTGCGTCGCATTTTGCATCAATGACTGCTTTGATTGAAATATATAATCATATGTCACCTAAAAAAGAAAAATATGGGAAAGATATTTGTGAGAAGTACTTGCATTATGACGAAACTGCATTAAAAGCGATGGAAAAGTGGATATTAAATATATGCTTTGTTTTAAATATTTTAACACTCTGCTATAATCCTGAGGTTATCTGTATTGGTGGAGGTATTTCAGAAGAAGAGTGGTTTATCCAAAATGTTCAAAAGAAGTATGATGGACTTTTCCCTAGTCGTTTTCATTCTGTTTTAACAGCAAAAATTAAGCAGTGTAAATACCATAATGAAGCTAATCTCCTTGGTGCAATTCTATATGCCAAATCACAATTCAATAGTTCTATTGAGTAGAACAATGTTTTTAAAAACTATTATTTATTTTTAGCAAAGCGTAGAGAGACACACCATACTGCCTGTGAAACGGTTGCATCTATTTATGGTAATAAGTTATCACATATTGTTGTTACAACAAAGAACAATGGAACGGTTCCAGATTTGCCAGCCAACTGTGCAGTAGAGATTTCTTCTTACATTGGTTCATCAGGTGCTAAAACAATCGCATTTGGAAAATTGCAACCAGCTGAAAAAGGATGGCTTCAATGTATGAAAATATGGAGTTCTGTGTTGAAGAAGCTGCTGTTACAGGTGACTATGGTATGTTATGTAGGCTTTTATTTTAAACCTTCAAATCACATCAGGTGATTCAGCTAAGAGAATTATGGATGAGTTATTAATTGCTCATAAAAAATATTTACCAGAATTTACAACCAAAATTGCTGAACTTGAAAAAGAAGGAATATCAATTAAAGATGAAGTTGCAAGAAGTTTAACTGAAAAAGGACTATAAAAAAGGAGAAAATAAATGATTATTGCTACAAGTGAAAAAAACAATTATGTAACTGATATTGTTGATGGTGAGTATAAATTGAAAGCAGATGGGAGAGGAGGAATCTATCAAAGACCCACGAATATACTTGCAAGTGCTTATGCCTCATGTATGAATATAACAGTACGAAAGTTGTTAGATAAAAAGAATTTAAGCTATGATAAAGTAATTGTTTGTGTAGATTTTGATAATTCTAATTCTGAGAAAACTGTATTTTCGTATAAAATAGAGATTCTAGGAGATATAGATCAAACAGAAAAAGATGAAATTATAAAAAGTGCTAATGATTGTTCAGTATGTAAGATTTTAAAATCACAAAAAGAATTTATACCAATGTAATTCAGTTTTTAATGTGATATAGCGGTTCTTTAGATAATGAGATGATAATAGATACTAATCATATTTTTACCAAAGGAAAGGATTAGTATCTATAAACCGCATATAGCCTTTGTATACTATCTGTACAACCGTAAATAAAAGTCGTGGATTTTCCGTAAAATTAACAATAATTAGCCTAAAAATATGGATAAAATGAAGAATAACCAATAAAATCCATGTTTTTTAGATATTATAAAAAATTTTTTACTTACACCACAACATGAAAAATAAATAATATGTACTTACCCTTGGAAACAAGGGTATTTTTAATGAAGTATAACACCAATATCTGAAGAAGTAATCGCCTTTTTCATTTCTGCAATAACCGCTAATTCATCATCACCGCTAGCTTGAATAGACAAAATAGCTTTTGTCGGTACGCCTAGGGAAATGACAGCCATCATGCTTTTAAGGTTAACTTCCTTTTTCTCATAGATCATCTTTACATCACTATAAAAGTTATTTGCAATATTGACCAATACCGTTGCCGGTGTTAAATATAATCCTACCGGATCTTTTACTTCAACTGTTAACGTTTCTGCCATATTTTTACCTCCCAAACTATTATAGCATTGCCTCATTTAGATGATGTTAAATTACGTTCGTCAAAGTATGCGTCATCTTTACATGTTTTGATACAATGAGAAAGTGCCCGACATAAAGACTAAAAAACAGCTAAAATGTAATCGTCTCCTAAAGTGGGCTTAACTTTTGAGGATTACTACAAAAAGCTGTTTTACTGATCTTGATTCAAAAGTTCTTCAAATTCTTGATTGCCGTGCAAGAATTTGAGTGACTCTTCTTGTTTTATTTCGTCTGCCAATATTTTCAAATAATGTTGTGGCAGCTCCGATTCTTTTTTCGTTACAACATGAGGATAAAGCAAAGATCCATCAATCGACCATGGATGTTTCAATGCACTAAGCAATCCTTTTACGCCTTTAATCGTACAAGCCACATCTTTCTTATAAATACCATACTGCATATCCACTAAACTTGAGCCATATTCCCATAATTCGTATAATGTGATCGTTTGCTTGGAAACCTCTTTTATTCGTTCCATACTTTCCCATTCTCTAAGTTCTTTTTTTACCTTTAGCAAACAGAGCTGTGTATCCCTAAGTCCTTCTGCATAGCCTAACATCTTTTTTTCGAGTATCTCTACAGCTTTTAAATAGTCCTTTTTTTGAATCAGCAGATTTGCCTGAATCCTTGTCTTATCTACAATGCGATCTGGGATTTCGTTTAATAATGCTTCTGCCTTTTCTAATTCTCCGGCAGCGATATATTTATTGATTAAGATCGCTAATACTTGATGACGAATAATGAGATCCTCACTTTTTAATAAACGTTCGTACATTGCATCGATTTCTTTTTGATAAATCGTTTTATCTGTTTCTGCAGTCATTGCCAAAGCCCCGTCACAAAGCATCGCAACATTACAGATCAATCGATCACACTGCGGATACTCTCTTATTTTCTGTCTTGCCTCTTCCATAATATCATTAAATGGAACATTGCCAATCTTTTGCGAAAGTTCATTTACAAATAGAGTAATTTCCTGATCCGTTAATGTCTCATTAAAAGATAATAATGTATTAAGATCTACTTTCAATAAGCGAGCTAACGGAGGCAGCAAAGTAATATCAGGATAAGTATGTCCGCTTTCCCACTTACTGACTGCCGCAATCGATACCCCTAAATATTGAGCGACCTGCTCTTGAGTTAAGGATAACTGCTTACGCTGTGTTTTGATGATGTCATTGATCTTCATAGTGAACCTCCATTCCTTGTACCTTAATCATAACAAAGTTCTGATTTGCTCACAATGGAGCGGTTGTTTAATCATTTTCTTATTTATTAACCGTAAGTTAAAAACCGATCAAAAGACCGGTTAGTTAACAGGAATAAGTTTTCCCTCATGAATCCGTATAATCACATCGCATTTTTTGGCAATCTCTTGTGAATGTGTGACTAGAATAATACATTTATTTCTTTCATGAGCAAGGTCAATAAAAAGACGAATAATCTCTTTAACGGTTTTAGAATCCAGATTCCCGGTCGGTTCATCGGCTAGAATCAGGTCAACATCGCGTGCAATCGCTCTTGCAATCGCAACTCGCTGCTGTTGTCCGCCGGATAGTTTGCGAATATCTCTTGTACTCAATGATGCATCTAAACCTAAAGAGTTAAGCACTTGTAAAGCATACGCTCTTTTATTTTGCATCTTCACCTTAGAAATATTTAGGGCATTTAATACATTTTGATAAGCATTCATATAATAGATAAGATTATAAGATTGAAAAACGATGGAAATATCCTGTTGACGATAATGCGTCAGTCCTATTTCCTGAATATCTTTTCCTTTAAAATAGACTTTGCCAGCTTTAGGCTGATCCAAACCACCAGCTAATACCAAACTTGTTGTCTTACCTGAACCGGATGCCCCGACAATTGCATAAATCTTCCCCGCTTCAAAGGATTGACTGGTTTTCTTTAATATTTCCACTTGCTGATTCCCATCTTGATAATAGTAATCCAAATCTTCAAATCGCAATATTTCTTCCATTATTTAGCCTTCCTTTCTAACCAAAATTTCTCTTGGTGATAATCTCAGTATATAAAGTGCCGGAAGCAATGTTGCAGCAGTACAAATGAGTGTTGTTAAACCTGCTAACTTTAATACATCCGGTGCCGTTAAAGAAACATCTAATTCACTGTTTTGCGGCGCTGTAAATGCATTTTCAAACGCATTTCCTTTTTGTCCGCCTCTTTCATTAGGCATTTGCGAAGATCCGTTTTGACTCTCCATTCCCATTTGCGGCATCTGCATGGTGACATTGCTGTTTGATGCTCCACTTTCTAACATACCGCTGATGACATTGGCTATTAGTTTACCGCTTCCTAATGAGAGTGTAAACGCAACAATACCGATGACCGCAATTTCAATGAATTGCTGGATTATAATATTTAACTTTGTTTCTCCTAATGATACTAAAACGCCAATTTCATAAGTTCTGTTTTTAATGGTTAAGATTAAAATCAGACAAAGGATGCTCCCTCCGGCTATTACCACCACAACAACAAAAATCATGGCAAAGGATTCCATATTTTCTAAAGTGCTGATATTGCGTTCATACATCTGATCATTTGCATCTAAACTGTATGTTTCCCAATCAATTGTTGTTTTTGCTTCAGCTTCCTGTTTAAAGGCCTCTTTATGTTCGGGATCATCTAAATAATAGACCGCTGAAGTTAAATGTTCACTGTTTGTGATTGCTTTTGCTGTCCCTAGACTCACATAAAGCATATTCATTGGATTTTGTTGATTAAACATCATATTCCCCATAGAATTACTAGAGTTAATTGTAAAGATACCGACAACCTCTAATTCTGTTGTCGTACTGCCATCTACAGACGAAACTGTGATTTTACTCCCGATCGATAAATCATTTTCGTCTGCTAAAGTTTTACTCATCACAACATAGGAACTTCCTTCATCTGCCTCACTCAACAGCTTTCCTTCTGTCAATTCATAAGAACCATCAACAAATGATTCCAGATTTTGCATCGTTGTATTGCCAGATACGGAAAAATCACCTAAAGTCGTTTGGGTTGCACCATCTTTAAATTCTTCTTTCATGCCGTTTGGCACCTGCGTATTGGTCTGTGTCTCAATAGCCGTCAGCCCTTCACTATTCACACTGCCTGAAATCGAATAGTTATAACTCGCTACATAATTCAAATCTTTCAGCTGATCCGCCATTTCCTCTGTGATAGGGCTCATCACCTGATTCATCGCCTCTCCTTTTTGGCGATTTTGCATTATGTTCATCATATTCACACTTAGGGTAACATCACTCCCCAATGACTCTCGAATCTGTTTCATTGATTTTTCTGAAGCACTTTGAATCGATAAACCAGAAATAACCAGATTCGCTACTACCAACATAATGACAAATAATAATGCTGTTTTTCCTTTGTTCTTTTTTAAACTGAGCATTGCTCTCCATAGCATTTACATCATTCCTTTCCTTTATTAATATAGGAAAACAATGTGTATCAGATATCAAAAAAGTATGTGAAAAAAGCATTAGATACATCCCATATCTAATGCTTAGAAATAAAGTCCTTATACCAGTAATAAGAGGCTTTAGGCTTTCTTTTCAACTGATCTTCAAAATCGATTGCGACTAACCCATAACGTTTCTCACAGCCATTTTTCCATGAATATAAATCAAAAGCAGACCAAGCATAATATCCTCTGACATCTGCGCCTTCTTCTTTTGCTTTTAAAATAGCTTCAATATGTTCTTTCATAAATTCGATACGATATGGATCTTGCACCTGTTCTACAGTAACATCCTCACTAACCCCTATTCCATTTTCCGTAATATAGATAGGTAAATGATATTTATGCCAGGCATTTAAAATGCCTTCATAAAGTCCCTGAGGATAGATTTCCGTATCCCATTCTGTCTTTTTAGTATTGGGATCAGACACTTGTTCAAACCAACCTTTAACAATGGTTTTACTGGTCCCCTTTCCTTCTTTTCCTTTATTATTGACTATTAAAGTAGTCTCGCCTGTTGTATATGGTTTCACTAAAGCTCGAGCATAATAATTTAATCCGATAAAATCCACTGTATGATGTTTAATTACCGCTATTTTATCGGGGGTCATATAAGAAAGATCATGTCCTTCGCTCGATAATTTACCTAGCATATCAATCGGGATTTCGCCTAAAGCCGCAGTATCCAATACCCAGTTATTGCAGTAATTATCAGCATAACGCATGGCTATTCTTGTTTCAACGGTTTCATCAATGCCATTGACCGGAGTGTAGCTGTGTACAATGCCGATTTTACCGGGATACTTGCCTTCTTTAAATACCTTGACAGCTAAAGCCGAAGCATACATGACGTGAAATGCTCCTTTGATGGTCATATCGACATCATGACAGCCGGGCGGATAGTTGCCAATAAAATATCCATTGAAAATAAACCAGCGCGGTTCATTAAAGGTTACCCATATATCGACTAAGTCATGAAAATAATCAAAGCACACTTTCGCATAGTCAAGAAATGCCTGACAGGTTTCTTCATTCTGCCATCCTCCCTGTGCTTCTAAATATTGCGGAAGGTCCCAATGATAAATGGTTACATTAGGCACAAGTCCATAATGATGACACGCCTTTAAAACCGAGCGATAGAAAGCGATGCCTTTCTCGTTTACTTCCCCTTGAGGATTCTTTATTATTCTTGGCCATGATAAAGAAAAACGAAATGAATTTTGTCCCCCTTCTTTTGCCATTTTTAAATCTTCATCAAAGCGATGATAAAAATCACTGGCGACATCACCATTTTCTAATTGAAATTCATGCAAATAATGATCCCACATGCTTTCCAGTTTATCATCTTCCCGCCATGCTCCTTCACATTGATAAGAAGCTGTTGCACTACCCCATAAAAATTGCTTCATGTTTTTCACCTCTGATTTTATTATAAACATCTCCGTTTAAATCGTATGTTGAATTACAGAAACTGAAAGAAAATATTACCACGCCTTAAATACGGATTAAAATATTTTGTTCTTATTGTGCTCTACGCTTTCTTTGATTAAATTCTTGCTGTCTTTGCTGCTTTGTTTAACCGATCTTTTTTCACCTATGATAAAGTTAAATAAAAAAGGAGAAAAATATGAGAACAGATATTTTAGATTATTTAAAACAAGAAGTATATTCAAGATGTGTGTTGCCAACTAATAAATTTGGAATGGGTTGCTATTACCATATTGAAGCCGTAGTTAAAAACGGAGAGTTATTGGCGGAAAAATATGGTGCTGATAAAGAAATCGTGATGATTGCCTCATGGCTGCATGATATCGCTTCGATTACGGATTATACTTTATACGTTGATCATCATATTCATGGGGCAGACATTGCTTATGATCTTTTGACAGAGTTTTCCTATGAACAAGATAAAATAGAACTTGTACAAAAATGCATAAGAAATCATAGAGGCAGTATACAAGCTGATAAAAGTAGTATAGAAGAATTATGTGTTGCCGATGCAGATGCGATATCTCACTTTGATAGTTTACCAAGTCTTTTATATTTGGCATATAAAGAGAGAAATATGGATATTGAAAAAGGAATTGAATTTGTAAAGGGAAAATTAGAAAGAAGTTTTAATAAATTATCCCAGCAAAGTAAAGCGTACTATAAAAATAAATATCAGCAAGTAATGTCTGTACTGAATTCATAAATTTATTGGCAATTAAAAAAAGAACCTGCTGTTTTGCGGGTTCTTCTTTGCTTTAATTCTGTTATCCTTATTATTAACTTTAGAAGCTATTATATCCTTTTTTTAGCTAGCAGATAAGCACCATATTCCGGTGGATATAATGGTGGAATTAAAGTAATCTTAGAATCTAAGTAATATTTTAGCGGTTCTAAAATATAATCGTCAGCTTTAAAAACACCCCCTATATATGAAGCTGTTACCGGCTCATCAAAAGTTTTGGCTAATGTATTTAGCAGCATTGCTATTTCTAAAGCCGCTTCTTCATATATTTTGATTGCATAACTGTCTTGATGTTTTGCTGCCTGATAAACAACTACAGCCATTTTCGCAATTTTATCACGTTCATTATGAATGACTGTATTCATATAAGGGATTAATTCATGATCTTCTTTTATTTCTAAATATTGTTTTAAAGCATCATACAAATAGGTTTTAGGTAAACGTCCGTCACTCTGCTTACAGAAAACTGCCAGCAGCTTTTTGGCGATCCAATAAGCACTTCCCTCATCCCCTAAGCTATATCCCCAGCCACCGCAGCGAATTTCCTGATTGTCATGTTTAGCTAAAGCGATGGACCCGGTACCGGCAATGACCATAATCCCAGCCTGTCCGTTAAGGGCACCATTCAATGCCGTTTCAACATCATTGGTCAACGTATAAGGAGTATTTAAAAAGGCTTGATCACAGATGTCCTCAATTTCTTTACGCAATACCGGGTTCTGCCCGTAGCCGGCAAGTCCGATCCCAATCTTTAAATGAGACGTTGCTTTAGGATATTGGTCAAGCAAGCATTGGACTCCTTCTTTTAAATTAGAAATAATATCTTCCTTTGATACTTGTAAGATATGACAGGTTCCTAATACGGTTTCAGCAAGAGACACTCCGTTTTCATCGTATAAAGCAAATTTTGTCTTGGTTCCACCACCATCTATTCCGATATAGTACATATTGCTCCTCCTGTTTCTTCTGATTTTTTAAGTTGTTTATCATAACAAAGAAAGAATGGCAGATAAACAAGAATTGAAATAATGAATAAACAAATAAGTAAGATAAGAATTTGAAATACACCCCCACTGCTAATCAATCCGCCTAAAAGAAAAGGAAACACCCAAGGGGATAAAAATGAAGGATATAGAAACGGCTGCTGTGCTATCCAGATATAACTGACGATAACACAAATACATGGTGTCAAAAAGAAAGGGATCATCATCAGCTTATTCATAACAATTGGAGTGCCGAAAATAACCTCTTCATTAATATTTACCCAGCCTGATTTAAACGCTCCTTTGCCTAACGCACGTAAATGATGACTTTTTGAAAAACAGCGCATGAGCATCACCAGTCCCAAAGTAGTGCCGCTGCCGCCAATCCAGACAAACCATTGATAAAAGGGTTCTGTGCCAATATATAATGGGGACTGATTCATCAAAAGCTGAGACATATTCAACATCAGCATTTGCAGCCAAAAAGGTCTTAATAAGGTGCTGATAAATGCAATCCCATGCATCCCTGTGCTCCAAAAGAATACCGTGATTAAAATGACAATTAAAATGCCATAGATAGAATTGACAGCCCCCAATATCCCTCCAACAATTAGGGAAAGCATCGGATAGAAAGCAAGACCAATATATATAAGTACACCCATTATAACGAAATTCAAACATAGCAGCATTATCTTATGAAGATAATCGGCTGCCCCTTGTGGAAAAAAACTTTTTATCACAGGTATTTTTGAGTTTATGTGAAACACTGAGTTGAATATAAAAGTAAAGAAAAGGACTATCAGACAGCTTTCTTGCATAGACATATTCCCTAAATAGCGAAATAAAAGCATAAAGATAATATCATTTACCATAATTTCTATGACGGAAGATTGTTTTTCTTGAGCATAATGATAGCCATATGCTGCAACTAAAAAAAGAGGATATACCTGACAAAAGAGAAGTCCTATCTGATCGATATCGTTCCATTTTATATAGCGATTTATCCATAAAATCAAACAGCCGGCAATAAAAATAGGAAGAAGATCCACGATTGCCTTTTTCAGTGCTTTTAAATGGCTGAGTTCATTTATTTTTTCTACCCATGGCTGCATCACGGTTATTGCCTTTTCTAACATGCTTTCTTCCTTCCGTAGGTAATATTCCCTAATATGACACATTCTTGTGCACCTGTCGCCGAAATCACGTTAGAAGCCTGACGATGCAAGGTTTCATTTCCCATAACGACAAATGCAATAGCTTCTTTTGCCGCACTGGAAAACCCTAAAGATTCTTGAGTCAGCACTTCCAGTTGGGGCAGTTCTTCTTGAATAAAGCGCATAAGGGTCTGATTATAGGCTCCACCGCCACCGACGATTAATTTTTTGATAGGATAATCAGGTAAAAGAAATTGCTTATAGTTGACCGCGATCGATTTAGCTGTGAACATCGTAACCGTTGCGACGATATCCTCTTTAGGTAAAGCTTTATAGCGTTTCAATACATCCAAAGTGAATGACTGACCAAACATTTCTCGTCCGGTCGTTTTCTTTGGAACTTGTAAGATGTAAGGATGTGCCATCAGTTCTTTCAGCATTGCTTCATTCACCTTTCCCAAAGCGGCTGTTTGACCATTTTCATCATAAGGCTTTCCATATAGTTGAAGCATTGCTTCATCAATAATCATATTTCCCGGACCGGTATCAAAAGCGATTAATGGCAAGGGGCTTTTTTCCGTTGGCAGAACACTGACATTTCCTATTCCTCCGATATTTTGTAAGGCTATGCATTCATTCTCTTTTTGATAAAGAACTTGCTCACTGTAAGGAACAAGGGGGGCGCCTTCCCCTTTAGCTGCCATATCCATGACTCTAAAATTAGAAATGACATCAACTTGGCATTCATAAGCAATTACAGCCGCTTCTCCAATCTGCAAAGTGGAACGCACATGCGTATCATCGGCAATCGGCTGATGATAAATCGTTTGTCCGTGACTTGCCACAAAATCTAATTGATCTAACTGAAAGTTTGCTTGTTTACAGATGGCTTTTACACTCTTCGCAAACAATTCTCCTAATTCAAAGTTTAGCGAACAGATTAAATCTACTCCTGAGTACATGGGGTCACATGCTTTTTTTATTTTTAATTTGATATCTTCCGGTATTTCATACGTATCAAAAGCCAGCATACTCACTTTTGTTGTTTTCTGCGATCCATTAATTTCACATAACACCGCATCGATACCGTCTAATGAGGTACCGGACATCAATCCTACTGCATACATAATGATTCCTCCTAAAAAATAAACAGACTGATTAATCAGCCTGTTTATCCATCATTGCATTTTTAACGAAACCGTGATGTTTTTCTAATTGCAGACGGGCCGTTTTTTCGTCACAATCAAGTAAGATCATCACAATCGCTATTTTAGTTTGACGATGACTTTCTTCAAACACAATAGAAGCCTGTTCATAACTGCAATCCGTTGCTTCCATAATAATGTGTTTACTTCTTTCTACTAATTTTTCATTGGTTGGTTTCATGTCTACCATTAAATTCTGATAAGTTTTCCCAATTCCTACCATAGAAGCGGTAGACAACATATTTAATACTAACTTTTGAGCAGTTCCAGCTTTTAAACGGGTAGATCCGGTGATGACTTCCGGACCAATTGTCATATCGATCGCCAGTTTTGCCACTTGCCCTACTTTACTGTTTGGATTACAAGCAATAGAGATAGTGAAAGCACCGATCTCATTAGCTGCTTTTAAAGCTCCGATCGTGTGTGGTGTTCTTCCACTTGCAGCAATTCCAACGACAATATCTCTAGCGGTAATAGCCGCATTGTAAATATCTTGATAGCCCCCTTCTTCATTATCCTCAGCTCCCTCTTTCGCTTTCACGAAAGCACTGTCACCTCCGGCAATGATTCCTTGGACTTCATCTGTGGTTCCAAATGTTGGCGGACATTCCACCGCATCCAAGACGCCTAAACGCCCGCTTGTTCCGGAACCGACATAATAAAGTTTACCACCGTTTTTTAAAGCATCGATGATCTTTGCAACGGCTTTTTCTATTTGCGGTAAAACTTCTTTTACTTTAAGAGGGACACTTGCATCTTCCTCATTCATGATTTCTAAGAATTGATGAATACTCATATCATCTAAGTTCATTGTTTTGGGATTTCTACTTTCAGTCACTAAGTGAGTGATTTCAATTTTTGCCATAAGACCCTCCTAAATTCTTTTTATAATTTCTCAAATATAATGGTCGTATCATTATCAATATAATTTAATAGTTCGACATATTCCGGATGAATAAATCCAATCACATTAACACGTGCATCCATCCCCATGTCTATCTTATTCAAATGGATTTCTCCACTGTAACGACCCGCTAATGCATTCTGCATTGTTATACTTCCTCTTGGACGGCAAGTATTATGATATACTTCTACATCATTGACTCTTGGTATTGCCAGACGGATCACTTGTTCAGGCTGATCTTTTCTGATTTGAATTTCCTGATCATATAAATGCTGATAGTTCTTTTCTAAATGCGCTTTGATGTAAAGTTTTTTACTTTCCATATAGGCTTGAATGCTTCTTAACGTCTCTAATGAGGCTTTACTATCCCCAATAAAGACATCTTTAATTCCACAATCATGAATCAATTCAACGGCTGCACATAACGGATGTTTTTCACGGTGACATTCTAATGTTGGCAGTCCCTCATATAATGGGAAACGTTTTAATACATCTCCGCACACAAAGGCTTGAATCGTTAATCCATATTCTCTAAATATTTCATTTTTATGGTTAAAGGCTTCTATCCCTAGTCCTGTTTCTTTTCTTGGATAAAAGTTGTGTGTCAAAGCAATCTTTGTCATATCCACTCCGGCTTTTATTGCTCCATCAAGATATTCTTTATTCACAACACTGGCATTCAGCATCAAATAAAAGTCTTTTTGCAGTTGCTTTACTGTCTCATAATTATCAAAGCCATAATCTAATCTTAAAGATTGAAATCCCATTTCTCTTAAACGGTGATAATCTCCTTTTTCAACTTTTAATTTGTCAAAGGTAACCGGTGATACATCGGGTACAACCTGCAATCCCAACTGTTGACATGTGTTTAAAAACAATGGTAACTTTTGATCTAAATCACTGTAGTCTTCTTCGGGGATATGCAAAGAAGTGAATACATACTTTGCTCCACATTGGGCTGCTTCTTTTAAATATTCTACATCTAAATCTTTAAAATATACAGAGATTCCTAACATGTTTTTCTCCTACTGGGCTTCTAAGCCTTCTTTTTCTTTCTTTAAATCTTGTTTTTCAATGGTTTTAATAAACGGATAGAATACTAATGCTAAGATGACCCAGGTAATAATGACAAACATGGTTGCCGGTATATTACCTGCCGTGGCAATATAGGTTTTAATTGGTGCCGGTGTAATCCATGGGGCAATCAAGACCGGTACCGGCAATATTCCCGTAACTGTCAGAATGACCGCCACAATAGCGACAACTAAATAACTAATCACAAACGGAATCATCATTAATGGGTTCATAACGATTGGCAGACCGAAGATCAATGGTTCTCCAATATTGAAGAAAGCTGCCGGTAAAGCAAGTAACCCTAATGTTTTAATGCGTTTTGACTTAGAGAAACACATTACAATCGCAAGAGGCGCTAATCCGGTCCAAATATAGTTATCATAGAATACTCCACTAAACATATGAGGCAATGCTGATCCGGCTTCCATAGCGGCAATGTTGGCAACGTTCATCTGTGTCCAAATTGGAGTGGCAACTGCCCCGACAACGTTTCCTCCATGAATTCCGACTGCCCATAAGATACGATTTAAGAATGTCGCTGTAAAGACAGTCGCAGGGGAATCTCCTGCATTAATCAATGGTGTAAAGATATCCATGATCATTTGTGGTAAGTTTAAGTTTAATACAACACGTACAAACCACCAGATTGTCACGATAATGGCTGTAGGGATTAAAGCAACAAACGCTTGTGATACCATGCTTGGTACCCCTTCAGGCATTTTAATCACTAATTTCTTACGGACAAAGAAACGATATAATTCTACTGTCACAATGGCAATTACCAATGCGGCAAAGACTCCTTTTGCTCCTAAGAAATCCGTTGGTACCCCGGAAAAAGATCCGGCTTTATCTGATCCCTCTACCACTGTTTTCACAGTCTGAGCAGGAATCATCAATAAGAATGATGCAACAGAAAGGATGATTGGCGCTAAAAAATCATTTCTTTCACCCTTTTTAGAATTATAATATTCGATTGTTGCATAGGCAGCTGTCACAGAAACATAAAGTCCGATAAAACTT
Organism: Beduini massiliensis; assembly: GCF_000829905.1. Classification (GTDB taxonomy): domain Bacteria; phylum Bacillota_I; class Bacilli_A; order Erysipelotrichales; family Coprobacillaceae; genus Beduini; species Beduini massiliensis. The sequence goes on from NZ_CDPP01000006.1 coordinate 614,896, forward strand.
GTTCCAATGCCAGAGGCTGCTGAGAATTTAGCTGCAAATGTTCCGATAAATTCCTTATATCCAGGAATTGGCAATGCCGCTAAAAGTAAGAATAATGATCCAACGATCAATAATCCGGTAAACGTAATAAATGTTCTTTGAATAATTTGAACATACTTTAAATTTGAGAATTTAATTAGCGGTGGCGCTATCTTCTCTTCAATAAACCCTGTAAACTTCTCCATAGTGTTCTCCTTTCGCTCCCAAATATTGGAATGGCTTACATCTTCAGTATAACAAATAAAAATTATATTTCAATATAAATTTAATAATTTATGAAATATTATTTCATTAAAAATTCATAGAACTGATTTCGCCATTCTAAAATCAAAGGGTTATTTCGTGTTGGATGTATTCGATTGCTTAACACAATGACAGCTAATTCCAAATCAAAATCTACCATAATCGACGTTCCTGTAAATCCGGTATGCATAATTGCACGTTTGGAATGGAATGGTGTGATCGGTACCGGATCACTGTTGATAAATCCAATTCCACGATTACCGTTGACATTAGACGTTCGGTTCTGATAAAGCAAAGCGATGCTCTCTGGTTGTAATATCGTTTGTTTTTTATACTTTCCCCCATTCAGCAACATTTTTGCATAATGACTTAAATCATAGATCGTCGAAAATACTCCGGCATGACCGGACACTCCTTGCATCATACGGCATTTACGATCATGTGCAGTTCCCCGAATGACGCGCTTTAATAACGGTGAGTCCTCGGTCGGTGCACAGCGTTGTATCCATGTTTGATCGGGAAGATATCCGGTTTCTTCCATTTCCATAGGTACAAACAGCCATTCTTTACTTAAATCAGCCAAAGATTTTCTAGTTATTGTCTCAATAATTTCACCCAACAAAATAAATCCAAGATCCGAATAAACAATCTGTTTTCCCGGTTCTAAACATGACGATAATCGATAAATGGCTTCTAAGATTTGCGGTTTTTGGCTGTCCAAAGGCAAAATCGTATCTGCCGGTAACCCACTGGTATGAGTCAGCAGATGTTCAATCGTTACCTGAGCAGATTGGAACGAAGGTAATATTGTCTGAATCGGTTGATCCAAACTTAACTGATTTTTCTCAATCAGCTTTAAAATAAGAGGGGTTGTCACAATGACTTTAGTCAGACTTGCCAAATCATAGATGGTTTGCTGATCGTTTATTTCTTTATGCGGATAAACACTTTTATTCCCGACTATAAAATATTCACTTTTTCCATGATCCATCATCCATACATGGCATCCGCAAAAGACACCACGTTCAACAGAGTCTGTTAAATAGTTTTGGATTTCTAATTTATTTTTCATATTTATTCTCCTGTTTTTGAAATATTATTTCGTTTTTATTATGAAAGCTTTTAAGTAACCTGTCAACTTCCTAACCGTCTAAGACAATTATTCCTACAATAATAAAAGACACTCTCAGGTGCCTTTTATTACTTATTTTATAGTGATCATTTTTTTACAGGAATCCAAAGTTCGCAGAATAATCCTTCTTCTCCCTCTTCAAAATAGATCTCATAATCGGTATCTTCAGTTTGACTATACCCTGTTTGCGGAATAAATTCTTTAAAGAACTTGCTCCAAGTTTCAGCGATACACCTACTGTCATTTCCAAAGCATTTAAACACTACGTAGTCCATTGGTTTTGTTTCCCAAATCGAATAACCGCTGTTTAAAAGTTCATCCAGTGTGGATACATCGGTTTCTTCATCTAAAAGGATGCCAATGCCATAATTAAAATGGGTTTCATTTTTTAATGTAGGACTGCATAATCCATATACATCTCTTTTTCCTTTTGGACGAAGTGATTTAAGACGTTGGATCTGTTGATTGTTGTGGCACTCGGTCCAAAAATTAGGAATACTTTGATCATTTTCATCATTCATCTTAACATTTGGAAATGCTTTAATGATTGTAATAAACTTCTGACTTTCTTGTACAGCAATTTTGTAATGCATAATGTTTCCACCTTCCATCGTTATTTTAATTACAAGAGGATTAAACAAGCGAAGTTCCGTGCCTTTGCGTTTTGCCTGTGTCGGGGTCACTCCATGGAAGCGGGAAAAAGCTTTAGAAAAACTTTCCGGTGTGTCATAACCGTACTTGTATGCGGCATCAATTACTAGAATATCACCGTTTTGAAGTTCCTGTCCTGCCAGTGAAAGACGTCGATTTCTAATGTATTCACTTGCAGTCATTCCCGCCATAAAACGAAAAACTCGGTGAAAATTATAACTTGACATACCGATACTTTTGGCCGTGGCTTCATAGCTGATGCTTTCTAAAAGATGTTCTTCCATATAAGTAATGGCGTTTTGTAAAAGATACATGGCTTCCATATTTATCCCTCCCTTATCTATTAATATAATCGATTCTTGGTTTTAAATCCTGTTCTTGTTTGCACAAATAGGACGTCTTTTAACAGACTTACTGTTTAGAATAAAAAATAAGCCGTTAGGTACGGCTTTATGATTTGAATTCTTTTACCATCTCTTTAGTTTTCAATAGGTAATCATGGGTTTGTTCTAAATTGTCTTTTGCGATTGCCAAATAAAGTAAATCGGTAATAATCAAAGAAGATTCACGTGAGGAGATTGCCCCTATTCTTACTTCTCTTTCTTCGGTTGGAATATAAAGCAGAATATCGCAATAACGGGCTAAAGGTGATTTCTTTAATTGTGTGATCCCGATCGTCACTGCCCCGCTTTCCTTAGCGTAACGCATTGCTGTAACGACTTCTTTTGTTTCACCGCTGTAACTGATGCCTAAGGCTACGTCATCTTTTGTGATATGGGCAGCATTGGTTATCTGAAAATGAGTATCATGATGATGAATGGCGAATTTTCCGATACGTGAAAGTTTATGTAATAAGTCATCGCAGACAATGCCGCTTGAACCTACTCCGAATAAATAAATATAGCGTGATGATTTCAAGGATTGTACGGCCTTTTCCATGGTACTTTCATTCATTAAGTAATAGGTTTGTTCTATGACTTGCAGATTAACCTGTTTTGTTTTCTTGATTAATGTATGAATACTGTCTTCGGCACGAATCTGTTCTGTGAAGTTTTCAATATTCCCGCCGCTTTCTTTCGCCAGTTCTACTTTCAATTCACTAAATCCGCTAAATCCGATCTTTTTAGCGAAACGAATAATTGCCGCTGCGGATGTTCCTGTTTTATCAGCTAAGACTTGAGCGGAATCATTTAGGATATCGGCATGATTATCTAAAATATAGTCTGCCAGTTTCCCTTCTGTATCGGTCATCATGTTTCTGGCTTCTTTGATACGATATAAACAACTCATTTTATCACCTGCTTTCTCTCATTATAGGATATTTATTGGGTTTAGAAAAGAGATAAGTATATAAAAACGGCAACAAAACGTTGCCGTATTTCAATTAAATACCAAATAAGAGTTCCATGTAGGTAGGCATTGGCCAGTATTTTTCATCGACAATGACTTCCAACTGATCGACTGTTTTTCTTAATGCTTCCATGTTGACGAAAACATCATCACGCCATAAGGCGGCCAGTTCTCCCACTGCGGCCTTTGACTCCTGACACTTACTTACGTTATTTTCCAATAAGGTCAATTCATCTTTCATTTGTGAAAGAAGTGTGGTTATCTTTTGAGCGTCTTCAACTAAGAAAGAAGTATCCAATCCCAGTTCCTTTGTCGCTAGGATATCGGCTGAGAAATCTCCTAAATAACTCACAATTGCAGGATAAATCTGAGTTTTTGCCATCTTTATTGCGGTTAAAGCTTCTAACTGAATCGTTTTGATATAGTTTTCTAGTAGAATTTCATATCTTGATGCTAATTCTACATTTGTATAAACCCCCAAACGGTCAAACATTTCCAAATTCTTAGGAGTTCTTAAACATTCTAAGGCCGCGACTGTATTTTTATTATTGAGTAAGCCGCGACGAGCAGCTTCTGCTTCCCATTCGGCTGAATAGCCATCTCCATTAAAGATGATACGCTGATGATCTTTAATAAAGTCACGAATGACCTCTATCACTTCTTTTCCGCTTTCAATGGCGTCTGACATTTTATTCATTTCATCTGCCAGCATTGAATTTAATATCGTATTGGGTCCGGCAATGGATTGACTTGATCCTACTGCCCTAAATTCAAATTTATTCCCCGTAAAGGCAAAAGGCGAAGTACGATTACGATCGGTCGTATCTTTTGAGAAAGTAGGGACTACCGAAACCCCGGTTTGAAAACGTGCCCCTTGAGCATGTGTTTTTACTTTGCCGGTAATGATATTCTCAATTAATTCATCTAATTCATCCCCTAAAAACATGGAGATAATGGCAGGGGGAGCTTCGTTTGCTCCTAAACGATGATCATTGCCTGCTGTTGCAATCGACATTCTTAATAAGTCGGCATATTCGTCTACCCCTTTAATCGTACAAGCTAAAGCTGCTAAGAAAGGAATATTTTCTTCCGGATTTGCTCCTGGATTAAACAAATTCATTCCGGTATTCGTGATAATTGAGAAATTATCATGTTTTCCTGACCCATTGATGCCCTCAAACGGTTTTTCATGCAATAAGCAACGCAGCCCATGTTTTTTTGCTACATCCTGCATCAAGATCATCAATAAATGATTATTATCGGTCGTAATATTCATGCGTGTATATACACATGCCACTTCATGCTGTGCCGGTGCCGCTTCATTATGTTTTGTTTTAGAAGGAATGCCGTATTTCCATAATTCTTCATCCAAATCTTTCATAAAAGCCGCAACTTTACGTTTCAAACTTCCAAAATAATGATCTTCTAGCTCCTGACCCTTTGGTGCCATTGCTCCAAACAAAGTACGTCCGGTCAGTTTAAGATCCATACGTTCTTGAAAATAACGATCATCTACTAAAAAATATTCCTGTTCCGCACCTACGCTGGCATATGCACTGGTCACTTCTGTATGCCCAATTAAATGCATCAAACGAACAACAGCACTGTTTAAAGCATCCATTGATCTTAATAACGGTGTTTTTTTATCTAAAGCTTCTCCTGTATAAGAACAAAATAAGGTTGGAATATAAAGAGACCCCTCTTTCACAAAAGCAGGTGAAGTACAGTCCCATGCCGTATATCCACGTGCTTCAAAAGTTGCACGCAGCCCTCCTGATGGAAATGATGAAGCATCGGGTTCCCCTTTTCTGAGGGTTTTTCCACTAAACTCTGTGATCGCATGTCCCTGTCCGTCGGGTTCTAAAAACGAATCATGTTTTTCCGCAGTTAATCCTGTCATTGGCATAAACCAATGTGTAAAATGAGTTGCTCCGTTTTCCATCGCCCAAATCTTCATTGCATTTGCAATGACCGTTGCGGTTTCTCTCGATAAGGCTTCCCCATTCTGCAAAGCTTCATGAAAAGCCTTGTAGGTTGATTTTGGAATACGTGCTTTCATGGTATCATCAGTAAACGTTTTGCACCCATAAGTTTCAATAATTTTATTCATATCCATCTGTCAAATTCCTCCCTTATTTTGCCTGTTATCCTGTTCTTTAAACTTACAGGATAATTATATCATCAGATCTTTTACTGTCAATAAAATCATTCTTTAATATATATGGTAAATTTACTAAATAAATACAAATAAAATGATTTTACCTCCCTACTCTTCTGATAAAAGTAAATTATTCGCCATTATTATGTAAGGGCTCACTTAGTTTGATGACGAGTTCACAAAACATTAAACTGTCATACTGTTCCAAAAAAGGCGAGTGTCCGCTTTTAGACAGTTCGTAGACTTCTTTAATCTTTCCTTGTGGTTTTAACGGCTCGACAACTCCGACAATAGGATGAGGATCATATTTTCCCTGTATTAAATAAATCGGACATTCAATCGCATTGAATATACTTTCCCACTTCCCCTCTTTACGCCACCGACTTGCTTCCTGCCAGATCGCATCATACATCTTTCCGTCCGTTTTTTCCACACTTACCAGTTCCGGATTCAAACAATAATTATCGGCTTTTTCCACTAAACTACCCAAATGTTTAAGGGCTTCATCCTTATCTGCATAATAAGGATCTGCCAAATTTATCAGTAAAGTTTGAAATGTTTCTTTTTCTTTTAAAGTAAGGCGCTCAAATCTTCTTTCTTCAATCTTTGAAACATAGCTTTCATTTAATGGCGGACACCCTACCAAAATGACATTTTCTACAAGTTCAGGATAACGCTGGGCAAAAATACCTGCCAGCCAAGCTCCCCATGAATGTCCCAATATTGTCACTTTATGAGTTAAAGAGGACAGATCCTGCTTTAATTCTTCCACCAAATCTTCAATCGTATATTGAGTCTGAGTATGTTCTGCAACGCCGATTCCTTTACTTAATTGCTCTGCTAATCCATGCAGTGAATCGATTGCTCCGGGTCCTCCATGGATCAAAACAAGCTGACATTCTGTTCTTCCTAAAAATGTTATCATAGATAATCCTTCTTTCTTTTTTGATAAAATACTACGTTTGAAATCAATATAGACTTAATATATGGTATAATTTCATTAAAGGAGGTTATATGAAACAAACGTATACATTTAAAAAACAAAATAAACCGGATCTTCACTGGTTAATGCAAAGTGATCATTCCTATCGTCTTTTGCTTCTGCAAACCTTAAATGATGAATCCCAGCTTTCGATTGTCGAAAGCACATTGACTATTTTGTCTGAGATCGATCAAGAACTCTTTGTCGAACAAATAGCACGTATCTACCATAAAATCTATCTTATCAAAAATCAAATGACAATTCTTTCTTTTTTAGAAACTAAACTCGCTTTAGAAAAAGAAAAGCTTGTCATAAAATTTGACCTCTATAATGAGTATACTACATTATATAAAAAACAAGTTAAACAAAGTTCTGATGAAATGACGGCTATGGATATGACTTGCCTCATCCTGCAGCATTATCCTCGTCTTTATTTTAAAGATGTGTTGGGCCATCTGAAACCTTATATCTTTTCTATTTTAGAGGCTTACCATAACGATGATTATTCCTTTTTACAAGAAGAAGCCGCAATACTGATTAAAAAAGAAGATGATTTTGTTTTACAGCAAGAGCAAAAACTAAGACAAAGAATCTTACAGAAAGCCAAACGACAGCTGAAAACCTATTTAAAATTAAAGGATCCGAAACAAAAAAACAAACTGCTCACACAATTAAAAGAAACAACAAAGCAGAAGCTAAATGGCTACGATGACGAAGAAACGACGGATTTATATACTGCTATCGATCAGGCAATGCTTTCTTCACCTTCGCTTTTATTGCCTGCTGTCCAATATTTTCATTATATCAATACGAAAACTGAGGATACGAGCGCTTTAGAAACCATCTTATCTTTTTATAACCAACATCATCTTTATATTAAGCTTAAAAAGATCAAGAATGAGCTTATTTTGTATCCCACTATCCCCTCTTTTTTTGAACAATACCGGCATGCTTATCAAACAAATAAAATCAGTGAAACCATCAATCAGCTGGATATCTTGATTGAGGATATTCAAATACATGGTCAATTAAAAAAATTAGAATCCATTGGCAAATTACTTACAATCAGTAAAAAAGAAGTAGAAGCGATTATCTGTGAAGCGGATCAAGCAGCACCTGTAAAAGATAAAAAAACGCCGTCCAATCAAGAAGTGCCGGAAAACTGCATAACGATTGGTGGCTTTACATTAAATGCTGATACTGTTCGGGCAAATCCGGATACATTGGAAAACTTGATTCCCATGATTTGTTTTGACAGACTCAATCAAGTCGATCAATTACAAAAACTGATGTATGAAGTTGGCTACGATAAATTAAAAACTTATATTCAAAAGCAGCCGCAATTAGAATTTCGCAATCTTTTAGCGATTGTCAGAATTGACCGTCTTTTGCGCTATCAGTATCAGGCATTACTAGAGAGTGTTGAACTTTATTTTCGTTCCGGATTTACGCAATATTTATCCAATAAATATGATGAAATCTATGAGGTCATTGGTAAGGATATTCGTCATTTCTATTATCGTGGATATTTACGCAATTATGTTTTTGAAGATAATGACCTTCATTATGAAAATATCAAGAAATTGAATACTCGTATTGATAATGAAATCATTGCCAATAATCAACAGGTTATAGAAGAATATCGAGAATGCAAATATGCCATCAGCTTTGCCACCGCGGCCGGTTTAATGACTTTTGGCTGGCTGATCGGGATCTTTCAAAACTTGGTAATCGCTGAAAAGAAAGCCTTATTACAAGAATATTATGTCGATTTAACACCGCAGACCTTTAATGCATGGATTGTGGGGTTAAATAATCTGCGCAATAAATGTGCTCACTATCAAAGTCTTTATCGCTTAACTTCCATGAAAGAACTGCGTCCGATCATGACAAAACCGGAAGATCAATGTGAATTGGATAAAACGATCAATCATCACTCTTTATTTTATTATACCTTGTTAGCGGTTCGCTTATCTCCAAATGCGGAAAATGTGACAGAGTTTATCGAATCCGCTGAGAAGTTGTTTGATATGGCGTATCAGGAAAACAGTTCATTTGATTTAGAGCTGGATTATTCTTTTCCTGTTAACTGGAAAGAAATCTTACTTAATGAACAATGCCGTCATATCAATAAAAAAAGGAATCAATGATGGATTCCTCGGATTACTTTAAAAATAAATCGGGTTATTGATGAAACTATCAATAAAGCAATCGCAATCGCCACTGCATTCCCCAGTGTTTCGATCCCTTTCGATAAGGCTAAGTCATAGTTATTCTGTATAAAATACAACATGGTATAATACAGTCCGGCTCCCGGAACTAATGGCAAGATTGCCGGCAAGGCAAATACTGTCACAGCATCTTTATATACTCTGGCACAAATCTCACAGATAATACTTAAAACTAACGCCCCGACAAAGGTGGCAATAATCGTTCCCTGTTCAAATCCCAACATCATCTTATAGGCTGCCCATCCAAAACCACCGGCGATGCAGCCTTTTAGTATGGCTTTAAGAGGACAATTAAATATATAACCAAAACCTAAGCAGGAAATGAATCCCAGTAGAAATTCTGTAATCATAGCAGTCCTCCGATATTTGAAAAAAACAAGGTAAGCCCAACACCAAAAGCAATGCCTAAAGCAATAATTAAGGCTTCTACCGTCCGAATGGTTCCTGAGAGAATATCTCCGTTGATAATGTCTCGAACGGCATTGGTGACTGCCACTCCCGGCACCAGAATCATGATCGTACCGATAACGATCGTGTCAATATCCCGAACGATACCAAAACTTACACACATTGAGGCTAAAAATGTCATCAAGATTGCCAAAAGGGCATTGGCAATAAAAGCATTCATTTCATATTTCTTTAAAAACTGCATTAAATAATAAGTAAAACATGTGATAATGAATGTCACTATAAAATCAATCCAGTTTGCTTTTGGCATGAACATGATGCCAAAAACACCGCAACTGGCACTGATTGTCAACGCTCTTTGCCAGTTAGGTAGTCCCTGACATGACTCCACATCAGATAACTTTTCTTTGAACTGATCTAGTGTATAATGGTTTTTTACGATACTTCTGGATAGATCATTGATCTTAGAAATACGTGCTAAGTTTGTTTCACGCTGATAAATGCGGCGTATACGAGTATACGTATGCCCTTCAATATTAACAGATAAATAAATACAGGTCGCTAACGTAAAAACATCAATATTTTTCACACCAAAGGCGCGGCAAATATTGACGATGACTTCTTCTGCACGATAGATTTCCGAATTGCTTTCCAGCATCATGCGTCCTGCTTCAAGACTTAATTCCAAGATTTGATCGATCTCTTTCATTTTATCACCCACAGTTTTTTATTATAAGCAATCCCTCATAAATTACAAGTTATACTTGAGCAAATGATGTCGAATTCCCACTTCCAAAAATGGATCGCCGCATTCTTCAAAGCCTAGCTTCTGATAAAAGCCTAAGGCATTTTCTCTGGCATGTACCATAATCGTTTTGACATGTAATGGCTTTAATTTCTGAATCGATTGCATAAACATTTCTGTTCCAACATGACGATTCCTAAAAGAAGGGTCAACTGCTACCTGTTTCATCTGCATTGTCTCTTGATCAATAGTACGATAGAAGCAAACTCCAATGACCTGAGTACCTTCCATTACTATAATATGAAGATCATTCTTTTCTGCTTCTAATGGATCGTCATATATGCTCATGCCTAAAGGCTGACGCAGCACTTTATCTCTTAATTCCAAGGCCTTTTTATATGCTTCGCTGTTCCATTCAATTTGCTTAATTTCCATCTTCGCCTCTTAGATCAATGGAAGCAACAACTTCTCCATCGAAAGTTTTAATCGTAAAAATATGATTTTCATAAATACCAAAACTGTTGGTTCCTTCTTTAGGCAAGGAAACCGAAGATGGATTTAAAATAAAGATATCTCCTGTTTTTTGAGCGAGCGGCACATGATAATGACCATAGACTAACACATCATTTTTACTTAACGGCGGCAATGCTTCTTTATGATAATGATGTCCATGAGTTAAAAAGAAACGATGTCCATCTATAAATAAATGCGTATACTCACTTAATATAGGAAATTCAAGCATCATCTGATCCACTTCACTGTCACAATTCCCTCTGACACTGATTATCTTATCTTTAAAAGCATTCAGCATTGCCGCTACTTTTTTAGGGGCATACTCTTTAGGCAGGTCATTGCGTGGTCCATGGTATAAAAGATCACCTAAAGAAATCAGATAATCACATTTTTCTTTTTCAAACTGTTTTATGCTTTCTTCCATATAATAAGCAGATCCATGTACATCAGAAATAAACATTAATTTCATTTTCTTCTCCTATCCGTTGGTTAATTCATCCAAACATATATAAAATAAGACTTTGTCTGGATCTAATGATGCTATCCCATATGTTTTTAAAAACAACTGCATATCGGCTGCGGTAAAGGTTTCATGCCTCCATTCAAAATTGAATCGCAAGGTTCGTAAAGCAATCGCAATATCTAAATAGCGATCATTGACACCACAGCCAACAACATCGATCCAGCCGGTGACTTCTTTATCCTTAATCATAAAATTTGGCATGCAGACATCTCCATGGCATAAAACCAAATCAAAATCCTTGGGATAATGTGCCATCATCAAATCATAAACCTCTTGTCCGCTCATTCCTTTGAATTCACGTTCAAAGTATTGTGTTTTGATTAAATTATGCTTTAAATTATAGCGAACATGCTTCAATTTATCTTCCAGGGTATTATATACAGGGAAATCTTGGTAATCGATCTGATGCCATTTTTTTATTTCTTTAGCATAGAGGATCACCATCTCGTCCCTGCTCATTTGTTCAAAGCCATATTGTCCCATTACCCCCGGCAGCATCTCCATCACCAAATAATACATTCCCTGATCAAAAAGATGAAAATAGACATGGGGCACTTTCATTTTATCTTGAAGCCAAATCAAAATTTGGGCTTCCTTTTCAATATCCAATGAAGCAGAACATTTTATCACGATATCCTTATTGAGATACCCTTTCTTTACTTCAAAAACTTCGGCATCTGAATATCCCATCTGTGGACGTGTAACATCACGCATATCTATTTTATCTTTTAATTCATCTGGCAGCTGCATATTCTTCTCCTAATAAAATTCATCTAATAAAAAGTAAAATTCACGTTTTCTTTCATCTATCTTATCAATGCCGTAAGTCTCTAAAAAAAGCATGGTATAGGACTCTAAATAAGGTTGATGAATCATTTCAATATTTGTTTTCAGACTTCTTAATGCCAAGGCAATATCCTGATAACGATCATCTACACCGCTTCTTCCTAAATCGATAAAACCGATTTGATCGCCAACTAATACATTGGGCATACAAAAATCCCCGTGGCAGACCACCAAATCACGTTCAAGTGGACGCAGTGCCACTAATCGTTCAAAAGTAGCTTCCAATCCACGTGCTTTCGTTATATCCTCTAAAGTATCAAGATCGACATTGGGAAGATTCTTTTGAGCAGTCTGAATCCATTCTGACAAATCACGCTGAATCGGATAATCCTCGATGGGCAATTCATGTAGCATTTTCAATGCGGAAGCATAAAGCTTGATCGTTCCTTGAATATCCTCCTTAAGCAGTTCATAAAGCATTCTGCCCTTGACTTCACTCATTAATAAGAAATGCTGTCCCTCTTTTTCAATAAACTCATATACTTTTGGAACATTCAGTTTCCCCTCTAAATAGCGATAAGCTTTTACTTCATTTAGAATTTCTTTATTTCTTGATATTTTTAAATAATAGTTTTGTTTATTGTTCGTTAGAAAATAGACGCCATCCTCTGAACATCCCACTTGATTTTCAGTAACTTTGGCAATCTCATATTTTCTGATCCATTCCTCAAACATTGATCTCTAACCCGACCGGACAATGATCAGAACCTAAAACTTCAGTATAAATCTTTGCATCTACTAATTTATCGTTTAGACTTTCACTGGTTAAAAAGTAATCAATGCGCCATCCGGCATTCTTTTCTCTTGATTTAAACATATAAGACCACCAAGAATACACACCGGTTACATCAGGGTAGAAATGACGGAAAGTATCTGTTAATCCAATCTTCAGCAACTCACTGAATTTGTTTCTTTCTTCATCTGTAAACCCGGCATTGCGACGATTGGTTTTAGGATTTTTAAGGTCAATTTCCTGATGCGCAACATTCAGATCACCGCAAATAATAACAGGTTTATTTTCTTGCAGACGCGCAATATAAGCTTTAAACTCATCTTCCCAAATCATGCGGTAGTCCAAGCGTAACAACTCTCTTTTCGTATTAGGGGTATAACAGGTGATAAAGTAAAAATCAGCATACTCCAAAGTAATTACACGACCTTCTTGATCATGTTCTTCGATATCTAATCCATATGTAATCGCTAAAGGTTCTTTTTTAGTATAGACAGCAACACCGGAATACCCTTTTTTAACGGCACTGTTCCAGTAACTGTGGTACCCTTCAAATTCCAAATCGATTTGATCCGGCTGTAATTTTGTTTCCTGAATGGCAAAGATGTCTGCATCTGCTTCTTTGAAAAAATCAACAAAGCCTTTTTGTACACAGGCACGTAAGCCATTGACATTCCATGATATTAATTTCATAATGACCTCCTATTGCCTTTATTATTTCATAAATCGATTTATTTGAATAGTGAAACGCAAAGAAAAAAACGATTTTCATCGTTTTTTAAAGTTCACAGATTGGATAACGAATTATCGTTTTTAATTTCTCCGGATCTACTCTCTGCGGATCATTCAAATAAATTTCATGATGCAGCCCGTTAAGCTTATACCCTTGAATAGTAACATATTCCATAATCTGAGTTGTAGACGAGATTTCGGTGTCATATGCTCCGATATGCAGCATTTGAACGGCTTCTCCTTCTTCACGTTTTTTAAGATAGATATCTTCTAAATATGGAATATTCTTCTTTTCAATCAACATTTGTTTGATTTCTTCAAATATTTCCTGAGTCATTGCAGTTGGCTGCACAATCATCAATGTATATTTGATTCTTTCTTTTCGCGTAACGTCAAATTGACCATTATCATATGTATCCCAAACACCTTCTAATGGTGAACTCATGTAGTCTGTTAAACCATGAGCTTTGTAGTATTTTTTAACGGCTTTGGCAAACAGATGCAATGCTTCTGATTTTTCTTTAAACTCAACTTCACGAGGATTGCCGATACCATCCAACATAATAAACTGAAACTCAGGTACTTGGACAATATCGATTGATTTCGTACTGGCATCAAATAATTCTTTATACTCTTTTTTAATGTCTTCTTTCATCTTCTCACCTCACCACTTAATTATTATATACAAATTCTAAAAAAATGCTACATAATTTAGTTATTTTTTAACTTTATTTCCATCATTGTCATTTCTACACCCATTACCGTTTTGCTTCTTGACAAGCTGGTAAAACCACAATGTTCATAAAATTTGATTGCCTGTGTTTCCGCATCCAGTGACACACGATCCAATTTAGGGTTCAATGCCTGACAACGTAGGATCGCATATTTAAGCAGCTGAGTTCCATATCCCTGTTTTTGATAGGGCGGATCAACAAAAATATTAGTTATAGTATTCCCATCTTGAATCTCTACAAACCCTATGATTTCATTTTCAGTTAAAACATAGAATTCGTACTGATGATCTAATCGTGCTTCTATATTTTTTATTTTAAAATAACTTTTAACAAAATGTTTAGCCAAATAAAGTTTTTTATCCTGACGGATATTATTGTCAAAACATTTCAGTGCAATCTTCTGCACACGAGGTGCATCCTCTTTTTGAAATTCTCTGATCACGATAAAAATAGGCTTAACGCCTATTTATTATGCATAACGAAATTCCATCCATCTTTACACATTTCATCAATGTCCGCTTCGGCAACAAAACCTAATTCTTCTTTTGCTTTTGCTGTGTCCGCATAACATTCATCAATGTCTCCGGGACGACGATCCGTTATTTTGTATTTGATTTTAATTCCTGTTGCACGTTCAAAGTTATTCACAATATCTAAAACACTGTAACCTTTTCCGGTACCTAAATTATAGATATGCACCCCACTGCTGTTCATGACTTTGTTGATGGCTAAAACATGTCCGCGAGCTAAGTCTACCACATGGATATAATCTCTGACTCCGGTTCCGTCATGAGTATCATAGTCATCTCCGAATACATTTAAGCATTCTAATTCTCCGGAAGCTACTTTTAATATATAAGGCATTAAGTTATTAGGAATATCTTTTGGATTTTCGCCGATCAATCCGCTCTTATGTGCCCCGATTGGATTAAAGTAACGAAGCAAGGCGATTGACCAATCCGGATGTGCAAACTGAATATCTGTTAAGATTCTTTCTGTCATCAACTTTGTCGTTCCATAAGGATTCGTTGTTGATAAAGGGAAATCTTCTTTGATAGGCACAGATGCCGGTTTTCCGTATACGGTTGCACTTGATGAAAAGACAAAACGTTTACATCCGTATTTCTCCATCATTTCGCATAAAACAAAGGTGCTTACTAAATTGTTTGAGTAATACATCAATGGTTTTTCTACAGATTCTCCAACTGCTTTATATCCGGCAAAATGAATGATGGCTTCAATATCATTATCTCTGAATACTTCATCCATCTGTTCCTTACATGTAATATCATATTCATAAAATTTAAAATCTTTGTTTGCGATTGTTCTGATCTTATCTAGGACATCTGCACTTGAATTATAAAAATTATCTACAATAATGACTTCCTGATTATTTTCTAACAGCTGCACGACTGTGTGGCTGCCGATAAATCCTGCTCCACCCGTTACTAAAATTGCCATCGTTTATCCTCCTATAAACTTTTATTTAGTACTTCTTCAATCTGTTCCTTAGTTGCCGCTCCTTCATGAACTTTTACATCGTCAATAAAGAAAGTCGGTACATAATAATAATCGTGAGCATCTGCATAAGCAGCTTCTTCACTTTCCTCAATCATTTTAATTTGAATATCTGCATATTTCGGATCTGCTTTTAACTCATTCATCCAGCGAATTGCCTGTTTGCAATAAGGGCAGTTCTTCAAATAAAACAATTCCGTTTTTTTCATTTAGATCACCTCGATTGTTTTAATGATCTGCTTTGATAACGGCGCATCTTGGAAATCTGTCGCTGTTTTAGCGATCCGATCCACTACTTCCATACCTTTCGTGATCTTACCAAAGCCGGCATAATCTCCATCTAAATGCGGTGCATCTTTATGCATGATAAAGAATTGGCTTGAAGCAGAATCTTTTACCATGGTACGTGCCATAGATAAAACACCTGGTGTATGTTTTAAATCATTCTTAACACCATTTGATGCAAATTCACCTTTAATGCTTTTGGCTTCCTTATGCTTCATATCTTTATCAAATCCTCCGCCTTGAATCATGAATCCGTCAATGACTCTATGAAAGATTAATCCATCAAAGAAATGTTGTTTAATTAAATTGACAAAGTTTTCTACTGTAATCGGAGCGATTTCAGGATATAATTCTCCCTCCATGACTTCTCCGGTTTCCATTGTTATTCTAATATTTATTGTTTCCATTATTTTTTTCCTTTCTGTATCTTTATCCCATTATACTTTTATTAGGTCCTAAAAGCAAATAAGTCAAAATGAGAATTTGTAAAATGATCATCAGCGGAATGCCGACACTAAATTTCTTTTTTGAAACTTTATGATGTGCCATTTGCATCCCGATATAGCTGCCGATACTGCCACCCAAAACAGCTAAAAGAAGCAATGTTTTTTCGCTGATTCGCCATAAATGATGCGTTGAACGATATTTATCGATCAGCATCGAAATGAAACCCGCTATATTTATCAAGATTAAATAATAGATCATTTTATCACCGCCATCATTATAGCAAAATCCTTCTGCTATGCCAATGAAAATAAGGGTTCATCGTAATTAAAAAATCATATCTGACTAAAGTCATCGTATGATTTGTTTAAGAACGTCTGATCAAATGATCTATTATAGTTTCTCATATTTAAGAAACGTTTATACCTCTTTGAAATATAAATAAAAGGTTTTAAATGGAAGCGGATTTACGGAAAAGAATTAACCCAATAATAAAGATTACGGCTAACATTCCCACGCCAATATTGACACTATTAAATAACTGGCTTGCGATTGAAATCATCGCTGTTCCAAAAAAGGATGCTCCTTTCCCGCAAATATCCATAATTCCAAAGTATTCTCCGGATTTATCCGCAGGAATGATTTTCGCAAAGTATGAACGAGATAAAGCTTGTATTCCTCCTTGAAACATTCCCACAATAAACGCTAAGATCCAAAAATGTAATTGGGTGGAAATGACTAAAGCAAATAATGCAATGCCGGTATAAGCCATAATGCATAAAGTAATTAAGGTCTTATTCTCATATTTCTTTGATAATCGTCCAAAAAGCAAAGAACATGGAAAAGCGACTATCTGCGTCATTAACAACGCAATCAATAGACTGTTGCTTTCCAAGCCTAATGCCTGACCATAAGCCGTAGCCATTTCAATAATCGTATAAACCCCATCAATATAGAAAAAGAAAGCTAAGAGAAAGTAGAATATTCTTCGATCCTGTCTCACATTTTTTAGTGTTGTCCATAAACGTCCCAAACTTTGTCGGAAAAGATGGGATTGATGTTCAACATAATATTTTTGTTGATACATTTTAAGTAAAGGGATACTCATCCCTACCCACCAAATCGCGATTAACAAGAAAGTGACAATCATGGAGGTGGTCATCGATAACCCAAAGCTGCTTCCTCCAAGTACCAAAAACAAACCGATTCCAAATGGCAGACAGCTTCCTAAATACCCCCAAGCATAGCCTTGACTCGAAACAGCATCCATTCTTTCTTGTGTAGTAATATCGGTTAACATGGAATCATAGAACACCAAGCTGGAAGAATATCCGACTTTAGCAACAACAAAAATAACTAGGAAAACCAACCAAGTTGAGGCTGCCCCTAATAAAGCACAACAAACTGCACCTATCATCATAGAGCCGGCAAAAAGTTTTTTCTTAAAATTTTTAATATCTGCCAGAGTTCCACACACGGGTCCGACCAACGCCACAATCAAGGTCGACAGGGACATCGCATATCCCCAATAAGCTAAATATTGGATTTCACTTAAGCCCTCTAAATCCGCTAAATAATTAAAATAGATAGGTAAAATCGTGGATACTAACAAAATAAATGCAGAATTACCGATATCATAAAGAATCCATGCTTTTTCTAATGATGTAAGTTTGAATTTCATAAGAACCTCCTTAATTCTCTCCAAAAGTATGTTCAAATGCATCAGCTAAAGGATACCCATTTGTTTGTGATTGATCAAATGATCGAATTAAATAAACGGCTTCATGAATTGCTTCTTGCATGAATTGGTCTAATTTTTGATTACTTTTTTGACATTGCAGATTTGCTTTTTTTGCCATGATATGATCTTTAAAAGCACTTTGTCCGACAAGGTCCATCCCCAAATAAAGAATTTGACGTTTCAAATCGCAGGGAGCCGATAAAACATGATGATAAAAATTCATTGACTTTAATGCTTTGAATATAGTGTTAGGCGTCGTTATCGAATAATAAGGACTGATAATCTCTGCCCTATCTAATGATGGGTGGATATGACAGCTTAACGGATACTTTAAAGGATTAAATCCATTTTTTTCCAATAAACAGCGATCAAAATTAACCTCTATAGCCGTATGCGAAACATCATTTTCACGATGATATTTTTCCACATAGGGATGACATTTAGCATCTAAAGCAAAGTGACAAATCACTCCATATAAATAGCTGAGATGCATCTCTTGCTTTTCTTGCTGATGGTAAATTTGGATAGCGGATTCAAAGAAATATCTCCCTGATTTTTCATGCAGGTCATAGCCTAACGAACAAATTGGATTCTTTTTTAAAGGCTGATAATAAAATAAAATATCCGGTCCATGTAAGCCAATATCATACAGTTCTCTATTTTTCATAATCATTTGTTTTTGTGGTACGGAAAGTTCTTCTAAAACTAACTGTCCGAAAACGTAATGTGCATAAGTAGATGGCATTTTAACCCCTCATTTCTAACATGCCCATTATAGCATTCTTTTTATCAAAAAAAAGTTAAATCCATATTAATTTATCTTTAACCTAATTTAATCCTAAATAAATTCTCTGTTTTTAATAGTTTGAGCGACTTCCAGATGACTCCTTTTTTTGCAGTACAAGAATCCTATGACAATAACCAGATCTCTAAATTTTCTCAAAGCAAATGTCAAAAAATAAAAAATCATACCTGGCTCATAGGAGTAGTATGATTTTATAAAATACTGTTATAAGATGGGGTTAGATTTTTTCGATATGCCAGATATCATCAACATATTCCTTAATGGTCCGATCAGAGGAGAAATATCCTGATTTGGCAATATTAATCAAACATGCTTTCGCCCATTCTGCTTGATCTTGATAACGTTTTTCAATACGATTCAAGGCTTTTAAGTAAGCATCAAGGTCAGCCAATACAAAATACTCATCATTACGATTCATTAATTCTTCAAAGATGACCCTAAATTGTTCTCGATTATTGTCCCAGCTGCCATCTACTAAAGAATCGATCACTCTTTTAATCTTTGGATCGTTATGATAATAGTCCCATACGCGATAATTTGGTTTCAAGTCCTCGATTTCGGCGGTTGTCAGACCAAAGATTTCACAGTTTTCCTTAGCGACCTGCTGAACAATTTCCACATTGGCACCGTCCATTGTTCCTAACGTAATAGCACCATTCATCATGAACTTCATATTGCCTGTTCCGCTTGCTTCTTTTCCTGCTGTGGAAATCTGCAAAGAAACATCGGCGGCGGGAATAATCAGTTCTGCTAAAGTGACACCATAATTCTCAATAAAGATCACTTTCATATACTTCGATACGTCTTCGTCTTCATTGACCACTTTTGCGACACTGTTAATTAATTTGATGACTGTTTTCGCAAAGTAGTAGCCCGGTGCTGCCTTTCCGCCAAAGATAAAGGTTTGCGGATACATCTGATAATCAGGATTGTTTTTAATTTCATAGTACTGATAAATAATCCCTAAAACGCTTAATAACTGTCGCTTATAAGCATGGAAACGTTTTACTTGAATATTAAAGATAGAGTCAATATCGACCTGAATATGATTATTCTTTAAGATATAATCGGCAAGCCGCTGCTTTCTTTCTTTTTTTACCGCAATAAACTGCTCCTGCAATTTAGGATCTAACGAATAATCCAATAAACGACTTAACAGTAATGGCTGTTCAATCCAGCTGTCTCCTATCTGTTGTTTGATAAGATCAGATAATTGTGGATTGGCATACAGTAACCAGCGGCGGTGAGTAATCCCATTTGTTTTGTTGTTGAACTTTCCCGGGAAATAATCACTTAGTTCACGCATGACATCGTTCTTTAAGATTTGGGTATGCAGATAAGCAACTCCGTTGACACTAAAGCTTCCGACTACGGCTAAATGTGCCATGTCACAGTATCCGTCTTTTAAAATTCCTAAGCGATCTGCCTTTTCTTTATCCCCAGTTCTTTTAATGACTTCATCATGGAAACGATGGTGAATCTCATCAATAATCATATAGACTCTTGGAAGCAGGGCCTGCATGAGTGTAATCGGCCATCTCTCAAGGGCTTCTACTAATACTGTATGATTAGTATAAGCAAAGGTATGACTGACGATAAACCATGCTTGATCCCATTCATAATCATGTTCATCGATTAAGAGGCGCATCAATTCAGGAATACACAATACCGGATGCGTATCGTTTAATTGAATGACCGTCTTTTCATGAAAGTTATCTAAACTTGGATATAGGCTCAGATGATACTTGATAATCGCTTGTAATCCTGCCGCCACTAAAAAATATTGTTGTTTTAAGCGCAGTGTTTTTCCGGAGATTGTACTGTCATCGGGATAAAGGGTCTGACAAATATCTCTGACCTCTTGATTATACTGTCTGAAATCCTTGTTGCTTGGAATATTGTCACTTGGCTGTGCATGCCATAGACGCAGTGTGTTCGTTACTGTTGTATCCATCCCGACAATCGGGACATCATAAGGCACTGCACTGACACATTCGGCTCCTTTATGCTCATATTTCTGTGTTTCACTATTATATTGAACTGTTCCCCAAAATTTCACATCTACTGTATGTTTAGGTTTTCTGACTTCCCAGCCATTTCCCAGTTTTAGCCATTGATCCGGTACTTCAATCTGATAGCCATCTTCTATTTTCTGCTTAAACAATCCATATTCATAACGGATGGTATTCCCATTGCCCGGATAAGATAGGGAAGCCAAAGAATCCATGAAACAGGCCGCCAGTCTGCCTAATCCGCCATTGCCTAATCCGGCATCTGTTTCCAATTCTTCCAGTTCATGAATGTTAATGCCTAACTCGGACAATCCAATTTTAGCGACATCATAGATACCAAGATTCATCAAGTTATTTACCAGCATTCTGCCCATTAAAAATTCTAATGAAAAATAATACATCTGCTTTTTATTATATTTGATAATATCTGCTTTTGTCGTCGCCCAATTAACGGACGCATAGTCACGTACCATACTTTCCAATACCATAAACTGCTCCGTTACATGTGACTGACTTACACAGCGTCCATAAGTCGAGATAATTCTTTTAGAAAATTCCATAATGAATTCTTCTTTACTTGTAAACACGAAAAATCTCCCTTCCGTATCAGTTCGATACACTACATTTAAAGATCATGGAAGCAAAAGGGGCGATATTCACTTGCAGTGAATAATTTTCACTTATCTTTGCTCCATTAATAAAGTTTCCTCCTGAATAAATATCCTGATCCGTATTAATGAGTTCTATATATTTTCCATTAACCGGAACCGGCACCATATACCCATAATGCTTGTTTTCAGTAAAGTTTAAAACAAAAACTAAAATATCTTTTTCATAACGACGTGTAAAGGCAAAGACACTTTGTTTGTTGTCGTCCACAACCATCCATTGAAACCCTAACAGATCATAATCGAATTTAGACATTGCAATCTCATTCAAATACAGACGATGAAGATCCTGCATGAAGTGATGGAAAGCATCATGGATTGGATAAGTTAAGATATTCCAACCTAATGACTTCTTTTCATCCCACTCTTTAAATTCAGCCAGTTCATTGCCCATAAAATTCAATTTTTTGCCCGGATGTCCGAACATATAGATATAGAGTGTTTTTAATTGTGCCATCTTTTGGTGCATATTGCCCCAAATTTTATCAATGATGGTCTTTTTGGAATGAACCACTTCATCATGCGAGAATGGCAAAATAAAGCGTTCATTAAAGCTATACGCCATAGAAAATGTAATTAAGGCATGTTCATACTGGCGATAAACAGGATCTTTGGCCATATATTTTAATGTATCGTTCATCCAGCCTAAATCCCACTTATAATCAAAGTCTAACCCATTTTCAGTTGTTTTTTTCGTTACATTGGTAAAATCAGTGGAATCTTCTGCGATCAGTATAATTCCCGGATAGCGTGAATGCAGATGATAATTACAGCGTTTGACAAATTCCAATGCACCATCATTGATACCGTGATGTTTATTCCCTTGCCAGTAAATAAGATGACTGACGGCATCGTAGCGAATACCATCAACATGGAAATAGTCCAGCCAAAAAGAGGCTGAAGACATCATGAAACTTCGTACTTCCTCTTTTCCTAAGTCAAAATAGCTGGTTCCCCATTCACTGTAGCGGCGCTCCTCTTGAGGATACTCATAGACATAGCCCCCATCAAATTCACTTAATCCGTGCTGATCGTGAACAAAATGAACGGGTACAAAGTCAAAAATGACCCCAATATCATTTTGGTGACATTGATCGATCAATGCCATTAATTGCTTTGGATTGCCATAACGACTCGTCGCACTGAAATAACCGGTTGGCTGATAGCCCCAAGAACCGTCATAAGGATGCTCCATTAAAGGCATCAGTTCAATATGGGTATACCCCATTTTCTTAACATAAGGAATTAGCTGATCGGCTATCTCTTCATAAGTATAATAACTGCCATCTTCTTCCTCTGTAAAATCTTTCTTTAGCTTCCAAGATCCTAAATGCACTTCATAAATATTGACCGGACGGTCATATCCGTTAGTACGGTATTTCAGCCAGTAATTATCGTGCCAGTCATACCCGTTTAAATCAAATACTTTTGATGATGTTCCCGGTCTTAGTTCACTGTAAAAGGCATAAGGATCTGCTTTATCTATTATTTTTCCCTCTTTAGTTTCAATACGATATTTATAATTTTCTAATTCTTTAACCCCTTCAATATATTGATTAAAAATCCCCCCATCGCTGATCCTCTCCATTTTTGTCCCCTGCCAATGGTTAAAATCCCCTATGACTTCTACCGTTTTGGCATTTGGCGCATAAACACTAAAGACTGCGCCGTTATTAAGTATATGTGCGCCAAAGATTTTGTATGCTTCTATGCACTGTCCCTCATGAAATAACTGAACTAACCATTGATCTTTCATTATTCATTCCCCCTTATTAATTGAATAAAAGCTGTTTTCATCGTTTTGCTTGTTATATGAAATAAGATGTTCACTCGTTCTTTATGTAAGAAAACATTAATCTTGGAACCATCCTGTAAATAGAAAATCAGTGCATTTCTTTTGGTTCCCTCCAAATTTACTATAGCGGTCTTAGAATAACGCTGCTGATATAAGCAGTCATCATAATAAACGACTTCATATAAAGAAATATAAATGGGCGGATTATGACGGATTCTCTCCATCATTTCTACACTTCCGCATCTTGGCTTCAAGCTGTAATAACTTTCGTGCATAGTGTCACCTCTACCCTATTATACTTTCTGGCTAATTGATAACCTATATTTTTAAAGACCGAAATATTGACATAACCCGTCATTAGTATAGAAAAAAAGTATTGATTATTTTTAAATCAATACTCTTAATTCATATCCCCAATCTGTCCTTTAACGGTATGGATGAGGTCTTGGGGCGAAAGGATAACCTGTAATCCCCGTTTTCCGGCACTTACATACACTTCTTTTAAATCAAGGATATTTTCTTGAATATAAGTCGGAAATAGTTTTTTCATGCCAATGGGACTGCATCCTCCGCGAATATAGCCGGTAATACTTAGTAAATCTTTTTGATGAATCATCTCCACTTTTTTATGATGGGACAGTTTTGCCAGCTTTTTTAGATCAATTTCCTTATCCACCGGAATGCATGCTACTAAATACTCTTTTTTATCTCCTATCAAGACAAGTGTTTTATAGACTTCATTAGCTTTTAATCCCAGTTGCTCAATTAGATGTACCCCGGATAAATCCTCTTCATCTACTTTATATTCCTTGATCCTATAAGATATTTTTTGTTTATCCAGCATTCTTAATGCATTGGTTTTATTTGCCACACTTCTCCCTACTTTCTTTCCAATTAAGTATAGCCAATAATTTCAACGAAATCTATATAAAAAGAAGAGAAAATCTCTTCTTAAGCCTCTTTATCGATTAACCCAAAATGAACAAAAGCATTATATAATCCATCTTGATCGACATCATCTGTGACATAATCAGCCATTGCTTTAATCTCATCGCCGCCGCTTCCCATTGCTACACCGATCTTGCAGTATTCCAACATTGGGATATCAATTTTAGCATCACCAAAAGCGATTGTATCTTCAATACTCGCTCCTAAATACTGCAGTAAATGATCGATTGCGTTAGCTTTTGTGATATCTTTAACACCTAGATCTCCAAATAAAGCAACTTCTCCTTTTCCACCCCATGTTCCCGGTTTTAAATCCGGGAACTCTTTAATAGAGTCAAGATGATCCTGATAGCTTTCTAGGATAAAGCTGACTTTATTCAAATCATCACGATATAATTCTCCGCCATAAATCATCTCCGGGAAAACATCTTTAACCGTCAGCTTATCACTATTGTCTTTCCCTTTTCTGCGGCTGTATTCCTGAATCACCGGTTCTCCTCTTGTTTCAAAGTTTTCACTGGCGAATAAACCGTTATTGCTTTCTAAATAGAATTCTAAATTCCTGCTTTTTAACCAATCTACAATATGCTTCCCTTGTTCTTTGGTCATTACCTGATGCATCACAACATGATCATGATCTTCCACATAACTTCCGTTTCCGCCGATCATCCCATCCAGTCCAATATCCCATAAATAAGAATACACTTCTGCTTTGCTTCTTCCTGTACAAATATACACTTTATGTCCGTTTTGTCTCGCTAATTTAATGGCTTTATCTGCTGATGCAGGCAGGTTGTTTTCATAATCCAATAATGTTCCGTCAACATCAATAAAGATAATTTTACTCATGGTTCATGTTCCTCCTTTAACGTATATATTTATATTAACATAATTTCATTTTAAAAGTATGCCCTTACATTAAAGTGAGTCATTTATTTCATATATCACTTTATTTTTAATCAATAAAATGAATGATTTTTATCAAAAGAAAAGATACTGCGATTATTCAGTATCTTCGTCATATTTTATTTTCTTTGCATAAAAGAATCCTATTCCGCTTACCAATAAGAAGAAAGCATAGCTCATAATAGTGTTTTGGTCACCTGTATCTATTCCTTTAATAAGGATATCCACTTCGCCATCATTATTGCTATCAATATTTATTTCAGGCAGTTCATCCTCATTCACATCAATATTGAGATCCGCTATATTGTCCCCATTGGTATCAATATTAAGATCAGGAATACCATCTCCGTCTATATCGATATTAATGTCAGGTTTTCCATCTCCGTTCGTATCAATATTGATATTTGGATTCCATGTATCATAGATGATAGAGCCATTATTGACATCTATGCTCGGGTTCCAATTATCATCTACCCCATCTTTATCTAAATCAATAGCCGGACGATAATAGCTGCTGTCTCCAATACCGTCCCCATTGGTATCAATATTAGTATCCGGTTTCCATATTTTATCTTTGTTTCCACCTTCACTGCTTGGTTTCCAAATTCCTGTATTATCGGTATCAATATTTATATCAGGCAATCCATCTCCATCAGTATCGATGTTAATGTCCGGTTTGCCATCCCCATCTGTATCAATATTAAGATCCGGTACACCGTCGCCATCTACATCAATATTAGTATCTGGTTTTTTATCTCCATTCGTATCGATGTTGATATCGGGGTTTCCATCTCCGTTTGTATCAATGTTGATATCAGGTTTTCCATCTCCGTTCGCATCAATGTTGATATCAGGTTTTCCATCGCCATTCGTATCAATATTGATGTCTGGAATATTGTCACCATTGGTATCGATATTAGTATCCGGTTTACCGTCTTTGTTTGTATCTATATTAATATCCGGTATGCCATCCCCATCAATATCAATATTTATATTCGGATTCCCTGTTTCATAATCAATCGTATCTGTCGTAACATCTTTATTTGGTTTCCAATTATCATCTACTCCATCTTTATCTACATCAATAACCGGACGATAGTAATCACTATCTCCTTTACCGTCACCATTCGTATCGATGCTAGTGTCAGGTTTCCATACATGATCTTTATTTCCGCCCTCACTGCTTGGCTTCCAAATTCCTGTATTATCGGTATCTATATTAATATCCGGTTTTTTATCTCCGTTCGTATCAATATTAATATCGGGTTTCCCATCTCCATCTGTATCAATGTTAATATCCGGTATACCATCGCCATCTACATCAATGTTGATATCCGGAATATTATCTCCATCCGTATCAATGTTAGTATCGGGTTTGCCGTTGCCATTCGTATCAATGTTGACGTCTGGTTTGCCATCCCCATTCGTATCTATATTAATATTCGGATTACTTGTTTCATAATCGATCGTATCTGTTGCAACTTCTGTATTTGGTTTCCAATTATCATCTACTCCATCTTTATCTAAATCAATCGCCGGGCGATAGTAGTCACTGTTTCCCTTGCCATCGCCATTGGTATCGATACTGGTATCAGGTTTCCAAATCCCGTCTGCATTCCCACCTTCACTGCTTGGCTTCCAATTACCGGTATTATCCGTATCTAAATTAATTTCGGGTTTCCAATCATTGTTCAAGTCAATGTTAATGTCGGGTTTTCCATCGTGGTCAGTATCAATATTGATATCGGGAATACCATCACCATCCACATCAATATTTAATTTATCCAACTTCAAGTTGATTTCATCCTGTGTGCCATATGTATAATTTGGATCTTCTCCGATATATTCAAATGAGATATTTTGAATTTCTTTTTCCGTACAATAACTATCTGTCAATGGATTCCATTCAATAGAAGCTGTACTATAATTATAACTGCTGTCATTTTCTTTTGCCTGTGCAGTTAATTCTACAGGTTCTCCGTATTTTTTACCATTGATATAAAATTGAACTGATCCTTTAGGTGAAGCACACGCCAACCCTTCGCCATCTGCCGGTTTTACTTTAGCCTTTAAGGTGAGTACTTTATCCGGTCTAAATGTATCGGGTTCACTGCTTAATCCTTCAATAGATAAAATCGATTCTGTATCTGCAGGTGTAATTTCTGCATATTTAAAATAGGTACGATGTCCCCAATAAGAGTCTTTAAAGTTTTGCAACGCTGAATTAGCATACTGAGTAGACGTAATAATCAGCTGATATTTTCCGCCATCGGCATTGCTTCCATCGGTGATTTCAGCATTATCTTCAGGTGTTATGCCATCACTTTTTAATAGTTGAGAGCTAATCGTCATTTGTGAGGCATCATTAAGTACTCCGCCTGTTGGAATAGTAGTCGCTAAATTCAACCCAGCAACAATATTTTTTATTTCTTCATCATTTAATCCTAAGCCATTGTATCTTTTTGTAATTAATCCATTAGGCATATTTTCATTCCCAATGTCAAAGTTAATATATTGCTTCAAAAAGGTATTGCTTCCATTTCCTACATCTTTAGCGAAGAAAGTATCTGTATTTACGATTGTATTCGTTGTTTTATCAATAATATCAAGATCAATGCTTACTTCGGCTCCTTTATTTGTATCGGGAAGCCAAAAATATAAAACTCCATTGGCATCAGTATAAGATGGAACGCCGTAATTGTAATTGATTCCATTTATTTTCATTTCCATATCATCAACCAACGTTGTCCCGACTTTATCTGTTCCCCAGCTATTCAATGTGATTTTTGTCATAAAGACCTGGGTAGTTTTATCCATATCGCCATATGCGACTGTACCGCCCATACTTGAAAAACGGCTGGCACTTAATGATCCGCCTAAAACGAATACATCTGCCTGTGAACCACCTAAATCATATCGTCCGCTGACTGCCGTTGGTATAATTGTTCCGCCTGTCACGATAATTTTATATTGATCCGTTGTCGTAAAACCGACACAGCCATCGCCAAAAGCATCTCCATGAGCACCACCATTAGAATAGGTCAAGCCTCCATTAATCGTAATATTTCCACTCTTGGCTTTCCCCGTTCCGGCATCTACTACAGCCGGAGTTAGTGGTTGAGGAGCAGAAGCATAACCGGTTGCATATCCGCCACCGATTCCAGCCGCATGATAAGCCCCTTGTGCCGTAATTGTACCTCCGTTAATCACAATATTTCCACCGGCAGCATAATTTCCGCCACCGATTCCGGCACCGCCATTTTCAACTCCACCACCAGTTCCTATCCCGGTCGCCTTAATCACTCCACCATTAATCGTGATGTTTCCGCCATCTTC
Source organism: Beduini massiliensis (assembly GCF_000829905.1). Classification (GTDB taxonomy): domain Bacteria; phylum Bacillota_I; class Bacilli_A; order Erysipelotrichales; family Coprobacillaceae; genus Beduini; species Beduini massiliensis. The sequence continues at coordinate 643,371 of NZ_CDPP01000006.1, forward strand.
ACCATCACCGCCGCCAATTCCGGCTGCATAATTACTCCCAGTAACATTAAGTGTCCCGGCATTTTTACTATCTAATAAAGTCAGACGATCTCCTTTATTTAATTTTGTACCATTAGATAGTGTCACATCATTTGGTATTCTCCCTAACTCAGGAATAATTGCATTGCCATTGATATCTTCATTTACAATGGCATCATCGATTATCAAAGATGTTGTTTTTCCACTTCTTAACCCCGGATAATAAGTAGAATTAGAAACTAATGTATTTATCGTATTATCCGCTAAGATGATTTGTGCAGATGCCCCTTTTCCATCACCATCGCTATCCGGTGTCAACGTAAATGGACTATTTGAATTGGTTTTTATATTTACACCTGCAAATACAAGATTTGCCTTTACTTTTTCCGGTACAAGGATTCGATCCGCTGCCGGTGTATTAATATCTTTATTTTTGATCGTTAAAGTTTCACTGCTAAGAATCGTTAAAATACCGCCTGCATAACTGTAATCTGTATCTTTGATTCCTCCACTTATAATAAAACTGCCCACATTTATGCCTTCTTCTGCTCTAATTGTAATTGAGTTGCCAAACAGCATTCCCCCACAAATCAATGGCAGAAGAAAGAGCCATCTCTTTTTCTTCATTTCATTTCCTCCATTTTTATTTTTTACTTTTAATACGGTATCGTCTTGATACCCCTCCCTTTCTTATTAAATTTAATGTTATCCTCAATAACACATCCGCACTTTTACAACATAATGACTATTATGTTGTATTCATAAAAAAAGCACCTTTAAAGGCACCTAAATGAAGGTTGTAATTCATAAAAAAAGATAATTTCAATAAAATCCTACTAATTAAGACCAGTTTATTCCTGCTCAAACCATTAGATAATCCCTTGAAAACAAGGGTATTTTGACCTATAATGTAAGAGTAAATGGATATATAGATTTATATGCTACTACATAATAGTCATTATGTGGTAGCATTTTTTAGTCTCTAAAACACAAAAAAGGAAGATATATTCTCCCTTTTTATTGTTCAAAATGCTTGGCAACTTCTGCTAAGCCTTCAATAATATTCAAGTGCTGAGGACATACTGCCTCACATTGACCACAACCAATGCATTCGCTTGCTTTACCAAATGTTTTGGTTAAATTTGAATAGTATTCTCCCTGCGGTGTCCAACCTTTTTCTTCTACTTCTTGCAGATCAGCATTATATAAAGAGAAATACTTAGGAATATTTATTTTCATTGGACAGCCCTCTGTACAATAAGAGCATCCTGTACAAGGGATAGCAATTGTGGAATTAATTTCAGCAACAGCACGTTCAATCAATTGCATTTCTTCTTCATTTAAAGGTTTAAAATCATTCATATACCCTGTATTATCTAAAACTTGTTCCATATTACTCATACCACTTAATACTAACCATACATTTTGATGACCGGCCGCAAAACGAATTGCCCAAGATGGAATAGAAGCCGCTGGAGCATAATTCTTAAACATCTTTTCTACTGATTCAGGTACTTTCGCAAGTGTTCCACCTTTTACGGGTTCCATGACAATAACGGGTTTATGGTGTTTTGTAGCTACTTCATAGCATTTTCTTGATTGAACCCCTGCGGAATCCCAATCTAAATAATTAATTTGCAGTTGTACAAATTCAAATTCAGGATGTTCAGTTAAAACTTTATCCAATAACTCAGGACCATCATGATAAGAAAAACCAATATGTTTCACTAGCCCTTTTTCTTTTTTATCTTGAATCCAATTAAAGCAATCTAGTGCATTATATGTTTCAATACTATGTGTATTAATATCATGCAGTAAATAATAATCAAAGAAAGTCACTCCGGTTTTTTCTAACTGTTCATTAAAAATACGGTCACGATCTTCTTTGTTTTGAAGAAATCCTGCATGCAGTTTTGTTGCTAGTGTATAACTGTCTCTTGGGTGACGATCGACTAACGCTTCTTTGGCTGCATTTTCACTTTTAAAACCACAGTACATCCAAGCCGTATCAAAATAAGTAAATCCTCTTTCTAAGAAAGTATCGACCATCTTCTTTGTTTGTTCCATATCAATAACCGATGGATCATTGGGATCTAATGAAGGCAATCTCATTAATCCAAATCCTAATTTTTTAATTTCCATTATTATTCCTCCTATCAGCCTTTATTATATCTCTTAAAGTTAACTTTAAGGCAAGAGGTTTTTTCGCAGGAAAAATATAAATATTCAGCGGTCGACTCAACCTATTGTAATGAGCTGGTCATACTGATTTAACGACTGATTCATTTTATCTAAATGATATTGACTTACATAGTCATCTTCTTTAGTATTCATTGAGATTAGTAATTGTTCACTTGCCTGCTTAAGCAAATGATATTTCGCACATAAGTCAAGCACTTCCTGTTTCTTTTTAGCACTCATTATTTCCTGTAAATACATATCTATATTAAATTCAATATCTTTTTGCAGTTGTTTCATTTGGTCTTCATCGATGACATTATTAAGTGCTATGTTTTGCTGTTGACGTAAAAATAAATTGAAATGCTCGATTTTAGCTTCTAATTTAGAGATATTATAATATGGCAATATCAAGAGATTTACAAATAATGTAATGCTTGCCCCTACAAAAGAGTCCAATGTACGATGCATCCCATAAAGAAAAGGTGATTTATCTCCCAGATGAACCATTATCGCACTAAAAACAATACCGCTGATCCCTATTGCCCCGGACATATTTAAGCGATTTAAAATAACGATCAGGCACATAATGCCAATACCACATAAAAGAGGATTCCCGGGTGAAACAGCGTGAAAAACATAACCTAAAGAAGCTCCCAAAAGTGTTCCAAAGACACGATTTTTTCCCATTTTAATCGATAATGACAATGTTTTATCCATTGAAATGATTGCCGTCATACAAACAAAAAAAGGATACTCCAATCCAAGTGTATTTGAAACAATGACCGATAGACACACTGCAATCCCCGTTTTTAGTGTTCTTAACCCAATATAACGTTTCATAGTTTTCCCCCTCAAAAATTACTTTTATAGCGTACCTCATTTTTGAGTTTGACGCAATAAAAAAAAGAAGCGCTGAGCGCTCCGTTTTATTATGCTTTACCGATACTTCCGAATAATTCCATTTTTTCTTTCACGCAAGTTTGGATAGCAGCAGCACCAGGTGCTAATAATTTACGAGGGTCAAATCCTTTACCTTCTAAATCTTTTCCTGCTTCGATATATTTACGTGTAGCTTCTTGGAAATATAATTGACATTCAGTATTTACATTGATTTTTGATACTCCTAAGGTAATTGCTTTAGCGATCATATCTGCTGGAATACCAGTTCCGCCATGTAATACTAATGGTAATGCTCCTGTTTCTTTTTGAATAGCATCTAGTGCTTCAAAGTCTAACCCTTCCCAGTTAGCTGGATATTTACCATGGATGTTTCCGATTCCGGCTGCTAAGAAATCAACACCTAAATCTGCAATCATTTTACATTCTTTAGGATCTGCTACTTCACCTTTACCTACAACACCATCTTCTTCTCCACCGATAGAACCAACTTCTGCTTCGATAGATACACCTTTTGAATGGCATAATTCTACTAATTCTTTTGTTTTTTCAATGTTTTCTTCGATTGGATAATGAGAACCGTCAAACATGATTGATGAGAATCCTGCATCTAAAGCTTTTTTAGCCCCTTCATAGCTACCATGATCTAAGTGTAAAGCTACTGGTACAGTGATATTTAATTCTTCGATCATTGCTTTCACCATAGCTGTTACAGTTTTGTAACCTGTCATATATTTTGCTGCACCTTCAGATACACCTAAAATAACAGGTGATTTTAATTCTTCTGCTGTCAATAAGATAGATTTTGTCCATTCTAAGTTATTGATATTGAATTGTCCAACTGCATATTTCCCTGCTTTTGCTTTAACAAGCATGTCTGTTGCTGAAACTAATCCCATATTCTAAACACTCCTTTTCTCTTTTTTAATTTCATACCCATTTTACTATGTTTTTTGTTTTTAATCCACTATTTATAAAAGAAATGTTAAATTTGTTCACAATTTTAAACATGTTTGAAAAATGATAGCGCTATGATTTCAGAAAACAAAAATCTGCCTATTTGGCAGATATTGTTTCAATCGCAGTTGATAATTGTTTTAAAGCTGCTTCTAAGACCGAACGAGGACATGCAACATTAAATCTTTCAAAACCTGCTCCTCCGGTTCCGAAGATATACCCTTCATCCAGCCATAACTTCGCTGTTTCCAACATAAATTTTTCCAGTGTTTCATGATCCAACCCTAAAGCAGTAAAGTCAACCCATACCAAATATAAGCCCTGTGGACGAATGACTTTGCACATCGGCATATGCTTTTCAAAATAATCGACCATGAAATCGATATTTGCTTCCAGATAAGCAACAAGTTCGTCGACCCATTGTGCACCTTTTCGATAAGCGGTTTCACAGGCAATCAACCCAAAAATATTTGGATTCGTAACTCCTGTATTCTCTTTTGTCGCTATGAATTTTTCTCTTAGTTGTGCATTTGCGATAATGATATTTGAAGTCTGTAAGCCAGCCAGGTTAAACGTTTTGCTTGGTGCTGTACAGATGATAGAAAAATCCTTATAACTTTCATCAACATTATAGAACGGAATATGTTCGTACCCTTTATAAATAAAATCTTGATGAATTTCATCTGCTACCACTAATACATGATGTTTTTTGCAGATGTCTCCGATTTTCTTTAACTCCTCTTTTGTCCAAACTTTACCGATTGGATTGTATGGATTACATAAAATAAACATCTTTACATTATGGTCGATAATCTTCTTTTCAAAGTCTTCGTAATCCACTGTATATTGTCCGTTTTCGTAAATCATCGGATTTTCAATAATCTTACGATCATTGTTTTTAATAGAAAAATCAAATGGATAATACACCGGCTTATTGATAATGATGGCATCCTCTTTTTGTGTATACGCCAATACGGCAATCTTTAATGCTGTTACAACACCGGGTGTCGTGACAATCCAGTCTTTTTCCACATTAAAATGATGTCTGTTTTTCATCCAGCCGCATACTGCCTCCAAATATGTAGTTCCTACAAAGGTATACCCAAAAATACCATGTTCAGCACGCTCTTTAATGGCTTCATTAATGTCCGGTAAGGTTTTAAAATCCATATCGGCTACCCACATTGGGATAATGTCCTCAGGATATCCCTTGGCTTTTGTCTGATCCCATTTTACGGAATCCGTTCCTTTTCTTTCAACAACTTCATCAAAGTTATACATGTTCTTTCCCCCTATATATGTTTATTTTTTATTGCTGACTCAAATTCCAGGACAGACATTGTTTCAAATTGCGGCTTAGAAAAATGGGATAATGTAATCCCCAATGCCATAGACAGATTAAGCGAATCAATCAGTCCTGTATGAGGAATAAAAACACTCTGTCCATAGTTTAAATAATATTCCGGCAGTCCGCTGCTTTCATTTCCGAAAACCAAGCTGTGATACTGATTGGTTATTTCTACCTGATGAATGTTTTTTGCCCCTTTCAGCATCAATGGATAGATGTCATGAGCAGAAAACAAATCTCGATATTCTTCAAAACTGTCAAAATACTGGATATTCATATTAAAGATTGCTCCCATTGAAGCACGGATGACTTTAGGATCAAACACATCCACACCCGGTCGAATAATAGCTAAATGACGATAGTTAAAACCAAGCATGGTTCGAATAATGGTTCCCATGTTCCCCATATCTCCAGGGTTCACCAATACGACATGATGTGCTTCTTCTAAAACCGTCTGGTATTTAGCAAAAACACCGATCGCATAGCAGTTTCCTTTTTTGCTTAGCTTATTAATCGTTTTATCACTTATTTCGATAGGAATATCTGCTTTATCACAAAGTTCCCTGATTACCGGAATACCACTGTTTTTATCGGCTTGGGAATGCAGAATAATTCGCTTGACTTGTTCAGGTTTGTTTTTTAATAGTTCGATGGTAGGAAAAACACCTAAAGTATACGAATAATCACTTTCTTTTTGATATGCTTTCATTAACAAACCTCCATCATGTTTTATGCTTTCATTATAACACACTCTTTATTTATTAATAAATAATTTTAAAAGGTTTACTGAAATAACAGGCTTTAAAATTATTCCTTTTATTTATGACAAATTATGACAAATAATGATATATTTAACTAGACAAAATGATGGTTTTATAATACCTTTAATGTATTGAAAGGAAGAATGATAATGTCTAGAAAAATATTAACACTTTTAATTGTCGGATGGATGCTTCTAACACAAATCCAACCGCTTTATGCCACAGATACACAACCGGAGCCTAATGTTACAGCTCCTGCTTATATTATTATGGATGCGAAAACCGGAACGGTTCTTTATGGGAAAAATGTAGACCAAAAAGTCTATCCGGCAAGTACCACTAAAATCATGACGATTTTATTAGCCTTAAAATACGGGGATATCCATCAGTCTTTTACTGTTTCGGATTTTGATGTCTTTTCTTTGGAAGATGGTGCAAGCAATATCGCTTTGGAACCCGGTGAAGTTATTCAAATGGAAGACGCGTTATATGCAGCTGCCATTCCTTCTGCAAACGATGCTTGCAACGGGATTGCCGAAGCAGTTGGCGGTACATATGAACAATTCATTGAAATGATGAATAAAGAAGCACAAGAGGCCGGAGCGAAGAATACCCATTTTGCTAACCCTCATGGCTTGCATGATGATAATCACTATACAACCCCCTATGATTTAGCCATGGTTATGCGTCAAGGGATTCAGGTTGAAGGATTTACGACATATCTATCTGCGGATGAATATGTAATCCCTGCAACAAATATTCGTGAGGAAAGAGAACTTTATACACATAATTCCTTGATCTACAATGAATCTCCTTATTATGTAGAAGGCATTCAGGCTTCTAAAACCGGATATACGGAAGAAGCGAATCTGACCTTGATCTCTTATGCGAAAAGAGGAGAGGTGGAACTGATTGTTGCCGCTTTTGGATTACCTGACAGCAAAACTAACTTTCAAGAATCACAAGCCTTATTTAATTATGGTTTTGAACATTATACCGCTCAATCCACATTGAATATCAATATTCCTGCTCCTGAAGCAATTTTACCAAGCAGTTATCATTTCTCTGCTAAGCATTTTTATGCCTGTGATATTCCCGAAAATGTAACCGCCTATAAAGATACGGTGCAGTATCCGATTACCGCAGAAATTATTCTTGATCCTATTAATAAGGATACACAAAAAGGAGAGGTAATCGGAAAACTCGAATATAAACAAGATGGAAAAGTATTATCCTCAAACAATGTTTATCTGAATACTAAAATATTTAAGTTTGATATCTTTGATTTTATATTAATTGTTTTAGGCATTATCTTGATTCTTCTTATTTTAGTGACAGCAGGATTATTTGCTTTACGATATTTTATACGAAGAAGAAGGAGAAAACAACGCACTAAAAAACGATACCACTACTAATAATTTCCTCCAAAATGGTGTATAATCACTTTAAGGAGGATTATCATGAAAAAATCAGTTATATTATCTTTAGTTCTGACCTTATTTCTGACATTGACTGGCTGTCAGAAAAAAAACGGAGAAGATCCGGAGGCTCAGAAAAAATTTGATGAGTTTGTCAATGCGGAGTTTGTAGACTATATCTCATCGAGCTATTTTAATCTGCATTACAGTGTCATTGACGCTGAAAAATACGGAGTTAATCGTGATGATGTTGAAGTGACATTAGGGGATGATTTCAGTGATGCAGCTATTCAAAAAGCATTGGATGAATTTGAAGAAACAAAAAAAGAATTCAAAGCATTTAACCGTTCTGCTTTAAATGCAGATCAGCAATTAACTTATGATATTATCAATTATCAGATGAATCTTTCAGAAGAAGGCATTAATGATAAATTTGATTATATTTCCAATGCATTCTCACCTATGCAAGGATTGCAGGCACAGTTTCCTACGATCTTCAGTGATTTTGTCTTCTATACAGAACGTGATATTCAAGATATGATTACTTTGATGAAGGATGTGTCTCGCTATGTAGATGATGCGTTAAGTTATACTAAAAAGCAAAAAGAACAAGGCTATATGATGTCGAACGCAAGTGCTGACAGTATCATCGAATACTGCAATAAGATTGTTGAAAACGGTGAAAACAGCTCTATACTTACAGCACTTAGTAAAAATATCAATGACTTTGAAGGAATTGACGAAAACACTAAAAACAATTATATCGCTCAAACAAAAGAGGCGTTTACTCAGTCATTCCTGCCTGCCTATCAAAATATTGTGGATACGATCACGGCATTGAAATCAGATGACAGCAATGCGTTGGGCTTAGCAAATGTTGAAAACGGGAAAGAATATTATGAATATTTGTTTAAAGCAAAAACAGCTTCAAATAAATCTGTTGCCGACGCTGAAAAAGCATTGAAATCTTTAGCTCAAAAAAGCATCGCCAGCGCTCAGAAAATTGCGCAAAAAAATCCGAGTGCCTATGATGATTATTATGAGGGGACAACAAAGACAAATTATACTGACTTTGATACGATGCTTAAAGATCTGAATACTTGGAGCAAAGAAAACTTCCCTACTATTAACGATGTTCCTTACAATATTCAGGCATTACCGGAAGAAACTGCCAATAACGGTATTGCCGCTTACTATATGACCTCTCCTATCGACAACACTCATCCCGATGTCATTCGTGTCAACATGACAAGCGGAAATGTGAATGATATCTCTACATTTAAAACGATTGCCCATGAAGGGTTCCCCGGTCATATGTATCAGATGAATTATGTTAAACAGCATTTAGATAATAACTACTTAAATACATGTGTGAATATGTTGGGCTATTCTGAAGGTTATGCTACTTATGTAGAGTTTGAAGCCTTGGAAAGTATCGGTATCAATGCTAATTTAAGAGAATTATACCGTGATTTAGAAGTATATCAGAATAGCTTGGTTGCCTTGATGGATATTGGGATTCACTATCATGGCTGGGATAAAGCTGAAACCGAGAAATTCTTGAGTGATAATGGATTAAGTGTGGGTTCTGTTGATGCCATCTATGATCAAATTCAAGGAGACCCCGGTGCATTCCTTTCTTACTATGTAGGGTACATGGAAATCAGAGAACTAAAAGATAAGGCAGAAAAAGACCTTGGAAGTAAATTTACCGAATTAGGTTTTAATACTGCATTATTGGAAAGCGGAACTGCTCCATTTAGCATTGTTCAGCAAAATATCGAAAAATATATTAAAGAAAACAAATAAGGATGCTCAGGCATCCTTTTATTGACGAAAAAATTTATTGTGAGTACGAATGTGTTCCTTCCATTTTGAACATGCATTAAAATGCATAATAAGATGACGACTGGCAGGCATTAATAGTAATCCGGCTACATCTTTATTTCCCCAGTAATCCAATAGCCACATTGAATCGTCTTGAGATGTTACCCCTCCCTCTTCTTTGATTTGTTGGATTCCTTCCAAAGAGACAGGGCGATGCATATCTTCCGCTTTTAGCTGACAAACAATTTGCTGTGTTTTTCTTCCAACCACATTGCGGTACTCAAGAAGTGCCGGGATATCCACTTGATGACTTAATTCCATTATTTCATCATCATTTAATGCATTGCCGGTATCTTTAATTTTAACCTTCATTTTTCGCTGCCACTCCTCATTGAAGATTTGCTTATCCTGTCCGACTAATACCCCCATTGTCAAATCTTCTATTCGAGCCGTATGCCACAGCACCCACGCTATTGTTTCATCTTGCTTTGTTGGCATGATTGCATATTCTTCGTTTTTAAGATCAGATAAGAGGTCATCCAATTCATTTTTTGGTGTCTGAGTCATCATTGCCAAATGCAATAATGTGTGCATATCCAGAAATAATTGTTTTGCCTCGTCAATATTTTTTGGATTATAAATCATCTTTGATAATTGTTTATGCATATTTCCCTGCTGTTGACCAAAGTATTTCATTATGTTCCCCTTTCTTTAACCGGCAGCCAGATCTCGCTTTTATAATTGGATGCGGTAATTTCCCCAATTGAATAATATTCTAAATTAACACCTAAATCTAATTCATAATGGGGATTTCCCGGAAGCCATTCTTTGTAAATCTTTGTATTTACAGCTTGTAACGCCCCCGGAAGCGAGCCGCTGCATCTAAATTTTGCCCAAACCGCAGAAGGAATCTCGAATACGTTTAACCCTTGGGGTACAGGCTTGCCATCGTAAATTCCACCAATCATATAGTAAAAGTTATCTTTATTCGCTCCTGTATTCATACAAATTCCAAATTCACCAATATGAAATTGATTGATTATTTCCTGTGGTATTTGTTTCGTATAATCTCCTCTCTTAAATTCTTCCCAAAAAGCCGGAATCTCCTGATACGAGGTTTCATAAGAGATGATTTTTTCTATCCCAATGACTTTAAAACAATTCATTTTTTCTATCACATAATCCATCTCATTCCCTCCACTAATTGATATGGAGATTTTGAGAGGTAAAAATGGTTTTATTTTTTTAGTATCTCCTTTTAACTGACTTGGAGCAACCCCATGAAAACGGCTGAATGCCTTCGTAAAGCTCTCAGGGGTATCGTAACCATATTTATAAGCTAAATCGATCACCTTTATATCACTGCTGACAAACTCTAAAGCGGCTAAATAAAGTCTGCGCCCTTTTATGTATTCATTAAGGGTATACCCGGTCATTAATTTAAACCCACGCTGAAAATGAAAAGAAGAAACATAAACATTTTCCGCTATATCATTGACATTAATATTATCTAAAAGATGTTCTTCAATATAATTGACTGCTCTTTTTAAAGTTTCTGTCCAATCCATCTTCTTTCCCTCCTAACAATACATTAATCATTTAAGATTATTCTGTCCTGTCAATACATGCTTCAATGTGTCCGTATTTTCTATCCCCATTATAGCATGTCCTTATTATTTTTTGCTTAAAGAAAAAGAAGTGACGTTCAGCACTTCCTTGCTAGCGTAAATTCATTGACATGTATGTAATGCGTTTGATTTCCTTGGTTAATTTCAATACGTCCATCCTCTAAAAGATTTCCGATCTCAACATTGCCATATCCCTCTAAATAAACAGTTTTATTTCTTAGATAAGCATGTTCATTGGCAATGTTTAGTAATTGCTCATATTTTCCTGTTTTAAACAGCTGGTAATTCTCATTGAAATAATGTAAATAGCTTTCTAAAGTCTCTTGAATGTCTAATGAACTCCCTAAAGATTGCAGACAGGTGGCCGTTGATGGCAGCCCCTCCTCTTTTACGTTGATTCCGGTTCCGATCACAATGCCTTGAAGCTCTTTTTCAAAGACAGCTTCAATCAAAATGCCAACTAGCTTTTTATCCCCTACATAGATGTCATTAGGCCATTTGATCTTTGCTTTTATCCCTTGAGACTGGCATAACTGCCATATACTTACCGCACATACTTGAGTCAGTTGTTGGATACAGTTAGCTTCAATGGCTTCTTTTATGATAATGCTCGCCATTACATGTGCCTGTTTAGGGGCCATCCACTGATGATCTCTTCGCCCTCGACCATGAGTTTGATAATCTGCCCAAATGACATCATAATGGTTAAAATCTGAAATATTCTTTTTCGCATAAGTATTAGTAGAATCAATGGATTCAAAATGGTGAATATGAAACATACTTATTGTTGAACGGCAAACGTTAATTCCGCTTTAACGGCTATTTTACCGTTTACTTTGGCGATGGCTTCACCGATTCCGATCGGCCCTTTTTTCTTAATCAGCGTACATTCTAATTCAAGAACATCTCCCGGGATGACCTGTTGTTTAAATTTACAGTTGTTGATGCCGGCAAATAAGGCAATCTTTCCTTTATTTTCTTCAACAGATAAGATAGCAACCGCTCCTACCTGTGCTAAAGCTTCAACAATTAATACTCCCGGCATTACATGTTGTTGTGGGAAGTGACCGCAAAACTGCATTTCGTTGACACTGACACATTTAATGCCTTTTGCATATTCTCCCGGCTGATAATCAGTGATTCTATCCACTAAAGCAAAGGGATAGCGATGCGGTAAAATTTCCTGAATTTGATTACTGTTTAATTCCATTTTTATTCTCCTTTATACTTCTTGAATACTAAAGTGGCATTATGTCCGCCAAATCCCAATGAGTTACTGATAGCATATTCGATATCTTCAGTTCTCCCTGTATTCGGTACGATATCCAAATCACATTCTTCATCAGGAACTTGATAGTTGATCGTGGCTGGTATAAATCCATCCTGCAAGGCTTTTGTCGTGATAATCGCTTCAATCGCTCCGGTTGCACCTAATAAGTGCCCTGTCATTGATTTGGTTGAAGAGACGGCCAGCTTATAAGCATGATCTTTAAATGTTGCTTTAATAGCGGCTGTTTCACCTTTATCATTCATAGCAGTAGATGTTCCATGGGCATTGATGTATTGAATCATGTCTGTTTGAATATTTGCATCGGCAATGGCTTCTTTCATGGCTCTGGCTCCGCCTTCTCCATCCGGTGAAGGAGCAGTGATATGATAAGCATCACAAGTTGAACCATAACCAATTACTTCACCATAGATTTTTGCTCCACGTTTTTTGGCGTGTTCTAATTCTTCTAAAATAACGATGCCGGCTCCTTCCCCCATAACAAAACCGTTACGTTCTTTATCAAAAGGAATTGAGGCACGCGTTAGATCTGTTGATTCGCTTAAAGCTTTCATTGAAGTAAATCCACCGATTCCTAATGGAGTCACTGCGGCTTCACTTCCTCCGGCTAACATGATTTCCTGATAGCCATCGCGAATATTTCTAAATGCATCCCCGATACAATTTGTACCACCGGCACAGGCAGTCACGACACAAGAACACATTCCTTTTGCCCCTACCTCAATCGCTACATTACCGGCAGCTAAATTGGTGATAACCATTGGAATATAGAAAGGTGAGACACGATCATATCCTTTTGCCAAGGCTTTGCTGTGTTCTCTTTCGATCGTCTGCAATCCACCGATTCCGCTGGAAATGATACAGCCAAAACGGGTAGCATCAATTTCATCAATATTAATTTGTGAATCGGCAAAAGCTTCTTTTGAAGCAATCATCGCTAATTGTGTAAAACGATCCATTTTCTTAGCTGACTTCTTATCGATGAAATCTTCTACTACTAAATTTTTTACTTCTCCGGCTAATTTCACACGTTGGTTCGTTGTGTCATAGCCTTTGATGAAATCAATTCCACATTTTCCTTCTTTTACTGCTTCCCACATATCAGGAGCAGTATTCCCGATTGGACTCACTGCCCCTATTCCAGTAATTACTACACGTCTTTTCATTCGTCTGCTCCTCCTACATTGCCATTCCGCCATCAACATGAATGACTTGGCCTGTAATATATTTTGATTCATCACTCGCTAAAAAGGCGACTGTATTGGCAACATCTTCCACAGTACCTAATGTTCCCAATGGAATATTCTTTGCTAAATCTGCTTTTACTTCATCACTTAATACAGCTGTCATATCGGTTTGAATAAATCCCGGTGCTACTGCATTGACATTGATGCCACGACTCGCTAATTCTCTTGCTAGTGACATGGTCATGCCAATCACTCCGGCTTTACTTGCCGAATAGTTGACTTGTCCGGCATTTCCCATAACGCCTACAACAGAAGCCATTGAAATAATTTTACCGTATTTTTGTTTCATCATGATACGTGTCACATGTTTCATGCAGTTCCATGTTCCTTTTAAATTAACATTAATAACGGCATCAAAATCTGCTTCTTTCATACGCATCATTAAATTATCTTTGGTAATTCCGGCATTGTTAACTAAAATATCGATTCTGCCAAATTTTTCCATCACTTCGGCAAACATCTTTTCAGTGTCTTCAAAAGAAGAAACATCGGCACTGACGATCATTGCTTTTACCCCTAATGCTTCAAGTTCTTTTTGCGTTTCTTCGGCAATGGCTTTATTGTTTCCAAAGTCAATGTAGTTCACAGCAATATTTGCTCCCAGCTGTGCCAATTTAAGGCATACTGCTTTACCGATTCCCTGGCTTCCTCCCGTGACTAAAGCAATTTTATTTGTTAAATCCATTATTCTTCTCCTTTTAATTCTTTTAAAGTTTTCTCTAATGATTCATGGTCTTCCACTTGATAGCATTTTATTGTTTTATCAATCTTTCTGATGAATCCGCTCAACACTTTTCCCGGTCCGATCTCAATAAAAGTATCTACGCCCTGTGACAACATGTAACGTATACTGTCTTCAAAATAAACAGAAGACTTGACTTGCTTCGTCAGCATTTGTGCAATAGTGCTGTTTTCTTCCAGTGGTCTTGCCGTTGAATTAAAGATAACCGGTAAACACATTTCTTGGAATGTCACTTCTTTAAATTTATTCGCTAAGGCAACACTGGCTTTTTCTAATAATGAGGTATGGAAGGGTCCGCTTGTATTTAACGGTAAAGCTCTTCTGGCTTTGTTTTCTAATGCAAGCTCGGATGCTTTATCGACCGCTTTTGCTTCTCCGCCAATAACTAATTGTCCCGGACAGTTATAGTTGGCAATTTGAACAACTCCGTAGGCACTTGCTTCTTCTACACATTTTTGTAAAGTGTCTCGGTCTAGTCCTAAGACTGCCACCATCTTGCTTTCGATTCCTTTTGCCGCTTCTTCCATTGCCTGTCCTCTAAAACGAACTAAATCAATGGCTGTTTTGGCATCCATCACACCGGCGCTGTATAAAGCTGAATATTCCCCTAAGCTTAGTCCGGCGGACATAGCTGGTTCTATCCCATTTTCCTTTAATAATTCTGTTGCCATAATAGCACAGGCCACCATACAGGGCTGTGTATATTGTGTCTGTGACAACACATCGATAGGTCCGTTAAAACATAAATCTTTCAGGTCAAAATCTATTTGGATCGCATCCATAATGTTTCTAGCTGTTTCGTAATGATCATAGAAAGATTTTCCCATTCCTACGACCTGACTTCCCTGTCCGGCATATATAAAACCAATTTTCATGATTATTCCTCACATTCCTTTAATAATTCACTGATTAATGTATCAACTGATTGAATAGTGTTTATGCGATAAGCATTACTTCCACAGAAAACCAAGCCATCATCCACATCCCCTTTAACGGCATGGATTAATGCCATAGAAATACAATAAGGCGTTGTCTTGGGATCACATGGTTTTAAACAGTTGAAACAATGGGTCAATGGAATTGTTTCTCCATCTGCCAAGCGATCGATCAATTTTGTACGCATCGCTCTTCCCGGCATACCCACAGGTGATTTTACGATGACAATATCTTCTTTTTTGCAATTGACAAACATTTGCTTATAGGCATCACTGGCATCACATTCTTTAGTGGCAATGAAACGAGTAGCCATTTGTACTCCGCTTGCTTTTAAATCTAGGAAATGACGAATGTCTTTTCCATCATAGACACCCCCGGCAACAAAGACCGGAATTTTTTTATTATATTTTTCTTCATAAGGCTTAACAGCGGATAAAACATCCCTTAGAATATCATCTAAGTTTTGTGTCTTTCCTTCTATCAATGCTTCTTTATCAAAACCAAGATGTCCCCCGGCTTCGCTTCCTTCAATCACAATAAAATCAGGAATCACATTAAATTTCTTATCCCATGTACGACAGATTAAGGTAGCGACACGACCACTCGATACGATAGGAGCTAAAGCAATGTCTGTTCCTTTTGTGTGCTTAGGTAAAGTAAGAGGTAATCCTGCTCCGGATATGATGGCATCCACGCCTGATTCTACCGACTGTTTGACCATTTCATCATAATCCGTAATAGCGACCATCACATTTACAGCGACCATGCCTTTACCATTGGCAATGGCTTTCGCTTTTTTTATTTCTTTATCTAAAGCGACTAAGTTTGCATGTGTTGTATCTTTCAAGAAGTTTTCTTCACGATAACCGGGATGCGCTGTTGATATAACACCCATTCCGCCATTTTTTGCCACATTTCCGGCAAGATTTCCTAATGATACACCTACACCCATTCCCCCTTGAATAATAGGGATTGTCAATTCTTTACTGCCAATTTTGATATAAGTCATAGTTACTCTCCTAGAAAATTGATTAACTTTTCTTTTTCCATGTCACATTCATGGAATAGATCTTCAATAATTGTTTTTACAGGTTTAATTTCTTTGACCATTCCGGCAACTTGTCCTGCCATTAATGATCCGCTCTGCGTGTCACCTTCCAACACTGCTTTTCTTAAAGAACCCAGTGTATAGGTTTCCAGTTCTTCCATAGAAGCCCCTTCTTTTTCACGCTTGATGTATTCTTTCGCCATTCTGTTTTTAATAATTCTGACAGGTGTACCACTGATTCTTCCGGTTACTGTCGTGTCAGTATCTTTTGCTTTTACAATTGCGTTTTTATAATTTTCGTGAACCGGACATTCTTCACTTGCCAGTAAACAAGTCCCTACCTGTACACCGGATGCTCCCAATGCATAAGCCGCTAACAGTTGTTTTCCTGAAGCGATTCCTCCGGCGGCAATAACCGGAATAGACACTGCTTCTACGACTTGCGGTACTAATGCCATGGTTGTCAGTTCTCCGATATGTCCTCCGGCTTCTGTTCCTTCTACGATGACAGCATCGGCTCCGCTTCTTTCCAAACGTTTCGCTAAGGCTACGGATGGAACTACCGGCATTACAAGGATTCCTGCTTCTTTCCATGCTTTCATATATTTCGATGGATTTCCGGCTCCTGTTGTCACCACTTTAATCCCTTCATCAATGACTAATTGTGCCATTTCATCGACATAAGGATTCATCATCATTAAATTAACCCCAAAAGGCTGATCTGTCAGTTGTTTACATTTTTCGATGTTTTCTTTTAGAATTTCTGTTGTCATTCCTCCGGCACCAATTAATCCTAACGCACCTGCATTAGAAACACTGGCTGCAAATTCACCGGTCGCAATATTTGCCATTCCTCCTTGGATAAGGGGATACTTAACCTTTAATAATTCATTGATTTTCATTGTTTTCTCCTTTTACCATTCAAATAGTGTTGCGCCCCAAGTGAGTCCTGAACCAAATCCAACACAAATAATTTTTTGATTTTCTTTTAATAATCCCTGTTCATTCATTTCTGACAATGCCATGGGGATACTGGCCGCTGAAGTGTTTCCGTATTCCTGTAAATTCATAAAGAACTTACCGGGATCTGCTTTTAATTTTTTATAGACATGTGAAATTATGCGATAATTTGCTTGATGACACACCACATAATCGATTTCATCAAGCGTCAACCCACTTTGACTAAGTAAGTTCTGGATAGATTTATTAATCGCATCAACGGCAAATTTAAAGACTTCACGCCCATCCATATAAAGATAACCTTCTGATATATTGTTGAAAGTTCTTCCTTTGCAGTAAAGGGCTTCTTCATTTCCGGTTGAATTATTATAGCTGTAGAATAGGTGTTCATCACTTCCTTCTACAACAGCTGCCCCGGCACCATCACCAAATAAGATACAGGTTCCGCGATCCTGCCAATCAATCAGCTTGGAAATAACTTCACTGCCGATAATAATGGCATATTCATCTTTTTGAAGCATTCCTTTTATAATGTTTAAGCTATAAACAAAACCACTGCACGCTGCATTAATGTCAAATGCCATGATTTCCTGATCATTTAAACCCAACTTCTTTTGAACTATACACGCTGTTGAGGGGGTATAATCATCAGGAGTAAAGGTTGCGACGAGAATATATTTGATCTTTGCGGTATCGATCTTTCCTTTTTCAATCGCATCTTTAGCGGCTAAATAGGCAAGTTCCGATGTATTTTGATCAACAGAAATATGACGATTAGCAATCCCGGTTCTGCTTTTGATCCATTCATCACTGGTGTCTACCACTTTTGCTAGGTCATCATTTGAGACTACTTTGCTGGGTGCATAATGTCCAGTCGATAAGATTTTGATTCCTTTCATACTATTTCTCCACTTCATATTTATATTTGATATCATTCACAAATCCACTTAATTTAGAAAGCAGATCAATCAAATGATCCTCTTTCATCAATTCCGGAGAATCACATACTTGAGATACCATTTCTTCTTGAAACGCATTATGCAAAGCAAAAATATCTTTTCCTTTGGTGGTTAAATACACATGTTTATAACGTCGGTCATAATGATCTTCTTTACGAATCACATAAAGTTTCTTTTCTAATTTCTTTACTGAAGTCGTAATTGTTCCATTCGTTAAACACAAGCGTTCTGCAATTGAACTCATCGTTGGATTTTCATCCTTTGCAATAGCGTTAATAATATTAATTTCGGACATTGATAAGTCTTTGACTCCGGCTCCTTTGAAGTACTGATGTTCAACGGAGATAGCGTCACTTAATAGATTTGACAATAATTCACTGATGATCTCTTTTTGTACGATCTTGCGATTATTCTTCAAATCCATTGCCGATCTCCCTAAACTTATGATAGCGTTCATCTAATATTTGTGTTTTTCTTTTCTTTGTCAATTCTTTTAGTTCTGATTCAAGATATTGCTTAATCTGTAAGAATACTAATTCTTTATTATTTTGAATTCCACCCACAGGTTCCTTGATAATGGCATCCACAATATGAAGATCATAGAGATCTTTGGCGGTAATTTTCATTAGTTCACTTGCTTCTTTCGCTTTTGAACTATCCTTATAAAGAATAGAAGCAAAGCCTTCCGGTGACAATACAGAATAGACTGCGTTTTCCAACATAACAATGCGATTCGCTACACTTAAAGCTAAAGCTCCGCCGCTGCCTCCTTCACCGATAACAATTGAAATGATGGGAACAGAAAGCATCGACATTTCCATAATTGATCTGGCAATCGCTTCACCTTGTCCATGCTTTTCCGCTTTAATTCCCGGATAAGCACCCGGTGTATCAATAAAGGTAATAATCGGACGATTAAATTTTTCAGCCTGTTTCATTAAACGCAAGGCTTTACGATAGCCTTCCGGACTAGCCATTCCAAAGTTGCACTGTACATTTTCTTCCACGCTTTTTCCTTTTACCGTTCCGATGACTGTCACAGGCATATCATTAAACATGGCAATTCCTCCATAAACAGAAGCATCATCACGATATAAGCGATCTCCATGTATCTCAATGAAGTCATCAAAGATATCTTGAATATATTCTTTGACATTAGGACGTCCGATATGACGTGCCAAATAAACACGATCATAGGCACTCATTGCCCCATAAGCTTCATCTAATATCTTTTGTTTGGATTTGAGCAATTCGCTCCTTGTTCCATCAATATCAATTCCCTGTTTTTTAAGATCTTCCAGCTTTAGAAGTTCTAATTCAATTTCTTTAATCTTTATCTCTGCTTGTTGTAATGACATTTATCTTCCTCCCAAGGTATGCATCTTTAACAGCTTCGCCAAAGTCTGACGCATCTCTTTTCTTTCTACGACCATATCGATAAATCCCTGTTTAAGCATAAATTCAGATCTTTGGAATCCTTCCGGAAGCTTTTGGTTAATCGTTTGTTCAATGACACGAGGACCGGCAAAGCCAATCAGTGCATTAGGTTCCGCAATAATAATATCCCCTAAAGAAGCAAAAGAAGCAGTTACCCCTCCTGTCGTTGGATGCGTAATATAAGAAATATACAGTAATCCTTCTTTTTGATGTTTTGCGATTGCTTGAGAAGTTTTAGCCATCTGCATTAAAGAAATAATACCTTCTTGCATTCTGGCACCTCCCGATGCACAAAAGATCACCAGCGGTAATTTCTTTTTCGTCGCATATTCTGTGGCACGGGTAATCTTTTCTCCCACTACATTTCCCATGCTTGCCATTAAAAAGCGACTGTCCATAACCGCAATGACAGCCGGCATCTTGTCAATTTTGCCTACTCCGGTAATGACCGCTTCATTTAATCCTGTTTTTACTTGCAAATCCTTGATCTTTTTTTCATAGTTTGGGAACCCAATCGGGTTTGTAAATTTCATTTTCCCATTTAACTCTCTGAAACTTCCTTTATCTACTAAAAATTTTAATCTTCTTTGAGCAGATATCTTTAAATGTTCGTGACAGTGCGGGCATACATAAAATTGTTCCTTTAACTCTTGTCTAAGCAATGTTTCTTGGCAATTTGTACACTTCACATAAATGCCTTCGGGAACATCTTTTTTTTCTGATTTAAAGTTTTTATTTCTAAAAGCTTTAAATATATTTAATTTCTCTTTTCGTTCTTTAAATAGTTCTTCCATTATCTCACCATTTCATCTAAGTTATTTTCAATAAAACTTGTGGTAAAGTTACCTTTTATATATTCAGGGTGATGTAAGATTAAATATTGTAATTCCTGTGTTGTTTCCACACCGTTAATTACAAGTTCTTCCAAGACTCTTCGCATTCTGCGGATTGCTTCTAAACGATTGTTTCCATGAACAATGACTTTTGCGACCATCGAATCATAGTGCGATGTCACACGATAGCCTTGATACAGAGCGGTATCGATACGTACACCTAACCCACCCGGAATATGCACACTATCTACAATTCCCGGACATGGTCTGAAATCATGCTTAAAATCTTCCGCATTGATACGGCATTCAATCGCATGTCCATTTAATTTAATTTCATTTTGTTTAAACGACAAAGGTTGGTTTGAAGCAATACGGATCTGTTCTCTGATTAAATCGATGCCGGTAATCATTTCCGTTACCGGATGTTCTACTTGAATACGTGTATTCATTTCAATAAAGTAGTAGTTTCCTTTATTGTCTAAAACAAATTCAATTGTTCCGGCATTGGCATAATTCGCTGCTTTTGCTGCTTTTACAGCATCTGCTCCCATCTTTTCTCTTAACAAAGGTGTCAGTGCTTTTGATGGTGCTTCCTCAATCATTTTCTGGTTTCTTCTTTGGATAGAGCAGTCTCTTTCTCCTAAGTGAACAACATTTCCGAAATTATCTGCTAATATTTGAAATTCGATATGCTTTGGATCAACGATCAGTTTTTCAATATACATTTCATCATCATTGAAACATGCTTTGGCTTCTGCTTTGGCAGTTTCAAAGGCTTGGATAATTTCTTCTTTTGTGAATGCCTTACGCATTCCGCGTCCTCCGCCTCCGGCAGCAGCTTTAATCAGAACCGGATAACCGATTTCATCTGCACAAGCGACTGCTTCATCCGCATTTTTAATGCTTCCTTTACTTCCAGGAACAACCGGAACACCAGCACTGATCATTAACTTTCTGGCTGCGGACTTATTCCCCATCATGTCAATAACATCACCGCTTGGACCGATAAATGTCATCCCGCACTCTTCTACTAATCGTGCAAAAGTCGCATTTTCAGATAAGAAACCAAAGCCCGGATGAACTGCATCACACCCTAATGCAGTAGCTGCCATTAAGATATTCTTCATATTTAGATAACTGTCCATTGCTTTAGGACCACCCACACATACTGCTTCATCTGATAATTGAACATGCAGAGAGGTTTCATCTGCTGTTGAATACACAGCGACTGTCTCAATTCCCAATTCATGGCAGGTACGTATGATACGAACTGCGATTTCTCCTCTATTTGCGATTAAAATTTTCTTAAACATATTTTCACCTATCCTTGGATGCTCATTAATACTTGATCAAATTCTACTAAGTCCTCATCTTTAACTAAAATACTTGTCACTGTCCCACTGATGGGGGCTTTAATTTCATTCATCACTTTCATTGCTTCAATAATGCAAAGTGTATCTCCGGCATTAACTTGACTGCCTACTTCTACAAATGCTTTTGCTTCCGGTGAGTTTTTAGAATAGAAGACACCAACTAACGGTGCTTTAACCAATTCTCCGCCAACACTTTCTTCTTGAACAGCAACTGCAGGTGTAGGTGCTGCTGCGGGTGTTGAAACCGGCATTGAAGGCATCGCCATGACAGGAGCCTGTGCTGCCACTCTATTTACCTCTTCTTTTTCCAATTTAATCTTTATATCATCAAATTCAACATCCATTTTATGAATATCAGAATCAGAAAACTTATCCATTAATTCCTTAATAATATCTAATTTCATCATAATCTCCTTTGTGTTTTGAACTTCAAACTATTATTTTAAAAAAAAGTTTACTCGAAAGAGTAAACATTATTTATTTGTTTCAATGTAATCTACGATATTTTTAACTGTTTGCATTTGTGTAGATACATCATCAGGGATCTCAATATCAAATTCTTCTTCGATCGCCATGATTAATTCTACAGCGTCTAATGAATCTGCTTCTAAATCATCCTTTAAATTTGCTTCTAATGTAACTGCATCTGCATCGCAGCTTAGTGAATCCACAATAATTTCTTTTACTTTATCAAATACCATAAGTTTATTCCTCCTCGTTAGTAACAAAAGCATTATAGATGATTTGAAGTTAAAAGTAAATAGTTTGAAGTTCAAAAAGTTATTTTTTTTAATTTTATTTTTCGTCAATTTATTTCATTTATCAAATTAATATTAAATTATACTGATTATCAGAGGATAATTTATTTTTATAAAAACACTTGAAAACAAATAAAAGCTTACAAAAAGAAAGGGGTATCACTTTATTTTCTTCTTATTTAACTTAAATTTACTCTATTTTCTTTTAAAAATATCAAAGAATCCATGTCTAATAAGCAATGAATTTGTTTGATGTTTAGAGATGGTTTATTTTTACATTTCTCTCTTTTTCGATTATAATAGAGACTATGGAAAGCAGGGTGGTTATGAAAAAAGTATTTCAAAAACAGTTAGAAGAACTTGGATTTATTCGCTGCAATCATTGCGGTCATTTTGCCCCTGGGTACATAGATACTTACAATACCCAAAAAATATTCCTGGGATTTCCACTCTCAAAAGTAACGAAAGGGTTTGTTTTGCGATGTGATAATTGTCATCATGAAGAATTGATAAATCGTGATCAGGTACAGGATTATATTAAGCAGACAAAAGATATCGTGCCTTATAAGCAGCAATTAAAAATCTGGAAGCAAATATATACAGCACATAAGTATTTATCTACTGATGATGATCTTTCTAAAGATCTGGGGCCGTTCTTTGAAGCCGTAAAAAAAGAAGCATGGGCAAATATTCCTTTTGAAATCAGTGAAAAGGATTTTAATTATATTTTTAATGCATATCTTACAAACCTAACAAAATCAAGCAAAAAAGAAAAGTAACTCGCAAGTTACTTTTTTCTTTTATCTTATTCTATTAGTTTAACTGTTTCTTTTCTTTATTATAGAGATATTCATCTACTTCTTCATCTGTAACGGATTCAATAAAATCCAAGAAACTATTGAAATCATCTTCCGGTGAGAGTCCTGTCTTATAATGGTACGCTCTTTCCAACTTTTTCATAGTATCAATCTGAAGTCCGCTCAGCACATCCGTCATACGGCTTACCGGATAGCCACGTGCTGCCCAAGTATTTAATGTTTCACCCATCTCATCACAAAGATCCATCAATTCAAAGAACTTGTCTGCATTCCTTTCATAATGAGGATAGTGATCATATATAAACTTTTTGATTAAATTTTTATCTAATAAAAGGTTTGTTACCGTTTGAATGATATTTAAAAACTGATCTTCATAGAAATACGTATTAATCTCTCTCATTCGTTTTAATAATCGCTGCAAAGAATCATTCTTATAGTTCAATTCATAGGCCGCATAGTCCATGATTTCATCATAATTAAACTCATACTTAGGTAATGTCAATACATCAATATAGACATCAAGAAAATCAGCTACTTCTTCTACATCATGATATGTAAAAAGTGTGATAGGGATATTATCATAGGTAATTTCCAAAATTGCAATGCGATGTCTGAAATAATCTGAAGTCTTTATAATATTCTCAATTTGTTCATTAGTATAACTGCTTAAATAACGGTGAATGCAGTCATAAAATTCTTCTTTCTCTAAAATGCCATAAGCATTGCATAACCCGATACAGACTTGCTGAAGCTCTAATATTTTCTTTCCTTCTGCCGTATTCATTTTCTCTACAGCCTTTTTTATGGCATCATAAAATTCATCATAAATATAAATTTCATCTGTAAAATAAGAAAAACTAATTAAAAGTTTGCTCGATAATTCGATGATGAGGGTCTTATTTTCATCGGTTAATACTTTTTCCTTATTCTCTACAATCTTTTTTAACAGACTGATTTCTTGTGCAGATAAGGCATAGAACAAATGATCATTGATATTATAATAGGCAACGATTGTTTCCAACATTCTTTTTCTCGTAATTTTTTCATAGGGAAGTGGTTTATCAATGGTTGTTAAATAATAATCATATAAGTTCTCTTTATCAAAACGATTTGCCCAGGTATATAAAGATTTCATTGGTCTCACCTCTTTCTTTTATTTTATCATAGCTCGTACTATAGGTGTAGTATTTTATATGTAATCATGTCTTGGGTTAAATTATATTAACCCAACTTATAGCTAAAAACACCAAAGCTAAGTTCTTTGGTGTTTCATTATTTATTAAATCTGTTTTTCTTTATTTTTAGAGAAACCAAAATACATTGCCCCAGCCATTGATAAGAGTGCCAAATAAGTCCAAACAGCTGACATTCTGTCTGAAGTATCTACCGCATCATTCTCTGTTACTGTAGGCGTAATGATGATATCTGCTGCACCATCACTGTCAATGTTAACATCGGGTTTGTCGTCTCCATCAGTATCGATGTTGATATCGGGTTTGCCATCTCCATCGGTATCAATGTTGATATTTGGTTTTCCATCCCCATTCGTATCGATGTTGATATCGGGTTTGCCATCTCCATCGGTATCGATGTTGATATCAGGTTTTCCATCTCCATCGGTATCGATGTTGATATTTGGTTTGCCATCTCCATCGGTATCAATGTTGATATTTGGTTTTCCATCTCCATTCGTATCGATGTTGATATCTGGTTTTCCATCCCCATCGGTATCGACGTTAATATCCGGTTTCCCATCTCCATCAGTATCGATGTTGATATCTGGTTTGCCATCTCCATTCGTATCGATGTTGATATCGGGTTTTCCGTCCCCATCAGTATCGATATTAATATCTGGTTTTCCATCTCCATCGGTATCGATGTTGATATTTGGTTTGCCATCCCCATTCGTATCAATGTTGATATCAGCCTTATTATCACCATCTATATCAATATTAACATCCGGTTTGCCATCTCCATTGGTATCGATATTGATATCTGGCTTTCCATCACCGTTCGTATCAATATTGATGTTTGGATTAGCCGTATCATAGCCCGGATGAATAATGCCATTTGGATAAACATCTTGATTTGGTTTCCAGTTATCATCAACACCATCTTTATCTAAATCGATAGCTGGTCGATAATAATCGGTATCTCCTATGCCATCTCCATTGGTATCAATATTTGTGTCAGGTTTCCAAATACCATCTTTATTTCCACCTTGTCCACTTGGTTTCCATACGCCCGTATTATCTGTATCAA
Source organism: Beduini massiliensis (assembly GCF_000829905.1). Lineage (GTDB taxonomy): Bacteria > Bacillota_I > Bacilli_A > Erysipelotrichales > Coprobacillaceae > Beduini > Beduini massiliensis. Next base: position 669,067 of record NZ_CDPP01000006.1, read on the forward strand.
TGTTGATATCGGGTTTGCCATCTCCATTTATATCGATATTGATATCGGGTTTGCCATCTCCATCAGTATCAATGTTAATGTCCGGTATTCCATCACCATCTACATCAATATTTACATCCGGTTTTTTACCTAAAACAACTTTTACATCATGATTTGAAGAAATCTGATTAAAATCAATATTTCCTGTTCCTGTGCTGCTGATAAGATCCGGTCTGCTTACTCCATCCACTATAATATCTCGGATTTCATAGCCATTTTCCGTCACTTCCCAATTAACATTATGGTTTGCACCATTTGTAACCGTTGTACTGTTTGAAATAGTTCCCGGCCCGCCAATAATTTCTGTCGTAATATCGAAATTGTGGGTATTGTCAGGCGGCGTTAAATCTTTTATTTCATCATTATTAGGTAACTCAGTTCGTTTAACAATTACTTCAACGTCTTTATTTTCATTGAGATTTTCTAATGTAATGGAGTTTCCGTTATATGGAACAGATGCACCATTAACTTTAACATCCGTTACTTCATATTTATTTGTATCAATATCCCAAGTCACTGTTGCAGATCCTGCATGACCCAAATCTGGATTTACATGGAATTTCCCTGTTCCTTCGATAGATCCAATCCCGCCGGTAATACTTCCGGTAACGTTAATCATTTGGTCTTCTTGAGGAAGATCATTGATATCATTAGCAAAATAAACTTCAATAATATGATCCTGCTTGATCGATTCAACGCTAACACGTGCTTTTGAATCAGTGGCTTCATTTACTTTAATATCGGATTCGTCTGCGTACAGTGCTCTTGCTGATCGATAGAATGTAGTTGGATATTCTAACTTACCATCAACAACGACCTTGGCAATCTTTGTCCCGTCTCCCGGCTGTCCGATGATTTGTTCATAATTTTGTTCACGGTAAAGTGTCTTTGATTCAGAAATTGTACCATTTCCATATTTAATCGTTTTAACGTGATACACATCCGGTTTTAAATAAACTTCTACTTTTTGATCTTGATCAATGTTTTCTAATTTGACTTTTTGATCATCTTGACTGATTTGCTGCCCATTAACCACAACTTTATCGATCACATAAGCCGCATATTCATCAGAAGTTTTATCTGTTGTTGTTTGGTATACTGGATTCCATTCAACATCATAACTGCTTCCTTTTTCTACGACACTGCCACCGGTGATACTTCCCGGTCCGCCAATCAATTCTGTTACAACTTTTATTGAATCTTTATCATATATTGATGGGAGACTTTCTCCGTCTTTTGTAAAGTAAACATCTACAACATGGTTAGCGGATATATTTTTGAAATCTATATTTCCCTGTTTTACCTGTTCATCATCTAGTTTTACCCCATCAACAAATACTTGATAAATACGATATCCATTTTGTGCTTTCCATGTTACGATTTCATCACTGCTCATTTCCACTACTTTACTTGGACTTGTCACCGTATTTTCCGGATGAACTGTATCTCCGCCATATTGATTAACCGTCAGTGTGTAATATCCTACTGTGCTGTTTCCACCAAGGCTTGGCAAACGATCAACCGTAATAATTACTTCATGATTTGCCGAAATACCTTTGAAATCAATGTTTTTAGTATCTAAGGAATATTCTTTTCCATCTACCTGAATAGAAGTAATATAATATTCACTGTCAATCTGCCATTCAACTTTGTGATCTTTGCCTTTTAAAACAGTCATTGTCGGAGTAATCGTAGTATTTCCTGTGCCTCCTACTACCTTTGTTTTAACAGTATAATAATCACCTGTATCCGGCTTATTTCCACTTTCTGAACTAAAGATGACATTAACTTCATGATGTGAAGCAATATCATTAAACGTAATGCTGTTTACTGATAATAAATCATCTCTCACAATACCATCGACAATAATTCTTGAAGCAATCTGTCCGGCATTTGGTGTCCATGTTACAGTATGACTGCTGTATTCTTTTACACTGCTTGATGGTGTGATGACACCGTTAACTGCTTCGGTATTGATGTTGAAATAACGATCATAATAAAGTTTCAATACAAGCTTTCCATCGCCGGTAATTGTACCGGAAGTGACATTCATAGAAATTTCAGAATTATACCAATATCCACTGATACCTAAAATATCACTATCAGCTATTGAAACTTCCGAATCTGTTGTTCCGGTTTTGTTTTGGGTTAACTCATCTAATCTTTGATATCCGTTTTCCCCTTTAACAAAATATTGAATCTTATATTGTGTATCCGTATTGGCAACCCAATGGGCAGTCAAAGTATGATCTGTCTTGCTATATACAGCATCACCTTCTGCTTTTTTATTGTCTGCTTCATCATACCAACCATCAAATGTATACCCTGATCTGCTTGGTGTATTTAAAGCTCCATACACAGTTTGGCTTGAAGCATAAGATTTATCATTGATCTGACTTCCGCCAGCGGAATCAAAATGTACAATGTATTTACTTGTGTCTTTCTGCCATACAGCATAAACGGTATAGTCTTCTGCCGGCATTATGGCAGAACCTAAATCTGTACCTTCCGCATCCTTTGCCCATCCTTTAAAGATATAACCTTCTCTTGTAGGCAAAGAAGTTCCTTGATAATTATTTCCTGCTTCATCTTTTAACGTTTCATTTTTTATGTTGTTTCCATAATTTACTGTTTTTTCTTTTAACTTTCCTAATGCCCCGCCATTAGCATCAAATTTTAATTTATAGCTGTTGATACTCCAATTTGCCTGCAATGTCAAATTACTGTTTGCTTTTTGATCAGTAACTAAAGCATTAGATAATGTCCAGTGACTAAAACTATATCCTGTTTTTGTTGGAAGATTATCTCCTGATAACAAGTGGTCAATGACTAAGCTTCCTTTAGGCACTTCAATTTGAACTTGATCTCCATCTGTGAAACTTCCGCCATTAGCAGTAAACGTCAAGGTCACTTTTTCTGTAGTATAGACAGGATGTAGTATTAGATCCTTTGAGACTACGGTTTCCGGTCCAACTAAATTTCCAGATTCATCTGCCCATCCGGCAAAATGTTCATTTGGATCAGCAGACGGCACTTCTTCTGGAAGCACCCCTAGCTTATCACCACTCAATACGTAATAATCCTCTTTGATATTACTATCAAAAGATACTTTGTAAGTGGTAAAAGTCTTTGTTGTGCTGTTTCCACATTCATCCCATGAAGTAATGATTAAATCATCTGCACTTAATGGAACTTGTATTGTTGTGCTGTGTACTTCTTTATCTAATGTCACAATATTTCCATCATTAATTTGATACTTGAGTACACCGCTACCTTGGTTTTCAATCAACGTAACACCATCACTGTCAATTCCCCAACCTTGATCGGTTAATGAAATTTCCGCTTTTGATTCCTGTCCCAATGCATTCGCTGTGATAATGGGTCCGGCTGTATCTTTATATGCCGTAACAAAGGTCTGATATGTACTTGATTCTGCTCCTGTATTATCTTTCACGATCAATTCAAAAATGTATTTACCTTGTTTTGAATCTTTATTGAAAGTATAGGATTTCAAGGCATCCGGACTGCTTATAAAATCAGGTGTATCTAAAACGACATTGTTGTCAGGATCATAAACTTTAAGTTTCCATCCTGTTACTGTTTTCCCATCTGCCGCTTTTGATTTATCACGTATTTTTAATTTGACGACATTCCCATTTTCTTTTAAATGCTGTAGATGTACAGTCAGAACTTGATTTGCCTTTTCCGCATCTTCTACAATAATAAAATCTGAAATAGGCTTGTCTTTTTCCTGTAAGATTTCGACAGGTGTATATTTTTCTTTATCGTTATATTTTTTTGCGATAAACTCAGCAATTTGATTAACGTAATCTGCATCCGTCGCATATAAACCATTATCTGGTCCAATCCCTGAACTTGACTCAGTTGGCTTACTCAATACATTACCGTCATCGGTATTACTGATATAAAAAATTTCATTTTGGTTTAAACGTTTGATTCCTTCCAAGTATGCTTCTTCTTCCTTTGGTACACTTGGATCATTGTTTGTTCCGGTTAAGTTAATGAAATATTTGTACTCTGCTTTTTCGGAATACTGAGTATTCTTCAAAGCATCAAAAGCATTGGCTTCATAAGTCATTTCCAAGTCTGAATATACAAATGAAGTAAGTTCACTACATCCGTGAGACTTATAGGCAATCATCGGTCCAAATCCATTATATCCAGAATTTGGTATAGACACACTTCCTCCAAATAATGTCTGTAATTCGGCAAATGTTCCGTCACTCTTATAATTACGCTGTTGGACTGTTAATTTATTAGATTGCAGATCGACATCAATTCTTGATTTTTTAGTTGTCGCATCCAAACTAAATGTCGTTTTACTGACAGCACTTCCATAAAGCGATGTAATAGATCCTGTATTAATCGTGGAAGCATCAATGTTATTTATTTTTAAAATATAAATTTCACCCGCAGTTTGTGAGGTAAAACGATAGAAAAGTAAATAGCCATTTAGTTTACCATTTGAAATGCCACTATTAATAAAGAAACCGGTACCTTCAAGCGTATGATTTCCAACTCCTTTTGCGTCAATATCAAAACTAAAAGTTCTTCGAGCATCACTTGGTGCTGGATAAATCATATAATCAATTAATGCTTGGGTTCCATAGCCTGCAAAGATCATCTTTGCTTTACCAGCTGCATCTTTTGAAGAGGCAATATGCTGTATAAAATATCGACACGTTGTTGGTGTTGCAGTTGCAAATTCTTTTTCGATTGTCGTCGGATTAGTTCCACTCGCATAAGTATTGTCTGCTGCACGATATGGCTGTTTACTACTATCTAACCCTAGCTTATTGTATTCACTTTGATTTAGATAATGATCATAAACATACCATCCTGCGGTATCAGTCGTATCAATTTTCATTGCCGATGAAATGATACGGAATGTCCCCGGCTCTAACCCTTGTTCAATTAATTTCTCTTCTAAATCTGATTTAAAATCCTGAAAAGTCCCGGGATAATCGGCCGGTACGTTAACCATAATATCAATAATCGGATCAGGATTATTAATAGCTTCATTAGCTTTTATAGGATTGCTGATAATTAAACTGCAGACCATAGAAAAAGCTAATATAGTACCGACTACCATCTTTTTCAGTCGGTTAGATTTAAACATATTTTCTCACACCTTTCTATTTATTATTAATATAAATTTCCCACACTTTTTTTCTCTAATAAACCTCACCTCTATGCATTAAATTTAAGATTATGTTTATTATTGATTGACAGTCAAAAAGTACACTATTTGATATTCCTAATTTTTTAACTGTTCTGTGTTTGTTTAATACAAAAACATACTAATTTAGTGTGATTTTTACCAATAAATTAATAATTGACTTTACTTATGTGGTGTGATTAAATATAGTTGGTTATTGGATAGTTAATAAGTTCACAAAGTGTACTATGTGAACGAGACTTATTTATTTCCTAAATTATGTTGTATAATATTATTTATTAAAAGCCAATTATTTATGTGCTTCTTCTAAAGTGTTAGATGATCATCTGACAAGAGAGCTGCTCCATTTATAATTGGCTTTTTATTTGCTGTAAATGAAGGTAATAAAAAAATCCAGCGGAGTTCGCTAGATTAATATTTTGATAGTCTTTCAATCGCTGTTTCTTTTCCAATCAGCATGATAGAACTTGCAAGATCCGGTCCATGCATAATTCCGGTTGTGGCGATACGGATTGGCATATAAAGCATTTTTCCTTTAGCTTTTGCTTCTTTTTGAGTTGCTTTAATGCAGGCTTGAATGTTATCTTTTGTAAATTCGGTTAATTCTTCTAGTTTTTCTTTAAATACTTTTAATGTATTCGGAATCGTTTCATCTTTCATAAATTCTACTGCTTCTTCGTCAAGATGAAGTTCATCTTCAAAGAATAAGTCAACTAAATCACAGATTTCCTTACCGTATGATAACTGATCATGATAGACAGCGATCAAATTGGTAATCCATTCATCTGATTTATTTGAAAGATCATATTTTTCGGCTAAGAAAGGTTTACATAATTTCACGATTTCTTCTAATGGTCTTTCTTTAATATAACGGTTGTTGACCCAAATTAATTTTGACTTATCAAACATTGAAGGAGATTTAGATAAACGATGTTCGTCAAATACTTTGATCAATTCATCATGAGTAAAGATTTCCTGTTCTCCTTCAGGTGACCATCCTAATAATGCCATAAAGTTAAACATGGCATCTGGCAAGTACCCTTCTTCTTTGTACTGAGAAACAAACTGCATGATTGTTTCATCACGTTTAGATAATTTCTTTCTATTTTCATTTACAATCAATGTCATATGTCCAAAGATTGGAGCATCCCAGCCAAACATTTTATAAATCATCAGCTGTTTAGGTGTATTGGATAAATGTTCCTCACCTCTAAATACATGCGTAATATCCATTGAGTGATCATCAATAACGACAGCATAGTTATAAGTAGGGATGCCATTCGCTTTAACTAATACCCAATCCCCAATATCTTTAGATTCAAAAGAAACGTGTCCGCGAATCATATCTTCAAATTCATATACTTCATTATCCGGTACTTTCACACGAATCGTATAAGGCATTCCTGCCGCTTCTTTGCTGGCTACTTCTTCTGGTGTTAAGTCACAGCATTTACGATTATATTTAGGTGCTAATCCGGCCGCTGTTTGTAATTCATGTTCTGCTTCCAATTCTTCTGGTGTACAGAAACATTTATACGCATAGCCATGATCAAGCAGCCATTGTGTACGTTCTTTATAGATATCTAATCTTTCCATTTGGCGATAAGGTGCATATTTAGGGTTGGGATTTACCGGTGATTCGTCCGGGATAATGCCTAACCATTCTAAGTTTTCTAACTGACTTGCTTCTCCGCCCTCGATATTTCTTTCAATATCTGTATCTTCAATTCTGAATACAAAATCTCCGTTATGATGTTTAGCAAATAAATAATTAAACAATGCCGTTCTAGCACCGCCAATGTGTAAATGTCCGGTTGGACTAGGTGCATATCTTACTCTTACTTTTTCCATTTTACTGATCCTTTCCTAATAGAAGGCATACTGCCTGAGACATAATGCCCTCTTTTCTGCCTACAAATCCCATTTTCTCTCCACGGGTTGCTTTGACATTAATATTGCTGATATCTGTATGCAGAACACGTGCAATATTTTCCCGCATTGCATTGATGTGCGGTGCCATTTTAGGTGCTTCTGCTAATATGATGGAATCGATATTACCGATCTTATATCCTTCATGATCCATAAGCCGGAAAACATGTTCCAAGAGAATCATCGATGAAATGCCTTTATACTGAGGATCTGTATCCGGGAAATGCTTTCCGATATCGCCTAACCCCAATGCCCCGATTATGCTTTCGGCAATGGCATGCAGTAAAACATCGGCATCGCTATGTCCTTTCAGCCCTTTTTCATGGTCTATTTCCACTCCGCCTAGTATTAATTTGCGTCCTTCAACGAGTTGGTGGATATCAATGGATTGTCCTATTCTTATCATATTATCACCTGCCTGTTCCATTCTAACACAAAAGAATGTGCATTTAAACTAAAGAAACTGCTAAAAACAGCGATTATATGCATTATTTATCTTTTTTAAAGCGTGCACTGATCAGCTCTAAAACATCATAATGCAAGACGATTACATAAAAAAGTAAAATAACAGATATAATGCAGTTTCCCAATACAACACTTCTTAACTGAGGATGTACATCAAAGATCATGACTAATCCGGCACACAGTACAGTATGCCATAGATGCCAATAGATATAGCTTGTTCCAAATTCAAGGATATATTTGTAGATCAAATAATAAAACAAATATAAGATTCCCAATAATAGAATAGCATAATTCATGATCATCACCTCTGCCTAATATTTTAACATATTTTAAATGGTTTATGCTATAATGTTGTGGAGGTGAAAAAAATGCATAAACTCGCATGTCCAAAATGTAAAAAAACATTATTCCTAGAAGGAAATTCTTATAAATGCGAAGATCGTCATACCTATGATCTGGCAAAAACAAAATATATCAATTTACTGTTAAATCCGGATAAGGCTACCAATCATCCCGGTGACAGCAAAGAAAGCCTGATTGCCAGAAAAGCATTTCTAAATCAGGGGTATTATCATTGTATCTCGGATACGATCAATACATATATCGCAAAGCACAGCGTAGGTCCAACACAAATCCTTGATCTAGGCTGTGGCGAAGGGTATTATACTTGGCGTATGAAAGAAACGCTCAATAATCCTGAGTATACCTATTATGGCTTAGATATATCTAAAGAAGCAATAAATATGGCAACGAAGTATACTCGTGATATTTACTGGATCGTGGGCAATTCCAAAAATATTCCCGTTCAGGATCACAGTATGGATGTCATTTGTGCCTTATTCACGGTAGTAAACAAAGAAGAATTGGAACGTTGCCTGTCAAAAGACGGCTATATCCTCCATGTAACTGCCAACCCCAAGCATTTAGTAGAAATAAAAGAATTGATCTATGATGAAATCAAAATTAAATCAGATGAATACATCCGTCTGCCTTTTACAGTCAGAGAATCATGGGATCTTGTTGAAAAGGTACATATCAATAATCATGAAGATGCCTTGAATCTATTGAAAATGACCCCTCACTATTATCATATTAAAAAAGAAAGACGACACGTAGTAGATACTTTAGAATCGATGGATATTACCATTGATATCAAAATTACTGTCTATGAAGTATAAATTACAAAATGAATGGTTAACCTTTACAATAGATGATCAATTTAATAATAAAACGATTGATGATCTATTCAAGTATTTCCATCTGTCTAAAAAAAGTATTCACTTATTAAAACAAAATAAGGAATACTTTTTAAATCATCAATTTGTTTCTTCTGATACGTGTCTCCATAAAAAAGATCAGTTTAAAATACGTGCTTTTCATTACAGTGGGATTGACTTTATTCCTCAGCCAAAAGATATTCACATTATTTATGAAGATGAATTTCTTTTGATTATTGATAAAGAACCCGGCATGAATGTTCACCCAGATCAAAAAGAGGGGATCGATACATTATGCAACTATGTTGCTTATTACTATCAGCAGCAGCACCTAAATCTGCCGGTTCGCTACCTGCATCGCTTAGACTTCGATACAAGTGGTCTGATCATGTTTTGCAAGTGTGCTTTGCTTCAGCCTTTATTAGATGATGCTTTAGCACACAAATTGATCAAACGCTCTTATCTAGCATTAGTCAAAGGCAATATTTCAACTTCTAAACCTCAGACAATACAAACCTATATGGGGAAAGATCGTCATCATTCAAATAAAATGAGAGTCTCTGATCATGGACAAAAAGCAATTACACACTACCGGTTAATCAAAAACTATAAAAACAAAGCGTTAGTCGAATGTACGCTGGATACAGGAAGAACACATCAGATCCGTGTACATTTAGCTTCGATTGGTCATGCCATTATTGGAGATCCACTGTATGGAACCCCCTCCGATAAAATCAAACGGCAATTTTTGCACGCCTATCGACTTGAATTTACACATCCTGTCACAAATGAATGGATACAATTAGAATGTCCTTTACCTAAAGATATCTCTTTATAAAGGAGATTCTTTTTATTTGACAGTTTAAGGATGAAGGTGTACATTATAATTAGGAATGATTACTAATAAAGGAGGTATTTCATGAATAATTTAGCGATGTTTAAAATGAGTTATGGTCTTTATGTTCTTTCTGCCCGTGCTAATGATAAGGATAATGGGTGCATTATCAATACTGCTATGCAGATTACCGATACACCAAAACAAATTATTATTGCGGTAAATAAGCAGAATTTAACCCATGATATGATTATGCAGACTAAAATGTTTAATCTATCATTGTTAGATCAGCGTACTCCATTCAGTGTATTTCAAAACTTTGGCTTTCAAAGCGGCAGAACCGCGGAGAAATTTAAAAATACTGTGATGAAACGCAGTGAAAACGGTATTGCTTATTTAACCGATACTACAAATGCTTATCTTTCAGCAAAGGTAATTGCCACATTAGATGTCGGAACGCACACACTCTTTATTGCCGAAGTGACAGAAGCAGAAGTGTTATCAGATCAAGAATCAGTGACGTATACTTATTATCAAAGTCATATCAAACCGGCTCCTAAAAAGGAAACAAAAAAGGGATGGCGCTGCAAGATTTGCGGCTATGTCTATGAAGGAGAAGAATTGCCGGAAGATTATATTTGTCCGATCTGCAAGCATGGTGCTTCTGACTTTGAAAGAATTGAATAAAAGGTTTAAACAAATATAAATCCCACTAAAGCAGACAGATAAAATAATTAAATTTTATTAAGTCTGTGAAGGGGGTTTTTATTTTAATAATATTTCTTTCTTTTTTATTTATCTAAAGTATACTAATAATAAGTGAGGTGATCTAAGTGAAACGAATTATGATCATTGAAGATGATAAATTAATGCGTGAAGAATTAGCTAAATTGCTGCAAAGTCATGAATATGAAACGTATATCTGTGAAGATTTTGATACTGCTCATTTACAGGCTGCAGAAGTGAATCCCCATCTGATTCTATTAGATATCAATCTAATCGGCATAAATGGGTTTACGATCTGTAAACGTATTCGCCGTTTACTTAAAACCCCTATTATTTTTGTAACCAGCCGTAATACGGATGAGGATGAACTCACCAGCATTATCAGTGGGGGAGATGATTTTATTGTCAAACCCTATAATAAACTGATTTTATTAGAAAAAATTAAGCGTTTGATCACAACCTTTGATCCAACCCATTTTAAAGAAATCAAGATTGACCAAGTCACTTTGGATCTGCATCTATCCTTAATTAAGTATCAAGATCAGGAAGTGGAATTAAGCCGCAATGAATTTAAGATCATGTATTATCTTTTCTTAAATCCTCATAAAGACATCAGTAAAGATGAATTGATTGAATATTTATGGAATGATAAATTCTATGTAGATGAAAATATATTAAATGTTAATATGACCCGTATTCGTAAAAAACTAGAAAGCATTGGTTTATTTGATTTTATTAAAACCATTCATAAGAAGGGCTATCGCATATGACATTCAGATATTATTTAGAACAGCGTATACGGGTAATCTTTCTGAACATTGTATTGTTTATCTTTTTTGGCAGTTTTCTGTTCACCTTGTATGATAATTTTTCTCTTTTACTATTAATGGGAGGGGGATGGTTTATCATCTTATTTATCTACTTTATGATTGATTTTATCCAATTAAAGCAGCAATATAATAAAATCGAACGTTTGGTCGATGATCTTGATCAAAAATATCTTGTACATGAGATTATTGAGGAACCCCGTAAGTTGGAAGCAAAAGCCTATTATTACGCCCTGAAAAAAGGCTCAAAAGCAATGACGGATCAGGTCAGTGAAGCACGCCGTAACTCCAAAGAGTATCAGGAGTATATTGAAAGTTGGGTGCATGAAATCAAAACTCCCATTGCGGCTATTTCTCTGCTTTGCGACAATACTCAAAATAAAGAATTAAAACAGCAGGTCGATAAGATAGATCAGCTTGTCGAGCAGGTTTTATTCTACGCCCGCAGTGATAATACACAAAATGATTATCTGATCAGAGAAACTACTTTAGAAGAGATTGTTCACCAATCGTTAATTGACTTTAAAAATCTTATTTTAGGTCATCACATTTATCTTGAAATTCATGATTTGGATCAAATTGTGTATACTGATGAAAAATGGATTCACTTTATTTTAAATCAAATACTTTCTAATGCCATTAAATATATGAAAGAAGAACCACGTAAGTTAATCATCTATAGTGAAAAACATGAATATAATATCGATTTGATCATTAAAGATAGTGGAATAGGAATTGCTCCTCAGGAACTCCCACGTGTCTTTAATGCCGGCTATACCGGAGATGACCGTAAGAAAGAACACGCAACGGGAATGGGTTTATATATCAGTAAAAAACTTTGTGATCGTTTAAACCTCGCATTAACCATTGATTCCAAATTAGGAGAATTTACATGTGTTAAAATTACCTTTCCGATTGGAAAAGTTCATCAATTTAACCAAGAATCTTAAGAAGTTCTTACAAAAGTGTAAGGATTTTTTTTGTTTTTACTTGCTATAATAAGGATGTAAAAGAAAGAAGATGAAAATTATGAAAAAACATTATGTCCGTTCTATATTCTATATCCTATTTGGCATGCTGTTGTCTCTTATAATATTTATAATCGCATCACCGTTTATTCTGATGGATCGCTTATCTGCTTATTTCAAACATAATAAACTATCAATGATGCCAATAAGGAGTAAAATAAATGAATAATTTACTACAAGTTAAAAATGTAGAGAAGTACTATGGCAGTAAAAAGAATATTACTAAAGCCTTAGATGATGTCAGTTTTGATATTAATGAAAATGAATTTACCGGAATCATGGGTTCCAGCGGCAGCGGCAAAACAACCCTATTGAATTGTATTGCGACTATTGATACGGTCAGCAGCGGCTTTATCTATATGGATAATATCGATTTATCGGAGATAAAGGATAAAGACATTGCCCGTTTCAGACGTGAAAATATCGGTTTTATATTCCAAGACTTTAATTTGCTGGATACATTGACGATCAGTGAAAACATTGCCCTATCTTTGATTATTAATAATGTTGATACCAATAAAGCAGATACATTGGTTCAGGAATATGCCAAGAAATTGGGAATTGAAGAAATCTTAGATAAATTTCCCTATGAAGTATCCGGTGGGCAAAAACAACGTTGTGCCTGTGCACGGGCTTTGATTAATCATCCCAAATTAGTATTAGCGGATGAACCAACAGGAGCTTTAGATTCTCATTCGGCAGGACTTCTTTTAGAAGCTATGAAAACGATGAATGAAAAATTAGGGGCAACGATCCTAATGGTAACACATGATGCTTTCAGTGCCAGTTATTGCAAACGAATACTGTTTTTAAAAGATGGGAAGATTTTTAACGAACTTGTCAAAGGCGATAAAACCCGCCGGCAATTTTTTGAAGACATACTCGATGTTTTAGCTGCTCTAGGTGGAGAACATACGAATGTTAAGTAAACTTGCATTACGCAATGCAAAGCGATGTTTTAAAGATTATCTCATCTATCTTATTACCCTTATTATTGCTTTTGCTTTAATCTTTTCCTTTAATCTAATTGTTTTTACTCAAGATATTATAGAGCTAAGTTCAAATATGGATAATTTCTTAATGATGATTATCTTTATTAGTATTTTGATCGTCTTTATCATAGGGATTCTCATCAATTATATGAATAAGTTTATCTTTGAAAAGCGCAGCCGAGAATTAGGCACTTACCTTTTATTAGGAATAGAAAAGAAAAGTATTTCACGGATGTTTTTGATTGAACAGCTTATTTTAGGAATTATATCTTTATTGATTGCTTTAGTCATCGGTTTATTTCTAAGTCAAGTATTTGTAGCCATTATTATGAATATCTTTGAACTGCCTTATATTGTCAAATTTAATTTAACGTATGAAGCAATAGGATTAACCGTTATCTATTTTCTATCTATTTATATCGTCGTTTTATTTCGATCAAGCCGACGTATCAAGAAAATGAATATTCATGATTTAATCTATTTTGACAAAGTAAATGAAACTTCTTTATTTAAAAAGAAGATCTATCGAAATATCATCTTCATTATCGCTGTTATTCTGGGAATTTGGGGATTATGCTTATTCCATGGATTCTTCAAAACAAATGATGATACTTTCTACTTTCCGGATTTTCTGTTGTCTATTCTTTTATTGATTATCAGTATCTATGGTGTTTCAATGACATTGCCTCATTTTTTAATGTCTGTTATTCTAAAAAACAAACGATTAAAATATAAACATGATTATTTATTTATACTTCGTAATATTACGTCTAAGATCAATACGATTGGAGTAACGATTGGCACGATTACGTTATTAATTGCCTTAACTTTAGTCAGTGTCAACGTCAGTAATTTATTTACCCAAGCGATGTCTTTTCAAAACAATCTGCAATTACCGTACGACATTTTAGTTCATAATGCTTATGATAATACTGATTTTACCAAAGCACTGGAACTTATTCAGGATGAATATACCATCGAAGACCAAGCTGTCTATAAGATCTATACCGATCACTCGACTTCTTTTTATGATTTTACCGCGAAGGAACTGCAAAGCTATGATTCAGTAAATAACTATATGACTTTGAGTGATTACAATCATATCACTGAATTGTTAGGAATGGCACCGATTACTTTAAATGAAGATGAATATCTGATTAACTGTAATCGCTTAGCCCTGTCTACCCTTATTAAAAATAAGGATCAGTTTGCTCTTACTCATCCAAATGGAACCCCTATGCATATGAAAGATGTGATAAGTGACCATTTTACTACAGCATGGGGTGATTATACTCAAATTATCATTGTACCCGATTCATTTGTCACTGGAATGGAAGTGTTGAATACCAATTTAGCGGTCAATACCGAAGAAGAAACAACAGAAGATTTTTATTATGAAAGTGCCAGTGTAATCAATCAAAAGGTATATACAACGCAAAACGAAAATGGCGAATATTTATATTATGTGCAGAATACAATTCAAGTACGAGGCTATTATCTGACACAAAATCGATCTGCCATAACGATTATGGGATTCTCACTTCTGTATATTTCCTTTATTTTTACTGCTGTTACAGGCACGATCCTAGCTATCCAATGTCTAAGTGACTCCACTAAATATAAATTCCGCTACAACTTGCTAAGTCATTTGGGATTAAGCAAGGAATCCATTCATCACACTATTTTCAAGCAGTTGGCACTTACATTCTTATATCCGCTGATCTATCCGATTATTATATGTATATCTACAGGATTATCCCTCAATCAATTATTCTTTCAAGTCTTACCTAATGACTATGTTATTTGGGAGACAATGGGACTAGCGATACTTATGTTTGGTACGATCTATATTGTTTATTTCATCACTACCTACATTGAGTTTAAAAATAACCTCGGAATCAAATAATGTAACCGCTTTAATTAATAGTAGCAATTTTAGAAGAAACTTGTTATAATCTAATCGAGTTAGATACAATCATTTGACTTTGGAGGGCTGTATAGTGAAACGTCTAATAAAGGAAAATAAAGGTGAGTTCTTAATCTTTATAACCCTTATCGGTTTCTTATTGGTGAATAGTATCATTGATAAAATTACCGTCGTACAAGTTAGCGGCTTCTTATTAATCCTTATTGCCGGATTATTGAGAATTGTTGTATTTAATAATCTGTACAAACAGAATCAAAAAACCGTTAATGACTACATCCACATTGAAAAAAGCTAGCCGTTTGGCTAGCTTTATTACTAAAATAAAAAAGAACCTATAAAGGCGCTTTTTTTGTGTATTTGTTACGGGAAAACAAATACTATTATAGATATTTGGGACAAGCATAGTATAGCATATTCCCTAGCAAGTTTTTTTCATATTTTGTAAATTCAGTTTATTTATTTTTCATTACCATTTTTATTTCAAAACAGTTGATCTCATTGACGGTTCCTTTAAAATAATAATGGCATTCGTCATGATACATAAATAAGCTGACTTTTTCATTTGGTGCTATCTCATGCTTAAAAAAGATATCTACAGTATGTATAAACTGATCCTTAAAAACTGTATAATCCATTAAATCACATGCCCACTCTAAATAACGGGCATTATTCATATGTTGATTGGTATCAATATCACTATAACGTACCGTTCTTTCTTCTTTTAATTGATAAGGAATCACTTCTGTCATTTCTTGTGGAACAGCAATTTCTTCCTTTACTGAGGTAATCTTGGGAAAGTCAATACCTGCACGTTTAGGCATTGTGATTCTTCTCTTCTTTAAATCTAAGAGAGTCCAGATAGAAGAAGCTTTCATGATTGGCTGCTCTTCTTTAAGAAGCTGATAATAGCGTGGAAATATAACCTTAGAAGCAAATCCGGGATAAGTCAGTAACTGATAATCTCCCGCAGTAATGGGTTCCTCTATTTCTAAATGCATCTTTGAAAGTACCCATCCATATTGTTCGATTAAGCTTCCATTCCATACATTCAGCATGACGGCATGAGTCGTGGCAACATTGGATAAAACATCTAATAAATGGGATAATTTTAATTTTCCGGTATAATCTACATTCTGGTAATTAATTTCAAAATCTTTTTTATATTCTAACATTTTTTTAATCCTTTCCATAAAAGTTTGTATTTTAAATCACATTGGCATAAAATAACGAATAATTTACATAAAAGCACCTAATAATGGTAAAATTATATCATTTTTTTATAAAAAATATAGGATTTATTCAAAATATTTTGTATAATGAGTGATAGGTATTGAAAGGAAGGTTTTTATGGATAATTTAGGAAATATTGGAAATATACTTAACCAAGTCATTCCTTTTGTGATTATGGCCTTTTTGGTTTATTTCTCATTAGTTGTTTGGTCATGTATCATTGGAACTATAAAACAAAGACGCCAAGACAGCAGTTTAGAACCTTGTATGTCTAAAGCCGGGAATATCATTTACGGTATTGCATCTGTTCTTTATGTTGTACTGTGGGGATTCTCAATTTATTATTTTGTTATCCTACTGAATATTAATTCAGGGATTGTGACTGCCCTGGGAGCATTTAATGGGATTACCATTTATACTTTGGTATATGCTATGTTTATTCAGGATTTCATTCACGTTGGACGTAAAAAATTAATTATGGGAAATCGTTTATTTGAATATCGTCGAATGAAAAAAATTGCCTATCCAAAAAAACATAAAGCAAGTTTCATCTACGGACAAAAAGAATATATCTTCTCTACACGTTTCGTTGATGTTACAAAATTAAAAAAACATCTGACAAAAGTAAAATAGGTTATAACGATATCGTTATAACCTTTTTATTTAATCGCCTACTCCAAAATCCGTCGGATCATATAGAAAATCATAGCGTGGATCTTCTTTAAGATCACCATACTGCTTCATAAACCACTCCACCAATTGATCATCTCTTTTAATCGGTGTTGTATTATTGCGATAGACACTAATCGTGCCATGATTGAAATTAGCTTGAAGGATAGCCATATCCTTTTTGATCATCTCCTGTGTCTGACCTTCAATCCCCACCATTAGACAGGGAGAATCGAAATACTGCTTTAATTCCTCAATAGACGTAAAGGTCGCATTTTTATTTAAAACATGATTGCGGAAATATACATCAAAGGTTTCCACCCCAATTTTACAAATCACATGAATTCCAAAATAATCTTTCATATCCTTCACTTTTTGGTGATACAGCCAATGGCTCTCAAAAAATAAGGTATGTATTTTTTTATCTTCAATAATGGTTTTAATTCTTTCAAGCGTTTGTTTGGGCAGTTCAAAGATACTGGCAGAATCGATCACTTCTAAAACACCATATTTTCCAGTAACCTGATCCAATGCTTCGTTATTTATTTTGACCATTTCTTCAATGCAAGTAGAATTATCTTCAATATAATCACAAAAGCTGCATTTTGACCAAATACAGGGTCTTGCTTTAAGTAAGACAATCTCTCTTTTTATTTTATCGGTGATTTCACTGTAGCGTTCCATTTTATCCCCCACTTTTCTTTTAATTTTCCCTTTTCAATAACGAGTTTCGCTATAAAATATGCGATAGCTTTATCTGTGCAATCGGTCATCATTTGAACGATCAGGACACTGATGACTAAGTTTAATCCTGCTTTATTGAGTAATAACGCAAATATCCCACTGCTTGAAGAAGTAATCCCGCCAAATAATCCGGCAGTAATCAAGGCACTTGCTAATGAGGTTGGCAATCCAATCATGATGATTCCTAAGGGCATTCTTTTCCCTCTCAGCCAGTCAGCATGATACAAAATACCGGCAAAAAAACCGGTTAAAAGCTGTGTAGGTGCATAATAAAAGGAATACATATCAAATAAGACTCCGCTTGAAAGACTCCCTAAAACTCCTGTCAGCATAGCATATTTGGGACCTAATAAAAGGGCGACTAAAACTGTCCCAATAGAATCCATATAAAAGGGAATGGATAAACTCATAGCTGTATAAGCTCCAATTACATTCAGCATGATTCCTACAGTAATAACGATTTGTACTTTAAATGTTTTCATTCTTGTTCCTTTCTTTAAGGAAACAAAAAACATGCCTAAAGAAAGCATGTTTATGCATTAATCCTTAGTATTTTTATACTGGGTGGCTATCGAACCAGTGTTATTTAATTCTTTAAAAGAATAGCATATTTTCAACGATTTATCAACCTTTGTTGATAACCCCATCTAAAATACCGAAAATCGGAAAGACCATCCAGCCCGGATGCCATAACCCAAATCCAAATCCTAAGATGAAAAAGACAATAACTGAACTTTCGGCAATCGGATAACGCTTATGGTGCTTATGAGATACAGGCTGATCGCTATAATTGTCTGACTGAATGCTCTCACTGCGAGTAACCAAGCGATATGTGTCTAATTCCATTCCCGCAGTAATAAAAAGATAGACCGAAAAGCCAATTAGAATCATCATGATTCCAGCGCCTAGATTTTCATTGCTTAATAGTTCTTCACCGATAATAGTGAACGCTACACCGGCTAAAATAGAGAATACACCGAAAGCGATCTTTTTAGCGAAACGTGCTTTAATCTCTGAAAATTCTGCCATAAAATAACTATGATCACTGGCATTCATCACAAAGTCAGGCTTTGGTATCTGGGAAAAATTAATTCCAGCCAAAATAATCAAGCCAACTCCAATACCAATAAAAACCATCATCAGTGCCGCTGCCAGATTTTCCATAAATTGTAATGTAATCGGCAATACGACACTAGCGATAATAATCATTACCCCTATTCCGATTTTACTGGCAAAACGCTGCCGCAATTCTATATAGTCTTCAACTTCTGTAATATCCGTAAATTCCATTTCATCTCTTGGCGTCGGACGTATTTTTTCATCTTCAAAAATATCTTCGGCAGTGACGACAGGTTCCACTTCAATCACTTCCGGTACAGTATCATTAATATCCTCTTGTGTTTTTACTAGATAATCCAATGTGACATCAAATAAATTACTGATTTGAATCAATTTATCTAATTCCGGGTATCCATCTCCGGTTTCCCACTTACTTACTGCCTGTCGGGATACTCCTAACTGATCAGCCAGCTGTTCCTGAGAGAATCCCTTGCTTTTTCTTAAATTTTGTAGTTTAGTCCCAAAATTCATTCTACTCACCTCTCTTTTATTATACAGTCCTGCTGATAAATTACTATCAAGTTCCGTTTGCGTTTGCGCAACTTAAAGTTGCATCTATAAATTTCCTATTTATTGTATTCAAACTGATTCAATAAAAGTTGATAGTCTTCCTGTGTTTTTATATTTAATAAGGTTAAATCTGTATTGTAATAAGTATGAGTTAATGCTTCGCATAACTCTGTCATGGAATAGTGTCCGTCATTAATACGCTGTTTGATTGTTTCTATAGCGGATCTTTTAAATACCGCAACTAAAGGTTCAACTCTGCCACTGTTTCTTAATACAATACATTCTTTGTCTTTGATATTTTCCAACATCGCTTTATAGATGGATATAGGAAGCATTGGCTTATCGCATGGCATTACACAATAATAATCGCAGTCTGATAACTGCATGCATTGACAGATGCCTTCAATTGGGCCGATATTATCTCTTTGATCATGAGTAATATGATAGCCATTGATCGATTCATTTGCGGATATATAGATCTTGTCTGTAATTTCTTTTGCTTTATTCACTATAAAATCAATCATTCTTTGATTGTTGAGCATCAATTCATGTTTGGGATAATTCATACGGGTCGATTTCCCACCGGCTAATATAATAAATCCTGTTGTCATGTTATATTCCTCCTATGATAATATATTATCATGGTAATGAAAATAAACAAACGAAAAGTTGTTTTTATTTCTGCTTCATAGTAAAATAAAAGCACTTAGGGGGTTTTTTATGATCAAATTAATAGCAACAGATATGGATGGGACATTCTTGGATTCCAACAAAAACTTTGATATGGAATTTATCAGAACTTATCAGCATTTGTGTCAAAAAGGGATAAAATTTGTCATTGCGAGTGGAAACCAATATCAGCGTTTGTTTCAAAAATTCTTGCCTATGAGTTTAGATATGGTGTTTATCGCTGAAAACGGGAGCTATATTGCTGAAGGATCGAACGAATTGTATACAAACACAGTAAGTCCGATGGACACTGAAAAAATATGTCAGCTCTTTCAACAACATCCGGAAGTGTTTATTGTGCTTTGTGGGAAAAAGAAGGCATATATTAAAAACGCTAATAAAGATTATGAAGAAATGATTAAGCTTCATTACTGTTCTTTTCAGTTTGTAGATTCTTTTGATGCACTTTATGACGAAGATATTTTAAAGATAGCGGTTTATGATCCCAATGCCGATATTAAACTGTTTTTAGAGAAAATTAAAGATCAGCTGCCAGAGAGTGTAAAAGTTGTTACTTCCGGAAATATGTGGATGGATATTCAAAACAAAAGTATTAATAAAGGAATTGCAATGAAATATTTACAGGATCTCTATCAGATCACACCGGAAGAATGCATGGCTTTTGGTGACCAGATGAATGATTACGAGCTTCTTTTAAGTGTTAAATATGGCTTTGCAATGGAAAACGCTGTTGATTCTATTAAGGAAATTGCTTATGATATCTGCTTGGATAATGAGAATCAAGGGGTAATCAAAAAAATCAACGAATATTTAGGTATTTGATATGGAACTGCGATTATTAGAACCGAATACAATTAAAACTATTTTTCATCAGCATATCGTTAATGACTTTCCTGTCGCGGAAACTCGGCCTTTAAAAAATATGATGCAGCTTTATCATACACAGCATTATAAAGGCTATGGTTTATATGAGCAGGATCAACTATTAGGCTATGCGTTCTTTGCCGGTGATCAGAGTCAAGATGTTTTATTATTGGATTACTTTGCTGTTATTCAAAATAAACGTAGTTTTGGCTATGGCAGTCAGTTCCTTCAATTATTAAAAAAAGAAATGCATGGAAATTTGATCATTGCCGAAGTGGAAAGTATAGAAAGTACACCAAACATTGAAGAGAAACAACTTCGCCATAGACGTATTCAATTTTATTTAAGAAATCATTTTAAACAAAGTTCATTGAATTGTCGGTTATTTGGTGTGCATTATTCGCTTCTTTATTTATCTGATCAGCAAATCGATGATGATACTCTCTATGATTATATTAAAGTTTTGTATCATTCTATTTTTAATCCCTTGATTTATAAAATGTTTGTGAAATTAAAAAGAGGCGTTAAATAACGTCTCTTTTAACTTATCGTTTTGCTTTATCATAAGGTTCCCCTGCCGCTCTTGGACCAGTTGAATTCTTAGATGTAAATGTCAGCAGCAACAGTGTTGCGACATAAGGCAGTAATTTAAAGACAATATTCGGTACACCTAAACTCAGTAAGAAAGGTATCCCGGAATAAGCATTGGCGATGGTTTTTGTAAATCCAAAGAAGAATGCTGCCACTCCGATTTTCCATGGTGTCCATTGTCCAAAGATCAATACCGCTAACGCCAAGAACCCATAACCGCTGACGTTACTTGCATATTCGGTACTGATAGGAATAATATAAATCAATCCGCCTAACCCGGCTAATAATCCGGAAATAAAGACCCCAGCATATCTTATTTTATAAACATTAATCCCAGCCGCATCGACTGCCTGAGGATTTTCACCGCTGGCTCTTAATCTTAATCCGAATCTTGTTTTATATAAAATGAAAGATGCTAAGAATAAGATACCAATCCCTAAATAAGTGGTAATATAGGCTTGTTTAAACAAGAGATCCCCAATCACCGGAATTTTTGATAAGATAGGTACTTCTGTAATTCTGAATTGATTTTCAAAACGAATGTTTTGTGTAGTTTGCACCATCTTTGCGATAAAGATTCCTAAAGCCGGAGCAAACAAGTTTAATGCTGTCCCACTGATGGTCTGATCCGCCTTCATATTGATGGAGGCAAAGGCATGTAACAGGGAGAATAATCCACCGCTCAATGCTGCAATGATCAAGGCAATAATCAATAGGCTTTGTCCTGAAAGAACACCGTTTTGCTGCATAATATTAATAAAGAAAATACTGGTGAACGCACCAAAAATCATGATCCCTTCCAAAGCGATATTGACAACTCCGCTTCGTTCAGAGAACATTCCTCCAACAGCAACAACTAATAGAGGAATTGAAAATAATAAGGTTTGTCTAAATAAGAAATAGATAATATCCATTATTCTTTACCTCCTACTAGTTTTCTGCTTCTTCGCTTATTCATAATTTGTTTGATAACCAAAGCAAATGAACTGAAGTAAATGATGGAAGCAATAATAATATCAATAATTTCTACGGCAATATTGCATGACTGCATATAGTTTCCGCCGACATTAATATAGGAAATAAATAAGGATGAAGCAACAACACCTAACGGATTACTGAATCCTAATAAGGCGACTGGAATCCCATTGAATCCTTCCGGTGCCAATGTCTCGACGATTGCCAATGTTTTACCGGTTCCGGCTAAATACGTTAATGCTCCCCCAACACCGGCAAAGAAACCGGAAATTGCCATCGATAAGATGATACATTTCTTCTCGCTCATACCGGCATAACGGCTTGCA
The DNA here is from genome assembly GCF_000829905.1 of Beduini massiliensis. Classification (GTDB taxonomy): domain Bacteria; phylum Bacillota_I; class Bacilli_A; order Erysipelotrichales; family Coprobacillaceae; genus Beduini; species Beduini massiliensis. The sequence continues at coordinate 691,970 of NZ_CDPP01000006.1, forward strand.
TCTGGATTATATCCACAGGCTTTCAATTCAAATCCAAATGTTGTTTTATTTAAAATAATATAAGCTAAAATACATAACCCTACGGCAATAAAGAATCCAATATTGACACTTGCACCATTGAATAATTTATCTAAACCTAATCTTGGCAATGCTTTTTCTAAAGGAACAGAGTAAGATTCTGCTCCTGCCGCATTATATATAGTAGATTTTACTAATTCAATAACAGCCAACATCCCAATATAGTTCATCATAATACATGAAATAACGACATTGACATTTTTAAAAGCTTTTAAGATTCCGGGAATTACTGCCCAAATTGCTCCGGCAATCCCTGCACCTAATACTGCCACGATCCATAACATTGAATTAGGAATAAATGTACATTTCAATGAAATAAAGACGGCTGTAAATGCTCCGACAATAAATTGTCCCGGGGTCCCGATGTTAAAGAGTCCGCATTTGAATGCAAAAGCAACAGACAGCCCGGTCATCATGATCGGTGTGGAATTATAAAGAACAAGTCCTAAACTTTTAATTCCACGATAGAATCCACCTTGCAGTAAAATAGAAAATGCACGAACAGCTTGATTTGGATTTGCGATGAAGATAATTATCAAACCAAACAATAACCCTAAGCAGATGGCAAAAATGGAAGAAATAAATGAATTTAGAGCTTCTTTATTTTTCATATCCTGCACCTCGCTTTGATCCGGCCATATACAGCCCTAATTCTTGTTCCGTTGTCACTGCTGGATCAAGATCTGCAACGATCTCTCCTTCATACATAACCAAGATACGGTCGCTGACATTCATCACTTCATCCAGTTCCAGTGATACAAGCAGTACGGCTTTTCCCGCATTTCGCTGTTCCACTAATTGCTTATGTATATATTCGATTGCACCAACATCTAAACCACGTGTTGGCTGTACAGCAATCAATAAATCTGAATTACTGTCAATTTCTCTGGCAATAATTGCTTTTTGTTGATTTCCTCCGGACATTCCGCGGACGATGGATTTTTCCTGTTGTCCTGAACGAATATCGAATTTTTCAATTAAACGTTTGGCATCGTCATTCATTACATCAAATTTAATAAACCCTAAATGCTGATGTTTTTGATCAAAATAATTTTTAAGAATTAAGTTTTGTGCCAAAGTATAATCAAGAATCAGTCCATGTTTATGACGATCTTCAGGAATATGTGCCATTCCCGCTAAACTGCGTTCACGAATGCCCATATGAGTTACTTCTTTATTATTTAAAGTTATTTTACCCTGATGGATCGGCATCATTCCAGAAAGTGCATAGACTAACTCAGATTGCCCATTACCGTCAATTCCGGCAATACAGACAATTTCTCCGCCCTTCACATTGAAACTAACATCATGCACTAACTCTTTATGTGCATGTTTTGGTTTTACGGTTAAACCTTCTACATTTAAAATGACATCTTTTAAATGCTGTTCCCCTTTTTCAACAACAAAGTTAACTTTACGTCCTACCATCATTTCTGACATTTGTTCAGTGGTTACATCTTTTACATTAACCGTATCAATATATTTTCCTTTTCTTAATACCGTACAGCGATCTGCTACAGCTTTAATCTCATTTAATTTATGAGTAATAAAAATAATTGATTTTCCTTCTTTGATCAGATTTTTCATGATATGCATCAATTCTTCGATTTCCTGTGGTGTTAATACTGCCGTCGGTTCATCAAAGATCAATACTTCATTTTCACGATAAAGCATTTTTAAAATTTCAACACGCTGCTGCATCCCTACCGTAATATCACTGATCAATGCATCAGGATCAACATTCAAATGATATTGCTTTGATAATTCCAACAATTTATTTCTAGCTTTATCTTTCTTTAATAATCCCTTGCTTGTTTCTTCTACACCTAAGATAATATTTTCCAAAACGGTAAAATTATGTACTAATTTAAAATGCTGGTGAACCATTCCAATTGCATAACGATTTGCATCATTTGGATCACTTATTTTAACTGCTTTTCCATTAATTTTGATTTCACCCTGATCAGGTTGATATAAGCCGAAAAGAATACTCATTAAAGTAGATTTACCGGCTCCGTTTTCTCCCAGTAAAGCATGAATCTCTCCTTTTTTTAACTGTAAGGTGATATTGTCATTCGCTCGAATACCGGGGAAATCTTTGGTAATATTCAACATCTCAATCGCATATTCCATGTCATCACTTCCTTTACATTATTATTATACACGAAAAAACGAGCGATTTTATCTCAACTCGTTTTTTTCTTCATTATTTGCTTACATCTGTCACTGTTACAAATTCATTATTTAAAGTTGTTGGGTCTGTTCCAACTTCTTCATCATTAAGAATTTTCACTTCACCAGATTTTACTTTAGCAAAGATTGCTTCATAATCTTCTTTTGTAAATTGTTTAAATCTTGAGAAGTCATCTGGTAATCCAACATATCCACCTTCAGCAGTTAAAGTATCTACTTTACCACCTTCAAAAGTAGGAGTGTCAGCAAAGATTTTACCTAATTGGTCATATACAGTGTTGTAAACACCTTTCATAGCTGAAGTAATTACTGTTTCTGATGCATCTTTTTGGTCTGAGTCAACCCCGATAGATTTAGCATTTGCTTCTTGAGCAGCTGAGAATACTGAAAGACAGATAGATCCACCACAAGCAAAGATAACTTCTGTTCCATCTTGATACCAAGCTGAAGATAATGTTTTGATTTCAGGTGATTCATTAAATGATCCTGTGTAGTTATATTTAATTTCAACTTTTACATTCATTTCTTTAGCAGCATCACTAGCCCCTTGGATAAATCCATAACCGAAACGAATTACTGCTGGTAATTTCATACCACCCATAAATCCTAATTTTGTATATCCATCTTTAACCGCTGCATAACCAGCTAAGTAACCCGGTTCTTGTTCAGCATATAAAGCAGCATATACATTGCTTTCGATTTTATCACCTGTTGGTGTTGCATCGATCATAATAAATTTAACATCTGGATACTGTGATTGTTTTTCCTGCATTGCATCTGAGAATTTAAACCCAGGTGTAACGATAACTTTTGCTCCGTTATCCACTGCTTCATCAATAGAATCACTGTACCCTGCTGTATCGAAGTTTGCTGGTTTGTAATATTTTTTAGTGATCTTATTCTCATCAGCAAATTTTTCTACGGCTTCCCAAGCACTTTGGTTAAATGATTTGTCGTTGATATTTCCGGCATCTGTAATCAAGGCGATTTCATATCCGCTTTTTGAATCACCACCACTAGATCCACATCCCGTCAATACTAGCGATAAAGCAAGTAAAGACGCTAATAATTTTTTCATCAACTATTTCCTCCTTTTTATTTTATCCATCTAAATGTTAGCATTAATCTGTCGAAAATTAAAGTAATTTTAACGATAATTTAACACAAATTTTAAAAGTCATGATATTTTATAGACAATCTAAATTATTTCGGATTAAACGTAATTTTTTAATCATTATAAATTTCTTTTGGATATCGTAAAAACAAAAAAACGGATAATTTTCTTATCCATTTTAGTATTTATCCATTTAACCTATTTATTCAAAAAGAACATCTTAATATAGTCCCCTGCATTAATATTGACAATTTCATTAAAATAATCCTGCTGAGATTTATTTTTTCTTTCCAATATTGTTTGAATCTTGCCGTCATGGACATAAACTAAACGTTTTGAATAACTGGCAATCATCGGATCATGGGTCACAATCAGCAACGTTTTTCCCTCTTCATTTAATTGTTTAAAAATAGACATTAGTTCATGTGAATTTTTACTATCCAGATTGCCTGTCGGTTCATCGGCAACAATCAGTTTCGGTGAAGTAATCAAAGCTCGGCAAATGGAAAGACGTTGTCTCTCACCACCCGAACAATGTTCTGTACTGTGGGACAATAAATGAGAGATATTTAATTTTTCAGCCATTTCTTTTACTTTTTGATCAATAATTTTTTGATCCACTTTCGCTAAAATCAAAGGGGCTGCGATATTATCATAAACATTCATGCTGTCAATCAAATTATTTGACTGAAATACATATCCGAGGTTTTCATAACGATATTTTGAAATAACACGGCTGGTCATTGCCAAAACATTTTCTCCATTGATAAAAACTTTACCTGAAGTAGGCTTATCTAAGGTCGATAAACAGTTAATCAATGTTGTTTTTCCGGAACCGCTGGGACCCATAATACATACAAAATCTTCTTCATCAATCGCTAAATTAATGTGATCCAACGCAACGGTTTCATCTGACATTCCCTGATTATAAATCTTGGTTAAGTTTTCTGCTTCTAAAATATAATCTTTTGTAAATTCCATTATGATTCCCTCCCAATATACTCTTTTCTGAATGCTGTTAACGTTAATATAAAAGCAATGATGAAAACGATAATATAACTAAAGATCATAATCGCCATAATGATTATCGATAACCCACCAAACAGATAACTCTTGTAGATCTGTACTGTAATAGAAATCAAAGGTAAAACAGAGGCAATCAGAAAGTGATAGATGACTTCTCTGTTGATGATCTTTTTGATAAGGTCTTGATTATATCCCATCACAGACAGTGATTTAAATTCACTTTCCCTTGAATGGATATAAACGATATTTTTAAAATACAAGCACCCCGCTAAAATGATTTCCAAAACTATATAGCCGATCAAAGCGACCATTCGATAGAGGTTTTCCCCTAAAGAAAAACTGATGATAGAGACAACACTTGGCAACACCGCAACAATCATAATAAGCGGCACTAATGTATCTTTAAGCATTAATTGAAGATCATTCAATACTACGAATCGCACAGGGCTCTTATTCATATAGCCACCATGTGCTTTCCCAATAAAATAAGGAATGCCATAAGATACGATAATAGCTAAAGCAAAGCTGTTGATATAAGAATACATTGAAAAATTACCACTTGTAAAATCATTAATCAACATGAAAACTAAAGTCACTAAATAAGCTGTCACTCCAATTAAAGTAATAAATAATGGTTTCTTTCCTGTTGTATTTTTTTGTTTTGATTTTTGTTCCTTCACTGTATCATTGATGGATCTGGCAAGAATTTCCTGTCTTTTTTTAGGGTCCATTCCAATCATACCAAAAGAAGCAAAAGACATTTTAATAGTCGCTCCTCCGCCATATTGTATAATATCCATCATTTGTTTATTTTTCTTCTTATCCGTACTGTTGATTATTTCAATAATTTCATTACGATAAGTAAATCCAATATTAATAAGTATGATATATCCTATTTTTGTCAGGACGAAAATCATGGTTTCAATGATGCCTGTCAGATTATATTGAAAAATATTCAGGCCGATGTCAAATTGATGAGAAATAAAAGAATAAAGAATCGGTAAGATCACTGCCCCTAAAATAAAACCAAGCGGTATTACAATTAAGAATATAATCAAGTATTGAAATAATAAGTATTTACTTATATCTAATAAGTTTCTGCCACATAAATACAATAATCCTAATTCTTTTCGCTTATAATCTATATACTGTGAATTAACATAAAACGTGATAAAGAAACTAAAGGTAATAATCATTAAGGATAAGATGCTCATACTTATTCTTTGAGTTGCAGGCATTCCGGTAATCAGCTGATGATTTACTAATTCAAAGAAAATAAATTCAACAGTGGTTAAAATAAGCATGGTTGCCGCAAAAGAAAAATATTTCTTTTTTTCCTTTGACATGACCTTTAATGAAAAATTAAACATAGAACCGCCTCCCCGTGGTACCCCTTACTTAAATTGTATCACACTATTAATATTATTCAATGTAATTATTTTTATTATTTCTATTTCCATCTTTTATACTAATAGTACGATGAATGTGTTGGACGGCTATCTGTTCGTATATTTAAAATTAAATTCTATTAATAGTTCTCTGGATCATAATTTTAAGCTTCTAAAAAATTTCATATTATATCCAATATACTCTTATTCTTTTCATTGCTTAATATATGTTTCAATGAAAGCAATATGGCAATCGTATTAGTCCAGCCCCTTAAGAGATTGTACTCTTATTAAATAGAGAAATGTACACCAATGAAAGAACTATATTTTAATATTCTCTTTTTTTCTAAGACTATTTGTGAAAAACACTTATAAATTTAAAATAAAGTTAAAAATACGCAAATTTGGTGTACTTTACTCCCTCCATAATACAATATACTTAATATAAGCTATTTTTTCTCATAATCATGTTCAATTTTTTTAATCAATTTATTAATACATTCAAGATATATTATTGATTTTTCAATATTTCTTTGCGAATATAATGAATCGTTTCATCCAATCCTTTTTCCTTTAGACAAACAAAAAGAGATTCAATTAATTGCATTGTATTGGGATGCATCAAGTAATAACTATCTTTATTTTTCATAAAATAATCCAACGGATAACCATCATCGTAGTTTTCTTTTGCGTATACTTGACTTGCTACCACACGATCACAGAACATTTCAATGACATAAGGGATTTCCATTTCCACACCTTGAAACTTTCCATGAATGGAATCAATCCAATACTCAAAATGATGTTTATTTCTGCCTTTATGATGAAGCCAGCCTTTTGAGTAACCTATTACCTCTTTTTCTCGACTAATCGGCGAACGATATCCTTGGTAATAACGAACCCCGGGAATAAATTCAGTAAAAGAGTATTTGGATAAGTCATGCAGTAATCCCTGTTTATATAAGCCACAACGAAAACATAATGCCATGACTTTGCATTTATGTGTTGTAATTGTTTTAAAATGACCATAGAAATTTTTCCACATTGATATCTTCTCCTTTATGAAAAAGTGCTTACAGCAATCTGTAAACACTTATCGATTATTTGATTCTTGTTCCGTTTGGCAAGTCTTTGACTAATGTCACTAAATCCAATTCCTCAGATGTTGTGCCGGCTAAGATCATTCCCTGAGATTCTACTCCTCTTAACTTAGCTGGTTTCAAATTGCTGACAACAATTACTTTTTTTCCAACCATTTGTTCCGGAGTAAAGTATTGTGCTATCCCACTGACAATCTGACGAGTCTCTTTACCGATATTGATTTGTGAGACTAACAGGCGGTCTGCGCTCGGATGTTTTTCACAGGCTTCTACAGTTCCTACTGTTAACTCGATCTTATTGAAATCATCGATTGTGATTTGAGGAGCGTCCTCTTTCTTTTCTTCTTTTACTTCAACACTCTTTGGTGTTAAAGCTTCAATTTTCTTTTCAATTTCTTTAGGATCAATACGAGCAAACAACATTTCCGGATGATCCGTTACTTTTGTTCCACTTGCATACTGTCCAAATTGATTTAGAGAATCTAAAGAGGCTGTTTCTGTATTCAGCTGTGCTAAAATTTTGCCAGCAGTTGAAGGCAAGAAAGCCTTTAAGCATACAGCACTGAAACGAATACTTTCACATAAATTATATAATACTGTCGCTAAACGATCTTTCTGAGTTTCATCTTTAGCTAATGCCCAAGGCATTGTTTCATCAATATATTTATTCGTTCTTCTTAGTAATTTAAAGATTTCATCGATAGCATCTGCTACTCTTAATTCATCCATTTTAGCTACAACTTTTTCTTTTGTTTCTAAAGCAACTTGAATTAATTCCTGATCAACAGGTTCACTGATTCCTTTATTTTCAACGATGCCGTCAAAATATTTATTTGACATTGCGATCGTACGATTAACTAGATTTCCTAAGACATTGGCTAAATCAGAATTTACTCTTTCGATTAATAAATCCCAAGTAATGTTACCATCATTGTCAAATGGAATTTCATGAAGTACAAAATAACGTACGGCATCAACACCAAATAAATCGACGAGATCATCTGCATAGATGACATTTCCTTTTGATTTTGACATCTTTCCGCCACCTTGTAATAACCAAGGATGACCGAAAACTTGTTTAGGTAATGGTAAGTCCAGTGCCATTAACATAATTGGCCAATAGATGGTATGGAAACGAATGATATCTTTTCCAATGAGATGCAAATCTGCCGGCCAGAATTTTTTAAACAATTCACCATGATTTCCATCTGCATCATAACCTAAGCCTGTAATATAATTAGTTAAAGCATCAATCCATACATATACGACATGCTTTGGATTAAACGGTACCTGAATAGACCATTTAAAAGTTGTACGACTGACACAAAGATCCTGTAATCCCGGTAATAAGAAATTGTTCATCATTTCATTTTTTCTTGAGACAGGCTGAATAAATTCAGGATGTGTATTGATATGTTCGATTAAACGATCTGCATATTTTGATAATTTAAAGAAATATGCTTCTTCTTTTGCCGGTTTTACCGGTCTTCCACAGTCCGGACACATACCATCGATTAACTGACTTTCAGTAAAAAAGGCTTCGCAGTCTGTGCAATATAATCCTTCATATTCACTTAGATAAATATCCCCTTGTTCATATAACTTAGTAAAAATCTTTTGTACTTGTTTTTCATGGTATTCATCTGTTGTTCTCATAAAGCGATCATAAGACGTATCCATCAAATCCCAAATGCGTTTTATTTCCCCGGCAATACCATCAACAAATTGTTTAGGATCAATTCCTGCCGCTTCTGCTTTCAGTTCAATTTTTTGTCCATGTTCATCTGTTCCTGTTTGAAAACGAACGTTATAGCCTTCTTCTCTTTTAAATCGTGCAATCGCATCCGCTAAAATAATTTCATATGTATTACCAATATGCGGTTTTCCGGAAGTATAAGCAATCGCCGTTGTAATATAATAATCTTTATCTGTTTTTTGACACATCATCCATTCCTCCTTTAATAAATAAAAAAACGTCCTTAACAAAGGACGAAATCATCGCGGTACCACCTTTTTTTCGTATATCTCTATACGCTCTCAAATCCTTAACGCGGAAGACGTGATTTCTAATTATTCAAAATCAATGCTCCTGGGCCATCTTCATTCACACATCATTGCCGGGTTCCACCATTGCCGGCTCTCTATTAACTAGTGATCATTACTCTTCCATTCTCTGCATGTACTATTACAATAACAATTCATTTTAATTTTGTCAATAAATTCTTACTTTATTGATAATATACCCTATATTTCTAAATTTATGCTTGTATTTATTTACTTGCTTTTGATTGAATTAAGTTTAAAATAAAACCAAGGGGGAAATGAAAATGATTGACGGACACGTTCATATAGAAAAAAGTCCATATACGATAGACTATATTATGGAATATGTAAAGCAGGCACAGGCTAGAGGAGTCAATGAGATCAACCTTTTAGAGCATACCCATCGTTTTACTGAATGGAAACCTTTGTATGAGCCTGCAAGAGCAGCCCATCCTAAAATGAGAGAATGGCTGGATAATAAAAATACGATCTCTATTCAAGACTATTTCAAATTGATTGAGGAAGTTAAAGCGATGGAATTACCAGTTAAAATAAATTTTGGTTTAGAAGTCTGCTACTTCAAGGATAAAGAAGATTTTATAAAAGAACAGCTTTCTTTATTCCCATATGATTTTGTCATAGGAAGTATTCATTATGTCTATGATGTTGCCTATGATCTCGACAATATTTCCCAAGAAATATTATGGGACATAAAAGATATTAATGACATTTACCATACTTATTATAAAGATACCGAAAATTTGATTCATTCAGGCTTATTTACACAGTTAGCACATATGGACACTATAAAAAAATATAATCTCTATTCAAGTTATGATTTAACCGATACATATCATCATATTGCAAAGTTATTAAAACAACTCAATATGAAAACAGAATGTAATGTTGGGTGCTACTATCGTTATCATCATCATGATTTAGGATTGGGTGATGATTTATTAAAGATCTTAAAAGAACACCATGTAGAGATTGTTCCATGCAGTGATGCACATCAGCCAAGTGATGTCGGTATTTACTTTAATGAAGTACAAAAGCGTTTAAATAATGAAAGACCATGATCGCCATGGTCTTTTTTTCCTCCCCTCTAGAATAGTTATGAGTTTAGGATTTGCTTACATCATTATCATAATCAAATTGTTTCTATCTTTGTTCCAAATTGCTTAAAGAGCCTGTTTTTTTGTCTAAATAAAGTTGTTTAGATATTTTGAAACTTCGATGTATTTGCTGGAAAGTGAGTTCTGCGATATGCTCATACGTTATTTTGTTTATGTAATCTAAATTCAAGATAACTGACCGATTGATACGTATAAAACGATGATCTGTTATTTCTAAAATATCTGCTAACCGATAGTTAATCAGATGAACTTGACCATAGATTGTCTGCATCGTTAAGTATCGGTTTTTCATTTCAAAAAATAATATTTCGTTGTACCGATAAGATTCTATGCCATCCTCTGTTTTAAAATAGCAATCAAAGGTCTGCATGAGCATTGTTAAAGAGGATTTAAACATAGAGTTGAATGAATCTAACTGATCATAAGTTAAATAACATAATACATTATAGCCGATTGCCCTATAACAGCTTTGAAGATTCTGTGATATATAAATATAATAAGTATTTCGCCATTTTTCCTGAGTTTTAAATTGATCAGGAATAATTCCATATTCATCAATATCTACGATTAAATATAAATATTTCATCCGTTGATTTTTTATTTTATCTTTCTTCCATTCATGATGGATATAGAGATTACGATGTGTACATTTTCGTATTTCTTTTTTTATCGTTTCAACAAAATTGATTTTGCTGCATAAAATCATGATATTAATCATTCAATCTCTCCCAATATTTAATTTGGAGAAAAATGTGAAAATTCTTTATTACTCTAACATAGTTTGATCTTTAAATAAAGAAAAAAAGGCATCTGCCTTTTAATCGATATGATATGATTTATAAACTTCATTTTTAGAAAGGTTTCTTTCTTTAGCTACTTTCTTGATAGCTTCCTTCGAAGTCAGACCTTCATTCATATAAACTTCAATCTGCTCATTAATATCTAAATCAAATGTTTGTTCAATTATTTCTTTGCTTCCCTCTACGACAATCACCATTTCGCCTTTAAGACTGTCACATACTTCTAATATTTCAGTGATCTTTCCACGAATGATTTCCTCATGCCTTTTTGTTAATTCCCGGCATAGAGCGATTGGACGATCTCCAAAATATTCCAACATAAGGCTTAGCGTTTTATTAATACGATGAGGAGATTCATAAAAGACGATTGTTTCACGATAATCCTTTAATGCACTCAATTCTTTCTTTTTAGTTTTATCACTATGATTTAAAAAACCGTAAAATAAGAATGGCTGCGGACAAATACCGGAAACGACTAAGGCATTCAAACACGCATTAGCTCCGCTGATTGAAACAACATTGTACCCTTTTTCGATTACTTTCATGACTAATTCATAGCCGGGATCAGAGATTGCCGGATAGCCAGCATCACTTACAAGGGCAATATTGGCATCTTCCAGCAGTTCCAAAATCTTATAGGAAGAAGCTTCAATATTATGCTCATGATGTGAGATCAGCTTTTTTTTAATGTTGAAGTGATTCAGCAGTTTAATCGTATTACGTGTATCTTCAGCTGCAATATAGTCTACCTCATTTAAAATATGAACGGCACGATAAGTCATTTCATCTAAATTTCCAATCGGCGTCGCTACTAAATATAAAGTTGATTTTTCATTTTCAAAACTTTTTTGTCTAATCATCCAACTTTTCTCCAAATATTTTTCTTATTTCTTTAGTATACTCTCCATTTTCTTCATGGGCATAAATAGGCGGTAAGATTTTTAATCCTGTATTGCCTTTATAAATTGCTTCCACTAATACAGTATTACATTCTTTTCCAGCTTTCGGATAAACCAGCTGCATTCTTTTAGGTTCCAGATCATACTTTTTCATTAAACTGATTATTTCGATCAGTCGATCCGGGCGATGAACAATCGCAAATCGTCCTTTTTGATTCAAGATACGACTGGCATTTTGAATAATTTCTTCTAAAGTGATCATGATTTCATGACGAGCTATTTTTAAATATTCACTTTCATTTAGATTGCTTTTTTCTCCTAATTTAAAAAACGGAGGATTACAAACTACCAGATCTGCATTGACGTCTCCTCTGCAATAATCTTTGATATCTGAATGAATGATTGTCACCTGTTTTTTTAAGTCATTGAGTTCGATATTTTTTTCAGCAATCAAACAGGCTTCTTTTTGAATTTCCACAGCCGTAATCGGACAAGTTGTCCTTAAAGATAAAAACATGGGTATAGCGGCATTATTTGTCCCAAAATCAATGATATGGCGACAATTCTTATTGATCGTACAAAAATTGGCTAATAAAACAGTATCCAAAGAAAAATTAAACATATCTTTTCTTTGGATAATTTTAAACTGCTCATGAGCCAATAAATAATTTAATACTTCATTTTCTTCCATCATCTTATTGTTTTGGCTTTACCTGTTTAATTTCACTTAGATCAACAAACAGGATATTTCCGTTATCTTCAATTTTTATTTGCTTATTCAAAATATTAGTTCCCAATACTTTATATGTATGATCGTTATAAATAACGCGGCTGCCAATTTTAGGAAAATGCTTTTTCGCTTCACTATATGCCTCATCTTCATATTTTAAACAACACATCAAACGTCCGCAGGCTCCTGATATTTTTTCAATATTGATTGCCAGCATCTGATTTTTAGCCATATTGATGGATACTCCGTCAAATTCACCAAGGAAAGATGAGCAGCATAATGGTAATCCACATGTTCCTAATCCTCCTACAAGTTTAGCTTTATCGCGTGGACCAATCTGTCTTAGTTCAATACGACATCTAAAAATACTCGCTAATTCCTTTAATAATTCCCTAAAGTCTACACGTTCTTCAGAAGTATACATAAAAATAACCTTTGAAGCATCATGTGTATATTCACAATGAATCAGATTCATATCTAATTTATGCTTTTTTACTACTTTCTTGCAGACAGCCAAAGCATCTAAAGCATTGGCTTCATTTACTTTCTCTTTTTCAAGATCTTCCTTCGTTGCGATACGAATAATAGGTTTTAATTCCATATCCAAATTGAATTCAGATAATTCTTTCATATCCGTTACCACTTCTCCAAGTTCTAAGCCACGTGCTGTTTCAACAATGACAGCATCTAATTTTTTTAGTGGGACATTTGTAGAAAAATAATACACCTTTCCTACACTTTTAAATCGGACTCCAACTATTTTCTTTTCTTCCATAGGACCCTCCTTTAAATACTATAGACTAAACGATCAATGATCAAAGCAATATTGGCATTATAACCTAAATCATTTTTAATCGTTAATATATTCTCAATTTTTTCTATCAAGGCTTCATCTTCATCCTGACAGTTTAAGATAAAATCATGATCACAAAAGATTTGATCGATGTGATTATTTTTATTTAAGACGTCTTTAAATCCCAATACAATTAAATCTAAAAACAAGGCTATACTATCACGATCTTTAAACTTTTTCAAAAGATTTGTCTGAACATTCAACGCTAAATTCTCTTTTTTAAAGTAATAGTCTTCAATAAAGTTTAATGCTTCGATGATCAAATCATTAAAAGACTCACTTTTAGACAGTTCTAACATTTGTACAGATGAAGAACTAATATGGGTGAGTATATTGGCTTTTTCTTCTGATGTCCCTTGTTCCATAAGACTAGCTTTCATTAATCCCATGTTCAACGGTTTTAGTCTAAAGATTTGACAACGTGAAACAATAGTTGGCAATACACGATTAATATTTTCACAAGTAAAAACAGCATAAATACCTTCAACCGGTTCTTCTAATATCTTTAATAGACTGTTGATGGCTTCCGGAGTCGAATTTTCAATAGATTCAATCACATAAATCTTTCCGTGTCCTTCTACAGAAGTTTTCAATAGCTGACTTTGAATAGCTTCAATTGCTCCTTTTTTAATCGGTTCTTCCTTACCGTTATAATGAATCATATCAATATAGCTGTTGTCACTTACCTGCTGACAAATACGACATTGATCACAACATAATAATTCATCTTGACATAAGAGCGATTTCACTAGAAATTCAGCATACTGATAAGCATCATGCCCCTCAATCAAATAAGCATGATTGCGTTTATTTTGTTTAAATTCATTATAAATAGTTTGATAGAAGATGGGTTGTTCTAATTGTATTTGTTCAATAGTTTTCATTGTATATGATCCTCGATTAAATTCATAACATCCCTTTTCACTTCTTCAATGGATTGTGAAGCATCAATACAAATAATTCGCTCTTTAAAGCGTTCCACCACTTCCATATATCCATCATAAACTTTTTGATGAAAGGAAATATCTTCCAAGTCTAAGCGATCCAATGTTCTATTATCATCTTTTTTTGTTCTTTCTAATCCTAACTTTGGATCAATATCAAAAAAGACAGTAAAATCAGGCATGATTCCTTCAATAGCAAACAGATTCATTTCATAAACTTTATCAATACCAATGCCTCTTCCTACGCCTTGATAAACTAAAGAACTGTCAACAAAACGATCACAAATAACAATTTTATTTTCCTTTAAAGCCGGCAATACTTTTTCAATAAGATGTTGACGTCTTGCGGCGGCATATAATAAAGCTTCTGTTCGTTCATCCATGGCAGTATTTTTAGGATCTAATATAATTTTACGGATTTGTTCAGCAATTTCAATGCCTCCCGGTTCTCTCGTTAAAACAACATCAATTCCTTTATTCTTTAATGCTTCTGCGACTAAGGCGGCAATGGTTGTCTTTCCACTTCCATCCGGTCCTTCAAACGTTATAAATAATCCTGCCACAAATACACACCCTTTCCATTTTACTATATTATAGCGAATTTCTCATTCTTTTTAAAGGAAAGTTTTAATAATTATAGCGACAATAAACCCCGGTATTCCCAAAACGGTAATCATTGCAACATTAAAAATATTTAACGGTAAGCTAAAATTATATTTCATGGCAATAGAATTAAATAACATAATCAAAACGGTTGACAGAATAAAACGGATAATATATTTATTTACATTTTTTAGCATAAAAAACACCCCATATTCATTCATATGAGGCGTTTATTTTATTAAGACTAAATTTTTCGTCTTCCTTCAAATGATTTTAGTAAAGTCAGTTCATCTGCATAATCCAAATTGCTGCCAATCGGCAAACCATTGGCAATACGTGTTACATTAATATTCTTACTGCTTAGTAATTTTGATAAGTATAATGCTGTGGTTTCCCCATTACGGGTAGGATTTGTCGCAATGATGACTTCTTGTACATCTTCCAAGCGATTCAATAAACTTATGATATTAAGATCTTCGATCATGACCCCATCCATTATAGAAACAACACCATGCAATACATGATAAAGACCTTTATATTCTTTCATCTTTTCCATTGCATAGATATCCTTTGGAGTTTCTACAACACAAATCATGGAAGGATCACGCGTTTGATCTTTGCATATTTCACATAAATCATCTTCACAGATATTGCCGCACTGCTTACAATAATGTATGTTTTCTTTTACTGCCATAAGCGCTTTAGCAAAATGCTCTGTATCATTTTCTTTCATGGATAAAACATGGTAAGCTAATCTTTCAGCATTTTTATTTCCAATTCCCGGAAGCTGTTTAAAGCAGTCAATCAATTGCTGAAAACTTTCTGGATATTGAAGCATTAAAATAATCCTGACATATTGGCTCCGCCAGTCGCAGCGTCAATTGCTTTTTCTCTTTCATCACGTACTCTTTTAACAGTATCATTAATTGTAATCATCAAGAGATCTTCTAATACTTCCTTACCATCTTTATCTAACAGTTCTTCATCGATAGTTAAAGATGTAATTTTCAGATTCCCATCGATCACACCTTTGATTGCTCCATCCGCACTTTGAAATTCTACTTGTTTTTCATCATACTCTTTTTTTATTTTATCTAATTTTTTCTGCATCACTTGTGCTTGTTTCATTAATTGATTAAAATTCATTTTTTATTCTCCTTTTATTTCGACTAAATCACCAAACAGCTTAACGCCAAATGCTTCAGCTTCGGTTAATGTTTTCTCTTTTTCTTTTTTTTCAACAATATGAATATGACTCAACTGAATAGGTCTGGGTTGTGGCAATTGCTGATTTCGTTTTAATTCTATGAAACGATTTCGCATTCCCGGCCATTCTTCTTTTAACACAGCAATAAATTCAAGTTCCATACCTAAAATTTCTAATAAGAATTGTTTCAATTCTACATAATAATCACCGTTATTGATTTGATTAACCATAGGCTGGAATTCAAAGGCAATGACTAATCCATTACTGCTGGCAGCTACAGGCTGTCCGTCACATAGCATAGAAGCGAGTTTCGCTGTATTCAAATTAAACTTATAACGTTGAATTACACTCCACTTTTCTTGTATATCCATCAGCACTTTTTTATTCGCCTGTACTAATATATTTAAAATATCATTAAAATCAACTTCTATATTATTGTTATTACTGTCATTTGTAAATAAAAAGTCTTGTTCGGCTGGCTTTACAGGTTTTGCTTCTTCTTTTAGTAAAATAGGTTCTTCACTCATTAAAGAATCAATATCTTCTATTTTTTCAAATTTTGTTGGGGATTCATTATATAAAGGTTCTTCATAAATAGGTTCATCATTTTCTATTGATGATGCTTCATCTTCAATATTCAATTCTATCGATTCTATTACTTCTTCTGTTTTTTTGATAGTTGATTTTGTTATTAAATCTTCTTGATTTGCTTCAATAGCGATTTTCTTTTCTTCAGTTACTTTATTGGCAATCTTCAGCATCGCCAATTCAAAATATAATTTAGCATTAGAAGCAAATTTATACTGCTGATCGGCTTGAATTAATATATCAATATATGTAAAAGTTTCTTCTGCTGTGATGTAAGGGACAATTCCTTCAATTTCTTCCTGTTTTAAAACAAAAAGACAGTTTTTATCCTGAGTATTTTTATAAATAATAATATCTTTTAAAATATCAATTAAATCCGTCGTTAATCGCTTTACATCAATGCCTGTTTGAAACATCTCTTCAATACGATTTAATATAACCGGAATATCTTTATTCATCAATGATTTAAGAAAAGATAATTTTTGTGTAGCAGATACAATCCCATAAATTTCATTTATATCTTTTACTGTTAAGTGACTTGAATAAGCCAGACATTGCTCCAAAATACTCAATGCATCACGCATACCACCATCTGCTAAAGAAGCGATTAATTCTAATGCTTCTCTTTCACATTGAATATTTTCGCCTTCCAAGACAGTTTCCAATCGTTCTACGATTGAATGATCATTAATCTTACTGAAATCAAAACGTTGACAACGTGAAATAATTGTCGGTAAGATTTTATGCGGTTCGGTCGTTGCCAAGACAAACACAACATGTGCCGGCGGTTCTTCCAAAGTTTTTAATAAGGCATTGAATGCCCCGGTAGACATCATGTGAACTTCATCGATGATATATACTTTATACTTTCCTTCAATAGGTGCATATTTTACTTTTTCAATAAGATCACGAACTTCATCTACACCATTATTGCTGGCTGCATCGATTTCTACAATATCCGGATGCGTTCCGTTCATAATAGAAATACAGTTTTCACATTCATCACAAGGGATGTTTTCTTTATTGTCACAAGTACAATTAATTGCTTTTGCTAATATTTTTGCAACGGTTGTTTTCCCCGTTCCACGTGGTCCACAGAAAAGATAAGCATGAGCAATTTTATTTTGTTTCACTGCATTTTTCAATGTTTTAACAATATGCTGCTGCCCTGCTAGTTCTTCAAAATTTTGTGGTCTATAAGAACGATATAAAGCTTTATATGCCATAGACGCACCCCCTTGTTTGTATTATACAATATCTTTTAATTTTTATATATTATTTTCTTTTTTTCTTAAAATAATCAGTCATGATCATGGAGCATTCATTTTCTAATATACCACCATAAAATATGGGAGAATGATTAATTTCGGTTTTTCTATATTGTAATAAAATAGATTCAAGACTAATAAAACGATGATCTGCTGCTCCATAGACTACTTTTCGTAATCGTGCATTGATAATTGCCCCCGTGCACATCATGCAAGGTTCAAAAGTGACATACATATCACAATCTGATAAATAGGGTGAATTCAATACCTGACAGGCTTTCTGAATAGCTAAGATTTCCGCATGTGCTGTAGCATCATGATGACTTTCTTTTAAGTTATATGCCGATGCAATTACTTTTCCATTTTTAACGATAATTGCCCCTACCGGTACTTCATCTTTTTCGTATGCAATTTTAGCTTTTTCTAGAGCTTCGCTCATATAGACTTGATCTATATTCATAATTCTTTCCTCTTTATAATTTAAAAGCCACTACACATAGATAGGGATTCTTAATGCTGCTACCTTCCGGTCCTGACATGGTTCGAATATTTCTATTGTAATGGCATAAATTATTATATCATTCAATTTATCTTCCGTCAATATATATTACTGCATTTAATTATGTCCTTAAAATGTTTCACGTGAAACAAAAAGAAGCAGGAAACCCTACTTCTTAGTAATTTTTTCTTTACCACCCATATATGGCTGTAATGCTTTTGGTATATTAATACTTCCATCTTCATTTAAGTTATTTTCTAAGAATGCAATCAACATTCGAGGTGGTGCTACCACTGTATTATTTAATGTATGAGCAAAATACTTACCCTCTTTACCATTCACACGAATACCTAATCTTCTTGCTTGAGCATCTGTTAAATTTGAACAGCTGCCCACTTCAAAATATTTCTGTTGTCTTGGTGACCATGCTTCAACATCAATGCTTTTGCATTTTAAATCCGCTAAATCCCCTGAACAACATTCCAATGTTCTTACAGGGACATCAAGTGATCTGAAAAAATCGACTGTATTCTGATATAATTTTTCGAACCACATTTTACTTTCATCAGGATGACAAACAACAATCATTTCTTGTTTTTCAAATTGATGAATACGATAGATTCCTCTTTCTTCAATTCCATGTGCGCCTTTTTCTTTTCTAAAACAAGGAGAATATGAAGTATAAGTGTAAGGAAGTTTCTTTTCATCAAGTATGGTATCAATAAATTTACCAATCATAGAATGCTCACTGGTACCAATTAAATACAAATCTTCTCCTTCAATCTTATACATCATTTCATCCATTTCATTGAAACTCATAACACCGGTTACTACATTGCTTCTGATCATATAAGGTGGGATAACATAAGTAAATCCTCTATCAATCATAAAATCTCTTGCATAAGACAATATGGCAGAATGTAATCTTGCAACGTCTCCCATTAAATAGTAGAAACCGTTACCTGCTACTTTTCCTGCACTATCCATATCAATACCATTCAATGCTTCCATAATTTCTGTATGATATGGAACATCAAATGGTTTTAATGCCGGTTCACCAAATTTTTCTATTTCAACATTTTCACTGTCATCTTTACCAATTGGAACAGTATCATCAATAAAGTTCGGAATCTGCATCATCAATTCTTTTAATTTTTTGCTTAATTCATCTTCTTTGATTTCTAACTGTGAAAGTTCATCAGCCATTTCATTTACTTTTCTTTTATTTTCTTCGGCTTTGTATTTTTCACCATTTCTCATGAATTGCCCAATTTCTTTGCTTAAAGCATTTCTTTGGCTTCTGATTTCACTTGCCCTTGTTAAAGCGGCACGATAATCTACATCTAATTGCAATGCTTCATCTACGATATGCAGTTTGTGATCTTGAAATTTCTTTTTCATGTTTTCTTTCACACGTTCAGGTTCAGTTCTTAAAATAGCTATATCTATCATAAATTAAATCCTCCTATATAAAATAAAAAACACCTCATCAAGGGACGATTATATCGTGGTGCCACCCTATTTCGTAAGCAATGCTTACCTTTCATTAGATAACGGCTAATGCCGGAAATGATTACTTTATTCATCATCTCACTCCTAGGTTGATTTCTATAAAGTTCATTGCTGTTTCGCACCAACCAACAGCTCTCTTTAAACGATTGCTTTATATACTTATCCTAATCTTCGATTTATTTGTATTATACTATAATATTTTTTACAAAACAACCCCTCTTTATACTTTCATTTTCAATTTTATTTAAAGATATATTCTTTTGTTTGCCGATCGAATAGAGACCAAAGAACGGGTATAAACTGATTGTAATGATACATATCTTCCAATTCATTCAGATTAACTTGTGATGCCGCACCTGTTTCACCGTCCTGCAAGGCAATATCGTCTAAAGAAAAATTGTAATGTAAGATATAAGAATAATAAATTTTCTTGCCGATAAACTTTTTATTAAATAACTGTAATTGTGATAACTCTGTTTCTATTCCAGTTTCTTCTTGTAATTCTCTTTTTGCTGCTTCCAAATAACTTTCACCGGCGATGACAGCGCCTCCAGTACATTCCCAATATGACCCATAAAAATCCTTATTAGAATCTCTCTTAGTAATCAAAAGTTCTTTTCTATCATTTACTGTCCATACAGTAACCATTAATTGATATTCACCGTCAAGCATTTTAATATCACGTTCGCATATTTTTCCTGTTTTATTTTCATATTGATCATAAACATCTATATATTCCATTCTTTTCTCCTATTGTTTCACGTGAAACATTTTTATCATTCTCATAAATAATAATGAACTATAAAAATTCGATTTAAAGTTTATTATTTGAAAATATAATAGTAAAAGCTATCCCCTCTGTACAATCGGACTTTCTAAAATCTGGTGAAATTATTATTTTTTCTTTATCATTTCCGATTTTAATCCATAAAGTTATTTCTTCATCTACTACAATATTTGCTGTATCTAATATTTGAGTAGTAATAAACTGTTGAGCAATATTATCAAAACCGAGTGCTAACTCTGGTGAAGCATACTTTGTAAAACCATCATTATTTAATAGAGACACAATATACCCTTTTTCAGTCATTTGCATAGAAATTCGATTATCTGTTTTATAAATATTTTCCGATAATACTTCTTGATCCAACCATTCCTCATTTTGGTATATGGATACATTAATTGCAAAAGATTTTATTGTATCATCAACGAAGAAATCATAAAATTTTATATCTTCATCAATTAATTCTAAAATTTGTTTTGTTTCTTCTGAAAACTTACTTGATTTAATATTCATCATATCAGGATTTTTCTTTGATATTGAACATGCACTTAATACAAATATTAGCATTAAAACAATTAAACAACTACGTATATTTCGCATTCATTATGCTCTCCTTTATTCTATAAACTTGATTATTTATATAATATGTTTCACGTGAAACATTATTGTTGAAATAATTTAGTGTTTTTTACACGTTCCCACGATCTTAGTACAAATTGTTCATTGTTTATTAATTCCAATAATTCTTCTTTGGTCACCTTTTTGGCAGCTATAGTCTCTCCTTCTTGCAGACAAATTTCAGTGAGTTCAAAATTATATCGATGTAAATAAATATCATAAATTGATTGATCCATAATCACTCGACCAATTCTTTCCATATTTTCTTTTTGTGCTTTTAATCCGGTTTCTTCATATAACTCTCGAATTGCACCCTCCATGCTGGATTCACCTGCAATAACAGATCCGCCTGTACATTCCCAAAATAAACCAAATGGCTTATTTTGATCCCGTTGAGTAATTAAAATTTCATCTTTATCATTAACTGTCCATATTTCTACTACAAGATGATATCTGCCTACCGGTAAAATATCTCCTCTTATTCCAATCTCATTTAATTTTATTCCATTTTGATCATATAAATCCCATTTTTCCATTGTCTATCTCCCTATGTTTCACGTGAAACAATAATATGAATAAATTATATCATTAAATATAGTAATTAAAAATACCTTGTAGAAAATTTCTACAAGGTACTTCATCTTATTCTTCAATTTCTTCTGTTTCTTCAGGTTCAGCCTTTTCAACAACTTCTACAGTTGAAACTTTAGATCCATCAGCCACTTTAATTAAACGCACTCCCTGAGTATTACGTCCCGCTGTTTTAACTTGATCCATTGGTAAACGAATGATAATTCCTGCATCCGTAATAATCAAAAGGTCTTCGTCACCATTAACTGCTCTTAATGAAACAATATTACCGTTCTTTTCCGTAGCATTTAAAGTTTTAACACCCTTACCACCACGATTAGATTTACGATAGTCATCGATTGGAGACATTTTACCATAGCCCTTTTCTGTTACTACCATGATATATTGTCCTTCTTTATCTGTTGTCATACCGACAACATATCCACCATCTGTATTAATACCTTTTACTCCTGAAGCAGTACGTCCCATTGGTCGTACTCCCCCTTCATCAAAACGTACTAATTTACCATTAGAAGAAGCAATTAAGATTTCATCTTGTCCGCTTGTCATTTTAACAGCTACTAATTCATCCTCTTCTTTTAATGTAATGGCAATTTTACCAGATTGACGAATATTTTCAAATTCCTCTACACTGACACGTTTTACTAATCCTTTTTTAGTAGCAAAGAATAAATAACTTTCAGTGAAGTTCTCATCTTTGAAATGTTCTCTTGAAATACTGATCATCGATTTGATAGATTCATCTTTATCAAGATTTAATAAGTTTATAACCGGCAATCCTTTAGCTGTACGTCCGAATTCAGGAATCTGATAGCCTCTTAAACGATATACTTTACCGAAATTCGTAAAGAATAACAAGTCATCATGCGTTCCCATATTAATCATCTGATCCACTACATCATCATTATTGGTTGCCATTCCCTTGATACCACGTCCTCCTCTATTTTGAGTTTTATAGGTATCTACCGGCTGACGTTTAACGTAACCGTTTGTTGTTAATGAAATAATGATATCTTCTACCGGAATCAAATCTTCATCTTCTAAATCAAATGTTCCTTGAATAATTTCTGTTCTTCGAGGATCACTGTATTTATCTTTAATTTCTAATAATTCTGTTTCGATAATAGCAATAATTCTTTCAATATTGTTTAGGATATCTTGTAAATCTGCAATCACTTCTAATAAATGCTGATATTCATTCAAGATTTTTTCTCTTTCCAAACCAGCTAAACGTTGTAATTGCATTTCACGAATGGCTTTTGCCTGTTTATCCGATAAACCAAATTCACTCATTAAACGTCCTTGAATATCTTCAGTCGTTCTTGAACTACGAATTAAATTAATAATAGCGTCGATATTATCCAAAGCAATCTTTAATCCTTCTAAGATATGAGCTCTTTCCTGTGCTTTTCTCAATTCAAATTCTGTTCTGCGACGAATGACTTCTTCTTGATGTTCCAAATAATTTGTGATAATATCTTTGATTCCTAAAGTTTTAGGTTCATTGTTAACCAAAGCAATCATATTCACACCGAAAGTTGTCTGTAGTGCTGTCAATTTATATAACTGATTCAATAAAACTTCCGGCTGAACATCTTTTCTTAATTCGATAACGACACGGATTCCTTCACGATTGGATTCATCACGCAAATCGGTAATCCCTTCGATTCTTTTTTCTCTTACATGTTCGGCAATCTTTTCAATTAAACGGGCTTTATTTACTTGATATGGCAATTCATTTACAATAATGGATTTTTTACCATTACTGCTTTCTACAATATCAGTTTTAGCACGCATAATCACAAGACCGTTTCCGGTTTCATATGCTTTTTTAATAGCTGATTTTCCTAAAATATATGCTCCGGTTGGAAAATCCGGTCCATGTAAATAATCTTCCATCAATTCTGTAACCGTAATATCCGGATTTTTAGCTACCGCCAAAACAGCATCAATCGCTTCCCCTAAATTATGTGGGGGAATATTGGTTGCCATTCCAACCGCAATCCCAGTTGATCCATTGACAATTAGATTGGGAAATCTCGCCGGCAATACTTCCGGTTCTTGTTCTTCCCCATCATAGTTGGCGATAAAATTGATCGTATCTTTATTGATATCGCGAACCATTTCCATTGATAATTTTGACATTCTTGCTTCGGTATAACGTTGAGCGGCTGCACCATCTCCATCGATTGATCCGAAGTTTCCATGTCCATCGACTAGCATATAACGATATGAGAAATCCTGTGCCATTCTGACTAATGCATCATAAATAGAAGAGTCTCCATGCGGATGGTATTTCCCCATAACTTCCCCTACGATACGGGCAGATTTCTTATATGGTTTATCACAATAAGCACCTAATTCATTCATTCCGTATACAATACGTCTTTGTACTGGTTTTAACCCATCGCGAACATCGGGTAAAGCTCTAGCGACAATAACGGACATTGAGTATTCCAAGAATGAACGTTTCATTTCTTGTGTTAATTTAGTTTGCTTTATTCCTCTTTCTTCCATAATTGTTCCTTTCCTTATACATCAAGATTTGTTGCATACTTCGCATTTTCTTGAATGAATTCACGTCTAGGTTCCACTTTTTCACCCATAAGCATATCAAATATCAAATCTGCTTCCATTGCATCATCGACAGTGATCTGAAGCAATACACGGCGTTCAGGATCCATGGTTGTCTCCCAAAGCTGTTCGGCATCCATCTCTCCAAGACCTTTGTAACGCTGAATCGTATAACGAGCATTCGGTCCTAATTCTTCTTTCAAACGTTCAAGTTCATCATCACTATAACAGTAATGTTCCTCTTTTCCTTGTTTTAATAAATATAAAGGCGGCTGAGCTGCATATACAAATCCCTGTTCAACCAATGGACGCAAATAACGATAAAGGAATGTCAGCATCAAAATACGGATATGTCCTCCATCGACATCGGCATCGGTCATGATGACAATTTTATGATAGCGTAATTTTGAAACGTCGAATTCGTCTCCGATTCCGGTACCAAAAGCAGTGATCATTGAGCGAATTTCCGCATTAGTTAAAATTCTTTCCAATCTTGCTTTTTCTACGTTTAATATCTTTCCTCTTAATGGCAGGATTGCCTGCGTATTACGATCACGTCCTAATTTTGCAGATCCTCCCGCTGAATCCCCTTCGACAATAAATACTTCCGAAATGGTCGGATCTTTTGACGTACAGTCGGCTAACTTTCCAGGAAGCGAACTGACTTCCAATGCACTTTTACGACGGGTCATTTCACGGGCACGTTTGGCTGCCATTCTCGCTCTGGAAGCAAGCAACGCTTTTTCTACCACAATCTTAGCTGTATCAGGATTTTCCAGTAAAAATTTATCAAGTTCAGAAGAAATAATATTGCTGGCAATACGACGTACTTCTGCGTTTCCTAATTTTGTTTTTGTCTGTCCTTCATACTGAGGATCGGGATGCTTAACGGAAATGATAGAAGTTAATCCTTCACGCACATCATCCCCTGTTAAATTATCATCATCTTTTTTCATTAATCCTTTTGCTTTTGCATAGTTATTAATGCCACGTGTTAAGGCTAAACGGAATCCTTCTTCATGCGTTCCACCTTCAATAGTGTTAATATTGTTGCAGAAAGAATAAATATTTGGCTGATAGCCGTCATTATACTGCATTGCAACTTCTATCTGAATGCCATCTTGTTCATCTTCCATGTAAATAATATCATCATGAATCGGTGTTTTGTTTTTATTAATGAAAGCAACATATTCTTTAATCCCGCCTTCATAACAATAGACAGTTTTCTTTTCTTCATCTTGACGACGATCAATTAAAACAATTTTTAATCCTTTATTCAAGAAGGCTAATTGACGAATACGATCTCTCAAAGTTTCATAATCATAAGTCGTCGATTCCGTAAAAATAGTAGGATCTGCTTTAAAAATAACTTCTGATCCGGTCTTATCCGTATCACCGATCATTTTTAAATCTTCTACTGCTTTTCCTCCGTTGGCAAACTTCTGATAATAAAGTTTACCATCACGAGAATTATGAACGTATACTTCCAGCCATTCAGATAAGGCATTAACAACGCTTGCCCCTACCCCATGCAATCCACCGGATACCTTATATCCGCCGCCACCGAATTTACCTCCGGCATGTAAGACAGTAAAAATGGTTTCCACCGTTGATTTTCCGGTTTTCGCATGAACTCCGGTTGGCATTCCACGACCATTGTCCGTAATTTTAACAATATCATCTTTTTCCAAAATAACATTGATTTCCGTACAATACCCGGCTAATGCTTCATCGATGGCATTATCGACGATTTCCCAAACTAAATGGTGAAGCCCTCTTATAGAGGTGGATCCGATATACATTCCCGGACGTTTACGTACAGCTTCTAATCCTTCTAAGACTTGAATGTCCGATTCATCATAGCTATGTTCTACTTTTTCTTCGCTCATCTATTACTCCTCCTTCAATTTTCCTTCTTCTATTACAAACACACTGGCATTTTTTAATATTTTTTGATCAATATCCTCCAGTGAGGTAGTGGTGATGAAAGTCTGAATTTTCTGATCCAAAAGGTTCAACAGCATTCCTTTTCGAGAATCATCCAGTTCTGATAACACATCATCTAACAGTAAAACCGGATATTCTCCGATTTCATTGCGTATTAATTCCAGCAGAGCAATTTTAATCGCCAATACGATTGTTCGCTGCTGTCCCTGCGAGGCATAATCAAAAGCATCATGATCGTTTATAAATATTTTCATGTCATCTTTATGAATGCCATCCTGCGTCATTGTATAACGAATATCCCTTTCAATATTACGTTCATATCGTTTGAGTATCGATTCATACAATGTGTCAAAATCAAGAGACATAAACGATTTATATTTAAAACGAATATGCTCATGATTGTTTGCTATTTTTTGATAAACGACTTCTGAAAGAGCCGTTAATTGATTAATGAAATTCAATCTTTTCTTAATAATATCTACCTGCAAAGCAGCTAACTGTTCATTTAGAACTTCTAAATAAGGATCACTTTTACTATTTCTTTCCTTCATTAACTTCAGAAACTTATTTCTTTCTTTAAGCAAACGATTATATTTTGATAAATTAAATAAATAGATCGGTGATACCTTGCTTAATTCTAAATCAATAAAACGTCGTCGCTGACCGGGACCTCCTTTGACTAAAGACAGATCATCCGGTGTAAACACGACCACATTCAAATAGCCGACAAATTCGCTGGTTTTCATAATATCATTGCCATTGATTTTTGCTCGCTTATTTTGATCATTCAAAATGACTTCCAATTCCAACTGGCGATGATTGGATACAATGGTTCCCTGTATCTTCGCAAACGGCTGATCAAATTGAATCATCTGTTTTGTAATATGCGTACGAAATGAACGGCAAAGAGATAAAACATAAAAACTTTCTATAAGATTTGTTTTACCTTGAGCATTTTTTCCGATAAAAATATTGATATCATGATCAAAATTCAAATGGAAAGAGTCAAAATTACGAAAATGTGTTAATGAAATAGCATTAATTTTCATTATTCAACCATAAAAGACTGGTGGTTAAATTCAACTTTATCTCCAGAGCGCAATTTTCTGCCACGGCGACAGTCGGTTTCTCCATTGACTTTTACTAATCCATCTTGCACAACGACTTTTGCTTCCACGCCGCTGCTTACAAGAGAAGCTAATTTCAAAGCTTGACCTAAAGTAATGTATTCATCTCTTATTTTAATGGTTTTCATATTATCCCTCTTTTAATTTCATAATAAGCCAAAGGTATTATATCACATATGTAATAAAAAATCATCATTTTTTGCCGATATAAGGATTTTAAACAAAATTGATACTTAAGTATAAAAATGATGAAAAAGCACGTATAAATGAAAAAAAGTGCTTAATAAGCACTTGTTAACATAAAATAGGTATAAAAGTGAATCCAGATTAATATGTTCTTACTGGAAGCACTAATTGAATGATCGATAAATCAGATTTATTCTTTACTACAAATGGTTTCATTTGCCCGGTAAAGAAGATTGTAATCTTGTTTGAACCAATCGCTCTGATGGCATCTGTCAAATATTTGGCACTAAAAGAGATACTTAAAGGTTCTCCTTCATAGATTGCACTTGTTAAATGTTCCTCTACAGATCCGATTTCCTGTGATGATGATGAAATAGTAACATTTTCTTTATCCATAGTTAATTTAACGATATTGGCACTTTCACTTGTTAATAGTGAAGCTCTGTCAATAGCGGATAAAAGTTCACGGCTATCTGCATTTAATTCATAATCGTATGAAGTTGGAATTAAACGAGATGTATCTGGGAAAGTTCCGTCAATTAAACGTGTTTGAATAAAAACATTATCTAAGACGAATAAAATCTTACGATCGGTAATATAAATATCAATGACTTCATCTTTTTCAATAATTTTAGATATTTCATTTAAGCTTTTACCAGGAATAGTAATATTAAAAACTAAGTTATCTTCTACATCGATGTATTTTTTAGCTAAACGGTAACTATCTGTAGCAGTACATTCAATGGTATCTACAGATGATTTGAAGTTAACGCCGGTTAATGTCGGACGTGCTTCTTTATCACTGGTAGCAAAAATAGTTTGATCGATAACGTTTTTTAATAAAACAGAATTAATCTTGAAGTTTTCCCCAGTCTTGTTTAGATCGATTTTTGGGTAATCAATCGATTTAATTCCATTTAAGTTAAATTCACTGTTATCGCCGGTAATCTTTGTAAGAGAACCATCAATGATATCAAATGTAACAAATTCAGAATCAATCTTTCTGATAATTTCAGAGATGAAACGTGATGATAAGACAACAGCTCCTTCTTTAACGATTTCCAAGATATTTTCTTTTTCTTCAATAATGGTTTGAATGGTAATATCTGAATCACTACCGGTTAAGATTAATTTACCGTCAATGATTTCAAATTTAATACCGGTTAATACAGGTAACGGACTTTTACTCGAAACAGCTTTTGATACTTTAGATAAAGCATTAAGTAATTCGATTCTTTGTATTCTAAATTGCATCTTTTTTCTCCTCTTTTATATATTTATTTTATATATAAGTCTTTAAATAATAATAATAAGGACTGTGAATAATGTGAATAACTCAAATTATTATCATTTTATCGACCTAAATGATAAATTTTTAGTGTGAATAAAATGTTTATAAAGGTGTGTAAACTAAATTAATATTTTTTTAAGTTCTGAGATCGCAATTTGATAATTTTGATCTGTTTTTTTATTTTCTTCTACTTTATCGCAGGCTTTCATGACTGTTGAATGATCACGTCCGCCAAAAGCTTCTCCGATTGATACAAATGAGGCATCTAATAGATCACGGATCAAAAACATTGCCATATGTCTTGCTAAAGCGATATTGGCGGTTCTGGATTTAGAGATTAATTGTGTCGGTGTTAAGTTATAAAAGTTAGCGACGGTTTTAATAATGGTTTCAGTGGTTAACTGATCTTTTACTTGATGAACCTGAATATCATCTTTAAATGATTTCAAGGCAAATTTCATGTCAATATGATCTACTTTTTCTAAGATTGATTCAAAGATTAAGCGGTTGAGTGTCCCTTCTAATTCACGAACATCTTTCGCAAAATTGCTGGCCATATAGCTTAATACTTCTTCATCGATCATATTTGAATTAAAGCTTTGCAGCTCAATTTTCTTTTTTAAGATTGCCAGTGCGGTTTCAAATTCTGGTGTATCAATTCCAACACGCATTCCATAAGAGAAACGGCTGATCAAACGATTTTCCAAACCATCTAATTCTTGTGGCAAACGGTCGCTGGTAATCACGATCTGTTTATTATTGTTCGTCATATTATTAAAGATATGGAAAAATATTTCGTTTGATTTTTCTTTCCCAACTAGAAATTGAATATCATCAATCAATAAAAGATCCATTAGCCGATATTTCTCTTGAAAATAATCAATATTGCCAGTTTTAATGCTGTCTACATATTCATTAACAAAATCAACGGCAGATAAATATAAGATTTTATATTCCGGATGATATTTTTTGACCTGATTTCCAACAGAATTAATTAAATGTGTTTTTCCTAATCCGGAATTCCCGTATATAAATAAAGGATTATAAACACTTTTTCCGGGAGATTCACTGACTGCGACACAGGCAGAGTGGGCAATTTTATTTGAGCTTCCGACAACAAAAGAATCAAATGTGAAGTTTTCAATCAAACGATCTTCAAAAACAATTTCAGGTTTTTTCTCTTCTTCTTGTTCATTATTTATTAATTCGCGTTCATTAATAAATTGAATCGTGTAATTCCCTTCTACAATTCGATTTAATATCTCTTCAATCTCAGTTTTATAGTTTTTTGCCATCATAATATAAAGATCAGAACTGGTTGTAATCAATGCAATATTGTTTTGTAAAGAAATAAGCGATAGATCACGGAAAATGATAAAAGCTTTATCATCATTGAGGGTAATTTTAAAGCTTTCTAGGACTTGTTCCCAAATTTTATCTAAAGAATCCATTTTTTCACCTTCCTTTCTATATTTCTACATTTATAAGTATAATAAAATGTGAATAAAAAATAAAGCAGGAAATCTGTTCACATTACTTTTCCACATAGTTATTCACATTAAAAAGTATTGATTATATAGGTAAAATATAAGTTTTCCACAAATTTGCATTATTTTAACTGTGAATAACTTTTAATTCACATGTGAACAAATGTGAATAATGTGGAAAACTATCCCTGAATTTTAGTTATTCATAGAGTTATTCACAATGAAAAGTATTGAATTAACAATATTTTTTTGAGTTTTCCACAGTTGTGAATAACTATGTTATGAAAAATTGTGCCTTTGTGAATAAGTAAAAAGTAGCGAAAAATAGAAGATAATTTTTATTATTTAATTGACTTATGAAGCAATATCGTATAAAATGAATGGGCATATGTTATTGTGTATAAAAAGAATATTTTAAAAATCGGAGGTGTAATATATGAAAAGAACATATCAACCAAATAAAAGAAAACATCAAAAAACTCACGGTTTCAGAGCTAGAATGGCTACTGTTGGTGGTAAAAGAGTGCTTGCTCGTCGCCGTCAAAGAGGAAGAAAAGTATTATCAGCTTAATTAAAAAATCCACATTTATGTGGTTTTTTTTCTAAAAAATGAAAAAATTATATCGAGTTAAGCGCAACGAAGATTTCCAAGCAATTATTAAAAAAAAGAATAGTGTTGTTTCCAAACAATTTGTAGTATACTTTAAGAGTAACGAATTTGATCATAGTCGGATTGGTATTTCAGTGAGTAAAAAATTGGGAAATGCCGTGACTCGAAACAAGATCAAACGTCAAGTCAGAAGTATGGTAGATACTATTTTTGATATGAATGATGCAATGGATTACGTGATAATTGTTCGAAATCAATATTTATACAAGACATTTGACGAAAATAAGCAAGATTTGATGAAATTAAAAAAGAAAACATTATCGAATCGATAGGAGGAAACATGAACTCAAGAAACAAAAAAATACTTAAAGTTTTATCTTTAGTATTTATATTAGTAGTTCTGACCGGATGTACGCAAAACTTAGATGCTAATAATCAATTACTTCCTGGTCGTGCTATCACAACAGAGACGCCATGGACTATACAGGCAGGAATCTTCGATTTCTTATTTGTATTTCCAATCGCTAAATTTATCTTGTTTGTAGAACCTTTTATGGGGGTTGCATTAGGGGTTATCTTAGCGACAGTGATTATTAACTTAATTACTTTGCCGTTAATGATTAAATCTCAAATATCTGCTCAAAAAATGCAGTTGATCCAACCTAAACAAGAAGCAATTCAGAAAAAATATAAAGGACGAAGCGATAAGGCAAGTCAAATGAGAATGTCGGCAGAACTTCAGGCTTTATATAAAAAGAACAATATTAGTATGGGAGCTTCATTCCTGCCATTCTTATCGTTCCCTATCATGATTGCAATGTGGCAGGCAGTACAGCGTATTGAAATTTTATACAGTTACAACTTCTTAGGATTTAACCTTGGTGAAACACCGATGTCGCATATTTCTGAATGGCCATACATCGTGCTTGTTGTTATATTAGGGATTACTCAATATTTCTCAGTTGAAATCAATCAGATTTTAATGAGAAAACAAAAAGGATATCGTCCTAATGCAGCAATGAAATCAATGAAGTATATGAACATCTTCATGATTGTCATGATCGTGTACATGTCATTAGTGATGGCTTCAGCAATGTCAATCTATTGGATTACAACATCAGTAATCGCTATTTTAAGAGCATTATATATTCATTATAATCACACAACTAAAATAGAAGATGATACACCAAGAACTTATTTAGACAAAAAAAATAAAAAGTAGGTGTTCGTCATGATTAAAACATATACCGGAAAAACTTTAGAAGAAGCAATGAACAGTGCATGCAGTGATTTAAACTGCGTGCAGTCTGATCTTGTTTATGAAGTCACTTTTGAAAAAAAAGGTTTATTTTCAAAGAAAGTAGAAATTAAAGCTTACTGTTTAAATACAGTGAAAGAATTTGTTAGAAACTATTTGAATACGATCTTTACTGATATGGAATTATCATTAATCGAGATCGAAATGAGTTTTGAAAATGATCGTATTAAAGCAAATCTAAATACAGATCACAATCCTTTATTTATTGGTAAAGCGGGGGCTATTTTAAGAGCAATCAATGTGATTGTTAAAAATGCCGTTCAAAATACTTTCAAGAAACGTTATGAAGTAGATGTTGATATCAATCATTATAAAGCAGATCGATATGAGAAAGTTGAAAAAATGGCAAAACGTTTTGCCAGAAGTGTTCAAAAATCACATGTTGATATGAAATTAGATCCCCTGCCGGCAGATGAAAGAAAAGTGATGCATCAAGTCATTTCTCAAATGAACTATGTCAGAACTCAAAGTGTGGGCGAAGGAAGAGATCGTTGCTTAACGATCATCTATGATGAAAACAAGAAAGTAAAATAAGCTTAGCTGGAAATTCCAACTAAGCTTTTTTTTTACATTATTATCGTTTAATAGATTGGGCCATTTTGAAATACGTATGACGTTTACCTCTGATTGCAATCGATAATGTCATAATATTTTCCGGAATAGCAACACCTGACCAACCGGCATCTCCGATATGTTGGATATCCGCTCCGGCACGTTTATTGATAAGAGCGATTTCTCTGATTGTATCTACATCAGCACCTTCTTGGCTGGTACCGATTGCAGTTAAAGAAAGAGCTCCTTTTTCTTTGATTAAACGGCATGCATCTGCTACTTCTTTTTCACTTAATCCTTGAACTGTATCAATTGCAGGCATTAAGATAACATCGGCTCCGGCTTCAATAAATTCTTCAATGCTCTTTAAATCAACAACCGGTTCATTAACACCAGCCGCATGCATTTTTCCGGCAATGATCAATCCCGTAAAGTTTTCTTTAGCTACTTTAATAGCTTCAGCAATCGCTTTATTAGTAACACCAGTGCCTGGATTTCCAGTTAAACAGATAAAGTTACATCCTAATTTTTCAGCCGCAATAAATGTTTCTTTGACAGCTTGACGCCCCTTTGAGATTTCAATTCTTGATTCCATCATGTCTGCATTCACATCAACAGGTTCCAAGTTACATCCCACAACACGTCCCGTTAACTCTTTTAATAATTTTACCGGTTCATCTGTTTCAGGCAGTCCCCCAATTTTGGGATTTAATGCATCAAATCCATTTAATAAGATCATATCTGATCCAAAAGCAGCAGCTACTTCGGCATTTGTAATACCGCCTAATAATGGAGATGTTGCTACGACTGTTTCAGTGATAACCGTTCTTCCTTCACTTGCCATGATAGCTTGTTTTAATTCTTTCCCGTTCATGTTCAGCATTTCACTTGCTTGACAGCTAAGTAATCTTTTCATTTACTTCGTCCTCCTATAATAGTATCTTTGATTACAACTATTATTGTAGTTTCTAAACGAAGAATTTTCAACCTGTAATCTTACTAATTTAATTGAGAATAATATTTTTGCTTATTTTCTTCAGATTCCCCTATTAGAACGTCAGGATTCTTTTCCTTGATAATATCTAATACAGTATTGAATGAACGCAGAATTTTCTTACCGGTTCCTGATGAATTCATGATCTTGTAATTCTTACCATCTGTCGTATAAACAAGCATGGTTAATCCAAAAGTACGTGAAGTCAATAATTGCTGTTTAAAAATATAGACCCATAAAATATCATCATAGGCAATAATGCGTTTGATCCCTGCTTTGGTATAAATATAATGATCTGTACAACGGCAATCCGGACAATCATAAATTTCTTTATCAGAAGAAGTGTTGACAAAGCGATACTTAGCATCATGAGCTAACTTATTTTTTTGATAATGACGAACATACAAATATTTAATAAATACCATCAATAAAATAATTCCAAAAAATGCAAATAAATAGATCATAGTAATCTCTTCTTTCTCATTTATGATATTTTACTTTTTGCTTATATTGTCTGATATCTTCTTCGCTGTTGCCTATAATACAGTCAGGATTTTTTTCTTTGATAATCTCAAGGAAAATTTCAAAATCCCGATAATCTTCATTTGCCCCATACATCACTTTATATTCTGTTCCGTTTTTACTGAAAGCTTTTATCATTCGTCCGGCTTCTTTAGAAGCGATGAAATTATGGTGATAAGGACATACCCATAATAAATCTTCATAGCAAAGTACTGCTTTTTTTCCGGTTTTGATTATTAAATAATGCTTAGTGCAGCGACAATCCTTACAATCCAATAATAGAGTATCTTCCGGTGTATTGTAATATTGATAACGACTATCTGTTTTTATTAGATGTTTTTGTTTGTAGAATCGCCATAAATAATAAAGAACATACGCAGCCATCATACTTCCAAAAAAGATCAGTAGTCTATCCATTGAGATCATCCTTTCTGTTAATTAAGGATACTCTATCTTATGAATGTATTTTAATTTTGCTAGGGTAAAGGGGAAATATCCAACAATTGTGCCGCTTTGGCAAAATCTTCCTCTGTTGGACGATCGTGTTCGGCAATTTCACCTGCTTTTAATAATAAAGCCATTACTTCATTACTCCCCGTTTCTAAAGTTTTAAAGCAAGCTGCTGCCCAATAGAAAGAATCTTCATAAAATTTACTGTCAATAATCCTTTGCTGCTCCAATGTATAGTCATACGCAATGTATTTTTGAATAGGAATCCATTCATGATCATTCCACTCTAAAAGCAGATATTGAGCACGATTATCGCCAATCACACTCATTCCGACAGATCCGGGATTAATAATCATTCGGTCATCCTGTTTTAAAATAAATGGAGCATGTGTATGACCAACGACTAAAAGCTTTTCTTCAAATCTTTCAAACCATTTAGAAAGTTGAGGATCATCTTTAAATAACCCCTGATAACAATCTTCCGGTGAACCATGAGCAACTAAAATGGAATCAGCTCCCTCTAATTCGATTCTTTGACACAAAGGCATGGCTTTCATAAATTCAATGTCAATAGGTCTTAAATGTATACATGAATGATAGAGTGAACCATTCTTTGTTGAGGGTTTCCAATGGGCTTTTGGATTCAATAAATAGTCTTCACGATTTCCCTTTACAAAAACAGCAGAATAGTTCTTCTTTAATTCATAAATATAATCCAATGTAACTTCCGGTAAAGGATAATCGGTGACGTTGTCTCCTAAAAAAACCAATAAATCAATAGATTGGGATTGGATATCTTCTATACAGGCTTTAAGTGCTGTAATATTGGCATGGATATCACTTAATATTGCGATTTTATAATGTTTCATTCTCATTCCTCCTATTCATATTATACAATAGTTGAGAATTAAAAACTTTATAATCTCTTTCTATCTTTAGTATAACATCATATTAATAATATTCAATAAATTATTAATATTATTTATATGTAGAATTATATAAAAGGTTAAAATACTTTGTAAAAAAGGATGTTTCGGTTATAATCTAAAGCAAGGAGTGATACAAACATGTTAGAAGATACAATTGCCGCCATTGCGACGGGTAGAAATGAAGCCGCTATTTCGATTATTCGATTAAGTGGTCCCCATGTCTTTGATGTAATGAAAAGAATATTTAAAAAAGATCTGACTAAAGTTAAAAGCCATACAATTCATTATGGATATATCCGTGACAATGAAGAAATTATCGATGAGGTGCTGGTAAATGTATATCATGGTGAAAGAACGTTTACCGGAGAAAATATGGTGGAAATTAACTGTCATGGCGGGATTTTTATCACAAATCGTGTCTTGGAAACATGTGTTAAATATGGTGCTCGTTTGGCGAATCCGGGAGAATTTAGTGAACGTGCTTATTTGAATGGACGGATTGATCTTGCTCAGGCGGAATCGATTGCCGATTTGATTAGTGCAAAAACAAAGAATGCCAGTCAATTAGCGTTGAATGGCATTCAGGGAAAAATTTCTTTATTAATC
The DNA here is from genome assembly GCF_000829905.1 of Beduini massiliensis. Classification (GTDB taxonomy): domain Bacteria; phylum Bacillota_I; class Bacilli_A; order Erysipelotrichales; family Coprobacillaceae; genus Beduini; species Beduini massiliensis. The sequence continues at coordinate 728,537 of NZ_CDPP01000006.1, forward strand.
AAGGATCTAAAAGAAGATTTGATTCAGATTATTACTCAGATTGAAGTCAATATTGATTATCCGGAATATGATTCAATAGAAGAATTGACTGCTGAATCCCTTTTGCCATTAAGTGCGGAGTTCATGAATAAAATTAATAAAATATTAGAGAATGCCCGCAGCGGTAAATTGATTCGTGAAGGGATTGCTACGGTGATCATCGGTAAACCAAATGTTGGAAAGTCCAGTTTATTAAATGCCTTGTTAGAGGAAGAAAAAGCAATTGTTACCGATATTGCCGGAACGACACGCGACATTGTAGAAGGAAGTATCAATCTTGGGGGTATTGTTTTGAATATGATCGATACTGCCGGAATTCGTGATACAGAAGATATCGTTGAGAAAATAGGTGTAGAAAAATCTAAGGCAATGCTTTCAAAAGCAGATCTTGTCTTACTCGTATTGGACGGATCACGGCCATTGGAAAAAGAAGATCAACAATTACTTAACCTGACACAATCGATGAATCGAATTCTTGTTGTGAATAAGAAAGATCAAGGGGTCCATATTGATATAGAGGGCATCCAAATCAGCGCTAAAAATTTAGAAATCGAAGCTTTGGAAGAAGAAATAAAAAAAGTCTTCCAACTGGGAAAACTCTCTTCACAAGAAGATATTTATATCTCAAATATCCGTCATATCACTTTATTGGAAAGTGCTAAACAAAGTGTTGAAAAAGCAATTGAAGCTATGAAGATGGGAATCCCTACAGATCTTATTGTGTTGGATCTTTATGATGCTTGGAAGGATTTAAAAGATATTTTAGGAGAAGAAGCAAAAGAAGATATGTTAGATGAACTGTTTAGTCGTTTCTGTATTGGGAAATAAGGAAGAAGGAATAGAATGAATAATAAAGAAATCAACAAAACCATTGCTGAACGTTATCAAAAATGGTCAAAAATAAATTTAAAAATCGGTTTAGTTGCTTTTGTTGTAAGTTTCATCATCATCGCATTAAATACAGGAGATTCAACATTAAGTTTTATTTCCTCTATTGGATTAGTGGTTTGTCTGTCTTGTTTAGTCGAGTATTTTGTATTAAAGGGAATGTGTGCTTATATGCTTAATCGCAAGGATAAGAAATAATATGAAGTTGTGATGTTTTATCACAACTTTTTTCTTTCAATATAACTAGGGTTTCAAGGAAATTCTGTTATTTCTGTATAAAAAAACAGCTTATAAAATAAACTGTTCATTTATAAATCATCGACTAAAGCACTTGATTTTGCATAAGCACTTGATTTTGCTTCAAAGAAATCTGTTTTTATAAGATTGGCATTGCTATACTGATTTACCCATTTTGCAGATTCCGGTTCTTCTTTGTTTTCTTCATATAAAATTCCAAAACCCAAAGCATTGCTTCTTAAATTACCTAGATATTGGATATAATCGGCAATCATGTGGTGAGTAAGACCGGGAATACGATCGCCGATCACATAATTACCCCAAGCAATTTCCTCTTCTACCCCTTGTTGAATCATTGCTCTGTATTCTTGAATATGTGCTTTCGTGAATAGTTCCGGTTCTTCGTTTTTCATTTCTAAAATCAATTGATGGAATAACCATAAATGTGTATTTTCATCACGATTAATATAACGTATTTCTTGAACCGAACCGGGCATTTTTCCATTACGGGCTAAGTTATAAAAAAACATAAAACCGGAATAAAAATAAATACCTTCTAAAATATAATTGGCAATCATTGTTTTAACTAGCTGATAAGTATCTTTTTTCTCTTGAAATTCATTATATAAATCTCCGATAAAGCGATTACGATTTAATAAATGTTCATCATTTTTCCATTGATATAAAATCTCCTGTCGTTCTTCCGGAAGACAAATACTATCCAGCATATAACTGTAGCTTTGGGAATGGACGGCTTCTTGAAAAGCATGAATGGTTAAACATAAATTTATTTCATTAGCGGTGATATACTCTCCGATAGAAGGTAAGTTTGCTGTTTGAATACTATCCAGAAAAATCAAGAAAGAAAGAATTTTATTATAAGCTGTTCTTTCTTCTTTACTTAATAGACGATAATCTTTGATATCCTGATTTAAGTTGATTTCTTCGGGAATCCAAAAGTTATTCATTGCCTGACGATACCAAGAGGAAACAAACGGATATTTAAGATGATTAAAGTCATTTAAATTGGTTGTATTCCCATTAACTAAACGTCTTTTTTCAACTTCGATGTCTCCCCACTCATTAAATAATTTTTTCTTTTTCAATAACATATTCTTCCTCCTATGCACTGCATGAATCGCATTCTTCCACTTCAAGGGATTGACTGCGAACATAATAAATTGTTTTCACTCCGTTTTCAAAAGCGGAAATATAAAGATTTAATAATTTTCTAAGAGTAAACTCGTTAGTGATATATAAGTTAACGGATTGTGACTGATCGATATGACGCTGACGAATCCCGGCTGAACGAATGACCCATTCTTGATCAATTAAATGGGCAGCCTTATAATACCAGAAGTTTTCCATCGTTAGATCAGGTGCAACACGAGCAATCATACTGCCTTTTTTTTCTTCTAAGAAAAAACGTTTCATCACCGGATCGACTGCTGCGGTGGTTCCGGAAATGATGGAAGTGGAACTGGTTGGTGCAATTGCCAACAAGTAGCCATTTCTTAAACCGTATTGATGTATTTGCTTTTGTAGCAGTTTCCATTTTTCTGTTGTATAATGACGTTTTAAAAAGTAGTTGCCATTATCCCAGTCTGACCCTTTAAATAAAGAATAAGCACCCTTCTCTTTCGCTAAGAGGAAACTGGCTTCGATTGTATAATAATTGATTTTTTCAAATAACTGATCACTGAAAGTTAAATGTGCTTCGGATTCAAACGCAATCTTTTGTTTCGCTAAAAGATGATGATAGCCACTAACTCCTAAACCAATTGCACGATATTTTTGATTAGTAATCGAAGCATTGGGAATTGGATAGAAATTCAAATCAATCACATTATCTAAAGCACGAATTGTAGTATGAATGGTCTTTTGCAGTTCATGATCATCTTGAATATTCAAATGACCTAAAGATAGTGAAGCAAGGTTACATACGACAAAATCTCCCGGTTTACTCTTTTCAACAATAATCTCTTCTCCATTAACAATCAGCGTTTCTTTTTCATAATATTGTGTTTCAGACATATTCTGTGCAATTTCGGTACAAAGATTTGAGCAGTAAATTATGCCTTGATGTCCGTTGGGATTAAAATGATTTACAATGTCCCGATTAAAAGTAAAGGGGGTTCCTGTTTCTACTGCTGATTTTAAAATGAGACGAACAAGATCTTTCAATAAAATTTCTCGTTTTGAAAGCTTGGGATCATGGATACAATCAAAATAGCGCTTTTCCCATTCTGAACCATAGTAGTCTTCTAAAGCATATCCTTTCTCCATTAGTATTTCATGTGGGCACATGAGATACCATGTTTGATTTAAGTCTTCTTTTGCCATTTTCCAAAATAAATCAGGGTAACATACCGCAGGAAAAATATCATGTGCTTTTAAACGGTCATCTCCATTATTCGTACGTATTTGTAAAAACTCGGGCAGATCTTTATGCCAAGCATCTAAATAGACCGCTGCCGCCCCTTGTCTGACTCCTAATTGATCAACGGCTACTGCTGTATCATTGACGAGTTTCAGCCAACGGATCACACCTCCGGCACAACCGGAAAAACCGCGAATGTCAGACCCAATCGCTCTGACTTTACCAAAATACATGCCCATACCGCCGCCATATTTCGATATTTGAGCAAAGTTATCGATGCTTTTATAAATCCCGGTCAAGGAATCCGGTACTGTATCTATAAAGCATGAAGACAACTGATGCAATGGTTTTCTGGCATTGGCTAAGGTAGGTGTCGCCATCGTTATTTTTAATTGACTTAACAAATCATAAAAATCCTTTATAAAAGGCAAGCGATCTTTTTCGTTCATTCCGATATGCATGGCAATGATCATAAACATCTCTTGAACATTCTCCAATACTCGATGCTGATGGTCGGCTATGAGATAACGTTTGATCAGGAGTTCTAAACCGCTGTAGGTCAATAAATGCGTTCTTTCCGGTTTTAAATACCCTTCTAAGAGCTTTATCTCTTCTTGAGTATAATGTGCTAATAAATATTCTCCATATAAGCCAAGCTGCGTAAGTTTTTGAATCTTGCTGTAGAGATCTTGAATCTGATACTGTCTTGTGTTCTCTTTGATTTGCTGATCCAATTTTAAAGCCAAGAGATTTGAAGCAATAAATTCCCATTTAGGGGCTTCTTGACCGATTAATTCCACAGCGGATTTTATCAGCATATCTAAGATTTGGTTTGGATCGGCTGTCTTGCTGACAAAACTTTCAAATTTATCATATAAATATTGAATAGAATAAATATCTTCATTATAGCGTAAGGTTATTTCTTTAATGACAGATAAACATGATTCAGATAAAGAATAGCTTTCAAACTGATGCATAATTTCTTGCTGCTGTGTCAAATAAACGTCCAATTGATCTAAACTGAATGTATTCTGACAATGTTTAAATAAGCTAGGCTCGATTGTTTTTTGTAAGTAATTTTCTAATAATGTAATCATATTCATAATGTCAAAGTCTCCCTTATTGTTGTTAGTTTATTTTAACTTTACCATGTTTGAAATATATAGACAAATGATATGAACTAATAATCGGTTCATATTTTATTCAAAGTGAAATTGTATTATAATGAATGAAATTGAAAAGAGGAATCTTCATGAAAAATATAAAATCAGCATTTATATTTATAACTATCATTACATTATTCACTTTTGTTTTTCTTCAATACAAATGGCAAACATTTAAAGTTATTCAAAAAACGGATGTTGAAGTAAAAACTTCGGATGATCGATTAGAAAATATTGCCGGGCTTTGGTTTGATCAGTATACAGAACAGTTTAAAGATTGGTTTACCCCTTTTTCTTATAAGATAAAAGAGGCACGTATTGAAAATATCGAACTTTTAGATTCAAAAAACGGTTATGTTCAAGTCGATTATGCGTATTTACCATTCTCTGCTAATGAACAGTTGATATTTCATCATGATGGCTTGATGCAAAGTGAGGATGGTTGGTATAAACAGCAGGTGGTATTAAAATTTGAAAAAACGACAAAGGGCTATCAAGCTGTGGAATCAATGCGTCCAGTTAATTATCAGATTCAAACAGATCCTAATATTATGACAGAAGGGAAAAAACCAACACAATATGCCATCGATCAAGATAATGATTATACGATTTTCGATCATAAATTATGGGTCACTTATGATCATGGGGAAAGTTTTTCTGAAGTACCGATAGAATATGAAAAAGTTACTTATGATCCGAATTATTCCTATGCTGAAACAATTCCTATTGGAAGTTATATTATCGAAGAAGATTATACAGCTTTCTTATATGTAGATCATGGAAGTTTAGAGCTTATTTATTCTTATGATCAAGGAAAAAATTGGGAAACGACAACGATTGCTTCAAATGAACATTATTATTTAAGAGCACGTTTCCTATCTAGGACAGATAATCAATTTTATGTTCTGTTCTCTACCGATAAAGCAATGTCAGCAGAAAGTCATAGTTTAATGAAAAGTACGGATGGCATTCATTTTGAATCCGTAGATTATCAAGACCCACAGCAGCGAGCAATGACCTATGCTTTCTTTAGTGAAGATAATATAGGTTATGTTGCTTATCGCAATAACAGCAGTCAAGGCAATCTATCGTTTTATCGAACAGAAGACGGTGGTCATACTTTTACTCCTTTAACATTTGAATTAAAAGAAGTAATGATTATGGGAGAGAGCTTTACCCCATACATTCAGGTAGATCGAATTTATAAAGAAGACGGGCTTATTCATCTTATTGTCGGGCAAGGTGAAAATGGCGATTATGGTTATAACAGTGCCCATTATACAAGCAGTGACGGAGTTCATTTTACATTCGCAGAAGAAGTGGATGACCGCCCTGCTTTAGCCGGTTAGGAGGTATAAAATGGAAACGATAAAAAGAATCATACTTACACTTTTAGCAGTCGTTTTTGGATTGTTATTTACTAGCTCGTTTACATTGGCATTTGTCTATCATGATAAACATTTAGGTATTCGTTTTGCCTGTATTGGCTTTATCATTCTTTGTTTATATTTTATTGTATGGTTTGGAAGTGATCTCTATCATTATTTTAAAAACAGAAAACAAATCTAAGATTTTATAGAAAATCGAAAGATATATAGGGAAACATATTGTTATTTTAAGGAATGTGTGCTATATTGAAAAAAATTGATAGAGGTGCATTGTGTTATTAAACTTATTAGTGGATGCAAACAGAATAAGTGTAGGAGCCATTGCCGAAGAAGCAGATGATTGCATGAATCTGATTTCTGGGATTATAGAGAATATCTGTAAGACTGTCATTATCCTATATTTGATAATGTTGTGCTATCATTGGTCAATATGGTCTATCATCTTGTCGCAATGAAACACATGCGACATTTTTAATTGGGAACAAAAAAGGAGGATTCCATGATGGAAAAAGCAATAAGTAAAATTACAGTATTAGAAGACATCATTCAAGTAAAATTAGGAAAAGTACATAAAAATTCTACGTTTATCGCCGATATCTTTAATATTATTGCTTCAAAAAACGTAGATATTGATATGATCAGCCAAATTATGCTGGAAGATGAAGTAAACTTACAAATCACCTGTGATCAGGATTCTCAAAAAGCATTAAACGAAGCATTAGAATTAATCAGAGATAAATATAAACAAATCGTAATTACTCAAGATCGCATGGTTTCTAAAGTTCTGGTTGAAGGTGAAGGAATGCGTAATACACCGGGGGTCGCGGCAGGGGTTTTTAATATCTTTGCACGTGAGAATGTTTATATCCAGCAAGTTTCCACATCACTGACAAGCATTGATTTTTTAGTGAATAAAAAGGACTTGAGTGTTATTGTAGAGGCTATTAAGAAAGAATACGAATTATAAGGAGAAATAGAGATGAAAGAATTATTTGCAGGCAGTGCCGTTGCCTTAGTAACACCATTTCATGAAGATGGATCGGTAGATTATGAAGCATTTCGTACTTTAGTAAACAAGATGATTGATAATAATGTACAGGCATTACTAGTTAACGGAACAACCGCAGAAGCTTCTACATTAACTGTAGATGAAGAACATGAATTACTGCGAATTACGGTAGAACTAGCAAACAAAAAAATACCGGTTATTGCCGGAACCGGAAGCAATGATACGATGCATGCATTAAGAGAATCTAAAATAGCTAAAGAAATGGGTGCAGATGCCTGTCTGATCGTGACACCTTATTATAATAAAACCAGTCAAAAAGGATTAATCCAGCATTTTACTTATTTAGCGGACAATATCGGACTGCCAATCATTTTATACAATATCCCCGGAAGAACAGGGCTCATGATCAACGTGGATACAGCATTGCAGTTAGCCAGACATCCTATGATTATTGGAATGAAAGATGCTACCGGAAATATGGCGTATACAATGGAACTTCTTTCAAAAACAAGAGATCTTGATTTTGATGTATGGTCAGGTGAAGACGGACTGATCTTACCTATGATTGCGGCTGGAGGAAAAGGGGTTATTTCAGTACTGAGCAATGTGTATCCAAAAGAATGTCAGCAGTTATGTGAATTGGCTTTAGCGGGTCATAATGCAGAAGCACAAAAACTAAGCTACGATCTCCATGATGTATGTTTAGGCTTATTCTCAGATGTCAATCCTATTTGTGTAAAGTCAGCATTGGCACATCAGGGAATTTGCAGTGATCATTTAAGAATGCCATTGATTCCAACTACAAAAGAAAATCAAGAAAAACTATTTAAAGCAATGGAAATTTTTGAAAGTAAGGGGTATTAAGATGAAAACGATCATTTATGGATTTGGCTTAATGGGGAAAAAGATTTACCACGCCGTAAAAAATAATGAAGCATTTGATCTGATAGGGGTTGTATCCTATGAATTTGACCAGCAGATTGATGAGCCGATGTATACTAAATTAGCAGAATGCACACAAAAAGCAGATATCATTATTGATTTTTCACATCCCAATAATTTAGATGATATCTTAACCTATGCATTAAAGAATAATACCAAGCTGGTTTTAGCGACAACCGGATTCACTAATGAGCAGTTAAATAAAATTGAAGAAGCATCTCATCAGATTCCTATTTTCCAATCTTATAACACATCATTTGGAATGCAGATGGTCACTAAAATATTGAGAGATGTTGCGAAAGAATTTTATGAAAACGGCTTTGATATCGAAATTGTGGAAAAACATCATAATAAAAAAATTGATGCTCCCAGTGGGACAGCAAAATTGCTTTATGAGGTAATGGATGAAGAAATCGAACATTTGCATCCGGTTTATGATCGAAGCAGTATTTCTAAACGCAGAGAAAAAAATGAAATAGGCATACAGGCATTAAGAGGGGGAACAATTTTTGGAGAACATGAGATTATGTTTGCCGGAAATGATGAAGTGGTTGAAATTAAGCATACCGCTTTATCAAAAGAAGTATTTGTACTTGGAGCCATTCATGCCGCTAAGTTATTAGAAACAAAAGAGAAAGGATTATATACGTTAAAAACGTTATATTAATAGGATAAATTATGGTAATGGATACGAAGACTCAAGAAATTATTCAAACAAAATATGCAACGATTCACGATAATACATTATATATTGATGGTGTTTCAAGCTTAGATCTAGTGAATAAATATGGGACACCGTTATATGTCATGTCAGAAGGACATATTCGTGAACAAATGAATCTTTTAAAAACTAAAATGATCGATAAATTTGATAATACATTGCCATTGTTTGCATCTAAATCATTTAGCTGTGTGGCAATCTATAAACTCGCCAAAGAATACGGAATCGGGATTGATTGTGTCTCTGCCGGAGAAATATCTATTGCTTTAAAAGCAGGATTTGATCCTAAAAAAATATATTTCCACGGAAATAATAAGTTGAAAAGTGAGATTGAATATGCAATTTCTAATGGAGTAGAAAATTTTGTCATTGATAATTTTCATGAAATTAGCTTGGTTGAAGAAATTGCCGGTCAGTTAGGAAAAACAATCAATGCTACAATTCGTGTTGTACCGGGAGTGGCAGCGGGCGGACATAAATATATTCAAACAGCTGCAGATGATACAAAATTTGGTTTTTCTTCTCATGATGGTACTTATTTAGAAGCTATCCAACAGATTATTTCTGCCAAACATATTCAATTTGAAGGAATTCATTGTCACATTGGTTCACAAGTATTTGATATTACAAAATATGAAGAAGCAATGCATAAGTTTGTGGATTTTGCTTATGAAATCTATGATCGTTTTGGCATTGTCATTAATAAATTGAATGCCGGCGGCGGTTATGGAATTGCTTATACAAAAGAAGATACACCTTTAGATTTTGAAGTTATTACTGAAAAAATCATGGGAATTATTACTAAAGGTTTTGAAGATAAAGGTTGGCAAAGACCAATGGTTTTGATTGAACCGGGACGTTTTGTAGTCGGAAATGCCGGAATTACATTATATGAAGTAGGATCTTCTAAAGAAATTCCGGGAATAAAAAAATATATCAGTGTCGATGGCGGTATGACAGATAACATTCGTTCAGCTTTATATCAAGCAAAGTATGAGGCTTTGCTTGCCAATAAAGCCGGTGAAGAGCCTACGGAGACGGTCTGTGTAGCAGGAAAAAACTGTGAATCAGGTGATATTCTTATTCAAAGCATTGACTTACCTTCTCCATCAGCTGGTGATATTTTAGCGGTTTTCTCTACCGGAGCTTATCATTATTCAATGAGCAATAATTATAATCAGCTGCCAAAACCGGCTGTTGTCTTTACTTATGAAGGGCAGGATCGTTTAGTTATCCGAAGACAGACCTTTGATGATCTGACTGCCTATGATGTAGACTAACTCCCAATCGGGAGTTTTATTTTAAGAGGAATCATGATTACATTTATAAAAGCAGCAACCCATGATGTTTATAAAGTTATTTCAATACAAACTCAATGCTTTATTGAGTTCTTAGATCGCTATCATGATGATACCATTAATCCTACGAATGAAAGTGCGGCTTCTGTCAAAAGATATATAGAAGATCCTAATTCAGTAATTTATTTTATTCAAAATGATGATGTGGATATTGGTATTATCAAACTGATAAAAATAAAAGAAGATGTCTATAAAATTGATGACTTCGGTATTCTTGTAGAATTTAGAAATCAGCATTTAGGAACACGTGCTATGCTTGAATTACAAAAGCAGTATGATTTTGTACAGACTTGGCTGCTTTCAACGATTTTAGAAGAAGAACGCAATATACATTTTTATGAGAAATTAGGATTTAAACGAGTTTCAGAAGCGAATCCTGTTCAAATAAATGAGCAAATGACAATCGTTGATTATCAATTAATTAAATAAAACAAGAGAAGACTATTCTTTTTAGAAATATATAGATAAAAGCTTAAGCAGAACAAATAAGGTCCTAAACACCTAGCGTTCTGCTTTTTTTGGTATCAAACTTTTATTGTTTAACTATTGAATGCGATTGTAATATTTAAGTGTTTATGCTACTTTTGAATTAGATAAAAAACTACTAGTGAACAATTTAATTGTAAACGCTCATAAGAAAATAGATATACAGCGGTATGAAGGTTAGATTTGGTTAATAAATAATATCGAATTTATAAGAGGTGAATGATGAAAAATAAGTTAATGGTCATTATATGGATAATAATAAGTATCTGTATGGGTTGTTTTGTGATAATGTTCAAGTATAATGACACCAATAAGTGGGATGAACTGTTTTTGGATAATACTATCACTCTGACTATAAGTGATAAAATTAAAATAGATGATGAGATGTTGTATGAAGTGATTAAACCGTTAGCACAAAAGTATTTGGCTAATCTTTATAAGAGCACAACGGTAACAGAAGGAGTAACTAAAAAATATGTAGGTGTTTATTTAACATATGATGAATACCACCCATACCAAGTTAAAGGAAATGATATCACTTTTATCTCAATGGGAAAAGAGGCTTATATATCCACATCTGTCAATAAAGATAATAGGCAAATCGGACAAATAAAAGATGTTTTTGATGATAATCCTGTTGTTGTGGGAACTATGGACTACTATTTGAGTATGTTTAATTTGAATAATAATTTCCAAGTTCGCTTTAAAGACATTAATAATGGAAAACTATTTTTTAATGAATTAGCGAATCAATTAGGAGTAAATGGGGAAGATATTACTTCAATATCTGTACATATTAATAGTACTAATACTTTAAATATAATGATGACAGGCATCATCATTATAAGTCTTTTTTGTTTTACAATTATTTTATTTTATAATACCTGTTCAAATTCAAAAAGAATAGGCGTGTTAAAGTTAATGGGATATGATAAATCTTATATTTTTCAGAAATTGTTAGAACCCATCTATAAGACAGTTCTAATTACGACATGGCTCGAATTAGGCCTAATGTTTTTAATAATTAAAAACACAAATATTATTTTTTGGATAGAAATGCTAAAGAATGTTTTTTTACTATATGTTGTATTCCTTGCTCTTTCTTTTATCAGTTATTTTATTGTATCCAGATTTACATTGTCAGAAGTGTTAAAAGGAAATTATGGAAAAACCTTAATCGAGAAGTTAAACAATTTTTTAAGGATTATCATTTTAATATGTTGTTTTGTATTTAGTGGAATTCTTTTCAGTAATATTAGCCGAGCACAAAATTTTAGAGAAGTAATTGCTTCTTGGATTGATTATCAAGATTTTGCTGTTCCTGTAAATTTAAATGTAATTAATCCGTTAGCTTTAACGAATTCGGATAATGTAGAAGTTTTAAAGAAAGCCCAAGAAACACTTTTTGATCAAGGTTGTTTCTATGTTTATAATACGCATTATCAGACACAAAATTTAAGGTTGAATGGGAAAAATATTTTAGATATCAGTGAAAGTGAAGACATCGAAGTTGAAGCATTGAATCCAAATATAGATTTTAATTTATCAACGATTAACATTAATTATCTTAATACGTTAGGATTAAAGGATATGCATGGCAATGATATTACCGTAGATAAGGTAAGGAATCAACGTGTAATTTTGCTGCCTAATTCAAAAATGGACGAAAATAATTATGAATATATTTTGAAGATTTATATGCTAGGTTATAATCAGATACCTGAAAATTATGAATTGAAATTTATTGTATATGATGATACACAAAACAATAAGTTCTTTTCGTTTAATATGGATATGAATGAAGATGGTAAATATAATATTTACTCTCCAATATTTAATATTATTACGGTAGAAAATATGCAGAACGTCGAAGTTGGAGATATTTTAGCAACAGATATAAACTCTCGATTGAAAATTCCTCTTAATAATCGCACCATAGAAGAAGTAAATAACGAATTAAAACGAATATTCAATCAATCTATAAGCATGACAGTGGGGAATTTATCACAGCCATTTATGGATCAAATTGAAAGAATTAATGCAACGTTGAAATTTAATACGCCTATTTTAATATTGGTACTTATTATTTATGTGATGATTACTGTACAATCAGTAAAGCTATATATTAAAAATAACTTAAAAACGATTGGTATAAAGAAATTAAATGGGTTCAGTTTGGTTCAGTCTATGAAATCTTATATTATAAAATATATTATTATTGATATTATGCTTTCATTTGCTTATTTAATAACGGTCTATAATTATTTAACCCCAACCATGATGGATCAATTCCATAATATAATGGGAAATCCGCTTGTTTATTTATTTTTTATTCCGATGATTGCCGCAGATATAGGATTTTTAGTCTTCAATATTAAAATTGTTGAAAAGCGTTCGTTAAATTCATTGATTAAGGGAGATTATTATGGAAATAATTAATATTAAAAATTTATCAAAAAAGTATAAGGAGCATATCATTTTCGATGCATTTAACTTAAAGATTAATGAGGGAGAAATGATTGCTATTACTGGAAAAAGTGGAAGTGGTAAAACAACTTTACTGAATATTATCGGGTTAATAGAAGAGTATGATGAAGGCAATTATTATTTTTATGATTACCTTAATATTAAGCCTAATTCAAAATTTGCAACCGAAATGATCCGCAATCATATTAATTATCTATTCCAGAATTTTGCGTTGATTGATGATGACACTATTTTAAATAATCTATTGATTGGTTTAGAATTTAAAAATTTAAGTAAAAGTGAAAAGTTATCTGAGATTCAAAATGCCTTGGAAAAAGTAGGTCTTGATAAAGACGTGAAAACTAAAATCAGTGCATTAAGTGGCGGGGAACAACAAAGAGTAGCCATTGCCAGAATAATACTTAAAGATGGGAATCTCATTTTAGCTGATGAACCAACGGGTTCTTTAGACGAAGAAAATAAAGAGGTCGTTATGTCACTGCTTAAAGAATTGAATAATGAAGGAAAAACAATTATCATTGTCACACATGATTCTTATGTAGCTGGAAAATGCGATCGGGTTATTCTTTTATAAAAAAGAAAACATTGCTTAAAATCAAAGCAATGTTTTTAAATTTCAGTACTATTTATCTTTATTAAAAAGACATTCTCCATTAGTTTCGATAATCTCTTTATAACGATAGTAAGAATTTTTAATTTTTCTTTCCATTGTTCCGCTTCCATCGTTGTGACGGTCAACATAGACAAAACCATAACGTTTTCTCATTTCTCCGGTTCCTGCTGAAACGATATCAATAGGTCCCCAATAGAGGTATCCCATGACTTCTACGCCATCTAAGATAGCTTCATGAATATAGTGTAAATGATCTTCCACATATTTCATTCTTTCAGGATCATCAATTTCACCATTTTGATCTGGGGCTTCATCTAAACCAATTCCATTTTCAACAATGAATAATGGAAGATGATAGCGATCATAAAGAACATTTAAGATGTAACGAATCCCTTTTGGATCAATTGGCCAACGCCAAGGTTCAGGGGAACACCCGGTTAAATATGGATTTTCTTTCCCAATCAAACCACCGGTATCTCCTAAAGAAACAGTTCCCTCAAAAGTAGATGAACGATAATAACTTAATGAGAAAAACTCAACTGTATTTTCTTTGATCAATTTCAATTCTTCATCACACATTTTTGGTTCACAGTTCTGTTCACGCCAAACACGTTTCACATATCCCGGAATAATCCCTAAGCAGAATGCATCTCCAAAGTAAAAGTTGGACATTCTTTGTGCATCGTAAGCTCCGAAAACATTATCCGGATCACAATTATATGGGTAAGTGGCTACACATGAACTTGTCAGCATGCACCCTACTTTTGCTTTTGGATCAATTTCTTTGCAGATTTTTACTGTCCAAGCATTTGCTACACAGATATTGTAGTAAGCCTGCCATTTTTCTTGTTCTGTAATGGACCCAATCGGATCATTCTTGTCTTTTGGATTTGTATTTAAGATAGCACTTGCTACAAAAGGCATATGTTTCATATTATTTACTTCATTAAATGTCAGCCAATATTTCACTTTTCCTTTATAGCGTTCAAAAACTGTTGTAACATAACGTTTCCAGAAATCAACTAATTGATGATTGCTCCATCCGCCATACTCAGTTAATAAATGCAAAGGCGTTTCATAATGACTTAATGTAATAACCGGTTCCATGCCTAATTCAATCATCGTATCAATCATGTCTTCATAAAATTTAAGACCTGCTTCATTTGGCTGTGTTTCATCACCATTAGGGAAAATACGTCCCCATGCAATAGAAGTACGGAATGCTTTAAATCCCATTCCTGCCATTAACTTTAAATCCTCTTTGTAACGATGATAAAAATCAATAGCTTCATGACTTAAATAAACCTTATCAGGATCTAATGCCATTTCCCACTTATTTGTTTCTTCATTCCATTTAATACTTGGATTTTTATTGGCAATCCCCACCATTACATCGGTAACATTGGGTTGTTTTCCGTCTTCTTTCCATGCCCCTTCACATTGGTTAGCGGCAACAGCGCCACCCCATAAAAAATCTTTCGGATAACTCATAATTTCTCCACCTTTCTATTTAGTGCTATTATACTATCGTTAAAATGAGGACTTTATTATTTTAAGCAAATGAAAATAGTTTCAGAATTTGAATAAAAAAGGGAGTCTCTATTGCTCCCTTTAGCTTTTCATATAAACAGAACCGTCATCCCGGCGTTTTAAGAAACCATATTCAATCATGTAACGGCGTATCGTTACATAATCATCAAAGATTTCTTTCAGAATATCATTTACCTCTGTCTCTGAATACTCTTTTCCACTTATGAATTGATCATAGATTGTTTTAAATACAATGATCTTATACTTTTCTTTTCTTGGCAGATTTTTAAGTTTTAATGGATCAAGGGAAATAAAGAAATCCTGATGCACTTTTTGTTCATCTTCTTTTGTAGCTACATAGCGTTCATCCATCATCGTTGCCTCCTCATGAATATCTAAAAATGTATCAATCGTGTTTTCACTTTCTAATAAATGGTACATCGCTAAAAATACTTTCGCTTGATTTGCCTTTTCTTTTAAAGAAAAGCGCTGATAGCGGACAGTAGCTTCACTGATTCCCATAAGCTTAGCAATATCTCGATCACTTTTATGCTGATAAAGATGCGTTATAATCTGTTTTTGATTGTCCGTTAAAGTATTTACTTTTTTAGGCGCATCCAGTAATGGAAACAGGCATCCATGATGTTCATGCTGCAGATGAATCGCCATTCTTTTTTTAGCGTCGTAAAAATGATGCTCATAGGGATAAATCTCCCCTTTTATTGTTTTAAAATCACAATGTATGCATTGATAGCTGTGCTGATTTTCAATATAGCCATTTTCTAATTGTTCTAAAGTTAGATCTTTTATATTCATACTGTCCTCCTTTATAAACAATATAACATAATGTTTAATAAATATCAAACAAATATAATATATGTTTATAAAATATTTTGTTAATTAGAATAATGTTTGATTTTCATGAGATATAAAACTTTTTTCCGTTAAATTATTTTATTCAAGTGAATCCTTATAAAACGATTCTATTGTAATACTATTTTTCTCATGGGCGTTTCGATATCTCTAGTTCATACGTCGTTAATTTAACAATAAAGTTTTTTGTTGATGCACACAAGTAGGATATGAATTTATGTTGAAGAAAAAGTCATTTTATTCATGTTTATAAATATAGAAAAAGGAACAATGATCTTGCACTTTCAAGACATATTATCATTAAAATAATTTGTCTATTTGAAACTGCAAGGACAATAGGTTCCCTTTTATAATGCTGAAACAGTAAATACTTTATTTTGTGAGAAAATTATACTGCATCCCTTCTCTTAGCGGTGCGCTGTCTCCACCTAGTTTTTCCAGTAATGTATAGGCGAATTCCAATGATGCCGCAGGTCCACGTCCGGTTACGATATGTCCGTCTACCTCTACTAATGTATCTTGATGACATCCATCAGGCAGTTGATCTTCAAATCCGGGTGCACAAGTAAATTTTTTATCTTGGATTATTCCGGATTTTTGTAAAGAGATAGGTCCGGCACAGATCGCACCGATCCATTTTCCTTCATCATTAAACTTTTTTAATATATCCATAACACGTTGATCATCTCTTAAATTTGTTGCACCGGGAAGACCACCTGGCAAAACAACTAAATCTGCATTCCCGCATTCTTCATTAAATAATGCATCCATTTTTACGGTAATCTGATGACTGCTGGTGACTTCGGTACTATCCATGCCAATCATTAGGCAAGGCATATTTGCTCTGCGAAATACATCAACGACAGTGAGTGCTTCTACTTCTTCGAATCCTTCTTTAAATAAAACAATTGCTTTTTTCATATCAAATACCTCCACTAAAATTATAATATGGTTTAAAATAATTTTAAAGAGATGTTATGATGAAAAAGGTGATAAATATGAATCAGTTAGAAAAAGTAGAACATACGCTCTCCCCTATTTATGATACTTCTTCCAAAATCTTAATTCTGGGAACAATGCCTTCACCTAAATCCAGGGAAGCAGGATTTTATTATTCCCATCCGCAGAATCGTTTCTGGAAGATTATGGCAGCGTTGTTTAACGAAGAACTGCCAATAACGAATCAACAAAAAGAAGAGATGATGAAAAAGCATCATATTGCATTGTGGGATGTATTGAAAAGCTGTGAAATCAAAGGGGCAGATGATAATTCAATTACTTCTGTTGAAGTGAACGCTATTGATTTGTTGTTGAAAGAAACCTCTATTCAAAAAATTTACACAACAGGGCTAAAGGCTACAACTTTATATAAAAAGCATTGTTTTAAAGATACAGGAATTGCATCGATTTATTTACCCTCGACGAGTCCGGCTAACTGCCGAAATTATAATTTAGAAAAATTAATTGAAGAATATCGTTGTATTTTAAAAGACTTATGATTGGCCATAAGTCTTTTTAAGTTCTTTCTTTTATTGTCACATGTACAATATCTCCGGGTTGTTTACCAATCGCTTTACGTATGTCTTTTCTTAATCCGATGATATGTCTGGGGGTTTTCATTCTTACTAAACTGCCCAAATAAAGATAACCGTCAAAGGTAGCTTCAACTTTAACCCGTCCTTTATTAAATTCTTTTTTTACGTCGTAAGGAAATTCTATATAAGCACCATCCATATCCGGAACTTTTAAGATCATGGCATCAAATAAATATAATGTATTGTTCATAGAGTCCTCCTTGCATACTATAAGATAAAAATAAAAAAATTTCAAAAGAAAGGACCTATTTAGAAAATTTTGTTTGATAAACTAGCCCGTAGTATATGTTGATAGATAATATATGCGATCGTGGAAATTATCGCAAGGATAATAAATGCTGTCTTTAATTGATTTTATAACTTTTTATAAGTTAACCTGTTTTCTTTAGATTTTTAAAGGTTAACTTAAATTTTCTATAACAGTCTAACCATTTTACAGGGGCTTCTCTTGTTTTTCTTTATTATATGCTGCTTGCAAAGGCGATTTCAAATTTAATACAGATGTCATGTTAAGAAGGTGTTAAAATAAAAAGATATCTTATGAGAAAGATTTTAAAATCCTACCAGATATGTTAAGATATTCACAACAAGGGGGAAATATCATGTTAGAAATAATCGATTTAACCAAAAGCTATAAAAAAACACTTGCGGTAGATCATGTCAGTTTTACAATCCCAACAGGGAGAGTGGGAATCTTGTTAGGACCCAATGGGGCTGGTAAATCTACTATTATTAAGAGTATAGCGGGCTTATTATTCTTTTCCGGTAAGATTAATATAGATAATATCAATTCAAGAGATATTGAAGCAAAAAAACGCTTTGCCTATATTCCGGAACTTCCATCAATGTATGATGCCTTAACGATTAAAGAACATTTTGAATTCATCAATAAAGCCTATAACGTGGATCATATGGATTATGCAATGGAATTGGCGACACGCTTTGAACTTGATGATAAGTTAGATAAATTAGGGGATGAGCTGTCTAAAGGGATGATGCAGAAAGTCAGTATCGTTTGTGCCTTGATGATTAAGCCAAAAGTCGTGTTATTTGATGAACCTATGATTGGATTAGATCCTAAAGCAATCAAAGAGTTGAAGGATTTGATATTGGAATTAAAAAATCAGGGAGCTACGATTATCATCAGTACCCATATGTTGGAAATGGTAAAAGACTTATGGGATGATATGGTCATTATTGATAAAGGAAAAATTATCGGGCAATATCGCAAAGAAGATATTGAAGATCAGGAAATTGAAGACATCTTCTTTAAAATGACAGGTGATCAGCAATGAATGCTTTAATCTATCTTACCAAAACAACATTTGTCAATAAATTAAAAAAGGCTTTACACAAGCCTTCTGCCCTACTATTGATATTGTTTTGGATTGCTTATGCTGCTTATATGATTTTTATCTTTAGCGGTATGGCAGTTAATTTTAAATTAGATTCAAAAGAAGGAATAGTCATTATTTTGACATATGTCGTTTTAATGTCTGTGCCAACCAATATATTAATGTATGTAAGAAAAAAAGGAATTATCTTTTTGATGAGTGATCTGCATTTTTTGTTTAATACCCCGATCAGTCCCAAGCTGATTTTGCTGTATCGCTTTATGAAATTGCTGATACCTTCGATCATTATGAATCTCGTTTTATCTATTGGGGCGTTCTTTATATTTAAAGCAACGACATTGCAAGCGATCCTGTTTTTTATTGTTGTCGTGTTGATAGAACCGTTATTTGAAACTGGCTTGATGATGAATGTCTATGCAAATGAACGCTTGACACAAAAACATGTGGACTGGATCAGAAAAGGAACTTGGGGATGTTTGGCAATCTTCGCAGCTTATGCGCTTTATGTGTTTATCTTTATTGATAATACATTTAATGCGTTGGCCATCTTCCCATTACAGGAACTTTTCTTGTTCATTCCGATATTTGGTTGGATTTTAGCCCCTTATCATCTTATTTTCTTAGGTGCTACACCGATAAATGTCATCTGTTCGATTTTGTTTGCAGTTGGAACCATACTGATGCTGATTAGTGCCATAAAGATGCCTTGTACCGGGAAATATTATGAAGAAGCTTCAAATTATGCTAAAGATTATAGTGAAAAGAGAAAGAAAGCTAAAAAAGGGGAAGTCAGCTTTGGTAAAAGAAAATACAAGAAGGCTTCTGTTGCCTATAAAGGGGCGTATGCAAAAGCAATCTTTTATCGTCAAATATTAGAATATAAAAAGAATCGCTTCTTTATCTTTGGCGGAACCACACT
The DNA here is from genome assembly GCF_000829905.1 of Beduini massiliensis. GTDB lineage: Bacteria > Bacillota_I > Bacilli_A > Erysipelotrichales > Coprobacillaceae > Beduini > Beduini massiliensis. Next base: position 748,520 of record NZ_CDPP01000006.1, read on the forward strand.
TCTTTCATTGGGAGCAGGACTTGTTTTATGCTATTTTAGTATTCAAGAGCGACCTCCTATAGAATTTGCTTTATTCATCTTACCTGGATTAAGTGCCTATTTCTCATTCTTAATGAGCGGGTATGCAACAAAATGGAGCAAGGAAATTGATAATGCTTATACATTCCTTATTCCCGATACAGCCTTTAGAAAAATGTGGTATGCAACATTAATTGAACATCTTCGAGCTTTGATTGACGGATTATTGATGGTCATTCCAGCTGGAATCGGAATGGGATTGTCTATTCCACAAATGATTCTATGTATTGTTGCCCATGTCAGCATTATGGCAATCAAACTTTATATTCAAGTCATCTGCCAAAATATCTTGGGAAAATCTCTGGGAAATACAGGATTAACTTTATTAAAGATGTTGATTCAAGGGTTAGTCTTAGTAATAGGTATTATGATTGCGGTGATGGCGGCTATTATGATTTCTAACGAAATGGCATTATTAGCGATTATTGTTTATAGTGTTGTGATTTGCTTATTATTGATGCTATGTTCAACTCGATTATTTGAGAGATATGAAAGTATAGACTAAAAGGAGCCGAGGCTCCTTTTTTAAATGAAAGTAAATGTAAATGGCTGACTTGATTTAATATAGTCGATTAAGAATATTTCTTCTTCTCGAATATGCCCGATAACATTTGTTTTCCCACTGTTTTTCATGTCTTTTAAAGCAATCTGCACTTCACCGCAATATTGACCATATAATTCATTATCGATAATAACGTCTCCACGTTTGATATCCACTGTATTAAATGGTTCTACTTTTCCTTTAGCTAAACGACTTTCTAATGTACGCAAAATATAATCGTTGCGGTCTCCACGGCGAGATAAATTCATTTTTAAGCGCTCTACTTGATGTACAGGCGCATGCTCTGCTAATTTTACTCTAAAATCAATCATCTCCAAGTTGACATTCTTTAACGCTTCTAATTCTTCATCACTGGCAAAACAGTTTCCGATCATTACATCACTGATTGTTCCCATCAAAACATAGTGCTTTAACTGAACATCAATGGGGAGGTCACGATGCATTTCCAAAGTTGGCAAACCTTCTGTGACCGGCCAAGGACCAAAGGCATTTTCTACATTGGATGAGATGAAAGCTTGACAGCGCAGATTATACTGATTCCAAAATGCGGTTCCCTGTTGAAAAAAATCTAAAGCGACACCAGTATAACGATGTGGATAGTAGTTATGGCAGCCCATCAGTTTATCACGATTACCGCCGGCCGCTAAAACGGCTCCAATATGATTATTCACATTTGCTCCGCTTAAACAGATTGCAATGCCCTCTTTATTACGTGTCAGATAAGCTTCTTCCATATCATTCATGCCTAAATCTAAACGTAAAACATCAACTTCTAATTCTTTAAAAAAACTTAGATCAAGGGGACCGTTAAATAAAGAAGCATTCACACCAAAATGTTTGAATACACTTGGATTGACATCGCAAATGATTTCATAACCTAATTCTTTGGCATAGCGTGTGATGGGGTGATAACGATCAATCACACTCTGTCTGTCTTCCCCGACTCCTAATAAAGCTAAAAACAACAAAGAACAGTTGCATTCAGCCGCCTTTTTTAAATAACGCTTATTTTCTTCCTCCGTAGAATATGCCGGATATAAAGAGATACCTATTTTCTTCATAACTTCCTCCTATAATTTGTGTCTTTATACGTTGAATATAGGATTGTCCAATAGTAAAGTCAAAAAATTTGCAAGAGATGAAAACTTTTGCCAAGATAATGCATAAGATAGGTGTAAGGAAAAATAAAAATGTTTAGAATAAAAAACAATAATTATCTAATTAATAAAAAATTAGGATATTATTTCCTAATAATATAATTTTAATGCGATTTATAGTAGACAATTTGAATAGGCTAGTATAAAATGACCATGACGAAGTGTATACAATGTGAATGAGGAGGATATAAAATGGAAATAAAAGATCTATTAAGAGAGCCATTAAAAGGGTTTACGGCTTATAAGCCCGGGGGAAAAAAGGTGAAAGTAAGAGAGGGAGTAGAAGAGATTATTCAGCTAAATGCGAATGAAAATCAATTAGGACCTTCTCCAAAAGCGATTGAAGCAATGAAAGAAGCAACAGAAATATCTCAGTTCTATCCCTTTACTTTTGGACAATTAGAAGAAGTTAGACAGATTTTTGCGGATTATCATGGCGTAAGTGCAGATAATATTATGATTACCGCAGGATCAGGGGGAATTATTTCGGCTTTCGGAGAGATATTTTTGAATCCGGGGGATGAAGTAGTAAGCTGTGAGCCGACATATGATTCCTATAAAGCGATGGTCAATCGTTATGGTGCAAAGTTTATTGCCGCTCCACTAAAAAACTACGGGTATGATTTAGAGGCAATGTTGGAATTAATAACGGAGAAAACAAAACTAGCCGTTATTGTAAATCCCAATAATCCAACCGGAACCTTGTTGACAAATCAAGAACTAGACGATTTCATGGATAAAGTTCCGGATCATGTGATTGTGGTTATTGATGAAGCTTATTTTGAATGGATCGGAGATAAAAACTATCAGTCAGCTATTAAATATGTAAAAGAGGGAAAGAAAATAGCGGTATTAAGAACCTTCTCTAAACTCTATGGAATGGCAGGGGTACGTATCGGTTATGGCATCATGCTTTCCGATATATGTAAGGAAATGCGCAATGTAGAATGGAACTATGGACCTAGTCGTATAGGGTTAGCCGGAGCTGTTGCGGCTATTCAAGATGAAGAATACATCGAACGTTCATTAGATAATAATACAAAAGGAAGAGCGTTTCTGACAAAAGTATTGGAAGAAGCAGGGTTTGACGTCGTAAAAAGTTATGCCAGTTTCATCTATTTTTATCCAAATGGTTTTACTTCGGATGAACTTGTGGATAAATTAGGAAGCTATGGAGTAATTATTCGAGCATTTAAAGAGTATACACGTGTAAGTGTCGGAATACCGAGACAAAATGCGATTTTTGCTGAAACATTAAAAAAAGTGTTAAAGAATGATTAATTTCATTCTTTTTTATTCGACAAGATATGTCAAAAAAACGGCAAGTTCTACGTAATAAAGCGCTTAAAAGTTTGTTATGGTGGAGGAATTTGTCGAACGCTGTAAATTTAAGTCAAAGAGTTTAGATTGCGGTTCTTTTTTGCACATGATAATATTTATTTGTCGAATAGGAGGGTTAACATGAAAGCACTGATAAGTAAATTCGAAAACACCTTATACAACAACGATAAACTTTCCGGTATTAATTTTATGGATGCCAATAAGATCAAAGAATTTCAAGATTTAGGACATATATTTGGATTATTTATACAAGAACAGAATCCGGCTATTGATCATTTGTTAGCAGAACATGGAATCACTGCTGATTTTATGATCAGACAGGATGGATCTATCTTATTTAAAGAAGGATACCAGTATTTTGATTATGAACCATTTGAAAAAGAAGAGATCGAGATGATCTTGTCTTCATTGAATGGGAGTTTTAAAGCGCTGTTAACCACACCAACAGCAGAAATGAACTATGAACATGATATGGAATTGGATGAGAATCAGATATATACCTGTATTCGTATTACGGACTGTGACCAAGATCAGATCCTTTCCCAATTAAATAAACATTTTCATGCGGTAATTAGTGTTAGTATCAGTGAAAATGCAATCTGTATCTTTTCCAAAAAGAGCAGTTTGGATAAATCGGTAGATGTGTTATGCGGTTTAAAAAATATTAGAATTAGTGATGTGAGTATGATTGCGGATTATTACAGTGATTTTGAACTGATTGAAGGGATTGACAACCTTTATGCATTAAAGGAAGACAATGAAAGCAGTAAAGAAATCTATATCGTTGATAGCTTAGGAGAATGCGTGGATGACATCTTGAGTGGTGCCTCGGATTCTCTTTTTTTGTCGATAAAAAGTGTTTAAATTTTAGAATATTTTAGTAATTTTCCTCATATATAAGTATAAACAAGATAAAGGAGGTTTGTTAAAAAGAACCGATTAAATCGGCGAAAAATGCAATTTAATGGCAGAGATTTGACAAAGAAATGAATATTTGTTATGATGTTGCCCGAGGTGAGGCTCATGTACTTTGATACCCATGTTCATTTGAACAGCAGCCCTTTATATGAGGACATTGATACGTATATCGAACATGCTTTAGCAAATGGAGTCAACGAGATGATGGTCGTTGGTTTCGATTTAGAGACAAGTCGTAAAGCGATTGAGATTGCCAATCAGTATGCTTTTATTTATGCAGCTGTAGGCATTGGTCCAAATGATTGTAAAGAGACAACAGATGAAGATTTGAATCAGATAGATGAGATGCTCGCTCAAGAAAAAGTAATTGCATTAGGAGAAGTAGGACTGGATTATTACTGGGATGAAGTTCCCAGAGCCAAACAGCAAGAAGTATTTAGTAAGCAGATCGAGCTAGCTAAAAAGCATAACGTACCTCTTGTTATTCACTCAAGGGATGCCTTGAATGATACCTACGAATTACTAAAGGCAGGTCAACATTATGGTATCATGCATTGTTATAGCGGTAGCTATGAGATGGCTCAAAGGTTTATCGACATTGGATTTTATATTTCTCTTGCCGGACCTGTGACCTTTAAAAATGCCAGGGTACCAAAAGAAGTAGCCCAAAATATAAATTTAGATAGATTGTTGATCGAGACGGACTGTCCTTATTTAACACCTCATCCATACCGAGGAAAGTTGAATGAGCCTGCAAATGTTATGTATATTGCCATGGAAATCGCAAAACTGCGAAACATGGAAATAGAAGACGTTGCTAGAATCACAACGTTTAATGCCAAAAGAGTGCTTGGTATTAAATAAGGAGGAAAATTGAGATGAAAAATTTTGTAAAGAAAATCGAGGAAACAGACTCGAGAATTAAGATGTTATTATTAGTGGCGATTGCTTATGTGGCAATTGCATTTGGTTTCAATCATGTTGAAGCCATGACAAAAATTGAGAACTATACACCCGCTATCAATATTTCGATCAAAGATGGCGCTAATGAACCGGTTGGACATTTAGTACAACAGGCAACATTACAAGATGTATTAAATGAATTAGAGATTACTTTAGGAAGCGATGACTTCTTAAACATGGATGCAACTACTTTATTGGAAGACAACCAAACAGTAGAAATCACACGTGTGACGTATACTGAAGAAAAAACAGAGGAAGAAGTTCCGTTTGACACTGAAATCAATGGTGATGACGTTGATGGAGCCAGTGTAGAAGTTTTACAGGTTGGTGAAAATGGACTGATCGAAAAAACGTATAAAGTTCGATTAGAAAATGGTGTAGAAGCCAGTCGTGAATTAATCAGTGAAACAACAGTTAAAGAAACGATAAACCAAGTGGAAAATTATACAGCACCGGCTCAGACGACTGTTATTGCTTCAGGAAGTTCGGTTTCAGGTGCCTTCACCGGACGTTTAACGACTTACGGCGGAGACTGTTATGGATGTTCGGGAATTACTGCTGCCGGAGTTACATTAAATGGTAATGGTGCAAACAATTCCGGAAGTGCCAAAGTTTTCTATAATGGCGGTTGGTATTATGTGTTAGCTGCTGACAGATCGATTCCATTTGGAACGATTATTGAAATTTCTAATCATAACCTTTCATTAGAACCCGTTATCTATGGGGTAGTGTTGGATCGCGGTGGCGATATAACCGGTACAAAAATCGATATCTTTAGTGGGTCAGAAAAAGGAACCCGATTCTTTAGCGGATCAACTTCTTATAATACCCAATTTAGAATTGTCGGTTAATGGATTATAAAAATAAGAACAGAAAAACTGAGTTTAGACGACTCAGCTTTTCTTGTTTTTAACCAATTTTATTTGTAATATAGAACAATTATGCTTATAATAGTAAAAGTTAGGAGGGATGAGTATGTACGATATTATCGTTGTCGGCGGTGGTCATGCCGGTGTAGAAGCCTCGTTGGCACCAGCCAGAATGGGATTGAAGACCCTTCTGATCACCTCTAATTTTAATAATGTAGCGAGTCTGCCATGCAACACATCGATTGGGGGACCCGCTAAGGGAATCATTGTTCGTGAAATCGATGCTTTAGGCGGACAGATGGGAAAAACTGCCGATCATACCTATCTGCAAATGAAAATGCTGAATACGGCAAAGGGACCGGGTGTCCAATCTTTAAGGGCGCAGGCAGATAAAGTAGATTATCCAAAATATATGCAGGAAATCATTTCATACCAAGAAAACTTAGATGTCAAAGAAGCAATGGTAGAAGATCTGATCGTTGAAAACGGTCAAGTCCAAGGCATTATTTTAGAAGATGGAACAAAAATAGAAGCCACCTGTGTGATTTTGACAACAGGAACATATTTGAAATCGGAAATATTAGTCGGTGCAAACAAGACACCAAGCGGACCTGATCAGCAAAGACAGTCACTGCATTTATCAGATCGTTTAGCGGATTATGGCTTCAAGATCCAGCGCTTAAAGACGGGAACACCTCCACGTGTACATAAGGATAGTGTTGACTATTCAAAAACAACTTTGCAGCCGGGAACAGATGCTAAACTATCATTTAGTTTTGAAACAACACATTATATGCCAATCGAGGAACAAACCCCTTGCTATTTAACTTATACCAATGAAACAACGCATAAGATCATACGTGATAACTTACACCGTTCAAGCATGTATTCGGGAATTGTAAAGGGAATCGGCCCCCGTTACTGCCCATCTATCGAAGATAAAGTGGTGCGTTTTAGTGATAAACCACAGCATCAGATCTTTTTAGAACCGGAATCTAAATCCATGGAAACAATCTATGTTCAGGGATTTTCAACCTCATTACCTCATGATGTTCAAGAAGAAATGATACGTACAATCCCGGGATTAGAAAACTGTAAGATATTGAAATATGCCTATGCAATCGAATATGATGCGATTGATCCTATTCAATTATGGCCAACCTTGGAAACAAAAGTAATTAAAAATTTATATACTGCCGGACAGATTAATGGAACCAGCGGTTATGAAGAAGCGGCAGCCCAAGGCTTAATTGCCGGAATCAATGCTGTCATGAAAATTAAGAATGAAAAACCGATTATATTAGGCAGAGATGAAGCATATATCGGGGTGATGATTGATGACCTTGTCACTAAAGGGACTGAAGAACCTTACCGAATGCTGACTTCACGTGCAGAATATCGTTTATTGCTTCGTCATGATAATGCCGATGTACGTTTGCGTGATCATGCTCATCGTGTCGGATTAATCAGTGAAACTGTGTATCAGCAGTATTTATTGAAACAAGAACATATTCATCATGAAATTGAACGTCTAAAAACCATTCGCTTCACACCAAAACATGAAGTGAATGACGTCATCGAACAGTTAGGCTCTAATCGATTAAATGAGGGAATCAGCGCTAAAGAACTGATTCAGCGTCCGGAAGTCACCTACCAAGTACTAATCCCCTATATTGACGCCCCACATTTGACAGATGAAGAAATGAATGACATTAATATTGAAATCAAATATGCTGGGTATATTGAAAAGGCAAAACGTCAAGTAGAAAAACAAAAGAAAATGGAAGAAAAAGGAATACCTGAAGATATTCATTATGATGACATCAAGAATCTGGCTTTGGAAGCAAAACAAAAACTCACCAAGATACGACCATTAACCGTAGGACAGGCAAGCCGTATTTCAGGAATAAATCCGGCAGATATTTCGGTATTACTTATTCACTTAAAACAAAATTATTCAAAGTAAAGGAAAGCCTATGAATATTGAAACATTTATTCAACATTTAAAAGAACATGATATTGAATTAACACAAACTCAGCTAAACCAATTTGAAAGTTATTTTGAATTATTGGTAGAGTGGAATGAAAAAATGAATTTAACCAATATTACTGAAAAAGAAGATGTTTATCTAAAACATTTCTATGATTCATTAACCCTTGCTTTCACTCATCCTTTAAATGATGAAAGTTTATGTGATATAGGTGCCGGAGCAGGTTTCCCCAGTATTCCTTTAAAAATCGTCTTTCCGAACTTAAAGATCACCATCGTAGATTCTTTAAATAAGCGCATTACCTTTTTAAATCATTTGGTAAAAGAACTAGGCTTAACAAATGTCCAGGCAATTGCCGCCAGAGCGGAGGAATATGCAGTCGATCATCGTGAAAAATTTGATATTGTCAGTGCCAGGGCAGTTGCCAGACTAAATATTTTGGATGAACTTTGTTTGCCTTTATGCAAAGTGGGGGGATATTTCATTACCTTAAAGGGAGCTCAGGGAGAGCAGGAATTAAAAGAATGTCAGCAGGCTATCAAAAAATTAGGGGGTAAAGTAGAAAAGATAGAGAAATTTACTTTACCTGATCATGAGGATCAGCGTGTCAATATTTATATTCATAAGATGTCCTCTACCCCAAAAGGGTATCCGCGAATGTTTGCTAAAATCAAGAAAAGTCCATTGAAATAGGAGAAAACTATGAGCGAGAAAAATTTAAAAATGATTAATATGGAATATATCGTTCCCAATGCCAATCAACCCAGAACCTATTTTGATAGCGAAGCAATCAGCGAACTAGCGCAATCCATCAGTGAAAACGGATTGATTCAGCCGATTGTTGTACGCCCTATCGAATTAGGACAGTATGAGATCGTTGCCGGAGAAAGACGTTATAGAGCGTGTCAAAAAGCAATGATGCAGACGATTCCCTGCATCGTAGAAGAATATGATGATGCAAAACTGGCACAAGTAGCGATCATTGAAAATATTCAAAGAGAAAACTTAACACCAATCGAGGAAGCCGTCGCTTATCAAAAGCTAATTGAAGCTTATGGTTATACGCAAAGCACTTTAGCCGGACAAGTAGGAAAGAAACAATCCACGATAGCTAATAAATTACGTTTGCTGAATCTGCCTAAGAAAGTGCAGGATGCTGTAAAGAATCGAGAAATTACCGAACGACATGCTCGTGCCTTATTGAGTTTGCCGGATGCCGCTTCACAAGTAAAAACCTTAAATAAAATTGTTAATCAAGGGTTGAACGTCAAGCAAACAGAAGACATGATCAATAAAAAACAGAAAGAAACGATAAAAAAAGCCCCTAAAAGAGGGATTTCACAACATATTAAATTGGCGATCAATACAGTAAAACAAGCAGTTGAGATGGTACATAAAACCGGTATTGATCTGGTAATGGATGAAAGTGATCAGGATGATTATTATGTAATGACCATTAAGATCAAAAAGAATAAATAGTTAGGAAACAGTTTTCTTAACTTTTTTATTTTGTAAAAATATGGATATGTAGGAAAGATGAATAAAGAAAACATGTCTTTTTTATTTCAGACATGTTTTTGTTAGTGCATAACATTCGCTATTATAAATCAATCCTTCGATCCTTATAATAGTATTGTTTATCATGATCGTTGATTTCTCTAAGCACACGGCATGGAACCCCTGCGGCAACGACATTGGCAGGAATATCTTTGGTCACGACACTGCCTGCTCCGATAACCGTATTTTCACCAATAGTGACTCCCGGCAATACAATACACCCTGCACCAAGCCATACATTTTTTTCGATATGGACTGGCATATTGTATTGATAACATTGCATTCTTAAATCCGGTAAGATCGGATGTGTTCCGGTAGCAATCGTTACATTAGGGCCAATCATGACATAATCGTCAATATATATTTCAACATCATCAACTAATGTGAGATTAAAATTGGCATAGACATTATTTCCTAAATGCAGGTGTTTGCCGCCCCAATTAGCATGCAGCGGAGGTTCAATATAACAGTTTTCTCCAATGCTTGCCAGCATATCTTTTAAAAGCGTTTGGCGTAATTCTTTTTGTAATGGACGTGTGGTATTAAAATCGTATTGCTTTTCTAAGCATAAGGCTTGTTCGTTCATAATCGATTCATCATTGGGAAGGTAGAGCTTTCCCGTCATCATTCTCCGCAACATTTCTTCTAAATCCATTTTTTATCCTCCCAGTCATCTATAACTGTTTTCATTTTAACACAGTATGCAGTAACAATGAATATTCATTGACATAACATTTTATAATAGGATATCAAAATTGCATATTAAATCAATATTGATGTATAACGCAGCAATTGAAATAGATCAATAAATATTGAACCTATAATATCTATGCTGTCATTGAATTCAAGGCAGAGTATGTAAATAAAATTTTAAAAATACGTTATTAATATGTTGTGTGAAAAAGTAAACAAGACTAAGGAATCTCTGTGGTTTATCGACTTGAAGCGGATTTTCTTTACCATTAAAACTTACATTTTTGAAAAATAATGATAATAGTCAAAGTGTTTTATGCTATAATGTCAAATAGTAGGAGATTTTGGAGGAATAACAATGCTAGGGTATTATAACTATACAGTCATTTTAACATATATCAGTCTTTGCGTCTCAGTCGTTGGGATTCATTTTGCAATGTCAGGAAAACCGGTTTTTGCGTTCATTTGTCTGATGACATCTGGTTTTTGCGATATGCTGGATGGACCGATTGCACGTACAAAAGCACGTAATGATGAAGAAAAAGAGTTTGGAATTCAGATAGATTCCCTGACTGATTTAGTTTGCTTTGGTGTTTTTCCGGCAGTCATCGCCTATTCTTTAGGAATGAAAAATAGTTTCTCTGTTTTGATTCTATTGCTTTATGTTCTTTGTGCAATGATACGTTTAGCGTATTTTAATGTACAGGAAAGTTCAAGACAGAAGCAGACAACAGATAAAAGAAAATATTATTCGGGAATGCCTGTCACGACATCGGCGATCATTTTTCCGTTAGTATTTGCTTTAAAAGACTATTTAGGAACCTATTTTATACAAATATACGGAGCTGTCGTGATTATGGTAGCGATGCTTTTCGTATTGGATATTCGAATCAGAAAAGCAGGCAAAAAAGGACTTAGCGTTATGGTCATTATTGCTTTGATTGAATTTGTTCTGCTGCTGAGGTTGATTTAGAATGAAGAATCACATCGTTAAAAGAAATGGAGAAGTTTTACCTGATGATCAGACGAGTTCCATGCGATTTCTTTACTCACATGCGTTTGGCAGACTATTGCTTCGTCCATTGATTCGACCAACTGTATCTAAAGTAGCGGGTGGTTTTTTAAATACTCGTTTTTCAACGTTTTTGATCCCTTCTTTTATCAAAAACAACAACATTGATATGAATGAGTATAAACTGACAAAGTATTCATGCTATAATGAGTTTTTCACAAGGGAGATCAAAGAAGAATGTCGGCCTATCGATCAAATGGCAGATCATTTAATTTCCCCTTGCGATAGTAAGGTGACTTATTATAGAATAGATGAGCATACTGGCTTTAAGATTAAAGATAGTCTTTATAGTGTTGAAGATTTATTGCAAAATAAAGAATTGGCACAGCAATATCAAAATGGAATTGCCTTAATCTTTCGTTTGAGTGTTGACGATTATCATCGTTACTGCTTTATTGATGAGGGTGAGTATTTATTTGATTATAGAATTAAAGGCAAATTACATACAGTAAATCCCATTGCCAGTTATCATTATAAAATTTATAAAACGAACAGTCGGCATGTCAATGTATTAAAGACTGCTCATTTTGATCAAATCATTGCGATGGAAGTAGGGGCAATGATGGTAGGAAAAATAAAAAACCAACCTCTTAAATCGTTTACAAGAGGAATGATTAAAGGATGGTTTGAATTTGGCGGCTCTACCGTCGTCTTATTATTTAAAGAAAACACCGTAGAAATAGACCAGGATATTATTGATTTTTCAACACAGGATATTGAAGTCAAAGTTAAAATGGGAGAAAAAATCGGCGTAGCAATCAGAAAGGAAGAAACATATGGGAAAGATCATATCCATCACTAACCAAAAAGGTGGCGTAGGTAAAACTACAACGAGTGTGAACTTAGCAGCAGGATTAGCCTATTTGAATAAAAAAGTATTGATGATCGATATTGACCCTCAGGCGAATGCAACTCAGGGAATCGGTGTTGATCGTATGCAGATAAAAGGAACATCTTATGATATTATCGTTGGCGATGAGGAAGTAAAAAACGTTGTCTTATGTACCTCTGTACCTCGTTTATCGATTGTTCCAGCCAGTGCTGATCTTGCGACGGCAGATTTGGAACTGTCAGAACTCAAGACAGGAAGAGAATTGCGTTTAAAAGAAAAACTGGCAAGAGTCAAAGATGATTATGATTTTATCATCATTGACTGTCCGCCTTCTTTAGGACTGCTTAACCGCAATGCTTTGGCAGCCAGTGATTCCGTATTAATTCCGGTACAATGTGAATATTATGCGTTGGAAGGATTGACTCAGTTACTTAGCACGATTAAATTTATTCAAGATTCTTTCAATCCTGATTTATCTATCGAAGGCGTATTATTAACAATGCTGGATCAGCGTACTAATTTAGGAATAGAAGTATCCCAAGAAGTAAGAAAATATTTTAGAGATAAAGTCTATAAAACCTTTATTCCTAGAAATATTAAATTATCAGAAGCACCATCGGAAGGAATGTGTATTTATGATTATGACCGTACTTCTGAAGGAGCAAAATCTTATGCAAATCTATCGAAGGAAGTGATCGTAAGAAATGGTGGCAAGTAAAAAGAAAACAACAACAACTAAAAAGCGTTTAGGAAAAGGTTTAGATGATATCTTTGGCGGAGACTTGACTTCTTTTATCGATGATATTGAAAAGAATACACCAAAGAATTCACAAATCACAGTCGCTTTGGATAAAATTCGTCCGAATCCTTATCAGCCAAGACGTTTATTTGATGAAGAAAAATTAAATGAATTGGCTTTATCGATTAAGCAACATGGAATTTTTACACCATTGATCTTAAAAGAATCGGTGCAAGGATATGAGATTGTTGCAGGAGAAAGGCGTTTTAGAGCAGCTAAGATTGCTGAATTAAATGAAGTACCGGCAATTATCGTAGAGTTTAATGATGACCAGATGATGGAAGTCGCTTTGTTAGAGAATATTCAAAGAGAGAATTTGAATGCAATCGAAGAAGCACAGGCTTATCGCATGATGATGGATAAGCTGTCTTTGACACAGGAACAATTAGCGACACGTTTAGGAAAGTCAAGAACGCACATTGCAAATACTTTAAGACTATTACAACTTCCTGCAGCATTGCAAACCTATGTGTTAGATGGCAGTCTGTCTATGGGGCATGTAAGACCTTTGATTACGTTAGAAGCTAAAAAAGCAGAAGAAATTGCAAATCGTGCGATCCAAGATCATTTATCTGTTCGTGATGTGGAAAATATTGTTCGTGGAATCGAATTAAGCAAAAACAATAAAAAGAAAGAAAAACCGGAAAAAAGCAAAGAGTTTATTTATGTAGAAGGACTTTTGCGCAAGAAATTCAGAACAAAGGCAAAGGTTGAAGATCAAACCATTACCTTAAAATATACAGATACCGATGATTTGAATCGTATTTTAGAATTAATGGGAGTGATTGAAGAATCATGAAAATAAATCCCCCTAAAATTCTGCCTAAGTTAGAACCGGTGGAATCCATTATAACGGTTATGGATGATGGGTTTATCAGTCATGGCTATTTTGAAAATACGATAATAGATGAAGAGGGGATCAGAGAATTTGATGGCTGCCGTTTTAAGAACGTGCAGTTTTTCCTAGCTAAAGATCATCGAATCAGTTTTGTCGACTGTCACTTTGACCATTGTGAAATAGCGAATCTGACATTAGCCAATATCTCCATATTGCGTTGTGCGTTTGTTGAATGTAAATGTACAGGTTTAGAAATTATTGAATCTTATATGAAAGATGTTCATTTTGAACGCTGTTTAATGACCTATATGAATTTTTCCAAAACAAAAACAGACCATCTGTTATTTGAAGAAAATGATCTGTCTTATGGCAGTTTTAATGATATGAAGATTAAAGGTATAGAATTTAAAAATAATGATTTAACACGCTGTGAATTCTTTTTTACTTCATTGAACGGAGTAGATTTAAGAACGAATACAATCGAAGGAATCGCGATAACGCTCAATGACTTAAAAGGAGCGATCGTCGATACTTTTCAAGCAATTTCTCTTTCGCGTTTATTAGGAATTATTGTGAAAGAGGATTAAATCCTTCAATGAATTCTTTGATTAGGGTAGATAAATCCTGATCATTTCGCCAAACAATAGCGACACTTGTATAAAGTTCCTGTTCTAAGATGGGAACTTTTTTAATTTCCTTTGAAATAGCGTACAGCGACAGTGCGGATTGTGGAACAATTGCAATGCCTTTATGCATATTTGCCCACAATAAAGAGGTGCGGCAGTCATCATTTTTACAGATAATATTAGGAACTAAGTGCTGATTTAAACAGGCGTCCTGAATGATACGTTCATAGCGACGGTAAATAATCAAAGGAAATGGCATCATCTCGCTTAGTGTTATTTGTTGAAAATCTTTTAAATATTCATTTCCGCCAATGGCTATCATCGGTTCTTGCAGCAAGTATTTAAAATTTAATCCGGTACTGTCAAAGGGAGTACGAATGATTGCCAAATCAATAAGATGGGATTTGATCTCATCAATCATTTCGTAAGTATTGCCTTCATGAATCTCAAAAGCTAAATCCGGGTATTTCGCTTTAAAAGCATCAAGGCAAGGATCGAGCATTATACCTCCATTTGAAGAAGTAATGCCGATATGAATTTTTTGATGATAATTAATATCCTGAACTTCTCTGGCAGTCTGTTCACAGAGTTCTAAAATCTGTAATGTTCGTTTATAAAAAAGGCGGCCTTCCAAAGTTAGCTCTACACGACGAGGTAATCGTTTCACTAATGTGACTCCCAACTCCTCCTCTAAGCTTTTTAGCTGCATAGATAATGGCGGCTGTGCCATATGCAATGCAAGGGCTGCTTTTGATATGGTTCCCTCTTCAACAATTGTTTTAAAATAAAGTAGCTGTCTGAATTCCATAATATTCTCCCATACTTATAAGATATAGAAACTATATATAATATATACTATTAATATAATAACATTTATATTATAATGATGGAAGTTTAAGAAGGATAGGGGGAAAATTATGTTTAGATTGCTTAAATATCTAAAAAAATATAAATGGCAAGCTTTCTTCGGACCGTTCTTTAAAATAGCTGAAGCAGCCTTGGAATTAGCTGTTCCATTAGTCATGGCAGATATTATTGATAACGGGATTCCAACGGGAGAGGCTTTAGTTGTATTACAAAAAGGGATGATGTTAGTGATTTTGTCTACTGTAGGATATGCCTGTTCACTAACATGTCAATATTTTGCTTCTGTCACCTCACAAGGAACAGGAACAGAAATTCGTAATGCTTTGTTTTCACATATTCAATCATTGTCTCATAAAGAAATAGATAGGATCGGAACGCCATCATTAATGACACGTATTACCAGTGATATTAATAATGTGGAACGTGCGATCGCTATGACAATTCGTATGGCTTCACGTGCCCCGTTCTTAGTTATTGGGGCTACGATCTTAGCTATTCGATTAAATTTTCAATTATCGGTTATCTTTATTATCGCTTCAATCTTTATTGCTTTAAGTATTTATTACATTATTACTAGGACAATGCCGGCATTTAAAAAGGTACAAAAAATGCTGGACCGGTTATCTTTGATTACCAGAGAAAATCTTGAAGGGGTACGTGTTATTCGTTCTGTATCCAGTCAAGACTATGAAAAAGCACGTTTCGAAGATGCAGCGGTAAAACAGCGAGACCTCGCTTTAAAAGCAGGTAAGCTCAATGCTTTATTGAATCCGATTACGATCTTGATTGTAAATATTGCGGTAATTCTTATTATTTATCAAGGGGGAATTAAGATTGATAATGGGATCATGAGTCAGGGAGAAATCATTGCTTTTATCAGCTATATGACAACGATCTTAAATGCTTTGATTGCTTTTTCAAATACGCTAGTCATTATTAATAAAGGAAATGCCAGTGCAAAACGTATCAATGAGGTTTTTGATATTCAAGCCAGCGTTGTAGAAAATCCAAGAGAGGGAATAAGGGCTGAAAGCGATTATCGCATTGAATTTGAAAATGTCGATTTTACTTATGACAGTTCAAAAGAGGCTTTCTTGCAGAATATAGATTTAAAAATCAAACCAAATCAAACCATTGGGATAATTGGTGTAACAGGTGCAGGGAAGTCAACCTTGATTCAAATGATTTCACGTTTCTATGATGTAACTAAGGGAAGTGTGAAAATCGATGGAATTGATGTAAAAGACTATGCCTTTGATGTATTAAGAAAAAAGGTCTCTGTCGTCCCTCAGCAAGTATCTCTATTTTCCGGTACGTTGAGAAAGAATATGCAATGGGGGAAAAATGATGCAACGGATGAAGAAATCTATCATGCTTTAGAAATTGCCCAAGCTAAGGACTTTGTTGATCAATTGCCACAAGGATTAGATACGATGATCTATCAAGGGGGAAAGAATTTATCTGGTGGACAACGTCAGCGTTTATCCATTGCTCGTGCCATGGTGGGCAGTCCGGAAATTTTAATCATGGATGACAGTGCTAGTGCATTGGATTTTGCGACAGATGCGGCTTTAAGAAAAGCAATTTATAAAAACATGAAAAATACGACTGTGATCATTGTTTCACAGCGTGTTAATACAGTAAGAAATGCAGATTTGATTGTAGTTTTAGACGAAGGTCAGATTGTGGGAAAAGGAACACACTTATCATTATTAAAAGATTGCGGGATTTATGAAGAAATCTGTAAGTCTCAGTTATCTAGTAAGGAGTTAGAAAATGCATATACAACCATTGAAACGACTGCTTAAATATGTAAAGCCATATCGAAAATATTTTGTCGGGGCACTTTTAGGTGCTATCGGCAGTGTGTTCTTTACTTTATTAACGCCAATCATTATTGGTCAGGCTGTCGATCAACTGATCGGAAAGGGCTTGGTAGATTTTGGGGCGCTGATTATCATATTGAGAAATTTAGCGATCGTGGTGGCGATGAGCGCAGTGCTGACCTATTTTATGCAGTTGTGTACAAATCAGCTTTCATATCGCACGGTGAAAGATCTTCGTGAAGAACTATTTAGTAAATTGGAAGTGATGCCGTTAAAGTATATTGATACGACGTCTCATGGAGAAATTATCAGTCGGATTATTGTGGATATCGATTTGATCAGTGACGGATTACTTCAAGGATTCTCTAATATGTTTACCGGAATCATGACGATTGTTGGGACACTGATCTTTATGATGTCGATTAATTTCAACATCGCAATGATCGTATTCTTTATGACCCCGATCTCACTAGTTGTTGCATCGTTAATTGCAAAGTTCTCATATAAGTTCCTGCGTGGACAATTGGCAGTGCGCGGAGAAATGGGAGGATTTGTTGAAGAATACATTGGTCAGTTAAAACTTGTGAAGGCATTTAGTTATGAATCTGTCAGTCAGCAAGAATTTGAAGAAATTAATGGCCGTTTACAAAAAATTGGAGTAAAAGCCCAAGTATTAAGTGCGATTACCGGACCCAGTACTCGCTTTGTTAATGGGCTTGTCTATGCGGCAGTTGGTATTTATGGGGCAATGAGTGTTGTTTATGGTCGTGTCAGCATCGGTCAGCTGTCAAGCTTTTTATCTTATGCTAATCAGTATACTAAACCATTTAACGATATCTCCAGTGTTATTACTGAACTGCAAAGTGCAGTAGCCGCCGCTCAGCGAATCTTTAGTATTCTTGATCAGCCGTCTCAGTCAGCAGATCATATACCGGCAGTGACATTGGATCATTGCGATGGAAAAGTGGATATTGATCACGTAGATTTTTCATATCAGCCAAGTCGTCCGCTGATTAGTGATTTGAATATCCATGTTCAGCCGGGACAACGTATTGCGATTGTTGGTCCGACCGGCTGCGGTAAAACGACGATTATTAATTTATTAATGCGTTTTTATGATATCAATAGCGGAAGTATTAAGATTGAAGATCAGGATATGATGCTTTTGTCACGGGATCATTTACGAGGATTGTATGGTATGGTGCTTCAAGATACTTGGGTATTTGGTGGAACGATCAAGGAAAATATTGCCTATGGTAAAAAAGATGCGACAGATGAAGAGATCATAGCGGCAGCAAAAAAAGCTTACGCTCACAGCTTTATTAAACGTTTGCCGCAAGGATATGACACGATTATCAGTGATGACGGCAACAGTATTTCCCAAGGACAAAAACAATTATTGTCAATTGCCAGAGTGATGTTGTTGAATCCCCCTATGCTAATATTAGATGAAGCGACCAGTTCGATTGATACCTTGACGGAAATTCGTGTTCAGCGTGCATTTGATGAAATGATGAAAGGCAAGACAAGCTTTATTGTGGCGCATCGTCTGTCCACTATCAAAAATGCCGATACCATTCTAGTTATGAACGCCGGAAAAATTATTGAGCAGGGGACACATAATGAACTTCTTAAAAAAGAAGGGTTTTATGCGAACTTGTATCAAAGTCAGTTTGCGAAAAATGAAGATTAACAGTTTTAGATCAAAATAAAAGGAAATCCATTGATAGGAATTTCCTTTTTTATTGTTTAATCTTAGATATAAAATCGTTAAAGCAATAATAGCTATTAATGATTTAAAAGTATATTAATTATCTTCATCGCCAAATTTTAAAACACTAGGATAATGATTTTTTCGATCTTCTACTGGAGGAAGCGTCATATAATCCCCAAAGTTTAACTTTAAATTTGGGTGTGGGTCATGCGCCATACTGATTGTTGTATCTTCAAAAGGCATCTCCTGAAGAGGGAAGATATCAGAAGTTTTAAAATATAGAATATTTGCCTCGTCACCAGAAAAATCTGTGACATAGTTATTTTCAATATGCTCATATTTTCTAACATTCTTAAGAAACTTTTTATAAAGCATTTTTTTTGAAATATGTAAAATTTTCATTATGTAGTGGATACATTTTACAATAATTGTGGCAAATACTTTAGCTATGTTGGGTAGATTATTTGGTAGTTTCACATCACTGTATTCTGACATAACACACATTCTTGCCCAAAACCAAGCCCAACGAATTTGATTTTTTCGTTTTTTAGGATCAGTCGCTAATACATCAAAAGGAAAAATATCCAGAAATATACCAGATGTATATGTTCTATTTGTATCAGTTGCTTCTATAAACACGGTTCCTTTTTTAGAAAGTTTTGCAAAGGTTAAGACATAGCCATCAGTATTTTCAATAGTCAACAAATCATATTTTTCTCCTAGTTCTTTTGGTGCAATTTTTAAAAAACGTTCATAATCTTCTCGCAACATGCAAACATCTATATCATCATCCCAAGGGATAAATCCTTGGTGACGTACTGCTCCAATTGCAGTTCCAGCAAAAGCAAAATAGGGAATATCATGTTTTGCACAAACTTCTTTAAAATCTTTTAATATTTCTAATATAATATTCTGCACCTTTTTTAAGGAAACGGGATCATATTCCTGCATTGTATAAGTTCCTCCATATTTTAAATTATACTCACTGATTATTCTAATAATATGAAGAATATAAGTCAATATAATTATTAGTAATATATATTAGTAAAAAACCTAATATTACAATTAGGCTTTTAAAAATTAACGATGATAAAGTTTCTTTGTTTGATATTTATCTTCGCAAGTTAAGTTCATATTTAATTTACGGAATGTTGTCATATCTACTTGTGATAGAATAACGGTGCTGTGTGCTTCACAATTCTTTAATTTATCTAGCTGCTGTAAAGCTAAATGAGACAAGGGATTAGTCGTTGCACTGATTGCCAAAGCGATAAGAATTTCGTCAGTATGTAAACGTGGATTATTATTCCCTAATGAATTAATTTTTAAACGCTGGATTGGTTCAATAATACTTGGTGAAATTAAAGGAATTTCATCATTGATATTTCCTAATTTTTTCAATGCGTTTAATAAGGCTGAAGAACTTGCACCTAACAAAGAAGACGTTTTACCTGTTACAATGGTTCCATCTGGCAATTCAATAGCGACTGCCGGTCCATCTGTTAATTCTGCTTTCTTTAATGCAGGAGAAACACAACGGCGCATATCGGTTGAAATATTGGTTGTGGACATAATGATTTCAATTTTACGAATTGCTTCTTCATCGGCATGCCCCTTTTTAAACTCTACTTTTGTATTATAATAACGACGAATGATTTCCTGATTGCTTGCAGCACAAGCGGCTTCATCATCACAAATGCAATATCCTACCATGTTAACCCCCATATCTGTCGGTGATTTGTAAGGACTCTCACCTAAAATCTTTTGAAACATAGCATTTAATACAGGAAAAATTTCAACGTCACGATTATAGTTGACAGTTGTTTCTCCGTAAGCTTCCAAATGGAATGGGTCAATCATGTTGACATCATTTAAGTCTGCTGTTGCTGCTTCGTAAGCTAAGTTAACAGGATGCTTTAATGGCAGATTCCAAATCGGGAAAGTTTCAAATTTTGCATAACCTGCTTCAATGCCACGTTTATGATCGTGATATAACTGTGACAGACAAGTAGCCATTTTTCCTGAACCGGGACCCGGTGCAGTTACGACAACCAATGGTTTTTCTGTTTCAATGTAATCATTTTTACCATAACCTTCATCAGAAACGATGAGTTCCACATTGTTTGGATAACCAACAATAGGGTAATGCAAAAAGACCTTAATGCCTAAGTGTTCCAAATGACTTTTAAAGGTATCTGCAGAGGGCTGATTAGAATACTGAGTAATCACCACACTACCGACATAGAGTCCGATATCTCTGAAAGCATCGATTAAACGCAGCACTTCAACATCATAGGTAATTCCCATATCACTGCGAATTTTATTTTTTTCAATATCACCGGCACATACGGCGATCACAACTTCTACTTTATCTTTCATTTCTAACAGCATCTTTAATTTGCTGTCCGGGGCAAAGCCTGGCAGTACACGAGCCGCATGATGGTCATCAAATAATTTACCGCCAAACTCTAAATATAGTTTATTTCCGAATTGTCCAATTCGTTCCAATATGTGTTTTGATTGCAGTTTCACATATTTATCATTATCAAAAGCAATTTTCTTCATTTCTTCACACTCCTTTTTTCAACATCATTCCTTATTATAGCAAAGTTCGACTCAATTTACTAAACATATTTTATACTTTTAAACAAATCATAAAGAAAAAGGAGCAAGCCTTGCTTTGCTCCCGATAAATTATAAGAGGGAAAGAATAATAGAGGGTAAAATCAGGATAATTCCCACAATAATATCACTGTAAAAAGCAATGACCTCACTCTTTGATGAAGGTATCGAAGTCGTTTGTTCAATATGATCATTACCAATTTTATTGACCATCTGATTAGCTTGACGACTAAAACTGAAACGATTAATCTGCATGCCATCCAAGTTCAAATAACTAAACCAAGCGATGGCGAAAAAGAGAATGCCACAGATAAATACGGGATACGTTAAAATATAAGTTAAAGATGAATGCTGTATCAAATACCAGACCAGACAAAGAATAAAAACAAAACCAAGGCGCAGTACAATCTTCTGAAATAATAGTTTTTTCATTATATATCCCTCCTTTAAGTCTATTTTATAATAGATTGCAACCTTTTTAAAGAACTTGCTGAAATAGATAATCAAAATAGCGAAAATTGTGAGATAATGTAAAAAAAGAAGCTTTTTTGTATCTTATAATTTTGATTTGTGCTATAATCGATTAGTCAATAAAGGTTGACTAATAGGAGGGAGTATATTGGATTATTCTACTTTAAAAAATGATCTGTTTCATATTCTTGTGCTTAATCAAAAAAGTTTAAAACCTTATGAAAATAAATCTATTTCAAAATTAACGATGCTTCAATTTCGTACGTTATGCGTATTAAATATAGAAGGGGATCTTAGCCTAAATGAATTGGCAAAGATTCAAAATATTACAAAACAACAACAATCTCTTATCATAAAAAGTTTAGTTAGTGTTGGTTATGTAAGTCGAATGATCGATGAAGCAGACCGACGTGTCATTCGTTTTAATATTACCGATGATGGAAAACAATTACTTGATGATCAATTATCTGGAATGGTGAATAAGATCGTCGAGAGATTTAAAAGCTTAGATGAAGATAAGCAGAAGGAGTTATATGCTGCTATTCATTCTATTTGTATGATCTTAAAAGAGATTGCTTAGGGGGTATTTATGAATTTCTTGGGAATCGATATTGGATCTACAACAATTAAGTTGTATTTAACCAATGAATCAGATGAATGTCTATATCGTACTTATCAGCGTCATTATTCAGATGTACAAGCCAATCTGAAAAGAATGATCAAGGAAATGATGGACGAATTAGGTGACATGCCAATCCAAGCAGCCATGACAGGATCAGGGGGATTAGCATTATCACAGGCTTTAAATATTGACTTCGTACAAGAAGTGATCGCTTGTACATCAACAGTCGAAAAATATATTCCGGAAACGGATGTGGTGATTGAATTAGGTGGTGAAGATGCCAAGATCACATATTTTGAAGGAACTTTGGAACAGCGTATGAATGGAAGCTGTGCAGGGGGAACAGGTGCCTTTATAGATCAAATGGCAAGTTTACTGCAAACCGATGCCGCAGGATTGAATGAACTGGCAAAACATCATGAAACCATTTATCCGATTGCCTCACGCTGTGGAGTATTTGCGAAAACAGATGTTCAGCCTCTTATCAATGAAGGGGCTGCAAAAGAAGATATTGCCGCATCTATCTTTCAGGCAGTGGTTAATCAAACTATCAGTGGATTGGCATGTGGAAAACCAATTCGCGGGATGGTAGCATTTTTAGGAGGCCCTTTGTATTTCTTATCAAGTTTAAGAGAACGTTTTATTGAAACATTGGGGCTAACCGACGAACATGTAATCTTTCCAAGTGACCCGCAATTATTTGTAGCTATGGGGGCATGCATTCATGCTCGTGAATCAAAATCCAATTTAATGCTCTCACAAATGTATGAACGTTTAAATACCATGAAACATCTTGAAATAGACCAAAATGATATATTACCGGTTCTATTTAAAGATGAAGATGAACTGACTGCATTCAGAAATGCGCATAATCAAAATCAGGTTGAACAGCGTTCTTTGGAGACTTACAGCGGAGATGCTTATTTAGGTATAGATGTGGGATCAACCACTTCAAAAATTGTCTTGATCAGTGATCAGGCAGAACTTTTATATACTTATTATGGAAGCAATAATGGCAGTCCTTTGGAACTGGTTAGAAAAATTATGATGGATATCTATGATCGTCTGCCTTCTGATGTAACGATTAGAAAAGCAGGGGTCACCGGGTATGGAGAATCTTTGATCAAAGCTGCTTTAAAAGTAGATTTGGGAGAAGTAGAAACAATCGCTCACTTTAAAGCTGCTCAGTATTTTATGCCCAATGTGGACTTTATTATTGACATCGGCGGTCAAGATATGAAAGCAATTAAGATCAAAGACGGTGCTATCGAAGAAATACTGTTAAATGAAGCTTGTTCATCAGGGTGCGGATCTTTTATTGAAACCTTTGCCAGTTCCTTAAAAATGTATGTTGAAGATTTCGCAAAAGAGGCTTTGCTGGCAAAACATCCGATTGATTTAGGAAGCCGCTGTACTGTATTTATGAATTCAAAAGTAAAGCAGGCACAAAAAGAAGGGGCCAGTATTGCAGATATTTCAGCTGGATTATCTTATTCAGTCATTAAAAATGCTTTATATAAGGTCATAAAATTAAGAAGTCCGGAAAATATGGGCAAGAATGTTATTGTTCAAGGAGGAACTTTCTATAATGAAGCTATTTTAAGAGCTTTTGAAAAAGAAACCGGAGTTATTCCTTTTCGGCCTACGATTTCAGGGTTAATGGGTGCTTTTGGAATTGCTTTGATGGCAAGAGATACCTGTCAGGATCAACGTGTAACGTCATTGCTTTCACCAAGAGAACTGGAACATCTTGCTTATGCGAAAACATTCAGACACTGCAGTAAGTGTACCAATAATTGTGCATTAACGATTACTACATTTAATGATGGACGTGAATTTGTTTCGGGAAATCGTTGTGAACGTGGCGCTAATTTGCCATTGAAAGTTCACGATATGCCAAATGGATTCGATTATAAATATCGTCGTGTTTTCGACTATCAGCCATTACTGCCAAGTGTAGCACCAAGAGGAACGATTGGTATTCCAAGAGTTTTAAATATGTATGATAATTATCCTTTCTGGCATACGTTTTTTACCTCTTTAGGATTCAGAGTGGTATTATCTCCACGTTCCTCAAAGAAAATCTATGAAATGGGGATGGAGACAATCCCTTCAGAATCGGTTTGTTATCCGGCAAAACTGGTTCATGGACATATCGAAAGTCTAATCAAACGTGGTGTCAATGCGATCTTTTATCCCAGTGTGATCTATGAAAGAAAAGAAGATCCTAACAGTAATAATCATTATAACTGTCCTATCGTTCAGTCTTATCCGGAAGTAGTAAAAAATAATGTAGAAGCCATTAAACAAGTAAAATATATTCAACCTTTTATAACGTTAAATAATAAGCAAAAAGTCTTTGATACAATGAAAGAAGCTTTAAAAGAATATCATATATCAGAAGATTACTTACATAAAGCCATTGAGCTTGCCTATAGCGAATTAGATCACTATAAGGATGATATTTATAAAGAAGGTCAGCTTATCTTAGATTATATGGAGAAGCATCATTGTCAGGGAATTGTCTTAGCCGGGCGTCCTTATCATATCGATCCTGAAATTAACCATGGCTTAGCAGATTTAATTACTGCCGAAGGATTAGCGGTGTTAACAGAAGAAATGGTATCTAGTCAGCATGCTGTTGAGAGACCATTAAGAGTGGTAGATCAATGGATGTATCACACACGTTTGTACAATGCGGCAGCATTTGTCACAACGCATAAAGATTTGGAACTGATTCAGTTAACTTCATTTGGCTGTGGCTTAGATGCAGTGACAGCGGATCAAGTACAAGAAATCCTAAAAGCTAAAAATAAAATATATACATTGATTAAGATTGATGAGGGAAGCAATTTAGGGGCCATCCGCATCCGTATTCGTTCTTTAAAAGCAACGATGGACGAACGTCGTCAGCAGCCGATTGACAAACCGGCAACAAGCTATGTGACAAAACCGGTATCATTTACTAAAGAAATGAAAGATAACTATACCATTCTTTGTCCGCAGATGTCTCCTATTCATTTTCAATTTATTGAACCGGCAGCAAGAAATGCAGGCTATAATTTGGTTGTTCTTCCGGAGGAAGGAAAGAAAGATATTGAAGAAGGTCTGCGTTATGTTAATAATGATGCCTGTTATCCAAGTATTTTAACGATTGGACAGATGATGAACGCCTTAAAGAGCGGACGCTATGATCCAAATAAAACAGCTTTAATTATGACACAAACAGGTGGCGGATGTCGTGCAACCAATTATATTGCCTTTATCCGTAAAGCATTAAAAGATGCCGGAATGTCCCAAGTGCCTGTCATTTCTTTAAATGTCAGTGGATTGGAAAGCAACCCGGGATTCAAGATTACTTATAAATTGGCTAAAGGAATAGCATTTGCCGCCGTTTACGGCGATTTATTGATGCGTGTGCTTTATCGTGTCAGACCTTATGAAGAGGAAAAAGGGTCAGCCAATGCCTTATATCAAAAATGGGTAACCAAAATAAAACAGAATATCGATGACCTCAGTTATCGTACATTCAAGAAAAATATCTACGCGATTGTCAAAGATTTTGATGAGTTGCCGTTATTGGATATAAAGAAACCTAGAGTAGGTTTAGTAGGAGAAATTTTAGTGAAGTTCTCTGAGGAAGCAAATAATCATATTGTGGATATTGTAGAAAACGAAGGAGCAGAAGCGGTCATGCCAGATTTGATAGACTTCTTCATGTATTGTTTCTATAGTAATAACTTTAATCATCAATATTTAGAAACCGATAAGAAATCAAAACGTAATTCAAATTTGGGAATAAAAGCCATTGAATTTATACGTAAAGATATGCGCAAGGCTTTAAGAGCTTCAAAACGTTTTGATGAACCGGGACATATCGATGATTTAGCCGCAAAAGCAAATAAAGTGGTTTCAGTCGGTAACCAGACCGGTGAAGGGTGGTTCCTGACGGCAGAAATGATTGAACTAATCGAAACCGGTGCACCGAATATTGTTTGTATGCAGCCGTTTGGATGTTTGCCTAACCATGTCACAGGCAAGGGCGTAATAAAAGCATTAAGAGCGACGTATCCAAACAGCAATATCGTAGCGATTGATTATGACCCCGGCGTTTCAGAGGTCAATCAGTTAAACCGTATTAAACTGATGCTGTCAACAGCGTTTAAATCACTGAAAAAGGAGGATTGATTCCTCCTTTTTTAATACCCTATTTTATTATAAAAACAAATTAGAATGAAATACAAACATATACAATAAAGATGGCAACAGATAAAATAAAATGAAAAAAGATTTGTTTTTATACAAATTATTTAGATTATCGTTCACAAGGTAAACTATTTGACCGTTTATATATTATATCTTCAAATCTAATTTAATCACTATATTTAGGAAAAGTCAATGCAATAATATTACAAAAAAAGGCTTAATTTTACAAAATTTAATATCAAATACTGCATAAAATTAGTAGGAATATACGCCATTCATATTGTTTACTTTTTGATTTAAAAAAAGTCTGTGTCATAAAAATCGGGAGGATTACAATATGAATGGGTTTAGTGTAAAGAAATTGTTAAGAAAGGCAAAACAAATTGTAAGCGTTTTATTAGTGTTTGCCCTAGTTTTTACTACGCTTGAAATGCGTACTTTTTTCGTTTCCGCAGAGGAAAGAACGAGTGATGCGTGTGGGAATCCGGCAGTTAAGGTTTATTTATCTAACTGGAGCGGTGGAAACCCGACAAGTCAATCGATGACGAGTTTATTAGGGAAAAAAGATGAATTTAGGGTAGATATTGTAATGGAAGGGGAGTTTGATAAAGGTAAAGCAGATAAATTAAATCTTAAAATAGATTTACCTTACTTCTATTACAATGATGATAATGAACTCATCATAACTTATGATATTAATAAAGTGCCGGAATCTCAGCGTGGAGAAAATCTGATGGGGATTCAAGCAAAAATTGTGGCAAATGGAGATTATGATTTGCCGGCAATATCAAATGGCAGTAAAGAATATGCGTATCGTGGTCCCTTTATCATTAATGGGGAACAAAGCTTAATTGCAGGATCCCCTCAAACATTAACAATAGCTGCAAGTTTTTATGGTAATGTTCCAGAAAATGCGGCTGCAAATATTCAAGTAGGTGGCGGTTATAAGATTTATCAAAATGAGAGTGATGAACGTTGCGAAGTAAATTATTCAGTTGCTCCCGGTGCAAGTGAAAACAGTATTTATACCTTGATTAATTCAAATCTTGCTTGGGAATCTTCAATCAATCAAGTTGAGAGACCGGTAGTATGGGATAAATATAATTATTTTACTTATAAAGTAACAATGAAAAATGTGTCTACCGATGAGGACAGCTATTTTTCAGATTTTGATTTCAACTTTATGGTTCCAAGTGTACAAGAAAAAGAGTTTGGTACACTGGATGAAGATATTATGGCATGGCACTATAATGAAAATGGAGATCCGATAAAAAATGAGGATTTTACTATTGCAGATCATAGCTATGTTGGGGTACCCAATCAAGGCGGTGTATTAGTTTATGATGTTACGGATAAAACTGCTGAAGAACTAGCTGAATGGGATTTATCAGAATATTCAAATGTAAAAGACTCCCCAATGTATTATCATTATTCAAATAATCGAACAATTAATATTCCCGTAACAGATAAAAAAATAATGATGGGAGAAGAGCGAACATACTATGTTGCAATTCCTTTCCCAAATAATATTCCTGATAGTTTGGGCGATATGTTTACGACCCAGTATATTCCAACCATCTATTTTAATAAAGGATTATCTTGGTCAAAAACTACAAGTATAGATACCTATTTTGGAAAGCCGGCACCGGGATTTACACATGAAAAATATGTATTAGACCAAAATGGACAGAAAACAGATCACATCGAAGTAGCAATTGGTGATACAGTCAACTATTATTTATCAGGATTCAAAAATACGGGTAATTTACCTGCATTCAACCCAGTAGTGATGGATACGTTACCTCAATCATTTGATTTGAAGAATCTTCTGATTGAAATGGATTTTTCTCAAGAAGATCCAACTTACATTCCAGTATTAGAAGAATGGTTCAAGAAAGATAATTTAGCAGAATTTGAATTTAAAAAAAGTGACGGAACTTTAGAGTATGTAAGTTTTGGACAATTTAGTGAAGATAGCGATACGGCTACATCTAAAGTTTGGTCACTCCATATGGATGGCAAAATCAAGAATTATTTGGATTCAAACCCGGGAACAGAATTTACCGGACAAATGCGATTTAATCTAGCTAAAAAAATAAGCGTTAATCAGACTTTTAATGGACGCATTGTGGTCAATGGTGAAGCACCTATTTTAGACAGTTATTTAAACACACTCGATACTAATTATGAAATGTGGATTTATGTGGTAAGAGATGGTGATTATACAGTTACCGAAAAAACTGTTCAGCAAGATACGGCACAAGTTGATGCCATTCCTGGAAATCCGGAAATTTATGTGGATGCCTATCATTATGATGGAACAAATTATATTTACAATAATCCATTAAATGCAGTAGCGAATCAAGCCGATACAGGATTTCGCTATCAATTAGGAAATAATTCGATTTCACAGATTATTCCGGCTATCTTCAAATCCGGAGATTTATTAGATGGAAATGGTTTAGGGTTAGTAGCAGATTCAATTAAATTTTCACCGGAGTTAGTTAAAAACAGTGTTATTGAAAAAGTTATTCTTACTAATACCAGGGGCAATAAGGTTGAAATATCGGGAAGTACATTAACTGTAGATGGCAGTGGGGCTATTATTATTGATAAGTCTCAGTGGAGTACAATAGGAAATTTGGGGCATGTAGAAATAAAATTTAAGTCATTTAAAAATAATATTACTTTAGCCGATAGTCTTATTATGATAAATGGTACATTAAATATGGTGGGGTCTTTAACAGTAAAGGGATCATTTGAAACACAATATAATGACATTAATGTGGATAAATATGTAGAACAGTCAGCTACAATTAATATTACACCGGGAGACCCGCTTATTGACGTGGATGCTTTCCATTATGATGAAACTAACGGATATAGTTTTGGGGATCCATTAGGAGCCGCAGTGAATAATGGTAATTCCGGCTATCGTTATCGTTTAGGAAACGCATCTGTTTCACAGATTGCTCCTGCTAGTTTTACTTCTGGTAATATGATCAGCGGTGGAAATGGGTTAATTGTTGATGCAGTCACACTATCTGCCAGATTACTTGATGTGAGTGACATTGATACCGTTATTATCAGAGATAGCAGCGGAAGTCCAGTAACCATTCCTTTTACCTCATTAACAACGAATGACAATGGGGATATTGTGATTAAAAAAGCGCAATGGAACACTTTAAGAAATTTCCAAAATATTGAGATAATTTTTAAATCTTTTAAAAACAATATTGCAATTCAAGATGATATTTATATATTGGTCAATGGAACACCAAATGTTTCAGGAGATTTAACGGTAACAGGAACATTTAAAACACAGTACGGTAATATCTTCGATAAAACAGCTACAGATACAGGAACTTTGAGTGTTCAGGCTATCAATCCAGTGTTAACGGGTAAGAGTTTTGATGCTAAAGGGAATTATTCGGGGATCAATACACCGACGACTTTACCCGCCAATATTTCAAGACTGACAGTAGCCAATAATGAAGATAATAATGGTTATGAATTTGAGGTTGGAAATGGCTCTAATTCCGATGTTGGAGCAGCAAACGTAACAATCGATTTAACAGGAAATGTTGGAGATAAGAATGTATGTTCACAGACATTCTTTGATTGGTTATTCGATCGACGTGATAGTAGCTGTTTACCAATGATTAAGGGATTTGATACATCCGATATTTATTTATCAAGTAATTATGAGCTAGTTGGAGAAATAGATAATATCCAGATTTTTGACTGGGATCAAGATCCAAAGAAAGATACTCCTAAATTGACTTTAGCTTTAGATGATATACAAAAAGCACCGGATGGACGCTTAGTGATTGATAAAACGACGATTGATAATGCCGGAATTGAACGCTTGTTGTTTATTCGTATTGAATTCAAAGATTTTTATGGGCAAAGCAATGCAGGTAATCCGGAGATGCTGAAAATTAATATTGTCGGAAATACAGATTGGTATGATGATTTGGATGCGCTTCTAACATTTAATCCGGAAAATTCAACTATGGCAGATCAAACAAAATCCGTTACAGCCGGATTGACGATCAAAAGACCAGGCTTAATGCTGCATACAGATATTTATTATTATGAAAATACTTTGGAAACTTCTGAACTTTCATCAGTCAATTCAGACGGTAATTTAATGCGCTTAGGCATTCCTTATGATCGTAATTTCAAATATCGTGTATCGATTGAAAATACTGAAATTTCACATTTGGATGATGTGGATTTATTGATCGAACTGCCTATTAATGGAAATACCGGAGATGAAGCAAATACAGGATTCCATACAACGAAAGTAATATTTAATAAAAAATTATTTGAACAGTTTACGGAATTTAAAACATTAACTTTATTTGATCGTAATGATTTAGATCATGGCATTGAATTTATCTATGATAAAACAACTGAGACATTTATTTCTTCTGAATACGGCGCAATAAGCTTTAACAGCGATGGTGAATTAGTATTTGATCAGTTGGCTTCCATCGGTATAAATGAATTAGGTCAAGTTGCCTTATCTGGGTTAGATGTAGTGCTTAAAAATGAAGATACAATAAATGCTTGGGTAGATTTCTATGGCTATTCTGATTCAAATTTTGGTACAGAAAATATCATTAAAGCATCTGCTGAAAACTATATCAACAGTATTCGTGATGATCAGCATAAAATTTCTTCTTCAGATACGGCGATATCTACTGTAAGTAAGATGTACTTTGATACAATATTAACAGCGGGTTATAAAGACAGTGAAATAGGAGATCGTTTTGATCAAACTTCTACACAAGTGGAAGATGTTCGTGGTGGTTATCGTTATCAATATAGTAATTATAATCCATCTGATTCAGTAAGTTTTAAAGATGACAGTGAATTAGATATCGGCTATAAGGCGATAGGTTCTTATATGCTGGACTTCAGGCAATACCTGAATGTCGGATATAATTATCCGATTGACTCAAATCCGCTTGATGGATATGGAGGATATCAAAGTCAAGAACATCAAGGTATGAATTATATTTATACCCAATCCTTTAATACTGCGGCAAATCTTGAAATGACAATGAATTTGCCAGCTGATAAGTTTGATACCTATTATGTGAAAGTGCATCCACGTGCGATTGACTACTTACAAAGTATTACGGTTACTAGAAGTGATGGAACGACAGTCACATTAGAAAGAAAAGATTGGATCAGTGAGGTTGGAAACGGTATTGAAACTGATCCGGATGGAAATCATTACTTCCGTATCAATTTAGTCAATGACAATACGAACTTATACGATACGGTAGCGACCGGAAGTGCAAATACAGACTATTATAAGTCACCGATCGATTATGAAGCAGTGAATCCGGTTACCAGTGTGGTCTTTAATTTGAATATCAACCAGACTGAATCAAGTGATGGCGTGAATGCAAATGATCCAGATTTTGGAAGTTGGTATGATCCAAATAATCAGAAAACAAAATACATGTTTGAAGTTACCGGGCGTTTTTATGAAACCGGAAAAGCAGAAGCAACCGCAGCGACACAGTTAACAGTCGGTGGCGATCGCAGTAAAGTAAGAGTAGATTCTGCTGATAAGAATGATCGTTCAGAGTGGTCATATAAAAATTACTATATATATAAGTATAATTATTATTATAATCAGTATGGTACAGCAGAATACGATGCCCGTCATTTAAAATCAACAGCATGGGTAAATGTCAGAAATGATACAAATAAAGTTTTAAAAGGTGTTCATGATAATCCTAATCTTGATGCGGATATAGATGTGGAATATGGGAAGAAAGATTACTTTTCAGTTAGTTTCTATCGTGAGTCACTGGCAAGAAATCATGACTATGTTTCAGGAAATTATGGCTGGACATACCAAGACTTAGATGATTTTGTAAATAAGATTTCATTTGCCGACGAAGTTATTTTAAAAGATACTCTTCCAAAGATCAGAACCGATGAACAAAATGGTTATTATGGGTTCTTAACCGAAGATATTTCTATACCGGAAGCCTTATATAAATATGTCGACCGTATCGAAATCATCAAACAGCATGTAGAAAAAGATCCAAATTCATCTTTAATTCCAGACAGCGGGGATGGAATGAAAGGATATAAGACGACATTAGATAATGCAAATCCAATCATTGTAACAAAAGATGATTTAGGCAGTGCGGACGAAAACGGTTATTATCAAATTAAATTCCAGTATAAGGAAAGAGATGAATATGCAGTTTCGAGTGGGAATAATGATATTGTATTAGAAAAAAATGACTATATTTATAATTATAAAATTATTCTTAAAAATATCCCGGGAAATGGAGATTATGCCAAAGAGTTATTAGGAAATGCTGATCTTAAAGAAGCAGACCTTCATGGTACAAGTTCAGATGTGGATATCAAAGTAGGCGGGTATGTTTATTTAATTAAGAGTATCAATCCGGTTAATGATGCCATTAATACGATCGGTTCAACTTTAAAGAATGATTATGATCAATCTGCATTAATACCACAGAATGAAGATACAGCATATCTAATGGGATTTAGAATTCCATTTAAAGCTGGATTTGCACTTGAGGGACTATCAAGTGGAATACAATATGATTATGAAAGTGGTGATGATCCAAGCCAAGGAATAATTGCCAATATCACACCGCATAAGACAAGCTTTGGGGTTAAGATATGGAATCAGACAGATGGCGGGGATACAAAGAATAAAGCAACACGAATTAAACAAGTGGATGCTTCTGTTACCCTTGATTCTCGCTATAATATGAAAGCAATTGATTTTCCAAAAGAATTTATAGAGGGAAGTTGGTTTAATATTGATTCCATTACATTAAATTATCCAACAAAATCAGGTAGTAAGAATACATTATTGGATTACGATGCAGATAATACCAATTCGTTAGATCTTGCGCTTTACCTAACAAAATCCGGTGATCCGGATGAACATTATGAATTTAATGTTGATCAATTTATTCGCGATCAAATCAATGAGTTTTCAACCTATAAAGTAGAAAATTCTGCTGAAACATATATAAAAGAACATATCAACAGTTTTACAGTGACAATGTCCGCAGTTAATCCGGATACAGAAGATGATGAAACATTACTTGCTTCATCTCAATATCTGACGGTTAATAAAGCAGCTGGCTATACATTTACTTATAATGGTGTATGGGTAGATCGAACGGAAACAGATGTGAAAAAAGATGAGTGGACAGGAACATCAAGACCGAATTTTGGTATGACTCCTAACACTTATCCAACATTGGGTGCATCGCATTCAATGAATGCGACGTTTACACCAGCAGATTTTAATGCCGAGAATTACCAAGGGAACTTAACCGGGACGACCCCATCTGCTTCATCTACAATAGCCAATTTAGTAGGAAAAATGAATGTGGCGATGGAACGTGGCAAAGTATTAAATATCAATGGTACGGATGTAAATACGTTTGCCTACGATCGTCACTTAGATGAGGCAAGCAATGTAAATGTGGAATCTCCGGTAGCTAATGGTAAACTGATCCCACATGATTATGTGGATTATATGCTGACCGTTGGAGCAGGGGGAGATTCGGCAATCCCACTTCAACATACGGATATGCGCTTTACAGCACCGGTTGGACAGCGTATTATTGGCTGGGAAATTTATTCCAATTCAACGGTTATTGCTGCAGATGATATTACGGCGACAGTAAAAGATGGCGGTAATGATTTAGAATTTAAGAAAGCTTCTTATTATATTAAAGACAGTAAGGATAATGATACAAACTATAAAGAAATCAATATTTCTATAGGAAATGAGACTAAGAGTGAACTAGATAATCAAATTCAAAAGGGACAAGAAATCAAGATTGTTGTTTATACGCAGACAACAAATGAATTGAAGGATAGTAATGGTAACCCTAATTATGAAGAAAAGGTTATCACCGCAAAATATGAGGTAGTAAGTAAGCCTAAACATACTTACAGCCAGTATTCGATTACCGGAAACAACAATAGCAATGCTTCTTGGGGAAGTACTGCTTATTCAAATGCAAATGATGTTGCTTATTATCGTAATCGTACCGATTTTTACAGAAGAAATGGAACACCGTATACAGGATCTGATTATACTTCAATCATTACAAGTAACGTAAAGTTTAAAGAAAAGATTGATGATTTATGGTTTGACTATGTTTACGATGATCCAACATCTCAGTATGACGGACAACCGATGACTTTAAAAGTAACTGGTAAAAAAGGAACAACTAAAGTCGATGTAACAAACAACACGAAGCATAATGCGAAAGAAATAACTTTAGAAGTATCGTTCTTATCCAAAGTAACGCGTAGTGACGGAACAATTGACTATTTCAAAGGATTTGAATTAAATAAAAAACCGGAGTTCAAATATCCCGTTACAATGACGTCAACAAAACCGATTAAAGTAGAATATTTATTTGAAATTAATGGCAAAGACGAGTGGATAGATGGGGATGAAGTTCAAGAAAAAAGTTCAGACTCCATACAGCCAATCGCAGATACCTATTATACTGTTGATGCAAAGAAAATTCGTTGGACATACTATGATGTCCCTGCTGTAGGCAGTGATGGAAAAGAAGTCACTTTTGCAACAACATCAGATCCATTTATATTTGTGGGAACGGGACGCTATAATGATATACGTCAAAATGATAGTTACCAAATAGCGGATCGATTTGAAATGGTGATGGCAGGAACAATTACGCCTATTCATGAACATAATATTTTGATAGATAACACTATTGGCAATGATGTCACTTCTATAAATGTAGTAGAAGAAGTAAAATTTCAAGGAGCTGGACAGATTGCAAAAGAGATTGCGCGTGAAAGACCTGTATTAACCTATCAAACTCAAATATTTAATACAGAAGATGAAGCAATGGTAATCTATGATCCGAATAATCAGGCAAAACAAAAAAAAAGCTATCGACCAAACGATACTATGTGGTATAAGTTGTCGGTCATCAATAATAAACTGAATGCTTCCAATGCTTCTTCAAGTTACCAAGGGGTATTATTAAATCCTGTATTCTATGATAAGATTCCAGAATATGTAACCGCAGATATAGATAACATCAAACTACGTTGGCGAGATAAAAATGGGAATATAAGATCAGATATACCAGATTTAAAAATAAAGGAATACGACATAAACTCTGTCCCTGATTATGGTGGAGATATGGTTGTTCCTAAAGGTTCACCAAAAGAAAGTGTTGGATCTAATATAACCGGAAAAGCTTTTGATGATATTAAACCAACAGAAGCAAACTCAACTAAAATTAATTATAAAGTTTATGAGTTCTCATTTGCGAATGATGTACGTTTAGAGGTTGGAGAATCTATTGAAATTTGGTATGAAGCCACAGCCAGAGAAGAAAATCTACCAATGGTATATACAAATGATGACGGAAATATCTATCCTGAATATTATCCTAAGATGGGAGAATATTATCAAACGGCATTTGGTAATGGCTCTTATAGTATTGCCGGTTGGCCATTAGTGTCAGGTGGAAGAACAGGCGCTCTGGGGGATGGGTATATTCGTTCGGTAGATAACAGTGGCATATTGATGGATATGAATTATTTAATTCATGATGCCGGAATTACAGGAACGGTGAATGCCAATGTAGATAAATGGGAATTTTTAAGAGGTGCAACAACCTATATTCCGGGAACAGCGACAAATGATACAAATGCGCTAGCTCTTTTTGGAAATAATAATACAGTAATGGATTACGACAGTGCTTCAGGAAGTATTTACCAAGCGGTTAAATATGTACCTACTGTCACAGGTAAAGATTTAGATGTTTTACCAACCGGAATACAGTATCAAGGAGCAAACAATGCGAATCGGGATCAATATGAATATGTAGTAAAACCAAGAACAGATGTTACTAAAACAGCTTGGGATAATAAAACTAAAGAACAGCAGACACCGATTGTTTGGTCAGAGGCAAGAACACATTTACAAGCTGCTTGGTTGGCAACGAGTTCGGAGATTATTCCAACAAGGGGTGCCCTGGAATCGGATATTAATTATGCAGACCATGCAAAAGAGTATCTGGGAAATCGCTTTAGTAAAATTAAAAAATGGGATAAATCAAATCCAAACTATGGTTTTTATCAAAGGATTAATTACGGAGATGCCGAAAGACAAACATTGTTCATGGATGACTGTATCTCGACTCTTGAATATAAAGAGACCTATACAGCACGTTTGTCTGCGTATAATTACGGAGATTGGCAGTTGGATGGGGTGGAATTCATTTATGTGCTTCCAAATGGAATGGCACCGCAATTAGATGAAAATGGCAAAATGACTATCAAGGCTAGCACCTTAACCGGAGGAGATTCATTAAATCCAATCTACAGTGCAATTGATAACGGCAAGATTTCCGTCGAAGTATTACAGGAACCCGGTGGAATAAACAGTGGATATTTAACACCAAGAAAGATTCAAGATCCGTTCTTAGTTGATGATCGTACGAATACAACGACCGATGTTTATAGCCATAACCCTGATTATTATACGGCTTCGGAAGCGGAATCATGGGTAATTAAAATCACAGTTAATCAAGAATTAAGTAAGTGGTTTAATCGAGAAAGTAACAAAGGCTATATTTTAAATGTTGATATTGATTGTTTTGTGGAAACTGTCAGTGATAATGAGTACTGGTATGACAAAGTTTTTGCAGCTCCTGTAAAGACTGCGAATAGTCAATACAGTCAGATTTTAGATATTACGGTTTGGCAAGGGTCTACAAAAGATAAAGTATATGATCCGGTAAATGGTCTGCTAAGTACTCAATATGGAGGCATGGACTATTTATGGGATGGTTACGATAATTCATCTGGTGATGCTGATGGTTTTGATGCCATGACTGCCTACAACAGTGGGTCTCCTAACATGCCATATATCAATGGATTTAATATTCAAAACAATGAAGTATTCATTAATAAAGATGTTAATGGAGAAATTGTCAGCGGTGATATGAAAGCCTATTACAGCAGTGGTAAAACCGATGTTTATGCAAGTACGGGAACACGAGCGAAAAAGAGAAAACCGCTTATTCGTACATGGACAACTATCGGGTCAGATCTTGATGGTAGAAACATTGAAGATTACTATTTAAACGCCGAGTTAGATAATAGTTTGATGAATATTCATGTAGAAAATAATTATTATTGGAATGATTTATCTACAAATTTTAATTCCCCTATGAATGGAGGCTATCCGGATTCATCTAGTACAATGCGCCATTTGCATAACTATTCTACGGATGGTGGAAATAAAGGAACTTTCTTCTATCCGGTAATCACAAATATCTTACCGGAAAATATTGTTCCAAAAGACATAAATGGGAAATTATACACAACAAATAACAGTGAAAATGCCACAAGGCAATTAAGTTGGAAGTTGTTTGATGGAAAAACCAATCTGCCAATTGATGCGGAACGGAACTTGTATTCATCCGTTGTGGAATATATTGAAATTGATAAAGAAGATGGCAGTGGGAAAGAAGGACGCTATAAAATTACGTTCTACCAAGATCAATCGGTCCGAGGAGATACTTTGGACGCTAAAATCGTTTCGGGAGATTCAAGAGTCTTTAGTTTCGATTTTACCAATGTTGATGTTCCGGATGACATGACACAAGACGGAGAAAAGAATTCAGAGTTATTGGCACAATATCAAACAAACAATACCTTTGTAACAAGTCAGCTTCCTGGATTCAAATTTATAACG
This sequence comes from Beduini massiliensis, assembly GCF_000829905.1. GTDB lineage: Bacteria > Bacillota_I > Bacilli_A > Erysipelotrichales > Coprobacillaceae > Beduini > Beduini massiliensis. Next base: position 786,929 of record NZ_CDPP01000006.1, read on the forward strand.
GATGAAGATATTAAAAAAAACCTGTATTCAGTAGGCGCATTATGGAATCCGTATTATGCAGGTCGATATAATACCGGAGATACGAGAAAAGAAGCTGTTTACAATACTGTTTCGGTTCCTGGATCATCATTAACGACTTCAGGCGGAACTTTACCAAATAATAAGGTATCTAAATTGGGTACTCAGTATTCGATTATTGATGCAGTAGAAGATGGTGGAGTAAAACGTTATGATGAAACAGACACCTTTAATTTAGAGGATTATACTCATATTAGAACAGGATTGAATCTAAACGATGCACAAAAAGATTTTAATTTAAGCGGGGCATTGACACATAATGCGATTACCGGTGAAACAATCTTTGAAGAAGGGGTCACAACTTCTATGAGAATTCGTGTTAAATACGCACGTATGGAAACCGAGATTTATGTCAGTGATGATGTGGATGTATTGGGTATGCGTGATGATGAGACGAAAGATGGTATTGATCATTATCCGACCATCAATTTCGATGACCCAGACTATGTGAAAAATGATCTTGATCATAAACAGTTTGGAGATTATTTGTGGTATACCACAAAAGTAATGAATCAGCCGGAAAATGCGGAAGATTATGCTCATTCAGGAGATGTTCTTCACTCAAAGATATCAATCGCAATAAAATTACCTTCAAATGTTTCTTATGAAGAAGATTACTATTTGGAATTCGAGGATTCATTAGGACAAAAGGTAAGAATTACTAAAGAAGATATTGACAGTGGTAATCCTTTACGTACTAAGGGATGGCAGATTGAATTAATGAATCATGTAATCGATCCCGATACTTTAGAAGAAACGCTTGTCTTTGATGTTATTACGGCAGGAGAAGCTGAAAGTTATCAAGATTATTATGATGGCAAAAATTTACCGGGCTATTTTGCTTCAGGCAGTACATTTGATTTTAAAGTCAAGACAGTAATTGATCATTTAGAAGCACCGGACACACTTTTGGTTGGGGAAGATTATTGGGATGAAAACTATGCCGCAAAATCTTATGTAACCTTAAAAGATACAGGTGGAAATTATTTGAATATTCCGGGATTAATTGAGATTCCTCTTGATTTAGTTGGATTTAAACGTAAAGAGACAGATCAGGAAAAAGAGGCTTCTATCCCTGATGATGTTGATATAGATCATAACTATGATGGAGATTTGAAAGATATCTATGCAACAGATTTATCCGCAAGAGTAACTGTGTTGAAACCATCTTCAACAACACGTTTAGATACGTCTATTAAACGTACATTGATCAGTAACCCTGATGCGGGCATTGTGGTTGCAGAAGATCCGAGTATTAAAGGGGCTACTCTAATGAACATCTATATTGATCAGGTAGTCAATTTAAGTGCAGCAGTACCGGAATTTATCATTGATTATCGCGTGCCTTCAAGAGGAACTGAATTAGGAACACTTTATGAAGCACCGATGACGGCAAAATCAATACTTTCTATGATTAAAGAAATAAGAACCGGAGTATGGGAATTACCGGAACCAGATCAATATACCGGTAGTGCGTCTTTAGATGAATTGAAAGATAAACTAAGGGTTCATATCTATGTATTAACAAATGATAATCCACCAGAGACAGCTTATATTAATCCGGGAAATAGTGGGGATTATACAGCATCGCAATGGAAAGATTTAGGAAGTTATGGTCTGACAGAAAATGCTGTAATTGATTTAGAAGATAAAGATTACAGCAGTAATATCACACAGATCCGTTATGTGATCAAAGCAGAGGGAGATATAAAAGAAACCGTAAAATATCCAGTTCCTAAAGGCTTTAGATTATCTGTAGACGCCGATCCAAGTACAAATGGTAAGCAGGAAATGGATGAAATAGATCCAAACCGTGAAAACACTAAAGAATTACCTCAAAGCATTAAAGATAATGCTGCTTATGTACGATTAAGCTCGGCACATATGGATGGTTCAAGCAAAAGATTGCATTTAAATAACTTTGCAACCGGTTGGTCACGTTATGATGACAGCCAATACGGCGCTACGTCTACCGCAGCGCGAGCAGGATATTATGTCAACGCTGAATTACCGTATATGCAGGTTGACTTAAAGCCATATTACTTCCATCGTTATCAAAAAGAAGATAAAACTTATGGATTTGAATGGTCAGATACAGATATGCTTATCAAGCAGAATTTCAGTACAATGCTGAAATATAAAGCGAGCATTCATAATCTGACAGATGCTGAAATAGAAGCAGCCGGATTTAAAGATGAAACACAGGATAATCTTTCTAAGCCGCAGATTTCTACAGTGCTGCCATATTTAGAGGATATTTTAGATACCAATTATGAATACGTGGATGTACACTCTATAGAATATCAAGATTCCTTTGTTCATGATGATTACGCATCAACGGAAAGGTTGGAAAGAAAACAGTCACAATGGACATATTATGTGCTTGATGAAGCAGGAAACATTGTGACAAACTCTAAGATTAAGAGTGTTGATTTCGTAAGTTATTCAAAGAGTGCAGATTTAAGTGGTGTTGATCGAAAGATATTGACTTGGAGCTTTGATGGGTTCTTAGAGCCGGGACAAACGATCGTAGTCGATTATATGGTACCATTAGCGACAAAAGATTTTGGTATGACTTCATCTGACTTGATGAAATGTAGTATTTATGGATATAAGCAAGGTAGTTTAAAACCTTTCATTCCGAAAATTGAAAACAGCAATGAAACTTACGCATTTGAGATTGATAAACGTGATATCAATAATAATGGGATGACAACAAGTGAAGCTACTCTGGTTAAAGGAGTAGGAGGTATTTCATTTGAATCCAGAAAAGCAATGAATCGTTTGAAATTCTCATACTCAGAATATGATACAGCTGGATTTGAAACAACACGACCTTCATTAGTTCCGGAGGGAACAGATTATCAGTTTAAATCGATTATATTAAATCCGGATATTTATGGTACTCCGGGATATAAAGAGATGATTATTTATGATGTCTTGCCATATGCGGACGATCAAAATATAGTCAATGCTCAAAATAAGGATGATCCTAATTCATTAGGGGCTGATCGTGGTTCAAAATGGAATGGTTGGGTGATTCCTGATAGTGTAAAATTATTAAGAATGGAAACACCATCATCAGGTGGTATCATCACTAAAGAATTAACAGATGGTACAGAGTGTGAAATATGGGTAGGACCATTTGAAAAAATCGGAAGTCAAATTAATGTTAAACAGATCAGTGATCTGCCGGCATTTAAAGATACGTCGAATACAGAATTTTATAGTAAGATGTATACAGATCCAGTAATGCGAAGCCAATATTTTGTCCGTTTATCGGATTTAAAAGCGGTTGAAGCGACGGATCCTGAAGCTTACAGTATGCTTTCTAAAAATATTCAAGCAATATGGGCACAGGTTGCAGATGAAAAAGATCTTGGTTTAGATGGCGGTGTCAAATTTGAATTAAATTATTACTTGCATTCTCCATTAAATCTTCCACAATACAATGGCGCTGTTACAAGCGATATGGGGGATGATGCAATCCGTCAAAACGTAGCCGCTTATACAGGATGGAATACCTTTGCCGTTCAAGCAAGACAGGATGCAAACCCAACATCAGTTGTAGAATCTCCACGTGCAGGTGTCTATTTGAATGCACCGGTAGAAAAAGGCTACATCGGAAGCTATGTCTGGTATGATGCTAACTACAATGCGGCTATTGATGAAGGCGAATATGAACGTCGTGATGATGGACGTCTGATCTTCAAGAATAAAACAAAAGATTTGGATTATGACGGTATCTATGATGATCCGGGAATCAATGGCGTGCTAGTCGAACTTCTTTCAGAAAACGGTTATCCGGTAAATAAACTGGGTGAAGCTGTGGTAGAAGAAGAAGGAACAGGTAAATTCATTCTGATTGATGAAGCTACCGGGTTGAAAAAGAAAGACGTTAACGGAACTTATCTTTATACGATTAACGGACCTGCAACGTATACAACCGAAGCAGATGCTTATGGCAATAACGGATATTTCATTATCTCGAATGTAACACCGGGCAACTATAAGCTAAGATATACATTCCCTGAAAAAACATACAACACTCACGCTTTAACCACTCTTGAAATAGGGGATACAAAAGCGAAGATGGATGTTTATCGTGATGGGGATACCCTGCCGGATTTAGGAAACCCGGGAACCGGGGATGTAGAAAGTGATGCACAAACAGTCACCAATAAATTAGTGGTACAAACAGCAGACAGTATTAAGATAGAAGCTATCGGCAGTGATCCAAGCCAATATGCGGCCTATGATGAAAAAATGACATCATATAATGTCGGTGTTTCAAGAGCATATGTATATGGAGGAACAGCATGGGTGGATGAAACTCCTGATCTATCCGATACAAGCAATGTGATTAGTAATGGGTTAATCGATCCATCAGAAAAGCGTTTGGAAAATGTGGACATTACATTCTATGAATTAACGGACACAGGTTTAGTATTAGCTAAGAACGCAGACGGTCAGGATGCTGTTACAAAGAGTGATGTCAATGGATACTTTGAAATGAGCCTATATCCTGAACGCAGTTATTTAGCTGTGGCAAGCACTGTTAATACGGATGGTGTCTATAAACCATCTCCGATTACGATCAATACCGATCCAAAGGTACAAGATGATGATAACGATTTAACTTTATCAAGTGATAAAAAAACAAACCAGACTTTTGTCTTTACTACAGGAGTAGAATTTGATGCAAGCAGTAAACCAATACTGGATGCAAATGGAAATTATTATGGTGTCTATAATCATCTTGGTTTAGGATTTGTTGAAGCAGGACGAGGGTACATCGGTAAATATGTATGGAATGACATCACATATGATGGACTTCGAGGAAATTATATTGATGCTAATCATCAAGTGGTCAGTGAACCGGGAATGGAAAATATCAAATTAATATTAGAAAGATATTATTTTGATGACGCGGAAAATGCATGGAAACCTGTTCCGGAAGCAGTAACGGCATATGAACAACTGACCAATTCAGGAGGATCATATACATTCCAGAATATTAAGACAACCTATACATTAGATGGCAATGTTTATCTTGCCGGATATAAATTGAAAGTAGATATGAGTACATTGCCAGAGCATTATACAATTACTAAATTCAATATGAATAACGGGTTAGATGACAGTAAACTGCCGATCTCAACAACAGATGGATATTTAGATGTTACTCAAGATACGGATTCTGCAGGAATGATCATTATCGCAGAAAAGGCTGATAATGATACGCCAAATGAATATGTGAATACACATGAAGGAATTCGATATGACATTTCTAACGGAAAGATGATCTTAAACTTAGACTTGGGATTGACATCCATTGATACATCAACAATCATCGGAACCATTTGGGATGATAAGAATTATGATGGATTACAAAACCAATATAAAGATGAACATGATCAATTAATAAATGAACCGGGAATAAGTAATGTATCCCTCCATTTAGAACAATATTATTATCATAATGGACAATGGATACAAAAATCAGACTATATATCACCGACAGCCCTTACAGATGCAGATGGTCATTATGTGTTTGATGATGTAGAATCAAATATTATCGTTGACGGTGAGCGCTATGTGACTGGTTATAAAGTGAAAGTAAATCAACTGCCAGCCGATTATGCGGTAAGTAAATATCGAGTAGGCAGTGATGATACAGTCAATAGTGATTTAAAAGAAAACAATTTGTATTTGAATGCGGATGATGAATACATCATAGTCGCTAAAGAAGTAACGAATGTTGATTATGATCAAGATTACGTTATTCAAAATAATCTTGGAAAATATGATGTCAATAAAGTCACCCATCGAACCGACTATGATGGTGGATTAATCAAATTTGAAAAAGCAGATCTCAAAGGAACCATTTGGGAAGATAAAAACTATAATGGACTTTTAGATACGTATAAAGATGACAGCGGTAATGTCTTTGATGAACCGGGAATTGCCAATGTTGATCTGCAGCTGCAGCAATATTATCTGGATGGAACAGTATGGAAAAAAGTTCCGGAAGCTCAATGGAATCCACTAACGCATCAAGCAGCTACGGATACTGACGGTAACTATATCTTTGAGGATTTAGACACGTATGTTCATATCAACAATCAAAATTATTTAGCTGGGTATCAGGCAAATGTATTAAGAGTTCCTGATGCTGAAAAATATGCAGTTACCCTATACAAAGTTCCTGTAACAGGGGATGCAAGAAACAGTGATTTATCAAAAGATTATCAAATTCATGAAAGCACGGACTATTTAGTAATTGCAGATGAAGTTGCTGTGGGAAGTGTGGAAAATACACCATATATCATTAATGTAAATGGAAAACGCTATGACTTTATTACTGCAAAAGACAATATTAATAATGATGGTGGATTGGTCCAATATGAAAAATCTGCGATTAGAGGAAATGTGTTTGAAGATGAAGATTATGATGGTATCTATGACACTGAAGAAAATTACGCAAAAATAAAGGAAGCTGCAGACAATGGAACACCATTGGAAGTGACATTAAAAGGCTATTATCAGGATGAAAATGGCATCTGGCAAGTGAGATTGGATGAATATGGTAATGCCTATGAACGAAAAGTATTAGTTGATGATCATGGTGAATATGTATTCAGTCAAGTTGATACGCAGATTTATGCGTCTGGTAAACATTATCTTGCCGGATATCAGCTGTTTATAAACACTATTCCAGATGGCTATGGATCAACTCGTTATTTAATGAATAACGGAAAACAAGACAGTGCCTTATATAAAGACGGTAATCTGTTATCCATCACAAAGACAACATCGGATAAAGGGTATCTTGGATCAAGCTTTGAAGAATTAAATGGTTACATTATTCCGGCTTATCACAATGCAGAAACAGACAGTGTTAATGCGGCAACTGTAATTAATGGTTATGATATTGTAAGGTCCAGAGATATAGATCATTATAATATCGGATTTACCGATAAAGTCGGTGGACAAATCAAAGGAACATTATTTGATGATGAAAACTATAATGGGTTCTTTGATAAGAATGAAGCAGGTATTAATGGTATTGATGTTTATCTTGAACAATATTTCTTATTAGATGATGGAACATGGTCATTAAATAAAGAAGATTATGCTCAGACCCAAACACAAACAATAAACGGAAAAGACGGAATATTCTTGTTTGATGCAGTACCGACCCATATAACCTTAGCTGATGGCAGCGTACACTTAGCTTCATATAAAGTGAAAGTGGGAGATATCCCAGAAGAGTATGGCATCACTTACTTAAATATGCGCAGTCAAGATTCAACGGATTTATATGATGAAACAAGAGACAGTGATCTCATCGCAGATACACATTACCTGACTTTAGGGGATGGAAAGAAAGCCAGTGATGAATATATTTTGACAGCTTATCCATTGAAGGAAAATGATCCACGTAATGAAGATTACATCTATACTTATAATGGACAGGACTATGATATTTTGGATAATCAAACGATTAATGACTTTGATGGTGGATTGGTTCAGTTTAAATTAGGAAGTATAGAAGGAGATGTTTGGCTAGATAGCAGTGATAACTTGGAGACAAGCTATAACGGTATTAAAGATCCAAATGAAAAAGGCATTGCAGATCAAAGTGTTATCTTATCTCAATACTTATTGAAGAATGGTAAATGGGAATTAGTAGAAGATGGAGACCGCTCAACTTTAACAAATGAAAACGGGCATTATCTGTTTGCAGATTTACCGGTGTATAAGAAAGAGGATGATGGTACACGATATCTCTATGGCTATCAGTTGAAGTTGGAAACAATGATAGAAGAATACGCTGTGACAAAATATCGTCAAGGTGATGATCCGGTAAAAGACAGTGATTTAAACGTAGAAACATCAAGTATGACTAAAGCTGATGAATATATTATTTTAGCTCACGATGCAACTCATGACGACTATATGAATAAGCCATATACAATCAAAGTAGATAACGGATGGTTTAAATCTGCCAGCTACTATGACATTTTAGTGGGTGAGCATAATAAGGATTACAGTGCCGGATATGTGGAATATCAATTAGGAAGCATTGAGGGGATTGCATTTGAAGATGAAGATTATGACGGAATTTATAATAATGGCGATCAAGTTAAAGCGGAAGTACTGGTAAAATTAAAACGCTATTATTACAAAAGTGATGAAAGAAAATGGATTGAAGATAACCGCAGTCCAAGAGTCATTGCCGATGAAGAAAGACCGGAAAGCATTTATCGTCAGCTGCTCACTGATCAAAACGGACATTATATCTTTGATAATTTAGAGACCTATAAAGAAATGGATGGAAAACGCTATATTTATGGGTATAAATTATGGATAGATGATATTCCTCAGGGAATTGCCGCAACAAAATATCAGCAAAATAATGGTGAAAAGGACAGTGCTTTAAAAGCAGATACGAAGCAGTTAATAAAGAGTGATGTATCATTGCCGGAAATAAACGATGGATATTTGACAGTCGCTGAAAATGTCAGTCAGGAATCTTATCAGAATGCACATTATGTAATTGGAAAATATGATACGATTGCCGCTAAATCATTAACGGATTATAATGCCGGATTTACAACGATTGATACGGGAAGCATCGCCGGAATTGTATGGGAAGATGCTGATCAAGATGGTATTCGCCATGAAAGTGAAAAAGGAATGGCAGGTATCGAAGTAACTTTGGAAACTTACTATTACCAGAATGGAAAATGGCAGGAATTAAAGGATAAGATCGCATTGAAAGCGACAACAAGTGAAGAAGGTAAATATGAATTTAATCACTTGCCAACTTATGGCTATATAAATGAAGAACTTGTTTTATATGGGTATAAAGTAAAAATAGAGAATTATCCAAAAGATTATAAAGTAACCAGTTATCATGCCAATGATATGTATTTAGACAGTGACCTAAATGGCAATACCGGCTATTTATCAGAGTATGAAGAATTAATGGTCTTAGCTTCAAAAGCAGATCAGACGATTGATCCAATGTATACAATAAACGGCTATAACATTGTGAAAGGGTCTGATATCCGTGATTTAGATGCCGGATTCGCATTATTTGATCCAGAATATGAAACGGTAATTGAAAATGTAGATACTGGAGATCGAAATCAGATGATGGGGGCAGTAGGATTGCTCGCATTATCCGGAATAGCATTCCTGATGCTAGGCAGAAAGAAAAAAGAAAATGATGAGAAGGAGTAAGCGTATACTCCTTTTCTCTTCGTTATTAGGAGGGATAGAATGAAATACAAATGTATTATAGGGATTGTGATGGTTGTTGTGATGAGTATGGTTGTCTATATGACGGTTAAAACACCAAAGGAACCTGCTAATCTTATTTTCTCGGGGGAGCGTTCTAAAGTAAAGAAACAGGATGAGGAAAGAAAAAATACTTATGTTATTGGGGTTTCACAACTACCGTCTAATACTCATCCCTATTTACAACAAAGTGATTCCACACAAATAATCAATCAGTTAGTCTATCCCTCTTTAGTTCATATTAATAAAGGAAATTTTGAGTATCTTTTAGCTGACAGCATTCTTTTAAAAGAGCAGGGAACAAAAGCCCTTATAACAATCAAAAAAGACCTCAAATTCAGCGATGGAAGCTCGTTAACTGCAAAAGATGTCTTATATAGTTATTATTATCTAAACCATCCAGATGTAAATTATGAGGGGAAAAACACCTATTTATGTATTAAAGGAATGAAAGACTATCAGAGCGGTAAAGCACAGGACATCAGTGGCATAAAAGAATTAGATGAACAAACTTTAGAAATCCAATTTGCTGAACTTAATTCCAATATATTTTATTGTTTTGAACTTCCTATTCTAAAAGAGCAAAATGGTGCCTATCCATATTCCAATAACACACAAAGACATCTTGGGGCAGGAGAATATAAAATAGAAAGCCTGTCTTTATATGATCAAGTCACGTTGATTAAAAATGAATATAACACAACTAAAACAACATACCAAAAAATAAAATTAGTCACTGCGGATCTGCTTGCATTAAATGAGCAGGAAATAGATACGATGGTTATTTCTAAAAACAGTCTTGATGCCATAAAACAGTTGGGTGCCTATCGTATTTATGAATATTCAAGCAGACAAAGAGATTTTCTGATGTTTAATGTAAATAATGATTTGATGTCTGAAGCAGAAAACAGAAGAGTTATTGCTGATGCTTTAAATACAGAAGAAGTGGTGAATGCTGTTTATGAAGACGGAAGTGTATCTAAAGGAATTTTATCCGGCGATAAAGAAAAGCCGAATTATTTATCTTTAAAAAAGAAGAGTGAAAACGTATTAAATCAATCTGTTTTATTTCAACACACTTATGATGGCGAAGGTGTAGGGTTGTTTGAAACGCTTAAAAGTCAGCTGCAAGACAAGGTAGTTCTGGCTAATCGAATGGTGGGATTACAGACGTTATCTATTGATGATTCAGATATAGCGTTTTATCACTATTCAGGAATCATTGAAGATGTGTTGAATAGTTTTGATTTGGATGGTTACTTCTTGCAGTTGAATGATTGCGAATTAAAACAAAATGCAGACTTACTGGAAAAATATCTAACGCAGGAAACCTTATGTATCCCTCTTCATAATGAAAGCTACTATGTTATCGAATTAAATAAAAAAGCATCAGTTGATATATGGAATCTTATGGATGCTTATTAGAAAAAGAGGAGCAAATAGATTAAATTCAGCCGATGGTTAAACTACATAAAAAGGATAAAAAAAGACACCGGAGTTAAAAGATTCCGGTGTTTTAGATTGCTTGAACACTTTATTTTTTATTCTTGGCAAAAAAAGAACGATAGATAAAATAGACAATTAAAAGAATAATGATTCTATTTTGAATAATAATCGTGCTTGTATCCATCCAAGGGTATTCAAGATGATGAACAAATTTATCATAAAGCTGTGTTAAATAAATTATGATTCCCTCAATTCGTACTAATAAAAATAAACTAATGATGCCTGTTAGTAAATATAATCCTATCTTTTTAATTGTATGATTCATTTTAGTATACTACTCCTTTTAAATAATCGTATTCATACTATACCATAAAAAACAGATGGTGAATTGCAAAAATATTGAGCAGCATAAAAATCCTCTTTGAAATATTTTTATTCTGGTTGGCAATATAATAGATTTATGTTAAAGTCAAAATAGAAATATCAGGGGATAAAGGTATGAATTATTTAGAAAATATAAGTGAGCAAATGCAAATAGATGGCATGATCATCAATATTGAGTGTGATAGTAAAAACAGTGATCAAATCTTGGAATACGTACAAACATGGAAGCAGATTGGTGTTGTCACAAAGGATATTTATCTCTATGATCGCTTGAAAGTGAAAGAATATCTCAGGCTTTTTGGCCGACTTAATAAAATCGATAGGTATCAGGATATCGTTGATATCATGGATCTAAATGAACTTATGAATCTAAGATGTCATCAGCTGACCCATTCGCAGAAAAAAAGAGTGGCGATAGCCAGAGAATTACTGCGCGATCCTAAAATTATGTATATACAAGAACCGCTGAAGATCTTGATGAAGCCAGTTTTAATATTATATTACGTTGGATCAGTACATTAAAAGAACAGATGAAGCTGATTACCACTTCTTTATCTTTAAAATCAACCTTGCTTTTACCGGGCAATCCTTATACTTTATACCAAGGTCAAATGCAAAAGATTTATACCGATGATTATTTTGACTTGCTGCGTCAGGAACCATTGATTTATACAAAAATCAGTGCAAAAGTAGAAGATAAAGTATTTTTATTTGACCCGGAAGATATCAGTTATGTTGAAGCACAAAATTCAAAAACGATTATCTCTGTACGGGACAGTATGTTTCCATGTCAATACACATTAGATGAGTTAGAAGGAAAATTAAAACGATTTGGATTTTATCGCTGTCATCGTTCTTACTTAGTCAATATGCAAAAAGTCGAAGAAGTGAAGAAATGGACAAAGAACTCTTATTCGCTTAAATTGAAAAATATGGAAGACAAACATGTTCCTCTAGCTAAAGGGAGAATTGATGAATTAAGGGAGCTCTATGATTTTTAGGACTCCTTTCAGCTGTTTATAGGCTCCTTTCGACCTAAATAAGTGGTAAAATGATATAAAAGTGTGTAAGATGATTTAAACAGGGGGGATATTATGAAAAATGAGTTAATCATGAAAGATGTCAGTATATCTTTTGATGGAAAAAAAGCATTGGATCAACTAAGCTTTGAAGTTTATGAAAACGAAATATTTGGTTTTTTAGGTCCCAGTGGTGCCGGTAAAACAACGACAATCAAATTGCTGACAAAGCAGTTGAAAGCAGAAAGCGGCATGATTGAATTGTTTGGTGAAGATATTGACCATGTATCACAGGATACATTTGAAAAAATAGGCATATTAAGTGACAACAGCGGTGCGTATGAACGCTTTAGCTTATATGATAATATTAAATTCTTTGCAGATATTCGCAGAGTAAATCATGCACGAATTGATGAATTATTAAAACGTGTTGGGTTATACGAGGACCGTAATAAAAAGATGAAAAGTTTATCCAGAGGGATGACACAAAGAGCACTGATCGTTCAGGCTGTATTGCATAAACCAAAATTATTATTCTTGGATGAACCAACAGCAGCATTAGACCCTTCAACAACGAAAGAAATTCATCAAATGTTGTTGGAACTAAATAGAGAAGGAACAACAATTTTTCTGACAACACATCGAATGGAAGAAGCAGATCAGTTATGTGATCGTATTGCTTTCTTAAATAAAGGGCATGTGATTGAATCGGGAAGCCCGGAAGAATTAAAAGTGAAATACGCTAAAGATAAAATGGTGGCTGTATTTAAAGAGAATGGAAAAATAGAATTTGATAAATCATCAGAAGCATTGCTTCAATTAGCAGAGCTTTCAAAAAATGATGAGCTTATCACATTGCATTCGATTGAACCGACAATCGAAGATATTTTCTTAGAATTAACGAAGGAGGCAGCATAATGAAAATCGCCGGATATAAAATAAAAGCATTGTTTATTAAAGATATTAAAAACTTATTCCGTAGTCCTAATGTAGCTTTCATGTTGTTGCTGCCAATTGGATTTGCTTTCCTTTATACACATATTATGGAAATGCCGGATGAAGCGGGAATGTATGTCTTTAATTTATGTACGATCTTAAATATAGGGGTTGTACCTATTTCCATTGTGGCAATGAGCATTGCGGAAGAAAAAGAGAAAAATACACTTCGTACATTGATGCTTTCCAATGTATCAGCCGTTGAATTCATGACAGCAAAACTGGTATTAGGCATTGTTATGTTCTTAGGTGTGAATGTGTTAGTTTATTTCATTTGCGGAGTAGATATTGCATCGTTTCCTTGGATTATGCTGGTGATCTTTATTACGTCTTTATCGGCGTTGATGTTTGGGGCAGTGATTGGCTTAATTTCTAAAGATCAGATGGCAACAGGGTACTATTCAACTCCGGTGATGCTGTTGTTTATGGCACCTATATTTGGGATGATGTCAGAATCAATCAGTAAGATTACACAATTTATTCCCACTCAGTCGATGATGTGGCTGCAAGGTATCGAAAGTGCCAGTGATCTATTGACAGGAAAAGGATTGTTCTCAATTGCAGTGATTGCCGCATGGATGATTATTTCACTCATAGTGTTTAAATTTGTCTACAAAAAGAATAGTTTGGACAATTAATCGAATATCGTTATAATAAAGGTTAGGAGATGAAGCTATGCATTCGACTAACCTTTTTAAATCTATCTTTTATATCTTTATTGTCTCTATTTTTATTATCGGTCTTTATTTTTGTACCTCTTTAATAGTGAATGGTACGATTGAAAATTATAATAAAGCCGCATGGTATTATCATTACAATCAAGTGGAGATTGACCTTACTTCTAATATAGATGATTTAAAACAGCACTATGTTTCAATGATTGGCTATCAAGATGAACGTTTGTTTCAATTAGAGAATCAAGAAGTTTCTGTCTATCAGCTTATTCACTATCCTATAGAGTTAAAAAACGGTGAATTGCCAAAAACAGAGGATGAAATGATTATTTCTTGGGAAATAGCCGATTATTTAATTGAGCATTATCAATTAGAGAGTAATCAGGAACTTTTGGGCAGAGAGCTTTTTGATTATCGTATTTGTGGTATTGCGAGTGTTCAGATGCAAAATGATTGGGTAGTCTATATCAAAGAAATACCTGATTCTATGACCCAACGTTTATTATTTGCACCGTCTACGGATATGGAGGCTTTGCATACTCAGCAAGGATTTACCCTAAATCAGCATGATCAAGTGATCGGGTATATGCAAAAGATAATGAAAGCCTTAGATCTTTTTGCGGTTATTAGTTTATTTTGCTTAGGTGTTGATCTATTACTTAGTAAATTAAGTCATTTTAATATGAAGCAGACATTTATATTAAATGTTTTAGGTATCCTATTAAGTGTTGGCATTATCCGTGTAAGTGATGGTGTTTTAAATCAATGGTTAAGTGCAATTCCTTATTTACATATGCAAAGACAATGGGGGTATTTGATCGTTCCAATTATATTTATACTGATTCTTAATTTGGGGATTAAGAAAATAAAGTTTTTTAATTAACTTCGTTGACAAAAATTTGTTTACGTTCTATTATTTTAATAACAAAAAAATTCGCTTAATCAGGAAGAGTAGCTTGAAAGAGAGATTATAGAGAGTAAGTGGTGGGTGGAAACTTATATCCATGTTCTAGTGAATGGGCCTGATGAGAAGCAAAACGAAAGGAAACGAGTAGTGGCGCCGCAATTCCTGCGTTATTGGAAACAGACATGATGGTGTTTGAATAGGTGGCGGATCAGTTTTTGTCCTATTGGGCAGAAACTTTTTTTGTTAGAAAGAGGGAAAAATTATGAAAAAAATCATTTTAACAGGAGATCGACCAACCGGTCGCCTACATTTAGGACATTTTGTTGGTTCTTTAAGAAGACGTGTGGAATTACAGAATTCGGGAGAATTTGATGAAATTTATATTATGATTGCCGATTCACAGGCATTAACCGATAATGCTGATAATCCGGAAAAGATAAGAAGAAATATCTTAGAAGTAGCTTTAGACTATTTATCAGTTGGACTAGATCCAAAAATAACGACTATGTTTATTCAATCTCAGATTCCGGCATTATATGAATTGACTGCTTATTATTTGAATTTGGTAACAGTGGCAAGATTACAACGTAACCCAACCATAAAAGAAGAAATCAAACAAAGGGGATTTGAAACAAGTATTCCTGCCGGATTCTTAAATTATCCGGTTTCTCAGGCGGCAGATATTACGGCGTTTGAAGCGACTTGTGTTCCCGTTGGTGAAGATCAAATGCCGATGATCGAGCAAACGCGTGAAGTAGTGCGTAGTTTTAATCATCTTTACGGGGATGTGTTAGTGGAACCGGAGGGTTTATTATCAGATAATGAAGTGTGTTTGCGACTGCCGGGAATTGACGGAAAGGCAAAGATGTCCAAATCTTTAGGAAACGGTATTTATTTATCAGATACTCCTGAAGAAGTAAAGAAAAAAGTAATGAGTATGTACACGGATCCTAATCATTTAAAAGTAGAAGATCCGGGCAGTGTCGAGGGGAACACAGTCTTTATCTATTTAGATGCTTTCTGTAAAGATGAATACTTTGAAAAATATCTTCCTGAATACAAGAACTTAGATGAATTAAAAGCCCATTATCAGCGTGGCGGTTTAGGAGATGTGAAGATTAAGCGTTTCTTAAATAGTGTATTAGAGGAGATTTTGACACCGATTCGCGAAAGAAGAAAAGAACTGGAAAAAGATATTGATAGTGTGATGAAAGTTTTACAAGATGGTTGTGATAAGGCGAATGCTAAAGCGAATGCTACTTTAAAGAAGGCAAAAGATGCCATGAAGATTAATTATTTTGATGACCAGGAACATAATATTAAAGATTATTTTCAAGAATAATAAAAACCGGTGAGGATATTCACCGGTTTATTCGTATGTTCCTTTGATTAACAATTCTTTATTTTGAATGTGAAGAACACCTTTAATCATTACATCTTGTATTTCATTATTCTCATCCAACAAGAGAAGGTCAGCATCTTTATTAACTTCGATTATTCCCTTGTTGAGGTGTAATCCTTTAGCTACATTGACAGTGAAGAATGGCAAAGCTTCTTCTATCGTGAATCCGGCAGTCAGCATATAGTTGAACTCTTTAAATAAACAATCGACACTGGATACTCCTATTTTTGTCAGATGCCCGTCTTCATCATAATGCGACCAGCTGCCTTGTCCGTCGGAACTGATTGTGATGCGTGATAATGGGAGCTGACGCTTTTTCGCTTCTATAATAGCATGAGTGGGCTGATGATCGGGACTGGCTGTCATATCAATATATCCTCCCATCTTTAATAGTCGATACGCTTCTTCTAATAAGTGGGGATTTCTTGTCACATGGGTAGGACGAAACACTGTAATAGGAATATCCGTTTTTTCCAAGGCTTCAAATACGGGGGCTAACCCCTCTTTTTCATCCCCCATATGCAAAGTCAAAATACCGGGTTTTCCACTTAATAAGGCACTGACACGGACATCACTGGCTAAACGAATTAATTCTTGAGGAGTGACATGACTGGAACGATGATCTGACAGGGCGAGTTTGCAGCCAACGACTTCATCGATAAACAGCACATCTTTCTTGATGTCACCGGTAATGGTGATAGGTGGATACTGATAGGAGCCGCTGATGATCAGACAGTTGATTCCTTCTTCTTTTAGAGCCTTCGCTTTGGATAACAGATTTTCAACATCACGACTGATACCGTCCGTTCCTAAAAGACCTAACACAGTAGTAATTCCGGCAGCAGTTAATTTAGAAAGGGTAATTTCGGGTGCTTTTGTTTTGAAGCTTCCTTCACCACCCCCTCCGGTAATATGCACATGCTGATCAATGAAGCCGGGAATTAATTTTTTATGTGTTCCATCTAGGATAGGGAATAGAGTCGTTTCTATGTGATCTTGAATCATTTCAATTTTGTCACTGACTAAAACATCCTTTTTACCTAAGTAAGTAGGTGAATAGACTTCTATATTTTTAATTAAATACATAAAAATACCTCCGTTAGAGGTATTATAAAACAAATTATCCTAATTGAATACGCTTGGTTGCGATTTTATCTGTAAATGCAGCATCATGTTCTACAAAGATCATCGTTGGCTGATATTCTAAAATGAGATTTTCAATCTGAATACGCGATAAAACATCAATATAATTGAGTGGTTCATCCCAAATATATAAATGAGCCTGCTGACAAAGACTGCTCGCAATAAGCACTTTTTTCTTTTGTCCGGCACTGAATTCTTCCATGTTTTTTTCGAATTGAATTCTTGAAAAATCTAATTTCCTTAAAATTGCTTTAAATAAGCTTTCATCAATCCCGATATTTTGAGCATATTCTTTTAAATTTCCTTTTAAAAAAGCAGTATCTTGTGATACATAGGAAATCTTTAACTGATTTTTAATAAATATCGTACCGGAATGAGGAATCTCTTGTCCTAAAAGCAATTTAATAATACTTGATTTTCCGGAACCGTTTTTGCCGATCAAAGCCACTCGCTCACCGTCATAAACATTAAAGCTGAGATCTTGGATAATCGGACGATCATAGACAATGTTTAAATGATCGACATACAGCATCTGACTGCTGTGAAACTTTAATGGATGGATAGCAAGTGATTCTGCTTCTTCAATATTTTTAAGCAGTTTTTCTTTTTCGTTTAACTGATCGTTTCGTCTTTTTTCCAGTGTCTTTGACCGTTTCATCATTTTAGCGGATTTGTGTCCGATGAAACCACGATCGGGTCTTAATCCGGAGATGCGCTGTCCTTTTTTTGTGCTTTCAACATCATCTGACCATTGCGTTGTGCGTTTAGCGGCTTCATTTAGACGCTTAATATCTTTCTTTAAACGCTGATTCTCATTAAGTTCATACTGATCTTGGTAATCTTTATTTTGTTTCCAAGTGCTGTAATTTCCCTTTTGCACTTCAATATTCGCTTTGTTGATGGATAATACGTGATCGATACAGCCATCTAAAAAAGTACGATCATGGCTGATTAAGATAAATCCATTCTTTTTGTTTAAATACTCGCTGACAACCCTGCGTCCATTCATGTCTAAATGGTTTGTCGGTTCATCGATCAATAGAAAGTGATGCTCCTTTAAAAATAAGATGGCGAGCATAATTTTAGTCTGTTCACCTTTGGATAAAGTAAAAAACATCTGATACAATGTTTCATCAGGAATTTCCAGTAATGAAAATTCTTTGTAAATCTGCCATTGTTCAATATTTGGGAGCATTTCTTCAATAATGTTGATTGTTAAATCATCTTCAATCGAAAAAGGAAAATAATCAAATTCAATGTCGGCACTGATTGTTCCTTTATATTCATATTCCCCCATCAATAGTTTTAAAAAAGTTGTTTTTCCTCTCCCATTTCTGCCGATAAATCCAAGCTTCCAATTCGTATCAATCTGAAAGCTTACATTATGAAAAATATTTTCAAATGAAGAATCATAGGAAAATGTTAATTGGGATATATTTATTAATGCCATAAGTGTCCTCCTTATAATCAAAAAAGATTGCAAGAAATTACAGTCCTTTTTAAGCATAATAAAAAGAAGATATATAATTTCTTGCTCGGACACACAAAAACTCGTCATTATTTGACCTTGTGCATCCTATTTTTTAGCAAGAAATTTTATACATCTTCTCATCCCCTTTGTTACTTTAAATATAGGCTATTTTAAATAATTTATCAACCTATTTTAAAGGAATTTAAAATAAAAAGCGATATGATTGAAATCATACCGCGTATATTTTATAGTTTTTGGTCTTTTATTAAAGTCAGAACATCATTTAAACTGTTTGCAATATCATAAGTCATCTCTGCATATTCTTTTTCCGGATATTTCATATCAGGAATACAGATCACACGAATATCAGCACTGTAGGCTGCCTGAATACCGGCTTCGGAATCTTCTAATACTAATGCCTCATTTGGACTGACTCCGAGTTTTTCGCAAGACTTCAGGAATACTTCCGGATTTGGTTTTCCTTTTGACACTTCATCACCACAGATCGAATCATCAAAATAGGAAGCAATCTTTGCATTCTCTAAAATAACGTCGACACGATGACGATTAGAAGATGTTGCTACAATCGTTTTATAGTTGTTTTCTTTTAAATATTTCAACAGTTCGATTAAACCGGGTTTAATCGGTACCCCTTTTGTTTCAAATAAATCTGCCATATAAGCATGCACTTTTTGAATAACTTCTTCAATGGGAAAATCTTCTCCGAATTCTTTATGAAATTGCGCATAGATTCCGGCAATAGGTTTACCTAATAGGGTTTTATAAAATTCTTCTGTCATGGTGTGTCCCAATTTATTGCATTCGATCACATACCCGTCAAAAGTGACTCTTTCGCTGTCGATCATGAGACCATCCATATCAAAAATAACTGCTTTAAGCATAGTGTAATCCGCCTTTCATTTCGTTAGTTATAATGTAAACTAAATTAAACGATGTGTCAATTTAAACTAAATTTAAAATTTAATACTTAATGTTTTTTATAAATACATTACTAATATACGAACCTTTTGCATATATTTTAGGGGAACCATAAATTTAGTGCTAATAAAGAAAAAAGAAAAAATAATAAATAGGTGTTGACAAGTAAAATTAAAAATGTATAATGAGGGCATACAAATAAACCCAACGATAAAGAGAGTAGTTATCTGAAATGTTTCAGCGAGTTAATGTAGGTGAGAGATTAACACAGGAAAGATGGCGAAGCGCACTTTGGAGGGGGATATCTGAATTCATAGGATATTCGGTAAGCTTACCTTACAAGCGAGAGTGGATATGAGGTCAACTTATATCAACGAGAGTGGTACCGCGATATATTCGTCTCTTGATTTATTTCAAGAGGCGTTTTTTATTTATAAAAGGAGGAGAAGTTATGATTGGTACAATGACATTAGATTTTTCAACGATGGCGCCTTATTGGACATGGTTTGTAGAAGGTGCGATCACAACAGTATGGTTAACTGCTGTAACGGTTATTGCAGGGACTGTAATAGGATTCCTTGCAACGATTATGAAGCGATCACGAATTAAACCTATTAATTGGATAGCAAATATTTATACTTCAGTCATTCGAGGAACACCAATTTTACTTCAATTGTATATTGTTGCATTTGGTCTACCTTCATTAGGTATAAAGATTCCTGATATTATGGGAATTCCTAGATCATCTATGTATTTATCTTGTATCATTGCATTATCGTTAAACTCAGGGGCATATATTTGTGAAATCTTCAGAGCCGGATTAAATGCAGTAGATGCCGGTCAAGCTGAAGCGGCAAGATCACTAGGGTTAAACAGTAAGCAAACAATGCGTTTAATTATTTTGCCACAGGCAGTAAAAACCGTTTTACCATCTTTAGTTAATGAGTTTATTATGATGATTAAGGAGACCTCACTTGTTTCAACATTGGGATTAGGTGACGTGATGTATACACAGAAAATAATACAAGGATCAACGTATCGTATTTTTGAACCTTATATTATTATCGCAATTATTTATTTAGCACTAACAACAGTCTTAACATTTATTTCAGGCAAAATAGAAAGGAAGATGAATACAGATGCTTAAAACAGTCGATTTACACAAAACTTATGGTAAGTTAGAAGTTTTAAAAGGAATTACAACAGAGATTCATACAGGTGAAGTGGTTGCCATTATTGGTCCATCAGGATCTGGAAAGTCTACTTTCTTACGATGCCTTAACCTGCTAGAGGAGCCCACAAAAGGGGAAGTTATTTTTAAAGATCAGAATTTGACAACAAAAGTAGATAAAGATTTTGATTTGAATAAGGTAAGAGAACACATTGGTATGGTATTTCAGCATTTCAATTTATTTCCTCATAAAACGGTAATTGAAAATATTATGCTGGCACCCATTAAAGTTAAAGGGTTATCAAAAGAACAGGCACATGACAGAGCTTTGGAATTACTAAAAAAAGTGGGATTAGAAGATAAAAAAGATGTTTATCCAAATAAACTGTCCGGTGGACAAAAACAACGTGTGGCGATTGCCAGAGCATTAGCGATGCAACCCGATGTTATGTTGTTTGACGAACCGACAAGTGCCTTAGATCCAGAGATGGTAAAAGAAGTATTATTAGTTATTCAAGATTTAGCTAAATCAGGAATGACAACAGTCATTGTAACTCATGAAATGGGTTTCGCGAAAGAAATCGCATCACGTGTAATGTTCATTGATCAAGGAATTATCTTAGAAGAAGGAACTCCGGATGAGGTATTCAATCATCCAAAACACGAAAGAACAAAAGAATTTTTTGATAAAGTGATGTATTAAAAGAAAAGGGGATAAAAACTATGAAAAAATTAGTAAAATTATTAATGGTTGCTTGTATGACAGCAGCATTAGTTGGATGTAGTTCAGGTGGAGAAACTGATAGGTTAGAACAAATAAAAAAACAGGGGTATATCACATTAGGAACTTCTCCTGATTATGCACCAAATGAATTTTATATTGAAGAAAACGGGAAAAAGAAAGTAGTCGGATCCGATATTGACATGGCACAAGCAATCGCTGATAAAATCGGAGTAGAATTAAGAATTCAAGAATCAGACTTTAATACAGTAATTGCAAACGTTCAAGCAGGAAATGTAGATATGGGGATTTCCGGTTTTGCTTGGAAATCTGAAAGAGCTGAGGTAGTTGATTTTTCTGATAACTATTCAAGAGATACCGGAGAAACAAGCTGGCAAGGCTTAATGGTAAGAAAAGAAGACGCTGAAAAATTTAAAACAAAAGAAGATGTGAAAAACGCTAAAATAAAAATTGGAGCACAGACAGGTTCTATTCAATATGATATGGCTTTAGCAGTAGTAGCGAATAAAAGTGATATTGTAGCTGTTGCGGATACAACTTCTTGTGCAGGATTATTATCTACTGGGGATATTGATGCCTTTGTATGTACTTCAACTCAGGCTTATGCTTTGATGGAAACCTTTAACAACATTACAATTTTACCAGAAAAAGAATTTAATATGGATCCAGATGAGTTTTATGATAGAACAGGAGTAATCGTCGCTAAAGGAGATAGTTCAAAAGCTCTATTAGAAGTAATCAATGAAGTAATTGAAGAAGCAAAAGTTAAAGACGAGAATGGATTAGATAATTTAACTAAATGGTATGAAAATGCTGTTAAATTAATGCCTTTTGAAATTCCAGAAGACCAAATCAATCAATTAGAAACAGCTGAATAATAATAGAAAGCAACTTTTGTTGCTTTTTATAAAAGAAAAAAGGAGAAAAACAATGGACTGCAAACAAATTATTAAAGATTCAGTAGAATCAAAAGTAGAAGATTACATGAGTTTAGTAAAGAGTATGTATGAAAATCCGGAAATCGGAAATGAAGAATTTGAAACAATGGAACTACTTTCTTCATATTTAGAAAAGGCTGGATTTGAAACAACCAAAGGATATGTTGTTCCCACTGGTTTCTTAGGAAAGTATGAGACAGGAAAACCTGGACCTAAAATCGCATTTATGTGTGAATATGATGCTTTACCGGAAGTAGGGCATGGCTGTGGGCATAACCTGATTGCCGGAATTGGGATTGCGGCAGGGGAAGCCTTAAAAGCCGTTATCGATCAATTTGGCGGAACCGTATTAGTTGTTGGAACACCGGCTGAAGAAAACTTCGGTGGTAAAGTTTCGATGGCAGAGGCAGGGGTATTTGATGATGTCGATGCTGCACTGATGGTACATCCGGGAACATCAAGTGGATTAGGCGGACGTTCAAATGCAATCAATCCGGTGAAGTTTGAATTCTTCGGAAAAAATGCACATGGCTGTCATCCACAGGATGGGGCTTCTGCTTTAGATGCTGCTGTGATGACATATATTCAAATCAATTTATTGAGACAATTTGTTGAAAAGAATACGTTCATTCATGGAATTATCAGAGATGGCGGAGCTGCTGCCAATGTTATTCCGGCTTATACATCAATGGAATATTATTTCAGAGCACCGACAATGAAATATGCTTTGGAAGTAACAGACAAAGCAATCGAATGTGCAAAAGGGGCATGTCTTGCGACTGGCACAACCTTTAAGACTTCAATCTATGAGTGTCCTTATGAAGACACTTTGATTAACTATACATTAGCCGATATTTTGAATGATAAATATACGGAACTCGGTGTTCCCGATATTGAACCTGTTAATGAAGTAGGGGACGGATCAACAGATGTTGGTGCTGTAAGCTATAAATGTCCGACTATTCAAGGAAGAATTAAAATTGCCGATACGTGTGTAACTGGACATTCAAAGGAAATGGCTGCGGCAACTATTTCCCCAGAAGGTAAAAACGGGTTAATCAAAGCTGCCGAAGGGATCGCTTTAACCGCATTGGAATTGTTGGAAAAACCAGAATTGCTTCAAAAAGTGAAAGACGAATTTATTGCCGCAACAAAATAAATTAGGATCTTAGTTGATAAAAACAGATGAGTATTGTAGAATAAATTAGATTTCTCTAATGTGAAGAAGGTCACAAAACGTGATTTCATTAGAGAATCTTTTTATTTTAGAATAGTGTACTTCAAGAACGATAAACGAAACAAAAAGGAGAGAACAATGAAGATAGTCAAACGTTTATTAAAAGTATTTGCGGTATTGTTTATAGTTGGCTGTCTATGCATAGGATATGCCTTTTTGGTGGAGCCTAAACGATTAGTTGTTAATGAATATGAGTTAGAAAAGAATGATCAGCTTGCTTCCATTAAGATTGTGCAGCTGTCAGATACCCATGTGGGAAATCATTATGATATTAAACAATTAGATAAGTTGGTTGAGAAAACCAATCGATTAGATCCTGATCTTATTGTGTTTACAGGGGATTTATTTGATGTTTACTCCCAGTATCCTAAAAACAAAGAGGTGCAGGAAAGTCTCTCCCGTTTGCAAGCGACCTATGGAAAGATTGCGGTATGGGGCAATCGTGATTATGGCGGTGGTGCCGAGCGCATCTATCAGGATTTAATGGAGAATGCCGGCTTTATTGTACTAAGTAATGAAGTAATGTCGATTAAGGTAGATAATAAAATACTCTCTATTGGCGGAGTTGATGACTTTTTATTGGGCAATCCGCAAATGAAGCGAACCGCTGATCAATTAAATGGCGATTATAACGTATTATTGATGCATGAACCTGATGAAGCAGAAATGTTAGTGAATACATCAGCAGATCTGATATTAACCGGGCATAGTCATGGCGGACAGATTCGTCTGCCGATCATACCGGGAATACGCACTGAATTAGCGCATCGCTATGTGGATGGTTTCTATACTATTGATGAAGATACGTTGTTATTTGTAAATACCGGTATTGGCACAACCAAGATTCATGCACGTTTTATGGTGCCGCCGGAAATAGATGTGTTTGAAATTAAATTTTAGAACTCTAAGTGAAATATACTCAATATTTGGTTATCCAAATGAAGGGAACGGTAGCAAAAGAGTTCTTTTTTAATAGACTGGTTTTTTTAATAATGAAATGCTATGATAGAGGCAATGAGGTGTAGATATGGCAAAATTTTATGCAGTAAAAAACGGAAAAGTACCGGGAATTTATTCTACTTGGGAGGCATGTAAAAAGCAGGTGGCAGGATTCTCAGGAGCAGTATATAAAAGTTTCACATCCAAAGAAGAAGCAGAAGCGTTTATCAAAGATCAGCCTAAAACGATTGATCAGCCAGGCTTGATTGCTTATGTTGATGGCAGTTACAATATTAAAACGAAGGAATATGGGTATGGCTGTGTGCTTTTAGATGGACAGACCGTAGTGAAAGAATTATTGGGGAAAGGCGATCATCCGGAGTATGCGTCGATGCGTAATGTTGCCGGGGAAATATTTGGAAGTGAGGTCGCTATAAAGTATGCTATTGAACATGGGTATTCAGCGATCTATATTTATTATGATTATGAAGGGATACAAAAATGGGCAGATGGATTATGGAAAGCAAATAAGGTCGGAACGCAGCGATATCAGCAGATCATCAAAGAATTTAGAACAAAAATTGCAATCCAGTTTATTAAAGTTTTAGCACATAGCGGCGATCTTTATAATGAAAGAGCCGATTATTTAGCGAAAAAAGCAGCGGGGGTTAAATATGAAGATTAATGAAGTCATTATTGTTGAAGGGAAAACAGATACCCAAGTATTAAAATCGTTTTTAGATGTCGATACGATTGAAACCGGCGGATCTGGATTAAATCAAAAGACACTGGATTATATCAAAACAACAAGTCTGACACGTGATATTATCGTGATGACCGATCCTGACTTTCCAGGAAAACAAATACGTGACAAGATATCAAAGGTGATTCCACATTGCAAGCATGCTTTTGTGAATAAAAAAGATGCGATCAAACATCATAAGGTAGGAATTGCCGAAGCTACCCAAGATGCTATTTTGGAAGCACTGGAAAATGTCGTGACATTTAGTCCTGATAGTGAAAGCATTACTTGGTCAGAATTTATTCAATTAGATATTATCGGTAATAAAAAAAGACGAGAAGAAATATACGATCATTTTCATTTGGGCTATGGGAATGTTAAAACATTGTTTAAAAGACTGAACTTAGTTGGCATTACTGCTCAGCAGATTCAAGATTTTATAACTCAGGGAGGAAAAGACACTTGAGAGATATCGGAAAAGTAAATCATACATTGGAAATATTGGATCGCTTTGAACTTCAGGCAAAGAAATCTTTTGGTCAGAATTTTTTGGTGGATATCAATATTATCAGAAACATCGTAGAGTGTGCTCATATCCAAGAAAATACCTGTGTTGTAGAGATCGGACCGGGGATCGGCGGACTGACTGAATATATTGCCCGATCTGCCAAAAAGGTCATTGCTTATGATATTGATGAACGTCTCAAGGATGTATTGGCTTATAGTCTAAGTGAGTATCAAAATGTAGAGGTTCGTCTGCAAGATTTCTTAACTGTGGATCTTCAAGCATTGGCAGAGGAATTAAAAGAATATGATCATTTCATCATTATTTCTAATCTGCCTTACTATATTACCAGTGAACTTTTGACAAAAATCATGATCAGTTCCATAAAGATGGATTGTTTTGTTGGAATGATGCAAAAAGAAGTAGCATTAAAGCTAACTTCAAAAGAAAAAAGTCCCCTGCGTTTGATGATGGACTATGTGGGAGAAGTGAAGTATGAATTCACTGTCACAGCAAATGTCTTTATCCCTAAACCGAAAGTAGACTCTGCTGTGATTTCAGTCACTTTTAAGGAAATGAATAAAGAAAATCTTAATGATTTTTATCGCTTCCTGCTAGTCTGTTTTAAACAAAGAAGAAAAACGATCTATAATAATTTATCATTGACTGCACAAGATAAAGATAAGCTGAAAGAAGTATTAAAGACTTGTAATATTGATCCTAAATTACGTGCAGAACAATTATCTTTGGATCAATTTAAAGAATTGTATGACCTTATTTAATATTTTTCATATATTTATATAGGTGGTCATATGAAAATAGGAGATTTAGTAGTACGTATAAAATATAACCGCGACATCGTTTTTGAAATCTATGATATTCAAAAGGATGTCGTTTATTTAAAAGGGGTCGAGGTTCGACTGGTAGCAGACAGCACATTGGACGATTTGGAACCGGCACAAGAAAGCCATTTTGTGACCAAATTGGATGAATCGGCATTATTAAGAAATGATAAAGTAATCAGGGGAAAAGTACTCCATTTAGACGGAGATCCCAGATATTTAAAAATGTGTGAAGAAAAATATAAGGCATTGGGAGTTCGAGCAGTATGTATCTATTTAAAAGAAGGCGAAATGAAAGATCAGATTTATGAACTGCTGGAAAAGCATAAGCCGCAGATTTTGGTGATTACCGGTCATGATTCCATGTCCAGAGATGGAAATTGTGAAAATATTGACACCTACAGTCATACCCGTGATTATATTGAAGCCGTTAAACAAGCACGCCTGTATGAAAGCAATATTGATCAATTAGTGATTTTTGCCGGGGGCTGTCAGTCCAATTATGAATTGTTGATAGCGGCAGGAGCTAATTTTGCTTCTTCCCCACAAAGAAAGAATATTCATGCCTTAGACCCTGTTTATATTGCTTTTCAAGTAGCGAATGAAAGCGTGAAGAATTATGTCGATGTTGAAACTGTCATCAAAAATACTTATAATAAAGCTGCAGGGATCGGTGGAATCGATACGCGCGGGGTCGCCCGCAACATCTATCCAAGAAGGGAATGAATGGGATGAAAATAAGAGCACACGCTAAGATTAATCTTGGTTTAAATGTAGTGGGAAAAAGAGAAGACGGATATCATGAATTAGAAATGATCATGGCACCGATCTCTTTACATGATCTTCTTTATATCAATATTATTGATGAAGGAATAGAAATTTCCAGCAATAGTACGATTATGCCCGTAAATGAAAAAAACATTATGTATAAAGTCGCAAAAGCAATGATGGAGCGCTATGATATTAAAAAAGGAGTTCGTATTCATATCTACAAACATATTCCCATGCAGGCAGGATTAGCCGGAGGCAGTGCTGATGGAGCGGCTGTGATGCGTGCCATCAACCTCTTGTTTAAGTTAGGGCTGAGTTATGAAGAATTAGCTGAATTAGGCAAATCGATCGGAGCAGACATTCCTTTTTGTATTCATGAAAAAACAGCGTTTGTATCCGGTATAGGCGAAAAGCTGGAGTTTATAGATAACCCTATTCATAAACATATTGTTTTGATTAAGCCAAGAAAAGGGGTTTCTACGAAAAGATCATTTGGAATGTTGGATATTGCCAATGAGATTCATCCGGATTGTCGTGCGTTAAAAGATGCGATACAGGAAAATGACTATGATAAAATGCTGAAATGTATGGGAAATACATTAGAAGGGGTTTCTGTAAAGATTGTTCCGCAGATTGGAGAAATAAAAAGTGCTCTTTTAAAAATGGGCTTTGATACTGCTTTAATGTCGGGCAGCGGATCGTGCGTATTTGCAGTGACAGATGATGAAAAATTAGTGGATTTGGCTGTAGATCATTTCAGAAAACAAAAAATATTTGCACAGAAGGCTACTTTTTTATAAAAAAATAAGGGGTATTACGGTAATACTCTTTTATTTTTATAGGTTTTTTGGTAGAATAATGTCGGATAAAAGGGGTGGAGCAATGAATATTTATGCAATTGTATTAGCTGCCGGCAAAGGAACGAGAATGAAATCGAATTTGCCAAAGGTGGCACATGTTGTGCTATATAAACCGATGATCAAACATATCTGCGATGAGTTAAAGAAGATGGAAACATCCGAAACGATTGCCGTTATCGGTCATGGAAAAGAAGTAATTCGTAAGATCATGAAAGATGAAGTATCTTACGTTGAACAAAATGAACAGTTAGGAACCGGACATGCCGTTAAAATGACAGCACCGATCCTAGAGGACAAAGAGGGGATTACTTTAGTGATTAATGGGGATGCCCCATTATTAAGAAAAGAAACATTAGAAGCTTTGATACAAGTTCATCAGGAAAATAAGAATCAAGCAACGCTTTTAACGGCACATTGCGATACGTCGAAATCATTTGGTCGTATTTTGCGTAATGCACAGGGCGATGTTGACGCTATTATAGAAGTTAAAGATGCGTCATCTGAGCAATTGGCAATTACAGAAATGAATACCGGAATCTATTGTTTTGACAATCTATTATTATTTGAAGCTTTAAAACAGGTAACAAATGATAATGCACAAAAAGAATATTATATTACCGATGTCGTAAAAATCTTAAATCAAATGGGTAAAAAAGTAGGAAGCTGTGTGATCAGTGATTTTGATGAAGTAGGCGGAATCAATGATCGTGTAGAATTAGCGAAAGCACAGAAAAAATTACAGCTGCGTGTTAATCATGAACTGCTGTTGAACGGTGTTACAATCTTAGATCCGGAAAATACGTATATTGCCAGAGATGTTGAAATTGGGCAAGATACCATCATTGAACCGGGATGTATTATTAAAGGCAATAGTGTCATAGGACAAAACTGTCATATCGGACCTTACTGTGAATTTGACAATGTCATCATTAAGGATAATGTAGAAATTAAATTCTCAGTGTTAAGTGATTCCGTGATTGAATCTGGTGTGGACATCGGTCCTTATGCCCGTCTGAGAAAAGATTGCCATATCTTGGAAAATGTTCATATGGGCAACTTTGTAGAGATGAAGAATACTACTTTCGGTGTTGGCAGCAAATGCGCTCATCTTAGCTATATTGGGGATGCGGTCGTAGGAAAAGATGTTAATATCGGCTGTGGAACGATTACCAGCAATTATGATGGGAAAAATAAATTTAAGACAATCATTAAAGACAATGTCTTTGTCGGATGCAATTCAAACTTAGTGGCACCTGTTACTTTGGAATCCGGAGCATATGTTGCGGCAGGATCAACGATTACGGAAACGGTACCGGAAGATGCTTTTGCGATTGCAAGAGAAAGACAAGTGACAAAAGAAGAATATGCTAAAGTATTGAAAGAAAAAAGAGAAAGAAAATAAGGGGCAAAAAAATGAAAGAAACAACAACACTCATTGCATTATCAGCTAGTCAGAAATTAGCAGGGGATATCGCAAAAATTTTGGATGGAGAAGTTTGCGATACAAAAGTTCATCACTTTGCTGATGGGGAGATTTTAGTCGAAATAAATGAATCTGTACGTGGTAAACATGTTTATATTATTCAATCTACTTCATGTCCGGCAACTGAAAACTTAATGGAACTATTGATTTGTGTAGATGCATTAAAACGTTCTTCAGCTGCTGAAATTACTGCAGTTATTCCATATTTTGGTTATGCAAGACAAGATCGCAAGGCAAAAGCCAGACAACCGATCACAGCAAAATTAGTTGCAGACTTATTACAAACTGCCGGTGTTGACCGTGTTGTAACTGTTGATTTACATGCTGCTCAAATACAAGGCTTCTTCAATATTCCGGTAGATGATATGACAGCATTGCCATTATTAAGCAATTACTTCAAAGATCAGGAAATTGAAGATGTAACGGTTGTTTCACCAGATCACGGGGGAGCAAACAGAGCGAGAAAATTAGCAAACGCTTTAGATGTACCTTTGGCTATTATTGATAAACGCAGACCTAAACCAAACGTAGCGGAAGTAACGGGAATCATCGGAGATGTAGCAGGAAGAAACTGTATCATGGTGGATGATATGATCGATACTGGCGGAACGATTGCCGCAGGAGCTCAAGCGGTGATGGATAAAGGGGCAAAAGCTGTGTATATCGCTTGTACCCATGCCGTATTCTCAGGACCTGCCTGTGAAAGACTGCAAAACTCAGTAGCAAAGGAAATCATCGTAACAGATACAATCCAATTACCAGATGAAAAGAAATTTGATAAATTAAAACATGTATCTATCGCCGATCTTATCGCAAGCACGATTTACAACATTGAACATTCTAAGCCAGTGAGTGAAGTGTTTTCTAAATACGATTTTGAAGAATAATGAAAATTAGTGCCAAATAGGCACTTTTTTTATTTGTCAAAGAAAAACTCTGTCGATATTATGGGGACGATTACATATTTATAATAAAGTGGGACATGCTATGATGAAAGCGGGTGATCGTCATGAAAGGACAGCAATTAAAACAGCCATCAAACCTGCAGACATTAAGAATGACCATCAATTTATTGACGCCTGCCCTATGTGGAATTGTATTAGTAGAATTATGTCTTCAAATTATTTGGAACTATTTCATATCGAATAGTTATATGAATGATTTGTTGGCAACAGCTTTAGTCGGATGTTTGCTTTTTGCAACAATGGAAGGAATCTTGGGAAAGAATTCCTATGCTTCCACGATTACAAGCGGTATTTTTTATCTTTTCGGTGGTTTTTTATCATTATTTATAGATCAATTTGATATTGTTATATTAAGTATAACAATCAGTATGCAAGTATGGGCGCTTTTATTAATTATTATTGGGGTATTCTTTATTTATTGCGGGCAATATGGAAAATAGCTATCAATCTGATAGCTATTTTTAGTTAGGATTGCTTTCAAACCGGAAAATCGATACAATAAAAGATAAAGGATGTGATCTCATGCATTATCAATGTTTAATTGTTGATGACGAAAAACCATTGGCACAAAGTACAGAAGAATATTTTAATCTTTTTAATGTCACAAGCAAAGCCGTTTTTGATGCACCTGCCTGCATCGAGTTTTTTAAGTATCATACAACAGATCTGATTTTACTAGACATTAATTTAAAAGAGAGTTCGGGGTTTGAACTATGCCGCCAGTTAAGAAAAGAGATCAGTGTTCCTATTTTATTTATCAGTGCTCGAAACAGTGATGATGATATTTTATTGGCATTAAATATCGGTGGTGATGACTATATTCGTAAACCTTATTCGTTAAGTGTTTTGCTTGCTAAAGTAAAAGCAGTATTAAAACGATACAGCAGTGTCAAGGTCAGTGAAGATATTTTCCAGATTGATAATTTTATGATTGATTTCAACCGTGGTGAAGTAAGGGTTAATCAACAGCCCATTCAATTAAAAGCACAGGAGTATAAATTATTAGCCTATCTTGTTATGAATCGAGGAAAAGTATTGAAGAAAGAAGAGCTTTTTGAAAAAGTATGGCAGGATATGATTACGAGTGATGGGACATTAAATGTACATATCCATCACTTACGTGAAAAAATAGAAAAAGATCCAAATCATCCTCAATTAATTCAAACGATATGGGGAGTCGGCTATCGATTTAAGGCGTAAAATATGTGTCAGAAGTTTTAACAGCCTTATAACACTGAATTTTTTTGTATCACTGTAACGGGTTTTGGGTTAATCGTCGATTATACTATAGTTTATTTAGAATGCATAGGAGGATATAAGCATGACTTTTTTAGAGACAAAGCGGCTCCGATTAAGAAATATAGATGAAAAAGATATTGATGAAATGTTTGATTATCGAAATAATCAGATATGTGCAAAATATCAGCGGAAACAGGAGAAAAATTACGAGAAACTCGCAGAATGGGCAACGAGTAAAACCTGTGATACATTGAATGTAGAAACTTCTGCACTGATTGCGGTTGCGTTGAAAGAAACCGATAGTCTGATAGGCGAAATTACAGTAATGCCAAATGATGGAACCATTTCTTTTGGATATACATTTTCTTACAAAGTCCATCGTAAAGGATATGCTTTTGAAGCTTTGTCGACTTTGATTGACTATTTACATAGCCACTATCCGGAATGGGATTATGTTTGTTTTACTGATGTTGATAATATCCCAAGTAAAGCATTACTTAAAAAACTTGGATATACAGATTTAGGCTATCTGTACTCAAAGGATTCTCAAATTTTTGGAAAATGGCTTCGTCCGGATACAATTGAGGAAATTGCACAGGCAGTTCGCTAAATTATGATTTGCAGACTGTTTAAGAGATATACGAATTGTCTAAAAGAGGGTTTAGGTGATAGTGACTGTATTGAGTAATTTAGAAAATAATAAAAAGTTTAAAATACACGAAAACAAATGAAAAAGATATTCAGAAATACAATAGCAAGGGAAGCTGAATATCGATTTAAGGAGGAACTAAGATGAAATTGAAATTCATCCTCTTTTTATTTATTGGTCTTCTTTTAATAGAAGGGATAGTAGGGTGGAAGGTGATTGAAAAAATTAAGGATACTTCGCTTGATAATGTGATGGTTAATGATTTAAGTCAGCAGATCGGTCAGCAATGGGAAACCTTGATGCAAACACAATTGTGTACAGTATCCTCAAATATTGATTTAGACTTTACTTTATTGGATAATAACGGAAAAAAGATTTATACAACTTCACCGTCTGTTTCACAGTCTATAGAAGCGGCAATACAAAATCGTGATAGTATTATCGATATTGAATTGAACGATCAAAGAGTAGGAAAAATCTTGATTTATAATGACAGTAACTCTCGCATAGCCTCACACCTTGTTTTCCTCATGCAGATTCTAGGAGGCACTCTGATAATTGAAGGGATTATCTTAGGAGGATATACTTATTATTTGAATAAACGTATGATCCAGCCATTTAGGTCATTACAGCGTTTTGCGACGAGAGTAGCAGGTGGGGATTTAGACTTTCCTTTAGAGATGGATCGCCACAATAATTTTGGCGTTTTTACCGAAAGTTTTGATCTGATGCGAACGGAATTAAAAAAGGCACGACTCAATGAACAGAAAGCAAATCAAAGCAAGAAAGAATTAGTCGCTAAAATGAGTCATGATATTAAAACACCGATAGCTTCTATTAAAGCAATCTTAGAACTAATGCTGATAAAGGTAAAAGATCCAAAAGAGCGTGGACAACTGCTGATTATTGATCAAAAAGCCAATCAGATCGACGAACTTGTATCGGACTTGTTCCATGCGACTTTAGAAGAATTGCAGGAATTAACGATTTTTGTTAAAGAACATTCCAGTCAGGAATTAGCGACATTGCTTCAATCAGCAGACTATCAAAATAAGGCGGTCATTGATCCTGTTCCGGACTGCTTGCTTCTATTTGATGCTCTTCGTCTACAACAAGTATTTGATAATCTGTTTGGTAATGCTTATAAATATGCCAATACGTCAATGGAAGTACATTTTGAAATAGTTGAGGAAGAATTTCTTATATTTATCAAAGATTTTGGTGAGGGTGTGACCGCAGAAGAACAATCTCTTATTTTTAATAAATATTACAGAGCAAAAAATGCTGAAGAAAAAAGCGGAGCAGGATTGGGGCTATATATTTGTCGCTATATAATGATGCAGATGAATGGAACAATCGAATGTGAAAAAACTGAAGATGGTTTTATGATGCAGTTAGCTTTAAAATTGGCGTAATTAAGAAATAATTAAGGATTGGATAAAGACCGTTAAGAATATTGCATGGTAGGATGGATATACAAGGAGAGGAGATTTTAATATGGAGAAAATGATATCTACCCAAAAACTGTGTAAAACATTTTCCAGCGGTGGCGTATTACAGCATATTTTAAAGAATTTAGATTTAGAGATATATGAGGGGGATTTTACTGTCATCATGGGACCTTCCGGTGCAGGAAAATCTACTTTGCTTTATGCTTTATCTGGAATGGACAAACCATCTTTAGGTAAAATTTATTTTAGAGATGAAGAGATTTCCGATTATTCCGATGACCGCTTAGCTGTTTTTCGCCGTCACCATTGCGGCTTTGTTTTCCAGCAGATTTATTTACAGGATAATATGAGTGTCATGGACAACATTCTGTCTGCCGGGCTGTTAGTCAGCCGTAAGAAAAAAGAGGTTGTTCAACGTGCACAAGAATTGTTGTCACTGGTTGCAATGAAAGAAGAGCTTTATCATAAATTTCCTGCCCAACTTTCAGGGGGAGAAGCTCAGCGTGCGGGGATTGTCAGAGCCTTGATCAATCAGCCCGATATCTTATTTGCAGATGAGCCGACAGGACAATTAAATTCCTATGCCAGTAAAGCGGTTTTAGATGTTTTAACAGCACTGAACAAAGACGGACAAAGTATTGTGATGGTGACGCATGATGTTTTATCGGCACGTCGGGCAAATCGTATTTTATATTTGCAAGATGGTGCCATTTATGGAGAATGTGATCTTGGTGACTATGTCCCTAATGATGAAAAACGTCATGACCGATTGACTGCCTTTTTAAAGGAAATGGGGTGGTAATATGCACTCTGTCTGGCCACTAGTAAAAGCACAGTTTCATAAAAGCAAAAGCCAAGCTATTTCATTTTTTGTCATTGTGCTTTTAGGTGCTGTTCTTTTGAATATTGGGTTAGTTATTACCCATAATTATGATCGTAACTATGACCACCATGCTGATAGATTAAACAGTGCCGGTGCTATCTTAGCAATAAAATCGCAGGATGAAGAACTAATCAATGAAATGACGGCTGCGATGCAAGAAGATGAACGAAGCATAGCTATAGAAAAGCGTGATATCCTTTTTGCCACCGCAACACTTGCTTATGGGGAGGGGGAACAAACCCGCAATATGGTGTTTATGAATCAGCAAGATGAACCCGAAATCAGTCAGATCGATTATCTTGAACATTCAGCGGATACTTACGAACACCCTATTTATTTACCCTGGCTGTTCCATACCGGGGGGGATTATCAGTTAGGAGATTCCTTTGATATGGAAATTATTCTAATGAGCGGTGAAAAAAGAACGAGAGAATATCAGGTTGCCGGTTTTTTTGAGGAACCTATTTTAGGGACGGTCAATTCTACTATTTCAGGAGTGGTGCTGCCCGATAAAGAATATCAGGATTTGGCTCAATCGTTTGACTCAAAGATAGACGGAACGCTCTTTTGTGCCTTATTAAAAGAAAATAAGACTATGGGAGAAAATTTTGTCGGCACGTTTAATACATTCCTTGAAGATCATGATCCAACTGTATATCACGATTCGTCTTTTTATTTAATGGTGAAACAAGCACGTACCATGACTTCATCTATTGGATCGATGGTGATTATCGGCTTTTCCATGATTATCGTAGCGGTTGTTTTAGTCATGGTGAAATTCAGAATCGGGAATACTATTGAGGAAGAAATAAGGAACATGGGAGTTCAAAAAGCGATTGGTTACAGCAATTATCAAATTGTTTCATCGCTGATGATGCAGTTTTTGATTTTGACTTTATCAGGCTGTTTAATTGGCATTGGAATATCGTATTTGATTCTTCCCGCTATTTCAAATATGTTTGCTTTACAAACCGGGATTGTCTGGAACCAGGGATTTGATTTTTTTTCAGCCTTACTCAGTGTCTTGGGGATATCATTGATGGTGATTGTCACTGCTTATTTAAGCGCTAAAAAAATAAATAAGCTAACTCCCATCACTGCCATTCGTACAGGGATTACAACACACAGTTTTAAAAATAATTCTTTCCCATTAGATAAAACAAAAGGAAATTTGCCAATGCTCCTCGCAGCTAAAAACTTTATCCATCAAATTCGTTTAAATATAATGATTATGTTCGTTATTATGGGGGTCAGCTTTGCCGCTATGTTTGCGATGGTAATGTATTATAATATTTCTGTTGAATCCACAAAATTTGTGGAAATGGTATCAACAGAAGTTCCTGACGTTCAAATCAATGCGATTGATGCGTCAGGTGCAGACCATTTATTAGCTATCCTGCAAAATATTGACGGAGTCAGAAAAGCAGCTTATTATGATCAAGTCAGAGCTTCCATTGGAAATAAAGACAGTGAGGTTTTCTGCTATATTATGGATGACTTTAGTGCACTGGATAATCAGCAAGCGGTGTATAAAGGCAGGTTCCCAAAATATGAAAACGAAATTGCAATCAATGGATTACTCGCGAAAAATATGAGTAAAAGTATCGGGGATACTGTCACACTCAAAAAAGGGACAGCAGAGATTGAATACTTGATTACCGGATTTAGTCAAGGATCAAACTATATGGGACATGAAGCAATGCTGACAGGTAGTGCCTATCAGCAATTAGACAGCAGTTATCATTCTTTGTGTATTTATGTCTATTTAGACGAGGAGATAGATACAGCCGGGTTTATTCAGACATTAGATCCCTATGCCAAAGATATTGCCAAGACAACGAATGCTCAGCTGCAAATCGAAAGTATGTTAGGGGTTTATCAAAATATTGTATCGATTATCGCGTTTATTATCATGTTAATCACAGCGGCGATCGTAAGTATTGCTTTATATATGGTGGTAAAAACGGCGGTGATTCGTAAAAGACAGGAATTTGGAATACAAAAGGCAATCGGTTATACGACACGTCAATTAGTTTTAGAAACGGTCTATACCTTTTTACCGGTAATATTGATTGGCACAATTCTGGGATGTTTGTTGGGAAAAGTGGGATTAAATTCTATGTTAAGCATTTTATTCAGCAGTATTGGAATGATGAAAATCAATTTTGCTGTTCCGACTATTTGGATGTTGGGAGTTGGCATTGGCATCTTCCTATTTGGTTTATTTATCACAGTGGTTGTTTCCATGAGAATCAGAAAAATAAGTCCTTATACAATGCTGAAAGAATAAGCGGTATATGTTTGGGTTATTTGTATAAAAACATAATATTAGAAAATTAAAATTTTAATATCAAAGTGAATAATAAAAATGCCCCCTAGCGACTTACAATTAAATCGCGGTGAGGCAATAGTCTTAAAATCTGCTTTTGCAGATTTTTTAGATTTCAAAAGACTGGTTTTCATGATCAATCTTATGTATCTGTGAATAATTCTTTAAAGGTTCTTGTTTTAAATAATCTTGCATTAGTTCAATGGCATCGCCAAAATGCATGGGTAAAATATGTTTAATCTGGGCATGCTTTAAAATTTCTTGTATTCCCCACCAAGCATTTTCTTCTTGACGAGGATCAAGCGGAAGCATTGCCAGATCAATAGAAAGCTCGTCAAGCTTTATCATTTCTTTTTTAAAATTATAAGCTTGATTATCATTGAAGTTCTTAGGTTCTCCTTCCCAGTGCCACCAATTAAGATCCCCGGCATGATAAATGACTTTATCTTCAACGGTAACTAAAAAGGCAACACCGGCATCCGTTGAACGCAATGTTGTAATCGACAAATCATCAATTTTATAAGTTTCATTCTTTTTAACAATATGTTTAGAATCTGTTTCTTTTATACGAGTATCTTTTGAAAGAATAAAGGTTGCTTGAGGAAATAGTTCAAAAATATCTCGGTTAAAATGGTCTTGATGAAAATGGCTAACAAAGCAATAGACTTTTTTATCTGCGGGATAAGGCGGTAATTCTTTTTGATAATAATCAAAGACTAAAACATGATGTTCGAGTTCAATCATGAACCCACTGTGAAAAATATAGGTTGCTTTCATAATAAACCTCCTTAAATCATTATAAAACAGTATCGTCATTTCGTCTATAAATATGAAAAAGTATAGAATAGTGGGCTATAATTTAATAAATAATAAAAAAATAAGATTGATAGCACTTACAATGATAAAAAATGTTTGCAGAATCACGATTTGTGTTATAATGTGTAAGTTGTAAAAAAGATTAAGAAAGAGAGGTATTGTGATGAGTAACATTCGTAACATTGCAATTATTGCACACGTAGACCACGGAAAAACGACATTAGTTGATCAGCTATTAAGACAATCAGGAACCTTTAGAAATAATGAACAGGTGGCAGAAAGAGTAATGGATAGTAATGCCTTAGAAAGAGAAAGAGGAATTACAATCCTAGCTAAAAATACAGCGATCAATTATAAGGATTACCATATCAATATCATGGATACACCGGGCCATGCCGATTTTGGCGGTGAGGTAGAACGTATCATGAAAATGGTTGATGGGGTTTTGTTGGTGGTAGATGCATACGAAGGAACAATGCCTCAAACTCGTTTTGTATTAAAAAAAGCGTTGGAATCAAAGGTTAAACCCATCGTTGTAATTAATAAGGTAGACCGTCCGGTTGTCCGTATTAGTGAAGTACGCGATGAAATCTTAGAATTATTTATGGAACTGGGAGCAGAAGATGATCAGTTAGATTTCCCAACTGTTTATGTATCTGCTTTGCAGGGAACATCAAGTTTATCTGATGAATTATCAACACAGGAAGCGACAATGGATCATTTGTTTGATATGATTATTGATGAAATTCCGGCTCCCGATGTTGATGAAGAAGGACCTCTGCAATTCCAGCCTGCTTTATTAGACTATAATGACTACGTTGGACGTATTGGGGTTGGACGTATTAAACGTGGTAAGATTAAATTAAATGAAACCGTATCTTGTGTCAGAGCAGATGGTTCTATTACACAGTTTAGAGTTCAGAAATTATTTGGATTCCTTGGATTATCACGAATTGAAATTCAAGAAGCTTCAGCCGGAGATATCGTAGCAATCGCCGGATTAGCGGATATCGGCGTAGGTGAAACTGTATGTACAATGGGAAAAGAAGAAGCCTTACCATTGTTACGTGTAGATGAACCGACAATCCAAATGGTTTTCGGAACAAATACGTCTCCATTTGCCGGCAGAGAAGGAAAATTTGTAACTGCAAGCAAAATTGAAGAACGTTTATTTAAGGAAACAAATAAAGACGTATCATTAAAGATTGAAAGAATTCCTAATTCAGAAGAATGGATCGTCAGCGGACGTGGAGAATTGCATTTATCAATCTTAATTGAAACGATGCGTCGTGAAGGTTATGAACTGCAAGTATCTCGTCCAAAAGTTATTTTAAAAGAAATTGACGGTGAAGTTTGTGAACCATGGGAAGATGTACAAGTAGAAGCGCCTGATGACTGTATCGGTTCTGTTATCGAGTCTTTGGGATTTAGACGTGGGATTATGCAAAACATGACAAGCCATGATGGACAGACAAGAGTCACTTATCATATTCCTTCAAGAGGAATGATCGGATTCATGACAAACTTTTTAACCATGACAAAGGGATATGGAATTATCTCTCATACTTTTATGGAATATCGTCCGGTGGATGGTGAAGCTGTAGGAGAAAGACAATTAGGTGTATTGATTTCTATCGACTCCGGACAATCAACAGCTTATTCATTAGGCAGTGTGGAAGATCGAGGAGTCATGTTCATTGGACCGGGTGTTGAAGTTTATGAAGGAATGATCGTAGGAGAACATAGCCGTGATAATGATTTAGTAGTCAATATTACTAAAGGAAAAAATTTAACGAACACACGTTCTTCTTCTAAAGATTCAACAGTTGTTTTAAAGAAACCAAGACAATTCAACTTAGAATCATGTTTAGATTATATTAATGATGATGAACTGGTAGAAGTAACACCGGAAAACATTCGTTTACGTAAACGTCTTTTAACAGATCAAGAACGTCGTCGTGCGAATCGTGAGAAAGTATAAGGAGTATTAGGGGATAGACCTAATACTTTTTTCTTTATAGAACTAGGTAATTTCAGTATTTTGTTTGCTTTTAAAGAGGTAATGTTGTACATTTAAGTGGTGAGGTGTAGCCAATGGGATATTTAATAATACTAATTTGTATGATGATCGTAATCATGAACATACTAAAAATTATATTTGCAGAAATGGATGGAAGACGTGCTAACAAGCAATTCAATGTTGCTTATTTTTTACAGTTTACTCGACCGTTTGCCTATGGAAGAACAAGTTATATCATTTTTATTGCCTTGCTGATCTTCCTGTTTACAAATGATCTGCCTTTGTTTTCGATGGCATGGCTGTTAGAGTTTGTTACCCTACTGTGTGTCTCTGTCATAATTGATGTTGTATCACAGTTTACTTATTATAAGTATGCACAGCGTCGCTTTAAAGATGGTGTGGATAAAGCAATCGCTATTCGAAATAAAATTAATGAAGAAAAAACGATTGAAAATAAAGAAGATATTATCTATCCGGAACCGGGATTAGGCTTTGAAGAAGTGGTTGAATCTTATTTAACGCCGGAAGATCATTTGGGAATCGCCAGTATGGATGCTGGGGAATTTGCCGATTCAATCCGGGATTTACCCGATGTTACTTATGTGATCGATACAAGAAAAGTGGATGCAGAGCATCGTTTGGCGGATAAAGGGGTAAAGGTTACAACATTAACTCAGGAAAATCGTTTGCCGTTTAAAGATGGCAAGCTGGATACATATATTGTGGCTTATACCAATTTTGATAAAACGGATGTCCATCGTATTTTAAAAATGGATGGCATATTATTAGTTAAACAACGTGGTGGCGATAATTTGAAAGAGTTAAATCCTCTTTATATGCCAATCAATCCCAATACAAAATGGAATAAATATGCCTGTCAGGCAATTTTGGATCAAAATGGCTTTACTATTCTTGATGGTAAAGAGCAGTTAGCTAAGATTGGATTTAGGAGCTTATCAGCATTATTTACATATTTAAAAGAAGCAATGCCGGATAGAGTGATAAATTCGGATATGTATATCAATCAGTATGCCTATATTGACGAATGTATGAAACAAAGGGGATTCTTTGAACTGACGATCCATGAATTCTATTTAGTGTGTCGAAAAAAGTGAGAAATAATCAGATAAATTAAATAAAGTGAAAGCGCTAAAAAAAATTTGCTTTTCCTATAGAAATTCATTGAAAATGTGATATAATATATCCAGTCAAATTGTATTAAGGAGGAATTATATAATGGCTGAAAAATTAAGTTTTGTAGTATCTGATCCTGTTGGGTTACATGCAAGACCAGCAACTATCTTAGTAAATCAAGCAAGCAAATTCGCTAGCAATGTTAAATTGATTTATAATGAAAAAGAAGTTAACTTAAAATCAATCATGGGTGTTATGTCTTTAGGTGTTCCAACTAAAGCAACTGTAGAAATCGTTGCCGAAGGTGAAGACGAAAAAGAAGTTATCGCATCTATCGCTAAAGTTATCAAAGAACAAAAAGTAGCAGAATAGTTATGATTAGAAGCCCGGATGGGCTTTTTTAATTTATATATAGATAATTATTCAAAAAAATTCAAAAAATAATAAAAAAGACTTGTCAAGAGAGGAAGGACGTGGTAATATAAACAGGCAGTCCGATCAAGGGCCGCGGAGACCATTGAAAACTGAACAGAACACGTCAAACAATTTCGATCGAAAGAAAGAAAATTGAGAAGAAAAAAAGAAACAAAAGTCAGAAGACAAAAGAGTCAAAGAAAAACAGATTGATGATATAAAGTATCATGGAGAGTTTGATCCTGGCTCAGGATGAACGCTGGCGGCGTGCCTAATACATGCAAGTCGAACGCATCACCTTGGTGATGAGTGGCGAACGGGTGAGTAAGACATAAGCAACCTGGCTGTAC